>CP181261.1:0-1560000 GCA_047833665.1 Clostridium sp.
TTTTTGCTGTATCATTATTTTGAACTTCATGATTCTTTTCGGCATAAATCCCTGCTGTCCGAAATTGGAAAAATCATTCAAGCAAATACTGTCGGCATTGTTTTTATTTTTTTGTTGGTGTTTTTCTTAAAAGAAGTCCATATTTCCAGAATGGTGGTGCTGCTGTTCGGAATAATTAATACGGCTTTTTCTTCTCTTTTTCGCTTTTCACTGAGAAAAATTCTTCGAAAGATGAGGGCAAAGGGATTTAATTTAAAACATCTGCTAATCGTTGGATGGAATGAAGTATCCGCTGAATTTTACGACAAAATCACGTCTAATCACAGCCTTGGGTATGAGATTGTCGGATATTTGGACCACTCCAAAGCATACACAGCAGGGAGAAAAATTGCCTATGCCGGCGGATTCCATTCGCTGCCAATCCTGCTGAATAATAAAGGAATCGATGAAGTGATTATCTCTTTGGATCCCAATGAATTTTCAGAACTTGGGTACATTATCGACGAATGCGAAAAAGCAGGCGTTAAATCCACTCTGCTTCCGTTTTACATCAAATATCTTCCGACCAGACCATATATCGATGAAGTGGAAGGAATGCCGTTAATCAATATCCGCAGAGTTCCGATTGACAATATATTAAATGGCTTTAGCAAACGTTTATTCGATATTGTATGTTCCGCATTAGCGCTGATTCTTCTTTCTCCGCTGATGCTTTTGACCGCAGTGGGAGTAAAAATTTCATCCCCGGGTCCGATCATCTACAAGCAAGAACGCATTGGCAAAAACAAACGTCCCTTTCAAATGTATAAATTCCGTTCCATGAAGGTAAGTGATGGAAATTCCGATATGACAACTTGGGGAACCAAACATGATGATCGCCGCACAAAATTTGGTGCTTTCATACGGAAGTACAGTATCGATGAACTGCCGCAGCTTTGGAATGTGCTAAAGGGAGATATGAGCCTTGTGGGTCCTCGCCCGGAGCGCCCCTATTTTGTGGACAAGTTTAAAGATGAAATTCCTCTATACATGCTCAAGCACTTGATGCGGCCGGGAATTACCGGGTGGGCACAGGTAAACGGCTGGCGCGGCGACACCTCTATTGAGGAACGAATTAAATGCGATATCTATTACATAGAAAACTGGACATTTCTATTTGATATAAAGATACTTCTTTTAACTGTGTTCAAAGGGTTTATTAATAAAAGTGAAGAAATTTAACAAGTACGTAAAACAGCCTTTCAAATACTTGAAACGGCTAATCTTAAAATCTACCATGTCAAGATGGAGATCACCTTTTGGCGGTTAATGGGTCGAATGAAATCTTAATCGAATAACTGCAAAGAAATATTTTAGCTGTATGCCCAAATAAACAAAAGCAGATAAGAATATACCGTATTTTTTCTGATAATGCTTTCGATAAAACAGTTTCATTGCGTTATAAAAATGATAAAGAACTATTGGGGAATGCGTATGTAAGCCGCTCTGCCCCTTCAAATGCGTTATGGAGGCTTGACCATAGTAAATAACCTGATAGCCTTTTTCTTTCACACGATAGCACAAGTCCAAATCTTCCCCGTACATGAAAAAGGATTCGTCAAACCCACCGACTTCTTTAAAAATTTTTGCGGGCATCATCAGGAAAGAACCTGCAACGGCATCCACCTCGCCGACCGAGCGCTCGTCCAAAAATGTTTGGCGGTAAGCTCCAAGCTTCCTGCTTTTGGGGAATTTTTTATCAAGGCCGGTAAAATAATAAAAAGATGCGGACGGAGTCGGAAAACCGCGTTTACAAGCGTGGTCAAGTGTGCCGTCTTTTAACAGTGTCCTCTCTCCCAGAGCCCCAACTTGAGGATGCGCCTTTAAATACGCCACACACTGCTCCAGTGTTCCCTGATGCATGACGGTATCGGAATTTAAGAAAAGCAAATATTCGCCTTGTGCGTTCGCCGCTCCAATGTTGCAGGCATTTCCAAAGCCGTTATTTTCCACATGATTAAAAATGCGGACTCTGTCCCTTGTCAAATGGTACTGCTGTGTTGGGTCACTGCTGTTGTCCACAATAATAATTTCAAAATCCAATGCAGGGCTGCATTCAAAAATAGATGCAACGGCTTGTTCGGTTAATCCTTTTGTATTGTAATTTATCAGTATAATTGACAAATCCACAGTAATCATCCCATCCAATTGCTTTAAAAAGATACTTATATAAAAAGTATTTGTCCGCATTTGCGGTAGAATCCACTTTTCCAAAAGTTGCGCCGATAAAGCATTTTTATTTTTTGCATTTTTGTAAGCTGGGGTATTGTGGCAAAGTCTTTTACTAACTCCAAAGAGGCTTCATCCAGCAAACTGCTATACCGTTCCATAAATTCCTGTGCTTGGACAGAAGCGGCATGGAGAGAATATCGGTTTTGTTTAAAATAGAAAAATCTTTCACAGTTACGAGCGATACTGCCTGCATTTTTTGCTCCGACCACGTTTTGGCGATGTTGCCTATATAGAATTGTCGGCGTTTGAACAAAAGCAATGGTTCCAAACGCAGCGGCCACTATGGCAAACCACCAATCGTGCATGACGGCATGCTTTGGAATCCCCTCTTTGTTAACCATTTGAACGAGGGACTGATTCACCGTCATCGTACAACCGGTGACAATGTTTTGTGCCAATATATGATTCAGCTTACATCTTGTCGAGTCAAACTTTTGGAGTTGAAACATCGAATCGGCAAGCACAGTCCGTTTTTCATCCACAACCGTTAAATCCGTATGCACCAAAATAGGCTTCTGCATTCCAACTTTTCGTTCCGTTTTGCGCATCAGTTCCATACTTTTTTCAATTTTATTCGGCAACCAGACATCATCGTCATCACAGAACATGACATAGTCCCCGTCAGCATAAGCAAGCATGCTGAAAAAATTACTCGCGGCACTGCCGGAATTTTCATCACGACGGAAGGTTGCAATTTTATCTGGATATTTTTCGGCATAACGGCATGCAATTTGATAGGTTGCGTCTGAAGAACAGTCATCCTGTATCACGAGTTTCCAGTTCGTTTCCGTCTGATTCAGAATGGAATCAATTTGTTCACCGATATATTTTTCGCCGTTATAAGCTGCCATTAAAATTGTAATCATCTTTACGTCCTCACCTAAAAATCAATCTGCTTAATTGGCCTGCTCAGAGCAATTTTCGTTTCCCGTGATCGGGTATAGTGAAAAAGGTTTTATAGGAGGAAAGTATATGGTTGCAAACATTTCTGTGTATCTGTACAAAAACAATCCGAAAAAAAGTTGGCATGCAGAAGGTGGAAACTGCGGGGAACTTGAGTATATTAACATCATTCAAGGTGAAGCAGACTCCGAAATTCTAAATTTTCATCTGTTTCTGGATGATTCAACCCCACTGGATCTAACCGAAAAGACCATAACTTTTTATTTTACAAAACCGGACGGAGAAAACATGTTTTTGCAAGCGGATATTCCCAGGAGTCCGCAACAAACGGCATAGCGCTTGTTACACTGACTGCTCAATGCACGGCTGTAAGCGGCCTGACAAAGAATGGTGTTGTCCGTGTTGCCGACAAAGATAACCGCGTTTTCAAATTTCCCGTGCCCAACCTGTATATTGCATCCTCTGATTGCGAGAATGCGGTGGAGAGTACTTCTGAATTCCATGCTTTAGACATGGCCTTAAACAGCGTCTCCGAATCTCTTACCGCCGCAGAAGCAGCAGAAAATGCTCAAAGTGTATTGGACAGCGATCGACAGACATTGGAACAAATAAACACTGCTCTAGCCGATGTTTCAACTGCCACTCAGGCTGCAAATACGGCGGCAGAAAATGCAGCATCCTGCGCACAAGCAGCTTCCGACGCCGCTTCTGCTGCAAACACTGCTGCAAATACTGCGGACACAGCTGCACAGCATGCGGAAACTGCGGCAACATCCGCAACGGAGGCTGCTGCAAACATTCCCCAAATTAAAAGCGGCACTTGGACACCGACATTTTACGGCTCTGAAACAGCAGGAAATCCTACTTACGATTATCATATTGGCACCTATGTAAAAATTGGATATCTCGTCGTCTGTAATATTCTGTTAAAATTAAAATCTGTAGGCAACGCATCCGGGTATGTCTGTGTCAGCGGATTACCGTTTGCAACGCAAAATACAGGCCTAAATGTGGCTACGAACAAATTGACGCTATCGGGCTTATCTTTATCTTCCGGAAATATTGCCGGATGTGTTTATTTATCTTCAAATGAGAATTATTTTATGTTCTATAAAGAAAGCACAGCAGGGACCGGTGTAAGCGGAGTCATCTCTACATCAGAGGTAACCGACACATTTGGAGTAATCGGAACTTTTGCTTATATTTCCGATTCATGACACAAAAACAACAAACAAGGCTGAAACTGTTTGAAATTGTATGAAATTAGGGGGTCGTCCGAAGATAACAACAGTAACACAGATATGTAAAAACACGCCATAGGTAGGTAAACATTTCAAAATAATGTAATCACAAAGCAAAAGGACAAGCCAAAATGCCTAAATCAAACTTACAAAATTGTAAATTTGATCTATCGAAATAAAAATGTTATAATTTATGTAAATGTAAGGAGATAGATTTGTGTGGGTAAAAAGAAAGTAAAAATTGCAGAAAGATATTATGGTATCGATATTATAAAAATCTTAGCAATAATTCTTGTACCATCGTTGCACTTTTTCTTAAATTATGGGTTTTATGAGCAACAATATGTTGGCCTTAGTATGGTTATACAAGAATCAATAAGGTGGATTTCCTTTACTTGCATTGGTCTATTCATACTGGCTTCTGGATATTTGCAATGTAACAGAGAGATAAATAAATCAATATTTAAGAAAGTTTTGAAATATGTAATCCCTTATTTTTTTTACTGTGTATTAACTACAATAATTATAGACGGAACAACCAACACAAATATAGTAAGAAATATATTATACTTTTTTCTTAGATGCCCTGCCTACTTTTGGTATATGTCATTTTTTCTTGGATTTTATCTGCTGATACCATTTTTTAATTTAATTGTTAACAATACAAGTAAAACACAAATAGAATTTTTTATCATAACTCTTATTCTTGTGATTTCCATTCCATCTTTTATTAATTCTTTGCCAGCTTTATTTATTCAAGAAAAAATACTGTACTTACCCAATTGGTGGAATGGATTTTTTCCAATTGTATATTATTGCATAGGAGCATATTTTAGAAAATACCAACCTAAATTAAAAAAGGAAACTTTGGTCTTTGTCATATTGCTCACAGCAATTGGAATCTCGCTATTGGATTATCTCTTTTGCAAAGGTTCAACCCCAAGATGTATCGGAGGAGACTATGGTTCTATCGTTACAGTAATTTTATCAGTAAGTATTTTTGCACTATTTTTCAATTTGAAAATTGAACATTATGTGATTCGAAAAGTGATTAGATTTATTTCTAATTCAACATTACATATTTATTTTGGCTATATAATATCTGATAAATATACACGCGCTATTTTAGAAAAATATTTTGCACCGCTATTGCATACATATCAATTCAAATTGTATTTTATAGAATTTCCATTAAATTTTTTGATTGCACTATTAATTGCAATAGCATACGCCATATTACATTTAATGACTCAAAAATTGTATAAAGGCATATTTTGCAAACATTCCAATAATAAATAATCTATTATCTTAGTGCCACTGCAACACAGCAGTGGCACTATTGTTTGAGTTTCTGTGGTCTACATTCTTACCTCTCCTCCTAAATTTGTTTTTTCTACCCGTTTTCAGCCTTATTTTCCCAGATTGTTATATGTTAGTCTTTTCCTTTTAACATGAGGCATTGTAATCCAAAAGGTGAAATCCGTCAATTGTGTTACCTTTCATTGTGTGCTTTCAAATTCACACTCAGCTGGCTCTTGCTTCTTGTCGCCCATATTCATTGCACTGCAAGTGGACTGCTTTTCGGTGTGATTTAACATTTCTATAATGTTTAATTGGATCTCGAAATTTTGCCTGCTTTTTTTATTTTCAATGTCTAATATTAAACCGCAGCAAAATAAAAGAATTGCAGTCAACATGATAAACCCGGAACCAATGAGTGTAGGAAGCCTTAATACCAAGCCTGTATGAAAATACTCGGATAAAACCGGTAAAAACAGCAATATGGCGACAACAGCCAGAATCAATGAAACAATTGAAAAAAATTCAAACGGCTTATATCCTTTATATAATTTAAAAATCGTTCGTAAAACTTTTACTCCATCGGAATAGGTATTTAATTTAGACACACTGCCATCCGGCCTATCGCGATATTGAACCGGTATAGAGGCCATCGATAAATTTTTATCTAATGCATGAATGGTCATTTCTGTTTCAATTTCAAACCCCTGTGAAAGCACCGGGAATGACTTCACAAACGTTTTGCTAAATGCTCGGTACCCCGTCATAATATCCGACACGTCACCATCGAATAATTTATTGACCAATTTTTTCACAATCATATTTCCGCTGTTATGAAACAACCGTTTATTTTCTTCAAAATATGTGGAAGAAAGCCTGTCTCCAATCACCATATCAATACCTTGCTCACATACTAACTGAGCCATTTGAGGAGCCGATTCCGCAGGATATGTATTGTCACCGTCAACCATGATATAACAATCCGCATCTATCTCACGAAACATAGACCGAATAACATTGCCTTTTCCCTGTTTATGCTCATATCTAACGATAGCTCCTGCCGCCAAAGCAATTTCGTCAGTATGATCTGTAGAATTGTTATCGTATACATAAATATCTGCATTTGGTAATGCAGTCTTAAAATCATGGATTACTTGCTCAATAGTTTTTGCCTCATTATAACAAGGAATTAACACTGCTATTTTATTCATTATGTTCTCCCTCCATATTACCAAAACCGCAGATAAACAGTCATGATAGTAAGCAACACGCAAATTCCGGTAGTAAAATAAACGGTATAACTGATTTTTTGACTCACTTTTTGCAGTATTGTTGAACAGTGGCGTTTCAACCATGTGTTTGAAAACAGTAAAAAGAAAAACAGCGAAATGGGGATAAAATAGCGGCCTTGTATACCGGAAACATAATCTGCACCTACCCCCTCGACATTGGGCAACGATGTCCAGTTTATATACATAACATAGAACATACCTAATATGCAAATGATAAAAGCCACAGCTGTAATCATTTTCAGACGCAGACTAAAGTGCCCAGCTTCTGAGGCATCCACAAGAACCGTTGCTATTAATATCAAATAAAAACACAGAAGGACGGGAGCGGGAAAATTCGTATCCAAATTACCTAATATACCAAATAATCCGGTCGCATAAAAAAATTTTAAGTTTGCAAAAGTATTTAAAAGAATCGGCAACATTAAATTTTTATGTGTAGCCAAAAATTCTTTTTGTAACATCTGATATTGATCCGTATCAACGACAATACCCTGCGTCATAACATCGGTGTGATTAACCATCGCCGGCAAAACATAAATCAACAACGCTAACGATGCTACATAACCAACAATCATTAGATATCTCTTTGTTGTTCCGAAATGCTGCCGCTTAATACAAAACAGTATTAGCATAAACGGAACATAGGCTACCTTTATACCAACTAAAAAAATTGTTATAACTGAAATTAAAAAAATGTCTTTCTTTGTAATGATGTAGCTGTCCTCTGCTTTTATCAATTTCATTGCGTAAGCAAAAAAAAGAAATGAAATCGGTATTATAACAGCATCATAAGATACAGAAGCTGCTAAATATATGCTCATGGGCATCAAAGACAGCAATAGCATGGTTCTTTTAAAGATTGGAGTGATTTTGATTGCATAATAGGTGACGATGATATAAAACATCAAGTTAAAAATTCTGCCAAACAGAAGAATATTATATGGCAGGCACATATCTGCTGAACACAGATTGATGAAAGTTCTCCCAATTGCCATGCCAAAACCGGATACAAGATAGCCGACGGGATTGATTTTTCGCAATGCAGTAACATAAAAGACGCTTTTTCCCATGTCCTGCCGGAGCCAGCTGTCCAAATAATACTGAGCAAAGTTTTGTTTTTCTTCCAAGCCACTGGTGAATTTTTTGTTATAATTACTGATAAAATCCACATAAACTTGCGGCATCCAAACGCCAATCTGACCATCTTCCACATCGGCAAAGAAATCGCCTTTTGAAACTGCATAAGCGTTCATAAAATGCGTGTTTTCATCCGGAACAGCCATGGGGGGCGTTAAAAACACCAACAGAGACCCCACCAAAACCGCAATGAACACGAAAAATTTTTCTGGAGTTATCTGTCTTACTGAAATACTTTCTATTTGAGTGGCAGAATTTACTTCGGCCCCATCCGTGTTCTTGATTATATTTTTAGAATGACCTTTCTGCTCTTCTGTTCTCATGCTTTGCCACCATCCACGTCGTACAATTTCAAGATATCTCGTTCGATGTTATTCCAATCTCTGCTCTTGGCCGTTTCCAGACCGCCGCGGTATAGTTTCTCCCTCAAAGTCTCATCAGAGCAAATGCGATTAATTGCATCCACCGCCGAATCAATATCGCCCTGCGGGTACATTAGACAATTTTCGCCGTCGCGCAAATATTCGATATTCCCGTCATTGGGTGCAACAACCGCATAACCGCCGGTAGCCATCATTTCCAGAGGAGGATAGGAAAAGCTCTCTAAAATACTGGATTTAATTAAAATATGACATTGATGGTAAACTGCCGGTACTTTCTGATGCGGAACATTATGCAAGAACTTGTCCACTCTGTACCAACTTTTAGGCTCACCTTGATATGACATAAACCAAATCTCAAATTTTTCTGAATCAAGTTTTTGGATAATCTTAAAGCTTTCATCTATATTTTTATAAAAATCGTCACTGTTGCCCTCCACCAAAATGCGTATTTTGGAACCAAATTTCCTCTTTTTGGGCGTAAACAGGGAAAGATCCAGCCCGTTCGGCGCAAAAGCTGCTTTTTTTTCAAAATTATCCTTCAGCCATTTTTGGCACCATCTTGAGATAGTAATATATTTCAGGGGAACACAGGAATTGTAGGTTTGATTTGCAATAAATTTAAAATACTGCCCGTGTTGGTAAAAATCCGTTTCAAATCCTTGTACCAAATAATATCTTTGTTTAATATTCGGATACAAAGTTAAGAACGATGTTGTTGACCACAGGGTAGCAACCGCTTTATCAAAAGAACCGTGAATTTGAGTTTCCATTTTGTTGATAACAAAAATTTCCGTTCCGTCGATTTTGACGTTCTCACTGCCAACACTCTCATTGATGATGGACACATCATAGCCTGCCTTTTTCAGCATAAGGCAATGTTTTAGTACCACAAGGATTCCGCCGCTTGTCTGCAAAGACGGCAAAATAAAAGCAATATTCGGCTGCATTTTACTTTTTATGTATTTGGTGAGCGGATACCCTGTATAAATCGTTGTGCAATGTTTTAACACATACTTATGTGCATTTTGTGCTATGGTATCGCGTTTTTTCTTATCATGAATGAGATCACTCAGCGCACGGTACCATTCCTCGTTGTTGGAACATAACAATCCTGTTTTACCATGGACAATCATTCGTTTCATAGCGCCGATATTACTGGCTACCGTCGGCACCTTTACCAATGCGGCTTCTACCCATTTGTTCTCCGATTTTGCCTCATTGAAAACAGTATTTTCCAGAGGAGCAATATTAATATCCACAGAAGCAATCATTTCGGGTAATTTTTCCCAATTTACAAACGGCATCGCCTCAATACGGCTGCGGTAAGGTTTCAATTCTGTTGGAATATCCAGTTCACCGGCGAAGTATAGATACACATTTTCATTTTCAGAAAGGATTTTTACAAGCACCGGAAGGATCATTTGAATATCATCGTTATGTGTAATACTTCCGCTGAAATATCCGATTTTTACAATATCGGAAGAACTGCTTTTATCCGCAGACACATTGGCAAGTTTTTTTTCTTTATTTTCGATTGCTTTCAGCGATAACTCCACCATGCGGTCCGAAGCGGTGTTGCGGTTAATAAAGACTTCCGGTACATAATGTTTCAGTTCCTCTGCAAGTCTTTCAGTCGTCGTGATCGCCGCATCGCACATACAGAGTACTTTCCGCATACGCTCCACGCCATCGTCGTAACTTTTTTTGTCCTCCGGTTTCATGGATTGCACATATTTAATCGTATCCGTATATTTTTTATCAATTACCAAATCATCAATATCAAAAAGAACCGTTTTATGATTTTGTTTTGCAAGCGTAATGAATTTTTTCACAGTTTCCGTTTCCGGGCAACGGAAAAAGATAAAAACACGATAATATTTTACCAAGTCCAAAGTTAAATTCTCATAAAAAACAACATTACTGCAAACCCCATTTGCAAACAGCTGTTCTTTCTGGTGCGTTACACGATACCTAGATGGATGAGGCAGAAAACAACCGTTTATAAACAAAACATCCATATATGTTCTTGAAGGGTCGCCATCTTCTTTTTCCCTGGACCAACATTTCTGTATATACAAAATACCTTTTAAAATCAGTACCCTCAATCCGCTTTCTTTCAGTGTGCGTATGGATTTTCTGTATAGCAATTTGATACGTTCTATCCTCATCTTATTTCCCCTTGAACTTTTTAAAGCTGATATGAATCGCAGACTTCCTTCGTGGGACCTATCATTTTAATTTTGCCGCCCTCAAGCCAAATCACTCGATTGCACATCTCACGAATCTGCGCTAGGCTATGCGAAACAAACAGAACGGTTGTGCCGCCGCTCATCAGTTCCAGCATTCGCTCTTTGCTCTTTTTTTGAAAATTCTCATCTCCTACTGCCAAAATTTCATCCACAATCAAAATTTCCGGATTTACAACCGTGGCAATGGAAAAAGCCAAACGCATCAGCATTCCCGATGAATAATTGCGAATCGGAACATCAATAAACTTGCCCAATTCTGAAAATTCCACAATCTCATCATATTTTTGTGTAAGGAATTCCTTTGAATATCCTAAAATTGCACCGTTTAAAAAAACATTTTCGCGTCCTGTCAAATCATAGTCAAAGCCAGAGCCAAGCTCCAGCATCGGAACAATATTGCCATTTACCTTGACTGAACCCTCTGTTGGCTTTAAAATTCCGGAAATGATTTTCAACAGGGTGCTTTTTCCCGCCCCGTTTCTTCCGATGATGCCTACGACCTCTCCTTTTTTGACTTGAAAACTGACATCTTTTAAAGCCCAGAATTCTTCGTATTTCAGCTTGTGCTGAAGAAACGCTACCACATATTCTTTTAAGCTGCGAATTCGATCATGTGTTAGTTTAAACATGATTGAAACATGGTCTGCCTGAATCATCATATGCCATACCTCAAATATAAAGCATAAATTTATCTTGCGTCTTTTTAAATACAAATGCGCCAACAAAAAACGGAACCAACGCCGCTATTAAGCAAAACAGATAAGCCTTAGGCTGCGGAGATATTCCCTGCTGAAGCACTGCACGAGCAAATCGGATAAAATGGTACATAGGGTTAAATTTTAAAACAAAGGTAAATCTAGCAGGAATGATACTCTCCGGATAAAATAATGGTGTAGCGTACATCCAGAGCAAACTAATGACACTCCACAAAAATTGTGTATCGCGGAAAAACACCATACTGGAAGCCAAAAGCATCCCCATGCCAATGCAAAAAATTATAGTACATACAATTGCAAATGGAAGCAACAAAACCGCAGGTGTAATCGTTGTTCCGGTGAGAAAGATCACAATAAAAAGCGGTATGAGCGAGAGGGAAAAGTTAATGAAAGACGACATAACTCTTGAAATCGGAAAAATATATTTGGGAATATATACCTTCGTTATTAAGGAAGCACTGCTTACGATGGAATTTAGTGCCATACCAACTGCTTCGGCAAAGAAATTGAAAAACACAATTCCCGTCAATAGATAAACCGGATAATTCGGGATATCTGTTTTAAATATCGTTGAAAAAACAATGTACTGAACCATCATTGTTAACAAAGGGTTTAAAAAGCTCCAAAGAACACCCAAAACGGAACGCTTATATTTTGTCTTAAAATCGCGGTCCACAAGTTGATCCAGTAAAAATTTGTACTTGGTAAATGCATGAATGACGTTTAACCCCAAGCTTTTTTTGCCGCTTTTTTCTTTTCTGCATAAATTAAAACAATATAAGGCAAAAAGAAAACCAACCGTGCCCATAATGGCAAAATAATGCTGACCAAAGAAGATAGGCTCCAACCCTGTAACAGTGAAGCACAGCAGGCCATCTGTTTTTGTTCCGTTAATAAACAACTGGCTATTAGGCGTACGTACTTTCGTATTGTAGTAAACTGTAACCGCATTTGCCCGGTCTAAATCATCCGAATAAACAGAAATGGTCAACAGTCTACCCTTCATACCTGCTATTTTGTCGGGTAATTGAAATGTTCTAAATGAGTTATCCTCTAATGTTGACACATCAACTTTTTCTTGATAAAAAACCGTGTCGTTGTTCGCATCAGAAAGAGACACTGTAACTGTCCCATTATTCCGGCGCTGGTATGTGGCAAATTCAATGGAAAATGCATCAATGATATTCACATCGCATTGAAAGGTTTGTTGAACCAAAAAGCCTTTGGTCATTTCTCCCACAGGAGCTTCTGCCTGAACGGATGCCATGCTGTCCGGGGAAACCTTGTAGCGAAATTGATCCCCCGCGATATAATACACAAGCGTAATGCAAACAAAATAAAACAGTACGGCAAGAACACAATACTGCAGAAAGGAGATTTTTTTTCGTTTCATAAGCGAATTAACTACCCTTCCATTTCTTCTAAATATCTTCTTAAAGCATTCCGCCAGTCCGGCAATCTGGAAAACCCGGCATCATCCAGACTTTTTTTACTAAGTCTGGAATTGAGGGGCCGTTTTGCTGTGGTGGGATAGGCGGATGTCGGAATTAAATTCACTCTTGTCTCATACCCTGCCTGCTTAAAAATCTCTTGCGCAAATTCTGCCCAACTGCAATATCCTTCATTTGTGGCATGGTACGTCCCGTATTTTTCTGTCACCACCATATCGCACAGCAAGGGCGCAAGGTCGGCAGTATAGGTGGGTGAACCGATTTGGTCGCTCACAACATTGATTTCGTTATGTTCTTTGCCGAGCCGCAGCATGGTCTTTACAAAATTATTCCCATTTTTACCGAACACCCATGAAATGCGAACAATAAAATGTTCGTTCACAAGTTCCCGAACGGCTTCTTCTCCTTCCAGTTTCGTACGACCATAAACATTGAGAGGTCCTTTCGGATCATCGACCTCATAAGCATCTTGCCCTGTGCCCGGAAAGACGTAATCCGTACTGATATACACCATTTTGGCATCAATTTCTTTGCAGGCTTTTGCAATATTTCTCGGCCCATCGGCATTTACCGCTCCGCAGAGTTTTTCATTTTCTTCGGCTTTGTCCACTGCCGTATATGCGGAACAGTGAATCACTGCATCCGGATGATACCCCACAATATATTCAAAAGCGGCTTTTTCGTCCGTGATATCAAAATCATTGATATCAACGCCCATGCACTCAATCTTTCTCGCTTTTAGGACTTTCATCACATCGTATCCCAATTGCCCATTTACACCGGTTACCAATATTTTCAAGAGAGCTCACCTATTTTCATACATTTTTTTGTAGTAATTTTGATATTCGCCTTTTAAGATGTGTTCCCACCATGGCTTGTTTTGTAAATACCACTCTATCGTCTTTTTAATCCCGTCGTCAAAGGTCGTGGTCGGCTCCCAGCCAAGTTCTTTTTGAATCTTAGCAGGGTCAATCGCATAGCGCCTGTCGTGCCCGGGACGGTCAGCGACAAATCGAATCAGACTTTCCGGCTTGCCCAGTTCACGAAGAATTGTTTTGACTACCTGCAAATTGGTGCGTTCATTATGACCGCCGATATTGTAGACCTCGCCCTCACGTCCTTTATGCAGAATGAGGTCAATCGCACGGCAGTGATCTTCCACATAGAGCCAATCACGCACATTTTCTCCCTCGCCGTAAACGGGAAGAGGCTTATTGTTCAACGCGTTTGCAATCATTAGCGGGATCAGCTTTTCCGGAAAATGGTATGGACCATAGTTGTTGGAGCATCGAGAAATTGTCACCGGCAATCGGAATGTGCGGTAATAGGAAAGAACCAGTAAATCCGCCGACGCCTTTGAGGCAGAATAGGGACTGGACGTATGCAGCGGAGTTTCCTCCGTAAAAAACAAATCCGGACGGTCCAAAGGCAGATCTCCATAAACTTCATCCGTAGAAACTTGATGAAAACGCTGAATGCCGTATTTGCGGCATGCATCCATCAGCACACCGGTACCAAAAATATTTGTACGCAAAAACAGCCCCGGATTTTCAATGGAACGATCCACATGACTTTCCGCGGCAAAATTCACAACAATATCCGGTTTTTCATTTTCAAAAAGTGCATATACTTCATCCCGATTAGCAATATCCCCTTTTATAAAAGTAAAGTTGGGGTTTCCCATGACATCTTCCAGCGTTTCCAAATTTCCCGCATAAGTCAGAGCATCGTAACAAATCACTTGATAATCAGGATGCGTGTTAAGCATATAATGGACAAAATTTCCCCCGATAAATCCGGCTCCGCCGGTGACTACTATTTTCATGTTGTTACCTCACATATACAAAATCAACATCACTCTCAGAAAGCAATGGCGCTTTTTGATCCTTCTCCGATAAAATCGGGTCAGTAATTCCCCAGTCAATGCCAATCTCGGGATCATTCCAAAGAATATTTCGATCGGAGGCAGGAGCATAAAAATTATCTGCCTTATACATAAATTCCACATCATCGGTCAAAGTGAGAAATGCATGGGCAAATCCCCGAGGAATTAACAACTGGCGTTTGTTTTCTGCTGAAAGTTCTACGCCGACCCATTTTTTATAAGTGGGAGAACCTTTTCTCAAATCCACTGCCACATCATATACCGCACCGCGTGTACAGCGTACAAGTTTTGCCTGCGCATCCTTTCCTTTTTGAAAATGCAGGCCGCGCAGAGTTCCTTTTTTAGCGGAATAAGAATGGTTGTCCTGTACAAACTCATAAAAAAGCCCAGCCTCTTCCATCTTTCTCTGAGACCAGCTTTCCATAAACCAACCACGGTTATCTCCAAAGACTTTTGGCTCAAGTATGTAAACATCTAAAACATCTGTTTTAATCACTTTCATTTTATGGAAGTCTCCTAATATAAAATTTTACCTTCCGCAACTTGCTTTAAATGCACCCCGTAATCTGATTTACCGTACTTTTCCGCAGATGCCAATAATTTTTCCTTCGGAATCCATCCATTGCGGTACGCAATTTCCTCTGGGGCGGAAATTCTGATTCCTTCTCTTGTTTCAACAACTTTAATAAATTCAGAGGCATCATTCAGCGCGGCAATCGTTCCTGTATCCAACCATGCAAAACCGCGTCCGAGTTTAACCACATTCAAGTTACCCTTTTCTAAATATATGCGGTTTAAATCGGTGATTTCCAGTTCTCCTCGTGCGGAGGGCTTTAGTGTTTTCGCATATTCACATACATGATTATCATAAAAATAAAGGCCTGTAACAGCGTAATTTGATTTAGGGTTTTTCGGCTTTTCCTGAATGGAAACTGCTTTCCCGTTCTCATCAAACTCGACTATTCCAAACCTTTGAGGATCCTGCACATAATACCCAAAAACAGTTGCACCTTGTGACTGCTCAGCAGCATTTCTTAAAATTTTCACAAATCCGTTTCCGTAAAAGATATTGTCCCCCAATATGAGCGCACAGGAATCACCGGCAATAAACTCTTCCCCAATCAGAAATGCCTGCGCAATTCCGTCCGGTGACGGCTGTTCCCGATAGGATAAGTGAATGCCAAATTCCGATCCATCCCCAAAAAGCCTCTGAAAATTCGGCAGATCGTGCGGCGTTGAAATAATCAAAATATCTCGGATGCCGGCCAGCATCAATGTGGACAGTGGGTAATAAATCATTGGCTTGTCATACACCGGCAGCAGTTGCTTCGACGTTACAAGTGTGAGGGGATAAAGCCTTGTGCCGCTTCCTCCAGCAAGAATAATTCCTTTCATATTTACTCCCTATCTTTATTTCATATCGTCATTTCATTGTGCAATTACCCACAAAACCGGTAATGCGGCAAAAATTTGTACTGTACCCTAGACAACACACAGTGAGACACTGAATATTTTCCATTGACTATTTTTGTCATTGACTGCAACATATACTCGATCTAAAACCACCACAATTTTACAATAATTATGATAAAATTATACAATACCAATGTATGTTATTCAAGAGTTGTTAAAAATTATTTTCACATGTGAATATCTATTTAATCTTAAATAATTATAACTGTTGTGCGGATAAAGGGTCAAAATAGCTGCCGAATTAATTTTTTCCATCTTATTCTCCAACTTCAGATACGGCAAAGGGTTAACAGCTTCACCATTGACTCGAATCTCAAAATGGCAGTGAGGTCCGGTGCTGTTGCCGGTGTTTCCAACTAAAGCAATGACATCGCCCTTATTTACTTCATCGCCTTCTGAAACCAGCAGCTGACTGCAGTGAGCGTAAAGGGTACTGTATGTACCGTTGTGCCGAATCAGAATGACGTTGCCGTAACCGCCAAACCCGCTTCCTGTTTCACCATACTGTGCATACTCCACCGTTCCGGATGCGGCCGCGGTAATTTGAGTTCCTTCCGGCGCAGCAAGGTCAATGCCCTTGTGCAGTTTTCCGTTGCGATAACCATATCCGCTGGAAACAGTAAATGAACCATATGGCAGCGGACAGGAAAAGTACCCGTTCCCCGGCAACGCCAGAATAGAGTAATAGCGCAGTACATGAGAAACGTAATCCACATCTCCATAGCTGTTCCAGCCGAGCTGCTGTGCTTTCATCTGCGAAAACTTTACAGCATTTTGCTTGGTATATCCGCCCCGTTCTTCCGCCCAACTGATATATCCACCGCCGAAGTTGTACCCCTGTAAGGCAAGACTGATTCCCGGAATATCATCCGGCGCTTTTACCTGTGCCGCACGCAGACAGCTTGCAAAATATTGAATTCCCACTTTAATCGAATATTCCGGGTCTGTAATCCCGCCGGGTTTTTGCGGATATTTTAGATTGGCCGAGCACTCCGAACTCTGCATCGGGTCGCTGCCCATTCCTCCGCTTTCCTGCTGCATGATTGCCAAAACAAGAGGCACATAATCTGAAATACCATATTGCTCACAATATTCTTCCACCAACGGCTCATATGCCAAAACTGCTTCGGACAAAGTGCCTCCCTCTTGTAAATAACGGTACTGCGCGATGGTATTGGAGCCTGCGATAACAGCAGCTAACACCATTAGAATTGTGATAATAAAAAAGGCCGGGGCAAACACCCCGGCCAATATCAAAATCAACTTCTTTCGCATTCCAATCCCTGCCGTTCCTGTTCCCAATCGATGTTCTGTTGGAGTCGTTCAAACTCCAGCCGGTTTTTCATCTCCGACACTTCTTTTTTTAGAGCTTTCTTTAATTGATAGATGCTGCCGCGCCGAACATGGAGCAGCTTCTTTTTTGCACGAAGTTTCTGCTTTACCGGAAGCTTTTTCCTCGGTAAGGCTCGTTCCTTCCGCACAGTCTTGTCATACTCCCGCAGTTCCCGCAGCACCGCATTGCCCATCCGGGTGTACAGCTCCTTCCACTTGGTCTGCGCATACTGTTTATACCGATGTGTTGTTCCGACTCCGTACGCTGATTTCAAAAATTGTTCCTGCCTTTGTAAGAGGTCGGATAACTCAGCTATATCCTGACGGTGATAGAGGCGAAGATAGCGTTTTGTAAAAGCATCTATCTCCGGCCGAATGGCTGCTAAAGCATTCATATTGTAAAACCACAGTCGTCTGTCAGCGGGCAGTTTTCGGTACAGATTGAGAAATTCTCCCTGCAAATTCCGGTCGCGTGAAACCATGGTTTCCCTCTTTTGCGCTACGATGTTTTCACGGATAATCGTATTGATTTTTGTAAGCTCCGGAGATCGGTTCACAATGCTGTTGACGATTTTTGATTTTACTTTTTGGAGCGTACTGTTCTTCATAGCCGCCGCATACTGGCGCTCTGTGACAGTTCCTTTGTCCGCCGTTTTCACCACAAATTCCTTCATCTTTCGCGTCGGGTTGGGCTCGACCACAGCGATGTGAACGTGAATGTTGTCGGTGTTGTAGTGAATGGCCGCACTCCAAACTGCAGCGCCTTCCATGTGCTCTGCCTTCAGCATTTCCTTTACCGCCAAACGGGTAACGGTACGAATTGTGTCTTCATCCAGTCTGCCGGATGAAGAATCATAAAGGCCGGCTTTCTCCAAAAATCGAGTTGAAAAACTGATAACCTGCTGCCACATGGGACTCCCCGCTTTCTGCGCGAGTTGAAACTGCCGTTTCAGGATTTCTTTTTCTTCTTTGGTCAGCCTGTCCTTAGTTGCAGTAAACAAAGCGGACGTATTTTTCGGACAGCCGGGCTGTTTTTTCGGGTCATCCATATATCCATCCATGTAAACAGAATACAGACCGTAGGCTCTGTTTCGTACGGCCTCCGGTCTGTTGATGTAGTTGATATATTCGGTAAATTTCTGTTTGGACAGCACGAATTTGGATTTAAAAATCACCCCGGGCGATTCCTTTTCGGGCATGGCAGCGCCTCCTTTTGTTAGAGCAAATCGTCTTCTGAAATCTCTTCAGGAATAGGAGTTTCCTGTTGCTTTTTCATTTTCTTTTTGGCCGCATCCAGCTTCTTTTGACGGAAGTTTGCGATGCGGTCTTTTTCAATTTGCCGTGCTTTGGCAAGCTGGGGTGTGTCATCCACAAACAGAGTTTGATACGGAGAATATGCAAGCAAAGTGTTGACAAGTAACAGAAGAATATCGCTGTTGCGGTCCGCATTGTTAACGCCCAAACGTATCCGAGTCAGCGGAGCTTTTAATTCCTCGGCAATCTGTTTTGCCATCTCTTTTGCAAAAAATTCTGCCGCCGGAATATCGTTTCTGTGCTGATGCTCCCGTATGATTTGAGAAAGCGCAGCCGTAAAAGATGGTAAGTGATTTTCTTTTTGTACCTGCCTAACGTATGCAATAGCGGAGTCGTCCAGATAAAAATTCTTTCTATGTTTCATCGCCGTCCCCCACTATGTTCAAAACTTTTTGGAGCAAAATACTGTTCTGTCGGATGACATTCAGACACTGTTCCAGCGCTGCGGCATAGCGCTGTTCGAAGTTCTGAAACTCTTCCAGCGCTGCGTAGTTATTAATTAAATTGACGAGAAAAAGATTGCGTGAGATGTTCTGCCTGCGGGCAAGTTCATCAATTTTTTTGACGGCTGCCGGGTCAGCGCCGCGCACTTTTACGTCCATTTTTTCACCTCACATGTGACAACTTTTTGATTAAAAGCCGCACCGAAAAAAAACGGTGGTGTTCGCCCCTGCTATGGGGTGAAAGAGCATAAGGGGATTCTGTCCCCACACAAGGTGGGGAGTTAGGCAAAGCCTAACGAATCGGTGGGGTCACCAAAAACCGGCATTTACGTATGTTTTTACGTATAAATTTACCCCTGTTTACGTATGTTTTACGTATATTTTTGAGGCCATTTTTTCACGTTTTTGTCCCATTTTTCAGTGCGTTTTTGACTTTAAGACGAGGAAGAAGCTGTGCTTTTTTGAGTTGAAACTCAGATACGGAGAAAGCGTTCCGCTCCTAATATCTCTGAGTTTTTGATTGAGTGTTTTCAATTTTTTCTGCGCAGTTTTGATTTGCGTTTGGTGGTTTTCAATCATATTTTTGAGGCTGTTAATGCGCGAGGTTTTGCTTTGAATGATGTCAGCAATCCACTAAAAAATCAGTCTTGGAATCTCCGTAAATCGCTGTTACATTTCGGAAAATTGCTTTGCAAAAAGTCTCCAATTTGGGGTTAAAAACAGAGTACAAAAATTTAATATCAAGTCGTCACTTTAAAACAAATAGCGGATGAGCAGTACAAAGTTTTTTATTAAATCTTAATTGTCATAAATAAAAATCCCATGAAACTTTAATGTTGGTTTCATGAGTTCTTCATAATCTCAAGGTAGTATATTATCAGTGAAAAGAAGTATGTTGCGCTAGGTCAGTGGTGAGGACGGAATACCGGGCCACCGATCTTCAGATAAATTACAAGTGCCTCACGTGAGGTTTGATATATTTTAAACATTTCCCCTCTTTTTAGAAAGCGCTGCCCGTCGTTGGGCTGCGTTTTTTACGAAGGCTAAACAAAAAGACTTGCCACCTGCTAAGCACAGACAACAAGCTTTTTGGACTGCTTGAATAATTTTTATACACAAAAATAATTTCTAACTTTTTGGTTGCACTTTAAATTTGGTACTGCCTAGGGGCAAGAGAAGTTCGCAATTTAACTCTCAAAATGAATTAGAAACAGACCCGTCCTCTAACAACATATTTTTGCGGTTGCACTTTAAATTTGGTACTGCCTAGGGGCAAGAGAAGTTCGCAATTTAGAGACTCTCAAAATGAATAAGTATGTTCTAGAAACAGACCCGTCCTCCGCATATTCCATCAGACATGTTGTTACCGCCACAGGCAGGAATCCGGATTAGGGAATATTCCGACTACGTTGGTTCTGCGGCGAAATTCCCTGTTCAGTCGTTCCAACATATTGATCGAGGAAATTTTGCGGGCATCAAGTTTCGGAAAGGCATAAAAGGATAGAGAATCTTCCAATCCATCTTCCATGAGCTCAATTGCTTTTGGAAAGCGTTTTCCGTACTGTTCTGATATTTGCTTCGCGCGTTGTCTGTCTGATTGTTTTGACAGAAATATCCATATAAATTTCTTTTAACGGAACCACAAAAGCTTCTTTTTCCTTCTGGGGTACATGAGCAAAATATTTCGCATAAAATGGACTTTGCACCGTTGCCAGGAAGCTCCCGGAAAAACTCTCACGGATGGCTGCAATCAGCCCTTTATTCGCGTCTGAAATCACCAGGAGCGGTGTTTTCAGACCACGATCTAGAAGACTTTGAAACAATTGAGAATAACTTTCTTTGGATTCATCCAGCATTGACTCTACGGCGAGGATATCCCTATGCCCCTGTTCATTGACGCCGCAAACTACCATCACAGCCATGCTGACGACCCGGCCATCCATACGAATTTTTTCATACAGTGCATCTGTTCAAATGACAGAATAGCGACCCGTCAGAGGCCGGTTGCGGGAAAATTGCACCTGCCCTTTAAGGCTTTTCATCATTTCATTGTTGACTGTGGGAAAGATTATTTATCCAATCGACGTGGCCGATAGCCGCAGCGGTAATCACTGCGGGATGATCGTATGGTATTCTTTTTTAGAATCATTGGGTTGTTTCTCCTTATTTGAATGTTCTTAGCTCCATTTATTTTATCGGAGTTCCAATGACTTTTCTATGTCTTTACCAATTGCGAACTTTCTTTATTGTACTCTAATTGAAACCTCCCTACAGAAGTTAGCTTCTAAACTCATCAGTTTTATTGTGCAGAAAACGCCCATAGATTTCGAATTTGCGGTTTTAATCTTTCATAACTCCAGGTTTTCGCACTTCTAGCCTTACTGTTCGGATCTCTAACAAGAAACGCATTGTTTTCATACGCATACAGGACGATAAAATGACCTTCTGTAGTAAAATCTCCAGGGCGCAAGCTGCATATAATCGGATGCCCTTGGGACAATTCTTGCAGCATACAATTTTTATCAAGCGGAAGTTCTTTTGAATTCAGCCCAAGTTGCTTTGCCCCATCCGACATTAGGGTCCATAACGTGCTGTTTGTTTTCACGTCTAAAAAACCGTTGTTCTCACTGAACGATGCAACGGCTTTAGGAGTTAAGGAAGTGTCTCCTGTTAATCCGATGGCTACCATGGAAAGGCATGTCGGTCCACAGCCATCCAGCCCGATGATTCCACTTCCATAGGCTGCATACCCCCAATTTTCGTCCCACTGCATCAGTAAAGGAATTTGCCCAGGTTGGTACAGATCGGAAAGATCAATATTACGGTTAAATGTTCCTTTCTTTTTCGGATAATCCAATGTAAAATTTAAAAGCTCTGGATTGTGGGACAATGATTGTAAAAGTCTTGCGGGGTATTGGGTAGAATTTTGAAGAATCTGTTCCACTTTCGGATAATCCTGTTCCATTGTTTTCAGTGCCTGTATGGTATCTCCCGATACTCCACTGTCGGTCCCAAAATCGCATTGTGTCAATAAATTGTCCGAACTGATTTTCGGAATAAAAGATGCAACTTGAAACGAAAATCCCACAGTTCGAAGCACAAGTACCACTGCGGCAAAGAAAACTACTAAAATAAATATATTAAATATAAAACAACAGCCATGTTTTTTTCTTCTACGGGTGTTTCGCATGATAAACTTTCTCTTCCTCTATTTTTTATTTCATCTTACCTTCTGAATACTGCCGGCATCCATTTTATATACATGGTTGCAGAGAATATCAATGTCCTCAGCACTGTGGCTTGCAAGTATAATGGTTTTTCCTTCTTTTGACAGACGAAGCAATAGCGCGCGGATGTCGTCAACGCCGTGATTGTCAAGCCCGTTCATTGGTTCATCTAATATGAGTATTTCAGGATCTTCCATAATCGCCTGAGCAATGCCCAAACGTTGACGCATACCTAAAGAATATTTACCAACAGGTTTGCGGCTGCTGGGATCCAGCCCCACCAATTCCATGCACTCCCGAATACGGTCTACTCCTACCTGTTGTCTAATGGAGGCAAGATATTTTAGATTTTTTAGCCCGGAATCCTTGGGCAAAAATCCGGGGTTCTCTATGATGAATCCTAAACTGTCAGGAAAATCCACATCATATCCTACACACTTGTTTCTAACATAAACTTCACCCTGAGTTGGGATAACAAAACCGCAAATCGTTTTCAGCAGCATGGTCTTGCCGGAACCATTTCGTCCGATGAGTCCATAGATATTACCTTTATGAAACTCTACACTAATATTTTTTAAAACATATTGATTTTCAAATTTTTTGCTGACATTTCTCACAGAAATGATGCTGTCTTCCATTATATTCCCCTCCCCCGTTTACAACAATTCTTTAATTTTTCTTGAAACCGTTGATTGCATTTTTCAAAATGTCCGCTGACCATACATAACACGACTAATATACTCAGAGACACCACAAAAAATTGGATGGAATAATTTAATGTGATTCCGTATCGCTGATTTATACCTACGAGAGATGACAACTGTGCGAGAGTAATAGGCGAAAAGGCATAAGCCCCCGGTGTCCATTCGTTGTAAATCATAATATCCAACATGACAAATACGGCAGAAAGGAACGTTCCCACCATTTTGCGGGTTATGGTATTGAAGAAATAGATAACAAATCCAAGCCATGAGATACAGGCCCATTCCAAAAGGAAACTAATCAACATAGCTTGTACCGGCAAAAACACCCCGGTGAGATAATTACTAACAGAAAATGTGAGTCCATATTGTGACGCTGCATTTGTCCTTGCAAGTGTTCCCAAAATTTTCCCCCACTGCATACTAAATTGGAGGTTCCCAAGCAATGGCACGATACCGATAACCGCCATATAGAAAACATAGCATAGAGATAGAATCACAATGTATAAGACATGTCCCCCTGCCCATGCAGTACGGCCAGACCTGGAAATAATATACAAATAAGATTCATCTGTAAACGGTGCATCGCAAAAAAGAAATATCACTCCTACCATAAAAACCATCTGGCAAACATAGTCATTGGTAAGATGCGGGAAGATCCATGGCGTTGCCGCAATATGAACATCTCTGCAAAAATCAGCTACCGGTTCAACCGTGGAATAAATATAAATGCCCAGTAAAATAAAGATCAGCGGGATACGAGGAGTCGTAAAAATGCGGCCGATTTGAAAGACGAATACGCGCCATATCTTATGTAAAAGACCCATATGCAATTTCCCTCCTCACCCGCCGGACAAACAAAAATCCACATAACAGCACGAGCAAGACCACCACTATGCTGACTGCGAGCAACGTGCCTCCGTCCGTTCCGATACTTGAGTGCCCCCTGAGTAACAGGTCAAGCCGTGCATCATTCGGTACTTTCAAAATGCCATAGCACCGCACTGCAATAAATTTAAGAATCAACGGAGAAACAATTGTAACATATTTATTTGTAATATATGCGGACACCGTCATTGCCGCAGCAGCTGATAAGGCTCCTCGCAAAAAAGCAAGATATGCGCCTATCAGAAAATAGCCAATTCCTGTGCCGCTTCTAATTGCCGAACCATATGGCAGATCTTGCATCTGCCGCAGTGCATCAGCGTCTAGCAGGGGCATCTGTGTAGAAAGCAAGAAAGTATGCAGCAGGACTCCTAACGATAATGTGAGTCCCCCTGCCAGAACACCTGTCAATATTTTGGAGACGCAATATGTTTCCCTTGAGGTCCTTGATATGATAAAAGGCGTTATGCCCGCCGTTTGTTCCTCACAATAACTCGCTGAAAAAGGAAGCGCCGCTAACATGGGAAGCATATTGGAACTGTAAGTGCCCATTGTCACCACGGAAAAGAAATAGAAGTACCAAACACTGAGACCTTGCCATTTTTCAGCAAAGCCGTTAGTAAAATCAGTCCACATATCGAAAATCAGAAAACAAACCGTTAGGATAACCGACGCAATAAACGAAAAACCAAATGCTCGTTTAAAATTTGCGCGTGTCAGTCTGAAACAATTGCTCTTACCCACCATACGCCAAATCCTCTCCGGTTAGCGCATTAAAACGTTCTGCTGTTAATAAAATGTCCCCATCATCTATTTCCAAGCACCAATACGGTATTAATGAATACCTTGCATTTTTATAGGTCGTGTCCGGGTCTTGTTTTGGAATATATTCAAGAAAGATTTTTTTAACCGTATGTGGCTTTGACAGGATTACGTCTGAATAACTCTTCTTCAAAGCATTCAAAGCGTCATCTACAGAGATAATTGTTTGTGGGTCTGACGGCTGACCGGAAAGGGAATAGGCACTCATCACGTTCAGATAGCTAATCCCTTCCGAAGTTATCGTCATTCGTGCGTACATTCCAAGAGGAGAATAGGGATCATCATAGTGCATGACAATATTAGGTTCCTGAGCAGAACCGTAAACCGGGATGCCATCTTTCTCAAAGGTGAAACGAAGTTGATAAACATCATCTTGTTCCGTCCAGTTTTCTATAACTTCAGTTTTAGGAAAATTACGGTAATTATCATCTTTTAAAAGTTCACTTTGAAAGGCGCTTAGTTCATCGGCGGTTAATGCAACGACTGTTGGTTCATCCGCAGGCTCACAACTGAGGTGTAGAGAACGCAAGAAATCCGCACCTTGCTTGATTGCATCGGCACGGCCCAAAAAAGACAAATCTTTATTTTCTGAAATGTCATTTTTGTGTTTGGTATAGTATTCGTTTAAGATGGTATCAATGGTAGAATCACGGTCTGATTTCTTATAATAAATTCCTGTGTTATTTGCAACAATTGTACTGCCATTAGAGCTTTCTATATTTAAAGCATCAGTACCGTTCGTATTTGGAAGTATCTGCACTTTGTCTTCGGGATTTAAAAATAACTGTGAGAGTTCTTCTGATGTAAAAGATTGATTGACCATTGTGTATGTAGAATATGCGTTTTTAGCGGGCAAAATAACGTCTGCATCTACCAGCAAGTTCGTGTCCAGTTCTTTTTTGATATGCTGGACTTGGCTTTCATTGTTACTGCTAAAGGCGGTAGATGAGGACAAAGAAGAATTTGTTGTAGTGGTTGAGTCCTCTTGGCTAGATGTTTCCGTGGAATGGCATGCAGCGGTTCCCAGCAGAAACACTGTACACATCAAAAGCAGAAATTTACGTTTCATTTTACATGTCATCATCCTTACTTCATACTCCTATTTTCATAGCATGCAAATGGGGTAAAGCTGGAAGTTTTTATTTTATACTCTTTCCTTTTTGCACTTTACCCCATCTGCATGATATGAAATAATGTCTTGCGCCGGTGGGATAGATGCCCCCGGCGCTATTTTGGTGAAAGAAAATAATCTTGTTTTTTTAATCAATGGTTTAACTTAATTTGCACGCTTAGGTTATACACTTTTTAGTTAAATAGTAACGCCGTTTTAGAGAATGCCATAAATAACATTGTATATAGCGCAGGTAGTCTTGAAAAAGACTACCTGCTTTCATTTCATTTGAATAGCATGGTATGAGTATGATGTTTATTAATGTTAAGGCATTTCAGCAATCACTCAGAAATCACAGCGAAATTACGGCTTAAAATTTTTAATGCCAGCTGGGCGTTTTGGTTGATACGTCCAATAAAGACTATGTCTTCCATTAGCTTTTTTGATTGCATTTTCTGCTATACGAGATACTAATTTCAGCATAGTTTTTTTCATCTTTCATCGTCTCACTTTCAATAAATTCATATATACAGGAGGTAACATTAATAAAAACACCATAAAGACACCCCATGCTATTGCAAATGAAATTTCCGATAAATGAAATAGTGAAGCAAGGAAAAATCCGATTATTGATAAGAATAGCCAGATAAGACTTCTAACTCTATATTTTTTTCTGTTGATATCATCATCTGGATCATCCCTGTAATGGACAGGAGCCAATATAAAAATCAACGGAGCTGCGATTCCGACCAGAACATATGAAACAACAACTCTTGCACTTCCTAAGTACGTATTAAAAATGAGCATTAAAATATAAAGAATTAATGTAGTGCTAAAACATCTCATATAGGTTTTGCAGTGGTAGCCACCTACATATTGTCTTAATACGCAATATGTTATCACATATAATAGGCTAACTATTACCTTATCGAGCAACAACGCAATGAGAGTAATTGAGAATAAGATGCATATATCGTTGAGGCTTAATTCAATCCCATACGTATAAAACGACCTATTCTCAATAGGAATTAATTTGTTAATCACCAATTTCAAGCTGATTTCTTCTGCAATTTCATGCAACACGGGCAAGACCTACTTTGTAATGATTTGTCCACTGAGCACATAATACATTAAAATTGCTAAAAATAAAATAAAAATTTACCGAATGGTAGTTATATACTACCGAACGGTAAATTGCGATTGCATTCATCTTTAATCTTAAGTGGAAGCATAACCACTACTTTGAAAACATTTTTGTCGTAATAAAACTTGCATGAACCTCCATATTTTGCGGTGGAAGACTCAATTGAAGCCAAACCATATCCATGATGGACTTTATCGGATTTATGTGTCTTTATTTTTCCTTTATCCAAAACAATCGAACTGGAATATGGATTTTTAAAAACAATTGCTATGTAATTTTTGTAGCAGAATATTTTTCCAAAAAGATAACGTTTTTCTTCCTGTACCGCATCAAGAGCTTCAATTGCATTATCAAATATGTTGGCCAGAATTGCAGTTAAATCCATTGAGCTAATATGCAATTGCGGTACTTGATCCACTTTCACTTTAACGTGAATATGATGCTGTTTACAAATTGCAATCTTATAATTTACAATGGCATCAAGGATGTCATTGCCACAGTTTATAATTGGGTCCGGATTTTGAATGTTTTTAATCATTGTGTCAATATAAGAAATTGATTTGCTGAGATTATTTTGCTTAAGCAAATAAGATATGATACTCAAATTGTTATTGATATCATGGCGAATCTTGTTAAGATTCGATGTAGTAGATTTATAATATGCAACTTCCTGCCTTAATGAATGATTCCTAATTTTTAATATGTAGTGTTTCTTTTCTTTTATATAAAACAAGCAAATTTCTGCAAAAAAATAAACCACCAGCCAGAAAACAACCAAAAATCCTAGCGAAATCCCGCATATATTTATGGAATACAAAACAGAGTCTGTTTGCAAAATTGGACTGATTTCCATTATAAATTGTAATATGATCGCAAATAAAAATACGACAACATCCATTATTATCCAATATTTCTTAGGGATTTCGAAATCAAATTTTGAAAAGTAGTTGATACAAATTAAAAATAAAGCTACATTAAGCAGCTTGGTTAAAACTGCAAGTTCAAACAAGGTTGATGGCATGTTAATCACTTTTAATATATTCACCTTAGCTAGGTAAGAGAAAAGGTTTCCTTGTAAAATATCACTAATTAGAAAAATATAATTGGCTACTAACAAGAAAAACAGTTCAGCATACCATTTTCCGCTAAAAAAGATCTGTATTGCACCTAAAAACACCACAATATACAAAATAAATCGAATGATAATTGGTTCATTTGAAAGGTAATAAGCGAACAGGGAACTTCCAAGGATTGTTGCTAACAAAAGTAATATTTTCTGAACGTTTAATGATCTAAAAGAAAACAAATTATACATTAGCCAGTAGACTAAAGCAGACTCAAAAAAGGTAAATATAAAATCTATAGGATTATTTATCATATTAATCATCTTTAGACAAAATCTCCGAGAATTTGTCAAAAATTTTTTGTCTTTTTCTTCTACTTAATGGCAGGCAAATGCCATTATCTAAACGTACCTCTAATTTTTCCACAGAATATATATATTTGATATTTACGATGCATGTTCGATGAATGTCTACAAAATCTAAAGGCGTATATTTGTTTACAATATCAGAAAAACGACAATTATGAAGTAAGAAAGTTTCACGCTTAGTATATACATATACCAAGCGATTAACGCATTCAAAATACATAATGTCATCTAAAGGAATCTTAATTTTAATGACGTCACTGTTTTTCTTTAAATTCTTATCCACTTTATGTACTTGAAATATTTGTTCTTTTGGATCATCTTCCTTTATCTTATCAATAACCAATTTAATAATTCCATTGAGTCTTTCTGAAAGCATTGTCTTCGGTAGGAATCCAACCACATCATATTGAAATGTGTTCAGCGCTTCTTGCGGGTACGCTGTTATAAAAACTAACTTGAATTTTTTGTCAAGTATTCGTAATTCTCGAGCGATCTCCTTTCCGTTTTCATTTGGCAATTCAATATCTAAAAAAATGACATTGTAATATGGTTCATATTTTGAAAATGCAGTAATCAAATCCTTACCATTATTAAATGTGTCACTGCGGACCCGTGTTTTATAAAACCGAAAAATGCTTTCCACTTCAGGCACTAAAATAGAAAGAAATTGTTTGTCATCATCGCAGAAAGCAAGGTTAAACATGAAGACTCCCTCCGGGCATCTAAATCTCATAGTTTCAGCTATTAGAAAATTTTACTTGTCCACATTTTACCATATTCAGTTTAAAATGTCAGTAATTGCATAAAATTTCGATAGAGTACAATAAAAGTTCGTAATTTCATAAATGTAGGTTTGTCAAACATATTGGACAGTAGGGGGTGCGGACAAAAAGTTGGGCTAAATACACTCAGGAAGGAGATAGAGGATGTATTCAGAGGAACAATATCGCAAAGTCATGGAGGTTTATGAAGAAACGAAATCGGTAACAAAAACAATAACGATTTTGGGATATCCGGCACGCAGGCAAACGCTATACAACTGGATCAATCGAAAACGAATGTTGCCGGAAGACCGATGCACCTTTTGTGGATATAATACACCGGAGCACCCTCGCCATCCACCAATAGAATGAAAGCTTGAGATTCTACATCGTTGCTTTGAGCTGGGAGAAGATGTACAATTAGTATCAAATGAAGTGGGATATAGCACAGCAAGTATATATAACTGGCGGCGCAAATATATCCAGAAAGATGCTGCGGCATTAATGAATGCATCCAATGAGCGAGCCAGAGGGAAATTGAGAGAAGGAAAAGCTGCATCTTCAGAGTGACTTATATCTGTCACCCATTATTCACTGCTATGATGGTATGCCGACAGCATAGAATATTAGCTGTAAACCAGACGCACAATTGGTAAACCGTATGCTGGATCGTGCAATTAGTGCACTTCCTCAAGATGCTCATCCGATTATTCATTCAGATCGAGGCTGTCACTATCGATGGCCGGGCTGGATAGATCGAACACGTAAGGCAGGATTGATCAGATCAATGTCTCAAAAAGGGTGTTCACCGGACAATTCAGCCTGTGAAGGTTTTTTTGGAAGAATGAAGAATGAGATGTTCTACGGCCGTTCTTGGCAAGGTATCACAGTAGAGGATTTTATGCAGCAGATTGAAGCTTATATGGTATGGTATCGGGATATGAGAATCAAAATATCTCTTGGAGGATGGAGTCCAGCAAAATATAGAATCAAAATGGGATTAGCCATATAGCCAATAAAATATCCGCAGGCCCCTATCTAGTACTGACGTTGGATTTTTCTTTAGCCTGTTTCAGCTGACCATACCGGGGAAGACAATTTGGTTAGACAGCATGAGAAGGTTATGCAGTGCAATCCGTGCCCGTTCTCTTGTTTGACTTTCGCTGTATTCGACCTTGTCCGCAATGACTTTCCATGGCGGCCGGCGGTACACATGCGTACGGTCGTTCGGGTCTCCCATATAGGCAAGCTCCAAGATGTACCGGTCCGTCTTATCCAGCTTACCCAGCGCAACACCCAGCCAGTCCCTCTTTTCACGCAATTCCGCAATCCTGCGGCGGCAGCGTCTGATTTCCTCTTCATAATATTTTGCCTGATCGTTCAGCGCCATGCTGGCCGTTTGGTCCCCATGCCGGCCTTTGCCGACCGGCATCCCGGACAGTTTGACAGACTGTACGGTTATTTTGTTTTTCTCCTCTTCACAGTGCCGGATGGTAGCAAATTCTTCGGCAATCATCTGCGGAATATCATAATAGATTTTGAGTAATTCCTTCACTTCTTTTGCCGTCATATGGTACCACCCTTTCTTCGGATTGTCTTTCTCTAGGCAGAGAGTCATCCGCTCCGGCACATTCCTCGCAACTTCCATGATTCATACCTCCCATAGCCTGATACCCTTCAGTTTCTGAACTGTCTATTGGTTCATCATCGTTACGGATTCGCCGTGCAGTCTGTAGTTTTTATATTCCTCACGTGATATGGTCAGGCAATAGTCTTTTGACCTCTGATACACGCGTCCGCCGATGGCAGGGTCAATGTCCTGCAGTTCATCTATCGTCCATTCACTGGATATAATCGTGATGAGGTCCGGATGAATATATCGGAAATTGAGCAGTTCAAATGCCAAACGGATATCTCCGGGATTCGGCTGTCTGCGCTCTCCTGTGTCGTCCTGCACCGGTTTGAATAAATCGTCTATGTACAGCACCGAAACTCTTTTGAGCGGGTCAATCAGTTTTGCATATTCAAACTCATCATTGATGGCCGCCTTGATTTGAACAGACTCGTCGCTCCACAGCATATACCGTACTGATTTCCCGCGGCACAGCAGTTCTCGCGATATTGCTGTACAAATATGGGTTTTCCCCGCCCCGGATTGCCCGCCTGCGAAGAACCATTTACCGGCGCAGTTATCTAAAAACTTCAGTGCCGTGTGCTTCATCTTTTTCTGCAGCGGCATATTCGTTTGAAACGACTCAAAGGTATAGCGATTCAGCAGAGTTTCCAGTCCGCTGTTGCGGATTCTCTTCATGCTGTTCCGAATTGCCCTACAATGACAGGGCTTTGCTCGGATTTCATCATCTTCACCCACAAAATAGACCACGCCTTTGTTTTTGCATATGGCACAGTCATACCCGGTCAAGTGCCCCGGAGTGGCGTTGAGATAGTCGCACTGTTTTTGCGTATATTCTCTATATGACAGTACCGAGCGGTCTCCTCGGCGGCGGTGCTGCCGGAATACCTGAGCTACATTGCATAGCTCTGTTCCCATAGTGAATACCCCCTCTGTCCTGTTCGCGGGCCAGCCATCCTGTGATGAATTTCAGGATTCCCCTTTTTGTTTTCCTTCTGCGCGGATTGGCTATACACCAGCCGGCCATTTTCCTCAGTTCCTGCCGAACGTCAACGGCCGGATATAACCGGCTCCATTCTTCAATCTGATGCACATAAACCGGATATTCCGTTCCGTCATTCAGAATGAGAGAAAGAAATGGACGCTGATCCGAAGCCGCGTCTGCGGGTTCGGATACTTCTTTCTTTTCTCTATTCTTTTCTTTCTTTTTCTCTTGTTTTATTTTATTTACTTTACTTTGTGGATTATTGTTCTCATTTACGGGGTTTTTGTCAACATTTATCCAGACAATGTGTGCTTTTGGCACGATTTTGGCAACATCAACTAAGAGGTATTCTTTTCGGACTTTGACGCACTTACGGCGGCTCACAGCTTCAAAATACCTTTTCTGTATCCCACGTGAAGTGAGAATATGGTATTTTTCAAACATGTCCTTGTCAAAAATACCTCTTCTGACCGCGGCTTTGACTATTTCAGAGACGGCATTGCCACCCGACCCGGCGCGATTTAATCCCACGCTCCGGCCAAACAACAATGCAACCTCTTTTGTCCATTCACAGTAGTAACCTCGCGCATACACTCTTTGGTACAGCTTAACGACTACCGCAAACCCTATTAATCCAAATTCGGCCTCGATTAAATCAAACTTCTCGTCCAGCATCACATCGAGTGGAAAGTAATCTACCCCGTCCTTTAATGGACGAGCCAACTGTTATCACCTGCCGAATCGTTCCGGAACAACTTCGACGCATACAGTTCTTTTTTCACCGATGATTTCAAGCGGTTTTCTGTTTTTCTATATATTCCAGCAAATCATCCTTTTTTACGGCCCAAAGTTTCTCTCCGTTTTTAAAAGCCGGAAATTTTCCTTCCCTAGCGTCTTTTTTCAGCGCATCGTACCCGCGTCCAAGAATCATACAGGCGGTTTGAAGATCCATAACCACAGGCACCTGCGCCCAGTTGGTATAGATTTTCGTTCTCATATAATCACCTACCTGCTCCTATGTAAATCATGCTGTTTTACGGTTTTTCTCAAATACATCAATATCCTCTTGACGGATTCGATATTCCCTGCCAATTTTAATAGCCGGGAGTTTCTTTTTTCGAATCCACTCCCAAACAGTCATAATTTTCACTTTATACATCTCTGCAATTTCTGCACAGGTGAAATATTTCTCCATAAAATTCCTCCTTTTCTGCAAAAAAACACTTGCGTTTACTTTAGTTTTGTGCTATTCTTAGTTTACTAAGTCAAATATGGCAGTATAGATATCATGCTCTATACTATTAGAATCCTTTCTTGTAAATTAGATATCTAAGTTTTGTCAATACTATATCATAGATAACTATGATAGTCAATAGAATTTATCATATAAATCTATATTTATATGCTGTGCACAGAATGGTGGGGATAATTTGGATACTTATGCTAAAATTGAAAAATTGATGGCGGACAGACACATCAGTGCATACCGCCTTTCCAAGGACACCGGAATTTCAACCGGACTTTTGTCCCAATGGAAAAAGCGAATGCAAAATCCATCGGTTGAAAAGCTGCAAATCATTGCCGATTATTTTCATGTATCAGTAGATTATCTGATAGGAAATGAACCGAAAGATACACCTGTTCTGACGGAAAAAGATGAGCGGGATATTTCCAAACGCTTAGACCGGACCTTAGCCGATCTTGAAAATGCGCAGGGAGGACTGATGTTTGACGGTGAACCTTTAGATGATCTTACCAAAGAACTGTTAATCGCCAGTTTAAAAAAAGACTTAGAAATCAGCAAAAAAATTGCTAAACAAAAATATACTCCTAAAAAGTACAGAACAAAATCGGGTGGTTAAATGCGGATAAAACAGGTTGTAGAATCTCTTTGCCGGAAGTATGGCACACGGAATCCTTTTGAATTAGCGGATTACAAAAATATTCAGGTTCTGAAATTGCCGCTTGGCAGCATTAAGGGATATTACAACAAATGTTTTCGGCATAAAATGATACATATCAACAGCGATATACCACTTCCAGAGCAGCGGTTTACCTGTGCCCATGAATTAGGGCACAGTATTCTTCATCCGGATTCCAATACGCTTTTCCTCAGCGTCAATACCCTATTCCCAATCGGCAGATTTGAGAGGGAGGCAAATTATTTTGCAATTGATTTGTTAATTTCGGATGACGAACTGAAAGAATATTTGGACTATTCCATTCCGGAGATTGCAACTTGTTTCCATGTAAGTGAGGAATTAATGCAGTATAGAATTAATGAATTAAGCATATAAAAATACCTCCTTGGCATAAACCAAGAAGGACGGTGTACTATCAGCAGGGCTGACAGTATAGAGAATTACAATTAAATGAGACCTGTTCAGCTCTCTGAATGAAGGAGGGTATTTTTGTGCCGAAAAAGCGAAATACAAAACGGCAAGATGGCCGTATTGCTGTTCAGGTTTATCTGGGACGAGTGGATGGGAAGCGGCGATATAAGACCGTTTACGGCAGAACGCAAAAGGAGGCGGATGAAAAGGCAAGACAAATAAAATCAGAAATTGGATTAGGGCTTAATGTAACTGCTGATCAAGACACATTTGGACAATGGGCCGATATTCTTCTTAAAATAAAGGCATCCAACGTATCGCCCGGGCAATATAAAAACTATAAAGGAACTGTAAAATATTTAAAAACTCTAATCGGGAAGATGCAGATTAAAAATATTCGCCCTCAGACCATTCAAAATATCATTGACAACTTAGCTGAGGAAAATCCCACTACACACAGACCTACAGCAAAGCGGACTTTGAACTTTACTCTGTCTGTTGTGAGACAGATATTGCAACTTGCCGTCAAAAATCGGATTATAGCATATAATCCAGCAAACGATGTGGACATCCCTGCGAAAGCACAAGAATCCCACAGACGGGCTCTCACAGAAGAGGAGCAGCAGTGGATTATCAACACCCCGCACAGGGCGCAATGCGGCGCTATGATTATGATGTATGCCGGGCTGCGCCGTGGTGAACTGCTTGCATTAACTTGGAACGATATTGATTTGAAAAATAAAACGATTTGTGTAAACAAAACGGTTACGCTGAAAGAGGGACAACCAAAAATCAAGCCATTTACAAAAACGCAAGCTGGGATGAGAGTGGTAGATATTCCCCAAAGGTTGGCTGATTTTCTAAAAGAAGAAAAGAAGAAAATTCCGGCTGATGCTGTTAATCCACTGGTTTGCCCAACAAAGTCTGGAACAATAATGACTGACACTGCATGGCGAAGGTTGTGGAATAGCTATTTAGTCGATCTGAATTTTAAATACGGCAATCAGATCGATAAAAAAGGGCATCGTGCAAGATCAAAACGAAATCCTAATGGAATTGTAATGACCATTCCTCATTTTACCGCGCACTGGCTTCGGCACACATTTGCAACTTTATTGTACCTGTCCGGGGTCGATGTGTTAACGGCAAAAGAACAATTAGGGCATGCCGACATCAAAACAACATTGGCCATTTACACGCATTTGGACCAGCAGTTCAAACGCCACAGCATGACAAAATTGGATGAATATTTGACAAGATGCAAGTCAGATGCAAGTCAGGAATCGCCGGAAACCCGCATGAATACTGGATAATTTGCAATTTTTTGTCAGCTTCCCAAGCTGAATGTCGCGGGTTCGAATCCCGTTTCCCGCTCCAAGAAAAAATCCCGAAAAGCCAGTAACCATGCGGCTTTTCGGGATTTTTATTTTACAAGAGTAGGAAAATTCGCAAAAGGAACTAGAACTTGCAAATATGAAAGAACATTAACACATTGATAATTCTTTTGTGTAAAATCTGAAGATGAGACTTCCTTTCAGATAAGAATGAGGGTAAGAAAATATCAGTCTGAAAGAAAGTCTTTTTTATGAGTAGGGTACCGGGCAAGACTTTTAAAGGAGTATGTCAACCGCCAAGAATTCAGCAGCACTGCGGATATCATGGAAGCCATGAAAGACATGTTCCGTAATGTTCTTCAACAAGTGATGGAAAGCGAATTGGAGGAAAAGTTAGGCTATAAAAGAGCAAGAGACTGTCAAATGTTGATGAAACGGCGAGGTCGAAAAATTACAGAAACGGGTATTCCAAGAAGGTCGTAAAAACGCAGATTGGAGAGATTACTGTAAAGATTCCCCGTGACCATAACGGCGAATATGAGCCGAAAATCAAAAGAAAAATGGGAAAAATCTTATCCTTCCTGTGTAAAGAGCTGGGAAGACAACTGGGAAATTCTCTCCACATTTTACGCATACCCGGCTGAGATTCGGAAAATCATATATACGACAAATATCATTGAGGGACTGAAAAGCCAGTTCCGGCGAATCACTAAAAATAAGCCATCCTTTACGAATGACGATTCCTTGCGCAAAATGTTGTATTTGGCGTCAAAAAAGATTGTCGAACATTGGACCTGCAGATGTCGAAATTGGGACTTTGGTTTAATCAGTTAAATATCCTGTTTGCCGACTAAGCGGCAGGCTGATTGACTCTGAAAATTAGAATTTCCTCAAAGCTGCTTTGGCCTGTGCGCTTGGCGCGCATACTTCAGCAGTTTTGAGGAATATGGACAAATCAGGAGCAAAGCAAACCTTTTGATTTACGTTCAAATCAAAAAATCACCTGAGTTCTTATCTGAAAGAAAATTTAATTTACACAAAATATTATAGGGTGGTTCATACCTGCTGTTTACTCTATTTATTTTTTTGGATTTCTTTGAGCAAATTGCATTTAGTTTCAAGTATCGCTCCTGGACTTACTGAAAATTCATCAAGACCGTACTCGAGAAGCTTCGAGGTTGCTTTTTCATCGGATGCAAGTTCGCCGCACATACCGCAAGGTATAGAAGCTTTGTGTGATGCTGTTATTGTCATTTTTATAAGATGCTGTACTGCAGGATGCAGTGGGTCGTAAAGTTCGGAGATATTTTCATTCATTCTGTCGACTGCAAGGGTGTACTGTGTCAGGTCATTTGTACCGATACTGAAAAAGTCGGCTTCCCTTGCAAATACATCTGCCATGATCGCGGTTGAAGGAATCTCAATCATTATGCCAATCTTTATTTCTTCACTAAAATTCTCACCGCGTGACCGAAGTTCCTGCTTGCACTCGTTCATAATCTTTTTCGCTTTGATAAACTCCTTCATACTGCTTATCATAGGAAACATGATTCTTATATTCCCAAAAGCCGATGCACGCAATATAGCTCTTAGTTGTACTTTAAATATTTCAGGATTTTTTAGGCACAGCCTTATGGCTCTAAGACCAAGAAAGGGGTTTGACTCCTTGGGAAACTGGAGATAGGAAAGATTTTTATCGCCTCCTATATCCAGTGTGCGGATAGTAAGCGGTTTACCGGCAAGCATTTGTGCTGCTTTTTTATATATGGCAAACTGTTCTTCTTCTGACGGAATCTCGTCTCGGTTCATGTATAAAAATTCTGTGCGAAAAAGACCAACGCCTTCGGCACCGTAATGAAGTGCTGTTTTAAGATCTTCTAGGTTTCCAATATTTGCGGCAACAATGATGTGCTTACCGTCTCTTGTATAAATTGGCCCTTCTGCAATTTTAACATCCTTTGCTTTTTGCCTGTTGAATTCTTCAGCTAGTTCCTTGTATTTGCTGAGAGTTTCTTCATCTGGATTTATTATGACTTTTCCGGACATGCCGTCTACGATGACTTTTGTTCCGTTTTCTACTTTGTCCAAAACACCTCTGCAACCGGTTACAGCAACGACACCGAGTGTTTTGGATAAAATTGCCATATGCGATGTTTTTCCGCCAGTTTCTGTCACAAAAGCCAGCACTTTTTCTTTATCTATTTGCACAGTATCAGACGGCTTTAAATTGTATGCAAAAAGGATAGTGCCTTGCGGCATAGTTTTAAAATTTATATTGCTACTTTCGCCAGACAGATTTCTTAAAAGTCTTTCGCCAACATCTTTGATGTCAGCTGCACGTTCTTTAATATATTCATTGTCAATCTGTAAAAAAGAATCATATAGAGAATTCATAACGCTGGAAATTGCAGTTTCCGCGGAAATTACTTTGCTGTTTATCAGTGAAAGAGCTTCTCCTATAAAAGCGGGATCATTCAAAAAATTTATTTGGCTTTCAATAATATCAGCATTTTTCTTGTCAAGATTTTCCGCTGCTTTACAGGCTATGTGATGTATCTGCTCTTTAGAAAGCTCAATCGCAGCTTTCAGCCTTTCGGTTTCTTCTGCTGCGCTGACTGTAGTACGCGGTGTATGGATATTGGAATCGTCCTTTATGACATATGCTGTTCCAATAGCATATCCTTTTGAAACTCCAATACCGTTTTTTGTAAGGTTTGAAATTGTCATAGATCCCTCACCAAATTTCTAATAAATTAAGTTTGCCAACAAATTTTATTTTCTACTAAAACATTTCTCTCTCGCAAGTTAAGACAAACGAGCGAGTCTAAATCCTGATATGGTATTAGATAGTATAATCTGCACAAATATCATTTATAAAATATAAACAATTTTTTGTTTAAATATGTTTAAATTATATGGTATTATAATAACGAAATTGTTACGTAAAATTAATTTAAGATTATAATTCTATTCAAACGTTAAATTCCCATTTCTGATGGTAGTGCAAAGCCTTTTGTCTATTGTCAATGAAACATCTATTAGGGAAAGACGGAGGGTTTATATGCCAAACTTGATTAATTTTATGTTGCCATCATTGCTGATTGTGGGTATTTCATATCTTTTGGGCAGTATCAGTTTTTCGATCATCTTTACAAAGCTGTTTTATAATCACACGGATATCCGAACTTTAGGAAGCGGTAACGCCGGTCTAACAAATGTTCTTCGCTGTGTTGGGATTAAAGCTGGTCTTTTAACGCTCGTTTTTGATTTTTCTAAAGGTGCGGCGTCCGTTTTCATTAGCAAAACAATATTTCAGCCGCTGTGTATACAGTATAATCTGCCGGAGTATTTTACACATTACGGAGCGTGTCTTGCCGGAATAGCCTGCGTTGTAGGGCATATCTATCCCGTGTTTTTCCATTTTCGCGGCGGAAAAGGGGTTCTAACATCGGCTGGGATTATTGCGCTTCTTGATTGGCGATGCTTTATGATTGCACTTTTTGTATTTGCAATTGTATTCGTTATCTCGAAAATTGTGTCTATATCGTCTGTTTGCAGTGCTCTTTCGTTTCCGCTGGTCAATTTCTATTTTTCTTACTTTATACAGTGGAAACTGGGATATGTGCCGTTTTCCTACGTGATAATTACCACTACTTTTTCACTGTTTTTAGCCGGGCTGCTGGTCTATAAACACCGCACCAATCTGCAGCGGCTGAGGAATGGCACAGAAAAAAAGTTGACCATTAAACGCCCTTAGGCAGGTGAAACTCCCCGACGGAGAATACTGATAATCTCCAGGGGAGTTTCATCTATTTTGTTAATATGCTTCCTTGGTTGCGACAATATCTACTTGGGTTCCGCAAACTCCTGAAATAATTACATCCCCGATATGCACAGGCGGCGTTGCTTCACACTTTTGGATTTCTCTGAGGCAATCAAAGATCTTATCTTTCTCAATTGGAGAGGAAGTTTTGACCGGCAATGGATGATTGCTTCCGCACACATGCACCAAACCGGTCACCATTCTTTTTGGAGTGGTCAATTCCTCCTGTGCATATTTTTTGCCAATATTGCAGGAGTACCCCTCCACAGAGAGAACTTTGCCGTTTTCCACCTCAGCTGTAATACGGCATCCCATTGGGCAGCCAATGCAAGTGATTTCCTTTTGCATCTCTCAGGCCTCCACTTTCACCGTAAGTTCGTTTTTCCCCGCAGCTTTGCAAAGCTGTTCGGGTTTAAGTTCCAGACTGACCATTTCTCCCGGAGTAAGAATTCGGCTTTTTCTCGAATACAATTCGCTGTCGCCCGAACTTACAATGATTTTCGCATTCCGATAAACACCTTTAGGACGAAACATTATGGTAACGGGGCTGGCAGTATCGGGATGGATTAATTGGGGTACTACCCCGGATACGCCAAAACCGCTGACAACGGGAATTCTTTCATTGTTTTCAGGCAGCTGACGGCAAACAAACTTCCAAGCGTTTCTGCCGGCTCTTTCTGCCTCCAGTGAAACGTAGTCCACAAGGTCATGAACATGAAGCACGTTACCACAGGAAAATATACCTTTTACAGAGGTTTCCAAATTCTCATCTACTTCGGCGCCGCCCGTAGCAGGTGAGATTTTAACGCCCGCAAGCTGACTCAGCTCATTTTCCGGAATCAACCCGACGGATAGCAGGAGAGTGTCACATTCATAATATTCCTCCGTACCGGGCAGCGGCTTTTTTGTGTCCGGATCCACTGCGGCAACGGTGACACCTTCCAGTCGTTCCCGCCCAGAAATATCTATGACCGTATGGTTCAAAAGCAACGGAATTCCAAAATCATCCAGACACTGCACAATATTGCGCTTTAAACCTGAGGAATACGGCATTAGTTCCACACAGGCAAGGACTTTTGCGCCCATAAAAGTCATTCTGCGGGCCATAATCAGTCCGATATCGCCGGAACCAAGAATTACGACACGTTTGCCCGGCATAATCCCCTCAAGATTAACAAGTTTCTGGGCAGTTCCGGCTGTGTAAATACCGGAGCAGCGCCAACCCGGAATAGCAAGAGCACCGCGGGGGCGTTCTCTGCATCCCATGGCAAGGATAACTGACTTTGCTTGAAATTGTTGCAGTCCGTTTACATGGCTGACCGCCGTGACGACACGGTCTTTTGAAATATCTAAAACCATGGTGGAACATTGATAGGGAATTTGGTAAGAAAGAATCTTATCAATATATTTCTGCGCGTATTCCGGTCCCGTCAATTCTTCGTGAAATGTATGTAAACCGAATCCATTGTGAATACACTGCTTCAAAATTCCCCCGAGCGTTTCTTCTCTTTCCAAAATGAGAATATTTTGGCAGCCGCTTTCATATGCTGCAACGGCAGCAGCCAGTCCAGCAGGCCCGCCACCTACAATTAAAATATCAACATTTCTCATGCTCTTTCATCCCCCTCTTGAAACAGATAGTGGGAAAGCATTTTGGAATTGCCGCCGAACTTAGTTACTTCAAGCGGGGACATATGAAGCTCTTCGCTTAAAATCTGAATGGTTCTAGGGGTACAGAATCCAGCCTGACATCTGCCCATACCAGCTCTTGTGCGGCGCTTGATGCCGTCAATGGTTCTAGCACCTACAGGCCTGCGAATTGCTTCACGGATTTCAGCTTCTGTAACAGTTTCACATCTGCAAACAATTTTTGCGTAGTCCGGATTTGAGGCAATTGCTTTTGCCCGTTCTTCGTTGGTCATTTCTCTGAATTTTGGAATCCCTTTCCGAATGGGATTGAACTTTGGATTCGGTTTTGCTCCCAATTTATCTGCAATCAAATCTGCCAAATAGCGCCCGATAGCCGGGGAAGAAGTCAGCCCGGGCGACTCTACTCCCGCAGCGTTAAAGAACATCGGTGCATCCGGTGCTTCTCCAAGCACAAAATCATCACGGTCACAGTGAGCACGAATGCCGGAAAATGTTGTAATGACATCACGCATTGGAATATGTTCCCAAGTTAGGCTCCCAAAATGCAAGGCCTTTGCAAGTCCTTCCGGTGTAGTCCGTGTGTCATCTCGATCCTCGATATCTTCCGCTGTGGGACCGATTAAGACGGTACCATCCACGGTCGGTGTCACTAGGATACCTTTCCCCATTTTTGTAGGTAACTGAAAAATGGACGCGTGAAAAGCATCAGCATATTTTTTGTCCAAGATATAATACTCACCGCGGCGAGGAAGAATGTGTATCTTGTCTTCCGACACCATATTGTTAATTTTGTCAGAGTAGAGGCCGGCGCAGTTAACGACGGCTTTTGTGGTAAAGGTTCCGGCTCCGCTTTCCACAATCCAGAAGCCATCTCCTCTTTTAATCCCCGTTACCGGTGCATTTCTGAAAAAACGAACTCCGTTTGCTGCCGCATTTTCTGCGTTAGCAATTGTTAATTCATACGGACAGACGATTCCGCCTGTTTCCACCAACAGTGCAGCGCAAGCGTTGGGACTGATATTCGGTTCCCTCCGCCTAAGTTCATCTTTTCCAATGATGCGCAGCTTTGGAACGCCGTTTATTTCCCCCTGCTTTTTCAATTTTTCCAGTGTAGAGATGCCTTCTTCAGAGAAAGAAACGACCAGTGAGGTATTCCATTTTAACGGAACATCCAGTTCGGAGCACATTTGTTGAAACATGCCATTTCCCAAAACATTATATTTTGCTTTCTGCGTATGGGGCTTTGCGTCATATCCGCCATGTACAATGGCTGTATTTGCTTTGCTCTGTCCTTCGCAGATATCGGAAGCTTTCTCCAGCAGGGCGGTTTTAAGCTGATACCTAGCAAGCATTCTAGCTGTTGTGCATCCCACAATTCCGCCGCCGATAATTAGTACATCCAGCATAACCACGAACACCAACCTTTTTGTTTCGCTCTGCATAAAAGAGATACGATGAGTTTATTTTCCGAAAAAATCGCAAAAGGATGCAAGGGTAGACAGGACGGTGTTTTCCCCTGCTTTCCTCTTGTCGCATACCGATCAAATTAGTTCTTACCAGGGAATTGCTTTAAATATCAACGTTGCTAGCAGACCGCCTAAAATTGGCCCAATGATTGGAACCACCAAACCGTAACTCCAGTTGGAATCCCCTTTATTCTTAATAGGTAAAACAGCATGCGCCAGACGCGGACCGAGGTCACGCGCGGGGTTAATCGCATATCCGGTCAGCCCACCGAGCGACATACCGATGGAAACAATGATACCGAAGACCAGCAGGTAATTTAATCCCACATTGCCGGCACCGGTTACGTTGGCAATACCCATAATGGTAAACACAAGCAGGAAAGTACCAACAAGCTCTGAAAGAATATTGCGGGGTATATTGCGAATTGCCGGACCGGTGGAGAAACATCCCAGTATTGTAGCAGAGTTTTCTGTGGCGTCAAACTGATCCTTAAACAAAGCGTATACAATGAGACCGCCGCAGAAAGCGCCAAGAACCTGCGCTACTATGTAGCCGGGAACCATGTTCCATGCAAAACTGCCGGCAGCTGCAAGGGCAATGGTCAAAGCCGGGTTGAAATGAGCTCCTGAAGCAGCACCGAACACAAACGCCGGAAGCATAACGGCAAGGCCCCATCCGATGGTAATTTGGACTGTGCCGCCGCCTTTCATGCCGGATTTGTTTAAATTCACATTCGCGACAACGCCGTCACCCAAAATAATAAGGATTGCAGTTCCGATAAATTCCGAAATATACGGTAACATTATTAAACACCTCAATTTAAATCCAATTGGATCTTAATAGAATAATCAGTCTTTAGCCCAGCCAAGTGCACATTTCACAGCTTTATGCCAACCCTTTAGTAATTCTTCACGCTTGCTTTCATCCATAGTGGGCTTAAATACTTTGGAAATCTTCCAGTTTTTCAACACATCTTCTTTGCTTGCCCAATACTTCACCGCCAAACCGGCCAGATAGGAAGCACCCATTGCCGTGGTTTCCACGCATACAGGACGATGTACCGGTGCTCCGATGATATCGGACTGGAACTGCATGAGGAGATTATTCGCACAGGCACCGCCATCCACTTTCAAAGCATTAAGAGTAATTCCGGAATCCTGTTCCATTGCTTTCAGAACATCCAGAGTCTGGAATGCCAGAGATTCCAGTGTGGCGCGTATCAAGTGATATTTGTTGGCCCCACGCGTCAACCCTACAATAACACCTCTTGCATATTGATCCCAATACGGAGCACCTAAACCTGTGAAGGCGGGAACTACATAAACGCCGTTTGTATCTTTGACTTTTTGCGCCATATATTCAGAATCCGGCGAGCTATCGATCAGCTTCAGTTGATCGCGCAGCCACTGAATGGATGCACCTGCGACAAAGATGGAACCCTCTAACGCATAATTAACTTTTCCGTCTAATCCCCACGCAATGGTTGTAACCAATCCATTTTTGGAAAATACCGGTTTTTCGCCCGTGTTCATCAACAGGAAACAACCCGTGCCATATGTATTTTTTGCTTCGCCTGCTGTAAAACAAGTCTGGCCGAACAATGCAGCCTGTTGGTCTCCCGCTGCGCCTGCTATCGGAATTGGGGCACCAAAGATGGACGGATCTGTTTCGCCGTAAACGCAGCTAGAGGGCATGGGCTTTGGCAACATACAGGCAGGGATGTTCAGTTCCTTTAAAATGTCTTCATCCCATTTCAATTCCTGTATATTGAACATCATGGTGCGTGATGCATTGGAATAATCCGTTACATGTACCTTTCCTTTGGTAAGATTCCAGATCAGCCAGCTGTCTACCGTACCAAACAGAAGCTCTCCGGCTTCCGCTCTTTTACGAACGCCCGGCACATTTTCAAGAATCCACCTTAATTTAGTCGCAGAAAAATATGCATCAATGACAAGTCCGGTTTTTTTGCGGAAAATGTCCGTTAATCCTTTTTCTTTCAAGCGATCACAATATTCAGAAGTACGCCGGCATTGCCAAACAATGGCATGGTAGACTGGCTCACTGGTTTTTTTGTCCCAAACGATTGTCGTCTCACGCTGGTTTGTGATGCCGATAGCCGCAATATCCTTTGCTGATGCATTGATTTTATACATCGCTTCCTGAGCCACTCCGATTTGTGTGGACCAGATTTCCATGGCATCGTGCTCTACCCAACCAGGTTTTGGAAAATATTGCGTGAACTCTTTTTGAGCTACGCTGACCATTTCGCCTTGTTCATTAAATAGAATGCAACGTGAACTAGTTGTTCCAGCATCAAATGCCATAATGTATTTTCCCATTTGTGCTTCTCCTCCTTACAATACAACTCCTAGATTAAAATTTTATGCATATTACATAAAACATCCTATCCATATGGTAGCATCCGCTTTATTTTTTGTAAATGAACAATGTTTTGCATCTGTCTATACGAATTCGGTAATTTGTCTAATTACTTTTCTTGTAAGTTCTTGTAAGATAGGTTATTATATTATTAAAGCACAAATAAAGTACAAAGGATGATTATTAAGAGCAGAGTTCCCTGATGATGTATTTCGATGCATTTCAATAAAGAACAGGTTTCTAGCATAAAAACATTTGTTTATATTTACTGTGTTTAGTCGATAATCAATAAAACAGAAAGGATGAATGAGGAATGAGTGGTTCTTTTAAAGGTGCAATTGAAGCAATTGCTGATGCAATCAAAAAAAATAAGGATTACCTAACGGATTTGGATCGCGCTATCGGCGATGCTGACCATGGCATCAATATGGCCAGAGGTTTTGAAGCGGTTATGACCAAGCTAAATTCTTTAGAATCCATCGATTTGGCATACGGGCTCCGGCAAATTGCTATGACTTTGATTTCAACGGTAGGCGGTGCTTCCGGCCCGCTTTATGGAACAGCTTTTCTTCGCAGCAGCAAAGTGGTACAAGGGAAAAACACAATCGATGCTCAACTGGCACTTTCCGTATTTCGTGCGGCAATTGACGGAATAGAGGAACGAGGAAAGGCGGCTGAAGGGGACAAAACTATGGTGGACGCACTGGAACCTGCGTACCGTGCTTTTGAAAAAACATTGAACAGCGGTGGTAATTTGTTAGACTGCCTGAAGGCGGCGCGGGATGCGGCACAGCAAGGGGTGGAATACACCAAAACCATTACAGCCAGAAAGGGACGTGCAAGTTATTTGGGAGAAAGAAGCATAGGATATCAGGATCCAGGCGCCACATCGGTTTTGGTTATATTAGATGCATTGTATCAATATGAAAAGAAAGTGAGGGAGGAAGGATAAAGAAATGGTTGGAATTGTCATTGTTTCGCACAGTAAAAAAATTGCGGAAGGTGTTCGGGATGTTTCAGAACAGATGACAGGCAGTTCCGTAAAAATTATCGCGGCTGGCGGAGTCGCCGAAAATGAAATTGGGACGGACGCTTCACGAATTACGGAGGCGATCCGACAAGCTGACACAGGTGAAGGTGTCGTTGTGCTTCTTGACCTTGGAAGTGCGGTTCTCAGCACAGAAACCGCACTGGAGTTTTTGGATGAAACTTTGCGCGGCCGCGTATTAATTGCAGATGCTCCCCTTGTGGAAGGTGCTATCAGCGCTGCCATAAGCGCATCTTCAGGTTCCTCTCTCCGGGAAGTTGTCTCCGCTGCAGAAGAAGCACGGAACTTACAAAAATTGAATTAAAACGGTCTGACATAGCGCCACGTTCAGCTGAGGTATAAATAAAAGAAAGGAATTTCTTCAAGACAAGAGGGAGAATTGATATGAAAAGCGGTACTGTTACCCTTACCAATAAAGTCGGACTGCACGCTCGTCCGGCCGCCGAACTCATTAAAACCGCAAACAAATTTCAAAGTAAAATTACGATAAGCGGCAGAGGAAAAGAGGCCAATGCCAAGAGTATTATCATGATTTTGTCACTTGGGCTGCGGTGCGGAGATACCATGTCTGTTGTAGCCGAAGGGCCTGATGAACAGGAAGCAGTGGCAGCCATTATAAAACTTGCGGAAGAAAAATTTCATGAGGAATAAGATTCCAAAAGTAAAAGCTATAGCGTTTTGCTATCAAAATAAAAGAAAGTGAGGCTGAATTCGATGAAAAAAATTATCAATCATCCTTCAAATGTCGTGGATGAAATGTTGGATGGTATGGTTCTTGCGTATCCGCAGATCGTACGCCGCCTAAATGGCTTGAATGTGCTGGTGCGCGCAAAAGCTCCCCTCGATAAGGTCGCGCTTGTCAGCGGAGGAGGCAGCGGTCATGAACCTGCACACGGTGGCTTTGTCGGTCGAGGTATGCTCGATGCTGCCGTAGCCGGTGCTGTATTCACATCACCGACACCGGATCAAGTTTTCGAGGCAATTAAAGCGGTTGATGCAGGGAAGGGTGTCCTGCTTGTAATCAAGAATTATACAGGCGATGTTCTGAATTTCGACATGGCGGCAGAAATGGCCGAAGCCGAAGGCATTCGAGTGGAAAAAGTCGTTGTCAATGATGATGTGGCAGTAGAAAACAGCACCTTTACCAGCGGCCGCAGAGGAATTGCAGGAACGCTCTTTGTTCACAAGATTGCAGGTGCAAAGGCTGAAGAAGGCGGCTCTCTTGACGAAGTCAAGGCTGTGGCGGAAAAGGTAATTGCCAATGTGCGTTCCATGGGAATGGCAATTTCGCCTTGTACTGTTCCGGAAGCAGGTAAGCCCAGTTTTGAGTTAAAGGACAATGAGATGGAAATCGGAATTGGGATTCACGGTGAGCCAGGCATACAGCGAGAACCCATTCAGTCAGCTGATAAAATTGCAGATATTCTGATTGGTAAAATATTAGATGATATGCCATTGAAATCCGGGGATGAAACAGCAATTCTGGTTAATGGCCTTGGTTCTACACCGCTAATGGAATTGTTTATCATTAACCGCAGGATTTCTAAGGTTTTGGCGGAAAAAGGTATTAAAGTCGTTAAAACACATGTAGGCAACTGCATGACTTCCCTGGAAATGGGCGGATGTTCCATATCTGTTTTGAAATTGGATGAGGAACTAAAAAGACTTCTGAGTGCGCCAGCTGAAACTTCAGCTTTTGTTCAGTTCTGACTATTTAGTTTGTTTGAATCAGGCCCGTCGCATCGCACGGCGGGCCTGAGGCAACATGGTATCATCCGTACAGGAGGAGTTTTATGGAGCGCGTTACGCCGACAAAACAGCTACTGGCGAACTCATTGAAAGATTTAATGAAAACAATGCCATTTCGTAAAATCACCGTCCAAAATGTCACAGACCATTGTGGATTAAACCGACAAACATTTTATTATCATTTCAGAGATATGTATGAGCTTTTGGAATGGATTTATCAAAATGAAATTTTCAGACAAGCAGACGAAGCAAATCAGGATAATTGGGAAAATACAATGCTGAATTTATTCCGTTATGCAAGACAAAATAAAGCCTTTCTAAGAAACATCAATCGATCATTGAGCAAAGAAACCGTTGAAAAATTTTTGTATCCGATCCTCTATCACTACATAAAAATGCTTTTTATGGATGCTTGCCCAAATATACCGATAAAACAAGAAGATCAGCAGTTTTTGCTGGATTTTTTCACGAATGCGTTTGTAAATTTCATTATCCGATGGATCGGAAACGGTATGCAAGAAACTGAAGAAGATATCCTTCAAAAAGCTGAATTGATAAGAAATATTTTTTTCAGTCTAAACTTTATATGTACTGCGCCTAAACGTTCCTTTAGTTTTTCTCAGCAACGAACATCCAATTTTATAAATCAATATTTGGATACAAGACAAACGAAAATTATTTAGGCTGTCAGCATCCTGTTTAGTAATTATGAGGGTGGGACATCCAGAAAAAAGCAATAGATTGATTTGTATGCACTCCGATAAAACACCATATGGGGCAGCGCTAAGCTGCTCCATTTTGTTTTGAATGATGGAATATGTGAAGAACACGATTGCGGAAGCGACGAAAATTACGGTAACCGTAGGCATTGCATGTTCGTACCTAAAGATAGAGTACAATAAAGTTCGCAATTTGATAAAGGCATAGAAAAGTCAGGCTCTATAATAAATGTTGGAGTACAACGAATAGAGTCTGCGAAAAAAAGAGCAAAAAAGTAGAGCATATTCGATGAAAAAACCTTTAAAATGGAAATTGCCACATCACCATTTTGGAGGTCATCGATATGCTCTGTACTCATTCTATCGAAAAATTGCTTGGATTAAAAGGAATGTGAGGCAATTGCCCGATAAAACGGAAATTTTGATTGAGTTGCCAAGAAAACCTCATGTTTGGGCACTCCGTAATATTTTGTGCGAATCAGAACTTAATTCAGATAAGAACTTAGGTAATTTTTGATTTGCAACGTAAATCAAAAAGTTGGCGTGGCTCAAATTGTCTTATTTTCCTCAAAGCTGCCGAAGTATGAGCGCAAAGCGTGAATGACAAAGCAGTTTTGAGGAAATCCTAATTTGCAGAAACAATCAGCCTGCCAATCGGTCGGAAAACAGGATGTTTAGCTGATTAAACCAAAGTCCCAATTTCGACATCTGCATGTCCAATGTTCGACAATCTTTTTTGACGCCAAATACAACATTTTACGCAAGGAATCGTCATTTGTAAAGGATGGCTGGTAATCCTCCGGAATTGGCGATTCAAACCATCAATGATATTTGTTGATATATGATTTTCCAAATTTCAGCTGGGTATGAATAGAAAGTGGAAATTGTTTCGCCGTTATCTTCCCAACTTTTCGCAAAGGAAGGATAAGATTTCCCCCATTTTTCTTTTAATTTTCGGCTCATATTCGCCGTTATGGTCACGGGGAATCTTTACAGGAATCTCTCCAATCTGCGTTTTTACAGTTTTCTTGTAATACCAGTTTCTGTAATTTTTAGACCCTGCCGTTTCTTCAACGGTCGGGGGTGTGGACAAAAAGTTGGACTGAATACACACAGAAAGGAGATAGGGGATGTCTTCAGAGGAACAATATCGCAAAAACCTGGAAGTTTATGAAGAAACCAAATGATATAATATATTTTCCAGTTGATCAATGGAGTGGCTGATTGAAAATTGCAAGGCGTCTTTCCTCGCGTTTAGAGCGATTTGCCGTCTTGCTTCCGGATTATTCAGCATAAATTCAACGGCTGCATATAAATCGGCAAAATTGCCTTGTTCTGCCAAAAGGATATTTTCTCCGGGTTTTGCGTAAACGTGAATTCCACCGTTGTCGGTAGAAACAACCGCCGTACCCGATGCAAAAGCTTCCATAGGAGGCATGGGAAATGATTCGTACACAGAACCGCTGATCAGGATATCACTGGTCCGATATAATTCGGCCAAAGCCGTCTGGGAAAGATTAGATAAAATGCGTATTGGAAAATCCGCCGTAATTTTTAAAGAAATTTGAGACGCCCATGTTACCTGAAATTGATATCCGTCGTTCCAAAGTTTGTTTAATACTGCTAATATCAAATTAAAGCCTTTAAATGCAAGAGCAGGATTACCAACAAGCAAAATATTTGTTTGAGCATGTGGTGGCTTTTCACATCTGCTATTCATCGGCCGGTAAAATTCTGTATCTATTCCAGCGTACAACAAAGGAGTGATTCGGCCATATTTTGCTTTCAGTACTGATGATACAAATGGGGAAACTGAAGCGATAGCAATCGGCAGGTGATATATTTTACGGATCCGTTCTAATTGCGGGCTGTTAGAAGCCTGAACGGTACCCCAGTCGCCATATAGATTTTCCGATCCTTGTTCCCAGTACAAAATGGGTATACCGCATTTAGCTAACGTTTGAAGTTGCGAAAAAAATCCGGCAATCACAATATCAATATTATATTTTCGAAGCATTGCAGAGAGATTATCTCCTTGTGAAATACAAATTTGTCCTGTGATATCCGTCTCATTTAATCCACTCCACTTTGGGATTGCACTTTTTGCTCCAAAACATAGCAGATATACATGATGTCCTCTTGAGCATAAAAATTTCGCATGAGTCAAGAGATATTTAAGACCGCCCGTTAAATTCAGATGCGGCAGAGCATAAACGATGTTTAATTTTCTGTCAATGGGAACTTTTTTCGAATATGAAATTTTATCAATTGGCAATAAATATTTAAATTTATTCTTTGTATAAAAATTATAAATTTGCCACTGTTCGCTGCCACCATATCGCTGATATGTATAATCCAGTTCATAAAAACGAGTTGGATAGATATAACGAATTCCAGAATATAGATTTGCAGGTTTGCTATCAGAGCCAATGTACATAGGAGAAACAACTATAATCGACTGAGTTGCAAAAGATGTAAATACTTTAATAATTTCAGCCAAATTTTCATTCTTGTAAAGATTAATATCATTAATTAAAATCACATGCCATTTGTGTTTTAAATGCTCGTCTGAAATTGATTGGAAAGAAACCTGTTTAATCTGGACGGTTTGATCTAAATGAGCAAACAGAAAAAGCAATAAATCATCATCAGATGAATTTGGCATGCTAATGTATAAAATTCTTTTTGAATGTTGTTCTTTTAATAATCTCAAAATATCTTTTTTACATTCTAGAGGCATAGAAGTCATACGATTGTTCTCCTTTTTACTCCTTTTTATTATAAATTTTCTGTATTTTGGTTACTCATGCTGTTGAGAGCAAAGGAATGTTGAGATGAAGATCGAATCGCTATTCTTTATTTTACAGCCAATATTCTGAATCAGCAAGCGTATATGGCAAAAATAGAAAAACATTAGACAACTCCAATTATTATGTATGTGCCAAAATTTAGAAAAATATGACCGATGGAGGGGACATATCTATAAGAGCAGAACAGCTTGTGCTGAATATGCAGTTTAGCGGCGGTAGCCTTGAACAGTGTCAGGAGGTTTTCTGATGGAGAAAAAACAGGGCTCTATGTCAATAGTTTGGTAACCCAAAATGGAAATACCGAATGGAGCGGCGTTAAGCTGCTCCATTTTTCGTTGAAACATGGAACATGTGAAAAATGCGATTGCGGAAGCGACGAAAATTACGGTAACCGTAGGCATTGCGTTTAAGAACCTTAATCTTTCAAAAAGTAAAAATAGAATGTACGATAATGCTCAAAATCGCATCAGAATCGGTATTTACACAAATGTCGATTCATTATAGAACATGAAAAAACACTTTTTATGTCGTACAAGTGTCGTACAAATTATGGCCCGTATCAGTCTGATTTTTTGTGTTTTGAGTCATTGGGTTATCTCTCCTTTTTTGTAGCTCCATTCATTTTATCGGAGTCCCAATAACTTTTCTATTCCTTTACAAAATTGAAGACTTTGTTGTAATCTATCCCGGCAAGCAGCCGATATCATCGTCACTTTTAATTTGGAAATATCATCGGACATAATTTTACCTCTACTTATCCCTTAAAAATTGCCTCGCATAAAGACTCTGCATTTTATGACCTTTTATAATATAGCAAACGTATAAGATTGCTGTTATGAAATTTTATTTAGAATAATAGTTGTAATAAACGCAATCGTTACGCTGGTCAAGGTTCCAACCAAATATTTCTCAGCAAAGTTTTTGTCTTCAAGTTGCTTGTAACGGGCAATGCTTTTTGCAGTCAACACAAAGCCAATTGCTCCAAATTGATTACATAAGATCAAAACTGAAACAATGATTCGTTCAAGCTTACCAATTATACGACCCACTTTAGGATCATTCTCCTCCTGATTACTACTATTTCCATCAATAATATATGAAAATAGTTTTTTTATAAAAACGGCTGTGGGATCCCATAATATAACAAATATTAAACAGTAAATAATCAAACTATTAGAATAAGGCCATTGCTGTATACGACCGTATAGTGAGGTGGTTTGTGTACCTAGATCAAAAACATTATACAAAATAGATAGGATCAAAACATGTAAAATTTGATCCATAATGAATGAAGCAAATATAATCGATTTGCTACTAAATTTCTTATCTCCAAAATTCCTTATCCAATCAATAAGAAAGTGTGAGATTATAATTATTAAGTAGGGTAGAATAGCTTGTTTGAATTTTACTAAAGGAAAAATTGCTATTAAAAATATGACAGCATAAATTAATGCATGGCATATAAGATATGTAAATTTATCGAGCTTTCTTTGCGCCAATTTTGTGGTTTGAAAGGTGAAATCTGCAAGAAAATGAGCTACTTAAATTGCAATAACAAATTGAACACTTTCACTGGATAAAGTTATCTACGGGTTTAAAGTATAAATTGTGTCCAGTTGAGCATCAAACAGTTCCTCAGGGGTCTGATAACCTAATCGTTTCCTAGGCGTGGCGTTTATCTCGTCTGCAAACATTAAGATTTGTTCGGCGGTAAAGCCATTGATGGAGCGACCCTTTGGGATATATTTTCGTAGTATGCGATTGGTCCTCTCATTTACAGGTCGTTCCCAAGCAGAATAGGGATGAGCAAAGTAGATTGCCGTGCCTAGTTCTTCAAAGGCTGAAAATGCCGCAAACTCACTGCCGTTATCTGTGGTAATACTGCGAAACACCTGCGAAAATTTCTCGCCATACTGTTCCTTTAGCTGTTCCATGGCACTGGCAACACCGGTGGTTGTTTTGCCGTCAATTCGAATTGAAAGATAATATCCTGTCAGGCGCTCTACAATGGTAAATACAACTGCCTCACCGCTTCTTTTTCGGCCCAGTACCGTATCAGATTCCCAGTGTCCAAATGTGTTTCGCTCTGCTACCTCAGGTGGCCGCCAATCAATGGATTTCCCATTGATACGCTTAGAAAGCCGTGGTTTTCTGCGAGAATGCCTATTTAATACCTCAGGAAGTTCAAATAGCGTGAGCGGTAATTCCCCTTTCCACAGCATATGATATAGAGTTTTTGTACATGGGATTTCCTTGGCTGGAAAACGATGTTCGCTTCGGGCCCGCCCTACGCACTCATCAAAAGACCAATTATGCTTACGAACCTTTTTAACCATCCAACGGATGAAGTCGGAGTTCCTGGATACCGTTCTAGGGCGATGGCAACGACTGCGATTCGCTTTGTAGACTGCAGCTCCACGTTTGGCTGAGTAGCCGGGTTTGCGACCTCGGCCGGAGTATTCCGGTGTGCCACGTCGTAGTTCATAGCCCACGGTAGAGGGGCTGCAATTGATTGCGCGAGCAATCTTTCGATTGCTAAATCCCATCTTCTTTAACTGTTGGATTGCGCCACGCTCTTCTGCTTTAAGATGCTGTCCCCTCTTGCGTTCTTCGATCTTTATGATAGAATGGTTCTTGTCCATAGTGTTCAGGCCTTTCTGTCAGTATTTAGTGTGGTAACTTTATCCTAACAGTTCCCTGTGCGCTATGGAATCTTTTTATGTGTTCAATTTGATTTTACAATCTACCGAAAATGAGCTATAAACAAGATATATATAATCATATTTTACCTCTTATAAATACTGATCCATAAATTTTAACGTGGTAATCGTTGCATTTCTGGCTTCATAGATATGGGCTGTTTTAAAAGTCTTTTCAATGCTTTGTCTGCTTTTATTTAGCATCGCAGATAGTCGCGCAGTCATTCCTCTTTTTTTCCCGCCAGAAACATAAAAATAGCTGTTATCATTAGCTGCATCTATTGGGAAAAGCCCTAAATGCATAAATTCAATACTATCAAAAGGATATCTTTTTACTGATTTACTCCTTTTATAATGCGCATAATAATTAAGTTGATTTTTTAATGTTATAAGTCTTGAAATTAGGCCAAATTTACTATAGTCAATCACTTGACGATAATCAATAGGGGACAATAATTCTGAAAGTAACATAAGTTCATTTTGGTATTCACTATGGTTGCTGGTTAATACAAAAAAAGTGTTGATTATAGCGTTTAAAAATAAATCGATTTTGGTTCCTGAGTAAAAAAGCACAGAATATCCCAGTACATCTTTTACATTTTCAATGGCATATCGTGCATTATGATATGCTGGACCATCTTGAGCAGTGGTGCTTGCATTTTCAATTATTACATTCCACTCACCGACGCCAATCCCTCCCCTTATTTCAACAGGAGAAATAAGCATACAAAACAGCCTAAAATATAGATATGCTGATTCCGGCGATAGAAATAGACCTTGAACCTCATCTCCTGCACTGAATTGGACATCCTTGGCTAATGCGTTCGAAAACACTTCGTTTAAATTCTTTATTACAGAAAAGATGTAGTCCTGTATAGACATTCTATCTTCAATCGAATAGGATCGAGATCTTTTCAAATCTATTATTAATGCAGTATAATTTTCCATAACATCACCCCTAGCTATTATTATAATAGAGCAAGAAAAAAATGCAACCTATATAGGTTGCATTTTTAAAAAGAAGCCCATATTGGTTGCATAAAATAATATTTGTCCACATATATTCATTAAACATATGTAGATGATGATCAGGCGAAATCGTTTTTAAGCGCATCTTGAATGAAATCGACCCGCTCTCCACTCAGGCGAACTTTATCAGCATCACGGCTGTCCGTCTTAGCGCAAGTCAACGTTCCCTCGTTCCCATTGATAGACCTAGATTCCTGCACACTTGAGCGATACTTTGCTTTTTTCCAAAACCAACTTGGTGGCACTTACCGAGAACTGTTCGTCGTGCCGCTTTCCATTACTTTTCCATAGTGTTACTCCTTCGTAATGCTTTTATTTTAACTAATTCGAACTCTCCATCAAATCAATATAGTGTAACCCTAAGCAATTGAAGCTCTTTATAAATGCAACAATAACATTTCTGCAATACCTATTCCAACCTATTTATTACCATGCCCAATCAAACTCAGTTTTCTTTATCCATAAATGTTCTAATTTCTCAATGTGATTTTTCCCACAAAATGCATTATGATACCTTGCAACCCATTTGTACTTCGGTAATAATTTTTTGTCAGTAAATACTTTTATTGCTTGTAAAAGAGCCTCTCGATGGGCGTAAATTTCACGAATAAGGAATGGGCTATATTGTTCATCCCATTGTCTATCGAAAAATAAATATGAAAAATGAGACAAATAATCTAAGAAATATTTTTCGTCATAATCTTTCATTATGTAGTAGTTTAATCTAGCTTTGACTAATTTCAAAACTGGTTCATCAATAATAATCCTTGGATAAATTGCTATATTATTTTCTAATGAATATGCTGTTATAAGTCCACTACCAAATATGTATCCTATCCTATTATCCATATATAATGAACCGATTGTAATGCTGCCGCGAATAAAAAGCATACAATGGACAATCAAGAAACTTTGAAATATAGAAAGAGATTTCAGTAAATATTTTAGTCTTTTCTGTTCTTCATATTCATTGCAGTTTTCAATATCAATAGCAAAAATGATATTATCTTAAATTGCAATAACAAATTGAACACTTTTCCTAGGTAAAGTTATCTACGGGTTTAAAGTATAAATTCTGTGCTAGGGGGGTGCGGACAAAAAGTTGGACTGAATACACTCAGGAAGGAGATAGAGGATGTATTCAGAGGAACAATATCGCAAAGCCCTGGAGGTTTATGAAGAAACGAAATCGGTAACAAAAACAATAACGATTTTGGGATATCCGGCACGCAGGCAAACGCTATACAATTGGATCAATCGAAAACGAATGTTGCCGGAAGACCGATGCACCTTTTGTGGATATAATACACCGGAGCACCCTCGCCATCCACCTATAGAATTAAAGCTTGAGATTTTACACCGTTGCTTTGAGCTGGGAGAAGATGTACAATTAGTATCAAATGAAGTGGGATATAGCACAGCAAGTATATATAACTGGCGGCGCAAATATATCCAGAAAGGTGCTGCGGCATTAATGAATGCATCCAATGAGCGAGCCAGAGGGAAACTGACGGAAGGAAAAGCTGCATCTTCAGAGGAACTTGATGAACTGAAAGCAAAAATCCAAGATATGCAGTTAGAAATTGACATTCTGAAAAAAACAATTGATGTGCTAAAAAAAGACCCCGGCGTCAACAAGAGTCCCTTGAACAACAGGGAGAAGGCAGTAATTGTTGATGCCTTAAAAGAGAAGTATCCACTGCCTGTATTGATAAAAAAACTCAAACTGGCAAAGAGCAGCTATTACTATCAAAACAAACGGGTCAGTTTTGCAAAGAAGCATAAAGATGATTATCAAGCTATTGCGACCATATTCCACAACAATAAGGAAAGATATGGATATCGTAGAATTAAAATAGTATTGAACCGAGAGGGCTATACCCTATCCGAAAAGGTGATACGTCAAATTATGCGTGAAAATGGCTTGGTTGTGAAAGGCCGAAAAGCGAGAAAATACTGCTCTTACAAAGGAGAAATTAGCCCTGAAGTACCCAATGTGATTCGAAGAAATTTCAGAGCTGACAAGCCAAATCAGAAGTGGTTGACTGATGTGACGGAGTTCTCAATTCCAGCAGGAAAAGTATATTTGTCTCCTATTATTGACTGCTATGATGGTATGCCGGTAGCATGGAACATTAGCTGTAAACCAGACGCACAATTGGTAAACCGTATGCTGGATCGTGCAATTAGTGCACTTCCTCAAGATGCGCATCCGATTATTCATTCAGATCGAGGCTGTCACTATCGATGGCCGGGCTGGATAGATCGAACCCGTAAGGCAGGATTGATCAGATCAATGTCTCAAAAAGGGTGTTCACCGGACAATTCAGCCTGTGAAGGTTTTTTTGGAAGAATGAAGAATGAGATGTTCTACGGCCGTTCTTGGCAAGGTATCACAGTAGAAGATTTTATGCAGCAAATTGAAGCTTATATGGTATGGTATCGGGATACGAGAATCAAAATATCTCTTGGAGGATTGAGTCCAGCAGAATATAGAATCAAAATGGGATTAGCCATATAGTCCAATAAAATGTCCGCAGGCCCTAGTGTCAAGGGAAGTTCGCAATTTCGGGACTCCGGAAAATGAATTAGGCTACGTTTAACAGTGAAAGAATGGATTTCGGGTTTAAGTATGCTCTGGAAATAGACCAGTCCTCCGCATACTCCATCAGATGTGTTGTTACCAGCCGTAGATAGGAATCCGGATTAGGAAATATTCCGACTACGCTGGTTCTGCGGCGAATTTCCTTGTTTAGCCGTTCTAGCATATTGGTTGAGGAGATTTTGCGAGCATCGAGTTCCGGAAAAGCATAGAAGGCTAGAGAATCTTCCAGCCCATCTTGCAGAAGCTCAATTGCTTTTGGAAAGCGTTTTCCATACTGTTCTGATATTTGCTCTGCGCGTTGTCTAGCTATTTTAGCGGAAGGTGCCAGCCAAATTTCTTTTAACTGAGCCGCAAAGGATTCTTTTTCCTTCTGGGGTACATGAGCCAAAATATTTCGCATAAAATGGACTTTGCACCGTTGCCAGGAAGCTCCCGGAAAACTCTCACGGATGGCTGCAATCAGCCCTTTATTCGCGTCTGAAACCACCAGAAGCGGTGTTTTCAGTCCACGATCTAAAAGACTTTGAAACAATTGAGAATAACTTTCTTTGGATTCATCTAGCATTGGCTCTACGGCGAGGATATCCCTATGTCCCTGTTCATTGACGCCGCAAACTACCATCACAGCCATGCTGATAACCCGGCCATCCATACGAATTTTTTCATACAGTGCATCTGTCCAAATGACAGGATAGCGACCCGTCAGAGGCCGGCTGCGGAAGTACTGCACCTGCTCATTAAGTCCTTTCGTCATTTCACTGACTTGACTGCGGGAAAGATTTTCAATTCCAAGACTGCGGGCTAGTTTCTCCATCTTTCGCGTAGATACACCCTGCACAAACGCTTCCTGAACCACTTGAATCAGCGCTGCTTCACTGCGCTTGCGTTCTGTTACGAAAAACGGGATATAGCCCTGATTTCGGAGTTTTGGTACCATCAGATACATCGTCCCCATACGAGTATCCAATCGACGCGGCCGATAGCCGCAGCGGTAATCACGGCGGGATGGATTGTGTGCATTCTTTTCCGCGCCAATAATACCGGCGACCTCTGCTTCCATTAGACGGGTACACAGCCATTCCAGCATTGACAGCATTGGATCCGGCTGCGCCATACATTTTAGTAGCAATTCTGTCAAATCTGTGGTATTCTTTTTGTGAGTCATTGGGTATCTCTCCTTTTTTGAATGTTTTCAGCACTATTCATTTTATCGGAGTCCCAATGACTTTTCTATGCCTTTACGAAATTGCGAACTTTATTGTACTCTATCAATTCTGTCCAATTGTGCATCGAACAGCTTCTCCGGGGTCTGATAGTCCAATCGTTTTCTGGGCGTGGCGTTTATCTCATCCGCAAACATTAAGATTTGTTCGGCGGTAAAGCCATTGATGGAGCAACCCTTTGGGATATATTTTCGTAGTATGCGATTGGTCCTCTCATTTACAGGTCGTTCCCAAGCAGAATAGGAATGAGCAAAGTAGATTGCCGTGCCAAGTTTTCCAAAGGCCGAAAATGCCGCAAACTCACTGCCGTTGTCTGTGGTAATACTGCGAAATATCTGGGAAAATTTCTCGCCATACTGCTCCTTTAGCTGTTCCATGGCACTGGCAACACCGGTGGTTGTTTTGCCGTCAATTCGTATTGAAAGATAATAGCCTGTCAGGCGCTCTACCATGGTAAATACAGCTGCCTCACCGCTTCTTTTCCGGCCCAGTACCGTATCAGATTCCCAGTGCCCAAATGTGTTTCGCTCTGCTACCTCAGGTGGCCGCCAATCAATGAATTTCCCATTGATACGCTTAGAAAGCCGTGGTTCCCTGCGAGAATGCCTATTTAATATCTCAGGAAGTTCAAATAGCGTGAGCGGTAATTCCCCTTTCCACAGCATATGATACAGAGTTTTTGTACATGGGATTTCCTTGGCTGGAAAACGATGTTCGCTTCGGGCCCGCCCTACGCACTCATCAAAGGACCAATTATGCTTACGAACCTTTTTGACCATCCAACGGATGAAATCGGAGTCCCTGAATACCGTTCTAGGGCGATGGCAGCGACTGCGATTTGCTTTGTAGACTGCAGCTCCACGTTTGGCTGAGTAGCCGGGTTTGCGACCCCGGCCGGAGTATCCTGGAGTTCTGCGCCACGCTCTTCGCTTTAAGATGCTGTCCCCTCTTGCGTTCTTCGATCCTTATGATAGAATGGTTCTTCTCCTTAGTGTTCAGGCCTTTCTGTCAGTATTGAGTGTGGTAACTTTATCCTAACAGTTCCCTGTCGCTATGGAATCTTTATTACGTGTTCAATTTGATGATAAGGGCCTGCGGACATTTTATTGGACTATAATTTTATTGGACTATATGGCTAATCCCATTTTGATTCTATATTCTGCTGGACTCAATCCTCCAAGAGATATTTTGATTCTCGTATTCCGATACCATACCATATAAGCTTCAATCTGCTGCATAAAATCCTCTACTGTGATACCTTGCCAAGAACGGCCGTAGAACATCTCGTTCTTCATTCTTCCGAAAAAGCCTTCACAGGCTGAATTGTCCGGTGAGCACCCCTTCTGAGACATTGACCTGATCAATCCTGCCTTCCGGGTTCGATCTATCCAGCCCGGCCATCGGTAGTGACAGCCTCGATCTGAATGAATAATCGGATGCGCATTTTGAGGAAGTACACTGATTGCACGATCCAGCATACGGTTCACCAATTGTGCGTCTGGTTTACAGCTAATGTTCCATGCTACCGGCATACCATCATAGCAGTCAATAATAGGAGACAAATATACTTTTCCTGCTGGAATTGAGAACTCTGTCACATCAGTCAGCCACTTCTGATTTGGCTTGTCAGCTCTGAAATTTCTCTGAATAACATTTGGTACTTCAGGGCTAATTTCCCCTTTGTAAGAGCAGTATTTCCTTGCCCTTCTGCCTTTCACAACCAAGCCATTTTCACGCATAATTTTACGTATCACCTTTTCGGATAGGGTATAGCCCTCTCGGTTCAATACTATTTTAATCCTACGATATCCATATCTTTCCTTATTGTTATGGAATATGGTCGCAACAGCTTGATAATCATCTTTATGCTTCTTTGCAAAACTGACACGTTTGTTTTGATAGTAATAGCTGCTCTTGGCCAGTTTGAGCTTTTTTATCAATACAGACAGTGGATACTTCTCTTTTAGGGCATCAACAATCACTGCCTTCTCCCTGTTGTTCAAGGGACTCTTGTTGACGCCGGGGTCTTTTTTTAGCACATCAATTGTTTTTTTCAGAATGTCAATTTCTAACTGCATATCTTGGATTTTTGCTTTCAATTCATCAAGTTCCTCTGAAGATGCAGCTTTTCCTTCCATCAGTTTCCCTCTGGCTCGCTCATTGGATGCATTCATTAATGCCGCAGCACCTTTCTGGATATATTTGCGCCGCCAGTTATATATACTTGCTGTGCTATATCCCACTTCATTTGATACTAATTGTACATCTTCTCCCAGCTCAAAGCAACGGTGTAAAATCTCAAGCTTTAATTCTATAGGTGGATGGCGAGGGTGCTCCGGTGTATTATATCCACAAAAGGTGGATAGGGGCCTGCGGACATTTTATTGGACTATATGGCTAATCCCATTTTGATTCTATATTCTGCTGGACTCAATCCTCCAAGAGATATTTTGATTCTCGTATCCCGATACCATACCATATAAGCTTCAATTTGCTGCATAAAATCTTCTACTGTGATACCTTGCCAAGAACGGCCGTAGAACATCTCATTCTTCATTCTTCCAAAAAAACCTTCACAGGCTGAATTGTCCGGTGAACACCCTTTTTGAGACATTGATCTGATCAATCCTGCCTTACGGGTTCGGTCTATCCAGCCCGGCCATCGATAGTGACAGCCTCGATCTGAATGAATAATCGGATGCGCATCTTGAGGAAGTGCACTAATTGCACGATCCAGCATACGGTTTACCAATTGTGCGTCTGGTTTACAGCTAATGTTCCATGCTACCGGCATACCATCATAGCAGTCAATAATAGGAGACAAATATACTTTTCCTGCTGGAATTGAGAACTCCGTCACATCAGTCAACCACTTCTGATTTGGCTTGTCAGCTCTGAAATTTCTTCGAATCACATTGGGTACTTCAGGGCTAATTTCTCCTTTGTAAGAGCAGTATTTTCTCGCTTTTCGGCCTTTCACAACCAAGCCATTTTCACGCATAATTTGACGTATCACCTTTTCGGATAGGGTATAGCCCTCTCGGTTCAATACTATTTTAATTCTACGATATCCATATCTTTCCTTATTGTTGTGGAATATGGTCGCAACAGCTTGATAATCATCTTTATGCTTCTTTGCAAAACTGACCCGTTTGTTTTGATAGTAATAGCTGCTCTTTGCCAGTTTGAGTTTTTTTATCAATACAGGCAGTGGATACTTCTCTTTTAAGGCATCAACAATTACTGCCTTCTCCCTGTTGTTCAAGGGACTCTTGTTGACGCCGGGGTCTTTTTTTAGCACATCAATTGTTTTTTTCAGAATGTCAATTTCTAACTGCATATCTTGGATTTTTGCTTTCAGTTCATCAAGTTCCTCTGAAGATGCAGCTTTTCCTTCCGTCAGTTTCCCTCTGGCTCGCTCATTGGATGCATTCATTAATGCCGCAGCACCTTTCTGGATATATTTGCGCCGCCAGTTATATATACTTGCTGTGCTATATCCCACTTCATTTGATACTAATTGTACATCTTCTCCCAGCTCAAAGCAACGGTGTAAAATCTCAAGCTTTAATTCTATAGGTGGATGGCGAGGGTGCTCCGGTGTATTATATCCACAAAAGGTGCATCGGTCTTCCGGCAACATTCGTTTTCGATTGATCCAATTGTATAGCGTTTGCCTGCGTGCCGGATATCCCAAAATCGTTATTGTTTTTGTTACCGATTTCGTTTCTTCATAAACCTCCAGGGCTTTTCGATATTGTTCCTCTGAATACATCCTCTATCTCCTTCCTGAGTGTATTCAGTCCAACTTTTTGTCCGCACCCCCTAGAGTACAATAAAGTTCGCAATTTCGTAAAGGCATAGAAAAGTCATTGGGACTCCGATAAAATGAATAGTGCTGAAAACATTCAAAAAAGGAGAGATACCCAATGACTCACAAAAAGAATACCACAGATTTGACAGAATTGCTACTAAAATGTATGGCGCAGCCGGATCCAATGCTGTCAATGCTGGAATGGCTGTGTACCCGTCTAATGGAAGCAGAGGTCGCCGGTATTATTGGCGCGGAAAAGAATGCACACAATCCATCCCGCCGTGATTACCGCTGCGGCTATCGGCCGCGTCGACTGGATACTCGTATGGGGACGATGTATCTGATGGTACCAAAACTCCGAAATCAGGGCTATATCCCGTTTTTCGTAACAGAACGCAAGCGCAGTGAAGCAGCGCTGATTCAAGTGGTTCAGGAAGCGTTTGTGCAGGGTGTATCTACGCGAAAGATGGAGAAACTAGCCCGCAGTCTTGGAATTGAAAATCTTTCCCGCAGTCAAGTCAGTGAAATGACGAAAGGACTTAATGAGCAGGTGCAGTACTTCCGCAGCCGGCCTCTGACGGGTCGCTATCCTGTCATTTGGACAGATGCACTGTATGAAAAAATTCGTATGGATGGCCGGGTTATCAGCATGGCTGTGATGGTAGTTTGCGGCGTCAATGAACAGGGACATAGGGATATCCTCGCCGTAGAGCCAATGCTAGATGAATCCAAAGAAAGTTATTCTCAATTGTTTCAAAGTCTTTTAGATCGTGGACTGAAAACACCGCTTCTGGTGGTTTCAGACGCGAATAAAGGGCTGATTGCAGCCATCCGTGAGAGTTTTCCGGGAGCTTCCTGGCAACGGTGCAAAGTCCATTTTATGCGAAATATTTTGGCTCATGTACCCCAGAAGGAAAAAGAATCCTTTGCGGCTCAGTTAAAAGAAATTTGGCTGGCACCTTCCGCTAAAATAGCTAGACAACGCGCAGAGCAAATATCAGAACAGTATGGAAAACGCTTTCCAAAAGCAATTGAGCTTCTGCAAGATGGGCTGGAAGATTCTCTAGCCTTCTATGCTTTTCCGGAACTCGATGCTCGCAAAATCTCCTCAACCAATATGCTAGAACGGCTAAACAAGGAAATTCGCCGCAGAACCAGCGTAGTCGGAATATTTCCTAATCCGGATTCCTATCTACGGCTGGTAACAACACATCTGATGGAGTATGCGGAGGACTGGTCTATTTCCAGAGCATACTTAAACCCGAAATCCATTCTTTCACTGTTAAACGTAGCCTAATTCATTTTCCGGAGTCCCGAAATTGCGATAGCAAAAGGTGCATCGGTTTTCCGGCAACATTCGTTTTCGATTGATCCAATTGTATAGCGTTTGCCTGCGTGCCGGATATCCCAAAATCGTTATTGTTTTTGTTACCGATTTCGTTTCTTCATAAACCTCCAGGGCTTTTCGATATTGTTCCTCTGAATACATCCTCTATCTCCTTCCTGAGTGTATTCAGTCCAACTTTTTGTCCGCACACCCCTAGGCGAACTTCTCTTGATATTAATAAAAACCCTTGCATACTTGGGGTGAACCAGTATGCAGGGGTTTTCACTTGCAGACAACATATGCACCTGATTTAAACTTTTCGTAACTTTAACACATACAACTTATCGCTTTATCTTTCGTGCTGCAAAAGGTGAAGTGCAAAACCTCCAAAATCAGCATTTAGATAAATTGCCTTGACTCTGGAATTTTCATCTCGATTCATTGTTTCCTCACAAAACTGAACTCCGGAGGCTTTTAAAAACGTATACGCTCGTTCTGCGTCGCGAGTACCAACTGCAATGTGACCATTCTTTCCATAGAAAGGCGACTTCATCAACTCGAACAAATCACCTGAAAAATAGCTTTTGTCATACTCTGTTACTTTTTGAAACAACGTCGCCGCAATCATATCGCCAACTTCTTTAGCCTCTTTGGAAGAACAACAGTTAATTCCCACATGTGCAATGTGAAAATCCAAATATTCCAAAATAGTTTCTCTAACGCTTTGTTCAATTTTATCAAAACGGCGGTTTTTTATATCGTCATAGCTGAGCATGAAATCACCGCCGACTGCGGCAACCTTTGGAAAGGACAAATATTCATTCATTTCTTTCCGGGTCAAGTCCCCCGTTGCAACAAATTTCACTTGGGGATACGGTCCGGAAAGCAACTGCATGGTTTTTAAACCACCCATTTGAATGGCGGGGAAAAATTTAAGCACGTTGATTCCAAGAGATAGCGCACGCCGAACCTCAGACGGCGTAACGCAGCCCGGCACCACGGGAATCTGTTCTTTTTGACAGTATCGAACAACTTCCTCGTTAAAATCAGGAGATACGATAAATTTCGCACCTGATTCTTTTGCCTTTTCTGCTTGTTCCACCGTCAGAACTGTTCCGGCACCGACACAAAACTCAGGCATCTGCTGTGATATCTGCCTGATACAAGCGGAAGCCGCTTCCGTACGAAACATAATTTCCAGCAGAGGAAGACCCCCGCGCTGAATCGCTTGTGCAATTAAAGCCGCATCTTCTTCTCTTTCAATATTCAGAATCGGGAGAATTCCATAGCTTTCAATCAGCTTTAAAGCCTGGTTCATAAAGACACATACTCCTTTTCACATGTTATAACTCAGCAGTCCGGTGTTTGATGGCCCTTTAGAAAAGCGGCAACTTCATCCATAGTTGGAATGGACACGGACGCTCCCCGACGGCTAACCGCTAAAGAGGATGCAGCCGAGGCAATTCGAAGCGCTTTGGACACATCTCCGTTTCGACAAATTTCCGCAAGATAAAAGCCAGTGAATGTATCTCCCGCGGCTGTGGTATCTACCACTGGAACATCAAATATTCCGTAACGAAATGTTTGATATTTATCTGCATACACAGCGCCCTGTTTTCCCAGAGTTAAAACCAACTTCATCCCGGGATATTTTTCAAGCAGTGCGGTAATCATCTTCTGCGGATTCTTCTGCCCGCTAATTTGCTGACCTTCAATTTCATTTAAAATCAGAGTATCCACTGTTTCAAGCGGACAATCAAAAAGCTGCTTATTAACCGGAGAGGGATTAAAATAAATTTTCATTCCCCGCATAGAAGCTTGCTCCATTAAAAATGGCAATTGAGAGATTTCATTTTGAATCAGCAAAATATCCTGATCCCCAAACCTTGCAAGAACGGTTTGAATATATTCACGAGTGATCTCTTGATTGGCGCCACCGTACAGAACAATGCAATTCTGTCCTTTTTTGTCCACCTGTATTAATGCTCTGCCGGTAAACTCATGATCCGTATCCAGCAGAGATCCGTTGACTCCGCACTGATCCAACGTTTGCTGAAACAGATCCAGATCCTTTTCTGCCAGCGCACCAGCAAAGCAGACATGTGCCCCCGCCTTTGCAGTGGCCACTGCCTGATTAAATCCTTTCCCACCGGTAGAAAGGCTCATCTGATTGGACGAGATGGTTTGCCCAGGCAAGACAATGGAATCCACCTGAAACACATAATCAAGATTTAATGATCCAAAAACAAGAATTCTCATCATTTCACTTCATTCCATTTGCAACTGTCCGATTCTTTTTTCATACATGGCCCGGTGGATTTCCGAACCACAAGTTCCACATCCACCAAAATTTTCAGCACAGTACGATCTCCTTGGAAGATTTTATCCAGAAGGCGGGATACAGCCATTTTCCCCATCGTTTTTTTATGTATTTTGAGCGTTGTCAGCAGCGGCTCAGATATGCTTGCCAGCATCAAATCATCCATCCCTACAATGGACAAGTCATTCGGAATCCTTATGCCAGCCTTGCGAAACGCACGCATGGCACCGATTGCCAAAATATCGTTATCCGCAAAAAATGCTGTGGGAAAATCCTTGTTTTCCTGCGCATATTGAAACAATGTCTGAACAGAAGACTGCAAATCAGGCTGAACAGAATACGTATCTGTTGAACGCACAGGAAGATTTAGTTCCTGCATAGCACGCTGAAATCCCAATTCACGGGCATAAAAATTATCCGTCACATATTTACTTCGAATATGACCAATACGAGTATGTCCCAGGGATTTCAAATGAGAAACCGCCAAATAAACCGCATGTTCATTATCCATGACAACCGAATCAAAATCTTGATTCCTCATTTCGTTGTCTACCACAACAACCGGAGCATTTAATTTTTTTAAGATATGAGCATCAGACTGTTGAAATTCTGTGCCAAGAAAAATGATACCATCATCCTTCTCTGCATTAATCTGTTCAATCATCCGTTCTAAATTATTGGCATTGGTATTGGTGATTGTTAGATTGATTCCCGCCGAACGAGCCGCATCTTCAATGCCGTCAATCACGCAGGATATAAAGTCTCCATTATGTTCCACCAACAATCCATGCTCTTGATATTTTATGAAACGGATATTTTTCTTTCCTGAATGAGAAGCGGTCCGCTTGTGCTCATACCCATATTTGTCCAGCAACGCCTGAACTTTTTTCCTTGTTTGCACACTAACACCGTTTTTTCCATTTAACACAAGTGAAACGGTAGCAGGAGAAACGCCCGCCCGCTGAGCAATTTCTCGTATTGTCATAGTGAGAAACTCCTTTAGTTTTCGATTGATTCATTTTCATTATAAATCAAGGTAAGAAATATTTCCATACTCGACGGAGCTCCCACAAACTTTTTCGCAAGGTTATGCTCCCAAATCTTATTTTAAGCAGCCGCTTTCCTGCGCTTTACCATCGTTTTGATAATCGGGTACAGAAATACAGCAGCAATCAGCAAAATAAGTGCCAAGGTGACAGGTCTTGTTACAAAAATAGCATAGCTTCCGTTGGACATAACCAAAGCTCTTCTTAGGTTGGATTCCAACATTCCTCCAAGCAGCAATCCGAGGATAAACGGTCCCACGGGATATCCCCCGCGTTTGAATACAAAACCAAGAAGACCGGCTATAAACATAATGATGACATCGAAGAAACTGTTATTTAAGGCAAAAGAACCTACAATGCACAGAACGCAAACTGCAACCCAAACGGTTTGCGGCGATACATTCAAAAGTTTTGCAGAGGCTTTTGCCGTTAAAAGGCCAAATATCATAAGGAAGACATTCGCCAAGATCATCAATAACATGATGTTGATAACAAACGGTTTGTTTTCCGTAAACATTTTCGGCCCCGGCTGCATACCGTACATGGTAAGGGATCCAATTAAAATCGCACTAACGGAGTCCCCAGGAATACCAAGTGTCAGCATTGTTGTAAGCGCACCGCCGATGACGCCGTTGTTTGCAGCACAGCTGACAGCAAGCCCTTCCATGGAACCTTTTCCATATTCTTCCGGGTGCTTGGAGATTTTTCTGGCTTGCCCCCAACAAATGATGGATGCAATATCTCCCCCTGCTGCCGGAATTGCCCCGACCACGGTTGCAACCAAAGAAGAAAACAGGGTTGGAACTGCAAGTTGTTTGGCTTCTGCTTTTGTGGGCATTACACGGCCGAGTTTTAAGTTGGCAGCTTTCTCGCGTGCTTCTTTGTCCTGCTGGGACTGCTTATATGCAAAAATTTGAGACAGAACTTCGCCGATTCCAAACATCCCGATCATAACAGGCAAAAACGAAACACCTGCCAGTAAATCGGTTGAACCAAGCGTATACCGTTTGATAGACAGAATCGGATCCAAACCGACTGTGGAAAGCAGCATGCCCAAAAATCCCACGGTAACTCCCTTTAGTATGGACGTTCCGGAAACCGTAATCATCATGGAAATACCAAAACAGGCCAGCGCAAAATATTCAGAAGGCCCAAAACCCACGGCAAATTTTGCCAATGGGAACGAAAAGAAAATCAGTGCAATTGTACTGATAATACCTGCAATAGATGAATAAATGACATTAATGCCAAGCGCTAACCCCCCTTTGCCCTGCTTGTACAAGGCATAGCCATCAAACGTACTAGCAATAGAAGCCGGGGTTCCCGGGGTATTGATTAGAATGGCTGAAATACCACCCGCAAAAATAGCAGAATTCCACAATCCTACCAGCATAGCAAACCCCTGGTCTGCAGGCATCCAAAAAGTAATCGGCGTAAGAATTGCAATTCCCATTGTCGCTGAAAGTCCGGGAAGTGCACCTATAACAGATCCGGAAATGACGCCGATCAGCAGCGACAGCAGCACCATCGGCTGCATTAATTGTAAAGCACCTTGAACCCATTCCGTCATAACAAGCACCTCTTAAATTCTTAAATGGCAAACTGAACTTTCAAGCCAATATTAAAAATACAATAAATCAACGTCACGAAAACAATAGAAAATATAATGTTAAATTTCCAGTTTCTTTTATAAACCCAATTCATAAACAAACAAAATACCAACGCAGCAACGACAAAATGTACAAACTTCCACAAAACAAAGAACACAACAATAGAACTAACGGTTAAAATAAGCGGTTTTACGTTTGCTTTTTGCTCCTCATCCATTTTAAAGTAAACCAGTTTGCCATTATCTTTTAATCCTTTCACAAAAAGCGCTGCTCCAAACAGAATAACTGCAACAGCCACGATGACCGGGAAAAAACCTGCTCCTGGTACACCGCTTACTGTGGATGTTAATCCTAAACCCATACCGGGAATTAGAAACATCACTCCCACAGCACAAAATAGTAGGCCTGGAATGGTATCTCCTTTATGCATTGGAACACCTCCATTTTCACTGCTTGAGAAACTTTTGTGTCGGGCGAAAGTCTTTCGCCCGACACAGTACCTTTCTTACTCCTCAACAATTCCCAACTGCGGGATCAATTCAGAGAAATAGTCCAGTTCCTGTTTTGCTTCTTCGTCCATTTCAGAACCGCTTAAATATGCAAAGTTATATCCCTTTGTAGACAAAAGTTGTTTCATCTCATCGGAATTGATTGCTTGTTCGGAGGCGGTTTCCAAAATATCTATGATTTCCTGTGGGGTATCCTTTGGAACTGCGAAACCTCCCCATCCCTGAACACTGACATCGATACCAAGTTCTTGGGCTGTAGGAATATCCGGATAAATGCTTGAGCGCTCATCACCGATAACAGCAAGAATCTTCAGTTCGCCAGAGTCAACACTTGACTGCACTTCTGACGGGCTAACTGCTGTTGCATCAATATTCCTTCCTAAAAGCGCTGCAACAGCCGGTGCTGCACCGTCAAACGGGACATGTGTAAATTGGCATCCGGTTTTTTGTTCAAGGCTGGCCGCAGCAATATGCCAAATAGAACCTGTTCCGGAATTACCCACCTTTATTTCTCCCGGATTTTCCTTGGCATACTCTATAAATTCTTCTAATGTGTTCCATTTTGAATCACTGCGAACCGTGATAGCCGCAGGGATTGTCATCGCTCGGCCGATAAATTTAAAATCATCCGTTGAAAGATCGGTAAATCCCAGCGCCTTCAGCATGGTGGACTCAACGGGCATATAAGCAATGGTGTAACCGTCCGGATTGCTGTTTCTTACATACTCCAAGCCAACTGAACCGGACGCCCCCGTTTTATTGGTGACGATAACCGGTTTACCAATAACAGATTGAAGCTGAGAGGCGTAAATACGTGCCACGGTATCCGAAGCTCCGCCGGCAGAATACGGTACAATCACATTAATCTGCTTGGTGGGAAAATCAATTGTTGCCGATTCTTCCGGCTGTGAATCTGCAGCACTCGATTCTGAGCCAGATCCGTTGCAGCCTGTCAACAATGCTGCAGACAGTGCCAGTGCCAAACCTACGCTAAGTAGTTTTTTCAAATTTTTCATCTTGTCTCCTCCTAATTTTATAATGACAGCATTCTCTTTTGAATGCTGGTCAAAACATTGGAAGTACCGCTAACACTTAGCCAGCGCATGTGACTGATTGAAACCTTAACCTTACAAATATTTTTTTATCTGTTCGATTAGTTCTTCTTTCTGCGCCTGATCCAAATCAATTAAAGGCTTACGCATGTGGCCGCCTTTCAGGCCTCTGTAATCAAGAACCGTTTTAAAATATGCCATATCTGCACCGGAACGAATGATTTCACAAATTTCATTTGCGATCTTTTGTTCTTTGAGCGCTTTCTGATAATCCCCTTTACAGAAAGCGTCATATACTGCCACAAAGTGTTCCGGCATCGGACCTGAACAGCCAGATACAGTTCCGTCCGCACCCATGACAAGCGCCGGAAGGAACAGGCGATCCGTCCCGAATAAAACTGAAAATTCCCCATTATTGATTTTTAAATATTCATTAATTCTCAGCATATCCGGGTAACTGTATTTGATACCTACCACATTTTTACACCTGTCAGCAATTTCCTGCACCACATGCGGTTTTAAATCATTTGCCGCACACTGTGGGATGGAATAAAGATAAATGGGGAAATCTATTGGCAGACTGTTTGCAATCTCCTCATAATACAGAACCATCGCTTTATCATTCACGCTAAAATAGCTTGGGGTTACAATTCCAATGCCATCCGCGCCGATTTTATATGCATGCTTTGCCAAGCGAAGTGTTTCGGGTAAGGTTGTTGCACCAACATGGATGTATACAGGAACTCTGCCTGCTGCCGTTTCAACAACGGTTTGTGCAACTAATTCTCTTTCTTCCGGCGTCATGAGATACATTTCCCCGGTGGTACCCGTCGGATATAGGCAGTTAACCCCTTTCTGAATTAAAAATTCTGTTTGTTTTTTCAATGCTTCAGTATCCACATGATCGTGCTCATCAAACGGGGTTGTCATCGCAGTGATTACGCCATACAGTTTTTTCAATTGTCTTCCTCCTTCTTAAAGTAAATCAGCCTTGTTTAGTAAACAGATCTTAAAGCAAACAGCTAGTATTAAAATAGCATCTTTTATATCACTAAAATTCATTTAATATTTCAATTAAATTTTATTGAATTCAACACTATCAATATAGCATCATTCGTCAAATATGTCAATAATAAATTTATTTTTTTGATTTTATATATAATATTGACAATTACCAATGCGAGTGCTATGATTTTTACATCGCCAAATGTTTATTTATGTTTAATATTTTGTTTAGTGTATCGGAGGGTTAATCATGCAAAGGCTGCTGAATCAGGCAAAGGACTATGTTGATGAAATGCTGGACGGTATTTATCTTGCCCACTCTTCTCAGGTAAAATTTATTAACAACGACAAAAGGTGTCTAGTCGCTACCAGAAAGAAAAAGGGCAAAGTAGGAATTGTCACCGGCGGCGGCTCCGGACATCTGCCGCTGTTCTTGGGGTATGTTGGTGAAGGATTGCTGGACGGATGCTGCGTTGGCGGCGTTTTTCAATCCCCTAGTTCTATGCAGATTTTAGACGTTACAAAAGAAGTAGACAGCGGCGCTGGTGTTCTCTATCTTTACGGAAATTACGGCGGGGACATCATGAACTTTGATATGGCAAAAGATATGGCGGAAATGGAAAATATTCAAGTCCGCCAAGTGGTGGCCGGGGATGATGTGGCATCCGCACCTAAAGGTATGGAAAATAAGCGCCGCGGTGTGGCCGGTATTTTTTATGCGTATAAGGTTGCCGGGGGTGCGGCGGAAGCAATGCTGCCACTTGCGGAAGTGGAACGACTGGCTAAAAAAGCATGTGAAAACGTGCGCAGCATGGGTGTTGCCCTAACCCCTTGCACAATTCCTGAACTGGGCAAATCCAATTTCACTATTGCCGACGGAGAGATGGATCTTGGCATGGGAATTCACGGCGAACCGGGAATTCAGGTAAGCAAACTGAAAACCGCAGATGAAATTGTTGACGAAATTCTTTCTCATATTTTACCCGATCTTCCCTATGAAAAAGGGGATGAGGTTTCGGTACTTGTAAACGGACTGGGTGCAACACCAAAAGAAGAACTCTATATTGTCTACCGGCGTGTTGCATCTGTTCTGGCTGAAAAAGGCATCTCCATTTTCAATAATTATATTGGAGAATTCGCCACTTCGATGGATATGGCCGGTATGTCCATTTCCCTCTTAAAACTTGACGATGAGCTAAAAACCTACCTTTCTATGCCATGTGCAACGCCATTTTTCCTGCAGAATCAAATATAAGGAGAAGCCGCAATGAATGTTTTTTCTAAATCTGAACTGATTAATTTTATTTGTGAAACTTCTCGTTTGATGGAGGAGAAGAAAGACTACCTAATTGAACTGGACGCCGCTATGGGTGACGGCGACCTTGGATTAACCATGACAGCCGGTTTTGGCAAAGCCAAAGAATTTGTCTGCTCCAGTGAGGAAACCGACCTTGGAAAACTGCTGATGCAGACCGGCATGGTATTCGCTCGCACCGTTCCTTCTACAATGGGCACACTGATTGCTTCCGCTTTCTTAAAAGCTGGCAAAGGTGCTTCCGGCAAGACAGAACTGACTGCAGAGGACTTAGCCGATTTTGCAGAAAATTTTTATCGCGGAATTATGGAGCGCGGAAAAGCACAGCGCGGCAACAGAACAATTGTGGACTCCCTTGCACCTGCTGCAGATGCACTGAGAAAAGCTGCTGAAGAAGGACTGCCTCTATCAGAATGCTGCAAACGTGCTCTAAAAGGAGCAGAAGAAGGAGTAGAAGCCACAAAGTCCATGCTCCCTTCTTTTGGCAGAGCCGTATATTTTGGCGAAAAAGCACTGGGACGGCCTGATCAGGGTGCCTTGGTTGGTCTATATATCTATCAAGCACTAGCGAATGCCACAAAGGACTAATAAACTTAAAATTCTCAAAGAAATTCTCAAAGCAACGCCCATCTTCGGATTTTGCCACCGAGGATGGGCGTTTTTTTTTAGAGGATTCTCTTTTATAACTTTGTAAGAATACCGGATGAAATCACTATTACTGTATATCAAAGCCGGAATGATTTCTAAACCCGAACATGATATAATAAACTAAAAATTATCGCGATTATCGCGCAGGAGGATAAAATCAAATGGCAGCAGTCGGAAAAATGCCGGCAGAGTGGGAAAAACATGAAAGGACGCTCATCCAGTGGCCGGTGCGAGAATCTCTGGTCCACCCGAAAAATTATGAAGAGGTTTGTGAAGGTTATGCGGCTGTCGTGCGTGCCGCTGCGGAGTTTGAACCTGTAACGGTGATTGCGGACCGAGAGACTGCCGTTCAAGCCGCGAATCTTTGCGGTGAAGGGGTAGAAATTTTCACTGCACCCCACAGCGATGCGTGGGTAAGAGATAGTGGCCCCACAATTGTACGAGACAGCAACGGCTCCCGACTCGGCGTGCGGTGGCAATTTAACGCATGGGGCGAAAAATACACCCCGTATGAGCCGGACCATGAAGCAACACGCGCGGTGCTGGAGCATCTGAAAATTCCGCGCATCGATGCGCCGATTGTGCTTGAAGGCGGCTCGATTCACACGGACGGACAGGGCACTCTGCTGACAACGGAGCAGTGCTTGCTTAATCCGAACCGAAACCCGAATTTAAGCCGGCAGAAGATTGAAAATACGCTGCGTGAATTTCTCGGCGTTGAGAAAATCATTTGGCTCAAACGCGGGCTTGCAGGCGATGAAACGGATGGACATGTGGACAACCTTGCCTGTTTTGCAAAACCCGGTACAGTGATATGGCAGGTATGCAACGACCCTGAGGATGAAAATTACGCCATCACACAAGAAAACCGGAATATTTTGCGTGCTGCGCGGGATGCGCATGGACGGGCACTGAAACTCATTGAGATTCCGCAGCCGCCTGCGCGCTGCTATAACGGAACTCGGCTGACGCTAAGCTATCTGAATTTTTACCTTGTCAACGGCGGGCTGATTCTTCCGATTTTCGGCGGAGATGCCGCAAAAACGGACGAAGCCGCAATTAAAATTTTACAGGAAGTCTTTCCGGGGAGAAAAATCAAAACTGTGGACGGGATTCCCCTCGTGCGCGAAGGAGGAAATGTTCACTGCATCACTCAGCAGATACCCGCCAAATGTCAAAACGCAAAGGAGGCAGACACATGAGAAAAGTAACGGTAGCCGCAACGCAGATGAGCTGCGGCACATCGCCGGAGGAAAATTTAAAAAAGGCGGACTCCATGGTCCGCCGAGCTGCAGAACAAGGAGCACAAATTGTTTTACTGCAGGAATTGTTTGAAACACCGTACTTCTGCCAAAAAGAAGATGCGAAAATCTATCAGTGGGCTGTTGAAACGGAACAAAACCCGGCAGTTCGGCATTTTCGCACGGTGGCAAAAGAACTCAATCTTGTGATTCCAGTCAGTTTTTATGAAAAGAAAAACAACGCTCGGTATAATTCCGTCGCGATGATTGACGCAGACGGCAGTCTGCTTGGTGTGTATCGCAAAAGCCATATTCCCGATGGGCCGGGCTATGAAGAAAAATTCTATTTCAGCCCCGGCGACACGGGCTTTCGGGTTTGGAACACGCGATATGGGAAAATCGGCGTGGGCATCTGCTGGGACCAGTGGTTTCCCGAGGCCGCACGCTGCATGGCATTAATGGGCGCTGAGCTGCTCCTGTACCCCACCGCAATCGGCTCCGAGCCGGAGGCTCCCGAGTTGGATTCTAAAGACCATTGGCAGCGCTGCATGATTGGTCACGCAGCCTGCAATTTGGTTCCTGTCATTGCCTCCAACCGCGTAGGAAAGGAACAAACAGGTTCCTCTTTTATCGAGTTTTATGGCTCATCCTTTATCGCCGGGCCAACCGGTGAACTCTTGGCACAGGCAGGACGAAAAGAAGAAACCGTGCTGACCGCTTCATTCGACCTAGATGCACTGGAAGCTCAGCGTGCAGAATGGGGCGTATTCCGCGACCGCCGACCCGAATTGTACCGCCCCCTGCTGACACTGGACGGTGCAACAGAGCGAAAATAGGCAAACAAAATGTGCCGGTTTCAAATATATACAAAAAATAGCGCTAAAAAACCGGACGGCAATTGAGCCGCCCGGTTTTTTATACGTATGCTTATCTTTTGAGAAAAATTGTCTCACACTTTTTTCAGAACTTTTTCGATTTCGCCGATGAACACTTTATGATAATCTTTATTTGGATAATTGGCAGCATCCAGCGATGGGTCGATAAAACACTCAGGCTCCATGGTCTGTTTATAAAGTTTGCGGCAGATGAATACAAGTTTTGCCTCATTAAAATACGGCGCTTTTTCCGTAAACACGGGAGTAAGTCCCGCTGCTTTAATTTTGTCGCCGTCACGGCCGGAATGACTGCCGCAGTAATTGAGTGCTTGACGGTGGGATTCATCAAATACGCAGAGCGAATAATGGGATTCCTTATCAAGGAATTCTAATGTGTAGCGGGATGGACGAATGTAGATGGTGGAAACCGGCTTGTTCCACAGAACACCAAGCCCGCCCCAACTGGCGGTCATCGTGTTGCATTTTTCCGCATTGCCCGCGGTAACCAGCATCCACTCTTTGCCGATCATGGTAAAAGGATTAAACTGAAGTTCTGAAACCGGAATTTCCTGAAACATGTTGATTCCTCCTTGATAGATTCTAGGCCTTTTTGGGAAATGATGTTTGGGAATACAGCGGCTGAAAATCCGCTTTTCTTATTTTAGTCTTTTTTCCCTCTGGGCGCAACTTGGGATGCGTGTGACGATATTGTAAAATTTGCTGTGAATAGCAATTGTATTTTTATACAAAACGCGGAAATGAATAATTATGCAAAAATCACTTGAAATTTTGCATAATCGGTGTATAATGAGACACAGAATAGAATTTTGTTAGACAGATTACAAAGTGAATTTAAAAAGGTGGCTGTGTGCAATGTCAGATAAAATTAAAAAAGTAGTACTTGCGTATTCCGGTGGACTGGATACATCTATTATTATTCCATGGCTGAAAGAAAACTACGATAATTGCGAAGTCATCGCCGTAGCGGCGGATGTCGGGCAGGGTGCGGAACTGTCCGGTCTGGAAGAAAAAGCCAAAAAGACAGGCGCTTCCAAACTATACATCGCGGACCTGAAAAAGCAGCTGGTAGAAGACTACATCTGGCCGACTTTGAAGGCAGACGCAGTGTATGAAGGAAAATATCTGCTCGGCACTTCGTTTGCAAGGCCTCTGATTGCAAAACGTTTAGTGGAAATCGCCAAAGCGGAAGGCGCAGATGCAATTGCGCATGGGTGCACCGGCAAGGGCAATGACCAAGTCCGCTTTGAGCTTGGAATCAAGGCCTTTGCTCCGGACATGAAGATTATTGCACCGTGGAGAATTTGGGATATTAAATCCCGCGATGAGGAAATTGACTATGCCGAAGCGCATAATGTTCCGCTGAATATCACAAGGGAAACCAACTACTCCAAAGACAAAAACCTTTGGCATCTTTCTCATGAGGGTCTGGATTTGGAAGACCCGGCAAATGAACCGCAGTACGACAAAATTCTGGAACTCGGCGTTTCACCCGAAAAAGCTCCGGATAAGCCAACTTATGTGACCATTTCATTTGAAAAGGGTATTCCTGTAAAACTCAACGGCGAAACACTGTGCGGGGTTGACTTGATTGCAAAACTCAACAAAATCGGCGGCGAAAACGGAATTGGTATTATCGACCTGCTCGAAAATCGGCTTGTGGGCATGAAGTCTAGGGGCGTGTACGAAACCCCGGGCGGCACAATTCTGTACCACGCTCACCGCAAACTGGAAGAACTTTGTTTGGATAAGGATACGTTCCACTTTAAACAGATGGTTGCGCAGAAATTCTCCGAGCTGGTGTACGACGGCAAATGGTTTACTCCTTTGCGGGAAGCACTTTCCGCATTTGTAGATTCCACCCAGCAGAATGTAACGGGCGATGTAAAACTGAAGCTCTATAAGGGCAATATCATCGATGCAGGCGCAACTTCTCCGTATTCACTCTACGACGAAGAGATCGCTACATTCAGTGAGGATCATGTCTACAATCAAGCGGACGCAGAAGGATTTATCAATCTATTCGGTCTGCCGATTACCGTACAGGCGCTAAAAAAACAAAAAGATAAAGAATAAGTTCAGCACGATTATAGAGATTATAGAATTAATTGAAAAGGGGAACGTCCCGAAAACGATACCCAATCGCTTTCCGGGGCCGCCCCCCTTCCTTTTATTTTTATTCTGCATAAGGGGGAAGCCTTTTGAAACTTTGGGCGGGCAGGTTCCACAAGGAACTCGACAGCAAAGTAAACGATTTTAACTCCTCAATTTCCTTCGACAGCCGCATGGCAGAGGAGGATATCAAGGGCAGTATGGCGCATGCGGCCATGCTGGGTGAATGCGGCATCATTGCAAAAGAAGAGGCGGATAAAATCTGCAAGGGTCTGGAAGAAATTCTGTCTGATTTAAAGAGCGGAGCACTTTCCATTGACCCGGAAGCAGAGGATATTCACACCTTTGTGGAAGGGGAACTTACGTCCCGTCTGGGAGACACGGGCAAGCGCCTGCACACCGCGCGCAGCCGAAATGATCAGGTTGCCGTAGATTTGCGCCTTTATCTGAAAGAGCAGTGCGCAGAACTTCAAAAACAACTGTATGAGCTGATTGAAGTTCTATGCAAAAAAGCTCTGGAGCACAAAGGTGATGTCATGCCGGGCTACACCCATATGCAGCGCGCTCAGCCCGTCACATTCGGGCATCACCTGCTTGCCTACGCAGAGATGTTCCTGCGTGATGTCTCCCGTTTGGAAGACGCGGTGAAACGCATGGATTATTCCCCGCTGGGTTCCTGCGCTCTGGCGGGAACAACCTACCCGATTGACAGAGAGCGCACCGCTTCTCTGCTTGGTTTTTCCGCCCCTACACAGAACAGTTTGGACGGCGTTTCCGACCGCGACTTTTGCTTGGAGCTTTCTGCCTGCATCTCCATTGCGATGGTTCATCTTTCCCGCTTTTCGGAGGAGATTATCCTCTGGTGCTCTTGGGAATTTAAATTTATTGAGCTGGACGATGCGTTTTCCACCGGGTCAAGCATCATGCCGCAGAAAAAAAATCCGGATATTGCAGAACTGGTTCGCGGCAAAAGCGGCCGCGCCATCGGCGACATGACAACGCTGTTTACCATGATGAAAGGATTGCCGCTGGCATATAACAAAGATTTGCAAGAGGACAAAGAAGCGATTTTCGATGCGGTTGACACATTGCGCATGTGCCTGACAGCCTTCATCCCTATGATTGACACCATGAAGGTCTTGCCGGAAAACATGCGGGCTGCCGCTGCAAAGGGATTCATTAATGCGACGGACTGCGCGGACTATCTGGTAAACAAAGGCATGCCGTTCCGCACGGCCTATAAAATCACCGGGGAATTGGTTGCCCTCTGCATTGAAAAGGGTCTGACGCTTGAAACTCTGGAGTTGGAAGAGTACCGCAAACTGAGTGAACTGTTCGATGAATCGGTTTACGACGCAATTTCTCTGGAACGGTGCGTAAACGGACGCAATGTGCTGGGCGGTCCTGCCCCGCAGAATGTAGAAAGGCAGGCAAACCGTATTTTAAAACTGCTGGAGGGAAAGCAAAAATGATTAAAGCCGGAATTGTCGGCGCAACCGGATATGCGGGTGCAGAATTGGCGCGCTTGCTTTCACAGCATCCGGATGTACAGCTTGCGGCGGCCAGCTCCGTCAGCTTTCAGGGAGAAGCTCTCAGTGAAGTATACAATTCGTATTATCATCTTTGCGATATACAATGCGGAACACAAGAGGAAGTGGTGGAGCGCAGTGATGTGATATTTGCTGCCCTGCCGCACGGACTTTCGCAGGAGCTTGCCGCCGCATGTGCAAAACAAGGCAAGGTATTTATTGACCTCGGGGCCGATTTTCGCCTTAAAAATGAAGAGGACTATAAAAAATGGTATCACGGAACGTTTTTATACCCCGAACTGCATAAGCAGGCAGTTTATGGACTGCCTGAGTTGTTTCGGGCAGAATTTGCAGGCAAAAAAATCGTTGCAAATCCCGGGTGCTTTACAACGGCTGTCCCGCTTGCCTTAGCGCCTGCGCTGCGTTGCGGATTCATTGAGCCGAGCGGGATTATTGCAGACTGCAAAAGCGGTGTGACCGGCGCCGGAAGAAAGCTGACACAAAACACGCATTTTGCGGAGCTAAATGAGGGTTTTTCCGCCTACAAGGTTGCAAACCATCGGCATAATCCGGAAATGGAACAGTCCCTGCGCCTTGTTTCAGGTCAGGATGTAACCATCACATTTGTACCGCATCTGCTGCCCGTTAACCGCGGAATTCTGGCAACATGTTACGCTCGGCTTAAAGACGGTGCAACGCCGGAGCAAGTGCGGACGGCATATGAGGAACAGTATGCAAACGAGTATTTTATCCGCCTGCTGCCCGAGGGACGTGTGGCAGACATCAAGAATGTACGGCTGTCTAATTTTTGTGACATCTCGCTCCATTTCGACCCACATGCTTCAATGCTGATTGCCATTTCCGCCATCGACAACATGGTTAAAGGCGCTGCGGGGCAGGCGGTGCAGAACATGAATATTCTATTCGGTCTCGATGAGAAGGCAGGACTAACTGCGATTCCTCCTGCTTTTTAAACATCTGGCAGGAATGGTTGATAAAGAATTATGAAATATCATGAATCTGTCTGCTGCTGCGGCGGGCAAATATCCCTCGTGCAGACAGAAAAGATTCGGGAGGCATAACAATGGCAGTTCAATTTGTGGAAGGCGGCGTAACCGCCGCGCAGGGCTTTACAGCGTGTGGAATGCACTGCGGTATCCGAAAAAACACATCAAAACCAGACCTTGCTATGATTTATTCTTCAGTCCCTTGTACTGCTGCAGCGGTATATACGCAAAATCTGGTAAAAGGAGCGCCGATACTGGTCACAAAAGAGCATCTAAAGGACGGAAAAGCCCGCGCGGTGATTGTCAACAGCGGCAACGCCAACACCTGCAACGCGGACGGAGTGGAAAAAGCCAAACGAATGTGCCGCTGTACCGCGCAGGTCTTGGGCATTGAGGAAAGCGATGTCATTGTTGCTTCCACAGGAGTCATCGGCGTGCCGCTACCCATAGAACCAATCGAAAACGCTGTTCCAAAGCTGGCTCCTCTGCTGTCTCGGAATGGTTCCCCAGAAGCGGCAAAAGCGATTATGACAACCGATACAGTAGTAAAAAATCTGGCGGTGCAATGTACCCTTGGCGGAAAAACCGTCCATATCGGCGGAATTGCAAAGGGTTCCGGTATGATTCACCCCAACATGGGCACAATGCTTTGCTTTTTGACAACGGATGCCGCTGTTTCCTCCCCGGTGCTGGATACTGCACTGCGTGCGGCGGTGGAGAAAAGCTTTAACATGGTCAGCGTGGACGGAGATACATCGACAAACGACACCTGCACCATCATGGCCTCCGGCCTTGCGGGAAACACGGAATTGACGCAGGCATCGGGCCGCGATTACGAAGTATTTGCGGAGGCGCTGCTGGAACTTTGCACCGCACTTGCAAAAATGATTGCAAAAGACGGTGAAGGAGCATCCCGACTGCTCATCTGTACCGTGACCGGCGCAAAGGATGAAGAAAATGCCAAAAAAGCCGCAAAGGGAGTCATTACTTCCAATTTGTTCAAGGCGGCAATGTTTGGCGCCGATGCAAACTGGGGCCGAGTTCTCTGCGCCGTTGGATACAGCGGAGCCGAAACCGATGTGAACAAAATCAATGTATCTTTTTCCTCCGGCGCGGGCAGCATCACGGTTTGCAAAAATGGTTCCGGAATTGAATTCAGCGAAGAGCTGGCGAAAAAGGTTTTATCCAAAGACGAAATAACCGTTTTGGTGGAACTTGGCGACGGCAGCGCACAAGCGACAGCTTTCGGCTGTGACTTAACTTACGACTATGTAAAAATCAACGGGGACTACCGTACCTGACGGAGGGATGGCCATGCAGATTTCCAATACGGACCGGGCACAGGTTCTGGTGCAGGCCCTGCCGTATATTCAGACACACGCAGGAAGAACGATTGTGGTAAAATACGGCGGCAGCGCAATGGTGGATGAAAAGCTCAAGGACGCCGTTATGAGCGATATCGTTCTGATGCAGCTGGTTGGCATCCGCGTCGTTGTAGTACACGGCGGCGGGAAAGAAATCAATGAGATGCTGAAAAAAATCGGCAAAGAAAGCCGCTTTGTGGGCGGACTGCGATACACTGACCGCGAAACAATCGATATTGTACAAATGGTGCTGGCAGGCAAAGTCAACAAGGATCTTGTTCAGCTTCTGGAGCAGCACGGCGGGCGCTCTGTAGGTCTTTGCGGGCTTGATGACGGCATGCTGATTGCCGAACAGCACCACGGAGACGAAGATTTAGGCTATGTGGGTGATATTACCCATGTGAACCCCGCTGTGATTCACAATGCCACGGAGAGTGGATACATACCGGTGATTTCCACCATCGCCGGCGGCAAAAACGGTGAAGTATACAACATCAATGCAGATATCGCAGCAGCCCGGATTGCAGCAGAGTTGGGAGCTGAAAAGCTGATTTTGATGACCGATGTGCGCGGACTGCTCCGGGATAAAAATGATGAGAGTACGCTCATTCCGGTTTTGAATGTGAGCGATGTTCCAAAACTGCGGAATCAGGGCATCATCAGCGGCGGCATGATTCCAAAAATCGAATGCTGTGTGGATGCGGTTCGCCGCGGCGTGGAGCGGGCACATATTATTGACGGACGGATTCCTCATTCCATTTTGGTGGAATTGTTCTCCGATGAAGGAATCGGAACCATGCTGTGTTAGAACGGAGGGAAAATTCCAATGACTTTTGAAGATATAAAAAAGCAGGAACAAAATCACATGATGCCTGTTTATTCCCGCTTTCCCGTGGCGCTTGTTTCCGGGAAAGGCGCAACGGCAACCGATGTAAACGGAAAAGAATACATTGATTTTACCAGCGGAATTGGTGTAAATTCGCTGGGATTCTGTGACCCGGAGTGGTCCGCTGCGGTATCAAAACAGGCATCAAGTATTCAGCATATTTCAAATTTATATTATAGCCCCGTGCAGACGGCGGCGGCGCAAAAACTGTGCGAACTCAGCGGTATGTCAAAAGTATTCTTTTGTAATTCCGGTGCAGAAGCAAATGAATGTGCCGTGAAACTTGCTAGAAAATATGGTAATGAACGCTTAGGCGACGGCTGCACGGAGATTATCACCCTGAAAAACTCCTTTCACGGGCGCACTGTCACCACATTGGCCGCAACCGGACAAGATGAGTTTCACCAGTATTTCACGCCGCTGACGTCCGGATTTTCCTATGCGGAGCCAAATATGGAAAGCATCAAAAGTGCAGTAACAGATAAAACTTGTGCCGTTATGCTCGAACTGATTCAGGGTGAGGGCGGCGTAGTTCCGATTGAACAGAAATTTGTTCATCAGCTGCGTGAATTCTGCACGCAAAAAAACATTTTGCTGATAATTGATGAAGTGCAGACCGGTATGGGGCGCACGGGGGCATTTTATTGCTACCAGAATTACAATATTCAGCCGGATGTTGTGACGAGCGCAAAAGGAATTGCATCGGGTTTGCCTCTTGGTGCGTGCCTGTGCGCAGAACCGCTGGCCGACATAATGGGACCCGGAACTCACGGTTCCACTTTTGGAGGAAACCCAATTGCCTGTGCGGGTGCTTTGGTTGTAATGGAGCGGCTGTCCAGCCCCGAATTTTTAAAAGATGTACGGGAAAAAGGCCTATACTTTGAAGAAAAGCTCCGCGCGATGAACGGGATTGCCTCCGTACGCGGCATGGGGATGATGCTGGGCGCAAAGCCGGCAAACGCGTCCGCGGCCGAAATTGCGGGTAAATGTCTGGAACAAGGGCTGATGATTCTGACCGCTAAGGATATGCTGCGGCTGCTGCCTCCCCTAGTGATTACCAAAGAGGAAGCGGATAAAGGTCTTGCGATATTGCAGAATGTCCTGAACACCTATCAATCATAATCAACGGCAGGAGGGGAACCGTTATGAAACATTTACTGAAAATGATGGATTTGACCGCAAATGATATTACAGAAATCCTAAATCTTGCGGACCAGCTCAAATATGAGCAAAAGCATGGAATCGCGCATCCGCATTTGGCGGGAAAAACGCTTGGCATGATTTTTGAAAAAGCGAGTACGCGCACACGCGTTTCGTTTGAGGTGGGCATGTACCAGCTCGGCGGACTGCCGATTTTTCTTTCTTCCGACGATTTACAAATCGGCCGCGGCGAACCGGTACAAGACACCGCCCGCGTGCTTTCCCGGTATCTTAACGGCATTATGATTCGCACCTACAAACAGTCCGAAGTGGAGGCGCTCGCTGCAAACAGCACCATTCCGGTTATCAACGGCCTGACCGATTATGCACATCCGTGCCAAGTACTGGCAGACCTGATGACTATCCGCGAATACAAGGGAACGCTGGAAGGCCTGAAGATGTGTTTCATCGGGGATGGAAACAACATGATGAATTCCCTAATTGTCGGCGGACTGAAGATGAAAATGGAAGTCGCCGTTGCCTGCCCGTCCGCTTACAAACCGGCGCAGGATGTTCTGGATTTTGCTGTGACACATCCGGCATTCAGCATGACAACGGATCCGGCTGAAGCCGCAAAGGGTGCGGATGTGGTAATTACGGACGTTTGGGCCTCCATGGGAGAAGAAGCGGAAGCCGAAAAGCGCCGCAAGGACTTTGCGGGATATCAAGTCAATGCAGATATTCTAAAACTCGCAAAACCGGATGCGATGGTTCAGCATTGCCTGCCTGCACACCGCGGCGAGGAAATCACTGAGGAAGTATTCGAAAGTCATGCAAAGGAAATTTTCGACGAAGCAGAAAATCGCCTGCATGCACAAAAAGCTGTTCTGGTAAAACTTCTGGGAAAACATACACTATGAAAATCCTATGATTAACAGCTAGAAAAATCCATAAAGAACAAACAAAAAGGAGCCACTTAATGCTGCTCCTTTTTTTGCTAAAATGGTTATAAAATGCATAAAACAAGTGGAATTGAAGAACCGTTTTATGCTATTGGTGGGTTTTTAATTTAAATTTTTTTACCAGCGCGTAAAGCCGTTGAGACTGAAGTGACAACTCACGGCTTGCGGCCGCATTTTCTTCCGATGCCGCGGAATTTTTCTGCACAACTTCGGAAATTTGCGCAATGGAAGCAGTAACCTGTGAAACATCCTCAGCTTCATCGTTGGTGGCTTTTGAAATTTCTCCGATTAGTGCGGTTGATTTTTCCGAACTGTCTTTAATCTTTTGGAAAGAAGCTGCAGTTGAGTTGACAGCTTTCATTCCTCTGTTTACTTGGGCAATGGAATTTTCAATTAAAACGGAGGATTGTTTTGCGGCCTGTGCACTTTTAGCAGCCAAATTCCTCACTTCATTGGCTACAACAGCAAACCCCTTGCCTGCTTCACCGGCTCTTGCGGATTCCACGGCGGCATTCAGAGCCAATAGATTTGTCTGAAAAGCGATATCTTGAATTGCTTTAATAATCTTTCGAATCTGTGTGGAGGATTCATTAATATCATTCATGGCAGCCAGCAGCTTGTTCACATCACGATTTCCCTGTTCCACTGCTTCGCTTGATTGTTTGGAAATGGTACTGGCTACAGCGGCATGATCCGCAGTTTTTTTAATTTGCGTGGAAATTTTTTCAATTGTATCGGATAATTGTTCTATTGCTCCAGCCTGTTCCACCGCTCCCTGAGAAAGCATCCCGGCACTGTCCGCAATTTGCTTGGAATGGTCATCAATTAATTTAGCAGCGGAATTTATATCATAAAATGTTTCATTCAAGGATTGAAGAATAGTATTTAATGCTTTTTTTATTTCTACAAAATCTCCAAAATATTCTCGTTTCGTTTCTGTAGTCAAATCACCACGGGATACGGCGTCAAGAATATCTGTAATTTCACCTATGTATATCTGCAGACTATTGACCGTATGTCCAAGCGCTGTTACAACCTGCCCCACTTCATCTTCCGAATGGATGGTAAGTGAAACAGCATTTTGATCCGTTAGGCCAATTTGCCCGTGTTCCATATTTTTTGCAAGAGATACGACTTGTCCCAGCGGTATTTTAACTCTTTTTTTAATGAATTTATTTAATACCAATGTTGCACCCAACATTAAAGCAACGGCAAGTAGTATGATAAGCAGCATAACGGTCCGCTGCGCAGATTGAATACTTGTAATATCTTTGCCGGCAAACAGTGCACCGATAGCTTCCCCATCGTAGCCCAATATGGGCATATAACCCGAAATGAAATCCTTCCCTAGGATGGTTTGTTTTGTAATATAAGTTTGTTTTTCTTGGAGCACCATACGAGAAATGTCGCTTTCCATTTGCTGACCGTTCTGCCGTACTTTATTGATCGAAGTTGTTGTGTTAATTTGTTCATCTGCTAAAAATACGGAGAATTCACAGCCCGTGTACGCCTTTAACTGATCAAGAAAATTCGTTTCTACCGTTGAGTCGGATACACTTTGAAGAGAACGCACGGCAGATACACAACCAATCAGATCTCCGTCGTTTAGAATGGGAGCACCATAACAAACACAAAGCATTTTTCCCGTTAAAACTTCATTAACAAGAGATTTTTGGTTATCCAATGCTTGCTTCACATGATGAAGGTTGGAAAGATCCTGCAAGTCAAGTTCGCTGGTGGATGATGCGATAATTTTACCGCTTTTGTCCGTTATAAAGGCATAGCTTAAATCGTGAGTCAGTACATCAGTTTTCAGAGCCGACACCATATCGTAATTATTTTTTTCTAATACCGCGCTGATAAGGTCCGGATTTTTTGACAACTTATTACCTGCACTTTGCACGCTATTGCTAAAATCTTTTAATGTCTCAGAAAGTCCGTTTAGCGCCACACTGCAATCCTGCCGGCAGGATCGTTCAAAAGCCTGACCTGTAAAGGAGGAAAAAACAGCTATAGCAATGGTTAGAATGACAAACAGCATGGAAAAAAAGAATACGGACAGAACAAACCCTAGACTTTTTTTCTTGTTTTTCAAAAATCTCACTCCCATTTGCACTACATGTTGAATATTACTCCCCCTGTTTTTCGTCCTCAAAATCACTCAGATTTTCTTTGGTAATCATCTTGTAAGGTATATAGACATAATGCTGGTTTTTCACATGAACGGTTTCAGGAATCTTCTGTCCGCATGCCAAGGCATAGGATAAATCCGCAATTGTCTTTGCCTGTGTTTTTGCATCGTTATATACCGTTCCAAGCATAGAACCGTCTTTCACCGCCTCTAATCCCGGCGGAGTGCCATCAACCCCCACTACAACGGGCCGGTGCTGCAATTGGCTTTCTTTGATGGCATCGATTGCGCCAAGAGCCATATCATCGTTATTGCTGAAAACTACTTCAATTTTATCTCCGTATTGTTCAATCCATTGTGTCATTTTTGCCGTGGCCTGTGCACGCTGCCAATTGGCCGTATCGTTTGCAATCTTTTCTACCTGAATTCCAGACTCCGTCAGAAATTTTATGGAATATTCCGTGCGAAGAAGGGAGTCTTGATGTCCTTGTTCCCCCTCCAGCATCACATATTGAATTTTCCCGTCCCCGTTTCTATCAATAAGACCGGGCGTGTTTTGATACGCATTATAAATAATCTGCCCTTGTATGGTTCCGGACTGAGCAGCATCCGCACCTGCATAATAAACTTTATCCCACATGCGCATGTCCTCATCCACGGGTTCTCTGTTAAAAAATACAACAGGAATTCCGGCTCTTTTCGCTTTATTGATAATGGTTGCGGCTACGGTTCGGTCCACCACATTCACGCAAATCACCGAATAATTTTTAGAAAGAAAACGATCTACTTGGTCATCTTGAACGGCTTGAGTTGACTGACCGTCTACAATGTTTAACAATATCTTTTTACCGGTGGCGCTCTCCTTTTGTTTGATGGCATCCTCTAAATATGTACAAAGCAACTGAATAAAAGTATCATCTTTGCGATAAACCGTAACACCTATTTTAATGGACTTGACCTCAGTACTTTTGGATTCACAGGAACAGAGTATACCGGCAAAAACTGCCATGATGCAAAAAGCAATCAATTTGAATGTTTTCATTTTCCACCCTCCCTGTCAGCTAATAAACGGGAAAAGCAGAGATTCGTTTTCAGTGTTATGCATATTTGAACTATCCGCAATAACAAAATTGACGTTGAAGGTTTGAGGTTGTTTCTTCTGCAAACGATCTACGGCTGTTTTCATAGAAAGGTAGCCTATGCCATATTCATTTTCTGCCGCAACAGAATTAATAACGCCTTCTTCCAGCATGGACATAATCCCATTGCTGCGTCCCACTCCATAAAGATGACATTCCACGCTCTCATGGGAGTCTGCCAAATTCTTTTTCGCTTTACCCAGAATTTCCAAGGTATCCCTGTCCAAGGCAATCAATATTTGATTTTGGCAGCTTACTAAGAATTTCTTTGCATCATTGAAAGCATCCGCGTCCGGCGCGCTATGAAAAAAATCCAAATAGGATATTTGGCTGCCTGCCTCTTTCAAAACTGTTTCCAGCCCGTTACAAATTCCCATGTGACCATCTTTGTTTAAAATGATGACATCCTGCATTTGTTTTTCAGTATGGACAATTTTTTCAGCAAGACTCCGCCCCAGCTGAACATCATCGCATGAAACAGTATCCACACCGGATAAACCGGGTAAAGTGGATTGCATCACAATAACCGGCACTTCCTTATCAGCCTGTATAATCGGCTCAACAATCTCGTTCGACTGTACCGGCAAAATCAGTACTGCATTTGCACCGTTTTCCACCTCCCGTTCCAAAAGAGAAATCTGCTGTCCCGCATCGTTAGCCTTTGTCAGCGTGAAAAAACTGACATCTGCATTAAATTCATCTGCAGCCTTGTCTATTCCGGACTTTAGCACAGAAAATTCTTCCGCACTTTCTCCACTGCAAATAACAGAAATAGCATACGGTTCCTTTCGCGGCTTCGTGTTCTTGTTATTTACATATAAATAGTAACCGGACAAGACCAGTAACAGCAGAGAAAACACAATTAACTTGTTTTTTGACATGGCTGCATGTTACTCCTCCCCATCAAATTCAGCAAAATCCTTTTTGGGCAAATGAATTCTGGCTGTTGTTCCAACATCCGGTTCACTAATGAGCGAAAGACCATATTCCCGACCAAAGTAAAGCTGGATTCTCTCATTTATATTCTTTAGACCGATGCCGGACCCACTTCCATGCACAGCAGGCGTTTTATCACTGAGCAGAGCATCCGCCTGCTCCTGCGGCATTCCGGGTCCATTATCAATCACATCAATAAATAAATCTTCTCCGCGGCAATACGCCTTTATGGTAATTTCTCCGTCGTCCATATATTCCATACCATGATAAATGGAATTTTCAACAAGGGGCTGTACAATCAGTTTGATGGTGGCGCAGCGCAGAACCTGTGGTTCTGCCTGAATGGAATACTTGAATTTATTTACAAATCGGTAGTTTTGAATAATGAGGTAATTTTTTACATGTTCCAGTTCGGCAGAAACGGGAATCACATTTTTGCCCTTGCTAATGCTGATGCGGAATAACTTTGCGAGAGAAGTAACCATTTTGTTCGCATCCTGGTATTTTCCGTTTTCATTCATCCATACAATAGAGTCCAATGTATTATATAAAAAATGAGGATTAATCTGTGCCTGCAATGCGTTGAGTTCACTTCGCCGCTTGGCTTTTTGCTCCGCCACAATATCATCCATTAGTTTTCGGGTCTGTTGCACCATAGAGCGAATGGCTTTGCCTAAATGCTGCACTTCATAGGAACCGCTGATGACAATTTTCTTTTCGTCAAGGTTACCGTTTTCCAAACGATTGACAGACTGTTCCAGCTTTCGAATAGGTTTGGCAATTCGAGAGGATAAAAACATATTGACAATAATGAGAAGATAGGAAATAAATAACGCAAATAAGAAGGTATAGGTCTTAACCTGGTAATAGTTAGCGGTAATATCTTGAATGGGGTTAACAGCGATAATCTTCCAGCCCGTGTATCCAACTGTCTTGACGGTAATCATCCGCTGCTCACCCTCAAAAGTTTCCGTATAAGTACCGTCTTCGTGCTTTGCCGCATTGAGGTTGTTTTCATGCGCCAAATCGGAGTAGATTAATCTTTGTTTCGGATGATAGAGGATGTTGCCATTTTCATCGGTTATGTAAACATAACCGGATCCGCCCAAATAATTATTTTTACAAATCTGTTCAATGCCATTGTAGTTCATATTGACCAGCAACACCCCATGCATGACGGAACCGGCGGAAGTTAGCTCAACAGAGCGGCTCAGAGAAATCACCCAGTGAAAATTATTATCCGGATCAACAAAAAGATTTTCAACATGTGGGGTGGAAAAATGCAGATTTTCAATCCGCTCCATGGCAGCCCGAAACCAATCCTGCTGTCTAACGTCAACGAATGGTTTTAGCCGCGAAAGCGGTTCTGCAGCTATAATTTGTCCGCTGTCCGAAAAAACGGCAACGCTGACCAGCCGGTCTCGATGTGTTTCATACAAAAGACTCATCTGATAATTAATATTATCCTTTTGCAGATCCGCATTTTTAATGACGCGGTAATACATAGAATCGGAAATGCGCATCATATCCCGCAAATAAGAGTCCAAATTCAAACAGATCTGGTCAACAATTCGGTTATTGCTGTTTGATATAATCTCCATAGAGGAATTCACATATCTGACGGAAAGAGCGATTGCTGTTACCGCCATCCCTATCACCATAACAATGGTAAAAGAGATGGAAATAGAAAACTGGATACTCCTTCTATGAAAATAATGCGTTGTTTTCTCTTTTATCTCATGTATCTTATTCCACATGGCCGCGCCTCAGGAAGTTCTATATTTTGAGGGGGATACGCCGTATTTTTTCTTAAATACATAACTGAAATAATTCGGTTCTGCATAGCCGACTTTTCTGGCAATGATGTAAGTTTTATCGTCCGTGGTATTGAGTAAATCCACTGCCTGTGCAAGCCGCAAATCGGTTAAATAGGAGACAAAACTTTTGCCTGTTTCGCGCTTGAATAAAGTGGAAAAATAGGTTGGACTCACGTGGAGAAAAGAACAAATCTCTTCCACCGAAAGATTGGGATCGGTATAATGATTTTCAATATACTGAATTGCCTTATGAGCCAGCGCTTTTGTGTTGTTGATGCGCTGACTTTTTATTTTTGAACTGATCTTAGTACAGACCTGCACGCACCACTGTTTGATTTCATCCGGCGTCTGCAGTTTTGTAAGCGCTTCCGTATAGCTAAACTCTCCATTAAAAATATCGTTTGCGTCCAACCCATATGTCTGCAGTACTTTTAAAAACGATGCGATAATCTCCAAAAGATAAATTCTATATTGGTCAAAAGGCAGCAAAAATGCATTTGGATGGGAGAAAAATCCGTTGATCTTTTCTTCTATTTTCTTTTCGTCCCCTAATTTGATGGCGTTGACAATGGCATCCGCATCTTCCTGAAAAAAATCTATTTTTGCTGTATTGTTGGGTTCTACATCGGTAATATAGACGGCTTTGTCTCCTCCCATAACAGCACTGTATTCCAATGCGCTGAAAGCTTCCCGGTATGATTTCCGCAATTGATACAAGTCCGGTGTCATTGTGCTGATACCCGCCATCACTTTAATATTTAAAATCCGCTGTACCGATTTGCAAACTTCATTGATTCCATTGATAAGAGGAATGATATTTTTATTTTGATGAAAAAGCGCAATGACAATGATATAGTCAAAATGCATAAAAGCGATAAAATCACAGAAATTTGGCAAAATGTCCTCTAGGATTCGCTTAACCGAAATGGGAATGAGTTCTTCCTTCCCCTTCAAGCTACATCTGTCATCCACAATGGGATCAGCACGCAAAATCGCTACGGCCCAACTTTCCGCTTCCAAAGACAGGTGGAACATATCTTTTTGCGTTTCCAACTGTTCCCGCGTAATATGTCCTTCTATCAGATCTTCAAAAAATTGCTGCCGCATAACGGGTAAACTTTCTTCATATGCCTTTCGCAGCATTTCCACATTGCATTTTTCGCTGAATTCGCGGTCCAACTGTTCCTTGATTTTTTTCAGTGCCTTTGTCAATTCGACGGAATCAATCGGTTTTAATATGTACTCTGCCACATGGAGTTTAATCGCCTGTTGGGCAAATTTAAAATCGTCAAAACCCGAAAAAATAATCAATTTGATGGACGGCATAGCCGCACACAGGCGTTCACAGAGTTCCAATCCGCTGAGGAAAGGCATTTTAATATCTGTCATTACGACATCCGGATGCAATCTTTCTGCCTTTTCCAGTGCCTCGATTCCATTTTCAGCCGAACCGACTAAAGTATACCCCAGTTCATTCCAGTTAATTTTTCGGGCAATTCCTTCGCAGATTTCTTTTTCATCATCAACTAACAAAATTCGATACAGCTTCATAGGCTTCACCAATGCTTCATAGAATTCTCTAATATTTATAATTATATAAAATATATAAAATATTAGATTATATTTAGTTATTTTTTATGAATGATTGCTGTAAATATTATAACATACCTACCCTGCTCAAGAAACAGTTTTCAGCTCATGACAGAAAAAATGTCACGAGCTGAAAAAGGAGGATTTCATTTGAAAAAGTTTGCTGTGTCGTGAAGAAATTAATGCCACAACACTTTATGATATTTTGAAAGATCGATTGCAACGGCAACGGCAATAATAATGCCCTTTATAACCTGCTGCCACATTGGGCTGACGTTGATAAACTGCAGACCATACTGAATAACCGTGAAAATCAAAACACCGGTCACAATGCCGCTGATTTTACCAATGCCGCCTGCAAGTGATACGCCGCCCACGCAGCATGCCGCGATAGCATCGAGTTCATAGCCGTAGCCGTACTGGTTAGAAGCACCTGCTGTTCTTGCAGCCTCTAAAACTCCGCCAAAGCCGTACAGCACACCGGCTAAAATGAAGATACCCATCAATGTTTTAAACACATTTACGCCGGATACCCTTGCGGCTTCCATGTTGCCGCCTATAGCATAAATATTTTTACCGAACACTGTTTTATTCAAAATAATCCACATCAAAATGGTTACAGCAATCGCAATAGGAACAAGGATAGACACCTTGTCAAACAGCTTTGTCTGCGCTAAACTCTGAAAATCGCTCCTGACACCACCGATTGGTTGGGAATTGTTTGGAGGCATATCAAAGTACAAAGAACAAATCCCGTAAATGCTGACGGAACTAGCCAATGTTGCAATGAAAGGATGCATATTGTATTTGGCAACCAAAAATCCGTTAATTGCACCAAAAATACCGCAGATAAGAATTGCCAACAAAATTGGAATAATCACCGGTAACTGCGGAAGATTTGGGAAAAAGCGGTGGGCATAATCCGGATTTTGCAGCATGGAGGTGGAAATCACTGCCGCCAACCCGACCATACGGCCGGCGGAAAGATCTGTACCGGCAATTAACAATGTAATGCAGATTCCAAGAGCGATGATCAATCGAATGGAGGACTGCGCCAAAATGTCAAAAAGAACATCAAACTGCATAAAAGCCGGTTCAATAAAGATGATGACGACGATTAAAACAAGCAGTGCGAAAACCAACGCATAATTTAGGAAAAATGTTTTTATGCTTTTGCGGGAAAAAGCAACCGTATCACCCTTGCGAGGCCCGCTGAACCATTGGAGAATTCCGTTGAGCAACAGGCATCCCCCGATGATTGTAAGAAACCATGGCAGATCATATACTTTTTTCGTGTAAAAGAAGAGTCCGAAAATGACCCCGAAAATGCCTATACACAAGCCTGCTATCATGAAAACAGCCGCAACTTTTTTACGGGGAACAATTTTTCCTTCCTGCTCCATATGTACCCTCACTTCCAATCTAATTTCTATATTGTGTCGCTAGGCGCATTACAGAAACTTGATTTGCTTCATCATGATTCAGAATTCCTGTAACTCTGCCTTCGCACATCACCATGACCCGATCCGACATTCCCAGCAGTTCCGGCATTTCGGAAGAAATCATGATAATGGATTTTCCGGATTTAATCAAATCGAGCATAATGGTGTAGATTTCATATTTAGCACCCACATCGATTCCTCGGGTTGGCTCATCAAGAATCAGAATATCGGGATCCGTCAAAAGCCAGCGGGCAATTAATACCTTTTGCTGGTTTCCTCCAGATAAATTCTCCATTTCTGTGTCTAGATTCGGAGTTTTTACATTTAGAGTTTCACTCATGGATTTTGCAGCTTGAAAACGCTTTGAATCGTTTAGCAAACCGCCTTTGGCAAATCTTTGCTGACTTGCGATGACGGTATTGTCCAGCACTGAAAGATGCGCATAAACACCGGATGCTCTGCGCTCTTCCGTCAGCAAGGCAAATCCGTTCTTCTTTGCATCTTGAACCGATTTAATTTCAATCTTTTGGTTGTTCTTGTAGATTTCTCCGGAAGCAATTGGACGTAAACCAAAAATAGACTCAACCAATTCGGTCCTCTGTGCGCCTACCAATCCTCCAAGGCCCAATATTTCCCCTCTATGAAGTTCAAAACTGACATGTTGGAACGACCTTGCGTCCGCCGAGCACAGATCGTGGACTTTCAGCACTATAGCATCGCTCGGAGTATAGTCTTTTTTTGGGAAACGATTGGTCAGCTCACGGCCAACCATTAATTGAATCAACTGGTCCGTTGTCATTTCACTTGCCGGCCATGTTCCAATGTATCTACCGTCTCGCATCACAGTGACTTCATCTGAAATTTTAAGGATTTCCTCCATCTTGTGCGAGATGTAGATAATAGCACACCCTTTTGACTGAAGATATTTAATGATGCGAAACAGATGCTGCGTTTCATTATCCGTCAAAGAGGATGTTGGTTCATCCATAATAATTAACTTGGAATTATAGCTGACCGCTTTTGCAATTTCGACAAGCTGCAGATTGGAAGGAGAAAGTGTTACCGCCAGTGCTTCCGGGTTCACATCCAGATTAATTTCATCAAAAAGTTCCTTCGTCTTGCGAATCATGGCTTTTTTGTCAACTAACAGTCCCTTTTTAGGGAATCTGCCAAGCCAAACATTCTCCATAACCGGCCTGTAACGAATGGGATGCTGCTCTTGGTGAATCATAGAAATACCCATATCCAACGCCTGCCGGGTGGATGTGATTTCTACCTTCTGCCCGTCAAAAAGAATTTCTCCTTCATCCTTATGGTAGATTCCGAATAGGCATTTCATCAAAGTGGATTTACCTGCACCATTTTCACCCACCAGTGCGTGCACACTGCCCGGTTTTACTTTGAGAGTGACATCCTGCAGTGCTTTTACACCGGGAAAGGATTTTGAAATATGATTCATTTCCAAGATGTACTCACTCAACTGTCAGCCCTCCTTTTCTTCAGAATAAACAACTGTGGGGAACGTAAAAAGTCCGCCTTCGCGTTCCCCACGCGCTATGACAAGTGTATTAGCTCATATAATCTTCGTAATTGTCCTGTGTAACCTGAACGTATGGAATCCAGACGTATTTGTTGTCTGTCAATTCATAGCCGATGGTGTCTTCGGTAATTTCTTTGCCTTGTGCAGCGGCAACTGCAATATGGACTGCCGCAGTACCTTGGTTCACAGCATCGTTCAGAACGGTACCGTACATGGAGCCTTGTTTCATAGCTTCCAGCGCGGGAGCTGTTGCATCAACACCGACAACCGGTATGTATTTGCTTTCATCGCCCTTATTGTAGCCATGCGCTTTCAGTGCTTCAATGGCACCCAGTGCCATATCATCGTTATTGCATAAAACCGCTTCAATCTTATCGATTCCCTTGGAAGTGATGAAAGTGTTCATCAAGTCGGTAGCTTTTGCTTTATCCCAGTATGCCGTATCAGCCGCTAACTCCTCTGTTTCAAAGCCGGCATCTTTAATAGCCTCAATGGAATATTTTGTGCGGAGTGTTGCATCCTGGTGACCAGGTTCTCCCTGCAGCATAACATATTGGATTTTTCCGTCTCCATTCCGGTCAGCTTCCGGATGTTCCTTAAAGTAATTAACAATCAGTTCGCCGGACAAAGTCCCTGACTGTTCTGCTTTCGCACCCACATACCAAGCCTTGTCGTAACTATTGAGAACATCCGCCTCCGGTTCACGGTTGATGAAAACAATTGGAATATCCTTATCCTTTGCTTTCTTTACCAGCGATTCCGCAGCGGTACGGTCAACCGGGTTGACACAAAGAGCCGTTACACCTTTTGTAAGGAATGTGTCTACTTGCTCATTCTGTGTAGCCTGCTTGTTCTGGGAATCCACGATATTCAGCGTAACCCCCATCTTTTCGGCTTCTTTCGTCATTTGATCGCGAACGCCGGTCATAAATGTGTCATCAAATTTGTAGATGCAAACGCCGATTGTGATGTCCGATGGATCAACATCGGCTTCACTTTCTGCTGTTGACTCCGCTTCCGTTGCAGATGATTCTGCCGGCGCAGAAGAGGCAGAATTGCTGCTAGAACATCCTACGGTGACAGAGCCCAGCATGAGGGCAGCCATAATGATTGCCAAAGTCCTTTTCATAAATCTTCCTCCTTTTAAAGATACTGATCAGCAAGCGCAAATTATTTGTGATTAATACACATATTATTGCAATCTTGCCGATCTTTCTTGTTGATTAATCCTAATTATACTGTGCATATCATAAAAAATCCATATAAAATTCTTCTGTCTTATATTAAAATTCTTAACTCTTAGAATCTTTTTATATAAAATTTATGTAAAAAGTGAGCCCTGACTGTTGTTACACCAAAAGTTATTTTCCTTTCGGAACAGGGTTTGAAATCGTTTGGCGAGTATCAATGGAGCAATAGAAATCTCTAAGATTAACAAAGGTAAAAAAGAGTAAATTTTTATTTTGAGCAGTTTTCAAGTGGGAAAATCCGTGAGCAAAAGCATAAAATTAAGGCACAGCCTCGGAACAAAAAGTTCTGAGACTGTGCCATTTCATTTTCCGGTCAGGTTCTATGGAGGACGATTTATTCAGGCTGAGCTCTTTGACCACGCAGCCCCGCACGCAATAATTTCCTTTGCGTTTTTAGACGGAGCACCCGAAAGACAGGTCCGTTCCCGACCGATTTGTCGAACAAATTCTTAAAAATTTCCTATGGTGAAATCTTTCGGACACTGTCAATTAAATTTTATACGTCCTATTGTTATTGTATTCACCATATCCTTTTTCGGTGTATGGGTTCTGCTTTTTCCCGCTGAAAACAGAAAATGTTAATACTCAAGTTTATCTTCCAGATAATCGGTCAGCTTATCAATGGAGATGCGCTCCTGCTGCATAGTATCGCGGTCGCGCACGGTTACGCAGGCGTCCGTTTCACTGTCCATGTCGTAGGTGACGCAGAACGGTGTGCCGATTTCATCCTGACGGCGATACCGTTTGCCAATGGAACCGGCATCGTCATAATCCACCATGAAGTGTTTGGCCAACATGGTATAAACCTCCTGTGCGCGGTCATTTAGCTTTTTGCGCAGGGGGAGTACCGCAGCTTTGTAAGGTGCAAGCGCCGGATGAAGATGCAAAACCACGCGGGTATCTCCGTTCTCCAGTTTCTCCTCATCATAGGCATCGCACAAAAATGCAAGTGCAACGCGGTCTGCACCAAGCGAAGGCTCAATAACATAGGGAATATAATGTTCATGCGTCTCCGGGTCAAAGAATTCCAAGCTCTTGCCGGAATGTTCCTGATGGCGCGACAAGTCATAATTCGTGCGGTCGGCAATACCCCACAGCTCACCCCAACCAAATGGGAACAAAAATTCAATGTCCGTGGTCGCCTTGGAATAGAAGGAAAGTTCTTCTTTCGCATGGTCGCGCATGCGAATATTGCTTTCCGTCATGCCAAGGTCAAGCAGCCACTTCTTGCAGAAATCCTTCCAGTAGTGGAACCAATCCAAGTCGGTACCCGGCTTGCAGAAAAACTCCAGTTCCATTTGCTCAAATTCACGGGTGCGGAAGGTAAAGTTTCCGGGTGTGATTTCATTTCTAAAGCTCTTTCCTATCTGAGCGATGCCAAACGGAACTTTGCGGCGTGTGGTTCTCTGCACATTCGCAAAATTGACAAAGATGCCCTGTGCTGTTTCCGGACGCAGGTAAATTTCGTTTTTCGCATCTTCGGTTACACCCTGAAAGGTTTTGAACATCAGGTTAAACTGGCGGATATCCGTAAAGTTCTCGCTTCCGCAATTCGGGCATTTGATGTGGTGTTCCCGAATGAAATCCATCATCTTTTCGTTGCTCCAGCCGTCCGCGCTCTCTCCGGTAAAGTCCTCAATCAGCTTATCCGCACGGTGGCGTGATTTGCAGTCGCGGCAATCCATCAACGGATCCGAAAAGCCGCCCACATGGCCGGATGCCACCCAGGTTTGAGGATTCATTAAAATGGCGGAATCAAGGCCGACATTATACGGGTTTTCCTGAATAAATTTCTTTCTCCAAGCGTTTTTGATGTTATTCTTAAATTCCACGCCAAGCGGACCGTAGTCCCACGTGTTTGAAAGTCCGCCGTAAATTTCGGAACCGGGGTACACAAAACCGCGGTTTTTGCACAGTGCGACAATCTGGTCCATGGTTTTTTCTGTTGTTTGCATGCTGTTTCCTCCATTTTGGCGGGACGCTGGCTGCGCCCCCCAATTTATTTTTTGCGGAATATCAAAAGTTTGCTAAAAACATAATTAATCACTACAACTATCACATTGTCTGCAATTTTAGCCATAAGGCCGCTCCACAGCAAAATATCAATAAACATCCACATACACAAATAGTCCACACCGAGAGAAAAAAGGCGTGCGGCAAAAAAACTAAGAAGCTCCTTTAACACGACGTCTCTGCGCAGACTCGTACTGCGGAACACCCATATTTTATTTGTGAGAAAGGCAAAGGTCACCGCAAGAATCCATGCAAGCGCATTCGCAATCTGCCACGACCAATCAAGATAATTATAACAGATTTGAAAAACAAGAAGATTGATGACAGTTGTCAAAACACCGAATACAATATATAATATCATTTCTGGACTGGTGAGAAAGCGCCATAATTTAAGAAAACGATTCATGCGGGCCTCCATACAAGAAGGAATAGATATAGTTTAACATTCCGGCAGAATTCTTTCAACCGAATAAAACACATTTTCTGCAGATAACCGTAAAAAGAACGAATACAGGCTCAAACGCTGAACATTTTCATGCCATATTAGGGAAATATAATTTGACAAATTAGAAATAAAAAGATATGATAATTTTATAACATATTTAGGGGATTATGATGCCCACATCACGGTATAGAGGAGAAAAGCATTTATGGAAAAAAAGAACCTGCGAAAAACAGAAGGTCTTCCCTTCAATCTTGGAATGGCAGCCGGTGTTGCCCTATTGCTGCAAAGCATTCTTAGCTTTAACCTGTCCGAAATTGAAACAATGGCCACTTTGTCTGCCCTAGGAAAATCAGGAACCGTTACCGGGACTTCTTTTTTCACGATTATTTCTTTTCTAATTTATCCGGGCATTTTTCTGTTGCTTCTTTTCTTGGGCAAAAATAAGGAAAGGCGCGGCAGCGCATTCGCTATTGTATGGATCGTCTTCTCGGCAATTAGGCTGTTGTCTGCGATTGGCTCCACATTTACTATGAAAGACGTTACATTACAAGTAGCTGCTGCGGTGGATGCGGCGATGCCCGGTGGATACTGGGTAGAATTTGGTTTAGGGATTCTCGGCACAGGACTCATGATAGCCTCTTGTATTGTATTTTTAGAACGCCTGCACCAACCGCCTGTGCTTGAGAATTCGGAAGTACAGCCGGCGAAAAACAGCCCGTCGGACGGACAACTGTAACCTGCGGATATGCGTTTCATAATACTTTTCACGCAATTACTAAAGCAGTACTAAAAACATTCTTGGGCCGTAATGAAGGAAAAAGAGAAACTCCAATCAATGAAATGGTGCTTTGCCGCTTAGCCAGCCGTGTGACTGCCAGTACTGCCGGTCAATGGATGGAGTTTTTCCGCTTTGATTCATTTTTCGGCTAAGATAAAAGAAAAAACGTGAAAATACATAAGGCGTGCTGTCTCCCTTGGAAACAGCGCGCCAAAATTTTTCCGCACACCGATCCAGTTCTTGCTCATATTTTTTCTGTTTTTCAGTAGGCATAGAGTTCCAGTTTAATGCAAACATGCGGAAGCCTTTTTGATACACTCGGTTGATTCCCCAGTATTTTAAACAGGTTGTAATCGGCTTCATGGAAGATTTCATCCCCGCTCCTGCCGCAGTGGACAGAACAAACGCCTTTTTATGGAAAAATTCCGGCCGGGGTCGGTGATTCATAAATAAAAACGGATAGTGGTCCAAAAAATTTTTCATCCCGCCGGAAGCCGACATGACATAGACGGGCGTTGTCAAGATTAAAGCATCCGCCTGAATCATGGAGTCCAGAATTGGTTTAGTATATTGTCTGTGTGGGCAAGTTTCCTCGCCGCGGGTTACACAGCTGCAGCAGCCCCGGCAGAATTCCGGCAAATCCTTTGGTAAGAAAAATTCCGTTACTTCCACATCCCCGCGTTTAGACAAAGCTTGAAGGAAAATCCGCGCCGCACGGTATGTATTCCCTTTTCGCGGACTGCCATGGATAACGGTAATCTTCATTTTGCCCACCTACCTTTTTATCAATATCATTTTATCAGTATAGCATGAAAAAAATTTAACAGCAAACACAACAAATGGAATATTATGAATAAAAACGGAGCGTCCGACAAGATCGGATACTCCGTTTTTTAACGCGGTTTTCCCGCACACTGATATACTTTGCCGATGATTCAGACCGGAGCAAGAAACTTAAATGAGTCCTTGGTCCTTCAAAAACGCAGTCGCAACCTCTTCGATACTCTTCTTTTCATTATCTACTTGATAGTTCAGGTCCTGCATGGTTTCTTCATCGATTTTACCGCTTAGACTGTTCAAAACCTCTTTCAATTCCGGATATTTTTGTAACGTGTCGTCTCGGATGATAGGTGCTGCATAATACGGCGGGAAAAATCCTTTGTCATCTTCCAGTACCTTCAGATTGAGTGCTTTGAGCTGACCATCCGTTGTGTAGGCATCCGTTACATCCATTTTTCCCTCCCCGATTGCCTGATATTTCAGGGAATTTTCCATTTTCGCCTCATCTTTGAACTTTAATCCATACATTTTTACCAGCCCATCGTAGCCGTCTTCACGGTTAAAAAAATTATGTTCCGCACCGAAAACAAACTGGTCAGATAGTGGCACCAGATCGCTGATGGATTCAATGCCGTTTTGCTCCGCCAGCTCTTTCGGCATGGCCAATGCATAGGTGTTATTATACCCAAATGGATCCAGCCATGTAATCTGGAACTGTTTTTCAAACTCTTCGCTCACGGTTTGGTAAACCTTATCTGGGTCGGAGTCTACGGGGAGTTTCAGATAAGCGGTAAGCGCCGTTCCGGTGTATTCCGGATAAATGTCGACTTCACCTTTTTTAATCGCTTCAAAGCAAACAAATGTGCCGCCTATATTCATCTTGCGCTCTACGTTTAAGTCAGTCTTATTCTCAATCAGCTGTGCCAGCATCTCCCCAAGAATTTTATTTTCCGTGTAATCCTTTGAGGCAACGACAACACCATCTTTTTTCGAGCATGCGGCCAGCGCCGGAATGAGAAGCAACAACGCCAAAACCGGAGCTATTTTTCTTTTAAGGTTAAGTTTAAGATGCATTTTTTTTCCTCCTTTTTTTGCCCGAATGTTGAATTCTGTTAAAAAGCATCTGTGCCAACAGGGACAAAAGCACAACAGGAATGGTTCCCTCCATAATCATGCCCCAGTCCTGCTGCTGTATGCCGCCATAAATGACGCCCCCAAGGCCACCAGCACCAATGAGCACACCGATAACAGCTGTTCCAAGTCCCTGTACAAAGGCAATACGAATTCCAGAAAAAATCATGGGGGAAGCCAGCGGCAGTTCCACCCAAGCCAGCGACTGCCAAAGATTCATTCCCATGCCGTGTGCAGCTTCCCTTACAGCGGGAGAAACCTCTGTAATACCCGTAAATGTGTTGCGGATAACCGGCAACAACGAATAAAGGCAAAGCCCGATAATAACAGTCGTATTGCCCAGCCCGAACAAAATCATCAAAAGTGAAAGCATAGCAAGCGACGGCACAGTCTGTATGATATCCGCAATGGTCATAATCGGTGCCGCAAGCCGCGTCTTTTTAGAGATTAGAATCCCCAGCGGAATTCCCAATAAAACGGCAATACCGACACCCCCAATTGTAATCAAAAGGTGCACGATTGTTTCTGTTAATAGACTCACTTCGCGGCACCCCCTTTCTTCTTCAGTCCCCGAGGAGTGACCGCCTTTTGAATTAGGTCTATGACAAATCCCGCAAAGACGGCGAGAATGGAAGCGGGAATTGCACCGGCCAGAATCATGTTTGTATCATAGCTCGACAGGCCGGTCCAAATTAAATCGCCCAGGCCACCAGCTCCAATCAGTGCGGCAAGGGTAGCCCAGCTGATTGTATATACGGTGGAAAGACGGATACCTGCAACAATCGCCGGAAGGGCAATTGGAATCTCCACTTTAATCAAAAGCTGCATGTCGCTCATGCCAATTCCCCGCGCTGCTTCCACATACAGGTTGTTTACCTCTCGGATGCCGGTGTAGGTGTTTTGCAGAATGGGAAGAACCGCATAAGCCACCAACACAATAATGGAAGGAAATTCACCCAAGCCGAACAGCATAAGTCCAATGCCAAGCAAAACAAGACCGGGAATCGTCTGCACAAGTCCCGCAAGGGCCAAAACCGGTTTTGCTGCTTTTTCGTTCCGGGTTAAAATAATTCCGAGCGGAACGGCAATGATGATGGCAATGAGGATGGAAATACCGGACATGCGCACATGCGTTCCAAGCGCTGCTAAAACAGTCTGCCCTTCTGCCTGCAGATACTCCAAAAAACTCATTCGTCGTCACCGCCCCAAAGAGCCTGTGCCATGGAACGAACCATACCGGTACGGGTGACAATACCAACCACATGATTTTTCTCATCTAAAACAACCAGATATTCTGATTTGTTGGATGTCAGCGTGTCGAACGCATCCTTAGCTCTGCTATCCAACAAAACAGTAGGCGCCTCCGGATTCACTAATGCCGAAATAGTTGCCCCCGGTTTACCGGATTTCCGAATATCTTCAATGGTGATAACACCTTCAAACTTGCCATCATCATTCGTAACAATCAGGCTGTCAATGCCCTTGCTGTTCATCAGCGAAATACATTCCAATGTCTTTTTGTTTGGAGTAACGGTAACGGGATTTGGACGCATGACCTCTAATACGGACATATCGCGCGCTGCTGCGGAAGTGTGCAGACCAATAAAGTCACGGACAAAGTCGTTTGCGGGATGTTCCAGAATTTCTTCGGGCGGAGCAACCTGAATAATTTGACCATGATCCATAAACACGATGACATCGGCCATTTTGACCGCTTCTGACATATCGTGTGTGACAAACACAAATGTTTTATTCAGGGTTTTATGGAGTTTTTTGACTTCGTCCTGCAGGCTGTCCCTTGTTAGCGGATCCAGCGCGCCAAACGGCTCATCCATTAAAACCAAAGACGGTTCCGCTGCAAGGGCGCGCAAAACGCCAATACGCTGCTGCTGTCCACCGGACATTTCCGAAGGATATTTGTTTGCAAATTCGTCCGGGTTCATTCCCGCCATTTCCATCAGTTCGAGTGCACGTTTACGGCTTTTTTCACGCGGCCATTTTAAAAGCCTCGGTACTGTTTCAATATTTTCCAGGACCGTCATATTTGGGAAAAGTCCAATCTGCTGAATCACATAGCCGATATTGCGGCGCAGCTCAACCGGGTTCAGTGTTGAAATATCCTTTCCATCAATCAGAATCTGGCCGCTGGTTGGCTCAATCAGGCGGTTAATCATCTTAAGTGTAGTTGTTTTTCCGCAGCCAGACGTCCCAATTAAAACGACAAACTGACCGCTTTCAATATTTAAAGAAACGTTGTTTACTGCGGTTTGTGCTCCATATTTTTTGGTGACGTTTTTCAAACTTACCATATAAATTTTATACCTTCCTTTCCTGTTGCAAATTCTTTACACGAGTGCAACACGGCGCGGCGAGAAATCGGAGTTTCGGTCCAGAAAATCCATTAATATTTCCTTTAGATTCATGGCATCTTTCATTTCGTAGATCCCGGTTTTATCCTGAATAAATTCCGCCGCAAACAAAGCACCTTCCGCAAAAGCATCCCGCGAAAAGCTTTGATGTGTAATCTCTATCATGTCGTTTTCACCAACTAGCATAACCTTATGACAGCCAACAATTCCACCGGCACGAACTGAGGAGATGGGTATTGTTGGCCGCTGCTCTGCAGGGAAGGAGTCCTGCATCTGGCGTGCAAGCTTGGCGGCGGTTCCGGATGGAACATCCACTTTGCGCTTGTGATGCATTTCAATAATTTCAATGTCGTAACCGGATAAAATTCGGGAGGCAAGTTCTGTCAGCAACATCAGAGTACTGACCCCGCGCGTGATATTCGGTGCATAAATCAGTCCGGCATTGTACCGGTCAGCAAGCTCATAAAGTTTCTCTTCCTCTGCTTTGGAAAATCCCGTGGTTCCCATCACAACACGAACATTTAAGGAAAAAAAGGTTTCTGCGTTTGCAAGTGCCGCGGATGGGCTGGAAAAATCCAGAACAACATCCGGACGGGTGTTGAAGATACACGATTCAATTTGATCAGAAGAATAAATCGGAATGCCAGTGGTGCGACAGCCGATTACTTCTCCGAGATCGCGGCCTGATTTTATACTTCCTGGACTGCAAATTCCTGCCACGAGCTGAGCTTTATTGTATGTAAGCAAATATTTGGCGATTTGACTTCCTGTCCGCCCTAAGCCGGAAATACATATCTTCATTGTGCAAAACGCCCCTTTCAAACGTGACAATTTTTTTACAAGTTGCAAGTTGTTGGATCAGGTAAATATGACCCCTTATTTTTCGCTTCCGGGAACAGTAAAAAAGCAGACCGGCGCAAATAATTTACATTAATTTACAGGCAACTTATTGGTGCGATATAAGTTGTTACTTTGTTATTATACAAAATAACTGCATCGTTGTCAATTATATTTTCAAATAGAGCAACAAAACAGGTGTAGGACTACAATACATATTGGACAGTTGAGAAAAAATAAAATACAGAAATGGACACATCGGTTAAAATAAAGCTACACAAACCAAATCATACCGAAAGGAAGTGCCCATTTCTGCATGAATAGTGTAACACAAGACATGAAGTTTAGGCAATCCCTAATGATCTATGCTCAAAAGTACGGTGTTAGCCGTGCAAGCCGAAAATACAACAAAAGCCGTTCCTTTATCTATTTTTGGATGGCCCGGTATGACGGTACATTAGAATCGTTGGCTTGCCGGTCTAGGAGGCCTCACAGTCATCCAAACCAGCATACACCTGCCGAGTTAAAGCTGATTCGCGACATGCGGCGCAGAAATCCCGACCTCGGTATGATTGAACTATGGTCTCGGTTGAAAAAGCGGGGATACACACGATGTCCGGAAAGTCTGTTCCGTGTAATGCGCCGAATGGGAATGTTCCCAGAATCAAAACCAAAGAAGAAATATCAGCCAAAGCCATACGAGCAAATGACGCATCCCGGAGAGCGCATTCAGATCGATGTAAAAGTAGTTCCAAAGCGCTGTATTGCCAACCCTGAGCTTCGGCTTTTCCAGTACACAGCTATTGATGAATTTTCTAGGCTGCGTTTTCTGGCAGCGTACCCTGAACAGAGTACTTACTCTTCTGCTGACTTTCTAAAACGAGCTGTCGAATGGTTTGCCCGGCGCGGCGTTCGTGTAGAATGCGTTCAAACTGACAACGGTTTTGAATTCACCAACCGTTTCTCACCTTCCAAGAAACATCTGCTGACGTTGTTCGAAGCCACTGCCGCTAAACTTCATATCCGGCACAAGTTAATTCGTCCTTATACCCCTAGGCACAACGGGAAAGTGGAACGCAGTCATCGCGAAGACCAAAAACGCTTTTATGACAAACACCATTTTTACTCTTTAGCGGACTTTGAAAACCAACTTTCCATCTACTTAAGACGCTCTAATAATATGCCGATGCGTCCTCTTCATTGGTTGTCTCCTTCTGAATTTTTACATTCCCATACTGTCCAATATGTTTGACAAACCTACAATTTTCAAATAGAGCAACAAAACAGGCCGGATTCATTGTGTTTTTGAAAAATAAAATCCGCATAAAAACCCCCGCATCTCCGGAAAGGAGACGCGGGGAATATGTTTGCTTATAGGGGATGTTTTTAAGAAATTCCATTTACAAAGGCATTAAACCGCTGAATGACATTCTCATCGCCAACGATTAAAACACGATCCGATTTACAAAATTCATAGTATGGGCCAGGCGAAAGAATAATATCTTTCTGCTGAACCACGCCGATAACGGTTGCACCTGTGTTATGCCAGATTTCCAGTTCACCGATGCTTTTTCCGATAAGCGGGGAGTTATCCGGCAGAGGGATTTCCACGGGTGTAATCAAATCGGATCGTTTATAACGATACATATCGATAATTTGTTTGGTCAAGGAAAGAATTTCCTCGTCCATGCGGCTGCGCTTTTCCATAAGTTGTGCCAGTTTCATTCGCAGGTCAGCCACACGTTCATCGTCTTTGAAACTTTTTAGGAATTTGATTGCATTTTCCCTTGAAAGAATCACCATTCCGCTGCCAAGCATGATTTTCAGCACACTTTTGTCAGACAGAAGGGATACGGACCGGCGGATCGTTTCAGGTGAAACGTTGTATTCCGTCGCCAAAGTAGAGCGCCCTTTCAGTCGAGAGCCTTCCGGGATTTCTCCCGACGCAATTCTTGCGGCAAGATCCATCGCAATTTTTAGATATCTCGGCATGGCATAGCTTTCCAACCCAGCCATGATTATCATTCCTCCGTTTGAATCAGCGAAAATAAATCGCCGTCAACCGAATAATTCGGCAAAAATGATTATAGCATGTTTCTGTTCAGTGAGCAAATAAAATTTCATATTCTATGAAAAAAAATAAAAAGAACGCCGGTTGTTCGAAACAACGTCCGGCGTTTTTGAATGATTATTGTGAAACAGTTGGAAGATTTCCAAGATTATTATTCTCGGAACCATCCGGCAGAGAGCGGAGATATTCGGTACCCTTTTTTGTTGCTACAGCAACACCGCGAATTTTATTTTGCTTAGCAAGCGCAACGCCCTCTTCCCGCGTGATCTTACGCCCGTCTGAAAGTTGATATCCCGTAATTTTTCCGGAGGATTTGATAAGTCCGGTGATGGAGAGCGCATCGGGAGTAGGCTGCGGTGTAAACTCATTGATGGATTTGGGCAGCGGGCCGTTTTCTGCTTTATAGGTATCTTGTTCCATTTGTAAATCTCTCCTTTCCGTGCTGTTAGTTTGTGCCGATGGTGTTTTTTTATTCTCGCCTGCCCTTTTGCGCGGAGGGCTGAATCCGCACAGTTTTTAACCAAATGCGTATTATAAATCAGAATCAAAAGGAGGGAATTTATTTTAATATGGATACAAACATGAAAATAAATAATGTAGGCCACTGCGAACATTTAAGTATAGGAATGGAAGCACCGGATTTTACCGCAAACACAACCTTTGGCCCCATTCGTTTTTCGGATTACCGAGGGAAATGGGTCGTTTTCTTTTCCCACCCCGGTGATTTTACGCCGGTTTGTACAACAGAGTTTGTTGCCTTTGCCCAAGCCTTTTCAAAATTCCAAGAGCGCAATGTACAACTTTTGGGACTAAGTATTGACAGCAACCCATCCCATTTGGCGTGGGTTCGCTCCATTTCACAAACAACCGGAGTATCCATCCCATTCCCTGTGGTTGCAGACCGTTCTGGAGAAATTGCAAGAATGTACGGAATGATAGCGCCCGACGTAAGCACACAGGAAACCGTTCGAAACGTTTTCATCATTGACCCGAACCAGATAATTCGGGCTATTCTGATTTATCCGCTGACCAACGGGCGGAGTATTCCTGAAATTTTGCGTTTGGTGGATGCGCTGCAAACAACGGATTCCGACAAGGTTGTCACACCGGCAAACTGGCAGCCCGGCCAGCCCGCACTGATTCCGCCTCCGCAAACATACAGCGCCATGTTGGAAAGAGAAAAAGATCAAGAACAGCTGGGAATCTCCTGCAGAGACTGGTTTTGGTGCTACAAGCGCCTTCCCGGCGGTAAATCATCCAACTAATTGGAAAACATGGAAAAAAGAGCCCGAAAAAACGCTTGCATGTGTTTTTTCTGGCTCTTTTGCAATATAGAAAATAATGTGAAAGCTGCTTTTCTCTGAACGTCAGCGATGAGTGCCAAGAAAGAAAAGTGCAATGGTTCCCGGGCCGGAATGCGTTCCAATGACAGGCCCAACATATCCAATGACAAATTTTTTGACCCCCATGCGGCGTTTAATTTCTGCCGCGAGATATTCCGCGTCTTCTAAGCAATCCCCGTGGCTGATAAATACTGTCTGAGAGGCTGGATCTATCGCTGTTTCTTCCATGTGATCCGCGAGTGCATCAAGCGAAGCACGGCGTCCCCGCACTTTGCCCATAGGGATTAAGTGCCCCTCATCATCCACGTGCAGAACGGGTTTAATGTTCATCATGGTGCCCAGCAATGCCGCAGTTGAAGAAACGCGGCCGCCGCGTTTTAAATGGTTTAGGTCGTCCACCGTGAACCAGTGGCATAGGTGCAGCTTATTTTCTTCGAGCCAATCGCGCACTTCATCGATACTTTTTCCTGCACGCTTTTGCTGCACCGCGAGGTAAACTAAAAGCCCCTGCCCAAGAGATGCGGCAAGGGTATCCACAGCATAGACCTTTCGTTGAGGATATTTTTCAGAAAGTTCCTCACAGGCGATTTTTGCGGCATTGTAAGTTGCCGACAAACCGGAGGAAAATGCAATATCCAATATATCTTTCCCCTGCTGAAGCAATGGCTCCATGACACTTTTATAGGCATCAACATTGACAGCGGAAGTGGTGCAGGGTTCGCCGGCACGAATATGCCGGTAAAACTCCTTGATTGGCATATCCCTCTCATCGAGATAATTATAGTAATCCGCCCCATTTAAATGATAGGAAAGGGGCAGAACAATCACGTCAAGTTCCTTTGCCAGCTCATTCGGCAAATCACAGGAAGAATCCGTTAAAATCACATAATCCGCCATGGTTTACTCCTTTTTATAGAAATCACACGAAAACGTTATATGTTAATTATTGTATCACTTTAACCCAATATATTCAAACAAAAAGAGTTTTCCCCTGTTTGCATTGCAAAACAGGGGGAATAAACCTGTGCCTGCTGTTCCTAAAAGTGGAGCAGCAGGCATTTAGATTGTTATCGCAAACCTTGTCAGTTGTCTTTTGACGCATAAAAATGGCAGGAAATCCAATAAGAAGCGAAAAAAACCAATGCCGCAGCGACGGGAAAGAGCCGTATCAACAGAAGAAGCGATGATTCGCTGGGGGCCGGAATGCTAATGGGTTGAAACAGTGCGATACCAAAAGAGGGAATTAAAAGCAGCAAAAGCAAAATAAGCCGCGCTTTTTGCATCCCATACCGATAGAACAACGGAAATAAAATTGAGCAGAGAAGCAGTGAAACTCCCCATGTCACCGACAGAACTGCAAAGTTCTCCGCCGTAATGCCTCGAAAGATCATCCATTCCAGTAAAAAAGACAGCAATGTTAAAGCAGTGACCAAACCGGCGGCAAGCAAATATCGAGCCAATACAATCTGTTTTTTGCTCACAGGAAAACTGAGTTCATACAATCTCCATTTTGCGGCCTCGTCATAGCTAAACGCACTGGAGCACAGAACCATCGTTAACATGATAGTGACACCGGAAAGCATTTGGTCGACTGAGGACCTGTTCGAATTTGACATGAATACACCATAAAAAATCAGCAGGGCAGCCAATACTTTGCCCATACGTTTTAAATACAGAATGTCTTTTAAAATCAATCCGGTCATAAGGCATCCCCCTTTACATACAAAAGCATGATTTCATCGAGTGTGGCAGCGTCTACCACCATGTTGGGATATTTTTTTTGAACAGCGGCGCGGTCCGCCGCCAATGCCGCACATTCAAAGGTCCCGCGGCGCATACGCAGAAAATCGGAGGGATTCAGTTTTTCAAACTGAGAAGGCCCACATTTTAGAATCCCCATATGGTCCTGCATTTCGTCTTTTGCCAGACTGAACACAATCCGGCCTTCATGCAGAAAGGTGATATAATCCGCCACACGCTCTAAATCGGAAGTAATGTGAGAGGAAAACAGAATGCCGCAGTGCTCATCTTGAATGAAATCCAACAGCAAATCCAGAATATCGCTTCGCATGACAGGGTCCAACCCGCTGGTAGCTTCATCGAGAAGCAACAGGCGCGGACGGTGCGCAAGCGCTGCCGCAATATTCAGTTTCATCCGCATACCGGTGGAATAGTCTTTAATTCTTTTCTTCTCGGGGAGCGAGAAATCCTGAAGATACTGATAGAACAGGTCTTTATCCCAAGATTTATAGATTCTTTTTAAAATAAGGTTGACATCTTTTGCCGTAAAGTCTTCGGGAAAACAGTTTGGGTCCAGCACAACGCCGATTTCTTCTTTCACTTCGATTTCATGCTGTAGATTATCCTTGCCGAAAATACGAATCTCGCCCGCATCACGCTTCATTTCGTTTAAAATCAGGCGAATGGTGGTGCTTTTCCCTGCGCCGTTTTCCCCGATTAACCCCATGATGCAGCCGGCGGGTACGGAAAAGCTGACATCACGAAGGGAAAACGACGGGTAATTTTTACAGACACCGTTTAATTCCAATAACTGTTCCATACGCATCTCCTTTCACAATTTTGCCGCGTACAACCCGTCCACCATACGGTGCAGGTCTTCGGCAGAAATTCCGCTTTGCTTTGCCTGCTCGACCGCACGACGCAAGAGTTCCTCGGTGCGCCGACGCTGTTCCTCTCGGATGCGCTCCACATTTTGCCGAGTCACAAAGCATCCCTTGCCCGCCACCGTTTCCAAAAACCCTTCCGATTCCAAATCCGAATAAGCGCGCCGAGTGGTAATAACACTGATATGCAGCTGCCGCGCCAAAAGACGCATGGAGGGCAGCATCTCGCCCGGACGCAGCGCACCGGAAAGAATCTGGCTTTTAATCTGCACAGCAATTTGTTCATAGATGGGCCGAGGGTCCGACGTGCTGATGACAATGTCCAGGGGGCATCACCGTCGCTTTCTAACTGTGTATATCGTGTATATACAGTATCACCATTTCAATGAAATGTCAAGAAGAATTTTTTTACTTTGTCCTTTTTAATGCAAAATTTTCGAATGAGCGCGGGGGAAATGAAAGGAGGTCTGACTATTGACCCGCAAAAGACGGAAGAAATTAAGCCTGCAAAGCGGGTATGAAAAGCTTGCATTCGGCCGTGTTAACGATGCGGTACGCCTGCTGTTTGGGGAAGCACCGAATCCGCAGGAACTGCAAGCCATGGATTTTGACAACATTGCGGAAATTAAGCGGCTGAAGGACGGCGGGCTGGAAATTAAATTTTTTGACCGGCTGCGGGCGCTGGAATGTCTGCGCAATTTGCAGGAGCAGGGAGCGGAAGAATCCCCGCTGTACCGCGCGCTGCAAAAATGCGCAGACCAAACGTGGGAGGAGAAAAAGGATGGAGTTTAACGCCTTTTCCCGGCGTCAGTGTGAGGCACTGAGCTGGTGGCTTCCATCGAGCCCCTATGCACAGCGGGATGCGGTCATCTGCGACGGAGCGGTGAGAAGCGGCAAGACACTGTGTTTGGGGATTTCCTTTGTCATGTGGGCGCTCGCCTGTTTTGACAAATGCTCCTTTGCCATTTGCGGGAAAACCATACGCTCTCTGCGGCGGAATCTGGTGACAACTCTTTTGCCCGCTCTGACAGAATCGGGGTTTACCTGCGTATACCGTGCGAGCGAAAATCGGATTGACATTTCTTTAGGAAAAAGGAAAAACCGATTCTTTTTGTTTGGCGGAAAGGATGAGGGTTCGGCGGCACTGATTCAAGGGGTGACGCTGGCAGGTGTATTTTTCGATGAAGTCGCTCTGATGCCGCGTTCATTTGTGGAACAGGCGCTGGCCCGCTGTTCGGTGGAGGGCTCTAAATTCTGGTTTAGCTGCAATCCGGAAAGCCCGGGGCATTGGTTTTATCGGGAATGGGTTGAAAAGGCGGAAGAAAAAAATGCCCTGCGCCTGCATTTTACAATGGACGACAACCCATCCCTAAGTTCGGATATCATCGCGCGGTATCGTTCCCTTTATTCCGGAACATTTTATGAGCGGTTTGTCCTTGGCAAATGGGTTGCGGCCGAAGGGCTGGTTTATCCGTTTATGACCGGCAGCATGTTCTGCGATGTTCCGCAAGGCGGATTTTCCAACTATGTGGTTTCCTGTGATTATGGCACGGTAAATCCCTGCTCCATGGGTTTGTGGGGTCTGCAGAACGGAATATGGTACCGCATTGCGGAATCCTATTATGATTCCAAGCGGACGGGAGAACCTCGCACCGACGAGGAACATTACGCCGAGCTTGAGAGGCTCTGTGCGGGACGAAAAATCGACCGCGTGGTAGTTGACCCTTCGGCGGCGAGCTTTCTGGAAGTGATTCGACGGCATGGCAAATACCGTGCGAGAAAAGCGGATAACGCCGTACTGGACGGAATTCGCAGAACAGGCGCCGCACTTAAGCAGGGAAAAATTAAAATCTGCCGATGCTGCACGGATGCCGTGCGTGAATTCGGACTGTACCGCTGGGATGAAAACAGAAGTTATGATGTTCCGGTAAAGGAAAACGACCACGCGATGGACGATATTCGCTATTTTGTGACTTCACTCCCGCGCGGTGATGACGGATTCTTCGCTGTGGCAGCACCCAGAGGAAAGGAGGGACAACATGTTTTTTAAAAGAAAACATCCGATAGCTGCGGCGCAGGCCGTGCAAACCGCGGAAAGGAACACCCCATTTTCGGAACTTTCTTCCTATGTGCCGCTGACTGTCGGAGAACGCCGTCTGTACGATGCCCTGCGGGAGGCCGTGCCGATTATCGATGCGGCAATCGGAAAAATTCTGCGCCTTGTTGGGGGATTTTCGATCTCCTGCCCGGACCGCTCCGTGGAAAGAGAATTAAACCGCTTTCTTCAGAATGTGCAGGTGGGCGCGGACCGGCAGGGAATGGAAAGTTTTATCACAGGATACTTAGACCAGCTATTAACCTACGGCAACGCTGTTGGAGAGATGGTGGTAAGAGGCGGAGAACTTTACGCTCTCTACAACGCGTCATTGGACGACGTGGAACTTCGGGCGGTATCGCCGCTTTCCATTGAAGTTCGCCGGCGTGAAAACGGCGGCAGCGTTCCGGTGCGCTACCCGGAACTGGTGTTCTGCTCCGCGCTGAATCCGCCGCCCGGCAGTGCGCAAGGAATATCTCTGCTGCGCGGGCTGCCGTTTGTCAGCCGGATTTTAATTCAGATTTTCCACACCGTGGGGGTAAACTGGGAACGCCTTGGCGGGGTACGGTTCGCGGTCACCTACAAGCCGGATTCCGACACCGCCGACCGCGCGTTTGCAAAAGAAAGAGCTGAGCAGATTGCCTCCGAATGGGGGCGTGCAATGCGCGGGGACACTGTGAGTGATTTTATCGCGGTTGGGGATGTCAGCATCAAAGCGATTGGCTCCGATGTGCAGATTCTGGACAGCGAAGTGCCTGTGCGGCAGATTTTGGAACAGATTATCGCAAAGCTGGGAATTCCGCCGTTTCTGCTCGGGCTGACGTGGTCTTCCACCGAGCGAATGTCCAGCCAGCAAGCGGATATCCTCACCAGCGAACTTGAGTCGTACCGTCGGATACTCAACCCGGTGATTGGCAAAATTTGCGAGATGTGGCTGCGCCTAAACGGATATCCGCCGCGCTTTTCCATCGACTGGGACGACATTACGCTTCAGGATGCAACAGAACTGGCGGCGGCGCGCTACCAAAACGCACGTGCCGCACAGATTGAAAGAAGCATCCAAACAAGCAACTCCCAGTAACAATTCCGTTTCCTGTGGCACGGATGGCGTATCAATACAGGAACATATTCGACGAGATGTATAAAAAGCCTCAGATCATGGCTGAAAGTTTTAAAAGGGAGATGATTGCCATTCTGAAAAAGTCATATGCGCAAAAGGACGAGACATTAAAAATGCCGCAAATGAGTTCAGCTCCGAACGCGGAGGAACTGCAAAAAATCAATCAATTTACGCGGCGGACGTTCTCCGCAGACGAACTGTATGTGTTCCCCGTGGTACTGTGCGACAACGAAATCGACCGGGACGGTGAACGATTCAGCATTTCGGCGCTGAAAACGCTTTCGGAACTGTTCGTGGGCAAAACAGGAATCTTTAATCACAGCGGACGGGCAGAGGACCAAGCGGCGCGAATTTTCGACTGCCGTGTGGAAAGCGATGCGGAACACAGAACCTCGGCGGGAGAACCATACACACGCCTGACAGCGAGTGCCTACCTGCCGCGTACCCCAAAAAATGAAGACTTGATTGCCGAACTGGAAAGCGGAATCAAAAAGGAGGTCAGCGTTGGCTGTGCTGTGCGGCGCATCACATGCAGTATTTGCGGCGCTGATTGGAAAACGGGCGGCTGCGAGCATGTACGCGGTCAGCAATATGGCGGAAAAATTTGCTGTGCGGTACTGGACGAACCGACGGATGCCTATGAGTGGTCATTCGTAGCAGTCCCTGCTCAACGCGAGGCCGGCGTCATTAAGCATTATTCCGGGGCGAAGGAAATGGGTACACGGGATATTTTGAAAACGCTTCGATCCGGAGAACAGATTACGCTGACGCAGAAAGAGGCACAGAAAATAGCGGCTCTGATTGCCCAGCTGGAACAGGAGGCCGCATGCGGACGCGCCTATCGGCAGGAACTGTCCAAAGAATTCATTCGATATGCGGCGCTTTCCAAGCCGGATATACCAACGGAGGCTTTGCGGCGAGCGGCGAACGGGATGAGCCTTGACGACTTAAAATGCTTTGCCGCCGCATTCCGCCGAGATGCACAGCGTCTGGTTCCGCTTACACCGCAGTTGGCGGGGCAGGAAAAACAAAATCCGCAAAGCAGCAACTCTGCTTTCAAAATATAAAAGGAGGAACTTCAATGAACGTATCTCTCAATGGGTTTCGGGAATCCACGGTGACTTTTGAATCAGAAGAAGGCCTTGCCGCAGGTATGCCGGTAAAAGTAACGGCAAACGGAACTGTCGGCCCGTGCGCGGACGGGGACGATTTCTGCGGAGTTTGTATCAACACGCGGTGCGGCTATGCTGCCGTTCAGCTTGGCGGCTATGTCTGCCTGCCCTACGACGGCGCGGCGCCAACGGTCGGATATCAAAATCTATGCGCCGCGTCGGACGGTAAGAGTAAAACAACGGAAACCGGCGGAAGAAGCTTATTGGTGACCGATGTGGACGAAGCCGCTCAAACCTGCGGTGTGATTCTTTAAAGGAGGAATGCGGAATGAAATACGAATCCATACGGCTGGAAAAGGGTATGTACAGCGTACCCGGAAAATCTTTTACGCAGGTTCTGGAAAGTCTGGACCCGTCCGCCGATTACGCGGGCACACCGCTGGAAGGGTTGGACGCATATCAGCGCCAGCTCAAGCGGTTTGATATCAAAGTCGGGGGGCCGTGCTCCGACAAAATAGAAAAATTCTTTCAATCTTCTGATTCTGCAGCGCTGTTTCCGGAATATGTTTCCCGCGCCGTGCGTCAGGGGATGGAACAGGCCGACCTGCTGCCCGATTTGGTGGCGACCAAAACGCAGATTGATTCCATGGACTACCGCACGATTGAGTCCGACCCCTCCGAAGATGACCGCGCACTAAAACCGGTTGCGGAAGGTGCACAGCTGCCGCAGACCAATGTCAAAATCAAAAGCCAGCTTGTGCAGCTGAAAAAACGCGGGAGGATGCTGGTGGCAAGCTATGAAGCACTGCGCTTTCAGCGGCTGGACTTATTCACTGTGACACTCCGTCAAATCGGTTCGGCAATCGCGCGCAGTCAGCTGGCGGATGCCATAGGCGTGCTGATGAACGGCGATGACGGGACATCGCCTGCCCAAACTTTAGAAGCTGGCAGTGCAGTGCCAACATACAGCGATATTGTGAATTTGTGGAGCAATCTGTCCCCCTACACCCTAAACACAATGGTAGCCTCGACCGCGGCCATGAAAGACCTGCTGTCCATCTCAGAATTTAAAGACGCGACCGCAGGGCTGAATTTTCAGGGAACCGGCAAACTGATTAGTCCTCTGGGTGCAAAGCTTCTGCATGTTCCGCAGATGGAAGAAGGAAAAATCATCGGTCTTGACAAAACTTGCGCGCTTGAAATGGTACAGGCCGGCGGTGTGACGACCGATTCCGACAAGCTGATTGACCGACAGCTGGAACGCACGGCTATCAGTGTGACCGCCGGATTTGCAAGGCTGTTTGACGGAGCAGTTCGTGTGTTGACTTATGGAGGCGAATCGTGATTACCATTGATGCAGATGACGTGCTTGCACGCTTTTCAGCGCTGGCCGGTCTTCAGGACGCACAAAAATATCTGCCGCTCTGTACGGACGCGGCAAAGGAAATTCAAGCGGCGGAACGCGAATTATGCGGCGAAGAAGCCTGCGATGTCCTTGCCGCGGCGGCTGCGGCATTGGCGTTCTACCGTTACACACTGGCGCGGTCGGCATCCGGTGCGGAATCCTTTTCCGCAGGGGATGTCAAAGTGACGCAATCAGCAGGCAGTCCGGAATCTGCTTTGATTCTGTGGAAAGAGGCGGCAGCTGCCGCCTCGCCTTATCTTGCTGATATGGGATGCTTTCTCTTCGGGAGGATTTCAGTGTGACGCGGCGCGCAGCTGTGGAAGCCATGCTGCAAAAGTACGGTTCCCCCGCCATACTGAATCATGCGGAAATACGAGCGGTCATCCGACCCCTGCAAATTCATTCCGGTGTGGACAATGATGTAACCGGCGGAAACGCCGGTCTTTATTACCGATATACAGGACCGGCAGAATATCCGCTTTCGGAAGGGGATACGGTGGCCTGCGATGAAGTCATTTACTGCGTTCGCAGAGCAGGTACTGCGGTCATAGCGGGAGAGCCGCTGTATGAATGGGCGATTTTAAAGCGGCTTTCACCCTCAGCGCCCGAAGAAATCATGCTGATTTCTCCCGACGGAACCGTTTTGGCACGAGCGAAAGGCTATGAAATAAAGACTCTGCACAGTACGGATGAAGTCCGTTCGTGGGGTGAGGGGGCTCCTTTGGAAATTGAGGAAGGAGAAACCTCTTATGAACTGCGTTTCTACGATGTTGCGCTGGAAAGCGGCACACCGCTCTCCAAATTCGGAGAATTCCAAGTTGAGATACGGGGTCAGAATCGGCAAATGATTTATTCCGGGTGCAGGATAAAAACAGAAGCGGAATCAGGCGGTATTTTACTCCCGCCGCAATGTTCCCTCATCGTCTTGGCGACAGGCAAAACGGAGGTGAATTCAGTATGACAGAAGATGCAGCGGATGAAATTTCGCGGGCCATTGAACGTGACTGCAGAAGATATCCTCGCAAATTGGACATAGAGGAGGAAGGTCATGCGGCTGAGGCCAATGAGTTTTAAAAACTATATCTGGCCGCGCAACCCTGAGACCGTGACGGTTTCGCGGTCAAAAAACATCGGAAGATATCAAGTCCCGTACGAAGGAAATGTACTGCAGGATCTCGGCGCGGGGAGCCGAACGGTAACAGGGCGCGGTGTCTTTTCCGGACCCGATTGTGCTGAGGAATTCCAAAAACTCGCAGCAGTATTTGCGGAAGAAGGCGTTGGACAGCTGATTTTGCCGGATATGGCTCCTTTTTTCGCAATGTTTACAACCCTAACCCGAAAGGGAGACCCTAGGCCAAATCACATCGGGTATGAATTTGAGTTTCTGGAGGACGGTTCGGCACCGGAGGTGGAGTCGGTGGTCAGCGACCCGAAACCTTATATTTGCAAAGAAGGCGACACGCTGTTTTCCATCGCGGCGGCATTGGGAATCAGCGTAGACGAACTTTTGGCATTGAATCCGAATATCCAATGGCCGAATGCACCGGGAACAGGAACTGTGGTGATGATTCCATGACCTTTGTGGGAATCGGACCGAACGGGGATATCAAACTTCCTGTGCCAATTCGCATTCGGCTGGACCGAGACGCGGACGCCCCGGCCGATGCCTTCGAAGGAGTTTTCCCGTGCTCAGCAGGATTTCAGCCGATAACCAATCTAAAGATTTTTGATTCGCAGGGAAATGTATGCTTTGACGGAATTGTGGACGAACAGGAAAACAGCCTGACAAACAAAGTTCTGGCGCTTACTGCCAGAAGTCGGGCGGCGCTGCTGCTGGACAACGAAGCTATGCCTCAAACCTATGCGAGTCCATCTCTTGCAACCGTCTTTAACAGACATATCCGTCCTTATGGGTTTACGCAGTATGCGGGAAATACCGAGAGTTTTTGGGGTACGCTGACCGTAACCAAAGGGATGAGTGAATGGGCTGCGGCGGCACAATTTTGTTCCCTTTTCCTAAAAACGAAGCCAAGAATCGTCAACGGTGTGTTTGACGCTTCCGGCCAACTTCCAGACAGGGAAATTGTTTTTGGAAAAGGCGGCATCCGTTTTAGCTCCGGAGTTTTGCAGAGCCGATACTGCGAACTATATTCGGATTTGTACATGCTGGGCCAAAACGGCGGGACTTACAAACTCTCGAACAGCAGTACACAGGCACATGCGCTTAAAATCACGCGCAAACGCTTTCTTCGCAGCGGAACGGATACTGCTGCAGTTCTCAAACAGTCAGAGCAAAACACATTTGAGGCTATACTGGACTGCCCGGGGGAAATTTCCGTTCCGCTTCTCTCCCCTGCGCACATTAGCGGCATAACCGTTGAGGGCTGGAACAGTATGCGTGTGTTTTCTATTCGATATCTGCTTGACGCCGAAGGGGAACACACGCGGGTAACTTTAAGGAGGCAATAGCCATGTGGATTACACAGAAAATTATTTCATCACAAACATCAAAGCCGGCCGCCGAAATGGCTAAGGTGACCGGCACCGCACAGGCGCAGGGTGCCAATGAATACCGCAGCCTGCCGTTTGCGGGGCCATGGGGCATTGCATATCAGCCGCCAAACGCAGCACAGGCAGTCATCGTTTCAACCAACGCCGGAGACACCTGTATCGGTACACTAGCAGCAAAAAAGCGATTAATGCCCGGCGAACTTTTGCTATATTCTTCCGGAGGAGCCGAAATCTATTTAAAAAACAACGGCGACATTGTCATCAACGGACAGGTTTTTGAAAAGGAGGCAGAGGATGGATCTTGAACTTTCCGGAGGTGATTTCATTACCGACGAAAACGGCAGACCTAAAACGGTGACAGGAACCGAGGAACTGTTCCAGCGTGCAAAAATTCGGTTGACTGTTCCGCTCGGCTCGTTCGCCTGCAATCCGCAGCTTGGAAGCCGTCTGCATACCCTGACGGCGGATACGCCTTTGCGGGAAGAAAAAGCGCTTTCCATGGCACAGGAAGCCCTGCGGAATCTGCCGCAGCTTACAGTGGAAAAAGCGGTGTTTCTGGAGGAAACTCCGCCCAAAGTAATCATCACGCTGAATTACAGCGGTGAATACCGAGATGTGGAGGTGCAGCTCTAACGGAAAACTATGACATGATTTTGGCCCGCATGAAAAAGAAATTTACCGAACTGGCAGGATACTCTCCCGACGATGCATCCGATATCGGCATTCGGATGCGTTTGCTGGCGGGAGAAATTTATTCTTTGGAGGCTGCTGTCGACTGGCTAAAGCGCCAAACTTTCGTGCAGACTGCCACCGGACAGGAACTGGACTACCGGGCGCAGGAAAGAGGGCTAACGCGCAAGGAATCCGTTCCCGCACACGGTACACTGACATTTTCCCGCGAATCGGCCATCTGGTTTGACCTGCTGATTGAAGCCGGAACCATTTGTTCCACCGCTGGCGAGAATCCGGTGCGATATGTGACAACCGAAGACGCCATTCTCAAAGCAAACACAGTAAGCGTGGAAGTCCCTGCCCGTGCCGAGGAAGGCGGCAGCGCGGGAAATGCTGAAGCAGGGACAATCACTGTCATGGTCACGGAACCAATCGGTATACAGTATGTGATGAATACAAAACCTTTTGTAGGCGGCGAGGACCGTGAAAGTGACGAAGCTCTGCGTGCCCGACTGCTGCAGAGTACCATCGCACCATCAAACGGTGCAAACCCGGCATTTTACCGGGACTATGCGCTCAGCTTTGACGGGGTCGATTCGGCCCGCGTTGTACCGCGGGCAAACGGTGCCGGAACAGTTGCGCTGTACTTAGCCGGCAAAGGATGTGCACCATCGGATGCCATTATCAGCCAAATTGCACAGGAACTTAACTCGGTGCGGGAAATCTGCACACAGGTAACTGTTTCCGCCGCGGAAACTGTGCCGTTTTCGGTAACAGCATCGGTGACGGCAAAAGCCGGACTGGACTCCGCAGAAGTAAAGGAAGCGTGTGAAGCAGCAATACAGGATTATTTTTACAGTCTCGGCGTTTCGGAGCAGGTAATCCCATCCGCACTGAACGCTGCGTTGTTTTCAACCGGCATGATCAGCGACTGCACACTGGATGTGGGAACATCCGACATTGCAGAAAATCAATTAGCAGTATGCGGCGACGTGACGGTCACCGTCAAACAGGAGGGTTAAGTTTTGGACGCGCTGGACTCCATGAAAAAACAGCTTGCACCAACCGGGCTGTACCGCTTGGATGGCACAACAACGGTGGATTATGAGCTGGCCGCTTATGCAGAGGGCTTAAATGCAGTTTGTGAGGAACTGCTGAAACTGCAAGCCGAAAGTTATGCCGCTACAGCCTCCGACTACGGACTTCGGGAAAAAGAACGCGCATTTGCACTTCCGCTTTCCGGGGATATCGCGTCAAGAAGACAGGCGCTTTTCAAACTCTGTGCGGTACGTGATGGCACCTGTACCAAAGCGGGGTTGGAATCGGCCCTTTCTGCATATGGTATTGAAGTAAATTTGGAAGAAGATCCCGCAAACTCAAAAATTATTGCGCATTTTCTTTCGATGCCTGCCTGCGGAACAGAGGAAGCCCAAAAAAAACTGGAAATATTTTGTCCTGCACATTTAACGGTGGAGTTGGATTTCTCTGCCGTTTCGTGAAATAATAACCGTATCCTCGGGAGTTTGTGTGTTTCGACAAGATTTGATTGCTTTTTGTCTTAAAATGCAGTATTTTAATAGGGAAATATAGAAAAAACAAGGGAAACAAACACAGAAAACCACAAGAAAGGAGCGGCGGATCGAAAATGCACGAAAACACATTGACACAGGAACGCGCTCTTCTGGTAGAGGTGGATACGGGGGAATATGATGCACAAGCCTCTTTGGCTGAGCTTTACGAACTAACCCGAAGCGCGGGCGCACAGCCATTTGGAGCAATAACGCAAAAAAGACTATCACCGGATGCCGCAACCTGTGTGGGAAGTGGTATGATGCGGCATATTGCGGACTTTGTCAAAAAATATGAACTAGACCTGTTGATTTTTGACTGTGAATTAACGCCCACACAAATCCGCAATATTGAACGGATCAGCGGGGTACGTACCATAGACAGAACGATGCTGATTCTGGATATTTTCGCATCCCGGGCAAAAAGCCGGGAAGGTAAGCTGCAAGTGGAACTTGCTCAGCTGAAATATCTGTTGCCGCGCCTTGGGGGCCGCGGCAGTGAGCTTTCCCGTCTTGGCGGCGGAATTGGAACCAGAGGTCCCGGCGAAAGCAAGCTCGAAACCGACCGCCGTCACATTCGCCGCCGCATTGATGCGCTGACCAAGCAGATTCACGATGTTGAACTGCACCGCAGACGAATCAGCCGGCGCAGAAAAAAGGACGGTTTTGCCACGGTGGCAATGGTAGGCTATACAAACGCCGGAAAATCAACGCTGATGAATGCACTGACCGGTGCCGGCGTTCTTGCCGAAGACAAGCTGTTCTGCACGCTGGACCCGACAGCACGGGCACTGCGGCTCCCGGGCGGAGAAACAGTTATGCTGATTGATACCGTTGGCCTAGTTCGCAGATTGCCGCATCATCTGGTTCAGGCTTTCCATTCCACATTAGAGCAGGCCGCGGATGCGGATATCATTCTAAACGTCTGTGATGCTTCCAGCCCGGAGGCTCCAACACATTTGGATGTAACCAAAAAATTGCTGAGGGATCTAGGCTGTCAAGGCCGCCCGATTATTCCGGTTTTGAATAAATGTGACCTAATCCCCGATATCAGCAAAATGCCAATGATTGGCCATGCTGTTCGAGTCAGCGCTCACACCGGCCAAGGGCTCAATCAGTTATTGTTGATGATTGAAAAAAATCTGAAGAAGACTTCGCTTCGTGTACATTTGCTGCTCCCTTTTACAGAGTCCGGTCTTGAAGCAATGATCCGCAAAAACGGACACGTGGAGCGCGAGGAATACACTGAAAACGGGTTTATGCTAACTGCAAATATTCCTCCGGGTCTTTCCGGAATGTTGAGCAGATATATCATCGAATAAAACAGCATGTTCGGGCATAGAAACAATGCCAAAAACTGAAAAAGTGTCTTGATTTGGCCTACAGCACCATTTCAAGGCACTTTTTTAGTTTTTAAATCAAAATTCAATATTCTGCACATAATATATTGACATGCAAAACAAAATCAGTGATTATCATCCCAAAAAAAACATGATTTTTCATTGATTCGCAACTTTACAGTACCCACCACAGTTGTTTCAGTCTCGGTGTAATAAATACTTACTGATAAAACATTTTGGACTTTTGACCGATACATAAATTAGTTATATTCTAGAAGCCCTATTGAAAACGTGAAACAAAACATTTCAGTTACGAAGGAGTTTGGACCTGGGGATGATATCAAAACCATTTAAACGCAGAAAAATAAAAAGACCTAAAATCAAATTTACTTTTAATCGCAGTAGTTTGACCGTCAAATTGCTCACTTGGATCGGGGTTCCGGTTCTGTGCATTTTTTGCGTAACGGCGCTGCTTGTTCAAAACAGCGTACGATTTTCCGTTTCACAAATGGCTGATGTTCAACTGGAAACACAATCCCGGTTGGTTGCCAATCAAATCAGTGAATTTTTCACCAAGTACATGACAGTCGCCCAAAGTTTATCCACGAATCTGCAAATTCATCAATTGCTGATGGATGCGAACCAAGATTCTTCCATCATGAAAAGCAGTAAATATCTGCCCGTCATGGACACATTAAAAAATACTCAGCAAATCGACTCGGACAACATTAAGTCCATATGGGTGGCTGACGCAAATTCAGGTCAGCTTTTAAAGTCCACCGGTCAAGTGAGAACCTCCGGTTTTGACATCTCAAAGCAATCTTGGTATCAGTCCGTCACCAGTGATAGAAAGGTTGTATTGACGGAACCATATCAAGATGCCGTATCAAATAATTTGATTATCAGTATGATATGCCCCGTATATCACTCCAATTCCGACAGTCTGCTTGGAATCGTAGGGGTGGATGTTACTATTGACCAACTTCATACCATAGCAAACGATTACAAACTTGGGAAAAGAGGTTTCCTGATTCTGACTTCTAAAGACGGCACCATCATCAGTTCCCCGGTTCAGGATTGGGACGGAAAAACTATGGGGGATGCCGGACTTCCCGGCAATCTGGTTGTATCCATTTCCAACAGAAGTTCAAAAATCATTTCGTACTCTTTACTTGGTCAAATGAATTACGGTTATGTTTCGTCCGTAGGAAAAACCGGTTGGGCGGTCACGACCGGACTTCCTGAAAATGAATACAACAGTTCTGTTTCATCCGTGCGTTTTACTATGGCAGTTATGTACGGTATTGCCCTGATATTGCTTTGCATTCTGCTTACCCTGATTTCGCATTCTATTGTGAAACCCTTAAAGAAGTTAAAAAATTCTGCCCAGAAAATTGCAGACGGTGATCTAGATGTCGCCGTAGATGTCCATTCTTCCGATGAGATTGGGCAAGTTGGCGTTGCCATTTCAAATATTGTCAGCAGGCTAAAGAATTATATTGAATATATTGATGAAATTTCTGCGGTACTAGATCAGATTGCGCAAGGAAATCTGGTATTTGATTTAAAATGCGATTACTCAGGAAATTTCTCAAAAATCAAAACATCTCTTGTACATATTCATGACACGCTGTCCGAAATGTTTGCCCACATTGCAAAGGCGGCCGATGAAGTTGCCGCGGGTGCAAATCAGTTGGCAAACGGCTCTCAGTCTCTTTCACAGAGTGCTTCTGAGCAAACAGCATCCGTAGAAGAGCTTACCGCCTCTGTTACAGAAATATCGCAGAATGTTGAAAAAAATGCTCAGCAGGCCCATAAAGCCAATCAGCTTTCCGATGCTGCCTCAAAGCAAATGATGTTCGGCAGCGAGCGGATGAAGCAACTTTCAAAAGCCATGGAAGAAATTCGAGAATCCTCGAGTCAAATCGGCCGAATTTTAAAGGCCATTGAAGATATCGCTTTTCAGACCAATATTCTCGCTTTGAATGCTGCGGTGGAAGCTGCTCGTGCCGGAGAGGCAGGCAAAGGCTTTTCCGTAGTCGCGGATGAAGTGCGTAATTTGGCTGCGAAAAGTGCGCAAGCAGCAAAAGAGACCTCAGTTCTCATCCAAAATTCTCTGCAAGCCGTTGAAAACGGAGTTCTTGCCGCGGATGAAACGGAGGAATCCTTCACCAAAGCAGCAGAAAGTGTCCAACAAACTTCAGACCTGATGACAAACATTGCAGACAGGGTTGCCGCGCAGTCTGCTGCTATCCGTCAGATTCAGCAAGGTTTGAACCAAATCTCAGCAACTGTGCAGACTACTTCCGCAACATCGGAACAGACCGCCGCTTCCAGCGAAGAACTAAGCGGGCAATCGCAGCAGCTTAAATCGTTGATTTCCAAGTTTAAAATTGAGTAGTGACTTCCTAAAACTTCTTGAAGGAATTTTTCTAAACTCTATGAAAATGAAAAAAGGAGCGCCAATTGGCTGCTCCTTAGAAAGTTTCCTTGTTGTGGATTGCGCTAATATTTGTCATTGAAGCAAATACTTTTATCATCTTAGGATACTCTTTATGAAACGAACAGCGCGCTGAAAACAGCGCGCTGTTTCAAATGCGACCAGGTCTGTAAGCCGAGTTCTGTCTTAAGCAGCCATCTATCTTGGCCGGGTGTTGCCACCGCGGCTCGATGCCACCTTATCGGGACGCGCCGGGCCAGCGCTTTGTTGTCCCACTGCGGTGTTGCTCCGAATAGGGTTTGCATAGCCGTGCGGTCTCCCGCACGCTGGTGGGCTCTTACCCCGCCTTTCCACCCTTACCGCAAAAATGCGGCGGTATCTCTCTGTTGCACTTTCCCTAGGGTCGCCCCCGGCGGCTGTTAGCCGTTATTCTTGCCCTGTGGAGCTCGGACTTTCCTCGCACGCGCGCTTTCGCGCAGCGCCCGCGGCTGCTCGGCCTGCTCGCATATGGTATCCGTAATTCTAAATGATTTACGGTAAAATGTCAAGTATTTGATCCAAAAGAATATTTGGAAATCATCCTATTTTTCAAATCCCACAGCTTTTGGGAGAGGTCGACATAATAGCGGTGTGGATTTTCAAAGCGCTTGACTTCATCCCAAAGCGTGTCCACCTGCTGGCGGCAAAAATCCTGAATTTCTTTCAGAGACTTTTTCTTTGCTACGGGACGGCCGTTGCGAAACAGCTGTACACGAATATCCTCTGCACGGAAATTCGTAAGCACCTTGCGCTTCCAAACAAAATTCGGGTCAAAGATTTCATAGGGGCGTGTGTCATCAATGACTTCATCAAAAAGGGTAATCACATCCGCAATCGCTTTTCCGCTTTCCCGGTCGTAAAGACGCCACAGTTTCTTAAATCCGGGCGTGGTAATTTTGGAAACATTCTCGCTGATTTTAATTTTCGGAATAATGTTTCCGTTGCTGTCTTCCACTGCACTGAGTTTATATACACCGCCAAACACCGGATGACTGGAGGATGTAATCATACGCTCCCCTACGCCAAAGCTGTCCACTTGTGCGCCTTGAATAAGCATATCGCGGATGATATACTCATCAAGGGAGTTGGAAGCACAAATTTTACAATCCGGAAATCCTGCATCATCCAGCATCTTCCTAGCCTTTTTGGAAAGATAGGTGATGTCGCCGCTGTCGATACGAATCCCGGCAGGCCGGAATCCACGCGGCACAATTTCTTCGCGGAACACTTGGATGGCATGCGGCACGCCTGATTTGAGCACGTTGTAGGTATCAACCAGCAGGGTACAGTTCTGCGGATATTCGCGTGCATAGGCGCGGAACGCATCCAGTTCCGAATCAAACATTTGAATCCAACTGTGTGCCATTGTGCCGAGAGCGGGAACACCGTATTCACGGTCACAAATGGTACAAGCCGTTCCGCAGCATCCGCCGATATAAGCAGCGCGCGCGCCAAGAATTGCACCGTCCGAACCCTGAGCTCTGCGAGAACCAAATTCCATAACAGGCCTGCCTTGTGCCGCACGGCAAATGCGGTTGGCTTTTGTCGCAATCAGACTCTGATGGTTAATAGTCAGCAAAATCATAGTTTCGACAAACTGGGCCTGAATGACCGGACCACGCACAGTGATAATCGGCTCTCCGGGGAAAATCGGCATTCCTTCCGGCACCGCCCAAACGTCACAGCTAAAACGGAAGTTCTGCAGATACTGGAGGAATTCTTCATTGAATATTTTACAGCTGCGAAGATATTCAATGTCCTCCGGGGTAAATTCCAAGTGTTCTAGGTATTCCACAATTTGCTGGACACCGGCCATGATGGCATAGCCGCCATTATCCGGAATTTCACGGAAAAACATGTCGAAATAGGCTATGGTGTCCCGATATCCGTTGGTGAAATACCCGTTTGCCATGGTAAGCTCATAAAAATCAGTTAACATGGTCAGATTTGTTTTGATATGACTTGTGTTTTCCAAAAAAAACATCCCCCGTATTAGATTTGAAAAATTACTGTGACTTTCAATCCTTGAACTGACATATTATAGACTGACACGCAAAATTTAACCATACACATCTGCAGCGTGTCACGCAAATAAAAGTTTGCAGTGCCGAATAACAAGTTACAGTTTTTGAATCCGGTTCTGCAGCGCCAGCAAATAAAATCTCAAAACGTTTAATGTTTCAAATAAGGAATATTTTCTAATGATCGTGGGAAAATAATAAATGCCATCTGACATCTTTGTCGAAAGTATAGATTTTTTCTAAAAAACATCTCCAAACAGGTGAAAAAAATCCATTTTTTTATTGCAAAAATCACAAAAAAATATTATACTAAACACTGTCAGTAATTAATAGATTTGGTTCGGTAAATGTATCGTTTTGCCGAATCCTGCTGGCAAACACAATCTTGTGAAAAGTGTATGCGAATCTTATGCTACGAAGGAGATGAGTGAATTGAGACTGCGTAAACAAGCGCTCGGAACCCGCAACATGGTGGGTGCACGTGTTGAAATGGCACGTAAGAATCAGGGAATGAAGCAAAAAGAGCTTTTAGCTCAACTTCAGGTCAACGGAATTGACATGAATGCTTCCGGCCTGTCCAAATTAGAAGGACAGATCCGTTATGTTACGGATTATGAATTATCTGCACTTGCCAATATTCTCAACGTTTCCGTAGATTGGCTTTTAGGCAGAGAAAAGTAATTTCTGCCAGCGAGTGTTCCGCCAGTTCTCGCGGAGCACTCTTTTTTTCTTTCTTTTTTGCTTTTGCGTGTTATAATAAATCATACTCTTTTCCCGTTTAATTTACAAGGGGGTATTTCGTTGTTTGACAAGCGCCAGCTGATTAGAATCAGGCCGTTGCTGCTGTTTCTCGTCCTTTATACAGCCGGATTCATTCTGTTTGCCGCTACATTAAAATATACCTTTCCGTTTCTCGCCGGCTTTCTTCTTGCTTTGCTTGCACAGCCTCTGATTGAGCGTCTGCGGGATAAACTTCACCTTCGCCCCGCAGCGGCTGCGGCGGCGGCAACTTTGCTGGTTTATGCGGTGCTGTTCGGTGTTCTGTTTTTAATCGGTCTATTTCTCATTCGTGAAATCAGTAATCTTATTGCCTATATTTCCAGCCTATCCCCGGAAAGCATGGGCACGCTGATTCCTCAGCTCAGCAAAATGATAAATCATCTGGATGATTTGCTGAACCGCATCGACGCCGGATTCGTTCAGCAAAACCAAGAAAAGATGCTGAACCTTGCGCAAACAAGTCTTTCCCTTGCAACCAAAGTGCTGAGCACCGTGCTGGGATTTTTGACTTCTCTGCCAGCCATTTTTACCATGTTCATCGTCATGATTTTTTCTACCTACTTTTTTTCAAAGGATATGCGTAAAATCAAAAATCTGTTTCTTGGTCTTTTTACGGACGGAGGCGTAAATGACCTGCGCAGTTATTCCCGCAGCGGACGCAGCATCAGCGGAAAATATATCAGTTCTTACCTGCTAATCTATTTTATTACGTTTGTGGAAACCTTGATTGTCTTTATTATCCTCGGCGTTCCATACCCCCTTGTTGTCAGTTTAATCACCGGATTTGCGGATATTCTGCCCGTACTGGGGCCGGGAACTATTTATATACCGCTTTCCTTAGGGTATCTTTTTTCCGGCAACTTTTTTACCGCCGGTGCGCTTTTTGTGTGCTGGCTCATCATCACAGCTGTGCGGCAGATTATTGAACCGAAAATTGTTTCGTCCTCCATCAACATCCATCCTCTTTCCATGCTTGCCGCAATTTATTTTGCCCTGATTGCCAAAAACTTTTGGATTTTAATTTACATTCCGCTTCTGATGATTCTGTATCAAATGCTGACAAAATCCGGAAAACTTCCCACCTTATTTCCGCATCCTGCGGAAGATGCACCGGACTCAAAACAAAAGTGACGGGCTGACATTCGGTTGACAGTCTGTCTGCAAGGTGTTAAACTAAATTACACTAAGTAAGCCTAAACTAACCCAATGCCGGTTCCGCCTGTGGCAAACTGACGGAGCCATCGATTGGACGCTGAACCGTCATGGGAGGTGACAGGATGGCCAGTTGGATTATCATTAGCCTAATTATTGCCGCGCTGGCGTTTTTGGGATTCCATTCAGTAAATTCCCTTAGCCACGGAGGCTGCGGAGGCGACTGCGGCGCGTGCGGCGGATGCGGCGGTTTTGAAGAACCTGCGGATATCAACCGCAGATCCTGAGCCACCAAAACAGAGGGTCGGCCGGTTAATTCCGGCAGGCCCTCTTTTTGCGTCCTGACAATTTTCTTTGCGAATGTTCCAAAGCCGCTTTCTCCGCCTCCACCACCACTAACGGCATGAGGGACAGCACAGCCACCACAGTCCACTGCTGCCCTGTCAATACCGCTGTTTTGAACACGGCCGCCAGCGGCGGTACTGCGATGACGGCGGCTTGCAAAAATATGCAGGCAACTGCGGCAAGAACTAATTTTGGATTTGCAAACATTCCTGCACCGAACACAGAATGTTCGGAACGCATATTAAATGTATGTACAACTTGGGAAAGACTGAGAACGGCAAAGGCCATTGTCCGGCCGATAAACGGCGACGCAGGATCCACGTCAAAAAACACGCGGCCGATACTGTATGCCAGCAGAGAGAGAGAGCCAATCAAACAGCCTTCCACCATGATATTGTATCCCATTCCGCCCGAAAAAACGCTTTCCCCGCGCCGCACCGGCTTATGGTTCATCACATCGCCGCCAATCGGCTCCACGCCGAGCGCCAAAGCGGGCAGGGAATCGGTAACCAGATTCACCCACAGAAGCTGTATGGCAAGAAGCGGGCTGGGCAGTCTCAGCAGAAAGCCGACAAATACCGTAAGCAATTCCCCAATGTTGCAGCTAATGAGAAAATGCACCGTTTTGCGGATATTCTGATAAATGCCGCGGCCTTCCCTCACTGCTGCAACAATCGTGGCAAAATTATCATCGGTTAAAATCATATCCGAAGCGGCTTTAGCCACATCCGTTCCGGAAATTCCCATAGCGCAGCCGATGTCCGCTGCCCGCAGTGCAGGTGCATCGTTGACGCCGTCCCCCGTCATGGCGACAACTTCTCCTCTTGACTGAAAAGCTCGCACGATGCGTACCTTATGTTCCGGAGAAACACGTGCAAAAACAGAATAGCGGTTGATATTTTTTCGCAGTTCCTCATCCGTCATGTTATCCAATTGCGACCCTGTAGCAACGTTTTCCCCACTCTGCGCAATGCCCAACTGTACGGCGATTGCCGCCGCGGTTGCCGCATGGTCGCCGGTAATCATGACCGGTCGGATTCCCGCCCGTTTGCACATTTGAACAGCCTGCTTTGCCTCCGGACGGGGCGGGTCTATCATTCCTACCAGTCCCAAAAAAACAAGGTTCCGTTCGGCTTCCTGCGCGCTTTGCGGCATACGATCCACATCCCGAACCGCAACACCGAGCACCCGCAGCGCCCGCGAGGCCATCTCCTCATTTCGGCGTGCTATGCTTGCCTTTGCCGTGGCGGAGGCACAGTACCGCAGCAGAATATCCGGCGCACCTTTGGTAATGATACGGTAACGGCCATCCGGCAGTCGGTGCACAGTGGTCATTCTTTTGCGCTCACTGGAAAACGGGAATTCCCGCACACGCGGATACCGCTGTTGTAACATATCGGTCTTGATTCTTGCCGCACGAACTAAAGCAATCTCTGTGGGGTCTCCGCGGAGCGTTCCTCCCGTATCGACACAATTTGTACAAAGAGAAGCGATTTCCAACAGCCGTTTTCCTTCGGAAGAGTTTATTTCCACTTTTCCGTGCGGGCTTTGCAATTCCACCACTGTCATACGATTTTGGGTCAGCGTTCCCGTTTTGTCCGAACAAATCACGCTCGCGCTGCCGAGTGTTTCAACGGCGGGCATTCGCCTGACAATGGCTCGTTTTGCGGCCATTCGACGTACACCAATAGCGAGCGTAACGGTAACCACTGCGGGAAGCCCCTCCGGAATTGCGGCCACAGCAAGACTGATGGCAATCAGAAACATATCCATCGGATTAATCTGCTGAATCAGCCCCATAATAAAGATGAACAGGCAGATGACAAGTGCGCCGGCCCCCAGCATGCGGCCCGTTTGCGCCAATTTGCGCTGCAGCGGCGTCTGCGGCGCATTTTGGCTGCCAATCATATGCGCAATTTTTCCAACTTGGGTGTTCATCCCCGTAGCCACAACAATCCCGCGTCCGCGTCCCGCCGCAACGGAACTGGCCGAATACAAAAAATTACGCCGGTCGCCGAGCGGCGTTCCGGCCGGATACACGGATTCTGCGTCCTTTTCCCCCGGAAGGCTTTCCCCTGTCAGCGCACTTTCCTCCGCCTTTAAATTCACCGATTCCGTCAAACGCAGGTCCGCCGGCACCAAATCACCGGTTTCCACCACAACCAAGTCGCCGGGAACCAGCTGCTCTGCCGGAATTTCAAATTCCTTTCCTCCCCGGACAACACGTGCTTTTGGAGTGGAAAGTTTTTGCAGTGCCTCAATGGCCCGTTCGGCACGGCTTTCCTGAATCATTCCCGTTACCGCATCCACCAATACAATGACCAATATAATAATGGAATCAATATAGTCGCTGTCGTGTTGAAGATAAGATGTGAAAAAGGAAATTCCTGCCGCAATCAGCAGGACAATTACCATAAAATCGGAGAGTTGAGCCGCAAAACGCAAAAGTAAACTTTTTTTCTTTGGCCGCTCTAACTCGTTTTTGCCATATTCGCGCAGCCGCTGTGCCGCCTGCCGCGGTGTCAATCCACTGCGAAGATTTGTGTTTAATCGTTTTGCGCAGTCTTCTTTTGTCAGGCTCTGCCATTCCAATCCATATCATCTCCTGTTTTTTAATATAAGTATATTCGCTTTAGAAAGAAAATATGGTATAATAATTATCAAACAAATCTGACCGGAGGAACAGGAATGGATGTCAGAATTATCAGTTATGTTCAAGCGCATTGTCATAACCGATTTACAGATTTTATTTTTCCACTGCTCTCCCGAATGGGAAATGCCGGCGCGGTTTGGCTGGTGGCTGCCTTTCTCCTCGGCCGCAATCATCAAACCCGTTGTTTCGCTTTTATGCTTTTTTTCTCCCTTGCACTTTCACATGTTATCAGCCAAATTTTAAAACCGATTATAGGGCGGCCCAGGCCGTTTGTAACAAATCCTGGCGTCCCCCTGCTCATTCATACTCCGGGCGGCTATTCGTGCCCCTCCGGGCATTCGGCTTCCTCTTTCGCCGCCGCAACAATCATTTGGCTCTTCAATAATCGCTTTGGCACCGCCGCTCTGATTCTTGCACTCCTCATTGCATTTTCAAGGGTATTTTTATTTGTGCATTATCCGTCCGACACACTTCTCGGTTCATTACTCGGCGTATTATGCGCATTTATTGTTCTATATCTATACAAATTGTAATGAAATAAACAAATATTTTTGGTACAATATCTATCTTATTATTTAATACGGAAATATATATGTTGCGTATTTCGCAAATTGGTGCCAAAATCTGCGTTTTTTTTCTTGATAATTTCCTCTTTGTGAATTATGATAGTACCATGATCAGGTGATGTGATTATAATTCACAGAGAGGATGGTGGTGCATGTTCAGATTTGTAGGTTGCGCAGATATGCCAGGTATCTGCCTGAAGTACTATGTATTTGGAGATCGCAAAAAAGGGTATGGGGTTAAAATCTTTCGTTCGGATGAGGATTATACGGACCAGCTTGTTTCAAGGAATCTCTCTAAGGTTCTGGACCTGGCCCACCAGCTTTGCCGGTGCCAAGTGTTTCCGGAAAATCTCCGTACGATTATCATTGACAAAATAAAGATATGATGAAAATTACTATTAAGTGCCAAGTGTTTCCGGAAAATCTCAGCGAAATCATTGAAGATATGATGTACGATTATGGCTCAAATTGACAAAATAATTTAGCTCATTTATACTATGGATATTCATCTATATTATGGTGAAAATTACTATTAAGGAAGTGTTAAAATGAAAAAGTACGTTTGTTCAGCATGCGGATATGTATACGACCCAGCTGTGGGTGATCCGGAACATGGTATTAAACCCGGAACAGCTTTTGAAGATCTGCCGGATGATTGGACATGCCCGGTATGCGGCGTAGGCAAGGATATGTTCTCCCCAGAAGAATAATGAAGGAAGTTTTTCTTAGCCATGAGCGTTAAAAAACTAACTGACAACGTATATTCCGTAGGTGTTTTAAATCCCGGCATGCGTGTCTTTGACATTATTATGCATGCAGAATATGGAACCAGCTATAATGCGTATCTTATCACCGGCGAAAAAAATGTTCTTGTTGATACGGTATTGGAATCTTTTTTTGACGAATACCTTGAGAACATTCAAAGCATTGTAGATATTTCAAAAATTGATTACCTGATCGTAAACCATACGGAACCGGACCACTCCGGTTCAATTGAAAAGCTGTTAAAGCTTAACCCAAACATTGTTGTTTACTCAACCTTTTCCGCCAAGAAGAATCTTTCCGCAATTACCAACGGCGAGTTTGAAAGCGTTGTTGTAAAGCATGGTGACAAACTTCAAATTGGCGACCGTGAACTGGAATTCATTGTTGCCCCTCTGCTGCACTGGCCGGATACCATGTTTACATGGATGCCGTCTGAAAAGGTTCTCTTTACTTGCGACTTTTTGGGCTGCCACTACTGTGAACCCACTATGATGGACACAACGATCCATTATCCAGAAAAATACTGGAGCGAATTTAAGAACTATTACCGGTGCATTATGGAGCCGTTTGCTTCATCTGTTCTTGCAGGGCTTGACAAGATTAAAGATCTCCCGGTTGAACTGATTTGCACAAGTCACGGCCCGTGCCTAACACAAAATATTAAACGGTGCAAAGAGCTCTACCGAAAGTGGAGTACACCGGCATCCCATGAGAAAAAAGTAGTTGGAATTCTGTATGCTTCGGCATACGGCTACACAGAAAAATTGGCACAAGCCGCGGCAGAAGAACTCCGCAAAAACGATACATTGGATGTCGAACTTGTCAACATTGTGTTTGAGCCGTTTGACAAAGCCGCAGAGCTGGTCAGACGTGCGGATGCACTGCTATTCGGCTCCTGTACCATTAACCGGGATGCTCCGAAAATTGTTTGGGATGTATTAGCCAGCATTGACCCAATCAATACCCGTACAAAACCGGTGGGTGCCTTTGGTTCATACGGCTGGAGCGGTGAAGCCGTGCCAATGATGAAAAGCCGACTGGAACATCTCAAATTCCGCTTTATCGGAGACGGATTGAGAGTGAATTTCAAGCCAACAGAAGAAGACCTTGCCAACATGAGGCAATACGCCAATCAGGTGGTTGCACAAATGAAAGCCTGATTCATGAAAAGCAGGTTGCAGTAAATAAAACAGCTGAAAGAAAATAGATAAAAGGATGCCCGAAAAATCGCTTACAGCGTTTTTTCGGGTTCTTTTTATATTGTGTTTGTTTTTTGTTTTTTCAATACGGTTCAAAAAAAACTGCGGCAAAACGAAAGTTTTGCCGCAGCTCTATTTATTTTATCCAAAATTACATTTTGGACAGTTTCACGAGATGCTCGTACTCCTCTTTTGCAGCTTTTTCAGCTTTCTGGAACAGCTCTTCAGCACGATCCGGGAAGGAACGGGTCAAAGAGTTGTAACGTACTTCGCCCATGATGAAGTCGCGGTAGGACTCAGTCGGAGCTTTGCTGTCAAGCTGGAACGGATTCTTGCCCTGCTCTGCAAGGCGAGGATCGTAACGGAAGTTCTTCCAGTAACCAGCAGCCACAGCCTTCTTCTCCTCCAACTGGGAAAGACCCATGCCGCCTTTGATGCCCTGGTTAATGCAGGGAGCATAGGCAACGATGAGGGACGGGCCTTTATAGCTTTCTGCTTCCGTAATAGCCTTGATGGTCTGATTATAGTCTGCACCCATTGCGACATGCGCAACATACACATAACCATAAGTCATGGCCATGCCGGGCAGATCCTTCTTCTTAGTAGCCTTACCGGTTGCAGCGAACTGAGCCACAGAACCAATCGGAGTTGCTTTAGAAGCCTGCCCGCCAGTGTTGGAGTAAACCTCAGTGTCAAACACAAGAACATTGACATCTTCACCGGAAGCAAGAACATGATCCAGTCCGCCGAATCCAATATCATATGCCCAACCGTCGCCGCCGAAGATCCATACGGATTTCTTCGCCAGATAATCTTTATCGGCGAGTGTCTTCTTCGCAAGTTCTGCAATTTCGCCAGTGCCGGAAGCAACCTTTTCCAGCTCTGCAATCAGCTTATCGGTCGGCTCACGGTTTTCTATGCTGCTGTCAAATGTGTCAAAGTATGCCTTGCAGGCAGCCTTCAAGGACTCAGAAGCCTCATTGGAATCTGCAATGGCCTTGACATAATCAGCAAGGCGTGCACGGATAGCCTTATTGGCCAGTGCCATACCATAACCGAATTCGGCGTTGTCCTCAAACAGAGAGTTATTCCAAGCAGGACCAAAGCCTCTTTTATTCTTGGTGTACGGTGTTGCCGGTTCAGAACCGCCCCAAATGGAGGAGCATCCTGTTGCATTGGCAATATACATTCTGTCACCGAACAGCTGTGTAACCAGTTTTGCGTAAGGAGTTTCACCACAACCCGCGCAAGCACCGGAGTACTCAAGCAGCGGTTTCTTGAACTGGCTTCCCTTTACGCTGGTCGGTTTGAACTTGGCGTGCACTTCCGGTTTCTCGCTCAGCGTCTGCGCGTAATCGTAAGCTTTCTGGCTTTCCATCTGGGTTGCCATCGGCTTCATAGCAAGAGCCTTGTTGCCGCGCATGCCCGGGCAAACCGTTGCGCAGGAACCGCAGCCTGTGCAGTCCATTGTGGAAATCGTGATAGCGAATTTGTAGCCCGGCATCAGTGTCATATCTTTCATCTTCATGCCTTCCGGCGCTTTCTCTGCCTCTTCCGCAGTCATAACAGCGGGACGGATAACAGCGTGCGGGCAGACATAGGAGCAGGTATTGCACTGGATGCAGTTTTCCGGAATCCATTCCGGAACGTCAATGGCAATTCCGCGTTTTTCATATGCAGCAGAACCGGAAGGAACTGTGCCGTCCGCCATTTTCATTACATCGGAAACCGGGATTTCATCGCCCTTATGGCGGTTAACCGGAATCAGTACCTTGTTGACATATTCAACAAGCTCTTTGTCTTCTCCGGTAACCTGAGGAACTGTAGAATCGTCAACGGCGTTCTTCCAAGCTTCAGGAACATCGACTTTCTTAAAGTCAGTTGCACCGCGGTCAATAGCGGCATGGTTCATGGCAACAACCTTTTCGCCCTTGCGGCCGTAAGTCTTTGTCGCAGCATCTTTCAGATACTGGATTGCCTGATCCTTCGGGATAATGCCGGTAATTGCAAAGAACGCGGACTGCAGAACAGTGTTAATGCGTGCACCCAAACCCAATTCCTTGCCGATCTTCACACCGTTGATGATATAGAAGTTGATGTTGTTTTCGGCAATGTATTTCTTCATCTTGCCGGGCAGGTGCTTATCGAGCTCTTCCACCGTTTCCCATTCGCAGTTGAGCAGGAAGCTTCCGCCGGGTTTAATATCCTGAACAATGTCGTAAGAATTGACATAGGACGGTTTATGGCATGCGACAAAGTCCGCCTTTGTAATATAATAGGTAGACTTAATCGGCTTGTCACCAAAACGCAGGTGAGAAATCGTCAGACCGCCGGATTTCTTGGAGTCGTAAGCGAAGTAGCCCTGCGCATACATATCGGTATGGTCGCCGATAATCTTGATGGAGTTCTTGTTTGCACCAACGGTACCGTCTGCGCCTATACCCCAGAATTTGCAGGAACGAGTGCCCTTCGGGGTGGTGTCCGGATTTTCCTTAACTTCCAAGGACAGATTGGTCACGTCGTCAGTAATACCGATTGTAAAGCGTTTCTTCGGAGAAGCAGACTGCATATTGCGGTATACAGCGATAATCTGACCCGGATTTGTATCCTTAGAACCGAGACCATAGCGGCCGGTGTAAACCGGAATTGTCTCAAATTCGGAATTCTTCAGTGCCGCGACAACGTCGAGGTACAGCGGTTCGCCGATGGAGCCGCGTTCCTTTGTACGGTCAAGAACACTGATCTTCTTGACGGTCTTCGGCAGAACATCGAGCAGATATTTCGCAACAAACGGACGATACAAGTGAACCTTAACAAGGCCAACCTTCTCGCCTGCGGCATTCAAATAATCGACAACTTCTTCAGCACATTCGCACACAGAACCCATGGCAATGATGACTTCTGTAGCATCCGGTGCGCCGTAGTAATTAAACGGCTTGTAATCCGTGCCGATTTTTTCGTTCACTTTGTTCATATATTCCACAACGACTTCCGGGAAAGCATCGTAGTGGCTGTTGCTGGCCTCATTGACTTGGAAGAACAAGTCATCGTTTTCAGAAGTACCCTTTGTGACAGGATGTTCCGGATTCATTGCGCTGCGGCGGAACTTTTCAACAGCATCCCAGTCGAGCATCTCTCCAAGGTCTTTGTAATCCCAAATATGGATTTTCTGGATCTCGTGGGAGGTACGGAATCCATCAAAGAAGTGCATAACCGGCATTCTGCCCTTGATAGCTGCAAGATGCGCAACAGCACCAAGATCCATGCACTCTTGCGGGCTGTTGGAGCACAGCATGGCAAATCCTGTCTGACGGCATGCGTAAATGTCGGAGTGATCGCCGAAGATGCAGAGAGCCTGTGTGGAAAGTGAACGGGCGGAAACATGCATAACGGCCGGAAGGAATTCGCCGGCGATTTTATACATGTTCGGAATCATCAAAAGAAGGCCCTGGGAAGCGGTGTAGGTGGTGGTTAAAGCGCCGGCGGCAAGAGAGCCGTGAACCGCACCGGCAGCGCCGCCTTCCGACTGCATTTCTGTGATCTGAACCTGACGCCCAAACAGGTTTTTCTTTCCGGCGGCGGCGTATTTGTCTGTTTCGTCCGCCATAACGGAAGAAGGCGTGATTGGGTAGATGGCAGCAACATCAGTGAACGCATATGAGACATATGCGGCAGCATTGTTGCCATCCATGGTTTTCATTTTTCTTGAATCCATAGTCCTTATTTTCCTCCTTACGGATAGTTGATCCCAATTGGCACAGTGTAAAGGTCTGTACTTAAGATAAAGTTTAGCATTTTTTGCTTACTATGTAAAGGATAATTCATGATGAAATTCGGATAAATTCATTATAATAACTATTTTTTTAGACTTATAAATTCAATTATATATAAAAATATAAAAAATTACTTTCTGGGATTTAAAATCCACCCTACACTCTCCGTTTCTTAAAAGCATGGGTACGGCGCACCGTTTCGCCGTAACCCTACACTCTCCGTTTCTTAAACAAGCGTTTCGCCGTAACGCTCCGTCCTTCTGCTTGTGCTGTACATTGACAGCCGAATAAGGAAACGATACAATAAAAATTAAAAAACAAAATAAATTCCGAAAGGGGTAAATTCATGTCATCCGACCCTGGCGATGCAGCCATTCCTTTACGTATGTATTCCATTGGCACTCAAGCCGCCATGCAGCATCCACTTTTGTTCGCTGCAATTCTGCTCTTTCTGATTCTTGTCGGCGCCTTCTTTACAGCAAAAAAAATTGCTGTTTTATCCCTCAGCCAAACGCAGATGAAGAAACTTGCTTTCGAAGATGATGATAAAGCAAAAAAACTTCTTGCGCTGACGACGGATACGGCACGTTTCCTTTCCGGCGCTCGCACAGGTGCGGCGTTTACCGGTATGCTGGCTGCAGCGGTTGCTGCGGCAGGCTTTGCCGGCTTTGTAGAGCAGTTGCTTTCCTTCCTTCCTTTGCTGCCCACGGCTTCATACATCGTTTCGGTTATCTTAATTACGTTGTTTTTCTCTTTCATTTGGGCGGTATTTGCGGATATACTTCCAAAAAAGTTGGTCCTCAGCCGTCCCGGCACGCGGCTGTTCCGCTTTGCCGGATTTTTTTCACTTCTTTCCCGCATGTTTGTTTCGGTTTTTTCTTTTTTGGCGCGGTGCGTAGATTCGTCTGCAAGACTTTTTGGAATAGAGCCTCCTGCCGACGGACCGTCCGTTACGCAGGAGGAAATTCTTTTCATGATGGAAACCGGTCACCGCAGCGGGCTGCTCAACGACGACGAAAAGGATATGATCTCCAATATCTTTGATTTTGATGAAACTCCGGTGGACGAAGCGATGACCCACCGCACCGATGTGGTTGCCGCAGAGGATACAAGTTCCGTGGAGGATGTCGTTGCTGTAGCCATGGAAAACGGCTATTCGCGCATTCCTGTTTATCACGAGGACCTCGACCACGTGACCGGCATTATATATGTAAAAGATCTGCTGCCCTATGTGGGCAATACAATTCCCGGAGATCTTCGTCTTGAGCAACTGATGCGCCCTGCCTATTTTGTACCGAAAAGCAAACCATGCGGGGAATTATTCACCGAGATGAGAATGCGGCGGATACAAATTGCCGTGGTGGTGGACGAATACGGCGGCACAGAGGGAATTATCACGATGGAGGATCTGCTTGAAGCGATTGTCGGCAATATTCAGGATGAATATGACAACGAGGAGGAGGAAATCCGCCGGGACGGGGAAAACCGATTCGACGTGGAAGGAACGGCCCCCGTTGACGAAGTTTCCGAAATGCTGGGGATTGAACTGCCCGAAGGGGATTATGACACCATCGCCGGGTTGATGATGGAGCGGCTTGGTCGTCTGCCAAAGGAAGATGAACATCCTCAGGTAAAAATCGGTGCTATTACCCTCACCGTTGCTGCAATGGAGGACCGCAGAATCGCAAAAGTTTTGATTGAGAAGAATGCGCTGCCTTCCGAACAGCATCTTGAGCAGAAACAAGCTAAAAATGAACCAAACGAATGATAAAGAACCTGATAACCAACCATTCTCTCAAGAAACCAATTTGCATTTTACATAAATTTGTAGTATCTTAAGTACCTATCAAAATCGCCGAAAACGGCGAGGTCAGTCGCAACATCCTGACCTAAAACAAAACTACGGAGGACTTTTCTATGAAAAATCAAACGGACCGCACACGTGCGTTGGCACGCGCAGCGATGATCGCAGCTCTTTACACCGTACTGACTCTCCTGTCTGCCCTTTTGGGGCTTGCCTATGGCCCGGTTCAATTTCGGGTGTCGGAAGCACTGACCATTCTTCCCGTCTTTACCGCCTCCGCGGTGCCGGGTCTGACGGTGGGGTGCTTTCTGGCAAACTTATTCAGCGGTTACAGCACGGACATGATTGTCGGAACGCTTGCAACGCTGATCGCCGCTGCGGGAACACGGCTGCTGCGCAATATCCGCTGGCATGGGCTTCCGATTCTTGCTCCCCTGCCGCCGGTGTTGGTCAACGCAGTGTTTGTCGGGGCCGAAATTGTCATTTTATCGCCCGGTGGTTTTGCATGGGCGGAATTTGTCACGCAGGCTCTTTCCGTAGGATTGGGTGAGCTGGCCGTGTGTTATGGGCTGGGGTTGCCGCTCGCCGCCCTGATTATTCCAAACAAAGCGGTGAAAAAACTTTTTAATTAGCCGCATGGCGACGAGGTGAATGGAATGGGAGAGGAAATTCCCTCCTTAAAAAAGAAACTCAAGGGCATCCCGCCCGTTAGGCTGATTGTGGTAAGTTTTCTTTTGGTTATTTTAGCGGGAACCATCCTGCTCTGCCTGCCGATATCCGCAAGAAACGGCATGCCGACCGCACCACTGGATGCGCTGTTTACAGCGACTTCCGCAGTATGCGTTACGGGATTAATCGTATTTGACACTTGGTCCCACTGGAATCTTTTCGGGCAGATTGTCATTTTGCTTCTCATTCAGATTGGCGGACTTGGCCTTGTGACATTTACCACCGGCTTTACGCTTCTGCTGAGAAGAAAATTGGGGTTTCGAGACATGCAGCTTGCTGTGGAAAGTACGGCTGGCAGCGTCCTGCATGTCCGGCGCCTGATTAAAATCATTCTATTATTTACATTTCTCTGCGAGACCGCCGGCGCAATTCTTTTGATGCTGCGTTTTGTGCCGCAGTACGGTTCATACGGCGTATGGATTTCCTGCTTTACCGCGGTCTCTGCCTACTGCAACGCCGGATTCGATATTCTGGGATTTATAAAACCTGGAATCAGTCTGACGGGCTTTGCAAACGACCCTCTTGTTTCTCTCACTGTCGCCATGCTGATTATTACCGGCGGACTTGGTTTCGTCGTGATTAACGATATTTTCTACGCAAAAATCCACGCACGCCTAAAAAGGCAGCGTCCACATTCACTGCAGTTTCACAGCCAGATTGTGCTGCGCATGACGCTGCTGCTTCTCTTCATCGGAACGGTGCTGTTTTTTGTCGGTGAAAACAACAACACGCTCAGGAACATGAGTCCTGCAGAAAAACTAAACGTGTCCTTTTTCCAGTCCGTCACGATGCGCACGGCGGGTTTTAATATGGTTAACACAGCTTCCATGCGCGACATTACCAAACTGATGATGATAATCCTCATGTTTATCGGCGCCTCTCCGGGCTCAACCGGAGGTGGCATTAAGACAACCACATTTGTTGTTTTGGTCGCGGCGGTCGTAAGCGTCATGCGCGGCAATGAAGAAGCTGTGGTTCTAAAACGCAGGCTGGATAAATTTACGGTATATCGTGCTCTTACCATTTTAACCATCGGTGTACTAATCATCATTATCACATCGGCAATCATTATGACGACCAATTCCGCAACAAGCGGTGTGGACGCTTTGTTTGAAGCAACCAGCGCATTCGGAACCGTCGGTCTGACGGCCAATGTTACTCCTACTTTAAAACCCGCTGCCAAAATAGCGGTTATCTGCGCCATGTATATCGGGCGTGTGGGTCCGGTGTCGCTCGGTTTAGCGTTTACCCTGCGCAAAGGGCGTTCTTCTTCCGGTTCTGTTCTGCCGGAAGGTAAAATCGTAGTTGGCTGATTGATATCAAATATTAAAACAGACGTTTCGGAAATTTCCGAGGCGCCTGTTTTTTTATTTTATTTTTAGCATTGTTGCTGTCAAATTTTGCGCTTTATGAAAAATCAATGCAGAGTAAAAATGAAAATTGACGGCGGCGGAATTTGGACATTTGGGCCGCATATTCTTCCATGTTTCAGGCAGAATAAAGGTAGCTGAAACGAAAGGGGAAAAGAACATTGAAAATTTCTAAAAAGGAATACAAAGTAATGGCGCAAAAAGCTTCCCCTCCAACCAAATGGGGTAAAAATATGCTGATGGCCTTTCTGTTTGGCGGCAGCATCTGCACGCTGGGGCAGGCATTTCTCCACCTGTACATGTACTGGGGACTGGATAAAAAAAGTGCGGGCACGTTTGTTTCCTTAACCCTAATCTTCCTCAGCGCACTGCTGACCGCACTGCGTATCTATGATAATATCGCAAAACACGCGGGTGCGGGTACGCTGGTTCCAATCACCGGTTTTGCAAACTCGGTTGTTTCGCCTGCGATGGAGTTTAAGAACGAAGGATATGTCATGGGCATCGGCGGAAAAATGTTCGTCATTGCCGGTCCGGTGCTGGTGTACGGCACAACCGCATCGATTCTGTACGGATTGATTCTATACTTCTTCCATTTATATTAACGGGGAGTGGAATATATGCCGCAGAGAAAAGGAAAGTACACATTTGAACTGACGACGAAACCGGTTGTTCTGGGATATGCGGCGGTCGTTGGCAAAAAAGAGGGTGAGGGTCCTTTCGGCAGCTATTACGACCAATGCCACAACGACACAACGCTTGGAGAAACCAGCTGGGAAAAAGCTGAGAGCCGCATGCAAAATGAGGCCGTGAATATCGCCCTGCGCAAGGCAAAACTGAAAACTACGGATATCGACTGCATCTTTGCCGGCGACCTGCTGAACCAGTGCATTTCCTCTACTTTTGGACTAAAAGGCCTGAATATCCCGTTTCTCGGGCAGTTTGGTGCCTGCTCCACCATGGCGCAGACGCTTGGCATCGCCTCTCTGTTCGTCGAATCGGGAGCCGCAAAGCGTGCCGCAGCGGTTACGTCCTCCCATTTCTGCTCCGCGGAACGTCAATTTCGCCTTCCGCTGGAATACGGGGGACAGCGCTCACCGACCGCTCAGTGGACCGCTACGGCTGCCGGCGCCGTACTGCTTGGAAATCGGCAGGACAACCCTTCGGCGAAGGTTCGCTTGAATGCCGTTACGTTTGGAAGAATCGCGGATTTCGGCATTAAGGACGCTAGCAATATGGGCGCGGCCATGGCTCCTGCCGCAGCACAGACAATCATGGACTTTTTGGCGGACACCGACTCTTCCCCGCAGGACTACGACCTGATTCTGATTTAGGCTATGTGGGAAGCGAACTGCTGCAAGAAATTCTGCAAAAAGAAAACATCGATATAAAGCCCGTGCACAACGACTGCGGCCTGATGATCTACGACCGAGAAAAGCAGGACGTCCACGCCGGCGGTTCCGGATGCGGGTGCAGCGCGGCAATTCTCTGTTCCGCTATCTTACAGCAGATGGAACAGGGACAGCTTCATAAAGTACTGTTTAAACGGGAGATTTAGGCTATGTGGGAAGCGAACTGCTGCAAGAAATTCTGCAAAAAGAAAACATCGATATAAAGCCCGTGCACAACGACTGCGGCCTGATGATCTACGACCGAGAAAAGCAGGACGTCCACGCCGGCGGTTCCGGATGCGGGTGCAGCGCGGCAATTCTCTGTTCCGCTATCTTACAGCAGATGGAACAGGGACAGCTCCACAAAGTACTGTTTATCGGTACCGGCGCGCTGATGTCTCCGACCTCCTCCCAGCAGGGAGAAAGTATTCCCAGCGTTGCGCACCTTGTTTTCCTGACGGCTTAACAACACCACCAATACACGATTAATCTTTAAAAATCGTCAGAAAAAAAGTAACCGCCGCAGGCGCGAAAGGATTTTCACACCGGGCGGCGGTTTTTGTCAGTTTAAATTATAAGTTCTTTTGCAGCGGGGAAAGATCAAGCCCCTTGCAGCCTGTCAGATATTCGGCTAATTGTTTTAGAATCAGAGCAGTGCCGCCTTTGCTGTCGCTTTCCACATTCAGCGGCATAATCGGGTCGTGTACGCTCAGCCGGAGCAAAAACCAGCCGTCTCCGTGCTCTTTGTCCAGCGAAACACGCACGCCTTCAAAATTATTCGGCGCCACAGTCCAGCCGGGCTGTTTGCGCGCGTATTGCTCAAGGCCGGAGATAATACGCTCTCCGCATGCGCGAAAATCTTCTTCCAAAATTGGGAACCGCAGTTCCAGCGCCTCGGCCGGCTCGCGCAGCGGCAACAGCAGATCCGCTATCGTCTTCCCTTTGGCACGCAGGCGTGCAGCAAGAATGATAATCTTTGTCACCAAATAGGCGCCGTCATCAAGAAAATAGTTTTCCCGCATGGCCGCATGGCCGGAAGTTTCAATCGCAAGCGGGCAGTCCACGCCATTTTGATTCAGGCGCACCGCTTCGTTGATGACGTTGCGGTAGCCGCGCTTAAAGCGGTGGTGTTTTCCCCCAAGCGTTTTTTCAATGTATTCTGTCAGTCCGCTGGATGTGACAGAATCGGTAACAACTGTTCCCCCGGGGCAATTTTCCAGCGCAATATAAGAGGCCAGCGCAACCAAGCGATTTCGGTTAATTTCCTCCCCGGACGCATCAACAGCGCCGCCTCGGTCCACGTCGGTATCGAAAATAACGCCGAGGTCTGCCCCGGAGTCCAGAACTGCCTGGCAGACAGAACGCATTGCCGTTTCATTTTCCGGATTCGGAATGTGGTTTGGGAACATGCCGTCCGGCTCTAGGAACTGGCTGCCGGAAATATCGGCTCCAAGCGGTTCCAGAACATCCCGTGCGTAAAATCCGCCCGCTCCGTTTCCGGCATCCACCACAATATGAAAGCCGGCTAGGGGTTTTTCATAGTTGTCGGCATTAACCTCCCTGCGAATCATATCGCGCAGGTCAGCACAATAGCGGCTCATGTAGTCGACCTGTTCGAGCACACCCTGTGACGGGGTTGGCTTGTCCCCGTTTTGCGCATGGAGAAGAATTTGTTCGATATCCGGCCCGTCCAATCCGCCCTCCGGCGTGAAAAACTTCAGGCCATTGCGGTTCCATGGATGATGGCTTGCAGTAATTTGTACGGAGCCATCGCAGGAAAGGGCGCGCGTGACATGGAACATGGAGGGCGTCGAGGCAAGCCCGCAGTCCAGAATTCGTACTCCCGAAGAGAGCAGTGCGCCGGAAACCGCATTGAAAATGCGTTTTGCCGAAACGCGGCTGTCGTGCCCTATCGCAATGGTTAAATCCGCCGTCTTTTTCCCGGTGCGCTCCGACAGCCACAGCGCAAAACCGTCCGCCAGTTTGGCAAGTGTGTCATCGGTTAAGTTTACTTCTTCTCCGGCGACACCCTCACTGGCGATGCCGCGGATATCCGTACCGCTTTTCAATTTTTTCCAGTAGGCAGTCAACAAATTCATGGCCCCTTTCGTATTTCGTGTTCTTTCATTATAGAATCCACACAGATATTTGTAAACTATGGAGAAAGAATGAAACCGCTTATTACTGTAAATCATTTAACAAAAATATATCATATGGGAGAAACCGAGGTTCACGCGCTCAACGATGTCACTCTTTATATAAACCGCGGCGAATTTCTTGCCATTGTGGGCCGCTCCGGCAGCGGAAAATCCACGCTGATGAATATCATCGGCTGTTTGGATACGCCTACTTCCGGTGAGTATTATTTAGAAGGCAAAAATGTTGCCAAACTCAGCGAAAGTAAGCTGACGCAAATCCGCAACCGCAAAATCGGTTTTATCTTCCAGAAGTTCAATTTGCTTGGCGGGCAGGATGCGTTGGAAAACGTCGAGCTGCCGCTGATTTACCGTAAAATCCCCCGCGCCGAACGGCGTGCGCTCGCGCAGGAGGCCTTGGTTCAAGTGGGCTTGGGCAGCAGAATTCATCACCGCCCCTCGCAAATGAGCGGCGGGCAGCAGCAGCGGGTTGCCATTGCACGCGCCATTGCCGCGAAGCCGCCGATTATCCTAGCAGATGAACCGACCGGCAATTTAGACACCCGTTCCGGCAATGAAGTCATGGAAATTCTGCATTCCCTGCATCGTTCCGGGCGCACTGTCGTGTTGATTACACATGATGAACGTATTGCAGATACAGCCGATCGAATCGTACAAATTCAGGATGGCAAAATCACGGGTGAAAAAAACACAATTGACAAAATAAGCCGGGTGTTATAATATGAAAATAGAAATCAATTCGTTACTCAGTTACTCATATTAATAAATGATTATTGCTACAATGTTTTAAAAGGAGGTTTGCGTATGCCCTCTCCGGTCCAGCTCCACGATGTGGATGTGCAAGCGTTTTTAAAGGTCCTTGACGAATGTAAAGGCAAGGTGTTTTTAGTCACTGATGAAGGTGACCGGCTTAACCTAAAAAGCAAACTCAGTCAGCTTGTCGGTCTTACAAGGTTGATTGAAGGCGGCAAGATTGCAGAAGCTTTTGTAACCTGCGAAGACCCAGAGGATGAATCCAAGCTGTTCCGTTTCAACTTGTTTGGCAAGGACGAAAAGGATCCAAAGTAAGAAAAACAGACAGCCGGAGCGCAAATCCGCTCCGGCTGTTTCTACATTATCTGCATGATTTGTCAAATATCATCGTTTAAGAACTTATCCCAGTCAAACTCTTTCTTTTTCTCTGTGGCGGGTTTTGTCTGCGGCAAATCCCGGTTGCCCGAACGCTGTTCCCCCCTGCTCTGATGCGGAATGGGCATGGTGTCCTCATTGTCCGAACTCTTTTTTCTAGGCACACGCTTAGGCTCGGAATTACCAAGCGAAGGCTCGCTGTATGAGCTGATATCGACAAATTCCATGTCGTCAAAATCGTTTTTGCCGCCGCCTGCCCCCGGTCCGTGCGAACCGGAATCGCTGAAAAACTGCAAATAAATAAAAGTGCCAATACCGCATGCGGACAAAACAATCAGGATAATTCCAACCGGAAACAGCCACGATGAACCGCCCCCACGGGATGTGGCAGAGGATGTCTCTTCAGAGACAATGCCCGCGCCCGAAACTGATTCCGATTCGGTGGAAAGGATGGACTCCCAGTCTTCGGAAGAAAGAACATCCGGGTCGCTGGTGGCTGCTTCTGCCTGCGAAGCCGCCCGTTCAATCTCTTGCTGATGCGTATCAACACTCGCATAGCTGGAAGGCTTTGCGCTGCTGGATTCGATCTCTTGCTCCCATTGTGCGGTCAGTATGATTTCCGAATATATCTGAAAAGTGGGAGAAACCTGTGTGCCGTTCATGGTCCAGTAGTCAAATACATATCCTTCGCGAGACGGCACGGGAAGATTCTGAACCGGCGTTCCGGGCTCTACATTGACAACCCGAATGCCGTTTCCGTCGTTATAGTCCAGTTTAACAGGAATGGTATCGTTATCTTCAGGCACATCCACGTTTCCCGTACCGTCCGAGATAAACGATTCTTCTTCCCCGCTGTCCGGATTCGTTGGTTCATCTTCGCTGCTGGAAGGATTCTGTGGGGACGAATCTACTTGCTGTGAGGCAGAATCCTCGCTTGGTTGTGAAGCGGGATCCACGCCGGAAGTAACAGAATCGGAACTGCTGGAAGAAGGATCTTCTTCCCGAGTTATCCCGGACTCCGCAAACGCGGTTATCGTCAGCAGCGCGGCGCTGAGAAGCACCGTAAACAGGACTACTATGTATTTTTGTGTTTTCTTGCTCATGGCATACAAATCCTCTCAAAACTAACTTTATTCATATTATCATAATTTTGAGCAAAAATACAACCGGAACAGCGGGCAATGAAACAACATTTTTTCATAATGTTTGATTCACATACCGCGCAGTGTTATAATATTGCTTAATTTACATTGGAGGAGATTCTTTCATGGCCGTTTTAATCAGCGCCGACAGCGCCTGCGACTTGTTCCCGGATTTATACAAACAGCGGGACATCACCATTGTACCTCTGTCAATCACTATCGGCGACGAGTCCTACAAAGATATTTTTGAAATCGGGCCGGACGAACTGTTTAAAGATTATGAACGCACCAAGCGACTTCCAAAAACTGCAGCGCCTCCTCCGGTCGACTTTTTTGAAGTGTTTCGCAAAGCTGCCGAAAACGGCGACAGCGTGGTGCATCTTGCCATGAACTCCAAATTTTCTTCTTCCTACCAAAACGCGTGTATTGCCGCTCAAGAATTTGAAAACGTGCATGTGGTCAACACTTACACCTTAAGTTCCGCACAGGGATTATTGGTTCTTCGTGCGGCAGATATGCGTGATGCGGGCTGCTCCGCACAGGAAATTTATGAGCAAATTGAGCAAGACAAAAAAAAGATTCGCGCCTATGTACTGCTCGATACACTGGAATTCGCATACCGCGGCGGCAGAGCAACCATGCTGCAGATGTTCGGCGCAAATCTTTTAAAACTTCGTCCCTGCCTGCTTTTAAACAATGCAGGGGAACTGTCCGTCCACAAAAAATTCCGCGGGCACTTCCGGCAAGTCTGCCGCGAATATGCCCGATTTGTTTTGTCTCAGCCCAATAAGGACTCTCAGCGGGCCTTTGTTTCCACAACCGGAATGGACCGGGATATTTTTGACGAAATCGTAGGAATGGTGAAAGACAGCGGCCAATTCGAAGAAGTGCTGACTTCCCGTGCCGGCTGCGCAATGACGACCCACACCGGACCAAACACTCTGGTGATATTTTACATGGAAAAATAAAAAATAAAGGAAGAGATGTAATCCCATGAAGCCCCTGCAAACCAACAGGCTTCTGCTGCGGCCTTTTCAAATGGAAGACCTCTATGATTTTTACGCCTATGCGAAACACCCGGAAGTTGGGCCAAATGCAGGATGGAAACCTCATGCCTCCATAGATGAAAGCCGTGAAATTCTAAAAACTTTTCTTGAAAATGAAGAAGTGAATGCAATTGTTCTGAAAGAGACCGGACGGGTAGTCGGTTCGATTGGGCTGCACTCCGACCGGCTTTCCCATGAAGGTATGGGTCCCTGCCGGGAGGTTGGATATGTGCTTGCACAGGACTGCTGGGGACGTGGCTTGATGACGGAAGCTGTACGGCGAATCGAACAATACGCATTTGAGGAAATCGGGCTTGCATGTTTATCGGTTGCCCATTTTCCTTTTAATATGCGTTCAAAGCGTGTGATTGAAAAATGCGGATTCCGCTACGAAAAGACGCTCACAGGCTCATACATAGACTACCGCGGCATTCCTTTAGATGAAGTTTGCTATATTATAACGCGTAAAGATTATACACGTCTTTTGTGTAAAGAATCGGGCGGGTGAACCGAACGTTATTCTTCGGCTTCGTTTGCGGCAATAACATCTTTCGTCAGTGCTTTCAGTTCTTCCATAGAGGAAATAAGCGACGCGCGGCGGCGGAATTCGGCGGCGTTTCGCAGCCCCTTTAAATACCATCCGACATGTTTGCGCACTTCATGCATAGCGCGGTGCTCGTCTTTATAGCGGCACATCAGCTCCACTTGCCGCAGAAGGACGAGCATTTTTTCATGCACTCCCGGCTTAGGAAGAATTCGGCAGGAATCGTCCAAATACGCGTTGATTTCCCGAAACACCCACGGGTTTCCCAGAGCGCCGCGCGCGACCATTACCGCGTCGCAGCCGGTCTGCTCCATCATCCGCGCCGCGGACTGCGCATCCGTTACATCCCCGTTGCCAATGACGGGAATGGAAACGACATTCTTAACCGCCTGAATGATTCCCCAATCCGGAGAAGGTGCGTACATCTGCGCCCGTGTGCGCGCGTGAACCGCCACAGCGGCTGCACCGGCAGATTCACAGATTTTTGCAACCTCGACGGCATTTTTGCTTTTTTCATCCCAACCCGCACGGATTTTGACCGTGACCGGCACGGGCACGGCATTTTTTACAGCCGCGACAATTTCCCCGCACAGCGGCGGATTTTTCATCAGCGCGCTGCCCGCCCCGTGCCCGGTAATCTTCGGGGCGGGACACCCCATGTTGATATCAATCACATCCGGAGAAAATTCCATCGCGCGCTTTGCTCCCTCTGCCATCACATCCGGCTCGCTGCCGAACAGCTGAATAGCCGCGGGACGTGCAACATCGCCCAACTCCATTAATCCGCGTGTCTTTTTATCGTTAAATTGGAGCGCCTTCGCGCTGACCATCTCGCTGACTGTGAACGCCGCGCCGAACTCAGCACAAATTTCGCGGAATGCACGATCACCCGCCCCGGCCATCGGGGCTAATATAGCGCGTCCCGAAAGCTCTACGTTTCCAATTTTCATGGTATTCATAAAAACATCCCTGTCTGTTTTTTTAATCTGTTTTTCTAAAATAATAATTGTAGTTCCCTCGGCGATATTTTCACGAAACTGAGAACCCGTTTATTATAACGCCTGTCCCGCTCCTTGTACAGGGTCTGTTCGAGTCCTGCGGAAGATGTCATGAAAGGGCACGAACTTTCGAATTCTTTCTTTTTCTGTTGTTCCCATGCGAACCCTTAATTTTTCCACAGGAAAGTGATATAATACTTCCATAACTTGTTATCGGGGGAAAAGCGATGAAATTATTGGTACTGGACGGCAACAGCATTTTAAACCGAGCTTTTTACGGTGTGCGGCTCCTGACAACGAAAGAGGGACTTTACACCAATGGCATCTATGGCTTTTTGACCATTTTACAAAAGTTACAATCCGAACTATCCCCCGATGCGGTGGCTGTCGCGTTTGACCTGCGCGCCCCTACGTTTCGGCACAAGGAATACGCAGGCTATAAAGCAAACCGCAAGGGTATGCCGCCGGAACTGGCTCAGCAGGTGCCAACACTCAAGGAACTTCTTTCTCTGCTTGGATACCGGCGCGTGGAATGTGAGGGCTTCGAGGCAGACGACATTCTTGGCACGCTTGCAAAAAAATGCGAGGAAACCGGCAATGAATGTGTTCTTGCAACCGGAGACCGTGACAGTCTCCAGCTGGTCGGGCCGCATGTTACCGTGCGCCTTGCCTCCACCAAAATGGGACAGCCGCAGGTTACCCTCTACGACGAAGCAAAAATTAAAGAGGATTATGGGGTTACCCCGAAGGAAATGATTGAGATTAAAGCCCTGCAGGGGGATTCCTCCGACTGTATCCCCGGCGTTGCAGGCATCGGCCCGAAAAGTGCAGGTCAGCTGATTCAGGCTTATCACAGCATTGATTATATTTATGAGCACCTTGATGAACTTGAAATAAAAGAAGGAATGCGCAAAAAGCTGGCGGCAGGCAAGGAGAATGCCTTTTTAAGCCGCCGCCTCGGCACCATCCGCACCGATGCGCCGATTGACACCAATCTGGAAAATTATATCATTGCTCCGTGCGACCGTACGAAAGCCGCAAAGCTGATGGCAAAACTGGAATTCTTCAGTCTGATTGAAAAAATGGGCTTGAATGTTCCGGAGACGGAACAAACGAAAGCGGAGCTATCTGTAACGATTGCAGAACATACGGATGCTGCAGAACTTCTGAACACCGCTCGCCAAAGCGGCCGAGCCGATTTCATCGCAGATATTTCAAACGGAAAAATGCGCGTTTTGTGGAATCAGAACGGAACCATTCACACCATGGAAGATAACGCAACTCTGCGCGCCCTTTTTGAAGATAAGACGATTCGTAAGAATACGCACAATGTAAAGCCGCTGTTTTCACATCTGCTCAAAAACGGTATCCGCCTTGCCGGGCCCGTGTTTGATACCATGCTGGCAGGATATTTGCTCAATCCATCCGCTTCCGGGTATGAACCGCCGCGCCTTGCAAAGGAATACGGCGTTTCTGAGCCGGCCGAAGAGTTGGATGAATGGCAGACATCCGCCGCTGTGCTGCCCGGCCTTACCGACCGACTGACCGAAAAGATTGCGGAAAATGAGCAAACAGAATTGCTCAACAACATAGAAATTCCTCTGGCGCAGGTATTAGCGGATATGGAAAATACCGGTTTTGCGGTGGATGCGGAAGGAATCCGTTCTTTTGGCGCACATTTGGAGGAGCAGATTAAGCAGCTGAAACAGCAGGTATATGATTCTGTTGGATATGAATTTAATATCAATTCACCAAAGCAGCTTGGCGATGCATTGTTTGAAAAACTGGGACTCCCGCATGGAAAACGGACAAAGACCGGCTGGTCCACGAGCGCACAAACACTGGAAAAACTGCGGTATGACCATCCCGCGGTGGAAATGGTTCTAAATTACCGCGCCCTAACAAAGTTAAAATCCACCTACTGCGACGGGCTTTTGAAAGTTGTCGCGCCGGACGGACGGATTCATTCCAGCTTTAATCAGACGGAAACCCGCACCGGGCGCATCAGTTCCACGGAACCGAACCTGCAGAATATCCCCGTCCGCACGGAATTGGGGCGTGAAATGCGTCGGTTTTTCGTGGCACGTCCCGGCTGGGTGCTGGTCGATGCGGACTACTCACAGATTGAACTGCGGGTGCTGGCACATGTGGCAAACGATAAAAATATGATTCAGGCTTTTCTGAACAACAACGATATTCACCGCAGCACGGCCGCACAGGTGTTCCACATGCCCGAAGAAATGGTCACGCCGCTGATGCGCAGCCGAGCGAAAGCTGTTAACTTTGGAATTGTGTACGGCATCGGCGCATTTTCTCTCTCAAAGGATATCCATGTTTCCGTAGCGGAAGCCAAACGGTATATTGAAGAGTACCTCGCAAACTTTTCGGGCGTAGATTCCTACATGAAGAACGTGGTGGAAGAAGCAAAGGAAAACGGATATGTTCAGACTCTGTTTGGACGGCGGCGCTACCTGCCGGAACTGAAGTCTTCCAACCACAATTTGCGCGCGTTCGGGGAGCGTGTGGCACGGAATATGCCAATTCAGGGAACAGCGGCGGACATCATTAAAATCGCGATGATTCGCGTCCATGAACGTCTGGAGCGTGAAAACATGCAGGCAAAGCTGATTTTGCAGGTGCACGACGAACTGATTGTAGAAGCACCGGAAGAAGAAGCAGAGAAAGCAGCTTCCCTTCTCACCGAGGAAATGCAGAATGCTGTCTCGCTTTCCGTGCCGATGATAGCCGAGGCGAAAATCGGAAAAACATGGTTTGAGGCGAAGGCATAGCATATGGATGTTTTGGCCTGCCCTGTCTGCGGGGCACCCCTTGTGAGGGAAGAAAAAGTTTTTCACTGCCGCAGCAGACATAGCTACGATATCGCAAAGGAAGGCTATGTGTATCTGCTCCCGCCGAACAAAAAACATTCTGCAGACCCCGGAGACAGCCGTCAGATGGTTGCCGCCCGCCGCAGATTTTTAGAAAGCGGTTATTATCAGATTTTCAGCGACCGCCTCAACACTCTGCTTCTTCAGGACCTGCACACCCAAAGCCCCGTCATACTGGACGCCGGCTGCGGGGAAGGATACTATACCGGCCGCCTGCGGGAATTTCTCTTAAAGCACGGCACAAAACCGGAACAGTACGGCTTTGACATTTCAAAATCCGCTGTGCGGTCCGCCGCGAAAAAATATAAAGGCATTTCCTTTGCCGTGAGCAGCCTTTTCTCCATACCGGTGCTGTCCGGCGTGGCAGATGCCATTACGGATATATTCGCCCCGATTGTGCCGGAGGAATTCTTCCGAGTCCTGCGCCCCGGCGGTTTACTGATTCTTGCGGTACCGTCCCCGCGACATTTATACGGCCTGAAGGAAATCTTGTACGAGGAACCGTATGAAAACGAGCAGCGGGATACGGTATACGCCGGTTTTGCATTTTTACAACGAGTTCCTGTCCGCGGTGAAATTACGCTCACCGGCACACAGCAGATACAAGATTTATTTGCTATGACCCCTTATTTTCGCAAAACCCCGCGCGAGGGCTGCGAAAGACTGGCCCGCACACAGACGCTGAAAACGGAAATCGGATTTGATTTCTTACTCTATCGCAAGGTGGGAAAATAATGAGCAAGCGAAAGGCATTCGTCAATTTCGTCAAGGCTGAAAACATCCTCTTTATGGTAGCCGTAACGATTCTTGCCATGGCACTCCGACTGAAATTCTTCGGTCATATCTCCAGCGACTACCGTCAATTCCTTTCCGGCTGGTTTGACTTAATCCGCCAAAACGGCGGTTTTGCGGCCATCGGCATCAATTTTGGCGACTACACGCCTGCTTATTATTATTTACTTGCTCTTGTCTCCTATCTTCCGTTTTCCGGTCTGCACCTGATTAAAGCCCTATCCTGTGCCGGGGATATCGCGGCGGCTTACTTTGTGTTCCGCATGGTGGATCGAAAATACGGTGAATTCTGGGGCGAAATAGCTTACGCCATTACGCTTTTTCTGCCGACTGTCGTCCTGAATTCCGCAGTTTGGGCTCAGTGCGATGCCATCTATACCGCCGCGCTGCTTGCCTGCGTCTACTATCTCATGGCGGGCAGACAGTACCGTGCTGTCACGGCCTTTTCCATCGCGTTTGCGCTGAAACTTCAATCAGTGTTTCTCGCTCCTTTTCTGCTGCTCCTGCTGCTCAAGAGAAAAATCAATGCGCGCTGCCTGCTGATACCGCCGCTTGTCTATGTGATTTCCATTCTGCCCGCCGCACTGTTGGGCCGTGACTTTGGCGAATTAATGACCGTCTATTTCCGGCAGGCGCAGGAATACAATCAACTGACTATGAATCTGCCGAATCTTTTTGCTTGGTTTCCGTCTCATGCATCGGAAGCTGTGGGTACCTCGGCGGTTCTGGCCGCCGGGGCCATTGTACTGTTTACATTTGCCTATCTGTGTTCACAGCGCTTCCCTCTGACGGACGAAATGATAATTTCGCTCGCGTTGTTTTACACCATGCTGCTGCCCTACATCCTTCCGTTTATGCATGAACGTTACTGGTATCCGGCGGATATCTTTTCGCTTGTGTTTGCGTTTTATTTCCCGGAAAAGTTTTACGTTCCGGTCATCACCGTTTTTTCTTCCTTGTATGCTTACAGCCGATTTTTATTTGGGTTCCGTTTTATCAGCATGAAACTGTTTTCCGTCCTGATGCTTTTTAACTTAATTTGGGTGGCCATCCATATTATTTATTGCATCCGGGATTATTCGGACTGGAAAGTAGCGAGGCGCGAATGGGGACGTTGAATTTGGTACCGATGTTGCCGCGCCACCTAGATGACCTTGCTCAGCTGGAACGGATCTGTTTTGCCCAACCGTGGACCCGTGAGGGACTTGCCGCTGAACTCTCCAGCGAAACCGCCGTCTTTCTGGTTGCGGAATATAACGGCGAAACAGCAGGCTACGCCGGAATGCACTGCGTCTGCGGTGAATGTTATGTGGACAACATTGCGGTTTTTCCAAAATTCCGGCGCAAGGGAATCGGCCGCGCATTGACACAGGCACTGCTCCGCCGAGCAGAAGAACAGAACGCGGAATTTCTCAGCCTAGAAGTGCGTCCCTCCAACACGGCGGCTATTGCGCTTTACAAATCGCTGGGGTTTAAACAAGTTGGGCGAAGAAAAAATTTTTACCGCAGCCCGACGGAGGATGCACTCATTTTAACCGTTTTCTTTGCTGACAGATAAATTTTAAAAATATAGTTCAGTGGCTGTGTAAATCCTTGGTTTGCACAGCATGGCGAAAAAAGACAATTGTGTATATTACGGAGGAAACATGCGAATTTTAGGAATTGAAAGCTCCTGCGACGAAACCGCCGCCGCCGTAGTGGAAAACGGCAGAACCATTCTTTCCAATGTGGTCGCCTCGCAGGTGGAGGAACACCGGCTGTACGGCGGTGTGGTGCCGGAGATTGCCTCCCGCAGACATTGCGAGGCTATTTCCGGTGTTGTGCAAAAGGCTCTGGACGATGCAAACACACATCTTCATGATATCGACGCGATAGCGGTCACCTATGCTCCCGGTTTAATCGGGGCACTGCTGGTCGGCGTCAATTTTGCAAAGGGACTGGCTCTTTCTGCGGAAAAGCCGCTGGTTCCTGTACACCACCTGCGCTCGCATATTGCGGCAAATTACCTTACCTTCCCGGAACTTGAACCGCCCTTTTTGTGCCTTGTGGTTTCGGGCGGACATACCCATTTGGTCGAGGTGCGCAGCTACACCGAAATGCATATTTTGGGACAAACCCGCGACGACGCCGCAGGAGAAGCGTTTGATAAAGCTGCCCGCGCGATGGGAATGCCTTACCCCGGCGGTGTAGCACTGGATAAAATCGCGGAGGAAGGGAACGATAAAGCATATAAACTGCCGCGTCCGTCCGTGGACGGCGCACCGTATGATTTCAGCTTTTCCGGGCTGAAAACTAACGTGCTGAATCTTCTGCACAATGCTGCACAGCGCGGAGAAACCGTCTCTATCCCGGATTTGGCAGCCTCCTACCGCAGGGCTGTTGTGGACTGTCTTGTGCGCAACACTTTGCTGGCTGCGGAAAAAACCGGAACAAAAAAACTGGTAACCGCCGGCGGTGTTTCTGCTAATTCTCTGCTTCGGCGGGAGCTGAAAACGCTCTGCGCAAAGCGCGGCCTGTCTTTTTACTGCCCACAACTTGCCCTTTGTGGCGACAACGGCGCTATGGTTGCTGCCCAAGGCTATTATGAATTTGCCGCAGGAAACATTGCCGGACAGGATTTGAACGCCCATGCCGAGCTTTCTGTGGAATCAACGTTGGTTTAATTTTGCAGGATTCATTCTTAAATTATTCATTTTTCCTAATTAGGATTTTTTATTAGCATTAAGCTCAGAAAACAGAATCCTTTTATTTTTCTTTTCATAATATTGCACAATCTTATTTCACAACTTATTGCACAATACAAAACCTTGTATTATAATTGCAGTATATTCTATAAGGCAATTGGGCCGAAAGGAGAAGCATATGACTCAGAATCAATCGGTACTGGAATGGATGGAAAAGATGAAGGAACTCGTCTGTCCAGACAAGGTAATCTGGATTGACGGAACAGAGGAGCAACTTGAATCATTGAGAGCTGAAGCTTGCAAAACAGGGGAAATGATTAAGCTCAATGAGGAAAAGCTCCCCGGCTGTTATCTTCACCGCACGGCCGTAAACGACGTGGCCCGTGTGGAGGGACGTACGTTTATTTGTTCCCGCAAAGAAGAGGATGCCGGCCCTACCAACCACTGGATGGAGCCGTCTAAGGCCTATGAAATGCTGTATGGCATTGCGAAAAACAGCTACAAAGGCCGCACAATGTATGTCATCCCATATTCCATGGGACCAATCGGTTCCCCATTTTCTAAGATCGGTATTGAGCTGACCGACTCCATTTATGTTGTTTTGAATATGGCTATTATGACCCGTGTTGGCACAGAAGTCTTGAAGGCTCTTGGCAACAGCAACGACTGGGTCCGCGGCCTGCACTGCAAGTGCGACATTGACGAAGAAAAACGCTATATCTGCCACTTCCCGGAGGACAATACGATTATCTCCGTTAACTCCGGCTACGGCGGAAATGTTCTGCTTGGCAAAAAATGCTTTGCTCTGCGCATTGCTTCTTTCTTGGGCAAGAACGAAGGCTGGATGGCAGAGCACATGCTGATTCTCGGCATTCAGAATCCGATGGGCGAAATTAAATATGTGGCAGCGGCGTTCCCGTCCGCATGCGGCAAAACAAACCTCGCCATGCTGATTCCGCCGGAAATCTACCGCAAGAAAGGCTACAAAATCTGGACCGTCGGTGACGATATCGCTTGGATGCGCATTGGACCGGACGGCAGACTGTGGGCGATCAATCCGGAGAATGGTTTCTTCGGCGTAGCACCCGGTACCAATGAAAAATCCAATCCGAATGCACTGGCTACGACAAAATCCGGCACAATTTTCACAAATGTTGTGTACAACAAGGATGACGGAACTGTCTGGTGGGAAGGATTGGACAACAATCCTCCGAAGAACGGCGTAGACTGGAAAGGCCGTCCGTGGGATGGAACAACCAGCAAAGAAAAGGGTGCACACCCGAACAGCCGTTTCACCGCGCCGGCAAAGAATTGCCCATGCATTAGCCCTGAATTTGACAACGGCCGCGGTGTTCCGATTTCCGCCATTATTTTCGGCGGCCGCCGTGCTCACACAACTCCGCTTGTGTATCAGTCCAGAGATTGGAACAACGGTGTATTCGTAGGCTCCATCATGGCTTCTGAAACAACAGCCGCCGCAACCGGTGCTGTGGGCGTTGTTCGCCGCGATCCAATGGCTATGCTGCCGTTCTGCGGTTACCATATGGGCGACTACTTCAAACATTGGATTGATATGGGCGCAAGACTTGGCGACAAGGCTCCGAAGATCTTCAACGTCAACTGGTTCCGTCTGGATGACGAAGGCCACTTCATTTGGCCGGGCTTTGGCGACAACCTGCGCGTATTGGAGTGGATTCTTGCTCGCTGCGAAGGCAAAGTAGACGCTGTAGAAACTCCGATTGGATATGTACCGAAGCCTGAGGATATCAACCTCGATGGTTTGGATTTGACAATTGATACACTCAAATCCATTTTGGATGTTGATAAGGAAGAGTGGAAGAAAGAAGCGGAAGACATTGAAGAATTCTACAAGAAATTCGGCGAAAAACTTCCGCAGGAACTCAAAGACGAGCTGGCAAAGCTAAAGGCGAAGCTTGCATAAGCTATCACTTTTATCAACAGGCATCACCGCAAAGCAAATGTTTTGCGGTGATCTTTTTTTATTGTGCTTGCCATGAAAGAAAAACGAATATGAGAAACTTTAAAAACAGAAAACAGCGGAGCAGTCATACGAAATTAGTATGAACTGCTCCGCTGTGTGTCATTTCTCTAGACAAGTTTTATTTTTAAGAACCGGTCGCCTGTGACAGTTTCACCGTTGCGGTAAAGGTCTGGCCGGTTAAAGCCCTTGAAACGGTTAGAGTAACGGTGTCTCCCGGTTTCTTTGTGGCAATCTCCGCTGTAATCACATTCAGGCTGGTTACATCTTTTCCGTCAATCTTTGTAATGACGTCACCTTTTTGAATACCCGCGTTGGTTACTTCCGAGCTGAAGATGGACGAAATATACATACCGACCGGAAGGCCATAGAAGCGAGAAGTCATACTGTCAATAAACTGCCCGGTAACACCAAGTACCGCACGGTCTTTCACATAGCCATATTCCTTTAAGTCGCTGATAATCGGCTGTGCTTCGTCAATCGGAATGGCAAATCCCAGTCCTTCATACCCGGTTGCAACAATTTTTGAGGAGTTGATTCCGATAACTTGACCTTTCATATTGACCAGCGCTCCGCCGGAGTTGCCCGGGTTAATAGCCGCGTCGGTCTGGATGCATTTCATGGTATAGCCGGTTTCGGAATTTGTAATTTCACGGTTCAAAGCCGAAACATAGCCAACGGTAACAGTGGAGTTAAACTCCAAACCGCCCGGATTGCCAATCGCCATAACTTGGTCTGCAACCTGCAAATCACTGCTGGAGCCGAATTCCGCAGCCGTCAGCCCTGTTGCATCAATTTTAATCACCGCTAAGTCCGTAACACTGTCACTGCCGATCAGCTTTGCCTGATAGGTTGTTCCGTCGGAAAGAACCACTTTCAGAGAAGATGCACCGTCCACTACGTGCGCATTCGTGATAATATAGCCATCACTGGTGGCAATAATGCCGCTGCCTTCGCTTGCGGGGGAAACCTCACTGCTTTGTTCGGAATCAAACCCGCCTACGGTAAAAGCAGCGTTCCGGTTAACTTGATAATTCTGAATACACACAACCGACGGGGTAACTTTACTCGCAACCTCTTCCAAAGTCAATTCACCGGTTGTTCCCGTATTGGTTACGCTTACGTTGCTGCTACTGCCGTCACTTTTCACAATGGTGAACGCTGGCGTCGTGCTGTCAGAGCCAAGATGAATCGTACCATTTTTAATTAAATAGGCAAATCCTGCTATGGAACTGGCGGATACAACCAAGCAGGCTGTCAGCCCTGCGATGACCTTTCTTACGGTATGCTTTTTCTTAGGAACTGCTTCTGCAGTATGCACGTGGGGTGTATAAGTTTGCCGCGATGCATACCCGTCCTGCGGAGAGGGTGTCCCCGGGGAACGATAGGTATGGTAGCAGTCTCCCTGCCATACGGTCTGAACTGGCCGTTCCGAAGAATCCCTCCAGCCATTTTGATAATCTGCATGATAGTTTGTATTGACAGAAAAATCAGAATCGTCCTTATTTTTTCTTCTGAACGGATTCCTCATGGCAATCATCCTTTCTTGCTGTCCTAGTTTAATACCATTATCGCGGATGACTATGAAGAAGTTGTGATAACTAATTGATATTTTTATGAATAAAAAAATAAATTTATGTGAAGTTATTCCTGTGACGCATAATGCGCATCTCTTAGAAAAACACCCAACAAAAAACGGAACAGTCGGATACCTTTTGGTATGACTGCCCCGGTTTCTTTTAAAATGGAATTTCACACAACCTTGGCCTATGTATATCAGCCGCAGTGGATAGCGAAATTAGAAATGAATGTATTGCAAGATATAGCGAATGATAAACAGTACCGCAATCGTGTACATAATCGGGCTGACTTCTTTTGCCTTGCCGCGCACCAATTTGATGAAGCAATAGCTGATGCAGCCGAAAGCAATTCCTTCAGAAATGCTGTAAGCAAAAGGCATCATGGCAACGGTCAAGAAGCAGGGGATGGCCGTTTCCATGTCATCCCATTCCACATCTCGTATGCCGCCAATCATCATAACGCCGACAATCAGCAGTACCGGATATGTTGCGGAACCGGGAATGAACCCCAAAAACGGTGCAAGGAAAATAGCAAGAATAAAGCAAATACCGGTTGTCACGCTTGTAAGTCCCGTCTTGCCGCCTTCAGAAACACCTGCACTGGACTCAACATAGGTCGTTACCGTTGAAGTCCCGAACACTGCACCGACCGAAGTTGCAATCGCATCGGCCATCAAAGCCCGTGTTGCATTCGGCAGTTTCCCTTCCGGAGTAAGGAATCCTGCTTTGCCGGCTGTTCCGTACAGAGTACCAACCGTATCAAACATATCGACCATGGTCAGGGAAATCAGGACCGCAATCAGCGAAAAGACTGCTACGCCAAGGCCTTCATTGGTACGGAGCAGTTCCGGGAAACCGTTGAGGAACTTCCCGAAAGTCGGTGCCAATGAGCCCGTGGTGGAAAGCCCTTTGGAAATTCCGACATCAACACCAAACCCAAACTGCATAATTGCACCCACAATGCTTGTGGCAATAATGCTGATGAACAGGCCGCCTTTCACGCCGTACACAACAAGCAGTACCGTGATGAAAATACCGATGAGCGCCAGCACTGTTGTCGGCTGCGTGAAGTTTCCAAGTGTAATAATCGTGGCATCGCTCGAAACGACAATTCCCGCTCCTTTTAGTGCAACAATCGCGATGAACAGCCCGATACCGCCGCTGATTGCTTTTTTAATGGAAAGAGGAATAGAGTCAACAATCTTTTCCCGAATTCCGCCGGCGGAAAGCAGAATGAAGATAACACCGGAAATAAATACAGCGGCCAATCCAGCCTGCCAAGAATAGCCGTAAGAGCCGCAGATAGTATAAGCGAAAAAGGCGTTCAGACCCATACCGGGGGCCAGCGCCAGCGGATAGTTAGCCAAAAGGCCGCTTATCAGGGTACCAATTGCCGAGGCCACACAGGTTGCCAGCATAACCGCACCCTTGTCCATACCTGCGTCTCCCAGAATTGCCGGGTTCACGAAAATAATGTACGCCATGGTAAAGAATGTGGTAAGTCCCGCGATAACCTCCGTGCGGACATCCGTTTTGTTGCCTTTCAGGTTGAAAAAATCACCCTTTGGATGGATAACCGGCGATGAACTGTCTGCCATATTCGATTCCTCCATAATTAATATTGCCCGATGCGTAAGACGAGCCCTACTTTATCAACAGATTAAGTATACAGATTTCTTCCCCTTTAAGCAATGTGCCCTTTACACAAACTTTTCAATTTTGCAACAGTTTATTCATACTTTTTATAAAATATTAGCGTTTTATGACGAACCCCTTGATTTTGAATTAAAATTAGCTCCGTCTTGCATGAACACGAAAAGCAATCTCTTTTTTCGGCATTGAAAAACCAAAAACACTTGACAATACTTTGATATCCATGTATAATGCGGATAATTTGATGTCAAAATAATTTGTATAGAATAAAACTGTAAAGGGATAAAACAGTATATGGACAATACCGCGAATTTGATAGCAAAACTAAATTTTAAAATGCAGCAATTTATTGTCAAGCGATTAGAAGAGCATAGAATCAAAGGAATCGTTCCCTCGCACGGAGCCATTGTGCTCTCTCTTGTGCGAAATCAAAACTTAACCATGAATGAGCTTGCAAAAGAAATTAACAAAGATCCCTCCACCGTTACATGTTTGGTCAAAAAACTTACCTCTTTGGGTTTTACCACAATTACCAAAGACACATTTGACAAACGGTCTAACCGGGTTTCTTTAACCGATGAAGGTCTGGCTCTTGTCGATGTCATCACGCAAGTGTCTGAAGAACTGTACCAAAGGCAGTATCGAGGCTTTTCGGAAAGTGAGATTGCTGCATTTCGTGCATTTGTAGAAAAAATGACTGCAAACTTCGATTAGGATGTGTTTTGATGAAAGAACTTCAATTTTTAAGAAAAATCAAATCGGTTGCTTTTGCAACAGTCGAAAACGGGCTGCCCCGCGTCCGAATTGCCGATGTCATGCTGATTGAAAACGATAAAATATACTTCACGACTGCAAGGGGAAAGTCGTTTTACCGTCAGTTGATTCAGAACAAATATGCCGCTCTTACCGGAATGGATGAGACTTATAAGGCCATTCGGGTCAGTGGACCTGTGGAACTTGTAGGCAGGGAATATGTGGACAAAATATTTAAAGCAAACCCCATGATTAACGACCTGTATGCGGGCGAAAAGCGGGATATTTTAGATGCGTTCTGCATGTATCAGGGAAAAGGGGAAATCTTTGATTTATCCGTTACACCGCCCATTCGGAAGCGTTTCGCGTTTGGCGGGGAGCAGATTGTACCGCTTGGTTATCACATTACAAACCGCTGCGTCGCCTGCGGCGCCTGCAAAGAAAGCTGCCCCGAAAACGCCATTTCGGAAGGCGAAATTTATAAAATTAATCCGTCAATCTGTTTAGAGTGCGGCCGCTGTTATGAAGTTTGTCCACATGATGCAATAGAGCCGCAAAAATTATTTTAATGAGGTGTCAGTTATGAAAAAATTAGGCGTATTAGCTTTGTCCATAGTAATGATTCTTTCCGTGTTTGCCGGCTGTGCCAATAATGCACAGAATGATAGCCCTCTGATTGTTGGCATGGAACTTGCTTATCCTCCTTTTGAAACAAAGGACGACAACGGCAATCCGACCGGTGTCAGTGTGGATTTGGCAGAGGCATTAGGAGACTACTTGGGCAGACCGGTACAAATTGAGAACACTGCATGGGACGGTCTGATTCCTTCTCTTCAGACCGGAAAAGTTGATGTTATCATTTCTTCCATGACTATCACCGATGAGCGCAGTAAAACCGTGGATTTTTCCATTCCGTATGCGCACGCGTATCTTGCGCTGCTCACGAATCAGGATTCCAACATCAACAGCGTGGAAGATTTAAACCAGAGCGATAAAACAATCGCTGTGAAAAAGGGAACAACCGGATATATCTACGCAACAACCAACCTTACAAATGCCAAAATCAATACCTTTTCTTCCGAAAATGCCTGCGTCACCGAGGTCACCCAAGGCAAGGCGGATGCGTTCATCTATGACGAACTCACCATTTACCGCCAAAATCAGAAGCATCCGGATACTACGAAAGCCGTGATGATTTCCTCCCAGACAGGTGAAGGCTGGGGCATGGCAGTGAAAAAAGGCAACACTGAACTGCTTACAAAAATCAATGAGTTTATAAAAGAATATAAAGAAAACGGCGGATTTGACAAACTGACGGAAAAATATCTTTCTGAGGAAAAGCAGACTTTTGACGAACTCGGTTTTCCGTGGTTCTTTGACTAAGGCGTCCCTCTATGAAGATAAGAGAAAGAAACAAGCCCAGTGCGGCGCATAAATTGTTAAGTGCCGCACTGGTAGCCGGTATTCTGATTGGATTTACTTGGCTTTCCGTTGCCCTCGTTGGGATACAGCTTGACTTTTCCACGCTGCTGCAATATAAGGTACGGTTCTGGCAGGGTTTTGTCATGACGATAGAACTTTCCGTGGCAAGTCTTATGATCAGTCTTTTCATCGGGTTGATTACCGCTCTTCTGCAGAGGTCGAAAGTGCTGGTTGTCAGCTATTTGTGTAAAACCTATATCCAGATTATCCGCGGTACGCCACTGCTAGTACAGATATACTTTTTTTACTACATCATTGGCACCGCATGGGGCATTAATAACCGCTTTCTCGCCGGTGTTCTGATTCTCTCCCTGTTTGAAGGCGCCTATATCTCCGAAATCATCAGAGGAGGATATGAAAGCATCGATACGCAAAATTACGAAATTGCCAAGGCAGTCGGATTAACATCGGTTCAAACCTTTCAGTTGGTCACACTGCCTCTTCTGCTTTCCAGAATTCTGCCTGCGCTTGCAGGACAATTTGCATCCATCATTAAAGACTCCTCTCTGCTTTCGGTGATTGCCTTAATCGAACTGACCCAAACCACCCAGGAAATTTCGGCGGACAACTTCAGAATGTTTGAAAATTATATTTTCGCGGGCCTGCTTTACTTCATTCTAACATTTGCAGTCTCCCTGCTTTCGAAAAGGCTTGAAAAGAGGTATAACCATGGACTTAGAACTCATTAACATATGCAAGACCTTTGAAAAGCAGGTTGTTCTGCAGGATGTCTGCTTTCATGACAATATTCATTCGGTCGCAGTGCTCGGCCCATCGGGCGGCGGAAAGTCGACGCTGCTCCGCATTATCGGGGGATTACTCGCACCGTCTTCCGGAACACTGCGAGTGGATGGGGAAACCATCTCATTTAACAAAAATGCCCTGCAGAAATACCGCAGAAACATCGGTTTTGTCTTTCAGTCCAACGGGCTGTTTGAACATTTGACCGCGTTATCCAATGTGACACTGCCGCTGATTTACACCTTTGGCATGAACAAATCAGATGCCGTTAAGATTGCAGACAGGCTGTTTGACCGTTTTGGTCTCTCTCAGGAAAAAAACAAATACCCAAACCAGCTCTCGGGCGGACAACAGCAGAGAATTTCCATCGCGCGCGCAGTTGCCATCAAACCAAAACTTTTGCTGCTTGATGAACCAACGTCTGCGCTCGACCCCGAATACACCACGGAAGTTTTGGATATGCTCGGTGAACTTCAGGCGGAAGGGCTCAAAACAATCGTGGTAACTCATGAGATGGGATTTGCGAAAAATGCCTGTGAAACAGTTATATTCCTGACCAATCACACTATTTTGGAAAGCGGAAAAAGTTCCGAATTCTTCCAAAATCCAAAAACAAAAGAGGCTCAGAATTTTCTAAATAAAATTTTGGAGTGGAAAGTGTAAGCCCTCGTTTTTCCGCGCATATCACTGCAAAATCAAACCATACCAATTATGCTGAAAATAGTAACCCCCCGGCTAAGCCGGGGGTTCTTCATATGCGGGCAAAGCCCTGTTTTACTGGCCGCGCCTCAAGGCGCTGATACGATCTGCCACTTGCGAAAAGTTTGTTACTTGCTACCCGTAAACGGGTCTATATACTCCTTAAGTGTCATTTGATCCTCAATTTGATCTTCCTCTAACTGATTTTTAATGTACTTGGCTATTGCTTTATCATTTTTCCCTGCTGTATCTACAAAATAGCCCCTGCACCAAAATGTTCGATTTCCATACTTGTACTTTAGATTTGCATGTCGCTCAAAAATCAGTAGTGTGCTTTTTCCTTTAAGAAATCCCACAAACCCCGAGACACTCATTTTCGGTGGTATCTTAACCAACATATGAATATGGTCGGGGCATACCTCTCCTTCTATTATTTCTACTTGCTTCCAATTGCATAGTTCTCTCAATATTTTTCCTATTTCTATTCGTAGTTTTCCATATGCTACTTTCCTACGATACTTAGGTGCAAAAACTATATGATATTTGCAATTCCAACTCGTATGATTTAAACTATTTATATCATTCGTTTTCATTTCGAATGTCTCCTTTTGATATATTCTGTTGCAGTTGGCAGACCGCAACTTCATTATATCAGAAGGATCTTTTATTTTTCTCATCGCTTAAGCTTTTCTGAACATCCCGGCATAGCCGGGAGTTTTCATATGATAAAAAGGCGGAACAGCCAATACCTTTCGGTATAACTGTTCCGCCTTTTTGCGCGGATTGCTTTTGAAGCAGCCGCTTGTGTTTGTTTATGATGCAATTTACTTATACTCTATTCTGAAATCCATCCCAGCTCTTTTAAAAGCTGCGCGGTCTCACTGTTCTCTTGAACGTAATACATACCGTCGGGAACGTAGATACTGCCCTCATAGCCGTTTAGCATCTCTTTCAGTTCTTCACTTTTCGGCGCGATACTGTTCCGGTACGTAATACGAAGGCTGACAATATTGGATTCCTCCGAATCATAATATCTTCCCCATATCCGGCCTAACTTGTGGTCATAGAAATCCTGCTCAAGTGCCTTCTGAAGTTTCTCTGCAGTCTGCTCATCCGGCACAAATGTTTCTTCATCGATTTCATCGTCAGCAAAAGCGACGTTTTTCATGCCATACACATCGATGCTCTTGATATCCTGCGGTGAAAGATAGAAAATCAAATCGCTGGTTTTTACAAATTCCGGTATGGAAGACAGTTTTTCATATGCCGATTGCATCATAGCCTCTAACTCCATATCATCGGAATAATTTTGATAGCTCCTTGTAAACACACGCCCGTCTTTCAGTTTATAAGTCAGAGACAATCCAGAGCCAATGTTGTCTTTGAGTCGGTAAGGGAAATGCGTGCGGTATTGTTGTATGATATCCTTCTGTGTCTCAATCACCGTTTTAATATTCTCCGGCTCTTGTATGGTCGGTGCCAGCGTGAGAAGAAGGGTATGATTATCATTATCTGCAGAATATACTCTCTGCGTCCCTGAACCGCTCCAGAATGTTTCCTTGTCAATGGTGACGCTTTCCACTTCGGAAACGTCCGGCACGCGGGTGTCGTAACCGAACATCCCGGTACACAGCACACCGTAAAACGCGACGAACGCAATGACAAACACACCGTACCACACAAAGCTCTTTTTCAGGTTTTTAAACCCGCGCGAATAAATGGCTTCCACAATAACATGCGTTGCAAACGATCCAAAAAGAACTCCAATGAAAAATGAGGCATCCGATGCTTCGCTCAATATAATGCCGAAACCGATACCGCCGACGGCCGACACCAGAAAACGAATGATAATTTTCGGTATGGGGAACGCAAAGTTGTCTTCCGCCGTTTCACTTTTGCGCCTGCGGTACAACCAGATGCTGCCAAATAACAGCAAAACCGTCATCGCAATCCACCAAAGCAGAAATCCGGCGGAAAAAGGCTTAAACAGCGCAACAAGCGCCGCGGCAAACGGTGCCAATGCAGTAATCAGCTGCATATGCTCCGCCATCCTTATGCTCAAACCCGGAACAAGCATTTGCGCAATGGCATAAACACAAAGAATTAAAAGAGGATACCCTGCGTTGATGCCAAGTGCGGAAAGAACCGCATCCAGCGTGGTTCCGGCGCACACCATCATGAACAGAGCGAAGGTAAAGGATGCTGTGCCCATCAGCATAACCCAAAGCATGGTCGCCATTGGCGCGCGTATACCGCCTGTAGCGGAAACACCATAGGCCGCGCCAATAATCTGCAAGGAAAGGAAATCAAGAAAAACCGGCACAAACAAGATGGTAAGACCCGCGCACCAGCGCCCAAGCAGCATCTGCTCGCGGCCGATAGGCAGTGCGTGGTAGAGGTCCACACTGCGTTTGTTCTGTATGTAGCCAAACAGTATCACACACAGTACCGCGCAGAACAGCAGAACAAGCATCGTTGCAAATGTTGGAAGCAAGCGGCCGACTAGGTCGGAATATTGCATGGTAAGACTTTGCATCTTTTCCGCCTGTGTCATCGCCTCCTGTTGTGACAGGGACTTCATCGCATTAGACAAAGAAATCAGCAGAATGAGCGGGTTTATAAGAAACAACAGCAGCGCAAGCAGGGCCATCACGCCTATATTTTTCCTCAGCGCCCACAGATAAGTTTGACGAAACTGGGCTGCACCGTTAAGAGAGGATGTTGTTGATGTCATAACCTGCCACCTCCATTTCACTGATAAATACTTCTTCGAGCGTAAGCGGAAGTGCTTCTGCAAAGAGAGGATTCATAGAATTGAGCTTTTGCATGATTTCCTCCTGGCTGCCGCGCACTACAAGGTTCAGCAGTGAACCCCTTTCTTCCCACTGGAGAATTTCCAATGGCTCAAAAGCGCTTTCGTCCGGCATTTGTTTAAACGCAGCCTGAACCTTGCACACACCGAGCCGCAGCGCATCGATATCCTTTTCAAATAGGATTCCACCCTTATGAAACAGCCCGACATGGTCGCACAGGTCTTCAAGTTCTCTTAAATTGTGGGACGCGATAATCACAGTCATCTGTTTTTCGGAAACTTCCTGAGAAACCAGCTTTTTTAAAAGCTGCCGCATCACAGGGTCAAGCCCGTCAAAGATTTCATCCATCAGCAGATAGTCCGGACGTGCAGAAAACGCACAGATCAGCGCAGCCTGCCGCTGCATTCCTTTTGAAAATGTTGAAATGCGCTTTTTTGTGGGCAGTGAAAACAGTTTGCATAAATCGTCAAATTTTTTCGGGTCCCATTTAGGATAAACCCCTGCATAAAACCTTGCCATATCATAAAGCGTGGACTGCGGCGGAAAATATGGATAATCCGGGATAAAGCAGATTCTGGATTTTACCGGAGTGTTTTCAAACGGCGCTTTTCCATCTACAAAAATATTGCCGTCATCCGGAGCATAAATGCCTGCGCAAGTTCTCAAAAAAGTCGATTTTCCTGCGCCATTGGAACCAACCAGCCCAAAAACGGAACCGCCTCCGATTTGAAAAGTCACTCCGTCCAGTGCGGTTTTTGTTCCAAACTTTTTCGTCAGATTCTTTACCTCAATCATGTGAATCTTCCCTCCCGTCAAACGTGCTGGATATCCGCGCCAAAATTTCTTCTTTGGTCACGCCGAATGCGATGGCCTCCGCTGCAGCCTCCCGCACTTTTTCCAGTGCTTGCTCTTTCCTGTGCATGATGGCGGTCTCATCCCCGGCCAAAAAAGAACCTTTGCCCTTGACCGAAAAAATAATGCCGTCATGTTCCAACATTCGGTAGGCTTTCTGCACCGTATTGGGATTAATGCCCAGCTCCTGCGCCACTGTTCGGACGCTCGGCAGGGCTTCGCCCGGCTCTATGGCACCCAATGCTGCCATTCGCGTGATGGACCGGTACAGCTGCTCATAAATGGGGAGCCGGCTTTTGTAATCCAGCACGAACATGTTTGTCACCTCACTGTATATACTGTATTATCTTTATTAATACAGTTACAATATAACACTCTTTCCATTCTTTGTCAACAGGAATTTTTTAATTTTTTGCACGCGCTGCTTTTTTTAGCCTGCTTGCCAAATACGCAAAAAGTCCCCCAAACACAATATTGGCATAATAGGTAATCAGACGCCAAAGAACGATGGCAGGAAAGATTGCAGATTTAAAATAAAGGCCGAAAAACAGGTAGAAGCTGCTTTCCGCACCGCCGGAACTACCGGGCAATGGCACAAAAGCAGAAACCATGGCTACAAACACTTGTGCGGCCACCATTGCAGTGACAGAAGCCCCTCGCATATTGAAACTGCGGTAGATAAAAAACGGAATCAAACTGTTCAGCGTAATCTGCAGTGCGGCAGACACCATAACGGCAAGATAGAGTGGGGCGGAGTTTCCCATCGTTTTGGAGGCATCGTGGAAAATCTGCAGCTGATTATGAATTTTTTCATAGCGTTTTTTTGGCCGGCGGCACAGTTTTATGCGGTGCAACAAAGCCAGAACAGAGCGAAGAATACGATCCGTTGTTTTTTCGCTGGCCATAAAAAGAAAAACCGTCGCAATAAAAATGCAGTTGCTAATAAGGCCAATGACGGTTAAAAACGCGAAATTGGTGACGTTTGTCTGAAAATAGTGAAGTTTCATCGCAACCATGACAAGGGCATACAAAACCATGACAATCTGGTAAGCTAAGGTTTTCACAGCCACAACGGAACCGGCCATACCGGTATCCATTCCCATGCTGCTGAGTGTGTATACCTGCATTGGCTGTCCCCCGGTTGCAAATGGGGTCACAGCGTTGTACAGAAATCCAATCATCCCGGTTGAAAATGAATATGAAAATTTCCACTTAGGCTTTAAATGACGGCACAGCAAATGAATTTCAAAGCCTTCCAACAGCCAGCACACCACCGCGGCAAACACAGCAGCAAACAGCCAGAAGCGGCGGAGTGTTTTTGCTATGCGGGCCAGTGTTTCGATTCCTCCTCCTGTTGTAAACAGAAAATACAGCAAAATGCCAACGGAAAGAATCAGCGTAGCAGCCACAAACAGATTTTTACCCAACTTTCTTTTTTTTTCCGCCATACTTCAGCTCCCGACTTTTAATAATTAATTCGATTAACTTATATATTTTATAACATCACGCCCGATTATACAAGCAAAATTCATGTTCGGTCAATAGATTCATGCCGTCTTTGTATTTTAGTTCTGGGACATGTGTGTAATTTCCCTAAAAAAATTTTGTTCAATCTGTTCATTTCACGCTAAAAATACATATTTGTGACAAATTTATTTTTCCAGTGTGTCAATATATCCGATAAATTGGAAAATTTGATAACACCGTCCTAACAGTTCTGCATAATATGTGATGAGAAACATCCAGTTTCGTGAAAGGAGATACATCATGTTAGAGAACGCAAATACCTCCAATAATATGATGGCAGAATATAATAACACACCAAATTCGCGGACGTCTCCCAAGGTTTCACCTGAAACGGCTGCGAACCCCCATACTGCCAAAGTACACGGCAGCAACGGGGGAGTCATCTCGGAGTATTCCAGCGGTCAAAAGCCAAAATCGGACGAAGCCGTTTCCCCAGCAGAGACGAACGGCAACAAAGTTTCGCCGGAATCCGCCGATGCACAAAATAAAATGAATACCGCCGCCTCTTCGGCGCAAACCGAATCGAAGGACAACAGCGTAAAAAGCAGCTATATTAACGGACAGGGCTGCACTCCGAACCGGTCGCGGTTTCCCGCTCAAACCCCTGTTACCATGGCCTATGTTCCATTCCAACACATTGACAGCATCTATTCCCCGGAGGAAGGATTGGTCTACGGAACAATTTTCCCCGAATTAAATAAACCATTTTTAGGCGGAGGGATGGAAAAATGAGCGAACGCGAGCGTCTGATGCGCAGAATTAATGCAAATCAGTTTACCATGTGGGAACTTCATATTTATCTGGACACCCATCCGGGAGACTGCAACGCGGCCGCCCGTCTGGAAAAATGCCGAAAGGAAACAAACGAGCTTATCGCCAAATATGAGGCAGCATACGGCCCAATTAACGAAAACACAAACACCACCAACCGTTGGGCATGGATTGCCGAACCATGGCCATGGGAGCTTGACGAGGAGGAGGAAAAGTAAATGTGGACCTATCAGAAAAGACTGCAATATCCCGTAAAAATTAAAAACCCAAACCCGGCGCTCGCCAAGCTGATCATATCACAATACGGCGGGCCGCATGGAGAAATGGGGGCTTCCCTCCGGTATTTAAGCCAGCGGTACACCATGCCGTATCCGGAATTAAAAGCCATTCTAACCGATATCGGCACCGAAGAACTTGGGCACTTGGAAATGGTGGGAACCATTGTCTATCAGCTGACGCGCAACCTGACTTCGGAGCAAATTAAAAAAGCCGGATTCGACTCTTACTTTATTGACCACACAACCGGTATCTATCCAAGCGATGCTTCCGGCAATCCGTTTAATGCGGCTACGTTTTCTTCCACGGGCGATTCCCTTGCGGATATTCATGAGGACTTAGCGGCGGAACAAAAAGCACGCCTTACCTATGACAATATCCTGCGCTACTGCACGGATGACCCCGATGTGCGCGATGCCATCCGTTTCCTGCGCGAACGTGAAGTGGTACACTACCAGCGCTTCGGCGAAGGCCTGCGGATTATCACCGACAACTTAGATTCCAAGAACTTCTATGCATTTAACCCGCAGTTTGACAAAAACAAGAAAAGGAATAAATAAATCCATTTCCCCAAATGAAATAATTTTTCCGAACGCCGTTCATATGGCACAGGCTAGACACTGGGAGTAACAGCGGTATAGGCTTAAATAAAATACGCTTTGAATCGGAGTAAAATACCGAACAAAGCGTATTTTTTATAGTATATTTTACTATTTGTATATTTTTGCTGTATCAATTACGCCAAAAAAGAGAATGGAAAAGTCGGAAGTCAATTCGACTCTGTCATACGCAGATAGGCCCACCGTTCAAACGGCTTATGACAGTAGGACTTCGTCCGTTTCCTCCTGCACGCCGGCAATTTCCGCGAATTTTTGGAGCAAATCAGCCTTCTTCAGTTTCTTTTTATCCTCTCCGGAAATATCCAGAATAATTTTGCCCGCATTCATCATTAATAGGCGGTTTCCATGCTTGATAGCGTCCGACATATTGTGGGTAATCATCATTGCCGTCAGATTGTTTTCCGCGACAAATCGGTCGGAAAGTTCCAAGACCTTCGCAGCCGTTGCAGGGTCCAAGGCAGCGGTATGTTCATCAAGAAGCAGGAGTTTCGGCTTCTGAAGCGTGGCCATTAACAGCGTAAGAGCCTGTCTCTGCCCGCCGGACAGCAGACCCACTTTGGTGGTCATGCGATCTTCCAATCCAAGACCAAGCTTTTTCAGTGCATCTCGATAGAATTCACGCTCCGATTTCGTAACCCCCCAGCGCATCGTGCGTTTGCGGCCGCGCCGAAAAGCCAGCGCCAGATTCTCCTCGATTTCCATATTGGGTGCAGTTCCCATCATCGGGTCTTGAAAAACCCGGCCGATGTAGGGCGCACGCCGGTATTCCGGCAGACCCGTCACATCCACGCCACCGATGGAAATTGTTCCTTCATCAACGGGCCAAACGCCTGCGATGGCGTTTAACAGGGTGGATTTTCCCGCACCGTTTCCTCCGATTACAGTGACAAAATCCCCTTCATTAAGATGAAGATCGATTCCGCGGAGAGCGGTTTTTTCATTGACCGTCCCGATATTAAAAGTTTTGCAAACTTGACGCAGTTCAAGCATTTTTTTGTGCCCCCTTCTTGCCAGCGCGTGCAAAAGAATTTTTCGATTTTGCCCTGAGATAAGGCACTGCCAAGAAAATCGCCACGATTACGGCCGTGAGGAGTTTGAGCAAATCAGTTGGCATTTTCAGCCACATTACTAGACCGATAACCAAATAATAAACCACACCGCCGAAAACCACGAAAATCAGCCGCCATGCAAAATTCATGTGCTTGCGGAGAAGCGCATCTCCCAGAACTTCTCCGATGATGACGGCAGCCAGCCCGATGACGATGGAGCCCTGTCCCATTTTAATATCCGCAAAGCCCTGATATTGGGACAAAAGTCCACCGGACAGCCCAACTAATCCATTCGACAAGCTAACCGCGAGAACCTTCATAAAGTCGATATTGATTCCCTGCGCCTTCGCCATATGTGGATTGCTTCCGGTGGCACGGATGGCGCTCCCCTGTTCCGTTCCGAAATACCAGTACAGAATACAAACCAAAACCGCCGCAAAAATCAGCGTGATGACAATGGATTTTTCAACATTGCGGAGCGTGACAATCAGCGGATATTTATCGACGTTCACCGCCTTGTTCGCACCGCTTAGAACAAGCAGATTTACCGACCAGAGTGAAATCTGCGTCAAGATTCCCGCAAGAATATCCGGAATTCCAAAAACAGTGTTCAAAAGACCGGTGACCAACCCGGCCAGAATCCCTGCAGCCACCGCGGCAGCGAGAGCCAGCGGAACCGGTATGCCGGAGAGAATCAGGACAACCGTAACGGCACCGCCCGTTGCAAAAGTTCCGTCCACCGTCAAATCGGCAAAATTCAGTAGTCGAAATGTAATGAACACACCCAGCGCCATAATACCCCAAATGATTCCCTGCGCGACATTTCCCGGAATGGCCGAAATCAAATTCATGGGGTTAAGGGCCAGAAGATATGTCATTTGTTCCATAGTGCTTCCCTTTCTTCCTTCCGATGGATGTAAAGACCAAAGCGGTACCCCGGGCGGGGGCACCGCAATCTGCAGTTAGTTACGATGAGGAAAAGCTCAGGTTGTCTCCTCAATCGCCTCGTAGCCGTCCGGTATTGTGATGCCCAAAGCCTCACAGATATCGGGGTTGTATTCCTTGGTAAATTTCGGGGCGAATTGAATCTCCATTGTGGCAGGATCAGCACCGTTTACAAGAATATCATAAGCCATTTCGCCTGTAGTGTAGCCTAAATCGTAATAGCTGATGGAAAGCGTCGCAACTCCGCAGCCAGCGCAAATGCCTTCCTCGCCTGCGATAATCGGCACTTTTTTGGGCAGACAAACGTTTTTGATGATACCAGTGTTGGAAGCGACCGTATTATCCGTAGGCAGATAGAGTACGTCACTTTCGGAAGCCGCTGTTTGAGCAACGGTCTGCACATCATTCGAATCGGAGAATGTATAGCTTGTGCAGGTATATCCCAATGCCGTAAGTTCTTTGGTCATTACTTCATCTTGATACTTGGAGTTTGGTTCCGCGGAGCAGTATAGAATCCCGACTTTCTTCGCCTGAGGGAAAAGCTCCTGAAGCATTTTTGCCTGCTGGTCCAGCGGAGCTAAGTCAGAGGTACCGGAAATATTCCTGCCGGTGGTTCCGGACCAATTGTCAATATCCAGAGCAGTTCCGTAATCGGTAACAGAGGTTCCGAGAATCGGAATTTCATCCGTCGCCGTCTGAGCAGCTTGAAGAGCCGGTGTGGCATTTGCCATAATCAAATCCACATTAGAGGACACGAATTGGTTGCAGATGGTAGCACAGCTGGCTGTGTCACCAGAAGCGTTCTGTTCGTCAAAAGATACCTTGTCTCCCAGCTTATCAGTCAAAGCCTGCTTAAATCCTTCGGTAGCGGCATCAAGAGCCGGGTGCTGCACCAACTGGCAGATTCCAACCGTATAAGTTTTGTCCGCGGGCTCGGACGCGGCTGCCGCTGATGTTTCAGAAGACGTTTGTGATGACTCTTCGGTGGATGCGGTTGAATTCCCGCTGCATGCTCCCAATGGCAGCGCCATCAGTGCGGTCAGCACAAGTGCTGCAATTTTCTTTTTCATGTAATTTCTCCCCTTATTGCATGAATATGTTTTTTAGACAGAAACAGCGGCCTGCCCTTTTAAACAAGCCGCTGTTGTTCATAAAAAGTTATGTAAGAGGCTTTATATTCTGTCATGGCATGTCTATTTACTTTTATCACTGTAAAAAGTAATGATAGACAGCATAAATCGGTCTGCCTTTACGTGGTCTTTTTCCAGGAACGGTTCGCAGAAAATATTGCCGCGCATGTACAGACCTCCTCTTTTTTTTGTTCTTATTTAATTTATCACTTTAAACCTCTAAAGTCAAGTGTTGAAATGCATAAATTAACCTTTTAATTTAGCTTGTATTTCTCAAAAACTCACAGAACCAGCAAAATCCTACCTTTATTTAAAATCAAAAAGCTCATAAACGCACACTGTATCCTACCCCCCGAGCAAGAAACTTTCATTTGTCGCTGCCATCAGTCGTATGTGCCTGCGGCATTTACCCCCCGAGCAAGAAACTTTCATTTGTCGCTGCCATCAGTCGTATGTGCCTGCGGCATTTTATTGATCCTTGCGAATTATCAAGAAATAGTGTAAACTTTGGTAAGATATTCTTTTCAGAAAAATATTTGATTCCATCATCAGGGGGTACAAAGGTGGCAGAAACGTTTATGAGGATAAAGCGAAAGATACTTCTAATCATAGCCTGTATTTTATTGGTTTTTCAACCGGCGGGCTGTGCAGCAAATCATACCGATATCAAATCGGAGAGTACCGCGGGCGACTCTGAAAGCAGGAATACGACAGATACCACAGAAGTTCAAACCGAAAGCAGTACGAGCGAAGCGAATTCGGAAAGCCCTGCAAGTTCAGCGAGTGCCGCGGCAAACAGCACAAACAGTGAAGCGAGCAGCGAAGCAGAGAAAGCGCCTTTACTATCAGATGCAAAAGAAGAAGCAATGGATGAAGTGGGGATACCAGAAAATACACAGGAGAAAATACGTAAATTAGTGGCAGAAGGAAAAACATTTGAAGAGGCAATAAAAACATTTTATCCAAATGCAAAAGTTGAAGTTAAGACAGTAAAATCCTATAAGACAGTAAGTTCTCCAGCACAGGATAGTAGTGGTGAAACACAAAGTAACAGTAATACTGGAGGAACATCTTCGAGTGGTTCAACGTATGATAAAGATTATCTCCATCAAGGAACACAAGCTGATTTAGATGCACTTAGAAAATTACAAGAGGACAATCTAGGTAGTGGACCTTCTGATCCAATAATAAGTCATGGCATTACTTTACACTGATATAAAACTGATAAAAATAAGTAAATAAGCAAAGCATATTTAAAGCTATCATTGTAATAGGTGATAGCCTTTCGTTTAGATAACTGTATTTTGGGCACAGCAGAAGTGATTGCTGCCATCAGCTAAGCGCAAACAATCCGATTGGCCGAATTTGTATTTTTGAGTCCGTATCCGGGTTAATGGGAGCAACCATGGAAGCACTGACGCTGATGTAAATATTGACTGCCGCGATGTCTGCCTCCTGAAGGGCCGACAGCACCGCCGAAGGAACGCGGAAATCATATACAAGCCCACCGGAATATGAAGAAACAGCCGCACCTGTATCAGCATTGTAAACAGTGGGAGTAAATTGCGTGGTCAAAATTTTTCCATCCCGTTTGATTTCATTCCCGTCGGTTCCAACCAGCGTATAGTAAAATGTAAGTGCAAGCTTCTTGTTCTGCTGAAGCGTTGGGTCGTAGATTTTAAAGTATATTCTGGAGTCGGAATTAACCATATCTCCGGAAGCAACTAAGCTTTTCGTTGTTTCGTCCGTTGTATAATCGGAAGTTACAAAGAAGTATTCCGCAGTTTTCTCACCGGAAGCTGTGCTGGTAAAACTAACCGTAGGCTTTTCGTCCGCTGTGCGGTAAGCGGCAATCATAGTGTTGACAAACAGGATAGAGTACAATAAAGTTCGCAATTTCATAAAGGCATAGAAAAGTCATTGGGACTCTGATAAAATGAATGGTGATAAGACATTCAAAGAAGGAGAGATACCCAATGACTCAAAAAAAGAATACCACAGATTTGACAGAATTGCTACTAAAATGTATGGCGCAGCCGGATCCAATGCTGTCAATGCTGGAATGGCTGTGTACCCGTCTAATGGAAGCAGAGGTCTCCGGTATCGTTGGCGCAGAAAAGAATGCACACAATCCGTCCCGCCGTGATTACCGCTGCGGCTATCGGCCACGTCGATTGGATACTCGTATGGGGACGATGTATCTGATGGTACCAAAACTCCGAAATCAGGGCTATATCCCGTTTTTCGTAACAGAACGCAAGCGCAGTGAAGCAGCGCTGATTCAAGTGGTTCAAGAAGCGTTTGTGCAGGGTGTATCTACGCGAAAGATGGAGAAACTAGCTCGCAGTCTTGGAATTGAGAATCTTTCCCGCAGTCAAGTCAGTGAAATGACGAAAGGCCTTAACGAGCAGGTGCAGTACTTCCGCAGCCGGCCTCTGACGGGTCGCTATCCTGTCATTTGGACAGATGCACTGTATGAAAAAATTCGTATGGATGGCCGGGTCGTCAGCATGGCTGTGATGGTAGTTTGCGGCGTCAATGAACAGGGGCATAGGGATATCCTCGCCGTGGAGCCAATGCTCGATGAATCCAAAGAAAGTTATTCTCAATTGTTTCAAAGTCTTCTCGATCGTGGTCTGAAAATACCGCTCCTGGTGATTTCAGACGCAAATAAAGGGCTGATTGCAGCCATCCGTGAGAGTTTTCCGGGAGCCTCTTGGCAACGGTGCAAAGTCCATTTTATGCGAAATATTTTGGCTCATGTACCCCAGAAGGAAAAAGAATCCTTTGCGGCTCAGTTAAAAGAAATTTGGTTAGCACCTTCCGCTAAAATAGCTAGACAACGCGCAGAGCAAATATCAGAACAGTATGGAAAACGCTTTCCAAAAGCAATTGAGCTTCTGCAAGATCTGCAAGATGGGCTGGAAGATTCTCTAGCTTTCTACGCCTTTCCGGAACTCGACGCCCGCAAAATTTCCTCGACCAATATGTTGGAACGACTGAACAAGGAAATCCGCCGCAGAACCAGTGTAGTCGGAATATTTCCTAATCCGGATTCCTACCTACGGCTGGTAACAACATGTCTGATGGAATATGCGGAAGACTGGTCTGTTTCCAGAGCATACTTAAACCCGAAATCCATTCTTTCACTGTTAAACGTAGCCTAATTCATTTTTCGGAGTCCCGAAATTGCGAACTTCCCTTGACACTAGCCAACGGTGCAAAGTCCATTTTATGCGAAATATTTTGGCTCATGTATCCCAGAAGGAAAAAGAATCCTTTGCGGCTCAGTTAAAAGAAATTTGGCTGGCACCTTCCGCTAAAATAGCTAGACAACGCGCAGAGCAAATATCAGAACAGTATGGAAAACGCTTTCCAAAAGCAATTGAGCTTCTGCAAGATGGGCTGGAAGATTCTCTAGCCTTCTATGCTTTTCCGGAACTCGATGCTCGCAAAATCTCCTCAACCAATATGCTAGAACGGCTAAACAAGGAAATTCGCCGCAGAACCAGCGTAGTCGGAATATTTCCTAATCCGGATTCCTATCTACGGCTGGTAACAACACATCTGATGGAGTATGCGGAAGACTGGTCTGTTTCCAGAGCATATTTAAACCCAAAATCTATTCTTTCATTGTTAAGCGCAGCCTAATTCATTTTTCGGAGTCCCTAAAAATTGCGAACTTCCCTTGACACTAGCTAAGGTACTCAAACGCAATGCCTACGGTTATCATAATTTTACCCGCTTTCGTAATCGCATTCTTCACATGTTCCATGTTTCAACGAAAAATGGAGCAGCTTAGTGCCGCTCCATCCCGTGTTTCCATTTTGGGTTACCCCAACTATTGACATAGAGCCCATACAGGGTAATCTCTTTGTCAGGTGCAATCCCAAGGAACCGCTTTTCATCCTCGGTGGCCGGGCGTGGTTTGCGGCACGCAGTACACAAACGGCGCACAAGGCGCTGAGCGATGACTCCAATCAGCGAATCCGCCAAAAGATAGGACTCTATTCCCATATTCATCAGCCGCGTGATTGTTGCGGCGGCACTGTTCGTATGTAATGTACTGACAACCAAATGCCCTGTGATGGATGCTTGTACGGCGATGGACGCTGTCTCTGCGTCGCGGATTTCACCAATCATGATGATATCCGGGTCCTGCCGCAGAATGGAGCGCAGTGCATTTGCAAAGGTCAAATCCGCTTTGGGGTTTACCTGCACCTGATTGACGCCGGGAATATTAACCTCAACCGGATCTTCTACCGTGATTATATTGACCGCCTCGGTATTCAGTTCCGAAAGGGCGGTGTAAAGCGTTGTGGATTTTCCGGAACCGGTGGGCCCGGTAACTAAAATAATACCGTAAGGATGGGATAGAATTCTGTCGAATTTTCTCATTTCCCATTCACGAAGTCCAAGTTTTGATTTTTCACAGGCCATGGCATTTGATGCCGCCAGCCTTAAGACAACTTTTTCTCCGTATGAAGTGGGAAGAACCGATGCCCGAATATCGTATTCGACCCTGTCGACCGTCATCGTCATGCGGCCGTCCTGCGGCTTGCGCTTTTCGGAAATATCCATGCCGGATAAGATTTTAATCCGCGTGACAATGGCGGGCAGAAGTGAAATATCATAAATCATCTTTTCCACCAGCACGCCGTCAATGCGGTAGCGGATGCGCACTTGCCTTTCCAGCGCGTCAATATGTATATCACTCGCCCTCTGCCGAACAGCTTGCTCAATGATGGAACGAACCAGCTGAACAATGGGGGCAGAGGAGAGTTCGGCATCTTCTTGCTGTGTGTCTGTTTCCTGCTGCTGCCCGCGTTCTTTCGCATATTGTTCCACCGCAGACATGGCCTCGTCCGCGCCAAAGTATTTGTCCAGCACCGAATGAATTTCGCTGTGCGTGGAAATAACCGGTTTCACAAGGCAGTTTGTGATGATGGCAATATCATCTTGTGCGGACATGTCAAGCGGATCCGCCATAGCAAGCAGCAGAAGATTGGAATTTGTTTTATCAAAACCCACGGGCAAAACGCTGTGCTTTCTCAGTACGGACCCCGGCACAAGATTGATAATATCCTGTGGAATTTTGATGCCGCGCAGGTTAATTTTAGGAATGCCAAGCTGGATATGCAGTGCATCGGCTATGTGCTCATCGGTGGTGATACCGTTTTCAACAAGATAATCACCAAGGCGCTTGTGGCTTTTTTTCTGTGCCGATAAAGCAGATTCCAACTGTTTCTGCGTAATCACGCCCTGCTTGACAAGAATATCTCCCAATTTATATTTTTTCTTTTGGAAGTCCATCGTCTTTCCTTCCATTTCTAGAGGGTAATAAACACATATTTAGTAAGTAAGTGATTGCATTAAGTAAATAGTTGCATATCGATTTTACATCTTTAAAAGAAAAATATCAAGATTAAAATTCAAAAAAATAAATAATTTTTCCATGTTATTCCTTATTTTTCTATAATGTTTCAAAATTTTATAAAAATGGAACTAAAAAATAAATGCTTATTTGTATAATTAAATGAATTTTTTGGGCATAAGTTACAACTCTGCTTTGGAAAAATGAGCAAACGAAAATTCTGACACAAATCAACCATTTATACTTTTTGTATTGCCGGACTCCACGATACTACGCGGTTTTCCCGCTCAATGTTGAACATTTCCAAACTTTTTCAAGAATTTATGCGAAACATAAAATCGTTTTTGTTATACTGAAAACATAGAACTCAAAAAAACGGTGATGAAAATGGATCAGAACTCAACTGAAAATAGACCCGATGTTTTTTGCTTTGTTTACAATACGGCAATCGGCAAGCTCACCATTGCTTCCAATGGAGAAGCAATCACCATGGTGCATTTCGGAGCAGTAGAAAAAAAGGACTTGCGCCGTTCTCCGCTGACCGACCGCGCCGCAGCGGAAATTGAAGAATATTTATCCGGAAAAAGGGTTCGGTTTGACCTGCCGGTCTCTCCCCGAGGCACCGATTTTCAAAAACGCGTCTGGGATGCCCTGCAGCATATTCCGTATGGAGAAACCCGCAGCTACCGGCAAATTGCGGAACAAATCGGCAGCCCGAAAGCGTATCGCGCCGTTGGTATGGCAAACAATAAAAACCCCATTGCTATTCTGATTCCCTGCCACCGCGTCATCGGTTCGGACGGTTCTTTGGTTGGCTATGCAGCCGGACTGGACATAAAACGCCGCCTGTTAGTGCTGGAACGCTCAGCTTCCCTTCGTGCAAGTCAATAGCATTCATCCCAATTTGTCAGTGTTCCTTCGCAAGTTCATGTTCATCTTTTTCTCGCATTTCTCGCCGGAGGGAAGGATAGCAGTACTGCAGAATTCTTTTTAGCCGCAGCCGCGCCTTTTTTAGATGCCTGGACACCGTGGAAGGGGAGATTCCCAATTCCTGAGCAATTTCAATTACTTTTTTCTGCTCCGCGTAATACAGGCGGACACACTGCATTTGACGCGCCGTCAGTTCTCCGCGCGCTGCCAGCATCATAGTGCGCAGCATTCTTTTATGCTCCCCGCCGTCATCCCGGCCTTTCTGGGTAAAATCAAACCTGTCCCCGAATAAATCAAGGCTTAAATTGGAATTGCGATTCATTCTCTGTCCCCCTTTTTCAATAAGTCGTTCCCCGTATGGTACAGTTCAAGCCGCATTTCACTCAGCATGGAAACCCGACGGTACAGCAAAATATATTCCTGCCCGGAGACTTTTTTTAGCTGCTCCCGAAGCGGTTTTAAGTATTCTTTCAGTTTTTGTGCCTGCCGCAGATACTCCATGCCCCATTCGCAGTAATTCATATGTCTCCTTTCTCTACACGTTACGTGTAGCTACAAAGTATAATAAGTGGCCGGATCAATTTTATTTCCGGCATTGTTACTTCATCATATCATCGCACAAGAATTATTTCAATATATTTTAGAACAATTGTTCTTATCATCCCACCCAAGTGGACAAACTTGGGACTTTGCTTCGGGATTCAGAAAAAACTCTTGAAACAACACAATATGTGTGGTATAATACACTCCCAATGGAAGGTGATCCATGTGATAGGTGAAAAAATCCGCCAGCTGCGTGTAGAAAACGGGATGACGCAAAAAGAACTGGCTCGCAAAGTTGGTGTTTCTGCGTCTGCCATTGGCATGTATGAGCAGGGCAGACGCGATCCGGACAGCACGGTTCTAACGCGCCTTGCCCGTGTTCTCAAATGCAGCACAGACGAACTGCTTGGGGCGCAGAGCTCCAACGACATCGGCGACGTGATAGACAGTTTTGCGCGCACGCTGGAACGCCAGCAAGGGCTGATGTTTAACGGTGCGCCGATGAGCCGCAGCGATCGGGAAAAAATTGCAAATGCCATCCGCATCGCGGCCGCCCTGTCTTCTCCGAAGGAATAAGACTGTTGGAGGTTACAATGAACGGAATTGAAAATCTGGCGCACAGCATTACCTCGCGTTTTGGCAGCAATTCACCATTTGAACTGTGCGATTGCATGGGGGTTCAGGTGCATCGTTTGGATCTGCCGGAGATGGTGTGCGGTTTCTGTTTTCGCACAGAAGCCGGCAAACCGATCATTGTATTAAAAGAGACTCTTTCCCCAACGGAAAGCAAATACTGCTGTGCGCATGAGTTGGGGCATCTGCTGCTCCACCCGAATCTAAACGCGCAGGTGATTGCGGACCTGACCCATTTGTACGCTCCCCGGTATGAAAGGGAGGCGGATCTGTTCGCCGCATGCCTGCTGATAGACCCAAATCTTCACGAATGGAGCATTACCTATAATCCCCTGACACAGGAGCAGATTGCAACACTGACCGGTCTGCCGCAGCGTGTGGTTGGCCTTCGTTTTGAACATCATTAACGCTCGACCCGATGCGCCATGATAATTCAGAAAGAAAAAGATACCATTTAGTTAACGGCGGGGAGGAGGATTTCCATGAAAAAATGGGTTTTGGTTTTTCTCGCAGCGATTTTCCTTTTATGCGCGGGATGTAACACCGCCCCTCCCTCTGAGCCGGGCAGCATCGTGGGCGTTTGGAAAGATACCTATGGGCTGACAGAATATCGATTTAATTCCGACGGAACCATGAAAATCGAAGCTCTGAACCTAGGCTCGTTTAAAGGAACTTACAGCATTGAAGGTTCCAAGATTACCATGCAATATAAAATCGTGGTAAAGACTGTTCAAGATACGTTTACCTTTAAAGTGGACGGAAATACACTTTATCTCGATGAGCATAAATTCCAACGAAAAGAATAATCCAAAAGTCTGCAGCAGAGATGCTGTCGGCCGCGGTCAGCGGACAGCAAAAAGCCGCACCGGTTGCTCACCGGTGCGGCTTTCAGCCTGTCGAAAAAGTCCAGCGAAAGCTGGGCTTTTTGATTGTAAGATGGTAAAATAGCAATGGGTGATGCAAAATGCTGGAACGAGGAAAAATGCACAGGAATGCAGTAGAATTTGTCAATATAGACCTATTGGTGCCGCAGGAGCATTTGTTGCGTAAGATTGATAAAGCGGTAAATTTGAGCCATATTTATGAGTTTGTAGAAGAATTATATTGTGAAGATAATGGTCGTCCCAGTGTGGACCCAGTAGTCCTATTTAAGATAGTGCTAATCCAGCATCTATATGGAATTCCTTCGCTGCGTCGAACCATGCAGGAAATCGATATGAATATTGCTTATCGATGGTTTTTGGGATATACGCTAAACGAAGAATTGCCGCATTTTTCTACTGTAAGTTATAATTTTAAACACCGGTTTACAGAGGAAACTGTAGAGAAGGTGTTTTCATGGATATTGCAGGAAGCAAACCGCGCAGGGTATTTGGCACCGGAAGCAGTATTTGTGGATGGGACACATATCAAAGCAAACGCCAACATCAATAAGAAAATCAAAAAGGCGGTTCCTCAGGCGGCAAAGCGATACGCTTCAGAGTTGATGGAAGAAGTCAATGCAGATCGGAAAGAGCATGGAAAGAAGCCGTTTGACAGTACCCAAAAACCGCCGAAGGAAAAGGAAATAACTGTCTCCAAAACGGACCCGGAGAGCGGATTGTTCCAAAAGGGAGAACACAAGAAATGTTTTGCTTACGAAGCGCATACGGCCTGCGACAAACACAATTTTGTACTAGGAGTTGAGGTAACTCCCGGAAATGTGCACGACAGTGTGGCATTCGATGCAGTCTATGACAAAGTGACAAAACAGTTTCCTAAAATTGAGACAGTGGTGGCGGACGCTGCCTACAAAACACCGCATATCTGCAAACGGGTCTTTGATGACAAGCGAGTACTATCTACAGCATACAAAAGACCGATGACCAAAGCCGGCCATCTTCAATGGTGGAAATATGTATATGACGAATATTATGACTGTGTGCTATGCCCTGAATATCAAATTTTGCACTATGCAACAACCAATCGTGAAGGATACCGAGAATACAAAAGTAGAAGTTATATTTGCAAAAAATGTCCGTCCCGTTCCCGCTGCACAAACAGCAAAAGCTATACGAAAACTGTGACAAGGCATGTGTGGCAAAATTATGTAGAACTAGCGGAGGACATTCGGCATACTCCAAAATACAAAAAGCTTTATCAAAAGCGAAAAGAAACCATTGAACGTGTATTTGCTGATGCAAAAGAAAAGTATGGAATGCGATACACGCTCTACCGGGGCTTAACTCAAGTGACAAATTGGGTTAAGCTTAAGTTTGCTGCCATGAATCTCAAAAAGCTGGCAATGTGGAAGTGGAGGGATGGTCATCCTTCCTCTTTTGTCTGGATATTATATCGCTTTTTTCAGCTAGTGTCAAGGGAAGTTCGCAATTTTTAGGGACTCCGAAAAATGAATTAGGCTGCGCTTAACAATGAAAGAATAGATTTTGGGTTTAAATATGCTCTGGAAACAGACCAGTCTTCCGCATACTCCATCAGATGTGTTGTTACCAGCCGTAGATAGGAATCCGGATTAGGAAATATTCCGACTACGCTGGTTCTGCGGCGAATTTCCTTGTTTAGCCGTTCTAGCATATTGGTTGAGGAGATTTTGCGAGCATCGAGTTCCGGAAAAGCATAGAAGGCTAGAGAATCTTCCAGCCCATCTTGCAGAAGCTCAATTGCTTTTGGAAAGCGTTTTCCATACTGTTCTGATATTTGCTCTGCGCGTTGTCTAGCTATTTTAGCGGAAGGTGCCAGCCAAATTTCTTTTAACTGAGCCGCAAAGGATTCTTTTTCCTTCTGGGATACATGAGCCAAAATATTTCGCATAAAATGGACTTTGCACCGTTGCCAGGAAGCTCCCGGAAAACTCTCACGGATGGCTGCAATCAGCCCTTTGTTCGCGTCTGAAACCACCAGGAGCGGTGTTTTCAGACCACGATCTAGAAGACTTTGAAACAATTGAGAATAACTTTCTTTGGATTCATCCAGCATTGGCTCTACAGCAATGATATCCCTATGTCCCTGTTCATTGACGCCGCAAACTACCATCACAGCCATGCTGACGACCCGGCCATCCATACGAATTTTTTCATACAGTGCATCTGTCCAAATGACAGGATAGCGACCCGTCAGAGGCCGGCTGCGGAAGTACTGTACCTGCTCGTTAAGACCTTTCGTCATTTCACTGACTTGACTGCGAGAAAGATTTTCAATTCCAAGACTGCGAGCTAGTTTCTCCATCTTTCGCGTAGATACACCCTGCACAAACGCTTCTTGAACCACTTGAATCAGCGCTGCTTCACTGCGCTTGCGTTCTGTTACGAAAAACGGGATATAGCCCTGATTTCGGAGTTTTGGTACCATCAGATACATCGTCCCCATACGAGTATCCAATCGACGCGGCCGATAGCCGCAGCGGTAATCTCGGCGGGATGGATTGTGTGCATTCTTTTCTGCGCCAACGATACCGGAGACCTCTGCTTCCATCAGACGAGTACAAAGCCATTCCAGCATCGACAGCATTGGATCTGGTTGCGCCATACATTTTAGTAGCAATTCTGTCAAATCTGTGGTATTCTTTTTTTGAGTCATTGGGTATCTCTCCTTCTTTGAATGTTTTCTCACCATTCATTTTATCGGAGTCCCAATGACTTTTCTATGCCTTTATGAAATTGCGAACTTTATTGTACTCCATCTTTTTTCATTCCTGCAAAAATAACCCATCCTTCGCTTGATGCGTTGGATGGGTTATTCGACAATCTGAAAGCCGCACCGGTTGCTCACCGGTGCGGCTTTTTCTGCAATTTTAAATTAACTGCCAAAATGAAACAAAACACCTGCCGCAGCAGAAATGGCGATAAAACACGCCGGATGCCATTTTACTTTTCTCATAGCAAAAAACAGCGCGGCGGCAAGCAAAAGAGCCTTCCAGTCCACCAGCAAAAGAGGATTTCCTGTGGCGTTAAATTGATCCAGCGTAAAAATAGAGATATTGGCAACACCGAGTCCCGCCGCCGCAATCAAACCTGTGGATGCAGGGCGCAATCCGTAAAAGGCATTCTGCACTGTTCGATTCTGTTGAAACCGCCTAAGCATATGCGCCACAATCACAATCACCACAATGGAGGGTGTCACCAGCCCCAACGTAGCCAGCACCGCCCCCGGAAAGGATGCAATATGGAATCCGACGTAGGTTGCCATATTCACGCCGATTGCTCCCGGCGTCGATTCCGAAATGGCCAGCATATTGGCAAGGTCCTCCGGCGTAAACCATCCCGTACTGTTGCCAAGGTCTGTTAAAAACGGCAGGGTAGCCATACCTCCGCCGACGGAAAAGAGGCCGATTTTGGCAAACTCATAGAACAGTTTCAGGTAAATCATGCACGCTTCCCGCCTTTCGTCAGAATTCCGGCCGCAGCGGCCAGCAAGACCCAAAGAATCGGGGAAAGGCCGGTGAAAAACGAAAGGAGAAAGACACATAAAAAGATAATAAGTGTAATTCTATCGCTGACGGAGCTTTTGCCCAGCTTAATAACCGCGTTGAGAATCAGAACACAAACACAGACCCGTACGGCGGCAAAAGCATCTTTCACCACCTGCAGCTCGGCAAAATTCCTCAGAAAAGCTGCAATCGCCGTAATGATAAAAAGTGCCGGAAAAACCAGCCCAAGGGTTGCGGCTATTCCTCCGACAATTCCTCTGCGCTTACAACCTATGAAGGTTGCAGTGTTCACCGCAATGATACCGGGCGTACACTGCCCGATTGCAAAATAATCCGCCAGTTCCTTTTCCTCGGCCCATTTTTTGTCTTCCACAATTTCCCTTTGTAATATGGGAAGCATGGCGTATCCTCCGCCGAAGGTCAATACGCCGATTTTGGAAAATGTCAGAAACAAATCAAGCAATTCAGGCATGGGACAGGGTCCTTTCACTTGCATTTTGAAAAGTTTTATTTTCTCAACCGCCGGAAAAAGTCCTTGAGAAGAGCAGAACACTCTTCCGCTAAAACGCCTCCCTGCAGCTGAGGCTTATGATTATACGGCAGTTCAAATAAGTTCACAACTGAGCCGCAGGAACCAGCTTTGGGGTCGCGGGCTCCAAATACCACACGGCGCAGGCGGGCATTGATAATTGCCCCGGCGCACATGGGGCACGGTTCCAGCGTAACGAACAGTTCACACTGCCACAGCCGCCAGCCTCCCAATGCACGGCAGGCTCCGTCAATCGCTTCCAACTCTGCGTGATACAGGGCATTTTTTCCGTTTTCCCTGCGGTTTCTTCCGCGTGCCACAATTTCCCCGTTCCGTACAACCACCGCTCCCACCGGTACTTCTCCCTGCGCGGCCGCCTCCTGCGCTAACAGGAGCGCTTCGCGCATAAAATCTTCATCGCTGCGCATCGGTCAATACTGCGTCAGATAGTACAGGGAAAAGACAGCGGAATATATGACAATCACAATAACTCCAAAATTGGAAAACAGCGCACCTAGCTTCTGCGAAAAACGGAGCGGTGAAGCAGAAGCACCCGTACGAAATAACTTTCTGTCTTTAATCCAAAGATACACAAGGGAAATCAGCCCTAACACAAGCAGAGCATTTGTTTCTATGTTGCTTACAGCAACCGCTGTATCACTTCCACAGTACCGTTCGACAAGCTCGATCAGCACAGACGTTCCGTTGTTCAGTGCATGGATCAAAATGGACGGAAGAAGGGAATTTGTCCGTATGACAACAAATCCAAGCACCAGTCCGCACAAAAAAGCAAACACTGTTTGCGCAAAATTCCCGTGGAACAAACCAAACAGCGCCGCCGAAGCCACAACCGCAAATCCGTCCCCAAAACGGCGCAGTCCCTGCAAAATCATGCCGCGGAACATCATTTCTTCCACAATTGGCGGAATTACAACAATGCTAAGCACATATAATGCCTGAACAACCGGATCATCGTTGAGCGGTGTGTCCGGGATCTCTCCGCTAAAACCGAAAAACCGTTCCAAATTAACGACGATATTTGCCGGAATATTTGCCAGCATACAGCCGGCGATACCTACAAATACCAATGCAAGAGTTTTCACCAAGCTAACTTTTCCAAACGGAAGTCCCACCGAAAGCGGCACCCTGCGCAGTGCAAAATACAGCAAAACCGGAACAGCAAGTGCCAACACATAGCTCAGCGAAGAAATTAGGTAATACAGAACCGGATTGATTCCCGCAAAATCTTCCCAGCCGGGATGAATCGGCTGCATCATCCGAAAATAGCGTATCAATTCAAATTGCATTGTAATCATGAGAAAAAGTCCCAAAAACGCAGTCCACCCAAGGCGGTTAGCTTCTTTGCGTATCTGTCTTTTTTCTTCCTGCACAGCTAGATAATAATGCGGATCTCCATAGGGCCAAAAAGAACCATACGGTGAATAATACTTCATAGAAAATCTCCCACAGAATTAATATTAAAACATATCTGAATTTTCATTATATCACAAAGCCAAGTTAATATCACTACCGAAGCCCCGACTTTTCAAAACACTTTTGTAGGACTACAATACATATTGGACAGTTGAGAAAAAATAAAATACAGAAATGGACACATCGGTTAAAATAAAGCTACACAAACCAAATCATACCGAAAGGAAGTGCCCATTTCTGCATGAATAGTGTAACACAAGACATGAAGTTTAGGCAATCCCTAATGATCTATGCTCAAAAGTACGGTGTTAGCCGTGCAAGCCGAAAATACAACAAAAGCCGTTCCTTTATCTATTTTTGGATGGCCCGGTATGACGGTACATTAGAATCGTTGGCTTGCCGGTCTAGGAGGCCTCACAGTCATCCAAACCAGCATACACCTGCCGAGTTAAAGCTGATTCGCGACATGCGGCGCAGAAATCCCGACCTCGGTATGATTGAACTATGGTCTCGGTTGAAAAAGCGGGGATACACACGATGTCCGGAAAGTCTGTTCCGTGTAATGCGCCGAATGGGAATGTTCCCAGAATCAAAACCAAAGAAGAAATATCAGCCAAAGCCATACGAGCAAATGACGCATCCCGGAGAGCGCATTCAGATCGATGTAAAAGTAGTTCCAAAGCGCTGTATTGCCAACCCTGAGCTTCGGCTTTTCCAGTACACAGCTATTGATGAATTTTCTAGGCTGCGTTTTCTGGCAGCGTACCCTGAACAGAGTACTTACTCTTCTGCTGACTTTCTAAAACGAGCTGTCGAATGGTTTGCCCGGCGCGGCGTTCGTGTAGAATGCGTTCAAACTGACAACGGTTTTGAATTCACCAACCGTTTCTCACCTTCCAAGAAACATCTGCTGACGTTGTTCGAAGCCACTGCCGCTAAACTTCATATCCGGCACAAGTTAATTCGTCCTTATACCCCTAGGCACAACGGGAAAGTGGAACGCAGTCATCGCGAAGACCAAAAACGCTTTTATGACAAACACCATTTTTACTCTTTAGCGGACTTTGAAAACCAACTTTCCATCTACTTAAGACGCTCTAATAATATGCCGATGCGTCCTCTTCATTGGTTGTCTCCTTCTGAATTTTTACATTCCCATACTGTCCAATATGTTTGACAAACCTACAGAAGCCCCGACTTTTCAAAACACTTTTTTATGTGCATGTTTATATTCACTGAAAGCATTTTATGATATTATAATAAAAGAATTATTTTACAGCATCATAAGCAAAGACGGATACAAAGTAAAGGAGGTTCCAGTTTGACGATTGAAGAATTAAAAAAATTGGACAAAAAAGTATTGGAAATCAAGGATCCGCTCGGGAGCGGCATGCCCACTGTACGAAAATTAATGAAAGATTATGCGGCAAAAAAGCAAGTTCCGGTCGGAACGGTCGTTTGTCAATATATGCGTTGGAAATGGAGTAAAAAATAAAATATCACGCACAAACGGTAAAATTTATGCAAAAAGGTGCTGCAAACTTTTGCATTTGCAGCACCTTCTTTTTATCATATGAAAACTCCCGGCTATGCCGGGATGTTCAGAAAAGCTTAAGCGATGAGAAAAATAAAAGATCCTTTTGATATAATGAAGTTGCGGTCTGCCAACTGCAACAGAATATATCAAAAGGAGACATTCGAAATGAAAACGAATGATATAAATAGTTTAAATCATACGAGTTGGAATTGCAAATATCATATAGTTTTTGCACCTAAGTATCGTAGGAAAGTAGCATATGGAAAACTACGAATAGAAATAGGAAAAATATTGAGAGAACTATGCAATTGGAAGCAAGTAGAAATAATAGAAGGAGAGGTATGCCCCGACCATATTCATATGTTGGTTAAGATACCACCGAAAATGAGTGTCTCGGGGTTTGTGGGATTTCTTAAAGGAAAAAGCACACTACTGATTTTTGAGCGACATGCAAATCTAAAGTACAAGTATGGAAATCGAACATTTTGGTGCAGGGGCTATTTTGTAGATACAGCAGGGAAAAATGATAAAGCAATAGCCAAGTACATTAAAAATCAGTTAGAGGAAGATCAAATTGAGGATCAAATGACACTTAAGGAGTATATAGACCCGTTTACGGGTAGCAAGTAACAAACTTTTCGCAAGTGGCAGATCGTATCAGCGCCTTGAGGCGCGGCCAGTAAAACAGGGCTTTGCCCGCATATGAAGAACCCCCGGCTTAGCCGGGGGGTTACTATTTTTATGTGTAAAATTAACGCCTTTGGTTTTTGTAATAAGAAGACGGCATATCAACCTCCAGCCGCTTTCCGGTACCGTTGACCACACAGTCAAGTGGCTCGTCCGCCACATGTACCGGCATTCCGGTTTCCTGTTCCACCAGTTTGTCCAACCCGCGCAGCAGAGCACCGCCGCCGGTAAGCATGATGCCGTGGTCGATGATATCCGCCGAAAGTTCCGGCGGCGTTTTTTCCAGCGTACTTTTCACAGCATCTACAATCAAGGCAAGAGGATCACTCAAGGCCTCGCGGACTTCTTCCGCGGTGATGGTCACGTTTTTCGGAAGACCGTCAACTAAATTGCGTCCCTTGATTTCAACAGATGCGCCCTCATTGTCCTCCGTTGGGAAGGCCGAACCGATTTTGATTTTAATGTCCTCGGCGGTACGTTCGCCGATAAGCAAGTTATATTTTTTCTTCACATAAGAGATAATCGCTTCATCAAACTTGTCCCCCGCACAGCGAACCGAAACAGAGGTAACAATATCCCCGAGTGAAATAACAGCAACCTCGGAAGTTCCGCCGCCGATATCCACAACCATGCTTCCGGTCGGCTCGGAAACCGGCAATCCTGCGCCGATTGCGGCGGCCATCGGCTCTTCAATTAATTCCACATTGTTTGCACCCGCCTGACGGGCAGCATCTTCCACAGCGCGGCGTTCCACCTCCGTCACTCCGGAAGGAATACAAATAACGATGCGCGGTTTGGAAAAAGCGCTTGTCTTGACCGCTTTACGGATAAAATGCTTGAGCATGGTGGCCGTAATATCGAAGTCGGCAATTACGCCGTCCTTCATCGGGCGAACAGCCACAATAGACCCCGGTGTACGGCCAATCATTTCCTTTGCCTGCGTTCCCACCGCCAGAACCGTGTCCGACCGGACATCCACTGCAACGACGGACGGCTCACGCATAACAATTCCCTTTCCCTTCATAAACACTAGGGTATTGGCGGTGCCCAAGTCTATTCCTATATCTTTTGAAAACATCTGTTTTTCCCCTTTCAAGGCATCCGGGCCGGGACTGGTTCCGGATTTCCAATCTTTTTTTATTATAACCCGAATGACGGAGATTCTCAATAAAAATTTAGGGATTTCCCTCCGCTGTTCATCGTTACTTTGCCTTTTTCTGCAAGCCGGCCAAAATTCTGTTTATTTTCGCAATTGGCAAACCGACAACATTGTAATAATCGCCGTTGATTCTTTTGACGAACAATGCACCCCGCCCTTGAATTCCATAAGCACCGGCCTTGTCAAGCGGTTCTCCTGTTTCCACATAGGCATCGATTTCCGCCTGCGACAGTGCATAAAATTCAACCGATGTACATTCGTGTCCGCAGATTAACTGTTTGCCGCTGATGACGGTATAGCCGGTGTAAACTTGATGGACATTGCCGGACAAAAGTTTCAGCATGGCCTTTGCCGCTTGAGCATCCTTCGGCTTGCCGAGGACTCTGCCTTTAAATACTACAATCGTATCGGCCGCCAAAACGACATCGTCCGGATGTTGCCTCGCTACAGCCTGAGCTTTGCGCGTGGAAAGCTGTTCTACAATCTGCATCGGCGGGGTACCGTGCAAAACATTTTCATTGACGTTCGCCGGCACTACGCTAAATTCATAACCGGCCATTTTCAGCAGTTCTCTGCGGCGCGGTGATGAAGAAGCTAACAGCAACATGGTAAAGACGACTCCTATCTCATAAAATTGTTTTTTAGTTTACTCTGTAATATACCAAAATTGCAAGAAGCAAGAGCAACGCCTGCGCAACGTGCAAATCTACGGTCATTCCGAAGGTAAAGCGAAGAACAGCAAGGTCAACCGTTACGGTGGAAATTCCAAAGCTGGCGCCGGCACTCAGAAAGGACAGAAATTGCATGCCCGCCGCCGCATCCGAAATCGCTTTTCCCAGAACAACCGCCAGAACCAGCAGGACAATAAGCAGAAGCGTCTTTAGGATTCCCTTTTTCATATGAAAAATCTCCGAACATTGATTTCTATTTTCCGGTGGAGCCAAATCCGCCTGTTCCGCGCTGGGTTTCGCCGAGGTCGTCCGTTTCCTCCAGCTCCGCTTGGTATACGGGCATAACCACCAGCTGAGCGAACCGCTCTCCCGGAGACAAAAGATATGGGGTATCTCCCGTATTGCAAAGACCAACAATTAATTCTCCGCGGTAATCACTGTCAATAACACCGACGGCATTGGAAAGCGACACACCGTGTTTTACCCCGAGTCCGCTCCGAGGGAAAATCAAACCGACCGTTTCCGGCCCCGGCAGCGCAATGGCTACACCCGTCGGGATTCGGTAAAGCCCGCGCGGCTCAATCAAAATTGGCTCATCGATACACGCGTACAAATCCAGCCCGGCCGCCCCTTCGCTTCCGCGCGTGGGCAGTACTGCGTTTGGCTTAACTTTTTTAATTCGAATTTTCATGCGTCCTCCCGCCGGGAAGCAAAGCCGCGGTAGTAAAGCCCCCGTGTAAAGGAGTTCGGCGGCGCTTTTGTTCCCGTTCCGTTTAAAATATCATCAATGATTTGTTCCGCTTCACGCGGGGATTCCGTTGAAAAACGGAGCAAACCAAAATCTATGTTTTCCATTTCGTTCAATCGGTCCGCCATGGACAGCGGGACGGAATTGAGCACCTCGGTGCAGGCGCCATAGCACCTCACGGGGAATTTTATGCCCCGGCGGTCAGTCAGGGCAGATTTGTGCCGGCAGGAACGACAGCCCCCCGGTGAATTTGCGGCCGGGCAGTTGCGGCAGAGCATCAGCGGCAGGCGTCCGTATATCATCAGCCCGCGCGGAAAACTCCCGCCGATATGTGCCGCCTGACGCAGTGTCAGTTCGAAAGAAAGCTCTGCATCCTGCAAACCAATCGAACGGTAAAACTCCAACGCCGGGGTATTCGTAATATTGAGTGAAAACCCGCCGTGAACGGTCAACCCACATTCCTGCGCTAGCCGCACCCCATCGAGCGTACCTGCCCAAACATCCGTAATACCGGCAGCCTTTGCATTTTCAAGGCGCCGGCGCACCGCATTTTCGATGCCGAACATTCCGCGCGGCAATTCAACCGCGGCGGGGAAACCATCCGCAAGGAGGCGGGCAAGGCGGTGCGGCTCCGTTGTATAGGGAACATAGCAAAGTTCCAGCTTTTTGGCGTTTGAAGGCAAATCGGCATAAGGAAAGCGCGCCCGAAAGTGCATGGATTGTCCCCGATGTTTGCACGGTTTTTCATCCGCGCAATCCACCCATGGGATTTCCGGGCGCTCTGCAAGACGTTCCAGCAGCGCGTCGAGTGCGCTGCGCCGCATACGGTTTAATTCCGCAGCCGGAGCGGCAAGGCCCGCGTCCAATTCCACTTTCGTGGAGTTAACATAAAATGGAGTCCCTCCGGTTTTTGCAAGCTGTGCAGAGCAGCGTTCTGCATCCAGCGCACGGTGCTCCGCACGCTGTGGAGCAGCGCCGGAAACAGTTACCGCAATACCGCTTTGCACCGCGGCTGTCAACTGCATCGGCTTATTATATGTGATTTTGAGTGTAAAATCAACGGGAATTTTCGGTCTTTCTTTGGAATAAATTTTCCGCAGATCGGAGAGAACCTCCCCGGTTGCCGCAGCGGCGTCCTCCTTGGAGCGAACACCGAACATTTCCCGCCCCCGCTTGCCGTCCGGATAGCCGGTGGTAAAACCGGAGCGGGAAAACACTGCGCCCAGATTTTGCAGGAGCTTTTCCGGAATTTTTTCCCCGTCCGCCGCTAACCGGCAGGCCGCCGAGGCGGCTGCAACATATTCCGGACGCTTGAGCCTACCCTCAATTTTCGCGCAGACTGCCCCCGCTTTGGACAGCTCCGACAACCTGCGAATCATGGAAAGGTCTTTGAGGCTCAAATCGTGCCCCGTTCCTCCGGGTACAGAAAACGGCAATCGGCAAGGCTGCGCGCACATGCCCCGGTTGCCGCTGCGGGAACCGAGAACCGAGCTAAAATAACATTGACCGCTGACGGACATACATAAAGCGCCGTGCACAAATGTTTCCAATTCCACCGGGCAGGCGCTGTGTATTTCCGATATTTCCTCAAGAGAAAGCTCCCGTGCAAGTACAACCCGCGAAAAACCCAATTCATACAGTGCTTTCGCGCCGGATGGCGTATGAACGCCCGTCTGCGTGGAGGCGTGCAGCAGCAAATCCGGCGCGTGCCGCATCAGCAGAGAGGCAAAGCCCATATCCTGCACCAAAATGGCATCCACAGGCAGCGAGCAGGCAAAGCGCGCAAAATCAAGTGCCGCAGGCATCTCGTTATCCAACATCAGAGTGTTGATTGCAAGATATACTTTTACATTCCGCGCGTGGCAGTACTGAACTGCAGAGCGCAGTTCTTCTTCCGAAAAATTCTTAGCTCCCGCCCGTGCGGAAAAGCGCACTCCGCCCAGATAAACAGCATCCGCTCCCGCGCGGACAGCCGCTATCAGACTTTCCTGTGAGCCGGCAGGAGCAAGAATCTCTATCTTACGGTTCATCGTTTTTCTTCTCAAAGAAACTCATAAAGCCCTCAGGGTCCGGGTTATCTTCATGATGTGTTACACGGGAAAAGTTTCCCTTCTGCGGGTGCGGAACATCCGCGCCCGGTGCAATCGGCGGCGCTTTCTCAGCAGGCGTCCCCTTCGGGATTTCTTCCCCCGCTGCGGACAGACGCGCGCGCAGTGTCTGAATTTCTCTTTTTAATCGCTCAATTTCTCTGCGGGACTCCTCCGCCTCCAAACGAGCATGGGAGGAATCCTCCAGATAATCGCGGATTTGCCCGCGCAGATTTTCCGCCGTGTCAGCAGCCTTATGGGCTTCATCACAGAAGCTTAACGCGGCGATGATTGCAGCCATCGTGGTGGAAATGCGCTCATTTCGGGCCATAATGTCTTCGATGGTTTTCTGAACCTCGTCCCCAACGGAGCGCATATAACCCTCGCTGTCTTCAGAACTGATGACGCATTCACAGCCGCAGATATTTAGTTTAATCCTGTTCTTGCTCAAAATCCATTCATTCCCTTTCGTGAAGCCGCGTTTTTTATATGCTTATTATAATCTATTTCCCCATAATATGAAAGAGATTTTCATTACTTTTCTCCTCCATTTTTCGCCACAGCATTGCCAACTCAACGATTTTTCCCGGCATTTGATGACTTTTTATTTTTTTGCAAATTGTGCAAAAACAGAGTGATTCTTCATTTAATAAATTTTTCTGAGGGAAGAAAATAATCTGCTGAAAATCCGCATGATAAACGGGAAAATTCAGCGACTAAACAGGAACAAAATACAAATATTCCATTCTTGAAAAATGGCATAATTTGGTGTACCATATACAAAACCATATCAACATACGAATATTGTTTTCAAGCGTCCGTTTCCATGATTTACAGACAGAAAGCCGCAGTGCTCTGTGTTCCAAACCAAATGGAGATGGGCCGAAGTGTATTGATACAGCTTGCAGAAAAACAAAAACCAAACAGGTTTATTCTCTGTGCATGGAATTTCTTTTGGAACAGTCGCTGAAAACTGCCTTTTTTAGAGATTGAGAAAAATTCCCGCCAAGCTCTTGCCTGGCCGGACCTCAAACCGGATTTCCTATATGAGCAAGAAGATGTGCTTCATGGAAATGCAAACTTTAAAACCAGCCGAATACCGTCCCGATGTATGCCTTGAAAACATTCCGGAGCTAAAAGCTAGTGTGGAAGCGCCGAATAAAGGCTAATGACCACTACCTTGTACATGCTGGCGGATTTTTCAGTTTGTGACAAGGCAAGGCATGTTTCCCAACAGCTGTACCGCGACACATCAAAATCAAGACGCATAGGCTTTATCAACACAACAGCGCAGGCAAGCGTTTCCGGCGACTGCACTGCCCACGAATATACGGAAAACATCCGGCATGCAAAGCAGGTGCCGGCCAAGTGCAGAAAACACGACATTTAAATATTTAAATTCCACAGGAGGAAAACATGATGTTCAATTCCCGCAATCCATTGTTCCGAAACCCGGTTGGAGCAGTGCCCTCCGGGACCCATGTCCACTTTAAAATCACCTTGCCACGCAGTCTGGGCTGTTCGAGTGCGCGGCTCGTAATCCGCAGTGGTATAGATAATCGCGAGGAAGAACTAGGTCTTTTTTGGTGCGGCATGAACGGTGACAGCGCGGAGTGGTGGGAATGTCATTGGGAAGCTGCCGAACCCGGTGTGTACTTTTATGAGTTTCTTTTAGAAACTCCCTGCGGGCTCCGCCGTTTAATGCGCGGCAGGGGAGGAGAAGGCGTATTCGACAGTGGCGCTCTCTGGCAACTGACGGTATTCCATAAAAATTTTACCACGCCGGATTGGCTTGCCGGCGGCGTGATATACCAAATTTTCCCTGATCGATTCCACGCTTCCGACAAAGCCAAAAAGAACGTTCCCGGTGACCGCAAACTACATAGCAACTGGGATGAAACCCCGGATTGGGAGCCGGATGCGCAGGGACGCATTACAAATTCCGACTATTTTGGCGGTGATCTTGCCGGTATCCAAGAAAAATTGCCGTATTTAAAATCCCTCGGCGTCACATGCATTTATTTAAACCCGATTTTTGAAGCACATTCCAATCACCGGTACAATACGGCGGACTACACAAAAATCGACCCTCTGCTGGGAAATGAAGAGGATTTTCGTTCCCTTTGCAAAGAGGCCTCAAAGCTGGGCATCCGCATCCTGCTCGACGGCGTATTTAATCACACGGGAAGCGACAGCGTCTATTTTAACCGACAGGGACGCTATTCCCAAGTAGGCGCATATCAGTCGAAAGAATCGCGGTATTTTCCGTGGTACCGTTTTCAAAACTGGCCAAACGTCTATGACTGCTGGTGGAATTTTGATACCCTGCCGGATGTAAACGAAGAAAATCCCGATTATCTGAATTTTATCTGCGGCGAAGACGGAATCATCCGCCGCTGGCTCCGCGCCGGTGCGGCGGGATGGCGGCTGGATGTGGCTGACGAACTGCCGGACGGCTTTCTGGAAGCCCTGCGATGCGCCGCCAAAGCAGAAAAGCCGGATGCCATAATCATTGGCGAAGTTTGGGAAGATGCCTCCAACAAAATCGCCTACGGCAAGCGGAGGCGCTATCTTTTGGGCAGTCAGCTCGACAGCGTGATGAACTATCCGTTCCGCACCGCGATTCTCGGGTTTCTAACCGGCGGAGACGCAGCAGACTCCATGGAAATGATTCTTTCCGTGCTGGAAAACTATCCGCCCCAAGTGGTGCGGGTTCTGATGAACAACATCGGCACGCACGACACCGAGCGTGCATTAACCGTTCTAGCCGGAGAACCTCGCCGAAACCGAGGCCGCCGCTGGCAGTCTGAAACACGCTTATCCCCCGCTCAGCGGAGCAGAGGTCAGGCTCTGCTCAAATGCGCGTCCCTTCTTCAATACACCCTTCCGGGTGTTCCGTGCTTATATTACGGGGATGAAGCAGGGGTTGAGGGGTATGCAGACCCGTTTAACCGTGCAACCTACCCGTGGGGTCGGGAAGATAAGGAATTGCTTGAATGGTATCGTATGCTTGGAAAGCTCCGTGCAGAATGCGCCTGCCTCAAAGACGGAAACTTCATACCTGTGGCGGCTTTTGACGATGTGCTGGCCTATGTGCGTTCCGGCAATTCAGACGCATTGCTTTGCGCCGTTAACCGTTCGCAGGAAGAAAGGGAAATTGTAGTGCCGCAGGAATGGAGTACGGCACAAATGCTTTTAGGAAACGCTCCGGATTCTCAGGGGGTTCTCTCCCTGCCGCCCTTCGGCTGTGCGGTCGGCCGGCGGACATGGAACACATGACTCGGCGGCGTCCGTTTTTAAACCGAACGCTGAAAACCGCCGCACATCGCACATATCAAATCCCGAATTGTATTCCCGCTTGCTTTATAGTAGAATAAAGTAAATTTTGAATTCTGAAATGATAGACATAGCATAGACATATGGCATAGTTATATAGTTATATTTTGAATCAGCACACCGATTGTCACCAAAGCTTGAAAATCTCACGGAGGAATTATCCATGTGGAACGGATCGATTTTAAAATCAAATGCAAGAGTCGCACTCAGCGGACGGTACTGGGTATCTTTTCTTGTGACTTCTATTCTCGTCATACTGTCGGGAGGAGTTAACCTGATTCTGCCGGACTTTATTGTAAAGTTTCCTTTTCATAAGTGGTCAGAGGTATGGTCGGTGACACCTTTCTTTTTCGCGTGGCATATCCATTTCGGTTGGTTGGATTTTCTGTATGTCATTTTCCTAGTTCATCCGCTTGTCATTGGAGTATCCCGTTACTTTGTGCGCAATCATTATGAATTCACTCCGGTGGAAACCATGTTCAGCGGCTTTCAATGGGATTATTTAAACGGCGTGGCAGTCATGTTCTTAACACAACTGTTCATCATTTTGTGGTCCCTGCTGTTCATCATTCCCGGCATTGTCAAGTTAGTACAGTACAGTATGGTTCCGTTCCTGCTTTCCGACAATCCCTCTCTTCCGGGGGAACGTGCGCGGCAAATCAGCCGACAGATGACCGATGGGCAGAAAGGTAAAATCTTTTTGTTCTGGCTGTCTTTCCTTGGTTGGTTTTTGCTCGGCGCGCTGTGTTTCGGCGTTGGAATACTGTTTGTCCTCCCGTATTTTGCCGCTTCTCAAACGGAGCTTTATTTGTGCCTGCGCGATCGGGCTCTGAGTTTGGGATTTGTCCGTCCCGAGGAACTTTGCCTAACCCCTCCTGGGCGCGTTTGACCGCATCTGACGGGCAATCCTGTTCCGTATTTTTGCACTGCAGAATAAAAAAATTCTATTGATTCCTAAATATTCCAGTTTTTCGACCGATATGCTTTATATGGAGAGACTTATAGAAATTACAATGTAAAGCAGGGTTGATTATGGCAGTAGAAGGAATCACAGCATCTGCATCGGTTGTTTCATCGGATATCACTTCAGATACTGCGCAGGAACGTATTTCCGAACTTGTACGGCTGGAACAAGATGTCCAAAAGCTGAAATCGGAGTATAAAAACAAGGCAAAAAACAAAGGCATGTCGCAGATTGAGATCAATGCAAAAATCAGAAAATATGAAAAGCTGATTGCAAAAATTGAAGAGGAAATCCGCCGGATTAAGAGAAAAGAATCGGCAAAACCGGTTGAATTACGCAAAGGACAAGAAAAAAAAGACGGTGTTTCCAAAAGACGCGACAACTCCATACCCTCTGTTGCCGCGTTAAAAGCTTCTTACCGCATGCTCCCGCCTGCCAACCTTTCGTTGCAGGATGTTCCCGAAACAGACAAATTAGACCCGGACTCACCGGTGGGTAATAATATAAACAAATTGATATAAAATTAAAATTCTTTTTCTCTGGGGAATGCGAATTTCTATCTGGACATGCCCAATACCGGATGAAATAGCCTAGCGCAGATTTCCTTAGATATGTTATGACAGTTTCGGAGTATGAAATCGTGAAAACAAGAATCCCTCTCTTTCCGCAGTACCTTTGTGGAAAGAGGGGGATTTCTTTTCGTTCAAATGGTACGGCAAAGCCGCCGGCTTAATGTGTTTTTTCGTATAGATCCTGAATCAGCCTAAGAATATTTTCGGCAGAATGTGATTTATCAAAACCTTTACAGGAAGCGCGCATTTCGCTGAGTTTTTTACTGTCTATCAGCAATTCTTTTATTGTTTCTCCGCAGTTCTCTCCGTTTTGCAGCTTAACCGCCATATGGTGGTTTAACAGAAAGTTTGCATTATCTTCCTCCTGCCCCGGAATTGCGTCAAAAACAGCAAGCGGAATACCGCAGGCCAGCGCCTCCGAAACGGTCAATCCTCCGGGCTTTGTAATCAGCAAATCCGCAGCGTGCATGTAATTTTCCACTTCGTTTGTAAAAAACACCAGTTTTGTCGGTTTTGGACTGCCCGGAACCAATTTGGAAAATGCCTCATAAAGCTTTTCATTGCGCCCCGTAATGACAATGATTTGAAACTTCTGCTCTAAACGGACAATCTGCTGATATATTTTTAATATATTGGTCACACCAAAGCTTCCCGCCATGATTAGGATGGTGGGCAAATCCGGGTCCATTCCGATTTTTTTCAAAAATGCCGGCCTGTCACTCGCTGTAAAAAACACATTTTCCACCGGAATGCCGAATGGATAAATTTTCTCTTTTGGAGCTCCCATTGCTTCCATTTCCGAAATCATATCGCCGTTTGAAACCACATAAGCGTCCACCCGGTCGGCAATCCACGCGCGGTGCGGTCCGTAGTCGGTCATCAAACAAATCAGCGGCGCCGTAACAACCCCTGCCTTTTTCAAGTGCGAAATCATCTCTGTGGCAAACGGATGCGTGGAAATAATCACATCCGGATTTTCCTTTTCCAGCAGAGGAACCAGCTTCATGCTGAACACACCGCTGAATCGGAACATCAGGTTGGAAAGCAGGCTGTTTTTGTTGGTTTTGCGGTAGAGCCGCCCGAATACATTCGGGGCTTTTGTCGCAAGAAAACGGTATCCGTCACAGACCGTTTTGTCCAGTACGCTGCTGATGCTTTTCAGAGCATCTGCCACAACAACCTCGCTGTCTGCTGAATGTTCTGCAATATAAGTCTGTATGGCACGGGAGGCACGCAAATGTCCCCCGCCGGTCGCCGCTGTTAAAATTAATATTTTCACGGAAACACCCCTAAAATCATCTTTAAACGAAATTTTCTCCGGGTTATATTGGTTTTTTATTATATCATATATTGAAAAAAGATACCACTACGGCCCTCTCCCCAAACTTCGACAATTAAAGCAAAATGGTAAAAATACTGTAACTTAATTCCATGCTCATAAGAGTTATAATGAAATAACAAACATAGTGCAACTGGACAGGAGGTTTGAACTATGATTGCGGAAAACAAAACCTCTCAAATAAATACCGCAGCAAAACCCGGTTTGAAGGTTAAAGCAGCTGCTGTCGCCGCTGTGCTTCTGCTGGTTGCCGGGGGAGCTGTGGCAGGCCAGAGACTTTATGCGGGATATCGGCATGGAAAATCGGTATCCGAATTGATAGATACGGATTTGTTTTACCATGGAATCGTGGTGCAGGGAGTGGATCTGGGCGGAAAAAGCATGAGCGAGGCCAAAGCCGCTGTGGAGGCCGCCCTGCCCAGTACTGCACCTTCAGTAAAAATTCAGGTATCATACGGAGACCGCGAATGGGAAATAACGGAAAACGATTTGCAATTGCAATATAACACAGATGAAGTTCTGCAGGAGGCCTACGCTTATGCACGCAGCGGCGACCGAGAAGAACGCTATCGGCAAGTGCTGGCACTGCAGACGACTCCGAAAACTTATTCGGTGACATGGAAAGCGGATGACGCATCTTTAAAGTCCGCAGTGAATGCCCTTGCGGATCAGGCGGATACCGCCCCAAAAGGCCCCAGTGTTGCCGCTTTTGATACAAACACCAAGCAGTTTTCTTTTGCGGACGGTGTAAATGGGATTTCGGTCGACCGTGCAAAACTGCTGGCCGAAGTGCAGTCCGTGCTTGAGTCCGGCGGAATCGGAAAAATCCAACTGCCGGCCGAAGAGATTCCTTTCGAAGGAACACTGGCGGATTTAAAAGCCCACATGAAAAAACTAGGTTCTTTCAGCACCGTGAGTAAAAATTCTGCAAACGGAACATATAATATGACGCGTGCGCTTTTGTCCGTAAACGGCGTCCGCGTGGATCCCGGCGAAACTTTTTCCTTCTTCGGCACCGTGGGCGAATGCGGCAAGGCACAGGGATATAAGCCGGCCGGTGCAATTTTAAACGGAAAATTTGTGCAGGAATACGGTGGTGGCATCTGCCAAGCCTCCACCACGATTTACGGCGCTGCAATTCGTTCCGGTATGAAAATCACAGAGCGGCACAACCACTCTATTCCCTCCAGCTACTGCCGCATCGGTCAGGATGCAACCGTCAGTTATCCCTATTTAGATTTTAAATTCACCAATCCCACCGATTATCCTGTATTCTTAGTCACTTCTGTGCAAAACCGTGTTTTAACGGCAACCTTTTACGGCTATCAGCCGGATGAATACGATTCCATTGATGTTACCTCACAGGTAACCGCAACAATTCCGGCTCCATCTGAGCCACAGTACACGCTGGATCCGTCTCTTGGGCAGGGCGTTGTTCGATTAGATGCCAAAGCACGCACCGGCTACCAGGTAACGGCACAGCGAATCTTTCGGAAAAATGGATCGGTTGTAAAAACGGAAGACCTTCCCTCTTCCTATTACCGGCCCAGCCCGGCCTATTATTCCTACGGAAAAGGCACCAACTTAGCCAAAACCTCCCAAAGCTCTGATTCCGGCACATCCCCTTCATCCGCCTCTGCCAATTCGTCGCAGGAATCTTCTTCCAGCCCTTCATCACAGCCCGCTTCCTCAACACAGGCATCTTCCGGTTTGGCGAGCGAATCCGCATCCAACACCTCTTCCCAGTCAGAAAACTCCTCCTTGCCGCAGGAAACTTCCTCCGAGGCTGCAAACAGCGGCACCGCACAGGAGCAAAATGCCGCTGCCTAAAACAAAACAGCTTGACTTTTTTCTCTTAATCTGCAAAAATGTGAGGGCGGAGAACTTATTTTTTAAGCCGCATATCCTATTTTAAAATCACTGCAAGCGGAACCGCGCCAGCGGGCCGCCGTCTTGGAAAGGAAGAACGGATTTGGCTCAGACGCATACGCCGAAAATCAGTGTTGTAATTCCGGTCTATAATGTTGAAAAATACGTGGGCAAATGCCTGCTTTCGCTTGAGGAGCAAACCTTCCGTGATTTTGAAATCATCGCCGTAAACGATGGTTCCACGGACAGCTCCCCAGAGATTTTACGCCATTTTGAAAAAAAATACGACAATATTACGGTCATTGACCAAAAAAACGCGGGAATGTCCCAAGCCCGAAATGTGGGTATGGCAAAAGCCCGCGGAACTTGGCTGACCTTTGTGGACAGCGACGACTATGTTGCCCCCACATTTTTAGAGGAACTGTATCAGGCCTGCATTGAAAATGATGCGGATATTGCTTGTTGCTATTATTATTTCCATTTTATTGAAAACGATTTTCTGTTTGAGTATCCGTTCCGCTGCAAAGGCGTCTTGACCCGCACACAGGCTATGAACAAATTGCTGCGGGATGTGCAGATTCAAAGCCTTGTGTGGAACAAACTGTACCGCCGCAGTCTCTTTACAGATTACAATATCACGTTTCCTACGATGTGTTTTGAGGACATGGCCACTACCCACAAAGTTTTTGCCCACGCGAATCGGGTTGTTGTGATCGACCGTCCTCTTTACTATTATAATCAACATTCCATGAGCACACTTGCAACCATAAATGCCAACAAAATCAACGATTTTATCCGCGCAATTGCTATGGTTCGCCTGTCGTTAGAGCAAAATGGCCTGTACGAAAAATACAAAAAAAGTTATCTGGCTTTAACGAGAAAAACTTGTAATTGCTGTTATTTGTATGTATTAAAAATGCATAGTGAGAAAAAATGTATGCGTGGGTGTATGGCGAACATGAAACGGATTTCCAAAGTCATACGATATTGCGCAGCGGACAAAATCAGTTCCGCGGCATTGAGCGAATTATCCGAAATTGTTGCCCCACCCGAAAAACTTGAGAAAAAATACTCGGTTCGTTAAGTCCGTGCCGGGACATAAAACGAGGTGAACGACGGGTGCCGTCGGAACGGATGGTTCAGGAAAAGACCAGGACGCGCAAAATCTTTCAAGTGTTTCTGTTTTTGCTCACACTGGGCATGCTGGTGTATTTTTGCATTTCCTCAAATAATCTTGCCGTCCTGCTGCAAAGTCTGCCTACCATCAACCTATTTTGGATTGCCTGTGCTGTGGTCAGCGTAATCCTCAGCTGGATGATGGACAGCATGGTTATTCACACATTGATTTTTCATTCCTGTGACGGCCGCTACGGGGTTGGCCGCGCATTTCGGGTCGCCATGGTGGGACAGTATTTTAACTCCATTACCCCCTATGCACTCGCCGGGCAGCCGATGCAGTTCATGGCATTGGTAAGGCAGGGAATTCCTTCCGGTGTGGCTATTTCCACACTGGTGAAAAAATTCCTTACGTACCAAACCTCCCTTACCATTTACTCCCTGCTGGTCATCTTAATAAAATATCCGTTTTTTCGCAGTAAAATCCAAGGATTCATGGCGCTGGCTTTTGTTGGCTTTTTGTATCAGGCGGGCCTTGTGATTGCGCTGATTCTTTTTTCTTACAGCCCCGGTTTCACTACGAAAATCATACGGGGTATTGTTTGGATTTTGACAAAAGTTCACCTTGTTAAAAAACCGGAGGAAACGGGCGAAAAGGTGAAAAGTCAACTGGAATTTTTTCTGCAAAACAACCGCGCCATCAACGGGAAACATTTTCTCGGCGTAAAAATATATACCTTTACCATCATCCAGTTAACAGCGCTTTTTCTGGTGCCTTTTTTTATATATAAAGCCTTTCACAATCCCGGAACTCCGGTCATCGATATGATTTCGGCACAAAGCTTTGTCACCATGATTTCCAGCTACACGCCGCTGCCGGGCGCGGCCGGAGCGGCGGAAGGCAGTTTTTTGGTTATTTTCCAAATTTTCTTTGCGCCGGACGTAATCCAGCAAGCCATGCTTTTGTGGAGACTGATTGCCTATTACTCCTGCATTGTTGTTGGGGCTTTTTTTGCGGTTCCTGAGCGCAGGCATTCCGCCATGACATTTTCAAGCGGCGATACGCCGCAGACACTACAAACAGCAGAGCAGGAAGCAAATGCCGGGCAGAGTACAAACAGCGGAGGAATCAAACATGAATGACGGTTTTATAAAAATAGCAGCGGCCACACCGTCTGTACGGGTGGCAGACTGCAAGCACAACCTTGAATCCATCTGGGCACTGATGCAGGAGTGCGAAAAACGCGGCGCTGCGGCTGTCGCCTTTCCGGAACTGTGCCTGACCGGCTACACCTGCGGCGATTTGTTTCGCAGCCGAACGCTGATTGCCGGAGCAGAATCGGCTCTTTCCGAACTGCTCGCGCGCTCGGAGCAGATGAATCTTCTCGCGCTGGTCGGACTGCCGGTTGCCGTGGGCGCGGACCTTTATAACTGCGCCGCGGTTTTCTGCCGCGGAGAGCTTTTGGGTCTTGTACCGAAAAAAAATCTTCCGAACTACACCGAATTTTATGAAGCGAGGCATTTTACGCCCGGTCCGGATTTTCGGACGGTGCATCTGTGCGGGCGGGAAGTTCCCCTCGGAACGGATCTGATATTTCGCTGCAGCAGTATGCCTGATTTTACGGTCGGTGCGGAGATTTGCGAAGATTTATGGGTGCCGAATTCCCCTTCGGTCCATCTGGCGCAAAGCGGTGCTGCCGTTATATTCAATCTATCCGCAAGCGATGAGATGATTGGCAAGGCGCCCTACCGCCGCGACTTAGTGCGCATGCAGTCGGGACGGCTGGTGTGCGCCTACTGCTACGCAGATGCAGGGGAAGGGGAGTCCTCCACCGACCTTGTTTATACCGGGCACAGAATCATTGCGGAAAACGGAACAATTTTAGCGCAGTCCGAACAATTTTCCACCGGCCTGACCACCGCGGATGTGGATATTGAGCGCCTTTTGCAGGAACGGCTGCGCATGACAACATGGCGCAATGAGGGACAGGCCCATGAAATTATTTTTTCCATGGAGCTTCCATCCTTTACAATGGAGAGAAAATTCCCCGCAACACCTTTTGTTCCGGGCGACGTGCAAGACCTTTCGGAGCGCTGCGAAATGATTTTAAATTTACAGGCTTCCGGGCTGAAAACACGCCTGAAACACACCGGTTCCAAATGCGCCGTCATTGGGGTTTCGGGCGGGCTAGATTCCACGCTGGCTCTGTTGGTCACAGCTCGAGCCTTTGACCTGCTCCATTTGGACCACAAGGGAATTCTCGCTGTGACAATGCCCGGTTTCGGCACCACAGGCCGTACCCGCAGCAACGCACAGCGGTTGGCAGAGTATCTGAACGCAAAATTTCTCGAAATTCCAATCGGTAAATCCGTTACACAGCACTTTCAGGATATTGGACATGACCCGGAAAATCGGGATGTCACCTATGAAAACGCACAAGCGCGCGAACGTACGCAGGTACTGATGGATTTGGCCAACCAGTACGGCGGCCTAGTCATCGGCACAGGCGATCTGTCCGAACTGGCGCTCGGCTGGGCAACTTACAACGGCGATATCATGTCTATGTATGGGGTAAACTGTTCTGTTCCGAAAACACTGGTGCGGCATTTGGTACACCACGCGGCGGTAACCGGTCCCGAGGAGCTGCGTTCTATTCTGGAAGATGTTCTGGACACACCCGTCAGTCCGGAACTGCTCCCTCCGGAGGAAAATGGCGAAATTGCCCAGAAAACAGAACACATCGTTGGGCCCTATGAACTGCACGATTTCTTCCTTTACTATATGATGCGCTTTGGATTTCGGCCGGGCAAGATTTATCGCATGGCGCTTGCCGCGTTTGACGGAAAATACGACGGCGCTACCATTAAACACTGGCTGCGGGAATTTTATCGCCGCTTTTTCGCAAATCAATTTAAGCGCTCTGCTTTGCCGGACGGGCCGAAAATCGGCTCTGTTTCGCTGTCTCAGCGGGGTGATTGGCGCATGCCGAGCGATGCTTGTGCTGCACTGTGGATGGAAGAAATTGAAGGCTTATAATTTCTCACTCCAAATAAGCGGACATATATCCCTTATTGGGGATTTAACGCAAAGCTGGATTTTCCTTGTTTGCATCTCTTGACAAAGCAAATAACGCTTGATATACTTGATTACAGTTTGATTCCAAAGGCGGAATTTAAACTCTTTGGAGCGAGCACCTTTTTGGGGTTATATAATATAAGGATCCGATGCTTTGTATCGGATCCTTTTCTTTTTATCTAACCTTTTTGTTTATTTAAATTTTCCAAAATCCGCTGAAACCGGACCGCTGTTTCATCTTTATGGTTCAAGCGGAAACACCCGGATTTTGCGGGATAAAAATCAGCCGGACAAAGGAGTCGAAAAGAATGGAAAAGGTAAACGCCTGGATCGAAATAATTGACGGGTGGGTCTGGGGAATTCCGCTGATTGCGATGATTCTGCTTCTGGGCATCTTGCTGACTGTTCGCCTTCGCGTTTTGCAATTCCGGCAGCTGCCGAATGCTTTCCGCTTTATGCTCCACGACGGCACGGGCTCCGCAGGGGAAGTCAGCAGTTTCGCCGCACTTTGCACGGCACTTTCCGCAACCGTGGGTACGGGCAACATTGTAGGCGTGGCTACGGCCATCGGCGTAGGCGGGCCCGGATCTCTGTTCTGGATGATTTTCGCCGCCTGCTTTGGTATGGCGACCAAATATGCGGAAGCGACACTGGCTGTTAAATACCGCGATGTGGATGAGGATGGACATGTGCTCGGCGGTACATTTTACTACATTGAGCGAGGAATGCAGGAGCGATTTCACATTAACTTTCGGTGGCTTGCTAAGATGTTTGCGTTTTTCGGTGCGGCAGCCGGTCTTCTCGGCATTGGTACCATGACGCAGATTAACGGCATTACCAACGTAATTCAGGATTTTGTTGACCCGAACTATACACACACTATTTCACTGTTCGGCAGGCAGTACACATGGGCACTGGTTATCACCGCCGTTATTGTCACGGCACTGACGGCTTTGGTCATCGTCGGCGGCATCAAACGCATCGCAAGCGTAGCGCAAGTTGTGGTGCCGTTTATGTTCGTTGTCTATGTGGTGTGCGGAATCTATGTACTTCTATACCATGCTCCAGCCTTGCCCGCGGCAGTTAAAGCCGTTTTCACCGGTGCGTTCCGGGGAACGTCCGCTGTAGGCGGATTTGCAGGTGCAGCGGTATCCGCGGCAATCCAAAAAGGTGTTTCCCGCGGTATCTTTTCCAATGAAGCCGGTCTTGGCAGTGCGCCGATTGCTGCAGCGGCAGGGCAGGTGGAATGGGCTTCTCAACAGGGTTTGGTTTCCATGCTGGGAACATTTTTTGATACCATCATCATCTGCAATATTACGGGTTTTTGCATCATTGCCTCCGGCGCATGGACAATTGACGGGTTGGAAGGTGTTCAGATTACCACCGCAGCATTTCGGCACGGATTCTTCTTTGCCCCTCAAATTGGCGAATTCGTCGTCATGGCCTGCCTTGTTCTTTTTGCTTTTACAACCATTCTCGGCTGGAACTACTACGGCTCCCGGTGTGTGGAATATTTAAGCAACAAAAATCGGACTGCCGTGCAAGTTTACGGGTGGCTGTGGGCTCTGTCCGTTCTGGCTGGCCCGTTCCTAACGGTCAGCGCCGTGTGGAATATTGCGGATATTCTAAACGGACTCATGGCATTTCCAAACCTGATTGCCCTGTTTTTCCTGAGCGGTGTGGTTGCGCGCGAGACGGATAAATTCGTTGACCACCTCAAAGGAAAATCCCTGCGATAATTCTGCATTGACATTTTCGCAGAAGCATGCTAAAATAAAAATCTATAAATTCTTGGCCAGCCGGGCTAATATTGGAACAGACAACACCGCCGGGAAATTGCCCCTGGCGGTGTTTTGCTCCATGGAAACGAGGGACACAGATTGGGAAACTATTCGGCAGTAATTTTCGATTTGGACGGTACGCTGTTAGATTCGCTGAATGTTTGGGAGCAAGTGGACATAGAGTTTCTGAAAAAAAGAGGCCTGCCTTTCACACAGGATTACACGGAAGCCGTCTCTGCCATGAGCTTCGAAGAGGCAGCACGATATACCATTGAGCGCTTCGGGCTGAAGGAAACGCCGGAGGAATTAATGCGCGAATGGAACGAAATGGTTGTGCAAGAGTATGCGCACCACATTAAACTCAAGCCCGGCGCTCCGGAATGCCTGCGTTTTCTGCAGGAGCGAAATTTCAAGCTTGGCGTGGCAACTGCACTTCCAAAAAAACTGTATGTTCCCGCTTTACAAAACAACGGCATTTTAGGCGACTTCCATGCATTTGCCACCGTGGAAGAAACCACACGCGGCAAAGGTTTTCCTGACATATACCTGCTCTGTGCTCGACGGCTTGGTGTACCACCCGAAAAATGCCTTGTGTTTGAAGATGTCCTTCCCGGGCTGCAGGGCGCAAAAGCCGCCGGAATGGGCGCAATTGGTGTATTCGACAAATATTCCAATCTCACAGAGCAAAACGCGCTGTCCATCGCCGACGGGTACATTCGCAGCTTATTAGAAATAACTACAGAAAAATTTATCAAAAAATTTTTCTAATTCTATTTACTTTTTTGTTAAATTTGATATAATTAAAACTTAATTCACACCAATAAAATAACCATGCAAAAACAATTAGTTCATTAATTAGTTCATTGATAAGAAAGCCGGTGATTTATGTATGGAAGAAAATAAAAAAATAACCCAGCGAAGCCAAATCATGAGACTTCTTCTGGAAAGAATTGAAAAGATAGATTGTTCTTCTGTGCTGAACGTCGGCTGCGGGCGCGGAGAACTGCTGGAGTCCCTGCTTATGATGCATCCGAAGGCGCGAATCTGTGGAATTGACCTTTCAGAGCAAAAGATCCTCAGTGCGGCCCAAAAGCTGGGCGAAAGTGCAGAATTAACCGTAGGCGACGCCGAAACTCTGCCGTATCCGGACGGCAGTTTTGATCTTCTGATATGCGGCAACTCCATTCGGCGCTGTCTGAACCCGGCGCGGGCTATCAACCAGTTTTACCGTGTTCTGAAACCAGGTGGCACGCTGATTCTTTACGGTTCCAACAGAATTTCTGCCAAAAGGATCCTTGCAGGCTCGGTTTTCCGATATGAAAGAATCACTGCCCGTCGGTATTCTCCAAAGGAAATCCGGCGAGTATTGGAGCGTTCGGCTTTTCTAAACTTCGAGTGGGAAGTGCCGTTTCGCAACGTGTATCTGGCAATCGGGAGCAAATAATCCGTTTATTTTCTGGCACTCAGCGCTTTCATTAAGCTTTTTTCGCTGTTGCCGTCGCATACCGCGACAATTTCATCATTTGGCAGAAAGGAAGTCAAACCGTTTGGGATAATCAATTTCTCGTCCCGCACAACGGAAATAATCAGAGAACCTTTCGGCAGGGTCAGATCTCGCAGCTGTACACCCGCCAGTGCCGTATCTTCCGGCAGTTTTAGTGTATTGATGGATGCTTTTCCTCGGTTTAAAGTGGCTAGCAAATGCATTTGTGCGCTGTCCACTTCCTGTTCAATCATATTGGTGATAATCTCTGTACTGCTCACGGCGATATCGGGCCCCAGTTTCCGCAGTGCATCCAGATTGCGCGGATCGTTGTTCCGTGCAATCACTTTTTTTATTTTATATTCTTTCTTTGCAAGCTGAGAAGCAACAAGGTTATCTTGATCACTGCCGGTCACGGCAATAAAGCAATCCGCATTTTTTGCTCCTGCTTCTTCCAAAGTCTGCATTTCTGTGCCATCGCCATAAATCACTTCCGCGTCCAAATCATTGGCGAGCCGCATACATTTTGCCTTGTCCTTTTCAATCAGCTTAACGCTGTATTTTCTGTCCAGCATATTGTGCGCAATCTGATTTCCCAGTTTTCCGCCGCCGACAATAATAATTTTCATCCCAACAATCCTCCTCCGCTTAATCGATAACGGATGCGAGAACGACTCGGTCGCCCTCGGACAAAATCACATTTGTTTCTTCGCCTTTGCACAAAGTCATGCGGCCATCGGTACCAATCAGACCGAAAATGATTTCCCCGTCCTCCCTCGGGACATCGGAAAGCCGAATGCCGTTGTGTGCGCGGTCCACTTCTTTCGTATGGAATGACACCGTTGCAGTTCCAATTGTGAGCGTTTGCGGCTGCCACGGCATCGTCAGCGCAGTCGCCATAGCATCTCCTGCCAAGTTAGTCGGGCAAACTGTATTGAGACCGAATCTTTTGAAAATGTCTTCACGCAGCGGATCCGAAATGCGAGCCACCACGTTTTCAATTCCAAAAAACTCCCGTGCCATTTGGGAAACAGTGATGTTTAGATTATCGTCGGATGTAACGACCGCCATAGCATCACAGCCCTCCACGCCGGCACTGCGGAGGACTTTACTGTCCATTGGCATTCCCACAATGGTAATTCCGCTGAAATCTTTTTTAAGCCGGTGAAAAGAATCCGGATTTATATCCACAATTGTGACATCGTGCCCTTGTTCGTCCAAAATTTCCGCAAGCCGCGAACCAAGGCGCCCGCAGCCTATAATAAGTACGTTCACTGATGTATGCCCCCTGTATTGCTCATGTATATCCTATGGGTTAAAAGTAAGTGTTTTTAGCCTTTGCATATCCGGATGAATCATTCCAATAAAACAAACAGGCGGGTTAAACAACCCACCTGTGGTGCTAACGCCCGGAGGGATTTATTAGCACTAGAATTGAGCCACCGGCTCAATTCCTTTACGTGCGGACCCTTTCGGGTTCGAATCCCTCCCGAGGGACTCTTTTGTATTTTTTTTGTGGCCCGCCCGGAGGGATTTACCGGCGGTTTCCACCGCCGCCGGCTTGCGTTATGAACGCTGCGCCGCTCCGCACTAGAATTGAGCCACCGGCTCAATTCCTTTACGTGCGGACCCTTTCGGGTTCGAATCCCTCCCGGGGACTCTTTTGTATTTTTTTGTGGCCCGCCCGGAGGGATTCGAACCCCCGGCCTTCAGAATCGGAATCTGCTGCTATATCCAGACTTAGCTACGGGCGGATGACTATCCGTATTATATCACAGTTGCGGCAAATGTCAAATATCAAAAAGTGAAAAAATGTTAGATTGCATTTCACACATCCTTTTCCGTAAACAGCCCATCCTGCTCTTTTAAGGAAAACATTAAAAACCAAGCCGCCCATGTATGCCAGGCGGCTTGATTCTTGATCTACGATAAATCAATTTTTAGTTATTCTGTGCCTGCACCGCTGTAATGGCCACAACGCCGACAATGTCCTCCGCTTTGCATCCGCGGGAAAGGTCATTAACCGGTTTGGCAATTCCCTGAAGAATCGGGCCGTAGGCATCCGCCTTTGCAAGGCGCTCCACCAATTTATAGCATATATTCCCAACATTTAAGTCCGGGAAAATCAATACATTTGCATGGCCTGCCACCTTGCTGCCCGGAGCCTTTGACTGACCGACGGAAGGAACCAGAGCGGCATCCGCCTGCAGTTCGCCGTCCAGCAGCAAATCAGGTGCTTTCTCTTTTGCCAGTTTTGTCGCTTCCACAACCTTATCAACCAGCGCGTCCTTTCCGCTGCCGTAGCTGGAGAAGGAAAGCATAGCCACTTTCGGCTCTGCACCTACCAAATCACGGAATGACTTTGCGGAAGCAATGGCAATTTCGGAAAGTTCATCCGCGCTCGGATTAATATTCAGTCCGCAGTCCGCAAACACGAAAGTACCGTTTTCACCATATTCGCAATTCGGAACGTTGATGAGGAAGAAGCCTGATACCATTTTGGCTCCCGGTGCGGTGCGGATAATCTGCAGCGCCGGACGCAGAGTATTTGCAGTGGAGTGGCATGCACCGGACACCATCCCGTCCGCAACGCCTTTTTTCACCAACATCACACCGAAATAGGTGGCATCCTTCATCATTTCATCCGCTTTTTCCGGGGTCATGCCCTTGGCTTTGCGCATTTCATAGAAGGTCTTTGCATAGTCATCGTGAAGGTCGGTATTCTCCGGATCAATCATTTTCGCGCCCGACAGATCGAGCCCGTCTGCGGTCTTTTTAATTTCCTCCTCGCTGCCGAGCAGGATGATATTCGCAATTCCGCGTTTGAGTATTTCCGCGGCGGCCGTTACTACGCGTTTATCGTTTCCTTCCGGAAGTACAATCGTCTTTTTGTCAGCCTTCGCTTTTTCAATCATCTTGTTCATAAAATCCATGGTTGCAGACATCCTCTCTACTTTATCTGAGTTAAAAAATAGCTAAAATGCATTTTGGCACTTTTAACAAATCGAACTCTATCATTATAACTCTTTTATCCCTTAAAAAAAAGAAAAGTTAATATTTTAACAGGTTCGAATACATGTTGTCAACCGTGCAAGGCAAAAAATAACCGCCTCCGTTAGGCGGTGTCATAATGTATGGTTAATACCATATTCCCGAATTGACTATATTGTCGACTATGGCGGCGAAAAGAATTGCACCGAACAAAACAATAAGCACAATTCCTATGGCCCAAAAAATCAACAGAGCACGAGCGAAATTTTTCTTGTTGATATTGCTGTTTCCAAACCCCCACACAAACAGCATCACGATACCGACAAAGGGAATTGCGCTAATAAGAAGCATAATAAGATAGTTCCCCACGCTCAGCGGCGAGGTATCCTCGTACATGTAAGGATTTGCATAAGGCTGTGGTGGCTGATTTTGATATGTACCGGCCGGCTGATTCATGTTCTGATTTTCCATGTCCTATCCCCTCCTATCCCCCCTGTTCAAAAGTAAAATTATTATAACAAATATCGCTGTGTGAAACAATATTGCGCTTTAACAAAAATAAAGCTTTTTCGTCATATTCGGAAAGGGAAAATATCCAAAAACTTTGCTCTGCTGTCACCGTAAATTCATGGGATTAGATATTGATAAGTTTTCTACAATCCGCTATAATGAGGAATATATGTAACACCTGAAAGGGAAGGTTTTAGGGGATACAAAACCGAAAGGAGCACCAATATGAATTATTCCGCAGAAGTGGAAAAGATGTGTGTGGTAAAAAAGGGACCAAAGCACGGTCCGGCACCCATCCCGGAGGAAGGGAAATGGGTTAAAGCATATGAAATTAAAGACCTCTCCGGCCTAACGCACGGCATTGGCTGGTGTGCACCGCAGCAGGGCGCCTGCAAGCTGACCCTGAATGTAAAGAACGGTATTGTGCAGGAAGCTCTGGTAGAAACCATCGGATGCTCCGGCATGACACACTCCGCTGCCATGGCTGCCGAAATTCTGCCGGGGAAAACTTTACTGGAATGTTTGAACACGGACCTGGTATGCGATGCAATCAACGTTGCAATGCGCGAGCTGTTTAAGCAGATGGTTTACGGCCGCAGCCAAACAGCATTTTCTGAGAATGGCCTGCCCGTCGGCGCCGGTCTGGAAGACCTTGGCAAGGGTCTGCGTTCTCAGGTAGGCACCATGTACGGCACATTGCCAAAGGGCGTTCGCTATCTGGAGATGACAGAAGGCTATGTGACAAAATTAGCCTTGGATGAAAACGATGAAGTCATCGGCTATCAGTTTGTCCGCCTTGGCAAAATGATGGAAGACATCCGCCACGGAGTCAGCCCCGACGAAGCCTACAAGAAAAATATCGGCCAGTACGGACGCTTTGACAACGCGGCGAAATACATCGATCCGCGTGAAGAATGAGACCAGTAAGGAGGACAAACGAAATGGCTAACGATATAAAATTTGAAAATAAAGAGAGAAGAATGGCCAAAATCGAAAAGTGTCTTGCCGAGTATGGCCTTGCAAGTCTCGAAGATGCGCGTGATCTGTGCCTTTCAAAAGGTATTGACGTGGAAAAAATCGTCAAGGGCGTTCAGCCCATCGCATTCGAGAATGCTGTTTGGGCCTATACGCTCGGCTGTGCAGTGGCTCTGAAATCCGGCGCAAAAAGCGCTGCGGAAGCCGCTGAAAAAATCGGCATTGGTCTGGAGGCCTTTACGGTGCCCGGCTCTGTTGCCGAACAGCGTAAGGTTGGACTTGGCCACGGCAACCTTGGAGCCATGCTGCTGCGCGACGAAACAAAGTGCTTCTGCTTCCTTGCCGGCCACGAATCCTTTGCGGCCGCGGAAGGCGCAATTGGAATTGCCCGCACAGCAAACTCGGCACGCAAGGAACCGCTGCGCGTTATTTTGAACGGACTTGGCAAGGATGCGGCGTACATTATTTCCCGTATCAACGGCTTTACTTACGTAAAAACTGAATTTGACTATTTTGCAGACAAGCTCAGCGTTGTGGAAACCCGCGCATTTTCCGACGGCGAACGCGCCAAAGTAAAATGCTACGGCGCAAACGATGTCCGCGAAGGTGTGGCCATCATGCAATTAGAGGGCGTGGATGTTTCCATTACCGGCAACTCCACAAACCCGGTGCGTTTCCAGCACCTTGTGGCAGGCACCTACAAAAAATGGGCACTTGAAAACGGTAAGAAATATTTCTCCGTTGCCAGCGGCGGCGGCACCGGCCGTACCCTGCATCCGGATAACATGGCAGCAGGCCCCGCTTCTTACGGCCTGACGGATTCCATGGGACGTATGCACAGTGATGCACAGTTTGCGGGTTCGTCCTCTGTGCCGGCACACGTTGAAATGATGGGCCTAATGGGCATGGGCAACAACCCGATGGTTGGTGCTACGGTGGCTTGCGCAGTCTCCGTCTACAAGGCACTGAATTAAGATAGATGGCGCAGTATCTTTCCGCTACTCGGCGCGTCATTCGAATATACCGTACCAATTGAATAAAAAGACGATGGGCCGCCCGACAAAAGCTGTCAGGCGGCCTTTTTATTGGAGATGATAAAAATAAACACCTCAACGGACACCGCAATGACCTATTTACAAAAGAATCCAATTCTTCATGCGGATATGCTCGAATGCATCCGCCGCGGCAGCGCACAAATCCTTGCGGCAAATGATTTCGGAGTGCTTTTATATGACAGCGGGGTACACATGCTCAGTGCGGAAAATGAGGCAGAAGCGCGCAGGCTGCTTGCCGGGCCGGATACATCGGAGCTAATGGTGACGCACCTAAAATACGGCACTGAATTTGCGATGAAAAAATACGGTTTCAGCCGCAGGATGCAGGTCTGCAATGCGGTATACCTGTGCGGCGTCCCGCTGCCGCAAAATGAAACCCCTGCTGAGATTCGCCCATTGGACGAAAGTTTTCTTCCACTTATCAAAGCGCATTATCAGAATATATCGGATGACGATTATCTCCTTGAGCGCTTGAAAGCCGGCGTGGTATTCGGCGCTTTTGTCAACGGAGAGCCCGCCGGTTTTATCGGCATACACGCGGAAGGTTCTATGGGAATGCTGGAAGTTTTTCCGAATTTTCGACGCAGGGGAATTGCCCAAATGCTAGTATCCTTTCAGGTTAACCGCCTGCTGCAGGCTGGAAGTATCCCATATGCGCAAATTAAGCAGGGAAATGAGGCTTCCATGGCGCTGCACCGCAAATTGGGATTTTCAATATCGGAATTTACCATCTGCTGGCTGATGAAATAGCGGAGGGAAATAATTACAAAAATTTAAGAAAAATCACAGTTTTGTCATTCTCAAATTTTTCCCTTTCACATATGATATCGTTAGAGTATAATATTAAATAAAGAGAATTTCAACACCATGAGCCGAAAGGAAACGGTCCGCATATGCATCTTCGGAAGGAAAAAATATTGCGCCAAAAAAGAAGACGCAGGAAACTTTTGCTGTGGCGGACCTTTATATTTTTGTGCGTAATTATCCCGTTGCTTGTCTCAGTAAAAAACACGGAAGCAGTCAGGAAAGACCTTCCCATCCCTTCTGTGCCATCATCTTCTGCGCCTGTTTCGTCGGAGCGGCCGAATTCTCCCGATTCGCCCCCTGTTTTGTCACAGGCTCCGGCTGTGTCGGAGTCTTACGCCACGGCTGCTTCGGGGACCGCGCCTTCTCCGGAGTCCGGGGTATTTGAATCCGAGTCATCTGTTTCTTCCGAAACACCGGAAAACTGGTTTTCAGATGCCCTGTTTATCGGTGACAGCCGCACGGAGGGCCTGAGAAACTACGGCGGGCTGAAGGGCGCAACTTATTATGCCCTCAAGGGTTTGATGGTCAACACAGTTTACACAAGGCGCGAAATTTCGGAGAATGGAACGAAAAAGACCGTAATGCAGGCACAAGCTGCACATCCGTTTGGAAAAATTTACATCATGCTGGGCGTAAACGAACTGGGATGGTCCAGTACGCAGGTATTTGTTGACGATTACACAAAAATGGTGCGGGATATTAAAAAAGCTCATCCAAAAGCAAAAATTTATCTTCAAGCGATTTTTCCGGTTTCTGCAAAAAAATCAGCGGAAAGCTCCATATATACGAATGATAAAATTGCTTCCTATAACCACATCATTAAGAACATTGCAGAAAATGAAGATGTGATATTCTTAGATACAACACAGGCTGTTTCCAAAAACGGCGTCCTTCCGGACGATGCCTCAACGGACGGCGTCCATCTGAACTTTAAATACTGCGCTAAATGGTGTGAATATCTCAAAACACATATCAAATAATCTAGGGGGGAAAGAGATGAAAAAAAGGATCTTTGGCATTGCCGCAGTTTTGCTGATTTTGATGACGGGCTGTTCGGGCAGCAGAAATGCAAAAGATGTAGATGTGCAAACTGTTGCAGATGAATTGATTAACACCATAACATTTCAGGATCAGATGTCCGAACTCAATCAGGATACGGCCCTTGATATTTTCGGCATCGCACCGGATGATGTGGTAAAAGCGGCCGTTTATGAAAGCACGGGTGCGACAGCCGAAGAGGTAGCCGCGTTTGAATCCAAAGATGAAACTGCCGCCGATCGGGTAAAGGAAAAGGCCGAAGAGAGAATTGAAACCCAAAAAGCAGGATTTCAGGACTATGTGCCGGCAGAAATGGAAAAATTGAACGATCCCGTGCTGATACAGCAGGGGAAATATGTCATCTTGTGTGTTTCAGACGACAACGAAACCGCAAAAAAAACAATTGACAAATTCTTTTCATAAAAAGGAACAACCGCCCGAGTTTTTCTCCGGGCGGTTATTATTATAATCGAATAAATTTTCAACAGGAAATGAGAGCACTAATTACTCTGCTTTGCCTGCACAGCCAAGAACTGCTGTAATCTTGTGTTCAACCATTCCTTTAATCGCCTCACGAGCTGGGCCGAGATACTGGCGCGGATCGAAGTGGTCCGGATGCTCTGCAAAGTATTTACGCACACTCGCAGTCATGGCCAGACGGAGGTCGGAGTCAATATTAATCTTGCAGACAGCCATGCTCGCCGCTTTGCGCAGCATATCTTCCGGAATACCAATTGCATTCGGCATTTTGCCGCCGTACTGATTGATTATTTCTACAAATTCCGGAATTACGCTGGAAGCGCCGTGTAAAACAATCGGGAATCCCGGCAGACGTTTGGAAACTTCCTCTAAAATATCAAAACGGAGCTGAGGTTTTTGTCCCGGCTTAAACTTATATGCTCCGTGGCTTGTTCCGATGGCGATGGCCAAGGAATCCACACCGGTGCTTTTTACGAAATCCTGAACCTGATCCGGGTCGGTGAATTGTGCTTTATCATCCGAGACATTAACCGCATCTTCAATTCCCGCAAGTCTGCCAAGCTCGGCTTCTACCGTTACGTTGTATTTGTGAGCATAGTCCACTACCTTTTTGGTTTCCTCCACATTTTCTTCATAAGGTTTCGAGGAACCGTCGAACATTACACTGGTAAATCCCCCATCAATGCAGTCTTTGCAAACCTCATAAGAGGCACCGTGATCCAAGTGAAGTGCAATGGGTAAATCCGGATGTTCTGCAACCGCCGCTTCCACCAGCTTTACAAGATAAGTGTGGGAAGCGTATTTGCGCGCACCTGCGGAAGCCTGCAGAATAACCGGAGCCTTCAATTCAGCGCATGCTTCGGTAATACCCTGCACAATTTCCATATTGTTTACGTTGAATGCACCGATTGCGTATCCTCCTTCGTATGCCTTTTTAAACATCTCTTTCGTGTTGACCAACGACATCGGCTTTCACTCCCATAATTTATATTTGTGCTTATTATACCGCATAATATGGAAAAGATAAATATGGTATCGAATAGTCTGTTAATAAATTGCTTAATCTCGTTTTAAAACAGTTCGGGATGATTTCGGCTGTAGTGGAAAATATATTGCTGCGCAATTCCCGCGTACTTCCCAAAGTCCTCCGGTTTTTTCCCGGGAAACAACACTTTCATCGCACGTTTCATCCAAACATCCATCGGGAATGCCTCCAGCCTGTGCAGACCATAAAGCAGTACACAGTCCGCTACTTTTGGGCCGACCCCCTCAAGTGCCATCAATTCACGGCGTGCCTGTTCCAAGGGCAAACGGCCCAGACGTTCAAAATCCAGCTTGCCCTCTGCCAATTTGCGCGCGGCGCCAATGAGATACCCTGCGCGGTATCCACAGCCGAGTGCGCGCAAGTCCTGCTCCGAAAGGCGAGCAAGCGTTTCCGGTTCGGGAAAAGAAGCGCAACCCTCCGCCGGCTCGCCATATGACCGGCACAAACGAGAGACAAGGCTCTTAATTCTCTTTATATTGTTGCATTGGGACAAAAGAAAAGAACAGAGGGCTTCCCACGGGTCCTGATTCAGAATTCTGATGTCCGGTGCATAGCATACAGCTTCCGCCAAAACCGGATCCTGCGCACTGAACTGTCTGCGGATGGCGTCGTAATCAAGTTCCATGTCAAAATAATGTGCCCAGAACGCATCGCTCAGTACAGTGTTCAAATTTTCCCGTGTGATATGTACGCATCTGTTCCCCGCACACCCGCTCCAAGAACCATCCGGCAGGCGTTCCCAGCGGAAACACTGCCCACAGTCCAGTGTCTGACCCAATGACTCCAGATTCATCCTTTTCCCTCGTCTTCGTCTTTTAATCAGCGCCTATTATACCATGCACTCAAAATGGCTTCAACCTCCTTAAAATCAATACGCACTGTTATTATTAAAGCAGCCGACACAAAAATTAAGTTTACATAATATTTTATGTAATTTTATGAATCCACACTTTCCACATTAGATACAACCGAGTTATTAACATTTTCCACAGAGTTTTCCACAGCTTGTTAACGGATATTATGTCAACCTATGTAAATACGGCGCGTATAATTGGCTCAACCACGCCATTTTTTGTCATAAAACCGATGTATATATTCCCGGTTGACAAATAAACTTCCGTGAAAAGTCTGTTGAATCGTGTAAAATATGGTATAATATCGATTATCAGCACAGGATATTTGATTTGGAGAGGTGCAAGTTGAAAAAGGGCGGAATACAACAAATGGACAACGGCGTAATTGCCGGAAGAAATGCCGTGGCAGAAGCTCTGCGCAGCGGCAGAGCAATTGATAAAATCTACCTAGCGCGCGGGGAAAGGACCGGTTCGGTAAATGCCCTTATCGCAAAAGCAAAACAGCGGCGTATTCCCGTTAAGGAAGTTGACCCGAAAAAATTGGACTTTTTATGCGCGGGGGCAGTCCATCAAGGGGTTGCGGCTATTGCCGCGGCAAAGGAATACGCAACTGTTGATGATATGTTCCGCCTTGCTGAGAAACGCGGAGAACCGCCGTTTCTTATTGTTGCCGACGGGCTGGAAGATCCACACAATCTCGGTGCTATTCTGCGCGTAGCGGAATGCGCGGGTGCACACGGGGTAATTCTTCCGTCGCGCCGCAGTGTTGGGCTGACATGGGCCGTAGGGAAATCGAGCGCCGGGGCGGTGGAATATGTTCCGGTGGCACGGGTTACAAACCTTGCCAGCACTCTGGAGGATTTAAAAAAGCGCGGTGTTTGGATTTACGCTGCCGATATGGACGGTCAGCCTTGGTGCGGTGTGGATTATTCCGGCGCCGCCGCAGTGGTCATCGGTTCGGAGGGTTTCGGAGTCAGCCGACTGGTAAAAGAAAAATCAGATTTTGTAATATCCCTGCCGATAAGGGGAAAGATAAATTCGCTTAATGCTTCCGTCGCATGCGGCATTATCTGTTACGAAATTGCCCGCCAGCGGCTTGGAATTAAGACAAAATGACACGGGAGAGCGGATCGAATGGACGAAAACGGAAAAACTCCGCAGAAAGATTATTCGGTCGAAGAAATCCTTGCGGAGGCACGTATCATCAAAAACCGGGAACCACCCCCGGCTCAAGATACCGCGCGGAATGAACCAAAAAACCGTGAAGAAATTCTGCGTCAAGCACGCCGCGCACTGAATATGGAAGCAGGATCCGATGGGCCTGCCGGCGGTGGTAAAACGGAAAATTCGGAATCGGAGACAAAACCGGAAAAAAAGAAGAAAAAACATCGTTTTTCTTTGTTTGGCCGCAAAAAAAAGCGTGAGGAATGGCGCGAAGAAGATGATCTTTACTACGGCCTGCAGCTGCGCTCTTTGGAAGAATATCGCAAAGAATACGAAAAAACCATCCTTGCGGAGGGGAAATCCCCCGATGAAGACAATACCGGCGCCAGCTTCCCCTATTTATTTGATGGAAGCGGGGAAAACGACGCGCCCGATATGACTGAAACCTTTGAGCGCATTCACAGGGAACGCCATGAGCGGCTTGAAAAAATCATGCGTCAAGCGGGCCTTGACCCGGATGAAATTCTTCCACAGGAATCCCCTGTGCATCAGCCGGAAGTTCCCGTACCCGGTCCATCGCAGCCGGAGATTCCACGGCCGGAACGCCCGCACGACCCCGCGGTAACCCCCGGGCCTAAAAGGGAGCCGGAACCGCAGCGCCCTGCTACACAGCCCGTTCCGGAACCCCCCGCCAAGCCGGAAATTACCACCGATTCTGAGGAAAACAGCCCTGAGGACAGCATGGAATCCCCCGAACCGGAGGACATCGAACCCGCCAAAGCGGAAGAAACCCCGCCTGTACCCGTAAAAGAACCTGCAAAAGTTCCTCCAAAGGCAAAAGAGGAACGGCGTACCCCGCCGCCGCGAACGGAACCAACGAACGGCACAAAGCCCAATTACCGTTTCGACAGCGCACCGATACACACGGTAGAGCCAAAATCCCTGCAGGAAATCTTAGAAGCGGAGGCAGCGGCATATCCACTTCCGGAGCCGCCCGAACCCATTCCATTCCCGAAACAGGACACGGTGCCGCAGGAGGAATCCAGCGAATTGCCCGCCGACGGCCAAACAGCACACAATGCACAGCCGGAGGCATCAGAGGAATCCTCGGATACTTTAGAGGGATCTTCGTTATCGGACGAACAAATGCCTCCGACTGCTTCGGAGTCCGAGGAGGAAATGCCCTCGCACGGTACACAGAAGAAATTCCGGTTATTCGGCTCAGAAGAACCGGTTGAGCCGTATGACGAGCCGCCCACCGAGCAGGAGGAACTGGATGATTACACAGACCCTGCAGACGCGCCCTCCATTCGGCACGACCTTCTGAAAAACCTTACCCGGCTGTCGCTTCGGCTGGCCGTTACTGGGATTGCAACCCTGCTTCTTCTTGCCATCGGGATTCTGGCAGAATATCCGGCGGTTTTGCCGTCGGAACTACATACTATTTTAATCAGTCCGTCGTATCCGATTATTCAGCTTGTTTTTCTGCTAATTGCCGCCGGTTTTAACCTTCCCACTTTGTGGAACGGAATCAAAGGAATGACCTCATTCCAAGCAAACGCAGATTCGGCAGTTTCTGTTGCGGTTTTGGCCGCCCTGATACAGAATATTGTCTTGCTCATGCTTGGCATCCCGCAGGGAGTCTACCTGTATGCCCCGCTCGCCGCAGCGGCGATGCTTCTAAACACCGCCGGCAAATTCAGCATGATGCGGCGCATTTATTTAAATTTCCGCTGTCTGTGTGCCAAAGACCGCAAATACGCCGTGCGTCTTTACAACGACTACAATACAGCTCTTCGCTTAGCGCAAGACTGCGTATTGGGCGAACCGCGCATCGCCTATCAGTCGGAAGCGAAGTTTTTGAACAACTTTTTAAAAATTTCTTACGCACCGGACCCGGCCGATCATCTTTCTCAAATTCTATCCCCCGCAGGGTTTCTGCTCAGTTTGGCTCTGTGCGCTGCATCCGCATTTCTTACGCCCGACGGCGGTTTTACTGAAGCGGTAACCATTTTTGCCGTTTCCTGCTGCATTTGCGTCCCGTTTACGAACATGCTGTGCGTCAATCTTCCTGTTTCCCGCCTGTGTTCGATTGCCCGCCGCAGCGGTTCTCTGCTGACCGGATGGGCAGCAATCGACCGATTCAGCGAAACCAATGCCGTCATGCTGGATGCACAGGACCTGTTTCCGCGTGGAACGGTCATTTTAAACGGAATCCGCACCTTTGCCGGACAGCGAATTGACGAAGCAATTTTAGACGCCGCCGCACTGATGTGCACAGTAGGCGGCCCTCTTGCCGACGTATTCGACCAAATTATCAAAAGCCGCCGAGATATTCTGCCGGAAATCAGCCAGACCGTCTACGAGGACGGCAGGGGCGTTGTGGGAATCGTTTCCGGCCGGCAGATTCTCATCGGCAGTCGAGAATTGATGCAGGCGCACGGCATCCAACCGCCGTCGCGCGATTATGAGAAAAAGTATATTCAAAGCGGGAAAAGGCTGGTATATCTGGCTTCCGAAGGGAGCCTTGTGGCCATGTTCATCATCAATTACCGCTCCGATCTGCACCGCTCGCAGGTTCTCCGCAGAATGGAACGCAACGGAATCGGCCTGATTGTTCGCACAAGCGACCCGAATATCACGCCGCGCTTTTTAGCTGAGTGCTTCGGCCTTTACGAGCAGGAAATCACCGTTCTGCCGGAACATCTCGGCAAAATTTACACCGATTTGGTATCCGCCGAACCGGACCGCACGGACGCAATGCTCGCCACAAAGGGACGTCCATTCGCAATGATACGCCTGCTGACCGGGTGTATCCGCCAGCGTGCAAACATCACCGCCGCCGTTGCACTGCAGGCCGCGGCAGTCGGGCTGGGATTCGCGCTTGTGGCTTTTCTGTCGCTTTATTCCGGACTTGAGCAGCTCAGCCTGATCGCTCTGTCGATTTATGAACTGTTTTGGGCCGTCGCCGTCCTTCTGGTTCCACGCATTCGCCGTCCATAGGAGACCTCTGGGGGCAGCACCGCAGTTTTTACTTGAAAACTTAAAAAACGCCGTCCGAAAAGTATTTCCGGACGGCACTTTTTCTGCCTCTGCTAAAGGAAAATGAAATCTATTTGCATGGCCTCTGGTCATTTGGTACGGACTTGTGCTACCATGGAGGTGGATTACAGCTCGTCATATCCTTCGATATCCGAACGGTATCGGTTAACGTCAGCAGTAAGATGAATGAAAAAGGTGGGTTACAATATGCTGCCTGATGAAATGGAAGCTCTCATTCGCTCTCGTCAGAGTACAAGAAAAACCAAACAGAAGAACCAACTTCCCCATGCAGCAGCCATCGTGCTTTTTGCATGTGCAGCTGCAGGACTGCTGTGGCTGTACCGAAAGAGTTACCTTGTGTTCTGGGTTGTGGGAATTGCTATCGGCATTGTATTAAGATACTCCCGATTTTGTTTTGCGGCGGCTTTCCGAGACCCCGTGCTGATACACAACACCAAACTGATGCGCGCTCTGCTGCTCGCCCTGATGATAAGTTCCGCGGGGTTTGCCGTTGTTCAATACCGATATCTGCAAAACCATCCGAATGCCGATTACTCCGAAATTCCCGGAATTCTAAACCCCGTTGGACTCCATACGGCGGTGGGTGCTTTTCTGTTTGGTGTTGGAATGGTGATAGCAGGGGGCTGTGCCTCCGGCGTACTGATGCGGATTGGAGAAGGACATGCCCTGCCGTGGTTTGCGCTGTTGGGATTCTGTGTGGGAACAGTCCTTGGCGCAAATAACTATCCGTTTTGGTTTAACAACATGATTCATAACACCGCAGTCATCTATTTCCCGGAACATTTAAATTTCAGCATTGTCTTGCTCATACAGACCGCGGTTTTAATTGGACTATATTGTCTTGCATCCTGGTATCAGCGCAGGAAAAACAAAGGTTAATAAGCGGAGGCCACTGATGAAAGTAAAAGACTTGGATTGTTTATATGAATCTTGCCCGATTCCCCTGATTAAGGCAATTCGGGAGTTAAAAACTCTGGAGTCCGGAGACATTTTGGTTGTTCATTCAGATGAAAGCTGTGTCGGCGTTATCATGACCGAATGGGCGGAGCAGAACCATTACCCCATTCGGGTAACCGAAACAGACACCGGAGAGTGGGAAATCTACCTTCAAAAGCCGTAACATCGGCGGAAAGGAAGGGTTAAAGCAATGAAGCAATGGCTGAAAAAACCTTGGCCGTTCTGGGTTGGCGGAATTCTGCTTGGAACACTCAATGTGGTTCTTTTAGTTTTCGGCGGCACTCCATGGCAAGTTGCCGGCGGCTATTTGCTGTGGGGCGCAGAGTCCTTGAATCTTGCCGGATTCAATCCGTTCGAATGGGATTATTTCAAACTCTACAACACAAGGTATCAGGACCTTATCGCCGACGGCCATATTCTAATTAACGAGTATACACTTTTAAACATCGGTGTGGTCGTGGGTGCGCTGATTGCCACCTTACTGGCATCGCAGTTTAAATGGGGAAAAATAAAAAGCCGCCGGCACGCCGCGTTCGCATTTTTGGGAGGCCTCTTGATGGGGTATGGCTCCCGTTTGACCGGCGGGTGCAATATCGGCGGATTTTTCAGCGGAATTCCATCCTTTTCCCTGCATGCTTGGGTTTTCTGGATTTTTATCACGCTGGGCGCGTGGTTTGGAACAAAAATTTTAATCCGGTATTTAACATAAATAATACGTTCAGCAAAATCCCCTTCTGTTGGAAAGAATAAATTCCACAAACTTTTTTTCGCAGTCTCGGAGCATATCATCTTTGCGGTATGCAAGATAGTAGTGAAAACAAATCTGCAAATCCGGCACCGTGATTGGCTTGAGTGTACCGTCTTTTAACTCTTTTTTAATCATCAGCTTTGGCAAAAATGCAAAGCCATCCCCCGCCGAAACCGAGGATTTAATGGCAGCGGGGGAATCAAGACTGTAAATCACATTCATCTGGTCCATACTAACCCCTGCTTCCTGCAAGGCTTTTTCCAGCAAATACGTTGTGCTGGACTCTTTTTCCCGCAGGATCAGGGGTATTTGTTTTAACTCGTTGAGGGAAACTGTTTTTTTGTTGCCCCAATTGTGTCCCACTAGAACCAGTTCATCGGAAATAATCGTTTTGGTTACAACATGGTCTGTTTCGGGCCTATCCTGAATAATTCCAATGTTAATTGTGTGGTCGAGAAGTTTTGAAATTACTTGAGAGGAGTTCATCAGTTTTACTTGAATTTCAACATCACTGTAAAATTTTTTAAAAATATAGATGCTGCACGGAAGAGCATCTTCTCCAACGGCTCTGCAGGAACCGATAATCAGTTTCGGATGGCTTTCCCGCAGGCTGTTTAGATCCCGTTTGATATTGCCTTTGATAGACAAAATCGTACTGGCGTAATTATAAACCACTTTGCCCTCTTCCGTCAGTTTAACCCCTTTGTTGCTGCGCTGCAGCAGTTTTGTTCCCATTTCATTTTCCAAGTTTTTCAGCTGCAAGCTCAGCCCCGGCTGCGTCATGTGAAGCGCGGCCGCCGCTTTGGAGATGCTGTTATATTTAACGGCCGTATAAAACGACTCCAGATATTGCAGATTCATCTTTATTTCACATCCAGAAGGAATTAATTCGATAAAAATCGATAAAAATCATTTTTATTTTAGCATTAGTCCCAAAAAAAATAAAGACTGTGTTCCACATTCCCATAGGAAATATTTATACAGCATAACAAACCTTTATTATAGCTTCGTAATATTTTGTATTATAATTAACATAGATTGAGAGAAATTTAACAAACACTTCCGGTAAACGGTATACCGAAAAAACTCGAATATATGACGATATCATACAATTTGCCAAACGGACGGAGGCGTTTAAGGATTTTTCAAAAAAAGCACGGCAAAACGGAAAAAATATTGACCGCAGGGACCGTTTTTGCGGTTCTTGTGGTATGGCTGACCGCAACGGCGTTTGGATGGGTGGACCCGAAATTGGTGCCCTCCCCGCGGTCGGTGTGGGAAGCTTTCATAAGTATCACGCATGACGGATATAAAAATCATACGCTGCTGCAGCATCTCGGCGCAAGCCTAGGCAGACTGATGGCTGCGTTTTTTGGCGCGGCCATTCTTGCGGCTCCGCTGGGTCTTGCAAGCGGTTACAGCACAAAAATCCGAGCCATTCTGGAACCAATCGTTGAATTCTATCGGCCGCTGCCGCCCCTTGCCTACTACACGATTCTGGTACTGTGGATGGGAATCGGCGATGAGTCAAAAGTGGCGCTGCTGTTTTTAGCCTGCTTTGCGCCGATTTATGTGGCCTGCGTATCGGCGGTCATCAGAATTAACGAGGATTATATCAACAGTGCGTATACAATTGGTGCAAATAAACGTCAAGTATTCTTCCATGTGGTGTTTCCCGCCTGCCTGCCCGATTTGTTCACCGGGCTGAGAACAGCACTTGGGGTCGGATACACCACACTGGTTTCAGCGGAAATGGTGGCGGCTGTTTCCGGAATCGGCTGGATGGTTCTGGACGCGAGTCGTTATTTAAGAAGCGATATCGTATTTTTGGGAATTATCATCATGGGCATTACCGGAATATTGCTCGACAGGGGACTGCGGTTCATCGAACGCAGAGTTGTTCCGTGGAAGGGAAAAGAATAACGCAAAAGTAAGGCAGCGAATACAGGAGGAACATAATGAGACTGACTAAAATTGTAAACACCGCCGCAGTCGCAGCGGCCGCAGTGTTGATGCTGACGGGATGCAGGGCTTCTGAGACACCGGCGGGGGACACCGGCAGCACCGCTGCCGCGTCCTCCCTCCCTCAGGTTGTCAACATCGGCACTCAGCAGATTCCCAATGACGAACGGCTTGCTATTGAAAAGGGATTTTTTGAGGAAGAAATGGGTGTCAAAGTAAACATCCTAGAATTTCAGGCCGGCGATATCCGCAACGCAATGATTTCAAAGGATATTGATTTTGCCCTGCTCGGATCTTCCTCCGCAACGCTTGGAATTGCCAACGGCATGGATGTTGAATTAATTTGGATTCATGAAGTACTTGGAGATGCGGAACAATTGGTGGCAAGAAACGGCACCCAAATCAATTCCGTGAAAGATTTAAAAGGCAAACGGGTCGCAACGCCTTTTGCCACTACAACGCATTACAGCCTGCTCAAGGCCCTAGAAGAAAATGATATGTCTGAAAATGACATAACTTTGTTTGATATGCAGATGCCGGACCTCTATGCCGCATGGCAGAGGGGCGACATCGATGCGGCTTACGCTTGGGAGCCAACCCTTTCCAAACTTTTGGAAGACGGTACATCCATTCTTTCCAGCAAGGATATGGCGGCCAAAGGTGTTGTAACCTCCAATGTGGAAATTGTCCGCAGGGAATTTGCGGAACAATATCCCCACCTTGTGACAAAATATATTCGAGCGCTCAACCGAGCCGTTGAGTTTTACCGCGAAAATCAGGCCGATGCGGTGAAAACGGTTGCACAGGCGATGAATCTGACGGAGGAAGAAGCCCAAAAGCAAATGCAGGGCTCCATTTGGCTAAATGCAAAAGAGCAGCTAAGCCCCGACTATTTCGGCAATGACAACGAAAAAGGGCATTTGGCGGAGTCCCTAAAAGATACGGCAGACTTTCTCTACCGGCAGAAGAGCCTGCTTTCGGAGCCGGAACTTTCAACCTTTGAGAAGGCAGTCAACTCTGCCTATATCCAAAGAGCATTACAGTAAAACAGGAATGGAGCGCTCCTTGTGATTCAAGAACAAGAAAGCAAAACAAAATCCGTCCTTTCGCTCAGCCATGTAAATTTTATTTATCCCGGGGAAAACGGCGGCGTCACCGCTTTGGAGTCGATTAACCTTGATATCCCCGAAGGGGAATTTTTGTGCGTGCTCGGCCCGTCCGGATGCGGAAAAACCACGCTGCTGAAAATTATGGCGGGGTTTTTGCGGCCGACTTCCGGTCAGGCGCGGATGGACGGCGAACTGATTCAGGGGCCCGATTGGCACCGCGGCGTTATTTTTCAGTCCCCGCCCCTGTATCCGTGGCTGAGCGTGCAGGATAATATCGCATTCGGCCTTAAAATGAGAAAATACCCCAAAAGTGAAAGAAACCTTTTGGTTGAAAAATACATTGACCTTGTCGGGTTAAAAGGTTTTGAAAACAGCAAACCGTATGAACTTTCCGGCGGCATGAAACAGCGTGTTTCCCTTGCCAGAACGCTGGTAAACCAGCCGAGAATCCTTTTAATGGATGAACCATTCGGCGCTCTGGATGCCTTAACCCGACAGAACATGCAGGATTTGGTTCGTAAAATCTGGAAAGAAACGGGAAATACCGTCCTGCTGATTACTCACGATGTTGATGAGGCTTTGGCTCTTGCCACAAGAACCATTGTGCTGTCCGGCAGGCCGGGCCGAATTTTAAATGAATTCCACACATCCTTTACCCACCGGATTTTAAAGGGGGAGGAGCAGGTGGAATACCTATTGGAATATCGGGAACTGAAAGAAAAAATCTTGCAGACCATCCGCTGCCAACATACCGCGGCGGATAACGGATAAATGATTTTGTTCAAAGTAATTTAGCAGAAACAGGATTTAATTTCCGTATTGTTCGTTTATTGACAAACGAATTTTTTAGGGAGATTTCGAGGAGGAGGCGGTTTAAAATCCTGACTGTTAAAGACAGCACACACTGACTTAATAACAACACAAATATTTGAGGAGTGGAAGTATGGAGAAAAAAGAACGAATTTTAGGAGCTGTTATTTTCATCGGTGCATTATTGTTGGGAAAAATGTTTTTACAGGCGGATATCCTATTTCGGCTTGTGGTTGGAATAGGACTCGGCTACTCTCTGATGAGAGCTTACACGGGATTTGCAGGCAGTGTGAACCGCGCATACCGCACCGGGTCAACCAAACTGATGCGGGCATTAATGCTCATGTTTTTCATTTCCAGCGTGCTGACCACCGCGTTTTTGTTTAAATCGGACCCCACTACATATAACCTTTGGGTCAATCCAATTAATCTCGGGCTGATGATTGGCGGCGTACTGTTCGGATTTGGCATGGCGCTTTCTTCCTGCTGTGCGTCCGGTGTTCTCACCGATTTATTGACAGGGCTGCCGCGGGCATTCGTAACACTGATTTTCTTCTGCATCGGGGTGTTTTTGGGCTTCCCGATACAGCATACTGCATCATGGGTAAAAAATTCTTGGTTTGCAACTCCGTCCGGTGAAAAACTTTCCGGCGGCGTATTCCTGCCGGACCTGTTTGTGTGGGACGGATTCAACGGATATCTGGGCGCACTGCTCCTAACGGCGCTGTTCTGCGGAATTACCGTTTATCTGTCTTACCTCTATGAAAAAAAGCGCAAACAGAACAACACCTACACAGGCTGTGATACGGAAATTATGCAAGAAAAAGACGAATCATTTGACAGCAAAGATTACAAACTGTTCAGCGAGAAAACCTATTACCGCTTGTTTGCCAAACCGTGGACCCTCACACAGGGCGCTATTGCGCTGAGTATTCTGTTTACTCTCTTAATGGGCGTAACAAAAGCAGGCTGGGGCGCTTCCACCCCTTATGGAATCTGGTTTGGAAAACTTCTGATTGCCTTCGGTGTTTCGCCGGAAGCTGTGGCCAACTTTGCACAAATGGCGCCGGACGTATATGTTCTGCCGTTTTTCCAGCATGCGGTTTCGGTTCAGAATTTCGGAATTATTCTTGGCACGCTCATATATCTGCTTGCGGCCGGCGTGTTTACGAAGACATTCCGTGAGGGTTTGCGCATGACCTTCCGCGAAGGCCTGGTCTTTGCTCTGGGCGGTCTTTCCATGGGCATCGGCACAAGACTTGCAAACGGGTGCAACGTGGGTGCACTTTACACACCAATTGCAAACTTCTCTCTTTCGGGCTGGATTTTCTTTGTGTTCCTGATTATCGGCGGTGTCGCAGGTAATGTATTCAGCAAAAAAGCATTTTCAAAAGAAAATACAGCCGGTCTTTTGGGCTAAGGCCTCAGTCAGCAATCCGCGGCATTGGGCGTTTCTGCTCTGCCGCGGTCATTTCCGTGAAATCGTTTATTTTAGAAATTTGTTGTATTGAAGAAAGGAGTTATTTATTATGGGGAAAAAGATTTTAATTGTCGGAGGAGTTGCCGGCGGAGCTTCCGTTGCCGCAAGAGCGCGCAGACTGGATGAATCAGCGGAAATCATTATGTTTGAAAAAGGACCTCACGTTTCTTTTTCTAACTGTGCGCTTCCGTTTTATTTAAGCAGAACCGTTGAAAACAGCGACAGTCTGGTGCTGATGAGCCCCGAACAGTTCCATAAGCAGTATCGCATTGAGGCACGGGTAAACTGCGAAGTTACAAAAATCAATAGGAAAGAAAAGAAAATCACAGTGAAAAATTTGGCCACCGGGGAAACGTATGAGGAATCCTATGATAAACTGGTTCTTTCGCCCGGCGCGGTGCCCATCCTTCCAAAAAGCATTGAAGGTATCGACCGCCCGAATGTTTTCACGGTCAGAAATGTTGTGGACATCCGCAAACTTGACGATTACCTGAACGAGCACGGCATTAAAGATGTTGCCGTTGTGGGCGGCGGATTTATCGGGGTAGAAGTTACCGAAAACCTTCGCAAGTCCGGCAGAAATGTGAGCCTGATTGAAGCACTTGACCAAATCATGGCGCCTTTTGATTACGATATGGCCCAAATTCTGCATAAAGAAATGCTGGACAATGGTGTAAACCTCATTTTAAGCGACGGGGTTAAAAAAATTACAGAAAACTCCGTAGAGCTGGAGTCCGGCCGCACAATCGCCGCGGGAGCCGTTGTCATGGCTGTCGGCGTACGTCCGGAAACCACTCTTGCCAAAGACGCCGGACTGGAAGTCGGCGAAACCGGCGGAATCAAAGTGGACCACAATTATTTGACCAGCGACCCGGATATCTATGCTGTCGGCGATGCGATTGAAGTTTACAACCGCCTGACTCACCGTCCTTGCAGATTAGCCCTCGCCGGCCCTGCCCAAAGACAGGCAAGAGCCGCGGCTGACCATATGTATCAGATTCCTCACAACCATTTTGGCGTCATCGGCTCGTCCGTTGTGCGGGTGTTCCAGTTAAATGCCGCTTCCACGGGCCTAAACGAAAAAGCCGCCAAGGCCGCAGGAATCCCCTATGATTTTGTCTACGTAATCCCTGCGGATAAAGTCGGACTGATGCCCGGATGCAGCCCCCTGCACTTTAAACTTCTGTACGAATATCCAACGGGCAAAATCCTCGGTGCACAGGCCATCGGCAAGGGCGAAGCGGACAAGAGAATCGATGTGATTGCCTCCGTGATTTCTATGGGCGGCACACTGGAAGATTTAAAGGAACTGGAACTGTGCTATTCACCCCTGTTCAGCACCGCAAAAGACGTTGTAAACCACGCGGCGCTGGTTGGGCTCAATCTTCTGTACGGCAGATTTAAACAAGTGCCCGTCACAAAGGTGCGCGAATTGGTAGAAAGCGGCGCGTTTATTGTGGATGTGCGGGAAAAGGCCGAATTTGAAAGCGGCCATCTGATTAACGCTGTCAATATCCCGCTGAGCGAACTGCGGGACAGACTGGATGAAATTCCGAAGGACAAGCCGGTTTATCTGCACTGCCGCACCAGCCAGAGAAGCTACAACGCGGCGATGGCCCTGCAGCATCTAGGCTACAACAATGTGATAAACATCTCCGGCTCCTTCCTCGGCATTTGCTACTATGAGTACTTCCAAGATCAGGTCAGCGGTCGGAAAAAGATTGTTACAGCATACAATTTTAATTAAGTGCCCTAAGCTACTCATATATTTCTGTTCAGGCACCCCCGGACGGATGCAGCATATGGCATCCGCCGGGTTTTTTTTATTGACTGCGGAAAGATTTTTTAGCCAACACTGCCAAATTTCCTCTGCGAGAATTGTATTGCGCAAAGAGGACAAAATTTGTCGTTTCCATTGTATTTTTTATAGCAATAAGCTATAATATTCATAAATTCGGTTGGCAATTATTTGGGATAGCCTTTAATTTGCCAACCTCTGAAAGGAGCTGCTATAAGTGAAACAATATGAGGCGAAACATATTTTAAACATTGCGCTTGCGGGGCACAGCGGCGCAGGAAAAACCAGTATAGTCGAAGCCATGCTGTATCTTTCCGGCGCCACTGACCGCCTGGGAAAGGTGGGCGAAGGAAATACTGTCTGCGATTTTGACCCAGAGGAAATCAGGAGGAAAACGTCCGTATTAACTTCGGCGGCTCCGCTTGAATGGAAGAATTATAAAATCAATCTGCTGGACACACCCGGCCTTTTCGATTTTGAGGGCGGTGTGCGTGAAGCGGTTCGCGCCGCGGACTGCATGTTAATTGCGGTTTCCGGCAAGGACGGCGTGGCGGTAGGCACGGAAAAAGCGTTCGCAGCCGCGAATACACGCGGGCTTTCCAAAATCTTCTTTGTCAACGGCCTATGCGACGAAAGCGCCGATTTCTACAAAGTATTTGAGCGCTTAAAAGCCAGTTTCGGCCCATCTGTGTGTCCGGTGGTCGTTCCGTTTATTCAAAACGGCAAAGCGAACATCTATGTAAATGTCTTGGAATACAAAGCGTACGAGTATCACGATGGTAAAGCGGTCGAAGTGAAAATGCCGGACATGGGCAGCCGTTTGGAAGGTCTGCGCACCGCGATTTACGAAGCCGTTGCGGAAACCAGCGATGAAATGTTCGACAAATACTTTTCCGGCGAAAGTTTTACACCGGAGGAAGTCATCACGGGAATCAGCAAAGGTGTTAAATCCGGGGCAGTCTGCCCGGTGTTTTGTGGGGACGCCGTTTTGCTCAACGGAATCGACCAATTGCTCAACGGTCTTATTTGGCTCGCGCCCTGCGCTGCGGAAAAAAGCAGTGAAATCGGTGAAAATGAGTCCGGCGATCCCATAGAAATCGCTGTGGATGAATCAGCTCCGGCAGCCGCCGTTGTTTTTAAGACAGTTGCCGACCCATATATCGGAAAACTGTCTTATCTTAAGGTGATATCGGGTAAAATCTCCTCTGACTGTTCACTGATTAACATGACAACCGGACAGTCTGAGCGGATCAGCAAGACCATTGTTCTGCGCGGCAAAAAGCAGATAGACGTGCCGTACCTTGCGGCCGGCGACATCGGTGCAGTTCCGAAACTCTCCGCTAAAACAGGGGACACCCTCTGCTCCCCCGAATGTAAAGTGAAACTGGAGCCGGTGGACTATCCGACCCCCTCCCTCACCATGGCGGTGCTGCCCAAAAAGAAGGGGGAAGAAGACAAAGTAGCACAGAGTATTATCCGCTTAGAGGAAGAAGACCCCACCATCCGTTTTCAGACGAACACAGAAATGCATCAGATGACCGTTTCCGGCATGGGCGAACAGCATCTGGATGTACTTGCATCTAGGCTGAAAAAGAAATTCGGCGTAGAAATCCTGCTGGAAACACCACGCGTTGCATACCGTGAAACCATCCGCAAAAAAGTACAGGTACAAGGCAAATATAAAAAGCAGACGGGCGGCCACGGGCAATACGGAGATGTGTGGATAGAGTTTGAACCATGCGATTCCGAGGGACTGGAATTTGGAGAACGCGTGGTCGGCGGTGCTGTTCCGAAGGGCTTTTTCCCTGCCGTGGAGAAGGGACTGCGCGAATGCATCGAACACGGCCCGCTCGCCGGGTATCCGGTGGTTGGGCTGCGTGCTACGCTCTACGACGGCTCGTATCATCCGGTGGATTCTTCTGAAATGTCGTTTAAAATGGCGGCGGCACTGGCGTACAAATCCGGCCTGCCGAAAGCTTCCCCCGTTTTATTGGAACCGATTGGTGCACTGCGCTGCACCGTGCCGGATGACAACATGGGCGACATGATCGGCGAAATCAACAAGCGCCGCGGCCGCGTGCTCGGCATGGAGCCGGCAGGTGATGGAAATCAGACGATTGAAGCCGAAGTGCCCCAAGCAGAAATGCACGACTTTACCACTTTCGTGCGCCAAGTGACACAGGGCCGCGGCTCCTTCACATTTGAGTTTGTGCGGTATGAGGAAGCCCCTCCGCAGGTTGCGCAAAAGGTAATCGATGCCGCAAAACAATCCGCCGGCGCATAGATTTGTTAAAAAATATCACTTAGCGGCCAGAAATCGCCGCTTTGCAGAGAATTTTTTCCGCCCTCGCAGCATATGTATTTGCCTGAGGGGGCGGATTTATGTTTGTCATTTCTGTAAAAACGGGAAAGAGGAAAATAGTCGCATTTTTGGCGGCCGCGCTTGCGGTGGTCACCGCCGTCACCGTCGCGATAAAACTGAGCCATCCCACACCGGCGGCAAACATTGGCGGCAAAAAATACAGCCTCGCCGCGTCTACCAATGAGGAACGAATTGCTTTCTTTCAGCAATTTGGCTGGGAGGTTAAACCGCAGCCAATTGCCGACGGCGAAGTTACAATTCCCGAAAAATTTGATGACGTCTACACAAAATACAACAACCTTCAGCAGGAGCAGGGACTGGACTTGACTCCCTACGCGGGCAAGACCTGCAAGCAGTGGGTCTATGAAATCACCAATTATCCGGAGCAGAAATGCATGCGCGGCACCCTGCTTGTCTACGACGGACGTGTTATCGGCGGTGATTTGTGCACCCCGGCGCTTGACGGCTTTATGACAGGTTTTGACGGCCAGATTAACAGCAGCGATTACTGCGCCAACGAACCGACCTTAGCGCGCTCAACGGACGACACTCTGACTTTTGCGCCTGCAGAAACAATTTCATCCACCGTAGAGGAAGCTCAGGCAGAAGTATCCTCAGAAATTCCTGCGAATGCTTGGCCTACGGACTAATCCTGCGTTTGACCTTTCATGCCGGAATCGGTATACTGATTCCGACGGAAAGGAGGGCCAGCACATGGGCATGGAAAGGCTGGATAAAATACTATCTTCGCAAAACTTGGGAAGCCGAAAGGAAGTCAGTGTACTAATTCGTGCCGGACGTGTAACTGTAAACGGCGCTAGGGTATGGCGTCCGGCGCAAAAAGCCGACCCGGAATCGGATGTGATTACGGTAGACGGGGAACTCTTAAATTTTAAAAAACATATTTACCTCATGATGAACAAACCGGGGGGTGTGCTGTCGGCCTCACGCGACCCGCACGCCCGTACGGTTGTGGATTTGCTGCCGCCCGAGCTTCGGCGCCGCGGCATTTTTCCCGCCGGCAGATTGGACAAGGACACCCGCGGACTTTTGATTTTGACCGACGACGGGGATTTTGCACATCGGATGCTTTCGCCAAAAAGCCATGTGACAAAATGGTATGAAGCTGTTTTGGAATCCCCGGTGTCAAAAGAGGACATTCTCATCTTTCGCCGTGGCGTAACACTTTCCGACGGCACGACCTGTCTGCCAGCTGAACTTTCCGTGCTGCACGACGGCGAACATCCTACGGCGCTCATCGGTTTGCATGAGGGCAAATTCCATCAGGTTAAGCGCATGTTTGCAGCAAGAGGAAATCGTGTGCTGTCCCTGCGGAGGGTGCGCATCGGCGGCCTTTCGCTGGATGCAGAACTCCCAGAAGGTTCCGCGCGGGAACTGGATGCAGAAGAAGCCGCGCTGGTGTTCCGGAAATAGCATGGATAAAATATACGAAAATATTTGAATTTTTTTGTACCTATTCGAAGTATAAAATAGACAAAATTATCCCCCGTGTTTTGTGTTTCATCTAGTTTCCATAAAGCAATAAATCAAACTTTGGGTAAAAAGAATCTGTTCTTCCTGTATACGTTCTGCTATGATGAATTTAATAAAACAGCAAATGTTCTGCTTAAAGGGCAATAGATTCAGGAGGTTGTGTCTATGGCAAGCGTAACACTCAAACACGTTTATAAAGTTTATAGTGGAAATGTGACTGCAGTCACAGATTTTAACTTGGAGATCAAAGATAAGGAATTCATCATCTTGGTTGGGCCTTCCGGATGTGGGAAATCCACCACTTTGCGTATGATAGCGGGTCTGGAAGAAATCACAAAAGGCGAGCTTTACATTGGCGATACGCTTGCCAATAATGTGGCGCCGAAAGACCGCGACATCGCTATGGTGTTCCAAAACTATGCGCTGTATCCGCACATGACAGTGTTTGACAATATGGCGTTCGGTTTGAAACTTCGCAAAACTCCGAAAGATGAAATCAAGCGCCGCGTGGAAGAAGCCGCACGGACTCTTGATATTTCTCACTTGCTGGATCGTAAGCCAAAGGCTCTTTCCGGTGGTCAGCGTCAGCGTGTTGCGCTTGGCCGTGCCATTGTTCGAAATCCAAAGGTATTCTTGCTCGATGAGCCTCTTTCCAACTTGGACGCAAAACTGCGTGCTCAGATGAGAACCGAAATTGCAAAGTTACATAAAAGGTTGGGTACAACATTTATTTACGTCACGCATGACCAGACAGAGGCCATGACAATGGGTGACCGTATTGTTGTTATGAAAGATGGATTCATTCAGCAGGTGGATACGCCGCAGAATCTGTATGATTACCCGGTTAACCAGTTTGTTGCCGGTTTCATGGGATCGCCGCAGATGAACTTCATAGACGGTACTATTGCAAAATCCGGTGCAGATTATGCGTTCAAGTTCGGAAAGTACGATATTACAATACCCGCTGAAAAAAATAAAAATGATGTACTGAAAGATTACGTCGGCAAACCGGTGGTACTTGGCATTCGTCCGGAACATGTACATGACGAACCCGAATTCCTGGAAAAAGCAACCGGCGGTGTAATCGAAGCGGATGTTGAAGTAACCGAGCTGATGGGTGCGGAAACTTACCTGTATCTAAACTGTGAGGGCGTCAACATCACCGCTAGAGTTGATCCTTCTTCTAAGGCGAAATCCGGCGACCGCATTAAGGCCGCGTTTGACCTGAAAAAGATACATGTGTTTGACAAGGAGACGGAGAAAACAATTTTAAATTGATTTTCCAAACGAAGCCATATATCCAATCAAGATCGCGCGGGCACTAACATCTCCGCGCGATCTTTTTTATTTTTGGGTTGTTTGATGCAAGTTTTCAAAAATCTTTGGCAATTACAGCAATATTTCACTGCTTTTTTCCTATAATATGAAAGATTGTAGGTTTGTCAAACATATTGGACAGTATGGGAATGTAAAAATTCAGAAGGAGACAACCAATGAAGAGGACGCATCGGCATATTATTAGAGCGTCTTAAGTAGATGGAAAGTTGGTTTTCAAAGTCCGCTAAAGAGTAAAAATGGTGTTTGTCATAAAAGCGTTTTTGGTCTTCGCGATGACTGCGTTCCACTTTCCCGTTGTGCCTAGGGGTATAAGGACGAATTAACTTGTGCCGGATATGAAGTTTAGCGGCAGTGGCTTCGAACAACGTCAGCAGATGTTTCTTGGAAGGTGAGAAACGGTTGGTGAATTCAAAACCGTTGTCAGTTTGAACGCATTCTACACGAACGCCGCGCCGGGCAAACCATTCGACAGCTCGTTTTAGAAAGTCAGCAGAAGAGTAAGTACTCTGTTCAGGGTACGCTGCCAGAAAACGCAGCCTAGAAAATTCACCAATAGCTGTGTACTGGAAAAGCCGAAGCTCAGGGTTGGCAATACAGCGCTTTGGAACTACTTTTACATCGATCTGAATGCGCTCTCCGGGATGCGTCATTTGCTCGTATGGCTTTGGCTGATATTTCTTCTTTGGTTTTGATTCTGGGAACATTCCCATTCGGCGCATTACACGGAACAGACTTTCCGGACATCGTGTGTATCCCCGCTTTTTCAACCGAGACCATAGTTCAATCATACCGAGGTCGGGATTTCTGCGCCGCATGTCGCGAATCAGCTTTAACTCGGCAGGTGTATGCTGGTTTGGATGACTGTGAGGCCTCCTAGACCGGCAAGCCAACGATTCTAATGTACCGTCATACCGGGCCATCCAAAAATAGATAAAGGAACGGCTTTTGTTGTATTTTCGGCTTGCACGGCTAACACCGTACTTTTGAGCATAGATCATTAGGGATTGCCTAAACTTCATGTCTTGTGTTACACTATTCATGCAGAAATGGGCACTTCCTTTCGGTATGATTTGGTTTGTGTAGCTTTATTTTAACCGATGTGTCCATTTCTGTATTTTATTTTTTCTCAACTGTCCAATATGTATTGTAGTCCTACATGCTTTTTTCCTATAATATGAAAGATACGGTTGAAATCTTACGCTTCTTTATGTAAAATGAATATAGTATTGTTTGTTTTTCGTAAAAGAATGTGTTAATAGAAAAAGTCCAGACAGATTGGAAATGAGGGAGTGCCATGTCTAACAGGCTGTTTCAGGGTGTCATACACCAAATGAAAGATGCGATTGACCGCACTATCGGAGTAATTGATGAAAATGCCGTTATCATCGCATGCAGTGAACTTGGGCGAATTGGTGAGGTTAACGACAGTATCACAGCGGAAACTCTTGTCTCACCCGGTACATTCGTCGTGAATGGATATACTTACCGATCCTTTGGCAACCGGCCGCGTCCGGAATACGCGGTTTTTGTCTCCGGCAGCGACCCTGAGGCCAGCCGCTATGCTTCGCTTTTGGCGGTTTCGCTTAGCAGTATCAAACAGTATTACGACGAAAAATATGACCGCCGTAATTTTATTAAAAATGTGATTCTGGACAATATTTTGCCCGGTGACATCTATCTGAAAGCTCGGGAACTTCGTTTGAACACGGATGTCAGCCGAGTTTGTATGTTGATTAAGATTACAAATAAAACGGATGTTTCTGCTTTCGATGTGATTCAAAACCTATTCCCGGACAAGAACAAAGACTTTATCATTAATATCAATGAAACTGACATAGCGCTCGTCAAAGAAGTAAAACCCGGTATCGAAATGAAAGATTTAAACAAACTTGCCAGCTCGATTGTGGACACACTCAGCAGCGAATTTTACACCCATTGCGTTGTTGGAATCGGTACCATTGTTGTTGGAATTAAAGATTTGGCGCGTTCATTTAAAGAAGCGCAGGTTGCACTGGAAGTCGGAAAAGTTTTTGATACGGAGCGGTCGATTGTCAGTTATGACAACCTTGGTATTGCGCGCTTAATTTACCAACTCCCCACTACACTGTGTGAAGCATTTTTGAAAGAGGTCTTTAAGCGCGGGTCTATTGATGCGCTGGATCATGAAACTTTGTTTACCATTCAGCGTTTCTTTGAAAATAACTTGAATGTTTCGGAAACTTCCCGCAAACTGTTTGTCCACCGCAACACCTTGGTATACCGTTTGGAAAAAATTAAGAAGATAACAGGTTTAGACTTAAGAGAATTTGAAGACGCCATTATTTTCAAAGTTGCCCTGATGGTAAAAAAATACTTAGCGTCTAATCCCGTTAAATTCTAAATTAAATTTGGTAAAATAAAAATTACAAAAATATTACAAAATATTTCTTTGAGAGAATAATATTTTTCAAGCCCGTTGGTATTATGAAAACATACCAACGGGCAACGTTTTTTTGCTCAAAACATCGTAATAATATGACAGATAATTGGGAATTTGGAAATATGGAGAGATGGAATTGATTGAGTTTCGAAACGTAAGTAAGATCTATTCCAACGGCACCAAAGCGCTGAAAAACATCAATCTCCACGTGGATGACGGGGAATTTGTTTTCATTGTAGGGTCGTCTGGGGCTGGCAAAAGCACGTTTTTAAAATTGATTACTTGTGAAGAACGTCCAAGCGAAGGTGAAATTATTATTGGAGAAAAAAAGCTCTCCGAATTAAAGCGCAGTGATATACCATATTTACGGCGCACCATGGGCATGGTATTCCAAGACTTTCGCCTCATTCCAAAAATGACCGTGTACGAAAACGTGGCATTTGCCATGCATGTGGTCGGCGCATCTAACCGGGAAATTCGAAAACGCGTGCCCTACATACTGGGGCTTGTAAATCTGCAGGACAAGGCCAACTGCCACCCCAGAGAGCTTTCCGGCGGTGAACAGCAGCGGGTCGGTCTTGCCCGCGCATTGATTAATTCTCCGCGTCTCTTAATCGCGGACGAGCCTACCGGAAATATCGACCCTGCGCTTTCTTTTGAAATTGTCGATTTGTTCAGCGAAATTAACAAGCGCGGCACAACTATCCTGATGGTGACGCATGAGCACTCCCTTGTGCGGCACTTTGGAAGAAGGGTGATTGAAATTAACGGCGGCTCCATTGTTGCCGACAGCTGCAACTGGGAGGCGCGCCATGATCAATAATCTACGTTATCTATGCCGTGAAGGGGTCAAGAACATCTGGAGCAACCGTACCATGTCGCTCGCATCAATTGGTGTTCTGGTTTCCTGCCTGCTTTTAACAGGGGCTGCAATCCTGTTTTCCATGAATATCAATGCTGCCATGGCTTCCATAGAAGGAAACAACTCTGTGAAAGTCTACATGGACAAAGACCTCCCTGTTCTGGCTGCTCTGCAAGCAGGTGAGAAGATTAAAAGGCTGGACAATATTAAAAGCTGCCAATTTATTTCTAAAGATGACGCAATTGAGAAAGTAATCAGCATGCTTGACGACGAGAACTCATCTTTAATTAAGGATATGATTGGGGACGACAACCCGCTGCCGGACGCGTTTCAGGTTTCGTTTGAAGATCTCTCCAAATACGAAGACACCGTAGAGCAAATTAAAAAAATTGACGGGGTCGCCTCCATTAATGATTACTCCGATGTAGCGGAAAAATTGACCAATTTGGACCGTCTGGTCACAACGGTTGGTTTCTGGATTGTTCTGTTGCTCAGCGTGGTTTCGCTGTTTATTATTGCGAATACCATCCGTGTAACCATGTTTTCGCGCCGATTGGAGATCAGTATTATGAAATCCGTGGGTGCCACGAACTGGTTTGTTCGATTTCCTTTCATTGTGGAAGGCATCATCATCGGCATAATTTCGGGCGCAATCGCCAGTTTTATTCTGCGCCTTTTCTACGATAAGTTAACTAGTACAATTACTTCCATCATGTTGTTTGCACCGCTTTCCATCGACCCGATTCAGTGGAAAATCACACTGCTGTTTTTGCTTGCCGGGTCTCTGTTCGGCGCAGTCGGCGGAGCTATTTCCATTGGTAAATACCTGAAGAAAGAGGGAGGCGACATCGTTGATTGGTAGCAAAATCATCAGACTTTTAGCCGCTGTATTGGCAGCGTCTCTGCTGGTTCTTTCTGTTCCGGCGGTACAGCCGGCCGAGGCTTCCACCTTGAGTGAACTGCAGCAAAAACAAAGTGAACTGAAACAGAAAAAGGCGGAAGTGGATGCACAGCTTCAAGAATTAAAAAATGATAAAACGAAAAAACTGCAGTATAAAGAAGCACTCCTGTCACAAATTAACACTGTAGAGGCACAAATTGACAATTTAAATGACCAAATTGCCAGCCTCAACAGCGATATCAGCGAAAAAGAACAGCAAATTGCGCAGAAACAAAAAGATATCGACGCGGATATTGAAAAGCTAAAGGAACGGCTTTACGCTATTTACTTAACCGGGGACGCTTCCACTCTTGAAATCATTTTAAATGCAGAAAACCTAATGGACCTAGCGGATAAGACCGAAGTGCTGCAAGCAATCACCGAGCACGACACCCAGCTTATCAATCGCCTGAAAGAAGAAATGCAGTCCATTGCGGACCAAAAAGCGGAGATTGAAAAACAGCGCGATGCCGTCGCGGCCAACAAAAAAGAATATGACCAAAAACAAGCTGAACTAACAGAGTTGGTCAACGAAGTAAACCAAACTATCGCTGAACTTTCCGAAGATGAATCCGCTGCTGAGGCACTGAGCAAAGAGCTGGCACAGCAGGAGGCAGAAGCTGCCGCGGCAATTGACGAATGGTATGCGCAGTATTACGCCTCTTTAGGAGAAGGAAACTCCAACAGCGGCGGATATGTAAGCACCGGAAACTTTACTTGGCCACTGCCAAGCTGTACCACCATTACCAGCGGATACGGCGCACGCTGGGGTACTTTCCACAAGGGAATTGACATTTCACGCGCGGGAATTTACGGCGCGGCGATTGTCGCTGCAGATTCCGGAAAAGTCATTCAGGCTGGATACGGACAATACGGCACCGGGTACGGCGGATATGGAAATGTGGTTGCCATTGACCACGGCGGCGGATATTCCACCCTATACGGCCACATGAGCCGCGTGGCAGTCAGCGTTGGCCAATATGTAACAAAAGGACAGGTCATTGGATATGTCGGTTCCACAGGACAATCCACAGGACCGCATTTGCATTTTGAAATTCGTGTGAACGGTGTTGCAAAAAATCCGATGAACTGGTTTTCCAAGTAATGGATAAGGAATGAAGCGAATGGGCAAAAAATTCTCGCTTGGCGCGGTTGTGTCGATTTCAGCCATTACCGCCGCTGTCACCGTCTCTTTGAGCTATATTTATGCCATGGATAGTTTCAATGCAAAGGTGGCAGATATCAATCAGCGCCAAGCCATGTATCAAAAACTGAGCGAAATTGATCAGAAAGCGCGGCAAGATTATATCGGCACCATTGATGAAACTGCGCTGATGGACGGTATTTGTGCGGGGTATATAGCCGGCCTTGGAGATTCGCACGCAAAATATCTTTCTGCGCAGAAATACAAGGAGTATGTGACAGCAAACGCATCAAAGAGCGTTGGCGTAGGCATTAAAACCGTGCAGGACGAGGACGGTAACATGGAAGTCACAGAGGTGCTTCCAAATTCTCCCGCGGAACAAGCAGGCATTCAAAAGGGTGACGTCATCGTCACCATGGATGGCAAGGAGATTGCCCGCATCACCTACGGTGACGCGCTGAATAAACTCGACGGCACAGCGGGCACCACTGTAACACTGGGTGTTCTGCGTCCCATCGAAAATCAAGATTCCGCGTCCTCCGGAGAACCTTCCTCGGAATCCCTCACTTTTACTGTAACACGTGCCGAATATACGGAACGCACCATTACCTATGATATGATTAATGGGAATGTTGCATACCTCAAAATCTCTGAATTTAATGATGATACACCGGCGAATTTCAGCACAGCGCTGAATAAACTGATGGGTCAAAACGCATGCGGCGCTGTCATTGACTTGCGCAATAATCCGGGCGGCAGCGTTGAAGATGCGGCAAAGGTGTTAGATATCCTGCTGCCTGCCGGAAACCTAGTCAGCAGCCGGGATAAAAACGGCAACGTAACCGTGGAATACACATCAAAATCCGGAGCAGTTGACTTGCCAATCAGCGTGGTGATAAACGGAAGTACTTACGGCGCTGCGGAAATTTTTGCTTCGGATATTAAAGACTTTAAAAAAGGTTTGCTCGTAGGAGAAACCACGGCCGGGTACGGTACGAAGGACGAAGCTGTTCCACTTTCCGACGGCTCCGCCATCATTCTCTCTGTGGCAGATTATCTCACCGTCAGCGGGCAGTCATTCAACGGAACCGGCATCAGTCCGGATATCAACAAAAGCTTGAGCAGAGAGCAGGAATCCTTGCTTGTGCGGAATCAGCTGCCGGCAGAGGAAGATCCTCAGGTGCAGGCAGGCGTAACGGCGCTCATCCGTCAGGGCTGTGCCGTGGAACAGGTTCCCGGTGTTTCCTCCGCCACGGCTGAGGACTCTCAAGAAACTTCCGACTGATTTACGGTTTTACACCCCCTGTTTATTGACAGAACACACCCTGCCCACTATAATAGAATTATTCTGAATAGCACGCTCGATTTTCGCGTCTAAGATAAAAAGGTGGTAGTGCAATGGCTCAACAAAAGCAGATCATTTTGACCAAGGAAGGTCTTGCCAAACTGGAAAGTGAGCTTGATGAATTAAAAGGCGTCAAGCGAAAAGAAGTAGCCGAAAAAATTAAGGTTGCCCTTTCATTCGGTGACTTGTCCGAAAACAGTGAATATGACGAGGCAAAAAACGAACAAGCTATCATCGAAGCTCGCATTGCGGATATCGAGGCTATGCTGAAAAATGTCCGCGTTATCGATGAAAGCGAGCTGAGCAGCGAAAACGTGCATATTGGCTCAAAGGTAGAACTCCGTGTGGTAAATCCCAAAACAGGAAGCAGTAAGGTAGTCAATTACCGAATTGTCGGCTCCAATGAAGCGGATCCCGCCAATGGCTGCATTTCGGATGAATCCGCGGTTGGCAAAGCCCTTTTGGATCATGGAATTGGCGATAAAATTACGGTAGAAGTACCTGCCGGAGTAATGGAATACGAAATTCTGGCCATTTCCAAATAAATTGTGGGCAGGAGCGGCTGTAACAGCGTCCTGCCCTTTTTACCGCTCCGGCCGCAAAAGCCTCCGCTTCTAGGAAAGAGCGGAAATCAATTATTGAATTTAGGAGAATGATCATGAACGACGGCACAACAGAACGGACTGAAAACGCTGAAAACAAAAGCGAAGCAGAAATTAGAAGGGAGAAACTGGCCGCACTGCAGAAAGCGGGAAAAGATCCCTTTTTTATTACAACCTGCCCTCAGGATATTTTGGCGGAGGATATTCGCCGCCGTTTTACAGAACTGGAAAATCAAGACGTCTGCATCGCGGGCCGCATTATGGGCTGGCGCGATATGGGCAAGGCAAGCTTTATGGATCTTGCCGACCGCAGCGGGCGCATTCAGATTTACATGAAAATTGATCAGGTTGGGGAAGAGAGCTATTCGGAACTGAAAAACTACTGGGATATCGGCGATATCATCAGCGTAAAGGGATATGTATTTAAAACGCGCCGGGGAGAAATTTCCGTCCACGCAAAGGAAATCCGGCTGTTGGCTAAATCCCTGCTGCCATTGCCGGAAAAATTCCATGGATTAAAAGATACCGATTTAAGATATCGCCAACGGTACCTTGACCTGATTATGAACCCGGAAGTGCGGGATACATTTCTCAAGCGCAGTACCATTATTAAAACCATTCGATCTATTCTCGACGCCAGAAATTATATCGAAGTAGAAACGCCCGTTTTAAACACCATTCCGGGCGGCGCGGCGGCCAGACCGTTTATTACGCACCACAACACGCTGGACATTGATATGTACCTTCGTATTGCAACGGAACTGCATCTAAAAAGACTGATCGTCGGCGGATTGGAACGCGTTTACGAAATCGGTCGCATTTTCCGCAACGAGGGTATGGACGTAAAACACAATCCTGAATTTACCACAATCGAACTGTATGAGGCTTATACGGATTATCGCGGCATGATGGATTTAACCGAAACGCTGGTGCGCGAAAGCGCCTTAGCTGCCTGCGGTACCGATAAAGTCATTTATCAAGATGAGGAAATTGATTTTTCCGCTCCGTTTGCTCGCATCACTATGAACGACGCGATTTTAAAATATACCGGTGTTGACTTTTTGTCGTTCAAAGGCGATACGGAACGCGCAAAGAAAGAAGCAGCTCAGCTTGGCGTGGAACTGAAAGAGACAGATACATGGGGAGACATTATGGCACGCACCTTTGACGAAAAGGTGGAGGATAAACTCCTGCAGCCAACTTTCGTCTATGATTATCCGGTAGAAGTTTCCCCGCTTACCAAACGCAAACGCGGCGTACCGGAACTGGTGGAACGCTTTGAGCTGTATGTGGCAAGATGCGAACTTGCAAACGCATATTCGGAATTAAATGATCCGATTGATCAGCGCGAGCGCTTTGGGCGCCAAATGGAACTGCGCGCCTCCGGCGACGAGGAAGCAAACATGATTGATGAGGATTTCATTACCGCGCTGGAATACGGCATGCCGCCGACCGGCGGTATGGGAATGGGCATCGACCGGCTGGTCATGCTGCTGACCAACAGTGCTTCCATTCGCGACGTGCTGCTGTTCCCAACTATGAAGCCGCGGGAGGACTGATTTCCACATGGCAAGGGAAGGTCTGCTGATTGGCATGGAGGAGGATCGGCCGGAACCCCCTCCGCTTGAGCCTAAAACGCCGCGCAAAAAGGCGGAAAACTTTTGGTATTATCATAAATGGCACATACTAGCAGCAGTGGTGGCAATAATTATTTTGTTCTTTGTCATTCGTGACATGTCAAGTCCAAAAGCGGATTATCAGATTGGGATGATTACATCCCAATATTATCCGCAGCAGGTTGTCGAACTGCTGGAAAAAAGCATAGAACCATATGCTGAAGATCTCAACGGAGATGGCCGTGTCATTGTCCAAATCAATCCATATTCTATCATATCCGAAGACAATGACCCTCAGCTGAGGCTTGCCAATCAAGTAAAATTGGACGCGGATCTTTCCTCCGGAATCAGCATGCTGTTTATAACGGATGAGGAATCCTTTCAAACACAGCAGAAGCGCAATGCAATGTTTGCAAATATCGATGGCAGTACGCCTCAAGCAGACAACATCGACCAGAGTAAGATGAGAATTCCCCTTTTAAAGCTCAAAGCGTTCTCCGAACTGTCCTACGAAAAAACGGATGGCACAAATCTTTTGGATGAGCTCGGCTTGTCGCTGCGGGTCTATGAGGGTTCCGCAGTAGAAGGACAGGAAGACGATTATTGGAATGCCTGCCGGCGTCTGTTTCAGAAACTGGCTGACGGCTGACGTACTGTGCCATGCGACGCCTCCCGTACTATTTTCTTAGATAAAAAAGCGCGGTGCAGTAACTGCTGCCGCGTTTTTTTGCATTTTTCCGCAAAATCTTTTAAAATATATTCATATATTTTTTTTAAAATTTATTATAATCAGATTATATAGGGCTTTGCATATCGCTAAAATAAAAAGAACAGCTATATGGTTTTCTTGCATCTTCAGGATAAATAGAACCTGAATAGCGTAACGTTAACTAAACCGATTAGGCTTTTGATTTTAATAAGCCCTAACGCAAGCAAAAAGAGGGAGGGACTTCCAATCATGGGAACAGGAAAAATCCTTGTAGTGGACGATGACCAAAATATCTGCGAACTTTTGCGGCTGTACCTAGAAAAGGAAGGGTACGACGTTGTCCTTGCAAATGACGGTAAACAGGCCTTGGAGAAGTTTGAAAAGGAAAAAACGGATCTGATTCTGTTGGATATCATGCTGCCGGAGTTGGACGGCTGGCAAGTTTGCCGAGAGATTCGTAAGAAATCTCAGTGTCCCATTATCATGTTGACCGCTAAAGGCGAAGTGTTTGACAAGGTTCTTGGACTGGAACTTGGTGCGGATGATTATGTTGTTAAACCATTTGAGACAAAAGAAGTTGTCGCACGAATTAAAGCCGTACTGCGCCGACTGGGTAAAAACTCTAACGACACTGTTAAAGAAGTCAAATATGATAAACTGTCCATCAATTTAACCAATTATGAACTGAAAGTAAACGGTGTGCAGATTGACACCCCGCCAAAGGAAATGGAGCTTATCTATCATTTGGCCAGCAACCCGAACCGCGTGTTTACGCGCGACCAGCTTTTGGATGAAGTTTGGGGTTTTGACTATTACGGAGACAGCCGAACCGTCGACGTTCATGTCAAACGCCTGCGCGAAAAGCTGGAAGGCGTTTCTGACAAATGGGAACTGAAAACTGTTTGGGGCGTCGGCTATAAATTTGAAGTAAAAGAATAACCGTGTCCTTTTTCTGGGGGAATGCAGTTGCAAAAGACTCTATTTAAAAAATACCTAAGAATTACTTCCCTTATCATTCTTATCAGTTTTTTCCTGCTCAGTTTCGTGATGCTGATTTCAATTTCTAACTACTGGCAAACAGAAAAGCGGGCTCTGCTGCGGAAAAATGCGGAAAGCGTGGCTCAAATTGCGTCCGACAGCGTTATTACAGTAAACCGAAACGAGTATCAGGTGGACGGTGTGAGGATGCGGGCCTTTATCCTTGCTTTCGCCGACAACATTGACGCCGACATCTTTGTTACCAAGCTGGACGGTCAGGCACTTCTGGCCGCCTACGGCAGCGGCGGGAATGTGGATGATTCCAAGAAAATCAGTCCGGCTATTATGCAGAAAGCATTAAATGGCGGATATTCCTCACAGGGAACATTAAACGGTTTTTACGACGAGAATTATTACATTGTCGGCGTACCCATTCGGGTATATGCAAATGGCGAACCCGTTCAAATCGGAGCGGTCTTTACGGCATACAGTGTGAAAACCTTTAATGCATTCCGCTTGGATGTGCTGAAAATGATCGTTTTGGCAGCGCTTGCGGCTTTTGCTATTTCATTCTGCGTAATCTGGCTGTTTACCTATAAACTGGTACAGCCGCTGCGCAATATGGCAGCTGCTGCAAAATGTTTCGGGGACGGCAACTTCTCCGTTCGTGTGCCGGTTACCAGTCAGGATGAAATCGGTCAGCTTGCTGTTGCTTTTAACAACATGGCAACTTCGCTTGCCTCGGTAGAACATGTGCGGCGCGATTTTATTGCAAATGTGTCCCATGAATTAAAAACCCCTATGACAACCATCGCGGGATTTATTGACGGGATTCTGGACGGAACAATTCCCCCCGAAAAGCAAAACTACTACTTGCGAATTGTCTCGCAGGAAGTAAAGCGCCTGTCCCGTCTGGTTCGCACCATGCTGGATCTTTCCCGCATAGACAGCGGTGAATTAAAACTGCATCCCGCCCGGTTTGATTTAACGGGTACGGTTCTTTCCGCACTTTTATCTTTTGAACAGACCATAGAAAACAAAAAAATTGAAGTGCGCGGACTGGAACACACGGAAAGCCTGTTTGTCAACGGCGACCCCGATATGATCTATCAGGTTGTGTATAATCTAATTGACAACGCCGTAAAATTTACAAATGAAGGCGGCTATATCGAAATTGGAATCCGCCAAGAGAAAGACCGCACAACCGTTTCCGTGGAAAACAGCGGTGACGGCATCTCACCGGACGAACTGCCAATGATATTCGAGCGCTTCTATAAAACCGACAAATCACGCAGTCGGGATAAAAATGGCATGGGACTGGGCCTCTATATTGTAAAGACGATCATCCGCCTGCACGGCGGAGAAATTACAGTCCAGAGTGTCTGGCACAAAAACTGCCGATTTGAATTCTGGCTCCCCAGGCATATTGAACCGCCCCGCGATGATCATCAGCGTTTGGTGGAAACCAGCGGGGAAGAACCAAAAGAAGATTCCAATACGAAATGAAAGGGTTTTTTTATGAACAAAAACGGCTTTGATTCAAACAATGAAAAAGACCCCTGGGAATATGAGGATTATCAGCCGGATGCAGAAAATCAGCAGTCGGCTGCGCAGGACTCTAATGTGCCGGATCAATCGAATGAAAATGCCGGCGCCCCCGAAAACATGGAAAAAACTCCAAAAGATTCCCAAGAAGAGGGGGCTGCTGCCGGCAGCACATCTCCCGGACAAGAAACCTCCGGTGAGCAGACACCTCCTGCAAATCAGGAAAACTCCGGTAAGGAAACCCCTCCTGTCGATGATACCGCACAATCCGCTCCAAATTATGGGCAGCCGCCATATCCCCCCTATGGCCAATATGGCCCCACCTACGGACAGGGAAACTACGGCGGACCGTATAACGGCAAACCCTACGGTTCACCATATGAGCAGCCGGGAGCAAATTCCTATGGTCAACCGAACACCGCTAACTACGGCGGCTATGGCCATCCTGGTACAAACCAGCCGGGGGGGCAGCAGCATTATGACAATCCATATGGGCAGCAGCCTTATTGGAACTATTCCTATAACGGACAGTATGGCAATCAACCCAACGGCCCTATGCCGCCTCGGAAAACAAACACCGGTCTGAAAGTCTTTCTTGGCATTCTGGGTGTATTGGTTGTTGTCCTAATTATTGCAACGATCATATACGGTTCTCAGATTTACAGCCAACTCCCGGCAGAAGATTCCACTTCTTCCGCGCCGTCCTTTTCCTCTGCCCCGTCCGACAGCAGTGAAGCGCCTTCCACATCTTCCGAGCCAATCATTGGGGGAGTGGAAGGAAACGGCACCGACCCGGATTCAGAAGGGATTACCATTGAGCCCCATCCTACCGGGGAAGCAATGACTGCCACGGAAGTTTACAAAAAGGTCATTCAGAGCGTGGTTGGTGTTCAGACAACGCTGGGACAGAACGAAACCAGTGAAGGGACCGGCATTATTGCATCGTCGGATGGGTATATTCTGACCAATGCCCATGTCATCAATTATTCCAAAGACTACTCCGTTAAAGTGGTACTGCACAACAACAAATCCTATGAGGCGAAGGTGGTTGGATACGACAAAACCTCCGATATTGCAGTGCTGAAAATTAATGCAACCGGCCTTTCTGCAGCAACATTTGGTTCTATCGATGGTATGCAGGTCGGCGACCGCGTCATCGCAATTGGCAATCCGGGCGGTCTAAGCTTCGCGGGCTCCCTAACCGGCGGCTATATTTCGGCACTTGACCGCACCATTGAAGACTACAGCGAGAACGGTATGACCTATATTCAGACGGATGCCGCGATTAATCCCGGAAACTCCGGCGGGCCGCTGGTCAATCTCTACGGTCAGGTTATCGGCATCAATTCCAATAAAATCGTTGCAACCGGTTACGAGGGGATGGGATTTGCCATTCCCATCAGCCGCGCAAAAACCATCATTGATGATTTGATTACCCACGGCTATGTATCCGGACGCACTCGGCTTGGAATCAAGGCCAAAACGGTTGATGCAATGTACAGCCAGCTTTACGGATATCCGCAGGGGGTATTGGTTGTTGCCATTGACCCGGACAGTACCCTAGATGACAGCGGCGTGGTTCAAGGCGATATCATCATAGAGGCAGACGGTACAAAGATTGTGGATTTTGACAGCTTGTCCGCGGTTTTAGCCCGTCATAAGCCGGGAGATACCATTTCCATGAAAGTTTACTCCACATCCCTTTCGGAAACTGCAGGAGGAGGCAAAGCCGGAACAACTCGGGAAGTGAAAGTAACTTTGCTTGAAGATAGGGGCGAAACGCAGTAAAATCAAAATAATGCAACAGCAAAAGCCGACTCCGCAGTATGCTACGGAGTCGGCTTTGTTTTTTCTCAAAGGTTTGCAGGTACTCATACTTTATTCTGTAAATTATTTCCCATTTCTCGGTGTCATTTTACTTAAATGTATCTATTATGATACTAGATGTACAAAAAACAGGAACTGCTGAGAGCAAAGACGCTTTAAGTGAAAACTTAAAGTGTCTTTCTTTTTTCATTTTACTTAAATGTATCTATTATGATACTAGATGTACAAAAAACAGGAACTGCTGAGAGCAAAGACGCTTTAAGTGAAAACTTAAAGTGTCTTTCTTTTTTCAAGATCTCAATACAGAAACCAAATTTAGGTGTTGCGGCCAAAAAGGGGAGAGGGTGTGTTATGGTCGCCGGTACTTTTAAACAGGAAATACTCAAGGTCTACAACCGTGTAAACAGACAAATTTTTAATACGGGGGTACGCCAGCAAAATGTAGAGTTTGCCGGTAACAAAATTATTATTCTGTCCCTAAACGCTCGGATTCCCGCTTTAAAACTTTTGGACCGCAAATATACCGGAACTACAGACTATATGGATCATTTACTTACACAGGTTTTTAAAAAGCAGATTAAAACAGCCTTGGAACATCAGTTTCATCTGAATATTATCGCCGTTTTCAAGGACTATGATGCGGTGTCTGAGTATTCCGGCACCATCATATGCCTTGACCGCGATGTAGAAGCCTATCTCAATGAACTGCCGGAGCTTTGATGAAAAGAGCCGGTAACAACGCCACCCCGTTTATTCAAAGCGGGTTTAGGCGTATGAATCAGTTCAAGAAAGGAAGAGTTTTGAATGAGCGAACCCTGCAAAATTGAAGTGACGGGGGTCAGCAAGATTTTTCGCAGAAACGGAAAAAACGTAACGGCTCTGGCAAACACGAACCTTGCCGTTGAGGAAGCACGTTTTGCAAGTATCATTGGGCCTTCCGGATGCGGAAAATCAACCCTGTTCAATATTATCGCCGGGCTGATGCCGCCCACAACGGGAGATGTCACCGTTGATGGGCAGAGTATTGTCTGCAAAGCCGGAACGGTTGGCTATATGCTGCAAAAAGATCTTTTGCTGCCCTGGCGAACAATTCTGGACAACATTATTTTAGGGCTGGAAATCCGCAGCGTACCGCGCTCGCAAGCCGTGGAACGGGCCCTGCCTCTGATGGAAAAATACGGACTAAAAGGATTCGACAGCCATTACCCGAACGAGCTTTCGGGCGGAATGCGTCAGCGCGCTGCGCTGCTTCGCACTCTGCTGTACGACCGCGATATCATGCTTTTGGATGAACCGTTCGGCGCACTGGATGCCCAAACCAGACTTTCCATGCAGAACTGGCTTTTGGAAATCTGGCAGGATTTTGGTAAAACAGTTCTTTTCGTTACGCATGATATTGATGAAGCGCTCTATCTTTCTGATGATATCTACGTTTTCTCGCCAAGACCCGGACGTGTTCGGGCTCGAATTTGCGTGCCTATCGAGCGCCCGAGAAAGCCGGAAGATTTGACCACTCACCAGTTTATGGAACTAAAACATTATCTGCTGGAACTGCTGTCCGTCGGTCGGACTCCTGCGGCGGAAATATCGTAAGGACGGGAGGGAAATAAATGGCTGTCATCAATCAGGAAACTTGTTATGCGTCGCGCCCTGCGGGAGAAGAGCCTGCCGGCCGAAAAACAGATGAAACGGCGCGCCGCATAGAATCTTATGACGGAGAAATGCAGGATAAAAAGCGCAGTCGGCGGGTGCTCATAGGACGAATTCTGGTGGGCATTTTTTTATTTGTCGGCTGGGAAATTTTTACCCGCATCGGCTGGATGGACCCCTATTATTGGAGCAGACCCAGCGCGATACTTTCCACCGCATGGGTACAGCTAATCCACGGAACCCTCCTGCGGGATATTGTCTACACCTCCGGTTCCACAATCATCGGGTTTATCACGGGAACGCTGACCGGCTCTCTGTTGGGTCTTTCCTTCTGGTGGTCTAAAACTTACGCGGGAATCAGCGAACCTTTTATTATTGTGTTAAACGCACTTCCAAAACTGGCATTGGGCCCCGTGCTGGTCATCTTATTTGGAATTGGATTTTTCTCCAAGGCAGTGCTTGCTTTTTTAATGACGGTGGTCACAAGCGCAATTTCCGCATATGGAGGAGTTAAAAGCGTGGATCCCGCACTGGAAACGCTGATGGTTTCTTTGGGTGCCAAGCGCAGGCAAGTCTTTGCCAAAGTTGTGGTGCCGTGGTCCATGCCGTGGATTATTTCAAGTTTACGGATTAATATTGCACTGGCCCTAGCCGGATCCATTGTGGGCGAATTTATTTCTTCGGAACAAGGCGTTGGCCGCATGATTATCTACGCCGGTACCATTCTGGATATCAACCTTGTCTGGGTGGGCGTGTTCGTCCTTTCCATTCTCTCCATACTGATGTATTGGGGAGTCATCCTTTTGGAAAAATGGTTGTCTAAACGTCTGGCAATCATTTCCTAATAAATATATTTTGTTGGAGGGTAATGAATATGAAAAACAAGTGGAGTCATTCCGTTGGAAGGGTAATCCTTGCCGCGGTCATCGGCCTTGCAGCCGTACTGCTGCCGGGATGCTCGGCCTCCACGTCCACGCAGAGCGCCCAACCGGCGGAGACAAAAGAGTTGGTCATTGCGGAACCGGTTCATTTAATCGGCTACCTTCCTCTGTATGCCGCACAGCATGAGGGATATTTTAAGGAGCAGGGGCTAAATGTCAAGGTAATTCAGGCTACCGGCGGAACCCATGTGACCGCCGTTGTGAGCGGAGACGCATGGGGCGTTATCGGCGGCGTGGATTCCATCGCACTGGGCAACAAAAATAACTCCGACCCCGTCACCGCTGTGTGCAACTGCGTCAACCGTGCGAATGTATATCTGTTTGCCAAAAAGGGTACAGCTCCTAAGAGCAGCAGTGATGCGGATCTGAAAGAATTTTTAAAAGGGAAAACCATCGTTGCCGGCCGCCACGGCGGCAGCCCAAACCTGCTGACGCGCTATCTGCTGATTAATCTTGGTCTGGACCCGGAAAAAGACGTGCGTCTGGTGGAAAACGCGGACGCGTCCACCGTGGTTGCCATGCTGCAAAACGGCAATGGGGATATCGGCAACGGCGCAGAACCTCAGATTTGCGAAGGCATATCCGAAGGAATCTGGGAAGAACCGTTCTATAAATTTACTGACCTAGGCGATTTTTCCTATTCGGTTATCAGCGTGAGAAAATCGACGATTGATAACGACCCTGAAACCGTTCAAAAATTCGTCAATGCCATGAAAAAGGCTCTCAAGGCCGTTCAGGATGACCACGACATGGCGAAAAAAGTGCTGAAAGAGGAATTCCCGACTTTGTCCGATGAGGAAATCAAAGCCTCCCTTGACCGCGCCTATGCAGATAATCTGTGGAGCCCGGACGGAGTCATCAGCAAACAGGCTGTCACTACCGATATGGATATGCTTCTCAAGACCGGCATTTATTCCGGTTCGTATTCCTACGACGAATTGGTGGATATGCAATTTGTAAATCAATAAATTCTGATGATACACCGGAGCGCGCCTTCCCGGGAAATAATTGAACCTGTCTCGGAAAGGCGCGCTGTTTCTATGCTTGCACGAATAGTTTTATTCCCGACACCGTAAGATTGAAATAGCCGGTGCAGGGGGGAATTACTATGAATATACTGGCGGGTGTGACGATTCTGCTGTCATTCATCGGACTATTAGTCGCCGTAAAGGGAGGAGAAAGCGAATCCCTGCTGCAGGCCATAACAGCACTGCTTCTGTTCGTTTTGTCGCTGTGCGGCGGTTCCCTTGCTTTTCTGTTTCTTATTTGGTATTAGGAGTGGAGTTATCCTTTTGCTCGGGATTTATTTTTTGTTCCTTTTTCTTTCTGATTATTTTCCGCAGATACACAACTACCGCACCGATAACTGCCGCTAAGGCCAAAAACGGAGAGGCTGCTGTCACTGCGAGCAGCAAATAGCAACAGATTTCAATCAAAGCATTGAGCGAGCTATGAAAAATGGAAACCATCTTTCCTCCCAGTCCATATTGCTTTGTGGCGAGGATGTCCCGCACTTCATCGATACTCACCGTAACGGTGGACAAACTCACAAGGGAATCCCACTGCTTAAGCTGCCCGGTTATCTGCTCAATTTCGTTCTGTACCTCTGTCAAACGCTGTTCAATGGCTATAATATCTTCAATTTTCTGCGCCTTTTCCATCAGTTCCAAAATCCGTTCCTGTTCTGTTCGCAATGTTTTTAGGCGTGTTTCGGCATCAAAATAGTTTTGCGTGATATCCTCACCGTTGATGCTTTTGCTTATCACAGTGCCGACATCTCCTGCACCGGTGAGGAATTCCTCCAATTGGTCAGCAGGCACACGCACCGTATATCTGGCGCTGCGAAGTTCATCACTGCCGGGAGTATCCCCATCGATGAAAGAATTTTCTATGTATCCGCCGAACGACGCAACCAGCAATTCGAAATTTCTGATAGACTCATCGTATTGAGTGGTCTGAATCATGAGATCTGCCCGTTTGATAACTTTGCGTGAATCGGTTCTCTGCAATTGTGACTGCACAGCGGAATCTTTCTCAGCAGAATCATCCGCCGCCGAGTCCTCTTGTGTTTGTGTACCCACACCATCGGCGGCAAGCATAGCATATCCTCTTGTGCCTCCGCCGTATCCATCCCTGATATATCATTACCGGCGGAACATCCTGCGGCGGTTGTTACACACAAAATCACCACCAGTAATAACAGTACTAATTTTTTCAATATAATCCAACCCCTTCCATATTGCATGTTGATGTTATTCTACATGAAAAGTAGAAAAACTGCAAGCAAGCCCATCTGAAACCGCTTTGTTCTGCCCTAGAGCATACCGGACTTGAGGGCGATCTTTGCAGAACAATCTTTGCTTAAAAATAGTAAAAACAGAAAGTACCGACGCCTAACCAGCCTAAGGACAAAACATCAATAAAAATAGGGCGTCCCATTTGGAACGCCCTCGAAAACCATGGTATGAAATGAATCCGTAAGTAAGGAAATTATTTTACTGTGCCAATCAAGTCTAAACTTAGAATGCCCTTATTCGATCGGGTCATCGTTCCAAGAATACATCTTGCGCAGTTCCTTGCCGACAGCTTCCAGCTGATGCTCGGCTTCAATACGACGGCAGGCATTGAAATGTGCACGGCCATTTTTGTTCTCTGCAATCCACTTGCTTGCAAAGGTACCGTCTTGAATTTCCGAAAGAACCTTCTTCATTTCCTTTTTGGTTTCTTCCGTAATCAGTCTCTTGCCGGTCTCGTAATCGCCGAATTCCGCTGTGTCAGAAATGGAATAGCGCATCAGTGAGAATCCGCCGCGGTAGATGAGGTCAACAATCAATTTCATCTCATGAATGCACTCAAAATAGGCATTCTCCGGAGCATATCCGGCTTCCACCAGCGTTTCAAATCCGGCCTTCATCAAAGCGGTTACGCCGCCGCACAGCACGCACTGTTCGCCGAACAGGTCGGTTTCTGTTTCAATCTTAAAGGTTGTTTCCATAATTCCCGCTCTTGCCGCGCCAAGCGCTGCACCATAGGCGAGACCAATTTCCTGCGCATGACCGGTATAATCCTGCTCTACTGCAATCAAGCACGGAACACCTTTGCCGGCTTTATATTCGCTGCGTACCGTGTGGCCCGGTCCTTTCGGAGCAATCATAAACACATCCACGTTTTTCGGCGGTGTGATCTGTTTGTAGTGAATATTAAATCCATGTGCAAACGCAAGAGCCTTGCCTTCTGTTAAATAAGGTTCAATTTCCGTTTTATAAACATTCGCTTGTTTTTCATCCGGGATGAGAACCATGACGATATCCGCGGCCTTGGTCGCCTCCGGCACAGTAAGGACTTTTAGCCCCGCCGCTTCTGCCTTTGCGCGACTTTTGCTGCCTTCATAAAGGCCTACAATCACATTGACACCGCTGTCGTGAAGGTTCAGCGCATGTGCGTGACCCTGGCTGCCATAGCCAATAATCGCAACGGTCTTTCCTTTTAACAGATTGATGTCGCAATCAGCTTCGTAGTAGATCTTTGGCATATTACATTCCTCCTGGCCTTTCGGCTAAAATTTTTATAAACAAGGAATACGTTTGGGTATCCCTTATTGTTACTGTTCCTTTTTCAATATCCCTGATCCTTTTTCTATCGCAAGGGAACCGGCGCGGACCACCTCGCGGATGCCATACGGGGTAAGCAGATTAAGCAATGTGCGGCTCTGCTCTTCATCGCCGGCAAATCGGAGCGTAATAGACGAAGTTGCCACGTCAATCACATCCGCGCCCATCAGCCGCGCAACATTGAGTACCTCTGCGTGCTGCTTGGATTTACAGGCAATTTTAATCAACATCAGTTCGCTGCTGACAAACGTTCCCGGCTCCAAAACTTTTACTTTAATCACAGGAATCAGCTTGTTGAGCTGTTTTTCCACTTGTTCCACAATGTATTCGTCACCGTCAACCACAATGGTCATGCGGGAAATTTTCGGATTCTGCGTGGGCCCGACGGCCAAGCTGTCAATATTAAATCCGCGGCGCGAAAACAGCCCGGCCACGCGGGATAAGACTCCCGCATGATTTTCCACTAAAACGGAAAGCGTATGTTTCATAGCCTACCCCTCCCTTACAGCGTCGGCGCGCAGGGATCCACCCGGCACACCAGCAGAAACGGTTCTTTGCTTTTCAGCATATCCCGTGCCATGTGTTCGGCGGCATCATTGGAATCCGCCAGCGCAGACCGAATACCGTAGGCTTTTGCCAACGCGACAAAATCCGGATCACCCTCCAGTTGTGTTGCCGGACAGCGCCCCGCATAGCGTTTATTTTGAATCTCCCATACCATGCCCAGCCTTGTGTTTTGCATTAAAATGATTTTTACATCCGCGCCGCTTTCACAAAGCGTGGCAAGTTCGCACAGCGACATCTGAAATGATCCGTCTCCGCAAACACAGATAACTTGCCGATCGGGTTTGGCCAATTTTGCACCGATTGCGGCCGGCAGGGAATACCCCATGGTTCCCAGTCCGCCGGAGGTCAAAAAACGACCACGCTTTACATTGAAACTCGACGCTGCCCATATCTGATGCTGGCCCACGTCCGAAACCAAAACTGCGTTGTCTCCCAGCATAGCGGACAATGCCCGCAAAAAGGAGCGCGGTTCCACAAAGCCCGTACCGTTTTGCGGCTCCCCGTGCGGAACAAAAGACGCTTTCTCCCGTTTCATTCGCTGCGTCCATTCGCCGTCCTGTTCAGCAGGCTCCATCTGCTGCCTTAAACTTTTCAATACCTGACGAATATCCCCGACAATCGGAATATCCACTGCCATGTTTTTACCGATTTCCGCGGGGTCGACGTCAATATGTATAATCGTTGCGCCTTTTGTAATTCGTTCCGGATCTCTGACAGCGCGGTCTCCAACTCTAGCCCCGCAAAGCAAAATGCAGTCCGCCTCATGGATTGCTCGATTCGCGTTTTCATGCCCGTGCATACCGATCATGCCGAGGTAAAGCGGGCTGTCCATCGGCATAACACCAAGACCCATCATGGTGGAAACAACAGGAATGTGATTTTCTTCCGAAAACGTCATCAGTTCATCCCTTGCCGCAGCACTCACCACGCCGCCGCCGCAAACAATCAGCGGGCGCTCGGCGGCATGCACAGCCTTCGCCGCACGTTTAATCTGCACAGCATGTCCCTGCGTGCGGGGCTTATACCCGGGTATTTCCGCCTTTTGCGGATATTCAAACGATTTTGCCTTCGCTGTCTGCACGTCCGTCGGAATATCAATCAGCACCGGACCCGGTCTGCCGGTGGTGGCAATGTGAAATGCCTCTTTAAACACACGCGGCAAATCGGCAACATCCTTAACAAGATAGGAGTGCTTTGTAAAAGATTCGCACGCACCGGTAATGTCTGCCTCCTGAAAAACATCGCGCCCCAGCAGCCACTGATTTACCTGCCCGGTAATCGCGATAAGCGGAATAGAATCCATATACGCAGTCGCAATACCGGTAATCAGATTGGTGGCGCCGGGGCCGGATGTGGCCACACACACGCCCGGTTTTCCGGAAACGCGCGCGTAGCCGCTCGCCGCGTGTGCCGCGTTCTGTTCCTGCCGAACCAGCACATGGCGAATATGTGACTGAGCCAAAGAATCATAAAAAGGGCAGATGGCCGCACCCGGATATCCGAATACCAGTTCGACCTGCTCGCTTTCAAGGCATCTGACCATGATTTCGGCTCCGGTGATCAAACGTACCACTCCCTTGCTTTCGTTTGAAATATGTTTTGTGTTCCATTATAAAATGAAATTTTATTCAAGTCAACACTTTTATTTATTAAAGTGAGAAAAAACTAAATAACAGCAAATCAAGAGATATATTATTGAAAAATTTACCATCTATTGGCATCATTAACTATATCACAAAAAGTTGGTAATTCCAAAGCCTTTTCCGTCCATGTAAATGCTATGATTGATTTTTCTGTGATGGTTTTTGGTACTATATGATACAAAATTTTTATGATGCAGTTCGAACTAAAATGGATTAAATATACATTTTATGTTCATTCGGATGACATCGGCTGTTTTCCTATAAATTGAAAAAGGCGCAGAGCCTTATCAGTCAGTTGGCCTTGCGTCTTTTCTTCTCAGAAATGACTTGTTTGTCTGTTAAATTTACTGTGATTTTCTTCTGATTAAAATAGCGTAAAAGAAGGAATGTTCTGTGAGATAATTCCAACCAAAGAACTGCTGCACTTTGAAAATTGTATTTAAAGTAATTTCTACACTCTGCATCCTTAAAATCTGACGATTAAATAAAATTATCCTTGCCGCGCAGTTGCGGCACGGTAAATCAAAACAGCAAGCACGGCAGGAACCGCTACGGCACACAAAAACAAAGCTGCCTGCATATAATCCCCGCTGCCGAGCGCATGCCCGCCAAATGAGCAGACCAGCAGTGACGGAATACGTGCCAATATGCAAACCGCAAGGAATTTTGAATATCTCTGCGGAACCAGAGCAGCGGAAAGAATAAACATCCGCTTTGGAAGACCGGGAATCAGAAACACAATCCATGCGGCAAAACGGCGTGCCTTTTCATCGCGGAGAATCCACGGGCTTTTCCCATGCGGGAATAAAAGCAGAAAAAAACGTTCCCCAAACAGCTTAGCTAAGGTGAAAATCAGCGTTGTGGAGACTGCAACGGAAATGATTGTCAGCAAAAAACCGCCCAGCGGCCCAAAAATATATCCCGCAGCAACTGCTGTCACTTCCAGCGGAATCGGAAGAAAACCTTGAAACACCTCTAAACCGAAGAACATCAAAAGACCGAAAACTCCCCGATGCAAAACAGTGAAACGCAGGCGTGCCGGGTCAGAAAGCATGCCAGCCACCGGCCGACACAGCGCAGCCGTTAAAAGAACAAATAAAGCAAATGCCGCCGCTAAAATCAGAACACCCAGCAAATTTTCTTTCTGTTGGGCACGCTGTTCCGGTGTTTTTTTGGTGTGCCCGTGCGGTTTCATGCGAATCAAAATAGTTTTCAAGAAAACCAACTCCCGCCCCTATGTATCATCACCCGTGTTCTATATTATATGGCAGGGAAAGCGGGAAATGCACTGAAAACCATTCAAGTTATTTAATGGTCATCTGAGGCAAATATCATGTTTCCAATGGAAACCAGCAGGGAAATAAAGATACACACCCAAAGCCCGCGTATCACGATTCCCGGAATCAGCGCCGCGGACAATGCTACTACCATTCCATTAACCACAAGACTAAACAGCCCGAAGGTCAAAATAGAAAACGGGAGAGCTAAAAACTGAAGTATCGGGCGCAAAAACATATTTAGAATCCACAGAATGGTAGCACATGCAACCATCGCCGCCATTCCGCCCCACAGAATAAATCTTGTGGGAAACATCTGTGAAGTTAAGAACAGGGAAACAACACAGATTAACCATTTTACAAAAAGTTTCATAAGTATTTTGCCCTCCAAAACATGATTCAAATGACTGCCTTCGGAGTCTTTTTTATTACAAATAGTATAATAACAGTATGATATTACATATTTTAATTAAAATCTTGCCAAGTAGCGGAAATATCTGCAATCTCTTTTCCGTATCCCTCTAGGTCATTCGGTGTTTCAAGAATGAAAGGGAGATTCCGCAGCGCGGGGTGATGCATAAAGCGGAGCAGTGCATCAAAGCCGATGTGTCCCTTGCCGATGAGTTCGTGTCGGTCTTTGCGGCTTCCCATGGGATTTTTGCTGTCGTTAAGATGAACCGCCCGCAGGCGCGGCAAGCCAATGATGCGGTCAAATTCTTCCAAAACGCCGTCCGGATTTCCGACGATATCATAACCCGCATCGAATACATGGCAGGTGTCGAGGCATACGCCGATTTTATCAGAACACTCCACACGGTCAATGATATCACGAAGTTCCTCAAAACTCCGGCCGACTTCAGTGCCTTTTCCGGCCATGGTTTCCAGCAAAACCGTGGTGTTTTGTATTTCGGGAAGGACCCCGTTAAGTGCATCTGCAATCAGGCGGATACCCTCATCTGCTCCCTGCCCCGTATGACTGCCGGGATGAAAGTTGTAATAATTTCCGGGCAGGCGCTCCATTCGCATTAAATCATCTTTCAGCACCGATAACCCAAACGCGCGGACTTTTTCATCGGTGGAGCATACGTTCATCGTGTACGGCGCATGCGCTACAATCGGGCCCATGCTGTTTTCCTGCATCAGTTTACGGAATTTCATTTCATCGTCCGCATCCAAAGCGCGGGCTTTTCCTCCGCGTGGATTTCGCGTGAAAAACTGGAATGTATTCGCATGGATGGAAAGTGCGGCACGTCCCATTGCAGTATATCCTTTCGCCGCGGAAAGGTGACAGCCGATTTTTAACATCATGTTCTCCTTTTTTAATGATTATAACAGGAAGGGGCGGAGTATGATGCCCCGCTCCCTCTATATAAAAAATCCCCATACATAAATCAGCTGTATTATAATACTTTATTGATACATTTGTAAAGATGCTGCAACTAAATCCTCATTTCACATGTTTTTCTCGCTCCTGCTATTTTTACAAGACAATCATTTTTATAATGTCGCCTTGCCCTATGGGGATTCCCCGAGGGTTGCAAGAAGGATTGTTTGGAGTCCTCTCTAAGGGAATTAGAAAATCTCCCGCGCCCATACTTTGCGTACTTTCGTACGAAAGCAAAAGTACGAGGCCGCACGGCAACCGTCAAGCAAAAAGGACGCCCTCTTGAGAGCGCCCTTTGCCTGTTAACAACCGTTATGTTAACCGATAAAACACTGAAAATTACACTACTGCACTGAAATAAACCGCTTAATCTGCTTATAAAGAACCGCACTCACTACAAGACAGATAGCGAAATCCGGCAACAAAAAAGAGCCGTTGTAAGAAACAGAATACAAAAACGGATGTCCAGCCCATTCTTCCGGCACCCAAGAAACAAAGACCGTGACACCGGAAATCACATGGCTGACAAACCGCAAAAATACGGCGGTAAACGTCCCCATTACAAACTTTTTGTAACCATGGCCGTAAATTCCCGCAAGACCAAGAAATGTAAAAGCAAGCAAATAGTCAAGAAAAAACGACGCCGCCACTGCAACAGGCGTTAAACCCCAAGACATAACCGCACCAACGTCCAGCAAAAGCTGAATCACGCCGTATGTAAATCCCGTGAGCATGCCCCACTTTACGCCGTATTTGTAGCCCATCAGCATAATCGGCAGCATGCTGCACAGCGTGACCGAACCGCCAAGCGGCATCTGACCGATTTTTACAAGGCTCAGCACCGTTGCAAGTGCCAGCATAATGGCGCTTTCCACCAACCGAAGTGTGGCAGGGTTCATTTCAGAAGTGCTTTTTTCTTTCATCATAATTTTGTCCCTCCATTGTTGTCCGGAATGCTGGGGGAGAACAAAAAAGGCTCCGCGGCCTGCGCGGAGCGTGATTTTCGTTTTCCTACGCTGGCATTATCCAGATCAGGTTATGGGTTTCAGGCTTCCATTCGCCTGCTCTCAGCCGGGAAACACCCAGCACCCCTTATTTTATTTTCGTGAACATCATACAATAGTTCTCAAGATTTGTCAATTAGAAATTCGCCCAACTGTGACACCGTTTGCACAAAATTGAACGCTCCTTCATGTTCCATTTCCTCGCGCGTGCCAAAACCATACAGCACACCGACGAAGTTCGTTCCGGCTTTTCGTGCACCGGCTGCGTCATATTTTGTGTCCCCAACCATGACGGCATGCGAAGCCGATATGCCGAAATGCTCCAGCACAGGCAATATCAGTAATTCTTTTCCTCCGCCATATTCGGAATCACTTTCCGCCGAAATATAATCAAACCAAGCGGAAAGTTCAAAATAATCCAGCACCCGTTTTGCTTGGGTAATGGGTTTTGAGGTTGCAACCGCCAGTTTCGCGCCGCTCTTTTTCAGTTTGGAAAGCAGTTCAAAAATACCCGGATAAACGGAGTTTTCATAGGCGCCTTTCCGGCTATAATATTCTCGATAATACCGAATCATTTGTGCAATGGTTTCTTCCGGCATCTCGGGATACATTTTTCGCAGTATATTTCCAAACGGCGGGCCGATAAATGTACGAAGAACTTTCTCGCTTGGAACCGGCCAGCCCACTTTGCGAAATGCCTCACACTGCCCGTTGTTGATTCCACGAGCGGAATCTGTCAGTGTGCCGTCAAGGTCAAACAAAACCAAATCATATCGGCACTTCATTGTGTCACCGAATCTTTTCTTGCATTTGCTTTTTCAAGAAAACGCTGACTTTTTACACTGACGCGTTCATGCGTGCCGGTAGCGATAACCCCAGCGTTGTCCCGCGCTTCCAGCCGAAACTGAAACAGCCGATTTTCCTGCGCTTCAAGCACTGCGGTCACTGTTACTTTGCAGCCCGGTGCAGTTGGTGCCAAATGCTCCACTGTAATTTTCGAACCGACAGTTGTTTGCCCTTCAGAAAGATATTTCGCTGCAAGTTCCATGGCTGTATTTTCAAAAAATGCCGCCACTGCCGGCGTAGCCAGCACAGGAAGTGACCCGCTGCCCATGCTGGATGCAAGCAATTCCTGAGAAACGGTGTATTCTTTCGTCAACTGAGTATCCGGCATTGTAATTTCCTCCAATTGCATGATATAATAATACGATTCTCATTGTACGGCTGAAAACGGCCGTGTCTGAGGACTTTGTTATTATAGCATATTCCATACGGAATTTTCATTCTTTCTTTTTTATTTTTTTTCCGAATGATTTGGATTACACATAAGGAGGCATTCCATGCCGGAAAACAGCACCGCGCAAAATGGACGCGGAAGAATCTATTTGATGGACGAGCTGCGAGGATTTGCCGTGTTTTGCATGATTTTTTACCACGGATTTTACACGTTCGGCTACCTGTTTGGCAGCGATATCGGCGTTTATTTTTTCCGGTTTTTCATGCCTGCCGAACCGTTTTTTGCCGGACTGTTTTTGTTTATTTCGGGCATTGCTTCCAATCTGACACATTCCAATTTGGCGCGGGGCACAAAACTGCTGGTCATTGCTCTGGGCGTAACACTGGTTACTTGGTATTTCGTGCCGGAGGATATCATCACATTCGGCGTGCTGCATTTTCTTTCCGTCTGCATGATTCTGTTCGGCCTGCTCAAACCGTTTGCCGATCGGTTTCGTTTTTCATGGTCTGCAGTGATTGTCTGCTTTGGTCTTTATTTTTTGACGCGCGGTGTACCGCGCGGATTTTTGGGCTATGGCCCCAATTTTGGCATTGCGCTTCCGCAGAATCTATATGAGTTCGCTTGGCTGGCACCGTTCGGTTTTCCGGGGCCCGGTTTTGCAAGTTCGGATTATTTCCCGCTTTTGCCGTGGATTTTTGTATTTGCAGCGGGGACCATCGTAGGCAAACTGGCCAAGGCGGGCAGGTTCCCCGAAATTGCTTACCGTTCTCAAGTACCCATCCTTTCATGGTTTGGAAGACATGCACTGATACTGTACCTTATTCATCAGCCGATGATTTACGGATTATGCCTGCTCTTAAAACCTTTAGCGCCTTATTTTTCATGAACTTTATGTTCGCCCGCGGTTATTTCCACGCGGTTGCCGTCGGGATCCAAAACACAGCTCTCATAATAACCGTCGCCCGTTCTTCTGGGTTCGCTCACCACGGGTACTCCGGATTCCTTCATACGAGCCGTTAAGTTTTCCACATCTTGCTCCGAATCTGTGGAAAACGCAAGATGCGCATATCCGGCAGCATACCGGCGGCGTACGGTTTCCGCTAAGTACACACTGTTCATCAGCTCCAGCCTTGCTCCCGTACCAAAACTGATAAAATAAGAAGAAAACCCCTTGTTCGAATTTTCATATTTTGGCCCGGCCTGACCGCCAAACCATTTGCAGTAAAAATCCCGAAGCTTTTCCGGGTTGCGTGTGTAAATCGCTGCGTGTGCAATCTTCATACTACAACTCCTCCGTTTTTCCCGCATCACGGCAACCGCTCTTCCCGGCGCGCGCGGGTGTTTATCGATATTCTATTTTACCATAATTATTGTCCATTAAGAACTAATTATATAGCAATCTTGGAGGGATTTTATGAACCTCGTCACCGAACTTAGCCGTCAATTCAGCCTGCAGGAATGGCAGATACAAAATGTAATTGAACTGATTGACGCCGGCAACACAATACCGTTCATCGCCCGCTACCGCAAAGAGGCGCACGGCTCGCTGGATGACCAAAAACTCCGTGAAATAGCGGAACGTTTAAATTATTTGCGTTCTCTGGAAAAACGGCGGGAAGAAGTTCACACGCTCATTGAGGAAAGCGGATTTTTAACCCCGGAAATAGCAAATTCTCTGCAAAAGGCGAAAACCTTGGCAGAAATTGAAGATATCTACCGCCCGTTCCGCCCAAAACGCAAAACACGCGCCTCCGTTGCAAAGGCAAAAGGCCTTACTCCTTTAGCGGATGAAATAGAAAAACAGGGCAGCAGCGACCCTCTTTCCCTCGCCGAAGATTATGTTAACCCGGAAAAAGGTGTGGAAACGCCGCAGGATGCACTTGCGGGCGCGCTTGATATCATTGCGGAACGTGTGTCGGACAATGCAGAAATTCGCCGCCGCCTGCGCGTGGTGGCAAAAGCGCATGGCATAGTTGTTTCCAAAGCCGCAAAATCGGATGAAGACAGCGTCTATACAATGTATTACGATTACCGAGAACCGGTCAACAAAATTGCCGGACACCGTGTACTGGCTATCGACCGCGGGGAAAAGGAAGGCTTTCTGAAAGTATCCGTGGAATTAGACCGTACGCGCGGGATGAATATTGTCCTTTCAGAATATCCGGTGGGCGATACCCCATGTGCCAAAGCAGTGCGTGCCGCATGCGAGGACGCGTATGACCGCCTGATTTTCCCCTCCATTGAAAGGGAAATCCGTAATATGCTCACGGAGGCGGCGGATGAATCGGCCATTAAGGTATTTGCGGTCAACCTGCGGCATCTCTTTATGCAGCCGCCGGTGCGCGGCAAGGTCACCATGGGGCTTGACCCCGGATATCGCACCGGATGTAAGGTGGCAGTTGTCGACGCGACCGGACGGGTTCTGGACACCGGCGTCATCTATCCGACGCATTCGCAGGCAAAAGTAGAACAGGCAAAGGAAACCATGCGCCGTCTGATTTTAAAACATCATGTGGAGGTCATTGCCATCGGCAACGGAACCGCATCGCGCGAAACGGAGCAATTCACCGCCGATGTCATTCGGGAATTGGATGCGGACGTTTCCTACATGGTGGTCAGTGAAGCGGGCGCATCCGTGTATTCTGCCAGCAAACTGGCCGCGCAGGAGTTTCCTGATTTTGACGTGACGCTGCGCAGTGCCGTTTCCATCGCGCGCAGGTTACAAGATCCTTTGGCGGAGCTTGTAAAAATCGACCCAAAAGCGATTGGCGTAGGACAGTATCAGCATGATATGCCGAAAAAAATGCTGGATACGGCTTTGTCCGGCGTGGTGGAGGACTGCGTCAACTCGGTTGGCGCGGACCTAAACACAGCATCGCCGTCGCTGCTCGAACATATTGCGGGTATTACACCGACGGTTTCAAAAAATATTGTGAAATACCGCGAAGAAAACGGTGCATTTCACAGCCGCAAAGAACTGCTTAAAGTTCCGAAACTCGGGCCAAAGGCATTTGAACAATGTGCGGGATTCCTGCGCGTGCCCGAAAGCGATAACTTTTTGGACCGCACCGCCGTGCATCCGGAATCTTATGATGCGGCGAAAGCGCTGTTAAAACTCTGTGACTATAGCGCAGATGATTTACAGCGCGGCAGTTTTCCGGGTCTTGCCGAAAAAGTAAAGCAAATTGGGTATGAAAAAGCAGCAGAAGCCGCGGGAGTCGGTGTGCCTACGCTGCTGGATATTGTTGCGGAACTGGAACGCCCCGGACGGGATCCGCGCGATGAATTGCCAAAGCCGCTACTGCGCACCGATGTGATGAAACTGGAGGATTTAAAACCCGGCATGCAGTTAACCGGAACCGTGCGGAATGTGATTGATTTCGGTGCATTCGTAGATATCGGCGTACATCAGGACGGGTTGGTTCATATCTCGGAAATCTGCGACCGGTTTATTAAACACCCGTCAGAAGTGCTGAAGGTAGGAGATATTGTCAATGTCCGCGTGCTTTCCGTGGATGTAAAGAAACAGCGCATTTCCCTTTCCATGCGTTCCGCAACATAACAATTGGTCGCAAAATTATCGCACTGCTTTCGGCATTGACGGATAAAAACTAAATCGCCGCTCATACCGGTATGCGTTGCGATTTTTTCCACAAGGTTTTATAATATTGTTGAAAGATTATACTTTTCATGCAACAAAGATTGAACAATAAAGAGAGGATTTACCGATGAAGCTGGGTATTGTAGGACTGCCGAACGTCGGCAAAAGTACGCTGTTTAACGCAATTACCAACGCCGGCGCTCAGGCTGCAAACTATCCGTTTTGCACCATTGAGCCGAATGTCGGCGTGGTTGCTGTTCCGGACAAACGTCTGGACAAACTTGCCGAAATGTACCATCCGAAAAAATACACGCCCGCTACCATTGAATTTGTAGATATCGCCGGGCTGGTGCGCGGTGCTTCCAAAGGTGAGGGGCTTGGCAACAAATTTCTTGCGAACATTCGCGAATGCGACGCCATCGTGCATGTGGTGCGCTGCTTTCAAAATGATGATATCGTCCATGTGGACGGAAGTATTGACCCGAAACGCGACATTGAGACCATCAACACAGAACTGATTCTTTCCGATCTTGAAGTACTTGACCGCCGTATGGAACGAACGAAAAAGATGCTGAAGGCAGATAAAAAATATCAGGCTGAACTGGATTTTTTCCAAAGAGTCAAAGAGGTCCTCAATGAAGGAAAAGCTGCCCGCACTGTGGAATGTGACGAGGATGAAGCCGCCCTGCTGGCATCTGTTTCCCTGCTTTCGAACAAGCCGATTATTTACGCAGCAAATATGAGCGAGGCGGATTTTTCGGCCGGCGTGGAAAAAAATCCGTATTTTCAGGTGGTAAAGGAGTTCGCCGAAAGCGAACACGCCGGCGTACTGCCCATCTGCGCCGAAACAGAAGCGCAAATCAGCGGCATGGAACCGGAGGAAAAAGAGCTGTTCCTCTCCGATATGGGACTTTCCGAATCCGGATTAGACCGCCTCATTCGCGCATGCTACTCCCTTTTGGGACTGATTTCCTTCTTGACCGCAGGCGAGCAAGAAGTCCGTGCATGGACCATCAAAAAGGGAACAAAAGCACCACAGGCCGCCGGAAAAATTCACACGGATTTTGAACGCGGATTTATTCGCGCGGAAGTGGTCTCTTATGAAGACCTGATCGCTTGCGGTTCCATGGCTGCCGCAAGGGAAAAAGGTCTTGTCCGCTCCGAAGGCAAAGATTACGTCATGAAAGACGGCGACGTAGTGCTGTTCAGATTTAATGTTTAATCCCGCATAGGAGAGACCGGAGGTTTGCAATGAAATTTAAAGAACTGGGCAAACCGGAAAATCCGGTTATCTTTCTGCTTCACGGCGAAGGGCTTTCGTGGTGGTCCACAGAAAGTGCCGCGCGGCGGCTCATGAAAAAATACCGTGTAATCATGCCCGTTCTTGACGGTCACGGCGAGGACGCGGAAACGGAATTTATCAGTATTGAAAATTCCGCGGAAACTCTAATTCATTTTATTGACCGCAGCTTCGGCGGACACATATTTGCCCTGTGCGGATTTTCCATTGGTGCGCAAATTGCCGCACAGGTTCTCGCTGAACGTGCGGAAATTGCTGAATATGCTGTGTTGGAAAGCGCTCTGGTTCAGTCCGGACACAGCCGAGCATGGGAAATCCCGAAAGCACTCATTCAGCTTTCTCTGCGTTTGATGCGCCTGCGTCCGATTGCCCGACTGGCAGCAAAACAAAGATCCCTTCCGGATGAACTGTTTGAACCATACTATCGAGATTCGCAGAAAATTTCTCTGGCTTCTGCAGTCAATATGCTTCGCAGCAGCAGGAATTTTCACATTCCGATTTCCTTGCAAAACACCCGTGCAAACGTGTTAATTTTGGCGGGTTCTCGGGAATCCATCAAAATGAAACTTTCCTCCGGACTATTGAAAAAGGCAATTCCAAACAGCCGGATTGTCATTTCACGCGGGATGAGGCACGGAGAACTCAGCATCGCCCGCAGTGGGGAATATGTCCACCTTTTAGAAGAATGGTTTTCCAAGAAACCTCCATCAGACATCTGAAATTTAATTAAGACACGGCTCCCAAAACGGTAGTTGAGGGTTGACCGTGTCTTTTCATATACTTTATAATATATTCTTGTGAGTTATGCACAAAATAAACGCAAAAAATTTTAAGAATAATTCTTATTATTATATTGATTTTCAATTTTTACCATGATATAATGAAACCACAGTAAGAAACGGTGACAACATTATGAATTATAAGGAGGAACTGAATCATGGAATTAAAGGGAAGCAAGACCGAACAGAATCTGAAGACCGCATTTGCCGGTGAATCTCAGGCGAGAAACAAATATACTTACTATGCATCTCAGGCAAGAAAAGAAGGCTACGAACAAATCGCTGCCATCTTTGAAGAAACTGCAAACAACGAAAAAGAGCACGCAAAACTTTGGTTTAAATATCTGTCCGGCGGAGACATTAAACCGACTGCGGAAAATCTGCTTGATGCGGCTGCCGGTGAGCATTACGAATGGACGGATATGTATGAAAACATGGCAAAAACCGCGGAAGAAGAAGGCTTTAAAGAGATTGCCGCAACAATGCGCATGGTTGCAGCCATTGAAAAAACACACGAGGAACGCTATGCAAAACTGACCGCCAACTTAAAAGACAATCTTGTTTTCCAGTGCGGAGAAGAAACAGTTTGGGTTTGCCGCAACTGCGGTTATGTTCATGTTGGCAAGAGCGCACCGAAGGTTTGCCCGGTATGCAAACATCCGCAGGCATTCTTTGAACGCAAGGCAAATAACTACTAATAGTAATATTAAACGCACTAAATACGATATGGACTTTATATCCCAACCGTATTTAGATAACATATTACAAAAGGAAGGACGGACAAAAGCCCGTCCTTCCTTTTTGTCATTTTTACGCTTTAAGAAACGTCCTGACCATTTTCCAGTGCAGTAATTCCTTGTACCAATGTATCAACATCTTCTTGCGTCACGATACCGAATACTTGACCATTGAGTACGGCAGTGTATCGGCGATCTCCGCTCTGATAAAATTCAATGATATCCGTCTTAGAATCATCAAAATACTGATATTTAACCGTTAACACCGGCTCACCCGCAGGTTTTTCCTTGGCGTCTTCCAAAATGGAAGTACCAATTAACTTTTGATAAAATTTCTTATAATTTGTTTCATAGTCCAGTGATTTGCCGCCGTTGCCCGTCAGCGTATAATCGTAATATGTCTTGTCTTCCGTGGATTTTTCCTCATTCTTGGTGCGCTCAATATTCAGCACATTTTCTGTTTCACCGGCAACAATCGTCAGCGATTTGACCGTTTCAATATTCGGCATTAGAATAATTTTGCTTCTCAGCGCAAACAGGTTTTGCAGCGCCCATGCCTCAATGCTGGAGGATGAGGCTTTATACACCACATTAACGCCATCAAGCATTACATAATAGTTATCTCCATCCTGTGCGCCGGCGGTCAATGTGTAATCCTTCCCGTTAACCGAAAATGCTGCCACGGCAGTCGGATTTTTAAATCCGTATTGTTCCAATGCAGTCTCGTTCGGATTTACAGCTACCACATCACTTGCCGTTAAACTGGTCAAAGCGCTTTTCATGGCGGAAAGTTTATCGGGGTCTACCTCATAATTGGCAGGGGAAGAAATTTTCATACTCTTTTCATCCGCCGTCAATGTAACTGTCTCCGGATAGTTTGCCCCACTTAAAGTAATTTTGGTAAAGTTGTTTTCATCCCCCGATTCTGAAAGAGAGAGAATTTCCCTGCTGACAAAATATTCCGGACCTTCAAGCAAACCTTTATCGACTGAAACAATGTAAACGTTATCTGAATTTAACCCGCACATGTAATATGCAGAAGAATTCGTTGGAGAAGAATTTCCAATTTTATAATCGTAGCTGCTCCCGTCTTTAAAACGCACTTTCACGGTCGCCTGTGGGTTGTCAAGGCCGTAATCTGCCAAATTGCTGACTGTGCCGAGATTTTTGCTTGCCACCAGACTAAAACCGTTCCTTACAACGGACTCCGCCGCGGAAGTGTTAATCGGGCACCCACTCAATTCCTTGATGGTATATGTGATTTCATCCTCTGTATTCGAAGATGCCGATGACGAAACACTTTCCGATGAAGTCTGCGAGGAAGAGGAGACCGCCGACTTTTGAATGGGAACAATCGTATAGCTGCCTTTTTCATTTTCCACAGTCATAGAAACAACATCTTCACTTTTTTTAGAAACCAGTTCTATACTTGCGGCAGAGGAAACGGCAGAGGAAACAGCTTGGTCATTGCCGGTCAGTTTCAAGGTCAGGAGCGCACCGCCGAGAACCGCGATACAGACCACGACAATAATCAAGTTTCTAATGTTGCTCCTCATATTTACAGGTGCCTCCTCTTGTGATAAACAAAGATTCCAATGACAGCAACAAGAACCGGAATAAAGATGATGAACACGCCAAGGCCAAGGAACGTGCTAACCTGTGATGTCATTATAATATCCTTTGCATTCAAAGGTTTTGCAGAAATTTGTACTTCTGTGGAAGAATCAGAGGTTCCGGTTGCGTATTTGGCAAGATCCACCATGTACAACCCATTGCCAAACGTATCGGAATTAATAATGCCATCTGTAAAGAGTGCCGAACTTCCAACTGCAATGACATTAGCATAAAAAGTCTTATCTTCGTTTTTCAGCGTCTCCCGCGAAAGAGCAACAGTATTGCTGGATTGCTTCGGCAGGTTATCTGTCGATTCCGTACTGCTGTCTACCAAATAGCAGGAATCGGAACTTTTAGCCAGAGAATACGTTATCCGGTCGTTCCTTGATTCATACAGCAGGTTAACCGGGCAGGACTGCGGTGTGATGAAATATCCATAGTCTCGCTGGCTTTTGTCATCCCTGAGCTGAACATCGCTCTGAATATCGGAAAGAATGTCAGTTGGATTATTGGAAATAAATTTTGATTGATCCGACTCCACAATAACCGCTCGTGGTACTTGGATCCCCCATTCCTCTAAGAAGGTTGCAAGTTTTGGCATTTCTGCTTGTGAAGGAGCAAATGTCACCATAAGCGAGCGATCTTCGTTGAAAGTTTTATCGCTGAGAAAATCGGAAAGTTTTTTAATTTCGTCATCCGTATAGTCGTTTGTAGGCATACCAAGAACAATCATCTGGGTGTTCTCCGGAATTTGATCCGTCAACAAATTAAAATCCGTTGTTTCAAAGTTATTGTCTTCGAGCAATTTTTTATATGCGGACATATCCTGTCTTTCCCTGTGGCCGGTGTCAAATGCCACAATGGGCAATTTGTCAGAGATGACAGCATTTAAAGCTGTAACCAATGCGCCTTCTACATTGGAGTACACCTGTGTACTGGTATAATCCATAGAGTATTGGGTCTGAAACAAATCAGAATATGTTACAACACGGTAGCGTTTATCCGTTTTGACGATGATATCGCCGACGGCTAGATTTTCATTTTTATATTCCGCCGCAAAAGTTGGGCTTTTATCAAGATCTAGGTAATTTACTTTGATGTTTGAATTGCGTTCCGCGATTTTATCAAGAAGAATACCTACTTCACTGTAGCGGTCTCCCACCAGATTACTCTCTACCTGCTGTTTTGTTGCAAGTACCGTAATTGTAGTGGGAATATCCACTGCGTCAACCGCCTTTGCCCCTTCGGCGGACAAAGAATTTATAGCATTTTTTGTTAAATCAATATTAATAGACGGAAAACGTTCGCCAAGTATCCCAACCAAAATATTGACAAGGACAACCACTACGATAAATCCCGCAGTAAACGCAGTGGAAACAGATCCGTGACGGAATTTAGCGCTTTTGAAAAAGTCCGTCTTTTTTTTCTCTGTCTTCTTCTTCTTTTCTTGTTTTTCGGATTTTTGGGAATCCCCATCGTTTTCTTCCGCTTTCGGATTTTGTGTGGTTTCCGCATTTTCTTTTTCCGGCGCAGGGGATTCCTTCTGTGTTTCTTCTTTTATTTGTTCGTTTTCGGTATTCATGTTTTCCGGGTGTTCTTGCTCCGGAATGGACGCGCCGGTGCGCGGGTCTTTTTCTTGATTCATTTTAATAAATCCCCCTTAGCCCCATCTTCTGCTTTCCAGCTTACGCGCGGTTAGAAACACAAAAACCGCAACAACACTGAGAAAGAATACAATGCTTGAAAGATTGAATATTCCGGACGTAAATGGCTGATACCGTGTGTTAAATGAAATCCATGAGAAAAATTTTGTCACGGCGGAACTTGTAACAAAGTTACCTATCTGATCAATCATCAGAAGTAAAATAGAAACTCCGAAAGTTGAAATTGCCGCCACAATCTGACTCTGCGTCAAGGAAGAAATAAAAATTCCGATCGATATCATCGCTGCCCCGTACAGCAAAGAGCCGATGACTGTTCCGAAAATCGTTGCCCAATCGGGGGATCCGAAGAAAGAGATCATAATAACCGGAATCAAGCTTAACCCCATTGTAATGGCAAACACAAAGAATGAACCGAGAAATTTACCAAATACGATGCTGCCCACACCAATCGGCGCAGTCAAAAGCCCCTGATCCGTACGGTTGCGGATTTCATCGCTGAAACTGCGCATGGTGAGAATCGGCAAAAATGCCATGCTCCAGAAAAACATAGTTCCGTATACATCAGGAAGATAGGAAGACGAACCGATGCGAATGACCTGATAGTAATAAAGACCAAACAGAAATAGGATGACCCCCACGAACACATAACCAATAGGGGACAGAAAATAAGACCGCAGTTCCTTTGTGGCAATCGCCTTCATTGTGCGTCCCCGCCTTTCTGAACATTATCCTGTAAGTAAGTAGCACCGGTCAGGCGCAGGAAAACATCTTCCAGCGAAAGATCCGAGCTTGTCATAGAAAGCACCGGCCAGTTTCGTTTCGCCGCAAGCAAAAACACCGCCTTGCGCAAATCGTGGCCTTCACTTACATGAATTTCATATTCCCAGACACCCGGTTCTTTTTCTCCCAAGTTCTGGACGTCTTCCACGAATTTCATGCCGCGCAGTGCTTTTTCCACTTCTTCCGCAGCGCCTTCGATGCGAACCGAAATGTGGTGTTTGGCGGACATATTATGTTCCAGTTCAAACGGTGTTCCGTCCGCAACCAGCCTGCCGCGGTTTACAACCAGTATGCGCTCGGCTACCGCCTGCACTTCCGGCAGGATATGTGAGCTTAAAATGACTGTATGATTTTTTCCAAGACTTTTAATCAGGTTCCGAACCTCGATGATTTGCTTTGGGTCAAGACCCACGGTTGGCTCATCGAGTATCAGAACAGGAGGGTTCCCAATCAAAGCCTGTGCAAGGCCGACACGCTGCCGGTACCCTTTGGACAAATTGGCAATCAGTCGTTTGCTCACATCCTGTATTTTCACAAGTGCGCAAATTTCTCGGATATGTTTTTCTCGGGGCAGGGTTACTTTTTTTAATTCATAAACAAAATCCAAGTATTCCCGAACTGTCATATCCGGATAAAGCGGCGGTATTTCCGGAAGATAACCAATCAGCTTTTTTGCTTGATTTGGTTGATCCAAGATATCATAACCGCCCACTTTCACGGAGCCGGAGCTTGCTGAAAGATAACCGGTAATAATATTCATGGTTGTGGATTTTCCGGCACCATTTGGACCTAAAAATCCGATAATTGTATTCTCCCCAACGGAAAAACTCATGTTATTTAAAGCAACATGATCTCCGTACCGTTTGGTGAGGTTTTTAACCTCAATCATTCTTGTTTCCCTCCTGTTGCATCATATCAAGCGTACTTTTTCATTCTAACAATCTAAAATTAGAAAAATGTAAACATTTTTTTAATTATTACGGATTATTTTATAAACTTTGAATCTTTGACAACAATTCTTCATTCCGTTATAATAAAATCATTCAAAATGAGGCGTCGACCGCGCGCGGCGCCAACGCGGAAAAATTCAGTGTGCGCGCGGAGAAACGGTGAAACACAAATGGCAGAAATCAAACCCTTTCGCGCTTTGCGTTTTACGGACAAAGCAGGGTCTATTTCGTCCCTGACGTGCCCGCCCTATGACATTATCAGCGAGGAAGAACGCAAACAACTCCTTTTAAAAAATCCGTATAATGTTATTCGGCTGGAACTGCCCCGGGAAGGAAAAGACCCTTATGCCCAAGCAGGAGAAACTTTGAAAAACTGGCTGAATGAGAATATCCTGCGCCGCGACACGGACCCCGGGCTGTATATTTACGAAGAAGAATTTCAGGCCTATGGTCAAACCTACAAGGTAAAAGGTTTTATATGCCTTGTAAAATTGGAGGAATTTTCAAAAGGAATTATCCTGCCGCATGAGGAAACGCTCTCCAAAGCAAAGGAAGACCGTTTTCATCTGATGAATGCGACCGGATGCAATTTCAGCCAAATCTATTCTCTTTACAATGACGACGGCCATGTCACACGAAACCGCATTGAAGCGCTTTCCTCCGGCAAACCGCGCTACGAGTTCTCTGATGCAGACGGTGTAACACATCGGTTGTGGCTGGTAAATGACCCGGTTGTCATTCGCGCGATATGCGAAGACTTTAAAAATCGGAAGCTCTACATTGCGGACGGGCATCATCGATACGAAACAGCGCTGAATTACCGCAACAGCCGCCGCGAACAAGGAACCGCGACTGGCGGGGAAGACTATGTTATGATGATGCTTGTTGATATGGAAAATGATGGTTTAGTCGTTTTCCCAACCCACCGTATGGTGCGCGGCCTTTCCGAGTTCGATGGTGAAAAGCTGATGGAAGACTGCAAAGCTTATTTTGATGTGATGAAGCGTTCTGCAGTCAGTGAAATTGAAACCGAGTTGGAAGCACTGTATCGGCAGGGCAAAAAAGCCTTTGCTTTTTATTGCGGCGGCGAAGATTGGACCCTGCTTGTTCTGAAGGATGCATCCATTATGGCACAATTGCTTCCTGAAAAAAGTGAAGCATACCGCAGTCTGGATGTTTCCATCCTCCATTCGCTGATTTTGGAGCGTCTGCTCGGCATTGACAAAGAAAACATGGCAAACCAAAAAAATCTGGTCTACACCCGTTCGATGAAAGAAGCAATTGCCTCCGTGCAAAGCGGTGAAAGCCAGTGTGCTTTTCTGCTCAATCCCACACGCGTAACTGAAATCCGCGACGTGGCTGCAGCAGGGGAGAAGATGCCGCAGAAATCCACTTATTTTTATCCCAAACTGATTACCGGTTTAGTGATGAACCAAATCGATTAAGCAGAACAAAAAGGCGGGTTTTATCCCGCCTTTTTTTTTCGACATTCAATGGGGAAAAGTTTTCAACAGCTGTGGAAAAACATGTTGAAAACTTTTTCTCTGTTTCTATACTCCGACAAAATTAATAAACATATTGTATTTTAAGTATAAAACACTACAATATGTTATTATAATTTACCGTTTTTTACTAAATTTGACGCTTTTAAAACCAATATCTGCGTCTTTGCATCCGGAATCTCACCGTTGAAAACCATCTGTTCCGCCTGCTGCAGCGGTATCTTTTCCACCTCTAAAAATTCACCGTCATCTAAGTCAAGATCCCCGTCAGACGCGGCACGGCAGGCATAAAGATAGATAACTTCATTCGTATAGCCCGGCGATGGGTACATTGTACCAAGATGTTTATAATTCTTTCCGGTTGTTCCGGTTTCTTCACGCTGCTCGCGTTTTACTGCTTCAAATGGATCCTCGCCGCGCTCCAGTTTTCCGGCTGGGGCTTCCAGCACCGCTTCATGATAAGGATAGCGGTATTGACGTACAAAAAGCATTTCATCCTGCTCTGTGAGCACTGCTACACTGACCCCGCCTCGGTGATCAACACATTCGCGCGTGACAACTCGGCCATTGATTAATTCTACCTTATCAACGTGAAAATCGAGAATTTTTCCCCGATAAATATAGTCTTGTTCAAGTTTCTTTTCCATCAGTTCCATACGAATACCAGCTTTACAATTAGTATTTTAAATAAATAATTATACAATCTGTATATCTATTGTATCAATCATTCATTGTTTGCGCCAAAAATCATATCTTTAGCGCAGCAGAACAAAACAACCAGATACTATTCTGCCGAATAAGCATAGGAAAAGTTTTTATCGTAGTCGTAGAGTTCACGGTAAAGCTGTGCGGCACGGCTGCGGTAAAAATCCATTACCTGCGAAATTGCGTTAACCTCTGCAAGACTTCCTCCGGCATTGAGAGCTTCACTGGTAATTTTTTTGATGGCTGCATCCTTTTCGTTTTCCCATTTCTCCTGTTCTGCCTTCAGTTCTTCGGCTTTGGAATCAGTTTCCGTACTCAGTTTATCAGAAAGCTGAGCCCATGCATGCTCAACTTCCTTTTGCCAAATTTCAGAATATTTTTCGGAAACTGTAACCATATCCACGGTTGAAATTGCCTCATCGGACTCCTTAATATAAGCTGCATCAATCGGATTTTCTGCAAAAATTTTGTTAAATTCTTCGCTGTCCGTTGTAATTTCAAGCACGCGGCCCGGCTGGGAATCAGAGGGCTGATTTTGCATTGCCGCATCGGCGTCGGCAGAGGAAGTTGCTTCCTCTGCGGAAGACGTCGGCTGTGATGAAGACTGCGCCGAAACCACGGTGGAGGAGGACTCCACTGGCGCCGCCGTTTGAGTGGTTTTTACTGAACAACTCGACAGCAGCATCATGAACGCAAGTGCTGCCGCAAAAACAGATGCAGTCAAATATTTTTTCATCTGCGTTCCTCCATTATTCTTCCGGTTTCGGCTCATCTTGGATTTCTTCTGCAACATCATCAGAACCTTCATCCGCACTTCCGTCATCAACAGCTTCCTGTGCCTCTTCATCCTCATCGTGCGCAGTGCATGCAACCGTGACAACACGACTATTCTCGGTTAAACGCATCAGCAGTACGCCCTTGCTCGGCCTCTGGCACTGACGAATGGACTGCGCAAGAATACGGATGATAATTCCATCGGATGAAATCAGGATAACATCGTCCTCTAAGCTAACTGCCTGAATGGCGGCAACATTACCATACCGCTCTGTGTGGTAATTGAGCAGACCTTTACCGCCGCGGAATTGCGGGCGATAGTCGCTTTCCGGTGATAGACGACCAAAGCCTGTTTCGGAAACGGTGAGAACCAATGTACCCGGGTGCAAAACCACCATGCCAACAACACAATCACCCTCGGAAAGGGAAATCGCCTTCACGCCGCGCGCAGTACGGCCCATTTGTCTGGCATCCGTTTCATTAAACCGAATGGCCATACCCTGTTTTGTGGCAACCAAAAGGTCGTCCTTACCGCTGGTCAAGCGAACCCAAGACAGCTCATCGCCTTCATCCAATGTGATGGCAATAACACCGCCTTTGCGTGCCGTATTATAAGCGGAAAGTGCCGTGCGCTTAATGATTCCGTTTTTCGTCACCATAACAAGGAAGCTTTCCTCATCAAATTCAGGAACACGAATCATAGAGGTGACCTTTTCATTCTGCGCAATGGGTAAAAGATTTGCAATATTAATTCCTTTGGAAGTACGTGCCCCTTCCGGAATTTCATAGCATTTCAGACGATACACGCGCCCAAAATTCGTAAAGAACAGGACATAATCATGCGAACCGATAACAAACATATCGGTGGCAACGTCTTCTTCGCGCCGCGTCATACCACTGACGCCGCGGCCGCCGCGCCTCTGTGTGCGGTAAATATCCGTTTTCTGCCGTTTGACATAACCAAAGCTGGTCATGGTCAGCATACATTCTTCTTTTGGAATTAAATCCTCAATATCAACCTCGCCGCTTACCGCTACAATTTCCGTACGGCGCTCGTCGCCGAATTTATCGCGGATAGCGATGGATTCCTCTTTAATAATAGCCAACACGCGTTCCTCATGCGCAAGGATATCCTCATAATCGGCGATTTTTACAAGAAGCACCGACAGCTCGTCCTCCAGTTTCTGCCGTTCCAATCCAGTCAGACGGCCAAGCGGCATCTGGACAATCGCCTGCGTCTGCACGTCATCCAAGCCAAAGCGCTCGGTGAGTCTGGAACGCGCTTCCGGGATGGATTTGGAAGAACGAATGATATGAATAACCTCATCGATGTTATCCACCGCAATTTTAAGACCTTCCAATACATGGGCGCGGTCTTTTGCTTTTCTTAAATCATACTTTGTGCGGCGGCGAATAACGTCTTCCTGGAATTTTAAATATTCCAGTAAAATATCACGCAGAGTCAGGGTCTTCGGCACACCGTTTACAATGGCAAGCATGTTTACCCCGAATGTGGTCTGCATTTGCGTGTAAGAATACAGTTGGTTGAGTACAATTTGCGGAGAAGCGTCACGCTTTACCGTGATGACAATATGCATTCCTTCACGGTCAGAGTGATCTTCAATATTAGAAATGCCAGTGATTCGTTTTTCTTTCACCAAATCCGCAATGGATTCGATTAACCGCGCTTTGTTGACTTGATAAGGAAGTTCCGTTACAACGATATTAAAGCGTCCGTTCTTTTCTTCCTCGATTTCAGCGCGGGCGCGCACAACAATTCTGCCGCGGCCTGTTGCGTATGCAGCCCGAATTCCGCTGCGCCCCATAATGATGCCGCCGGTTGGAAAATCCGGCCCTTTAATATGCTGCATCAGGTCTTCCAATGTGGCATCGCGGTTGTCAATCAGGGTACAAAGGCCATCGATAACCTCCCGCAAATTATGCGGCGGAATATTCGTTGCCATGCCGACGGCGATTCCCGTGGAGCCATTGACCAAAAGATTTGGAAAATGGCTTGGCAGTACAACCGGTTCTTTCAGCCGGTCATCGTAGTTTGGCATGAAATCGACGGTTTCCTTATCGATATCCTGCAGCATTTCCAGCGCAATTTTGCTCATACGCGCTTCGGTATATCGGTATGCCGCGGGCGGATCCCCGTCGATGGAACCGAAATTGCCATGGCCGTCCACCAGCATATAACGCATGGAAAAATCCTGTGCCAAACGCACCAGTGCATCATACACCGATGCATCACCATGCGGGTGATAACTTCCCAACACCGAACCTACGGTGTCTGCACACTTGCGGTAGGCACGGTCCGGCATTAAACCGTTTTGAAACATGGTGTAAAGAATTCTTCTGTGGACCGGTTTTAAGCCGTCACGCACATCCGGGAGCGCACGCGACATAATAACGGACATGGAATAATCGAGAAACGATTTTTTCATTTCCTTTTCAAGGTCCACACTGATGATTCTGCTGTTTTCTTCAAACTCATCCATTTCAGGGGTATCCTCCTGCAATTTTGTTGCGTTCGGCCTGTGCACTTAAAAGCGCGCGTGCCGTTTCTTATGTTTTCTATATCTTCTTTGGTTTGGTTCCCGCAATAATAATCGCCTGAACATCCGGCAAAATGCGTGGTTTTATACAGCGCATGGGGATAATCACCATCTTTTGCCCAAGTTTTCTTTTTGGGTCATCTTTTTCCGCCACATAAAGCACCAGCATATTATCAATTTGTGCATATTCCGCGGAACCGTCCAGTGGAATATCCCAGCGTTTCACACCGCGCCCAACCTGAATATGATCCGGATAAATTGTCATGCGTATGGTGTGGCCATCCGCGCTCGCGCGCGCTCTGGCCTTGTTGCTTTGATATGGAAATACGCCAAGTACAACAATTAAGGTAGCACAGGATGCCGCATAAAAATAGAACAAACGCCGGTATGTAGAGATGCCAATGGCCAAAAACACAATTGCCAATACTGCAAGTCCCGCCATAACCAGAATTGAAGTTTTTTTGTTCATGTGCAAATAACTCGAACGCTTTAAGCATTCGTAAATTTCCTCTTCTTTCAGCACATAAGAAAGTTCAATTCCGGTTTGTTGTTCCCCAAACTCTTGATTTTCGGCCGAAACCAGTTTCGATCCTTGAAAGTCGGGACTTGGATAATCGGAATCGTCCGGCTCCGGTGGTACTGCGTTTTGATCATTTTCTCTTGTTTTGCTGCTCATCTCTTTTGTCTCCTTAATACAATAAACGTTTCGGCATGTCCTTCACTATCATATAAGATTACTCAAACAGAAAAGATCGAACCTTGTATGCTTGGCATTATGCAGATTGATTAAATATCAAGATTTTGCACAAATTTTGCATTTTCTTCAATAAATGCTCGGCGCGGCTCCACTTTGTCACCCATCAGAATGGTAAATGCTTCATCCGCAGCGGCCGCATCTTCCACTTCCACACGCAGCATCATTCTCGTTTCCGGGTTCATAGTGGTTTCCCACAACTGCTCAGGATCCATTTCACCAAGACCTTTGTAACGCTGGATTTCATATCCGGAAACAAGTTCTTTCATCATTCGGTCACGTTCTTGGTCAGAGTAAGCGTAATAATGTTTTTTTGCCTTTGTTAAGCGATAAAGCGGAGGTTGTGCCAAATAAACATGTCCTTCTTCCACAAGCGGTTTCATAAAGCGGAAGAAAAAGGTCAGAAGCAGAGTTCGAATGTGAGATCCGTCAACATCGGCATCCGCCATGATAATAATTTTACCGTAACGAAGTTTGTTGATATCGAATTCATCCCCGATTCCGCACCCAAGCGCGGTAACAATCGGCATCAGCTTTTCATTTCCGTAAACTTTATCAAGCCTTGCCTTTTCCACATTCAGCATTTTTCCCCAAAGCGGCAGTATGGCCTGATATCTCCGGTCGCGTCCTCCTTTTGCGGAACCGCCGGCGGAATCACCTTCCACAATATAGATTTCCGTTTCCTCCGGATTACGGCTTTGGCAGTCCGCCAATTTTCCGGGCAGCGAAGCATTTTCCAGCGCAGATTTGCGCCGCACCATATCGCGGGCTTTTCTTGCAGCCTCTCTTGCATGGGAAGCTGCTAAGGCTTTGTCAAAAATTGCTCTGGCAACAGATGGATTTTCCTCCAAATAAGCGGAAAGTTTTTCGGAAACCATTGAATTTACCAGTGTGCCAATTTCCGAGTTGCCCAAACGTGCTTTCGTCTGTCCCTCAAACTGTGCTTCCCGCAGTTTTACACTGATAATGACAGTGAGACCTTCTCGGAAATCTTCACCGGAAAGATTTTTGTCGCCTTCTTTTAAAAGATTAAATTTACGTCCGTAATCATTCATCACCCGCGTTAAAGCCCGCCGAAATCCGTCGACATGCGTGCCGCCGTCAGTTGTATGAATATCATTTGCAAAAGAAAGCATCAGCTCATTGTAAGAATCATTGTACTGCATGGCGATTTCCGCCGTGGCAGATTCATCCGGAGCAACTGCCGAAAAATAAATGACATCCGGGTGAATGACTTCAACCGCTTTTTTCTTGTTGATATATTCAACAAAACTGCTGATTCCGCCCTCATAGTGAAAATCATCTTCCCGGCGATTTTCCGGATCGCGCTCATCTGTCAGACGAATGTGCACACCGGCATTTAAAAATGCCTGTTCACGCAGACGCGTCTGCAGAGTTTCATAATCATAAACAGTGGTTTCTTTAAAAATTTCCGGATCTGCCTGAAAACGCACGCGCGTCCCTACGCGGTCGGTACTGCCGCGCTTTTCCAATTCGGTTACAGGCTTTCCGCGTTCAAAGCGCTGAAAATAGACATATCCGTCTTTAAACACTTCCACTTCCAGCCATTTTGAAAGCGCATTGACCACACTTGCGCCCACGCCGTGTAACCCGCCGGATACCTTGTATCCGCCGCCGCCGAATTTTCCGCCTGCGTGCAGCATGGTGTAAACAACCGTTACCGTTGGAATACCCACTTGGTGATGAATTCCAACAGGAATTCCGCGGCCGTTGTCCGTAACGCAGATCACGTTTTCTGGAAGAATTTCAACTTCGATTTTGTCACAATAGCCGGCAAGAGCTTCATCAATCGCATTGTCCACAATCTCATATACCAAATGATGCAGACCGCGCGGCCCTGTGGAACCGATATACATGCCGGGGCGTTTTCGGACGGCTTCCAGTCCTTCTAAAACCTGAATTTCACTTTCGTCGTATTCGTTGTTTGTCTGTGTGACCTTGCCAAACTCCAAATTAAACCCTCCAGTTGATCTGCAATTTGTTTCCTATTCGAACTGTCATTGGAAAATCGGAATTGACTGTGGCCTAAAGTGGTCCATACCTGACCGTATAGGGAATCAATAACCTGGTAACCATAACACCGAGAATTGTTGCCGAAAACAAAACCGTTAAGTTGATGGACGGTATTTTGATCAGGCAAAGATTCATTCCAATAAGCAACAGTGATGAAATGGTATACAGTGCAAAGCGGCTTGTTCTGCCATAGATGCGGAAAATACCACCGCAGTGCGGACAAATACCTTGTTTTGTGTTTTTAGATTTTTTTACATCCGGATACAGGAATCTCGCCCCGCAGTAGGGGCACAGAGGAAGTTTTAACATCTTCATTGCCCTTCCTTATCGATGCGTGGTATGTCCTGTAAATGTTTTTCTGCCCGGTCCGGTCCCGGGGCGGCTTCTTTTTGGAACTGCCTTCCTGCGGACAGCCGGTTTTTTCAGCCGAACCAAAAAAACGGAAATCAGATAAAAAAGCAAAAACGGTAGCAAAATCAGCAGAAGCAGCCATACATCCAGCGGAAGTATTTCCACAAATCCAAGAGTAAAGAAAATTGCGCTGACCAAAATAGCTAAAAAAGCAAACAGGTACACCAGTCGGTCCAGCACAATATTGGAAACTCTTCCGCACTTCGGACAAAGGTATTCTCCCTGAGTCTTCAGTGCCCAAGTTTTAATAAGCCCAATTTTATACCCGCAGTGCGGACAGCGCGGTTTCCGAAATTTCTTCATAAATACTCCTCTTGTTTAAAGTTTGGAAGTAGCGTTTGCAATTGCTGCACGTTTGAGCAAAGTTAAGGATGAAATTTGTGAAATATAGACCGTTGTTGTATCTCCGTGTTTACAAAGGATAAAAGATTTTGGCATTTCCATGGAAACATTGATTACACGGCCGGATTTCTGCGCGGCCGCAAGCATATCCCGTGTTGTTTGGGAAATGGTAGATGTTTCTATGTCAAAAATGCCGATGATATCTTTCATTAAAACCACAGTGTCCTGACCTAAATGAAGATACATGGTTTTCGCCCTTTTCTCCGCGCGTTTCTATAAAAATTCCGTTTCCACGCGGGAAAACGGTAGATTTTATTCTTTTGCAATCAGGTTGCCGCCTTCCATATAAAACATTGCTTTATCTGCCGCCGGAATCATGGCAACAGGTTCACAACAAGTTAAAAACACCTGAAATTCCGTTAAGTGATTTAACAAATAATCCTGTCGGCCGGCGTCAAGTTCGCTCATTACATCGTCCAAAAATACAACCGGTTTATCCTCGTTCATGCGGCTGAGCAATTCTGCTTCCGCAAGTTTTAATGCAAGCACGGCACTGCGTTTTTGTCCTTGGGAAGCATAGGAACGAGCATAAAGCCCATCGACAAAAATATCGATGTCATCTCGGTGCGGGCCGACTGTTGTGTAGCCATTTGCAATATCATCGCCGCGCCTTTTGCTGAGTTCCTGATAAAGGTTTTCGGCGCTTGCTCGGTAGGAAAGAGAAAGTGTTTCCCTTTCGGCACTGATACCGGAATAAAATTTAGTAGCCGGTTTGCTGAGTGCCTGAATATACGATTTTCTCTGATGAATAATTTTTTCTCCAAATTGGCAAAGTCTTTCATCCCAAATTGTAAGGGTATCCATCAGTTCCGCATGATGCGGTATATCTTTTAACAGCGCATTGCGCTGGAAAAGGGTTCGGTTATAACCGGAAAGCAAGGATGCATACCCCGGTTTGAGCTGGCACAGAGCGGAATCAATAAAATCTCGGCGTAAAGCCGGCCCTCCGCGTACCAAAGAAAGGTGTTCCGGCGAAAAAACCACAGCGCAGAATTTTCCGATGAGTGCCGAACAAGAGTTTTTAGAAACGCCGTTTAGTTCTAAAGTTTTGCGGCCCTGTGTGATGGTGATTTTTGCGGTTTGTTCGCGGCTTTCGCTGTAAAAATGCATGTTCAGCAGAGCTGTTTTTTCTTCGTTTCCCACAAGTTCCGCATCTTTGGCACTTCGAAAAGAGCGTTCCCCTGTAAAAAGCCACATGGCTTCCAAAAGATTTGTTTTACCTTGGGCATTTTGGCCGTATATGACGTTTACGCCTGAACATGGAGAAAATTCCCCACCGTGCAAATTCCGAAAGTTTTTCCATGCAAGTTTACGCACGTTCAATTGGCGCACACCTCATAGATCTGCTGATCCACTTGTGCCCAGTCGCCCGGACGCATCTTTTTGCCTCGCATGGTACAAATTTCTCCATTGACTATCACGCGGCCGCTCTGAATTGCTTGTTTTGCTTGACCGCCGGTTTCAAAAACACCGGCAAGTTTGAGCAGAGCATCCAATCGGATAAATTCAGTTTTTATGATAATTTTTTCTTTTTTCATGCGCTATTTCCTCATTCTGCCGAACTTTTCAGTCGAACAGGAAGCACGAGAAACAGGAAAGAATTTCCTTCCGGCGGTAAAATACGCATTGGGCTTAATGGCCCGTTCATTTGTATCCGGATTTCATCGCATTCCGTATTGCGCAGTGCATCGAGCAGAAAACGGTTGTTAAAGCCGATCTCTAGAGAATCGCCGGATATTTGTGCTGCAAGTTTATCGTTTGCACGTCCGATTGCTGTGGAGCAAGAAACTCGAATTTCATTATTTTCGAAAATGCAGCGCACCGGGCTTTTCAGTCTGTCTGTAATAAGGAGCGAAACTCGTTCAACGCTGTTGATGAAATTTTGTGTTGATACTTTAAGTTCTGTGGAGCAGTCTTTTGGAATTGCTGCTCGGTAGTCCAGAAAATCTCCTTCCAGCAGACGTGAAATTACGGTGTAGTTGTCAATGCTGAATAGAATGTGTCTTCTGCCGATTTGCAATTCTACTTCGCTTTCATCATCGCTCAAAAGTTTTAGTACTTCGGAAAGTGTTTTTCCCGGTACAACGAAACTGGTATTTAATGTGCTTTGTACTGTTTCTTCGCGGATTGCAAGTCGATATCCATCGACGGAAATGAGGCGGATGTGATTGGGCTCTAGTTCAAAGAGGGTGCCGGTGTGAATCGGCTTGGCATCGTTGTCTGCTACGGCGAATAATGTTTGATGAATCATGCTGTGCAGAGTTGTACTTGGTATTTTTAGGGTTGTTTCTCCGCTGACGGAGGGAAGCTCCGGATATTCTTGTGCAGGTATGCCGACAATGGAATATTCTGCCTCTCCGCTTTTAATAATTGCCATTTGTTTTTCGTCGCTGCTGATGGTTACTTCCGGAGCCGGCAGCCGTCTGACAATTTCGCTGAATAGTCTGGCGTTTAGAACGATGCTTCCTTTTTCTTCTACGCTGCAGTCAAAGACAGTTGTGATGCCTAATTCCAAATCATAGCCGCATAGAAAAACTGAGTTTTCTTCTGTGCGAATCAGAATACCTTCAAGTGCCGGAACGGAAGATTTGGTAGAGACAGCTTTTTGGATATTCAACACCGCTTCATTCAGTTTTTGTTTATCACAGGTTATTTTCATGATCTCACCGCTCATTTCCTCATATAAATAAATAGAAATGTTTTTTTTCAGTAACAGGAGTAGTATGTGCTGAAAAGTTGAAAATATTGGAATTCCGCGCCGCTTCTAGGTTTTTGGCCGATTTTTCTTTGAAAAAAGACTGTTGGAAACATGTTAACACTTTGTATTTTTTTTGAGTTTTTAACACACTGTTGAAAACTCTGTGGGAAATGTTGAAAAAAAGTTTAAAATTCTGTGGAATACCAAAATCGAGTTTTTATCACTTTCCAACAGGTTTGTGGAATGTTGAATCTTTTTTCAACAATTTACCTGTCACGGATATTTTTAATGATATCCTCTGCTGTTGCCTTGACTTTTGGGTCTCGTTTGATGTTTTTCTCAATTTGCTGAATAGCATAGACAACAGTGGAGTGATCCCTTCCTCCAAATTCTTTTCCAATGGAAGTCATCGGCATTTGGGTGATTTCTCTTACGACGTACATAGCCATTTGTCTTGCGCTTGAAATATTTGCGCTGCGTTTTGCTGACTTAATATCGTCAGCCGTTGTCCCATAAGTGCGTGCGACTTCATCTATAATTTTTTCCACGGTAAATGGAGTTGGCTGGTCATTATTAATGATATCGCTGATAGCAGCCTGCGCCGTTTGAATATTCATAGCGTCCCCGTTTAAAAGAGAATAAGCCTTCATTTTTTTTACGGCGCCTTCTAACTGCCGAATATTATTTTTCAGACGGTTCGCTATGTATTCTATTACGTTATCCGGCAGGTCTATTTGCATCAGTTCTGCTTTTCTTTTTATAATAGCAATTCGTGTTTCAAAATCCGGCGGCTGAATGTCGGCAGTCAGTCCCCATTCAAAACGGGTCAGCAGACGTTCCTCCAGTGTTGCGATATCTTTCGGTGGCCGGTCTGAAGTGAGTACAATCTGTTTCTTTGCTTCATATAAAGTATTAAAGGTATGAAAGAATTCTTCCTGTGTGGAATCCTTCCCTGCAATAAATTGAATATCGTCTACTAGGAGCACATCCGCTTTCCGGTATCTTTGGTGAAATTCACCCGTTGTGCCGCGTCGGATTGCTTCAATGAGTTCATTGGTAAATTCGTCCCCTTTGATGTAGACGATTTTCATATTTGGATATGTATTGCCGATTTCGTTTCGAATGGCGTATAATAAATGTGTCTTACCAAGGCCTGAATTCCCATAAATAAATAGGGGATTATAAAGACTGGCTGGTTTGCTTGCAACTGCCATGGATGCCGCATGAGCAAATTTATTAGATGGCCCTACGATATATGTATCAAAAGTAAATTCGTAGTTGTCGTTATTTTCTGCGGCTTCTCTCTTTTTAGCTTCGGATTCCATTTCTTCGGGCACACAGACGCGGATTTGGATTTCCCGGCTGAAAATCTGCATGAATGCTTCTTCCAATATAGAGCTGTAATAATGCAGAATTGTTTGACGGTGCAGTTCATTTGGAACTTTTAAAACTGCAATTCCGTCGGTAAAATCCAGTGTAACGGGTTCAATTCTGCTAATCCATGTGGAATATGCAATTTCCGTCATTTTGTTTTTACAGTATTCGCAGACGAGATTCCAAACCTCTGTGAATGCTTCCATTTTTTTGAAGTACCCCATTTTCTTTCTTTTCCCGTTTTATCTTTGTTGATTTTTGTGCTAACGGGTATCATTAGTTATACTAGCACAATCTCGTGATTTTTTCAAATTTCCATCTCGTCAGATTTTATTTACGGTGTAGGACTACAATACATATTGGACAGTTGAGAAAAAATAAAATACAGAAATGGACACATCGGTTAAAATAAAGCTACACAAACCAAATCATACCGAAAGGAAGTGCCCATTTCTGCATGAATAGTGTAACACAAGACATGAAGTTTAGGCAATCCCTAATGATCTATGCTCAAAAGTACGGTGTTAGCCGTGCAAGCCGAAAATACAACAAAAGCCGTTCCTTTATCTATTTCTGGATGGCCCGGTATGACGGTACATTAGAATCGTTGGCTTGCCGGTCTAGGAGGCCTCACAGTCATCCAAACCAGCATACACCTGCCGAGTTAAAACTGATTCGCGATATGCGGCGCAGAAATCCCGACCTCGGTATGATTGAACTATGGTCTCGGTTAAAAAAGCGGGGATACACACGATGTCCGGAAAGTCTGTTCCGTGTAATGCGCCGAATGGGAATGTTCCCAGAATCAAAACCAAAGAAGAAATATCAGCCAAAGCCATACGAGCAAATGACGCATCCCGGAGAGCGCATTCAGATCGATGTAAAAGTAGTTCCAAAGCGCTGTATTGCCAACCCTGAGCTTCGGCTTTTCCAGTACACAGCTATTGATGAATTTTCTAGGCTGCGTTTTCTGGCAGCGTACCCTGAACAGAGTACTTACTCTTCTGCTGACTTTCTAAAACGAGCTGTCGAATGGTTTGCCCGGCGCGGCGTTCGTGTAGAATGCGTTCAAACTGACAACGGTTTTGAATTCACCAACCGTTTCTCACCTTCCAAGAAACATCTGCTGACGTTGTTCGAAGCCACTGCCGCTAAACTTCATATCCGGCACAAGTTAATTCGTCCTTATACCCCTAGGCACAACGGGAAAGTGGAACGCAGTCATCGCGAAGACCAAAAACGCTTTTATGACAAACACCATTTTTACTCTTTAGCGGACTTTGAAAACCAACTTTCCATCTACTTAAGACGCTCTAATAATATGCCGATGCGTCCTCTTCATTGGTTGTCTCCTTCTGAATTTTTACATTCCCATACTGTCCAATATGTTTGACAAACCTACACCATCTCGTCAGATTTTATTTACGGTTTTTGCCCAATAAATTTAAATATTTCTCGTATTTTTTCTTTTCTTATGAGGGATATTGTGATATATTGAATGGGAGCATTTGTTTTTATCTTTTGGCATGGATTTTCTTCTGTTTTTACGCTTTGGCGCGGCCTCAATGGTTGACAGGCCGCAGATGGATAAGATATAATGTTCTCCAAAGGCTCGTTTTGAATTGAAGGGGGGTTTTTTCATGCTTAGAACCTATCAACCGAAAAAACTGCACAGAAAAAAGGAACATGGTTTTCGCAAACGCATGTCGACGTCAAACGGACGTAAGGTTCTTTCCCGCCGCAGAGCAAAGGGCAGGGCAAGACTTAGCTATTAATATCTGTTAATATCTGTTGTACGGACAGGCCCGAAAAAACGGTCTTTTCAAAAGGCCGCGGTAGCTTCCTGTCGGGACAGGGCCACTCCGCGTGGCCTTTCTTTATTAACAGTTCATCATCAGTCAATCCATAAAATTGGTACATCTCGGGAATAATATGCAAGAATTTGAGTCAATTCATGAGAACAGGGATTTCCAAAGGGTTTACGCCAAAGGGAAATCCTTTGTTAGTCCGGCACTTGTTACCTATGTGATGAAAAATAAGAAAAAAACGCTGCGCGTGGGAATAACAGCAAGTAAAAAGACTGGAAATGCGGTTTGCAGAAATCGGTCCCGCAGAGTTATTCGGGAAGCCTTCCGTACCATGCCCCGGGAAGTACAGCAGGGGTTTGACATAGTCTTTGTCGCGCGGGCTAAAACTCCTTTTATGAAAAGCACAGAGCTGAGCCGAATTATGGTCAAGCATCTGGAAAATGCGGGAGTATTTAAATGAAACGCATATTGCTTTTTCTGATTCGTTTTTATCAAAAAGCCATATCCCCCTATAAGAAACCATGCTGTAAATATTACCCAACCTGTTCTAATTACGCGGTTCAGGCGATTGAACGGTTCGGCGCATTTAAGGGATTTTTTCTGGCTTTGTACCGCATTTTGCGCTGTAACCCGTTTTCACGCGGAGGGTACGACCCCGTACCGGAAAAACACAGCCGGTACAGAAAATAACAGCATGTTTTGCTTTTTTGGCGCCGGCCAAAATTGTTACCGGCAAACATCCGGCATCTTTTACCGGACAGAGGAGAATTTTCTGTATGTACGAAATATTTAATTTTTTCGGCAACATTCTTGGTTACTTGCTCTGGTTCTTTTATGAGTTGGTTCATAACTATGGCGTTGCCATTATTCTGTTTACCCTTACAATTAAAATTCTGCTGTTTCCTTTTTCGGTTAAGCAGCAGATGTCTATGGCAGCAAATAGCAAACTTGCAATCAAGCAAAAAGAACTGCAGAAAAAATATGCAAAAGACAGAAGAAAACTTGAACTTGAAATGCAGAAGTTGTATGAAAAAGAAGGCGTCAATCCCGCAAGCGGATGCCTGACGATGATTATTCCTCTTCTCATTGTGATGGGCCTGTACTATACTGTACTTTACCCGATGAGCAACGCACTGCATATTTCCAGTACCGCAACAGATGCGGCATCTCAGATGCTGCAGCAAATTCCAGGAATAGGGCTGTCTCTGGATTCAAGATATGCACAGATTGAGATTGTAAAGCATTTTGCAGATTTAAAACCATACTTGACAATGTTCAGCGCGGACGAACTTTCAAAAATTCAGTCTTTTAGTTCCGGATTTAGCTTTTTGGGGTTGGATTTACTTGAGACTCCAAGTGATCCGGCAAATGTTTTCGGCACCTTGTTCCGCTCTAATTTGTGGATTATCCCGGTATTGTGTTTTGTTTCATCAGTGATTACGCAATATTTTACCATGAAAGTTCAGCCGGGAATGCAGCAACAGCAAGGCTGCATGAAAGGTATGTTCTACATTTTTCCTCTTATTTCGGTATGGTTTGCAAGTGTAATGCCGGCAGCAGTAGGTTTTTACTGGATTATCTCCACTCTTACCGGATTTTTGCAGACTATGATTCTCAATATTTGGTATAACCCTGTTGATCTTGGTGCAAAAGCGGAAGCAAGGCGTATTGCACTGCGTGAGATGGAAGAAGAGAAGATGGTACCCGTTTCCGCGGCGGGTATTGAGCCAGAGTCCCAAAAACGTACGGCAAAAAAAGGAAAATCGCGGAAGTAAACGCTGTATAAAGGGCCTGATTTCTGGGAGGGATCACCAAATGAAAGAAGCGATTGGCATCGGCGAAACCGTTGAGCTCGCAAGAGAAGCTGCTTGCAAGCAGCTTGGCGTGGAATCCTATGAAGCGGAATTTGAGATCCTTCAATTGCCCACGAAAAAAACATTCGGCCTTTTTGGCGGCAGTCCGGCAAAGGTGCGAGTTTATATAGAAGATGACCCTGCACAAATTGCTGCCGACTATTTAAAGAATGTATTAAAACACATGGGCCTGGAGAATATCAAGATTGACATCACCAAAGAAGAAAACGGTGCATTGCTTTCCATCACGGGTGACGATATAGGATATATTATTGGTCATCGCGGGGAAACGCTTGATGCACTTCAGTATCTTGCATGTTTGGTAGCAAATCATACAGGAGAAGGTTATTACCGAATTAACCTTGATATTGGAAATTACAGAGATAAACGCAGCAAAACGCTGGAAAATTTAGGACGAAAACTGGCGGAGAAATCGCTTCGTACCGGAAGAAATGTATCGCTGGAACCGATGAATCCATACGAGCGAAGAATTATTCATCTGGCGGTTCAAACCGTGGAAGGAGCAAAATCTTGGTCAGTCGGTGAAGATACAGCACGCCATGTTGTTATTGGTCCGATTGGCGGGGAAAGACCGGTTGTCAAAAAAAATAGGAAAAACGGCCGCCGCGGCGGAATGAAAAACAGAAAACCGTACCGTCAGCGAGCGACTTTTTCCGGTGGACATAAGCCGGTTCATGATGCGCAAAATGTGCAAGAGGATCAGCATCAAAAAAGCGTGCCGCCTCTGTACAGTAAGCTTGAACCGGACAAATAAACATAAATCAGGAGGGCGGTTCTTTGGAATTGTCCTCTTTTTTTGAGGGATTTTTATGAATCAGAATCATTACAGTGCTTCAGGAACCACAATTGCGGCAATTGCAACGCCGCAGGCGCCGGGCGGAATTGGAATTGTTCGGATTTCTGGCCCGCAGGCACGTGAAATTGCGGGCAAGGTCTTTTTGTCTCGGCGCGGGAAAAGTCTGGACGAAATTGACGGCTATTGTGCATTATACGGAAAAGTCTTCGATGAAGAAGGCGACATTGATGAGGCTATTGCATTAAATTTCCGCGCTCCCGCAAGTTTTACCGGAGAGGATGTAGTAGAGCTTTCCTGCCACGGCGGATTGATTATTCTGCGCAGACTTCTCCGCGCGGTGATTCGCGCGGGCGCAGTTTTGGCTGGACCGGGAGAGTTTACGCGCCGCGCATTTCTCAATGGGAAAATTGGACTAACACAAGCGGAATCTATCATGCAGCTTGTGTCTGCACAAGGGGAACAAGCCGCAAAAGCCGCTCTTGCCGGACATGAAGGTGCGTTGGAACGCAGAATCAAAAAGATTCGGGAAAAGCTGCTTAGCGCCGCCGCTCATCTTTCTGCTTGGGCTGATTATCCCGAGGATGATGTTCCTATGGTAACGGAGGAAGAACTGCGTTCTTCTCTCGGTGATGTGAAATCGGAACTGGAGTCCATGTTGCGGCAATTCGATGCCGGGCGTGTCTTGCGCGAAGGGGTCGATGCGGTTATTGCAGGACGGCCGAATACCGGAAAATCAACTTTGATGAATCTTCTCGCGGGATGTGAGCGTTCCATTGTAACCAATGTTGCCGGCACAACAAGGGATATTGTGGAAGATACCGTGTTGCTCGGCGGAATTCCGCTGCACCTTGCCGATACCGCAGGGCTGCGCGAGACCACGGATCCGGTGGAAAGCATCGGTGTTGGCAGAGCGAGGGAGAGAGTCCGCTCCGCTCGTTTGGTATTGGCTGTGTTCGATGCATCACAAGAACTATCCGATGAAGATTGTGCTCTGATTCGTGAAATTGGTTCCACACCTTGTGTTGCGATTTTAAACAAAGCAGATTTGCCAATAAAAATAAACGTTGAGTATATTAAATCTAAAATAAAACAAATTGTTAAGTTATCTGCTCTAACGGGAGAAGGACTGCCGAAACTTGAGGATGCGGTTACAGCAGTTCTTGGAACAAAAGAATTGAATCCGGCGGACGGAATGCTGTATACAGAACGGCAGAGGGATGCGGCTGAACGTTCGCTGAAAAGTGTTCGAGAGGCGCTGGAAGCACTGGAAAGCGGAATGACATTCGATGCAATTACGGTTTCGGTGGAAGATGCGGTCTCCGCATTATTGGAGCTGACCGGCGAGCGCGCAACCGTGGCTGTGGTCGATTCTGTATTTTCTCATTTCTGTGTTGGAAAATAGCTCAATGAATTTTATTTTGCACAATTTTATACAGCGCGGCAGAACGTGTCAATGCGGCGGCTTATTATCGTCAGAGACATATATAACAAATTGGAACAATAAAAGGTAATTATACTGGAGGGAATATATTGACATACGATGCAGGAAAATATGACGTAGCGGTGATCGGTGCAGGACACGCCGGTATCGAAGCTGGTCTGGCATCGGCGCGCCTTGGGTGCAGTACGCTTGTTTTTACCATTAATATGGATGCGGTCGGCAACTGTCCGTGCAATCCGTCCATTGGCGGTACGGCAAAAGGGCATTTGGTTCGTGAAATCGATGCGCTTGGTGGAGAAATGGGGCGCACAACCGACGAGTGTTTTATTCAAAGCCGTATGTTAAACCGCGGAAAAGGCCCGGCTGTTCATTCATTGCGTGCGCAAATTGACAGACGTGAATACAGCAAAATTATGAAACATAAACTGGAGCTTCAGCCGAATCTGCTTTTAAAACAGGCGGAAGTCGTTTCATTAAAACGAGGTGAAAACGACACTTGGCTGGTTGAAACCAGAATGGGTGCAGTATACACCGTAAAAGCTGTCATTGTGGCAACGGGTACTTATTTAACCGGAAAGATTTTTGTCGGTGAACAGTCTTGGGACGGAGGACCGGATGGAATGTTTCCGGCGGCATTTCTTGGGGAATCCCTGCGCAAGTTGGGCATCCGCCTGCGCCGTTTTAAGACCGGAACACCTGCGCGTGTGCTAAAATCCAGTATCGACTTCTCTAATTTGGAGGTTCAAGAAGGGGACGATCCTGTTGTACCGTTTTCCTATGATACCGAAACGCCGGGACCTAACCGCGCTGTCTGCTATATTTCATGGACGAATGAGAAAACAAAAAAGATTATTTTGGATAATTTGGATCGTTCCCCATTGTTCAGTGGAAAAATAGAAGGAGTCGGTCCGCGTTACTGCCCGAGCATAGAATCTAAAATCGTGCGTTTTGCCGACCACGAACGGCATCAGCTTTTTATTGAACCGTGCGGATTAGATACGGAGGAAATGTATCTGCAGGGTATGAGTTCTTCTCTTCCGGAAGATGTGCAGATTGCATTTTATCGTACCATACCCGGACTGGAACATGTTCAGATTATGCGGACGGCTTATGCGATTGAATACGATTGTGCCGATCCGCTGCAAATGGGAGCAACGCTGGAATTCCGCGATTTTCCCGGGCTTTATGGCGCGGGGCAGTTTAATGGCAGTTCGGGGTATGAAGAGGCCGCGGCGCAGGGGCTTGTGGCCGGAATTAACGCGGCACTGAAAATTCAAGGAAAAGAGCCGATGATTTTGGACCGCGCCGGCTCCTATATTGGAACGCTGATCGATGATTTGATTACAAAAGGCACGATGGAACCTTATCGAATGATGACTTCCCGCAGTGAATATCGGCTTGTGCTTCGGCAAGATAATGCGGATGCACGCTTAACGCCAATTGGCCGAAAGATTGGGCTGATTAGCGATAGGCGTTGGGAACGTTTTTTGAAAAAGCAGGAACAGATTTCAAAGGAAATGAAGCGTGTGAAAAGTATTGTTCTTCCGCCGTCCGAAGAATTGAATAACATTCTTGTTTCACATGAAACAACGCCTATTTCCACGGGTGCGCGTTTGTCCGATTTAATCCGCAGACCACAGTTAAATTATGAAGTTCTACGCCCTGTAGACCCGAACCGGCCTGAACTTCCGGCAGCTGTTTTTGAAAATGTTGAGATAGAGCTGAAATATGAAGGGTATATCCGCAGGCAAAAAGCACAAATTAATGAAATGCGTCGGCTTGAAAATCGATTGCTTCCTCCGGATATTGATTATGAAAAGATTACCGGCTTGCGGGTGGAAGCAAGAGAAAAACTTCAAGCGGTGCGCCCGGAAAGTGTTGGACAGGCGTCCAGAATTTCCGGAGTCAGTCCGGCGGATATCAGTGTGTTGTTAATCTGGTTGGCCCGCCATGAGGAGGGCAAAACATGAAAAATATTCGGCATCAGCTCATTTCAGCGGCGTCTGCCTATGGTATTACCGTTTCACCGGCACAGGCAGACCAGTTTCAGAATTATCTGGAACTTTTAAGCGAATGGAATCAAAAAATAAATCTCACAGCATTAAAAGAACCGGAAGAGATTGCAGAGAAACATTTTCTGGATAGTATCCTAATTCTGAAGTATTTTGATATCCCTCATGGCGCAAGTATTATTGATATTGGAACAGGTGCTGGATTTCCGGGTGTGCCGCTTAAAATTATGCGCCCGGATTTGCAGCTGACTTTATTGGATGGACTGAATAAACGTCTGATTTTTTTAAAGGAACTTTTAAACGCCATATCCCTTTCTGCGGAAGTTGTTCATTTGCGTGCGGAAGAAGGCGGAAGAAAATCGGAATACCGCCAAAAATTTGATTTCGCAACTGCACGAGCGGTTGCACGCTTGCCGATTTTGTGTGAATACTGTCTGCCTTTCTTAAAAATAGGAGGCATTTTTGCTGCGATGAAAGGTCCAAATGTGAATGAAGAATTGCAAAGTGCGCACAATGCCATAGACGTGTTGGGATGTGAACTGTCATCTACGTGCGAATATACCCTCCCGGGCGGGGATGGGCGCAGTTTGGTTTTCATTCGCCGCAGCCGACCGGTGCCGGAAAAATATCCGCGTCATGGTGCGAAGATTTCAAAATCACCGTTGTAAGATTTTCCACAGTTTTCGCGCTTTCTGTGGAAAAAATGAGAAACTCATTTTTCCTGAAATATGCACTTTTATTTCTATCACGATCCTCGCATTTATGGCGATACAAAAAATTTTTTCAACAAAAATGAGGTATCCTGTTGAAAATTAAGAAGTTTTGAAGAGAACCGCTTCGGCGGTTTTCTTTTTTATGTTTAGAATTTAGATTAGACATTTAAGAATATGTTAGATTAGACATTTAAGAATAAATTGGCAGGCAAGTATGTTATGGGAACATAGGGGAAAAGAATAGTTTTCAACAGCTCAAAAGTATTTTTGTGGAAAACTAAGTCAACAAAAATTAATATCAATTTTTCCCAGTATAATCGCATTTTTGGGAATCGTGCCGCTTGCTTAAATCAATATTGCAGATGAGTTTTCCACAAAAAATACCCTTCCCTGTGGAAAAAGAATCTGGCTGTAAATACATGCTGTATTGCGGCAAAAAAATTGAAATTTCGACTTATAAAACTGGAAAGCATGGGGAAATTATATGGTAAAATATATTTTTCAACAGACAGAATATTACAAAATCTGTTCGCGCTTTGTGCTATGCTTGTACACGAAGGACAAGCAGAGGAGGCGGGCGATGTGCTTTTTAGGGATAAAAATAAAGTGATAGAGATTGATATTAATTTGATTCAACCGAATCCCGCTCAGCCGCGAAAAATCTTTGACGAAGAAGAACTGCGAGGTCTCTCCCAAAGTATACGGGAAACCGGCTTACTGCAGCCGCTGCTGGTGCGGAAGATTGAACACGGCTATGAGCTGATTGCCGGAGAACGCCGACTGCGCGCCTGCAAAATGGCGGGACTTAAAACGGCGTCATGTATTGTCAGCGATTGTTCGCCTGATCAAAGCGCCGTCATGGCTATGACGGAAAATATCCAGCGCCGTAATCTTGAAATTTTTGAAGAAGCGGAAGGTATTCGCAGTCTGATTCAAAGGTGGCATGTCACACAGGAAGAAGCGGCGGCCCGTTTGGGAAAAAGTCAGTCTGCGGTAGCAAATAAGCTGCGTTTGCTGCGTTTTACTCAACAGGAACGAGAGAGAATCGTTTCTGCAGGACTCAGTGAACGCCACGCACGTGCACTTTTGCGTTTGAATGATATACAGCTTCGCAGCAAAGCGCTTTCTCAAATTATTGAAAAAAAGTACAATGTGCGCCAAACAGAAGATTATGTGGAGAGACTGCTTTCCTGCAATAAAAACAGAAATCAGAGAAAAACACCGGTCATTAAGGATGTGCGCATTTTCCTCAATACCATATCTCATGCGATTGCAACCATGAAGCAAAGCGGTATTAGCGCACAGACTCTTCAAAGTGAAACCGATGACTATATTGAATGTATTGTGAGAATACCAAAATCGCAAGCCTATGCGGGAGGCAGAAAACCCGCCTGAAAAAGATTATAAGTTTTACTCCTATTTCCCTATATCATTTCCCACAGCAGGAGCCGGACAACTGTCCGGCTCCTGCCGGTTTATGTATGTTTTTTTAAAGAGAATTACGACTGATTTTCGGTGGTATTAGGATAAGTTCCATATGTGATTGCGAATGTTGAAAAATCATATAGTTGTTTTCAGTGAAAAAGCAGTTGTATCTTAAAAAAGAATTTGTTGTTTTCAGAAGACAATATCAGCTGTGGCAGGTAAAATCTGTTTTTAAAAATTAATGATAACAATTACGTCAAAAATGTATTGTTTCACATGAAACATCATTAAAAAATTATATAATTACAGCCATAAAAGAGAAAAATAATCTTTATCTTCCTAATCAGTCGTGCTATAATAAAATAAAATTTTCCCGCAAGCGTCGGGAGTATACCCCTAGCCTAAAAAACAGGCTTTGGGAAGGGGGAAATGCATTGGGAAAAATCATTGCAGTTGCCAATCAAAAAGGCGGGGTCGGAAAAACAACCACGGCGGTTAATCTTGCAGCCGCATTGGGACTTAGAGGAAAAAAGATTCTTCTTGTAGATGCGGATCCGCAGGGTAATTCTTCCAGCGGCGTAGGGATTGACCGCAGAAATCAAAAAGATACAGTTTATGAAGTACTTATCGGCGGAAAAACCGTAAACGATGTGATTATTAAAACGGATTTTGAAAATTTGGAACTTCTTCCTTCCAGCATGAATTTAGCCGGAGCGGAAATCGAACTTGTTGATTTAGAACATAGGGAGTCCCGTTTAAAAACTGCGTTGGCTCCTGTTCGGGAAAAGTATGATTATATCCTAATCGATTGCCCTCCTTCACTCGGAATGATTACCACAAATGCTCTGACCGCCGCGGATACTCTTCTAGTTCCCATTCAGTGCGAGTATTATGCGTTGGAAGGGCTGACACAGCTGATGAATACAGTGCGGCGCATTAAACGTCGGTATAATGGGCATTTGCAGATTGAAGGCGTCTTGCTCACCATGTACGACGGCAGGCTTAACCTAACACAGCAAGTGGTGGAAGAAGTAAAAAAATATTTTCCGCGCCGTGTATTCGGAACCGTGATTCCGCGCACAGTGCGCCTTTCGGAAGCACCGAGCTACGGGAAACCAATTCAATATTTTGACCGTTCCTCCAAAGGTGCGCTCAGTTATAACGCATTGGCAGAGGAAATAGACAGCAGCGTTGGCTGAAGCTGTAATAGAAAGAACCGGCAAATCAATGGCCCGAAAAAAGAAAGGCAGGCGGAACAATGGCAGGAAAAAAACGAGGCCTTGGGAAAGGCCTTGACGCAATTTTTGCGGAAAATGACATGGAAGACAGCCAAACTGCGGTGTTTCTGCGTTTAGATGAGATAGAACCCAACCGCAATCAGCCGCGGCAGGATTTTGACGAGCAAGCTCTGCAGGAATTGGCTGAGTCCATACGGCAGCATGGCGTATTGCAGCCTCTTTTAGTGCGGCCGATTTTCGGCGGGGGATATCAAATTGTTGCGGGAGAGCGCAGGTGGCGGGCGGCTAGAATCGCGCAATTAAAGGAAGTACCCGCCGTTGTGCGCGAAATGAGCGACAGCGAAGTGATGCAGCTTGCGCTTATTGAAAACCTTCAGCGAGAAGATTTAAATCCGCTTGAAGAAGCACAGGGATATCAGTCGCTGATAGAAACTTATGGCATGACGCAGGAAGAAGTAGCAAGTACGGTCGGAAAATCCCGATCTGCGGTTGCAAATTCACTCCGCTTGCTGAATCTTCCGGAGGAAATACGAAAATTGGTGGAAACAGGCATTATCTCCGCCGGACATGCCCGCGCGCTGCTTGCCTTTCCCGGAAAAACGCAGATGCTTCAAGCTGCAAAGGCCGCGGCACAAGGGGCTTCCGTTCGGGAAATAGAGAAAATGGCGCAAAAAGCAAATAAGGTTCCAAAAGCCAAAAAATCATCGCCGCGTATTAAATTTTATGAAGAAACAGAACTTGCTCTGCGCGAAAGTCTCGGCAGAAAGGTTCATGTGACCGGAACTAAGAAACGCGGCGTACTGCAGATTGAATTTTACGGGCAGGACGATTTGGCCGAATTAGTCCGGCACATTCATGACAATACTTAAATCATCAAGAAAATTAAACCAAAGGAGCAATCAATATGATTGACATCAAGCTGATTCGCAGCAATCCAGATCTGATTAAGGCGGGGGCTAAGAAAAAGGAATTTGATGCAGATAAAATTATCGATGATATTCTCGCCATCGATGCCAGCCGCCGCGAAATCATGGGTCGCGTGGAATCAATGCGCGCTGAACAGAACGCGGCTTCCAAACAGATTCCGCAGATCAAAAAGCAGGGCGGGGATGTTTCTGAGCTCTTGGCAAAAATGAAGACCCTTTCCGGACAGATTAAAGAATGTGAAGCAAAACTCAAAGAATATGAGGAAAAGCAAAACGAGTTGTTGCTCAGCCTGCCAAATATGCCGGATGAAGATGTGGTGGCAGGCGGCAAAGAGAATAACGAACCGCTGCGGTATTTTGGCGAGAAACCCAAATTTGATTTTGAGCCGAAAAATCATGTAGAACTGTGTGAAAGTCTGCATTTAATTGATTATCAGCGCGGAGCAAAGCTTTCCGGCGCAGGCTCATGGGTTTATACCGGTATGGGTGCACGGCTGGAATGGGCGCTGATCAATTTCTTTATCGATGAGCATATTCGCGACGGATATCAGTTCATGTTGCTGCCGCATATGCTCAAATACGAATGCGGATACGTGGCCGGTCAATTCCCAAAATTTGTGGAAGAGGATTACTGGATTGAAAATCCGACAACAAATGATAAAAAATTCCTTCTGCCCACGGCGGAAACAGCTCTTGTGAATCTGCACCGCGACGAAATTTTGCAAGCAGATGAACTCCCGAAAAAATATATTGGATATACACCTTGTTACCGCAGAGAAGCGGGCAGCTACCGCTCGGAAGAGCGCGGCATGATTCGCGGACATCAGTTTAATAAGGTGGAAATGGTTCAGTATACAAAACCGGAGGATTCCGATGCCGCATTTGAAGAATTGGTTCATAAAGCGGAACGTTTGGTGCAGGAACTCGGTCTTCACTACCGTTTGAGTAAGCTTGCGGCTGCGGATTGCTCCTTCTCTATGGCGCGCACTTACGACATCGAAGTTTGGATTCCTTCCATGGGAATTTATAAAGAAGTCAGCTCCGCTTCTAATGCCCGCGATTATCAGGCAAGGCGAGGAAATATCAAATACCGCGGAGAGGACAAGAAGCTCCATTTTGTCCACACACTTAACGCCTCCGGACTGGCAACCAGCCGCCTTTTCCCGGCCATTGTGGAACAGTACCAGAATGCGGACGGCAGTGTAACCGTACCGGAGGTTCTCAGAAAATATATGGGAACGGATGTTCTGCGCCCATGAAAGACGATTTAACCGCTGAATATGTGCGCCGCTTTACCGTGCCGGTTTATGATGTTGGGCCGGACAATCGCATGAAACTGAGTGCGGTTCTGCGGCATATGCAGGAAACCAGCGAACAGCACGTGGATTTAATGCATATAGGTTATGAAGAGTTGTTGGAAAAAACAGGAATGGTGTTTTTTCTGATATGCAATCGGATGCGTATTTTTCGTCTGCCATGTCATCGGGAAAAAATTGAAGTACGCACTCATCCGCGCGGGCGGGGTGGTGTGCGTTTTTATAGGGACTATAAGTTTTATGATGAAAGCGGCGCACTGCTGATTGATGCAATGCAGATATCGGTGCTGGCAGACGCCGTTACGCACCGTGTTCGGAGGCCGCAGGCATTTGTAGACCTAGGTATATTTCCGGATATTCCGGTTAATGCAGGTGAAAAAATGGTGCGCGTCGCAACGCCGAAGAATCTGCCATTTGTTGGTGAGCGCTCCGTGTATCGCTCCGATTTGGATTCCAACGGACATATGAACAATGCGGTTTACGCTGATATTATTTTAGACTTTCTCCCCGAACCGGTTGACAATTCGATTTCTGAGCTGCAAATTGATTATCTGGCTGAAACAGCGCCGGGGGATATGCTTCGGATGTTTGCACGCCGAGACGGGGATGAGGCCTTGATGCGGGGCGAAAATTCGAAGGGTCTAAGTTTTGAGGCGCGCGTTCTGTTTGCATAAATGCATACAGAACGCAGAGACATATCCTTCTTTTATCCTTTTTTGCGTCTTTGATAAATCAACAAAAAAATAAAATATTTATTTCAAATATGTAGGTTTGTCAAACATATTGGACAGTATGGGAATGCAAAAATTCAGAAGGAGACAACCAATGAAGAGGACGCATCGGCATATTATTAGAGCGTCTTAAGTAGATGGAAAGTTGGTTTTCAAAATCAGTAAGGGAATAAAAACGATGTTTGTTGTAAAAGCGTTTTTGGTCTTCACGATGGCTGCGTTCCACTTTGCCATTGTGCCTTGGCGTATAAGGCCGGATTAGTTTGTGCCGGATATGCAGTTTGGCCGCGGTGGCCTCAAAGAGTGTCAGCAAGTGTTTCTTTGACGGAGAAAAACGGTTGGTAAATTCAAAGCCATTGTCAGTTTGTATGCATTCCACATGGACGCCGCGCCGAGCAAACCATTTGACAGCCCTTTTTAGAAAGTCAGCAGAAGAGTAAGTACTCTGTTCAGGGTATGCAGCCAGAAAACGCAGCCGAGAAAATTCATCAATGGCTGTGTACTGGAAAAGCCGAAGCTCAGGGTCGGCAATACAGCGTTTGGGCACAACCTTGACGTCGATTTGAACACGTTCTCCAGGATGCGTCATTTGCTCGTAAGGCTTAGGTTGGTACTTTTTCTTTGGCTTCGGTTCAGGAAAGATTCCCATCCGACGCATAACGCGGAATAGGCTTTCTGGACGCCGCGTATACCCTCGCTTTTTTAGCCGGTGCCACAGTTCAATCATACCCAGCTCTGGATTTCTGCGTCGCATATCACGAATCAGTTTTAACTCGGCAGGTGTATGCTGGTTTGGATGACTGTGGGGCTTTCTAGACCGGCACGCCAATGATTCCAGTGTACCGTCATACCTGGCTTTCCAAAAGTAGATAAAGGAACGGCTTTTGTTGTATTTTCGGCTCGCGCGGCTAACTCCGTACTTTTCAGCGTAAATCATTATGGATTGCCTAAACTTCATGTCTTGTGTTACACTATTCATGCAGGGATGGGCACTTCCTTTCGGTAAATTTGGTTGGGTAACTCTATTTTAACCGATGTGCCCATTCCTGTTTTTATTTTTTCTCAACTGTCCAATATGTATTGTAGTCCTACACCAAAAATAAAATATTTATTTCAAATACATATTGACAAATGAAATGGACATGTATTATAATAGATAACGCTCCGCTATGAAATTACGGAGTTTTGTGGCGGCATAGCTCAGTTGGCTAGAGCATTCGGTTCATACCCGAAGCGTCGTTGGTTCGAATCCAATTGCCGCTACCATGCTATGGCCCGTTGGTCAAGTGGTTAAGACACCGCCCTTTCACGGCGGTAACACGCGTTCAAATCGCGTACGGGTCACCAAAGTGTGGACGCATAGCTCAGCTGGTTAGAGCGCTCGCCTCACACGCGAGAGGTCACAGGTTCGAGTCCCGTTGTGTCCACCATTAATAAAGGCACCTGTGGGTGCCTTTATTAATGGCTGGATGCACTCAACTCAGAACTTTGTTGTGACATATCCGTGGATACAGGAAAACATTCTCCCTTCCTTAGCAAAAGGATTGAGTCTAAAATGGCTCAATCCTTTTGCTTTTTGTCTCTATGTCAATAGTTGGGGTAACCCAAAATGGAAACACCGGATGGAGCGGCGCTATGCTGCTCCATTTTTGGTTGAATGGTTGAATATAAAGAGAATACGATTACCGAAACGGCGAAAGGGTACCTAAAATCTTTCCGCAGGGGGAAGGAAAAGTTTTCTGTTTTTATCGTTTTATTGTGTTTTTATGGCCTTTTCATTAAAAGTATTTTGAAATTCAGCGGAATGCTTGATTGATGGAACAGAGCATGTTAGAATAAACAATCTTATTTGGTTTTGAGAAAGGGATATAGAAATGAATCTGCAAAAAGAACGGATTTTAACAAAACCTGCCGTTGTATGGCTGCTGGCTATGCTTTGCTGTGCTTTATGGGGCAGTGCGTTTCCGGGTATCAAAAGTGGTTACCAATTGTTTCAGATTTCCCAGGGAAACTTTCAAACACAGATTCTTTTTGCAGGCAGCCGTTTTTTTCTTGCCGGTATTTTAACAGTACTCATCGCAAGTGCAGCGGGAGGAAAATTGTTACTGCCGCGTGCTGCGTCTTTCAAGAGAATAGGAATTCTGAGCCTGTTCCAGACCATACTGCAGTATATTCCATTTTATATCGGCCTTGCATATGCCAGCGGCGTGAAAGCCTCCATATTAGTTGGAACAAACGTCTTTTTGTCCATTTTAATTGCATGTCTCATCTTTCATCAAGAAAAATTAACCGCTCGCAAATTATTTGGCAGTGTGATTGGTTTTTCGGGCGTGGTGCTGGTAAACCTGAGCGGTGAAGGATTTTCTATGGACTTTCACTTTCTGGGGGAAGGCTTGATTTTGCTTTCTACCGTATCTACTGCATTGGCTGCCGTTTTAATTAAGCAATTTTCCAAAAAGGACGACCCCGTCATGCTCAATGGCTATCAATTTATTTTTGGAGGAGCATTTTTAATGCTCTGCGGATTTGCATCCGGCGGTAAAATCTCACATTGGACTCTTTCGGGAGCTGCGGTGCTTTTGTATCTTGCTTTTCTTTCAGCGGCGGCATATTCTCTTTGGAGTATCTTGCTTCACTATAATCCGGTTTCACGCGTGACCGTATTTGGGTTTATGAATCCGGTGTTTGGGGTATTATTGTCTGCGGTCATTCTGCAAGAGAGTCGGCAGGCATTTGGCTTGAAGACGATGGCGGCACTTGTACTGGTCAGTTTGGGAATTTATATTGTTAACCGTACTGCTGGTCCGTCCCTTGATCATCGCCGAGCTTCAAAAATATCATCGCGTCAAACTTGAGCAGGGAGTGTTTTTATATGTATCAAATCCGACTTGCAGAAGAAACAGATTCCACGGCACTTTTGAAAATTTATCAGCCCTATATATTAAAAACAGCCATTACATTCGAGGAAACGGTACCAACACCGGAGGAATATCGCGAACGCGTCCTCGGCATATCTCATCAATATCCTTGGCTGGTCTGTGAGCGTGACGGCATTGTCATCGGCTACGCGTATGCACATCGGCATATGGAGCGGGCTTCTTACCGGTGGAATGCGGAGCTGTCTATCTATCTGGAACGCTCAAGTCTGCGCATGGGCATTGGGAAGACGCTTTACAGCGCCCTGCTGGAAATCCTGCAGCATCAAGGAATACAAAATGTTTATGCCGGAATTACTGTGCCGAATCCAAACAGCGAAAAATTGCACGAATCCATGGGATTTCATATCGTTGGCACATATCATCGTACGGGGTATAAATGCGGAAAATGGCATGATGTGGTTTGGTACGAAAAACAGATTGGCAACCATGAACTGAATCCATCGCCGTTTGTGCCAATCCATGCGCTGAACCCAGCCTTGCTGCAGAATATTTTAAATAGGCATAACCAACTGCTGAATAACCGCTGAACGTGCTATTATATATCGTATTAAAAATATGTAATAATACAAATAGTATTATATATATTTGCAAAATAGGCCCAAAAGGTGTTTTATTGCCTTTCGGGCCTATTGATCACTAATGCATATTTTTGATTTGCCAAGGATTTCATTCACAGAAACGATGTGCTCCGATTACTACAATAACCGGTCTTGACCAAATCCATGAACTGGTTGCTTTGTCGGGATTATAATAGTAAAGGGCGCCGCCGGAAGGATCCCATCCGTTGATAGCATCGCGCGCTGCTTTGTATGCAGAGTCGGCGACTGCGGCGTTAATTCCTCCGTCATCCATGCAAGAAAATGCGCCCGGTTGATAGACCACGCCCGCGAGCGTATTCGGGAAAGAAGGATGCTCATTGCCTTTCGGGCCTATTGATCACTAATGCATATTTTTGATTTGCCAAGGATTTCATTCACAGAAACGATGTGCTCCGATTACTACAATAACCGGTCTTGACCAAATCCATGAACTGGTTGCTTTGTCGGGATTATAATAGTAAAGGGCGCCGCCGGAAGGATCCCATCCGTTGATAGCATCGCGCGCTGCTTTGTATGCAGAGTCGGCGACTGCGGCGTTAATTCCTCCGTCATCCATGCAAGAAAATGCGCCCGGTTGATAGACCACGCCCGCGAGCGTATTCGGGAAAGAAGGATGCTCAATGCGGTTGAGGATGACTGCCCCAACGGCAACTTGCCCCTCATATGGTTCTCCGCGCGACTCTGCGGAAATCACCCTAGCGAGGAGATTAACGTCATTGCTGCTGTATCCGCCCACAGAACCGCCGGAATCACCTGTTGGCAGTCCGATGGCGCTCAGTGTCTCAGCCCCGGCAATGCCGTCTGCTGTCAGACCGTTTTTCTTTTGAAAATAGAGTACTGCATTTTTAGTCTGTGTGCCGTAAATCCCGTCAATTTTCCCGTTGTAATATCCCCAGTTTTTCAGCCGTGTCTGAATCTGTTTGACCTCATCGCCGGTGGAGCCGACCTTGGAAAGGGTTTGAATGGAGCCGCCCATATGAGTGACTACCGCAATCATTAAGATGTTGACTAGAATGATAATAAAGACTTTCCATATATATGTCACCTTACTATTCAAGAGAATACCACCTCTTCACACAGATTTTTCCCAGAGAAGGTTTGTTTTATCCCTAAGAAAAACAGGCAATTTTAGCCCGAAATCAACTGTATAAATCGGCCTGTTTTTATTCATACTGTCGATCAAAAAGAAAACCAATAAAAAATTGAAAAAAAGGGTTGACAAGAGGGTGGTGTTTTGGTATTATAGTGGAGCGCCTTACGGAAAGGGCGCTGCGGAAAGAGAGTTCGAAAGAGCCCGAAAGCCGCATGGGACCTTGAAAATTAAACAACGAGAGAAGAAGAGGAACCCGTAAAGGACGAGAGTGAAAAGTACTTTCGGACGAAAGAGAAGGACAACTCTTTTGAAAAAACCAAAGCGATACGTTAGAGTATCGGAGCGAGAAGGAGCCAAAGAGCTCTAAGATAGATATAGACGCCGAAAGGCGAGTATATACCATATTTTAGAGAGTTTGATCCTGGCTCAGGACGAACGCTGGCGGCGTGCCTAACACATGCAAGTCGAACGGAACCATTTTTGAGCTTGCTCGAAGATGGTTTAGTGGCGGACGGGTGAGTAACGCGTGAGCAACCTACCTTTCAGAGGGGGATAACGTCTGGAAACGGACGCTAATACCGCATAACATTCTGTTGCCGCATGGTGATGGAATCAAAGGAGCAATCCGCTGAGAGATGGGCTCGCGTCCGATTAGCCAGTTGGCGGGGTAACGGCCCACCAAAGCTACGATCGGTAGCCGGACTGAGAGGTTGAACGGCCACATTGGGACTGAGACACGGCCCAGACTCCTACGGGAGGCAGCAGTGGGGGATATTGCACAATGGAGGAAACTCTGATGCAGCAACGCCGCGTGAGGGAAGAAGGTCTTCGGATTGTAAACCTCTGTCCTCAGGGACGATAATGACGGTACCTGAGGAGGAAGCTCCGGCTAACTACGTGCCAGCAGCCGCGGTAATACGTAGGGAGCAAGCGTTGTCCGGATTTACTGGGTGTAAAGGGTGCGTAGGCGGCCCTGCAAGTCAGGTGTGAAAACTATGGGCTTAACTCATAGATTGCACTTGAAACTGTGGGGCTTGAGTGAAGTAGAGGCAGGCGGAATTCCCGGTGTAGCGGTGAAATGCGTAGAGATCGGGAAGAACACCAGTGGCGAAGGCGGCCTGCTGGGCTTTAACTGACGCTGAGGCACGAAAGCGTGGGTAGCAAACAGGATTAGATACCCTGGTAGTCCATGCTGTAAACGATGATTACTAGGTGTGGGGGGACTGACCCCCTCCGTGCCGGAGTTAACACAATAAGTAATCCACCTGGGAAGTACGACCGCAAGGTTGAAACTCAAAGGAATTGACGGGGGCCCGCACAAGCAGTGGAGTATGTGGTTTAATTCGAAGCAACGCGAAGAACCTTACCAGGTCTTGACATCCAACTAACGAGGCAGAGATGCGTTAGGTGCCCTTCGGGGAAAGTTGAGACAGGTGGTGCATGGTTGTCGTCAGCTCGTGTCGTGAGATGTTGGGTTAAGTCCCGCAACGAGCGCAACCCTCGTGATTAGTTGCTACGCAAGAGCACTCTAATCAGACTGCCGTTGACAAAACGGAGGAAGGTGGGGACGACGTCAAATCATCATGCCCCTTATGACCTGGGCTACACACGTACTACAATGGCCGTAAACAAAGGGAAGCAAAGCCGCGAGGTGGAGCAAAACCCCAAAAACGGTCCCAGTTCGGATCGCAGGCTGCAACCCGCCTGCGTGAAGCCGGAATTGCTAGTAATCGCGGATCAGCATGCCGCGGTGAATACGTTCCCGGGCCTTGTACACACCGCCCGTCACACCATGGGAGCCGGTAATACCCGAAGTCGGTAGTCTAACCGCAAGGGAGACGCCGCCGAAGGTAGGATTGGCGACTGGGGTGAAGTCGTAACAAGGTAGCCGTATCGGAAGGTGCGGCTGGATCACCTCCTTTCTATGGAGAAAAGGACAGACGGAAGGTTTGTTCTAATCCAAGGTCAGTTACGGAAAACTCTTCTTTGAATCGTTGTTTAATTTTGAAGGCCCCAAAAGCTTTCGGAAACGGAAGCGGAAAGAGTCTTCAAGAAGTGGAGTCGAGAACGACCAACAGTTGAATAGAGCTCCTGAGAGATATGGGGGTATAGCTCAGCTGGGAGAGCGCCTGCTTTGCAAGCAGGAGGTCAACGGTTCGATCCCGTTTATCTCCACCAGCGGACGAAGTCCGCGGTTACGAACGCGCTGGAGCGAAAAGACAACAGACGCGGAAAGGACCGCAGAGTAAGTCCCAAAGAACGGCTATTGTGGCTGCAGTAACACCGGATAGCCTCGATGCCGGGAAATATGGGCTTATAGCTCAGCCGGTTAGAGCGCACGCCTGATAAGCGTGAGGTCGGTGGTTCGAGTCCACTTAAGCCCACCACGGGTAACACCCGAGGGCAACCTTGGAGTGTAGGGCAATCATAAAGGTATTGCCAAAGCCCAAAATAAGAAGTACATATGATATTCGAAAGGATATTGTATGTGAGGTCGTACCTTGAAAACTGAATAAAGCGAGAAGCAGATAAAGAGAGAAAGTAGTTATTCTAATATATTAGGGAACTACAATTTAGAAGAACCAAGATCACATGGTCAAGCTACAAAGAGCGCAAGGGGGATGCCTTGGCACTGGGAGCCGAAGAAGGACGCGGCAAACTGCGATAAGCTATGGGGAGCCGTAAGCAGGCTGTGATCCATAGATTTCCGAATGGAGCAATCCGGCTGGAGTCATGTCCAGTCACCGTGCAGTGAATCCATAGCTGTACGGGGGGAACCGCCTGAACTGAAACATCTAAGTAGGGCGAGGAAAAGAAATCAACCGAGATTCCGTAAGTAGTGGCGAGCGAAAGCGGAAGAGGCCAAACCGAGGGCAGCAATGCCTTCGGGGTGCGGACAGCCAAGATCTGTACGAACTCGAGCAGAACGGCATGGAAAGGCCGACGAAACAGTGTGAAAGTCACGTATGCGAAGGGGGAGTACAGAGGGCTGTATCCCGAGTACCGCCGGACACGTGAAACCCGGTGGGAAGACGGGGGGACCACCCTCCAAGCCTAAATACTACCCAGTGACCGATAGCGCAGAGTACTGTGAAGGAAAGGTGAAAAGCACCCCGGGAGGGGAGTGAAAGAGAACCTGAAACCTTGTGCTTACAAGCACCGAGAGCCCGTCAAAGGGTGATCGGGTACCTTTTGTAGAATGGTCCGGCGAGTGAATGTAACTGGCAAGGTTAAGTTCTTCAGGGATGGAGCCGCAGGGAAACCGAGTCTGAACAGGGCGTATAAAGTCAGTTGTATTCGACCCGAAACCGGGTGACCTACCCATGTCCAGGTTGAAGTGGGGGTAAAACCCCATGGAGGACCGAACCGACTCCCGTTGAAATGGTAGCGGATGAGGTGTGGGTAGCGGAGAAATTCCAATCGAACCCGGAGATAGCTGGTTCTCTCCGAAATAGCTTTAGGGCTAGCCTCGTATTAGATTACCGGAGGTAAAGCACTGAATGGTCTAGGGGCCGAAAGGCTACCGAAACCTATCAAACTCAGAATGCCGGATAATCGATGTACGGGAGTCAGACAGTGTGAGATAAGTTTCATTGTCGAGAGGGAAAGAGCCCAGACCCACAGCTAAGGTCCCAAAATATGGTTAAGTGGAAAAGGATGTGGGGTTGCTTAGACAACCAGGATGTTGGCTTAGAAGCAGCCATTCATTAAAAGAGTGCGTAATAGCTCACTGGTCGAGTGACCCTGCGCCGAAGATTCAACGGGGCTAAATCATATACCGAAGCTTGGGATTCCGAAAGGGATGGTAGGAGAGCGTTGAATGAGAGTGGAAGTCAGAGCGAAAGCGCTGGTGGATCTCATTCAAGTGAGAATGCCGGAATGAGTAGCGAGAAATATGTGAGAATCATATTGGCCGAAAGTCTAAGGATTCTGGAGGAAGGTTCGTCCGCTCCAGGTAAGCCGGGAGCTAAGGTGAGGCCGAAAGGCGTAGCCGATGCACATACGGTGGAAATTCCGTAGCCGCAGAAGGATTTAAGTAAGATGACACCTGCAAAGGGCATGACCCGGGCGCTGGTAGACCCGGGCGTAAGGGACCGAAAGATAGTAGGGAAGCATGCCTAGAGCAGGGCGAGAAAAGTCTTACGGAATATCCGATGCGCCCGTACCGCAAACCGACACAGGTAGACAGGAAGAAGATTCCAAGGCCAACGGGAGAAGGGTAGTTAAGGAACTCGGCAAATTGACCCCGTAACTTCGGGAGAAGGGGTGCCACAGGGATGTGGCCGCAGAGAATAGGCCCAGGCGACTGTTTAGCAAAAACACAGGTCTCTGCTAAATCGAAAGATGACGTATAGGGGCTGACACCTGCCCGGTGCTGGAAGGTTAAGAGGAGATGTGCAAGCATTGAATCGAAGCCCCAGTAAACGGCGGCCGTAACTATAACGGTCCTAAGGTAGCGAAATTCCTTGTCGGGTAAGTTCCGACCCGCACGAAAGGTGTAACGATCTGGGCACTGTCTCAACTACCCGCCCGGCGAAATTGTAGTACCGGTGAAGATGCCGGTTACCCGCGACAAGACGGAAAGACCCCATGGAGCTTTACTGCAGTTTAATATTGGGTTTCGGTAATTTATGTACAGGATAGGTGGGAGACGGAGAAACCTTGGCGCCAGCCGAGGCGGAGTCGCCCTTGGGATACCACCCTTAAGTTACTGGAATTCTAACCTGCGGCCGTGAAACCGGTCGGGGGACATTGTTAGACGGGCAGTTTGACTGGGGCGGTCGCCTCCTAAAGAGTAACGGAGGCGCTCAAAGGTCAGCTCAGCACGGACGGAAACCGTGCCAAAGAGTGTAAACGCATAAGCTGGCCTGACTGCGAGGATGACGGTCCGAGCAGAAACGAAAGTTGGAGTTAGTGATCCGGCGGTATGAGAGTGGAATTGCCGTCGCTCAACGGATAAAAGCTACCCTGGGGATAACAGGCTGATCTCCCCCAAGAGTCCACATCGACGGGGAGGTTTGGCACCTCGATGTCGGCTCATCACATCCTGGGGCTGAATTCGGTCCCAAGGGTTCGGCTGTTCGCCGATTAAAGTGGTACGCGAGCTGGGTTCAGAACGTCGTGAGACAGTTCGGTCCCTATCTGTCGTGGGCGTAGGATATTTGAGGAGAGCTGTCCTTAGTACGAGAGGACCGGGATGGACGCACCTCTGGCGCACCAGTTGTCACGCCAGTGGCACAGCTGGGCAACTATGTGCGGATCGGATAAACGCTGAAGGCATCTAAGCGTGAAGCCGACTCCAAGATTAGATATCCCACAGCATAAGCTGGTAAGGCCCCTTGAAGACTACAAGGTTGATAGGCTGCATGTGTAAGCACGGTAACGTGTTCAGCTTGGCAGTACTAATAGGCCGAGGGCTTGACCATATTCTTTGGTTCATCTCTTCCTTTTCTCTTCTTTCCTGCTTTGCCTTTATTCAGTTTTCAGGGTATGAATTTTTTCAGGCTTGCCTATTTGGCAAGCTTTTTTTGTTTTATATTAAGATGCGGCGGAGTTCTAATTATAATTCCGCATTTTTTGTTTATAGGTGAATATTTTCTTTGAATTTCGACGTTTATTGACAATTTGGAAGAAACAAGTAATGGTATTATATGATAGGTAACAGCATGAAACTTACCTTGTATAAATTACTATTTGAAAAAATTATAAAAATACAGTATGATGGAAGCATCTGCAAACGTTAAACGAATTAGATTTAAAATCCGATATGATGCATATTGATATAACAAAGAGATTAAGGAGGATATTTATGCTAGCTCACTCCCCCATCAGCTTTGTGGTTATGTTAATCATGCTGTTTTTGTTCATCGTTTTTATTGCACAACGCGTGCTTTTTGCACTCGCGGCCTATCATGATGCGCAGGCGCAAGGGAATCCGAATTCACTCCTTTGGGGTCTTGCTGTGGGGCTTTTCGGTTTGATACCCGGGATTATTTATCTATGTGTCCGCGGTACGGGAAGTCGTATGGCACGGTGTGTAAACTGCGGATATCAGCACGATGTGACCGATTTCTACTGCCCGAAATGCGGACAAAAAAATACAGATCAGATGCAGGCAAATCCGTATGGGCCGTTGTTGGCAGCAAGGGCAAAAAAGGAACTATATGCGGGGGTGGCGGTCATTGCTGCCGGATTATTGATGGTGATTTTTGTTTGGACATTGTGTTTGATAGAATTTAGTTGATGCAAGACAATTAATGAGAATACAAAATATAAAGGAGAATTTATGCTTGAAGTACAACATTTAACGAAGACGTATCGTAAACTCGTCGCAAACGATGACCTCAATTTTCGTGTGGAGGATGGAGAAGTGGCGGTACTGGCCGGTCCGAACGGGGCGGGCAAATCCACTGCAATCAAATGTATTGCAGGCCTTTTGCGCTTTCAAGGAAATGTGCTGATCTGCGGGTACCCTAATAAAAGTGTGGAGGCAAAGCGCTGCTTTGGCTATATCCCTGAAATTCCGGCTCCCATGGAATCCCTGACGGTCATGGAACATCTGGAGTTTATTGCACGAGCATATCGAGTGAAAGACTGGAAAAAACGTGCCGATGTTTTTTTGGAACGTTTGGAGCTGGATGATAAACAAAATAAGCTTGGAAGCGAACTTTCAAAAGGAATGCAGCAAAAGCTGAGCATCTGCTGTGCTCTGCTGCCGGAACCGAAAGTGGTTCTTTTGGACGAGCCGCTTGTCGGGCTGGATCCGCATGCCATTAAGGAGCTGCGTGCTATTATCGGCGAACTGCGCAGCAGCGGCTGTTCTGTGCTGGTTAGTACACATATGCTGGATACCGTGAGTGAAATTTGGGATAAGGTACTTATTATGATGAACGGTAAAATCGCGGCTCAGCGTACGAGGAGCGAGCTAAGCGCAAGTGGAGAGAATTTGGAGCAGGTGTTCTTTTCGATTACGGAGCGAAAGGGGGAGGCCCTTGGGAGCGATTCTTTACATCACACGTAAAAAATTAAAAAATACAATTCTGCGGATAATCCGCCGGCCGGCACGGCTCATTGCAACTCTGGCCGCCCTTGCGCTGATTGTCTGGATGCTTGTGGGTTTGCCATCACAATCCGGCGGTAAAATGGATATTGCCATTTTGCAAAGTGGTTTTTTGGTTTGGCTTTTAATGCTAGGTACCCTTACCGCGATGTCATCTTTAGAATCGGGCTCGGCGCTGTTTCAATTATCGGATGTTAATCTCCTTTTTGTTTCACCGCTTTCTCCCAAAACCATATTGGCCTATGGGTTAATGCAGCAGACAGGAAAAACTTTCGCAGGATTTATATTTCTATTGTTTTACAGCGGTATGCTGGTTGAAAATTTTGGACTTGGCGCCATCGATGTTTTGGCGCTGATTCTTGGCACTGTAGTATTTCTTGTCACCGTGCAGATATTGGCACAATGTCTATACTGCATAACCAATCGAGGCGCTGTACAGCGTACAGTTATTCAAGGGGCAATCCTGTTTGTACCGCTCTTTTTCGCACTGTATGTGCTTTATCAGGTTAGACAAGATATCAGCTGGCAGGCGGTTTATACGGCTGCGGCATCCCCGGTGTTGGATGCTTTTCCCATCATTGGCTGGGTTAAAGGAGCCGTATTTGCGCTGATTGCTGAAGATATGCAGGGAGCGATACTTTATACTGCACTGACTGCGGCGGCACTTTTGCTGGAGGTTTTTCTGTTTATCAAAATCGACGCGGATTATTATGAGGACGTGCTTAGCAGCGCCGAAAAAACATTTGAATTGCGCAAGGCAATGAAAGAGAAACGTTTGGCGAATCTCGGGCGAAAAAAGAAGGTCGGTAAAACGGGACTCAATGCGGGCTGGGGCGCAAGTGCGTTTTTTTTCAAACATCTTTGTGAGGCACGCAGGCGCAAACGGTTTCCGTTCAGCGGTTCTACCGTGCTGTTGCTTCTGATAAATCTTGGGTCAACTGGCGTTATGACGCTGGTTAGCCGGAATAAAGGAAAGGCATTGGATTCAACAGTAACTTTACTTGTCGCGTGCGGACTTAGCGTTTATCTGTTGTTTTTTCAGAATGCAGCCGGAGAATGGTCACAGGAACTTCAGAAACCTTACCTGTATCTTGTTCCGGAAAAACCTTTTCAAAAATTGCTGTGGGCAAGTTTGTCGACTGTGCTTGACACCGCAATGAACGGATTTTTTGTTTTTATCCTTCTCGGCTTTATTTTTCGTGCAAATCCATTTATGGTGGCAGCCTGTATTTTGGCCTATGCCGCATTTGGAGCATTGTTCACCGCAGGCAGTGTTTTAGGCCTCAGTGTGCTGGGCAGCATACCGAATCGTGGAATCATTATGGTTCTTTATATGCTATTACTTCTTTTAGTCATGGCTCCCGGCATTGTCGGAACACTGTTGATCGTGTTTGTACTGCAGGCAGATTTTTTCGCTGCACCTCTAGTCATTGCCATGCCTATTATAATTTGGAATATTTGTGTTTCATTTTTGATTTTATATGGGTGCCGAAATTTGCTTTCTTCGTGGGAAAATAATTAAATAGCATGAATAAACACATCCAAAGTAGTTTAAACTATGGATGTGTTTTCTTCATATAAACGCGGTCAAAAAAAATTAAAAAAATTTTTAAAATCCTCTTGCATTTTGTCGGAACCCGTGGTATTATATTGGAGTCGCCAAAACACATAGAAAAAATAAGTTGGTGCCGATTGCGATGAGGGTACACCCGTTCCCATACCGAACACGGAAGTTAAGCTCATCTGCGCCGAAGATACTTGGCTGGAAACGGCCCGGGACAATAGGTGGTGCCAACATCTAAAAGCAGTCACCCAATAGGGTGGCTGTTTTTCTTTTGGCTCTATGTCAATAGTTGGGGTCACCCAAAATGGAAACACCGAATGGAGCGGCGTTAAGCTGCTCCATTTTTCGTTGAATGATGGAACATATGAAGAATGCGATTGCGGAAGCGACGAAAATTACGATAACCGTAGGCATTGCGTTTAAGAACCTTAATCTTGTTGTTAACCCCTTCGGTAAAACCGTTGGTGTAAGAGCAATCAAACGAATTTAGAATACCTCTTGACCAGCGAATCATGGTATTTGCACAAGCAACAAATCTTGAAAGACCACTGTTTTGTGCGGCCATAATCCAATGAGACAGCGCTGTCCGTGCAGACACACTGTCAGAAGATTCAAGGACTTTGAAAAACTGTTCTTTCAGAGAGTAGGCTGTCAGCAGACGGTTGCTTGTATAAAGCATAATGTTAACCTGTTGTCTTTGCTCTGGAGTGAGAAATTGGTATCGTTTGTTCAGCAAGATTCGGGAGCGTTTAAAATAAATTCTTCGGGTTTTGCTGAACTTTTTCTGTTCTTCCTTGCGAACGGCTTCAAAGGCCCAAAATACTTGGCGAATGTAATGATATTTGTCAATGACATAATTGGAATCTTTAAAATATGTTTGAGCAATACCGGCGTATGTACTCCACATATCGCTGACAAAATGTTTGGTTTGAGAACGGTCAAGCTGGCCGAAATATTCTGTCAGTTTGTGGTTGTAACGAGCAGGAAGAATATCAAGGATTCGGTGACGGACCGGATCGGTCAGAATGCACTGATATTTCTCGCCGCTTGTATTGCCTTTAAACTCATCAATCGATACAACTTCGGGTAATTTCTGCGGTTTACCATAGTTGATACAATCAAAAATCCGGATAATAGTTGCAACCGAAAGATTTACTTCACGTGCTACACTGGTAAAAGAACGCACGTCGGAAAGCTTTGAAATGATATATGAGGCTAAACGGTTTGTCATGCGATGATATCTAGGCAAAAACGAGTTATCTTCAAAGAAACGCTTTCCACAAGAATGGCAGCGATATCGGCGCTTTCGTAGAATCAGGGAGGTATGTTTGCCAAAAGCGGGAATGTCTTTTACTGTTTGACAACGGTAATCATGAACGTAGCTGGTTTGATGGCCACAACAGGGGCAAACATGCGGTTTTCTCGGTAACTCAATAAAAATTTCCGTTTTATCAGGCAATTGCCTCACATTTTTTACGATTACCCCTTTTAATCCAAGCAATTTTTCGATAGAATGAGTACAGAGCATATCGATGACCTCCCAAATGGTGGTGTGGTAATCTCCATTTTAAAGGTTTTTCATCGAATATGCTCTACTTTTTTTTACTCTTTTTCTCAGGCTCTATTCGTTACACCCCAACATTTATTATAGAGCCTTTCTTTTTTACTTGCATTTTTGCGCTTTAAAGTATAAAATAGCAAAAGTAACTGTAATGGAAAGGGAGAACATACGATGATTATTGTGATGAAGAAAGACTGCACAAAGGAAAATATTGAAAGCATTGTGCAGCTTTTAAAAGAATACGGATTGGGCGCGAACCTTTCCACAGGAAGTCAGGCCACTATAATTGGTGTGCTGGGGGATAAAACTAAACTTTCAGGAGTCAATCTGGAGCTTATGGACGGCGTGGAAAAATGCGTGCCAATTATGAGCTCTTATAAGCTGGCAAGCCGCGATATGGTGCCGGATGGCCGAACCGTCCGAGTGGGAAACGTGACGTTCGGCGGATCGAAGCTGGTCATGATTGCAGGTCCTTGTGCAGTGGAAGACCAGGAGCAGATTCTAAAGGCTGCTGTGGGGGTAAAAGCAGCCGGAGCAGACATACTGCGGGGCGGGGCATATAAACCGCGTACTTCCCCGTATTCGTTCCAAGGAACGGAAGAGGAAGGACTTAAAATGCTGCGACGCGCCGGGGATGAGGTCGGCCTGCCAGTTGTCAGCGAGATAACGGATCATGAACAGTTAGCTTTTGCCGATAAATACTGCGATATGTTTCAAATTGGAGCGCGCAATATGCAGAATTTCCGCCTGCTGCGTGAAGTTGGGCGCACCGGTGTTCCGGTGCTCCTTAAGCGCGGGATTGCCTCCACCATAGAAGAGTGGCTGGATGCGGCCGAATATATTATGAGCGAGGGAAACTGCGATGTTGTGCTCTGCGAAAGGGGAATTCGCACTTTTGAAACAGCAACCCGCAATACGTTCGATGTATCCGCCGTTCCGGTCGTGAAAGAGCGCAGTTGTCTTCCTATTATAGTGGATCCATCTCACGCTGCGGGCAAAGCCGCCTATGTAGAGCCGCTTGCACTTGCCGGAGTCGCCGCGGGTGCGGATGGACTTATTATAGAGGTTCACCCGAATCCCAAACGAGCCATGAGCGATGCTGCACAGCAGCTAACGATAGATGCTTACGCTTCACTTTTCCAAAAAGCATCGAAAGTTGCCGAAGCCGTCGGACGTGAAATTGGATAATTTTAATAAGCCGCCGCTGCTTTTGCAGCGGCTTCCTTTCTATATATAGTATGCACTAAGAGTATACACTGAGCGTGTATATCAGGTCGGCAAATCTACATTGATTGTAAACTAATAATTATAATAAGGTTGACAATAAGATGACAAGTTCTTATACTATATATAGAAAAGGAGAGATTGCGAATGAAAAAGAATACAACCTTTGAATTGGTTGCATGTGCCATGTTCGCGGCATTGACCGCCGTATTTTCGCAGTTTGCAATTCCAATCGGTCCGGTACCGATTAATCTTGCCACCCTTTCTGTGTTTTTGGCGGGAGGTATTCTCGGCATGACCGGAGGACTGGTCAGTCAGGTGGTTTATATTCTTCTTGGAGCGGTCGGTTTGCCTGTTTTTGCCGGATTCAGCGGAGGAATCAGTGTAATTGTGGGACCGACGGGCGGATATATCATTGGTTACGCGGCTGCTGCATGGTTGGTCGGCCTAATAGTGGACAAACTTGGGCGCAAACCGCTTCCGTTGGCTGTTTCTATGGTCGCCGGACTTGCGGTGTGCTATTCTCTTGGTACCGCATGGTTTATGATTGTGACAAAGCGGGCTCTCTGGGATTCTTTAGCAATCTGTGTATTTCCGTTCCTGCTTGGTGACGCGCTGAAAATCGCAGTTGCAACGGTACTTACGAACCGTGTTGCTGCCATTTACGGTCGTCTTTCCCACAATGCGGGTGCGGCATGATAGGTCAGACCTTACCGCTGAGGCCGCATCATGCACTCTGCCTACAATTTTTCATCGGTAAAGGGTACGGGGACGGATTTGTTGCAAATATGGCCGCGGTAAAAAAACATTTGGATCAGACGCCTAATCAGAAAATTATTCTGGTGGACGGTACGGACAGTTTGTGCGCCTTTTGCCCCAATAGGATGGATGATCTCTGTGAAACAGCGTCAAAATCTAACCGCTACGATCGAGGCTGTCTTGCAGCTTGTGGCCTACATATTGGGCAAGTTCTGCCTTGGCGGGAATTGAGTCAAAAAGTACGTGTTTCTGTTGCTCTGTCCGTAAAAGCGCGCGCCGCAATTTGCTCGGACTGCCGGTGGGATTCTATCTGCCGAAGAGAGCAAAAGAAAATGATCCGTTCGATTTCTTTCTAACATATATAATCACTAAAAAGCCATCGGAATTGCCGATGGCTTTTTAGCATATAGGCAAATTGTAAACTTATAAATTATCTAAAGTTTACAATTTAGCTAAGAGAAGATCATACATGAAGAGTTCCACGGTTTGAAATGAAATCGGAGAAAATGTGAGAAACAGAGCATTATAAGGAGAAAAAGGGAGTGTGCAGTTAATAAATTAAAATTTCAGACTTTTTATCTTGACATGGCGCAGCGCTTATGGTAGCATTGAAGATGCAATTTACCGCGCCGATTTTTCACGCGGCTTCCGATTCCCTTTATGAGACGGAAGACTTTACGATACCGAATAAAATTCAGGAGGTAACAATCATGTCCACCTATATGCCGAAAGCCGGCAGCGTCGAGCGCAAGTGGTATGTTATCGATGCAGCCGGAAAGCCGCTTGGACGCGTAGCTGCACAAGCCGCCGTCCTGCTTCGCGGCAAGCATAAAACGACTTTTGCCCCACATGTAGACTGCGGCGACCATGTCATCATTATTAACTGCCGTGAAGCAGTCCTTACGGGGAAAAAGCTGTATCAGAAAATTTACTATCGGCCTACACCGTACGTTGGCCACATGAAGAAGATTGGATATTCGACCCTGATGAGAGAAAAGCCGTGCAAAGCCATGGAACTTGCTGTTAAGGGTATGATCCCGAACAACACAATTGGCCGCGCCGCAATGGCAAGGCTCCGTCTGTTTGACGGTGCCCAGCACAGCCACGCTGCCCAGAAGCCACAGGCCTGGGAACTGTAAGGGGAGGATCACAGAATGTACGAAAAAGCACCATTTTTTTACGGAACCGGAAGAAGAAAAAGCAGTGTTGCACGTGTCAGAGTTTATCAGGGCAGCGGCAAGATTACCATAAATGACCGTGACATTGACGATTATTTTGGATTGGAAACACTTAAAGTAATTGTTCGTCAGCCGCTTGTTTTAACCAAGACGGATGAAAAATTTGATGTTGTCTGCCGTGTGGCCGGCGGTGGTGTAACCGGGCAGGCCGGTGCTATCCGCCACGGCATTGCCAGAGCTCTGCTGCAGTACGACTCTGAAAATCTGCGTCCTATTCTCAAAAAGGCGGGCTTCCTAACCCGCGACCCGAGAATGAAGGAACGCAAGAAGTACGGTCTGAAAGCAGCCCGTCGTGCGCCGCAGTTCTCCAAGAGATAATTATTTCTTTTGTATCAAAGCCCTGCAAACTTCGCGTTTGCGGGGCTTTTTATGTGTGAGTAACAATCATTAGACAACGAATTTGCAACAAAACCGAACAATAGTTTTGCTGCGTGCAGAGAGTTTTAAGAACAAAAGGGCAAATCGGATGAATGAAAAACACCGTACAAGGGCAGATTTTTAACGACAAAAAACAGTAAAAAATTTACAAAATTGATAATTTATGAAAAGTTCTTTCATCCCTCGTGCCATGCGGTTTTCAGGCTATTTGTAAATAAAAAATGAATAAAAAGAACGGCAGTTTCTTTCGTAAGCGGAATAAAAAACAACTCTGTAACATTTGTAACAGGTTTGTAACCAATCAATTTCTTGCAGATTGCACAGAAATTGCCACCCTATAAAACAGGACACCACCGAGAATTATGTAGAAAAAGAATTAAAAAAGGATCTTGGTTGTAACTATTGCACAAAGCAGCTGTAAAAGATGATTTGACATATGGGCAAACGGTGAATATAATATCACGCATTGATTGAACTCCTCAGCACTGACAGTCGGAAAGTGGGGGAAAGAACCTCCAAAAATTACTTCCGACTGAAGGAAAAGGGTGTAATGCTATGCGTAAGATATTCGAGCCTGTTCTTCGTTTTTTCCGCAAGCTGGCACAAAAAATGAAAACTGCGGGCAAATTCGGGCTGATTCGGCGAGCTGGTGCTTCCGTGTCTGCCGTGAAAACACATGTTTGCCGCTTTTTCATGGGCCTGTGGAAAAACTGGACTTTGGCGCGCAAGGCCGGACTGATTCGGCTGCTGATTTCATATATGCAGAAAAGAAAAGAAATTGTGCTCCAAACGGTGCGCAACAGGATTGCAAACCGGGAGTCGGAACTAAAAAGCGTGCTGCTCAAGCAAGGCGCGGCGCTTGCGCTGATGATTCTTGTCACGGTCGGCTCGGTGAAAACGGTTATGGCATCCACTCACATGGCAACTGTCATATGTGATGGTGATGCCGGACAGGTGGAAATGACCTCGCCGGAGACAGACGATATTCTTCGGAAAGCGGGAGTAGAAACCGGCCCCGACGACCTCATTTTCCGCGAGGATGACCCGGACAATGCCGGCGATGTTATCATCACGGTGAGAACTGCCCGGCAAGTCAGCGTGGAAGCGGACGGAAACGATATCGCCGTGACTGCTCACTATGGCGACACGGTGGCGGATGTTTTGAAACAAGCCGGGATTAGCTTGGATTCCGATGATTTGGTGACTCCTGCCGAAAATGAAGAAGTGGATGAAGGAACCCTCATTCAAGTAACGCGGATGTATCAAATCAAAGTTTTTGCAGACGGAAACACAATCGATGCAACCGTGAAAGAGGGCAGTGTTTCAGATGCCCTCCGGCAGGCCGGGGTTCAGCTTGGAGAAGAAGATATTTTGAGTGTATCCCCGGATGAAGAAATTACGCAGGGAATGGAAATCCGCGTTTCCCGCGTCACATACAAAGAAGTGACCGAAACGCGTGAAATTCCCTATGAAACAATTACACAAACAGATTCCTCTCTTGCCGCCGGAACGGAAAAAATCAAGACGGCGGGAAAAAATGGCGTGGAAAAAGTGCTTGTCCGCCAAAAGCTGGTGGATGGAGAAGTTACAGAAACACAAGATATCAGTTCTGAAGTGATCACACAGCCAGTCAACGAGATTAAGCTTTTGGGAACGAAAAAAAGCGCCGTCCTTTCTGTCGGTTCGGACGGTACGCTAATCGACGAAAACGGCAATGAAATTCACTACAAGAAAGTTTTGACCGGGAAGTGTTCTTGCTACACCGGCGGTGGTTGGACCTCTACGGGAAAGAAAGCCGCGTTTGGGCTTGTGGCTGTGAACCCGAATATCATTCCTTACGGAACAAAGCTGTATATTGCTTCTCCGGATGGAAAATTGGTATACGGTTATGCTGTAGCCGCGGATACGGGCGGCGCCGTTATGCGCGGTACTATCATTGCGGATTTGTATTACGACAGTTATGAGCAGTGCATGAAAATCGGAACTAGAACCATGAATGTTTATATCTTGTAACACGGAAGGATTACAGGGAACTTTAGTGGGGGCCTTGATGGGGTCCCCGCTTTTTTGCTGCATATCCGTTGACACAGCGGATATGCCGGGGGTATAGTGATAACGATATTCGGGCAATGGAAGGAGTTTTTACAATGGCGTATTTTTACGCTGTGCTGTGGGTGATGGTCGGTTTTATTTTAATTTTCAGCATGGGACGCGAAAATCGAGTGTTTTACCCAATCGGTGTGTTTTTTCTGATTCTTGGTGTATGGTGGGCGGCGGGTGCCTACACAGGGCAAAACCTTTTTGTCGGTGCGTGGGGTTGGGCACTGCGCGGCATTACGGCGGTTGCATTGGTTCTGGCCTGTGCGGAATTTGTAAAAGAAATCAGAAAAACGAGAAATCAAAACGGAGAGAAGTAACCATCCTTACGTGTGGGACTTTTTTACTTCCCAATTTCATAACTGCAGCATACAATAGTGTGCGGGAAAAACGAGAAATCAAAACGGAGAGAAGTAACCATCCTTACCAATATATTGAAACCGCTTTATCATAGATTGTCTGCCGGGGCTTGCCTCCGGCAGACACCTGTGATGATCCCCTTTTGAATTTAGTTGAAAAAAACCGTGAAGTAAGGTACAATAGGAGCAAACGGGGGGGATATTTCATGTTGATTGCTTCTTCGATGCTGGCATCGGATTTTTCAAGGCTGAGCGATGAATTTATTCGGATGGATATTTCCGGAGCGGACTGGATCCATCTGGATGTGATGGATGGCCATTTTGTTCCAAATTTGACGTTTGGCCCTCCGGTCATTGCTGCAATGCGGCGATATACGGACAAGCCGTTCGATGTGCATCTTATGATTGATGAACCACTGCGCTATCTGCCGGCATTTTTAAAGGCGGGCGCAGATATTATTTCTTTTCACATAGAGTCCTTTTCTGACACGGCAAAAACCATTGAGGCAATTCGGGACGGCGGGGTAAAACCTGCTGTTGCGATCAAACCCGGTACGCCTGTGGAGGAAGTTTATCCTTATTTGGACCGCCTGTACATGGTTTTGGTCATGACGGTGGAGCCCGGTTTTGGCGGGCAGAAATTTATGCCGGACATGATGCAGAAAGTTCGCTTATTAAAAGAGAAAAAACCGGATCTGCTCGTACAGGTGGACGGTGGAATTAACCTAGAAACAATCGGAACCGCTGCGGCTGCGGGTGTGGATGTGTGCGTGGCGGGCACGGGCATATTCAAATCGAAAGATGCAGCGAAAACGATTCGGGAGATGAAAGCGGCCGCTGAATTAGGCCGAAAATAACGGAGGTACGGTGCAATGCCGTGCGGTGTAAAGCTGGAGTGCAAAAAAGAGCCATCGCTGAAAAATAATATTATCACAGTGCCGGTGCCGAAAAAACTGCCGGCACCGACGATGTTTGCCCCGCTGCGCAAAAAGATGAGTGCTTCTAAAATTTTAAGCGCGGCGAAGGCGGCGGGTATTGTGGATGAAATTGACGGTGAACCGCTGGACCGGAAACTGTCCCGTTTTGCAGCTTCGGGTGCAAAGGTTTTGGTTGCCGTCTGTTTTGACGAAGATCCAATGACTTCCGCCGAGCAAGCGGTATTTAGAGAAAGACCTTCCAATGTTTTAAAGGGGCTGGAGTTTGCATGCAAAGCGAGCGGTATTTCTGCTAAGAAAATGGCAGTTGCCTCCCGACAAGAAATTCAACGCATGCGCAAACACTGCCCCGGCGTTTCTTTTTTATCCGCCGGAAACCGCTATCCCGCGCTGGCAATTCTGCGCAGAAAATTGGCATTAAAGAGAGAAAAGGCTTGTTTCATCGGGGCTCAGGCATGTGCGGCTCTTGAGGATGCGGTCAACCGCGGCTTGGCGCAGAGTGAAACGGTGGTTACGGTGGCAGGGGATGGAGCAGCTCGGTGGATAAACTGTCGGGTGCGCATTGGCACACCGCTGAAAGATGTGCTGCCGCTTGGAGAGCCGACCGCGGAAACGGCGGTCGTGGTGGTTGGCTCTTCTGTAAACGGCAGGTGCGTCAGCGATCTTTCAGAACCTGTGACGCCGCTGACTCGCTGTATTGTTGTCTTGAAGCGTCCGCCGCGGCGCAAAGCGCTGCCGTGTGTGGGGTGCAGCCGGTGTGAGCAAGTTTGTCCGCGCGGCATCATTCCGTGGATGATTTTGCAGCAGTTGGAATCTGAATCACCGAATCCGTTTCGGCTGTTCAATGTGGAACGCTGCATCCGATGCGAAGCCTGCAGCGTGGTCTGCCCTTCGCAAATCCCTCTAGCGGTTATTGTGGAGCATGCGGAAAAAATAAAGGAAGGCAAGTGTAATCCATGACCTTGATGAAGGCCGCCTCCCCCTATGTAAAAACTGAATTCACGGTGTATTCTATGATGCGCAATGTTTTGCTGGCGCTGTTGGCACTTTTGATTGTCCCAATTGTGAAATATGGTTTCCGACCGCTTATTGTTGCCGGAGCCTCCGTGCTGACGGCTGCTGTCTGCCATGTGATATTTTGCTTGGTGCGCAGAAAAAACATCTCTGTCACGGAAATATCACCATTGGTGACGGGATTAATGATTCCCATGCTTTTGCCGCTGAATACGCCGATTTGGCTGCCTTGTGCCGCCTCTGCGTTTGCTGTTTTTGTGGTGCGGGAGCCGTTTGGCGGGTTTGGGCGCAACCCGTTTAATCCGGCCGCCGCCGGGGTTGCTTTTGCCTCCCTTTGTTGGCCAACTCAGGTATTTACCTATTTTGACCCTACGCGCAGTGCATCGTTTCCGCTTTTTGGAGACGGCACTTTCGACATAGCATCTTCCCCATCGGCAGTGCTTAAAGAAGGATTTAAGCCGGATGTTCTGCCGCTGAATATGCTTTGGGGAAATATTCCCGGTCCGCTTGGTTCTACGGCGATTTTAGTCGTTGGTGCATGCGGAATTCTTCTTTTTCTCAGCAGGACGGCAAAACCGGAAGCGACTATTTGTTTTCTTGGCGCGGCAGCGCTGATTGCGGCAATGTTCCCGCGCATCCTTTGCAGTCCGCTGACATCGGTGAAATATGAACTGCTGTCCGGATCCCTTTTTTTCAGTTCTGTATTCATGGTTACCGACCCTGTTACATCGCCGCGAACCTTTCCCGGGCGTTGCCTATACGGGGCGTTTGCCGGTGCGATGACCATGGCGTTTCGGTGGTTTGGCGCCTTTGAGCAGGGTGCCTGCTTTGCGTTGCTTACTGCCAATGCCGCGGCGCCGATTATGGACACAATTGTATTTTGGTTCCGTGGCTGGGAGGGGAAAACAGATGAAGTATAATAGGATGCTTATACGCGGAGCGCGCTCCATCTTTTTCAACGGATTTTTATTCCGCAACCCCGTACTGATTGGCGCACTGGGGATGTATCCGATTGTCGCGGCGGCTTACAGCGTAAAAAACGCGGCGGCACTTTCTGTTCTGTTTCTCTTGGTTTCCCTGCCGGTTTCGCTTACACTTTGTTTTGCCGGTATGCTGGTGCCGCGTTGGTTTCGTCCGGCGTTGGTTTTGCTGGCATCGGCGGTGTTTTATATTCCCGCAGGATATCTTACAGATTTGCTTCTGCCCGACTCTGTATCAAGTCTGGGTATGGTTGCGGGGCTGACGATTTGCAATTCGATTATTTATTCCCGCGCGGAGGAATACGCGCCGGAACATGTGGCGGCTGCAGCTATTTCGGATTCTCTGGGATGTTCGGCGGGTTTTGCGCTGACTGCGTTTCTTGTTGCGCTGCTGCGCGGGGCGGCCCAAGAAGGATTGTCTTTTCCGGGCGGGTTGGAATTTGCCATGGGCCATACGGCAGAGCTTCCGTTTGTGGGCTTTTTGCTGATTGGCTTTTTGGCCGCACTGATTCAGTGGATCAATCGCATAAGGGCGCAGCGCGGTTCAGAGCGGATTAAGAGGAGGATGTCGTGATGTTTTTGCGAATGTTTTACACGGCTTTCCTTGCGGTCGGTGCGGAGAATCTGTTGTTCTCTGGAGGAGCGGGTTTCAGCCGAGCGCTTCGCGCTGCACAGCGCCGCGAAAATATAGGAATTTACGCGCTGCTGATCACATGGTTTTCACTGCTTTCCGTCCTCTTTGGACTCTGGTTGGGTCCGGTGCTTCCGGCTGCTTACGGACCAAAGATGATTTTACGTTCCGCCTATCTGGCGGCCGCGGCCGCTGTAGCTTATTTTATCACGTATGTTTGCGCGCGCCGTATTCTCCCCGTGCGGTTCATGAAGAAAATTTCCGCATTGTTGGCTCCGGCCGCTGTGAATACTGTCGTTTTGGCAATGCCGTATGTGCAGTGGTACCTTGCTTTGAAACCGGCAGAGGCGGTGGGATATGCGCTGGGAACAGGTGCCGCGTTTTTTCTGGCATCAGTTGTTTTGTCATATGCGGAGGAAAAATGCCGCAATCCGGATATTCCGGCGTCATTTAGAGGGTTGCCTGCTTTGATTTTATATATCGGCATTTTGTCCATGGCGTTTGCAGGTTTTACCGGTTCGAAAATTATTTAATTTAAGTAAGAAACAGCCCATCTTTTCCTGATGGTGATGAGCTGATGGACATCATAAAAAGCCCGACTTTCGAAGAAAGAAAGTCGGGCTGTCTGTTTTTTCGGACGTATTTAATACTTAATTTGTTTGACAAAATTGTCAATTTCATTTTTGTCAGAGACCGTACCTTTGCAGACTAAAAGCGTATGATCCAATCGAACCAGTGCGTAATAAATTTCACCGCTTTGCGCAGTGTATTTATTGTAGGCATCCGAATCGATTGTGCTGCCTCCGTCCGATACCGCTAAACTCTTTTTTTGAGAAGCGTATTTCTGCTTTGCCGTTATAGCATCTGGAAAAACAGTAAAGATGATTTGTACGTCCGAATCGCTTTTGGATGCCACAAGCGATGCTGCATCGGAACCGTAAGATGCGTCCTGCGTTACTTCATATCCGGCGTCTTGAGCAGCTTTTTGAAAATCATCAGCTGAGATCGGGCTGCGGGCGGAACAGGCAGTTAACACAGAGGCTATCGCTAAGACAGCGGCTAGAAACCCAACAGCTTTTTTCATTATGATACCTCCATCTTTGGAAAGCGTTACAGCTTTTTTGAAATGAAAGAGTTAAAATCATTATAGACCGCTCCCTTTTCGTTTACAAGCCCGCCAATGTGTGCTGCAATAAAATATTTTGAATTTGGCACAGCGGCCATCTGCTGCAAAAAAATGGAGTCGAGTTTTCCAAATGCTATGAATTTCCACAAACAACCTTGTTAAATCCTGCATAGTAAGCTATTTCCTGCGGATAATATGGATGTAAATCACCACATAGGAGGTAAATCGATTTGAAAGCCACAGGAATAGTCAGAAGAATTGACGACTTGGGTCGTGTTGTTATACCGAAAGAAATACGCAGAACTCTGCGCATCCGGGAAGGGGATGCCTTGGAAATTTACACGGATTCGCAGGGAGGAGTCATATTTAAAAAATATTCACCCGTCGGAGAGCTTTCCACATTTGCCTTCCAATATGCAGAGGTTTTGAGCCGCACAGCGGGCCTGCCTATGTTGATTTGCGACCGAGATCATGTTGTTGCCGCTGCCGGGGTATCCCGTAAGGAATATCTTGAAAGAAGAGTTGCTCCGGAACTGGAAGAATGTATGCAGTCGCGTCGGACGTTTATCAGCACAGGCAGCGAAAAGCTCCAGCCGGTGGAAGGAATCGACCGCATGGCGAGCGTTGTTTGCCCTATTTTGGCTTCCAGCGATGTAACGGGGGCCGTTGTTTTGCTGGAAAATGATGCGCAGGAAGTGCCAAATGAAACCCAAATAAAACTAATACAAGTTGCAGCAGCCTTTCTCGGTAAGCAAATGGAGGAATAACGCAATCTTTTTTGGATTTGTAGGTTTGTCAAACATATTGGACAGTATGGGAATGTAAAAATTCAGAAGGAGACAACCAATGAAGAGGACGCATCGGCATATTATTAGAGCGTCTTAAGTAGATGGAAAGTTGGTTTTCAAAGTCCGCTAAAGAGTAAAAATGGTGTTTGTCATAAAAGCGTTTTTGGTCTTCGCGATGACTGCGTTCCACTTTCCCGTTGTGCCTAGGGGTATAAGGACGAATTAACTTGTGCCGGATATGAAGTTTAGCGGCAGTGGCTTCGAACAACGTCAGCAGATGTTTCTTGGAAGGTGAGAAACGGTTGGTGAATTCAAAACCGTTGTCAGTTTGAACGCATTCTACACGAACGCCGCGCCGGGCAAACCATTCGACAGCTCGTTTTAGAAAGTCAGCAGAAGAGTAAGTACTCTGTTCAGGGTACGCTGCCAGAAAACGCAGCCTAGAAAATTCATCAATAGCTGTGTACTGGAAAAGCCGAAGCTCAGGGTTGGCAATACAGCGCTTTGGAACTACTTTTACATCGATCTGAATGCGCTCTCCGGGATGCGTCATTTGCTCGTATGGCTTTGGCTGATATTTCTTCTTTGGTTTTGATTCTGGGAACATTCCCATTCGGCGCATTACACGGAACAGACTTTCCGGACATCGTGTGTATCCCCGCTTTTTCAACCGAGACCATAGTTCAATCATACCGAGGTCGGGATTTCTGCGCCGCATGTCGCGAATCAGCTTTAACTCGGCAGGTGTATGCTGGTTTGGATGACTGTGAGGCCTCCTAGACCGGCAAGCCAACGATTCTAATGTACCGTCATACCGGGCCATCCAAAAATAGATAAAGGAACGGCTTTTGTTGTATTTTCGGCTTGCACGGCTAACACCGTACTTTTGAGCATAGATCATTAGGGATTGCCTAAACTTCATGTCTTGTGTTACACTATTCATGCAGAAATGGGCACTTCCTTTCGGTATGATTTGGTTTGTGTAGCTTTATTTTAACCGATGTGTCCATTTCTGTATTTTATTTTTTCTCAACTGTCCAATATGTATTGTAGTCCTACAAGGAATAACGCAATCTTTTTTGGATTGCTCTTGCAATTTGAATTTTCATGTGCTAAAATAGCTAAGGAATAAACGATTGGATGAAAGAGTGGGGCAACCCGCTCTTTTGTTTGTATAGTGGGGTGAAGTATTATGCCCGGAAAAGTCGGTAAAGGCGGAGTTGCCGCCGCGGTGCGGAAGTTGGCCCTGCCTTATGCGCAGCAATTGGGACTTTCGCTTTGGGACGTACGGTATGAAAAAGAAGGCGGCGCTTGGTACCTTAGAATCTTTATCGACAAACCCGGCGGGGTGGGAATCGATGACTGCGAAGCAATGAGCCGTGCGATTGACGGACCGTTGGATGAACTTGACCCAATTAAAGAACCGTATTGTTTGGAGGTTTCTTCGCCCGGGCTCAATCGGGAACTCAGGCGTGAAGAGCATTTTACAGCTTTTTTGGGTTCCCGCGTGGCTGTTAGATTAATCCGCCCGCTGCCGGATGGAACACGGGATTTGATAGGAAAACTTGCCGGGTATGCTGATGGCCGGGTAAAACTTACGGCCGACTCAGAAGAGACGGTCGAAGTGCCTGTTCGGGACACCGCATGGGTGCGTCTGCAGGAGGATGAATTGGAGGAGTATGAGGAATAATGAACAGCGAAATATTTGATGCCCTGAACCTGCTGGAAAAAGAACGCGGCATTTCGGTCGACTTCATGATTGACCGAATTAAAAAAGCAATTGTAACCGCCTGCAAAAACAGCTATGGCAACGACGACTGTGTGGTGAACATGGACCCCGCAAAAAGGCTTTTCGAAGTTTACCTGCGTAAAACGGCCGTTGTTGAGGACATAAAGGACACAGGAAAAGAAATTACACTGGAAAAGGCGCGTGAAATTGACCCCACTGCAGCGGCGGGGGATAAAATTGCCGTTCCGCTGGATACAAAAGGATTCGGCCGTATTGCAGCGCAAACAGCAAGAAATATTATCCGCCAGGGAATCCGGGACGGGGAACGCGACCGTATGCTCCAAGAGTTTGAGAGCAAGAATAAAGAAATGGTTACCGCGTTAGTAGAACAGGTGGATCCCCGTACAGGAGCTGCGACGCTGACAATTGGCAAAGCAGAGGCTGTGCTTCCGAAGTCGGAGCAAGTGCCCGGTGAAACGCTGCGGGAAGGCGACCACATCAAGGTGTATGTGGTGGATGTCAAAGAATCAGAGAAAGGTCCGCATGCGATTATCAGCCGAATCCATCCGGATTTGGTTAAGCGTCTGTTTGAGGCGGAAGTGCCTGAAATTTACGATGGTACGGTTGAAATTAAGGCTGTTTCCCGCGAAGCCGGTTCCCGCACAAAAATCGCTGTTTACAGCCACAATCCGGATGTCGATGCAGTCGGTTCCTGTATCGGCGCAAAAGGAATGCGTGTGAATCGTATCGTGGAAGAATTGGGCGGAGAAAAAATTGATATTGTCCAGTATAGTGAGGACCCAAAGCAGTTTATTGCTTCCGCGCTGTCCCCGGCGAGCGTTGTGGATGTTGTTCCGGCAGAGGACGGTTCCCATGCGTGCCGGGTTGCGGTTCCGGACGACCAATTGTCGCTGGCAATTGGCAATAAGGGACAAAATGCCCGCTTGGCCGCAAGACTGACCGGATGGAAAATCGACATAAAGCCGGAAAGCGGATTTTATCAGGAAACGGCCGACGAATCCGAGACGGACAGCGAATCCGAGGAAGAATAATCGGATAAGTACAGTTGCCAAAGGGGCGTGTTACGATGCAGAAACGGAAAGTGCCGCTGCGCATGTGCACAGGATGTGGCCAAATGAAACCAAAGAAAGAACTTGTTCGGGTGGTTAAATCCCCTGAGGGAGATATTTCCATAGATCTGTCCGGCCGCAAACCGGGACGAGGCGCTTACATCTGCAGAGATATTAATTGCCTGAAATCAGCCCGTAAGGCTAGGCGGCTGGAAAAGTCCTTTTCGTGCCGGATTCCAGACGATGTGTATGATCGGCTGGGAGAGGAACTGATTGGGGATGGATGACAAACAGCTTTCTCTGCTTGGACTTGCAAGGCGGGCAGGAAAGCTCAGTTTGGGAAGCGATGCTGCACGGGAAGCAGCGCTTGGCGGGTGCCCGCTGATTCTTTTCGCGGCCGACCTCTCTCCCCACACGGTACGCAAAGTTAGTGCTGCTGCGGCCAGGGGCAAAACAAAAACGGTAACGCTGCATGCAGGAATGGATGAAATCGGCGCTGCCATTGGTAAACGGACGGGGGTCATCGCGGTTCATGATATAGGATTTGCAAAAAAGCTGCTCGCGCTGAACGCGGAAGATTGAGGAGGATTTGATACTATGATGATAAAATACAGGGTTCACGAGGTTGCAAAGGATCTGAATGTTCCTAACAAGGACGTGATTGACGCTTTGCAGAAATACACCGGTGAAACAAAAAAGCACATGACAGCGCTGAATGAAGACGAACTGGATATTGTGTTTGAAACTTTCACACAGAAAAATAGTACGGATAGTCTGGACGCCTATTTCGCTGAGGCAAGCAAACGCGAACCGATTGTGGAACCCGAGCGTCCGGATGTGGCGATTCGTACCCAACAAGCGGAAAATACTGAAAAATCGGCCCCCTCAACGCAGCATCAGGCTGCAGAATCCAAGACCGCATCCTCCTCAACAGCGTCCCGCAAAAGCGACGGGAAACGAGCCGATGGCAAAGGGCAATCCTCCGGCAGCCGTCAGCGCCAAGGTGGACAAAAAGCAGAGCAGCAAAAACAGCAGCGCGGCAATTCCCAGAAACGTTCCGCACAAAAGAAAAATACACGCGCCGATCAGAACGCCAATACTGGCAAGGAGCAAAAACAGCAGCAGGATAACATTCAGGTTAAAACTTCAGACACTGTTATCCAAAGGCCCGCGGGAAGAATTGTGGACACACATGCGTCCCATGTGGAATTGGATAAATATAATGAAAAATATGACCGCCTTGCCTCGGAGAAGATTAGGCAGAACGATAATGTTGTGAAAAAACAGAAGCTGACCCAGCGCAGGTCTCAGTACCGGGGCAAATCCCGCAAGTCCCGAAAGGAAACGGAAGCCGAGCGCCTGCGCCGCATTGCGATGGAGCGCAAGGCAAAGCCAATTACCGTGCAGATTCCGGAACAGATTACGGTTGGAGAATTGGCTATGCGCCTGAAAGCAACTGCGGCAGAAGTGATTAAAAAGCTGATGGCTATGGGCGTGTTTGCTACGGTCAACGACGTGATTGACTTCGATACGGCTTCCCTTGTGGCAATGGAATTCCATGCTAAAGTGGAAAAAGAAGTTGTTGTCACAATCGAAGAACAAATTATTGACGACAGTGAGGATGACGATGATAACCTTGTTCCGCGTGCGCCTGTTGTTGTGGTCATGGGGCACGTTGACCACGGAAAAACCTCATTGCTTGACGCAATTCGCCACACCAGCGTAACAGCAACGGAAGCGGGCGGTATTACCCAGCACATCGGCGCCTATCAGGTAAAAGTCGACGGCCGCGACGTCACTTTCCTAGATACCCCCGGCCACGAGGCCTTTACCACCATGCGTGCAAGGGGCGCTCAAGTGACGGATATTGCGGTTTTGGTTGTGGCAGCTGATGATGGTATCATGCCGCAGACGGTGGAAGCTATCAACCATGCGAAGGCCGCGGAAGTGTCCATTATTGTGGCAATTAACAAAATGGATAAACCGGGTGCAAATCCCCAAGCGGTTATGGAAGGTCTGACAAAATATGGCCTTGTTCCGGAAGAATGGGGCGGCGATGTGCCCTGCGTACCGGTTTCTGCGGTGAAGAAAACAGGAATTAAAGACCTTCTGGAAATGATTTTGCTGGTTGCCGATATGAAGGAACTGAAAGCCAATCCGGACCGTGCGGCAAAGGGTACCGTGGTAGAAGCCAGACTGGACAAAGGCCGCGGACCGGTTGCAACGCTGTTGGTTCAGAACGGAACTCTGCATAAAGGCGATACGTTGGTTGCCGGTACTACGGTGGGCCGTGTGCGCGCCATGACGGACGAAAATGGCAAACCGATTCAATCTGCAGGACCGAGCGTGCCGGTAGAGATTACCGGTTTGGACGACGTGCCCACAGGCGGAGATATTTTCAACGTCGTTTCGGATGAACGTCTGGCAAGGGAATTGGTTGAACAGCGCAAGAATGAACAGAAAGAAGAAAGATTCAATGCACGCACCAAGGTGACACTTGATAACCTGTTTGAACAGATGCAGCAGGGTGATATGAAAGAACTGCATTTGATTGTTAAAGCAGATGTGCAGGGATCGGTTGAGGCGGTATGCCAGTCCCTTGAGAAGCTTTCGAACGATGAAGTCCGCATCAGCGTTATCCATAGCGGGGTAGGAGCCATCAATGAATCAGACGTTATGTTGGCCTCGGCCTCCAATGCGATTATTGTGGGATTCAATGTGCGCCCGGATCCGGTGGCAGAGCAGAATGCGAAGCGCGACGGCGTCGATTTGAGACTGTACCGTGTGATTTATGACTGCATTAACGAAATCGGAGATGCCATGAAAGGCATGCTCGCTCCAAAATTCCGTGAGGTGGCACTTGGAAAAGCAGAAGTGCGTAAGGTTTATCGAATCAGCAGCGTTGGAACAGTCGGCGGCTGCCATGTCACCACCGGAAAAATCACACGCAGTGCACAGATTCGCATTGTTCGCGACGGCATTGTCTTAGCAGAAGACAAGATTGCTTCCCTCAAACGCTTTAAAGATGATGTGAAAGAAGTCGCTGAAGGATACGACTGCGGCATCGGGCTTGAAAAGTACAACGATATTAAGGAAGGCGATATTTTAGAAGCCTTCGAGATGCAAGAGTATAGAGAGTAATGAAAAGCTGCCCGCCGTGCAAGCGGCGGGCTTTTTCACCAGGGAGGGATGTTTTATGGCCGGACATAAACTAGGAAGGGTCACGGAGGACATTAAGCGCGAGCTGACAGCGATTTTCCGTGAGCTGAAAGATCCGCGGGTTCAGGGGCTTATCAGCATTGTCCGCGTGGATTTGACAAACGATTTATCCTATTGTACGGTATATGTCAGTGCGATGGAGGGAATGGACCGGGCTAAAGAAGCCGTAAAAGGGCTGAAATCTGCCTCCGGATTTATCCGGCGGGAACTCGGCCGTCGCCTCTCCCTGCGCAAAGTTCCTGAAATGGTTTTTAAGGCGACTGATTCCATTGAACACAGCGCCAATATTGCAAGAATATTGAACAACCTGAAGGAGGAGCGGGATGATCGGGATTAAGGAAGCGGCGGGGCGCCTTCGGGCGGCCGAACGGGTGCTGATTTTGAGCCACCAGTTTCCGGATGGGGATACGCTTGGATGTGCGTCCGCTCTGTGCCGTGGACTTCGGCAAATGGACAAGCGCGCAATGATTCGGTGCTCCGATACGATCGGGCCGAAATATGCGTTTTTGTTTCGGGATCTGAAAGATGACGAGTTTGAGCCGGACCTAGTTGTTTCGGTGGATATTGCGGATGAGAAACTGCTTGGCGAACCGCTGCAGTCAAAGTGGGGCGGACGGATAGATTTGTGCATTGACCATCACCCGTCAAATACCCTCTATGCTGCAGAAACTTGCTTGAATCCGAAGGCCGCGGCAACCTGTGAGATTATCTACGATATCTTGCGGGAACTGGATGTTACCATAGGCCCGGACATTGCCGCTCCGCTTTACACCGGTATCACCACGGACACGGGGTGCTTTAAATATATCAATGTGACACCGCGCACTTACCGCATTGCGGCGGATTTGGTTGAAACGGGCATTGATGCACCGACAATTAACCGGGAAATGTTCGACACAAAAAGCCGTGCCAGATTGGAAATGGAACGGAGAGTACTGGAATCCATCGAATACGACTACGGCGGCAAAGTTGCTGTGATTGTTATTTCACAGAAGATGATTGAGGAGTCCGGGGCAAAACAGGATGATTTAGACGGCCTTGCAACTATTCCGCGCGGCATTGAAGGCGTTCTGGTCGGCGTGACCCTGCGCGAAAAGGAGGACGGTGCATGGAAAGTGTCCCTGCGTGCGCGCGATCCGGCGAACGCCTCTGAAATCTGTGAAAAATTCGGAGGCGGCGGTCATAAGGGAGCCGCCGGCTGCACGCTAAAATCTCCGCTCTCTGAGGCAAAAATGCAAATGCTTCACGCGGTAAGGGAGTATTTGGAAAATCGCTTATGAATGGAGTTCTCGTTTTGGACAAACCGGCCGGCTTTACCTCCTTTGATGCGGTTGCGGTGATGCGCGGCCTGACGCATGAACGGAAAATCGGCCATACGGGGACATTGGACCCGATGGCAACGGGTGTGCTGCCGCTGTTGCTCGGCTGCGCTACGCGTGCAAATGCATTCCTGCCGGACACTGACAAGGAATACGAGGCGGGTTTCCGTCTGGGAATTGAGACGGACACACAGGATACAACCGGCAAAGTGATTGCAGAAAGTGACCGTGGAGCAACTGCGGAGGAAGTGGAGGCGGCACTCGGCGCATTTCGCGGCAATATTCTGCAGATTCCTCCGATGGTTTCGGCTGTCAGCGTAGGAGGCAAGCGCCTGTATGAGCTTGCTCGGCAGGGCATCGAGGTGGAGCGGAAGCCACGACCGGTGACAATCAGCCGCTTGGAATTGTTAACCTATGATGAATCCACACGCAGCGGAACTCTCCGGATTGCGTGTTCCAAAGGCACATATATCCGTACGCTCTGTGCGGATTTGGGGAAGGCGCTGCATACATACGGCGTTATGTCTGCTTTGCGCCGTACGCGCGCGTGCGGTTTCACATTGGATGATTGTATTACACTGCCGCGTGCAAAAGATCTGGCGGCAAAGGGCCGCCTTGGTGAATGTGTGCTGCCGGTAGAGACGCTGTTTTTGAATATGCCGTTCGTTGCCGTATCCGAGGCGCAAGCAAAGCGTTTTTCCAACGGGGGCGCGCTGGATTTAAAAAGAACATCTCTGCGCCGCGCTGTCCCGCCGGAGGAAACGGTGCTGCGTGTAAAGAATCCGAAGGGTGATTTTCTTGGACTGGGCCGAGTTGCAGCCGGACAGATTCGCGTACTCCGACTATTTCGGTGCAGTGAATAAGGAGTTTTGTTTTGGAGAAAATTAGTATGAATGTTTTCAGAACATTGGTACCATCTGCAGGAGGCAGCGCCGTTGCGCTTGGCAATTTTGACGGACTGCACATTGGGCATCAAAAAGTGATTTCTTTAGCGTTGGACGGCGCATCGAACGGGTTGCTCCCCACTGTGTTCACCTTTGCGGAAAATCCACTTGTGGATTTGGGCGGACGAGCCGGCGGACGCCTGCAGACGCAGGAAGAAAAGATTCGCTTGCTGTGCAAAATGGGCGTTCGGCAGCTTTATATGGTAGATTTTCGTTCGGTAAAGAATTTGAGCGCTGAAGAATTTGTTGAGCAAGTGCTTATTGGATGTATGAAGGCAAAAAAAGTTTGCTGCGGGTTCAATTTTACCTTTGGTCGCGGCGGCAAGGCGGACAGTGCCGTGCTGACCTCACTTTGCAAAGCGCGCGGTATCGAGGTATCTGTCGCACAGGCAGTGCTGCTCGACGGCACGCCTGTCAGTTCCACACGCATCCGCGGGCTGATAGAATCGGGGCGTGTTGAAGATGCTGCACGCCTGCTTGGACGCCCGTTTGGCTATTGTATGCCGGTTTTGCATGGCAGACGGCTTGGCCGCTCCCTTGGCACACCGACGCTGAATCAGGAACTGCCGCAGGAATTTGTTCAACCGAAATTTGGTGTTTACGTTTCGCGGGTCAAGGTAGAAGATAAAAGCTATTTCGGTGTGACAAACGTGGGGGTTCGGCCGACGGTTGGAGCGGATCGGGTGCTTTCTGAAACTTGGATGCCGGATTACCGCGGCGGCGATTTATACGGCAAATCCGTCTCTGTAGAATTGTTGCGCTTTCTGCGCCCGGAACGTAAGTTTTCCACGCTGGAAGAACTGCAGCGTGCCATTATGCACGATGGTGCGCAGGCGCGAGAAATTTTCCGCGTTCTGCAGTCGGCGGACAGATGAATTTGTGATTTACAAATATGCCATGCTGTGATATAATAAGAACCGCAAAGCCCTTTCCCGGAGCAGGGGGAACGCCCCGCTGGGGATTTCACCGGCCCTGTTCTGAGAATGAGGAAAATTTTAAAAAGGTGGAACAGTAATATGCTCAAAGAAGAGAAAAATGAGATCATTAAGCAGTATGCGTTGCATGAAGGTGATACCGGTTCACCAGAGGTTCAGATTGCGATTCTCACTTATAGAATCAATGCGCTGACTGAACATCTGAGAGCCCACAAAAAGGATCACCATTCCCGCCGTGGCCTTCTGAAGATGGTTGGGCAGAGAAGAAACTTGCTTAATTATCTGCAGAAAAAGGATATCTCACGGTACCGTGTCATTATTGACAAACTGGGGATCCGCAAATAAAATGGAACGTTGGGGCAGGCGGTTCTTGTTACCGCCTGCCTTTAGGATTATTATGCGAACCTCCGGAACGAGGGATACGCAGGAATTTAGCAGTGAAACGAGCGCCCCGCAAGCCCGCGCTGGACGCCGGTTTTATTGCTAAATCAGTCGTGCCCGCCGTCCGGAGTCGCAACGGAGGAGATAGATTTATGTTTGAAAACTACAAGGTTTACAAAACGGACTTTGCGGGCAGGCCGCTTGTGGTAGAGACCGGTAAAATGGCTCAGCTCGCAAACGGGGAATGCCTGGTTCGCTACGGAGACACTGTGGTTCATGTGGCGGTTACGGCATCCGCGAAACCGCGTGAGGGAGTGGACTTTTTTCCGCTTTCCGTGGATTTTGAGGAAAAATTATATTCCGTTGGCAGAATTCCCGGCTCCTATCTAAAACGAGAGGGACGCCCGACGGAGAAGGCCATTTTAACTTCTCGCCTGATTGACCGGCCGATTCGCCCGCTGTTTCCTAAAGACATGCGAAATGATGTTTCCGTTGTCTGCACTGTCATGAGCGTTGATTACGACTGCCAGCCGGAAATTGCCGCGATGGTTGGTACGTCCATTGCCATCAGTATTTCGGACATCCCGTGGAACGGCCCGATTTCCGGTGTTTCCGTTGGGTATGTCGATGGGGAATACGTTATCAACCCGACCAGTGAACAGAGAAAGAAATCCCAAATGGCCGTTACCATCGCTTCTACGGCCAATAAAATTGCCATGATTGAGGCAGGAGCAAATGAAATTCCGGATGATGTCATGTATAACGGCATCATGGCAGGCCATAAGGCAAATCTTCCGATTATTGAATTTATCAATTCAATAAAGGAAGAAATCGGGAAGCCGAAATTTACCTATCCGAGCAATGAACCGGACGAGGAAATGCTCGAAGCAATTAAAGATTTTGCGCTGGAAGATGTGCGCGAGGCGATGGATACTATTGATAAAAAAGTCCGCGATGAACGTCTGCAGCCGATTTATGAAAAGGTTCATGAAAAATTTGACCCGATCTACCCCGAACAAGAGGCAAAGATCGATGAATGTCTGTATAAAACACAGAAATATGTGGTGCGCCGTTGGCTGTTAGATGAGCAGAAACGTGTGGACGGACGCAAAATGGATGAAATCCGTCCGCTTGCTGCGGAAGTCGGTCTGTTGCCCCGGGTGCACGGCTCCGGCCTGTTTACCCGCGGGCAGACCCAAGTGCTCACCGTACTGACGCTCGGCCCCATGAGTGATGAGCAGACTTTTGACAGCATCGACGAGCAGGAGACAAAGCGCTATATCCACCAGTACAACATGCCTTCCTATTCCGTAGGGGAAACAAAACCAAACCGCGGCCCGGGCCGCAGGGAAATCGGGCATGGTGCTCTTGCAGAGCGCGCGCTTGAGCCGGTTATCCCTTCCGTGGATGAATTTCCTTACACGCTGCGCCTTGTTTCGGAAGTTCTTTCATCCAACGGTTCAACTTCCCAAGCATCCATCTGCGGTTCCACGCTGGCACTGATGGATGCGGGCGTGCCGATTAAAGCCCCTGTTGCGGGGATTTCCTGCGGTTTGATCACCGAAGGCGACCGCTGGATGACCATGCTGGACATCCAAGGTGTTGAGGACTTTTTCGGCGATATGGACTTTAAGGTAGCGGGAACCCACGCGGGTATCACAGCGATTCAGATGGACTTAAAAATCGACGGACTGACGCCGGATATGGTGCGTGAAGCTTTATATAAAACGCATAAAGCACGGGATTATATCATCGACGAAGTAATACTCAAGACCATTCCCGCGCCGCGCAAAGAACTTTCCAAGTATGCCCCGAAAATGCTTTCTATTACCATCCCGCTTGAAAAAATCCGTGAAGTCATCGGAGCGGGCGGAAAGATAGTTCAAAAGATTTGCTCGGAATGCGATGTCAAGGTGGATGTGGAAGAAGATGGGCATGTCTATGTTTCCGGTGTGGACTTGGACAACTGTAAACGGGCCGTTAATATCATTGATACAATTGCGAATGACCCGGAGCCCGGCGCTATTTATACCGGCAAAGTAACCCGGCTGATGGACTTCGGTGCCTTTGTGGAAATTGCACCCGGTAAGGAAGGTTTAGTGCATATTTCCCAGCTTGATGTCAAACGAGTTGAAAACGTGACGGATGTTGTCAATGTTGGCGATGAGGTCATGGTAAAGGTAATGAATATCGATGAACGCGGCAGACTGAATCTTTCACGCCGGGAGGCGCTGATTGAGGTGAAAGGCCTAGTTCCGCAAAACACGCTTGGCACATCGCATCGCCGTCCGGCCCCGCACCATGACAGCCGCGGTCGTTTGGGAGGAAAAACAGCTTACGGTAAATTTAGGCAGACAAGATAAATTCGGGCAAAAAAGCGCAGCCGTCGGCTGCGCTTTTTTGTTATTATCCGACCGCTTTATTCATTTTCTTAAATTCTTTTAAAAGATTCTTTATAATTTCTTCCTGATTCAGCGTTAAGCCGTCAATTTGCAGTAATTTTCGGTTTTCCAGTCCTAAAATATAGTCGGTGGAAACACCGTAAAGAATGGAGAGTTTAACCAAAACATCCAATGAAGGAGTCTTAATATTATTTTCGTAGCCGCTGATTGTTGCTTTGGATAGATTTAAACGTTTTGCTACTTGGGTTTGTGTCATGTTTTTGCTCTTTCTTAATTCACGAAGACGATAGCCAAAGTCAAAAATCATAGTATCAACTCCTCAATTGAGTTTACTTGATAATGGTATGCTAAAAGATAACTAATTAGCCTATAAATCAACCGCAGGGAAAATAGAGCTGCTTTTCCTCCAAACCGGGTGTATTTATGATATTCGACAGCAATACAGGCTAATTTAGGAAAGCAGTTTGATATTGTAAAAATTTATGCTATAATCTTAACGAAATAAAAGGGAGAGGAACGCTGCATATGTCGGCTGTTACACAGGCCAAACGGATTGTTGTCAAAGTGGGAACTTCCACTCTGACATATGAAAATGGGAAACTAAATCTATGTAGAATTGAACGCCTTTGCAAGGTGCTCAGCGACTTACAAAATTCCGGCAGAGAAATCGTGCTGGTCACAAGCGGAGCCATCGGGGTTGGTGTGGGTAAATTGGGACTTAAAGAGCGTCCGCAGGAGACGGAGAAACGGCAGGCGGTCGCTGCGGTCGGGCAGTGTGAGCTGATGTTTATCTATGATAAATTTTTCGGCGAATACAACCGCACCGTTGCTCAGGTATTGCTAACCAGCGATGTGATCGCAAATGAAAATACACGGAAAAACACAGAAAATACCTTTAATGAACTGATTGCTATGGATATTATTCCGGTTGTAAACGAAAACGATACCGTCGTGGTGGACGAGTTAGTCGGAAATCAAATTGGCGATAATGACAATCTTTCCGCAATCGTTGCCCGCCTGATCGGTGCGGATCTTCTCATTATCCTGACCGATATCGACGGATTGTATGATGACAATCCTGCCGTCAACCCAAATGCCAACCGCATACCGGTTGTGCCGAAAGTGACGGATGAGATTCGCGCCTTGGCAGGCGGAGCCGGTTCTCGGCGCGGAACAGGAGGCATGCGCACAAAAGTGGAAGCGGCTGCTGCGGTGAATCAGGCCGGAATTCCATGCTGTATTATGAGTGGGGCGTACCCGGAAAAGCTGTACAAGCTTTTTGAGGGAGCGCAAATTGGGACATTTTTCGGAGTGCGCAGCAGCTAAAATGAAACAGATCACCGGTAAGCCGTGAATGGAAGCGGAGGAAAAACAATGACTGTTTTGGAAGAAATGGGAAAAAAAGCAAAGGCCGCAGCGGGCAGTTTAACAGCTGCCGGACAACTGCGTGCAAAGGCGCTGTGTGCCATGGCGGACGCCGTGGAGAAAGCGGAGGATAAGATCCTTGCCGCTAACCGAATGGATGTTGCACAGGCACAACAGGACGGTATGAGCGCACCGCTGCTGGATCGGCTGACGCTGAACGCTCAGCGGGTGCGTTCCATGGCAGAGGGTATACGCTCGGTAGCGGCTCAGCCGGATCCGGTTGGGCAGGTGGTCTCCGGGTTTGTCCGCCCCAACGGCCTAAAAATAGAAAAAATCCGAGTCCCCATCGGGGTAATCGGAATGATCTACGAGGCACGCCCGAATGTGACAGCCGACGCGGCGGCTCTCTGCCTAAAAGCTGGAAATGCAGTGATTCTGCGCGGCGGCAAGGAAGCACTGCATTCCAATGAAGCTATTGCAGAGGCGATGCGCGGTGCGCTGGATTCCTGCGGGCTGAACCCGGACTGCATCCAGTTGGTGCGAGATACCTCGCGAAATTCGGCGGTTGAAATGATGGGACTGACCGAATATATCGATGTCTTAATTCCCAGAGGAGGACAGGGATTAATCCGCTCGGTTGTGGAAAATTCCAAGGTACCGGTGATTCAAACAGGTGCCGGAAACTGCCATGTATATGTCGATAATTCTGCCGATATCTCCATGGCGGCGGATATCATTTTTAATGCTAAAACATCCCGCCCATCCGTGTGCAATGCAATCGAGACTATTTTAGTTCACAAAGATATTGCGGAAAAAGCCCTGCCGGCAATCAAAGCGCGGTTGGATGAAAAGCATGTGGAACTTCGCGGCTGCGAGAGAACTAGGGCAATTCTCGGCGATTGCGTTGTTCCCGCCACTGAGGAAGATTGGCAGCGGGAATATCTTGATTATATCCTTGCAGTCCGGGTGGTGGACAGCATGGAAGAAGCAATTGCGCATATCGCTAAGTATTCCACCGGCCACAGCGAGGCAATTATCACAAATAGCTATGAGAATGCCCGGCATTTTACCGCAGCAGTGGATGCGGCAGCGGTTTACGTCAATGCCTCCACGCGGTTTACAGACGGCGGTGAATTCGGGCTGGGAGCAGAAATCGGAATCTCCACCCAAAAGCTGCACACGCGCGGCCCAATGGGCGCTTTTGAACTGACTACCTGCAAATTCATTGTAACGGGAAGCGGACAGATTCGTTAGGAAGGAGAGAATAAAATGGACAAAAACGCTCCTGAGCAGAGTCCAAAATCATATACTGCGGATTACCGCTCCTCCTTTCATAACGGAACGGACAAGACTGCGCCGTCTTCAAAGCGGAAATCCGGAGGGAGCACGCAAGTACCGGTTTCGCAGTCTGCTCAAAAGCGCCGTGCCCGGCTGGAAAATGATACGGAAATCGATGATTTTCTGCCGGAAAACGACAACATCGATGACGAACGTCTGCTGACAAAATGGGACGACGGCATGGAGCCGGCCGCGCCGGCAAAAACAAAGCCAAGGCGCAGGGGACGCCACCGGTACGGAATTTTTATCGGCTCAATTGTATTGATTTTTGCGCTTGTCGGTGTGGCGTTTCTTGCGACTGCAATCGGCACAAAGATTCATGCCGTTTTAACGGATGATACACAGCTGCGCCAATATGATCAGTTTTTAGCGGTGGTTGTAGCGCAGGATCCTCCGCCGTTTGATTCGCCGGAGGAAGCGGACCCGGATTTTGTGCTCAACGCTTCTCTGTGGCAGACCATGACAAGTGACAGTGCAGTCAACTACACAGAATATGACGACGTGGGAAGAACAATTGTCCCGCTGGGTGATGTTGTGGATGCCTGCCGTCAGCTTTTCGGTCCGGACTGCCAGTTGCAGCCGACAAATCCGACAGAGGAAACCTTCTTTGAATACGATTCTGAGAATGCACAGTTTCATGTGGCACTGTATTCTCTGGACAGCACGTATACCCCTTATACTGAAGAGGCGAAAAAGAGAGGGGATATGATTGTTTTACGCGTTGGTTATGTTCCTCCCAGCGACGAAACTCGTACACAGTCTCTCAGTTCCGCTTCATCCGATGTTACGCCGAAACCTGTTAAGTATATGGAATATGACATAAAAACAGATCCTTCCACACAGGAACAATATATTTATGCCATTAAAGAGCTGCCGGAATCATAAAAAACCGGGCGGGATTCTCGACGGGGCTGTCGGGATATTCCGCCCGGGGAGTGATGCGTGCCGGCTTATGATGCAAGATACATCAGTGCCAGTATTAACGCCGTGTCCGCCTTTTCTTCCAGTAAAATCAGCAGAAGAACCCAGATTAGAGTACGCTCGTTGTCTTTGAGAAGAGTGTCCAAAAGTCCTGCGGTTGGGTCATCCGTCCGTTCTTCGCCGAAATTATTTTCCGGCGAGAGTGCGGGCGGGTTCGGCGAGGACGGTTTGCTGGAGGGAACCTGCTCTTCGCGCGGCTGGGACGGCTCCGGTTCCGCGGCACGCTCCTCCCCGGGAGAGTCAAAGGGCGAAAGGCGCGCCCTTGCCTGCATTTCCCTTGCGCGGCGGATGGCATCTTCCTGAAGACTATGAAAGTTGTAGGAATCCTCGTTATGATTGCCAGGCATGGTTCACCTCATAAAAGTCCGCTGCGGCGGATAAACGGAATCATCCGCACAATTTGCATCAGCCGGATGGCTTCATCCAACTTCTTGCGCTTTTGCTCGTTTAAAAATGGGCGCAGCGCCCGTAAAAGACGAGTGCTGTCATCTTCTTGACGGAATTTTGAAATAATGGGGGCCAATTTCATGACCATCTTCAGAGAATCCGGATCCATATTCCCGGGTGTGCGGTTGTCCCCCGCCGTGGGCGCCGGTGGCTGATTTGCGGGTTGGGAAGTGGGCGAGGATCCGCCGCCCCCGCCCAGCATGCCCGCTAGACTTTTGATTTTCTCCATGCTTTCGGGGTCTTTTAAAATGCCGTTGAGCATGGAGGAAAGATCATCCATTTATTTTCCTCCCTTAAACCGGCGAATGATGTCCTGCGCCTCCGGCGAGCTCAGGATCTTTTCACAGGCCTGTCGATCTGACAAAAGCGCCTTGACCCGCGCGCGGTCTTCCGGACTAAGTTTTTTCATCAAAGTTTCCAGCAACTGATTGTTTTCCGCGTTATTTTGCATAACATCACCCCGCAATATTTTTATGCGATGCCCAACGAATATATACCCGTCCCGGCAGGACGGTTCAGGAGGTCATTTCATGCGAATACTGGTAGTATCGGATACCCACGGGGATGGTTTTTCCCTGCGGGCGGCAATCTTAAAACAGCCACGGGCTGAAGTTGTCATCCATCTGGGAGACGGAGAAGAGGAAGCCGCCGAGGCAAAGGCCAACTTCCCAGACCGGATGTTCCTAATGGTTCGCGGAAACTGTGATTGGGGCAGTACACTGCCCACTGAAGGACTTACCACACTGGCAGGAAAAAATATTTTCTATACCCATGGTTATACTTACAACGTTAAATACGAAATGTATTCTGCAATTTCCGCGGCGCGCGGCCAAAAGGCGGACATTCTGCTGTTTGGTCATACGCATGTGGCAATGACTGAGTACCGGGATGGGCTGTATATTATGAATCCGGGCTCGCTGCATGGCAGCAGCGGAACCTATGGAATTCTGGATATTACCCCCGCGGGGGTTGTAACCAGTATTCTAAAGCTCTGACGGCTGCTTTGTAACAGCATATGCTGAATCTAAACAGAAAGGAACATGGATATGAGTGAATATGAAAGATGGCTGAAAAATGCGTTGGATGATCCGGACTTAATTGAAGAATTAAAATCAATTCAAAATCAACCGGAAGAAATTAACGACCGGTTTTACCGCGATTTGGAGTTTGGTACCGGAGGACTGCGCGGTGTCATCGGTGCCGGAACAAACCGGATGAATATCTATACGGTGCGCAAAGCAACGCAGGGACTTGCGAATTACCTGAAAAAGCATTCTGAAAAACCAAGCGTTGCCATCGCCTATGACAGCCGTATCAAATCCGACCTGTTTGCGCGGGAGGCTGCTGCCGTTCTTGCAGCCAACGGTGTAAAGGCGCATATCTACCCGCAGCTTTCGCCGACTCCAACTCTTTCCTTGGCAGTTCGCTTTCTGCATTGTGATGCGGGCATTTGTGTAACGGCAAGCCATAATCCGGCTAAATACAACGGGTATAAAGTTTACGGCAGCGACGGCTGCCAGATAACCCTGAAAATGGCAGATGATGTGCTCGCGGAAATTGAAAAACTCGATGTGTTCAATGATATCAAGCGCATGGATTATAAAAAAGCGCAGGATGAGGGCCTTATTTCTCTCATTCCGGACGAAGTGACCGATCGCTTCCTCGATGAAGTGATGAAGCAGCGTGTCTTTCAGGAACCCTGCACCGGGCTGAAAGTGGTTTACACACCGCTGAACGGAACCGGCCGCGTCTGTGTAACACGAATTTTAAAAGACATCGGCGTGGAGGATGTAACGATTGTACCGGAGCAGGAATTCCCGGATGGCAACTTTACCACTTGCCCGTATCCGAACCCGGAAATTCGGGAAGCGCTGCAAAAAGGACTTGAACTTTGCGAAAAAGTTCAGCCGGATTTGCTTTTGGCTACCGACCCGGACTGCGACCGCTGCGGCATTGCAGTAAACCAGAACGGCAAATTTGTTCTGATGACGGGCAATGAAGTCGGCGTTCTTTTGCTTGATTTCATTGCGCGCAGCCGCAAGGAAAAAGGAACTATGCCGGAAAATCCCGTGGCGGTGACAACCATTGTCAGTACAGATATGGCAACTCCCGTTGCGGAGGATTACGGTATTGAACTGCGGCGCGTTCTGACCGGCTTTAAGTATATCGGAGACCAAATTGCACTGCTGGAGAAAGAAGGGGGCGCAGACCGCTATATTTTCGGTTTTGAAGAAAGTTATGGGTATTTGTCCGGCGGCTATGTGCGCGATAAGGATGCGGTGAATGCCAGCATGCTGATTTGTCAGATGGCGCAGTATTACCGCAAGAAAGGCATGACATTAGTCGATGCAATGGAGGCTTTGTACCGCAAATACGGTTATTATGAAAACGTGCTGATGAATTTCACGTTCGAGGGTGCGGACGGCATGGTTCAAATGAAGAACATCATGGATTCCCTGAGGAATGAAACGCCGGCCCAGATTGCTGGAAGCAAGGTGTGCGGTTGGAGCGATTATCAGGCTTCCATTACAAGCGACGGCCAAAAAATTAACCTGCCGAAATCCAATGTGTTGGAGTATCGCTTGGAAAACGGCGGAAAAGTCATCATCCGCCCCAGCGGCACAGAGCCTAAAATCAAGGCATATCTCTCCTGCCGCGGAAAGACGAAAGAAGAGTCGCTTGCACTGATTGAAAAGCTGCAAAAAGCCGTTCCATCCCTTATGGAAAAACAGTCTTAAAGAAATAATTTACGGAACCAAAGAAAAAATAATAACAGAATAAACGTAACCGTGTGGACAAATGGCGTGGTGCATTTGCAGTCCTCCATTACGGCTGACCTGTATATCACGGAACGAAGGGATTTTTCCCTTCGTTTCTTTTTGCGGGGTTAGGTCCGCTATGCGGGTAAGAGAACATGTCGGCGTTATAATTTTTCGGCAGCGAAGATATTTCGGTGTGTTTTCTAAACCCGCATCTTTTGACGGTTGACAAAAGTAAAGAAAATGGGGATAATAATAAAGTCAGGCTCGCGGGGATTTTGGACGAGCCGACTTCATTGTGAAGAAAAGGCGGATAGAAAAATGAAAAAAATTTGGATTCTGGCGGCCGCAGCCGCTTTATTGATGACAGTTACAGCCTGCGGTGCAGGAGATGTGGGCGGCGTGTCTTCCGAGGCATCTGCTTCCCAAGGAGAGGAGTCCAGCACGCCGGCCGTTTCGGAGTCGGATGTTGAGGATAATTTAGCGGGACTTCAAGCCTATTTAACCGGGAATGAACTGATTTCCGGTGAGCCGCAGGAGATGCGTGCAGACATTATTGGTGCAAAAAGCGGCGTGAGATATCAGTTTTCCTACAATGGAAAAAATAACATTACTGTAGAATTATATGAATTTGATCCGGAAAATTTGAACGATACCGCCCAAGAAGTGCTGGACAGTGTAAAAGCAAACGGGGAGTTTACCCTGATGGAACAGCAGATTCCAGCGGTGCTGTCCGAGAACGGCAAGTACCTGATGATTTACAAGGACACAGTCACAGAGGAAGAAAATCAGGAATATGCCGAAAAAGTGGCGAATTTATTTAGAGAATTTAAAAGCTAAAAAAGAGAAACCGCGGTAGCTACCGCGGTTCTTTCTTTTATTAAGACGGGAATCGACTAAGCAAACTGCAAAAATTTAGGGCTTATACAATGGAAAATCCGCCGTCGACCACAAGGAACTGACCCCGTGGTGTAACTGCATGCGTCCGAAGAGAAGAACAGAATCGGACCGTTTAACTCACCTTTTGCCCCCGGTCTGGAAGCGGGGCAGAGGGAATTATACATATTCATGACAGCTTCATGTTTAAACAGCGAATCCGCCGTCATCTCAGATTTAAACAGCCCGGGCCCCAACGCGTTTACGGTAATTCCGTCTTTGGCGTAGCTTGCGGCCATGCCCTTTGTCAGGCCAACCACAGCCGCCTTGGAGGCGTTGTAAACATGACGAACGAATGTGTCCGCTTTATCGGCCAAAATTGCATTGACGGAAGCGATATTGACAATCCTTCCGTACTTACGCTCTTTCATGCCGGGGATTATATATTTGCACATCAAGTACATACCTTTGACGTTAATATTCATGGAGCGGTCCCAGTCTTCTGCCGCTAGAGTTTCTACCGAGCCGGCCTGTGCGACGCCCGCGTCGTTTAAAAGAATATCAATCTTTCCAAATGTCTCCAGTACTTGCCGGACGGCGGATTTTACATTTTCTTCCTTAGATACATCGCATGCAACCGCAATGGCCCTGCCGCCCGTTGCTTCAATTTCCTTTACCACCGCGTCCAGTTTTTCTTTCCGGCGGGCCAAAAGTGCAACGTCCGCGCCCTGTGCCGCATAAGCCTTTGCGGCGTCCGCACCCAGTCCACTGGATGCACCTGTCACAACGGCAACTTTGCCTGTTAAATCAAATAAATTCATAAAAACAGCCTTCTTCCAAATTTTGTATATAAGAATGGGGTTTGTTTTATTATAATATCTTTAAAAGAAAAATACAAGCAAAAATCAAGCAAAAATATTTTCTTCATAAATAAACGCGGCGGTGCAAACTAGCATAAAAAAGCCCCGGCATTGCCGGGGTGCCGTTATTGAATGAAAGGCATATCGCCCGGTTCGTGCGGGGCGCCGTTAAAGTAGATGTCATACCAGACAAGGAAAATAAAGACAGTCCAGATTTTTCGGCTGTTGTCGCATTTGCCCTGTATATGGTTGTCCAAAAGGGCAGTGAGAAAGTCGGTGTTAAAGAACTGCTTTGCCGTCTTGGACAAAAAGGCCTGACGTACAATTTTACTGTATTTTTCATCCCTTAGCCAGACCCGAATCGGTACGGGAAAGCCCAGCTTTTTCTTTTGGGCAGTTGATTCCGGCAGATGCCGCAAGGCCGCCTTGCGCAGTGCATACTTGGTGTTCTGCGGGTTGACTTTCAGCCGGCGGGGGATGCGGGAAGCGACGGCGAACACTTTGCGGTCCAGAAACGGTACGCGCAGCTCAAGGGAATTTGCCATGCTCATGCGGTCGGCCTTAACCAAAATGTCTCCCACCATCCAGACGTTGATGTCCAAATACTGCATTTTGGTTACATCGTCCTGTTCCTTCACGCGGTCATACCAAGGGCGGGTTAGTTTCTGCGGACGGGTGGCCGGCAAGTCCTCTTTTAACAGACGGCGCTTTTCCGCCATGGTAAACAGGCTGTTATTGCCAATAAAGGTTTCTTCAATAGTTTTTGCGCCGCGGATGAGAAAGTTCTTGCCCTTAAACGAGAAAGGCAGCTTTTGCGCAAAGGAGGCGAGCGCTCTTCTTAATCCGATGGGCAAACGGCGGTAAGCTGCCATGTCATCCGGCTCATGATAGATATTGTAGCCGCCGAACAGCTCGTCCGAACCTTCGCCGGAAAGCACAACCTTGACATATTCGCTTGCAATCTTGGATACAAAATACAAGGCGATACAAGAAGCGTCCGCAAGCGGCTGATCCATGTGGTACATCACCTTGCGGATATTTCCCCAGTATTCATCCGGGGAGATGGTCTTGTAGTGATGTTCCAGCCCTACTTTGGAGGAAAGCTCTTTTGCGTAGCTGATTTCATTGTATTTTTCGTCCTCACCAAACCCCACAGTGAAGGCTTTTTGACCGGAAAAATAGGTGGCCACATAACTGGAATCCACGCCGCTGGAAAGAAAGCATCCTACCTCCACATCGCTGATGCGGTGAGCCGCGACGGAATCTTCAAAAACCTGATCGATTGCGTTGACAGCTTCCTCCTCCGTCATCGATTCGTCCGGTTCGAATTTCGGTTCCCAGTAGCGCTTAATCTCCACTTCACCGTTGCGGTACCAAAGGTAGTGTGCCGGCATCAGGCAGAAGACGTTTTCAAAAAAAGTTTCCGGAGGAACCGGATACTCAAAAGAGATATAATGATCCAAAGCATTGAGATTCAGCTTCTTTTCAAATCCCGGGAACTGAAGGATGCTTTTGATTTCAGAACCGTAAATAAAATGGTCGCCCACCTGCGTGTAGTGCATCGGCTTAATGCCGAAAAAATCACGCGCCAAAAACAGGCTTTTCTCTTTTTTATTCCAAATGGCAAACGCAAACATTCCGCGCAGCTTGTTTAAAAGATCTTCCTGCCATTCCTCAAAGCCATGCACCAGAACCTCGGTGTCTGTATTTGTTGAGAATTGATGTCCCTTTGCCACAAGAATTTCTCGTAGCTGCTGATAATTATAAATTTCGCCGTTGAACATCACAACAAGGGAGCCGTCTTCATTGTAAATCGGCTGATCTCCTTGGTCTAAGTCTATGATGCTCAGACGGCGAAATCCCATTGCAATATCGGAATCGATATAGATCCCGCTTGAATCCGGTCCGCGGTGGGTAATGACGTCCGTCATATTTTTGACAATCGCGTCCCGGTCAATTATTTCTCCTGTAAATCCGCACAGTCCGCACATATTTTGCTCTAACGCTCCAATTCTTACTCAATGGCATTTTCTGTTGCATGATGATATTCGTCCAGTATTTTTTGTGCTGTGACACTGTCCACCGGAAAAAAACCGTCTGTTTGAACATTCCCGGTACTTTCCACAATTTCTACCGATTTGCGGTACGCTTCCATCCTTGTATGCCGGCGCACAGGTTCTGTTTCCCCTTTAAACAAAAAAGAAAAGGCGATTTCATTTGCCTGCTCATCGGCATAGCAAAAATAACCGGCGCAGGCTTTTTTACCGTGTTTTTTGTCCAAAACACCCATAAGGGCAAATTTCACCAGTTCCACCGCACGGTCATCCAATCCGGCTTCAAAAATCAGAATTTTTTCCTTTAAAGATTCCGGTGTAGTAACCAGCCGTTTGGTGATGCCGGCCAGCTGCGGAAATTTAGCTTCAATGCCAGATTCTTTACAACCGTCGCCGTTGGGCGAAAGATATACCATGAACTTGCGTTCCGGGTCGTGGTATAAAAATGGATATAAAAACCGGGCAGCATAGCCGCATTCCGGGCATTTCCAGTCAAACATGGTTTCATCCAATATGCGCGCTTTCAGCTCCGGGTTTTTAACGGCATCAATCCCCGGCCACAGTTCCGTTTTGACAGCCGCGCCGCACTGCGGACAGCTGATCTCTTCGGTTATTTGCGTCGACATTCCCGCTATCCCCTTATTCTCTGCGTGTTTTTTCATTATATCATATTAACATAAAAAAAGGAATAGATGAAATAATACTGTTGCAGGAACGTTTTTTTGAGGTATAATAATAAGAACAAATTATGTAATACCGCATCCGCGGCAGGAGGGATCCGAATGGAAGTATTTAAAAATGTTGCCGAGACTGTGACAAAAGCGGTCAATTTCGTGGTGGATAAAAACCGCAAGGCTGCCATCATCAACAGGCTGAAAATTGTTATCCGCAATGAAAAGGAGATTAAGGCCCGTTCCCTTATGGAATTGGGAAAATATTATTATGAAAACATGCGCGATCCATCCAATGAGCGCACCGAACCGCTCTGTATGGCTGTGGACAATGCCGACCGCAGATTAAAACGCGCGTTTATGAAGCTGGATGAGATGATGGTTCCGGCGGGAGTCGACGATAATGAAGAGGAGGAACAAAGGGACGAGTTCGCCAATTCCGAATGCGCTGACGACGGAGAGGATTTTTTCCATTCATTCAGCGCTGCCGTCGGGCAGCCAAATGACACAGGGGAAGCGGCGGACGACGAACCGGTAAAGTAAATGAAGAAAAAAGTTATGTTAGGAATGAGCGGCGGCGTGGATAGTTCTGTCGCCGCCCTGCTTTTGCAGAAAGCCGGATATGAGGTGACGGGTGTTACCCTGCGCCTGCGGCCGGATGAACTGATGAGTGAAAAAGAAGGCGGATGTTGTTCACTTTCCGATATTGATGACGCGCGCCGCGTTTGTTATCAGCTTGGTATTGACCATATGGTATTGAATTTTACAGAACTGTTTGAACGGGATGTGATTGCCCCGTTTGCGGCGCAGTATGAGGCAGGGAGAACACCGAATCCCTGCATTGCATGCAACCGCCATATTAAATTCAGTGCGATGCTGGACCGTGCCGAGCTTTTGGGATTCGATTATGTGGCAACCGGGCACTATGCTCTTATTGAACGCACAGCCGAAGGGCGATGGCTTTTGAAAAAATCCCCTGCGGCAAAGGACCAGAGCTATGTGCTGTATATGCTGACACAGCGGCAGCTTGCACATACTCTGCTGCCTGTTGGGGGCTATTCCAAACCTGAAATCCGTGCCATGGCGCAGGAAGCGGGTTTAACCGTGGCACGCAAAAAGGACAGCCAAGAAATCTGTTTTGTGGAAGATAACAACTACGGCAAGTTCTTAGAGAGATACACCGGCCGAGCGGCAAAGCCGGGAAATTTCATTGACAAGAACGGAAATGTTATCGGCCGACACCGCGGAGTCATGTACTATACGGTCGGGCAGCGCAAAGGTTTGGGAATGTCGTTCGGAAAGCCGATGTATGTGACGGATATCGATGCCGAACATAACACGGTAACGCTCGGCGAGGAACGGGAACGCTACACTTCAGCCCTGACAGCGGAAGACCTGAATTTTATCCCGTTCGATACATTGGAACAGCCGATGGATGCATGGGTAAAGGTGCGCTATTCGGCTCCCCCCGCGAAAGCAAAGCTTTTGCCCCTGCAGGACGGCCGAGTGAGGGTAGAATTTGAGTCTCCCCAGAAATCGGTTGCACCGGGACAGGCTGTTGTTTTCTATGACGGAGATATTGTCCTAGGCGGCGGAACGATTTTGACAAAGGAATAAAGTTACATTGTAATCATCAAAAGGCCGGAAATCCTGCTGACAGGAGTTTCGGCCTTTTACTGTTTTATGTCATGCAAAATGCATTTTTCATAGTATGGGAACAGCATATGAAATGAGATGCGTTTTTCTTTGGGAGATGATTGTTTGACTCCTCTGGAATCCCGTATGGCATATAAAATTTCTATTCAAAGCATGATGATAAATTTGTTTCTGTTTGCCTTAAAGGGACTGTTTGGCATAAAAATAGCGTCGGCAAGCTTGATTTCCGACGCAGTGCATTCACTGACCGATATTTTCAGCACGCTGGCTGTTCTAATAGGCATCCGCGTGTCGCACAAGCCGTCCGATTCCGAACACCCGTATGGGCATGAAAAAATCGAATGTATTGTCGCATTCGTGCTGGGTATGATGTTGTTTGCAATTGGCGGCGGCATCGGCTGGAATGGGATTTGTAAACTGATTTGCCCGGTTTCGGCGCTGCCGCCGGATTTTCTGTTGAGCACGTGGGCCATGGGCGCGGCTGTGATTTCCATCGGCGCGAAAGAATGGATGTATCATTTTACCATCAAGTGTGCAAAGAAAATTCACTCTTCTTCCATGGCGGCAGACGCTTGGCACCACCGTTCCGACGCGCTGTCCTCTGTTGGAAGTCTGTTGGGTATCGCAGGCATGCGGATGGGAGTTCCCGTTGCTGATTCGGTGGCCGGCCTTGTTATTTCCGCCTTTATTTTTAAAGCAGCTTATGACATCTGCGCAGACGCCTGCGGAAAGCTGATTGACAGCTCCTGTTCCCCGGAATTGGTGAGCAAAATTGAGCGGATTGTAAAAAGCAATCGGGAAGTGATGGCCATTGATGCCCTGAAAACAAGACGGTGCGGCTCAAGGGTCTATGTTGATATGGAAATTACGCTGGACCGAAACACCAGTTTTGCGCATTCCCACGAAGTTGCCGAGAACATTCATGACCAAATTGAGGGAAATTTTGCGGTGGTCAAGCACTGCATGATTCATGTAAATCCATCAGCTCTCATAAATCACCATCATATTTAATTTGTTTTTCGCTAAATAATTGCAACTGTTGCGCGGGCGCTTTATATCGCCAAAATCAATGAGAAAGCGCCGCGGGGCGGCATCATCCGAATCAATGGCTAAAAAATGACACAGGCACAGGAAAACACCAATGCGAGTGCTTCCTGTGCCTTTTTCGGGTCAGAGATATTACGGGTTTTTGCTGATGAAATTCCAACTGTCGCGGCACATGTCGGCAAGCGAGTATTTTGCTTCCCAGTGCAGTTCCGCCTTTGCGCGGGACGGGTCAGCATAGCAGATTGCAATGTCGCCCGGGCGGCGAGGATCAATCTGATACGGAATTTTAACCCCACTGGCCTGCTCAAATGCGTGGACAACATCCAACACGGAGCTGCCCTTGCCGGTGCCGAGGTTAAACGCGCGCGCACCGTGAATGGAATCCAGAGCCTCAAGCGCTTTCACATGGCCTTCGGCTAAGTCGCAGACATGGATGTAGTCGCGCACGCCGGTTCCGTCGGGGGTTGGATAATCGTTGCCGTAAACATGCAGCTTTGGCAGCTTGCCGACTGCCACTTTCATGATATAGGGCATCAGATTGTTCGGGATTCCGTTCGGATTTTCGCCGATGAGCCCGCTGGGATGTGCGCCGATGGGATTAAAGTAGCGCAGCAGTGCGGCTTTTAAGTTCGGGTTGGCGTGGCAGAAATCGCGGGTAATTTGTTCAATCATATATTTTGTCCAGCCGTAGGGGTTTGTTGCGGAAAGCGGCATATCTTCCGTAAACGGAGCTTTGTTGTTCATGCCGTAAACCGTTGCGGAGGAACTGAATACAAATTTATTCACGCCGTATTGCCTCATCAGGCGGAAGAGGTTGAGTGTTCCTGTTAAGTTGTTGTGGTAATATTCCAGCGGCTTTTCCACCGATTCACCTACGGCCTTGAGGCCGGCAAAGTGGATGACCGCGTCAATTTTGTTTTCCTGAAAGATTTTTTCAAATCCTTCATAGTCGAGCATGTCGCACTCATAGGCAGGAAATTTTTTGCCGGTGAGCGCTTCAATCTTGCCGATTACGTCGGGAGAAGCGTTGCTGTAATTGTCCATCACAACAATGTCGAAACCGTTGTTGAGCAGTTCCACGCAGGTGTGGGAGCCAATGTATCCGGCTCCGCCGGTAATCAGGATGTTCATTTTGTTTTCTCCTTTTCGGTCAGATACCGCCGGTAGGCCTCGCGCAGCTCCTCAGCGGTCTCCTCGGGGCAGGTCGGGTTGCAAGCCGCCCATGCTCCTGTTTCGCTGGAAGCGTTGAACTTGATTTTGTCCGCGCTGCGCATCGGCGGATAGAATTCAATGTGGAAGTGAAAATCTTTGGAGTAGTCGCCCATGTTCACCGGCGCGGAATGCATGCACATCATGTACGGGAATCGGAAGCCGAACAGGCTGTCAAGCATTCCAACTGTGCTGCGCACGGTCACGCCGAGCGCGCGGCGTTCCTCGGGAGTAAAATCGGTGATGTACTGCCGGTGAACATTTGCAAAAATATATACCCCATAGGGATATGCACTGAAAAACGGAAGCAGAACGGTAAAATGCTCATTTTGGAAAATAATGCGCTTACCAAACTCCTGCTCTTTTTTAAGAAAGTCGCAGAACAGACAGCGTCCGTTTTGTACATAATACTCTTTTGCGGAGTCTGTTTCAAGTGCCAGCTTTTTTGGCAGGAACGGATATCCGTAAATTTGTCCGTGCGGATGCGGCATGGTTACGCCGACCGCCTCGCCTCGGTTTTCAAAGATAAAAATATACTTAATTTTTGGGTCACCGCGCAGTGCCTCAAAACGCTCGCACCAAAGATTGACCAGTTTTTCCATGTGGTCGTCCGAAAGTTCAGTCATCAGTGCTTGATGTTTCGGTGAGTAGAGAATGACCTCGCACTTACCGTAATTTGGCGCTGTGCGGAAAAAATCCGTTCCAACCGGATCCGGCTCCCCTGGGGAGGTGGAAAGCGCGGGAAAGTCGTTGTCATATTTTAGAACATCGTAATCCGGAACGTTGCCGGAAGACGGACAAAACGGGCACCAGTCCTTCGGCATCTGCGGACGGCTCTGCCGGTTGGAGGCGACCATTGTCCAATCTTTAATAAAAGGATCCCATCGTAATTCTGCCATAAAAGATTCCCCCAATCGTTTAGTATGTCATGTTATAAAATACGGATCGCGCCGGCCGTGCGAACGGAAAGCGCCATGCAAGAACCGGGACCGAAGACGGCCTCAATTTCACGCCGGAAACCGTCAAAATCCTCCTGCGGTACATAAGCCTGCACGGTACCGGCAAATCCGCCGCCGTGTACGCGCCACGCGCCGCCTGAACCGGAGAGCAGGCGATCGCACAGCGCAAGTGCCAGTGAAATTCCCTGCTCTTGTGCACGGGAGGGGGAATAAACATTTTGTAGATACATAAAGGAAGAGCGGCCGCTTTCCCGCACAAGACGCAGGAAATCGGCAAACCGGTTTTCCCGCAGTGCGGCAGCTTGTTCTAACACGCGGCTGTTGTCACTAAAATAGTGAATGGCCCGGAGTACGGCACGGTCTCCCGCCTGCTTGCGCACTCGTGCAAGATCGGAATAAAACTCCGATTCATCCACTTGGGAGAGCAGCGTTTTTCCAAAACAGACAGCAACTTTTCGCATTTCCTGCGGAATTGCCGCATAATCTTCGGTCAGGCCGGCGTGGTTTCCTTTCGTGTCGATGATGCAGAGGCGATAACCGCATGCGGCAAAATTAAACGGGATTTTTTCCACTGCCGGATTTTCTTTGTCATGAAAATCCATCATTGCAAACCCACCGACTGCGCAGGCCGTTTGATCCATCAGGCCGCAGGGTTTGCCAAAATACTCATTTTCCGCCTGTTGGCCAATCTGCGCAATGCGTACCGGATCCATATCTCCGCTGCCAAACAGGTCGTCCGCCATCCGCCCGATCAAAACTTCAAATGCCGCAGAAGACGACAGCCCGGAACCCGGCAGTACATCTGACTGCGTGTAGGCTTGAAATCCGCCCACCTTGCGGCCGGCTGTGGACAGCCCGGCACAGATGCCTCGAATCAGCGCAGAGCTGGAACCCTGTTCGCCGGATACCGGTGAAAGTTCCTTCGGATTGAGTTTATCCGCTTGAAATCCTTCGGACTGAATACAGATTTCATCCCCACCGGCGGAGGCGACACCGATGGCGTCCAGGTCAACACCCGCGGCCAGTACCCGGCCCCCTTGGTGGTCCGTATGGTTTCCACCGATTTCTGTGCGGCCCGGTGCGCTGTAAACACGAATATCACGGTCAGTGCCGTACAATTCTTCAAATTTTTCCACGGCGCGCAACAACCGAAGCCGGCAGGCCTCTGCTCTCTGTTCGCCAATGCCGTAAAGGGTCGCAAGCGTGTCGCAGAATTTTCTTTCCCCAAATACTGTTTTGGCATCACTTGATTTCATAAAATCCCCCCGCACAAAGCGTGTTTTTCTGTTTATATTGTAGAATACAGCGGACGCCGCCGCAAGAAACATTTTTATCATCCATATGGACAAATGTTGTAATTTGCGCGATTTGCGGCGGTGAATATTCCCTGTTGCAATGGGAACGATAAACGCATGGATTTTATTTGCCGCGCTTTATTCCGGTGAAAGGGGAAATGCATATGAACTCCGGGGACAGCTTTGCGGGGGCAAAACTCCCATCGGACAAGCTGCAGCAGAATATTGACTACTTAAGGCATCTGTTTACCGGCGACGATACTCTGATTTTTAGACAATTGGAAAACAACAGGGGAAAGGACACCTTGCGGTTCTGCCTTGTATATGTGGACGGCATGGTAAATAACCGTCTGATGAATCAGGATGTCATCCGCCCCCTGCTTGAATTTGTTTTTCACAACCACGGCGGAGAATCGATGATTGATACGGTTCAGATGCAGGCCATGTTCGCGAACGATGCCAAAAAAACGGATTCGATAGACGAGTTGATTCAAGGCATTGTGTATGGGGACACAGTGCTGCTGATGGAAGACTGCTCCCAAGCACTGCTGCTCAATACAAAAGGATTTTCACTGCGCTCCATTACTGAGCCGGAAAGCGAACGCGTTCTCCGCGGGCCGCGGGAAGGGTTTAATGAATCCATTCTAACCAATCTTTCCATGCTTCGCAGAAAAATCAGGACGCAGGACTTAAAATTTAAATTTCTTACATTTGGCCGCAGAACGCAGACCAAAGCCTGTATTTGTTATCTGGAGGGCGTTGTCAATCATACGGTGCTGCGGGAATTGGAAGAACGGCTGCAAAAAATTGATATTGACGGCGTGCTGGATGCAAACTATATTAACGAAATCATCAAGGATTCCCCATGGTCGGCGGTAAAAACCGTGGGAAGTACAGAACGCCCGGACGTGGTGGCCGGCAAACTGCTGGAGGGGCGTGTGGCGCTGTTTGTGGACGGAACGCCCACCGTTCTGACTGTTCCGCATCTGTTCATTGAAAATTTCCAGAGCGATGAGGATTACTATATCCACTTTGCGTTTTCCTCTGTCGGCAGATTCCTCCGCGTGCTGGCGTTTCTGCTGACCCTGAGTCTTCCCGCAATCTATGTGGCTCTGGTTACGTTCCATCAGGAATTGATTCCAACAGCACTGGTATTCAGTATCGTTTCCGCACGGCAGGGTGTTCCGTTTCCTACGGCGATGGAAACTATTATGATGTTGGTTGTGTTTGAAATGCTGCGGGAATCGGGCGACCGCATGTCCGGTTCGATGGGGCAGACGCTCAGCATCGTGGGTGCTTTGGTTATCGGGCAGGCAGCGGTGAATGCGAAAATCGTCAGTGCTCCGATTATCATCGTTGTTGCATTTACAGGTATCTGCGGTTTGATGGTGCCGCGCCTAAAAGGGTATGTTATTCTCCACCGCTTTCTGCTTTTGATGTTTGCCTGCGCGCTGGGGCTTTATGGGCTGCTGCTTGGCGCGATGGTCATTTTGACCCAACTGTTCAAAATGACGTCATTTGGAATTCCTATCATGACCAATACGTATTCCAGAGGCTTGCAGGATGAAAAGGATTTGTATGTCCGGGCGCCATGGTGGATGATGATTCGGCGCCCGAATTTTCTCTCCCACAACCGAATCAGGCAGACAACGGAAAGGGTGGACCCCAAATGAGAAAATGCCGGAAAGTGCTTATTATTTTTCTGGAAGCGGTTCTGCTTCTGCCGGTATTTTCCGGATGCTGGAGCTACCATGAACTAGAGACATACTCCATTGTTTCCGGACTTGCTGTTGACAAAGGACAGAATGGGTACAAGTATCATCTGACGATTGAATGTGCAAAGGTATCCGGCGCGGGCAATGAGGGCGAAATGGAACCATTGATTTTTGAAAGTGACGGCAACACCATTTTCGAGGCGATTCGCAGTCTGCTGCGGGAGTCCGACAAAAAGCTGTATTTTAATCACTGCAATATTGTTATTGTAAGCAGTGATATCGCACGGGAAGGCCTGCGTTCCATTGAAGATTGGTTTAAACGGGACGCGGAGCCGCGTATTACTACGCAGCTATTAATTTCCAGAGAAAAGACAGCGGGAGAAATTCTGCAGTCGGGGCCAAAGTCCGGGCAGATTCTTTCTTACCAAATTGCCAATACGCTCAATCAGAGTGCAAAAAATTATGGCGGGGCCTACCCTTCGATGATATATGAAATCACGAATATCTTAAATACCAACGGCATCTCTCTTGTGCTGCCGGCCATAGAAACAAAAAAGGAGCCAAGCGGCGATACAGTTCAGCTTTCCGGGGGTGCCGTATTTCAGGATGACTATCTTGTCGGTTGGCTTGACCCGCAGCCGGCCCAAACGTATGCTTTAATCCGCGATAAAGTCAAAGGGGGTCTGATTCTGACGGGCCCAACCCCGGATTCTACAGAAATTTGTCTTGAAATATTAAACAACAAAACAAAAATGAATGTGTCCGTTTCAGGCAATACGGTGACACCGGAAATCAATGTGGATATGCGTGCCGGATTTGCTGAGCAGAACAGTGAAACGGACTACCTTTCCAAAGCTGGAATTGCCGGCATAGAAAAATATGCAGAACAAACCATCGAATATCGAATTGAAGAACTGGTCAAAAGCGTTCAGCAGCGCTATGGCAGCGATATCTTCGGATTTGGCAATAATATTTATCAGAATCAGCCGGGAGAATGGGATGAATTGAAACCTAAATGGAATCAGATTTTTAAAACCCTGAACGTAAAGGTAAATGCAACGGTTCACATTACCAATACAGCCCTGAATAAGGTAATCATTGAGTAACAGGGAAAGCGGTGAAAGACATGCGTACGACGTATTTTCTGCTGTTTTTTTCCTTTTTTATTGTCCTGGCAATGTTCAGCTTGTACCGCACATGGAACCGGAGGGAATTTGGCTATTATTGGGTGCAGATTCCTGCACTGCTTTTTTCACTGGTGATGAACTTGCTCATCGCTGCGGAGGTTCATCTTCCCAGTCTTTCGTCCCTGCTGATGAGGGTACTTTCCAAATTTGTTAAATGAGGGTTGTACTGTGAATAAAATTGAAATTTCCGCCAAACAAATGGAAGCAATCGTAGCAGTGTTTCTCTCCAGCAGTGTACTGGTAATGAGGGGGTCATCCAAAGCAGAGCAGGATTCGTGGCTCTGCGTTATCGCCGCAACCGTGGCCGTGATTCCCCTGCTGTGGGTGCATACCAAAATTCTGGAGCTTTATCCGGGGCAGAACTATTTTGGTAATGTCATTCGTGCCACGGGAAAACCGGTTGGTACGGTGCTCTGCCTGTTGCTTATCTTCTACAGTTTGAGCATCGGCACTTTTGTGCTGCGTATTTTTGCAGAATTCATGCATATTGTCAATATGACGGAAACGCCCCTGATTGCGATTTTAGTCTGTATGACAGCGGTGATGGTGTACACGCTGAGCAACAGGCTGTATGTGTTGGCGCGGATTAGCAAATTTGTACTGCCGTTTGTTTTAATAACGGTTATCATAACGGTTTTGTTGTCCTACAAAACGATGGACATAAACAATCTGAAACCGATTTTGCACACGGAGACTTCAAAGCTTTTTGACGGGTTTCTGCTGGTTTTTGCCCTGCCCTATGGGGAAATTATTATCTGCATGCCCATGTTTGGGGCAATGAACCGCAAGGCAAAGATTTTTCCCACTCTGTTAAAGGCTGTGCTGATTAGTTTTTTGATTATCTTCATCGCAACGGAACGCAACCGGCTGGTTCTGGGGTATTCGGACAGTATTTACGCTTATCCATCCTACGAAACGGCAAGCGTTATCAGCTTAGGCGGCTTTTTAACCCGCGTGGAAGTTTTGATTGGAATTAATCTTTTGCTTTCCGGTTTTATTAAAACCGGCGTGCTGTTGTTTACCGTTTGCGATGGTATTGCTAAGACCTTCCATTACCGAGACTATGAACCGTTTGTGGCGCCGATGGGACTGGTTTTTATGACGGGTGCCGTCTTGTCGAGTTCCAATACGGTGGAAATGTTTGATTGGCTCAATTATTTGCCTGTTTATTCTTTGCCGTTTCAGATTATTATCCCGGTTCTTGTCCTGATTGTGGGAACACTGCGCAAGAAATTTCACAAGCCGCAGAAGAAAGGAAAAGTGCCGGTGAAACATGAAAATAGGTCAGCATCACCTAATCCACAGCAAAACTGAAATTTTTTAAAAAGGGAGGAAGAAGGGAGAAAACTCGGCCTTCCTTTTTTCTTTTTTGCCATCATTGCGGCAGTACAATTTACTTCCATTTTTGTCTCTGCTATGCTATAATAGGCAGGAATAACGAAAATCAGCCGATTTTGGCTTTTGCGGCGGCCAAAACTTTTGAGGTGAATTGGATGAAGAATCTTTTAACCGTATTGTTCGGGAACTACTCCAAACGCGAACTGAAACGGATTCAGCCCCTGTGCGACAGAGTGCTTGAATTGGAAGATAAATACAAAGCGCTTTCGGATGAGGATTTGAAAGCACAGACCCCCGCATTAAAAGAGCGCTTGGCGGCGGGTGCAACACTGGATGATATCCTGCCGGATGCGTTTGCTGTTTGCCGGGAGGCGGCCGACCGTGTCCTTGGCATGAGGCATTTCCCCGTGCAGATACTGGGCGGCATTGTGCTGCATCAGGGCAGAATTGCGGAGATGAAAACCGGTGAAGGAAAAACGCTGGTTGCAACACTGCCAGCCTACTTGAACGCACTCTCCGGTAAAGGAGTACACATTGTCACGGTCAACGATTACTTGGCTCGCCGCGACTCCGAGTGGATGGGGAAAATCTACCGTTTTTTAGGCCTTTCCGTCGGTCTGATTTTGCATGACATGGATAATAAGGCGCGCAAAAAAGCTTATAATGCGGATATTACTTACGGGACGAACAACGAGTTTGGTTTTGATTACCTGCGCGACAACATGGTTATTTATAAAGAGGAAAAGGTACAGCGCGGGCACAACTATGCCATCGTTGACGAAGTGGACTCCATCCTCATAGATGAGGCGAGAACCCCATTGATTATTTCCGGCCAAGGGGAAAAGTCCACGGAGATGTACACAATAGCGGATCATTTTGCGAAATCGCTGCGGTGCGTGCGTGTTGCGGAACTGAATGAAAAAGAAGACAACGACGCACTGTATCAGGACGCAGACTATATTGTGGACGAAAAAGCAAAGACTGCCACGCTCACACAGTCCGGTGTAAAAAAGGCGGAGGCTTTCTTCAAAATCGACAACTTAACCGATGCGGAGAATATTTCCATCCAGCACTATATCAATCAGGCAATTAAGGCGCGCGGCGTTATGCGCAAGGATATTGACTATGTCGTCAAGGACGGCGAGGTCATTATAGTGGATGAATTCACAGGCCGCCTGATGTACGGACGCCGATACAATGAGGGACTGCACCAAGCCATCGAGGCAAAAGAGGGCGTGAAAATCGCGCATGAAAGCAAAACGCTTGCGACTATCACGTTCCAGAATTATTTCCGCATGTATGATAAGCTTTCCGGTATGACCGGAACCGCCATGACGGAGAAAGATGAGTTCAGCGAAATTTATAAGCTGGACGTGGTCGAAATTCCGACCAATAAGCCGATGATCCGCAAGGATTTGCCGGATGTGGTTTATAAAACCGAGAAAGCGAAATTTAAGGCTGTTATCCAAGATATTATAGAACACCATAAAACAGGGCAGCCCGTATTGGTTGGCACAATTTCCATAGAGAAATCGGAAGAACTGAGCAAGCTTTTGCGTAAAGAGGGCATTAAACACGAGGTGTTAAATGCCAAATACCACGAAAAAGAGGCTGAAATTGTTGCACAAGCGGGACGCAAAGGCGCTGTGACAATTGCGACGAACATGGCCGGCCGTGGTACGGATATCGTGCTCGGCGGCAATCCGGAATATATGGCGAAAGCCGAAATGCGCAAGCAGGGTATTCCGGAGGAACTGATCAGCGAAGCAGATGCGCATTCTGAGACAGACAATGAAGAGATTTTGAATGCGCGCAGAATGTTCCGCGAGCTTGCGGAAAAATATCGGCAGCAGACTAAAGCAGAGGCGGAAGAAGTGAAAGCCGCCGGAGGGCTTTACATTATCGGCACCGAACGCCATGAATCCCGCCGTATTGACAACCAGCTGCGCGGCCGTTCCGGACGCCAAGGCGACCCCGGCATGAGCCGGTTCTATATCTCTTTAGAAGACGACTTGATGCGCCTGTTCGGCGGGGACCGCATCAATATGCTGATGGAGCGCCTCAAGGTGGACGAGGATATGCCGATTGAAAACAAGATGCTGACAAACACCATTGAAAGTGCGCAGCGCAAAATTGAAGGACGCAACTTCGGCATCCGCAAGAATGTTCTCCAGTTTGACGACGTGATGAACCGCCAGCGCGAAATCATTTACAGCCAGCGCGACCAAGTGCTCAACGGTGAAAATCTGAAAGAGCAAATTTTGAAGATGATCGATCAGGCGATAGAGGAACAGGTTGCCCGCTATATGCCAAAAGATGTGGAACCGGAAAACCGCAATTTCAACGGACTGCGTGACCATTATATGGGCTGGCTGATTGGTCCGGAGGACCTTAATTACACAGATGAAGAAAAAGTCCGGTTGGAACCGGAGGACGTTGCACGCGACCTGATTGAAAAAGCGCATGAAATTTACGAACAGCGCGAAAAACAGTTCGGCAGCAAGATTATGCGTGAGTTAGAGCGCGTAGTGCTTTTGAAGAACGTCGATACCCAGTGGATGGACCACATCGATGCGATGGAGGAACTCAAGAGGGGAATCCGTCTGCGTGCCTACGGACAAAAGGACCCGGTTGTCGAATATCGAATGGAAGGATTCGATATGTTTGACAACATGATTGCTGCGATTCGCGAAAATACTGCCCGTATGATGCTGACGGTACAAATCCGCACACAGGAGGAGCCAAAGCGCGAGCAGGTTGCAAAACCAACGGGTACAGCCGGTGGCGCAGCAGCTTCGACCAATAATGCGCATACACCTGTGCGCAAGGGTAAAAAACCCGGGCGCAATGACCCATGTCCCTGCGGCAGCGGTAAAAAATACAAAAAATGCTGCGGCAGATATGAGTCTTAACGTCATCTAAAGGCAAAAACAATAAAAAATGACCCCTAAGGGATGTCGGCGTGATAACTTGCCAACCCTTAGGGGTATTTTTGCGGCAGGACGTATCATTTGGGGGTTGATACGTCCTGCTTTACCTTTTGAGAAAGAAGTAAAACTTTCGCTAACTTTTTGCCCGCGTTGGCGGCCATGCGCAGAGCTTTTTCATCGTTTGCTGCCTCTCCTTTTGAAAAAAGGTGCATTACTTTTACGCTTTCTACCACGCGATATCCCACTGCCTGCAGTGCTTTGTCCATCGCTGGGGAAGTAAAACCCATATCGGATTCATCCTGCTGCTCACAAACGGCAATTGTAACGGCATAGCGAATACCGGTGATTTCGAATAAACTGGACCACACGGAGCGATCGTTGCTGTCAAAAACATTGTAAACATACAGCCGGTCTAGAAAGTTTTTTGTCAGTCCGGTTACATTATAAAAGTAAGTGGGGGAGCCGAGTATGATTGCATCGACGCTTTCCAATTCGCGGTAGATTTTTTGCATTTCATCTTTTACAGCACAGGAAAAGCAGTCTTTGCACCGCTGGCAGCCGATACAGTCCCCAAATTGATAATCGGATAAATATATTTTTTTTGTTTCCATGTTGCAGCTTGCTGCCGCTTGCAAGGCGCTGTCAAGCAAGAGGTCCGTGTTTCCGTGTTTTCTTAAACTTCCAACAATGCCTAAAACTTTCATACTGTACTCCATAGAAAAAAGTATTTTTATTTTAGTATATCATACGGCAAGCAAAAAAACCAAAACAGTGCAGCTGCGAGTTTATATCCTGCCTTTTAAATAAGTCCCAAATATTTTAATCCCTTTTCAATGCCGTCTTCAAATACACTGGCAGTAATGTAATCGGCTTTTTCCTTCACGGGAGCAACCGCGTTGCCCATTGCAACGCCGCAGCCGACTGCATCCATCATGGAAACATCGTTGTAGCCGTCTCCGAAAGCAATGGTATCTTCTTTGGGAATACCGGAATAAGCCAAAAACGTTTCAATGCCTTTAGCTTTGTTGCAGTCCGGCAAACTCAAATCGGCGGTCAGCCCGCCGGGGTGGTGATTGATAACCATACCGCCGGTAAATGCGCCGGCACATCGATTGTAATCTTCCTCTGTTTCGAAAACAAAATCTATCAGGCCTGCTTTGACCTGTTCCGGCTGCCAATTATCCACAAGAAAATTCGGCAGACCGTACATTTTCTCTAAGTGGCGCATCATATGCTGTGGGATATTCCACGTCCAACCGTGATGATTACCTACAAAAACAAAACTGCACCCGAAGGATGAAAAATGAGAGATTAAATGACGAATTCGTTCTGGTGAAAATATGCGGTTTACAATATTGGTTCCCTCAAAAACTACGTGTGCACCGTTGGACGCAACGTAGCTTTGAAATAGGCCGGGAAAAAATTTATGAATAAACGCTTCCTGCCGGCCGGAACAAATCGCAATTCGGTGGCCGTTTTCACGCAGTTTTTTCAGTGCACGCAGTGTGCTTGGCGGAATTTGGAACATACGTCCGTTCTTGGTTCCGAGCAATGTACCGTCAATATCGAAAAATACGGTTTTCTGTTTCATTTTTTCCTCCTGTGCATGAATACAATCGTAGACGCGGGCGAAACTAAAAGCGAGGTGTTTTGCAATGGATTTTGTTCGTGCATTTCTTGTCGGCGGCGCAATCTGCGTAGTCGGACAGTTGCTGATCGACTTTACAAACTTGACACCGGCAAGAATCCTGGTCAGTTTTGTTACTTTGGGTGTGGTGCTCGGCGCACTGGGCGTTTATGAGCCGCTGGCAGAGTTTGCCGGGTGCGGAGCCACCGTTCCGCTGACAGGTTTTGGCTATCTAATGGCGAAAGGCACGTTGGAAGCCGTTCGGGAACATGGCCTGCTGGGCGCGTTCTCCGGCGGCGTGACAGCGGGGGCGGCCGGAATTGCGGCGGCGGTGTTCTTCGGCTATTTGGCCGCTTTGTTTTCAAAATCGGGCGATAAGAGTTAGTCCGGCCTATCAGTATGCGAAGGCAGGCTACCGGTACGCCAGCCTCGCGTGGCGTATCTTCCGGATTATCAGCGGCAGTTTCCTGTTTACAGTTCTGTGGCAGGTTGCAAAATATATTTACCGGCTTGTAAAACGGCATCTTGAGCGAAAGCGCAGGAAAAACCGCGAGCGAAAGAAAATTCGGCCTTAAAGCAAAACGGACAGGCTTTTTACAACCTGTCCGCAATCATGCAGCGCCGCGTTAGATTCCTTACTGAATGGAACAATCCAGGTAATGCTCAAGATCTTCCTCGTCCTTCTTTTTCTTTTCAAAAAACAGAACGATCGAAACCGCCACGGCAACCATTGCAGCAACCGAGGACAGAATTGTAAGCAGTAGATTCAGCTTTCCGGTATTCTTCAAAGCGAGCACCTCCGTATGCACGATGGCCTAAAAATCCGTCCATACCCATCATAGTCAAAAAGAGGGAAAATGTCAATTGCCCGGCGGGGAAACGGGCGGATAGTAAAAAAGCAGGGCTTGCCGCTCTGCTTTTGCTTTACGCGAAGAGGGGATTTTATGCCTTCGCCGCGTTCAGTTTGCGGGCAAGAGCCGATTTTTTCCTTGCCGCGTTATTTTTGTGCAGGATTCCCTTGGCCACCGCTTGGTCAATTCTTTTTATGGCGAACCTTACTTTTTCCGCACAGTCTGCATCACCGTTTTCCACAGCTAGAACGGCCTTCTTTATATCCGTCTTTAGTTCCGCGGTAGCGGACTTGTTTCTCATGGTTCTGGTGGCGATAACTCTCACACGCTTTTTCGCTGATTTAATATTAGGCATTGTTCTACCTCCTTTACGCATAGTTTTACAATTAATATTATCATTGATACGCTCAAAAAGCAAGATATTTTTGATGAAAGAAGGGAAGAATGAAAATGAACTACCGCACAGACTTAGCACTGGAGTCCACGGAGCCTGCAAAACAGGTGCGAACGGAAAAGGATGGCTGTGTCATCACCCGCATTGACGACAACGGAAGTACCTATGTAACCATGGAGGTTCCTGCGATTTCAGACAATATCGATTCTAACAACTCCCTGCTTCAGCTTGTTGTTTCTGAACTGGAGAACCTACTGCCGGAGGAAGGGACAATCCTTGCCGCAGGGCTTGGCAACCGTTCCATGACCCCGGATGCGCTGGGACCGCTCGCTGCGGAGGAAATTTTGGCAACGCGATACATTAAAGGGGAATTGGCACGCGTTACGGGGCTGGATGGACTGCGGCCGGTTGCGGTTATCAGTCCCGGGGTGCTCGGCTGCACGGGAATGGAGGCGTTTGAGGTTCTGCGCGCCGTTGTGGGGGAGATTAAACCCGCGGCGGTTGTCACCGTGGATGCCTTGGCAGCCCGCAACCCGTCGCGGCTGGGGTGCACGGTCCAGCTCAGCTCCGCAGGAATTTCACCCGGCTCCGGTGTGGGCAATTCCCGTCCGCGCATTGACAGGGAAACACTGGGAGTACCGGTGATCAGCATGGGAATTCCCACTGTTGTGGATGTGGCAACCCTTGCGGCAGATTTGCTTGGCCGTGACGGGCCTCAGGAGAAAATCGCGCCGAGGGGTGCGCCCATGATGGTGACTCCACGGGAAGTGGATCTTATCATTAGCCGAGGTGCGCGTCTTCTTGCCATGGGCATTAACCGAGCGGCCAATCCGAGCTTGAGTGTGGAGGAATTTGAGGCACTAACATGAACGTTTCTAATACGGGGAGGAATGTCCAAGGAATGAAACCTTATGTCTTCGCATAAAAATAGGTATAACATGCGGAGGCAGGATATGAAAAAGGGAACGGAACGAATCATGGAAATTATATCGGTGCTGCTTGTTGCTTTGGCAGTCATGTGTGTGTCGGTTCGGCTTCCGGATGAAGTCGGCACAAATACTGCGGTTACGGCCGCAGAGTTTATTCTGCCCCATGGCGCGGCGGATGGATATAAAAGTGCGGAAGAGCAGGATGACACCCTGTCATCCTCTTCCAATGCACCTCAGAAAAGTTCCTCGCCGGACTCTTCTGATCAAACATCTTCTGCTGAACCGAAATCCGAATCAGCATCATCGGAATCTAATAACTCCACCCCGTCCTCTTCCGGAACAGAATCTACTGCCAGCGACGTGGAGGAAATGTGCATCAGCACCGGCGGCAGTCAGTATGAAAACATCTGGGTGAAAAATACCAATCAGCACCATGCCATTGACATTGGGGAGGAACTGCAGAAACAGCCGGATATCAAAATTCAGAAAAACGCCGAACCGCAGGTGTTAATCTACCATACGCACACAACGGAAGCTTTCGACGGCGTTACACGTACGACGGATAAATCTTTGAACGTTTGCGCCGTAGGTGAAGCAATTGCAAAACAACTGCAGGAAGCCGGCATCGGAGTGATTCACGATACAACATACCACGATTATCCGGCCTACAACGGTTCTTACGGCCGTTCACTTGATACAATAACAAAAGACCTGAAAAAGTATCCGTCCATACAGGTAACGCTGGATATTCACCGCGATGCGATGACGCGCTCCGACGGAACGCGTTTAAAACCGACGGCAGTGGTGAACGGCAAAAAAGCGGCGCAGGTGATGATTATCTCCGGATGTGATGATACGGGTGACCTTGGATTTCCGGATTGGGAATACAATATGCGTTTAGCTGTTCGGCTGCAAAAAGCCATGGCCGATATGTACCCGGACCTTGCGCGACCGCTGAGTTTCTGCCCGCGCCGCTACAATGAACACGTAACGCATGGTTCTCTTTTAGTGGAAATTGGAACACATGCGAATACATTGGATGAAGCCATTTATGGCGGGGAATTGTTCGGAAAAGCACTGGCGGAAGTTCTTTCTCAGTTAACCTAATTGGAACGCAAAACGGAGAAAGGAATTCAAAATGAAAATGGAAGGAACATAAAAGATGATGAATCGACGCAATTTTAGAATTTTTTTAGTGTCTATGTTTTCAACACTGTGTGTTATAGCTCTCCTGCTCGGACTAGCGGAAGTGGACACGCAGTGCCGCAGAATCGGGTTTGGAGACGAAAAAACGCTGATTTATCAAATCATCGGCAAAAACCTGAGCCTTGCTTGCAATACCGCGGATATATGCTATAATAATTCTGTATTTTCAGATAATCGACGTGAAGCTTTGGTGGAGGACTTTTGATGAACCGATTTAAAAAATTGCTGTCTGTTTTCCTCGTTTTGGCAGTCATGGCTTTCTGCATTCCAATGGGCGTGTTTGCACAGTCCAGCAGCCGGCCGGAACCGTATTTCCCGGATTTGGATGCAACTTCTGATTCTAATTCTTCCTCTTCCGCATCCAGCGATTCCCCGCCGCCGTCCAGTTCTTCCAGTTCATCCAGTCCGTCCAGCTCATCCAGTTCACCTCCTCCTTCTTCCTCTCGTTCCTATTCATCAAGTTCATCAAGGACGGTAAAGCAGACAGGGGCGGGTGTCGCATCTTCCGCCTCCACAGCCGCATCCGAGACTGTGTCCGGCTTGGAGTCCGAGGACATGCCCGGAGAAGTGTCAAGTGTGCCGCAGTCGAGCGAAATATCTCTGCCCAGTGTGGCAAGCGTCTCTGAGACGGACCCGCTTGATTCGGTCGTTATCAATAAAGAGTCTTCCCACAGGCTGAATTGGATTGGTATTGTGTCATGGGCATGTATCGCCCTTGGGATTATTGTGGTGCTGATTGTTGTATTCAGCAATCGCCGCCCGCCGCGGGGGATGGGGCGCAAAAGGTACCGCAGGCCGAAACGCTCCCGAAAAAAGAGACTGTTAAACGATAAATATTACCGCGACCTCAATCGGTATTAAAAAAAGAAGGACAGTGGGTCCTCCTTTTCTGTTTCGAAACATGGACTTTGCTTTTTGGCAAAGTCCATTTTGGTTATTGTGCTTTTTTGGCTCCCTGCTGGCGGTAAACCACAAAATGGAATATAGTGGCGAGCACCATAAGCCCGCCGCCTACGAGGCAAACTCCATTCCATCCCATTTTGCCCCACAGGAAAGCTGATAAAGATGAACCAACGGCTCCTCCTGCGAAATAAGAAATCATAAAGACGGTATTGATTCGGCTTCGCATCTCATCGGAAAGTGCTTGAATTCTTGCCTGATTGGAAACCTGCCCGGATTGTGTGCCTAAATCCAACAATATGACGCCGACAGCTAAACCTATTAATGTGTGTCCGGCCAGTAATAAGATGACATAAGAGACGAGGGAGAACATTACGCCAATTCCCACGGAAAACCGGGCGCCTTTTCGGTCTGCAATTCGCCCGACGACCGGGGCAATCAGAGCGCCGCCGACGCCGGCAAGGCCAAACAGGCCAGCTTCTCGGCTGCCCATTCCGAATACGGGAGAACTCAGGTAAAAAACAAGGCAGGTCCAAAATGCACTGAAGGCCCCAAACATCAAAAAGCCATTAACGGAAGCTTCCCGCAGAACGGGCTGCGTTTTTGCCAGCGTGGGCAAAGAAGCCAGAAGTTTACTGTATGATTCTTTGGTTGTTGCCGGGCAGGGAGGAAGAAGCATCCGGAGCAGAACAGCCAGCAGCAGCATGACAAACGCCATCGTGCGAAACACGGAGCGCCAGCCGAAAGCCTCTCCCCAGAAACCGCTGAAGGTGCGGGAAAGAAGAATGCCGATGAGCAGTCCACTCATGACGGTTCCAATGTTCCCGCCGCGTTCTTCCGGTGCTGAAATGTGTGCGGTTAAAGGGACAATCAACTGCGGAACAATGGTGGCCATTCCCAGAGCGATGCTAAAAACGCACAAAAGAGATAAACTGGGTGAGCTGCCAGCAGCAAATAAAAATAGCCCGGACAGCAGGGTCATCTTTACAATGAGGCCTCGACGCTCCAAACGGTCGCCGAGCGGTACGAAAAAGAACATTCCCAGCGCGTAGCCGAGCTGTGTGGCGGTGGCAACAATACCCGCATTTGTATCCGGCACACCAAAGCCGGCTGCAACCTGTGACAAAAGAGGCTGTATGTAATATAGATTTGCAACGGTTGCGGCACAGGACGCGGCCAGTAAAAATAGAATCGGTTTGGTTGCTGTTAAATCGCGGCTGGAAGATTCAGCAGATTTCATGAATGCAATGTCTCCTTTTTAGCTCAATAGTGTACGATTATGTTACAGTTAGCAGTTAAAAAACAGCTTTTTCCAAGCTTGCGAGAAATTTGCGCAGAAAAGTAAGTTGAGCGTCGTCTGCGTTCTCCAAAAGAGAAGAAATCAGATTTTCGTAATGACGGTGCGCGGCTTCATGATTTTGGCAGGCGGTGTGCCCTTTTTCCGTCAGACAGATTAATATGCGGCGGTGGTTGTTCGGGTCTCTTCTTTTTAATAAAAAACCTTTTCGCTCCAGCCGTTTGACTGTTTGAGAAACCGCTCCGCGTGTCAGGCCGAGCATTCTGGCGGCCTGCGCCTGATGCAAATCCGGATGCTGTTTCAAAAAGGCCAGCAAATGAATTTCGGAGTGATGCAGCAGGGTGTCCGTGCCAAAATACCTAGACTGTGCATCCTGTTCCGCAAAAGCCGTCATCAGATTGAAAAATTGTTGTGTGATTTTTTGCAATTCATCTTGATTCATGCAACTATTGTATAGCTGCTATACAATAGTGTCAACCGGAAAGTTGTTTTCTTTTTGCATGACCTCATCAGCTATGGTATAATACATAATAATTTTAAAGAAGACATGTTCGGAACCCTGCTAGGGAACTTAAGATGATACATCAGTCAGGAATGGTGATTGAATTTGGATTTTCCACGCGACAGAATTCGCAATTTCTGTATTATTGCGCATATTGACCACGGTAAAAGCACACTGGCGGACCGCATCCTTGAGCAAACGAAATCCGTTCCGCTGCGGAACATGGAGGACCAGATTCTGGACGACATGGACTTGGAGCGCGAGCGAGGCATTACCATTAAGGCGCATGCCGTCACGCTGGTTTATAACGCGGAAGATGGGAAGGACTATGTGTTCAACCTGATTGACACCCCGGGCCACGTGGATTTTAACTATGAAGTTTCCCGTTCCCTTGCGGCCTGCGAGGGCGCCGTGCTGGTTGTGGATGCTTCGCAGGGCATTGAGGCGCAAACGCTTGCAAACACCTATTTGGCGGTGGATGCAGGATTGGAAATTGTTCCGGTTATCAACAAGATTGACCTGCCCTCCGCACGGCCGGAAGAAGTTCGGAAAGAGATTGAAGATGTGATTGGAATTCCCGCGGATGAAGCACCGTGCATCTCCGCGAAAATGGGAACGAATATCAGAGCGGTTATGGAGCAGATTGTCAAAAACGTACCGCCCCCGAAAGGGGATGTGGACGCGCCGCTGCGCGCGCTGATTTTCGATTCCTATTATGATTCTTACAAGGGTGTAGTTGTGCATGTGCGCGTCATGGACGGGCAGGTTCGGCCGGGGGATGTCATCCGCATGATGTCCGTGGGCAGTGAATTCACCGTTGTGGACTGCGGCTATATGCGTGCCACACAGTTTGAACCGAGCGACTGTCTGCGTGCCGGAGAAGTCGGTGTTATTTCCGCATCCATTAAAGCGGTACGCGAAGCGCGTGTGGGAGATACCATTACCCTGGCGTCACGTCCTGCGGCAGAGCCGCTGCCGGGGTATCATCCGGTGCAGCCCATGGTGTTTTGCGGTGTGTATCCCGCGGATGGCGCAAAGTATCCGGATTTGCGGGATGCGCTGGAAAAACTGCAGCTCAACGATGCGGCATTATCTTTTGAGCCGGAGACCTCCGCTGCGCTGGGGTTTGGTTTCCGCTGCGGGTTTTTAGGTTTGCTGCATATGGAAATTGTTCAGGAAAGATTGGAACGCGAGTATAATTTGGATTTGGTCACCACCGCACCAAGCGTTGTGTATCATATTTATTTAACCAACGGAGAGATGGTTTCCATCGACAACCCGACAAACTATCCGGACCCCGCGCTGATTGCAGAGGCACAGGAGCCGATTACAGATGCACATATCTACACACCGAAGGAATATGTCGGGAATATTATGGAACTGTGTCAGGAGCGCCGAGGGACATTTATTGATATGCAATACGTGGATTCTGACCGTGTCGATATCCATTACGAACTGCCGCTCAATGAGATTATTTATGACTTTTTTGACGTGCTAAAAAGCCGCACCCGCGGATATGCGTCGTTCGATTACGAGCTGAAAGGCTATCGGAAGAGCAAGCTGGTTAAGTTGGATATTATGTTAAACGGCGAAACGGTGGACGCACTTTCCTTTATTATCCATGCGGATAATGCGTATACCCGTGCCCGCAAAATGGCGGAAAAACTAAAGGAAAAGATTCCGCGCCAGCTGTTTGAAGTGCCGATTCAGGCTTGCATTGGCGGCAAGGTTATCGCAAGGGAGACTGTCAAGGCGCTGAGAAAAGATGTTCTGGCCAAGTGCTACGGCGGCGACATTTCGCGCAAGAAAAAACTGTTGGAAAAACAGAAGGAAGGCAAAAAACGCATGCGTCAGCTCGGCACGGTGGAGGTGCCGCAGGACGCGTTTATGAGCGTTTTAAAATTGGATGAATAAGATTGGCCTTTACATTCATGTTCCATTCTGTGACGGAAAGTGCCCCTACTGCGATTTCTATTCTATTCACGGCACACAGGAGCGAATGGATGATTATACAGAATGTATTATAAGGCAGTTAATATACAAATCGGAACAATATAAATGCGAAGCGGACACGCTGTATTTTGGCGGCGGCACGCCGAGCCTGCTTGGTGCAAAGCGAATTATCCGAATTGTGGAAACCGCGCGGTCCTGCTATGGTCTGGAGAACGCGGAAATTACCGTGGAAGCGAACCCGGGGCAGGAGCTTTCGGACTTTTTCCGGGAAATTCGGGCAGTGGGTGTCAACCGTCTGTCGCTCGGGATGCAGTCCGCACAGGACGAGGAACTGCGGCTTTTGGGGCGTAGGCACACGGCAGAACAAGCCGTGCGCTGTGTTGAACAGGCGAGAGCCGCCGGTTTTGAGAATATATCGCTGGACCTCATGCTGGCGATACAGGGGCAGACGGAAGAAAGCTTGCGGCGGTCGATTCAGTTTTGTGCCCGGGCAGGGGCAGAGCATGTTTCTGCCTATTTGCTGAAAATCGAACCGGGAACGGCATATTTCAAGAACCGCAGCAATCTGCGCATCCCGGATGAGGATACTGCAGCCGCTTTATATCTGCTTGCGTGTGAAGAACTCGAAAACAGCGGATATCGTCAGTATGAAATTTCTAATTTTGCAAAGGATGGGTACCAGAGTCGGCACAACTTAAAATATTGGCACTGTGAGGAATATTTGGGATTTGGCCCGGCAGCTCATTCGTTCTATCGTGGAAAACGCTTTTCAGTTCCGAAGAGCATTGGCGCATTTTTGCGCAATGAACCTCCTGTACCGGAAGGGGATGGCGGCAGTTTTGAGGAGTTTGCCATGCTGGCTCTTCGCCTGACGGAAGGATTGACCGATGTGCGCTGTGCGGAACGATTTGGGTATCCCGTGCCCCAGCGGATAAAATCGGCTGCACAGCGCTATCAATCAGCGGGGCTGACGGAATGCACAGCAGATGGCTTTCATTTCACGCCGCGCGGTTTTTTGGTTTCTAATGCATTAACAGCGGAAATTATTTACAGCTCAAATCAATAAAAAGGCAGCCCGACCGAGAAGAAAATCCCGGCCGGGCTGCCTTTTTCGCAAACCCGTCTCTGTAAATGGCGCCCTTGTTTATACATTTACTGCATACTTCTTTTCACATTTTGTTCTTGAGATTATATTTCAGTGTCAAGAGAGCGGGTCTTCCGCGCACCGGCCAACTCGTCTCTGCCAGACGGCATGCGGGCACCATTCGCGCGGGGGCACAAAAAACGTCGGCAGTATGGAATGTTTAATTCCATACACCGGCGCGTGAAAAGCAGGACCCCTCTTCGTCCTGTAGGTTTGTCAAACATATTGGACAGTATGGGAATGTAAAAATTCAGAAGGAGACAACCAATGAAGAGGACGCATCGGCATATTATTAGAGCGTCTTAAGTAGATGGAAAGTTGGTTTTCAAAGTCCGCTAAAGAGTAAAAATGGTGTTTGTCATAAAAGCGTTTTTGGTCTTCGCGATGACTGCGTTCCACTTTCCCGTTGTGCCTAGGGGTATAAGGACGAATTAACTTGTGCCGGATATGAAGTTTAGCGGCAGTGGCTTCGAACAACGTCAGCAGATGTTTCTTGGAAGGTGAGAAACGGTTGGTGAATTCAAAACCGTTGTCAGTTTGAACGCATTCTACACGAACGCCGCGCCGGGCAAACCATTCGACAGCTCGTTTTAGAAAGTCAGCAGAAGAGTAAGTACTCTGTTCAGGGTACGCTGCCAGAAAACGCAGCCTAGAAAATTCATCAATAGCTGTGTACTGGAAAAGCCGAAGCTCAGGGTTGGCAATACAGCGCTTTGGAACTACTTTTACATCGATCTGAATGCGCTCTCCGGGATGCGTCATTTGCTCGTATGGCTTTGGCTGATATTTCTTCTTTGGTTTTGATTCTGGGAACATTCCCATTCGGCGCATTACACGGAACAGACTTTCCGGACATCGTGTGTATCCCCGCTTTTTCAACCGAGACCATAGTTCAATCATACCGAGGTCGGGATTTCTGCGCCGCATGTCGCGAATCAGCTTTAACTCGGCAGGTGTATGCTGGTTTGGATGACTGTGAGGCCTCCTAGACCGGCAAGCCAACGATTCTAATGTACCGTCATACCGGGCCATCCAAAAATAGATAAAGGAACGGCTTTTGTTGTATTTTCGGCTTGCACGGCTAACACCGTACTTTTGAGCATAGATCATTAGGGATTGCCTAAACTTCATGTCTTGTGTTACACTATTCATGCAGAAATGGGCACTTCCTTTCGGTATGATTTGGTTTGTGTAGCTTTATTTTAACCGATGTGTCCATTTCTGTATTTTATTTTTTCTCAACTGTCCAATATGTATTGTAGTCCTACAGTGAAAAGCAGGACCCCTCTTCGTCCCCCCTGTACAAGTTTGGCCGAAAAGAGTATAATATTACCAGCAAATGCGCGGTTATTCCGCTGTGTATGGAGGAGTACACTCCGTATGCAGGGGGCGGGGTGTGGGCGCACCCTGTCCCTGCTTTGCACTTTTTTTATGTGCCTTAATTCAGTATAACCTTGTTTTCTACAAAATTCAACCATTATTTACAAACGAAACCTGATGGAAGACGTATGTGCGCCATATGTTTCTCGGTATACATCGGTACAAAGCATGGTTAAAAGCTATGTTTTATCAATGCAAGATATGGTTATCCTTATTTCAAAAACAACAGCTCCGGTATGATTTCATAATTAGTTTACAATTAAAATATTGACAACGGGGCAAACTAATGATACTCTATTACATAGAGTTAGCACTCTAATATAAAGAGTGCTAAACGGCGGAAAGGAAACGGAGGGAAAGGGATTGGATTTAACGCCAAGACAGCAGAAAATATTGGCTGCAATCATTGAATTATATATTGAAACCGGCGAACCGATTGGTTCCAAAGTACTGTGCCAAACCCTTGACTTCAACGTTTCTTCCGCAACTGTCCGGAATGAGATGAGCACCTTAAGTGAAATGGGGCTTCTAGAACAGCCCCATACCTCCGCCGGACGTGTTCCGACCGAAAAAGGCTACCGGATTTACATCGACCGGCTGATGAAGCGGCCCGGAATCACGCGCGATGAAAAACGGTATCTTGACAGCTTGATTCTTCCGAGCGCTTATGACCCGGAAAAACTGCTTACCGGTGTTGCAAAGGTATTGGCTTCCATGACGAAGTTCGCGGCAGTTTCCACCACGCCCAGCGGAGAATCGGCTGTTGTGCGGGCTGTTCAGCTTGTGCAGACCAGCCGGCGCACCGCCATGGTGATTCTGATGACTTCCGCCGGAACCATGAAAAGCCGCGTGTTCCACTGTGACTTTGACATCACGCCGGAAATTTTGCGAGTGTTTTTCCGCATGCTCAATGAAAAGCTGATTGGTGTACCTGTTGCATCCATCACACCGGCGTACATCCAGTCGCTGGCAGCTTCTATGGGGGATATGGCAATGATGCTCAGCTCCGCATTATCGGCTGTTGCGGATGCGGCGCAGGAGTCTATGCAGTCTGAAGTTTGTTTAGACGGCGAGATTAACCTTCTGTTTTACCCGGAGTTCGGGCAGGAGGAGATTAGGCGAATTATGGATTTTCTGTCCCGCCCTGCGGAACTGTGCAGACTGCTTTCCCAGCGAAAGGATGACGTAAGGGTGATGATTGGGCAGGAGAGCCGCCGCCCGGAGCTGAGGGATTCCAGCGTGGTTGTCTCCCGTTACAGCGTTGGCGGTAAGGACGCAGGAGCCATTGCCATTATCGGGCCGATGCGCATGAATTACGGAAGGATTATGTCAAGAATGGAATATCTTTCCGCTTCTGTTGGCAGGATGCTGACGGAATTGATGGATCTGGAATAAAGAAAGGGGCGCCAGTTTTGGAAAAAGAAGAAAATAAGAAGCAGGCACAAACCGAAGGGCAGGAAAAGAAACCTAAAACCGAAGCGGAACAGCCAAAAGAAACGGAACAGACGCAAGAAACCGTTGGAGAGCAGTCCGTACCGCAGGAAGAAAAAGCGGACGGAGCTCCGCAAGCCGAGCAAGGAGCTAAAGAACAGGGTGAATCTCAGCAAGCGGAGCAAGACGGTGCTTCTTCGCAAACTGTGGAAGAATTGCAGAAAAAATTGGAGGAAGCAAACCGCCAGTTGGAAAAGCAAAAGGATATACTTCTCCGCACTGCGGCGGAATATGATAATTACCGTAAGCGCACGGCGCGGGAAAAAGATGCTCTCTACGGAGAGGCAACGGCGGCGGCAGTGCTTGAAATCTTGACGGTTGTGGATAGTTTGGAACGTGCGCTGGAGCAGAAGGAATGTTCTGCGGAAGATATGCGCAAGGGCGTTGAACTGGTGTATAAACAGATGCAGTCGGCCCTTGATAAGTTGGGAGTTCAAGAGATGGGCCGGGAAGGCGAAACATTCGACCCGGCGTTTCATAACGCGATTTCCCATGTGGAAGATGAAGACAAAGGAGAAAGCGTTATTGTTAAAGTGTTTCAAAAGGGGTATAAGATTGGCGACCGGGTCATCCGGCATGCGATGGTGCAGGTAGCCAATTAACCTTTTTTACCATATAGATAAATTAAACTTGAAACGTATTGGAGGTAAATCAATATGTCAAAAACGATAGGCATCGATCTTGGCACCACCAATTCCTGTGTCGCCGTGATAGAGGGAGGTAAACCGGTCGTCATTCCCAATGCGGAGGGCGAAAGGACCACACCATCCGTTGTTGCATTTAAAAAGACGGGAGAACGCATTGTTGGGCAGTTGGCGAAACGGCAAGCCATCACAAATCCTGACCGCACCATTATCTCCATTAAGAGACACATGGGCAGCGATTACAAGGTCAATATAGATGGGAAAAACTACACTCCGCAAGAGATTTCTGCAATGATTCTGCAGAAACTGAAGGCAGATGCGGAGGCCTATCTTGGCGAGCCGGTACATTCTGCAGTTATCACTGTTCCGGCATACTTTACGGATGCTCAGCGTCAGGCAACTAAGGATGCCGGTAAAATCGCCGGTCTGGAAGTCAAAAGAATTATCAATGAGCCAACAGCCGCAGCGCTTTCCTATGGAATCGACAAGGATAAAGACCAGAAAATCATGGTTTATGACCTTGGCGGCGGCACATTCGACGTTTCCATCATTGAAATGGGTGAAGGTGTGCAGGAAGTTCTCGCCACAGCGGGTAACAACCACCTAGGTGGTGACGACTTCGATAAGAGAATCATAGACTGGATGGTATCCGAATTTAAAAAGGAAACCGGAATCGATCTTTCCGGCGATAAAGCGACCATGCAGCGCTTAAAGGATGCAGCGGAAAAAGCGAAGATAGAGCTTTCCAGCGTAGCATCCACTAATATCAACCTGCCGTTTATTACAGCGGACGCAAACGGGCCGAAACACTTAGACATGACGCTGACCCGCGCTAAATTCGACGAACTGACCGCGGACTTGGTGGAACAGACCGTAGGCCCCGTTAAACAGGCTCTTTCCGACGCAGGGCTTACTTTCAACGACATCAACAAGGTTCTGCTGGTTGGTGGTTCCACACGTATTCCCGCTGTGCAGGAAGCGGTTAAGAAGCTTTCCGGTAAAGACCCGTTTAAGGGAATTAACCCGGATGAATGTGTTGCTCTTGGTGCTTCCATTCAAGCAGGTGTCCTTGGCGGTGAAGTGGAAGGATTGCTGCTGCTTGACGTTACTCCGCTTTCCTTGGGTGTTGAAACCATGGGCGGCGTGATGACCAAAATCATTGAGCGCAACACAACCATTCCTACCAAAAAGAGCCAGATTTTCTCCACCGCAGCGGACGGTCAGACTCAGGTGGAAATTAACGTTCTGCAGGGTGAACGCGAATTTGCCCGCGACAACAAGCAGCTGGGTGTGTTCCGTCTGGATGGTATTCCGCCGGCTCCGCGCGGTGTGCCGCAGATTGAGGTTACATTCGATATCGACGCTAACGGTATTGTGAATGTTTCCGCGAAAGATCTCGGCACCGGTAAACAGCAGAAGATTACAATTACCTCCAGCTCCAATATGAGCAAAGAAGAAATTGACAGGGCTATCAAAGAGGCGGAGCAGTATGCACAGGAAGACAAGAAGCGCCGTGAAGAGGTAGAGCGTAAGAATGAGGCAGAGAACCTGTGCTACTCTGTTGAAAAACTGATTAAGGACAGCGGCGATAAACTTTCGCAGTCTGAAAAAGACGACCTGAATGCGAAGGTTTCGGCACTGCGCAGCGAGATTTCCGCAAACAATATGGATGGAATTAAGGAAAAGAGCGACGAACTGCAGAAGGCTATGTATGCAGCAAGCGAGAAGCTCTACAAGAATGCCGCTCCTCAGCAGCCGGTCGGCGGCCAAACACCGCCCACGCAGGACAGCGGTGCAGCACAGAGCGGCGCAAATGGCAATGTTTATGATGCAGAATACAGGGATGTCGATGATAAGGATCAGAAATAATTTCGCATCCGTCCGCGAAACCGCCGCTGGTAATATCATATCTGCAGCTGCAACCGCGGCGGCGCGGCGTTGACATAAAACGCGGGTCAGGGCAGCCCTTTTCGGCTGCCCTCAACGCGTATTCTCGGGAGTGATTCAGTTTGGCTGGAAAAAGGGATTATTATGAGGTGATGGGCGTCCCCAAAAACGCCACGGAAGCCGAAATTAAACAAGCATACCGCAGACTTGCAAAAAAATATCACCCGGACTTGCACCCTGGCGATAAAGAAGCTGAAGCAAAATTTAAGGAAATTAACGAGGCTTATGAAGTCTTGTCCGATAAGGATAAAAGGGCTCGCTATGACCAGTTCGGCCAGGCGGGCGTGGATCCCAATTTTGGCGCAGGCACCAGCGGCAGCCCGTTCACCGGGGGCATCAATATAGATGACATCTTTAACAGTGTATTCGACGGCTTCGATTTCGGCGGTTTCGGATTTGGAGGCGGACGCAGGAGGGCCAACCCGAATACTCCGCGCCGCGGCAGTGACAGTGAAACCACGGTCAATATCAGCTTTGAAGAAGCTGCCAAGGGATGTAAAAAGACTGTAAGCTATGAGAGAGTAGAGGCCTGCCCGGATTGCCACGGAACCGGTGCAAAAAATGGGGCACAGCCAAGAACATGCCCTCAATGCGGCGGCAGCGGACAGGTGCGCATCAGTCAGCGTACACCGTTTGGCTTGGTGCAAACAGCACGTACCTGCGACCGCTGCGGCGGCACCGGCAAAGTGATTGACGATCCATGCCGCAGTTGTTCCGGTACTGGTCGGGTAAAACGGAGGAAGATGATTGAAATTAATGTGCCCGCAGGTATTGATAACGAGCAGGTTCTAAACGTCAGCGGGCGCGGAAATGCCGGGATAAATGGCGGCCCAAGCGGTGATTTGCACGTTTATGTCAATGTACGTCCACATCCGATTTTTGAACGCCGAGGAAACGATGTTTGGTGTGAAATGCCGATTACCTTTACACAGGCCGCTCTGGGCGCATCGATTGTTGTGCCGACCATCGACGGCCGGGTGGAATATCAGGTGCATGCAGGAACGCAGCCGGGTGATGTATTTAAGCTAAAAGGCAAGGGAATTCCAAAGCTCGGCGGACGCGGACGCGGCGACCAGTATGTGCGTATGACGATTGAGGTACCAAAGAATTTGTCCCAGAAACAAAAGGATTTGCTGGTGGAATTCGATGCGGCCGCAAACGATAAAAATTATCAAAAACGAAAGTCGTTTTTCGATAAGATTAAGGATATGTTCGGCGACAGCTAAATTTAGCTAAAATAAAAAACAAGCTCCTGTTTCAGGGAGTCTGTTTTTTTATTGCAGGATTACAGCCGCTGTTGCGCGTTTGATGGTGTTTGTGTTCAGCGTCGGCGCGCGGGCTATCGGCAACAGATTCGACAGAGTGATGGACGGAGGGAAGGACTGAAATTACGGCTGATTTTCATCGAAACAAACCATGTGGATGTGGTCCTCATGCTCCGAATTGAGCCGGTAACCGAGAAAGCATGATAAAAGCGCCTCACTTCCCGAAAGCAGAAGTGAGGCGCTTTTTAAAAGGCGCACAATCCCTCATTATGCAGATGTTCTGTATCGCATGAGCTAGATACTTGCTTCTTGAAAGATACACGATACAAGCAGGGAAATTAACGTGTTCGATCCAAGCCTTCCCCCAGTGCGTGAAAACCGAGAACAGAAAGAATCATCATCAATCCGGCGGAAAGCGTTTCCCACGGGGCGCGGAACAGGTAGGATTGCCCTTCAAACAGCATGCGCCCCCAACTTGGGGTAGGCGGCTGAATTCCCAAACCGAGATAGCTCATGCCGGATTCCGCTAGAATAGCGTTGGAAAGACCAATAACAATCGCTGGAATCAGCGTAGGGAGCAGGTTTGGTAAAAGATGTCGGAACATGACGCGCACCTTAGAAGCGCCTAAAGCATAGGCGGCTAGGATAAAGTCTTGGTTTTTCAGCCGCATGGCACCACTGCGTGCCAAACGAATAAAGCTTGGCAGAAATGCAATGGCCAAAGCGGGAATGATGGCGAATTTGTTGCCGCCAAAAAGAGTGACGGTCACCAATGCGGTGAGTACGGCGGGAAAAGCGGAAAGCGCGTCCGTCAGCCGCAAAATAATTTCATCCAGAATACCGCCAACATAGCCGGAAAACAAACCGATGGAAACACCCACAAAGCTGCTGATGCCCACCGTTGAGCCGGCCACAAGCAGGGAATACCGTGCGCCTGTTGCGGCGCGTGAAAAATTATCCCGGCCAAAGTTGTCGGTTCCAAACCAATGCTGGGGTGATGGGGGAAGAAAACGATTCGCCGAATCAATGGCATAGGGGTCGTACGGGGTATAAAAAATACTGATGATGGCAACTGCGCATACAAGGCCGATCAGCACGGCTCCGATACGCAGTGAAAACTCACGGTTATTTTTCATGGCTTCACCCGAATACGCGGATCAGCAGCCTGCAGCAATAAGTCTGCTACAAAGTTTGCAAAGACGACAAGAAACGCAATGTAAACCACAAGGGATTCAAGCAGTGGAAAATCGCGCGACAAAATGGACGAAATCAGCAGCCGCCCGACGCCGGGAATTCCGAAAATCTGCTCAATGAGAATGCTGCCGGAAAAGATTTCTGCAACCATCATGCCGCAAAGAGTTAAAAATGGAATCAGAGCGTTTTTCAGCATGTGGTGATACAATATGGCACATTTTGAACAGCCTTTGCTTCGTGCGGTGCGAACATAGTCCGCATTCCATTCTGCAACAAGTGAAGAACGAAGAAATTTGGATGCAACTGCTATGTTTGGCAGCGCTATGGCAAGTGCGGGGAAAAACATGTAGCGCAAAAATCCGGCGTGGCTTTCCTGCCAAGAGACGTATCCGCCCGGAGAAAAAAAGTGGAGAATCAGCCCAAAAAACCAGATGAATAGGATGGCAAGAAAAAATCCGGGAATGGAGATGTTCAGCATGGTAATGGAATCGAGCAGCCTGCCGATAACTGTGCCTTTAGTCTGTGCGGAAAAAACACCCACAGGAATGGAGATTATAAAAATCATTAGCAGAGCTATCACCGAAAGTGCCGCCGTCACCGGCAGACGGCTGTTGATGAGTTCCGCCACGGGCCGGGAATACTGCAGGGACATCCCCATGTCACCGTGCAGCAGATTCCACAGCCATGTAGCGTAGCGCTCCGGCAAGCTTTTGTCAAGCCCCAGTTCCTTGTGCAGCTGTGCCAAAGATTCCGGCGTGGCCTGTGTGCCGAGAATCAGCTGTGCCGGATCGCCGGGGACTAGGTTAAATGCCGCAAAAGCCATAGCCGAAACCAGCAGGACTGTTAGCAATAACGTCAGTAGTTTTTGCAGGTAAAACTTCATTTTCGTACCCGTCTTCCTGTGAAAAACCTTTATTTTGTGCGGTATATGGTGGAAGCGTCAAATACATATAGTGGATAGGGGGTAAAACCGGAGAAGTCGTCCCTGAGTACATTTAGATTTGCGATGTCCTGAATATAGACGCTTGCGGCGTCTTTCGAGAGAATCTCTTGGGCTTTTTTGTAGAGCTCAATTCGCTTGTTTTCATCCGGTTCATTTGCAGCCTGTTTATATATGGCATCGAATTCTTCACTTCTATAGTTTAGAAAATTATTATGGGCATCGGAAAGATAACGGGAAAGATAACTGCGGGGAGAGAGCGTGGCTCCGTCCACAGAAATAATGGTAGATTCATATTGGCGGTTGTTATAGACGTTTTCCAGCCAAGTGGCGAAATCTACTTGTTCGATGGTGGCGCGAATACCAACTTTGCTCAATTCGCTGACGATGACCTGCGCTGTGTCCACGTGAACGGTATAGTTGGACGGAACGGTAATGGTCATTGAAAATCCATTGGGGTAGCCTGCCTCTGAGAGCAGCTGCTTTGCTTTTTCAATGTCCTGATCATAGGCGTGGGTCAAGCTGTCGTTAAAATATTTTTTCAGCCCCGGAATAACGGGAGTGCCGGAACGAACCGCTTTGCCAAAATTGACGGCGTCTATAATTTCGTCGGGATTTACAGCATAGCAAATTGCTTTTCGAACTTTCACATTGTCAAATGGTGCTTTGGCGTTGTTTAAACCCAAAAGCTGCACAGCGTTGGAATTGGACTCAATCAGTTGAAAGCCGCTGCCGATTTGAGAAGCAATATTATTGGCAATGCTGGCTCCGTCCACGCTGCCGCCCTGTAAATCAAGCAGCAAAGCGTTGGAGTCCGGTTCCAGTTTGAAGGTGACCCGATCCAGCTTTGGCAGGCCCGGCTGCCAGTAATTTGGATTCTTTTTTAGAACAATTGATTGCTGTAATGTGTAAGATTCAAACTCAAACGGACCTGTGCCGATGGGATGAGAGTCTTGTTCGGTGTAGTCCTTTGGAACAATCGCACAGGTCAGATAAGGCAGAAATTCATAGTCCGGTTGTTTTAAATGCACCACAACGGTGGACTCGTCTTTAATTTCAACCGAGGATATGTTTTCCAGTTCGGAAATCAGCACCTTGCCCCCGGAAAGCCCCGATGCCGTTTCAAGAGAAAATTTAACATCTTCTGCGGTAACTTCGTTTCCATTGTGGAATTTAATCCCTTCACGAATGTGAAAAGTGTAACTGGAAGCGTCGTCCGCGATTTTATAGGATTCGGCTACCGCGGGGATTAAATTTCCGTCTTTGTCCGGTTTGACAAGACCTTCGAAAATATTAAACAGAATACTGCGTGTGTCTGCAGAGCCGGACAAATATGGATCCAGATGATTCGGCTGTGTTTGCATACCGAAGACTAGTTCGTTTTTTATGGGTGCGGAGGAAGAAACATCAGAGGACGAAAGTGCACTTTCTTCCTCCGAGGCGGATGATTCGGAAGTATCGCCAGGTTCACAGGCTGTAAATAACAACACAACGGCGGCTGCCAAAAAGGCAGGAAAAATCTTACGAATGAAATTTTTCTTCATGGCTATCTCCTCAAAAAACAGAAATTTGCCGTATCAATATCCTGTGTCAAAATGGCGGAATATCTTCCGGATAAATAAGTCCACGGATTTTTCCTTTTTTATTTTACTGTGTCGTACTGCTGCATTGTCAATCCGCGGATCTTACATTGGCAGCAGCGCAAGCCCCGCTATGTAAAAAAACCACACTCCGGGAGCATACGCCCCGGCGGACACGGCGAAATCCGCGAAAGGCAACGCAATTAACCCGGACTGCGGTTTTATTTATGGCAAACATTCTTCGTAAAATAAAGATAAAATCCTAAAAGGGTCAGTGCGCCGTTACCATATCCGAAAAATCCCGCGGGACGGAGGAGCGCCATTTTGCACGCAATCCTGTTGCGTACCCCTTTTCTCCTTCTTCGATGCACCGCTGGATTATTCCGTCATTTTTAATATATGATAAACGTTAGTTAAATTTTTGTCAATAAAGACAGCACGGAAATTTATAAAAAACCATATCAAAAGGCTATCGTGGCGGGGTGAGTTTAAACCGTTGCCCGAAAAGCGGACAGGGTGTATAATAATGCTAAACTGGTAAGATGGAGGTTTCTCCTGTTGAGTGACATATATTTTGATAATTCTTCCACGACCCGCGTTTGCCCAGAGGCGGCAGAAAAGGTCATGGAGATGATGACGGAAAATTACGGGAATCCATCATCACTCCATTCGCTCGGATTTCGAGCGGAACGTGCACTGGAAGAAGCCCGGGCAGCGGTGGCCGCGCAGCTTGGCGCGGAAAAAGAGGAAATTTATTTTACCTCCGGCGGAACGGAGAGCAATAATATAGCCCTTTTCGGTGCGGCGCATGCTCAGCGCCGTCGTGGGAATCATATTGTAACAACACAGATTGAGCACCCTTCTGTTCTGAATGTGATGAAGCGGCTGGAACAGGAGGGATTTACGGTTACGTATCTAAAGCCGGACACTGCCGGCAGGATTGCGCCGGAACAAATTTTTAGTGCGGTGAATGCAAAAACCATTCTTGTAAGCTTAATGTGCGTAAACAACGAGGTAGGCAGCATCCTTCCCGTGGAAACAGCGGTGCAAGCTGTCCGTGCCGCCGGTGCACCGGCGCTTGTGCATGTGGATGCGGTGCAGGCGTTTGGAAAGCTGCCGCTGCGCCCGCGCCAAGTGGGAATCGACTTATTAAGTGTGAGCGGCCATAAAATTCACGGGCCGAAAGGTGTGGGGGCGCTGTATATCCGCCGCGGTGTTCACATTGAGCCGCATTCTTACGGCGGCGGACAGGAGAAAAATATTCGCCCCGGAACTGAAGGAATGCCGCTGATTGCAGGATTCGGCGCCGCGGTCCGCGCTCTGCCGGAAGTGCGAAGTCAGCGGAGCAAAATGCAGAAGCTGCATGAATACTGCCTCGGGGTGCTCCGGCAGATACCCGGGATTGAGATAAATTCCGCACCGGATGCGCTGCCTTACATTCTGAATTTTTCAGTACCCGGTGTGCGCGCGGAAACCATGCTTCATTTTTTGTCCGACCGCGGTATTTACCTGTCATCCGGTTCTGCCTGCTCCCGCGGACATGAAAGCCATGTGCTTTCCGCCATGGGACTTTCACGGGAGCGCATTGCTTCCGCGCTGCGGCTGAGCTTTTCGCGTTACAATACAAAGGAGGAAATTGACGTCTTTGCCGACGCGCTTCGGGATGGTCTTTCTAGCCTGTCCCGCCGTCCGCTTTGACGCATGAATGAGTATGAGAGAAATTATTTTGCTGAAACTCGGCGAGGTGGTGCTAAAGGGCCTGAATCGCCGTAATTTTGAGGATACCCTAATGCGCAATATTCGCCGCAGGCTCAATGGCCTCGGTGCGTTTGATGTTTACGAACTTCAGTCCACTATTTATGTGACACCGAAAGACGATGATGCGGACCTGTTCACTGCACAGGAGCGGCTTTCCAAGGTGTTTGGAATTGCATCGCTGACTCGTGCGTGTGAAACAGAAAAAAATATGGATGCTATTTTGCACGCTTGTGAGGAATATCTGCGCGGGCCGCTTGCCGGCGTGAAAACATTTAAAGTGGAAAGCAAGCGCTCCGATAAGAAATTTCCGCTTAAGTCCCCGGAAATCTGTTCCCAAGTTGGTGGGTATATTCTGTCGCGTTTTCCTCACCTGAAAGTGGATGTCAATCATCCCGAGTATATCGTGCGCGTTGAAGTGCGCGACACCGCCGCCTATGTGCATGGAAACCCGGAACGAGGAGCGGGAGGAATCCCGGTAGGCACGGGCGGCAAGGCAGCCATTCTAATCAGCGGCGGCATTGACAGCCCGGTTGCCGCATGGATGATGGCGCGCCGCGGCGTGGAGCTGACCGCTGTGCATTTTGCCAGCCCTCCTTACACCAGCGAGCGCGCGGAACAAAAAGTGAGGGATCTTTTGGCAAAGGTAGGCGCCTATGCCGGACGTATGATGATGTTCACTGTGCCGTTTGCCAAAGTGCAGGAACAGATTATGGCAAATTGCCCCGAAGAACTGTTTACGATTATCATGCGCCGCATGATGATGCGCTGCGCTGAAAAAATTGCACAAAGCGAAGGGTGCGGTGCGCTGATTACCGGGGAGAGTTTAGGTCAGGTTGCAAGCCAGACGCTGGAGGCGATTGTTTGTACCGATGCAGTGGCGAATATGCCTGTGTTCCGCCCGCTCATCGGAATGGACAAAAGGGAAATCGTGGATTGCGCCAATCAAATTGACACATATGAGATTTCCATTCAGCCGTATGAGGATTGCTGCACAATCTTTACGCCGAAGCATCCAAGAACAAAACCCGTATTAAAATATGTGGAAAAGGCGGAGGAAGCGTTAAATTGTGATGCACTGGTTGAAGAGTGCGTTCAAAATGTGAAGAAAACGCTGATTACGCCGGTGGGATAAAAGGAGATGCAAAGCCATGAATGCGGAAATCATTTCCGTCGGGACGGAGCTTTTGCTCGGCCACACTGTGAACACGGATACAGCCCTTGTAGCGCAGGAACTTTCACCTGCGGGGATTAATCTGCTGTATGCCTGTACGGTGGGGGATAACCCGGAGCGCCTGAAAGCTGCAGTGGAACTTGCGCTGTCCCGCAGTGACATCCTGATTACAACCGGAGGATTGGGCCCTACGGGTGATGACCTAACCAAGGAGACTATCGCGGCCGCTGCGGGCAAGAAACTTGTCCTGCATGAAGAAAGTCTTCATAGGATTGAAGAGTATTTTAAAGGGCGCGTTTTGGGAGAAACGCAGAAGAAGCAGGCCATGCTGCCTGAAGGATGCACCGTGTTTCCAAACGACTGCGGTACTGCGCCGGGCTGTGGATTTGAAACGGATGACGGAAAAAGGGTTGTCATGCTGCCCGGCCCGCCGTTCGAACTGGTACCAATGCTGAAAAAATACGCCATGCCCTACCTGATGCAGGGAAAGGATGCGGCGATTGTATCCCGGATTGTGCGTGTGTTTGGACTGGGTGAAGGGTATGTGGCGGAGCAGATTGAGGATCTGTGCGCCTGCCCGAATCCAACGGCGGCCACCTATGCGAAAGCAGGGGAAATGTTTGTGCGTGTAACTGCAAGGGCTGCCGATGAAACCGCCGCCGCTAAGATGTGCGAGCCTGTGGTAGAAGAACTGAAAAAGAGGCTGGGCAGTTTTGTTTACGGCGTGGATGTGGAAAGTTTGGAGGAAGTTGTGGTGCGGGAACTTGCCGCACAGGGGAAAACAGTTGCTACGGCGGAATCCTGCACGGGCGGACTTTTGTCAAAGCGCATCACAGACATTCCGGGCGCATCCAACGTATTCCATATGGGGTGCGTCACATATGCTAATGAAATTAAAACCATGCTGCTCGGTGTTCCGGAAGAGACCCTGCGGCAGTACGGTGCGGTTAGCCCACAGACAGCGGAAGCCATGGCGCGCGGAATCCGTGAAAAATCGGGTGCGGATTATGGAATCGGCATTACGGGCATCGCCGGGCCCGGCGGAGGAACGGACGAAAAACCGGTTGGGCTTGTCTATCTTGCGTTGTGCAACAGCGATGGGGTTAAAATCCGTGTGATGAAACCGGCGGGGCGCTACCGCGGGCGCGAATATCTCCGCAGCCTTGCAGCCTCCAATGCGCTCGATATGCTGCGGCGCAGCCTAATGGGATTGGGCGGCGAGGAACAAGCAGCCTATTCACTAGAGAAAAAGGGCAACTGACGCCGAATGCGGGGGGAAGTGACAATGAACGCTGGCCTTCTGTTTTACTGTTCTAGGCGAACATCCGTCTGTGAGAAAATGATTCGCAAAACTTCGGGATGGTTTTATCTGCCGCTTTCGGATGTACGGGTCTGTACACAAGAAAAGCGGCTGAACCCAAGTATGGCGGGACTGCTAAAAAACGCCCATGTGGTTTTCACCGTCAGTGCGCCCGCCAGCGGGCGCCCGATTTGCTGTGAGCCAATGTTCCGCACGCTGCATGTGCCGATTGACGCGAACGGGGAGCCGATTGGCGTACTGCGTCTGCGTGCTAGGGAAACCACAGGGTATCTCATCGAAAGCATTGACCGAGCCATTCTGATTTTGCCGGACGATCCGAGTGAAATTCTCCAAATGATGCCGGCTGCATTCGCGCGTTTGAAAAAGAAATTTGGGCTTAAAGGAGAAATTCCACCCCCTAAAAAAATCAGATTTCAATATTCCGATTCGGCCCAATAAAAATATCAAATGAATCAGCCCGAAAAAACGTTGAGAGCGTTTCCTCGGGCTTTTTTAATGGATGCACGCATGTTCCCGATTTCCGCATTCGACTGTTTTAAAGAAAGACGGTCAGCGGAAATTGGATCGGAGCACCGCAAAGAAAGGGGAACAGTGGAAATCAGCAGATGGCAACACTGGAGCTTGCGTAACCTGCAATTGTGGCAATCGGAGACACGCCCGCCGCTGTTGCCGAATAGACCATGAGAAGCCGGGTCTGTTCAGAAATCGGAACGGAAAGGTCATCCGAAATGCCGCTGATTATGTCACCGGCGGAAATGCTTCCCGTTGGGGAAGAAAGATTCACCGCAGTCCCGGCAAGCGGAGCAAAACAATCGCCTGCAGGCTCACAGGTATACAATTGTGCCGTTACTGTGATGGAAGTGTCCGGCAGATTTTGTGCCGACATTATGCTAAAACATGCGGCAACGGAGGTGATGATTCCTCCGCGGGGCAGAGGAAATGCTAGTGCGATTGGCCCGGGAAGACTGAGTGTGCCGGGCGAGAGAACACCGAGCGCATTGTGCCCAAAGCCCACCAGCCCCAGAGTACGGGGAGTGCCGGATGCCCCGGTGGTCAAGATGACAGGTGTGCCGGACGAAAATGGTATAATGGCGGAAGAACCGGCAGGGCCGGTTGGTCCCATTGGTCCGACTGGCCCGGTGGCGCCTGTAGGTCCAGTAGGTCCTGTTGGTCCGGGGTCGCCGGTAAAGCCTTGGAACCCCATTGGCCCTCTCTCACCGGGAGGGCCGGGAGGACCCGGAGGACCCGAAGGGCAAAATCGGCCGCCGAGCCCCGCAAAAGACGGGCCGAAGTTTCCGGAAGAATTCCGGCCGCCGCGGTGTGGAAAACCTTGATTGCAACCCAAAAAATCCCCTCCTGCTGTAAAACGGATGCGGCGGTATGCCCGCAACACATCTTTTTTACTAGTTTATGCGCTATGTTCTTATGTGACAATAAATTTTTATGTGCGATAAAGCTCATTGCTGCCTAGCAGGAAGGGCAGTTTTTTCGTGCGCTGCGGCTGTTGTGACATTTTTACTTAAAACAACTCAACTGTGGAAAGGGGTAAGAATTATGAAGAAAGCGCTTGTGACGGGAGCTTCCGGCGGAATCGGGAGAGCTGTTGCTGCACGGCTTGCTGCCGATGGGTACCAAGTTGTACTCAATTACCATAAAAATGAAAAAAGCGCGCGCAGCCTGTATGAAAAGCTGACACGCGCGTATGGCCCGGATTCCGCCGTTTTGGCGCAGGCGGATGTCTCTGATTCTGCGCAGGTAGAGAATATGTTTCGCTTAGCAGGAAAAGTCGATTTACTGGTTAACAACGCGGGAATCGCACAGCAGAAGCTGTTTACGGATTTGACGGACCGCGATTGGGATGATATGTTCCGTGTGGATGTGCGCGGCGTATTTCTCTGTTGCCGCGCTGCTCTGCCGCATATGATACACGAAAAGAGCGGCTGCATTATTAATATTTCCTCCATGTGGGGGCAGATCGGAGCTTCCTGTGAAGTGCATTATTCCGCTGCTAAAGCTGCCGTCATCGGACTGACAAAGGCCCTTGCGAAGGAAGTCGGCCCCTCAGGAATTCGGGTCAATTGCATTGCACCCGGTGTAATTGCAACGGAAATGAACGCGTGCTTTTCCGAGGAAACCATGGAGCAGCTGCGGCAGGAAACGCCGCTGTGCCAAATTGGTTCTCCGGAAGATATTGCGGCCGCCGTGTCGTTTCTCGCATCGCCAAAGGCGGGATTTATCACCGGGCAGGTGCTCGGTGTGAACGGCGGGATGGTAATTTAAACTTCCGTCAGCAAAATTTCGCAGTCTCCTTTTACGGTATAGCAACCGAATCCGGCAGGGAGGAAAATGCTGTCCCCTTTTTCAAAGTGCAGCAGTGCACGTCCATGGTCCAGAATCAGAGCATCTCCATCCAGACATAAAATGGATTGGAAACTCTTTTCGGTTGCGCAAAGTTTGGTCTCTGTAATCTTCATGCGGTTGACGGTAAAGTAGTCACAGGAAGCAAGCAGAGTTTTTGTGCAGCCTGTTTCCCGGATTTCTTCTCCCTGCGGGCCAACGGGCCGGCTGGGACGGCAGCGATTTGTAACATCCAGCGCCTGCGGAATGTGCAGTTCCCGCGGTTTTCCGTCCGCTCCCACGCGGCCGTAATCATAAATGCGGTAGGTGATGTTGGAGTTCTGCTGAATTTCAGCAATCAGAATTCCTGCGCCGATGGCATGCAGGGTGCCGGATTCAATAAACAGAACATCCCCCGGATGTACCATCACTTTATTCAGAACTTCGGTCAGAGTGTTGTTTTTAATCCGCTCCCGAAATTCTTCTTTTGATATTTCGTGGTCAAAGCCATAGTAGAGGTATGCACCTTTTTCACAGTCCACAATATACCACATTTCGGTTTTTCCAAACCCGCCGCCGTGAGTGCGGGCATAGTCGTTGTCGGGGTGTACCTGTATGGATAGATTATCTTTCGCGTCAATTAATTTTACCAGCACCGGGAAGTCCTGAAATTTCTCGCAGTTTGTCCCAAGAACTTTGCGGCCTGCCCGTTTAATGTATTCATCTAGGGTGATCCCGGCATATTCTCCGTTTGCAATAACTGCCGGCCCGTCCGGGTGGCAGGAGAGAACCCAGCTTTCCGCGACTTTTTCCGCACTGCTTTTTTGGTGAAATTCAGTCCGCAGGCGGGTTCCGCCCCAAAGATAATCTTTGCATACGGCACTTAGCCGCATAGGATACAAACCTTCCATTTTCTCACTCCTCACAATAAAATAGTATGATTCTATTGTGCTTTATATTTATATTTGTTAGATGTTGTTTACATAAAGTAAGTATATCCCGTTCGCGAAAAAATTACAATTACCTTAAGAGATAGAAAATACGCGAAAAGCCCGCTTCCCCATCTGCGTGTACAGCAGGAAAGCGGGCGCTGTGGTTTACAGTGTATGCTCCATTTAGATGAACAGGTTTGTATCGGACTGTTCCGCCGCGCCTAAAAATGTGGCAACTCCGGCGACTTCCGCTCCGTCAATCAGTTCTTCTTTTCGAATTCCCATAATGTCCATGGACATCTGGCAAGCGACAATTCTCACACCGGAATCAATTGCGGACTGGAGCAATTCTTCCAGAGAGGATACATTTTTCTTTTTCATGATGCCCCGAATCATCTTTGGGCCCATGCCGAGCATGTTCATGCGGGAAAGCCCCAGTTTTTTTGTGCCGCGCGGCATCATAATGCCGAACATCTTTTCAATAAAATTCTTTTTGACGCTGACGCGGTTGTTTTTGCGCAGAATGTTAAGCCCCCAGAACGTGAAGAACATGGTTACCTTTCGACCCATGGCAGCCGCGCCGTTTGCAATGATGAGCGAGGCAATGGCGCGGTCTAAGTCGCCGCTGAATACGATGATGCTTTTATCGTTGCCGCCCGCAGCCGCAGCGGTGGGCGATACGGGCGCCGGTGTACCCTTTTGCACGCGGACTTCATAGGAGAGACCCTTGCGCTCCGAACTAATCAGGCGGTTTCCGGTGCGTTCGCACCAGACTTTGATATCCGAAACAAAGCCGGGGTCGGTGGCGCGGATGCAGAGGATTTCACCATCTGCAGCGGTATTGATTGCCTGCGCTGTTTTCATAATCGGGCCGGGACACTGCAGACCGCAGGCATCCACCTCAATGACTTTTTCACCGGCGGAAGGAGTCGGTGCGGCAGGTGCTGCCGTTGAAGTTTCAGGTTTCAGACCTACGCAGTCGGTCGGTGACGGGGTATTTGGTTTGTCGTGGATATCCCGCCAAGTTTTTATGCCGCCGCTTAAATTGTAGGAGTCATAACCGTGCTGGGTTAACATTCGGCACGCAACGTATCCGCGCAGACCAACCGAGCAGTAAGCGTAGACCGGTTTGTCTTTCGGCAGTTCCGAAAGCCGCGCGCGAAGATTATCAATCGGAATGTTAATTGCACCGTCTATCATGCCGACCGCCGTTTCTTCCGGTGTTCGAACATCCAGCAGGGTGACCTTGCTGCGGTCAAGTTGGTCAACATCTTCGGCGTAAAAGACTTTTACCTCCCCGCGCAGAATATTTGCGGCGGTAAAGCCGAGCATATTCACAGGGTCCTTGGCGGAGGAATAGGGCGGTGCGTAACAAAGCTCCAATTTTTCTAAATCGTAGACCGTACCGCCGAGTCGGATGGCCGTCGCGATGACATCAATGCGCTTGTCGACACCCGCAGCGCCGACCGCCTGTGCTCCATAGATTTTGCCCTCCGGCGAAAACAGAAGTTTCATGCTCAGTTGGGTGGCGTTCGGGTAATAAGAAGCGTGGTCGCTCGGATGTACGTAGGTTTTTAAGTATGGCAGTTTCCTTTCTTTTAACTGCTTTTCATTTAGCCCCGTGGAAGCTGCTGTTAGGTCAAAGACTTTTAAAATTGCGCTGCCGAGGACGCCCTCATCTTCAACGACGCGTTTGCCCAAAATATTTTCAGCCGCCGCGCGGCCCTGTCGGTTTGCGGGACCGGCGAGCGCTAAAAGTGTTTCCTCACCGGTGATCAAATGTTTCACGCCGATTGCGTCGCCGACCGCGTAGATGTCCGGGTCGCCGGTGCGGCAGGTGCTGTCAACCTTGATGCTTCCCCGAATACCGAGCGGCAGTTCGGCCGCTTTGGCAAGGGAGCTGTCCGGAGCAACGCCGATGCTTAAAATGACTAGGTCGGCGGGCAGTTCTGTTTTGTCGGAAAGTTTCACCATGAGATGTTCTTTTTGCTCAAAGCCTTCCACGCCGGTACCAAACCGCAGGGTGATGCCGTTTTCCCGCAGATGACGATGCAGAATCGCTGCCATTTCGGGGTCAAGATTGGAAACCGCCTGCGGCAGGAACTCAACAATGGTGACATCAAGACCGCGTTCTTTTAGATTTTCCGCCATTTCCACGCCGATAAATCCCGCCCCGACAACAACGGCGCTCTTTGCGTTATGCTCGGTGATATAGTGGTCGATGCGGAATGTGTCTGGAACCGTGCGCAGGGTAAAGATGCCGGGAAGGTCAATGCCGGGAAGATTGGGGCGTTTCGGATTTGCGCCTGGGGAAAGAATCAGTTTATCATAGCGTTCCTCATATCGGGAACCGTCCGAATGATTTAACACCGTGACGGTTTTCTTTTCACGGTTGATGGCAACAACCTCGTTTTGGGTGCGCACATCAATGTTAAAACGATTGCGCAGGGTCTCGGGCTGTGTGACGAGTAATCGCTCCTTGTCTTTAATCGTCCTGCCGATATAATAGGGAAGTCCGCAGTTTGCGTAAGAAATATACTCCCCTTTTTCAAACAAAATAATTTGTGCGTTTTCATCGAGTCTGCGAAGTCTGCAGGCTGCACTTGCGCCTCCTGCGACGCCTCCGACAATTAGTACCTTCATATTGATAGCCGCCTTTCGATTCGTTTACTGTTGTGTAATGAGTTCTATCCCTTGTTCCAGCGTATCGCCGTCAATAGCACCCGCGGAACCGCCGGCAATTGTCCCGTCCGGATAGATAAAGACCGTGGCAGGAATGCCCGTCAGCCCGTACGCGGATACCGCTTCCTGATTTAGGTCATAATAAGCGGGAAACGTATAGCCGTTTTCTTTGAGAAATGCTTCGCCCTTTTCCTGAGTTTCTTCTCGCCCGTCGGTCCAGTTGACAAATAGGAACTGAATCTCGTCTTTCTTTTCGTTGTATACTCGATTGAATTCAGGCATTTCCTGCTTGCACCAGTGGCACCAGCTTGCCCAGAAGTTGAGAACAACCGGCTTGCCTTTAAAATCGGACAATTTTACAGCATTTCCGTCTGTATCGTATACGGTAAAATCAGGCGCTGCTATGCGTGAAGAAGCAGACTGCGATTCAGCGTTCGAGGGAGTACTGCCCGATGACGGCTGTTCTGCCGCAGATGAAAGTCCGGTTTCCGGACGGAAGCGGGAGGAAAGGGAAGAGTAACCGAAATAAGCCGCGCCCAATATCACGGCAAAGGCCGCAGCAAGGATAGCTGTTTTTATGCTTTTATTCATTTTGATTCACTCCTTATTTTTAAACCGGTGAGACCAAAAGTCCGGCCGCTGTTAGAATTCCGACAACAATGAGCAGAATTCCGGAGGCCGTTGTTACAGCTTGGTAATGACGTTTAATCCAGTCAAACGAAGTTTTCAAACTGTCAATCAGCAGCGCGGACACAACAAACGGAATTCCCAGACCTGCGGAGTATGCAAGCAGCATGAGGATTCCTTTTACGCTTTCACCGCCCGCCGCGGCAAGCATCAGTGCGGAACCAAGAAACGCCCCGACGCACGGTGTCCATCCGATGGAAAATGCCGCACCGAACGCCGCACAGCGGAAAAAGCCGAGCCGCTGCGGTCGGTATCCGAAAACGCGGCTTTTGTCTAAAAATCCAAAGCGCAGCACGCCGGCAAAATGCAGTCCAAACAAAATCATGACGGCACCTGCTATCAGACCGGCTATGCGGGAATGCTGCCGCACTGCCGCACCGAGTGTACCGGCGAACGCGCCAAGCAGCAGAAAAACAGCGGTGAATCCGGCCACGAATCCAAGCGCGTTTTTCAGTGCGCCGCGTTTGCCGCCGGAAGATTCCTGCCCGGCGAAGAATGAGGCATAAGCGGGCAGCATCGGCAGCAGGCAGGGGGAAATGAAGGTGATGATTCCTTCAAGAAAAGTAATCAGATATTCCATAATTGTTTTCCTCCTGTCTTTTCATTTTTTACGTATAAATATATAATATAACTATGGATTGATTGTTTCCGTGATAAAATCACACAAGTTAAATTTTTAACTTTGTGACGACGTCACGGAAAGAAGAAAAAGAAATGATTATGATCAAAAACAGCCGAAGAAAATGAACGGAGGAACTTTTATGCCTGACGTTATCATCATGGGGGGAGGCCCCGCGGGGGTTTCCGCAGCGCTGTATACGGCCCGTGCGGGACTTGATACCCTGATTCTCACTTCCGGTGCGGGGGCGCTAGAAAAAACGGATAAAATAGAAAATTATTACGGTTTTGCCGAACCGATTTCCGGGCGGCAGCTTTTGGATAACGGCATTGCACAGGCCAAACGCCTTGGTGTTCAGGTAGTGCGGGAAGAAGTGGTCGGCCTTTCCTATGACGGGGAATTTTTGGTTGACACAAAACAGGGCTCATACCGCGCACCATTTGCCGTGATGGCCACGGGAGCTTCCCGCAAGGCGCCGAAAATCCCCGGCCTTGCGGAATTTGAGGGCAAGGGAGTCAGCTACTGCGCCGTGTGCGACGGATTTTTCTACCGAAAAAAACCGGTGGCTGTCCTAGGTGCGGGCGATTACGCTCTGCATGAAGCGCGCGAACTGCTCCCGCTTGCTTCTTCTGTTACAGTATTGACAAACGGGCAGGAGCCGCAGGCGCAGTTTCCGTCGGAGATGACCGTAAACACCAAAAAAATTGCCTCGTTGACCGGTGAGGAAACACTCGGCAGCGTGAAATTTGAGGATGGTACTGAGCTTGAAACAGCGGGACTCTTTGTTGCGGTCGGTGTTGCCGGAAGTGCGGACCTTGCAAGGAAGGTCGGTGCGCAGGTAAACGGCGTTTCGGTTGTGGTGGATGAAAAACGCCGTACAAATGTACCGGGACTGTATGCGGCAGGCGACTGCACAGGTGGTTTGCTTCAGATTTCGAAAGCGGTTTATGACGGTGCACTGGCAGGTACCGATATCATCAAAGAATTCCGCCTGCGCAAAAAAGGCTGATTTTTCCGCTGCGTGACATTGTTACGGAACATTTTTCCTCCCTTTCATACAATACAGCAGAAACGAAATAAAAAAGCAGAAAAGGGGAGACGACAATGTCACCGATAACAATTACAAGCAAGAATATCCATCAGTTTTTAAATTCCGAGAAACCGCTGCTCATTGATTTTTGGGCACCTTGGTGCGGTCCCTGCCGCATGGCCTCACCGATTGTCGATGAAGTTGCGAAAGAAGCCGCTTCCAAGGTTCAAGTGGGCAAGGTCGATATTGACAGCGAGCCGGAACTGGCAAGTCAGTTCGGCATCATGAGTATCCCGACGCTGGTTCTGCTCAAAAACAAAAAGGTTGCGGCTCGGTCGGTTGGGCTAAAGAGTAAGGAAGATATTTTAGAAATGATAAACGGCTGAAAAGATGTGGACATAGAAATATTGAAATATCAATCGGGGGAAGAGCCGAGCGGATTGCGGCATATCCCCCGATTGTTTTTCTATGATTTTCCCGCAGCCGAAAACATTGCCGGTGTCGATGTTGTGTCAATTGTGGTATGATGAACAAAAATCCTTTTCTAAGGGGACTTAACATGGAATTGTCTGAAATTGTGGAGCCTTTACTTGAATGGTACGATAAAAATGCAAGAAAACTTCCTTGGCGTGACGACCCAACGCCCTATCGCGTGTGGGTGTCGGAAATCATGCTCCAGCAGACGCGTGTGGAAGCGGTCAAGCCCTATTTTGAGCGTTTTGTTCGGGAACTGCCGGATATCGCAGCGCTGGCAAATGTGCCGGAGGATAGGCTGTTAAAACTCTGGGAAGGATTGGGATATTACAACCGAGTGCGCAACTTGCAAAAAGCGGCGCGCATTGTTCTGGAGCGGTACGGAGGAGTATTGCCGAAGGATGTAAAGGAACTTTCCAAACTGCCGGGAATCGGTGCGTACACCGCCGGTGCGATTTCTTCCATCGCATATGGCAAGCCGGAACCGGCTGTGGACGGCAATGTGCTGCGGGTACTTGCCCGTCTGACTGCGGATGACAGAGATATCCGCGACCCGGCGGCAAAACGCATGGCGGCACAAAAACTGAGGAAAATCTACCCCGTTGGCAAAAGCGCAGAGTTTACGCAGGCACTGATGGAACTGGGTGCGACGGTTTGTCTGCCGAACGGGGCGCCGCTGTGCGGCAGATGTCCTCTCTCCTCTCTGTGCGTCGGGCTGAAAACGGGACGCGCCGCATCGCTGCCAGTCATTTCGCCGAAATCTGCGCGGAAAATTGAAAAGAGGACGGTCTTTCTGATTCTCTGTGATGGTAAAGCAGCATTGAGAAAGCGCCCGGAAACAGGTCTGCTTGCCGGAATGTGGGAATTTCCAAGCGAGCCCGGAACGCTTTCCCGCGCGCAGGCACAGCGGACACTGCAGGAATGGGGATTTCCGAAAACAGAGATGAAGAAAGTGCCCGGAGCAAAACATGTGTTTACCCATGTGGAGTGGCATATGACCGGCTATCTTGTGCGAGTGCCTTCTGCCGCGGGGAACTTTTTTTGGGCGGGACGCGAGGATTTCGGCTTCCGCTGTGCTGTTCCGTCCGCTTATAAACATTTTCTCAGCATCTTGCAGGTACAGGAGGACCTGTGCTAAAATGACAATAATCAATTTATCATATTAAACCGTGAAATCAACGGCCGCACGGGAATGCTGCCGCTGTAAAGTTCGAAGTGCCATTATTTTATTTAAGGAGGCTTGCGGATATGAAAACGAGAAAAATTGTAATTATCGGTGCAGGGCATGTGGGTTCCCACTGCGGGTTCAGTCTGATTACACAGGGAGTCTGCGACGAGCTTGTCTATATCGACAAGGATAACGACAAAGCTGTTTCACAGGCGATTGACCTTGCAGATGCGACTGTTTATCTGCCCCACCATGTCAATGTGCGAGCAGGCGGGTATGATGAGCTGGCGGATGCGGATATCGCCGTCATGGCTGCAGGCCCGCTGCCGGACAAAAACCAGACCAGAATGGACACGCTTGGCGCAACCATTAAGGAAATGAAAACCATTGTGGGGCCGATGAAGGATTCCGGTTTCTCGGGAATTCTTATCAGCATTTCCAATCCTGCGGATGTTATTGCCCATTACCTGCAGGTGCGCACGGGGCTGCCTGCAAAGCATGTGATTTCCACCAGCACAACGCTGGATTCCGCCCGCCTGAGAAGGGTGCTTTCGGAACGCACCGGACTTGACCAGAAGTCTATTCATGCCTATGTGATGGGCGAGCATGGAGAATCCCAGATGGTGCCGTGGTCCAATGCTTCCATTGCGGGGGTACCGCTGCTTGAATTGATGAAAAAATATCCGGAAACATACGGGAAACTCAACTTGACAGAGATTGCAGAGGAGGCCAGAAAAGGAGGTTGGGTTATCCTTTACGGCAAAGGCTCGACAGAGTTCGGTATTGGAACGGCACTGACCGAAATTGTCAAGACTATTTTCCACAATGAACAGAAAATTCTGCCGGTTTCCTGCCTGCTTGAGGGACAGTACGGGCAGAAGGATGTTTATGCAAGCGTTCCGGCAGTGCTGGGCGCAGACGGCGTTGAGCGTATCGTTGAAATTGACATGACGCCCGAGGAGCTAAAGAAATTTGCAGATTCCTGTGAGACTATGCGGAAGAACTTTGAGCTTTCCCTGAATATGTAAATTACAAAATTCTGCGGCCCCGCCAAAGTGCGGGGCTTTTTACATATCAGAAATACCAAAACTCTTAGCTTGCAAACGGCAGGAAAACTTGTAAAAGACGTCTCAAAAATATATAATGAATTTAATGAAATTTTGTCGAATTACGGGAAAGGGGAAATAGAATGGCCAAGGTGATTTCAATTTCCAACCAAAAGGGGGGCGTGGGGAAAACAACGACGGCCTGCGCCGTAGCTGCCGGCTTGAAAAAACGAGGATACCGTGTTTTGGCCATTGACCTTGACCCGCAGGGCAATTTGGGATTTAGTATCGGCGCGGATACGGAAACCAGCGCCTCCATTTACCAAGTGCTTAAAGGTGAGGTTAAAACCCAATACGCCATACAGAAAACGAACAGTATGGATATCATCATTTCCAGTATCCTGTTAAGCGGAATAGATCTGGAATTTACAAATATGGGAAGAGAATTTCTGCTGAAAGAAGCCCTTCATCCGGTGCTGAATTTTTACGACTTTATCATTTTGGACACGCCCCCGGCGCTCGGAATTTTAACCATTAATGCATTTACTGCATCGGATGGAATTATTGTTCCCATGCTTTCGGATATTTTCAGCCTTCAAGGAATTGCACAGCTTTATGAAACCGTGGAGCGCGTGAAAAAGTACTGCAACCCGAATCTATCCATTTTGGGAATCCTCCTGACCCGGTTTACGCCCCGCACCCGCCTGAGCCGCGAAGTCCGCGGTACAGCGGAACTGATTGCGGAAGATTTCCAGATTCCTTTGTTCGACAGCTACATCCGCAGCAGCGTTTCCGCCAGTGAAGCACAATCGCTGCAGAAAAATGTGTTTGAGTACGACTCCCGCAGCCATATTGCGCAGGATTACGGAAAATTTATCGATGAACTGCTTGAAAAAGGGGTGTGACGGCGTATGTCAAGGTCAAAAAAAGAGATTGACAAGGAACTGATGTATAAAAAGCTGATGCCCTCCTATGCAAAGCGGCGTGCTGCCGTTCAGGAAGCGCAATCGGAAGAGGAGAAACCCGTATCGTCGGTTCAGACTTCCGGCGTCATGTCCCCTGAGGCGTCCCCTGCCGCACCTGCTGCGCATTTGCCACGGGAGCCGCACAAGGTCAATGTACCCGCACTGGACAGCCGCCGCACTGAGGTTATCAATGTAATGGAGGAGATTGTCCTTTCCAAGCTGGAATCGGCTTTGTCGCGTTTTCAGTGCTGCCGGTGCGACCGGTGTAAGAAAGATATCGTTGCGCTGGCGTTAAACAAGCTGCCGCCAAAATATATGGTCCTTTCCCAAGGGCAGCAGCCTCCCGATGTTGATGCACAGACTAATGCGCAGGTTGTAACGGCAATCATTCAGGCGATCATCAAAGTGCGTGCACATCCGCGGCATTAATCAATATGCCGATTGTCCTCGGTTTGCATTTTATGGAATCGGGGGTATAATAACTATTAATCTATCATAATAACAGAGGAATCCGGACTTAAGAATGGGGGTTTTGCAATGCTGAACGAAATAGAGGAACAGGCCCGCATGGCCGTGACACATCTGCTGGACGTCGCCCGTTTGAAATCGGGTGATATTATGGTGGTTGGCTGTTCTTCCAGTGAAATCTGCGGGAAGAAAATCGGTTCCGCCTCCAGTGAAGAAACGGCTAATGCGGTGTTCGGCGCAATCTATCCCGTTTTAAAAGAGAAAGGCATTTATTTGGCAGCGCAGTGCTGTGAGCATTTAAACCGCGCGATTATTTTGGAAGAAGCCGCGGCGGAGAAATACCGTTTGCCCATTGTCAACGCAGTGCCGCAGCCGAAAGCAGGAGGTTCGTTTGCTACGGCAGCCTACCGTGCGTTTGAGCATCCGGTGGCGGTGGAATCCGTTCAGGCGCATGCAGGTATGGATATTGGTGACACACTGATTGGTATGCACTTGCGGCCGGTGGCAGTTCCGGTTCGGCTGGATGTTAAAAAAATCGGTGAGGCCAATTTGGTTTGTGCGCGCACAAGGCCGAAATATATTGGCGGTGAACGGGCGCATTACGACCCTGAGCTTGGCTGAAAAACGGATAAACGGCTCTTCAGGCACATAAAAAAGGTGCAGGAAGAGTCTTTATTATAGGTTCGGTTTTGTTCGCTGCCCGGTGTGCCGAAAGCGTAACCGTTTATGTTTTTGCCCATGGCGGAAGCTTTGAAAAACCGATTGATTTATCCGCTTTTTTGACGCCAATCATGAAAGATGGAAACTGCTTTGGAACCTTGTTTCACGAAAGAAAGCGTGATATAATAAACAATCATTGGACGGGTAGAATGAATATCTTGCGCCAAAAAACGGAAACAAGAAAAGGGGGCCGCACCGCATGAAGGATGTTTTCCATTCCAACGGGTTCAGAATACTGATTATCACTATTTTTGTCCTGTTTGGCCTGATGCTGACGACGGCCGGGTCGGGCGGCTCATTTATAACGGACGGCTTGGGATTTCTTTCTACGCCAATGGAACGCATTACCACTTTGATTACAAACAACGCGGCGGTTACAGCACGGTCCATTACACAGTCTAAGGAAGAACTTGCGGAGGAAAATGCCCGTTTAAAACAGCAAGTGGACGAACTGACCAGAAAGCTGATTAAATATTATACCTATCAGCAGGAAAATGCTCAGCTGCGCAAGTTTTTGGAGCTGAAAAATGAAAACCAAGACTTTAAGCCGGTTTCTGCCGCGGTGATTGCACGCGACCCATCCAACCGGTTTTATCAGTTTACCATCGATCAGGGCAGTTTGGCAGGCATTTCCGTCTATGACCCTGTCATCACGGAAAGCGGTGTTGCCGGATGGGTGTCCTCTGTCAGTGCAAATTACAGCAGGGTGACAACAATCCTTTCTCCGGATACAAAAATCAGCGCAATGGACAAAGTCAACCGAGAAAGCGGTGTAGTCAGTACAGATATTAAGCTTGCGGATCAAGGGCTTGTAAAGCTTGGATATCTGACGGCGGACACAACAGTTCAGCCGGGGGATATTGTTGTAACAAACGGAATTGGCGGCATTTATCCAAAAGACCTTGCAATCGGGGTTGTAAAAAGCGTAAAGAATGACCCGTACGATGTTTCTCTTTACGCTGAGGTTGCGCCGTATGTGGATGTGAAGACCGTGCGGGACGTGATGGTTATCACTTCTTTCCTCGGCCAAGGGGAAGCTTTGGATGAACCTGCACAACCGTCCTCCTCATCTGCGCAGGGGGAAAATTGATATGAGCGACAAAAGCAGGATGAAGACAATCCGATTCTTTGCCTATTCCATAGAGTTGTTGGTGCTGTTTGTGCTGCAGGAGACGCCCGGTCTGATTCCGGAAATATATGCGGCGCGGCCGGTGCTGGTTCTTCCCGCGGCGATTTCCATTGCCATGTTTGAGGGAGAGACGGCGGCCATGGCGTTCGGCCTTGCGGGCGGATTGCTGATCGATTTTGGAATTGGCAATGTGCTTGGATTCCACGGGCTGCTTTTAGCTGTGGGATGCTACGTGATTTCCCTCATCGCGGCCAATTTGTTTCAAACAAATTTTATTTCAGCGTTGCTTCTCACGGTCGCTGCTTCCTTTGTGACTTTTTCGCTGCAATGGGTGTTCTTTGTTGTTCTAAGAGGCTATGAACATGTAGGTTATGCGCTTTGGGCACATTACCTGCCTCTTTTTTGCTACACGATGGCGGTTATGCCGCTGGCGTATTATTTTAACCGTGCACTTGCCTTGCAGATTCGTTCAAAGGAGGAATGACGGTGGAAGAAGAAACAACGAATGGCCGCGGACGCCGTGTGTTTGCCGGTTTGCTTGTGCTCGCCGTCTTTCTGATTTATGCGCTGCGTCTGTTTGACTGGCAAATCATCAATGGCGCGTCCTTTTTGGAACAGGCGGACAACTCCAGCCTGTATAAGGTGCAGATGGAGACCTCCCGCGGCGAGATTTTGGATTCCTCCGGGAATGGTCTGGCAGTAAACCGCACCGGATATTCCATTGTGTTTGATAAGGCATATTTGACGAGTGATACGGAGAACCAGACCATCCTAACACTGATTCATCTGCTGGATAAAAGGGGCGAACAATGGGAGGACGAGCTTCCGATTACCATAAATTCCAATGGAGAATATGAGTTTGTTTCCGGCAAGGAAAAAGAGATTCAAACCTTAAAATCGAAAGACTTTCTCAATGTGGAGTCTTACGCGACGGCTGAGCAGTGTATGCAGCATCTGATTGACTGGTACGACTGCGACGGATATTCCAAACAGGATACGCGCGATATTGTTTCTGTGCGCTATAATATGACAAAATCCGGCTTTTCTGTTTCAAACCCCTACACGTTTGCTCGAGAAGTCAGCAAAGAGACGGTGCAGATTCTAAGCGAGAATTCCATGCGCTTGCCGGGTGTGCGGATTCAGCTGACTACGGAGCGCGAATATCCGGACGGCACCTTGATGCCGCATATACTCGGTACGCTTGGCGCCATTTCAGCGGACGAATGGGAAACGCTGAAAGATGAAGGATACGCTTATAACGACCGTATTGGAAAGAGCGGGATTGAGCAAGCGTTTGAAAGCACACTGCGGGGCAAAACGGGAGAAAAAGTCATCGAACTTACCGGGCAGGGAAATGTCGCTTCCGAAACGGTGACTACTCCCCCGCAGCCGGGCAACACCGTTTATCTTACTATTGACAGCCGCCTGCAGAAAGTTCTGAACACGTCTCTTGCACAAAATGTTCAGGCGGCGCGCGAAAACGGGGAAAAGCTGTGTGCCCAAAATTACAAGGGTTCTTCCAGCGGACACGGCGAAGACTGCGTAGCAGGCGGCGCGGTAGTCATTCGGGTAAAAGATTTTGCGGTTCTTGCCGCGTCAACCTATCCCACTTATGATGAAAATGAGTATCTGAATGATACAGACTATTATAATCAGCTTCTTCAGGACGAAACCCTGCCGCTGTTTAATCGGGCGTTTAACGGAATCTTTACACCGGGTTCGGTAGTTAAGCCGTATGTGGCATTGGTTGCGCTGCAGGAAAATGTGATTACCACCTCCACCCGCATTCTTGGCAACAGCCTGTATACCCGGTTTTTGGATGTGGGCCTGCCGCTGAGAAGTATCGGCAACTACGGCATGATTACCGCGGATTTTGCCATTCAAAAATCCAGCAACTCCTTTTTCTATGAGGTTGGATACCGCACCGGAATCAGCACGCTGAACCTTTACGCGCCCCGCTTTGGTCTTGGCGTGAAAACGGGAATTGAGCTGAGCGAAAGCGCCGGCGTTTTGGCAGGCCCGGCAGAACGCCAAGCATCCGGCGGATCTTGGTGGGATGCGGATACTGTGGAGGCTGCGGTGGGACAGAGTGATAATCAGTTTACTCCTCTGCAGCTTGCCACCTATGCTGCAACAATTGCCAATAACGGTACGCGGTTAAGATCTCATATTGTGGACAAAATAACGAATTACGCAAGGGATCAGATTATTTCACAGACACAGCCGGAAGTAGTGGAGAATGTGGGCATTGACCAAGAATATTTTGATTATGTAAAAAAGGCTATGCGCAGTGTGGCCACGGACGGCACCGCGTCTTCTATATTTCGGAATTATCCGATTCCAATTGCGGCAAAGACCGGCACCGCGGTGCTGACCCCTCATTCGGACAATGTGACATTTATCGCGTTTGCCCCGTATGAGGATCCGGAAATTGCAATCGCGGTAGTGCTGGAGCACGGGGCGTACGGAAAATATTCCATGACTGTGGCAAAAGATATTCTTGACGCCTATTTTTACGGCAAAACCGTGGATGAAAACGGAAATTTGGTTATGCCGTCGGCTGCCGATCAGGCTTTGCAGAATACTTCCTCCGGCACTTCTTCATCGGAAGCGCCGCAGGGGTAAATGCAGCGGCAGACGTAAAATATTCAGGAGACACAAAGGCAAAATGCTTTACTCCTATCATTTGTTGTGGTAATATGAAAATAATGAGGTACCAGCTATGGATTCGGTAACAGTAATCACATCAGGAAAAGGCGGAGTCGGGAAATCAACGGTTACAGCATCCTTGGGAGAGGCTCTCGCGGCGCGCGGCAAGCGCGTATTGCTCATTGACTGCGATGCAGGCTTGGGCAGCTTAGACCATATGTTAGGCGTGTTGGATCACCGCGTGTTTGATATCGCCGATGTGGTATCCGGCGCGGTGGAACCGCAGAAAGCGGTTTACCAAAGCGCATATGAACCAAATTTATTTCTGCTTTCCGCACCGTCAACGGAAGAGGATGTTGTCAGTCCGGAAGTTATGCGGCAGTTAGTGACAGTTTTGTCGCGCTATTATGATCATGTGCTAATAGACAGCCCGGCGGGGATTGGACAAGGCTTTTTAAGTGCGGCAGCCGCCGCCCGGCGTGCGCTGGTTGTGGCAACACCGGACCCTGTTTGTTTAAGGGCTGCTGCACGGACCCGCCAGAGCCTTCAGGAGGCCGGGGTTAAGCAGCAGAGGCTTGTGATTAATCGTTTTTCAAGCGCTCGATTCCGCGCACAAAAATGCTATCGAGATTTGGATTCCGTTATCAATGCAGCAGGCATACGTCTGATTGCTGTCATTCCGGAAGATCCTATTCTGGCGACATCGACTTTACAGGCGCAGTCAGCGCCGCCAACTTCACCAGGAGCATTGGCGATGGGTCGCCTTGCCGCAAGATTGGAAGGCGAGCGGGTACCGTTGCCGGCGGTCGATCGATTTTAATGTTGATTTTGGAGGCTCGATATGAATATTGCTTTAATTGCCCATGACGCGAAAAAAGAACTGATGGTACAGTTCTGCATTGCGTATTGCGGTGTACTCAGCAGACATTCGCTCTGCGCTACGGGAACCACGGGCAAGCTGGTTTCGGAGGCAACCGGCCTTAAGATCCAACGCTTTTTAGGTGGTTCACAGGGCGGAGATCAACAGATTGCGGCTAGAATCGCCTGCAATGAAGTGGACCTTCTCCTGTTTTTCCGTGACCCATTGACACCAAAGCCCCACGAACCGAATGATATGAATCTGCTTCGCCTGTGTGATATGCACAATATTCCGGTTGCGACGAATATCGCAACTGCGGAAGTGTTAATTCATGGGTTAGAGCGCGGCGATTTGGATTGGCGCAACATCCTGAACCCGAAAGAATAAAGATATCGGCTGTGAACGAGAGGAGTACCCGGGGTTCCCGCACAGGGAGGGTTTGCCGTGACTGAGAGCAAATCTGCGGCAAAGGAACTTCGGGGAAGACACTCGGGAGCTGTGTTTTGCCCCAAAGGGGGGCAGCAAAGAGGGGAGCCAACCGTGGCTCCTGAAAAAGGGTGGCACCACGAGAGGAAACTCCCTCGTCCCTTTCCATTGGGACGGGGATTTTTTGTTATTATGCAGGTGCCGTGCCGGAGTGAAGTGATAAAAAATTAAGATATAAAAATATAAAAGGAGTCGTCTATGGAACTGATCAAAGCACAGAGAGGAACCCAAGATATCCTGCCCGGAATGAGTGAACGCTGGCAGGCAGTGGAACAAGTTATGCGGGATGAGGCGGCTGTGAACGGATTTTCTGAAATTCGCACGCCTGTGTTTGAAGATACCCGCCTGTTTCAGCGTTCCGTTGGGGAAACCACAGATGTGGTGCAGAAGGAAATGTATACGTTTGAGGATAAGGGCGGTCGTTCCATCACACTCAAACCGGAGGGAACGGCCGGTGTTGTGCGGTCGTTTTTGGAGCATGGACTCTACAACAATCCGATGCCGCAAAAATTTTATTATATAACACCCTGCTACCGCTATGAAAAAGCTCAGGCGGGACGTCTGCGCGAATTCCATCAGTTCGGCGTGGAAGTATTCGGTTCTGCACTCCCATTGGCAGACGCCGGGCTTATCGCGTTTGCGCACAGCTTGTTCAGCCGTCTGTGTGTGAAGAATCTGAAGCTTAAAATCAACTCCATCGGCTGTCCAACCTGCCGTGCTGAATATACAAAGGCGCTGAAGGCATATTTTACCGAAAAAAAGGAACAGCTTTGCGAAACCTGCCGTTCCCGCCTTGACCGAAACCCGATGCGGATTTTGGACTGCAAGCAGGCCGGCTGTGCCGAAGTGGCGAAGGACGCTCCGCGTATTCTTGATTACCTGTGTGATGATTGCAAAACGCATTTCGAACAGGTAAAGGCGGCGCTTGATTCCATTCAGCTTCCCTATGAGGTTGACCCATCCATTGTGCGCGGGCTGGATTATTACACCCGCACCGTGTTTGAGTTCGTTTCCACCGATCTTGGCGCGCAGAGTACGGTCTGCGGCGGCGGACGCTACGATGGCCTTGTGGAAGAAATGGGCGGCAGGCCCACTCCCGCGCTTGGTTTTGCCCTTGGCATTGAGCGCCTGCTGATGATTATGGAGGCGCAAAAAGTCGAATTTCCTCTGCCGCACCCCTGCGAACTGTATATTGCGTCCATTGGCGAGGCGGCGCAGAGGGAAGCATTTCGGCTGGCACAGGAAATGCGGGAATGTTCCATTGCCGCCGCATGTGACGAGGTTGGGCGCAGCCTGAATGCCCAAATGAAATACGCGAACAAGATCGGCGCGCAGTTTACGCTGGTCTTGGGCGATGACGAATTGGAAAAGGGTATGGGCGTTATCAAGAACATGAAAACGGGCGAAAAGACACAGGTTAATCTGAAAAATGACCTGAAAGGACAGTTTGCCGCCATCAGTGTGCAGGCACAGGATGAGAAAGGAATTTCCTTTTAGCAAAGAGGGGTATATCTCATGAAGGAATCGATATTGGACGGGTTCCGTTTGACTGCGGCGGAGCAAAATCTCGGCATGTACGGAATCCGTGTGGAACGTAAAAACGGCGATTTTGTTACGCATTTTTGGCGGTCAAATGACCCGGTGAATCTGTATTCCGCCTCTAAAACATTTACAGCCCTGGCCGTTGGCATGTGCGTGGAAGATGGGAGATTTGACCTCTCGGACCATGTGCTGGATTTTTTCCCGGAGTACCGAGCAGTTGCAGCGCCGGGCAGTGAAAAAATTACTCTGCGGGATTTGCTGCACATGAGTTCCGGTAAGCTGCATTTCTGTTTTGGGGATCTGGACAAGCAGAAAAATGAGAAAGACTGGGCGGAACTTTTCTTCCGTGTACCGGTGGAAAAGCAGCCGGGAACACAGTTTTTCTATTCCAACGCATGTTGTTATATGCTGGGCCGCACGGTGGAGAAAGTCACCGGAAAAAATGTGCGTGATTTTTTAGTGCCGCGCCTGTTTACCCCGCTGGGTATTGAAAACCCGCAGTGGCATACCGATCCTGCAGGCCACACACTCTGTGCTACCCAGTTTTTCTTAACGCTGGATGAATTCAGCCGTTTGGGCCGTCTGCTGCTCCATAACGGAGTTTGGGGCGGAAAACAATTGGTGAGCGCGGAATATCTAAAACAAATGTCTGAGGATACCGTCCCAAGCGGATGGGAAGGATGCGAAGAACCGGAATGTCTTTCGGGGTATGGGTATCAGGTATGGAAATGCACTGTGCCGGGCTCTTACCGCGCGGATGGCAAATACGGTCAGTTTTGCATCCTGCTGCCGGAACAGGAAGCGGTGGTAACGATGACTGCGCATGAGGAACAGAGACCCTATTCCCTTGTACGCGCCGTCTTTCAGGATATTGTTCCGAGACTGTAAGATGAAAATAATAAAGCACTAATCTTGAATTTTAGAAACAGAATGGGGAAATGAATATGCCGGAATCAATGACTGGTTTAAAGCGGACTGATTATTGCGGAGAACTGCGCGCAAAAGACTGCGGCAGGGAGGTAACCGTCTGCGGATGGGTGCAGCGTCAGCGCAACTTGGGGCAGCTGATTTTCATTGACCTGCGCGACCGTACGGGTATTGTGCAGTTGGCGTTCGGGGATCAGACAGACCGCGAGGTATTTCAAAAGGCGTTTGCCGCACGTGCGGAATTTGTTTTGGCGGCACGCGGTACGGTGCGGGAACGGTCCTCTAAAAATCCCGATTTACCAACCGGCGATATTGAAATTGACGTTAAGGAACTTCGGGTGCTGGCCAAAAGTGAAACGCCGCCGTTTGCCATTGAGAACAAGACGGACGTAAAAGAGGAACTCCGCTTAAAATATCGCTACTTGGATTTGCGCCGCCCGGATATGCAGAAAAAAATCATGGGCAGGCACCGCATTGTAAAGGTGGCGCGGGATTATTTCGATGAGAACGGATTTTTAGAAATTGAAACGCCAAACCTCATCAAATCCACGCCGGAGGGTGCGCGCGACTATTTGGTGCCCTCCCGCATGTTCCCGGGCAGTTTTTTTGCACTGCCGCAGTCACCCCAGCTGTATAAACAGCTTTTGATGCTCTCCGGGTTTGACCGCTATATGCAGGTGGCTCGCTGCTTCCGCGATGAAGACCTGCGTGCAGACCGCCAGCCGGAGTTTACGCAGATTGACTTTGAAATGTCGTTTGTGTCACAGGACGAAGTCATGGAAATTGCGGAAGGCTTTATTAAGACCGTGTATCAGAAGGTGCTGGGTATCGATATTCCAACACCGCTGCGCCGTATGACTTGGCATGAAGCGATGAATCGCTTTGGTTCGGACAAGCCGGATTTGCGTTTTGGAATGGAACTGCACGACTTAAGCGATGTTCTCAAGGGAACGCAGTTCCGCGTGTTTTCGGGTGCGCTTTCCGCGGGAGGCAGTGTGCGCGGCATCAATTTGAAGGGACAGGCGGATAACCTGAGCCGCAAGGAGATTGACAAACTCGGCGAATGGATTAAGGCTTACGGCGCGAAGGGGCTGGCATGGACTCGTTTAGCGTCCGAAAAAGAAACATCCTCCTATGAAAAATTCCTTGCGCCGGAAGAAACCGCGGCAGTGCGCAAAGCTCTGGACGCTCAGCCGGGCGATGTTCTGTTCCTTGTGGCAGATGGGGACAATAAAGTGGTGTTTGATTCCCTCGGTGCTCTGCGCAAAGAGCTGGCAGTGCGGTTCAATCTGATTGACGACTCCAAGCCCTGCTTGCTTTGGGTAACGGATTTTCCGCTGTTTGAATACAGCAAGGAAGAAAACCGCTATGTCGCAATGCACCATCCGTTTACCATGCCGCGCGAGGAGGATCTCGACAAATTGGAATCCGACCCCGGCAGTGTGTTGGCTATCGCGTATGATATGGTACTAAACGGCAATGAGCTTGGCGGCGGTTCCGTGCGTATCAACCGCCCGGACATTCAAGAAAGAATGTTTAAGGCGCTTGGTTTTACGCCGGAGCAGGCACAGCAGAGGTTCGGATTTTTAATTGATGCGTTCCGCTACGGCGCACCGCCGCATGCAGGTATGGCGTTCGGTCTGGACCGCTTGGTTATGCTGATGCTCGACTGCGACAGCATCCGCGATGTGATTGCTTTCCCGAAAGTTGCATCTTCTGCGGAACTGATGAGTAATGCTCCGAGTGAAGTTGACCCGAAGCAGCTGGAGGAACTCGGCATCTCGATCGTGAAGAAAAAATAGCCTGAATTCGCCGTACTGACGTTTTTACAAAAATTATAATCAGATGACAGCTATTAGGGCCGCAAGGCCCGGAAAGGAGGCGCATGATGAATAAAATTAATTATAGAAAGAAAATGTTGGATATCATCTCTAACTTTGGAGATAAAGTACCTACGCTGCTGCTGCACGCCTGCTGCGCCCCCTGCCTGAGCAGCGTGCTGGAACAGCTTTCGCCGCTGTTTCATGTCACGGTGTTTTTCTACAACCCGAATATTCTTCCGGAGGACGAGTATCAGAAGCGCATTGCAGAGGTGAAGCGTCTGCTGGCCGAAATGCCGCAGAAATATCCCGCACAGTTCATAGAAGGGCGCTATAACGTCCGCCAGTTTCTCAAAATGGCGCACGGTTTGGAGCAGGAGCCCGAAGGCGGGGAACGCTGCATGAGATGTTATCGCCTGCGGCTGGAAGAAACCGCAAAATATGCACGGGCCGGCGGTTACGATTTCTTCACAACGACTTTGACAGTTAGTCCATATAAAAACGCGCAGAAACTCAACGAAATCGGTGCGGAGCTTGGCAAGAAGTACGAAACGGCTTATCTTCCGTCTGATTTTAAGAAAAACGGCGGATACCAGCGCTCTATTGAACTTTCCCGTGTCTATGGACTGTATCGTCAGGATTTTTGCGGATGTCCATTTTCCGAAGAGTCGGCACGCCGCAAACGCGCGGCACGCCAAAAAGGCAATAAGGTTTGATGGTAAATAAAATTTATGTCCACGTATAGCAACAGGGCAAAAAGGGAAAGAAAGGTGGTTGATTCGTATGGAGAAGAAAACTGAAAATTCGCCCTATGTCGCGCGGGAAGACCGCTATGGAACAATGATTTACCGCAAATGCGGCAGAAGCGGACTGAAGCTGAGTGCCGTGTCGCTCGGGTTCTGGCATAATTTCGGGGCATACGATTGCTATGCGACAAACCGTGAAGTGGTCCGCCATGCGTTTGATCTTGGCATCACGGTGTTTGACCTTGCGAATAACTACGGACCGCCCCCCGGCGCGGCGGAAGAAACTTTTGGCCGTTTGATGCGTGACGACTTTGCCCCCTACCGGGATGAAATGGTGATTACCACAAAAGCAGGCTTTACCATGTGGCCCGGACCGTATGGAAATAATGGTTCCCGCAAGTATCTGTTGGCTAGTTTGGATCAAAGCCTAAAACGCATGGGCCTTGAGTACGTTGATATTTTTTATCATCACCGCATGGATCCGGACACGCCTTTAGAGGAGACCATGAGTGCACTGGCGCAGGCAGTGAAAAGCGGTAAGGCACTGTATGTAGGTATTTCAAATTATTCTCCGGAAGCGGCGTACAAGGCATCTGCCATACTCAATGAAATGGGCGTGCATTGTTTGATTTGCCAGTCGCGCTACAATATGCTCGACCGAAAAATTGAAACGGATGGGTTGTTCCGTGCCGCGGAACAAATCGGCATGGGGATAACGACATTTAGTCCGCTTGCACAGGGAATTTTAACCGGCAAGTACAATAATGGAATTCCGGAAGGCTCACGTGCTGCGGGAAAATCGCCGTTTTTGACAAAGGATAAGATTACTCCGGATGTTATCGAAAAGGTTCGTAAACTTGGCGAATTGGCCAAGCGGAGGGGACAGACAACCGCACAGATGGCACTTGCGTGGATTCTTCGGGAACATACGGTTGCCAGTGTGTTAATCGGTGCGAGCAGTGTGAGCCAGCTTGATGAAAATGTTGCTGCCTTAGACAATTTGAAGTTTACATACGAAGGAATAAAATAATACGGATTTTAAATCAAAACTGGAGGGGCCTTTCCGCACGGAAAGGCCTGTTTTTTGGAGAAACACGGCAGTTTTCAACGGCAAATAAAAACTATCGGTTGTGTTGTTATTGAAAGTAAAAACTAAAAAATAAACACACTATATATTGTGTATTTGTACCTTGACATTTAAAATAAAAACAAGTATAATTCTTATTGCATTCGTCCGCCGGACAGACCGATCTGCCGACGGAAAAGAACCGGAAAGGATGAAGTTGAAAATGGCGACACAGATTCAAAAACGGAACGGAGAGGTTGTTCCGTTTGATAAAACGAAAATCCGCAATGCGATTGAAAAGGCAAATATTGCGGTGAAAACCGAACAGATGACCCAAGAAGATTTAGATCGGCTGACGGCGGAAATTGCCGGTCGGTTTGATGGCGACTGTTTGCCCACAGTGGAGCAGGTACAGGACGCCGTAGAAGAGACGCTGATTTCTCGGGATTTTGCAAAAACCGCGAAAGCGTATATTCTTTATCGCGCGGAACACACCAAGATACGTCAGGCCGAGGGAGACCTGATGGACATTTACCGCCAGCTAACATTCCGCGACGCAAAGGATGTTGATTTGAAGCGCGAAAACGCCAATATTGATGCAGATACCGCCATGGGTACCATGCTGAAATATGGCTCTGAGGGCTCCAAATATTTTATCAACAACTACATCCTTCCGAAGGATATTGCCGCAGCGCATCTAAACGGAGATATCCATATTCACGATGAGGATTTTTATATGCTGACAGAAACTTGCTGTCAGATAGACCTGATAAAACTGTTCCATAATGGATTCTCCACAGGACATGGGAACTTAAGAGAACCGAATGACATTCTTTCTTACGCTGCGCTTGCATGCATTGCAATTCAGGCGAATCAAAACGAAATGCACGGCGGCCAGAGCGTTCCGAATTTTGACTATTCCATGGCTCCGGGCGTTGCAAAAACGTTCCGCCGACATTATTTTCAAGAACTGTCAAAATATTTTCAGATAGCCCACGCGATGAATCCTGAGGACGCGGATGCACTGATTGCAGAAGTGCGCCATGCATTGGGAAATGATATCACCATGGGCGGAGCGGATGATTACGGCAGTCGTCTTGCCGAGTATCTGCCGAAATATCAGCGCGCCGACGGGGATGAACAAATCACAGAGCAGGAGGCCGCAAAGGCGCACAAGTACGCAGTTGGCGCAGCAACCAAAAATACGGACCGCGCAACTTATCAGGCGATGGAAGCGCTGATTCACAACCTGAATACCATGAACTCCCGTGCAGGTGCGCAGGTTCCGTTCAGTTCTCTGAACTATGGAACTGACACATCCCCCGAAGGCCGCATGGTGATTAAAAATCTGCTGTTGGCAACAAAGGCAGGGCTTGGCGGCGGAGAGACTCCGATTTTCCCTGTACAGATTTTCAAGGTCAAGGAGGGCGTCAATTACAATCCCGGAGACCCGAACTACGACCTGTTCCAGCTTTCCATCCGGGTCAGTGCAAAGCGGCTGTTCCCGAATTTCAGCTTTTTGGATGCGCCGTTTAATCTTCAATACTATAAACCGGGCGATTACAATACGGAAGTTGCGTATATGGGATGCCGCACAAGGGTAATGGGCAACGTGCATGACCCGAACCGTGAGGTGACCTGTGGACGAGGAAACCTCAGCTTTACGTCGATTAACCTGCCGCGTCTTGGCATCCAGGCACATGGAGATATTGCAAAATTTTATGAATTGTTGGACAAGCGTATTGATTTAGTTATCCGCCAGCTTTTGCATCGATTTAAAATCCAGTGCACCAAAAAAGTTTACAACTATCCGTTCTTAATGGGGCAGGGTGTCTGGATTGACAGCGAAAAACTTGCATGGGATGACAGTGTTGCCGAGGTGCTCAAACACGGAACGCTCAGCATCGGGTTTATCGGCCTTGCGGAAACGCTGAAAGCGCTGACCGGCAAACATCACGGTGAAAGCCCTGAAAGCCAGAAGCTCGGTCTTGAAATCATCGGGCATATGAGAAAACGGGTGGACGATGAAGCCGCTAAAACCGGCCTTAACTTCTCCCTAGTGGCTACCCCTGCAGAGGGTCTGTCGGGACGCTTTGTACGCATTGACAAGAAAAAATACGGTGTGATCCCCGGGGTTACCGATAGGGAATATTATACCAATTCATTCCACATCCCTGTTTATTTCCCAATCCGTGCCTTTGAAAAAATTAAGCTGGAAGCTCCGTACCACGCCTTGACGAACGGCGGGCATATCAGCTATGTGGAACTCGATGGTGATACTGCTAAGAACCCGGAAGCTTTCGAGGCGATTATCCGCTGCATGAAGGAAAACGGCGTTGGCTATGGTTCTGTCAACCATCCGGTGGACCGCGACCCGGTTTGCGGATATAATGGAATCATAGACAATGAATGCCCACACTGTCACCGCACAGAGGACGAAGGGCCGAAGTTCGAGCGTATTCGCCGCATCACAGGATATTTGGTCGGCACACTGGATCGGTTTAACGACGCTAAGCGTGCAGAGGAAAGGGACAGGGTAAAACATGGCATCTAAGCTAAAAGTTTGCGGTATTGAGCCGGAATCCATCGTGGACGGCAAAGGCATTCGGTTTGTGATTTTCGTGCAGGGCTGTCCGCACCATTGTCCGGGATGCCATAATCCGCAGTCTCACCCGTTTGAGGGCGGTACGGAGATGGAAATTCAAGATCTTTTTCAGCAAATAAATGAAAACCCTCTGCTAAAGGGTGTTACCTTCAGCGGTGGGGAACCATTCTGCCAGCCGGAACCGCTTGCTCAACTGGCACGCCTTGTACATTCGTCCGGTCTGGATGTAACAACATACACAGGCTATGTGTATGAAGACCTTGTGAATATGCATGATGATGCAGTCGATGCCCTGTTGGAACAAACGGATATCCTTGTGGACGGCCCATTTTTACAGGAGCAAAAAGATTTGACGCTGCGTTTTAGAGGAAGCCGAAATCAGCGGGTCATCAATATGAATGAAACCAAACGTCTTCATAAGATCGTTTTGGAGCCATTGGAAGAAGACGACTAATAGAGAACGCTGTATATAGGATTTAAATGACGAATGACAGCTCGCAAACGAGCTGTCATTTTATTATTAATATGATTTTTCTAACCATACTGCGAAATAGAACCGGCAGAGGAATTTAAGAACGCAAAAAATTGCGGGAAGCTTATCAATTATGCTATGCTATTAAAATAGGTATGATTTTCCTTGTAATATTATGTAAATTACGGTAAACTGATGATAGTTTATCACGATGGGAAGCGATAAATTTGTATTCCGCAAAAAGCGCAGAAGAAATTGGAATTCAAATGTTTGGTGAATTTTCCATTACTGTTAATGGAAAGACCCTGACGATTCAAAAGGGAAGAACGAAACGGGTTTGGATGCTGATTCAGTACTTAATTGCACGGCGGCATGAAACTGTGCCGATTGATCAGATGGTGGGCGATATTTGGGATGGGCGCAAGTGCGGCGATCCGTGTAATGCTCTGAAAAATCTTGTTTACAGAGCACGAAAAATTTTGCAAGACTTATCCGGGAGTCAATCCCAATTTATTATATTTTTCAACGGAACCTACACATGGAACAACCAATATAAATGCCGCGTGGATTCCGAGGAATTTTTGCGATATGCAAAGAAAGCTTGTTCGCCTAAGTATTCAGACGCCCAAAGGATTAAAGCGTATCAAAAAGCGATAAAATTGTATAAAGGTAATTTTTTGCCCAGATCTGCATTTAATACATGGGTTATTAAAGAAAGTATTCGTTATGCCAATTTGTATAAGCGATGTGTTGTGGATCTTTGCAAATTGCTGGCAAAACAGAACCGTTTTGAAGAGATAATCCCTGTCTGTGAGAATGCGCTGAGCCTGTTTCCTTATGAGGAATCCATTCATGTTTTGCTGTTGCAGGCATATTCCAAAACAGGGCGTACGGAGGAGTCGTTTGACCATTATAACAGAGCGGTAAAGATGTTCTATCAGGAATTTGGGGTGGACCTCAGCGAGTTTTTTAAGCCGTATGCCAAAAAAGTCTCGGAGAAGAGCCGAACGCAGACAAATCTAGGAGTTATCCTGTGTATGCTAATATAAAAGTGAGCCAAAAAGTGGCTCTGTGCTAACGAAAAAGTGATCCACTTTTCACAAAAAAACCTGTAAAATTTATTATGCAAGATAAGTTTTACAGGGGGTCGGAAGGTGTGATTATCAGCGTGAATCTATACCAAAAGATTAGGGAAATGTATACAGTACATCAAATGTCACAGAGAGCTATAGCCAGGGAATTGAAAATTTCAAGAAATACTGTAAGGAAATACTGCAAAGGTGACAATGTTCCTTGGGAGAGAAAAGAATATTCCCGTGAGCCCGATGTCTTAACACCTGATGTTATAGATTTTATCAGGCAGTGCATTGAGGAAGATGAAACAGAAGGAATAAAAAAACAACAGCATACAGCTAGAAGGATATATCACCGTCTGGTAGAGGAAAAAGGATTTAAAGGTGGAGAATCCACTGTAAGATTGGCTGTACAGCGACTCAAGGATGAGATACCAAAAGCATTTGTTCCACTTGACTTCGACCCAGGAGAAGCAGCACAGGTAGACTGGGGCGAAGCAACTGTGTACCTTGACAATACAAAAGTTACTATAAATCTTTTCTGTATGCGGCTCTGTTACAGTTGTGATATTTTTGTAATGGCCTTTTATCGCCAAAATGAGGAATCATTTTTAGAAGGTAATGTAAAAGCTTTTGAGCATTTTGGTGGTGTTCCACACAAGCTGATTTTTGATAATGCCAGGGTTGCAGTAAAGGAAGGTTTTGGGACTTATGCCAAGCCTCAAGCCCGTTATCATGCATTGAGTGCACATTATGCATTTAAAATGGAATTCTGCAATCCGGGTAAAGGAAATGAAAAAGGACTGGTAGAAAATCTGGTAGGCTGGGTTAGACGTAATATTTTAGTTCCTGTGCCTAGAGTAAAAAATATTAATGAGTTAAACCAAGTTCTGTTGGCAAACTGCTTGAAATACCGTTCCCATCAAATACGCGGTCGTGAACAGACGGTCGGTCAAATGTATGAAATGGATAAATCATTATTATATGCACTTCCGAAATATGTGTTTGATTCAAGTAAAAGCATATCAGCTGATGTAGACGAGTATTCAACAGTACGCTTTGACAGAAACAATTATTCAGTACCAGTAAAATATGTAGGCAAAAGCGTCAGCATCAAGGCATATGGGAATATTTTAAACATCTTCTACCGAGTTCTGGGCACTGCTTGAAATAGTTCCCATCAAATACGCGGTCGTGAACAGACGGTCGGTCAAATGTATGAAATGGATAAATCATTATTATATGCACTTCCGAAATATGTGTTTGATTCAAGTAAAAGCATATCAGCTGATGTAGACGAGTATTCAACAGTACGCTTTGACAGAAACAATTAAGTACCAGTAAAATATGTAGGCAAAAGCGTCAGCATCAAGGCATATGGGAATATTTTAAACATCTTCTACCGAGGGCAGGAGATTGCTCAGCATAACAGAAACTATGGTTCCAACAAAACCACCTACAAATTGGAACATTACATAGACCTATTGGAGCAAAAGCCCAGGGCTGTATTCAATGCAAAACCTGTAAAGGACCATGTTAAAAAAGAATTATTGGAGTGGGGACAAATACTTCCGGGTGGAGCTAGGGACATGGTAAAAGTTCTGCGACTTTGTGTAGACTACGGTTCAGACAAGCTTCTTGAGATCAAGCAGCAAATTCCAGCAGGTGTGACGCCTACTGTTGATTTAATCCGCAGCTATTTAATGGAGCGCAGTACACCAGTGAAAAGTGCACAAAAGATTATAGATACCGTCAAGGTAGAAGAAGTTGATTTGAGTATATATGATAGACAATATGGGGTGGCACAATGAGTGAGATAAATGTAGCTGAAGAAACAATAAAACTTTATGCCAAGCAGCTGAAATTACCGACTTTTACACAATACACAAGTATTATTAGACGGATGGATAGCAATATGGGATATGAGGAATTTCTCATAGAATTAATGAAAAAAGAAGTAGCTTCCAGACAAGAAAACCAGCAAAAGCGCCGTATACGTAATGCAGGATTCCCTTACCTGAAAACCCTTGATGAATTTGATTATACCAGACTCAAATACGTCAAACAAGCCTTCATATGGGAACTTGCTACCTGTGACTTTATATCTAAACGACAGAATATTGTTATGATCGGAAATACAGGCACTGGAAAGACCCATATCTCAATAGGTTTAGGACTAAGGGCTTGTAAAGAGGGGTATAGCGTAAGGTTCTATACTGCAGCCAATCTTATTACTGAACTTACAGAAGCTCAGGAATATAGAAGGCTTCTGAAACTTGAAAGGCAACTGGAAAAGGTGGACCTATTGATTCTAGATGAACTCTCATATCTATGCTTTAATAGGAACCAGGCTGATCTATTATTTAGGGTAATTTCAGACCGTGCTGAAAAAGGAAGTGTAATTGTATCTACGAACCTTGAATTTTCGAGATGGACAGAAATGTTTGAGAATACTACTATGGTTGCGGCGCTAGTAGATCGTCTGACCTTCCGTTCACATGTATTAAATATGAATGGAAATTCTTTCAGGCGGGATAATTCGTATAAATGAAAGGAATTGCCACCCGCCCTGACAGATACTTCGTAAATTCTGATTTTAGTAACTGTAGGTTAAGAGGACAGATATATTTTAAAAACCTACATATCAACCATAGGGAAAGTCTTTTAGTTATGGCTCAGAAATTCATTAGCACATGGATCACTTTTTCAATAGCAGAAGTGGTTCAAAAATTCATTAGCAAGTGGCTCAAATTTCTATTGACATTCACAGAGTTATCCTTAGTGATCTAAAGGAAAAAGATAAACTCGAAGGAGCATTTTTCTGCGACTATGATATTTTTAAATTTTTGTACCGTTCCCAGATTAGAACGATGCCGCGGACGGGTCTTACTACATTCTTGATTTTATTCACATTAGATGCAAAGGACGGCGGTACGCCGGATTCGGAAGTGCTGAAAGTTGCATCTGAAAAGCTGAGAAATGCCATTTTATCCTCCATGCGAAAAGGCGATACAGTGGCTCCCTGCAGTGCAACACAGTATATTGTAATGCTTCAAACCGTTACGATGGAAACCGCGCAGAGTGTGGTACAGCGAGTGATGCGGAAATTTAAATTTGAATTTCGCAGAAACTCGGTCAAAGTCACTACGGATATAGCACCTGCTATGGGATAAGAACTCTCACATAAAACAAGGCGGAACAGCTGTGTGCAGAACAACTGTACTGCCTTGTCTTATTTTGAGTCGAGACATTTTAGATAAATTTTACGTCGGTAAACAATTAACCGCCGATATAGAGGGATTTATCTTTTGCATACAAAATTTTCTGCTGACTGTACAGACTGGAGTAACCGGACAACATGTAGCTAATGCCTGCTGCCAAAAGATAATAGAGAATCCCCCGTTCGCCGAACACCTCAACACTGAGCACAAACGCAGTAAGCGGGCAGTTTGTAACACCGCAGAATACAGCCATGAATCCGATGGAAGCCCCAAAGGATGCGGACAATCCGATAAGACTTCCCACAAATGACCCGAGTGTAGCCCCCACAAAAAAAGCGGGAACAATCTCACCACCGCGGAATCCGGCCCCCAGTGTCACAGCGGTGAAAATGAGTTTTAATAGGAATGCTTCCGGACGTGCGCTGTGTTGGAAAGCAGCGGCAATCACATGACCGCCCATACCGAGGTAGTCCTTTCCGAAAATGAGCGCCAAAAGAATGACCAGTACGCCGCCTACGGCCGCACGTATGTATTGGTTTGGAATCAGCTTTTTATACAGCTGACCGGTGCCGTGCATTACAAAGCAGTATAGAATACTGGCCAGCGCACACAGAATCCCGAGCAATGTTACTTGCATCAGGGGCAGAAGGCCGACAGAAGGAATTCCGGTTACGGTGAACTGTGTTGATTCAGCGTGAAAAGCCTGTGCAATGATTGCCGCCACAATAGATGCAACGGTACATGGCACCAATGCCGAATAATACATGACTCCCACTGTAATGACTTCCATCACAAACAAAGTTGAAGTTAAAGGTGTTCCAAACAGAGCGGAAAAACACGCAGCCATGCCGCACATGGTTACAACGTGCAAATCCTTCTCGTCCAAATGGAACAGTTTCCCGATTCTGTACCCTAAGCTGCCGCCTAACTGAAGTGCTGCACCCTCGCGGCCGGCAGAACCGCCGAACAGATGCGTCAGTGCTGTGGAAATAAAAATCAAAGGCGCCATAACGGCAGGAATGGGTGTCGGGGATCGTACTGCCTCAATTACCAAGTCCGTGCCCCTTGGTTCTGTAATTTTGCTGATTCGGTAAAGGAACACAATGCCTAAACCGCCGAGGGGCAAAAGCCATATTAGCCAGCCATGGACAGTACGAAGTTCTGTAACATACCGGATACAAAAATAAAATAGTGTACCTGCACTTCCGGCGATTGCACCAATTAGAATGGAAAGCAGACCCCATTTTAGAAAAGCTCTCAGATTCGAAATCATATCTTTTGGGTGTCCACATTGGCATACGGCGAATTCACTCAGCTGCCGTCGCCAACTTTTGTGCTTGGATAGTGTTTCATTCACTGCATTCACTGCTTTCATACAAAGTAATTTCCCGCGTTCCATTAAGCTCATTGCATTCACCTAGTATTTATCTATATTATCTATGATAATTTCAGTATAAAGGAAACAGATAAAATTATAAGGAAATAAAGGAAATTTGTCATCGATCACCCTTTATCGGTGCTGTGTGTCAGTTCCCGGTACAGTTCATTTTTCCTTCGTCCTGTTTGGGCAGCAGCTTGTTTTGCGGCGGCTGCTGCCGAAAAGCCTTGGGCCATATAACTGCGGGCGAGCTGCAGCGCATCTTCTGCGGAATACTCCTCTTGCTTTGGCTCTGGTGCACCCTCAATCACCAGAACGAACTCTCCCTTTGCGGTTTGCTGCGCGTAGCGTTCCGCAGCCTCTGCAAGCGTTGTACGAATGACCTCTTCATGAATCTTTGTCAGTTCGCGCACGATAGCGATTCGTCGTTCTCCGCCCCACGCAGCCGCCATATCTGCGAGTGTTGAGGCAAGTTTGTGCGGTGCTTCATAAAACACCATGGTGCGCCGCTCTGTTTTCAGCTGTTCTAGGTGCTCCCGGCGGCTTTTTTTGGAAACGCTGAGGAATCCTTCAAAGGTAAAGCGGCCGGTCGGAAGACCGGAGACAGCCAGAGCGGATACAACAGCGCTGGGGCCCGGTACAACGAAAACGGGGATGCCTCTCTCGGCGCACTGTGCAACAAGAAGTTCGCCGGGGTCGGAGATTGCCGGCATTCCGGCATCCGTTACCAAAGCACAGGTTTCCCCGGCCTCGATTCGATCACAGATGATGCTGCCTTTTTCGTATTTATTGTGTTCAAAATACGAAATCATCGGTTTTTTAATTCCAAAATGATTTAAAAGTTTTACGGTGACACGTGTGTCTTCCGCGGCAATGAAATCCACATTTTCGAGCGTTTCCCGCGCACGGGGCGAAAAATCGGACAGATTCCCAATCGGCGTGCCGACTACCACCAGTTTTCCGCTCATGCTCGTCCCTCCTTGTAATCACCGTAAATTTCCAGCATCTCCTCGGACCAGCCGCCGTTTTCCGATTCAATGAAAAGCGTTGGCTCAACTTTCAGTCCGGGCCGTCCGCCCCTGTTTGCCTGCAGTAAAAATAGAAATGGAGGCTTGTTGATGCGCTGCTGAACAAACCGAAGGCGTTTTGGCTCCAGCCCGGCAGAGCGCAGGGTGAGCATAGCATCACAAAGGCGCTCCGGTCGCAAGCAGCAGAAAAATCTCCCACCCCACCGCAGAAATGCTGAGGCTGTGGTCACTATATCGGAAAATCCGCACGCCACCTCATGCCGGGCGATGCGCAGTTGTTCCTGCGCACTGTGTATACCGGTATTGTTTGGTTTATAGGGCGGGTTGCAGGCAATATGGTCGAGATTAAACGGAAGGGAACGATTTTGTTTTAAAGCTTTAATATCTTCATGAATTACCTCAATTTGATTTTCCAATCCGTTCAGGTATACCGAACGTTTGGCAAGGCTGCAAGCTTCTTCCTGCAGTTCCACCGCGTACACTCGGCGGGGAGCGGAACGTGCGCACCACAAAAGTGGTATAGTTCCACAGCCGGTGCCGAAATCTGCACAAATTTCACCGGAGCGCGGCATGGAAAAGTTGGCAAGCAAAATCGTATCAGTATTAAAGGTGTGATGTTTGCCGGTAATAACGGAAATTCCGGCGGAAAGAGGCTCCAGCTTTTCGCCGGCGCCCAGCGAATTCCCAACAAACCCGGGAACGCGGCTGTGTTCCATGTGAAGTGTTCCTCCTAAACAGCGAATTGATGGTGTGCCTTATACAAAAGAAAAAAGACGGTGCGCAAAGACGCTCCGCCTTTTTCTAATAAATATGGATTTAGTCCTCCGGTTTCGGCGCGCCAACGGGGCAAACACTTGCGCAGGAACCGCACTCTGTGCAAGTATCAGGATCAATCACAAATTTGCCATCGCCTTCCGAAATCGCATTAACCGGGCATTCTGCTGCGCAGGCGCCGCAGGAAATGCATTCGTCACTAATGACATATGCCATAAAAGGATACACCTCCAATACTTTATATGTGATTATTGTAACAATAAAACTATAAAATTGCAACTACAAAATTAATTGTCTTCCAAGGCTTTCAGCTGTTCTAAATCTTGTTTATTGACGGAGTTTTTCCCGGGTTTCAAAACACGCACATCTTTGCAGTAAAAGCACTGCGCCGGTGCTTCCGGGGCGGTATCCAAACGGACGTATACCTTTTCGGCCAGCAGATTGTTTTCGGTTACAACTCCACGGCCTTTTGGTGTCATAACAATGGAATTTACGCTTGGTACACTGCGCAGCAGCTCCGAATAGGTTTCTTGCTCGTATTTTAAGCAGCACATCAGCCTGCCGCAGATGCCCGATATTTTTACCGGATTCAGAGAGAGCCCCTGTTCCTTTGCCATTCTGATGGAAACAGGCTGGAAGCTTTCCAAAAAGGTGGAGCAGCAGAACGGCTTGCCGCAGAGTCCCAGCCCGCCGAGCATTTTTGCCTCGTCGCGCACGCCTATTTGGCGCAGTTCAATGCGGGTGCGGAAAACGGATGCAAGATCTTTGACCAATTCTCGGAAATCTACGCGGCCGTCCGCCGTAAAATAAAAAAGAATTTTTGAATTATCAAACGTATATTCAACGTCCACCAGCTTCATTTCCAACTTGTGGGCGGCAATTTTTTTCAGGCAAATTCCAAATGCCGTTTTTTCTTTCTTTCGGTTTTCCTCAACCTTTTTCAGGTCCTCTTCCGTCGCAATGCGAATCAGCGGGCGCAGGGGCTGCACAAGCGATTCTTCGCTGACTTGTCGGTTTTCCATTGCCACTTCGCCGCATTCCACACCGCGTGACGTCTCGACGATTACCCGGTCACCTTTTTTCAGGATGTTTCCGGCCGGATCAAAATAATAGATTTTGCCGGCATTTTTAAATCGTACACCAATTACTTCAGCCATAGGCCCCTCCTTTCATCGTTGTTTATATTTTGCCGGCGGCTTCCCGCAGTCCTGCGCAGAGCGCAGTGACAAGAAGGGCCGTGTTTGCATTTTGTTCCAGTGCACGCCTAGCCCGCCCGGTTTCCTCAAGCAGAAGCATCAGGCTTTTTCTGGTCAATTTGGAAGAAAGAAGTGTGGGGACCTCCTTTTCCCCCGAAAGGAAAGAAGTTCCTCCGGCCCGCAGAACGGCGGCGTCGCGAAACAGCAGGGAAAGCTGTGCCAAAACGGCGCGCAGGCGGCTGCGGTCACGAATAAGCGGCGCTGTGCAAAACAGAAGTTCCGCACCATCGGGGGAAACAACAGCTCGGGCGATTTGAAGGGCTTCCTCCAACCCTTGAGTATCCGGTGCACCATCTTCCAATGTGAAAATCTGCACTCGGGAGCGAATGGTGGGCAGCAGCGCGGATGCGCTGACAGCAGTGAGAATAAACAGCACATTTTTCGGCGGCTCCTCCAGCACCTTTAAAAGTGCATTTTGTGCCGGTTCCGCCATGTTTTGTACGCCAAGCAAGCGGTAAACTTTTCGCGAAGCTTCATTCGGCCGAACATAGGCACCGGTGCGGATTTGACGAATGGCATCAACCGGGAATGCACGAGGGTTGCTGTCGCCGTCGAGTGTCAGAATATCGGGATGGGAGCCGGCTGCGGCTTTTATACAGCCGGAGCAGAATCCGCAGGGACGGCTGCCTTCCGCGGTGCAGACCGCTGCTTTTGCAAGGATGGCCGAAAGATCTCCGGTTCCGCTGCCCGGCGAACCTTCCAGCAATATCGCATGGGGAAATCGTTCTTCGTTAAAGGCGATGGATAGATTTTGTTTAACATTGTGATTTCCCGGAAAATCTTCAAGATTTAAATTCATACCTTTTCAAACCGATCCACATTCAGCACAAAGATTGTAGCGCCGCCAACGGAAACTTCCACCGGAAATGCAGAAGAAACACCGATATCTATGTTGGAGGTATTTGGTATCAGCTGTGAACGGCTTCGGCATTGCTCCGAGATAATGGAAATTACCTGATCTACCTTTTCATCTTCCGTTCCCACAATGAAGGTTGTGTTGCCGGATTTTAAAAATCCGCCCGTCGTTGCAAGTTTTGTCACGGAAAAACCTTTTTTAGTCAAAGTAGAAGAGACCAGTGCGCTGTCGTCTTTATGCACGATTGCCATTACCAGCTTCATTCGCATCCCTCCCGTTTTTGTTGATATCGGTTTAATGATCCATTGTTTTATATACTATTATTGTATCACTTTTATTTCTAAAAAGCCATAGCTGCGAAGAAACTCAGCGGTTTCTTTTGTAATGCACTCTCCGGGCATGACGACCGGAATGCCGGGAGGACAGGGACAGGCAATCTCTGCAGCGACTTTTCCAACTGCCTGGGAAAGTGGAACAAAGGAGGAACTTGCAAGTACTGCATCCCGCAGAGAAACGACGGCGGGGGCAATGGGCGGAAGGCTGGGAATGTCCGGCAGAGGATGACCGACGGGAAGCGTGCAGATGGCACGCTCGAGGCGGAGAAAATCGTCTTCGGTGTTAAACGGCGTTGCAATAAGCACTACGAAGGAGCGGTCCGCGTATTCCGCTTCAATGCCGGCTCTGCGCAGATATTCGGCGGCTCGTGTGCCGCTTAGCCCGATTTTTGCTGTTTCTAAAGTTAAGCGCGTGGGGTCGACGGGACCTTGCGGAGATGGAATTCCGTGCGCTGCAGCTAAACGGCGGACGCGCTCCACGCGCTGCTGCAGAATCGGAAATGCACCGGAGTTTTTCTCCAGCCATTCACGGCACAGGTCAAGCGAAGCCAAAATGGGGAAAGAGGGGCTGGTAGAACTAAACAGAGCCATTGCACCCTTAGCATCTTTCGCGAAGCGAGGGTCTGCGATGTTGAGCCATGCTCCGCCGGTTAGAACGCCGAGCGTTTTATGAGCGGAGTCAGCCGTCATAGAGGCACCGTGCAAAAGGGGGTGGAGTTTCGGATTTGTGAACATCAGATGAGCCCCGTGCGCACAGTCAACCAAAAGAGGGAGATTTTTTTTGCGGCATGCGGAAGAAATTGCGGCAATATCTAGCAGACGTCCGTAGTAGTCCGGACTGGTGATGTAAACGGCCGATGCGCCGTTGCTCGAGTCGATGGCGGAAATTAAATCTTCAGGCATGGCCCAGATAGGTTCAATGCCGAGCAGAGCCATCGCGCCGACCGCACTGCGGTGAATATTACGGCCGCAAATGACTTTGCCGCCGTGCGGTGCTGCAAGACGAAGCATCGCTTGAATACACAGCGTACAGCCGCCCGCGGACAAACAAGTGCGCGCTGTGCCGAACAGAGAGGCAGCGAGCATTTCCGCCTCCTCAATGGGGCTGCCACCGTCAAACAGACTGCCGGTATCGGGCAGTTCGGTCAGATCAAGCTCAAATAGGTTATTCGGAAGAGCGGCGGGGTTCCCTTTGTGCCCCGGTGTGTGAAACGAAGCGCGCCCAAGGGCGATATGATGCTGAAGTGCAGAATAAATTGGAGCGGACACTAATGTTATCCTCCCTTTCAAAAAAGCCCCGCGGCGAAGGCCGTGGGGGCGGAAGCGAGTAATCTGTATTAGCCTGCATTATTGTAAACTTTATCGGGAATATCGTCTTCATAAATGAAAGTGGCAATCGTTTCTCTGCATTTGTCCAAATCTGGAACAAGCACGCTTGCCGGATCACCGCCGATTAAAACTGTTTCGGCCGAATATTCGTTGTTGGCCGGAACGCGGTTCTGGCTGATTGGATAATTTAAATAGGTGAGGGAATTTGAGGCAAGGGATAAAATTTCCTGTTTTGTCATGTTGGTTGTCACAAGATTCAGTGTGTCCGCCAGTGCGCTGTAAATCGTTGGCAGACTGGAACCTTTTAGAGAATCAACAATACTGGAAAAAACCTTGCGCTGACGTTCGGTTCGCTCGAAATCATCGCCAATGGCACGGATGCGAGCATAATAATGCGCCTGCGCGCCGCTGAGGATATTTTCCCCCGTGTGAACTTTGTTGCTGTCGCCGGAATATAAATTGATTAAATCTGCTTCGGTACGGCCATATGCGTCTGTTTCATCTGTCAGGGTAATTTTTACTCCGCCGAGCCGATCAATAATTTTATTAAATGCACTGTTGTCAATAATCACAAATCGGTCGATGTCCACACCAAAATTTGCTTCAATAGCCGTTACGACGGCTTTGGCTCCGGCGGTTTTCCCGCCGGACAGACTGTATGCTGCGTTGAGCCGGTTGCTGCCGATGCCGGGAATGGCGACGTAAAGATCGCGCAAAAAGGACGTCAGTTTAATTTTTTTGTGGCGCGTGTCAACGGAAACCAACATCATGCTGTCGCTGCGGCCGGTGTCGTGTGCCTGATAATTATCCACACCGAGCAGCAAAATATTGGTAATTGCGTCATCATGATAAAGACCGCCTAAAATTCCCGCCTTGGCGTCATCCGTATTAGTGGTGCTATCGATAACCATGGAACTAGCCGGTTCTTGAGAGATTTCTTCTTCCTGCGGGTCCACAAAATTAATTTGGTTTAATAGGCTGTCCGCATACACGCAGCCAATTCCCGCGACTAGCATCAGGAGACTTAAAATTAAAACGGAGATATTCCGGAGGGTATGTGTCTTTCTCTTTTTCACTTGATCCATCCTTTCATTTCCCTGCATCATTCCGGCGCAAAATTCCGTGCTGACGCAGCACAACGCTTTTTGAACCGTACTATTATATACAAATACATGAATAAATATCATGATTCAGAAGAATCAATTTATCTATGCTATGAAACTTTCGGGAGGGGATTATTCCTGTTCATCCAGTGTTAGGCTGAAGGAGGGCAGGAATTCCTCCATGAAACAGTCTGCTTCCGGCAGGTGAAGGTCTTTAACGGCCTTACGCAGAGCTGACTCTGCCTTGGAAAACTCTTTGTTTCCCATTCTTTTTTCTTCCACGCATTTAATGACGGCGGAAATTTTGTCCGCCGCGTGAACTAAGCGCATAAGCTCCTCGTCGCCGGGATTTGTGGAATCGCCTAAAAGAGGGCGGTAAACTGTCTTCAAATCGTCCGGCAAAAAGCCAAGCAGGCGTTCCCGTGCAACAGATTCCACTTCTCGGTAAGCGGAACGGATTTTTGGGCTGAAATATTTTACAGGTGTAGGCATATCCCCTGTGATGATTTCTGTGGCATCATGGAACAGAGCGAGGGCGGCTGCACGACCCGGGTCTGCATTGCCGCCGAACCGAGTATTCCTAATAACAGCGAGCGCGTGTGCAATGACGGCGGTTTCAAAACTATGTTCGCACAGATTTTCCCGGCGGGTGTTGCGCATCAGCCCCCAGCGGGTGATGTTTTTCATCCGTGATAAAACGGCAAAAAAATGGAACACCAAAGAACCTCCCTTTTTCATACTTTATTATCATACCGTATTTTTTCATATTTTCAATAACAAAACAAAAAATTCACAATTTTCGCCATGAATCTTTCTTGTTTGGAAGGTGCGTTGTGTTATAATATTGCTTGATACTTGGTACTTGTTGGGAGGCGGCGCTGTGGTTAAAACTCACATTCTGAACGGAAATGGGACAAGGGAGTATTTTTTCAAGGCGTTTTTTTACGGCCTTGCTGTGTCCTTTCTTTTTTTTATTCCGTTTATTTTGTTTGATAATGGCTATTTCCTTTTCTACGGTGATTACAATGTGCAGCAGGTACCGTTTTATCAGATGTGCCACGATGCGGTCCGCAGCGGAAATTTTGGATGGAACTGGACGACCGACCTCGGTGCGAACTTCATTGGTTCCTACACTTTTTACCTGCTGGGCAGTCCGTTTTTCTGGCTGACCATTCCGTTTCCCAGTTGGATGGTGCCGCACTTAATGGGCCCGCTGCTCATGCTGAAATTCGGCTGTGCGTCCTTAACTTCGTTTCATTATCTGCGCCGTTACGTCCGTGATCCGGACTATGCCGTTGTGGGCGGCATGCTGTATGCATTTTCCGGTTTTTCCGTTTATAATATCTTTTTTAATCATTTTCATGAGGCAATTATCTTTTTTCCGCTGATGCTGTGGGCGCTGGATGAATACATGTACACGCGCCGCCGCGGTGTTTTTGCGCTGACGGTTTGTCTGTGCGCGATGGTAAACTGGTATTTCTTTGTGGGACAGGTTGTGTTCACATTGATTTACTGGTTTGTCCGCCTGCTGAGCCGGAACTGGGCTCTCTCCGCACGCGATTTTCTGCTGTTGTTCTGCGAGGCAGTCCTCGGTGTGTTGTGCGCCTCTGTGCTGCTGGTGCCCACCATTTTGGCAGCTGTGCAGAATCCGCGTATTAACAATCCGCCATCCGGTTGGAGCACGCTTTTGTACGACTGGAATCAGCGGTATATTCACATTTTGGAATGCTTCTTTTTTCCGCCGGATATTCCGGCACGACCGAACTTTACCCCGAATTCGGAAGCTAAATGGGCTTCCCTCGGCGCATGGTTCCCGCTGCTTAGCATGAGCGGCGTGTTTGCATTCTTGCAGGCAAGAAGAAAACACTGGTTAAAAACGTTAGTGTGCATCCTGTTTTTTATGGCATTCGTGCCTGTTCTGAATTCAGCATTCCAACTCTTTAATATGGCGTACTATGCGCGCTGGTTCTATATGCTGACGCTGATGCTGGCGCTGGCAACTGTTCTGGCTCTGCAAGACAGGCGGTCGGACTGGCGCCGTGCCATTAAGTGGACGCTGGGTGTTACGCTCGGTATTGCTCTTCCCATTGGCCTTATGCCTAAAAAAGAATCGGAAGGAAACATGGTTTTCGGGTTGGAAGATTATCCAACACGATTCTGGGCGTATGTTGCCATTGCACTGCTCAGTCTTGCGCTGTTTACAACAGCCTTTCGCTTTTACCGCAGAAATCGGAAGCAGTTTCTCCACTATCTGATGGGCGGGATAACCCTCATTACCGTTGTATATGCTGCTTATTTCATCGCACTGGGAAAAACGCAGAGTGACGATACACATAAATGGATTATCCCGTATGCGCTCAACGGAGGAGAAGACATCAGCCTTCCGGACTCGGAGCAGTTCAGCCGCATTGATGTCTTTGACGGAATGGACAACCAAGCCATGTACTGGCAAAAGCCGACTATTCAGGCGTTTCACAGTATTGTGCCGGGTTCGGTGATGGAGTTTTATCCTTCCATTGGTGTGCAGCGGGACGTTGCCTCCCGCCCGGACGTAAAGTACTACGGGCTGCGCGGGCTGACAAGCTGCCGCTGGCTGTTTGACCCCATTTACTCCGGGAAAAAATTTATCGATGAAGACGGAAGCACTGCAATGCCCGGGTGGAGTTATTACGCCACGCAGAATGGCTGCGATATTTATGAGAATGATTATTTTATCCCGATGGGTTTTAGCTATGACAGCTACGTGACGCGGACCGAATACGACAGTCTTGCTCAGGACGACCGCAATCTTCTGCTGCTCAAGGCAGTTGTGCTGGAGGATGAGGATGTTTCAAAATATGCGTCAGGCTTGCAGCATCTAGACCCTAATACACAAACCTATTCGCGGGAGGCCTATTTTCGGGACTGCATGGAAAGGGCGGCGCAGGCGTGTTCATCCTTTCAAACGGACAACGACGGATTTTTCGCGACTTTCACAGCGGAAAAAAGCCGTTTGGTGTTTTTCAGCGTTCCGTGGGAGAGCGGATGGAGTGCAACAGTCAATGGAGAACCTGCGGAAATTATAAAAGTGAATGTCGGTTTCATGGCAGTCCGAGTGCCCGCCGGAACTTCACAAATCCGGTTTTCCTACAAAACTCCCGGCCTTATCATAGGTGCGGCGGCAACAGTGGGAGGAATCTTACTGTTTGTGTTTTATTATTTCATGACTCGGCGGTATGACCGCACGCACAGAAAAAAACGGAAAGTGTACCGGGTGATAAAATTGCATACGCCTCATTTTTCCGATGCCCGCGGTGCGGAAAAGATATCTCCGTCCGCAAATTTTAATCCGAGTGGAAAAAACACCGATAAAAACGAGAACTGAAAAGAAAAGGTGGGCTTTGATATGTCTGAACCGGTTGTATATCTTGTCATTCCTTGTTATAACGAAGAGCAGGTATTGCCGGAAACGGTAAAAAGATTGACGCAGAAACTTCATGAGATGTTTTCCTCCGGACTTGCCGATGCCAAAAGCCGAATTTTGCTTGTGGATGACGGAAGCCGGGACAGTACTTGGCAAATCATTTCCGATTATTGCGATCGGAATGAGCTTGTCAGCGGAATTAAATTGGCCCATAACCGTGGGCATCAAAACGCACTGCTTGCGGGTTTGATGACGGCGCGTAAATTTGCTGATTGTGCCATCAGTATGGATGCGGATTTGCAGGATGATGTGGATGTTCTGGATGAATTTGTGAAAAAATATCTGGACGGCTGCGATGTGGTTTACGGCGTGAGGAACAAGCGCGATACCGACACCTTCTTTAAACGAGTGACGGCACTTGGATTTTACCGATTTATGGCAGCGCTGGGGGTGGATGTGGTTTATAATCACGCCGATTACCGCCTGATGAGCCGTCGGGCACTGGATGCGCTCTCCGAATACAAAGAAGTCAATCTGTTTTTGCGCGGATTGGTGCCGCTCATTGGGTACAACAGCGCGGTGGTGACCTATGACCGGCATGAACGTTTCGCCGGTGAATCGAAGTATCCGCTGAAAAAAATGCTCGCGTTCGCAGTGGACGGCATTACGTCGTTCAGCGTAAAGCCTTTAAAGCTTATTTTTAACCTCGGTGTACTTGCGTCTCTGACCGGTTTTATTGGTACGGTGTGGTCGGGAATCGCGCACTTTACTGCTGGATGGACGGGATGGATTGCGGCGTTCTGGTCGCTGTGGTTTCTCGGCGGACTAATCCTTCTCTGTATGGGGATAGCCGGAACTTACATTGGAAAAATTTATGCGGAAACAAAAGCGCGGCCGCGCTATAAAATTGAAACATTCAAAGAATGAGCGCGCAAACAAATTCGAAGTGATATGAAAACACCGTATGGCAAAAGTGCGGGGAATTTTATTCGGGCAGTCGGTCTTGAAAAGTGTTCTGTTTTGGAAAGAGGGACATTGGCTGCGCGGCAGACAGATGCGGGAAGGTATCAGCGTTTTTGCTTTTTTTCAGCGGGGCGCAGCAAGAGTCTGGTTTCTCCGGGATTTAAAGTAACAAGCTTTGAGGCGATGCGGGGGTGCTTGAGACGTACGCGGACCATATCGCGCAGGACTTGGCCGGTGTTGTAGCCGTGAATCACCCGAATTTCTTTAATTTCCGGCCCTGCATGGGTGAGCAAATGCTCCAAACGGTATTTTGCATCTTGGGCGGTCAGTCCATGAATATCTACTTCCAGACAGGATTCTGTTTTTGAAATATGCAAGGTCTTTCACCTCCGAATCCATTATAGCACGAAATTCGGGAAAGCCCGAGATGAGCCTTTTCAAATTGGATTTTTACATAGTTTTTGATATAATGAAACCGGTCGGGGGGTGTGGTACGGTGAAAGTGGTTGATTTAAGAAATCTGTTTACCAGCAGCAACGTTTCGCTGATAGAAATAGACGGCAGCAAAATCTATTACGCAGAAGAAAAGACGGAAGAAGGGCACAACAGCCTATTTCTTTTGGAGTATAATTTAGCGGCGCGAAGAGAACGCATCATCGCAAATTATTTTTTAACCGACCCGTCCTATGTGCAGCATTTTTTCAGTTTTCCGGAGGATATTGTTATTGTAATGGAAGCCGGAGAGAGTACGGTTTGGATTTTGCGCGTGGATAAGCGCACAGGTGAGGAAAAAAACATGTCCCGGCTGAATTTTATCGGAACCTTTGACGAATGCCGTGCATTGGATGAAAGCCATGTACTGCTGTATACTTCATCGAATGAACGCCACAAGCAGTTGTTTCGCGAGTATAAGCGGTTAACCGGCTTTTCCCGGGTGGCTTATTTGTATGATTTAGATGAGGGAAAGTATTATTATGTCCGCGATCCGCGTATCTGCAACGGGAATGCGGCGGACCTGATTTCATATGATTTAAACGGCGAGCGGCAGCTTTTGCTGCTTGAGCCCCACGGCAGCGAAGAAGAAAAGAAGAAATGCTTTCGGAATATGCGGTGGTTGGGCGACAATATCAATGATAATGTTTGGCTTTGCCCTCTGCTGGATGTGCTTGTCTCCGTCAAAGCGGGAGAGGAGCGCGTGCCTCTTGAGCTGATTCTCAGTGCCGGGACCAGCGGTCTTGTGCGCTATGTGGGAATGGATGACCGAAATCTGTATTTTCGCGCGCAGTATTTCCCAACGGGGGATCAGCGCTTGTGTGCCTATGACAAGTTCAGCGGCCGAAAATTCGTCGCCGCGGCGCTCAGCCTTGGGCAGGATGAGGAGGATGCGCAGTATAGTATCGACCCGCAGGGCGGAAAAGCATACCGCATTACAAAAAGTGAGGATGTCTGTCGGGTGGACGGTGTTCTAAATTCTGCGGTACATACGCACTATCCAAAGGATTTAGGTGAATTTGTCACCTGTGTGGATGACCGGTTCATCATCGCACGATATATTCTGACAGACGGCAAGGACTCCTTTGAATTCAATTCCGTCTACGATATTCAGAATAAAAAACAAAAAAGCTATGAATGCCGCTGTGCGGTTAAAGGCGATACGGTGGTGTTGTATTAATGAAGGCTCTATAATAAATGTTGGGGTGTGACGAATAGGCCTGCGAAAAAAGAGCAAAAAAGTAGAGCATATTCGATGAAAAACCTTTAAAATGGAAATTACCACTATCCCATATTGGAGGTCATCGATATGCTCTGTACTTATTCTACCGAAAAATTGCTAGGATTAAAAGGGGTAATCGTAAAAAATGTGAGGCAATTGCCCGATAAAACGGAAATTTTTATTGAGTTACCAAGAAAGCCGCATGTTTGCCCTTGCTGTGGATATCAGACCAGCTATGTCCATGATTACCGTTGTCAAACAGTAAAAGACATCCCTGCTTTTGGTAAACACACTAGTTTGATTCTCCGAAAGCGCCGGTATCGCTGCTCTTTGTGTGGAAAGCGTTTCTTTGAAGATAACTCGTTTCTGCCGAGATATCACCGCATCACAAATCGTTTAGCCGCGTATATCATTTCAAAGCTGTCTGACGTGCGTTCTTTCACCAGTGTAGCACGTGAAGTAAATCTATCTGTTTCAACTATTATCCGGCTTTTCGATTGTATCCACTATGGAAAACCGCAGCAATTACCTGAAGTTGTGTCGATTGATGAGTTTAAAGGCAATACAAGTGGCGAGAAATATCAGTGCATTCTGACCGATCCGGTTCGTCACCAAATCCTTGATATTCTTCCTGCTCGATACAACCACAAACTGAGAGAATATTTCGGCCGGCTTGACCGTTCTAAAACGAAGCATTTCGTCAGCGATATGTGGAGCACATATGCCAATATTGCTCAGACATATTTTAAAAATTCAAACTATGTCATTGACAAATATCATTACATTCGTCAGGTATTTTGGGCTTTTGAAGCTATTCGCAAGGAAGAACAGAAAAGGTTTAGCAAGACCCGAAGAATTTACTTTAAGCGCTCTCGAACCTTGCTGAACAAACGATATGAATTTCTCACTCCGGAGCAAAAACAACAGGTTAATATCATGCTTTATGCAAGCAGCCGTTTGCTGACAGCCTACTCTCTTAAAGAACAGTTTTTCAAAGTCCTTGAATCTTCTGACAGTGTGTCTGCACGGACAGCGCTGTCTCATTGGATTATGGCCGCACAAAACAGTGGTCTTTCAAGATTTGTTGCTTGTGCAAATACCATGATTCGCTGGTCAAGAGGTATTCTAAATTCGTTTGATTGCTCTTACACCAACGGTTTTACCGAAGGGGTTAACAACAAGATTAAGGTTCTTAAACGCAATGCCTACGGTTATCGTAATTTTCGTCGCTTCCGCAATCGCATTCTTCATATGTTCCATCATTCAACGAAAAATGGAGCAGCTTAACGCCGCTCCATTCGGTGTTTCCATTTTGGGTGACCCCAACTATTGACATAGAGCCTTAATGAAAAAATGCCCCTCGGCTAAGCCGGGGGGCATTTTTGCTTCGGTTTTTATTCGGTTTCGAACATCGACGGGTCATAAGAGTCGATTGCTTTTTCATTGAGTGTAATGCCCGTCATAGAATCGGCTTCCTCAGAAATCTCATCAGAAAATTCCTGCGCTTTGTAATCGATAAGCAGATTTTTTCTGCTGTCTTCGTTGCTGAGCATTTCCTCGGTTTTTTTGGTAATGTCGCCTTTTGTGACCAGAATATAGAGGTAGCCGTCGGAAAGTTCGGCTGCTTTCGTTTCTCCGGCTTCCATGCCGTCCAGCAGTTGTTTTAAGTCATCGGATACATCGTAGGAATTGAGATTAATGGTTTCATTCTGAACCGAAGCGGTGGAATCAACTGATTTGTAAGCATCCGCCGCCTGCTCAAGCGTCATGGTTCCGGCATTGATTTTGGAGGCGTAGTCGTCAAATTCAGCTTCTGCGTTTTCTTTTTCCTCATCGGATAACAAGGACAAACTTCCGTTTTCATCCGTTGCATAAAGCTTGCGCATTACATAGGAAAAATCGGTGTAGTTCTTTTCAAAAAAGTCTTTCAGCTCGTCATCGGAAACCTCTTTTGGGCCGCCTTCGCCGTATGTTGCCTCAAATATTTTCTGATATTTTGCGCCGAATTCGATGGCGGATAATTTAAATGAACTTTTCGAGATTCCGTAACCTTCCAGCATGCTTTGGTAACTGCTCCATGCACTGTCTGTATCGGACTCAATGGTGGCCTTTTCTTCATCGGAAAGGGTTAGATTTAAGTCCTCCATTTTTTGGTCTATGACAAAAAGAGATTTTGTAGAGTTCAGTGCTTTTTCACGAATCCATGTAGAGGCGTCCTTGTCGTCAATGGTTTGTTCCAATACGGATTTTGTTGAATCGGTTACTTGGGAAGCGGCACTGCTGTACGCGGAAAAGAGATAGTAGATATAGCTTCCAATAGGTACGGTCAGGCTGTCGTTCTTTGCGGCCCAACTCTTGTCGGAAGAACACGCGGCCGTTGTGGTCAGCATCACGGCGGCAAGAAGCAATGCGGCCATCTGTTTTATTTTTTTCATTTAACACACTCCGATATCCTGAACTTTTATTTTTGCGGTATATAGTTGCATAATTGCAATTATACACTGATTTCGTAAAACTGTCCATATTTATTTGATGGAATCACTGCTTTTTCATATCGGATGCAGTCTGTTGAGTCGGATTTTCCATATATTTCAGTGCTTTTGAAAGTGTTTGGAGTGGTGTTTCGTTTGGTGCAATTTTTACGCTGATATAGGGTTTGGCTCCGGCGTTAAGCAGGACGCGTCCACGCAGGGCCGATACCAGCGTACCGACTTTCTGCATGTCGATATGGTCGCAGTACAAAAACAGAGAATTTCCCTGCTGGCGGACTTCTCGAATGCCGAGGCGAGAGGCAATATTTCGCTGCAGTGCGATATCCACAAGCCCATTTACACTGGCCGGCGGTTCACCGAATCGGTCAATCAGCTCGTCGATAACGTCAAGCGCGTCCTCGCGTGTGCGGATGTCCGCAATGCGGCGGTAGATATCAAGCCGCTGGTTCAAATCCGAAATATAACTTTCCGGAATATGGGCCGTAACCTGCATGTCTACAAGGCACTCTTCGCCGTACTCCTGCACCGGTTCTCCTTTCGCACGTCCGATGGCTTCTGCCAGCAAATGCAGATACATGTCATATCCGACGGCTTCCATGTGACCGTGCTGTTCGCCGCCCAAAATATTGCCGGCGCCGCGGATTTCCAAATCGCGCATTGCAATTTTGAATCCCGAGCCGAATTCTGTAAACTGGCGGATGGCGGAAAGGCGTTTCTGTGCGATTTCCGACAGAGCCTTGTCGCGCTTAAAGGTCAGGTAGGCGAACGCCCTTCGACTGGAACGTCCCACGCGCCCGCGAATTTGGTGCAGCTGCGAAAGTCCCATTCGGTCGGCATTCTCAATAATCAGCGTGTTGACATTCGGAACATCCACGCCGGTTTCGATAATCGTTGTGCAGACCAGCACATCAATTTCATGTTCAATCAAGCGCCGCCAGACTTCGGAAAGCTGCTGTTCATTCATTTTGCCGTGGCCAATACCCACTTTTGCTTCCGGAATTGCCTGCTGAATTTTTGCTGCGGTGCGCTCAATGGTGCCCACATCGTTATGCAGATAATACACCTGCCCGCCGCGCCTCAGTTCCCTGCGGATGGCATCCATAATAATGTTGTCGTCGTGTTCCAGCACATAGGTCTGCACAGGGTGGCGGTCGTGCGGAGCTTCTTCTATAACGCTCATGTCCCGTATACCGGACAGCGCCATGTTGAGTGTACGGGGAATCGGTGTGGCGGAAAGCGTGAGAACATCCACGTTCTTATATTTTGCTTTCAGGCGTTCTTTCTGTTCAACGCCGAATCGCTGCTCTTCGTCAACAATAATCAGTCCCAGATTTCGGAATTTCACATCTTTGGAAATCAGTCTGTGTGTTCCGACTACCATGTCTATTTCGCCGCGCGCCAGCTTTTTGATAATTTCTTCCTGCTCCTTCGGCGTGCGAAAACGCGACAGAAGTTCCACACGAACGGGGAATCCTTCCATGCGCCGCGTGATGGTTTGATAGTGCTGCCAAGCGAGAATGGTGGTTGGTACCAGCATGGCGCACTGCATGGAATCGGAGATACATTTAAACGCGGCGCGGAGAGCTACCTCTGTCTTGCCGAACCCCACATCCCCGCATAGAAGGCGGTCCATCGGGGTGCTTTTCTCCATGTCCGCTTTAATTTCATCAATGCAGCGGAGCTGGTCTTCCGTTTCTTCGAATTCAAAACGTGCTTCAAAGTCGTGCTGCCACTCAGAATCGGGCGAAAAAGCGTGCCCCTTGGCCTGCATGCGCTGTGCATACAGCCGAATGAGGTCATCCGCAATATCTTTTACGGCACGGCGAACGCGCGCTTTGGTTTTTTGCCAGTCGCTTCCGCCTAAACGGCTTAAGCGGACGGTTGCGTCCTCACGCGGGCCGATATATTTAGAAACCATGTCCAGCTGTGTTACGGGAACATACAAAAGGTCGTTTTTTGCATACCGAACCTTGATGTAGTCTTTGATGACACCGTTCATGTTGATTTTGTGGATGCCCTCAAACACACCGATGCCGTGCGAAGCATGGACGATGTAATCCCCGGGGGTTAAGTCGGCGATGCTGTAAATTGCCTCACCTTTCTTCTTTTTCTTTGTTTTTTTCACATGGGGAAGAACTGAGCGGCCGTGTGCAATAAGGCCAAAATAGGCGCCGGGATATTCCAGACCTCCGGACAGAGTCCCCGAGGTTACAACTACTTGGCCGCGTTCGATTTTATCCGGATTTTCAACAAACGCTGCATCGATTCCCTGTGCCTGCAGGTCGGCAGCGACAGTGCGGGCTGCTTTTTCTGAGCCGCACAGCACGGCACAGGCCCAGCGGTTTGCAAGCATGTTTTGCAGGTCTTCCGTCAAAAGTTGGAGGCTGCCGCTCCATGTGGAAAGCTGGCGCACCGTCATACCGATCAGGGTGCGCACGGGGGTTTCATACCCTCCGTGAACAAATGCGTCCAAATAAATTGCACCGTGGCGCTCAAATACCGTCAGCGCAGTAGTCCAGTCCTCACTGTACTTGTCAAGCCCTTTGCAGAGGGTGCCGTCAGACAGCATGGCTTTTAAATCCTCGCCCCACTGCCACAGCACACTTTTCATCCGCTCGCGCAATTTGACCGGTTCGCTGACGAATAGAAGCATGTCTTGTGCTAGGTAATCAAACAGTGTTGACGTTTTACCGTATAAGAGAGGGAGAAATTTGTCCGCACAGCCGATATGCAGGCCGTTTTTGAGTTTGTCCGCCTGTTCGTTCAGCACAGTTCTGGCTGCAGCGGCTGTTTTGCCCCTCAATGTGCCGGCAAGCTTGCGAATGTGTTCCGCAAGGATGTCCGGGTGTTCAATCAGTGCTTCGGCTGCAGGTTCGATGGTGGCGCTTTCAATGCTTTCGGTCCGCCGCTGGGTTTCCGGGTCAAACAGGGATAGGGAGTCGATTTCTTCTCCGAAAAATTCAACGCGTACCGGCGCGGAGTTTCCGGGTGGAAAAAAGTCTAAAATCCCGCCGCGCGCGGCAAATTGTCCGGCTCCTTCAATTTGTACCGCCCGTTCATAGCCGCAAGAAGCTAAAATGTGCAAAACTTGTTCCATCGGAATATTTTTTCCGATTTCCAGCGTCAAGGTGCGTCGCCGGAGTTCTTCAGGAGGAATGGTGTACTGCAGCGCTGCGTCTATGCAGCAGACCACAGCGTTGCATTTTCCGGAAAGTAAGCGTTCGAGTACCTGAAGCCGCTGATGCTCATATTCATGGGAAATACCCTCTACATCATGGAAGGAAAAGTCGCGCACCGGATAAAACAGGGGATTGAGTCCCATTGCCGCAAGGTCGGAACAAAGCCGCTGTGCCTCCGATTCATCGCCCGCAATGACGAACGCTCTGCGCCGTAAGTCGGTGCAGAGTGAATATATCAAATTAGCTTTATGAACCCCGGATACCCCGGTTACCGCCGCCGGCAGCGCGCGGCTGCTGACAGCAGATTCCAAATCCCTAAATTCCTTGAGCTTCCGAATCGCATTTGTTAAAAATTCCATGAGATTCTCCTCAACTTTGATAGGAAACAGTATCCGGGCAGCTTGTTCCCGGTCTGTTCAGATCAATCCACACAATGATGGGATCCCCAACATGAAAATCCGGCGTTTGCCAGAGCAAATCGCTGCGTCCGCGGTAAGTTTTCCCGCCATACTCATATTCATACCAAAAACGCCACGGATGCCTTTTTCCCAATGCTTTATGTGAAAAAGAAATGTACCTATATTGCCGGACTTTATAAACCTTTCCCTGAACAAACAAACCGCTGTTGAGAAGAAAATCGATTTTTTTGTGATGAATCCGTGCGGGGATCCATAGACACAGGGAAAGAAACAGAAATCCTAATCCAATCAGCAGAAAAGTGAGCCCGATTTCTTTTTTCAGGCAGTATAGCGGAAATGATATCACGCAATAGATGGTGCCCAATAGTGTCAGCACCACCGAAAAACATTCCAAAACGGTTTTGGGTGAAAAAAACGTTTTAAACAGACGCATTGTCAATCCTCCTCAACGGCGGTTTCGTTTATCATCGGTTGTTGTAAAGGTTCATCGCTTCGGCCGCCCTGCCTTGTACCATCAAGGCAACGGCATCATTAGCATGGACGACTGCCTCTTGAAAGCGCTTGAAGTCCTCCGGTGAAAAGCGAGAGAGCACCCAGTCGGCAAGATCCCACCGCCGATCGGGCCGATCTCCTATGCCGAGCCGAATGCGCGGAATGTGGTCGCTTCCGGTCAAATAGATAATGTTTTTCATTCCGTTCTGCCCGCCGTCACTGCCTTTGAGGCGGATGCGCAGTTTACCGGGCGGAAAGTTGATGTCGTCGTAAAGGACAATCACTTTTTCGGGGGGAATGTGGTAGAAGTTCATCGCTTCTACAACGCTTTGTCCGCTTAAATTCATATAGGTTTCCGGTTTTAAAAGCAGAACATTTTTCCCGCCAATGCAAGCTGTAGTACACAGTCCTTTAAACTTTAAACGGTCAATGCGTACACCTGCCTGTTCAGCAATATAATCAATTGCCATAAACCCGGCATTGTGGCGGGTACCATCATATTTTGCACCCGGGTTGCCCAGACCCACTATCAGGTATTCAATCGGGCCGGCGGGAAGGGTTCGAGGGTGAAACAGATTGTTCAGCATAAGATACTCCCTTTTAGTTTGTAAAAGTATGCGGAAACGGGCGGGACGGATCATCCGCCCCGCCTTAATAGGCTTGCAAATTATTGATTTAGTTTCTGTTGCGCAATGATTTGTATTCCGTTTATACAAACAGAGGAGAAACGGGCTTGTCTTCATAAATACGATCGATTGCTTCTGCAAAAATAGGAGCTACGGAGAAAACAGTCATGTTCGGCAGCATTTTTTCCTCCGGGATCGGGATGGTGCTGAGCAGGAAAACATCTTTAATTGGACTGTTTTTAATTCGCTCAATTGCAGGGCCGGAAAGCACGCCGTGTGTGGCACATGCCGTGACCTGAAGTGCGCCCTCATCCATAATGGCCTTCGCAGCATTGCAAAGCGTACCTGCGGTATCAATCATGTCATCCACAAGGATAACTTTTTTACCTTTGACATTGCCAATGATGTTCATAACTTCGCAGACATTGGCTTTCTGCCGCCGTTTGTCCACGATGGCAAGCGGTACGCCGAGGCGGTCGGCAAAATTACGTGCCCGCGTTACGGAGCCAAGATCGGGGGAAACCACAACATATTCATCGAGGTGTCCCGCAAGCCGTTCTTTCATGCGGGAGGCAAGCAGAGGAACCCCGAGCAGGTGATCAACCGGAATGTTGAAAAAGCCTTGAATTTGCGATGCGTGCAAATCCATGGTAAGAATACGGTTGGCACCGGCTGTTGTAAGAAGGTCGGCACACAGTTTTGCGGTAATGGGGTCGTGTGCCTTTGCTTTGCGGTCTTGGCGCGCATAGCCAAAATACGGCATGACGGCGGTAATTCTGGCTGCGGAGGCACGCTTCATGGCGTCAATCATGATGAGCAGCTCCATGAGGTTGTTGTTGACAGGTGCGCAGGTGGACTGCACAATGAAACAGTCCGAGCCGCGGACTGAATCATAAATAGAAACCGAAATTTCACCGTCGCTGAAAGTTCCTACTTCGCTTCTGCCAAGAGGCAGCCCCAGGCATTTGGCGATTTTTTTTGCAGTTTCCTGGCTGGCACTGGCAGCGAAGATTTTGATATCTTTCCCATGAAAACTCATTTGTGTTTATCCCCCTAATGTTTGTCTGTCTTTTGCCTATTTTGTCATAACTGTATATGGAGCAACGGTCTGACCGGATTCAATGGTGCAGCCGCTGCATTGTACGGAATTAAGAATGACTCCTTCACCGACCGTGCAATCCGTCAACACAGTATTCGGGCCGATGACACAGCTTGCCCCCACCGCTGTTCTGCCGCGGAGAATTGTCCCGGGGAGGATGGTCACATTGCTGCCAATCACAACATCCGGTCCAATAATCACTCCGTCGCTGCAGGGAATATCGGTTCCGGAGAGAAGATGTGTGTCTAGAATTTTCTTTCTGGCAATTTGGTTTAGCTCGGCAAGCTGCAGGCAGTCATTAGCGCCCAGCACGGCTTCCGTGCTGTCGGCTTTGCAAGCATCCGCTTCCCGATTCCGTTCAATCAAGAGCCGGACGGCATCTGTTAAATAATATTCTCCCTGTGTGTTGTCATTTCGAATTTCAGAAAGAATTCCAAGCAGTTCCTCTGCTTGAAACCAGTATGCTCCGGAATTAATCTCTTGAATCTTTTGAACTTCAGCAGAGGCGTCCTTTTGTTCCACAATAGCAGCGAGCCTTCCGGTCTGCGGGTCGCGCACAATGCGCCCGTAGCCGGTGGGGTCAGAAAGCTCGGCGGAAATCACCGTCACGGCGTTGTTGTTCTCTTTGTGAACTTTATAAGCCTTTTGGATTTCCCTCGGACTAATAAACGGCGCGTCTCCGTTGAGAATTAAAACATCACTACTGCGGTTTGAGCGCAAAAAATCGGCCGCCATCATTACGGCGTGCCCGGTGCCCTTGCGCTGTGGCTGATAAGCGGTGTAAATGGCGGGGTCGTAACTCTTTAGAAACTGTTCCACCTGTTCATGCCGATAACCGGTTACAACGCAAAGGCGACCTATTCCTGCTGCCTTTGCGGAATCGAGTACCCATTCCAGCATAGGCTTAAATAAAACGGGTGCAAGAGCCTTAGGCCTCTCCCGTTTCATCCGTTTCCCTTCTCCTGCGGCCAGAATGATGGCACAGTTCTCTTTTGACATGCTGATTCCTCCGTAACCTGTGGGGTGCATATCGTTTCCAAGTTTATTTTCTATATTTATATTATTTATGTTAATAATGATGATTCCGTATTTCATTCACTTCTATTATCTCATATTCATTTTATTTTTCAAGTTATTTTAGGGTATCTGTTAAATTTATTGCAATCTAATACGATTTTTGTTAAAAATTTATTGACTTATTCCTCTGCGTGCAATAAAATGATATGTAAGAATGGATATATATGGCAAATATGGGCAAGAAAATATGGGCAAGATAAATCAAACGAACGATTATTATGTCATTTTTGTGGCCGAGAGGACATGGATTAAGAGAATTGTCTGTTCAATGGGGGTGTTGCCGTTCGGAAAGACAAAGGCAAATTGAGATAATACGGTCCTTTCAAAAAAATATGGGATTTTATATAGCATTTAATTAAGGTATTTGTTATAATACAGTTTGAGCGATTTGCAATTGGGCGCAAATGTTCACCAATATATTATCATTCAGGAGGTATTTGGATGAGCAATAAATTCATTTATTACTTTTCCGAGGGAAGCGAAGCCTTCCACGGCGACATGACCACCATGCGGAATATTCTTGGTGGTAAAGGCGCCGGCCTGGCGGAAATGACCGCTGCAGGAATGCCGGTTCCCCAGGGCTTTACCATTACGACCGAAGCCTGCACCCAGTATTACAAGGATGGCCGCCAGATTAACGAAGAAATCCAGAAGGATATTTTTGAGCACATGAAGGGCCTCGAGAAGATCACCGGGAAGACCTTTGGTGATGTCAACAATCCTCTGCTGGTATCTGTTCGCTCCGGTGCGCGTCAGTCCATGCCCGGCATGATGGACACCATTTTGAACCTAGGCCTGAACGACCAGTCCGTTGAGGGCTTAGCGAAGAAAACCAACAATCCGCGTTTTGCATACGACAGCTACCGCCGCTTTGTCCAGATGTTTGCGGATGTTGTTATGGGCGTTCCGAAGAGTCTCTTCGAGGAAGAGATTGATAAAATGAAGGCCGCAAAGGGAGTCAAGAATGACATTGACTTAACGGCTGAAGACCTGAAAAAACTTGTTGAGATTTTCAAGAAGATTTACGAGGATAACGAACACAAACCATTCCCGCAGGATCCGAAGGAACAGCTGATTGAGGCTGTTAAGGCTGTTTTCCGTTCTTGGGACAACCCCCGCGCGAATGTTTACCGCAAGATGAACGAAATTCCGTACGAATGGGGCACCGCCGTCAATGTTCAGCAGATGGCGTTTGGTAACTCCGGTGACCGTTCCGGTACGGGCGTTGCATTTACCCGCAACCCGGCAACAGGTGAAAAGGAACTGTTCGGTGAATATCTCATCAATGCTCAGGGTGAAGATGTTGTTGCAGGTGTGCGTACGCCGTCTCCGCTTAGCCATCTGAAAGAGCAGATGCCGGACGTATACAATCAGTTTGTTGATATTGCCAATCGTTTGGAGAAACATTTCCGCGATATGCAGGATATGGAATTCACCATTGAGGACGGCAAGCTGTTCATGCTGCAGACTCGTAACGGCAAACGTACTGCCAATGCGGCTCTGAAGATTGCTTGCGACCTAGTGGATGAAGGCATGATTGATGAGGAAGAAGCTGTTCTCCGCGTGGAGCCGAAACAGCTTGACGCTCTTCTGCATCCTCAGTTTGATGCTGAAGCACTGAAAAAAGCGAAACCGATCGGACAAGGTCTTGCGGCATCTCCGGGCGCTGCATGCGGCAAAGTTGTCTTTACCGCAGAAGATGCTAAGGAATGGGCTGCAAAGGGCGAAAAGGTCATTCTGGTTCGTCTGGAAACCTCTCCGGAAGACATCGAAGGTATGGCAGTTGCACAGGGTATCCTGACAGTTCGCGGCGGTATGACTTCTCATGCGGCTGTTGTTGCGCGCGGCATGGGTACTTGCTGTGTTTCCGGCTGCGGCGAAATTGTTGTTGATTATGAAAAGAAACAGTTCACTTTGGCAGGCAAGACCATCAAAGAGGGCGACTATATCTCCATTGACGGTTCTACCGGTAATGTGTACGACACCGCAATCCCGACTGTTCCGGCTTCTATTTCCGGCAACTTTGGTCGTTTTATGGCTTGGGCTGACAAAGCTCGCAAACTGCAGGTTTATACCAATGCGGATACTCCGCGCGACGCAAAACAAGCACGTGACTTTGGTGCGGAAGGTATCGGTCTGTGCCGCACAGAGCACATGTTCTTTGAAGGCGAGCGCATTAAGGCTATGCGTGAGATGATCGTTGCCAAGACGGTTGAGGAACGCAAGGCGGCTTTGGCAAAGCTTCTGCCGTATCAGCAGGGCGACTTTGAGGCTCTGTATGAAGTAATGGAAGGCCGTCCGGTTATTATCCGTTATCTCGATCCGCCGCTGCATGAATTCCTGCCGACGAAGGAAGAGGACATTAAGGAACTCGCCGGTGAGCTGAACATCACCGTTGAAGAGCTGAAAAATGTCATTGCAAGCCTGCATGAATTCAACCCGATGATGGGTCACCGCGGCTGCCGTCTGTCCGTTTCCTATCCGGAAATTGCAGAAATGCAGACCACAGCTGTTATCAATGCGGCTATTAATGTCAACAAGAAACATCCGGAATTTAAGACTTCTCCGAACATCATGATTCCGTTGGTTGGTGAGGTCAAAGAACTGAAATATGTAAAAGATATCGTCACCTCCACAGCTGACAGAATTATTAAGGAAGCCGGTGTGGATCTGAAGTATCAGGTTGGTACCATGATTGAGATTCCGCGTGCTGCTTTGACTGCGGGAGAGATTGCGAAGGAAGCTGAATTCTTCAGCTTTGGCACCAACGACCTAACTCAGATGACTTTCGGATTCAGCCGCGACGATGCCGGTAAGTTCCTTGATTCCTACTATGAGAAAAAGATTTATGAATCCGATCCGTTTGCACACCTTGACCAAGTGGGTGTTGGTAAGCTGATTAAGATGGCAGTGAACGATGGCCGCGCTACTCGTCCGGACATTCACCTTGGCATCTGCGGTGAGCACGGTGGAGATCCGTCCTCCGTTGAGTTCTGCCACTTTGCCGGACTTGATTATGTTTCCTGCTCGCCGTTCCGTGTGCCGATTGCACGTCTTGCGGCAGCTCAGGCAGCCATCAAGGATAAGAGAGCAAAAGGCTGATTTTAGAGTTTTAGCAGTTTAATGATTCCCCTGCGATGAATCGCAGGGGAATTCTTTTCAAAAGGAGGCCGAAAGCATGCCGAAAAAACAGATAAAAATTTTGCTGGTTATCATGCAGGTGCTATTGATAGGGATGCAGTTTCTTCCGGTAGGCAGGGCTTCGGCAGCACATGACGGAGACCGTGGAACACTGAGCGTGCTTGGAACGATATACCGCTATGCCGGAATGGGCTTTTCAAATGATGCGTTGGTGTATCTGCTGCTGTCCTGTCTCATTCCAATTTTAACCGTCGTTTTTCTTTTTGTGCTCAAAGAGCGATATAATTTTGGAACGGCGGCCTGCCTTAGCGCGTTTTATATGTTGGCAGCCGCGTGCTTTTTCAGTGCAGCAAAACGAAAAATGATTGATTCCATCACATTTACCGGTCTGCATTACCTTATTATACTGGTATCCTTGGTATCACTCGCGCTGGCTGCTTGGGGATTCTGTATTTGTATGCCGCCCCCTGAAAAGAATTAGCTGCCAAATTAAAAAAATCTTGTCTCGCTTTCCAAAAATGTAGGTTTGTCAAACATATTGGACAGTATGGGAATGTAAAAATTCAGAAGGAGAGAACCAATGAAGAGGACGCATCGGCATATTATTAGAGCGTCTTAAGTAGATGGAAAGTTGGTTTTCAAAGTCCGCTAAAGAGTAAAAATGGTGTTTGTCATAAAAGCGTTTTTGGTCTTCGCGATGACTGCGTTCCACTTTCCCGTTGTGCCTAGGGGTATAAGGACGAATTAACTTGTGCCGGATATGAAGTTTAGCGGCAGTGGCCTCGAAGAGCGTCAGCATTTGAATGCGCTCTCCGGGATATGTCATTTGCTCGTATGGCTTTGGCTGATATTTCTTCTTTGGTTTTGATTCTGGGAACATTCCCATTCGGCGCATTACACGGAACAGACTTTCCGGACATCGTGTGTATCCCCGCTTTTTTAACCGAGACCATAGTTCAATCATACCGAGGTCGGGATTTCTGCGCCGCATGTCGCGAATCAGCTTTAACTCGGCAGGTGTATGTTGGTTTGGATGACTGTGAGGCCTCCTAGACCGGCAAGCCAACGATTCTAATGTACCGTCATACCGGGCCATCCAGAAATAGATAAAGGAACGGCTTTTGTTGTATTTTCGGCTTGCACGGCTAACACCGTACTTTTGAGCATAGATCATTAGGGATTGCCTAAACTTCATGTCTTGTGTTACACTATTCATGCAGAAATGGGCACTTCCTTTCGGTATGATTTGGTTTGTGTAGCTTTATTTTAACCGATGTGTCCATTTCTGTATTTTATTTTTTCTCAACTGTCCAATATGTATTGTAGTCCTACAAATCTCTGCGAAATCTATCGGATAATTGTAGGTTTGTCAAACATATTGGACAGTATGGGAATGCAAAAATTCAGAAGGAGACAACCAATGAAGAGGACGCATCGGCATATTATTAGAGCGTCTTAAGTAGATGGAAAGTTGGTTTTCAAAGTCCGCTAAAGAGTAAAAATGGTGTTTGTCATAAAAGCGTTTTTGGTCTTCGCGATGACTGCGTTCCACTTTCCCGTTGTGCCTAGGGGTATAAGGACGAATTAACTTGTGCCGAATATGAAGTTTAGCGGCAGTGGCCTCAAACAACGTCAGCAAATGTTTCTTGGAAGGTGAAAAACGGTTGGTGAATTCAAAACCGTTGTCAGTTTGAACGCATTCCACATGGACGCCGCGCCGGGCAAACCATTCGACAGCTCGTTTTAGAAAGTCAGCAGAAGAGTAAGTACTCTGTTCAGGGTACGCTGCCAGAAAACGCAGCCTAGAAAATTCATCAATAGCGGTGTACTGGAAAAGCCGAAGCTCAGGGTCGGCAATACAGCGCTTTGGAACAACTTTTACATCGATCTGAATGCGCTCTCCGGGATATGTCATTTGCTCATATGGCTTTGGCTGATATTTTTTCTTTGGTTTTGATTCTGGAAACATTCCCATTCGGCGCATTACACGGAACAGACTTTCCGGACATCGTGTGTATCCCCGCTTTTTTAACCGAGACCATAGTTCAATCATACCGAGGTCGGGATTTCTGCGCCGCATGTCGCGAATCAGCTTTAACTCGGCAGGTGTATGCTGGTTTGGATGACTGTGAGGCCTCCTAGACCGGCAAGCCAACGATTCTAATGTACCGTCATACCGGGCCATCCAGAAATAGATAAAGGAACGGCTTTTGTTGTATTTTCGGCTCGCACGGCTAACACCGTACTTTTGAGCATAGATCATTAGGGATTGCCTAAACTTCATGTCTTGTGTTACACTATTCATGCAGAAATGGGCACTTCCTTTCGGTATCATTTAGTTTTGGTAGCTTTATTGTAACCGATGTGTCCATTTCTGTTTTTATTTTTTCTCAACTGTCCAATATGTATTGTAGTCCTACAAAAAATCTTGTCTCGCTTTCCAAAAAGGGCTTGACTTTTTTAGAGTTATCCAATATAATAGTAAAGCTGTCATTCATAGTAAGAATGATTTGATGTATGTCAGCTTTACTTGAAAATGCGCTCGTAGCTCAGCTGGATAGAGTGTCTGACTACGAATCAGAAGGTCAGGGGTTCGAATCCCTTCGGGCGCGCCAGAGAGTCTCCGTACGCAAACAGTGTACGGAGGCTCTTTTTGTATTTCGAAATATTACATTTTACGGGCAGTCCATCATTGGAGGACTGCCCGTTTGTGCTTTCTATTTTGCTTATAATTTATCCAGTACCATCGAGTTGTATAAAGGCAGCTGAACAAAAAATGTGTTGATGCCTTTTTCACTTTCTGCCCATATTTTACCCTTGTGTTCCTCAATGATCCGTTCGGCGATTGCAAGCCCTAAGCCATAACTGCCGTTTGCGCTTCTGGCTTTATCCGTTCGATAAAAGCGCTTAAATATGTTTTTCAGATTTTCCGGAGAGATGGGCTCCCCGGGATTAGCGACTGCCAGAATGCAGTGCAGACCCTGTCGCTTTAGATTTACTTCAACCGATGCTTGGGGTGTCGAATATTTCATCGCATTATCCAGCAGAATTTCCAACACCTGCCGCAAATGAGATTTGCTTCCCTTTAACCGTATATTATCTTCGATGCGGCAATTAAGACACAAACCTTTTTCATAATAGAGCGGCTCAAATGGCAATACCGCTTCCGATACAAGCTCACTGAAATTGATGTCTGTGATGGTTGATTTTACAGTACCATTATCTACTCGCGCAAGTTCCAGCAATCCCGTTACCAGATTGCGCATTTGTTTGGTCATCAGCAGGATGTTTTCAGTAAACCGGCTTTTGGAAGCCTCATCATATTCCGAAGAACGCAGCAGTTCCGCGTTGGTCATAATAACCGTCAGAGGTGTTTTTAACTCATGAGAGGCGTCGGCGACAAATTGGCGCTGCTGTTTCCATGCCTTGTCCACCGGTTTGACTGCCCAATATGCCAAAAACACACTCAAAAGCAAAAAAGCAAGGAAACTGATGGCGCCGATTACTGCACAAGTTTTCATTAGGCTGTTCATGGTAGCAATCTCACTGGACATATCTGCAAATACCAAGCGCTGTGCAACTGGCGTTACAGCACGAAAAAAGCGAAGGTTATATTTTTCGATGATCCCGGTATGTTCACTGGAGGACAGAGCTGTATCCATAATTTCGTTGAGAAAATCTTCGTCGGAAAGATCGTAGTAATCCCCACCGGTAGAGATTAGTTTCCCGTCAGGGCCGATTTCCAAAATAAAATAGGGGAGCCGCATTTCTTTTGGGGGCTCATTGGGCTTTCCCGGCCCAACTGAATGCAAGGGATCATTTGCAATGTTGCGCAGCATTTGTATGCTGTTTTCCTCAAGACTTGTCTGCATAAAATGCAATACCAAACCAAAGATAACGGCCAGCATAGCAGTTACAATCACCATCATGATGCAGACGAACTTAATACGCAGTTTTTTCAGCACTGGTCACTCACCTCTAAGTGGTAGCCCAATCGGCGGACAGCTTTAATGTGAATATTGGAACCAATGCTTTTCAGTTTTTTCCGAAGAAAACCAACATAAACCTCTACATGGTTTTCCACCGCATTGGAGTCGTAACCCCATACCCGGGCAAGAATTACTTCCTTCGATAAAATATTATTCCGTGACTGGAGCAAAAGACGCATCACATCAAACTCTCTGGCAGAAAGGCGCTGGCTTTTCTCTCCGCAGATTAGCATGCAGGACTCTAAATCCAAAGACGTGTTTCCGTAGGTCAGTTCGTTAACTTGATGCCCTTGGCGGCGAAGAAGTGCGTTGATGCACGCCAAAAGCTCACGGGAATCAAACGGCTTTGTCAAATAATAATCTGCGCCGGCATTTAGTCCTTCAATTCTATCTTCCAGCCCCGATTTTGCAGTCAGCATCAAAATAGGCGTAGAACAACGCTGTGCGCGCACTTTTCGAGCTACTTCATATCCGTCCATTTTTGGCATCATGACATCTAGAATCAATAAATCATATACTCCGAGTTCCGCATATTCTTTGCCGGTTTCTCCGTCGTACACGGTTTCCACCTCAAAACCTTTGCTTTCAAGCAGAGTTTTGAGGGAATCGGCGAGCAATTTTTCATCCTCTATAATCAGTATTTTCATATCTGCCTCCAAGGAACATTTCTAATTGTTTTCTAATTCTAATATTATAATACCTATGTTTGCTGAATTGAAACTGAAAGCAACGCGGTTCACAGTTATTTTGCAGTTTTCACACCTGCTTTCAGCAATAATACAGTTTCGGATGCTATTGTATAATCGGAGGCGGGAATCGCCTGCTATAACATTCGAAAGGGCAGGGATAAAAATGAGTCATAAAAAGAGGAAAGTGCTTACACTGGCCGGCGTGCTGTGTACTTTAGCGGTGTTTGCGGGGGTTATTTTTGCAATGACTTTTAAGACAGCACCTGCCTATACCGCAACCTGCTACGCGGATATTGATATTGAAGGATACGGTGTTATTACTGTTGCTTTGGATGGGGAAAGTGCTCCTGAAACCGTGAAGAATTTTGTCACATTGGCTCAGTCCGGTTTTTATGATGGACTGACATTCCATCGGATTATCGAGGGCTTTATGATGCAGGGCGGCGATCCCAACGGGGACGGCACCGGCGGCTCCGGGACAACAATCACGGGTGAGTTCAGCGCCAATGGCATTGAAAACAACCTGTCCCATACAAGGGGTGCCGTTTCCATGGCGCGCTCCAACGATTACAACAGTGCCAGTTCACAGTTTTTTATCGTTCAGCAGGACAGTACGTATTTAGACGGAAGCTATGCCGTATTTGGCTATGTGACAAGCGGAATGGACATTGTAGATGAGATTTGCGCAAAGGCGGAGCCTATTGATGACAACGGGATGATTTCCCCCGAGGAACAGCCGGTTATTCGTTCGATTCGGATTTACGAATAAAAAGTGTTTACAAAACATTTAAAAATTCACCATAATTTTTCAGAATGGTTTCAGCAATCGGCGGTAAAATTTGAAACATCTTCACAAGACAAGCAATTCCAAACCGAAAGGAGAGTTGCCAGATATGGATTATCGGCACGAATGGAAGCACGAAATTAACGTGTCGGACATGATTACCATTCGGCAGCGGCTTCGGGCTGTGGCACAAATAGATCCACATGCCGTAAACGGCAAGTATACAATCCGAAGTTTGTATTTTGATAACCTTGACGACAAGGCGCTCCGGGAAAAAATTGACGGTGTGAATCGCCGAGAAAAGTTTCGAATCCGCTATTATTCGAATCCGCTATTATAACGGTGATACAAGTTTAATCCATTTGGAAAAGAAAAGTAAACTGAATGGATTAGGCAATAAACAAAGCGCTGATTTAACAGCGGAAGAAGCGCAGGCGATTGTGGACGGCCGCATCCATTGGATGTTAAACAGCGGAAGACCTCTGATTCAAGAACTGTATTCCAAAATGCAGTATCAGGGACTTCGTCCAAAGACCATTGTGGATTACACCCGAGAACCGTTTATCTATGCCCCGGGAAATGTGCGGGTAACATTGGATTATAACATTCGCACCGGACTGGGCTGTACGGATTTTTTGAATCCGAACTGTGTTACGATAGCCGCAGGAAATGCTCCCATTATTCTTGAAGTAAAGTGGGATGAGTTCCTGCCGAGTATCATTCGGGATGCTGTTCAGGTTGGCAACAGGCGCGCTGCCGCCTTTTCTAAATATGCAGCCTGCCGCATTTACGGCTGATTGAAATTTCATTTAAAAAAGGGGTATGAACATATGACTTTCAACGATATTTTTAAATCGAGTTTTTTGGAAAATGTAACCAGTGTCAGTCTTTTGGATATCATGGTTGCACTGGTGCTTGCGTTTGGCATTGGACTGTTTATCTTTTTTGTTTACAAAAAGACTTTTACCGGAGTGATGTATTCCTCCAGTTTTGGCGTCAGCCTAGTTGCTATGACCATGATTACCACCGTCGTCATCCTAGCGGTGACCAGTAATGTGGTTCTTTCCCTCGGTATGGTCGGTGCTCTGTCGATTGTCCGTTTCCGTGCAGCTATTAAAGAACCTCTTGATATTGCGTTTCTCTTTTGGGCGATTGGCGTTGGCATTGTCCTTGCAGCGGGCATGATTCTTTTGGCAGTGATCGGCAGTGTTCTTATCGGGGTAATGCTGCTGGTGTTTGTCAACAAGAAATCCTACTGGAATCCGTATATTGTGGTTGTTCAATGCGACGGCCATGAAAGTGAAAAGAAAGCAAAAGCGTTTTTGGAGAAGCGAACTCAGCGTTGTGTCGTTAAAAGCAAGAGCGCCCAGAAAGGCTCCGTTGAACTGAATATGGAGATTCGCTTAAAGGATGACAATACTGATTTTATTAATGCTTTATCTGATTTGGATGGCATCCATAGCGCCGTGCTGGTTAGCTACAACGGAGATTACATGGGTTAAGGAGGGGTGAAATGTCAACGCACAAGAACATTGATAAAATTTGTCTTGTGGCTGTCATACTCTCGATTTTAATTTCCATCGTCTTCATGAATGGAGAGGCTTTTGGAATCCAGGCCGCATCCAAAATGATGGGTTATGAGAACCGCCTGTTTGATACCAGTAGAGTTCATACCATAGATATTGTGATGGATGACTGGGACGAATTTATTCAAACCTGTGAAGATGAAGAATATACGGCTGCCTCTGTGGTGATTGACGGAGAAGCATATAAAAATGTGGGAATCCGTGCAAAGGGTAATTCTTCGCTCAGTTCTGTTTCCGCCATGAACAGCGACAGATACAGCTTTAAAATTGAATTTGACCACTATGATAACACCACAAGCTATTATGGTTTAGACAAGATTAGCTTGAACAATATCATAAAGGATAATACTTATATGAAGGATTATCTGACCTATCAAATGATGGCTGATTTCGGGGTAAACGCACCTCTCTGCAGCTATGTTTACATCACGGTAAACGGGGAAGACTGGGGGCTTTATCTTGCGGTGGAAGGAGTGGAAGATTCTTTTCTCCAGCGCAATTACGGAACTGATTACGGCGAGCTGTATAAGCCGGATACCACGGATATGGGCGGCGGCCGCGGCAATGGAAAAAACTTTAACATGGATGACTTTTTGAATGCCAATGGTGAAGCCGACAGCCAGTCTGCCGAAGAGCAGCCACAGGCAAATATCCCAGCGGATGGTCAAGCGCCGGAGGGCTTAAACCTACCGCCTGAGGCTGGAAATCAAGTCGCCGGAGGGGCGGAAAACGGCCAAAATGCAGCCAGAGGGAATCGGCCTGCAATGCCGGAAGACTTTGATGCCGCTGACACCAACGGTGAAAACACCCATCGTCCTGCAATGCAGGGAAATGGCAATATGAACGCAGGTATGATGGGCGGCGGCAGAAATCAAGGCATGGGAAGCGCTGATACCAAACTGCAGTATGTTGATAACGATCCCGACAGCTATCCTAACATTTTCAACAACGCAAAAACCGATATTACCGAAGCGGATGAAAACCGTTTGATTGCCTCTCTGAAAGCTTTAAACGAGGGCGAAAACATTGATGAGATATTGGATGTTGACCAGTTGCTGCGCTACTTCGTGGTCCATAATTTTGTGGTAAACGGGGACAGCTATACAGGTTACATCATTCATAACTATTATTTGTATGAAGAAGACGGCAAACTTTCTATGATTCCTTGGGACTACAATGAGGCTTTTGGTACCTTCCAAAACAGTGACGCGAGTACCGCGGTAAATGACGATATTGACACCCCGCTGACTGTTACAGGGGAGGGAGACCGCCCCATGTTCGAATGGATTTTCTCAAGCGACGAATACACGGAAAGCTACCATCAATATTTTGAGTCTTTCCTAGATACCGTGGACTATTCCGGCATCATAGATGAAACGGCGGAATTGATTGCTCCTTATGTAGAAAAAGACCCAACGAAATTCTGCACCTATGAAGAATTTGAGGCCGGAGTTTCCGCTTTAAAGGAATTTTGTTCCCTTCGTGAGGAAAGCATCCGCCTCCAGCTTGCCGGAGAGGAAGCAAATGTAGATACCTCTTCCTTCTCTTTTGCGGACCTAGGCTCTTCCAGCCAAGGAACCATGGACAGGCAGCAGCCGAGTCGCGGGGAAGTTGCAGCACCTTAAAAAGTGTGTATTTCCCTATGACATGAAAAAGAACCCACCCTTCGCTTGATGCGTTGGGTGGGTTTTAAGTTTATTTCCAAAGTACTACGTCGCTAATCGGTTGTCTTGTTTTTGCAAACTGCGGGTCTTCACCCCGATAACCGAACCCTGCCATAACGGATACACCGAAATGCTCCGCGTCCATAATGCCCTCCGAGGCAAGCAGTTCGTTTACATTTTTTTGCTGAAACCCTTCTATCGGGCAGGCATCAACACCCAGCAAAGCCGCAGCTGTGAGCATGTTGGCCAATACAATATAGGTTTGTTTGCAAGCCCAGTCAAACAGGGCACGGTCGCTTTCCAACAGGTTGAAATCATCCTCCTGAAATTTTTTGAACGCGTCCCGCTTCATTTTTATCACGTCATCCGGCAGTTTCTGCACATCCTTCATAATGTGTGTCAGATATTCGGAATTATAGATGGTATCGATTTTCTTGCGCGCCAACAGAATGACAAAATGGCTTGCTCCGTTTAAGCTATTCTGTGCACCCCAAGCGATGGGATAAAGTTTCTTTTTCAGCTCCGGGTCTTGTACAACAACAATTTTCCATGGCTCAAAACCGAAGGAACTTGGTGAAAGATGTGCCGCTTCCAGTATTGTGTCAAAGTCTTCTTTGGAGACTGCTTTCGATGGGTCAAATTTTTTACAGGCATAACGGAAGCGAAAAGCCTCCAAAATTTTTTGGTTCATGGTATTCATATTTTTTAAACCACCTTTCTTTGCATTCATGTTAGCATATAATAAACAAATATTGAAGTACGCAAAATAATGATATATAATATAAACAAAGTATTATTACTATCTTTAGTATACTGTAGGAGGGCATTACATGGAAAATCATTCTTTGGCGCAGGAATGCGCGGGTCAGCCCTGTCCTGTGGAAACAACACTTAATATTATCAGCGGCAAATGGAAGGGCATCATTCTCTATCGTTTGCTTGGAGGGAAAAAGCGGTTCGGTGAATTGAAAAAAATGATGCCGAAAATCACTTGCCGCACCTTAACTATGCAGCTGCGGCAGTTGGAACATGACGGAATTGTCAAACGCACGGTATATGCAGAGGTTCCGCCTCGTGTGGACTATGAGCTGACAGCGCTGGGGGAATCCATGCGGCCAATCATTCAGGCAATTTATGATTGGGGAATCGCTTACCAGAAAAAGATGCAGAACGTGTAATGTCTGCCAATAATTGATATTGTTGCCCGATTTGTAAGTGTTTATCTTTCATAGGCTTTTCCTAATCGGCAGGAGTTATGCATTATGAAGAAGAACGTGGAGTCTATTTTTTTGTGGCGAATTTTCTGAGATGACATTTTAGGCGTTTTGGTTGGAAAAAGTCGAGTAAAGACAGTGGAGAAATTCATTCCGTATTTGTAAGTGGCAAAAAATGTAAATTTTCACTTGACAAAGTGTTTGATTCATGATATAAACTTAGATAAACAAACTAATTATATGGGGAGAGGGAAAACGTTCGTGCTGGATTCGTTTGAAAAAGAACTCAACGATATTCTGGTGGATACGTTCCGTTCCATTCTCAAAGTTGAAGAAGATACGCTGAAAAGAACGTTGATTGATCTTTCAATCAGCGAGCTGCATCTTTTGGAGGCCGTGGGAAAAAAACGGGAGCAGGGCAGAACCATCAGCGAACTTGCACAGGAACTGGATATTACGCTGCCTTCTGTTACTGTCGCTATCAATAAGCTGTTGAAAAAGGGATATGTGAAAAAGGTAAAAAGCGGGGAGGACGGCCGAATGGTGTATGTCGTCCTGACAAAACAAGGGCGCAAGGTGGATAATGCGCACCGCTATTTTCACCGGCAGATGGTGCGTCAAGTCAGTTCAGAATTCTCCGAGGAAGAAAAACAGATTCTTGCGCGGGGAATTGCCAAACTGGATGAATTCTTCAAAAAGAAGATTTCGGAAATGGAGAGGTAAATGAGTTTTACAATCACTGGAACGGGCAGTTGCCTTCCTGCCTTCACTGTGCAAAACGATGATTTTACCAAGTTTGTGGACACAAGCGACGAATGGATTACAACGCGTACAGGTATTCGAAGAAGGCACTTTATCAAGGACGAAACTTTAAGCCAAATTGCGGTAGAAGCATCGCAAAAAGCCCTTGAGAACGCCGGTCTTGCCGCCGCGGATATGGATTTGATTCTGTGTGCGACTTTACAGGGAGAGGATGTCTCACCATCTCTTGCTTGTTTGGTGCAGGCAGAGTTGGGGGCTAATTGTCCGGCGTTTGACTTAAATGCGGGCTGCAGCGGTTTCCTTTACGCACTCCACAGCGCCGCTGCCTACTTTCGTGCCGGTATGGCAAATCACATCTTAATTGTATGTGCGGAGCAGCTTTCCCGCTTTCTGGACTGGAAAGACAGAAGTACGTGTGTGCTGTTTGGCGATGGTGCGGGAGCTGTGGTACTGTCGCGGGGAGATTCTCTGCTGACTGTGCGGACAGGTGCTCGGGGGCAGCGTGAGAATTTGCAGGTTCCCGGCAGAAACGTTTCCGGCCCTTTTTGGCACGATACGGAAAAGAGCCGATCTCTGCTCAGCATGAACGGACGCGAGATTTTTAAATTTGCGGTTACAACCGTGCAAAATGAGATTGAGTCAGCCGTAAAGGATGCCGGATTGACTGCGGACGATGTGGATTATTTTCTGCTGCATCAGGCAAATGGCCGCATTATCGATTCTGCCCGAACTCGTTTACATCAGCCGGAAGAGAAATTTCCGGGCAATTACGAGGAATGTGGGAACACATCCGCCGCCAGTATTCCGCTGCTGCTGGACGAACTGAACCGAAATCATCGCCTGAAAAAAGGCGATATTCTGCTCCTGTGCGCTTTCGGTGCGGGGCTGACATGGGGCTCCTGCATCATCCGCTGGGAGAAAAATTAAAATGATATTGGAGGAAATCAGCATGGTATTTGAAAAAGTTGCAAAGATTCTGGCAGAATACAAGGAAATTGATGTTTCCGAAATCCGCCCGGAAAGCACACTGGAAGAGTTGGAGCTTGATTCATTGGACACAGTTGACCTTATCATGCAGTTTGAAGATGAATTTCAGGTTTCTCTGGAACTGAACGACAACATTAAGACCGTTGCGGATATTGTAAAACTGATTCAAGAAAGTATGGGAAAAAAATGATACACACACCGCTTTGCGATCTTTTGGGAATTCAATACCCAATTCTTCAGGGAGGAATGGCGTGGATTGCGGATGCCTCATTGGCTGCCGCGGTATCAAATGCCGGAGGTCTTGGAATTATCTCTGCCATGAATGCCGATGAGGAATGGCTCAGAACAGAAATCAGAAAAGCGAAAGCCATGACGGACCGGCCTTTCGGAGTGAATATCATGCTGAAAAGTCCATTTGCGGAAAAGGTTGCTCATGTTGTGGCAGAGGAGAAAATCCCTGTTGTGACAACCGGCGCGGGCGACCCTTCCCGCTATATGGAACTGTGGAATAAGGCCGGCATCCGTGTTCTGCCGGTGGTAGCATCCACCGCTGTTGCGCGGCATGTGGAACGGTCGGGCGCCGCTGCGGTGATTGCCGAGGGCGGAGAGTCCGGTGGGCACGTGGGGGATTTGACCACCATGGTGCTGGTTCCTCAGATTTGCGACTGCGTCAGCATTCCGGTGATTGCGGCAGGCGGAATTGCGGACGGCCGCGGGGCAGCGGCTGCGTTTATGCTTGGTGCGGTCGGTGTGCAGGTGGGGACTCGTTTTTTGTCGGCGTATGAATGTACCGTACACCAGAATTACAAGAAGCGAATCCTCAAGGCAAAAGACATCAGCACCGTCACAACAGGAAAGCGATTGGGTCACCCGGTGCGCTGCCTGAAAAATGCCTTTTCTCGCGAATTTCTGGCAAAAGAATACGACCCCGCCGTTTCTAATGAGGAATTAGAGCAAATGGGTGTCGGCGCACTGCGGCTGGCTGCCCGTGAGGGCGACGAGAAAAAGGGCTGTTTCATGGCAGGGCAGGCAGCGGCTCTTGTGAAAAAGGAACAGTCTGCGCAGGAAATTATTTCAGAAATATTCGAGGAAGCGGAGCAGATTCTGCGGGAAGGAACAAAATGGGTCAGATAGCATTTGTTTTTTCAGGTCAGGGTGCCCAGTACCCGGGAATGGGGAAAAAACTGTATGAAACTTTTCCGTCGGCAAGAAAAGTTTTCGAAATGGCGGACCAAATTCGCCCCGGAACGATTCGCCAGTGCTTCGAAGGAACGAAACAGGAACTTTCCCAAACGCTGAATACGCAGCCGTGCGTTTTAGCGGTGGAGTTGGCATGCGCCGCTGCACTGCGGGAATCCGGCGTCACTGCGCAGGGTGCTGCGGGGTTTTCTCTGGGAGAAATCGCAGCGCTTGCTTATACCGGTGTTCTTTCTCAGGAGGACACGTTCCGTCTTGTCTTAAAAAGGGCAGAACTCATGGAACAATGTTCTCAGCGCACAGAAGGCACAATGGCCGCAATCTTAGGGTTAGAAACAGAGCAGGCGGAGCAGCTCTGCAAAGAGGCCGGAGCATGGCCCGTAAACTACAATTGCCCGGGTCAGCTGGTGGCGGCAGGTACAAAAGAAGCAGTTTCCGCCCTGCGCAAATTGGTCGCCGAAGCGGGCGGAAAAACAGTCCGCCTTGCTGTATCAGGGGCGTTTCATTCCCCGCTTATGGCAGAGGCATCGAAAGGGCTTGCGGAGGAACTGAAGCATTATACGCTCAAAGCTCCCGCTGTTGAGCTGTATTCCAATGTGACGGCGCAACCGTACGGTAAGAATGCGGCTTCTTTAGTGGCACGTCAGGCGTCAAGCTCCGTGCTTTGGCAGAAAACCATAGAGAATATGACGGTGGATGGCTTTGATACATTTGTGGAAGTTGGCCCGGGGCATACGCTGTGCGGGCTCATCCACAGAATTTCTCCGAACGTGAAAACGGTCGGAGTTCAGGACCCGGAGAGCCTTACACAGGCAATTCGGCTTGTAATGGAGGAAGAACATGCTCAAAGGTAAAACAGCGGTAATTACGGGCGCATCCCGAGGAATCGGCAGGGAAATTGCGCTCCGATTTGCAGCTCACGGTGCGGATATCGCAGCAATTTACTGCGGAAGCCGTCAAGCGGCGGAAGAACTTTGTGAACAAATCCGCGCGCTTGGCAGAAAGGTGCTGCCGTATCAATGCGATGTTTCCGATCGGGAGAACGTTAAGGAAACGGTCGGAAAAATTCAATCCGATTTCGATGGAATCGATATTCTGGTGAACAATGCCGGCATTACAATTGACCGATTGGTTCCGCAGATGAAGGAAGAGGATTTTGAACGCGTATTAAATGTAAATTTAAAAGGCGCATTTCACATGATTCGCCAAACTTATATGCTTTTTGCAAGGAAACGCGCGGGAAGAATTATCAACATTTCATCGGTTTCCGGGCTGGTCGGCAGTGCAGGGCAGGCAAATTATTCTTCCGCCAAGGCCGGACTGATTGGATTGACCAAATCCGTTGCGCGGGAACTAGCGGGCCGGAATGTGACCTGCAACGCAATTGCCCCGGGCCTGATTGACACGGCGATGACGCGTGAGATGAATGGGCAGGCTCGGGAGCGGATGGAGAACGCTATTCCGATGAAGCGGATGGGAAAACCGGAAGATGTTGCAAATCTTGCAGTTTTCCTAGCTTCGGACCTCTCCGGTTATATTACCGGTGAGGTTATTCGGGTTGACGGCGGCCTTTGCATGTAGTGGCAATGCTGCCGGGAAAGGAGCTTTTATGGCAGACTGGTCCGGAACCGATTTCCATATCGGTGAACTAAAAATACAGGCGCCCGTGGTGCAGGGCGGCATGGGAATCGGAATTTCCATGAGCGGTCTTGCCTCGGCGGTAGCAAATGAAGGCGGAGTCGGCGTTATTTCCGCAGCGGGTGTTGGGGTGCTTGGCGGCGGCACAGGCAAACTGCAGGAGGATCGTGCGGGGCTGAAAGCAGAAATTGCAACGGCACGCGCCAAAACAAATGGGGTTCTGGGTGTCAACATTATGGTGGCACTGACCAATTTTGAAGAAATGGCGCGTACGGCAATGGAAGAAAACATAGACCTGATTTTTGCCGGTGCCGGGCTGCCCCTGCGCCTCCCGGAATTTTGCCCTGTGGGGTGCAAAACCAAGCTGGTTCCCATTGTATCCTCAGCCAGAGCGGCGGATAGGATTGCTAAATGGTGGCTGCGGCAATACCACCGCATTCCGGACGCTTTTGTGCTGGAGGGTCCTAAAGCGGGCGGACACCTCGGCTTTCATCCTGAGCAGATAAACGACCCCGATTATCAATTGGAAAAACTGGTTCCGCAGGTTGTTGCTGCCGTTACTCCCTATGAAAAAGCCGCGGGAAGAAAAATTCCGGTTATTGCCGCAGGGGGAGTTTTTACCGGCGATGATATCCATCGCCTGCTGCGGTTGGGCGCGTCCGCTGTTCAAATGGCAACGCGCTTTGTGGCGACAGAGGAATGTGATGCCGATATTCGCTTTAAACAGGCTTTTGTCAATTGCCGCGAGCAGGATATCGGGATTATCAAAAGTCCGGTTGGTATGCCCGGCAGAGCGATTATAAACAATTTTTTAAAGAGCGCGGCGGCCGGCGGGCAGAAGCCGGAAAACTGTCCGTACCACTGCATTACAACATGTCGGCAGGAAAAAGGACCTTACTGCATTACAGCGGCACTGGTGAATGCTTGCAGGGGAAATTTAGAAAATGGTTTTGTGTTTGTTGGCGCAAACGGAGGAAGGGTTCATGAAATTACAACCGTGCACCGGTTGATGGAAGAACTCGCTGCCCAATATCGGGCGGCGGTGCAAAGAGAACAACAGAACGCATGAAAACTGCTGATATTCCGCATGCCGGAAAAGGAGTCTGAACAATGAGAAGAGTAGCCGTAACGGGACTTGGTGTAGTTTCTCCGGTGGGAAACTGCGTGCAGGATTTCTGGAACAGCCTGACCGCCGGAAAGTGCGGTATCGGGTTTATCACTAAATTTGACGCCACCGATTTTAAGGTGCAAATCGCGGGAGAGGTAAAAAACTTTGACCCTGCCTGCTGTATGGAAAAAAGCATGATTCGAAAAACGGATTTGTTTTCACAGTTTGCATTGGCAGCTGCCGATCAGGCAATGCGCGACAGCGGCCTTTCCGATATTGATCCGCGCCGACTGGGGGTTTATGTCGGTTCCGGCATCGGTGGCATCCATACGATTGTGGAAGAGACGCAGAAACTTCTAACCCGGGGTCCGTCCCGCATTTCTCCGCATTTTATTCCCAAGATGATTAGCAATATGGCCGCCGGCAACATCGCAATTCGATACAATGCGCAGGGGCCTTGCCTGCCGGTTGTAACTGCATGCGCCACATCATCCCATACAATCGGGGAGGCGTTTCGTGCGATTCAATACGGTTATGCAGATGCAATTTTGGCGGGCGGAACGGAGGCTTCCGTTGTGCCTCTTGCCGTGGCGGGGTTTGTCAACTGTATGGCCCTTTCCACAAAGAATGATCCACTCAATAGTTCCCTTCCGTTTGACAAAAGACGGGATGGATTTGTCATTGGGGAAGGTGCCGGAATCCTAGTGCTGGAAGAATATGAACACGCGGTTTCACGCGGTGCGAAAATCTATGCGGAAATCACCGGATACGGCAATACCTGCGACGCGTATCACCCGACCGCACCGCATCCTCAGGCGCGCGGCGGTGCAGAAGCTATTCGGCTGGCGGCGCAGGAGGCTGGAATCGGGGCGGAGGATGTCCTGTATATCAATGCACATGGGACCGGAACACCGCTTAACGACAAAACCGAAACGCTTGCCATTAAAAAAGCACTGCCGGACCTTGCACAAAAAGCCTACATTAGTTCCACAAAATCCATGACGGGGCATATGCTGGGCGCTGCCGGTGCAGTAGAAGCGGTTGCTTCCGTCCTTGCACTTGATACGGGAATCATTCCGCCCACGATCGGATACAAAGAGCCGGACCCGGACTGCGATTTAAACTATGTACCTAACCGCGCGGTGCACGCGGCCCCGACTTCCGCACTTTCCATCTCCCTCGGGTTCGGTGGGCATAACGCCTGTTTGGCTTTTCGAAAAGGAATGGAGGAACGTTCGGCGTGATGAATCTAAAGCAGGTTCGCGCATTAGCGCAGATTTTAAAAGACAATGGCCTAACGGCTTTGGAATTGAGCTCGGGTGAGGATAAAATCAGACTGGAACGTCAGGAGAATACCGCCGTAGTTCCGGCAGTTCCCGCGGCGGGCACAGCGCCAAACATTCCGTCGGCACAGCCCGCACCGGTGCAAGCAGAACAAAACTATCGGGAAATCAAATCTCCCATGGTCGGTGTGTTCTATGCGGCACCGTCTCCGGACGCGGAACCGTTTGTTAAAGAAGGCAGTCATGTAAAAAAAGGTGACGTTCTTTGCATTATTGAGGCAATGAAACTGATGAACGAGGTCAATGCGGAAGAGGACTGCAAGATTATTGAAGTCTGCGTGGAAAACGAACAGGTGGTTGAATACGGACAAACGCTGTTTAAAATTGTGTAGACCGGCGGCAGCTGGCTGAAAGCTTTGCCGGGATTTTACAGCCTCAAAGGCGGAACGGAGGAGCCCATGAATCGTGAAGAATTGATGAAAATATTGCCCCATAGGCCGCCCATGCTCTTAATTGACGAAGCGGAAAAAGGCGAGGATGGAAAGGCGCACGGGGTTTATACGGTGCGGGGCGACGAATGGTTCCTGCAGGGACATTTCCCGGGAATGCCGATTGTTCCCGGCGTAATACAATGTGAAATGATGGCGCAGACCTGTTGTGTCTTGCTGGATGCGGAACATGCAGGCGGCACACCGATGTTTGCAGGCCTTGACAAAGTTCGGTTTCGCAGGAATATTGTACCCGGAGACCGAATAGAAATGGTCTGTGAACTTGTCAAAAAGAAAGGACCATTCTTTTTTGCCAAAGGCTCCGGGTTTGTAAACGGGAAACTCTGTGTCAGCGGGGAGTTTTCGTTTGCCTTGGTTCAGACGGGGGGCGAGTTATCTTGTTCTCCAAAATCCTGATAGCCAATCGCGGCGAAATTGCCGTGCGGATTATCCGAGCCTGCCGGGAGATGGGTATCTCCACTGTTGCTGTTTATTCACAGGCGGATCGGGATGCGCTGCATGTCAGCCTTGCCGATGAATGTTACTGCATTGGTCCCGCACATGCAAAAGACAGCTATTTAAATATGAATGCCATTTTATCTGCAGCAATTGTAAGCGGCGCGCAGGCTATTCATCCGGGGTATGGGCTGCTTTCGGAAAATGCCGAGTTTGCTAAACTGTGTGCAGAGTACGGTATTACATTTATCGGGCCTTCCCCCGAAGTGCTTTCAAAGATGGGGGATAAGGACGAGGCCAAACGGACCATGCGTGCCGCTTCGGTACCTGTGATACCGGGTTCGGGATTGGTGCAAGAACCACAGGAAGCCAAGAAAGCGGCGGCTGAAATTGGATACCCCCTGCTGATAAAAGCCCGTGCGGGGGGCGGAGGACGTGGTATCCGCTTGATCCGGGAGGAAAGTGAATTTGACAAAGTCTTCTCTCAGGCTTCCGAAGAAGCAAAAAATGCGTTCGGCGACGGCGGCATGTATCTGGAAAAGTATATGACTAACGTTAAACATATCGAAATGCAGGTGTTGTGTGATACATTCGGCCATATCGTCTGTCTTGGGGAAAGAGACTGCTCCATGCAGCGGAAAAACCAGAAGGTAATGGAAGAAAGTCCTTCCCCGGCGGTAACGGCTATTCAAAGGTCAGAACTTTCCAGATTGTGCGAAAAGGCGATGCGCTCAGTTGGATATACGGGTGCCGGTACGGTTGAATTTTTGATGGACCGCGACGGTTTCTTTTATTTTATGGAGATGAATACCCGTCTTCAGGTAGAGCATCCGGTAACGGAAATGGTCACGGGGATTGACTTGGTAAAGTGGCAGATTAGAATCGCGGCCGGAATGCCGCTGGATTTTACCTCTGAGGATGTTTCTTTGCGGGGACATGCAATTGAATGCCGCATTAACGCTGAAAATCCGAAAGAAAATTTCCGGCCGGGATGCGGAAAAATTTCACTGATGCATATTCCGGGCGGGCCGTTTGTTCGGTTTGATACCGCACTGTACCCGGATTATGTGGTTCCGCCGTTTTACGATTCCATGATTGGCAAACTGATTGTTCATGCGAGAACAAGGGAAGAGGCAATCCGCAAAATGCAGGCCGCTTTGTGCGAACTTGTGATTGAAGGAGTGGATCATAACGGGGACTTTCTTCTGGAATTGCTGCAGGAGGACGCATTTCAGACCGGACGCTATACAACATCTTTTCTTGAACAGCGAGGGCGCGTATGATTCGCAGAGGTATTTTTAAACATCCAAAGAACGATTTGGAAGGCGAATATAAACGGGATCGCACACCCGGCCCCGCCGTTCCCGATGAAATGTGTGTCACCTGCTCTGCTTGCGGAAAGATGCTGTTTCGGGATGCGGTGATGGAAAACAGCTATGTTTGCCCGCGCTGCGGGGGGCATTTTCGCATTGGAGCAAGGTGCCGGATTGCGCTCATTGCCGATAAAGGCACGTTTCGAGAACAAAATGCGGATATTGTGTCTTCCAATATTCTAAATTTCCCGGGATATGACCAAAAGCTGAACCAAGCACGCAAAAAGGCAGGCGGGAACGACGAAGTTGTCTGCGGCGTCTGCCGAATCGGAGGTTTTCCCTGCTGTATCTTTGCCATGGAGCCTGCCTTTATGATGGGCAGCATGGGAACAGCAGTGGGTGAAAAAATCACTCGGCTTTTTGAATACGCAACAGAGCAGAGGCTGCCTGTCATCGGGTTCGCCGCTTCAGGCGGAGCCCGTATGCAGGAGGGAATTCTGTCACTCATGCAGATGGCCAAAACCAGCGGAGCCGTCCGCAGGCACAGTGATGCCGGACTGCTTTACATCGTAGTTTTAACCAACCCCACAACCGGCGGCGTCACAGCCAGTTTTGCCATGGAAGCCGATATCATTTTGGCGGAGCCCGGTGCGTTAATCGGTTTTGCGGGACCGAGGGTCATTGAGCAGACCATTCGGCGTAAATTGCCCCCGGGATTTCAACGGGCGGAGTTTCTGCTTGAAAAAGGTTTCGTTGATAAGATAACCAATCGGAAAACACAAAAACAATTGCTCGCCAGATTACTGGAGCTCCATGCGGGAGGTGCGTCAGTTTGAATGCCTATGAAAAGCTGCTTGCGGCAAGGGCGGATAACCGCGCAACCGCAAAGGATTACATCAGCAGGTTGTTTTTGGACTTTGTTGAACTGCACGGAGACCGGCGCTTTGGTGACGATAAAGCGATTATTGCGGGAATTGGACGCCTTGGCAGAATTCCCGTAACAGTCATCGGAATTGAAAAAGGGCACGGAACAAAAGAAAGAATTGCGCGGAATTTCGGGTCCGCTCATCCGGAAGGGTATCGAAAGGCTCTTCGGCAAATGAAACTTGCCGAAAAATTTGGCCGCCCCGTTATCTGCTTTGTGGATACATCCGGTGCATACTGCGGCATGGGCGCGGAGGAACGCGGGCAGGGTCAGGCTATTGCTGAAAATTTGATGGAGATGATGGGCCTTAAAGTTCCCATTATTTCAATATTGATAGGGGAAGGCGGAAGCGGCGGCGCACTAGCGCTGGCGGTTGCAGACGAGGTGTGGATGCTGGAAAACGCCGTGTATTCCGTTATTTCTCCGGAAGGATGCGCCAGTATCTTGTGGAAAGACCCCACACGAGTGGGGGATGCAGCAAAACATCTGAAGATTACGGCACAGGATTTACTTTCTATGCATGTGATTGACAGAATTGTACCGGAAGGCATAGGATTTGCCAAAATCTGTGCGTTTTTAAAAATCCAGCTTATCAACACTTTAAATAAAAACCGCGCACTTAGCACGGAAGAACTTTTAAATCGCAGATATGAAAGATTTCGCAGAATTGGATGCAACCGAAGCTGAAGGCGAGGGCATCCTTTTTTGTTTGGCATGCGTGAGGTGACGCTTTTTCAAACAGCGAATCAAAGCTGCCGAAAGCTATGAATTTCATAATGGATCCGGACAAATTTTTAGTCCGGGTCCAATTTTTTTGTTTTTATGAGCCTTCACAGGGCAAATTGAGCGCTGATGGAGCGGTTGTTTGAAAAGGAGGTGCGGTTATCCCAGTATGATTGTGGTACGCACGTTGAGTTGGCAACATATTGTATATAAAGGGCTGTAAAGAAAGGAGAAATGAATTGTGCTAGGGGGGTGCGGACAAAAAGTTGGACTGAATACACTCAGGAAGGAGATAGAGGATGTATTCAGAGGAACAATATCGAAAAGCCCTGGAGGTTTATGAAGAAACGAAATCGGTAACAAAAACAATAACGATTTTGGGATATCCGGCACGCAGGCAAACGCTATACAATTGGATCAATCGAAAACGAATGTTGCCGGAAAACCGATGCACCTTTTGTGGATATAATACACCGGAGCACCCTCGCCATCCACCTATAGAATTAAAGCTTGAGATTTTACACCGTTGCTTTGAGCTGGGAGAAGATGTACAATTAGTATCAAATGAAGTGGGATATAGCACAGCAAGTATATATAACTGGCGGCGCAAATATATCCAGAAAGGTGCTGCGGCATTAATGAATGCATCCAATGAGCGAGCCAGAGGGAAACTGACGGAAGGAAAAGTTGCATCTTCAGAGGAACTTGATGAACTGAAAGCAAAAATCCAAGATATGCAGTTAGAAATTGACATTCTGAAAAAAACAATTGATGTGCTAAAAAAAGACCCCGGCGTCAACAAGAGTCCCTTGAACAACAGGGAGAAGGCAGTAATTGTTGATGCCTTAAAAGAGAAGTATCCACTGCCTGTATTGATAAAAAAACTCAAACTGGCAAAGAGCAGCTATTACTATCAAAACAAACGGGTCAGTTTTGCAAAGAAGCATAAAGATGATTATCAAGCTGTTGCGACCATATTCCACAACAATAAGGAAAGATATGGATATCGTAGAATTAAAATAGTATTGAACCGAGAGGGCTATACCCTATCCGAAAAGGTGATACGTCAAATTATGCGTGAAAATGGCTTGGTTGTGAAAGGCCGAAAAGCGAGAAAATACTGCTCTTACAAAGGAGAAATTAGCCCTGAAGTACCCAATGTGATTCGAAGAAATTTCAGAGCTGACAAGCCAAATCAGAAGTGGTTGACTGATGTGACAGAGTTCTCAATTCCAGCAGGAAAAGTATATTTGTCTCCTATTATTGACTGCTATGATGGTATGCCGGTAGCATGGAACATTAGCTGTAAACCAGACGCACAATTGGTAAACCGTATGCTGGATCGTGCAATTAGTGCACTTCCTCAAGATGCGCATCCGATTATTCATTCAGATCGAGGCTGTCACTATCGATGGCCGGGCTGGATAGATCGAACCCGTAAGGCAGGATTGATCAGATCAATGTCTCAAAAAGGGTGTTCACCGGACAATTCAGCCTGTGAAGGTTTTTTTGGAAGAATGAAGAATGAGATGTTCTACGGCCGTTCTTGGCAAGGTATCACAGTAGAAGATTTTATGCAGCAAATTGAAGCTTATATGGTATGGTATCGGGATACGAGAATCAAAATATCTCTTGGAGGATTGAGTCCAGCAGAATATAGAATCAAAATGGGATTAGCCATATAGTCCAATAAAATGTCCGCAGGCCCTAGTGTCAAGGGAAGTTCGCAATTTTTAGGGACTCCGAAAAATGAATTAGGCTGCGCTTAACAATGAAAGAATAGATTTTGGGTTTAAATATGCTCTGGAAACAGACCAGTCTTCCGCATACTCCATCAGATGTGTTGTTACCAGCCGTAGATAGGAATCCGGATTAGGAAATATTCCGACTACGCTGGTTCTGCGGCGAATTTCCTTGTTCAGTCGTTCCAACATATTGGTCGAGGAAATTTTGCGGGCATCAAGTTCTGGAAAAGCATAGAAGGCTAGAGAATCTTCCAGTCCATCTTCCAGGAGCTCTATTGCTTTTGGAAAGCGTTTTCCATACTGTTCTGATATTTGCTCTGCGCGTTGTCTAGCTATTTTAGCGGAAGGTGCCAGCCAAATTTCTTTTAACTGAGCCGCAAAGGATTCTTTTTCCTTCTGGGATACATGAGCCAAAATATTTCGCATAAAATGGACTTTGCACCGTTGCCAGGAAGCTCCCGGAAAACTCTCACGGATGGCTGCAATCAGCCCTTTGTTCGCGTCTGAAACCACCAGGAGCGGTGTTTTCAGACCACGATCTAGAAGACTTTGAAACAATTGAGAATAACTTTCTTTGGATTCATCCAGCATTGGCTCTACAGCAATGATATCCCTATGTCCCTGTTCATTGACGCCGCAAACTACCATCACAGCCATGCTGACGACCCGGCCATCCATACGAATTTTTTCATACAGTGCATCTGTCCAAATGACAGGATAGCGACCCGTCAGAGGCCGGCTGCGGAAGTACTGTACCTGCTCGTTAAGACCTTTCGTCATTTCACTGACTTGACTGCGAGAAAGATTTTCAATTCCAAGACTGCGAGCTAGTTTCTCCATCTTTCGCGTAGATACACCCTGCACAAACGCTTCTTGAACCACTTGAATCAGCGCTGCTTCACTGCGCTTGCGTTCTGTTACGAAAAACGGGATATAGCCCTGATTTCGGAGTTTTGGTACCATCAGATACATCGTCCCCATACGAGTATCCAATCGACGCGGCCGATAGCCGCAGCGGTAATCACGGCGGGATGGATTGTGTGCATTCTTTTCTGCGCCAACGATACCGGAGACCTCTGCTTCCATCAGACGAGTACAAAGCCATTCCAGCATCGACAGCATTGGATCTGGTTGCGCCATACATTTTAGTAGCAATTCTGTCAAATCTGTGGTATTCTTTTTTTGAGTCATTGGGTATCTCTCCTTCTTTGAATGTTTTCTCACCATTCATTTTATCGGAGTCCCAATGACTTTTCTATGCCTTTATGAAATTGCGAACTTTATTGTACTCCATCTGAATTGTGACAGGCAAAAAATACGATAAATTTGCTGTGTTTCTTACCCCGGATATTGCTTTCAAACGGCAGGTGCGGGCGAAAAAAGTGACTCCTTTTGAAACTGCCCGGTTTCTCCTTGAAACAGGATTCTCAGCGAAAGGCGGGTGTCCGCATTGAGTGAAAAATGGATTGATGTTTCTGTCCACAACGGGGCAATTGATTGGAAGAAAGTGGCCGGTTCCGGTATCAAGGGCGCGATTGTGCGGGCCGGTTACGGAAAAAGCCTTTCGCAGATGGATGCACGATTTCGGGAGAACATCACCGGTGCCGCACGGGCGGGCCTTAAAACGGCCGTCTACTGGTTTTCCTATGCGGATTCCGAAGGGAATGCCCTGAAAGAATGGACGATCTGCAGGCAGGTGATTGAACCATACCGCCACATGATATCATTTGTGGCGTATGACTATGAATATGATTCCGTTGACTACTATAAAAAGGTTCACGGCGATTCTCCGTCTAAAACGCTGATTAACAGCATGGCTAATACGTTTCTCAGCGCGGCAAAAGCGGACGGATTCAATGCCGTTTTGTATATGAACAATGACTACCGGAGGAATGTTTATACCGCAGAAACGGTTGCCTCTTGGTATTTGTGGCTTGCGGACTATGCCGGTGAGCCGGACGCAGATTGTGCCTTACAGCAAACTACAAGTTCGGGAAAAGTGCTGGGAATCTCCGGAAACGTGGACCTTAATACTGTGTTCCACGATTTTTCAACTGTTGACACAGCGGTGCAAATCGACACAACCATGGATGTTTCCCGATCACACGGCGGGTATTACACGATTAAGACCATCTGTCCGCAGCAAGTGTTCGTTACAGCCGGGACAGGCGGCGTTGTCACCGTTGTTCCGTTCCCTAAGCAGGGGAACGAACAACTGTTTGCATTGGTGGCTATCGGAACATCCGGAATGGAAACCGGAATTTACACTGCGGCGCCGGGTGAAAAACCTTTGAAGCGATTTGTTTACCATATAACGTAAGGTGGGATGACTTGAGGTGGGATGACTTTGTCAATACAAAATTGGATCGCTCTCATCAGCACGCTGGTGGCACTTCTCTCGCTGCTGGTTACACTGCTGCGCTCCATGAGATCCGAGGCGCGGCAGGACGGAAAAACCACAGAGGTCCTTCGTCAGGTTAATGATAAGCTGGAAAATATAGCGAAACAGGAGGCGGCCAACAGTGCCCGAATAGAGGCCATTGTAGAACGGGTTGTTGTTGTGGAGCAGTCTGCCAAACAAGCACATTTCCGCATTGATGAACTGCGGGATGAACTGCATAAATGAACAGCGGGGTTCTCCCGGCGGAAAGGAGGGATTCTTATGGATTGGAAAACAAAACTGTCCTCGCGCAAATTCTGGGTTGCTCTTTCGGGCTTGGTAGTGGGTGTTATCGCACTGTTTAGTCCCGGCACGGACACTTCGCAGATTACCGGTGTGATTATGGCGCTCGGCTCAGTTGTGGCCTACATTGTGGGCGAAGGCATGGTTGATGCAGCCGCTACCGGTACAGCGAAAAATCCATCCCAAAAGGGTGAAGAAGAATCCGGAAGCTCTAAACCGGCAGAGTAGCGAACAGGATATGTGTTTTACGCGGGTATTATAAAAAAAGCCCTCCGGCATATGCGGGAGGGCTCAGATTGTCGAATAACCCATCCAACGCATCAAGCGAAGGATGGGTTATTTTTGCAGGAATGAAAAAAGCGATATAATATCCAGACAAAAGAGGAAGGATGACCATCCCTCCACTTCCACATTGCCAGCTTTTTGAGATTCATGGCAGCAAACTTAAGCTTAACCCAATTTGTCACTTGAGTTAAGCCCCGGTAGAGCGTGTATCGCATTCCATACTTTTCTTTTGCATCAGCAAATACACGTTCAATGGTTTCTTTTCGCTTTTGATAAAGCTTTTTGTATTTTGGAGTATGCCGAATGTCCTCCGCTAGTTCTACATAATTTTGCCACACATGCCTTGTCACAGTTTTCGTATAGCTTTTGCTGTTTGTGCAGCGGGAACGGGACGGACATTTTTTGCAAATATAACTTCTACTTTTGTATTCTCGGTATCCTTCACGATTGGTTGTTGCATAGTGCAAAATTTGATATTCAGGGCATAGCACACAGTCATAATATTCGTCATATACATATTTCCACCATTGAAGATGGCCGGCTTTGGTCATCGGTCTTTTGTATGCTGTAGATAGTACTCGCTTGTCATCAAAGACCCGTTTGCAGATATGCGGTGTTTTGTAGGCAGCGTCCGCCACCACTGTCTCAATTTTAGGAAACTGTTTTGTCACTTTGTCATAGACTGCATCGAATGCCACACTGTCGTGCACATTTCCGGGAGTTACCTCAACTCCTAGTACAAAATTGTGTTTGTCGCAGGCCGTATGCGCTTCGTAAGCAAAACATTTCTTGTGTTCTCCCTTTTGGAACAATCCGCTCTCCGGGTCCGTTTTGGAGACAGTTATTTCCTTTTCCTTCGGCGGTTTTTGGGTACTGTCAAACGGCTTCTTTCCATGCTCTTTCCGATCTGCATTGACTTCTTCCATCAACTCTGAAGCGTATCGCTTTGCCGCCTGAGGAACCGCCTTTTTGATTTTCTTATTGATGTTGGCGTTTGCTTTGATATGTGTCCCATCCACAAATACTGCTTCCGGTGCCAAATACCCTGCGCGGTTTGCTTCCTGCAATATCCATGAAAACACCTTCTCTACAGTTTCCTCTGTAAACCGGTGTTTAAAATTATAACTTACAGTAGAAAAATGCGGCAATTCTTCGTTTAGCGTATATCCCAAAAACCATCGATAAGCAATATTCATATCGATTTCCTGCATGGTTCGACGCAGCGAAGGAATTCCATATAGATGCTGGATTAGCACTATCTTAAATAGGACTACTGGGTCCACACTGGGACGGCCATTATCTTCACAATATAATTCTTCTACAAACTCATAAATATGGCTCAAATTTACCGCTTTATCAATCTTACGCAACAAATGCTCCTGCGGCACCAATAGGTCTATATTGACAAATTCTACTGCATTCCTGTGCATTTTTCCTCGTTCCAGCATCTTTCATCACCCATTTCTATTTTACCATCTTACATTCAAAAAGCCCAGCTTTCGCTGGACTTTTTCGACAGGCTGAGCCCTCCGGCATATGCGGGAGGGCTTTTTCTATAATAAAACGAGAGCGAGGAGATTATGAAATTGCAGAGCGATTCTGTCGGGGCATGTTTTGTTTTACTCTGTTGAGAAATTCTTCTTCATAGGATTTGCTGCCGTTTAAAAGCCGCAGCTGGTCATCGTCCGGCAAAGACAAAAAATAAGCTTTCAGTTTTTCTTCTTCTTTACTTAACTTGGAGGGGAAAGGAAATTCATAGTATCGGGAGTAATCCATTGTGCATCACCTCAAGTTTATTTTGATAACAGCTAAAAAATATATGCATGATGCAGCAAGGAAAGAATTGACATCGCATAGCCCGAATGCTATGATACTTTCAGAAGTAAACAATCTGATTTTGCGGCGAAAACAGCTTGGTAGGAAACGTTGTGCCGCACAGATGCTGTATAACGAAAGAACCGCAGAGCAATGCGATCCTGAATACACAAATTTGAAAGGAGAGCCTGCAATGAAAATCAGTCTGCTGGAGCCTCTCGGTGTGCCGGAGAATGTGATTCGCGATTTGGCCGCTCCGCTGACCAAGGCGGGGCATGAGTTTGTCTATTATGACACAAAAACCACCGATAAAAAGGAATTGGCCGAGCGTTCCAAAGATTCTGACATAGTCATGATTGCCAATAACCCTTATCCGGATGAAGTGGTGGAAGCGGCGGAGAAATTGAAAATGCTCGCGGTCGCATTTACGGGGATTGACCATGTGGGGCTTACCGCTTGTAAAAAGAAAGGCGTCACCGTCTGCAACTGCGCCGGCTATTCCAATGAAACCGTTGCGGAACTGGCGGTCGGGTTGGCAATTGGAGTTCTGCGCCACATTCGCAAAGCAGATGAAGCCGCTAGGACGGGCGGAACTTCCGCGGGCCTTACAGGGCGCGAAATCTGCGGACGCACGGTTGGTATTGTCGGTACAGGCCGCATCGGAATCCGTACGGCTCAGCTGTTTGGTGCGTTCGGTGCAAAGCTGCTAGGTTTTGCACGGCATGAATCACAGGAGGCAAAAGCCGCCGGAATCCGCTTTGTGGGCCTTGAGGAACTGCTGCGCAGCAGTGATATCGTATCGCTGCACCTTCCGCTGACGGATGAAACAAGAAAAATGTTCGGGGCAGAGCAGTTTGCACAGATGAAACCGGGAGCAATATTCCTCAACTGCGCACGCGGCGCGATTGTGGATAATCAAGCACTGGCAGAAGCCTTAAACAGCGGCAAAATTGCGGGTGCGGGCGTCGATGTGTTCGACATGGAACCGCCCATTCCGGAGGATTATCCGCTGCTGCACGCGAAGAACATTCTCCTTACGCCTCATGTGGCATTTGCTTCGGAGGAATCAATGCTGCGCCGCGCTGAAATTGAGTTTGACAATGTGGCAGCCTACCTTGCCGGTACCCCGAAAAATGTTTGTAAAATCTAAAATATGATTTGCCACTGTGCGCTGCCCTAAAGCAGCAAACTGGCACAAAAAATAACCGCCTGCTTTTTACAGCGGGCGGTTTCTGTTTATCAAATCTGTGATGATTGCTTATTCCGCATCAAACTTGCGGGTGTTCGGTATGTTAGGCATATCAGGCGGAGATGTTTTCTGCGGGATACAAAAATTCCGTGATAGCGCCGGCGTCCTCATATCCTTTGCGGTAGAGCTTGTCAATACACGTTTTTTTCTTTGTCAGCGTGTTCATACCGCAGCAGTCATCCGGTGCTATGATGAGGAGTTTTCCCTGTTTTTCGTATTTTTTCGCCCGAGCAACCCCGTCGTTGTAAGTTTGGTAACGCAGCATCAGACGTTCAGCGGCTTTTGGGTATCGATGCCGAAGCAGCCGCGCAAAAGGAGCATCTCTTTTTGCACTCCGAATAAAATCTTTCGGTTTAGTCAGAATCAGGACAACTTTGTCGCATCCGTCGTCAAACGCCTTTTGCACGGGAACAGGGTCGGCGATTCCGCCGTCGTAATACGGCACGCCGTCTACAAAATACGGTTTGCAGATGACGGGAATACTGGATGAGGCTTTCAGAATATGGTAGTTGTCTTGGGACATATCGCTTTTGTCAAAATAGGTGGTTTCTCCTGTCAGAGCGTTTAACGCAACAACTTTCATCGCACTGTGGGATTGCTGAATTGTTTTAAAGTCTAGCGGATTTTCCCCGTTCATACAGGAGAGAACGCCGTAGACATAATCCATATCGATATAGGAACCTGTGCGAATCAGGTTGTGCAGGCTCATGTACTGCCTGCGGAAAGCGTACTCCGTATAGAATTTGTAGTTTCTGCCCTTTTGTTTTGATAAAAAGGACGCAATGTTGGCACTGCCTGCGGAAACGCCAATGCAGTAGTCAAATTCAATACCGCTGTCAAGGCATCGGTCAAAAACGCCGGCGCCGTAAATGCCGCGGAGCCCTCCGCCAACATCAACAACCCCAATCATGAAACGACACTTCCTTTGATTCATTCCGTCATTTTCCATTTCAGTATAGCACATTTAGAGAAATATACCAGTACTCTCCAATATGCGGAAAAGATTTTCCTAGGTTGATTTTTGTAAGTGGGAGGATTACTATTAGTTGAGGAGAAGCTGAAATTACCGGCCGCGTGCGCCGTTTTATTTGACAGACAGGAGGAAAGCATGAAAATTCTTGTTGCATATTTCAGCGGTACCGGCAATACAGCATATTGTGCGAAATATATCAAAAATCATTTGCAGCAGGATGGAATACAAGTTAGGACTGCGTCTATTGAGCGTTTGCTCAACGATGATATCGCCCAATATGATACTGTGATTTTTGGGTTCCCTGTCTATGCCTGTGATGTTCCGGATATCATGAAACATTATCTCAGGCAGATACCTCCGGACAGCATGAGCACGGCATATTTATTTTGCACGGCGGGGGCGTATTCCGGCAATGCCCTGCATCGAGCGGCCGGACTTTTGAAAGCGGTGGGCTGCCGAGTAGCCGGGTGGGCGGATGTCACCATGCCCGGTTCGGATGCTTTGGCCTTTTTGCAGAAAGATTCTCCTGCGGCGAAAAAGCTGTGCAGCCGCGACTTTAGCCGGATAGAACCTCTTGACCGTTTGGTTGAAAAGATTCGGTCGGATATTGCCGACGGCGAGAAACATGCGCGGGAGATTCGGAATGCACGGATTCCCGTGAAATTGATCGGGACACTGGCGAACGGGGTAGTTCATCTTTGCTACGCCCCACTTCGCAGGAGGATTATGGATAAATTCTACGCGGATGGCAACTGCATTCGCTGCGGATATTGCGAAAAGATATGTCCCGCAGACAATATAAAAGTAACGACCGAAGGCGTTCGATTTGGCGATACTTGCTTTCTGTGCATGAGGTGTGTTCATCAGTGCCCGAAAGAGGCCATTCAGATTGGACGCAAGACGATTGGAAAACTGCGTTGGAAAGGACCGGATGGCCGCTTCCGCCCACTCGGCACAGAGGAAGAACAGTAGCTTTTTGCACAGAACGGCCGGAAGGGCAATGATTAGAAATGGTTATAAAATCGACAAAGGAGAAAGAATATGGAATATATTTTGGAGCAACTAAAAAAATTGATGTCCATTGACAGTCCCAGTGGGTTTACCGGTGAAGTGACGCGGTACACCATGGAGCAGTTTCAAAAATTGGGGTTTCAGCCGTACCTGACCAACAAGGGGTGTGTTGTGTGTGATTTGGGAGGAGAAGGAAATCCGCTGATTCTTTCTGCACACATTGACACGCTCGGCGGCATGGTGGCAGAAATTAAGAAAAACGGAAGACTCCGCATTACAAACATCGGCGGGCTCAATGCGAACAACTGCGAAACGGAAAATTGCAGAATCTATACCCGCTCCGGACAGGTGTTTGAAGGAACGCTCCAGATGAACGACCCATCGATACATGTTAATAAAAAATTTTCTGAGCAAAGCAGAACCTTTGAAGATATGGAAATTGTGTTGGATGAGGATGTGAAGTCCAAGCAGGATACGGAAGCACTTGGTATCCGCACGGGAGATTTTGTCTGCTTTGAACCGCGCACGGTTATCACCAAAAGCGGATATATCAAAAGCCGTTTTCTGGATGATAAGCTGTCCGTTGCAATTTTACTGGGGCTTGCGAAACGCATCTCCGAAAAAAAGATATCACTCAAGCGTAAGGTCTATGTGTTTATCACCGTGTATGAAGAGGTCGGCCACGGTGCTTGCGGTGCTCTGCCCGTGGATGCGAAGGAGATTATCAGCGTAGATATGGGCTGTGTGGGTGAGGGACTTGCCTGCACCGAGCGCATGGTGAGTATCTGCGTTAAAGATTCTCAAGGCCCGTATGATTACGATGTTACCACGGAGCTGATTCGCTGCGCAGAAAGCGCAAAACTCGATTTTGCAGTGGATGTTTACCCGCATTATGGCTCCGATGCCGATGCCGCACTGGCTGCGGGTTATGATTTGAAACACGGGCTGATTGGAGCCGGGGTATATGCCTCCCATGGATATGAGCGTTCCCATATCGACGGTGTGAACAACACGCTTAAATTACTTCAGCAGTATATCCTAAAAGACTGAATTAGTCGTCAACCGCAACTGTGCGCGGCTAGATGAGAAATACAACAGACATGGTGTAAGTGTATGCAGGATTATAACATAATGATTCGAAGAATCAGCCCTGATGACCGCGCGGAGTACATAAAAATGGCGAAGGACTTTTATTCGTCCGATGCTGTCTGCCACAGTGTTCCTCCGTGTCATTTTGAAAGCACGTTTACGGAATTGATGCGGTCACAGGAATATGCCGAAGCCTATGTGATGGAATACCGCAAAAGAATTGCCGGCTATGCGCTTTTGGCAAAGACTTTTTCACAGGAAGCCGGCGGAATGGTGGTTTGGATTGAGGAACTGTATGTGAAGCCGGAATACAGAGGGCATGGATTAGGACATGCGTTTTTCAAGTTTTTAAAAGAACATTTGCCGCAGAACACCAAACGTCTTCGGTTGGAAGTGGAAAGCAGCAATCAAAGGGCGGTTTCGCTGTACCGTCAGCTTGGGTTTCAGGATTTGGAATACCTCCAAATGTTTCGGGATATATGAAACTATCTTCCTATGAAGCAGCTGGATGATTTTATGCCCGGATGGAAACAGCTCCTATGGTCAGCTGATATTGTGTTGTAAAAAATAAATAAAAATTAGTTTTATATTTTCGCTTTAGTCGATAAAATTTCCGCCATATGCTATAATATAACGAGATTGCAGCAATACAATACGGAGGCTAGTATGGACGAGGAGCTTTTTGAGATTATTCTGCAGCACAGCAGGACATATCCCGAGATGGAGCCGGTCGATTATGTAAAGCTCCTGTATCAAAATGAGTTTGGATGCGCTCATTTTATCAATGACCCCGTTGATAGGATGGAGACCCTCTGGAACGAATACTATTCTCTGCCTGCTTGCAAACAGGAAACGGGGAGCGAGTTGTACATGGAGCCGATTGGAAACGGTCTATGCCGGATTTTTCTTACACCCGGACAAGAGATGAAAAGTTTTCTTCCGCTATTGAATCTGCTGTGTTCAGCCACAGCAAACTCGCATCTTGGCAGTCAAATTCGTTTTCGGCAGAAACTGGAACTTTTGCAAAACATGGCACAAAACGGACTGCTTTGTGCAGGTCAAGATGAAATAAAATCCTTTCTGGATGAATACATTCGTTTTGGCGGTGGGCCTGTTCATCACAGCCGCAAATATAAGGAAACATATAATCCCCACTATCGGGTTGTGAAGGCATCCTATTATGCCTATCTTCCTGTTTTCAAGGCAGTGATGAAGCTGTTGGAAACCCATAAGGGGAAAGAACCGGTGATTCTTGCCTTGGATGGCAGATGCGGCAGCGGAAAATCTTTTTTGGCAAATCTTTTGGCAGAGGTGTTCGGCTGCAGTGTCTTTCATATGGATGATTTTTATTTGCCGCTTCAGGACAGAAACGCCGACTGGATGTCACAGCCAGCGGGAAATATCGACCGAGCGCGCTTTTTAAAGGAAGTGCTTGTTCCGCTGAACAAAGGGGAAACGATTCAATATCGCCCTTATTCTTGCCGGAGCGGGGAAATGCTTCCGCCGCGGGCAGTGCAGCCCGGAAGATTTGCTGTTGTGGAGGGCAGTTATTCACTGCATCCGGATTTTAGAGTATTTTATGATTATAGTGTATTTCTGACTTGTTCGCCCAATGTGCAGCAGAGGAGAATTTTCCTGCGCGGCGACGGACAATCTCTGCACAATTTTTTGGAAACATGGATTCCGCTGGAAGAGCAGTATATTACGGCGATGAATGTGGTTGACATTTGTGACCTTACCTTGGATACGTCCGGATTTGCGGATTTTGTGTAATGGTATGGTTGCATTTTCCAATCTATAACTATTTTATCCCGATTCTTATGTTTTCTACATATTGTATGACGGTGTTTCGGGAGTTGTGCCGCATGTCCTGTAGGTTTGTCAAACATATTGGACAGTATGGGAATGCAAAAATTCAGAAGGAGACAACCAATGAAGAGGACGCATCGGCATATTATTAGAGCGTCTTAAGTAGATGGAAAGTTGGTTTTCAAAGTCCGCTAAAGAGTAAAAATGGTGTTTGTCATAAAAGCGTTTTTGGTCTTCGCGATGACTGCGTTCCACTTTCCCGTTGTGCCTAGGGGTATAAGGACGAATTAACTTGTGCCGAATATGAAGTTTAGCGGCAGTGGCCTCAAACAACGTCAGCAAATGTTTCTTGGAAGGTGAAAAACGGTTGGTGAATTCAAAACCGTTGTCAGTTTGAACGCATTCCACATGGACGCCGCGCCGGGCAAACCATTCGACAGCTCGTTTTAGAAAGTCAGCAGAAGAGTAAGTACTCTGTTCAGGGTACGCTGCCAGAAAACGCAGCCTAGAAAATTCATCAATAGCGGTGTACTGGAAAAGCCGAAGCTCAGGGTCGGCAATACAGCGCTTTGGAACAACTTTTACATCGATCTGAATGCGCTCTCCGGGATATGTCATTTGCTCATATGGCTTTGGCTGATATTTTTTCTTTGGTTTTGATTCTGGAAACATTCCCATTCGGCGCATTACACGGAACAGACTTTCCGGACATCGTGTGTATCCCCGCTTTTTTAACCGAGACCATAGTTCAATCATACCGAGGTCGGGATTTCTGCGCCGCATGTCGCGAATCAGCTTTAACTCGGCAGGTGTATGCTGGTTTGGATGACTGTGAGGCCTCCTAGACCGGCAAGCCAACGATTCTAATGTACCGTCATACCGGGCCATCCAGAAATAGATAAAGGAACGGCTTTTGTTGTATTTTCGGCTCGCACGGCTAACACCGTACTTTTGAGCATAGATCATTAGGGATTGCCTAAACTTCATGTCTTGTGTTACACTATTCATGCAGAAATGGGCACTTCCTTTCGGTATGATTTGGTTTGCGTAGCTTTATTTTAACCGATGTGTCCATTTCTGTTTTTATTTTTTCTCAACTGTCCAATATGTATTGTAGTCCTACAGTTTCGGGAGTTGTGCCGCATGTCCATAATTGACAGGATAGGTATTCTGTGATACAATGCAAACAGTTTCGAAAATTTCGTAAATATTTTTCAAATGGATGTGAAACGCGGTGGCCACTATAAAAGATATTGCTAATGAATTGCATTTGTCTATTAGCACGGTTTCTAAAGGACTCAGCGGTGCCAGCGACGTTAGCGACAAAACCCGCCAGCTGATTTTGGATACTGCGATGAAAATGGGCTATGTTCCAAAACAAAACCGTGCAGGCGCAGGTTTGAAGAAAATTTGCGTATTTATAGAAAATATGGGCTATGAACGGATTGAGCAGTTCGGTTACGATATCATTGTGGGTTTTAAATTGGAAGCGACCGCTAAAAAGTGGGACGTGTCCATTGTGCCGCTTGCCATGAATCAAGAATCCGAATACAATTATGATAATTATATGAAGGCAAATCATTACGCGGCCGGATTCTTGCTGGGCTTCACGCTGCATAATGATTTTATTGCCCAGATGCGCAAAACAGAAATCCCAACGGTTCTATTGGATAATGTTGTATATAATAAAAACGTTGCATGTGTTGGCGTTGATAACCAGCAGGGGATCTATTACGCTGTGGAGCATTTGGCTCGGTTAGGGCACAAGAATATCGCAATGCTTAACGGGGAAATTATTAGCCGTGTTTCACAGGAGAGACTGGCTGGTTTTCGGCTTGGAATGGAAAAATGCGGCCTGCACGTGCGGGAGGAACTGGTGGCACACGGGGATTATATGGCTGACTGCGCGGGCAAGTTTGTCGGCCATTTTATTAAGGAAGGCGCTACGGCAATCGTTTGTGCAAGTGATTTGCTGGCGCACGGTGTCCTTCGTGAATTGTATCGAATGGGTTTGCGCGTTCCGGAAGATGTTAGTGTTACAGGATTTGATGATCTTCCGCTTGCTTCTTACACAACACCGACGCTAACTACGATTCGGCAGGATCGTCTGGCGATAGGTAAAAACGTCTGCATGGTGATGGAACAAATTATGAACGGCAATTATGTCAACAGGCTTCTGTTGATGCCGGAACTTGTGGTAAGAGAATCCACCGGCAAGCCAAAATTTTAACAGGTGGTTCTTTGTTATTTTGCTTCCCGAAACGGTTTTCCGTTTCGGCTTTTTTTTATGCAGAAAACTAACTTTTTTCCTTAGCAGAAAAGTATGAAGGCTCTATGTCAATAGTTGGGGTAACCCAAAATGGAAACACGGGATGGAGCGGCGCTAAGCTGCTCCATTTTTCGTTGAAACATGGAACATGTGAAGAATGCGATTACGAAAGCGGGTAAAATTATGATAACCGTAGGCATTGCGTTTGAGTACCTTAATCTTGTTGTTAACCCCTTCGGTAAAACCATTGGTGTAAGGGCAATCAAACGAATTTAGAATACCTTTTGACCAGCGCACCATGGTATTTCCACAAGCAACAAATCTTGAAAGGCCACTGTTTTGTGCGGTCATAATCCAATGGGATAGCGCTGTCCGTGCGGACTGACTGTCGGAGGAATCAAGAACTTTGAAAAACTGTTCTTTAAGAGAGTAGGCTGTCAGCAAACGGCTGCTTGCATAAAGCATGATATTAACCTGTTGTTTTTGCTCCGGAGTGAGAAATTCATATCGTTTGTTCAGCAAGGTTCGAGAGCGCTTAAAGTAAATTCTTCGGGTCTTGCTAAACCTTTTCTGTTCTTCCTTGCGAATAGCTTCAAAAGCCCAAAATACCTGACGAATGTAATGATATTTGTCAATGACATAAATGGAATTTTTAAAATATGTCTGAGCAATACTAGCATATGTACTCCACATATCGCTGACAAAATACTTGGTTTGAGAACGGTCGATCCGGCTAAAATATTCTGTCAGCTTGTGGTTGTAACGAGCAGGAAGAATATCAAGGATTCGGTGCCGGACCGGATCGGTCAGAATGCATTGATATTTCTCATTGTTTGTATTGCCTTTAAACTCATCAATTGATACAACTTCGGGTAATTGCTGCGGCTTTCCATAGTTGATACAATCAAAAATCCGGATTATGGTTGAAACCGAAAGATTTACTTCTCGTGCTACACTGGTAAAGGAACGTACGTCGGAAAGCTTTGAAATGATATACGCGGCTAATCGATTTGTCATGCGGTGATATCTTGGCAGAAACGAGTTATGTTCAAAGAAACGCTTTCCGCAGGAAGAGCAGCGATACCGGCGCTTGCGGAGAATTAAACTGGTGTGTTTACCAAAAGCGGGAATGTCCTTTACCGTTTGACAACGGTAATCATGGACATAGCTGGTTTGATGTTCACAGCAAGGGCAAATATGCGGCTTTCTCGGCAACTCAATGAAAATTTCCGTTTTATCGGGTAATTGCCTCACATTTTTTACGATTACCCCTTTTAATCCAAGCAGTTTTTCGGTAGAATGAGTACAGAGCATATCGATGACCTCCAACATGGGATAGTGGTAATTTCCATTTTAAAGGTTTTTCATCGAATATGCTCTACTTTTTTTACTCTTTTTCTTAGGCTCTATTCGTTACACCCCAACATTTATTATAGAGCCAGTATGAAATGCCATTTGACCTTCTGTTTCTATCTTCAGTGTACTAGCGTAAAGAAAATTAATCTGAAAATTTCAACATAATTTCGATAAAAACAGTTGATAGTTTCGAAAAACTATGGTATTCTGATAGTGTTTTAGGAAACAAGATAGAACGGGAGGTTTTTCATTGAGCAAGAGATCATTAACGGACGAATTACAATGCACGCTGCTTACACAGTGTGGATGCAGCATTAAAGAGGCAAAACCGTTTGAATTGCACAACGCACTCGCGAGCATTCTCATGAAACGTATTTCGCCGGTTTGGGCAGAAAGTGAAAAACTCTATAATGAAAAGAAACGGGCCTATTATTTTTCGGCGGAGTTCCTAGTTGGCAGAATGATTTTCAATAATCTGCTAGCCCTTGGCCTCACGGATGAAGTGCGGGATATTCTGCAACAAAACGGCGCGAATTTGGATTCTTTGGAAGAAATTGAAGATGCCGCGCTTGGCAACGGCGGACTTGGAAGACTGGCAGCCTGCTTTTTGGACTCTGCAGCAACCCTTGGGTATCCGCTGGACGGATACGGAATCCGATATCGGTTTGGCCTGTTTCAGCAAAGTTTGAAGGATGGATTTCAGGTCGAGACTGCTGATGACTGGACACGTTTTGGGGATCCTTGGTCTGTTCGGCGCGACAGAGATGCGGTTACAGTCGATTTCGGCGATTTTGCAGTAAGAGCGGTTCCATACGACATGCCTATTATCGGATATGGCGGCCGGCGGGTTAATACGCTAAGGCTTTGGCAGAGCGAACCGATTACGGAACTGGATTTTACAAAATTTAATGATCAGGATTATGACGGCGCAGTTCAGGAGAAGAACCGGGCTGAGGATCTTTCCCGTGTACTGTATCCAAACGACAGCACAGAGAAAGGAAAGCAACTGCGAATTCGGCAGCAGTATTTCTTCTGCAGTGCGTCCGTTCAGGATCTTCTCAAACGTTTTTCAAAAGCTCACGGAAATGATTTTTCACGTTTGCCGGAGTTTACGGCCATTCAGTTGAATGATACACATCCTGTTTCTGCGATTTGTGAGTTGGTCAGACTTTTGTGCAAAGAGCATGGGATGGATTTTGAGTCGGCATTTGAAACGGCAAGAAAGACCTTCCGCTATACCAACCATACAGTAATGGCCGAGGCGCTGGAGACATGGGACTTAAAACTGTATGAAAAGGCGTTGCCAAATCTCAGCAGTGTGATCGAACAAATCGATTCGTATCAGAAAAAGACATTCCTTGCCAAGGGGGGCGAGTTTGCAAAGAACCTGAAATCCTGTGAGGTCATTCGGGACGGCGCTGTTCATATGGCCGATCTCGCAGTTTATGGTTCCTGCGCTGTCAACGGGGTAGCGGAGCTTCATACTGAGATTTTAAAATCCAGCGTTCTAAAGGAATGGAACCAGATGTTCCCCGGACTGATTCACAACGAAACAAACGGAATTACGCAGCGGCGCTGGCTTGCCCTGTGCAACCCCGAACTTTCTGACCTAATTACCCGTTTGCTGGGAACGAAAGACTGGATTACAAATCTTCCGCTTCTAAGTAAGTTGGAGAGGTTTGCGGATGATTCATCCGTACTGGAGGAGTTCTCTGCCATTAAGCAAAAAAAGAAGCAACAGCTTTCGGAGTATATTCAAAAAAATGAAGGTATTCGGATTCCAGAAACTTTCTTGTTTGATATTCAGGTAAAACGCCTGCATGAGTACAAGCGGCAGTTTTTGAACGCACTGTCCATTTTGGATTTGTATTTTAGCATTAAGGACGGAAGTCTAAAAGATTTTACACCCACAGCGTTTCTATTCGGCGCGAAAGCAGCGCCCGGATATGCAAGGGCAAAAGGAATTATTAAGCTGATTAATGAAATTGCCCGCCTCATTAATTCGGATCCCGATGTGCACGATTTAATGCGTGTTGTGTTTGTGCAGAATTATAATGTTTCTTATGCGGAAAAGTTGGTTTGTGCCGCCAACCTTTCAGAGCAGCTTTCAACCGCCGGTACAGAGGCATCCGGCACCGGAAATATGAAATTTATGCTCAATGGAACACCGACCTTGGGCACTTATGACGGAGCAAATATCGAAATTGTCAAGGAATCCGGGCTGGAAAACAACTACATTTTTGGTGCTCGTGTGGAGGAACTGGATCGCATCCGTTCAACATACGACCCGAAGGCATTGGCACAGAAGAATCCTCGCATTCAAAGGGTGCTGGAAGCGCTTACAAACGGAACGTTAGATGATGGAGGAACCGGAATTTTCCGCGAGCTTGTCAATTCCCTGCTGGAGGGAGCGTCTTGGCATAGGCCGGATCAGTACTTCTTACTTTATGATTTTGAATCATACCGTGAAACAAGACTCCGTGCGAACAAAGATTATCGTGACAAGATGTCCTTTGCCCGGAAAGAGTTTTTGAACATGGTTCACGCAGGGAAGTTCTCCAGTGACCGCACGATAACGGGCTATGCTGAGGAGATTTGGCAAATTCAAAAACGATAGATTGTTTCGAACAAATCATCGAAATAAAGGCACATAAACATGCAAAAAACTAGTTGCACTGCAGGGGTTGGTAGCATTATATACGATATGCAATCTGATTTTTTGAAAAAGTTATTGACATTTGCAAAAATTAATGCTAATCTTTTTGTAGAAAGCCGAAATTAATTTTCGAAAAAATTCGGACGCTTTCTTCTCCTGATTGGCCGTGAATCCATTCCGGCGAAAGGAGAGAATAGTGAGAGTCAGCGTGTTAATCCGATGGCTCCCGACAATTTTGAAGGAGGATTTCTATGAAAAGAATGAAAAGGTTACTTGCTTTGACTGTCGCAGCAGTGACGGCAGCAGCTTCCCTTGCGGCTTGCAGCAGTAATAATGGCACGGCTTCTTCATCCCAGGCGGAGGCCTCCTCCGGTCAGCAGGCCGAACCTGAGGCAAAGGAAATTTATTTTCTAAATTTCAAGCCTGAAATTGCAGATGTTTATAAAGATATTGCTGCAGAATATGAAAAAGAGACCGGGGTTAAGGTCAATGTGGTTACTGCGGCCAGCGGTACATATGAGCAGACCTTGAGATCGGAAATTGCCAAAGAGGATGCTCCTACTATTTTCCAGATCAATGGTCCGAATGGTTATGAAACATGGAAAAGCTACTGTGCAGATTTGAAAGATACAGAGTTGTATAGTCATTTGATGGATAAAACCATGGCGGTCACAAACGGCGACGGTGTCTATGGAATTCCGTATGTCGTTGAGGGTTACGGAATCATCTACAACAACGCCATCATGGAAAAGTACTTTGCCCTTCCGGATAAGGCGGTATCCATCTCCTCAGCAGACGAAATTAAGAACTTCGAAACTCTTAAATCAGTTGTTGAGGATATGACGAAACACAAAGAGGAACTCGGCATCGACGGCGTTTTTGCTTCGACTTCTCTTGCCACGGGCGAAGACTGGAGATGGCAGACTCATCTGTTGAACTTGCCGATGTTCTATGAATGGAAAGAGATTCAACCGGACGCAAATACAGTTGCCACCGGTCTTGCGCAGGAGAGTATTTCCTTTAAGTACGGTGATAACTACAAGAATATCTTTGATCTGTATGTGAACAATTCCACCACAAAGAAGGGATTGCTCGGCAGTAAATCCGTTGATGATTCCATGGCGGAATTCGCGCTGGGCAAAGCAGCCATGGTTCAGAACGGAGACTGGGCATGGGCACAGATCCAAGGTGTTTCCGGAAATGTGGTTAAGGCAGAAGACATTAAATTTATGCCGATTTATATTGGTGTTGACGGTGAGGAAAAACAGGGTCTGTGCATCGGCACGGAAAACTACTTCAGCATTAATAGCCAGGTTTCTGAAGCTAAGCAGAAAGCTTCCGAAGATTTCCTTAATTGGCTCTTTACAAGCGACACGGGAAAAGATTACGTAACGAACAAACTCGGATTCATTGCTCCGTTTGATTCTTTCTCCGACAGCGAGCGCCCGGACGACCCGCTTGCGAAGGAAGTTGTCAATTGGATGGCAAAAGCTTCTAATCAGGAAGTAAACAACGTAGAATGGGCTTTCGAAGCATTCCCGAATCAACAGTACAAAAATGATGTCGGTGCGGCGTTGCTGGAATATGTGCAGGGCTCTAAAGATTGGGATCATGTAAAATCCGTAGTCATTGATGACTGGAAGACCCAGAGAGCAGCACAAAACGCGAACAATTAATCTCTAAGCATGTAGTAACATGTAGGTAGTAAATAGTGAGTGCAGCTTCCCGGTCGGCTCACTCACTATTTTTTTAACGGGGGAAGACAGATGCAAAAAGTTTTAAAAAAATATGTTGCTTTTTTCACTTTTCCGACTTTGATCGCATTTATCATCGCTTTTCTTGCACCTTTCGTAATGGGGGTTTATCTGTCGTTTACCGATTTTACTACGGTAACGGATGCCAGATGGGTGGGTATGCAGAACTATGTGAAGGTTTTTACCACTGATGGCAATTTCTTGAATGCCCTGTGGTTTACGACAAAATTTGCAATTGTCTCAGTTATTTCCATTAATATTTTAGCTTTTGTCTTTGCGTTGTTACTTACACGAGGTGTCCGGTGGACCAACGGATTTCGTACAGTGTTTTTCATGCCTAACCTGATTGGCGGTATTGTGCTTGGATATATCTGGCAGCTTATTATTAACGGGGTTTTGTATCAATACGGCGTGACACTGACTACGGACCCGAAGTACGGCTTCTGGGGCCTGGTGGTGCTGATGAATTGGCAGATGATCGGCTATATGATGATTATCTATATAGCGGGTATTCAAAATGTACCATTGGAGCTGCGTGATGCGGCAGCCGTGGACGGGGCGAGCCCGATACAGACGCTTTTTCATGTTACTATTCCAATGGTAATGCCCTCCATTACGATTTGTACTTTTCTGACGCTGACCAATTCCTTTAAGCTTTTCGACCAAAACCTTGCTCTAACTGCAGGTGCTCCGGCAAGGCAGTCTGAAATGTTGGCACTTAATATTTATAATACTTTCTATGGTTCTTCGCATTCCGCCGGAATGGGGCAGGCGGAAGCAGTGGTTTTCTTCCTACTGGTTTCCGTCATTGCATTTTTGCAGCTTAGAGTAACAAGAAGTCGGGAGGTGGAAAACTAATGGAGCGCAGAAATACTACTTTTAACCGCATACTTTTCCCTGTTCTGATTTTGCTGTCCGCCCTGTTTCTTGCTCCGGTGCTGATTGTGCTGATGAATTCGTTTAAGGGGCGTTTTTACATCTCGGAAACGGCATTCCTTCCTCCTACGGGTGAAATGTTTGTCGGGTTGCAGAATTATATAAGCGGCGTGGAGAAAACTGCATTTTTTAAGGCGTTCGGATATTCTCTTTACATTACTATTTTTTCCGTGCTCATCATAGTTTTGTTTAACTCCATGGCCGCGTGGTATATCACAAGAATTAAATCTGCTTATGCCAGCGTGCTTTACTATTTAATCATCTTTTCCATGATTGTGCCGTTCCAGATGGTTATGTTTACGATGTCTAAAACGGCGGATATTCTCAATTTGGATACACCTTCCGGAGTAGTGGTTTTGTATTTGGGGTTCGGTGCCGGTCTTTCCGTGTTTATGTTCAGCGGATTTATTAAATCCGTTCCAATTGATATTGAAGAGGCGGCTATGATTGATGGGTGCAATCCCATACAAGTATACTTCCGGGTTGTATTTCCGATTCTTCGCCCTGTTGCAATTACAGTGGCTATTCTGATTGCAATGTGGACGTGGAATGACTATCTGCTGCCCTATTTGGTGATCGGGCAGCAATACCGTACGATTCCGATTGCTGTTCAGTATCTGCGCGGAGGATATGGCTCTAGGGATATGGGAGCCATGATGGCGGTACTGGTGCTTTCCATGATACCTGTTATTGTGTTTTATCTTTCCTGCCAAAAATATATCATACGTGGTGTCGTTGCAGGAGCTGTGAAAGGCTGAGCGGCATCAGGCAATTTAACATTATTGGAGGGTTCTAATATTCGTACAAGTGGAATTTTGTTGCCTGTGAGCAGCTTGCCGTCGCCTCACGGGATAGGAAGTCTGGGTAAAGAAGCGTATAAATTTATTGATTTTTTGAAAAAGGCGGGCCAGCATTATTGGCAGATTCTGCCGGTTGGGCCAACCGGCTGTGGAGACAGTCCTTATCAAAGCTTTTCCGCATTTGCGGCAAACCCATATTTGGTTGATCTTGATTTGCTGGAGAAACAGGGGCTATTAACCAAAGGAGAGATTTCGTCCGTTTGGTTTGGAGATGACCCCGAGTTTGTGGATTACGGTGCACTGTATAAAAACCGTCTTCCGCTTCTCAGCCTCGCGGCGCATCGGTTGAGTCCGCAAAACGCTTCCTTTCAGGCGTTTTGTAAAAGAAATGCCGATTGGTTGGATGACTATGCTTTATTCATGGCGCTAAAAGAAGAAAACGGCATGGTGTCTTTTCAAAACTGGCCTGCCCCGCTAAGGTTAAGAGATCGGAATGCAATCCATGACGCTCAAGTGCGTTTGGCAGACCGTGTGCATGTTTGGAAAGCAATCCAGTATTTCTTCTTCACTCAATGGGATGCGCTGATCGCATATGCGCACACAAACGACATTGAATTGATTGGAGACTTACCGATTTACGTTTCTCCGGATTCTGCGGATTTGTGGACGCACCCGGAACTGTTTTTGGTGGATGATGAGCTGAAACCCATAGAGGTATCCGGATGTCCACCGGATGCGTTTGCTCCAACCGGGCAGTTGTGGGGCAATCCGCTTTACAACTGGGAACGGATGGAGCAGGATGACTATGATTGGTGGATTCGTAGGTTAAATGCCGCGATGCGTATTTATGATGTTGTGCGGATTGACCATTTCCGCGGGTTCGAAAGCTATTATGCAATTCCCGCTGCCGACAAGGACGCAACGGGGGGGCATTGGCGCAAGGGACCTGGAATTCGTTTTATCAATGTTTTGAAAAAGCGGATTCCCGGAATCCGGATTATTGCGGAAGATTTAGGCTTTTTAACGGATGACGTGCGGCGGCTGCTCAAGGAAAGCGGTTTTCCGGGTATGAAAGTGCTTCAGTTCGCGTTCGATTCTCGAGAAAAAAGTGATTATTTGCCTTATCGTTATGAACGCAACTGCGTGGTTTACACCGGTACGCACGACAACACAACAACCGAAGATTGGCAGTACAGCGCGCCGCCCGCGGATGTGGAATACGCCAAACGGTACTTAAATGTAACGCGCGCGGATGAATTTACCTATGCGATGATTCGCGCGGCGCTTGGCAGTGTGGCGGACACTTGTATTATTCCAATGCAAGATTATCTGTGTCTGGGCGCACAAGCGCGTATGAATATCCCTGGCACGGTCGGAGGCAACTGGCGCTGGCGAGTTCGGGGTGATGCTCTAACGCCGGAACTTGCTGAGAAAATCCGTTCTCTGGCTGACTTGTATGGGCGAGTTCAAGATCCACAGCATACTTAAATTCTGGCATATGTCTTTTCTCATATGCGGCGGGCGTGGAGACCGGGATTCTTTTAGAAGAACTCCACGCCTGTTTCTTAAGGAGAAAGAATGTAATAAAATGTATGAAAAGCAGCTTCCCCAAATGCGGAGAAGCTGCTTTCCTTTTTGTTTTTTGGTTGTAAAATACTAAAATTTTCAAGCGATTAAATAAAAGCTGTATAAATGATTTTGTAATAAAATAACAATAAATGTTACAATAAAACAGGCAAAAAGTCTATGAATGTGAAAATGTATTGCTTGGTTTGGAAGAAAGCGCCGATAAAGGGATGGAATAGACACGTAAATGAGTGCAAAATTCGTCCGTGCAAAATCTTGCGTAGAAAAGTCCATTTTCCCGCAGAGTACCGTGCAATCTTCGTCCGCATTATCTTCCAAACGATGTCCGATTAGGTGCATTAGGAGCAATACGGCTGAAGCTCGATCGGAAACAAGATTAGTTGGAGGGTTAAGATTGATCCTTACTGTTACACTGAATCCGTGCATTGACAGAACCGTGCAAGTGAATGGCTTTGTGCTGGGCGGTACAAATCGAGTATCCGCGGTTCGGTGCGATGTGGGCGGAAAAGGAATCAATGTCAGCATTGCGCTGAAAAATCTGGGAGAGGACACATGCTGTCTGGGATTTAACTTTTGTAAAAATGGATCGCCTCTAAAGGAAACACTCGAGAGAATGGGCATTGCAAACAGCCTTGTGGACGTGGACGGCAGTCTGCGTACCAATATCAAAATATTCGACACACAAACAAAAACCATGAGTGAACTCAACGAAACCGGAACAAAGGTTGGCCCGCAATCCCTCAGACAGCTGGAAGCAATACTGGAACGCTGTTTGCCGAAAGCATCCCTTTTGATTTTAGCCGGGAGCGTACCGCCGGGCGTACCCGTCACCTATTATCGCACGCTGGCAGAGATGGCACAGCACAGCGGAGTACGAACGGTGATTGATGCCTATGGAGAACTGCTGCTGGAAGGCATTAAAGCAAAACCTTGTCTGATTAAGCCAAACCGAGATGAGCTGTCGCAGGCGTTTGGAGAAGAGATTCATTCCCTGCAGGACGCAGTTCGGGTTGCGCGGTGCGTGATTAACCAAGGGGTCGGCATGGTGTGTGTATCCTTCGGAAAGGAAGGTGCTTTGTTGGTTACAGAGAATGAAGCGTACTTTTCCGCCGGTGCCGATGTGCCGGTACGTGGCGTGCAGGGTGCGGGCGATTCACTGGTTGCCGGCATGAGCTATGCGATGGTCCGAGGGATGCCTTTGCCGGAGATACTGCGCTATGGAGTTGCTGTGGCGCATGGGTCGCTGATTTTGGAGGGCACGCGGATGTGCTCCCGGGAAGGATTTTTAAAAATGCTGCCGCTGATTTCAGCGGAGAAGATTGACTGATATGCAAACCCTCACGCAGTTTTCTGCGCAGGCAGTGCCGTCTCGTTTTAAAGAGAACTTGCATTGTTCGGTATGTGTTTGCCGCGGACAGCGGTGAGGATACATCACAGCTTCATTTAAAATTTTCTGCCTCTTTCGCGGGAAGGGAATAATCACTTTGCTCCCCCAATACAAATGATAGAAAAGAATCATTTGTATTGGGGGGATTGCATGAGAACCCTTCGGGAGGGCATGTTTGGAAGCGACGTGATGGAAGTTCAGTCTGTGCTTAAAAGGGCAGGGTATACCTCCGCGCCGGTGGACGGGCTGTTTGGCCCTCAAACGCGGGAAGCAGTGGTGGAATTTCAGCGCAGGTTTGGCTTTGCGCAGGATGGAGTCATCGGTTCGGCCACATGGAAAGTATTAAATAGGTTTCTTCTGGGCAATGATTTGTACACTGTGCGGCGCGGTGACACACTTTATGAAATCGCGCGCAAATACGGTACTTCCATGCAGGCACTGAGAACGGCAAATCCGCAATTGAACCCCGAAAATCTTATCCCGGGGCGCAGAATTATTGTTCCATATTCCTTTGATGTTGTTCCGACCGATACTGACTTTACCTATGAAGTGCTGACCCATGTGATACAAGGCCTGAAGGCGCGGTATCCGTTTTTGGAGGTTACCAATTCTGGCAGCAGCGTGCTTGGCAAAACGCTTTATACCCTCCGCTTGGGCAAGGGACCGAATCAAGTGTTTTACAATGCGGCACATCATGCGCTGGAATGGATTACGACACCTGTACTGATGAAATTTGCCGAAGATTTTCTGAGAGCCTACGCCTACGGAGAAAATTTGTTCGGGTATGATATCAATGCTATGTGGAATCAAAGCAGCATTTATCTAATGCCGATGATTAATCCGGACGGCGTGGACTTAGTGATTAACGGGCTTCAAACGGGAAATCCATATGGGGGCGAGCTGGTCCGCTGGAATGACGGCAGCACGGATTTTTCACAAAACTGGGAGGCAAATATTCGGGGTGTTGACTTAAACCATAACTATGATGCAGGCTGGCTGCTTGGAAAAGAAGCAGCGGAAGAGTTGGGTATCACCGGCCCGGGCCCTACCCGTTACCCCGGCCCATACCCGCTTTCGGAACCGGAATCGCGCGCTGTTGTGCGCTTTACACAGAACCATAACTTTCTTTTGGTGCTTGCCTATCATTCGCAGGGGCGCGTTATTTACTGGAATTTTATGGATATGGCGCCGCAGGAGGCAAAAGTCATTGGCGAGCGCATGTCGGAAATCACCGGTTACGCGCTGGAGGAAGCGGCCGGGGTGACTTCCTACTCCGGATATAAGGATTGGTTTACGCAGGAATACCGCAGACCGGGGTATACGGTGGAGGTTGGGCAGGGAACCAATCCGCTCCCAATTTCCCAGTTTGATACCATTTATTCAACGAATCTCCCCCTGTTGCTTTACACATCCACTGTGTGATATTTCAGTGCAAAAACGCCCGCCTGCAGGGCGTTTTTCATTTTTTACGGCGGACCAATAGGGCTCTTGTTTACAGATTTGATACTGTTTTTTTAGACGGATTATGTTATAATAAATCATACAAATGCTTAAATGGGGGAATTGCCGTATGAAGTGGAAAACTGCTGCTGCCGCAGTACTGTTTTTTGTGCTTGCCTCTTTATCCGGCTGTTCCTTCGTGGGGCTTGATGCCCAGTCGCTGATGCATGCACCAAGACCAACCGGAGAGAATGAAGCGGATATCCAAAATCTGCTTGAAAGCACAGCGGGGGGTGAGCTGACGCTTAAGTACCCTTCCGCAGGAGAATACCGTTCCGCAATTATTAAGCACGATATATATGGAGATACGAGCGATGAGGCGATTGCCTTTTACCAGAAAAATGATGAAACGTCGGGCGTCAATATCATGTTTATGCGGAGAAATTCCGGAAAATGGGAGAGCATGGGCTCATTTAACAATCCGGCATCCAAGGTGGACAGAGTTTGCTTCGGAGACTTGGACGGCGACGGAAAGGATGACGTAATTGTCGGTTGGGGAAGCAGCCTGAACAACACGGGAGAAATCTGTGTTTATTATCCGCAGGATGAACGGATGCAGGAATTGCAGCTGAGCCAGAGCTACACCGAAATGGCGGTAATGGATTTTGACGATGACGGCAGGGATGAAATTTTTACTGCCAGTGTTACGGTGGGGGATGAGCCGGCTGCCGCACAGCTTCTGCGGGTAACCGGCGATGCCATTGAGCAGATAGGCTCTGCGCCGCTTGATGAGGGTGTAACCAAGTATGCTTCCGTTCAAGCAGGACTGATTAATGCCAAGCAAGTAGGAATTATACTCGACGGGGTCAAAACGGCGGATACCATGGTCACAGAGCTCCTTTATTGGGATAAAAAAACGGAAACGCTCCGCTCTCCGTTTTATGATTCGAAGACCAAAAGTGCAAAAAGCACGGAGCGGAACACCTCCGTTGTAAGCAAGGATATTAATGGGGACAGAATTATCGAGATTCCGATGGTTACTCTTATGCCGGGCTACAGCGGACAGTCTGCGGATGATTCCGCTTATTTGACCAGTTGGTTCCGTTATGACACGGATACTAATACGCTGTTCCGTGTATTGAACATGTTCATTAATTATTCGGACGGATATTGGTTTTCAATTCCGGATATGTGGAGGGGCAAAATTACAACACAATTGGACCCCAGCTCCCGAACGGTAACGGTTTATGAATGGGTGACAACACAGGAAAACAAAGCCGGGTTTGCAGGCACGCCGCTGCTTTCTATTCAGACTTTCACTCGCAGGGAATGGCTGCAGGGTGATGGGACTGAAAATTATTTTAAGTTATACGAAGACGACAATTCGGTATATGCAGCTAGCTTGCCGGCTCCGGATAATCCGCTTTCACTGACGAAGGATGAAGTTCAGCAAGCATTTCAGCCCATTTCCAAAGAATATTAGGCGGGGGAGGAAAACCCAATGAAAACAATATTGGTAGCGGAAGACGAACAAGCAATTCGCGAATTTGTGGTTATCAATTTAGAGCGCGCCGGCTATGAAACACGAGAGGCCGCAACCGGTGAAGAGGCCCTTCAGATTTACGAACGTGAAGGCGATGCAATCGATATTGCGGTGCTTGATATTATGATGCCCGGGCAGCTCGACGGCCTTGCGGTTTGCAAGGAGCTCCGCCGCAGAAGCGGCTCCATTGGAATTATCATGCTGACAGCTAAAACGCAGGAAATGGATAAGGTCAGCGGCTTGATGATGGGGGCGGACGACTATGTGACAAAACCGTTTTCGCCCAGCGAGCTGGTGGCGCGTGTGGATGCTGTTTATCGCCGCGTTGCGTTGGAGCGTTCGCGCGGCAACGGCCAACTGCGGGATGAAATCCGTTCCGGTGAATTTGTACTCAGCCTGCGCAACCGCACTTTGTTCCGCCGAGGGAATCCTGTGGAATTGACGCAGGTGGAATTCCAAATTATGGAGTATTTTTTCAGCAATCCGGGAGTTGCGCTGGACCGTTCCGATATTTTAAAACATGTTTGGGGTGAGTCCTACTGCGGCGAGGAAAAGATTGTGGATGTCAATATCCGCAGATTAAGAATGAAAGTGGAGGATGAACCATCCAACCCAAAACATATTATCACGGTTTGGGGATTGGGATATAAATGGGAAGCGTAGCACCCTAGTGGAATAGGAAAGGAGGAACCGGCATGTTCCAAAAAGGCAGCATTACAAGGCGGTGGCTGATCAATAGCCTAGGCGTGATACTGCTGATTGTGGTGACTCTTATTGCAACCCTTTCCGCTGTTATACAGGGCTACGTTTACAATGGAATCCGCTCCGCTCTAAACGGCCGCAGCGACGAGCTGAGCAACATGTTTTCAAGCTATGGCCGGGAATCTCCGTCAAAATTCACTGAAGCGGCGCGCAGTTATGTTGAAAATTTTCAAGACAAGGAAAGCATGGAATTGATGGTGATTAATTCTTATGGAAGGGTTTTAATCACTTCAATTGGATTTGAACCGGATGAAACAGAGGAAATTCCGGATTATGAATCCGCATTGAAAAGTGCAAATGGGTATGGCACTTGGACGGGTCGTCTTTCCAGCGGAGAAAAGGTTATGGCGGTCACTCGCGTGATGCGCAGCAATTTGGGCAGCACGCTTGGGGCTATTCGCTATGTTGTTTCGCTGGAAGACGCAGACCGGCAGATTGGCATCGTTGTGGGTGCGCTGGTAATTGCCGGACTTTTGATTATTCTGTTTGTAATTTTGTCCAGCTATTACTTTATGCGCTCCATTATTATTCCGATTAAGCGCATTGGCGCGACTGCCAGACTGATTGCTCAGGGTGATTTTAAGGCGCGGATTCAAAAAACACATGACGATGAAATCGGACGTTTGTGCGATACGATTAATGAGATGGCCGACGAACTGGGTCAAAGCGAAAAAATGAAGAACGACTTTATTTCTTCGGTTTCCCATGAACTGCGCACACCGCTGACGGCCATCAAAGGGTGGGCGGAAACCCTTCAAGCCGGCGATACCGACCGCAAAACCTTCACGCGCGGCATGAGCATCATTGCGCGGGAGTCGGAACGCCTTTCCGGCATTGTGGAGGAACTGCTGGACTTTTCGCGCATGCAGAGCGGCCGCATGACGCTGACTATGGATAAAATTGACCTGCTGGCGGAACTGGGTGAAGCCGTCTACATGTTCAGCGAACGCGCCGCCTCGGAACATAAGTTTCTGCTGTATGAAGAACCGGAGATGCTGTCCCCCGTGCTGGGCGATATCAACCGACTGCGGCAGGTTTTTGTCAATGTGCTGGATAATGCACTGAAATATACCAGCGAAGGCGGGACCATCAGCGTAACCGCAGAAGAAGAGGACGGTTTCATTCGTGTTGTCATCAGCGATAACGGCTGCGGTATTCCGGAAGAGCACCTGCCAAATGTCAAAAAGAAATTTTACAAAGCAAACCAGACGGTGCGCGGTTCCGGAATCGGGCTTGCACTTGCGGATGAAATTATGAACTTGCATTCCGGAAGTCTTGAAATCGAAAGCCATGTCAATGTCGGTACCGCTGTTACCATTAGAATTCCCACCTATGAAACGCGTGAAAACGAACTGAAAGAAACGCCATAACAGAAAGGAAATCCGGATTTTATGCCCAGAGAAAATATTAAGTGTATCACGTCCATCGGCGGGCAGGCTTTGATTGAGGGAATTATGATGCGCGGGCCGAAAAAAACCGTTATGGCTGTTCGCCAGCCGGACGGAACAATTACACTGGAAACACTGGCGGCAAAAGACCCGCGTACCCGTTATCCTATTTTGAAATTGCCCATTCTGCGCGGAATTGCCGCCTTTGTAGATTCCCTTGCGGTAGGATATCGCGCACTGTCGCGCTCTGCTGAAATCTCCGGTTTGGAGGAGGCGGAGGAAGGGGAAGAAACCAAATTTGAAAAATGGCTGAATGAAAAATTCGGCGACAAAATCATGAATATCATGATGGGCATAAGTTCGGTTTTCGGTATCTTGTTGGCAATTGCACTGTTTTTCGTGCTGCCAACTTGGATGTTTAACCTTACCCAGAATCTATCCGCATCGGATATTTCAGTTTGGCGCTCGCCGATGGAAGGGCTTATGCGCATTGTTATTTTTCTGGCTTATATTGTGCTGATTTCCCGAATGAAAGATGTACGCCGATTGTTTCAATACCACGGGGCGGAACATAAAACTATTTTTTGCTATGAAAGCGGCGAAGAGCTGACCGTGGAAAATGTGCGCCGGCATTTGCGCTTTCATCCGCGCTGCGGGACAAGTTTTCTTGTGCTGATGCTGTTTGTGGGTATTGTTATCGGATTTTTTATACCGTTTTCCAACCCGCTGATACGCACGGCGGTTAAGATTCTGTGTATCCCGCTGGTGATGGGTATCGGCTATGAAATGATTCGCTATTGCGGCAGAAACGAAAATACGTTGACGCGAATTATTGCTGCACCGGGGCTGTGGTTCCAACGGATTACGACGCAGGAGCCGGACGATTCCATGATTGAAGTCGCAATCGCTGCTATGAAAGAAGTTATTCCCGAAAACGGCGAAGATAAAATCGAGCTGAATAAAAAGTCATGAGTACGCTTTCGCAGGTGTATCGTGAGGGGCGTCATGCCCTTGAGGCAGGAGGTATCGAAGGCCCCGGTTTTGAGGCGGATTGCTTGTTTGAAAAGGCATTCGGGTTAAACCGAATGGATAGAATTCTTCGTTCCAACCAGCCGGCGGAGGAGAATCAAGCGGAGCACTTCCGTGTGTTGGTGCGTCAGCGCCTCAGCGGAAGACCTCTGCAGTATATTTTGGGAGAATGGACATTCTGCGGCAGAAATTTTCTAGTGGGGGAGGGTGTCCTGATTCCCCGAGAGGAAACCGAATTGCTGGTTAAAACCGCCGCAGATATGATTCAAGGAAATACAGCGCCGCATATTTTGGATTTGTGTTCCGGAACGGGTGCTGTGGCTATTGCACTGGCGGATTTATTTCCGAATGCGCAAATTGAAGCCGTGGAATGGATGGAGGCAGCATTTGGCTATTTAAAGCGGAATATTGAGAGGAGCGGACTGAAAAATGTCCGCGCAGTTCGGATGAATGTCCTTGACCCGAAATCGGCACACTCTTTTCAGAACGTGGACTGCGTGGTGTCCAATCCGCCCTATGTTCGAGCGGATGAATTGCCTGCTTTGCAGCGTGAAGTGCAGAGGGAACCCCGCGAGGCTTTGGACGGCGGGGCGGATGGCCTTGTATTTTACCGTGCGATTGCTCGTCACTGGATGCCGATACTGCACCGCGGAGGGGCGCTCTGTGTGGAAGTCGGGGACGGACAGGCAGAACAGGTCTCAAAGATTTTTCAAAGCACGGGGCTGTTAAACATACGTTTTGTCCGCGATTTTAACGAAATTGACCGAGTGGTTTCCGGTTGTTTTTCAGGAAAAGTCGGCTAAACGTTTGTTCGCACACTCCTTGCTTTTCTACTGTGAATCATTTATAATGGACGGGAAGAAACGACAGAGCCTGACGGGAGGAATACACAATGGCGGCGGGAAAAAAGATACCGGAAAAGCTTATAATAAACAATGAAACTGATAAGCAAAAGGCACTGGAAACAGCGCTGGCGCAAATTGAAAAGCACTACGGCAAAGGAGCGGTTATGCGCCTTGGGCAGAACGAAGCGATGCACGTTGAAGCAATTTCCACAGGATCGCTCGGCTTGGATTTGGCGCTTGGAATCGGCGGACTGCCGCGCGGCAGAATTGTTGAAATCTACGGTCCGGAAAGCTCTGGTAAAACCACTCTTGCGCTGCACTGCATTGCTCAGGGCCAGAAAAACGGCGGAAATGCTGCGTTTATCGATGTGGAACACGCGCTGGACCCGATTTATGCCCGCGCACTCGGCGTGGATGTGGATTCGCTGCTGGTTTCTCAGCCGGACACCGGCGAGCAGGCTCTGGAAATAACGGAAGCGCTGGTGCGTTCCGGCGCGATTGACGTAATAGTGGTGGACTCAGTTGCGGCGCTCGTTCCAAGAGCGGAAATTGAGGGAGAAATGGGCGACAGTCACGTCGGCCTTCAGGCCCGGCTGATGTCTCAGGCACTGCGTAAATTGGCGGGTGGCATTTCAAAATCGAATTGCGTTGCTATTTTTATTAACCAGTTGCGCGAAAAGGTCGGAATTGCTTACGGAAGTCCGGAGGTTACACCGGGCGGACGGGCCCTGAAATTTTACTCTTCCGTCCGTATTGATATTCGAAAAGTGGAAACGCTGAAAAACGGTACGGAAATGATTGGTTCCCACACCAAGGCGAAAGTAGTCAAGAATAAAATAGCACCGCCGTTCCGTTCCGCAGAATTTGATATTATGTACGGGAATGGAATCTCCCGGGAAGGAGAACTGCTCGATTTGGGCGTTCAGCTGGATTTGGTGCAAAAGAGCGGCTCATGGTACTCCTATAAAGAAACGAGACTGGGCCAAGGACGAGAAAACGCAAAGAACTTTTTCGTGGAACACCCCGAAACAGCGGCGGAGTTGGAAGAGGCTATTCGGCAGCATGAGTCCGAACTGTTCCATAAACCGTCCGGCAGGGGGACGCGCGTGCACCCGGTGGAAACACCCGCAGAGCAGCCGGCGCAGGAGCATAACATCCCAAAAGCCGATATTGATATTGAGGCCGATGACACATGATGTTGTCTGCGGCCCAACCGCGCAGAAAGGGTTTGACGGCCCTGTTTATCGACGGCGAATTTGCCGTCAATGTGGATACGGAAACCTTTATGCGCTCCGGGCTTAAACTTGGTGAAGAAATAACCGATGAGCAGCTGCATCAATTGATATTACAAAGCGATGCGCGGCGCGCACAGGAAAAAGCACTCTATTTGCTAGAACATCGCGCGCATTCCCACAAAGAACTGGTTGACAAGGTTGCGCGGGTTGTCCCGAGAGAGGCGGCTGAGCACGCGGTGCAGCATCTGGAACAACTTGGACTCGTGAACGACGAGGAATATGCCGCACGCCTTGCCGCGGAGTTGTTTGAACGCAAAGGATACTCTGTTTCCCGCGTGCGGTGGGAGCTGATGAAAAAAGGGATTAATCGAGATCTAGCGGAGCGTATTGTGGAGGAAAATGCACCGGATCCCGTGCAGACAATTCTCCGGCTGATCGACAGAAAATACGCGCGCTTGCTTGGCGACGAAAAGGGCCGCCGCCGAACTGTTGCAGCTTTGCAAAGGCTCGGTTATCATTGGGAAGACATCAAAATCGCACTTGAAAAATATGAAGAAGAAAACGAAATTCCCGCAGAATGCGGGGAGGAAGATTGGTAATCAGGAGAAGATATGGCATATTCAGTGGGACTTGTAAACCTTGGCTGCCCGAAAAATCAGGTGGATGCGGAACTGATGCTCGCAGTCCTGAAAAAAGAAGGCTATGAATTAAAACAGGACGCGGGAGAAGCGGATGTTGCAATTGTCAACACCTGCGGCTTTATCGACGCGGCAAAGAAGGAATCCATCGGTGAAATTTTAGAGCTTGCAAGAAAAAAAGCCGAGGGGCGTATTCGAGCGATTGTCGTTACAGGCTGTATGGCAGAACGGTATCGGGAACAGATTTTGCGTGAACTCCCGGAGGTAGACGCCGTTGCGGGCCTTGGTGCGAACAGCGATATCGCACAGATTGTGGCAAAAGCGCTAAAAGGTACAAAGACGGAAGTGTTTCCGGAAAAAACGGCTCTGCCGCTGTGCGGGGAGCGCAAACTGTTAACACCGAAGTATACGGCATACCTAAAAATTGCAGAAGGGTGCGATAATCGCTGTTCTTATTGTGCGATTCCGGCAATTCGCGGACCATATCGTTCCCGCCCGATGGAAGAAATTGAGGAAGAGGCGCGTACTCTTGCAGCGCAGGGGGTCAAAGAGATTATCCTTATTGCGCAGGACACATCGCGCTACGGGTACGACCGATATCATGCGCTGATGCTGCCTAAACTGCTGCGCCGGCTCTGCAGAATTGAGGGGCTGGAGTGGATTCGTTTTCTGTATGCTTATCCCGATTCCATCACAGATGAACTGCTCCAAACAATGGCGCAGGAAGAAAAGATTGTAAAATACTTGGATTTACCGCTTCAGCACAGCAGTGGCCGGGTGCTTCGAGCAATGCATAGGGCCGGCGACCGCGCCTCTCTGACAGCTCTGATTAATAAAATACGCGCCGCGGTGCCGGGGATTACGCTGCGCACCACACTGATAGCAGGTTTCCCCGGAGAAACGGAAGAAGACTTTGAGGATTTGTGCGAGTTTGTCCGCGATATTCGTTTTGAACGGCTCGGTTGTTTCGCTTATTCTCAGGAAGAGGGTACTGCGGCGGCCGAAATGCCGAATCAACTCGATGACGAGACAAAGCAGCGCCGTGCGGAACTGATTATGGAAATCCAAATGGACATCATGCAGGCGCAGGCGGAAGCCCTCATAGGGAAAAAACTTCGTGTGCTTACGGAGGGATACGACACGGACGAAGGGCTTTATTATGGGCGCAGTGCCGCTGATGCTCCGGATGTCGATGGAAGAGTCTGGTTTTCGGCAGGGCATAAGCCGGAGCCCGGCCAGTTTGTCGATGTGACAATCACCGATTGCATTGACGGTGACCCGGCCGGACAGGCTGTGGAATAAAAGGGAGGGGCATGTCATGAATCTGCCGAATCGGCTGACAATCGCTAGAATCTGCATGGTTCCTTTTTTTCTCATTGTACTGCTTGCACAGGATTATATCAGCATGCATTATTTTTGGGCGCTGATTTTGTTTGTTGCTGCGTCTTACACCGACCATTTGGACGGAAAGCTTGCCAGAAAAAACAATCAGATTACGGATTTTGGGAAATTCATGGACCCGCTGGCGGATAAAATTTTGGTTCTGTCAGCATTGGTTTGTTTTGTTCAGTTTGGACTGGCGGATTCTTGGGTGGTCGTTATTATACTTGCGCGTGAATTTATGGTAACAGGCCTCCGCCTGATTGCTGCCGAACGCGGGCAAGTTATCGCGGCAAATAAATGGGGCAAGGCGAAAACTGTCAGTCAGGTTGTGGCCATTTCATCGGTGCTTGTATTTCAGTTCATATTGGAATTGGTACAGCAGGGATTTTTGCCCGCATTTACCATATTCGGAGCAGACGGCGCTTTTATCCTCACTTGGCTCGGCAGTTTTTTGGTGCTGATTTCCGCGGTGTTTGCGGTGCTTTCAGGAATGGTATATCTAATGCAGAATATCCAATTGTTGGATACCACAAAATAAATTAGGGTGTTTACAGAACTAAAATTTTGTACTATACTGTGTAACACCGGAATCGTTTTCGGCTATTATGAAAAATAAAATGGAAATGCAGTGATCGGAAGAAGTAATTCCTTGGACGGCACAAGAGAGAAAGCGTCGTCGGCTGAAAGCGCTTTTTGCAAGAAGAGGAATGAAATGCGTCCGTGAGCAGGCGGGAGGAACTTTGCAGTATTCCCGCACGGTTGGCCCCGTTAAAGGCACTTTAAGCGATAAAGCGGAGTGGAACCGCGGCAGGAGCCGCCTCCGTCCCCAGTTTTGGGGATGGAGGCGGCTTCTCTGTTTTCCACAGGAGGCTCATTATGTTTTCCAAACTGAAGGAGGAACTTGATTCTATCATTGACCGTGACCCTGCTGCACGCTCTCGGCTGGAGGTGTTTTTTCTCTACTCCGGGTATCGTGCGGTTCGGTCTTACCGCATTGCCCACTGGTTTTATCAGCACAACCATAAATTTATCGCGCGGTATATTTCCCAAAGGGCAAGGCATAAAACTGGAATTGAAATTCATCCCGGTGCAAAAATAGGGAAAGGACTGTTCATTGACCACGGAATGGGGGTTGTTATCGGGGAAACCGCAGAAATCGGAGATTATTGTACGCTGTATCAGGGTGTAACGCTCGGCGGAACCGGCAAGGACCATGGCAAGAGGCACCCGACGCTCGGAAATCATGTGCTGGTGGGTGCCGGAGCAAAAATTCTGGGACCTTTCCGCGTTGGGGATAATGCTCGCGTGGCCGCGGGTGCGGTTGTGCTGGAGGAAGTACCCCCAAACGCCACGGCTGTCGGAGTGCCCGCGCGGATTGTGCGGCAAGATGGCGTCCGGCCGGCAAATTTGGACCAGATTCACATCAGCGATCCGGTTGCTCAGCAGCTTTGCTATATGGGAGTGGAAATCCGTCGCCTGCGGGAGCAACTTGAACGTATGGAAAAAGCCGTCTTGTATCAAGACGAAAAAAGAGCGGTCAAAAGTTCATAAGGGAGGAATTTGAACATGAAAATTTACAACACGCTGACTAGGCAGAAAGAAGAATTTATTCCAATTAAACCCGGAAAAGTGAAAATTTACGCCTGCGGCCCCACTGTGTATAATTACATTCATATCGGAAACGCGCGGCCCATCTGTGTATTTGACGTGCTCCGCCGGTACTTGGAGTATCGGGGGATGAAAGTAACTTTTGTGCAGAATTTTACCGATATTGACGATAAAATTATCCGCAAGGCAAACGAAGAAAAGACCGACTACCTGACGGTGTCTCAGCAATATATCGAAGAGTATCGCACGGATGCGGCGGGCTTGAATGTACGTCCGGCCACGGTGCATCCGCTGGCGACGGAGAATATCGATGAAATCATTTCCATTATTTCCACTCTAATTGAAAAAGGATATGCTTATCCGGCAGAAAATGGGGATGTTTATTTCCGCACGCAAAAGGACCCAAGTTACGGGAAGCTGTCCCATCAACAGCTTGATGATCTAAAATCCGGTGCGCGCATTGCTGTTGGTGAACATAAAGAAGATCCGCTCGATTTTGCGCTGTGGAAGGGCTCCAAACCCGGAGAACCAAGCTGGCTTTCTCCATGGGGGTACGGCAGACCGGGCTGGCATATTGAATGTTCGGCTATGGCGCGCCGCTACTTAGGCAAAACCATCGATATTCACTGCGGCGGGCAGGATCTGATTTTCCCGCACCATGAAAATGAAATTGCGCAGAGTGAATGCTGTAACGGTGTTCCGTTTGCCCACTACTGGATGCATAACGGCTATATCAATGTGGACAACAGGAAAATGTCAAAATCTCTTGGCAATTTCTTTACCGTCCGCGATGTTGCTGAAAAATACGGATATGAGCCGATTCGGTATCTTATGATTTCCTCCCACTACCGCTCACCGATTAATTACAGTGTGGATATTATTGAGCAGTGCAAATCTGCGCTGGAACGTTTATATAACTGCCGCGACAATCTGGAATTTTTAATTCAACATGTTTCCGAAGGCGAAAAAGAGGGTGAGCGTGAACTGCGCCGCCAGTTCGAATCGCATCAGGATGATTTCATAGAGGCGATGGAGGACGATCTGAATACGGCGGATGCGCTGTCCGCACTGTTTGACCTTGCAAGGGATATTAACACGAATCTGACAGCGGACAAAAATCCTTCCAAGGAGTTGTGCCTGTTTGCCCTTAACCTGTTCAATGATCTTGCCGGGGTGCTTGGGCTGCTGTATAGGAAGAAAGAGACTGATGCAGATGAGGAAATTGAGCGCCTGATTGCAGAGAGGGCAAAAGCGCGTGCCGCAAAAGACTGGGCAACCGCTGACCGCATCCGCGATGAACTCAAGGCGCGCCATGTAGTGGTGGAAGACACACCGCAGGGCGTGAAATGGAGATTTGAAAAATAAATTCGCATGAGCAGAAAACATCCCCGGGGCATAAACTGCCCATGGGGGTGTTTTCATGTCGGAAAGGAAACGAGGTCCCTTCTTACTGTTCCTTTTCCTTGGGCCCGGCATGTTGGCCGCAATGGCCGACAATGACGCGGGCGGTATTTTGTCCTATGCGCTGACGGGGGCTAAATTCGGCCCGGCCGTGTTTGTCCCGCTGACATTTTGTCTAATGCCTGTTACATACACGGTACAGGAAATGGCAATGCGCCTTGGTATTGTGTCAAATGCCGGATATACCCGGCTGCTCCGGGAGCGCTGTGGACGCGGCTGGATGATTTGTCAGGTGGCCGCGCTGATGGTGGAAAACCTCCTGACGCTGATGACGGAATTTGTTGGCATGTCCGCCGGCCTTGGGTTAGTTGGCATTCAGCGAATTCCGGCGGTATTGCTCAGCGGTATGCTTATCCTTTCCATCGCGCTGTTCAGCGGGTACAGGAAAAAAGAACGTATGGGGCTTTTGATTGGGATGTATAATCTTGTTTTCCTTTTCATGGCGTTCACGGCACATCCCGGTGTCGGTACAGCGGAAAGTCTGCATCTTGCCGAGGGTGGGGATTTTTTGTGGTACGCGGCGGCATTGATTGGAAATGCCGTTGCGCCCTGGATGATTTTTTACCAAAATTCCGCTTATGCGGATGGAGGAACACGCAAAAGGAGAATTCAGGACGGCAGAAAGGATGTTTTTGCGGGATGTGTTTGCCAAGTGGCGGTAGCGGCCGCATTAATTGTCATTGGTTCCTCTGTTTTTGGTATGGTACCAAATCTGGAAACTGCAGGTCCGTCGGAGCTGGTCGCGGCGCTTTCATTGCGTATTGGCTCTGCGGCAGGAGTTTTATTTGCGCTCGGGCTTTTCAACTCAGGGTTGCTTGCCTCGATTACTGTTTCTCTTTCTTCTTCATTCAGCATAGCGCAGGCGTTCGGATGGTCCAATAGTTTAAACGAAACTTTCCGTCAAGCTCCCGGTTTTTATGCAGTGTACGGCATCAGTGTGTTCATTGCGGCCGGCGCAGTGCTGATACCCGGTTTACCGCTAAACTCCGTGGCAGTATTTGTGCAGGTGGCAGGCGGTGTATTGATGACACCGGTGCTGATTTTTCTGACAATTCTAACTTCCAGCCGGCAGGTGATGGGGGAATGTGCGAACACAATGGGTCAAAAAATTCGTGCATGGCTTTGTGTTGCTGTGCTGGCGGCGGTCTGTATCTTTACAATTCTGAGAGCGGCGCTATAATAAAAAATGGAAAGATACAAAGGGGATTTTAAAATGGCCAAAGAAAGTAAAACAAATGTCATGCGAATTTTGGAAGCTAAAAAGATAAACTATAAGCCATATTTTTATGAGAATAAGGATGGAAAAATTGATGGAATTTCTGTCGCGGCTAAGCTCGGGCAGGATGTGAAACAGGTTTTTAAAACACTTGTCACTCGCGGAGCATCCGGGCAATTTTTTGTGTTTGTGGTGCCGGTTGCGGAGGAATTGGACTTAAAAGCGGCGGCAAAGAGCGTTGGAGAAAAATCCGTTGAAATGATTCATGTGTCGGAAATCAATAAAGTTACAGGTTATATCCGCGGCGGCTGTTCCCCGATCGGTATGAAAAAGCAGTATGTCACTGTGCTGGACAAAAGCTGCGAAACGCTGGAAACCATGATTGTCAGCGGGGGAAAAATCGGCACGCAGGTGGAGCTTTCTCCGCGTGATCTCATTTCTCTGACCGGTGCGAAGACAGCACCGATTACGGTACAGCATCGGTCATAAATCATTTTTCAGCAGAATACTTCAATGCCGTAAAAAAAGGGAAAGCCGGTGTGCGAAATTTTTGCACACTGGCTTTTTAAAGTAAAGGGGATATATCTGTCTTAGGTCGCTTCTTCGGCGACAGGAGGTGTAGTCTTATTTTTTTCTTTACCGAACAGCTTCTGCAGGCAGTGGTAAGCTACCATAACGGCAAGAGCCATCAGCAGCACAGCGACAATTAACTGAAGTCCATCGGTCAGGAAAACAAATTGACCTGCACCGATTTTTACGAAAATGTTGACGACTGCCATTACGAGAGCTGTCATGGTAACAACCAGCATCATGGTCATCGGAACATAAAGCATCCAGCCTTCACGTCCGGTTGTTTTGAGGAAAACTGCAAGAGCGATCAAAACAAGTGCGCCCAGCAGCTGGTTGGCAGAACCAAACAGTGCCCAAATATTGGTGTACCCACCAAGGGAAAGCAGAAAACCAAAAAGCAATGTGACAATGGTCGCCACATATTTGTTTGTAAGGAACTTGGTTACAGGTGTATGTGCCTTGCCGTCTTCATCATAGAGCAGCTCCTGCATGGACATGCGGCCAATGCGAGCAACGGAATCGAGGGTGGTCAGGCAAAGAGCGGAAACACACATGGTCATGCTGCATTTTGCCACATATTCCGACATGCCGAATTGCTGGAAAAATCCTGCCACACCGGCGGAGAAAATTTGGAACGGAGTGCCGTTCGGCAGTTTTCCGTTTGTTGCCGCAGCGCCCGCAACCACAATAGCAGCAACCGCAAGCAGGGATTCAACAATCATGGCGCCATATCCAATGCTGAGCATATCTTTTTCATTCTTCACCTGTTTGGATGAAGTCCCCGATGAAACAAGACTATGAAAGCCTGAAATTGCGCCGCATGCAATGGTAACAAACAGCATGGGGAACAGCACTGTGCCGTTGACGTTAAAAGAAGTAAACGCCGGAAGATTCATGTTTGGGTTTGTCATGAAGATGCCAACAACCGCACCGAGAATCATGCTGATGAGAAGGAACGTACTAAGATAGTCGCGCGGCTGCATCAGAATCCACATGGGGACAACCGCCGCGAAGAAAATATAGGCGAACACAACCAGACGCCACTGTGCCTTATCCAAATAGACAGGAAATTTCATTCCGGCCGCCATCATGGCGAAAAACAGAACAAGACCTACAACGAACAAAACACCCTGATTTGGTTTTGCGTATTTCATGAAAAGACCGAACAGCACAGCGCCGAGGATATAGAACAGGGAGATGGATCCGGCTGCCGCATTCGGAATATTCACCTGTCCTGCAACGGAAAACGCATTGAATGTGGAGGCAACCATATCGCCGAATGCCGCGATGACAAGCAGCGAGAAAATCCAGCAGAAAGAGAGGAACAGACGCTTACCGGTTTTGCCAATGTATTGTTCAATAATCAAACCGATGGACTTTCCTTCGTTTTTAACAGATGCGTATAAAGCGCCGAAATCTTGTACCGCGCCGAAAAATACGCCGCCTACAAGAATCCACAACAAAGCCGGCAGCCAGCCGAACATAGCCGCAATAATCGGCCCTGTGACAGGCCCTGCACCCGCAATGGTGGAAAACTGGTGCGAAAAAACAATTCCTCTGGAGGCAGGAACATAGTCCTGACCGTCCTCATGCACATAGGCGGGGGTTTTGGCGTTTGGGTCGATTCCCCACTTTTTCACAAGCCATCTGCCGTAAAAGAGATAGCCGCCGCCCAAAACGGCAATGGCAACGATCATGATAGCTAATCCATTCATAATGCGTGCTCCCTTCCTCAATCGTTACAAATTCTTTTCAAGAATACGGAATATCGCGATAATCCAATAAAAAAACCCCCGTCTCTGATTTTTTAAACCAGAGACGGAGGATTCACTCTCCGCGGTACCACTCTGCTTGCTGCAACACTGCAGCCACCTCAAGCGCATCGGGTGGGCCCACCCAATACGTCCGTTTGTAACGGAACGGAACCGTCCGGATCTAATCGGCCACAGGCCTTTCAAACCGGCTGCTAACGGGAGATGTCGTATCGGAACTTCCTACCGCTTTACACCTGCCAGCGGCTCTCTGCAAGGAGTTGGAACCGTACTTTAGCCCGCTCACTGCATTTTTCGGTATTCTGTTGTGCACAATCTTAGCACGGAGGAATTACCTTGTCAATCGTTTTTTTGCAATTTGGAATAAATTCGTTGTTTTGCAGCAATAAGGATTGGCAGATATCTGCAGAAATTAGAAAATATTAACAAATATTTAAAAATATTAAAAAAAAGATTGACAAAGTACCGATGTCAAAGTATTATGAATGACAAAGCCAAAGTATGAAATAAAAAGTACGAATAAAATTAATTGCGTAGACAGGGAAGGACCGCGGGCCCCTCCGCATACAGAGAGCCGCCGGATGGTGCGAGGCGGTGCGGAATCCGCGCGAAATCACCCTTGAGCAGGAGGCTGAAAGGGAATACCGAGTAGGCCGTCCCGGAGCTCCCCGTTACAGGAGGGCGCATTGTTGGATGCGCGCAAGAGATGCCGCCCATTTGGCGGTAAAGAAGAGTGGTACCGCGGAGCTTTCAGCTTTCGCCTCTTTGGAGGCGAAAGCTTTTTGTTTTATTTGTGCGTTTTTCATACCAAAGGAGGAATTGTTATGAGGCTGACAGGAGCGCAGATTTTGATGGAATGTCTGCTGGAACAAGGAGTTGACACCGTTTTTGGCTATCCCGGCGGGGCTGTGCTGAACCTTTACGATGCTTTGTATGAATATCGTGGCAAAATTCGGCATATCCGCACGGCACATGAACAGGCGGCCGCCCACGCAGCGGACGGCTATGCCAGAGCCAGCGGAAAAACAGGGGTCTGCATTGCCACATCCGGCCCGGGTGCGACAAATCTTGTCACCGGAATTGCAACGGCATGGATGGATTCTATTCCAATGGTCGCGATTACCGGGAATGTCGCAAGGCATCTGCTTGGAAAAAACAGCTTCCAAGAGGTGGATATTACAGCTATCACTCGGCCGGTGACCAAGAAAAGCATTCTTGTCCGTGACGCTTCAGAATTGGCATCTGTTGTGCGAGAGGCATTTGATATTGCACAAAGCGGTCGAAAAGGCCCTGTACTCATCGATATTCCGAAAGATGTTTCCGCTCAGACGGCGGAATTTGTACCGCAAGCTCCGCAGCAAGTTCAAAAACCGGCGAAGCCATCGCAGCAAGCTCTTCGTCGGGCAGCAGCCATGCTGGAGGAAAGCGAAAGGCCGTTTTTATACGGGGGCGGCGGGGTTATCGCCTCGAACGCGGAGAAAGAATTCGCGCTGTTAGCAGAAAAGTTGGATGCGCCGGTTTCCTGTTCCCTCATGTGTCAGGGCGGATTTGACCAGGACAACGAGCGATACCTTGGTATGTTGGGCATGCATGGAACAAAGGCTTCTGCCGAGACCATGAAACATTGTGATTTGCTGATTGCAGTAGGCAGCCGTTTTTCCGACCGTGTACTGTGCGATGCGGAGCGGTTCGGCAGAAACTGCCGGATTCTTCATATCGACATCGATGCCCGTGAATTCGGCAAAAATATCGGGGTGGACCAGCGAATTCAGGGGGATGTCGGCGAGATACTTCGCCAGCTTCTTCCGCTTTTAAAGCAACAAAATCATAAGAACTGGATGGAGCGTGTTGCAAGTTGGAAACGGAAGTATCCGCTTCAGCAGCAGGCAAAAGCACCGGATGAAGTTTTGCCGCAGGATGTTTTGGAAACGCTGTGCCGTTTGGCCGGGCCGGATGCGATTCTGACGACGGAAGTCGGCCAGCACCAGATGTGGGCAGCGCAGTATTACACATTCCGCAAACCGAGAACGCTCCTTACTTCCGGCGGACTTGGAACCATGGGATACGGCTTGGGAGCAGCGATTGGCGCGAAAGCGGCCGCACCGGACCGCACAGTTATCAACGTAGCCGGCGATGGAAGTTTCCGCATGAACTGCGCGGAACTTTCCACATTGGCAAGGGAAAAAATCCCGGTGATTGAACTGGTTTTCTCCAATTCCACGCTTGGCATGGTCCGCCAATGGCAAAAGTTGTTTTATTCCGGGCACTTTTCCGAGTCGGATGTTGATGATGCGGCCGACTGTGAAAAACTGGCGGAAGCGTTTGGCGTGCGGGCTATGACGATTTCCAGAAAATCGGAGATTGAGCCGGTGCTGCGGCAGGCATTGCAATCCAACGGCCCGGTGTTTATCAACTGTCCGGTGGACAAGGATTTGAATGTTCTGCCAATGGTTCCCGCGAGCGGCTCAGTAGAAGAACCCATTTTGGAAATGAATTCATGAACAATCATACGATAGGATGTGGAATTTATGACGCTTGAACAAATTCAGCAGGCGGCTGACGTTCTCTCAGGTGTTGTCCGAAAAACAGACTTGATGGAAGCTCCGCGTATCAACACGGAAGGGCAGATTTACCTGAAACCGGAAAATCTTCAGATTACAGGTTCCTTTAAAGTGAGGGGGGCGTATCATAAAATCAGCCGCCTGTCCGATGAAGAAAAGGAGAAAGGCGTTATTGCCTGTTCTGCCGGGAACCATGCGCAGGGGGTCGCACTGGCTGCTGCAAAAAGCGGTATTCCTGCGCTGATCTGCATCCCGGAAGGCGCACCGATTTCCAAAGTGGAGGCCACAAAGTCGTACGGCGCACAGGTGAAGCTGGTAAAAGGCGTGTATGATGATGCGTATCGGGAGGCTTGCAGGCTGCAGAAAGAGAGCGGCGCTACGTTCATTCATCCGTTTGATGATCCGGATGTTATCGCGGGGCAGGGCACCGTTGGGCTGGAGATTATGGAACAACTGGCCGATGCGGATGCGGTCATTGTACCGGTTGGCGGAGGCGGATTAATTGCGGGTGTTGCCTGTGCGGTCAAATCCATACGCCCGCAGTGCAAGGTTTATGGTGTGCAGGTGACAGGAGCGCCGTCCATGGTACGGGCTCTCAAAAATAAAAAAATAGCGCCGCTTTCCCGCGTTTCCACTTTTGCGGACGGAATCGCCGTGAAATGTCCGGGGCAGATTACCTATGACATGTGCCGAAAATATGTAGATGAAATTGTGACTGTTACCGATGACGAAACCGCTGCGGCCATTCTGGCGCTTATGGAGCAGCACCGGCTTATTGCCGAGGGAGCGGGAGCAGTCTCGGTAGCGGCGGCGATGTTTAACCGTGTGGATGTGCGTGGAAAAAAGACCGTTTGCTTGGTTTCCGGTGGAAATATAGACGTTACGATTTTATCCCGCGTCATCAGCCGCGGACTGCTCCGCGCAGGACGGCAGGGAAAGCTGGTGATCGAACTGGTGGATAAGCCCGGTGAATTGCGGGATGTTTCCACCGTTATTGCGGAACTCGGCGGAAATGTGGTATCCGTACGGCACGATCATTCCGGTGATGAAGCCGATATCACCTCGTGCACGCTGTCCATCGGTGTGGAAACGCGCGACCGTGACCATCTGAACCGTATTCGGGACGCTGTTGTGCGCGCCGGTTATCATATTTTGGAAAGCTGAAAAGGAGAGAGTTTGACATGAAAAAAACAGTGTATACGCAAAAGGCTCCGGAGGCTATTGGCCCTTACTCTCAAGCTGTTGTGGCAGGAAATTTGGTGTTTACCAGCGGACAAATTCCGATTGTGCCTCAAACGGGAGAAGTTGTGCAAGGCGATATCACTGCACAAACCGAACAGGCCTTGAAAAATGTGGGAGAAATTCTCAAAGCCGCCGGTGCCGATTATGAAGATGTTGTGAAAACGACCTGCTTTTTAAAGAACATGGATGATTTTGCCGCGTTCAATGAGGTTTATGCAAAGTATTTCACAGGGAAACCGGCACGTTCCTGCGTCGCCGTTCGAGAACTGCCGAAAGGTGTCCTCGTAGAAGTGGAAACCGTTGCCGTGTTAAAATAATCCGCATGATAGTTACGCCGTCCATTTTGGGCGGCGGTATTCATTGGGAAACTGTTGCCGGTTTTTGTATTTCAATCCGATTACCTGCGGCGGATGAAATTGCTGTAGTTTTGCAGAATCTCACGAATGCGCTGAAGAGATTCGTTGTTTTTAAAACTGCGCATGGTGGGAAATGCTTGGATAATTCGGCGCTGAAGCAGATGAAAGCCGGATTCCAGTTTTGCTTTTTTCTCAAACAAGAATCCAAGGCGCGCTTTTGTGCTTTCATCCAACCGAGAGGTAATAGTACTCTGCAATACCTCCAGCTTGTCTGCGCGCGCAGTATGTGCCTTCTCTTTGATTTCGTCCAACACCTGCTGCAGTTCGGCAAGTCTGCCGTTTAAGCTGGTGATTTCCACAACGGATAATGTCGTGTCCGCCAGCAGGTAAAGGAGCAGCCCTCCAAACAGCCAGTTGAGGGTATGCTGCGGGATTAATAGGAGCAGGCTTAGCAAAAACGGCTGCAAATATTCCACAGTTATGATGCCCATAATTCCGAACATCATGGAATTTTCCAAGCAAACGCGCCCTTGAAGATGAAACCTGTGATCCGAATAATCCCAATATTTAGTGTGAAACAATGTTTCCAGCAGAAGACCTGTCCCGTATTCCACTAGGCTGGCCAAAAGCGCACCCGCAAAAAATAACGGAACTATTTGCCCCTTCAGCGGTGCAAGTATTTTTACTATGAGTATGGCTCCGGCACCGTAAATTGGGCAGAACGGACCGGTTAAAAAACCTCTGTTGATAAATTTTCTTACGGGAATAGAACAGTAGATGCTTTCGCACAACCATCCGAGAAAGCTGTATATCATGAACAGAAGAAACAAAATCCGGATATCGTTCATTTATTGTAACTCCTACCTTTAATTCAAGGTACAGTTTAGCGATTCCAACGGTGTTTGTCAAATAAAATATAGAACCGCTTTTTTCAGCAGATGTAGGACTACAATACATATTGGACAGTTGAGAAAAAATAAAATACAGAAATGGACACATCGGTTACAATAAAGCTACGCAAACCAAATCATACCGAAAGGAAGTGCCCATTTCTGCATGAATAGTGTAACACAAGACATGAAGTTTAGGCAATCCCTAATGATTTATGCTCAAAAGTACGGTGTTAGCCGTGCAAGCCGAAAATACAACAAAAGCCGTTCCTTTATCTATTTCTGGATGGCCCGGTATGACGGTACATTAGAATCGTTGGCTTGCCGGTCTAGGAGGCCTCACAGTCATCCAAACCAGCATACACCTGCCGAGTTAAAGCTGATTCGCGACATGCGGCGCAGAAATCCCGACCTCGGTATGATTGAACTATGGTCTCGGTTAAAAAAGCGGGGATACACACGATGTCCGGAAAGTCTGTTCCGTGTAATGCGCCGAATGGGAATGTTCCCAGAATCAAAACCAAAGAAGAAATATCAGCCAAAGCCATATGAGCAAATGACATATCCCGGAGAACGCATTCAGATCGATGTAAAAGTTGTTCCAAAGCGCTGTATTGCCGACCCTGAGCTTCGGCTTTTCCAGTACACAGCTATTGATGAATTTTCTAGGCTGCGTTTTCTGGCAGCGTACCCTGAACAGAGTACTTACTCTTCTGCTGACTTTCTAAAACGAGCTGTCGAATGGTTTGCCCGGCGCGGCGTTCGTGTGGAATGCGTTCAAACTGACAACGGTTTTGAATTCACCAACCGTTTCTCACCTTCCAAGAAACATCTGCTGACGTTGTTCGAGGCCACTGCCGCTAAACTTCATATTCGGCACAAGTTAATTCGTCCTTATACCCCTAGGCACAACGGGAAAGTGGAACGCAGTCATCGCGAAGACCAAAAACGCTTTTATGACAAACACCATTTTTACTCTTTAGCGGACTTTGAAAACCAACTTTCCATCTACTTAAGACGCTCTAATCATATGCCGATGCGTCCTCTTTATTGGTTGTCTCCTTCTGAATTTTTACATTCCCATACTGTCCAATATGTTTGACAAACCTACAAATATAGAACCGCTTTTTTCAGCAGAGTCATTATATAATAAAGCAGTGCACCGGTGACCGCCGGGAAAACAATCCAGTCGATAATATCCACTTTTAGCTCGGTTACTTTCAGCAGTCGGCTGATGCTCAGGGCAGCATTGTAGATTTCACTGAAAAACAGAATAGCAAGGTAGGCGCGGATGCCGTAGACGGGGATGAGGGCTGTAATCAGCGCCACGCGCATGATGGAATCGCTGAAATTGTATTTCAGGGAATACATCTGCTGGTCCAGTCCTTTTAGCATATTGTCCACCATGTTGTCTAAATACATCAGTGGGGCAATAGGTGCCATGATGCGCAGAATGTTGGCTGCCTGTGCATTGCCAAAGAAAATCCGGCCGATTTCATCGGCAAACACAATTAGTACCGCGCTGGTGATAAAACCGAACAGCAGCGTGGTGCGAAACGCATGCTCTGCGGAATACCGCACAGCGCGACTATGTCCATGAGCCGCTTCCTGCGCGATTTCCGGAATCAGCAGCATGGCAACCGAAGTGACAAACGACATCGGGAAAAAGATGACGGGCATCACAATGCCATGCATAACACCATACTGTGCCAGCGCCGCAGTGCCACCGGCGCCGAATTTCCGCAAACCGGCAGGTATCAGCAGATTTTCCGCACTGAACAGAGAACTGCGCAAAAAGGAACCCACCAGCATTGGAACTGCAATATGCAGAATGTTGTGCAGAACATGTGTCTGTGTTCCGTCGTCTTTGGCAAGGCTGTGCCGGCGAATGTAAAGCATAAATGCGGCGACCACATAGACACATGCCGCCGCTTCACCAAGGGTGGAGCCGAGCATCAGCGCATTTAGCTGCGGAAGCGGCGTGCGGGTCAGCAGCAGATAGGAAATACCGATGGTCGCGAACTGTTCCCAGAATTCGCCCAACATGGGAATCATAATATTGCGGTTGGCAAAGAAATACCCTTTCAGGCACGCACAGGTCGCGATAAACGGTAACCCGGGTGCAAGCAGGCGCAAAGGCTCCGCGGCCGCGGGAGTTCCGATTAACCGACCGGCTGCAAAATCGGAGACGGCAAGAAGAGCGCTGCCCGCCGCAAAACTCATCGCAAGAGCAAAGAACAGACACCCCCGCAAATACCTTTTTGAGCCTTTGCCTTCCGCGACCATGCGAGTAACAGCCAGCCCGATTCCGGAGGTACATGCCGTGATGCCGAGCGAGAATATGGAAAAAATCAACTGGTAGATGCCCACCCCGCTTGCACCAATCCAGGAACAGATGCAGGAGCGAAACCAAAGTCCGGAAAAGCGCAGACCAACGGAGCCCACAGTCATTAGGATCGCGTTTTTTATAAATAAATGTTTTCGATTCATTTCAGCCCACCTTTATGCCTTATACTCAAATGTATTCGGGAGGCGGGCAAAATAAGTCTGTATTTTTTATCGGTACTCCGTTATAATGATAATTAAAGTATTGAAAGCGGAGGAATCTGATGAACTGGACAGAAGTAAAAATTACGGTGGATGCGCAGCAAGCGGATGCGGCAGGCGATATCGCCCAAATGACGGTTCCCTACGGCATTTATATTGAGGATTATTCTCATTTGCAGGAAGAAGTCGAGCAAATAGCGCACATCGATTTAATTGATGAAGAGTTGTTAAAAAAAGACCGCTCGAAGGCGGTTGTGCATATTTATATTGCTCCGGAGGACAGCCCTGCCGAAGCTATTGCATTTTTAAGTGAGCGGTATGCGGCGGCCGGGATTCAGCATACAATCGAAACGGCAACCTGTGCGCAAGAGGACTGGATTAATAACTGGAAAAAGTATTTTCATCCAATTCCTGTTGGTAAAAAGCTGCTGATTCGTCCGGATTGGGAAAAAGCAGAAAATCCGGAGGGCCGCGTGGTGCTGGACTTGGAACCGGGGATTGCGTTCGGCACGGGAACTCACGAAACAACCCGCTTGTGCATGGAATTTCTGGAGGATTTTATATCCCCCGGCTGTTCCATGCTTGACGTTGGCTGCGGCAGCGGCATACTTGCAATTGCGGCACTGCTGCTTGGCGCGGAACACGCTGTGGGAGTGGATATCGACCCGCTTGCGGTTAAAACCGCCGTGCAAAATGCCCGGCGCAATCATGTGGAAAATCGTTTTACCGGCATTTGCGGCAGCTTGACCGAACAGGTGGAAGGAACCTATCAAGTTGTAGCGGCAAATATTGTCGCTGATGTCATTTTAGAACTTCTCCACAATATCGGTGACTTTATGGCGACGGATGCCGTCTTGATTTTAAGCGGTATCATTGATGAGCGTGAACAGGATGTGCTGGAGGGACTTCAAAACTCCTTTACTGTCATTGGGCGCAAGGAAGAAAAAGGATGGGTCGCCCTTGCAGTAAAGAAAAAAACTTAATAAGCCGCTGCATGGATAGAGTATCCTTTTTTATTTGATATTGAAAAGCAAAGAAAAACACTAAGCCCACCGGAAGAAGAACCGGTGGGCTTAGTGTCATTTTATTCAATCTCCGGATAATTTCCAAGAAATGAAAACCGGGAAACCTCCTCGGAAAGTGCACAGAGCAGGTCAAGGGTTTTTGCGTCTGCGACGGAACCGGAGAAATCGAGGTAGAAATCATATTCAAAATTGCGTCCCGGAATCGGTCTGGATTCAATTTTAGTCAAATTGAGCCCGGCCGCGGCAAAACGAGCCAGCACGGAATAAAGCGTTCCGGTACGGTGCGGTACGGTAAAGCACAGGCTGATTTTATTCGCTTTGGGTGGAATCAGCAGTTTGCGTCCAATGGCGATAAAACGTGTGCGGTTGCCGTCAATATCCTGAACATTGCGCTCCAGAATATTCAGGCCAAATTGTGCCGCTGCGTGTTCCGAGCAGAGCGCCGCCGCTCCATTTTCCTGTGCAGCAAGAGCGGCCGCCTGGGCAGTGCTGGAACATTCGGCGGAGGGAATGCCCAGTGACGTAAGGTACTCGGCGCACTGCCGCAGGGCCTGTGCATGGGAATAGACAATGCGCACGTCCTTCTTTTCCGCCGCACCGGAGGCCAGACAATGCCGAACAGAAAGCCCGATTGCAGCTATAATGGAAAAGCGGTATTTTAAAATCAGGTCGTAAACTTCGCTGACGGAACCGGCGGAGGAGTTTTCCACCGGCAAAACACCTAAATCCGCGTCACCGTGTTCCACGGCGGCGAAAATCGATGGAAAGTCCGGGAAAAAGACGGGTATGGCTTCCGGATACAGACGCGAAAGCGCCTCGTGGGAGTAGGAACCTTTCTGACCCAGACAGGCAACCGTTCTCGGTTTTTCCGGCTGCTTTGATGCTTGCTGTATTGCTTGACGCAGGGTGGCGCCGCTGCCCAGCGCGCTGTGCTGGGCTTCCCGGCTCATCGACATCAGGTTGGAAAAAAGAATGCGGGCCTGTCCGCCGTACTCACCGGCCTTTTGAGCAACGTCGTCCAGAATTTCTTGCTCCCGCGCCTGATTAAATATTGGAAGATTCTTTTGACGTTTCACTTCCGCCACCTGTTTTGCGCAAGCCATCCGGCGCAGAAAAAGTTCCAAAATCTCGTCATCGATTTTGTCAATCTGCTTTCTCAGTTCTTCCAGAGTCATGGCAAAGACCTTTCTATATGATAGTATAAGGGCAATCCGATTACGGCAAAAGGTTCATAACGGCCAGTGCCGCTGCAGCCTCTACCGCAGGAACCGCCCGCGGCACAATGCACGGGTCGTGCCGTCCTTTTACAATGAGTTCTTCCGATTTTCCCGTTTTCAGATTGATGCTTTGCTGGGGGATTCCAATGGATGGTGTGGGCTTGAACGCTGCGCGGAATACAATCGGCATCCCGGTCGTGATTCCGCCAAGAATTCCGCCTGCGTTGTTCGTTTTCGTCCGCACGGTTGAGGATTGGTCGAACAGGAACGGGTCGTTGTTTTGACTGCCGAATAGAGTAGCGGCAGAAAAACCGGCACCGAATTCCACCCCTTTGCATGCGGGGATACCGAACAAAATGGAGGAAAAAACGGATTCCACACCGTCGGACAGCGGTCCTCCTACGCCTGCCGGAATCCCAGACACCGCACATTCAATGACGCCCCCAACACTGTCCTGATTACGGCGGGCGTCCTCAATGACTGCCCGCATGGCGGTTTCCGCTTCGGGACGGATGGTGGGAAAATATCGGGATGAAAGGTCGTCAAGCAGTGACGGCGAAATATTTGCAGGATCAAACGCGAAATCGAAAACACCGTGAACAGAAAGAACATGAGCGCCGATTGTAATGGAACGCCGACGCAAAATTTGACGACAGACCGCCCCTGCGAACACCAGAGGCGCCGTCAGACGGCCGGAAAAATGACCGCCGCCGCGCACGTCCTGAAATCCGCCGTACCGCACATGTGCCGTGTAGTCCGCATGCCCCGGGCGAGGAACATTGCGCAAGTTTTCATAGTCGCTCGAGCGCGTATTGGTATTCTCAATTACAGCACATAACGGTGCGCCGGTTGTCCTGTTTTGAAGCATACCGCTTAGAATTTTCGGTGTGTCCGCTTCTTTTCGAGGGGTAGAAGAAGCGTCCCGTCCCGGAGCTCGGCGGGCCATTTGCATGGAAATTTCATCAAAATCAATTTCTTCGCCCGCAGGCAGCCCTTCCAGCACGGCGCCGATGGCCGGGCCATGGCTTTCGCCAAAAATGGTTAATCGAACTTTATTGCCCCAAATCATGCGCTTTTCCTCCCAAGGCGTTGTAGTCGCGGAAAAAATTCGGATAGCTTTTCCGAATACTTTCCGCGTCCGTTACGGTGACATCCCCATCACAGCGCAGTGCAGCGATGGCAAGTGCCATCACCACTCTGTGGTCGTTGCAGCCTTCGGCTCTGCCGGAATGCAAGCGGGGAGTGCCGAGGATATCTAGCCCGTCGGGTGTTTGTGTGATGGTTGCACCGAGTGCGGAAAGACCGTCTGCCATCGCCGCCAAACGGTCGCTCTCCTTCAGGCGGAGCCGCGCAGCGTTTCGAATGACCGTCCGACCATTCGCCAGCGCGGCACAGGCGGCCAGAACCGGCACTAAATCCGGGATTTGCGATGCATCAATTTCAATTCCGTGAAGGTCGCCCGGTTCGGCGGTCAAAATGCCGTCGCTCCATGTAATCTGTGCTCCAAATTGGCGGAAAAGCTCTTCTGCCGCGCGGTCGCCCTGCGTGGAATTCGGGATGAGTCCCTGAAGTTCCACATGTCCGCCGAGCGCACCGCCCGCAAGGAAGAATGCAGCCTGCGACCAGTCGCGCTCGATTTCTGCGCGAGAGGCATGGTATTTTTGTCTCCCTGCTATCTTCCAGCCATTTTTAGAAGGAAGAATTGTAATGCCGTATTCCGCCAGAGTTCGCACGGTCATTTCTGCGTAACCGGCGGATTCCAGCGGAGAGGTTAGAAGAATTTCGCTGTCTCCGTTCAGCAGCGGGAGGGCGAACATCAGCCCGGTAATGAACTGGGAACTGACATTTCCGGGCAGAGAATAAATGCCGGGGCGCAGTTTGCCGGAAATGGTAAAGGGGAGCCCACCACTGCTTTCGCATACCGCTCCGTGTTGGGGCAGACATTCAAGATAAACACCGAGAGGACGCTGCGGCAGACGTCCGCGTCCGGTAAATACTGCAGAAATCCCGAGTGCCGCAGCAATCGGAATCAGAAACCGCAGGGTAGAGCCGGATTCCCCGCAGTCTATGTGTGCTGTTTCACCACTGTGTATTGCGGTGTTCAAAGCGGACAAAGCCGCGCGGGTTGCCGCAAGGTCTTCACTGACAGGTTCCTGCGTGGGCAGTGGGTCCTTGCTGCCTGCAAGAAATGCGGCAATCATCGCGCGGTGCGCTGCGCTTTTGGAAACAGGCACTTGCACCCGGCCGCGAAGAACGGAGGGGGATAACCGTACTTCACTCATGACAGCGCCTCCATAAATCGGCTCAGTTCTTCGCGGGTTACCGTATGCAGAAAGCTTTCGCCGATTTTCTTTATCAAAACCAGATGAATCCTGTCCCCGCGGCTTTTTTTGTCAAATCGGGTGACTTCCTCAATTTGTTTCGGAGGAATGCTGTCTGAAATTGGCAGACCGTATTTTGTGAGGACATCGGCAATTTGCTCCGCCGTTGATGGTTCGGTCAGTCCGGCAGCCTCGCCGCACTTGCTCATCATGACCATGCCGATTCCCACTGCTTGACCGTGAGTCAAGTCTTTATAGCCGTGCAGTTTTTCCAGCGCATGGCCGAATGTGTGTCCAAAATTTAAAAGCATGCGGTCCCCGTTGTCCAGTTCGTCCCGCTCGACAAACTCCCGCTTAATGTCCACGCACCGAAAAATAACCGATTCAATGTTTCCTTTTATGTCACCGCAGGCAATCTTGTCAAACAGCGCGCGGTCGCGAATACAGCCGTACTTAATCGCTTCGGCCATGCCGTCAGCGAAATACAAATTGGGAAGCGTGGAGAGTGTATCCGGGTCTATGAGCACCAGCGACGGCTGATGAAACGCGCCGACAAGATTTTTTCCATAGGGAAGATCAATTCCCGTTTTTCCGCCGACGGAGGAGTCAATCTGCGCAAGCAGAGAGGTGGGTATCTGCAAAAACCGAATTCCCCGCAAATAAGTGGCGGCGGCAAAACCTGCCATATCACCTGTTACTCCGCCGCCGAGCGCCACAACAAAGTCACTCCGTGTTAATTCGTGCTCGGAAAAGGCAGCATACATATCCAAAATATAATTCATTCGTTTTTGCTTTTCGCCTGCCGGAAAGGTAAATACAAAGGGGGAAAAACCGGCGGCTTGCAGAGAGGAGGCGACAGTTTGCGCGTAAATCGGTCCGACATTGGAATCCGTTACAATCGCGGCTTTTGCTCCGTGCGGGAAAATGCGGACGGCTTCTTCTCCCAAGCGCTTTAGACAGCCGCGTTCAATGAGAATGCAATAGGACTTTGATGTGTTAACTGTTAAGTTCATGCTTCTCCCAGCCTTTCCTTAATAAGTCGTCCTTCCCGCAGCAGGGCACGCAGAGTTTCGGCGTCGCCGCTGTCGATTGCGTTCCGTATATCCTTCAAGTTGCCGATGAGCGTGTCCAGTTCTTCCGTTAAGGCAACGCGGTTATCCAGAAACAATTCCGTCCACATGGTTTCGTCGACGCTTGCCACGCGAGATACATCGCGGTAGCTGCCTGCGGAAAATCCTGCGTGATCGGGGCACTGCGGGCTTTTGACATAGGCACAAGCAAGCACATGGGGAACCTGACTGGTAAAGGCGATTTTGCGGTCATGTTCTTCCGGCGTTGCAAGGACTGTGCCCTCAAAGCCAAGTTCCATCGCTATGGCGGTCATCAGGTCAATTGCGCTTTGAGGGGCGCCGCATGGAACCAATATGTAGCTTGCCCCCCGGAACAGATCCGCTTCGCTGTTTGCAAAACCGCTTTTTTCCTTGCCCGCCATGGGATGCCCGCCGATATAAACAAGGCCGTGACGCGCCGCGATTTCCGAAAGCTGCGGGCACAGCGCGGATTTAATTCCGCTCACATCCGTCACAACACAGCCCGGACGCAGATGCGGGGCATGTTTGCGCAAAAATTCAATGTCCGCCTGTGGGTACAGGCAGAGAAATACAACATCTGCACTTTCAAGGTCATTCGGTGTTGCCTGCCGCACAATTGCGCCGGAACTGACTGCCGCGGCAATGACATCCGGGTTGCTGTCAATGCCCGTAACGCGGCAGTTGCTGTATTTTTGAAATGCTTTAGCAAATGATCCGCCGATTAGTCCCAGACCGACGATGACAATATTTTTATTTATCAAAGACGTCCCCTCCTGCTTGCAAAGCGATTTCACACATTATAGCAGAAAAGCGCTTGTTAGTCCAATGTACGGCCGAAAGCTTGGGCAATTGTGCGGAGTCGGGAGGCAGTGTGTTCAAACTGGTCGGGCGTTAGGGATTGTGCACCATCGGAAAGAGCCTTGGCGGGATCGTTATGCACTTCGATGATTAAGCCGTCCGCTCCCGCGGCGACGGCAGCAAGCGCAAGCGGTTCAACCAGCCAAGAATGGCCGGAAGCATGGCTGGGATCCACAACAACGGGGAGGTGCGAACAGCGTTTTAAAATTGGTACGGCGGAAATATCCAGCGTATTGCGTGTATAGGGTTCGAATGTGCGGATACCCCTTTCGCAAAGAATGACTTGATTGTTTCCGCCGGCCATAATGTACTCAGCGCTCATCAAAAGCTCTTCAATAGTATTGGACAGCCCGCGCTTGAGGAGAATTGGCTTGCGAATTTTTCCAAGTTCTTTGAGCAGCTCAAAATTCTGCATATTGCGTGCGCCGACCTGTATAATGTCTACTCCGCTTTCCAAAAACAAATCGAGATGCTTTTCACTCATCAGCTCTGTAACAATCGGCAGGCCTGTTTCTTTTTTTGCTTCCTGCAGAAATTCCAGTCCGCACGCTTTTAAGCCTTGAAACGAATATGGAGAAGTGCGCGGCTTGAATGCGCCTCCGCGCAAAAAGCTGGCACCGGCAGCCTGAACCCGCCGCGCAATGCCGCAAATTTGCTCCTTGCTTTCCACCGAACAAGGTCCGGCAATCAGGGCAAGCCCCCCGTCGCCGATTTTTTGTCCGCCGGGCAGGGTAATCACCGTGTCGTCAGGATGAAATTTGCGGTTTGCCTTCTTATACGGCTCCTGCACACGTTTGACAGCTTCTACCATTTTCTGAGCGGCGATGGAATCAATATCAATTTGGGATGTGTCGCCGATCAGGCCGAGCACGGTGCTCTGTGTGCCCACCCAGGTGTTCACTTTCACAGCATATTTCTCCTGAAGGGATAAACGGAAATCATTAATTTGCTGTTGCGTGTAGCCGGGTTTTAGTACAATAATCATCAATAATTCCTCCTAATTCCGGCGGATGGTGAACACATAACGCCGTTTTTTTGAGTGAAAGGCTCGAAAGAATAAAAAAACGGCGGTGCTGCTGTCAGCTCCGCCGTTTTTACCTTTTGCTTTCGCTAGGACATGGCCCGTCAATCTATCTGCTACGGCCAATGTCTGTTATCACGGGAAAGCTCACAGTCAGTTTTCGGGTATGCGCAATAAAACCCAGCCGCAAATGAATAGCGGGGGTATCCGTAGAACATAAATCGCGCACTAAACGAAAACTTCATGGTGAAAAAATTCCTTTCTCCGTGTCTTTTTTGTATCATAATACAGAGATGGGCCAGTGTCAAGAGCTTTATGATTAAATTTATATGCTGTATGGCAGTAGTACCGTTTGCAATACTATTTTTGCTATTTTTGCACGAAAAAATTATTTGTTTGAATTAAAAATAAATTGCCGTAAATATGCACAAAAAATACATTAAAATTTTTTATTATGCAATGCACTTGAAAAGTTTTTTTTGGATTGTTAGAATATGTGTATATATTACCACAATTTGGAAGTTTACCGGAAGGAAGCAGCTGAAATGGGAATGATAAATCTCGAACGGCTGATTGATGGTCTGGGGTATGGTTTGCTGTGCTGTGAGAAAGATGACCGGCTCTCAATCAGCTATGCGAGCGAATCCTTTTACAGAATGCTGGGGTATCAAAAGGGAGAAATCACAGAACTGTTGGGCACAGGACCTGCACCCGTGCTTAGCAACAGCCCCCCGATCGATTGGAAATGCGTGACAGAGGAAATCAAAGAAAAAGGATTTGCAAATCCCGAACTTCGGCTGATCAAAAAAGATGGACACCACATTTGGGCTTCTTACCGTGTCAAGCTGGAAAAAGGACAGGGTGGGAAGGAATACTTTTGTGGGCTGGTGGAAGACATCACTTTGCGTAGACGCAGCAATAAACAGAGAATGGAGCAAGCACAGGAATTGCAGGCGCTAACATCCAATGTTCCCTGCGGGGTGCTGCATTGCCGGAATGATAAAGTACTCTCGCTGAATTTTGTCAGCGAGGGTTTTTGCCGCATGACTGGTTATCACAGGGAAGAAATTGCCTCCGAGTTTAGCGGCCAATTTATCCGGATGGTATATGAACAGGATCGACACCTTCTGCTTCGCCGGGCAAGCAAAGGTATGATGCAGAACGAAACAGCGGAGACGACCTATCGCATCATGGGAAAAAACGGCCGACTCATTTGGGTGTTAGATAAATCACGGCAGCAAAAAGATGACAGCGGAAATATTTGGCTGTACAGTGTTTTAATAGATATTACGGAAATACACAAGGCGCAGGAAGAACTGGCGGCCACCGAAGAACGCTACCGCATGATTTTGGAACACGCGGCCGACCCCATTGTGGATTTTGATTTAAAAACAGGACGCATTTATTATTCACCGGCTTTTACAGCGCGTTTTGGCGAGGGATTTCCGCAAAGCGGAGATTTGTTGGAGAGCCTTTCACAGCATCCTATCATTTACGACCAAGACCGTGACCGCTTGTTGGATGAAGCGGTCCGCCTTCTTCAGGGAGAAAAACTGGAGGACGATGAGTTCCGCTTTCGCGAGGCCAGCGGTTTTTATATTTGGTGCAATGTGCATCCGGCTGTGTTTTTTGACGAGCAGGGGGCAGCTACTCGGCTGATTGTTGTGATTTCCGATATTGACCGGCGTAAAAAAGAATCAATTGAATTGCGCCAAAAAGCGGAGCATGATTTGCTGACAGGACTTTACAACAGAGTGACAGCTATGCGCATGATTAATCAGGAAATCGCGCACAGCAAACCGGGGGATCGCCATGCCCTATTTGTCATTGATATCGACAATTTTAAACATGTGAACGATCATCTCGGCCATTTAAAAGGTGATGAACTTATTATAGAAACGGCCACACAGATTAGGAAGCTGTTTCGAGAAGATGATATTGTGGGCCGCGTTGGCGGCGACGAATTTGTCGTGTTCCTGCGGCACATTACATCGATGGATTTGGCTGTCAAAAAAGCGGAAAATATCGGAAATGCTTTCCGGCGCAGTAGGACGCCTTGCGGTTCCGGTATCTCCGGCAGTATTGGAATTTCCTTTTACCCGTACGACGGAAGCTCCTACAACGAATTATTTCGCAAAGCGGATGCTGCCATGTATGCTGCGAAAAAAAACGGAAAGGATTCCTTCCGAGTTTATACGCGGGAGATTGAAGAATTTTCGCAGAATTAGCATTATCATTGCGGCTTTAGTGTTTTTAGAATAAGGTTTGCCGTTTCTTCAGGAGATCCGTCTGCCGAAACGGAAAAGTCGGCATGTTTGCGGTAAACGGGCAGGCGTTCGCGATAGAGTTTTTCCATTACTTCGGCGCGGTTATCCCGCTGCAGCAGGGGGCGAGTATGGTCGCTTTTCAGCCGTTCTTTTACGGCAGAAAGGGAAGCGTCAAGCAGTATGATGGTTCCGCCCGAAGCCAGTGTTTGTGCATTGGCAGGGTCTAACAGGGTGCTGCCGCCGGTGGCGATGACAAGGCCTGTTTCACAAGAAAGTTCACGGGCAGCTTCTTGTTCGAGCATACGAAAATAGCTTTCGCCTTGAGCAGCGAAGATCTGTGCGACGGAACATCCTTCCTTGTTTTCAATCCACTGATCCATATCGACAAAACGCCGTCCGGTTTTACTTGCAAGCAGACGTCCCACTGTCGTTTTGCCGCTGCCCATAAATCCGCACAGAATAATATTTCCAAACTGTTTTTTCATTTCAAAGACAGCCTCTTTGCACAGATGCGCAATTTCTTCGGGATGAAACTGCGCGCCGGTCCAAATGGTCTGTGCGGCAGCGGCCTGCCATACCAGCATCGCCATGCCGCCGACTGATGGAATCCCGTTCTTTTTGGCAAGGCGTATCAGTGCCGTTTCATCGGGGTTATAAACCGCATCGAAAACGCAGTTTGCGCGGCAAACCACTTCTTCGCTTGCAGCGCAGGACTTTACATTTGGATACATACCCGCAGGAGTTGCATTGACCAGAAGATCCGCTTTGCCGGAGATGTTTTCAATTAAACATGAGTCGGCTTCGATTCCGGGGAAAGCTTGGTTCAATGCGGTGCACAGTTGAGCTGCCGCAGGCAGGGAATGTTCCCTAGCTGCAATGGTTACATGGCAGCCGGAGAGTGCCGATTCAAAAGCGAGGGCGCGTGCTGCACCGCCTGCGCCGAGGATTACCACGCGGCCCTTAAGTTCAACACCGGCGGATTTCAGCGCCAGACGGAATCCGTCCCCGTCCGTTGTAAAACCGATTAATTTTCCTCCCTCGTTTTTTACCGTGTTGACCGAACCTGTCATTCTGGCTTTTTTGTCAAGTGCATCCAAAAATGGTATAATGGCATGCTTGTGGGGGATAGTGATGTTGAATCCATCTAAAGTGTTTCGACGGGCGAGAAACTTTTCAAGGGAATCCGGTGCTATGTCCAGTGCGCCGTACTGTGCCTTGACACCGCTGACGGAAAATAAGCGGGTATGGATGAATGGGGACATGGTGTGGCCGATTGGATGCCCGATGACTGCGAACTGCATATTTTTCAAATTCAATACCCCCGATGTAAAAAATGAAAAAAATATTGACAAAGAGAAGCTTTGCTAATAATATGTGGATAGGCAATCAGAACCCGGGTCTCGAAATTTCATCATCTTGTGCAATTGTAGCACAGCAGCGATTCTTTTGTCCACACTGGGATTTTTGTTTTGCATATGAGTGATTTCATCAGATCTAAGGAGGATATAATATGGTTTTCGAAAAAGTCAAAGTGATTTTAAGCGAGCAGTTTGATGTGGAGGAAGATTCAATTACTGCCGATACCAATATTGCAGATGATCTGGGGGCAGACTCGTTAGATGTTGTTGATCTTTTGATGTCGATTGAAGATGAGTTTGAAATTGAGATCCCGGATGAGGAAGTTGAGAACCTTAAGACAGTTGGCAAATTAGTTAAATACATCGAAGATCACATTTAAACATTGCAGATTTAAAAATCCGCCGTGCGGGGGCATGGCGGATTTTTTATGTTCGAATCTTCCTTTTAGCCTTGTAGGTTTGTCAAACATATTGGACAGTATGGGAATGTAAAAATTCAGAAGGAGACAACCAATGAAGAGGACGCATCGGCATATTATTAGAGCGTCTTAAGTAGATGGAAAGTTGGTTTTCAAAGTCCGCTAAAGAGTAAAAATGGTGTTTGTCATAAAAGCGTTTTTGGTCTTCGCGATGACTGCGTTCCACTTTCCCGTTGTGCCTAGGGGTATAAGGACGAATTAACTTGTGCCGGATATGAAGTTTAGCGGCAGTGGCTTCGAACAACGTCAGCAGATGTTTCTTGGAAGGTGAGAAACGGTTGGTGAATTCAAAACCGTTGTCAGTTTGAACGCATTCTACACGAACGCCGCGCCGGGCAAACCATTCGACAGCTCGTTTTAGAAAGTCAGCAGAAGAGTAAGTACTCTGTTCAGGGTACGCTGCCAGAAAACGCAGCCTAGAAAATTCATCAATAGCTGTGTACTGGAAAAGCCGAAGCTCAGGGTTGGCAATACAGCGCTTTGGAACTACTTTTACATCGATCTGAATGCGCTCTCCGGGATGCGTCATTTGCTCGTATGGCTTTGGCTGATATTTCTTCTTTGGTTTTGATTCTGGGAACATTCCCATTCGGCGCATTACACGGAACAGACTTTCCGGACATCGTGTGTATCCCCGCTTTTTCAACCGAGACCATAGTTCAATCATACCGAGGTCGGGATTTCTGCGCCGCATGTCGCGAATCAGCTTTAACTCGGCAGGTGTATGCTGGTTTGGATGACTGTGAGGCCTCCTAGACCGGCAAGCCAACGATTCTAATGTACCGTCATACCGGGCCATCCAAAAATAGATAAAGGAACGGCTTTTGTTGTATTTTCGGCTTGCACGGCTAACACCGTACTTTTGAGCATAGATCATTAGGGATTGCCTAAACTTCATGTCTTGTGTTACACTATTCATGCAGAAATGGGCACTTCCTTTCGGTATGATTTGGTTTGTGTAGCTTTATTTTAACCGATGTGTCCATTTCTGTATTTTATTTTTTCTCAACTGTCCAATATGTATTGTAGTCCTACATTTATGTTCGAATCTTCCTTTTAGCCTTTTCTTGAAACAAGGCGGCATTTTCGCTATAATACATATAACTATTCCATCAAAACAAAGAGGTCTGATTCTGTCTGCCGGAACTTCTCATCTATTAAAGGAGTGTTGCAACTGTTGGGTCAATTATCTTTTTTGCTGTATGGGGTTTCAGGCATCACCCCGCAGATGGTTGTTATGTGGGGGATTGGAGGGTTTCTGATCTGGCTGGCCGTGAAAAAGGATTTTGAACCTTCCTTGCTGCTTCCCATGGGGTTTGGTGCAATTTTGGTAAATCTTCCGTATTCCGGCGTGCTGGGGGAAAGCGGTATTATTCAGTGGCTGTTTAACAAGGGCATTGCCGCTTCCGAGGCGATGCCACTGCTGTTGTTTGTGGGAATCGGAGCGATGATCGATTTCGGACCGCTTTTGTCCAACCCAAGAATGATTCTGTTCGGCGCTGCGGCACAGTTTGGTATTTTCTTTACGGTTTGTGCAGCGGTTTTGCTCGGGTTTCCCATGCGGGATGCAATGTCAATCGGGGTTATCGGCGCGGCGGATGGGCCGACGTCTATTTTGGTTTCCCAAGTGCTGGACAGTGCTTATAAAGGGGCAATTGCTGTGGCAGCCTATTCCTACATGGCACTGGTTCCGATTATTCAGCCGTTTGCCATTCGGTTGGTGACAACCCAAAAAGATCGGCGCATTCGAATGCCGTATCGGCCGGATTCCGTATCGAAAACAACGAGAATACTGTTCCCGATTATCGTGACCATGATTGCCGGATTGATAGCGCCGGATTCAGTTGCCCTAGTGGGACTTTTGATGTTTGGCAACCTCATACGGGAGTGCGGCAGACTGGAAAGCCTCTCGAAGGCGGCACAAGGTCCGCTTGCAAATCTGATTACTATTTTCCTCGGGATTACAATTGCATTTCAGATGCGTGCGGACGTGTTTGTCAAATGGAATACGCTGGCCGTTATGGCGCTGGGACTTGTTGCGTTTGTATTCGATTCCGTTGGCGGCGTGCTGTTCGCAAAGTTTTTGAATCTGTTCCTGCCGCAGGGCAGAAAATTTAATCCGATGGTCGGCGCGGCGGGGATTTCCGCTTTTCCGATGTCGGCTAGGGTGATTCAGAAAATGGGCCTGCAGGAAGATAATCAGAATCACTTACTGATGCATGCAATCGGTGCGAATGTAGCAGGCCAGATTGGTTCGGTAGTGGCGGGCGGTATTATCCTGTCGCTTGCGAAGAACTTTTTAGCGTAAGGAGGGCGCCGCAGTGAATTACGGATTTTTACTTTCGGCCTATCGGGGACCGGTCGGGCCGGTGAGTCATGCGGACATCGCCCGTTCGCTGGAACTGATGGGGAAAGGCATGGCCGGTATTTTTGTTGTCATGCTGCTCATTTTCCTAGTGATTGTGGCGTTGAATCGGCTCACAAAAAATAGGGAATAACCAGAGAATGTTTCCGCTTTCGGGAACATGGATTAAAGATAAAGGGGAAAGAACGATGGCTCAGCAGAAAAAACTGGTGGAGGCAATTACTCCCATGGAGGAGGATTTTGCCCAATGGTACACTGATATCGTGAAAAAGGCGGAACTGATGGATTATTCCAGCGTGCGGGGCTGTATGATTATTGAGCCGTACGGCTGGGCAATTTGGGAAAACATTCGAGATTACTTAGATGCACGTTTTAAGGAATTGGGGCACGAAAATGTTTCCATGCCTTTGTTTATTCCGGAAAGCCTGCTGAATAAGGAAAAAGAACATGTGCAGGGCTTTGCACCGGAGGTAGCATGGGTGACGATGGGCGGAAGTGAAAAGCTTCCGGAGCGCCTTTGCGTGCGTCCGACTTCCGAGACCCTGTTTTGTGAACACTATGCAAGAGTGATTCATTCGTGGAGGGACTTGCCGAAGCTTTACAACCAGTGGTGTTCGGTGGTTCGGTGGGAAAAAACAACCCGCCCGTTCCTGCGTTCGGTGGAATTCCATTGGCAGGAAGGCCATACCATGCACGAAACTGAAGAAGAGGCACGCAAAGAAACTCTGCAAATGCTGGAAGTATATGCGGATTTCTGCGAAAAACAGCTTGCCATGCCGGTTCTGCGCGGTCAGAAAACGGAGAGCGAAAAATTCGCCGGTGCAGTGGCAACTTATACCATTGAAGCTATGATGCATGACGGAAAAGCGCTTCAATCCGGCACCAGCCATTATTTCGGCGATGGTTTTGCAAAAGCGTTCAATGTGACGTTCCAGGGCAGGGACAATTCTCTCCGCCATCCGTTCCAAACTTCTTGGGGCATGAGTACGCGCATTATCGGAGGCATTATCATGACTCACGGCGACGACAGCGGTTTGGTACTGCCGCCTGCGGTTGCGCCGATTCAGGTCATTATTGTTCCGATTGCGCAGCATAAGCCTGGCGTGCTGGACAAGGCTAAGGAGATAGAGAAGCAGCTAAAAACGCGTTTCCGCGTCAAAACGGATGATTCCGACCAGTCTCCGGGTTGGAAATTTGCGCAATATGAAATGAAAGGTGTGCCGCTCCGTTTGGAAATCGGACCGAAAGATATGGAAAAGAATCAGTGTGTTTTGGTGCGCCGTACCGACCGTGAGAAAATTTTTGTGCCGCTTGATAATTTGGAAGCTGCTGTTGCAGAGCAGCTGGAATATGTGCGGAATGCTATGTATCAAAAGGCGCTCAAAAACCGTGAAGACAAAACTTATGAGGCAAAAACGCTGGATGAAATGAAAGAAATTGCTGAGAACAAGCCGGGATTTATCAAGGCTATGTGGTGCGGGGATGCCGCATGTGAAGCTAAACTCAAAGAAGTGGCAGGTGTTTCTTCCCGCTGCATTCCGTTCGGTCATGAACATGATTCCGGTACCTGTGTCTGCTGCGGAAAACCGGCGGAAAAACTGGTTTATTGGGGCAAGGCCTATTAAATGGAATTCCGATACAAGTAGCTGAATCTAAAATCAAGCAGAAAATGCGCTTTGAATCGGGGTTTGTTGCTCCGTCAAAGCGCATTTTTATGTGCATTTTCAAAGAGGCGATATCGGGATCATTTGGCAGTTGAGGATTATGTTTTATGAAGAATGCGGAAGTTTTGCAATACCGGTTTAGCATGAAAAACGCGGTGCAGGGTTACTATACTTTCATTTTAGTGCGAAATATGGAAAATATTCACAGGATTATGCCTGTATTAAGTTATTTTGCCACTTGCATTGACAGCTGATTATGAGTACAATAATAGTCCTATAATAAATAAAGAACTCTTTTTCTGTATTCTGTTTTATTGCGTAATCCTTTCTGTGAAAATGACCGATTTAATTTTTGATTGAGTATTAGAGGTGCAAAAATTTTATGAAAAAATTAGTACTCTTTATTTTGGCAGCCGCTATGCTGGTTTCTACCGCTGCCTGCAGGGACAAAGATTCATCTGCATCTGAAACGGCAGCTTCTGTGGCTTCTTCCGCAGAAACGTCCTCGGACGCCGGAACAACGACATCATCATCTGCTGATTCCGCATCTAGCTCTGCCTCGGCCTCAAGCGGAACAACCTCCGGCGTTACGGTTTCCGGAGCGGTTTCCAGACCGCCGGTTGTCATTAAGAAATCGCCTTATGTTGTAAAAACGGAAACATATAAATATTATGAAAATAATAGACACTATCGGGCGACCTACCCGCAGTTATCCTCCGATGAAAACGATTACAGTGCGGTCAATGCCCTGATTAAACAGACAGCCCTGCAAACCATCAATGCCCTCGGCACATCACCAACTGAAAACGAGGTATCGGTTCGGGTTTCTGACCATGTTGCTTACAAAGGGGATAACTTCATCAGTGTTACATTTCGTGAAACGGTGGACAAGTCCGACGGGAGCGGGGACGTCTCCTATTTTCGCGCAGTGAATTACGACCTGAAAAATAAAAAAGCCGTATCAGCTACCGATATGATTCAGAAAAATAGCGCCTTGCTGACCGCGCTGCAAAATGCGGTTAATAAACAGATGTCTGATAAGAAAGCGGCAAATTATACCACAGACGTTCTTCAAGCCGGAATCAATTCTTGCACCATCTATTTTAAAGATGACAGTCTTGGAGTCAGCCTGCCGGTTTCCCATGAATTGGGCGACCATGAAGAACTGCTGGTGGATTATGATCAAACTGTCGGTTTCCGCACCGGAAATGCCGCATGGAGCTATTTTATTAAAGAATAACCGCGATTTTTGGGCTGGATAAGGTTTTTCTCCAGCCCAAAAAATTTTTTGCTGTGAACGGAATAAAATTCCTGAAAAAACAGCAAAATAACTATTGCAAACCGGAAATATGTATGGTATTATAATAAAGCACGACTGCGACAGATATGCGTTGAAGCGGGAGGTTGCGGCGCTGAATGCGTCGGTTTTTCCGTGGAGTATGTCCGATTTTAAACCGGGCGACAAATATTTTGTGTGCGGAAGAGTTTGTTTCATAACTTTTCGCACTCAGACGTTTTTAACCTGCACCCGGATTTCGCCTGAAAGCAGAAATCCGGTTTTTCATTTGGGTATGAAGAAACACCCGGCACGGTGTTCAGGTTTTAAACGCCGCCCGCCAACTATTTTAAGGAGGCGATTTTCCAGTGGCAGTCAAGGAGAAAATCAGAATCAGGATTAAGGGGTACGATCATCAGCTGGTGGACCAGTCCGCCGAAAAGATTGTTCAAACCGCGAAGCGCACGGGCGCAAGGGTGTCCGGACCAGTTCCGCTTCCGACGGAAAAGCAGATCATCACCATCTTGCGCGCCGTCCATAAATATAAGGACAGCCGCGAGCAGTTTGAAATGAGAACTCACAAAAGGCTGATCGACATTCTCAGGCCGTCCAATAAGACGGTGGAGGCTCTGATGGGCCTGGAACTCCCCGCAGGTGTTGACATAGAGGTTAAACTCTGAGTTCAACCAACCAGCGGCCGGGGTCATGTTGGCATAAAAACCAACCAATAACCTGCACAGGAGGTAGTAAAGATGAAAAAAGGGATTATCGGCAAGAAGATCGGTATGACACAGATCTTCGATGAACAGGGAAATGTTATCCCAGTAACTGTTGTTCAGGCCGGCCCCTGCGTGATTGCGCAAAAGAAAACCGTGGAAAAAGACGGTTATGCGAGCGTTCAGATGGGATTCGGTGATCTGAAGGCCTCTAAGGTGACAAAACCATTGAAGGGTCATTTTGACAAAGCGGATGTCGCTCCCAAAAAGACGTTGCGCGAGTTTCGTTTTGATGACCCGGATGCCTACAATGTTGGGGATCTTATAAAAGCAGATATATTCGCCGTCGGTGACAAAATCGATGTGACCGGCACCAGCAAAGGTAAGGGATATGCCGGCGTTATCAAGCGTTGGAATTTTCAGCGCTTGAAAGAAAGCCATGGTTCCGGTCCGGTTGCCCGCCACGGCGGTTCCAACGGCGCATGTTCAACCCCGTCCAGAGTGCTGCCCGGTATGAAAATGGCCGGCCATCTGGGCGCGGAGAAGGTAACGGTGCAAAACTTGACTGTTGCCAAAGTGGATGCAGAAAACAACCTGATCGCCATTAAGGGTGCAATACCCGGACCTAACGGCGGCATCGTGGTTATCCGCGACAGCGTGAAAGCTGCCAAGGCGTGAGGGAAGGAGGAATCGGAATGCCTACAGTAGCAGTACTTGACATGGCCGGCAAAGAAGTCGGAAAGATGGATCTGTCCGAAGCCGTGTTCGGAATTGAACCGAATAAAAAGGTGATGCATGACGTGGTAGTCAACCACCTTGCAAACCTGCGCCAGGGTACGCAGTCCGCGAAAACGCGTGGGGAAGTTTCCGGCGGCGGCAGAAAGCCGTGGAGACAGAAAGGAACGGGCCACGCTAGACAGGGCTCTACACGTGCTCCGCAGTGGAGACACGGCGGTGTTGTGTTTGCTCCAAAGCCGCGCGATTACAGCTATACGCTGAACAAGAAGGTCCGCCGCCTTGCTATGAAGTCTGCGTTGTCCAGTAAGGTGCAGGACAATGAGATGATTGTAATCGACAGCATCTCCTTGGAAGAATACAAGACCAAAGCTATCGCGGCCATGCTCAGCGCAGTGGGTTCGGACAAAAAGGCACTCATTGTTTTGCCGAGCGTGGATGAAAAGGTTATCGTTTCCGCCCGGAACATTCCCGGGGTTAAAACAGCAGTGGTCAATACCCTGAATGTTTACGATATTCTTAACGCCGACAAATTCATTGTCGCCAAGGATGCGGTGGCTCAGATTGAGGAGGTGTATGCTTAAATGGCAGCACAGGATATTATCCTCCGCCCGATCATCACAGAGAAAAGCATGGCTGGAATCGGAGATAAAAAGTACACTTTTGAAGTTGCAAAATCCGCAACAAAGATCGATATTGCCCGCGCGGTGGAAGAACTGTTCGGCGTCAAAGTCGACAAAGTCAACACCCTTCATGTCCGCGGTCATCTGCGCCGGCAGGGCAGAAGTCAGGGATATACCCGCTCTTGGAAAAAGGCGGTTGTTACCCTGAGCAAAGACAGCAAAGCAATTGAATTTTTTGAAGGCATGATGTAATCTCTGCCTGCAGGAAAAGAGCAGAGGCATGGATGGGGAAGCGGCATTTCCCCGCAAAGCCATCATGAGGAGTGTGAAAGAATGCCAACTATAAATTTTAAGCCGACTACGGCTGCCCGGCGCAATATGTCCGTTATGGACTACAAGGTTCTGACCAAAAAGGCGCCGGAAAAGAGCTTGTTGGAGTCTCTTCCCAACAAATCGGGCCGCAACAACTACGGCCGTATTACGGTCCGCCATCGCGGCGGAAAAAACCGCAGAAAATATCGTATTATCGATTTCAAGCGCCAGAAATTTGACGCACCCGCTAAGGTACTCAGCATTGAGTACGACCCGAACCGCTCCGCATTTATTGCCTTGGTGCAGTACGAGGACGGCGAAAAAAGCTACATCATCGCGCCGGAAGGCCTAAAAGTCGGAGATACGGTGGTATCCGGTGCTTCTGCGGATATTAAGCCCGGCAATGCGCTTCCGCTGGAGAATATCCCAACCGGTACTTTTGTCCACAATGTGGAACTGTATCCCGGTAAAGGTGCTCAGCTTGCACGCGCGGCCGGCATCATGGCCCAGCTGATGGCAAAGGAAAACGGATTGGCGCTGCTGCGTCTGCCTTCCGGTGAGCTTCGCAATGTGCCGGTTTCTTGTATGGCAACCATCGGACAGGTCAGCAATGTTGACCATGAAAACATGAAAATCGGCAAGGCCGGAAGAAAACGCCACATGGGCTGGAGACCGACGGTCCGCGGTTCTGTTATGAACCCGAACGACCACCCACACGGCGGCGGTGAGGGCAGAGCCCCCATTGGACGTCCGGGACCGGTTACTCCGTGGGGCAAGCCGACTTTGGGTTATAAGACCCGTGCTCGTAAAAAACGCTCTGACAAGATGATTGTCAAGCGCAGAAACGGCAAATAAGGCGTGCAGAAAGGAGCTTGTAAGTTATGGGAAGAAGCATAAAAAAGGGTCCTTATGTTCAGCCTGCGCTGCTTAAAAGGATTCAGGAGATGAATGCTGCCGGCGAAAAGAAAATCGTTAAAACTTGGAGCAGATCTTCAACGATTTTCCCCGATTTTGTCGGCCATACAATAGCGGTTCACGATGGCCGCAAGCATGTCCCGGTGTATATAACGGAAGAAATGGTTGGTCACAGGCTGGGTGAATTTGCCCCTACCCGTACCTTTAAGGGACATTCCGGCTCTAAAACAACAACGCCGGGTAAATAACGGCTGAAAGGAGTGTATCGCATGGAAGCAAGGGCTTATCTGAAATATGCCCGCATCTCTCCCCGCAAGGTTCAGATCGTTTTGGATCTGATCCGTAACAAACCGGTTGATGTTGCGATGGCTATCCTGAAGCACACGCCGAAGGCCGCGAGTGAGAGTCTTCAAAAATTGCTGAAATCGGCCATAGCCAATGCCGAGAACAATCATAATATGGATGTTTCAAGACTGTACGTTTCTCAGTGCTTTGTCTCCCCTGGTCCGATCCTCAAACGCATCCGTCCAAGAGCGCAGGGGCGTGCGTTCCAGATTTTAAAGAGGACCTCGCACGTGACCATGGTGCTCAAAGAAAAGGAATAAGCGTAAGGAGGAGGTAAATTATGGGCCAGAAAGTTAATCCGCACGGGTTCCGTGTAGGAATTATCAAAGACTGGGATTCCCGCTGGTTTGCAAAAGACAATACCTTTGGAGATACACTTGTTGAAGACTATAACCTGCGCAAGGTACTGTTAAAGCAACTCAAACCGGCTGGTGTTCCCAAAATTGAGATTGAACGCGACGCCTCTAAGGTTCGCCTTCACATTCACTGTGCAAAGCCTGGTATTGTCATCGGCAAGGGCGGCAGTGAAATTGATAAACTCCGCCTGCAGTGTGAGAAGATGCTGGGCAAACCGGTTACCATTAATATTGTTGAGATAAAAAATCCGGATCTAAATGCTCAGTTGGTGGCAGAAAATATTGCGCAGCAGTTGGAAAGGAGAATTTCTTTCCGCCGCGCACTAAAGCAGAGCATCGGCCGTGCCATGAAAATGGGCGCTAAGGGAATTAAAACTCAAGTTTCCGGCCGTTTGGGCGGTGCTGAAATTGCAAGAAAGGAACAGTATCACGACGGTACCATTCCTCTTCAGACCATTCGTGCTGATATCGATTACGGTTTTGCCGAAGCTGCCACAACTTACGGAAGAATCGGGGTAAAAGTCTGGATCTACAGGGGCGAAGTGCTGCAGGATAACCGTAAGCCCCGCAGGGAAGGAGGCAACAAATAATGCTGATGCCAAAACGCGTGAAATACCGCAAAGTGCAGCGTGGCCGCATGACCGGAAAATGCACACGCGGTAATCAGATCAGCTACGGAGACTTCGGTCTTCAGGCGTTGGAACCGGCATGGATTACCGCCAACCAGATTGAAGCGGCTCGTATTGCAATGACCCGCTACACAAAAAGGTTTGGTCAGGTTTGGATTAAGATATTTCCGGATAAGCCGGTTACAAAGAAACCTGCGGAAGTCCGTATGGGCTCCGGTAAAGGTGCCCCCGAATACTGGGTGGCTGTGGTAAAGCCGGGACGCATTATGTTTGAAATGGGCGGCGTTTCAGAAGCAGTTGCAAGAGAAGCTCTTCGTCTCGCGTCCAGCAAACTGCCGATCCGGTGCAAATTTGTTGCCAAGAAAGAAACGGATGGTGAGCAGTCATGAAGCCAACGGAAGTCAGACAATTAAGCGCGGAAGAGCTTGAAAGCAAGCTGAAGGATTTAAAGGCCGAGCTTTTCAACCTCCGTTTCCAGCTTACCATTAATCAGCTCGATAACCCGATGCGTATTAAGGCTGTTAAGAAGGATATTGCTCGCATTAAGACCGTTTTGCGCGAAAATGAACTCAAAAACAGCGCCAATGCGTAACGGAAGGGAGGATTAAGCGTGAGCGACAGAAATATCAGAAAGACCGAGGTAGGCAAAGTCGTCAGCAACAAAATGGATAAAACCATTGTTGTTGCAGTGGAAGACAGCGTGAAGCATCCGCTTTACAAGAAGGTTGTGAAACGCACCGTTCGCCTGAAGGCACATGACGAGAACAACGAATGCTCCATCGGAGACCGCGTGCGCGTCATGGAAACCCGTCCGTTAAGCAAGGACAAAAGATGGCGTCTTGTGGAGATATTAGAGAAGGCCAAGTAACATTGGCCCCTAAGCAAAGGAGGAACGCACCGTGATACAACAGCAGACATACCTCAACGTTGCCGACAACACCGGCGCAAAGCAGCTTATGTGCATCCGTGTGCTTGGCGGTACCGGCAGAAGGTACGCTAATATCGGCGATGTCATCGTCGCGTCTGTAAAAAAAGCAACGCCGGGCGGCATTGTGAAAAAAGGCGATGTGGTTAAGGCGGTGGTAGTGCGCACCGCTTCGGGTATTCGCCGTGAGGACGGAAGTTATATCCGGTTTGACGAGAACGCCGCCGTGCTCATTAAAGACGACAAAAATCCAACGGGCACGCGTATCTTTGGCCCGGTGGCCAGAGAACTGCGCGACAGGGACTATTTAAAGATTTTAAGTCTTGCCCCTGAAGTGCTTTAATGGGAGGTGTTTGCTGATGATAAGAAAAATGCATGTTAAAACCGGTGACACCGTTATCGTTTTAAATGGCAAGGACCGCGGCAAAAAAGGCAAAGTGCTTGCCGTAAGTCCAAAAGAGGGCAAAGTCATCGTAGAGGGCATCAACATGGTAAGTAAGCATGTTAAGCCCCGCAAGATGGGCGAAGAGGGCGGCATCGTAAAAGCCGAAGGTGCCCTGTACGCCTGCAAGGTTCAGCTTGTCTGCCCCCGCTGCGGCAAACCCACCCGTGTTGCCCATAAAATCTATGAGGACGGCACGAAGGAACGCATTTGCAAGAAATGCGGCGAAGCGCTGTAAGGAGGATGAACATGGCAAGACTAAAGGAGTACTACAAGCAGGAAATCGCACCGGCGATGATGAAAAAGTTTTCCTATAAAAGCGTCATGCAGATTCCCAAGCTTGAAAAGATTGTCATAAACGTGGGGGCCGGTGAAGCAAAGGAAAATTCTAAGGTAATCGATTCTGCCATGAGCGATCTTGCTGCGATTACCGGGCAGAGGCCCGTGGTTTGCACCGCAAAAAAGTCCGTGGCAAACTTTAAAGTGCGCGCGGGAATGAAGATCGGTGTTAAAGTAACACTGCGCGGCGATAGAATGTATGAGTTTGTGGACCGCCTTTTTAATGTGGCACTTCCGCGCGTCAGAGACTTTCGCGGGATTAACCCGAATTCCTTTGACGGCAGAGGAAACTATAACATGGGCATTAAGGAGCAGCTGATTTTCCCGGAAATCGATTATGATAAAATCGATCAGGTCCGCGGGATGGATATCTGCTTTGTGACAACCGCGAAAACCGACGAGGAATCCAGAGAGCTTTTAACGCTGCTTGGCGCCCCGTTTGCGAAATAAGGAGGGATTCTTGTGGCCAAAACTTCAATGAAGGTCAAACAGAGAAGAGAACCGAAATTCTCTTCCCGTAAATATAACCGTTGCAAAATCTGTGGCAGGCCGCACGCCTATCTTCGCAAATTCGGAATCTGCCGCATTTGCTTTCGAGAGCTTGCCTATAAAGGCGAGATTCCCGGCGTAAAAAAGGCGAGCTGGTAAAGAAGGAGGAGACGGCATGCAGATTACAGATACAATTGCCGATTTGCTTACCCGCATCCGCAATGCGAGTTCTGCAAAGCATGATTCCGTGGAGATTCCCGCTTCCAACATGAAAAAAGCCATTGTGCAGATTCTGGTGGATGAGGGTTATATAAAGAGCTATACGGTAATAGAGGACGGCAAACAGGGAATCATCAAAGTGAACCTGAAGTACGGCGAGGGAAAAACCGCCGTCATCAACGGCCTGCGCAGGGTTTCTAAGCCGGGCCTTCGCATTTATGCTAACGCAGAGAACCTGCCTAGGGTTATGAAAGGACTGGGCATCGCGATTATTTCAACTTCCAAGGGAATTATGACAGATCGCGAAGCACGCAAACAAAATGTGGGCGGCGAAGTTCTCGCGTTTGTTTGGTAAAATAAGGGGGTGAAGCAATGTCGCGAATTGGAAGAAAACCCATAAATATTCCCGCCGGCGTCACCGTTTCGGTTGATGGCAGCGTTGTATCGGTGAAGGGTCCGAAAGGTTCTTTAACGCAGAAAATTCATCCGAACATTTCTGTTTCGGTTGAGGATAACATGATCCATGTGACCCGTCCCAACGATGAAAAATTTAACAAATCCCTGCACGGTTTGACTCGCTCACTGATTAACAATATGGTAATTGGTGTAACGGAAGGCTTTAAGAAGGAACTGACCGTCAACGGTGTCGGCTACCGTGTTCAAAAGCAGGGGAAGAACCTTGTCATGAATCTTGGATTTTCTCATCAGGTAATTATGCCGGAAGTGGATGGAATTACAATTGAATGTCCCTCGGCTGACAAGATTGTGATCTCCGGTCCGGATAAGCAAAAGGTTGGGCAGTTTGCCGCAGAAGTGCGCAAGAAACGTCCGCCTGAGCCGTATAAAGGCAAGGGAATCCGCTATTCCGATGAATACGTCCGCCGCAAGGAAGGTAAAGCCGGGAAGGGCGCAAAGAAGTAATAAAGGAGTGAATCATCAATGGTGAAAAAGGCTGACACCAATAAAGCCAGATTGAGACGCCACCGCAGAGTGCGCGGCAAAATTTCGGGCACGGCCGAGTGCCCGCGCCTGAATGTGTTTCGCTCTACCAAAAACATCTACGCCCAGGTAATTGACGATGTCAAGGGAGTTACGCTTGCCGCGGCTTCCACACTGGACAAAGAGTTTAATGGTAACGGCGGTAACAAGGAAGCAGCGCGCGAAGTTGGCAGGATGATTGCGAAACGTGCCATCGCAAAGGGCATTGAGAAGGTCGTATTTGACCGCGGCGGCTATCTATATCACGGCCGCGTCAAAGAACTGGCCGAAGGCGCCCGCGAGGGCGGCCTCAAGTTCTGAAAGAGGAGGAGGAAAAACTTTTGGCTAGAATTGACGCATCACAAACGGAACTCAAAGAACAAGTGGTTGCTATTAACCGCGTTTCGAAAACCGTAAAAGGCGGCCGTATTTTCAAATTTGCGGCATTAGTCGTAGTAGGCGATGGAAATGGAACCGTCGGCTTCGGCATTGGCAAGGCGGGAGAAGTCCCGGATGCCATCCGCAAGGGAATTGAGGACGCGAAGAAAAATATGATTAAGGTTTCCCTGCGCGGTTCAACCATTCCACACGAGATTATTGGCGAATTTGGCGCAGGCAGAGTCCTGATGAAACCCGCTGCACCCGGTACCGGTGTTATTGCCGGCGGTCCGGTTCGTGCCGTTGTAGAAGTTGCCGGTATTCGCGATATCCGTACGAAGGCACTCCGGTCCAACAATCCGTGCAATGTGGTCCGCGCTACGATTGACGGCCTTAAAAAACTCCGCAATGCAGAGCAGGTCGCAAAGATACGCGGGAAATCGGTTAAGGAATTATTTGCATAAGGAGGGCGCGCAGGATGGAACAGCTGAAAATAACACTGGTCAAAAGCTTGATCGGCAGCAAGAAGGACCAGATTGCAACCGCCCGGTCTCTTGGCCTTACCAAAATCGGCGATTCATCGATTCAGCCCGACAATGGTCAGACTAAAGGCAAGGTGCAGAAAATTATCCACCTCATCGAGGTAAGCAAAGCGTAAGATAAGGAGGTGCGAATTTATGAAGTTACATGATCTGACTTCGGTACCTGGAGCCAGAAAAGAGCCCAAAAGGGTCGGAAGAGGAATCGGCTCAGGACAGGGCAAAACCGCTGGCAAGGGCCATAAGGGGCAGAAGGCTCGTTCCGGCGGATCGATCCGTCCGGGGTTTGAAGGCGGTCAGATGCCTTTGCAAAGGCGTATTCCGAAACGTGGATTCACTAATATCTTCGCCAAAAATATTCAAGTTGTGAACGTGGGTACGCTTAACAAGTTTGAAGATGGTGCGACGGTTGACGCAAAGGCTCTGATTGATGCAGGCATTGTGAAGGCTCGCTGTGACGGAATCAAAATTCTTGGAAATGGTAAGTTGGACAAAAAACTGAATGTAAAGGTTTCTGCCTTCTCCGAATCCGCCAGGCAGAAGATCGAGGCCGCTGGCGGGAAGGCCGAGGTGATCTGAGGTGTTCAAAACCATCAAGAATGCCTGGTCGATTCCCGATCTCCGCAGTAAGATGCTTTTTACTCTTTTTATTATTGTGGTCTTTCGTTTTGGTGCGGCCATACCTGTGCCGTTTCTAAACACGGAGGCTTTGAAAGGATTAATGACGGAGGTCGGTAAAACCGGAACCGCGCTGAGTTATTTGGATATGCTGTCCGGTGGTGCTTTTGCCAATGCGACACTGTTCGCTATGAGTGTAACGCCGTATATTAACAGTTCCATCATTATTCAGCTTCTCACCGTTGCAATTCCTGCTTTGGAAAACATGGCAAAAGAAGGTGAGGAAGGCCGCAAGCGCCTAGGTGCTATTACTCGCTATGTAGCAATCCTGCTGGCGCTGATTCAAGGGACTTCCTACTATTTTTATCTGCGCAACAGTTCCTATCAAGGGACTCCAATTGCGCAGTACACACATGGATGGCAGGCAGTGTTTGCCGCATTTGTCATTATACTGACATTTACGGCTGGTGCCGCTTTGATGATGTGGTTAGGCGAACAGATTAACCAGTTTGGCATTGGCAACGGTATTTCCATCCTGTTGTTCGCCGGTATTGTTGCCAGATTGCCCCACACCATTAACACGTTGGGTACATTTTGGCAGGCAGCATCTCAGGATCCCTCAAGCTTCGGTAAGTATTACTTCTTGGTTCCGTTGTTTGTGGTGCTGTTTCTTGTTATCGTCTGGGTCATTGTCTTTATGTATGATGCAGAACGCCGTATTCCGGTCCAGTATGCAAAACGTGTAGTTGGACGTAAAATGTATGGCGGGCAAAGCAGCCATATTCCGATTAAGATTGGAATGTCCGGCGTTATGCCGATTATTTTTGCCAGCTCTATTCTCGTTATTCCCAGTACCATTAGGCTGTTTATGGGCGACCGTGTTGCAACGGGCTTTTGGAAAGGCTTTTTTGATGCATTCTCAACCACAGGATGGCTCTATTCATTCCTGTATTTCATTTTAATTATTCTATTTGCGTATTTTTATATGACAATTCAGTATAATCCGATTGAGATGGCCAATAATCTTCGTCAGAGCAACGGTACAATTCCCGGTATTCGCCCGGGGAAATCAACCAGTGACTATATTGCAAAGGTTCTTTCCAAAGTTACCTTTATTGGTTCGCTTTTCCTTGCATTCATCGCACTGATGCCGATTATTTTCGGTGCCACAACCGGCATGAGCAATCTTTCAATCGGAGGAACATCCATCCTGATCTTGGTCGGCGTGGCTCTGGAAACCGTAAAACAAATGGAATCCCAGATGATGATGCGGCATTACAAAGGCTTCCTCGATTGATGAAGGAGTGGTATAGTTGAACTTGATTTTTCTTGGCGCACCCGGAGCGGGCAAGGGCACCCAAGCGGAAGTTCTTTCCCGTGATAAAGGGATTCCTACCATATCCACAGGCAATATTATCAGGAGCGCGCTGAAAAGCGGTACTGAGTTGGGACAGCGTGCGAAAGCTTATATTGAGTCTGGCAAACTGGTTCCGGATGAGATCGTCATTGAAATTATCCGTGAGCGCCTTGCAGAGCCGGACTGCAAAAATGGATTCATTCTTGATGGCTTTCCGCGCACGATCCCTCAGGCCGAGGCTCTGGACAAAATGGGCATTGTCATTGACAAAGTTATCGATATTGAGGTTTCAGAAGAAATGATTTTTTCCCGCTTGTCCGGACGCCGTGTCTGCGAAAAGTGTGGCGCCAGCTACCATATCGTAAATAAAAAGCCAAAGGTGGAGGGCGTATGTGACCTTTGCGGAGGCACCCTTGTTCAGCGCAAGGATGACCAGCCGGAAACCATTCAGGAACGGCTGAAAGTATATCACGAACAGACGGAACCGTTAAAGGCCTATTACGAGAAACAGGGCAAACTCTGCGTTGTGCAGGGGGCCGAACTTGTTTCCGATACGACCCGCGCCGTACTTCAAGCAATCGAGGCATGATTATGATTGTTCTAAAAACAGAGAGAGAGCTTAAGATTATGCGGCAGGCAGGCCGAATTGCGGCCAAAGCGCTGAAAGCTGCCGGCGCGGCGATAGAGCCGGGCGTATCTACGTGGGAGATCAGTCATGTGGCCCGCCGGACCATTGAGAAAGAGGGCGCAACGCCCACATTTCTCGGGTACGGCGGATATCCCGCAAGCGCCTGTGTATCCGTCAATAATGTAGTCATCCATGGCATACCAACAAAAAAACAGATCATCAGGGAAGGAGACATTGTTAGCATCGATGTCGGTGCAACCTTTGAGGGGTTCGTCGGAGACAACGCCTTTACCTTTCCGTGCGGCAAAGTCAGCGCGGAAGCACAGGCCCTGATGGATGCAACGCGCGAAAGTCTGTATGAGGGTATCTGGGCCGCCGTAGCCGGAAATCGGATCGGCGACATCGGCAGCGCGATTCAGAGGTATGTCGAAGCTCGCGGTTACTCGGTGGTACGTGAATTTGTCGGCCACGGAGTAGGCGCGAAGATGCATGAAGATCCCAGTGTTCCCAATTACGGCACGCCCGGAAGGGGCGTGCGCCTGTTGCCGGGCATGACCATCGCCATTGAGCCAATGATTAATCAGGGCGTAGCGGGAGTAAAAACCCTGCAGGATGGTTGGACAACTGTCACCGCGGATGGAAAACTTTCCGCACACTTTGAACATTCCATTGCAATCACCCCGAACGGACCGGTGATATTAACCCTTCCGGATTAAGGAGGATATTATGGAATTTGTCAGAGGATTGGTGGTCCGGTCTGCTGCTGGGCGGGACAAAGGCGGATTTTTTGTTGTGCTTGAGGCAGATACTTCTTCCGTTACAATATGTGACGGGAAACGACGCAGTCTGGAGCACCCGAAAAAGAAAAACCCGAAACATCTTTGCCCCACCAACACGCTGCTGCCCGAAAAATCATTGCAAACCAATCGTGAAATTCGCAGGGCCCTTGTTGCTTACCAAGCAGGGGACCGCTTTCCACAAGAGGAGGCACATGTATGTCGAAACAGGACGTAATTGAAACCGAAGGCATCGTAACCGAAGCCCTGCCGAACGCTATGTTCACGGTGGAGCTTCCCAATCACCACACAATACTCGCGCATGTTTCCGGCAAACTGCGGATGAATTTTATTCGAATTCTTCCGGGTGATAAGGTCACCATTGAGCTGTCGCCGTATGATTTAACGCGCGGGCGCATTACGTGGCGTTCGAAATAAACAAGATCTCTGCTAGGAGGGACACTAAATGAAAGTCAGACCTTCTGTAAAGAAAATTTGTGAAAAATGCAAAATAATAAAACGCAAGGGCAAGGTCATGGTGATCTGTGAAAACCCGAAGCATAAACAGCGCCAGGGCTAAGGCGCAAACCTATTAAAACGGAGGTGCAACCAGTATGGCGCGTATAGCAGGTATCGATCTGCCAAGGGATAAGCGCATTGAGATTGCTCTAACTTATATTTTTGGAATTGGCCGCAAAACGGCTGCTCAGATTTGCGCCGAAACGGGAGTAAACCCAGACGTCCGTGTCAGGGATCTTTCGGAAGATGACGCGGCGAAAATCCGGGAATATATTGACCATAACTGTCGCGTAGAAGGCGACCTTCGCCGCGACATTGCATTTGATATTAAACGGCTGATTGAAATCGGTTGCTACCGCGGTGTCCGCCACCGCAAAGGACTCCCGGTTAGGGGCCAGCGCACAAAAACAAATGCGCGTACCCGCAAGGGACCGAGGAAAACCATGGCCAACAAAAAGAAATAATCTGGGAGGGATATCATAAATGGCAGCACAAAAAAACGCGGGTGCGAAAAAAGCTTCCGGCGTACGCAGGCGTCGTGAACGTAAGAATATCGATCGTGGCTCTGCTCATATTCAGTCCACATTCAACAATACGATTGTAACCATTACCGACGTTCAGGGCAATGCAGTTTCCTGGGCAAGCTCCGGCGAACTTGGATTCAGGGGATCCAGAAAATCCACTCCTTTTGCTGCGCAGATGGCGGCGGAATCGGCGGCGAAAGCGGCCATGGAACACGGAATGAAATCGGTTGAAGTATACGTTAAAGGCCCCGGCTCCGGACGTGAGGCAGCCATTCGTGCGTTGCAGAACGCAGGACTGGAAGTCAGCATGATTAAGGACGTAACGCCGATTCCTCACAACGGGTGCCGTCCGCCGAAGAGAAGACGTGTATAACCGATTTTTTTAGGAGGTGCAACCAAAATATGGCAAGATATAGAGATTCCGTGTGCAAGCTCTGCCGCAGAGAGGGCCAAAAGCTCTTTTTGAAAGGAGAAAGATGCTACACGGACAAATGCGCAGTCACGCGCAGAGCTTATGCACCGGGCCAGCATGGCCAGGGACGCAAGAAAACCTCTGAGTACGGTCTTCAGCTGCGCGCAAAACAAACAGCAAAGCGCTACTATGGCGTGCTGGAATCTCAGTTTTCAAAATATTATGAGATGGCAACCAAAAAGGAAGGCAAAACCGGTGATGAATTGCTTATCCTTCTGGAACGCAGGCTGGATAATGTGATTTACCGCCTTGGCTGGGCAAACTCCAGAGCGGAAGCTCGCCAGCTGGTTGTCCACGGTCACTTTACTGTAAATGGCAGGCGTGTTGACATTCCTTCCTACCTGATTAAGCCGGGAGATGTGCTTTCCATTAAGGAGAAAAGCCGCAAGAGCGATAAGATGAAATCGATTATTGAGGCGAACGCCTCCCGTCCAGTGCCAAAGTGGCTGGATGTAAACCGCGAAAATTTGGAAGGCAAAATCCTTGCACTGCCCACGCGTGAAGAAATTGACCTTGCAGTTGACGAGACTCTCATTGTTGAGTTGTACTCCAAGTAACGTGTTCCGCAGCGCAGGAGCCATCACGGCAGTTAAATTGATCCGCTACAGGTCAAGGAGGGTCGCTAATGATCGAGATTGAGAAGCCTAAAATAGAGACAAATGAATTATCGGACGACGGTACGTATGGTAAGTTTATTGTTGAGCCCTTGGAACGAGGGTTCGGCACCACGCTGGGGAATAGTCTTCGGCGCGTACTATTGTCGTCCCTGCCGGGCGTTGCGGTAACTTCGATTAAGATTGATGGAGTTCTGCATGAATTTTCCACCATTCCCGGCGTAAAAGAGGATGTCACCGAGATTATCCTGAATATCAAGGGACTGACGGCGAAGCTGCACTGCGACGGGCCCAAAACGGTTGAGATCTGTGCTGAAGGTCCGTGCGAAGTGACGGCCGACTCAATCAAGTGCGACAGCGAGGTGGAAATCCTCAACCCGGACATGCACATTGCGACGCTGGGCGACGGCGCCAAACTGTACATGGAACTCACTTTGGACAAAGGGCGCGGCTATGTTTCTGCTGAGCAGAATAAGAAGAACTTCGGTGCCGGCGTCATCGGCGTGCTTCCGGTGGATTCCATCTACACTCCGGTTCATAAAGTGAATTATAATGTGGAGCCAACCCGCGTGGGCCAGAGCATTGATTTCGACAAGCTAACGCTTGAAGTGTGGACCAATGGGGTCATCAATGCTCAGGAGGCGGTTTCCCTGGCTGCAAAAGTCCTGACGGAGCACCTGAACTTGTTTGTTGATCTGTCTGACAAAGGCAGCAACACCGAAATTATGGTGGAGAAGGATGACAAGAGTAAGGAAAAAGTGCTGGAGATGACGATTGAGGATCTGGATCTTTCAGTCCGCTCCTTCAACTGCCTTAAACGCGCCGGAATCAATACGGTTGGCGATATCATCAGCAAGTCGGAAGAAGACATGATGAAGGTTCGCAATCTTGGACGCAAATCTCTTGAAGAGGTTGTTTGGAAAATGGCCTCTCTCGGTTTCAGTCTGCGCAAGAACGACGAATAGTTCTTTGCGGAACCTAAGGTAAAGGAGTGATAGTTCGATGCCCGGAACCAGAAAGCTCGGAAGAGCCACCGAACACAGGATGGCAATGCTTAGGGCGATGGTAACCTTTCTGTTGGAGAAAGGCAAAATCGAAACAACGGTGACACGCGCTAAGGAAGTTCGTTCCATGGCGGAAAAGATGATCACCATTGCAAAAAAAGATACTCTTGCCAATAAGCGCATGGTGTATGGTTTTATTACAAAGGAAGATGTTGCGCACAAGCTGTTTTCTGAGATTGCGCCGAAATACGCTGACCGCAACGGCGGCTATACGCGCATTACAAAACTCGGACCCCGCCGCGGGGACGCAGCAGAAATGGCGATTATCGAACTTTTGTAATCGATTCATCTTATTTTATAGAAATCCGAATGCTCTTCATATGAAGTGCATTCGGATTTTTTAAGAAAAAAGAAGCCGTTTCCCAAATTTGGGAAACGGCCTTGTTGCGTCTAGAATAACTTATTTTTTTGCAGGAATCACACGTGCACGGACTATATCCGGCAGTTGCTCCAGATGCGTGGCGGTGTCCTTGGTGACTTCGCCCGTCACGTCAAGCATGACATAGGCATACTCTTTCTTTGCCTTGCTCTGCATGTTTTCAATATTAATATTGGCGTTTGCCAAAATGCCGGACAATTTGCTGATAACATTCGGTACGTTTTTATGGAACAGGCAGATACGCGTACATTCGTTGCGCGGCATGGAAACACTCGGAAGATTGACAGAATTGTGAATGTTTCCGTTTTCCAAATAATCAATCAATTCATTTGCAGCCATACGGGCACAGTTATCCTCGGACTCAGGAGTGGACGCACCTAAATGAGGAATCACCAAAACATTTTCCACGTCAAGCAGGCAATCTTCCGCAAAATCAGTCGCATATGCCGCAACTTTGCCGGAAGTAATACCTTTCAGAATATCCTGCGTGTTGACGAGTTCGCCGCGCGCAAAGTTGAGAATACGTACGCCATCCTTCATTTTTTCTATGGCATCCGCGTTGATCATTTCCTTTGTGTCCGGCAGCAATGGAACGTGAATGGTGATATAGTCGCTCTGCGCAAAGACATCATCTAAAGAATGTGCGTGGCGGACGGAACGTGATAATCCCCATGCCGCATCGACAGAAATATACGGGTCATACCCCAGCACTTCCATGCCCAGTGCATGTGCCGCGTTTGCTACAAGAATTCCGATAGATCCCAAACCAATAACACCAAGTGTTTTGCCTTTAATTTCCGGGCCGACAAATTGCTTTTTTTCCTTTTCTACCAATTTCGCTACTTCATCACCGCGGCCTTTCAGCGTTTTAGTCCATTCGATTCCGGATACAATTTTGCGGGAAGTCAGCAGCAGAGCGGCAACAACCAACTCTTTGACCGCATTTGCGTTGGCACCCGGAGTGTTGAATACCACGATTCCCTTTTCACTGCACCGGTCTAATGGAATGTTATTTACGCCGGCTCCCGCGCGCGCAATTGCAAGCAGATTTTCCGGGAATTCCATTTCATGCATGGAAGCGGAGCGCACCAAAATTGCATCCGGGTTTTCCACATTTTCAGAGCAGATATAGTTTTCTCCAAAACACTGGATTCCGGCCGGCGAAATTTTATTTAAACATTTGATATGATACATGTTTTGATCCCTCCGAAATTTTACGCATTCTCGCGTTCGAATTTTTCCATAAACGCAACCAATTTTTCTACGCCTTCTATTGGCATGGCGTTGTAAATGGAGGCACGCATGCCGCCAACGGTGCGGTGACCTTTCAAATTGACAAAACCTTCCGCTGCTGCCTCTGCGACAAATTTTGCATCAAGCTCAGCACTGCCTGTTACGAACGGAATATTCATCATGGAGCGGTCTTTGGGAACCACTGTACCACGGAATAATTTGGATCTATCCAAAAAGTCGTACAGGATTGCAGCTTTTTTGCGGTTGATTTTTTCCATCTCGGCAAGTCCGCCGATGGTGTTTTTCAGCCAGTCTAGCACAAGCATGCATATATAAATGGAATAGCATGGCGGAGTGTTAAACATGGAGCCATGGTCCGCATGTGTTTTATAATTGAGCATGGTCGGAGTGATATCCATCGCGTTGCCGATTAAATCCTCACGGATGATGACAACGGTTAGTCCGGCCGGTCCCATGTTTTTTTGTGCGCCGGCGTACAAAAGTCCAAATTTGGAAACATCAATCGGTGCACTCAAAATGCAGGAGGACACGTCGGCCACCAGCGGAATATCGCCAGTTTGCGGAATTTCGTGGAAAGCTGTGCCGTAAATTGTATTATTCATGCAAATATGCACATAATCGGCGTCTTTGGAAAGACTAGCCGGATCAATTTTGGGAATGTATGTAAAAGTTTTGTCTTTAGATGAAGCAACCACCTTGGCTTCCCCATAGCGAGAAGCTTCTTTGTAGGCTTTGGTTGCCCATTGACCGGTTATAACAAAGTCAGCCTTTTTGTGTTTGTTCATCAAATTCAGCGGTACCATCGCGAATTGTGTGGAAGCGCCGCCCTGCAGAAACAGGACTTTGTAATTGTGCGGAATTTCCATTACTTCGCGAAGCAAACTCTCCGCAGAGTTGATGATCCCTGCATACTCACTAGATCGATGGGACATCTCCATGACGGATTGGCCGCAGCCCTTATAATCGAGCATTTCTTCTGCCGCGCGGCGAAGAACGGCTTCCGGTAACATGGATGGACCTGCGGAAAAGTTGTAAACACGTTTCATGATGAACCTCCAATTGTTTTACAATTTGACTATTATATTTATTAATTATAATGCGAGCAGAAAGAAAACGCAAGCAGCGATTTGCATTGATAAATCATTAAATTTCAAAAATTTCTTGACAAAAAGGAAAGAGGTACATATAATACTACTAAAATCATAATTGCAAATTGAAAAAATCCTGTGAGCAAAAGCAAGTAGCAAACATGGCGGTGCCACAGAGAGCACGGCAATTGCTGAGAGCCGGCGCATACGGTGTTTGTGAATGGGTTTGTGAGGAGCACAGTGAAAGGAATTTTTCCCAGTACCTGTCGCCGTGTCCGCACGTTACAGCGGAAGGGTATTTATGCGTTTTTGCAGCGTACCTGTTTGACGATGCAAAGCCGCAGCGTACCCGTAAACGAGGGAAACAGTTATCTGTTTCTGAATTAGGGTGGCACCACGAGCTCATCGTCCCTTTGTTTGGGACGATGAGCTCTTTTGTTTTCAGTTTAAATTTTCTCAAAAAAGGAGTGACTGGCCATGTACCCGAAACTTGATACCGTTGTTCAGCTGTTAAAAAATTACCCCGTGGTACCGGTGTTTTCGCAAATGCTGGTGGATGACCGCACACCAGTGGGCATTTTCTCCGCACTTTGCGGAGAATCGGAAAACTGCTTTTTGCTGGAAAGCGCGGAGCAGCCCGGCCGATGGGGCAGATATTCTTTTTTCGGATTTCAGCCGGAAGCAGAATTGATTCTTCACAATGGAAAGGCGATTTTTTCAGGAAAGGATGGAACTTCTGAGCAGATTGTTTCCAATCCGGCAGCATATTTTGCAGATTTAATGCAGCAATACCGCTCGCCCGGTTTTTCGGGGTATCCACGTTTTACAGGCGGATTTGTCGGGTATTTCGGATATGATTTGGCCCGTTACACAGAAAAAATTCTCGGTTCTGCGCCGCCGGACGACCTTGAAATGCCGGACTGCATTCTGCACCTTTATCGGGAATTACTCGCTTTTGACCATTACAGCGGCAGGTTATATGTAATTCAGAATATCGGACGGGATTCGGACCCGATTGAGCAGTATGCGGTTTGCGAACAGCATGCAAACGACCTTTTTCGGCGCGTTGTGCAAGCAGTCCCCGCAAGACGCCGTTTCAAAGAGTACCGAGGGGAGCCGAGAATTCGTTCGGATGTTTCACAGCAGGAATACGAACAGATGGTGGAAATATCCAAACAGTATATCCGTGCGGGGGATATATTTCAAGTTGTTCCTTCCCGACGTTTTACGGTGGAAAATCCGCCGGATGCGTTTGATGTTTACCGGGTGTTGCGTTCAATTAATCCGTCGCCGTATCTGTACTACCTGCAGAATAAGCATTGCCGCATTGCGGGAGCCTCGCCGGAGATGCTGGTTCGGGTGGAAAACGGAGTGGTGACAAATGGACCGATTGCCGGAACAGCGCCAAGAGGAAAAACCATGGAAGAAGATTTGGCACTGGAAAAACAGTTGTTAAACGATGAAAAAGAACGTGCGGAACATACCATGTTGGTGGATTTAGGGCGCAACGATGTGGGACGCGTGAGTAAATACGGCTCTGTGAAAGTACATGGTTTTATGCATGTGGAACGCGCCTCAAAAGTGATGCACCTTGTCAGCGAAGTGAGAGGTGTTTTACGCGAAGATTGTACGCCGTATGACGCGTTAATGGCAGTCCTGCCGGCGGGAACGCTCTCCGGCGCTCCAAAGCTGCGTGCCATGCAGATTATCGATGAGCTGGAACATCAAAAACGCGACGTCTACGGAGGGGCCATCGGCTACCTTGGCTTTAACGGAGGGGTGGATACCTGTATTGCCATCCGCACGGCGGTGTTCCGCGGAGAGAAAGCCTATGTGCAGGCGGGTGCGGGAATTGTGGCGGACAGTGTTCCGGAAAATGAATTCCGCGAAAGTGCAAACAAAGCACGTGCCGTACTCGACGCGATTTTGGAGGCGGGTAAACTTTGATTTTATTAATTGATAATTACGACAGCTTTACCTACAATCTCTGCCAGCTGATTGGGCAGATGGAACCGCAGCTGCGTGTGGTGCGCAGCGGTGAAATTACAGTGGATGAAATCGCGAAATTGCGTCCGGATGCTATCGTTATTTCTCCCGGCCCGGGATATCCGAAGGATGCGGGAGTGTCGGTAGAGGCAATTCGAAAATTCAGCGGACAAATCCCGATTCTGGGGGTCTGTCTGGGGCATCAGTGCATTGGGGAGGCGTTCGGCGGAAAGACCGTTCCTGCGGAAAAACTCATGCACGGTAAAGCAAGTGCTATCCGTATAGATTTAAAGTGTCCTCTGTTTATTGGGCTGCCGGAAGAAATTCGGGCGGCGCGGTATCATTCTTTGATATTAGACAGAAAAAGTCTGCCCGGCTGCTTCATGGTTACCGCGGTGGATCCCGACGGACAGATTATGGCCATTCAACATCGAACAGAGCCGACCTTCGGCGTGCAGTTTCATCCGGAATCCGTGATGACGCCCGCCGGAGAACGGATTCTCTATAATTTTCTGAAAGAGGTGTGTCATTTGCAACCAAAAACTGCGGCGCCGGTTGTTCCGGCACAACAAAAAACTGGACTGAAACCCTACCTGAACAAAGTCGCACAGGGGGAGAACCTGACTCGTGTCCAGTCACAGGAAGCGATGAACCTTATCATGAGCGGTCAGACTACAGATTCCCAAATTGCCGCCTTTTTGACGGCACTGCGCATGAAGGGAGAAAGCATTGATGAAATCACCGGATTTGCCGAAGTGATGCGGGAAAAAGCGGTTTCGGTCGATATTTCTCCGGATGTTGTGGATATTGTGGGCACGGGGGGCGATTTATCCTATAGCTTTAACATTTCCACAACGGCGGCGTTTATCGCGGCAGGTGCAGGCCTTCGGGTGGCAAAGCACGGAAACAGAAGTGTTTCCAGCAAGAGCGGTGCGGCGGATGTCTTGGAAGCACTCGGTGTCAAAATAGATTTGACGCCGGAGCAAGCCGCGGACTGCATGAAACGGTGTGGTATGGTGTTCTTGTTTGCCCCGCGGTATCACGGTTCCATGAAATACGCAGCAGGGCCTCGGCGAGAAACAGGACTGAGAACTGTGTTTAATATCCTCGGTCCTCTTGCCAATCCGGCGCACGCGAAAGGAATGCTGCTGGGCGTTTACGATGAAAACCTGCTGGAACCTCTGGCAAAGGTTTTGATAAATCTCGGTGTGACATCGGCCATGCTGGTCCATGGAAACGACGGATTTGATGAAGTGAGCATTTCGGATACCACATCGGTATGTGAAATCAAAGACGGAAAACTCATCCGCTATGAACTCAATCCTACTGATTATGGCATTTCAAAAGCTTCCAAATCAGAAATCACGGGCGGAAATGCCCAAGAAAACGCACAAATTACGTTGGATATTCTAAACGGTGCAAAGGGGCCAAAACGTGATATCGCAGTGCTGAATGCAGGATGCGCGCTTTATGTCGGCAAGCTGGCGGATACCATTCAAAAAGGCATTCATCTTGCCGAATATTCCATCGACAGCGGCGCGGCTCTCACCAAACTAAAGCAGCTTAAAGAACTAACCAACCGCTAAAGGGAGGACGAAGAATGATACTGGAAGAAATCGCGGCAAAAAGAATGCTGCAGCTAAAGCGCGAAAAATCCGACTGCCCGCAGGAAGAGGTGGAACGCGCGGCGAAAGCAGCACCGTTACCAAAAGACTTCCGCGGGGCGCTGAAGAAAGGCGAAAAGCATCACCTTTCCGTGATTGCGGAAGTCAAGCGTTCATCCCCGTCTAAGGGAGTGATTTGTGAAAACTTTCAACCCGTTCAGACGGCACGTTCTTATGAGCGTGCAGGGGCGGATGCGGTCTCCGTTTTGACGGAAGAAGCTTACTTCGGCGGTTCATCCGATGTTCTGCGGCAAGTGCGCGCGGCGATTTCTCTTCCAATTCTGCGCAAGGATTTTATCTTAGACCCGTATCAAATCTTTGAAGCTCGTGCCATTGGCGCGGATGCAATCCTTTTAATTGCTGCTTTACTGGAGGACGACACACTGAGAGAATTTAAAAAGTTAGCGGATTCTTTGGACTTAAGTTGCTTAATGGAGGCACATAACGAAGAGGAACTGGAACGGGTGCTGCAAGCGGGCGCATCGATTATTGGAATTAACAATCGGGACTTAAAGACGTTCCACGTAGACGTTGCAACAACGGCGCGGCTGGCGAAAAAAGTGCCGCCCCACTGCGTGCTGGTTTCGGAAAGCGGGATGGTGTCCGCAGCGGATATGCGGGAGGCACAGCGCGCGGGTGCCCATGCTGTTTTAATCGGAGAAACCTTGATGCGCAGCAAAGACCCGTCGCAGACCCTGAAAGAACTGAGGGATGCACTGTGAAAATTAAACTCTGCGGCATCAAGCGGGAAGAGGATGTCGAATGCTTAAATGAATTCCTGCCGGATTATGCCGGGTTTGTGTTTGCGGGGGAAAAGCGGCGTGTGACAAAACAGCGTGCGGCTGATTTGGCGGCTCTGCTGGATTCGAGTATTAAAAAAGTTGGCGTGTTTGTCAACGCATCGCCGGACATCATAGAGGAAACGGTTTGTGCGGCAGGTTTGGACGTTGTTCAGCTGCACGGGGATGAAACGGCCGACGACATCAAGCAGTTACGCCGTATGCTGCCGAAGGTTGAACTCTGGAAAGCGGTGCGGGTGAAAAATGAGCAGAGTATTTCCAATGCACTGACGCTCGGTGCAGATTTGTTGCTGCTGGACAGCTTTACGCCGGGCGAATACGGCGGCACGGGGAAAACGGCAAATCTGGAACTGATTCGTTCGGCAAAGTTAAAGACTCCGTTTTTTCTGGCGGGGGGTCTTAACTGCGAAAATATCAGAGAAATCCTGCGGCAGATTACGCCATATGGCGTGGATATTTCCAGCGGAATCGAAACAAACGGCGTGAAAGACCGAGAAAAAATAAAAAAAATAATGGGGATTCTGAAAGAGCAATCCCAAAAGGCGGTGATTTGAACATGGGAACAAAAGGACGCTATGGCGAATTCGGCGGGCAGTATGTGCCGGAAACGCTGATGCATGCGGTGACGGAACTGGAGGAGGCCTATGCTTCCGCCAGCAAAGATCCTGCATTTTTGGAGGAACTGAATCGGCTGTATCGTGAATATGCAAATCGTCCGTCCATGCTCTATTTTGCAAAGAGAATGACGGAGGATTTGGGCGGTGCAAAGATATACTTAAAACGGGAAGATTTAAACCACACAGGAGCGCACAAAATCAATAATGTGCTTGGGCAGATTCTGCTGGCAAAGCGCATGGGGAAAAAGAGGATTATCGCTGAAACGGGAGCGGGCCAGCACGGTGTGGCAACTGCAACCGCCGCAGCGCTGTTCGGCATGGAGTGCGAGGTTTATATGGGCGTGCGGGACATGGAGCGGCAGTCGCTGAATGTATACCGCATGGAACTGCTCGGCGCCAAAGTGACAGGTGTCAATTCCGGTACGGGAACGCTCAAGGACGCCATTAATGAAGCAATGCGAGACTGGGCCACCAACGTGGAAAATACCTACTATTTAATCGGTTCGGTCATGGGTCCGCATCCGTATCCGCAGATGGTGCGCGATTTCCAGAAAATCATCGGCGAAGAGACGCGCCGTCAGCTGCTCGAGCGTGAGGGCAAACTGCCGGATTGTGTGGTTGCCTGTGTAGGCGGCGGTTCCAATGCCATGGGCATTTTTTACGATTTCATTCGAGAACCGTCCGTCCGCCTTGTTGGAGCGGAAGCTGCCGGAAAAGGAGTGGACACCGCACTGAATGCTGCGACAGTTGCAAAGGGGCGCACCGGAATTTTCCACGGAATGAAGTCGCTGTTTTTGCAGAATGAAGAAGGGCAGATTGCTCCGGTTTATTCTCTGTCTGCCGGGTTAGATTACCCAGGCATCGGGCCGGAACACGCCCAATTGCATCAGACAGGGCGTGCCGAATATGTTTCTGTTACCGATGAACAAGCGGTGTGCGCGTTCGAATATCTTTCCAAAAAAGAGGGGATTATTCCCGCTATTGAGTCTGCGCATGCGGTTGCGGCTGCTATGAGGATTGCACCGAAAATGCAAAAACAGCAGATTATAGTTGTGAATTTGTCCGGCCGTGGGGATAAAGATGTATATTCCGTAGCAAGGTACAGGGGGGTGCAGCTCAATGAACAGAATTGACCGCACGTTTGAACAGCTGCAGGCAAAGGAAGAAAAAGCACTGATTTGTTTTGTAACGGCGGGAGACCCGGATTTAGAAACAACGGAGCAGTTAGTTCCCGCCATGTTCGACGCGGGGGCGGATCTAATTGAACTCGGCGTACCGTTTTCAGACCCCGTAGCGGAGGGACCGACCATTCAGAAAGCAAGCCAGCGTGCGCTCGACAGCGGAACAACGCTGCCGAAGATTTTCGAGTTGGTTCGGCGCGTTCGGCAAAACACGGAAAAACCGATTTTGCTCATGCTGTACCTAAACAGCATTTACGGCTTCGGCAAAGAGCGTTTCTTTTCTCTGTGCCAAGAATGTGGTGTGGACGGCGTCATTGTTCCCGATATGCCGTTTGAAGAACATGACGAAATTCAGAAAGAAGCCGACCGTGCGGGCGTTTATTCCATCAGCATGGTGGCACCAACTTCCCATGGGCGCATTGCAAAAATCGCATCACAGGCGCAAGGATTTCTGTACTGTGTTTCCTCCACCGGTGTGACCGGAATACGCAGTAGTTTCCGGACGGATTTTGAGTCTTTTTTCCAACTCATCCATACTTATGCAAAGGTTCCCTGCGCGGTGGGGTTTGGCATATCCGGCCCGGAGCAGGCGGGAAAAATGGCACAATACTGTGACGGCGTAATTGTGGGCAGCGCGATTGTAAATTTAATTGAACGGGACGGGAAAAACGCAGTAAAGGCAGTCAGCGAGTTTGTTCGGTCTTTAAAACAGGCCCTGTAACAAAGAACATCCGCTCCGAAATATTGGTAACCGGGGCGGATGCTTTTTTGTTCGTTCCTGTTTGAACCGATACGGTTTTATGCTATAATAGCCGCAGAGGTGATACGATTGGCAACCGTTCGGCGCGCCGCACTTTGGATTTTGGGTATCCTTTCCGCTTTTGGCCTTGTTTGGTTTATCGGGCCGATTTATTGGAATGTATTTAATATCGGTAATATCTTTGGAATGATAATCTGCTTGCTGATTCTTCTATGCGTGATATTTTCTTCCAAAATCCATGCGGTGTGCAGCCAATCCAAAGTTGCCCGAAGAATTGCACTGGCGGTTTTGCTTTTGTTCTGCGCCGGACTTGCATGGACTGCGGTGCTTACGGGTTTGATGATTTCGGGTACTAAGGGCGCGCCCGATGAAAACGCGACGGTACTTGTTTTGGGCAGCAAGGTAAACGGAAGTGTTCCCAGTGCGGATTTAATGGCACGCATTGAAACGGCGGCGGAGTATTTAAACGAAAATCCGCGCGCTGTCTGCGTTGCGTGCGGCGGGCAGGGGAACGGTGAAGACCGAACGGAAGCCGAGGTGATTCGGGAGGGCCTTGTCAGCCTAGACATTGATTCCTCTCGCATTTATTTGGAAGACCGTTCTACTTCCACACAGGAAAACATCGGGAGTGCGCTGGGTGTGATAGAAGCAAATGGCCTGAGCCGCAATCTGGCGATTGTCACCGATGAGTATCACGAATACCGCGCTTGTTCCATCGCGCGGGAATACGGCGTTTCCGCAGAGGCTGTTCCATCGCGGACGCCATGGTATATATTTTCGGCCTGCTGGGCGCGGGAGTTATTGGCATTGTCTGCCTTTTTGCTCCTGCCGTAAAGCGGGCTCTGCTTTTATCATGAGGACGGAGGAAACAACTTGGACAAACTGTTACTTCGCGGTGCGAGACTGTTGGACCCCTCGAGTCATATGGATGAAACGGGGGACTTGCTGATTTGCGGGGATAAAATCGAGCATGTGGGCGGCACGCTGCATGAAACGGACGCGCGTGTCATCAATGCTGCGGGAATGGTTGCCGCACCGGGCCTGATTGATATGCATGTTCATCTGCGCGACCCGGGATTTACCGAAAAAGAGGATGTGCTGTCCGGATGCCGAGCGGCGGCAGCCGGCGGTGTTACAAGTCTGCTTTGTATGCCGAATACACGTCCTGCTTTGGATTGTGCGGAGGCGGTCAGTGCCGTATTACAAAAGGCAAAACAGGCTGACGCGCGTGTCTATGTTGCCGCCGCAATTACCAAAGGACTTTCCGGTGCGCAGGCGACCAATCTGCGGGAACTTAAAGAAGCCGGTGTTGTTGCGATTAGCGATGACGGACGCCCGGTGGAAAATTCCGCGCTGATGGCTGACGCTATGCATAAAGCGGAGCAGTTGGGGTTGTTTGTTACATCGCATTGTGAGGATTTGTCGCTTGCAGCGGGCGGAAAATTAAATGAGGGAAAAATTTCAAACTCTCTGAAGGTCAAAGGAATTCCCGCCGCCGCGGAGGACTGCGGCACCGCTAGGGAACTTGCTTTGGCGCAAGCCTACCATTTACCCGTGCATATTTGCCACGTCAGCACAAAGACATCCGTTGCGATGATTCGGGACGCAAAACGCCGCGGCGTTCCCGTCACCTGCGAAACAGCGCCGCATTATTTTGCTCTCACCGAACGTGAACTTTTGCGGCGTGATGCGGATTACCGCATGAATCCTCCGCTGCGCACAGAGGAGGACCGTCGGGCAGTTATCGAGGGTTTGCAAGATGGTACGATTGACGCAATCGCTACGGACCACGCGCCGCATACACCACAGGAAAAGGCAGATTTTCTGAATGCGCCCTGCGGCGTAGTCGGAATGGAAACCAGCTTAGCGGCGGGCATTACCTATCTGGTTGAGCCCGGGTTTCTCACGTTGTCAAAACTTATCACATTGATGTCCTGCAATCCGGCACGGCTGCTTAAAATACCCGGAGGAACGCTGGCCCCCGGTTCGCCGGCGGACATTGTTTTATTTAACCCGGCGGAACACTGGACGGTAAACCCCGCAAAACTGCACGGAAAAAGCCGAAACGCAGTGTTCAAAGGCAGGGAACTGGTCGGTCGGGTGAAAACCACAATACTCGGCGGAAAAATTGTTTATCACAGCGAACTGTAAGGAGGAAAAACATGGCATTGGACCGACTGATAGAAGGCATCGTACAAAAGCAAAATCCAACGGTGGCCGGATTGGACCCAAAACTTGATTATATTCCGCAATTTATCAAAGAAGAAGTATTTTCTAAGTATGGAAAAACACTGGAAGGAGCCGCGGCAGCAATTTTGGAATTTAATAAGGGATTGATTGATGCGCTGTGCGGTATCGTTCCCGCAGTCAAACCGCAGTGCGCGTACTATGAGATGTATGGCTGGCAAGGCATGAAAGCTCTGCATGATACCATTACATATGCGAAGGAAAAAGGTTTGTTCGTTATTACAGACGGCAAGCGCAATGACATCGGAAGCACCATGCAGGCGTACGCTGCAGCACATTTGGGAAAAACCGACGTCGGCGGGGAAACGGTGCAGGCGTTCGGCGGTGATGCACTTACGGTTAACGGATATCTCGGTTCGGACGGGATTGTCCCGCTGCTTGAAGTCTGCAAGGCAGAGGACAAGGGGATTTTTGTGCTTGTTAAGACTTCCAATCCATCCTCCGATGAGCTGCAAAATCAGATTTTTGAGGGCGGCGAGCCCCTGTATGAGACAATGGGCCATTACTGCGAAACATGGGGCGAAAATTTGCAGGGAAAATACGGCTATTCCGGCGTAGGTGCAGTGGTAGGGGCAACTTGGCCGGCACAGCTCGGCGAATTACGCGGCAAACTGACGCATACCTTTTTCCTAGTGCCCGGCTACGGAGCACAGGGCGGCGGGGCTGACGACGTAGCCCCTGCGTTTGATCAACGCGGCCTTGGCGCGGTGGTTAATGCTTCCCGCTCCATCATGTGCGCGTGGCAGGAACAAAATGCCCCGCAGGAAGACTACGCCAAAGCAGCCGCACGGGAAGCAGAGCATATGCGTGACGAAATTCTGAAGAGAATCGGGAGAATTAGTCTATGAAATCCTACGATACAGCGGATTGCACCGTTTTAAAAAATCGGCAAATTGCGCCCGGCTGTTTTGACCTGACTCTTTCCTGCCCCGAAATGGCACGGCGTGCGAAAGCAGGGCAATTTGCACAGTTCTTCGTGCCGGGTAAAACTCTGCGCCGCCCAATTTCTATTTGCGGCATTGAACCGAAAAAGGGGACTTTGAGATTTGTGTTTCAGATTCGCGGGGAAGGAACTAAATGGCTTTCTCAATTAAAATCAGGCGATTCTATTAATATTCTCGGGCCGTTAGGAAACGGTTTTCCACAGGTCGATACATCGCGCAGGGTGCTGTTAGTCGGCGGAGGAATCGGTGTGCCGCCGCTTTTGCAGGCCGCAAAACCGTTTGGCAAAAATGCTGTGCTGGCCGCGGGGTTTCGAAACCGAGAAGCAATCATTCTAAAGGAAGATTTTGAGGCGTTCGGCTGTGAAACACATATTGCGACCGATGACGGTTCGTATGAGCATCGCGGTTTGGTTACGGATTTTATGAAGGGCCTTTCTTTTGATGTTGTCTTTGCCTGCGGGCCGAAACCAATGCTGAAGGCGGTCTCAAAAATCGCAGCTGAGCGGAATGTGCCGTGCTATGTTTCTATGGAGGAACGCATGGCGTGCGGGGTAGGTGCCTGCCTCGGCTGTGCTGTCAAACTGCGGGGAGAAAACAGGCCGTACTACGGTCATGTATGTAAGGACGGACCCGTATTCGATGCGAAATTGATTGAGTGGGAGGAATGAGCGTGGCAAATTTACAGGTTGATATCGCGGGTGTAGCGTTCAAGAATCCCCTCATTGCCGCTTCCGGCACATTTGGATTCGGACGGGAGTTTGCGGAATTTTATCCCCTTTCCACCTTTGGAGGGATCTGTACCAAAGGGCTGACGTTGGAACCGCGTGACGGCAATCCGCCTCCGCGCATTGCGGAAACACCGGGAGGGATGCTCAATTCCGTCGGTCTGCAAAATCCGGGGGTGGAGCATTTCATTCGGGAAGATTTGCCGTGGCTTAGAAAACAGGGAACAGCGGTTATAGCAAATATTGCAGGAAACTCGACGGAAGATTATTGCAAAATGGCGGAGCGCCTGTCGGATACGCCGATTGATATGATTGAACTGAATATCTCTTGCCCGAATGTCAAACAGGGCGGGGCAGCGTTTGGAACATCGTGCCAAAGTGCGGCGGCGATTACGGCGGCTGTGCGAAAATACTGCAAAAAGCCGCTGATGGTAAAGCTTTCCCCGAATGTTGCGGATATCGGAGAAATTGCCGCGGCGGTTGAGGATGCCGGCGCAGATGCGATTTCCATGATAAATACGCTTACAGGTATGCGTATTGATATTCATACGCGCCGCCCGATTTTAAAAAACAACACGGGAGGGCTTTCGGGCCCTGCGCTTTTACCGATAGCCCTGCGAATGGTTTGGCAGGCCAGTTCCCGTGTGAAAATCCCGATTGTCGGTCTCGGAGGTATTTCTTCTTGGCAGGATGCCGTGGAGATGCTGCTGGCGGGTGCAGCCGCTGTGCAAATCGGCACGGTGTTTTTTTCCGACCCGTACGCGCCGATTAAAATCCTAAAAGGATTGGAAGATTTCATGGATGAAAATTCTGTTTCATCAATTTCAGAGTTGACGGGAAAAATGCAGCCTTGGTGAAAGTTGTTCCTGCCTGCGTGTTCAGTGCAACCGGCACGGCGATTGTGAAGAATGCAGAAAACATCACCGAAAATTAAAAAATCCGTCACACTGTGAACAAAAACAGAAATCGGAGGGAAAAAGGAATTGACAAGACTAATTTTTGTCCGCCACTGCGAGGCGGAAGGGAATACAAAAGGAGTTCTTCAGGGACGCACAGACAGCGACATCAGCGGCAACGGCGCAGCACAATTGGAGCTTGTTTCCATGCGTTTGCGCAATGAGCCGTTTGCGGCCATTTATTCCAGCCCACTTCGCCGAGCTTATAAAACCGCGCAGGCGATTAATCAATACCACAATCTTACCATTCAAGTTAACCCGCGCCTGTCGGAAATTGATGTGGGCGTGTGGGAAGGACGAAGTTGGGAGGAAATTGCACAGGAAAACTCTGAAATGCTGAAAATTTGGAATGAATCTCCCGGTTCGTTTCGGGCGGAAGGCGGCGAGTCCATGAGAGAGGTCTATGAGCGCGTCTGGAGTGCCGCACAGGATATTGTTCGGGCAAATGAAGGCAAAACTGTTTGTGTCGTTTCCCACGGTTGTGCGATTAGAAACTTCCTTTGTCACGCCAAAGGCTGGCCGGTTGACCGTATTGGAGAAATCGATTGGTGCGATAATACAGCCGTCAGTGTGGTAGATTTTGATGAAAAAATGCAGGCGCATATCATTACCATGAATGACGCATCGCATATACCGCCGGAGCTGTCTGTTTACCGCAGAAGAGGAGTGAACCTTTCCAACCCTGAGGGGGTCGCGCCGTGAAAATTCTTGCGGTTGATTTAGGAAAAGCCCGCACCGGACTTGCCATCTGCGATGAAGACGAGGTGCTCGCATCGCCTGTCCGCGTGATTTCGGAGCGCAATTGGGATCGTTTAACCTCAATGATCGTTCAAGAGGCAAAAACTCTTTCTGCAAAACAGATTGTTGTAGGTTTGCCGCGCAATATGGATGGTTCGGAAGGTGAAAGTGCCCAAAACGCACGCGCGTTTGCTGAGCAGTTGAAAGCGCTGACTTCGATTTCGATTGTTCTGTGGGATGAACGCGGCACGACGATTATCGCACATGAATATTTAAACGATACGGATACGCGCGGAAAGAAACGAAAAGCGGTGATTGATGCCGTGGCGGCGACGGTTATTCTGCAGGATTATCTGAGCTTTCGGAAAAATACGCAAAAAAACGGAAGGCTTTCTTAACCCTGCAAACAGGGGAGGAGACCTTCCGCTTTTATTTTATCTGTATGGTGTTGCAACTGCAACTATTAAACATGCGGCAGAATCAAAGATTATTCTTCTTTTCATTCTCGATTTTGTCCTAGGTAAAACAGTGCAACGGTTCCGGTTCCTGTATGCGCACCGATAACCGGTCCGATCGGTGCTGTTTCAATTTGCTTGACGCCAAGGCGCTTTTTGATTTCCTGCGCCACGTACTCACAGTCTTCCTGAGCATCGCTGTGGCTGATAAAAATCATCTGTTTGTCCGGGTTAATACAAGACTTTTCCATATGGCGTATCAGTGCCTCCAGCGACTGTCTGCGCCCGCGGACTTTATCCATCAAAATGATATGGCCTTCGTTGTCAAAATGCAGCACAGGTTTAATGCCAAGCATCGTGCCAACCAGAGCGGAGGCACCTGAAATGCGTCCGCCGCGCTTTAAATGGTTAAGGTCATCCACCGTAAACCAGTGATGCAACCGGTTTCGATTCTGCTCCACCCATTCTTTTACTTCGTCAATGGAAGCACCATTTTTCTTCATCATAGCGGCATGGTATACCAGCAGCCCCTCTCCCATGGAGGCGGCTAGTGTATCTACGGCATAGATTTTGCGCTCAGGGTATTTTTCCGCAAGATCTCTTGCTACAATTACCGAATTATTATATGTACCGCTCAACCCGGAGGAAAATCCGAGATAGAGTACATCCTGTCCGGCGGCAAGGAAAGGCTCAAAAGTTTCCGTAAAGGTCGCAATGCTAATCTGATTTGTGGTGGAAAACTCCCCGGCGGCAATTCTGCGGTAAAATTCTTTATAAGATAAATCCCGCTCGTCCGGATAGTCGAGCAAGGAACTATTGCCAATGGTAAAGTTCATGGGGATGACGGTGACATCCAATTTGTCCACTTGCTCTTGCGTTAAATCTGTAGTGGAATCTGTTATGATTCTATAATCGCTCATGCAATAGGAACTCCTTTCAAGGGCTTAGGTCGTTCTTACTTGTAATTTCTGAAGTTATTATATCGTTATTTACCAAATTTGTCCATATAACGAAAATTTTGCTAAAAGAAAAAGCCCCTGCACACAGGGACAATCAACTAAATATATAAAAGCCCTGCCTGGCCGTATAGTGCTGAGAATAACCTGCCACTCGCAGCAGGTGGGTGCCCGCCCAACGGCTTCGTACTCCCTTCGTCCGGCCAAAGGCCGGGAGGTCTGAAGTCCACCGCCGGAGCCAAAGCTCCCTATTTAATGTTGTAGGGTTATTTCTGCACATCGTCCGCGCACCAGGCAGGATGCAAACTGTAAACGGTCAACAATTAATCTTCAATATTATCTTCATCGTCCGGCAAGCTGTCCTCTGCATCTTCATATTCGTCCCCGTACAGCTCTTCAAAACGGCTTTCAAATTGTTCTGCAAGTTGATCGAGCAGGGCCTGATCTTCTACCTCCACCATCCTCGGCTCGCCGTTTTCCTCTATTGATTCAAAAATATAGTAGGTTCCCTCTGCATCAACTATTTCCTGCGGATCGCTGAAAACTGGAAGCAGGGCGTAATAACATCCGTTATCATTGTCAATTACATCTAAAACTTCAAAATTGTGCTCATTGCCTTCATCGTCCACAAGGGTTAAAATATCGGGGCCGAATGCGTCTTGCATCAGGAACCTCTCCTTCGATTCAATTTTGGGTTGTTTTCCGGTTGACTATATTTTACGCTGTAAGCGCAAACAAGTCAACAGGAAATTTATACGCCATAAAATTATACATAAAATTTATAAAAAATCTAAAAAATATATTGACATTTTACATGAAAAAGCATATAATGTAACCGTAAAGAAAAGGAACCGCAAAAAACGATGATACATTTTCAGCTTAAGCTTTCTAGTAAAATGGGAAAAACAAAAACGCGCATCGTTTAAGAAGCGGACTTTTCTGAAAAGGAAGGGAGTGAGTCCAATGGGCAGGGAAGAGAGTCAGCAGACAATATGGCCGATGTTCGTTGGACGGCGGCCTCTTTCGTGAAGAAAGGAATGATACAAAAGAGGTCTGTGAAAAGAAAGAGTTTTCATACAGCACACACACCGCTTCTTTGTAATCCGTAAAAGCTGATTCCGGCTTCGAAATGAAGCAATTGATAAATAGTGTAAAGAGAGCTGTTTTGAGATGAAAAAAGCGCGTGTGAACATGTCGGAAAAATGAAAATAAATGGTGATTCCAATGTATTGATTTTGGGGAGTTTTTATAGGCGAATCGGTTTCTGGTGAACCGATTTTGCCGCAGAATGAACATTGTAGGGGCTTTGGCGATGATTCGCTAAAGCTCTTATTTGGTTCTTTTTTCATTTTGCCCATGTTTTTGAAAATGATTCACATACCACACAGAATATCTTGACAAATTGTGTTGAGTGGACTATAGTAATAAAAAAACACAGATAGACAAATGCGATGATTGGGAAAAGTAGCGCGCTTTTTCGTGAAAGAGAATTGCCGGTTGGTGCGAGGCATGGCGAAGTCCGCGTGAAACATCACCCATGAGCATTCATCTGAAGAGCTTTGAAAAAGCTTGTGTAGGAGCGAACGGTTGGCAGCCGTTATCTTGCCGGGCATTGATACATGATGCCTAAAGAGCGGTCGCTTGGAATGGGCGGCAATAAGAGTGGTACCGCAGAAGCTTTAGGGCTTTTGTCTCTTTGGAGACAAAAGCCTTTTTTGTACTTGCGCCACAATTTCCACCGGTCATGCGCAGCTGTCTGATGTGTTCAAATTTTTTTGGGAGGGAAGAAAAATGAATACTTTGAGAAAGCTGAGCGATTTTGCCGGAAAGTACATGGCGATTTTATCTTTGGCTGTTGCTGTTGCGGCTTTGTTTATCCCGCACGCCTTTACATGGGCAGCACCGCATATTACGATGCTGTTGGGAATTGTTATGTTCGGAATGGGATTAACCCTGAAACTTTCTGATTTTAGGGAAGTATTCCGCCGCCCGAAAGATGTTTTTGCCGGTTTCGTGTTCCAGTTTACGGTCATGCCCGTTGTCGCGTTTCTGCTTGCCAAAATATTCCGCCTGCCGCCCGAATTGGCGGTTGGTGTCATTTTGGTGGGTACATGCCCCGGAGGCACGTCTTCCAATGTGATGACGTATTTGGCAAAGGGCGATGTGGCTCTTTCCGTCAGTATGACAATGGTATCCACAGTGGCAGCGCCGCTGATGACGCCGTTCCTCACATGGTGGCTTGCAGGAACATGGGTGCAGGTCTCATTTTGGGCGATGTTTTGGTCTATTTGTAAAGTCGTTTTGCTTCCGATTGTTCTTGGCTTGATTGTCCATCAAATTTTTGGAGACAAAGTGACTGCATTTAATGATATACTGCCGCTGATTTCCGTAACCGCCATTGCCTTAATCATCGGCGCTGTGGTGGGCGGAAACGCTTCTAAACTTATGACCAGCGGCCTTCTGGTTTGCTTGGTGGTTGTTCTTCACAACATGTGCGGGTACGCACTTGGCTTCTTCGGTGCGAAACTGTTTGGTATGAATGAGGCAAAGCGCAATGCCGTCGCGATTGAAGTTGGTATGCAGAATTCCGGTTTAGCCGTTACGCTTGCGGCAGCACATTTTGCACCTGCGGCCGCCATTCCGGGAGCAATTTTCAGTGTGTGGCACAATTTTTCCGGTTCGATTGTTGCAAACTTCATGGCAAACCGTGCACGGAAAAATACGGCTCGGGATTCTGTCCAAACAAACGTACAGCCGGAATAGTTTCACCAACACCTTCATCACCCCGTCCGCGGGGTGATTTTTTTTGCTTTCTATGATATGATACAGATAAAGAAAGGGAGTGTGCGGCTATGAATCCATCTCAGCGCAGGGAAAAAATATTGGAAATTTTACAAAAAGGAGAAGAGCCCGTCAGTGCCAGTTCGCTTGCAAAAACGCTGAAAGTCAGCCGCCAAGTGATTGTGGGGGACGTTGCACTTTTGCGCGCCGCAAATCAGCCGATTACTGCTACGCCTCGGGGCTATTTGCTGGAAAGCACGAACGCACGCTCCGGGGAACTTATCAGAACCATCGCCTGCAGGCACGACCGAAACGGTATTTCCCGTGAACTTTATGCTGTTGTGGACAATGGCTGCGGTGTGTTGGATGTGATTGTGGAGCATGCAGTGTACGGACAGATTTCCGGCCGGCTTCAGGTATTTTCCCGTTTTGATGCGGATGACTTTATCCGCAGATTGGGGAAAAGCCGCTCATTGCCGCTGTGCAATTTGACGGGCGGTGTCCATTTGCACACAATTTCCTGCCCAAATGACGAGGCATATCGGCGGGTTGTTGCCAAGCTGAAACAGGAGGGCATTTTATTCGAAAAAGAACCATAGGGCTTGACTTTTTCCATTCTCCTGCTAAAATAGTCTTAACAGGTGTAAAGACACATGTATATATGTCTTTGAGACGCGAGAAGGAGAGTGGAACCGATGGAACGCAAAAATGGAATGCAGTCGATTCAAAGCATGACCATCGCCGCATTGCTGTGCGCTGTGGGAATCGTAATCCCCATGACATTTCCAAAAATTTGGGTTGGTCCGGCTTCGTTTACGTTAGCCAGCCATGTGCCGATATTTTTAGCGATGTTCATTTCACCGGCAGTCGCCATAACGGTTGCTCTGGGGACAACGCTCGGATTTTTTCTGTCAGGGCTGCCGTTAGTGATCACGCTGCGCGCGCTGAGTCATGTTGTCTTTGTCACAATAGGTGCAATGTTTTTAAAAAAGCGCTCTATGGCGATGAAATTTTCAATGAGCAGTTTGTTGTTCGGGCTGATTTTGGGAGTTATTCATGCGGCGAGTGAAGTAATCGTTGTTACTTATTTCTTCTTTGGCGGTCAACTTTCCAGTGCGACCTATTCCAGCGGATATGTGGTTTCCGTGCTGCTCCTAGTCGGGGTAGGAGGACTCATACACAGCATGGTCGATTTCGGACTTTCCATCGCCGCGTGGAAGCCAATCAGTCGGGTGATTCGGATTCCGGTTAATGCAAAGGCAAAGGGATAATTTCAAAGAAAAATCCGGAAGAGCAAGCGCTTTTCCGGATTTTTTGCAATATCTATTTTCTAAGAAAAACAATTCCCAGCGTGCCGGGTCCGCAGTGCGTAAACACTGTGCAGTTGACATCTGTTTCGATAATTTCTTCAAAAGGGCCCAACTTTTGGACATGCTTCTTGACAGTGGGCAACAAATGGGGCGGCAGCTGTGAATGCGTGATGAAGATTCGCCGGTAATCGATATCCGTGCGGCCCTGCAGACGATCCGTAACATAAGACAGCAGGCATTTTTCCAGGCTTCCACGGTACTTTTTGCCCACGCCCATAGCTCCGTCTCGCACTTCAATACATGGTTTGAGCGAAAGCAGGTTTGCGCCAAGTGCGGCAACCGCAGAACACCGGCCTCCCTTATGTAAATACTTCAGAGTGTCAATCAGAAAACTGGTTTCCACTTTTGGAATCATCTGTGTAATGGTCTCGACAATGCGTTCTGCATCCAGACCGGACTGCGCCAGCTCCGCGGCGCGCAGGACAAGCTGGCCAATCCCGGTGGAAAGGTTGGCGGAATCAATCACGTAGATATTACCAAGCTGCTTTGCGGCGTTTACAGCATTTTGGTAGCATGCAGACATGGAACTGCTGATGGTAAAATGAATGATACTTCTGCCCGCCAGCGTATACGGTGTAAACCGGTCTAGGTAATCTTTGACCGGAACAGCGGATGTTTTTGGAAGTTTGCCTGTTTCTTCCACATAATCGTACAAATCCGCGGGTGAAACTTCAAATTTATCACGGTAAGACTTATCCCCTAGGGTAATGTACAGGGGAATCAGGTCAATATCATATTTTTTCAGAATGGCGTCCGAAAGGTCACAAGTGCTGTCCGCCGTAATTTTAACCTGACGGGACGGATTAAAACTGTTTCCTCCGTTCATAATTTCCCTCCAAATCTGTATTAACAGATTATTTTATTCTACCATGATACCGCGCGGTTTTCAATGCTCTTGTCGGGGTAGGAAACAATTGTAATGTAGGACTACAATACATATTGGACAGTTGAGAAAAAATAAAATACAGAAATGGACACATCGGTTACAATAAAGCTACCCAAACCAAATCATACCGAGAGGAAGTGTCCATTCCTGCATGAATAGTGTAACACAAGATATGAAGTTTAGGCAATCCATAATGATCTACGCTCAAAAGTACGGTGTCAGTCGTGCAAGCAGAAAGTACAACAAAAGCCGTTCCTTTATTTACTTTTGGATGGCCCGGTATGACGGTACATTAGAATCGTTGGCTTGCCGGTCTAGAAGGCCACACAGTCATCCAAACCAACATACACCTGCCGAGTTAAAACTGATTCGCGACATGCGGCGCAGGAACCCAGAACTCGGTATGATTGAACTATGGTCCCGGTTAAAAAAGCGCGGATACAAGCGATGTCCGGAAAGTCTGTTCCGTGTAATGCGCCGAATGGGGATTTTTCCAGAGGCAAAACCGAAGAAAAGATATCAGCCAAAGCCATATGAGCAAATGACGCATCCCGGAGAGCGCATTCAAATCGATGTAAAGGTAGTCCCAAAGCGCTGTATTGCCGACCCTGAGCTTCGGCTTTTTCAGTACACAGCCATCGATGAATTTTCTAGGCTACGTTTTTTGGCAGCATACCCTGAACAGAGTACCTACTCTTCTGCCGACTTTCTTAAACGAGCTGTCAAATGGTTTGCCCGGCGCGGCGTTCGTGTAGAATGCGTTCAAACTGACAACGGTTTTGAATTTACCAACCGTTTTTCCCCTTCCAAGAAACATCTGCTGACGCTCTTCGAGGCCACTGCCGCTCAACTGCATATCCGGCACAAACTGATTCGGCCTTATACGCCCAGGCACAATGGTAAAGTGGAACGCAGCCATCGCGAAGACCAAAAGCGCTTTTACAACAAACACCATTTTTATTCCTTAGCGGACTTTGAAAACCAACTTTCCATCTACTTACGACGCTCTAACAATATGCCGATGCGTCCCCTTCACTGGTTATCTCCTTCTGAATTTTTACAATCCCATACTGTCCAATATGTTTGACAAACCTACACTTGTCGGGGTAGGAAACAATTGTAAAGGGGACGGCAAATATTTCGTTTTGATATTTGATTATTTCTCCGGAAAGTCTTACAATAATACTATTATGACACAGGCTGGAGGAACGAGATTGTCTGACTATCGAAGCGAGATTGGCAAAAGAAGAACATTTGCCATTATATCCCACCCCGACGCGGGCAAAACAACGCTGACGGAAAAGCTGCTGCTGTACGGCGGAGCGATTGCTCTTGCGGGCTCCGTCAAAGGCAAAAAAGCACAGCGGCACGCGGTTTCCGACTGGATGGAAATAGAAAAGAAGAGGGGAATTTCCGTTACATCATCCGTCATGCAGTTCAATTACGGCGGGTGCTGTACCAACATTTTGGATACTCCCGGACACGAGGATTTTTCGGAAGACACATACCGCACATTAATGGCAGCGGATTCCGCCGTAATGGTGCTCGATGCCTCCAAAGGCGTGGAGCGGCAGACGCGCAAACTATTCAAGGTTTGCACTTTGCGGCAGATTCCAATTATCACTTTTATCAATAAAATGGACCGCGATGCACGCGATCCGTTCGACCTGATGGAGGAAATAGAAAATCTGCTTGGAATTCGAACTTGCCCGATTAATTGGCCCATCGGTTCCGGCAAGGAGTTTCAAGGCGTGTATGACCGGGCATCGAAAAAGATTTTAATTTTTCACGCGAACAGCGATGCGGTATTTGAGTCCAAAGAGGTTCAGTCCAGTGAAATCGCGCTGGATGATCCAAATTTGGAAAATGTCATTGGAGCTGATTTTGCAGCAAAACTGCGGGAAGAAGTGGAACTGCTCGACGGCGCGGGCGACGATTTTGACCTTCAAGCCGTGCGGCAGGGAAAACTTTCCCCCGTTTTTTTCGGTTCGGCTCTGACCAATTTCGGCGTGGAACCGTTTTTAAAGGAATTTTTGCAAATGACCACTCCGCCGCTGCCGCGTAAATCGGATGTCGGTATGGTTGATCCATTCGATCCTAATTTTTCGGCGTTTGTCTTTAAAATTCAGGCCAATATGAATAAGGCACACCGCGACCGTATCGCTTTCATCCGCATCTGCTCGGGAAAATTTGAAAAGGGAATGGAAGTCACCCATGTGCAGGGCGGCCGCAAAATAAAGTTGACACAGCCGCAGCATTTGATGGCGAAGGATCGCGAAATCATTGAAGAGGCATACGCCGGAGATATCATCGGGTTGTTTGACCCTGGTATCTTTTCTATTGGCGATACACTTTGTGCATCGGACAAACCGTTCCGATTTGAGGGAATTCCCACGTTTGCACCGGAACATTTTTCCCGCGTGCAGCAGGTGGACACCATGAAGCGCAAGCAGTTCGTCAAAGGTATGACCCAAATTGCGCAGGAAGGTGCTATTCAAATTTTCCATGAACCGGATTCCGGTTTGGAAGAAGTTATTGTCGGCGTGGTCGGAACCCTGCAGTTTGATGTGCTTCAGTATCGGCTGAAAAACGAATATAATGTTGAAATACGAATGTCCCCTCTGCCGTATGAGGAAATCCGATGGATTGAGGATACAGGCCTTGACTTAGAGAATCTAGATTTAACCAGCGACACCAAACGTGTGCAGGATGTGAGGGGAAACAATCTTTTGCTGTTCGGTAACAGCTGGAGCATCCAGTGGGCATTAGAGCACAATAAGGGCCTCAAACTTTCTGAGTTTGGCGGAACCGATTTCGAACGTTAGTTAACTGCAAAGGTTCGCTGTTTGCCGCAGAGGACTGGGATATTTAAATGGTACAGAAAAGTACAAAAAATAAATCCGCCGCCGGAAATTTTCCGGACAGGCGGATTTTTTATATTACGCTTATTTTTACATGGGTGTTTTCCTTTGCGTATAAGCGCGGATACAATAAAAAAAATAAAAATAATAATAGTTACTATTTACAAATTAATTTTTCTGTGTTATAGTTAAAACAGAAATAGGAAAACTATAACAAATAAAACTGATGAAGAAAGGTTGGAGTGAAATGAGCCTGTACGATTTTAAAATGAAAAACATCAAAGGTGAGGAGGTTTCCCTCTCCGATTACAAGGGCAAGCTGGTTTTGGTGGTCAACACCGCGAGCAAATGCGGCTTTACTCCACAGTATGAAGGGCTGGAAAAGCTTTATCAGAAATATAAAGACCGTGGTTTTGTTATTCTTGGATTTCCGTGCAATCAGTTTTTGGAGCAGGATCCGGGCAGCAATGATGAAATTGCATCCTTCTGCAAAGCAAATTATGGTGTAACATTCCCAATGTTCTCAAAAATCGATGTAAACGGTTCGAATGAGGCCCCTCTTTACACATGGCTGAAGCAAAAAGCACCGTTTAAGGGGTTTGAGCTCAGCAAAGAAAGCGGCAAGGTAATTCACGATGTATTGAAGGAACATTATCCGGACAATTTAACCGGTGACGGCATCAAATGGAATTTTACAAAATTCCTAGTTGCCCGTGATGGTGAAAGTGTGCAGCGGTTCGAGCCATCCGTGACACCGGAAGAACTCGATCCTATTATAGAGAAAGCACTTTAAGATTAGATCAAAGGCGCAGCCAAATGAAAGTGGGGATGCAGGTTGTTTGATGTTTTGATTTCGGGAGGCGGGCCGGCCGGAATGACCGCCGCTATTTATGCGGCACGGTCAGGGCTTTCCTCTTTACTGTTAACCGGACCGGCACAGGGGGGACAGGTAGCCTATACCAATTTGGTGGAAAATTATCCGGGATTTCCTCTGATTTACGGCACGGATTTGGCCCAGAAACTTTTGGAACATGTCAAATCCGCGGGCGTACAAACGGTGTCGGAAAGTGCGGTGGCGATGGATCTTACCGGGCCTGTAAAAACAGTACGCACATCTGAACACGAATATCAGGCGAAAGCGGTTATTCTGGCGCAGGGTTCGGAACGCCGCAAGCTAAATATTCCGGGGGAACAGGAATTTTCCGGACGCGGTGTTTCTTACTGCGCAACCTGTGACGGGAATTTTTTCCGCAACCGTACAGTTGCCGTCGTTGGCGGAGGCAATACGGCAATTGGCGATGCGATTGAATTGGCGGGTTTATGCAAAAAGGTCTACGTTGTCAGCCGCAGAGATAAACTCCGTGCGATGGATTATCTCGTCAAACGAGCGAAGGAGCACAGTAATATTGAGTTTCTGTATAACTATCTGACTGTGGAAATTCAAGGTTCGCAAAAAGTGGAGCATCTGGTGCTGAAAGAAAGAAGCAGCGGGCAGCAGAGAATACTGGATTTAGACGGCGTCTTTGTGGCAATCGGTGTTGTGCCAAATTCGCAGTTGCTTGAAGGAGTGCTGCCTTTGAAAGATGGTTTTGTAGAAGCGCCGGAAACCTGCGAAACACCTTTGCCCGGTGTGTTTGTTGCCGGAGACTTGCGCAAAAAAGAACTGTACCAGATTGTAACAGCGATATCGGATGGGGCAAACGCCGCGCATTCCGCGCTTTTATACTTGCAGAATCAGCCACAGCAATAGGCAGGATAGATATAAAAAAAGGGGCGGATTTTCCGCTCCTTTTTTATGCGAACAAACTTTTAATCCTGGGCATCGCCCGCATAGCGGCTCGGTATCCTGCTTTCATGCAGGCGGGTATCTGTCCAAAAGCTAAAAGACCGTCCGTTTCCGGCAGGTCAGGGTCAAGTGTCATCTTTTCCCCGCGTGTGACACACTCGCGCAGCCGATTTTCCATAATTGCAAGGGAATGTGATGCCACTTCAATAATATTAATTCTCTCCGGCATTTTGTAGTCTTCGGAAACATCCACAGCAAGGATGTTTTGTTCCCCTGCCGCTGCCAGCAAATCCACCGGCAAGACATCGGTTACACCTCCGTCCACCAGACACATGTTTTTCATAATTTTTGGCTGGAACACAGCCGGAACGGCCGAAGTGGCCCGCATGGCGGCGGCAAGGCGCATTTTGTCTGTCCATTTTACGCGTGGCAACGGACAAATGCCTTTTAATGTGTTGGTGCATGCGATAGTGTTGCCGGAAATGAGATCCACAGAAGGAATCACAACGCGCATCTGCAATTCTGAAAGCCATTTGCCCCCGGTTTTGTGGTATAAGTAATGTTCCAGACGATTTCCTTTCAAAAGTCCGGACAAAGACGGAGGATTATGAATCAGCAGGCTGGGAATCAAGGTAATCATGCCGGGAATATCCGGGTCAAACAGTGAAGGACCGTACCGCGTCAATTCCAAAACAACCTTTTTAAGCTGCGGCGCTTTCCAACCGGCAGCGTAAAGCCCTGCCACGATGCCCCCGGCGCTGGTGCCGGCAATGGACCGCGGATATAGGCCGTTTTCCTCCAGCGCAAGAAGCACGCCAACATGAGCCGCCCCTCTCACCCCGCCTCCGGCCAGCGCAATTCCAAAAGGCATATTTTCGGCTCTCCTTTCTAACATATTGGGCCTGTTAGATACTATGAGGAAAACCTTTTGGAGGTGAAAAACGGTCAATTACCACAATGTTATTGATTTTTAAGGAAAATTAAGGTAATATATTACATAAATGAATGGCCATAAGAAGGGATTTATATGAAAATAGAAGCAGTAACTTCAACGCAATATCAGTCGGCTCCGGCGGAACAAACGGTTGCACCGCAGAGCGGATTTGCTGCGCTTATGAAAAGCGAAGTACTTAAAAACAGCGAACAGGGACTAGATGATATTTTCAAGCGTGCATCCCAAACGTATAACGTGCCCGAAAATCTGCTGAAAGCTGTTGCAAAGGCAGAATCCGGGTTTCGGGCAGATGCGGTTTCACACTGCGGTGCGCAGGGCATTATGCAGTTGATGCCGTCCACGGCGCAGTCCCTTGGCGTGACGGATGCATTTGACCCCGAGCAGAACATCATGGGAGGAGCAAAATATCTCAGCTCTCTTCTAAGCCGCTACGGTGATACAAAATTGGCACTTGCAGCCTATAATGCGGGAAGCGGCAATGTGGACAAATACGGCGGAATTCCGCCGTTTGAGGAAACACAGAAGTATGTAGAGAAAGTATTGTCATATGCCGGGGAAGATGTGGCAGTTCCGGCTTTGCAGGAAGGTTCCAACACAGTATCCGGTGTTTTTGATGCGTTGCCTTCAATTTCGTTTACTATAGAGGACTACAGGAAATTTATTGAACTTTTTGTGCAGCAGCTTATGGAGAATACCCTTTCGCTTTCAGAAGAAGAGGATGACCGGTACGCGGGACAGAGCATTTTTCTCATGTGATTTTCATGATCGCTTTAAACCTTCCTAATAAATACCGGCTAGTCTGGAATTAGGAAGCAGGAAGCGAGGAGGAGAAATGGCAGGGGAAAGGGTTCTGATTATTGACGATGACCGCAACAGCGTTCGTTTTCTTCAACTGGAGCTAGAGCACGAGGGATATCGGGTTGAAAAAGAATACGATGGGCTGCAGGGGCTGCAGCGTGCAAAACAGGAACAGTTCGACATTATTCTGCTTGACATTATGCTTCCCGGTATGGACGGAATGAAAGTCCTGCACAAAATCCGACAAATTTCGGATACGCCTGTTATCATGCTCACAGCAAAAGATGCCGTCAGCGATAAGGTGCAGGGACTTGACGGCGGTGCAGACGAAACCGTTTGCCATAGAAGAGCTGCTTGCCCGCATGCGTGTGGCGCTGAAAAAACACGGAGCTGTTCCCTCGGAGAGAAAAGATATCATTACAATCGGCAAGCTTTCGGTGAACCGTTCCGCACGCGAGGCCAGTTACGAAGGACAGCCCATTCAACTGACCAAGCGTGAATTTGATCTTCTCTGTTATTTGATGGAAAACCATGATATTGTCTGTTCCAGAGACACGCTGATGGACAAGGTGTGGGAGTATCATTTTAGCGGAGAGACAAATTTGGTGGATGTTTATATTCGCTATTTGCGCAATAAAATTGATTACCGGTTTCATGTTGATCTAATCCGCACAATTCGGGGAGTGGGCTATATTATTAAATCCGATGAAAGTTAGAATATTTAACCGCCGCGGTACCGAGGCAAGGAACATTCGGATTTCCTTTGCCTTTAAAACCGCGGCAGTTTATACGCTTCTTTTCAGTTTGATTCTGGCGGCAGTTGTGGCCGGATTGACCGGTGCCTATACGGCTTATACCGTGCGTTCGCAGAATTTAGATAAGCTGATTGCATTTGTAGCCGCACGTTATGAGCGGCCGAACCTGCCAAGACCGGCCGATTCCGATTCAAACCGCCTGTTGGCACCCGATGCCGAATTAGGGACGGGTATGGAAAGTTTTGCCGAGGCAAACCAAATATATATTGAAATAAAAGATATGGACACGGGGACAACTTTGTCCTATGGGGATCCCAGCCTTGATATAGCGGAGCATATGAGTGCTGTTCGCAGGATCAATACACCTGCCCGTCATATGACGATTCGGGTGGTCAGCAGTGAAAATCTGGGATTTGCCGGGATGTCCGTCGGTATGTTTCTTTTGCTGATGACTCTGCTGCTTCTCTGCTCTGCGGTCATCGGCGGTTTTTTAATTCGCAAGATGCTTCGTCCTGTTTATGATATGACAAGAACGGTGCGTTCCATTACAGCCAATGATTTGAGCACGCGGATTGACACGGTGAATTCCCATGACGAGTTTCGGGAGCTTGCCGAAACGTTTAATGAGATGCTGGACCGCATTCAGGATTCATATGAAAAACAGAATCGCTTTGTGTCGGATGCTTCCCATGAACTTCGCACACCGCTTTCCGTTGTAAGCGGTTATGCGAATCTGCTGCGGCGGTGGGGAAGCAAAGATCCGGATGTTCTAGCCGAATCCGTGGATAAAATTATTGAAGAAACCGACAATATGCAGCAACTGGTGGAACGTTTGCTGTTTTTAACGCGTGCGGACAGAAAAACACAAAATGTTCATTTTGAAGAAGTCAATCTCACGGAAATGATGCGGGAAATCATGGAGGATACTCGTATGATTGACGAGGAGCATATCATTTCCGAGGAGATTCAAGATCATGTGTTTTTGACAGCGGACCGCGCACTGTTAAAACAGGCTGTGCGCGCAATGATTGACAACAGCATTAAGTACACGCCGCCGGGCGGAACAATTTCCGTGTCCTGCCGACGGCTGGATGACCATGCCGAACTAAAAGTTTCAGATACCGGTATTGGTATTGCTCAAAAGGATCTGCCTTATATCTTTGACCGATTTTACAAAGCGGATGCGGCACGCACCCGAGGCAAGGGTTCTACGGGTTTGGGGCTTTCCATTGCAAAATGGATTGTTGAGCGTCACGGCGGAACAATACGGGTGGAAAGTCAGCCGGGCTGTGGAACAACATTTACTGTCTGTTTACCCATGCGGCAGGGACAATGACATAACAATATTCCCCCGGCATTGCCGGGGGAATATTGTTAACGGTTAAAATAAATGACTGATGGTGTTTGCGGCTTTGTTCCAGACGGAGCGAATCCAGCCCAAGACTCGGAAACCCGAATTTTCGGAATCTGCCACAGCTTCAACAACTGGAGTCTCATTGCTTTCCGGTTCTTCAATTTCCGCTGTTTTATAGACGAATTTCACGCGGGTCTCCGCGCCGTCCGCAGCTTCCGTGAAAATTTTGTACTGCTCGGAAAGGTCGATATATGCGTCTTTTTTGTCCATAAGAGTCGTTATGTTGTCCACTGTACCCTCATCTATGAAGTCGTCCAGTTTGGTAAAGGTATCGTTAAACAGAGAAACGGTATCCGGCTGTGTGGTGAGTCGGAAAATTTCCATGATATCTCTGTGATTGCGAATATCGTCTTCCATTTTTGTCAGAACCGCAGTTGTTTGTGGCATCTTATGCAGACTTGCGTTTACCGTCGGTTCATCCAATTCTGCTTTAATTGCATCCAATATCGGACGAGAATCATCCCAATCGGCCAATAGGTCGGGTATCATGCTGCGGAAATTTTTGATTTTTGGGTCGTCATTTAGGTCAATAAGGTCGCGAAGAATGGAAATATTGTCTTTGTTATCATCCATATCGGTTTTCATATCTCTTAACTTTTTGGCCCAAGTAATCAGATAGTCCATATCATCTTTGTCCAGCAGGAGATCTTTTGCATCGTCAAAATCGTCTTCAAGGTCGGATAATTCATCTTCATCCAAATCGTCTAAATCATCCTGCAGGTCATCAATATATCCCTTTATGTGTCCAATGTTGGCAAGTGCAGCAGTCAGTTTTGATGTATAGTCGCTGCCAAGTTCATCTTCCAGACTGTCTTGCAAGTCGGCCGAATTAGAAAGCAGGTCATTTAAGGAATCCGTTAAATCGGGTGATAGTTTTTCTGCCAGCGGCGAAATAATTGCTGCACGTTCTTCGTCAGACAGCGTCCCCACAAGTGTCTCCAGTGCAGTTCTGACCTCAGAAGCAGGAATTACAGCGTCCGGATTTTCTGCCAAGATGGAAACTATTTCACTTGGCTGGATATTTTCCAAATTCGAAGCGGAAATTACGGCATCAGGATTGCTTTTCACAAAAGAATCTGCCAACTGCGCCATGATGGCGGATGCTGTTGTGCTCTGCATTGCATCAGAGGGCAGCGCTTTTGTCAATTCCATTAGATTGCTGACGCTGATGTTGCCGTCTTCATCAGCTTTGCTTTCAACGCTTTCAGCAATTAATTTCGGAAAATTTCGGGATAAGACGGATTGAAGCAGTGCTTCTACATCTTCCTTTTCCAGAGAAATGGAACTTTGTGACAAGCCCAGCGAAGCCATGGCTTCATTGAGTTCGCTCATGCTTTCCAATGTATCGGCCAGCGAATCCTGCACATCGGAATCGCTCAAGGCGGCCAGCGTGTCAAAATCCTCGTCGTCCAGACGGTGTATGATATGCTTTGCTTGTGTGAGTGCATCGTCTAAACGGTCATAGTTTTTATCGTAGTTGTCCAGAACATGGATGACGCGGTCCAGCTTGCCAATTTGGAATGTTTCAATCTCATCATAATCTGCAAGCAATATTTTTGCTTTTTCGATGTTTTCATCGGTCAGGCGGTCGTTGAGCCCGCGGATTATTTCGTTGTCCAAGACATATTTTAAATCCGCTTTGTCGATATCCGATGTGACGCGGTCATACAGGCTGATATTCTCATCAGTCACATATTTCGGCATGATATCGAGTGCGGCGGTGTCAAGGTCATAAAAGTCGAACACATCATCGACAATCAAACGAGCCGCCGCAGTGCGGTCCGGATTGGTGAAAAGGGAACGAATTTCTTTATCCGGGTCCGCCTTTTCAATGTTATCCTGCATTTGGCTTAGTTTATCGAGGTCGTCCCTTAAATCGTCCAGACTGCCATCGCTGTCAAAGTCGTCCTCATTGGGAAGTTCGGGCGTTGCCACAACGGCGATGGAACCCAGTGTGAAGTTTGTCGCATCCGCCGTAATTTCCAGACTTTCCGGCAAGTCAAGAGTATCTAAGCCTTTTACCCCGCAGTTTTTCAGGTCCAGACTTTCCGAAAGGCCCGGCATGCAAAGGAATGTGACGAATTGGTTATTGCCGTCGGAAATCACTTTTCCTTTGCTGACAGAAACATTTCGGAACGTGTCAGAGGGAAGATTTGCAGTAACCACCGCTGTCATCGGCGTGTACATCACCACATCTTTTCCATTTACCTGAACTGTATGGGCATCCGTATTTTTTAGACTAACTGTGATTTTGACCTTGCCCGATTTTCCGGCAATCTCTTCCGGTGTAACGGTTTTGCCGTTTAGTTCATAAGAAACATTGACCTCAAGCGGAGTGGGCTTCGAGGTTGTTCCTTGGTAATAGATGTCGGCTCCATTTTCGCCGTCGCTATTTAGCACCCAAGTTAGGTTATCGCCTATTTTTTCGGGCTGCACAGAAGATTTTACGTTTTTAATGTTTTCCAAATTGGATTTGTCCGGCAGTCTTACCACATTGGAATCCGTATGGAGCCAGTCGGAAACAGTGATGTTTTGCACTTGTCCCGTTGCGCTTAGATTTACATAAACCGTTTCATCCTTTTTGGTTGCTTCTGCGCTTACAGCGGCTGTCGCCGGTGAAGATACCGCGAAAATAACAGCGAGAAGCAGGCAGCCGATTCGTCCGGCACGGGAATAAAATTGTTTTTTCATCATCAGAAGCCTCCTTTACCCAACAAATTGTTAATTGGTATCGAAATGGTAGCTGAACTTCTTAAGAAATGGCTCGGTTGCATATAAAACAGCGGGCAGTATGGCGATAATGATGATTGCGCTGATAATAGCACCGCGCGCGAGCATGGAGCAAATGTTTTGAATAATCCCCATTTTGGAAACCATCGAAACGCCGGTGGTTGCGCAGAAGAATACCAGCGAACTGGTGATAATGGAAGGAAAAGATGTGATGCTTGCCTCTTTTGCTGCTTCCATTCGGGTTTTGCCAGCCTTCAGTTCTTCTTGAAAACGTGTTGTCATCAAAATGGAGTAGTCTACGGTTGCACCTAACTGAACGCAATTAATCACAATGGGGGAAATAAACGAAATTACGGTTCCTGTCAAGTACGGAATTCCCAAATTCAGATAAATTGCCAATTCGATCACAGCCACCAAAATGATAGGAACGGAGATCGATTTGAATACGATTGCAACAATTATCAGCATGAGCAAAATGGAAGCATAGCCTGTTACCGTAAAATCGCGGTCCGCAATTTCAACCAAATCTTTGGTCAAGGCCCCTTCTCCGGTCACCTGAGATGTGGGGTCATATTTTTTTGTGATTTTTGTAATTTGCTCAATTTGGGCGTTTTCCTTATCATCAGCGGCCGGATAGGTGGAATTAATCATAATAATTTCTCGGCCGTCTTTTTTGCAAATTTCTTTGATATCCTGCGGAATAAAGCTGTCCGGCACTGCCGGGCCGACGATATCGTCATATCCCAAAACGTTTTTTACGCCGTCGAGCTCTTTGATTTGTTCAATCATTTCTTTGGTCTTGTATGCAGGAAGATTGTCATCGATGATGACAAAATGAGTTGTTGCCATATTGAACTCTTTTTTCAGTTTGTCGGTTGCCACCCGGGAATCCAACGTATCAGGTAAAGTTCGGTCAATATTGTAATACACATCGGTGTGTGCCTGCATATAAATCGCCGGACCAATCAGCAGCAGGGCGATGACAACCATCAATTTGCGGTGACGCATAATGGCATTAGCGCCGCGGTTAAATGGAGGAATCAGTGAGCGGTGCTTATATTTATGAATCGGGCGGTCAAACAGGAGAATCAGAGCCGGCAGCACGGTTACGGTGCTCAACACGCCGAGCACAACGCCTTTCATCATGACGATGCCAATATCTTTGCCGAGTGCAAGGTCCATAAAGCAAAGTGTAAGAAAGCCTGCAACCGTGGTCAGCGAGCTGCCCGCAAGGGAAAGAAACGTGCTTTGGATTGCGCTGGTCATTGCATCCCTTCTGTCGTCAAATTTTGGGAGTTCTTCGTCATAGCGGTGGATGAGAAAAATGGAATAATCCATGGTAACGGCCAGCTGAAGAATGGCAGCGATTGCCTTAGTGATGTACGAAATTTCCCCAAGAAAGATATTGGTGCCCATGTTGTAAAGAATGGCAAACCCGATACCTGCCAAAAAAACAAACGGGAGGAACCATGATTCCAGACTGAGTGTCATGATGACAAGGCACAGCGCACATGCCAATAAGACGTAAAAGGGCATCTCGCCGACAAGCAGATTTTTCATGTCCCTCTGTATCGCGGAAAATCCGCTAAGGTAACACTGTTTGTTCAGCAGCTTTTTAATATTTGTTATGGCATTGAACGTTTCTTCCGAGGAAGTGGAACCGTTGTAAGTAATCAGCATCATGGTGGAATTGTCGCTGTAAAACATCTCCCGTATTTTATCGGGAAGCATATCTTTTGGAACGCTTAAGTCCACCAAATCATCTACCCAAACGCAGTCGTTCACGCCGGGAACGGTTTTGATTTTTTCTTTTAAATCGGAGATATCACTTTCCGGCATGCCTTCAATGACCAGCATGGAAGTTGCTGCATCGTGAAATGTATTTTCCAGAACGTCCTCTCCTTTGACGGAATCCAGATCTTTCGGTAGGTAGGACAGAATGTCGTAATTAACCTTTGTTTTTATGTAGCCAAGGAGACTTGGAATCAGGAGTAATACGGCAATGATGGTCACCACCGATGGGTGACGCGTTAGTATTTTTGCAAATTTGGAAAGCAATCGGCATCTCTCCGTTTCCTGTTTATGCAATAATAATTAGCTGAATTTTTGGAGAAACGTTCAGGCCAGAATTTGTTCAATGGAACGATAAAGCTCCGGACGAATCTCTTCAAATTCATAAGGCATTTTCATAATAATGGAGCTATAACAGACGGCCCCCACCATGCAGACAATTAGGTAGAGCCGTTGACCGGCCGTGTCACTGGTCCCGCCGTTGAGCATAAAATTCTCAATAAATTCATGGCGCACATCTTCCAGTTCCGTGCAGTGAAATAAGTGCTCAAACAGAGTGGGGGACAGGTTTTTAAATATCAGTTCCAAAAAGCGAGTATCATTTCGGAATGCATGAATCAAGGAATCTACGAAAAAGATGACACTTTCATGAAAACTGAGGGATTGTTCTTCTTGTTTTGCTGCCAGCGCTTTCATGGTTTTATCCAGCAAGACAGACGTTTTTCTCAGAATGATCTTATCCACAAGATCGTACTTATCCCGGCAGTACAGGTAAAAAGTTCCCTTTGCCATACCGGCGCGGCGTACAATTTCATCCACAACGGTAGCGTGAACGCCTTTGGATGTAAAAAGCTCATATGCCGCATCGTACAGCCGTGACATTTTCTTTTTTTTATTTTCAAACACTTTTCCTCCCATAGATGTCTCACCGTATTGTAAAGTTAAATGAAAGTTGAGGACTCGTCAGCCCTTCTGGTACAATGGTTTTGATACAAAACAATGTACTCCCGAAAGGAGACAAGTCCTCATGACAAAATCATACCAGATTTGCTGTCCGAAATGCAACAACCATCAAAACTTTTATCGTTATGGCAAAGATAAATATGGAAACCAGAAATATCTTTGCCGTGTATGCGGGCATCAATTTGCGCCGGATGCCCATGCGGCTGACAAACCCGGAAGGCCGCGCGTGCGTCCTTATCCGACTTGCCCTGTCTGCGGAAAAGCCATGTTCCTTCACCATGACCACAAATACTACTCAAACTACCAATGCTGCGACAAGAAGTGCGGCCATTCCATTTTTGTGCCGAAACCGGCTGCCGTTACGGCACCTTCCATGTCGAAGCTGTCCGGGAAAACAGATTTCAAGCGGATGCGTTATCCAGTGCATGTTATCCTGACGGCACTGTCGATGTTTTATCTGGGAAAAAACTCTTTCCGTAATATTGCTTTGATTCTGCGTACTGTCATGAATATTCAGGTTTCCCACACTACTATCAGTAACTGGTGTACGAAATTCGCGCCTTTGTTTCAAAACATCGCGCTTGAACTGATGCCAACGCTCAATTTCAACTCCGACGAATGGCACGCGGACGAAACTGTAGTAAAAATCCGAGGCATGAAGTATTACCTCTGGTTAATTGTGGACAGCGAAACCCGCTTTGTTCTCAGCTTCCACCTTTCCAGGCACAGGGACAGCCCTCAGGCGTTTTCCTTACTAAATTCCGTTAAACATCTCGGTAAACCCGGAGCCATCGTCACCGACCGCTACAGTGCTTACAAAGTTCCTGTAAAAGCAGTGCTTGGCGTGAAACATATCCGGGTCCAGAGCTTCAGCGATGATATTACCAACAACCTGATCGAATGCTTTAACAAGCAATTCAAGGCGTGGTACAAAACCAAACAGGGATTTGCCTCGTTCGATTCCGCCAACAATCTTATCGCGGTTTTTCTCTTCTTTTACAATTTTGTCCGCCCTCATTCCGCTCTTGACGGTCTGACCCCAGCACAAGTTGCGGGCCTAAACCTTTCTGCCAGAAGCAAACGCAAGCTTTTCCTCGTCGCTTGAAGCAATTGGCTGATTTCCCTTCTTAATCTTTCATGTTTACTTTACAAAGCCATGTCTCACCTTCTTCTAAAAAAATGACTAATAGTCATTTGCATTTAGCTTAAATAGTATAGGCTTAAAATGACTAATAGTCAATATTTTATGAGAAATTCATAAATATTACTAAATGTTATAATGGAATTTATTTAAAACTGGATAGAATCGCAACATGTCCACGCAGAGAGGTAGATTTTATGCAGAATGATTTCCATGATAACTGGCAAAAATATGAGGAAGGAGGGAGCGAAAGATATGGAGAAAAACCGGTTTCAATCCTGCTGGCAGGGGGTAAAACCGCCTGAATTTCCAAAACTGTCCGGTGACTGCAACGCGGATGCGGTGATTGTGGGTGGGGGAATGTGCGGGCTTTTATGTGCGTATGAGTTATTACGGAAGGGAATTCAAAACATTGTGATACTTGAGGCAGGCAGAATTCTAAACGGAACGACCGCACGCACCACTGCAAAGATCACATCTCAGCACGGATTGATTTATACCGCACTTCAAAAGGGGATGGGCACAAAAGCCGCGTGGCAGTATGCCAAAGCAAATGAAGAGGCAATATCGCGCTTTCAGCAAATTGTTCAAAGCGAACACATCGACTGTGATTTTTCCGCTTGTGATGCATATGTCTATTCCCGCACACAGGAAGGAGCACAACGTGTGAGAAAAGAGGCTCAAACAGCGCGAAGGCTGTCCATCAATGCGTCATTTGAGGAAATTTGCCCGGAGATTCCTGTTTCGGTGTGCGGTGCGGTGCGTTTTGCCGGGCAAGCGAAGTTTCATCCGTTAAAATTTGCCTGTCGGCTAACGGAAATTCTGCGGGATCGAGGTGTTCAGATATTTGAACATACACCTGCCGTCGCTTTAGACGACAACATCATTCTCACGCCCGCAGGCAATGTTTATGGAAAAAACATTCTCATTTGTTCGCATTATCCGTTTACGAACCTGCGGGGCTTTTATTTTGCGCGCCTTGTGCAGAATTGCTCCTACATTGCGGCACTGAAAGGTGTTAAGAAGATTTCCGGCATATATGTTGACTGCGATGATGCGGGGCTCTCCTTCCGAAGTGCCCGTGCAGGGAAAGAAAATCTTTTGCTGTTGGGGTGGGGAGCGCATAAAACGGGCCATGAAACCGATGTGCACCATTATCAAGCGTTAAAAGAAAAAGCAACAAGTCTTTATCCCTCCGCTTCCGTCGTATTCCAATGGTCGGCGCAGGATTGCATGACAAATGACAGAATTCCGCTCATAGGCCGATATAAGCAGTTTGGCGAGCATGTTTATCTTGCTGCGGGTTTTAACAAATGGGGAATGACCTCCTCTATGGCGGCGGCTGATATATTGTCCGACCTGATTGCTACCGGTCACAGTGAAGTGGCGGATGTCTTTTCTCCGAGCCGCGCAAATTTCGGCATGCGGGCAGAAAAATTTTTTCAGGAAACCGCGGATACCGCCGCAAATTTTCTGCGCGGATATGTGGAGGTTCCAAAGGGCGGTGTGGATCGCCTAAAAAATGGAGAGGGGGGTATTGTGGAGTTTGAAGGGGAGAAAATAGGTGCTTTCCGCGGAAAAGACGGAAGTCTGCACGGTGTTAAACCGGTGTGCACGCATATGCGGTGTCCTTTGCGGTGGAATCCGGAGGAAAACACATGGGACTGTCCCTGCCACGGTTCAAGGTTTGACGCAGACGGCAATGTTTTGGAAAATCCCGCGTTCCTGCCATTGAAAAAAAGAGGGCCGGATTGACGCCCTTGTCAGAACAGATCTTGTGTTGCGCGAAGCAGAGAAAACCAATTTTTCCCTTTAGTTGAAACGGTGTAAGGGATGTGTTAAAATAATAACAATTAATTATTTATTCAGTGACAAATTATGAAAAGGAGGAGTTTTACTTGGCAAGATTCACATTACCCCGCGATATCTATTACGGAGCCGGCGCCATCGGTGAACTAAAAAATTTGAAGGGACACAAGAAGGCGTTCATCGTAACCGGCGGTCATTCCATGAGGAAAACCGGATTCTTGCAGAAGGTGGAAGATGTCCTCAAAGAGGCAGGGCTGGAAACCAGAATTTATGAAGGTGTTGAGCCCGATCCTTCCATTGAACGTGTATTTGACGGCGCAAAGGCCATGCGTGAATTCGAACCGGACGTCATTGTTGCAATCGGCGGCGGATCTCCCATGGATGCTGCGAAAGCCATGTGGGTGTTCTACGAATATCCGGACAAAACATTTGACGATATTAAAGACCCGTTTACTATGCCGAAGCTGAGAAAAAAGGCCATTTTTGTTGCCATTCCTTCCACAAGCGGCACTGCGTCCGAGGTGACGGCGTTCTCCGTTATCACGGACTATTCCACCAATATCAAATATCCTCTTGCAGATTTCGAGATTACTCCGGATATCGCGGTGCTCGATACCGACATTCCGCAGGCTATGCCGAAAACTCTGACCGCACACACCGGAATGGACGCGCTGACCCATGCAATTGAAGCGTATGTTGCTTCTGCTCGCTCCGATTTTTCGGATGCTTTGGCGCTCAAGGCCATTTCGGATATTTTTGATTCCCTGTTGGATTCCTATCATGGTGATAAGGAAGCACGCAGCAAAATGCATATAGCTCAGTGTTTGGCGGGTATGGCGTTTTCCAATGCTCTGCTTGGCATTGCACACAGCTTAGCGCATAAGACCGGTGCAATGTTCCATATTCCGCACGGCTGCTGCAACGCGATTTTGCTGCCGTTTGTCATTCAATATAACTCCAGAGTCTGCATGGAGCGTTATGCCCAGATTGCGAAAATGCTAGGCCTGCCGGGCACTACGGACAAACAGCTTACGAATTCTTTGGTAGAGGCTATCCGTGTACTGAATCAGAAGCTCGGTATTCAGCAGACCTACCGTGAAAACGGTGTAAGCGAAGAAGATTTCAAAGCTCATGCCCGGTCCATAGCTGAGAACGCGGTACAGGATCCTTGCACATCCTCCAACCCGCGGGCGACAGATACGGAAAATATGCTGAAAGTTCTTACTTGTGCCTATTACGGAGAAGATGTTGCGTTTTAATTCACTGTTGTCACTTTTAGAAAAGATTTGATGAAAAAACAGCCCGCAATCGCCATTCTAAGCGTTTGCGGGCTGTTTGTGTATGAAATGTTGAAAGCCAGCCGTGTGTGTTTTGAGTTATTTTTTTGATTGACTAAAGAGTTACAAAGCGGTTACATACCTTCAGAAGCTCGGATTTTTTGAAATAGGTCACGCATCCGCTTCATGTGGTAATGATAGACTGTTTGAATTTCTTCACTGGGTTCGCCGTTTTCCGTCAATTCCATAACTTCTATCGCTTTTAATTCATCCAGAATCAGCCGAAAAGTCGCAATGTTGGAAGAAATGAGGAATACCTCGTCGTCATTCCAGCGCAGAATTTTTGCCTCTGAAATATACAGCCGCAGTGCCCGCGCAAGATTTTGAATTTCTTCGTCAATTGCTTTACTGTTTATCACCTTTTTTGCTGAGGCGTCGTCGATTGCCGCGATAGTTTTCTTTTTTAATTCGGCGTAAATTCGTTTGATTTCCATAGCATAGTTTGGCGGCATAACGGTTAGATTGACCATCATCGCGACGCCGATGCCGAGCAGAGCGGCCCCCATGCAAGAAAGGGCATGTTCCCACGGAGCGGACTGCACAGAGCCAAACATCACTGCAGCAAAAGAGAAACTGGAAAGAACACCGCCGCTCTCTAGATGCAATAGATGGCATAAATACAAGGAAAGAATGACTCCAATTCCGCTTAGACCGGCATTGCCGGGGGATAGGGAGGCAAAAGCAGCTCCCACGGCGGTGCCAATGATAACCCCTATCATTTTATTTTTGCCGGATTTCAGGGACAGATCAATGGATTTGTCCATGGAAATCACGGTGGCAATCACTGCAATCAAAGGCTGGTTCAGTTTTAAAAGATGAGAAAGTACAATGCAAAAAGTTACAGCTATGCCGGTTTTTACAACGCGCGGACCAAGCCGGCAGTTTGTGCTGAAAAAGCGGCAGATTCGTTTCATGATTCTTCCTTACCATGTACCACCGCCAAAATTTGTTTTGGCGATTCGAGCAGGTAGACAGCGCCGTTTTCTTCCAGCTCTGCACGGCTTCGAAACCCCCAGAGGGCTCCGGCAGTGTCCATGCCGGCGCTTTTTCCTGTTTTCATGTCCGTGTTTGTGTCGCCTATGTATAGTATGTCCTTCGGTTCTAGTTGCAGTCTCTCCGCAATCATCAGTGCGCCGGCAGGCGACGGCTTGCGCGGGATACCGGGCTGCTGACCAAAACAAAGCTCAAAACTTCCTTTTGGGAACAGGGCAGACACAATCGATTTTGTCCACATATCGGGTTTATTAGAAAGTACCGCCGTGAGAATATCGGATTTTTTAAGCTGCTCAATTGTTTCCCGCATGCCCGGATATTCGCGCACTAAATGCACGGGATCCTTTTCATACAGACGGAAATAAACTTCTTTCAGTTTAGCGGCCTCCTGTTCTGTAAACGGGCGACCTCCATTGACGACGGTTAACATGCGATGGATTTGCATATCTGCGCCGTCGCCGACGATTTTTCGGTAATCCTCGGCCGCAATGGGAGGGTATCCCAGCTGTTTTAAAGCTTCATTGGAAAAAAATGCAATGGAATATAACGTATTGGCTAAAGTGCCGTCTAAGTCAAAAATACATGCACGATACAAAAAATCACCTGTTCATTCAAAGTGTGCTGTGCTGTCTAAACTCATTTAAAAATTGCGGATATTTGTCGGGGCGGACAAAATGATATGAAAAACATATCCTCTTGTATTTTACAATATTCAGGCTGTTCTCTCAAGTATTTTCCAATAATATACAATTGTCTTCCTTTGGCATCAAACTGGATATGCCGCCCCGTTTGGGGCAATTTCGTTAAAAGGATGAATCTTGCTTTTGGTAGATGAATATGAAGGAACTTTATAAAAAACCTGCATGTAAATATGAAAATATAATTCGATTTTGTAAACTCACTTATAAAATACACAATATATGCTGATATTTATTTAAACTTTTATTTGAATTCATGAATTTAAAGAATAATCAAAATTTTAACTTGCAAATATAAAGGGTGCAATATATAATGAATTAACAGATAAATTCAAAAAGCGGTACCGCAGCAACTCGATAAAGAATTGTTTTATATCGGCAAAGACGCCGGACCAGAACTATGGTCCGGCGTCTTTTTTGGTATAATTCACTCTTTTTACAGTGCTGTTTCAGAGGCTAACGAAATGATATGAACGGAGGGTATTTATGAGTTTGGCTTTCATGCAAACGGGACTGCACAATTTCCTGTTAACGGCGGCAAGCGCCGTATCGCTTCCGTCTGAGCTTTTAAATTCGATCAATACGGTATGGACATTAATTGCCGCATTCCTCGTATTTTTCATGCAGGCGGGATTTGCAATGCTGGAAAGCGGTTCTACACGTTCCAAAGGCGCGGCAAATATCATGATGAAAAATTTGATGGATTTTTGTATCGGATCCATCGCATTCTATTTTGTGGGCTACGGTTTAATGTTTGGCGCGAGCGTAGGAGGATGGTTCGGAAGCTCGGATTTCTTCGGTTCCATTGACCATACACTGTCCGTGGCAGGCATACCGATTGACGCCTTCATCCTTTGGGAGACGGTATTCTGTGCAACAGCGGCGACCATTGTTTCCGGTGCTATGGCGGAACGCACCAAATTTTCTGCGTATTGCATTTACAGTGCGGTAATTTCACTGATTATCTACCCGGTTGCAGGTCACTGGATTTGGGGCGGCGGCTGGCTTGCTCAAATGGGATTTGAGGATTTTGCAGGTTCTACGGTGGTACATTCCATCGGCGGTTGGGCCGCATTGGTTGGCGCTGCACTGCTTGGACCGCGCATCGGCAAATACTCCAAGGACGGCAAGCCAAACAGCATTCCGGGCCATAGTATTACACTGGCGGCACTCGGCGTGTTTATCCTGTGGTTTGGTTGGTTCGGATTTAACCCGGGGTCCACTCTTTCTGCACTGGTTGTTGATGAGAACGGAAATTTCAGCGTTGCGGCCATTGGCACCATTGCTATGACAACGAATATTGCGGCGGCGGCCGGCGGTGTCACAGCTATGCTCTATACTTGGATCAGACATAAAAAACCGTCCGTCAGCATGGCACTCAACGGCGTGGTTGGCGGTCTGGTTGCCATCACCGCTGGATGTGCCTATGTTAGCATTGAGGGGGCATTTGTCATTGGACTGCTGGCAGGTGTGCTTGTTGTTGCATCCATCGAATTCATTGAAAAGGTTTTGAAAGTCGATGACCCTGCCGGCGCTATTAGCTGCCACTGCACTTGCGGCGTATTCGGAACATTGATGGTTGGATTGTTTGATACCAGCAGCGGAGTCTTTTACGGCGGAGGCTGGAGACTGTTTGGAGTACAGTTGCTCGGGGTTGTAGCAGTTGCTGTGTGGACCTTAGCAACAAGCTATGTGCTCTTTAAAGTCATTAAAGCTACCGTTGGACTGCGCGTCAGCGAAGAAGAAGAACTCAACGGTCTGGATGTTTCCGAGCATGCAGAGGAAGGCTATCCGGATTTTCAGCAGATTGATACAGTTCACCTTGCTTAATTCATTCATCTGTCATATAAGAGGCGCTGCCTGTCATAGAGGCAGCGCCGTTTTGTTTTCTGATTACCATTCGCGGTGGGTACGAGCAAGGTGAATCAGGCGGACTACTGTGGATACAAGCAAAACGCCCATGGCGAGAGCGCCGGCAATCCCCAGCGTGTGTATGCCGGTGCGGATGAACATCGTGCTGTTGCCGATGACAAGATATTCCATGGTGTAAAAGATGCCTCCGCCCGGAACAAAAGGAAGCAAAGCGATAATTTGAAATTCCGTGGCCGGCTTTTTCACAATGCGAGCCATGCTTTCCGAATAAATCGCTGTCAGTACGGTAGCAAGAAAATATTGTATGATGTCGTTCTCAAGCGGGGCAAATAAGGAGAAAAACAGCCAGCTCAGCAGGCCGCCCAGAGCGCAAAGAAAAAGAGCGCGTCCGCGGATATTAAACAAAAAGCAAAATGCGATACATGCGGCAAATGCGTATAGGCATTCCAAAAAAACTTGCATTTTGTTTTACACCCCCCACAGCATGCGGGAAGCAGTCAAAGCCATGCCTGCGCCGATGGCGATGGCGGTGGCTACCAAGACGCTTTCCGTTAGACGGAGGATCCCGGCAATCATGTCGCCTGCTATAATATCGCGCATAAAATTTGTAATTGCAATGCCCGGTACTAAATTCATCAGGGAACCAATAATGATTTTATCGTAACTTAGAGAAAAATTAAAATTTGCGGCGGTTAGCGCAATCACCGCCGCCATGAAACTGGCCGCTATGTTCACAAAAAAGGAGTTAACGCGGAACCGTTCCAAAAACTGGGTAGTAAGACGTATAGCGGCACCGCAGAAAAGAGCTACAGCTGCATCCGAAAGAGAGCCTCCGAAAAAAAGGGTAAAGGCTGCCGCAATCACCGCATATGCGATGGTCTGTTTCGGAAACGAGAGTATGGGACGTTCTTTAATACGGCTTAACGCGGCTTGAATTTCCGTAAAGTTTGGCCTTTTGCTGCAGATATACCGGCACAGCGCGTTTACTTGCTCCACACGATCTAAGTTTATTGTGCGCCCAGATACCCGTTTGATTTTGGTAATCGGTTTGCCGTCCGGCATGCAGACCGTCACTTCAATCAGTGTGGGTATGACGAACACTTCGCCGGTTTCTACACCGTATGCGCAGAAAATGCGCTGTATGGATTCTTCGGCGCGGTAAATTTCGCCGCCGTTGACAACCAGAAGATAGCCGACTTCTACCGCCATGCTTACCAAATCGCTATACTTCATTCATTCTCCCCCGGATATAACCGACTAAATTCGGGAAACACCACTTTTTACCGCAGCATCTGCCACTGCCTTGGCAACTGCCTGTGAAACTTTGCGGTCCAATGCACTGGGAATAATATAATCCGGTTTTAACTCTGTGTCAGGAATATAGGAGGCAATTGCATAAGCTGCCGCGATTTTCATTTGATCATTAATGTCGGAAGCGCGAACATCCAGCGCCCCGCGGAAAACACCCGGAAATGCCAGAACATTGTTGATTTGGTTTGGAAAATCGCTTCGTCCCGTACCAACAACAGCTGCGCCTGCCTTTAAGGCCGGCTCCGGCATGATTTCCGGCGTGGGGTTTGCCATCGGGAAAAGGATCGGATTTTGGTTCATGCTCTTTACCATCTCCGCTGTCACGCAGTTTGGCGCAGACACACCAATAAACACATCGGCCCCGTGCAACACATCAGCAAGGGATCCGCGCTCGTTTTCCAAGTTGCTTCTTAATGAAATATCCCTTTGGCCGGGGGTAAGATTTTCATCCCCCTTGCAGATTGTACCGTGGAGATCGCACATAATGACATTGCCGAAATTCATATCAAGCAGTAAGTTTCCAATGGCAATGCCGGCGGCCCCGGCACCGTTGATGACAATTTTTGCATTGCCCGGTTTTCTGCCTGTGACCTTGAACGCATTAATAAGGGCGGCGGCAACAACGATGGCCGTTCCATGCTGATCGTCGTGGAAAATCGGAATGTCGCAGCATTCTTTCAGGCGGCGCTCGATTTCAAAACACCGCGGCGCAGCAATGTCCTCCAAATTGATTCCGCCGAAACTGCCGGCAATCAATCTGATTGTATTAACAATTTCATCGGTGTCTTTGGAGCGGATGCACAGCGGAATGGCATCCACATTACCGAATGCCTTGAAAAGAGCACATTTGCCCTCCATCACCGGCATCCCTGCCTCCGGGCCGATATCGCCCAGTCCGAGAACGGCACTGCCGTCTGTAACAACTGCAACCAAATTGGCGCGGCGGGTCAGTTCAAAGCTTTTCCGAACATCTTTCTGAATTTCCAGACAGGGCTGTGCAACACCCGGTGTATAAGCCAGAGAGAGATCTTCTCTGGTTTCAAGTGGCGCGCGGTTAATGACTTCAATTTTCCCTTTCAGCTGATAGTGGAGTTTCAGCGATTGCTTTGCGTAATCCATAATCATTTTCCCTTCTGAAATATTTTATCAACTCTGTCCTATGAATATTCCAACCACAGAAAAAGCTGTGTGAATCACGGAAGAATTGCAAAAGATTTTAAAACAAAAATACCGCCGAACAGAACAAACAGCGAGCATAATGTGGTGCTTAGAATAATTTCTCCGGTGAGAACTTCATCAGAATGCATTTCGCGGGCAAGCATATAGCTGTTAACAGCACTCGGCGCGGAAAAAACAAGGAAGGCGGATGCGAGCTTGTAGCTGTGGAATCCAAGTAAATAGGCAAGGGGGAGAAAAATCAGAGGTGTAATAAGCGTTTTTAAGACAGTAGCGAGTATCACATACTTGCGGTTTGAAAGGACGGATTGCATAGTCATTTGTGCCCCTAGCGTGATGAGTGCGAGCGGAGTTGCCATATCGGAAAGAGAAGAGAGAGGCCTTAAAATAAAAGCAGGCAGCGGAACTGCAAGCTGTTTCAGAACAATGGCACTGATTGCCGCAATGATAATAGGATTTTTCAATACGTTGGTTAAGGCTTTTTGAGTTGCATGGGACTGTACATTCTTATTTTCCGGATCTAGTGCGGAAAGGATTAACACAGCGGTGATATTGTTAATTGGCACCAGCGCGGGAAGCAGCATTGCAATTGATTCAATGTTTTCTTCCCCAAACATCATAACGGCTATTGGAAACCCCAACACGATGATATTGGGCTTAAATATGGTATGTATCATTGCAGATGCTTTACTTTTATCTTTAATAAATCGCGGTATTGTCAAAAATAGAATAAGGGCGACTGAAAGGCAGGCAGCAGTCATAAAGCAGACGAATTTCCAGTCGGAAGCGTCCGTTCCCTCTTGTTGATATATGCTTAAAAACAACAGAGCGGACAAACCGGTTCGGAAATTCAGTTTGTTTGCTGATTCCACAAAAGTCTTGCCGACTAGATTCATTCTTCTGGCCAGCCAACCGATTGCCACAAGAATGAATATGGGGGCCACCGTGTTAAAACTGAATATCAAATTAGACATCTGTTCGTTCCTCCGATATTTACTTGCAGAAGCGATGCAGCATCTATACTTATGCTGCCGTTCGTTGCGAGAAAGAATGTGTTTGTTTCATTGCTTATGTAAAAAGCTGCGGTTGCTCCCCATTATAACATCGGATTGGGGCAGTTCCAATAAATGCAAGAAATGAGCCGTCTTTTTCCTGACGGCTCACTTTTTTCAGCAGTTACGAGCCATTATCATTCTCGTGATGCACTGTTGAGAAATATAGCTGCCCATAAGCTCCTGACGAAAACAGTGCTTTTTTCATATGCTTGGTATCGGTAGAGAGGAGGGGTGATCACCGTCGCGAACCATCCAAATCATTGCCCATAACAGCAACGCACAGTTGGAAAGAGCGCAGGGTATCATTCCGAATCATTTTTTTCCACTTGTATAGTGCGGGTAGGAAATGCGATTTCTGCGTGTTCTTCTTCAATAATCCGGAGAATATTATAGTAGATTTCCTCTCGTACTTTCAAATATTTTTGCCAATTGGTTGTTTTAGTAAAGAAGTAGAGCATCAGATCCAAACTGCTTTCGCCAATACTGTTAAAAACAACAATTATGGTTTCGGGATCGACATCCTCATTTTCCACAAGCATTTTCCGAATTCGTTCTTCACAGGAACGAATTTGACGTTCCGTTGTACCATACTTCAATCCGACGGTGAAAGTGACTCTGCGTTTGCCCATACGGCTGAAATTGGTAACCGGCCGGTCTACCAATTTGGAATTTGGAATGGTCACGACAGCTTGCGAAAAAGTACGCACTTTTACACTGCGAAAATTAATATCCTCCACAGTACCCTCTATATCATCGGTCAGAATCCAGTCGCCAATGACAAATGGTCGGTCCAGAAAAATGACAAGCCCCCCAAACAAATTGGAGAGCATGTCTTGTGCGGCCAGAGCAAAGGCCAAACCACCAAGTCCAAGCCCCGCTAGCAAGCCGCTGATACTATAATTCCATTCCTGTGCAATAATTAACAGTGCTAAACAGAGAATTAAAAACCGTAAAATCTTTGAGAGAAAGGGAAACAGAATGCCATTTGTGTTGACGTCCAGCTTTTTTAAAAACACGTTGCCGGTTAACTCTCGGCTGCCGCAAAGGCGGCTAAAGCCCCATGCCAAAAGCAGAATGAAAAGACTGCGGAAGCATTTTACTGCTGCCAGCCAAGCAGATCCGCTATGCGGTACCGCAGGAGAAATTCGCAGCGCGGCATAGATGCCGGCAACCGCAATTAAGATTCGCAGAGGCTTTTGAAAGCTTTGTTCCACTTCTGCGGACCATTCATGTTTTTTATTTAAGTCGTCTAGCCGATGAGCAAGCTTAAACAACAACGAAACCACAGTGCCGCGAAGGAAATAGAATAATAAAAAGACAGCAAGGGGAACTACAAAACCGGCAAACCAAGAGGTTTGCCATAATTTTTCTGCTAAATTCTGCATGGCGAGTTTATCCTTTATAGGTGTTTTTAGGGATTTATATTACATTATGAATGATGAACTGCATGAATTACGCAGGTGGCCAAACCACCCCAAATGACACACATGGCAAAAATCATCATAAAGATTGCGGAAGTACTCATTCTTTTTCCTCCTTTTTAACCAATACGCCTTTTCCTTTCCAAGGCAGACGGGAAATCAGCACAGCAAGAATCGGCAGTATAATGACAAGACCCCAACCATATACACCAACGAACTTTACCGGATAGCCTCCGTAAACAGTTGCAATGTTGGCAGCCAGTGAGCTGAACAAAATAATAATCAGCATAATTGGGGTAATAAATCCAAGGGAGATTTTAAAGTACCCGCGCAGCTGTATTTGCGAATGCAGATTTGCTTCTTCCATGAGAGGTTTCATTTGACGGAAGACCCAAAGTGCCAGAACAATTTCAAAAACAGCGCCGGGCAGTACGGCAAACCCGTTGATAAAGTTATCCACCACATCGAGAAGATATAGTCCTGCATGTGTTGTGTATGCAGTAGAGAGCAAAGTTGCAAGACCACCAATGATGATAACTGACCGGTGGCGGTTCCAACCAAATTTGTCAGAGGCGGCGGAAATACATACTTCCAGCAGAGAAATCAAAGATGTGATGCCGGCAATCAGCAGACAAGAAAAAAATACAACGCCGAAAAACTGCGCGAAAGGAAGCTGGTTAATAATTTGAGGCAGAACGACAAACGCAAGACCAATTCCTCCGGCAGCCAGATCTTTTACTGCAACACCGGAATTGTGCGCCATATAACCCAAGGCGGCAAAAATTCCGATTCCGGCTAATAGTTCAAAACTAGAGTTGGAAAAAGCTGCAATAAAGGCATTGTTTGTGGTGTCTGTTTTTTTCGGCAAATAACTAGAATACGTAATCATGATGCCCATCGCGAGAGACAGACTATAGAAAATCTGTGAATAAGCCGCTTTCCAGATTTCCGCATTTGTAATTTGATCCCACTGCGGCTCAAAAAATGCAGTTAACCCAAGGCCGGAGCCGGGAAGAGTAGCTGCACGGATTACAAATATCAGGAAAAGCACCACAAGAGTTGGAATGGCAATTTTACTCACGAGTTCAATTCCTTTTTTCACGCCGCGATAGGAAATTCCAAGAGTTACCAGCCAAATAACCATAAGCGGAATGAACGAGTTCAATCCTATTCCGGCAAAGTTTGTAATGCTGATAGCCTCTGGGTCAATCAACTGTAGATAGGAGTTATAAAGGAAATCTTTCGTTTCACTTCCCCAAGCCAGATTAGAGGAAAAACCGATGTAACTCATGGCCCAGCCAAGAATCACCGAGTAATAGGTCATAATGACAAAGCTGATTAAAAACTGCCACCATCCAACGAATTCCATGTGGCGGTTGATGCGGAAATAAGAAAGCGGTGCGGAACCGCGGTATTTTTTACCAATGACGAATTCCAAAGCGACAAAGGAAAGACCCGTCGTCAGAAGTGCAAACATATACGGTATCAGGAATGCCCCGCCGCCATTTTTGTAAGCGACATACGGGAAACGCCAGATGTTCCCAAGGCCGATTGCAGATCCAACTGCTGCTAAGATAAATCCCCATCTTGAACCCCATTGTTCTCGATCCATTTTTGTTCACCCTACTCATATGAATTTTGCGTACAGTCCTTAGACTTAACACTTTAAGTTATTATAGCATAAAAGTTTTTGATGATGAACAAAAATGAATGATTTTTAAAAAAAAATGCAAAACGAAACAAATTTACCAGTTTACAGGGTCAGACAATCTGCCAAGGATTTTTTTCCTTGCGGGCAAACAGTATGCAGCTTTTAATGGAATTTTCAACCATGTCTTTCACGGCTTGGTTCGTATAAAAAGCCATGTGCGGTGTTACAAGAACATTAGGATACGCTTTCAAAATTGCGAGGTATCTGTTTTTCAAAACCTCACCTTTCAGGTCCTTGTAATATAGGCCTGTTTCATTTTCAATTACATCCAGCGCGGCGGCACCGATTTTGCCGCTTTCCACTGCATCGATGAAATCCTCTGTATCAATCAGGGAACCGCGTGCCGTATTGATAATGATGACACCGTCTTTCATCTGTGCAAGGGTATCCCGGTTAATCATGTGGAAATTTTCTTCTGTAGCAGGCATGTGCAGCGTGATAATGTCACTTTGCCGCAGCAGCTCCTCAAGTGGGACGTATTCGGCAATTTTGCGCACCGAATCGTTCGGGTACAGGTCATAAGCCAACAATCGGCAGCCGAAACCGGTCAGGTTTTGAAGCACCGTTCGGCCAATGCGGCCCGTACCGATAACACCAACGGTTAGATTATGCATTTCTAAACCTTTCACACCGCGAAGGGTGTAATCTTGGTTGGCGCTTCTAAGAAGAATGGATTTTACTTTGCGGATTGCCATTAACATCATCATGACAGTGTAGTCGGCGACGCTGTTCGGAGAATAGCTGACATTCCCCACATGCATGCCAAGCTTTTGGGCAGCTTTTACATCAATGTGGTCGTATCCAATGCTGCGGGTAGAAACAAACTGTACCCCGGCATCGTGATAGATTTTTAATAACTTTTCGTCCATTGGCAATAGCGTCAGTATGCTGATACATTCGTTTCCTTGAGCAAGGTTGACGTTTTCTGCAGATGGAGGTTCGGGCGTTGCGACAAGCTCGACACCGTATTTTTGACGAAATTCATCAAGATATACCGCTTCGTCGGGGCGGCAGGTATAAACTGTTATTTTCATACTTGATCCCTTCTAATTTTTTCTAAATTCTAAATAATGATTGATGATATGATATACATCAAATAAATTGGATTTTCCAGCGTTGTAATAGGATATAATATTTCCGCTACAGCGCATGAATATCCTCAATAAGGCGCTCCACATCCTCATCCCGTGTGGCCCAGCTGGTGCAGAAACGCACGGCGCTGTGAGTTTCGTCTATTCTGCCGCAGTAGGATACGGTATACTTGCATCGCAGAACATCCAGCGCTGTGTGCGGTAAAATGGGAAACTGCTGGTTGGTGGAGGAGGAAGAAAGGAAGTTCCAGCCCTTTTCGGCGCAGGCACGGCGTATTCGCATTGCCTGCCGATCGGCGTGCGAAGAAATGTCAAAGTAAAGGTCGTTTTCCAGCAGGGCGAGAAACTGAATACCGAGCAAACGGCCTTTGGCGAGCATACCGCCCCTCTGCTTGAGAATATAGCGGAAGTCCTTTTTTAAAGCGGTATTGCAGATTACCAGTGCTTCACCAAACAGCGCACCGACCTTTGTCCCACCAATGGTGAATGCATCGCACAGTTGGGCAAGGGTGGGCAGGTCAAGGTCGCAGTCTTCAGCGCTTAGAGCATATCCCAGTCGTGCGCCGTCCACATATAAAAATAAATTGTTTTTTCGGCACACATCGCTGATTTCGGTCAGTTCCTTTTTAGAATAGATGGTGCCAAGTTCTGTTGAAAGCGAGAGATACACCATTCCCGGTTGTACCATGTGCTCGTGGGTGTCGTCGCCAAAATGGCCGTCACAGGCAGCTTGAATCTGGGCAGCGGAGATTTTTCCGTCTGTTTCCGGCAAGGTGAGAACCTTGTGCCCGGTAGCTTCTGCCGCGCCGGTTTCGTGAGTATTGATATGCCCTGTTTCGGCACAGAGAGCCCCCTGATAGGGACGCAGAGCCGCCGTAATCACAATCAAATTAACCTGTGTTCCGCCCACTGCAAAATGAACGTCCGCATCCGGTCGGGCACATTTCTGGCGGATTAAATCGGCGGCGCGTTTGCAATATGGGTCTTCTCCATAACCGGCGGTCTGTTCTAGATTTGTTTTAGCTAGCAGTTCTATGACCTTCGGATGAGCGCCCTCGCTGTAATCGCAGTTAAATCGAATCATAATTTTACTCCCTTGATGAAATGCTGCATTTTGTTCTACATGCGTTTTTCGGCGGATGAATATGGCAGTTATGCCTGCTGCGGCAGTTTTCTCCGCTTTCCGCTGACTTGTTCGGCTGTGATTTTTATCACGGTAGTGTGCTTAACAATTCTGTCGTCAAACTCAAATTCAAGGTTTCCCTGATAATGCCGCATTAAACAGGTCAGCGCGGCAATTTTTTCGTCATGGTTTGTTACAAATTCCGCTGTGCCGCATGCAATGACACTTTCATATTCCGTGGTGCAGTCGCATGCTTTGTCTCCGGTAAGCAGTCGGTGTGAGCAGTCCATTTGAACACAGACGCGCGGATTTTGTTTTATTAGGTCAATCTTTTGGCCTTCTTCGGCGCAGTGCAAATAGAATGTGATATTGTTATTTTCACTGCTGTAACCGAAACTCATCGGTACAACATAGGGTAAGCCATTTTTGTCCGCCATGCCAATATGGCAAACATCACACTTATCTATTATGGAAATAATTTCTTTTAAGTCCTTGACGTCATATTCTTTGCGCCTCATTTTTAAACAGGCCCCTTTTCAAGTTGGCGTCGGGTGTTATTATGATAGGGATTGCACTAGACACGAAAAAAACCGATTACAGCTCCCGCGGAACCGTATCGGCAATGCTATCACTTTATCCAAATAAAAATACCGGGTGCGAGAGAAGCGCCCTTGCTTTTCGGATGGATAATCATATAATTTTACTATTATTATATAATGTTTGAGCGGCCTTGTCAATTTTCTGAAATATAGGCATCTTTTTTCTAAACATACAATAAGTGAAGCTTTGTAGGTTTGTCAAACATATTGGACAGTATGGGAATGCAAAAATTCAGAAGGAGACAACCAATGAAGAGGACGCATCGACATATTATTAGAACGTCTTAAGTAGATGGAAAGTTGGTTTTCAAAGTCCGCTAAAGAGTAAAAATGGTGTTTGTCATAAAAGCGTTTTTGGTCTTCGCGATGACTGCGTTCCACTTTCCCGTTGTGCCTAGGGGTATAAGGACGAATTAACTTGTGCCGGATATGAAGTTTAGCGGCAGTGGCCTCGAACAACGTCAGCAGATGTTTCTTGGAAGGTGAGAAACGGTTTTTGAATTCAAAACCGTTGTCAGTTTGAACGCATTCCACACGAACGCCGCGCCGGGCAAACCATTCGACAGCTCGTTTTAGAAAGTCAGCAGAAGAGTAAGTACTCTGTTCAGGGTACGCTGCCAGAAAACGCAGCCTAGAAAATTCATCAATAGCTGTGTACTGGAAAAGCCGAAGCTCAGGGTTGGCAATACAGCGCTTTGGAACTACTTTTACATCGATCTGAATGCGCTCCCCGGGATGCGTCATTTGCTCGTATGGCTTTGGCTGATATTTCTTCTTTGGTTTTGATTTTGGGAACATTCCCATTCGGCGCATTACACGGAACAGACTTTCCGGACATCGTGTGTATCCCCGCTTTTTTAACCGAGACCATAGTTCAATCATACCGAGGTCGGGATTTCTGCGCCGCATGTCGCGAATCAGCTTTAACTCGGCAGGTGTATGCTGGTTTGGATGACTGTGAGGCCTCCTAGACCGGCAAGCCAACGATTCTAATGTACCGTCATACCGGGCCATCCAGAAATAGATAAAGGAACGGCTTTTGTTGTATTTTCGGCTCGCACGGCTAACACCGTACTTTTGAGCATAAATCATTAGGGATTGCCTAAACTTCATGTCTTGTGTTACACTATTCATGCAGAAATGGGCACTTCCTTTCGGTATGATTTGGTTGTGTAGCTTTATTTTAACCGATGTGTCCATTTCTGTTTTTATTTTTTCTCAACTGTCCAATATGTATTGTAGTCCTACATTCTAAACATACAATAAGTGAAGCTTTCTCTTTACAAACTGCAATTCCGTGATATAATAATGAGAAAATACAAAGTTCGGCGGAGAAAAATTTTTCCCAAAAGCACGTGATTCGGTGAACGGTTCTGCCGCAATCCTGCAAACCGCCGCAAAAGCTGTTTAGGGATAATCAGAAACAAGGAGAAGATAAAATGGCTTATTTTTATGAAGAGCCCTGCCACACATTTAGTGAATATCTTTTAGTGCCGGGCTATTCCTCCGCGGAATGTGTGCCCGAAAACGTTTCTTTGAAGACGCCGATTGTACGCTATAAAAAAGGCGAACAGCCGGCGCTCAGCATGAACATTCCTCTGGTTTCCGCGATTATGCAGTCGGTGTCCGATGACCGCATGGCAATCGCGCTGGCAAAGGAGGGCGGCATTTCCTTTCTGTATGCTTCTCAACCGATTGAAAAGCAGGCGGAAATGGTGCGCCGCGTGAAAAGCTATAAAGCAGGATTTGTAGTCAGTGATTCGAACATCCGCAAGGATCAGACGCTTGCAGACGTCCTTGCACTCAAGAAAAAAACAGGACACTCCACTGTGGCGGTGACGGACGACGGAACACCGCATGGGCATCTGCTTGGAATTGTTACAAGCCGCGATTATCGGGTCAGCCGTATGTCGCCGGAAGAGAAAGTTTATACCTTTATGACGCCCATTGAAAAAATTATTTATGCCGAAGAGGGCATCAGCTTAAAGGAAGCAAACAATATTATTTGGGACAATAAACTCAATGCACTGCCCATACTGGACAAGGAACGCAGATTGGTAGCATTTGTGTTCCGCAAAGATTATGATTCACACAAAGGACATCCTTTGGAGCTTTTGGATGCCCACAAGCGTTATGTAGTGGGTGCCGGTGTGAATACGCGTGATTATGAGGAGCGGATTCCTGCACTGGTGGATGCAGGTGCGGATATTCTCTGCATTGATTCCTCGGAAGGCTACACCGAATGGCAGAAGCGCACACTGGATTATGTGCGCAGAACGTACGGCGATTCGGTCAAAATCGGGGCAGGCAACGTGGTAGACCGTGACGGCTTCCGTTTCCTTGCAGAAGCCGGAGCTGATTTTGTCAAAGTTGGTATCGGCGGAGGTTCCATTTGCATTACGCGCGAAACCAAAGGAATCGGACGCGGACAGGCCACCGCTGTCATCGAAGTGGCAAAAGCGCGCGACGAATACTTTAAGGAAACCGGAATTTACGTGCCAATTTGTTCCGATGGCGGTATTGTGTACGATTATCATTTGACCCTTGCACTTGCAATGGGCAGTGATTTCTGCATGCTGGGCCGCTACTTTGCCCGCTTTGACGAAAGCCCGACCAATAAGGTTATGATTAATGGCAATTATATGAAGGAATACTGGGGCGAAGGTTCTGCCCGTGCGCGCAACTGGCAGCGCTACGATTTGGGCGGCGAGCAGAAGCTAAGCTTTGAAGAAGGGGTTGACTCTTATGTCCCCTATGCCGGAAGTTTGCACGACAACCTCCAGTTGACGCTGGCTAAGATTCGTTCTACCATGTGCAACTGCGGTGCGCTTTCCATTCCGGAACTGCAGCAAAAAGCCCGACTGACGTTGGTTTCCTCCGTCAGCATTGTGGAAGGCGGCGCGCACGATGTAGTTTTAAAAGACGATAGGCACTTAATGAAATAAGTTGCTGCCAAAAGAATTGAGGACGGTGCAGGGAATTTCCCTGCACCGCCCTCGTACTATTTTTATGTGTTGAAATGGAGGACTATCGGCTTTTTAGGGATTCAATTTTATTGCTGAGCACAGCTATCGCATCGGCATTCACAGCAAACTGCCCGAAACTTTTTCCCACATAGATTTTATCACTCGGCCTGCAGGACTGTCCGGATAAGCCGCAATGCTTTGGCAGTTGTTTACTGCTGTTACAACGGTTTTGTCATAAGGAATTCTGCCGATGACCGGTACGGACAAATTGCTGCAGTAGCTTTCAATTTCATCGGCCGCATCGGTATTGACATCGTATTTATTAATGCATACCGCACAGGGAACGCCGAAGTGCTGTGCAGTTTCAAGGATGCGTTTCATATCATGGATACCGGAAATGGTTGGCTCTGCCACAATCAGCACAAAATCTACACCGCTTATGGAGGCAATCACAGGGCATCCAATTCCCGGAGAACCATCGATAATGGAGAGCTCGGCGTCAGGCGTTTCTTGTTCAAGCTGGCGTTTGACGGCTGTGACCAATTTGCCGGAAGCACCGCTGCCCATTTTAAGCTGGGCGGTTGAAAGAACACGGCTGTCATCCCTGTATACCATTGTTTGACCCGAGATATGGTCTTTCATCTCAATTGCCTGCGCCGGGCAGAGTTCCACACAAACGCCGCATCCTTCGCAGGCGGATTCTACAACCGAAAGGTTCTCAATTGCATGAAAGGCACAGTGCTTTTCGCAGAGTCCGCAGTGAGTGCATTTTTCTTTGAGAATAACTGCTTTTCCAAAACCGTAATAGTCTGTTTTCTTTGATTCTTTTAATTGTGGCAAAACCAAATGAAGATTGGGTGCGTCTACGTCGCAATCGGCAAAGGCACGGCCATTGCTGAAAACTGCAAATGCGCTGGCCACCGTGGTTTTTCCGGTGCCGCCTTTTCCGCTGAGAATTAAGAGCTGTTTCACTGCTGTACCTCCTTTTCTGCTTTGCTCAGGAGGTTGCGAAACAGCGTTCGATACGCCTCATTTTGGCGTGCAGCCACAAGTCCTAAAGAGTTAATTCGTCCTAATTTGTCATCATAAAGGATTTCGGCAAGTATATTTATGCCGTTTTCCTTACAAAAAGTTTTGGAGGGATTTTTGCCGGGCAGGCATTTGTTTAGGACTGCGCCGCATGGTTTCTTAAAGAACTTTACAAGTTGATAAACCATCGCTAGATTATGGGCGCCGAACAGTGTTGGTTCCGCAACTAAAATGCAGAAATCAGCCTTTTGAATGCTTTCCATCACAGTACATGCACTGCCGGGAGGACAGTCAATCACGGTTACATTTTGTTCCGGCAGTTTTTTCATCAGTTCTTTTATAACCGGAACTCCGGAGACTTCGCCGGTATTTAAGCGGCCGCTGAGGACGGTGACGTTTTCCGAAACTCCCACCTCAACCGTTCCGATTTCCCGCTGCTTCTCACGCAGTGCTTCTTTGGGGCAAAAAAGGATGCAGCCTCCGCACCAATGGCAGACCTCATCAAAAATCATCAACTGATCTTTTAGCAGAGCTAATGCATTGTATTTACAGAAATCAACACATTTTCGGCAGCCGTTGCATTTGCCCATATCTACTTCCGGAATCGTAACAGTAACAGACTGCTTTTGAGTGATTTTTGGCTTTAAAAATAGATGCCCATTAGGTTCTTCTACATCACAATCCACATATGCCGCTTGCTCCGCAGCGCAGGCAAGATTGACCGACACAAACGTTTTTCCGGCTCCGCCTTTGCCACTGAGCACAGCAATCTTCATGATTTGCCTCCTCCGTGATTATGAAATCCCGGATGAATTTCGGAAAGTAACGGAAGTGTGCCCTTTTTGAGCATATCAATATTTTCAGCAACACTCCCATTTTGGGCTTGATACATTTTGATTTTTGCGGCATTTAGAACCTGCGCTGCATTGTTTCCGCAGCGATGGGTGATAATCGCTTGTGTGCCGTGATCCACCAGCATTTGAGCTGCCTTGATTCCTGCACCGCCTTGGCTTGCCGCGGCGGAGTTGTCCAAAAATTCATGGCAGTCGGTTTGTGTATCATACAGCACAAAAAATGCAGTGCGGCCGAACGAGGGGAAAATCGAAATATCTAAAGATTTACTTTCAACGGGTACGGCTACTTTCATGATTGACCCTCTTCTCTTTTTTATAATTTTCATCAAAGTGGTATTTAAATTTCTGCGCCGCCATCAAAGAAATTTAATCCGGGAAAAATCAATGTTGCCTTCATCGTCCGTGATATCCGCATTGGCATGGACACATTCAACCTTCCCAATGAACATCTCATGGGAACCCGTCATGATTGAATCCACAACAGTACATTCGATATTCACAGGACAATCGGGCAGGATGGGAGCGTTTACTTTTTCGCCATCGAGCAGTTTTACGTTCATTGCAGCCAGCTTATCCCCATCCCGTTTGCTGTGCTTACCAAGATATTCAAAGGTTTCCTTATAACTTTCATCTACAAGATTTACTACAAAACATCCGGATTCCTTAATCAATTTGTAAGAATACCTTGATGGCACAATCCCTACCATGACCATGGGAGGGTCATAGCTGCAATTACCGCAGTATGCCACAGCAAGTACATTGTCTTCACCATTTATTCCTCGGCAGGATACCAGAACTTTTGGAGTGGGCTGCAAGCAAGATTTTAATTTCGCCTGTTTTTTTTCATTTGTTGTATTCATGAAAAACCTCCTAATGGTTTTAAACGTATTGTAAAGTTAAATGAAAGTTGAGGACTCGTCAGCCCTTCTGGTACAATGGTTTTGACACAAAACAATGTACTCCCGAAAGGAGACGAGTCCTCATGACAAAATCATACCAGATTTGCTGTCCGAAATGCAACAACCATCAAAACTTTTATCGTTATGGCAAAGATAAATATGGAAACCAGAAATATCTTTGCCGTGTATGCGGGCATCAATTTGCGCCGGATGCCCATGCGGCTGACAAACCCGGAAGGCCGCGCGTGCGTCCTTATCCGACTTGCCCTGTCTGCGGAAAAGCCATGTTCCTTCACCATGACCACAAATACTACTCAAACTACCAATGCTGCGACAAGAAGTGCGGCCATTCCATTTTTGTGCCGAAACCGGCTGCCGTTACGGCACCTTCCATGTCGAAGCTGTCCGGGAAAACAGATTTCAAGCGGATGCGTTATCCAGTGCATGTTATCCTGACGGCACTGTCGATGTTTTATCTGGGAAAAAACTCTTTCCGTAATATTGCTTTGATTCTGCGTACTGTCATGAATATTCAGGTTTCCCACACTACTATCAGTAACTGGTGTACGAAATTCGCGCCTTTGTTTCAAAACATCGCGCTTGAACTGATGCCAACGCTCAATTTCAACTCCGACGAATGGCACGCGGACGAAACTGTAGTAAAAATCCGAGGCATGAAGTATTACCTCTGGTTAATTGTGGACAGCGAAACCCGCTTTGTTCTCAGCTTCCACCTTTCCAGGCACAGGGACAGCCCTCAGGCGTTTTCCTTACTTAATTCCGTTAAACATCTCGGTAAACCCGGAGCCATCGTCACCGACCGCTACAGTGCTTACAAAGTTCCTGTAAAAGCAGTGCTTGGCGTGAAACATATCCGGGTCCAGAGCTTCAGCGATGATATTACCAACAACCTGATCGAATGCTTTAACAAGCAATTCAAGGCGTGGTACAAAACCAAACAGGGATTTGCCTCGTTCGATTCCGCCAACAATCTTATCGCGGTTTTTCTCTTCTTTTACAATTTTGTCCGCCCTCATTCCGCTCTTGACGGTCTGACCCCGGCACAAGTTGCGGGCCTAAACCTTTCTGCCAGAAGCAAACGCAAGCTTTTCCTCGTCGCTTGAAGCAATTGGCTGATTTCCCTTCTTAATCTTTCATGTTTACTTTACAAAGCCGTTTTAAATTTGCCGTTTAAAAATATTTTTTTATTTATCAACTGGGAAATCATCCCTGATTGACAATGCTATTTGACAAAATATGTTTATGGGAATCTAAATAACTTCGGATAAAGCTAACAACGCGATACCTGCCATTACTGCCGTGACAATTAAGTATTGTTTGTGGGAGAGTCTTTCTCGCAGGAATATTCGGGACAGAAGTACGGAAAAGACGCTGTATGAAGCAACAAGCGGCGCTACAATAATTGCGTTTTTGGCCATTGCAAAAACATAAAAAAATTGACCGGCGGTCTCAAAAATTGCGGCAGCGCCTCTATCTTTTTCTTCATGCAAGGAAAATGGCTGTTTCTGTATTTTCAAAATGATATAGGCAATTACGGCGCAAATGAAAAATGTAAATTCATAAGCTAAAAGAGCTTCATCTTCACCAATCAGCGATAATTCATCTAAATAAATGGCGTCCGCAAAAGTGCCTAACCCATCGATAATGCAATATAGAATCGGGAAAGTAATCGCCAAGAATCCTGTTCGATATTTGGCGCTGTCCTCGTTTATAGGCACAGATTTATCATCTTGCTTTTCTAACGCCGCAAGTGCAACGATTCCGAAAGTGATGATAATAATTGCTCCTGTTTCCAAAAAACTGAGCGTGTGTGAAAAAAAGATAAAGATTAAAATCGAGGTAACCGCTCCGGAAGAATTCTGAACGGGGGACGATATTGATAACTCGATGTATCTTAGGCCAAAATACCCAATTGTCATGGATAAAATATACAGAAACGAAACAGGGAAATAAGTTACAAGATAAATTGGTGAAAACGCAATCTTGTTTATCAGCATGTAGCACAAGCCATGGATACCCATCACCAAACCGACCATAATGACGGTTTTGATATGGCTGACTTTATCATTTGCTACCGCGCCTTTTTTGTAGAATAAGTCTGCAAAAGCCCATGAAAGAGTTGTTAGAAGAGCGAAAATTAGCCACATGTTACAATTCCTTAAATCAAAATCACAGGTTATATTTTAGTACGATTACGGGCATATGTCAATAACTGTTTCAAAAAAGAGAGATTGTACCATTTCCCACCGTGATATTTTTCATGACATGAGAAATGGAACAACCTCGCAATCATATCAGCACATTAGCCAGTAATAAATTTATATAATTCTTCCGCGTGATTCTCATGATGCATCTGCTGTGCAATCCGTTCGGCACAAGCTTTGTAGGAGGGATTGTTGTAAAGGTCTAGAATTTTTCTCTTCAGATTATCTTTACAAAGTTTGTTAACGGACATACCCTTCGGCCCCGCGCCCAAGGCGTGGATAAAATCATTCCACATGGGTTGGTCCATGGTGTGCGGAATCGCCATTGTGGCGCACCCGGCTTTCAGCGCGGAATGTGTGGTTCCTGCGCCGCCGTGGTGAATGACTGCGTACATTTTCGGAAAAATCCAGTCGTACGGCACCGATGAAATAAATTTTATTAAACTTCTGTCATAGTTGTCCGGCTCCATAAGCCCGCCACCGGAAATATTAATGATTGTCGGAATTTTACACTCACTGAGTACATCCAAAAATAATTTGGTTTTGCCGGCTGGATCGGTGTTTACCATGCTGCCGAATGTGATGAACAGAATCTTTTTGTGCTGATGGATAAAGTTTATCAATTCCGCATCGGGAGACCAGTTTACGGTCTTGTTGCGTTCCCAAAATCCTGCAACCATTGTATTTTTACCCCAGTAGATGGGGCGCGGAAAGATGGTGGGAGAAACCGTATAGAAAATTTTTGTTTTCAGCATTTCCCGCCGGATTTGTCCCAAGGTAAATTCACCGGGGAAGAACTTCTTTACCGCCATCATAATAGCCGAAGCGGTGGCGAAGTTGGTTAATTTGTATGTGAGCGGATTGATTCGCCTGCCAAGGTTTTTGTTGATGCCAACGGTGGGCCGGTCTTTAACTGTGTGAATCATACAGGGCACAGTTGCCAATATGACGGTTTTGCGGCCTGTTTTCAGCCCCCAAGGCAGAGGGTATGTCGCTTTTGGATGATATACAACGCAGTCCGGATTGATTTTTTGAATGATTTCATGCTGCCGGTCGATTAAATGCTTTTGAATGGGCATTGATTGTTTAGCAAGTTTCAGCGTGGTGGCGATTTTCTGCAGTCTGCCGCTGCCGCCGCTCATAACCTTGAGGCCGGCGTCGCTGTTGAGCAAGGAGAGAAACTCCGAACCCAGTGAATAAAAAGGGAATCCCGATTCTTCAGCCAAACCGCGGTATTGTTCCGGAAAGGCGCAGATAACGTTTTCACCGTATTTACGCAGCATTTCTCCTACTCCTAAAAAAGGTTCGCAGTCGCCGCGTGTACCGATGGACATGAGCAGTATTTTCACTTGATGGCCTCCAAAACTTAGAAATGTAGTTTTTCTGATTTTATCTTATCACAAAAAGCCGGTTTATTGTCCTGCCATGCCAAATATCGCACCGGAAAGATAGGGAATCAGCCAAACACACCATACCAACAGACTGAATTTATGAAAATTCTCTTTTTGTTCCGAATTGTTTTTCATGTACACAACCGAGGCCCATACTGCGTGAAAAAGCATGAGAATAATTGCAATCAATCCCGTTACTCCATGAAAATTAAATGTAAAACTACCATTTGCAAGCTTTCCCATCAGTGTTGTTCCAAGCGTGTCGAAAATGAAACCAATCCAAAACACATTCACATGCCATTTTTTTAAAGTCCCCTGTATTTTTTCGCCCCACACTCCAACAGAATAAAAAATAAGTGCAAGCGTAATAGACAAGATCGCATATAAAAGCATTGATATTTCCTCCGTTGTAAAGCCTCATGGCGGACATCTAACAACTTAAAATACACATTGCTATCATTGTAACCCCCAACAGCATGATACATACGGGTAAACATCAGATATCCAATGTTTGTACAGCCAAACGGTTTTATACTGAGCTTTACAGTTCATAGCCGCAAGGCGGTGGCAAATTTTCGCCACAGGAAGAATTTACATCTGCCCATGTGTAAAACAGATATTGACCGCATTTTTTAACAAAGTGAGGGCATTTGAAAATGGATAGACTGATAAAAATCAGCCCGAAAACCGCATGAATATCGGATTTCGGGCTGTTGCAACGTCTTTATAGCGTTGTGATAAAAAACTATTTTATAAAAGTTACAATATACGGGAACGTATTATTGTTTCAAGAGTTCCGTCAGAAGTTTCTGTGCTTCCTGAGGATTTGCGCGACCTCTTGTCGCTTTCATCACGGCACCGAGAATTGCTTTCAGCGCCTTTTCTTTTCCGGCCTTGTAATCGGCAGCCGCAGCCTCGTTTTCGGCAATTGCTTTTTCGCACACGGCTTTTAAGTCCTCTGCGCTCATCCCGGCTAAATCCTCTTTGCTTAGAAAATCAGTTGCCGGTTTTCCGGTATCCAGCATTTTTTCTAGGGTGGATTTTACGAGGTTCATGCGGATTTTACCCGATTCCAGCAGCAGGAGAAGCTCCTTTAACTGCTCCGGGGTCACCGCAACATTGAATTCTTCCTTTTCTGCTTCACTGCCGAGACGGGCGAACATTTGCCCCAGAATACAGTTAGCAGCTGTGCGGGGCTTTTTCAGTCCTTTTGCCGCCGATTCAAAATAATCGGCAATGCGCCGGTGTTCAATTAAGAGTCGGGCGTCTGCCTCCGGCAAGTCGTATTCCGAGACAAAGCGGGTCAGGCGTTCCTGCGGATTTTCCGGCATTTTTGCACGGATGGATTCTTTCATTTCATCCGTTACGCGGATGGTGACAAGGTCCGGTTCGCGGAAATAACGATAGTCATGCGCGTCTTCTTTGCCGCGCATACTCTCCGTACATCCGGTTGATTCATCATAGCGGCGGGTTTCCTGCACCACTTCTTCTCCGCTCATCAACAAGTCGGTTTGGCGGTCAAATTCATAGGAAATTGCTTTTACCATATGGGCAAAGGAGTTCATATTTTTAATTTCCGTACGGGTGCCGAATGTTTCTTGTCCGGCGGGACGCACGGAGACGTTTACATCGCAGCGCAGGGAGCCTTCCTGCATTTTGCAGTCGGAAACGCCGATATACCTTAAAATCATCTGCAGCTTTTCTACATATTCCTGCACTTCTTCCACGCTGTGCAGATCCGGCTCCGTTACGATTTCAATCAGCGGCACACCGCTGCGGTTGTAGTCGACAAAAGTATTGCCGCGCTCGTGTACCAGTTTGCCGGCGTCTTCCTCAATATGAATTCGGTTGATGCGTACCCGGCGGCCATTCGAAAGATCAATCCAGCCGTTTTTGCACAGCGGCATATCGTATTGAGAAATCTGATAGGCTTTCGGCAAATCAGGATACACATAATTCTTGCGGTCCATTTTGGAAATCGGGCTGATTTCACAGTTTGTGGCAAGGCCTGCCATCACGGCGTATTCCACTACGGCCTTGTTGAGTTTAGGCAGCGTGCCGGGCAGTCCGATGCAGATAGGACAGCAATGCGTATTTGGTTCCCCACCGAATTCAGTGGAGCAGGAGCAGAAAATTTTCGTCTTTGTTGCAAGTTCCACATGAGTTTCCAGTCCGCAGACTAATTCGTAATTCATAGCACAACCCCCGTTTCCACAGCGCGGAAAACATCCTTTCTCGCCGCCTGTTCATACTGGAACGCGGCATTGAGCAGCTTCGGTTCGGAGAATCGGGCTCCGATGAGCTGCAGCCCAACGGGCATGGAGTCTTCACCGAAACCGCATGGGATGCTAAGAGCCGGCAGACCGGCAATATTGACCGGAACGGTGCAGATATCGGTCAAATAGGTTTCAACGGCATCCTGTGCGGTGAAATTTAACGGAAACGCCGTCATCGGAACGGTCGGGGCGGCGATGACATCGCAGTGAGCAAAAGCGTCTTCGAATGCTTTGACAATCGTTCCGCGGAGGTTCTGTGCTTTTTTGTAGAACGCATCATAATATCCGGCGCTTAACACATAAGTGCCGAGCAGAATGCGGCGCTTTACCTCAGTGCCGAATCCCTCGCTCCTGGTTTTGCAAATCATCTCGTCACGGTTATTGTAATGCTCCGTGCGGTAGCCGTACCGAATACCATCATAGCGCCCCAGATTGGAGGAGGCCTCCGCACAGGCGAGAATATAATAAACGGGCAGGCTGTATTTAAGCGACGGCATGGACAGTTCCACAATTTCCGCTCCAAGAGATTCATAGACTTTGAGCGCGTTTTGCAGGGCGGATTTTACATCTTCGCGGATGCCGTCGTAATATTCTTTCGGAACACCGATTTTTAAGCCCCGAATATCTTTGCCCAGAGAGGGAGAAGCGGGCTGTGCTTGGGTGCTGCTTGTTGAATCCATTGGGTCGTATTTTGCAATTGCGTCATACACCAGCGCGGCGTCCTCCACGCTTTGTGCAATCGGTCCGATTTGGTCAAAACTGGAGGCGTAGGCAATCAGACCGTAGCGTGAAACAGCACCATAGGTTGGCTTAAAGCCGACAACGCCGCAAAAACTAGCTGGCTGACGAATGGATCCGCCGGTATCGGAGCCAAGGCCGAACGCCGCTAAATTTCCGGCGACTGCTGCCGCGGTTCCGCCGCTGCTGCCGCCTGCCACACGCTCGGTATTGTGGGGATTTTTTGCCCCGCCAAAGCAGGAGGTTTCACAGGAAGAACCCATGGCAAACTCGTCCATATTGGCTTTGCCCAAAAGCACCGCATCCTGCTTTTTTAAGATATCCCAGACAGTTGCGTCATAGATAGGGGTGTATCCCTGCAAAATCTTTGAGCAGCAAGTAGTTTCAATTCCATTAGTGGAGATGTTATCTTTCAGCGTCATGGGAATTCCAGCAAGCGGGGAGAGCTCTTCCCCCGCTGCAAGCTTGCGGTCGACTTCCGCCGCTGTTTTCAGTGCTGTTTCCGGTGTAAGTTTTACATATGCGTTCAGACGTTTATTCTCTTTTTCGGCAGCCTCCAGATATTTTTTTGTCAGCTCCGTGCAGCTGATTTCTCCGGAACGCAGAAGTTTTCCTATTTTAGCAATTAATCCGTAGTGTTCCATCAGGTCCTCCTACATGCGCCGCCGGACAAGGAAATAACCATCTTCTTGGCTTGGCGCGTTTTTCAAAATTTCCTCCCGATCGAAAGAGGGGACAACTGTATCTTCACGAAAGACGTTGGAAAGATTATAGCTGTTGTCAAAATCTGCCGTGTCGGCGGAAACAGAATTGATTGTGTTTGCAAACTCAATGATGTTGTTCATATCCCGCGTCAGACTGTCAAGCTCTTCCGGTTCGACGGAAAGCTTTGCAAGCTGCGCGATTTTCAGAATTTCCTCGTGGGTGACCATCTCAAAACTCCTTTCGGATTACTTTCTCAGCCGGATGTGCACTTCACGCAGTTGCTGCTCCGTAACCTCGTTTGGTGCGCCCATCATGACGTCCTGCGCGTTGGAATTCATCGGGAATGCAATCACTTCGCGGATATTTTCCTCACCGGTTAAAAGCATCAGCATGCGGTCAATGCCGGGTGCCATTCCGGCGTGCGGAGGAGCGCCAAACTGAAATGCGTGGTAGAGAGAAGTAAATTTGTTTTTCAGGTCTTCCTCCGTATATCCCGCTATTTCAAAGGCCTTTTTCATAATATCAATGCGGTGGTTGCGCACTGCACCGGAAGAAAGTTCCACACCGTTGCACACAATATCATATTGATAAGCAAGGACTTCCTCAGGTTTTTTATTTAAAAGTGCGTCCATCCCGCCCTGCGGCATGGAGAAAGGATTATGTGTGAAAACCGGGTCGCCGGTTTCGGGGTCCAGTTCAAACATCGGGAAATCCACAACAAAGCAAAATTCAAAACGATTTTCGTCAATGAGCCCTAAACGGCGGGCAAGTTCTGTTCGGATTTGCCCGGCTAATTCTGCTACAATGTCGGGCTCATCTGCAATGAAAAATACAACTGTGCCGGGTTTCATATCAGCCCGCCGGGTCAGTTCATCGCGTTTATCATCCGGCAGATATTTGTTGATAGGTCCTTGATATGTTCCGTCTTCTGTAACCTTAATATAGCCTAAGCCTTTCATGCCGATGCTTTCAGCGAATTTCAGCATGTTTTCAAAAAAGCTTCTTGGCTGGTTGGCGCAATTCGGAACGCTGATGGCGCGGACAATTTTGTTTTTAAACGGCACAAATGTGGTATTCTCGAATATATCGGTAATGTCGAGGATGACAAGCGGATTGCGCAAATCCGGTTTATCCGTCCCGTATTTCAGCATGGATTCAGCATAGGGGATGCGCGGAAACGGAGCCTTTGTCACAGCCTTATCGGAAAAACGGGAGAATGTTTCGCCGATTACTTCTTCGGCAACTTTGAAAACATCTTCCTGTGTAGCAAACGCCATTTCAAAATCCAACTGATAAAATTCGCCCGGCGAGCGGTCGGCACGCGCGTCCTCATCGCGGAAACACGGGGCTATTTGAAAATATCGGTCGAACCCGGAGACCATTAAAAGCTGTTTGAACAACTGCGGAGCCTGCGGCAGCGCGTAAAACTTGCCCGGATGCCGGCGGCTTGGAATTAAATAATCCCGCGCACCTTCCGGAGAGGAGGCGGAGAGAATGGGCGTTTGAATTTCCAAAAAGCCGAGTTCCGTCATCTTTTGCCGCAGGAAAGAGATGACCTGCGAGCGCAGAACGATATTTTGATGGACTTTGGGGTTTCGCAGATCGAGATATCGATATTTTAAGCGTACCTCTTCTTTTGTCTCTCGAGAGAGCGGTACCTCAAAAGGAAGATTCTGAAGAACTTTGCCAAGCACAGTGAGCTTTTCTACCTTAACCTCCACCGTGCCGGTCGGGATTTTCGGGTTTACGGTTTCCTTATCGCGCAAAACCACAGTCCCGGATGCAGTTAAGCTGCATTCACGGCTGACATCTTCCAAAAGCGCATCATCGTAAACAACAATCTGGACCACACCGGAATGATCCCTGATATCCAGGAATTTAATGCCGCCGTGGTCCCGGATATTTTCCACCCATCCCGCAACGCGGATCTCCCTCCCGATGTCCTTTTCGCTGACTTCGCCGCAAAAATGCGTGCGGTACTGGTTGCTTAGGTTCATGTTCCGTTAATCCCCTTTATCTGCAATTTTTTTAAAAAATATTATAACATAGAACACATGGTGATTCAATTCTAACGGATGCCCCATGCAGTGGCACCGCGCGGATGAATCCCTTTATCTCTTTACCAAGTTATCATACCATATTTTTGCATAAAACGCGATATCAAATTGCACGTTTTGGGGATTGAACGGAAATTTGTGTGGAATTATGATTTACTGTCAGGAACTTTGACTAGGTTCAATAAAACTTCCACCATCTTGTCCATTGCCTGCACGGAAATAAATTCAAATCTGCTGTGGAAATTTTGCCCGCCTGTGGGAAGGTTTGGGCAGGGCAGACCCATAAACGAAAGCCTAGCGCCATCAGTGCCTCCTCGGATTGGAACGGCGCGCGGGGTTATTCCGGCTTCTTTCATTGCCTGCTCAGCACGCGCGACAATTTCAGGGTGTTCTTCAATCTTCTCTTTCATATTATAATAGGAATCCTTTAAATCCAATTCAAATGTTCCTGCACCGTATTTATCATTGAGGTATTTTGTGATTCTTTGAATGGTTGTTTTGCGCGCTTCAAATTTTTCGCGGTCGTGGTCGCGGATGATGTAGCGCAATTGTGCATTTTCCGCATCTCCGGCAATGCGAGTCAGATGGTAAAACCCCTCATAACCTTCCGTATGCTCCGGTGTTTCCGCCGCCGGCAGCATGGAATGGAACTCCACCGCCAACTGGGCGGCATTTTTCATGCGGTTTTTAGCGTCGCCGGGATGTGCACTCACACCGTGAATATTGATGACAGCTGAGGCAGCGTTAAAATTTTCATATTCCAGTTCGCCTAATGTTCCGCCGTCCACGGTATAGCCAAAATCTGCGCCGAATCCTTTTACATCGAATCGGTCCGCACCGCGGCCTACTTCCTCGTCGGGAGTAAATGCCACGGCGATTTTTCCGTGTTCAATTCCGCGGCGGTTTAGTTCTTCCACGACGGTCAGAATTTCCGCGATGCCGGCCTTATCGTCCGCACCGAGCAGAGTGGTTCCGTCTGTGACAATCAGGTCATCCCCAACGTAATTGCTAAGATTTGGGTAATCTTCCACACGCATAACAATATTCTTTTCTTCATTGAGCACAATGTCCCCGCCGTCATAGTCTTTGACGATGCGCGGTTTGATGTTTGCACCGGATGCCGCGTCGGAGGTGTCCATATGGGCGATTAATCCGATAACCGGGGTTTGAGCATCGCAGTTTGCGGGCAGTGTACCGTATACATAGCCGAATTCATCCCGACGCACGTCCGAAAAACCGAGGGATTTCATTTCCTCCGCCAGCGCATCTGCCAATCGGAGCTGTCCCGGTGTGCTTGGGCAGCTTGTGCTGTCTTCGTTAGAGGTAGTGTCGAACGATGCATAGCGAATCAATCTTTCATAAGCTTTCATTTATATTTTCTCTCCTCTTAAGATTATTTTAAAACGCTTTCCCAAGCAGTTTTTAAACATTGAACGGCAGGCTCAATTTGTTCGAATCCGATGCCGGCAAACCCAAGCAGTATCTTTTTGCCGTCCGATGTGATTCCGACGCGCACCCCTTGCTTTAGTGCAAGCGTGTAAAGCGTGTGTGTATCTGCTTCGGTGTGGACAGTAAGAATCATACTCAGCGGAGTTTCCTGCAGCAGAATATCAATCCGGCTGCCGAAGGCCCGTTTTAGTGTGCGGGTCAAAGTTTCGCATTTGGCACCGTAAAGTTTTCTCAGCCGCCTTAAATGCCGTTCCATCTGACCGCTTTTAATATAATTGGCAAGAGCTAACTGCTCGATTTTGGAAGCGGTCTGGTTGTAGTTTGCAGCTCTTTCTAAGTATTTTTCCAGCAGTGTCGGCGTCAGTGCCATGTAACCGATGCGCACCGATGGGAGCAGCAGTTTGGAAAACGAACCGATATAGACAACGCTGCGTCCCGCACCCATGCCCTGCAGGGCGGGAATCGGCCTTGCGCGGTAGCGCAGCTCTCCATTGTGGTCATCCTCTATGATAATGCCGCCGCTTTCCCATGCCCAGCGGAGCAGCTCCATCCGACGGCTGATGGGCAGGCTCATTCCGGTGCGAACCCGATTGGAAGGACTGATGAATGCAAGTTTAGCTCCGCTGTCCCGCAGTGCCTGCATGACCGGTCCGTCCTCATCTCCCGGCAGTTTGATAACTGAAAACCCGCAGTCTTTAAAAATTTGTTCCGCCTGCGGAAAACCGGGTTCTTCCATGGCTACGGTTTTGTCCCCGTCGTTGAGCAGACCGCAGAGCAAAGAAAGCAGCGGCTGCGTGCCTGCGCCGATGACAATCTGGTTTGGCGAAGCAAGAACGCCGCGTGCGCCGTAGCTGTACGAGGAAAGCGCTTCCCGTAAAGCATATTCTCCCTGATGCTCCCCATAGGAAGCAATAATTTCCTGCCGGTTGAGCACATCGCGAATTTGTCTGCGCCACAATTTTAAGTCCATATTTTGGCTGTCCACGCAGTCGCTGCCAAAATTGTAGCGAAACGGAGGCCCTTTTGGGTGGGAGAAATCCGTGGGTGCAGCGGGTCGAACCAATTCGGGCCTGCGTGCTTCCAATACAAAGTATCCCCGCTGCGGACGAGCCCGAATATAACCCTCTACGCTGAGCTGCTGATAAGCGCTTTCAACGGTTGTGCAGCTGATATGGAGTCCGTCCGCCAGTGCGCGGATGGAAGGCAGACGTTCACCTGCTTTTAAGTGACCGGATTCCACTGCTCGACGGATGGAAGAATAAAGCTGTTGGTACAGCGGAATATCCGAATCACGGTTTAGTTGCAAAAAATCATACGTCATAAAAATCGCCAACTGTACTGCTAATATTTTTTTAAACTGTATATTTCAATCATAACAGTGATTGGCTATTATTATAACAACATTGATTTTGCAATTCAATCCTACGGAGGTGAAAATATGAAAAAACTGACTGGAACAGGATTGATTGTTTTTACGGCACTGTTTGCCGCGCTGATTTTTGTTGTGACGGCGTATTTGTTCCATATACCTACCCCGGCAACGGGCGGCTATATTCATCTTGGCGATGCATTTTTATATCTTGCGGCTAGCATTTTGCCCGCTCCTTATGGGGTGGCCGCAGGCGGTATTGGTGAAGCACTTTCCGATGCTATGAGCGGAAGTATCGTTTTTGTTTTGCCCACGCTTGTGATTAAATCGGCTATGGCGCTGTGTTTTACATCTGCCGCAAAAACGGTGATAACCAAACGCAACTTGATTGCCTGTGCGGCAGCCGGTGTGATTTGCGTTGCGGGATATTATCTGACGGAAGTTTTTCTGCTTGGCAGTTTTGCGGCACCGGTTGCGGAAATTCCGGGCAATCTGGTTCAGGCAACGGCCAGTGCCGTTATTTATCTGGTGCTTGGGCGTGCGTTTGATCGTTTAAAACTGAAAGACAGTTTTGCCGCTATGGTAAAACTTTCGTGATGGAAGGGGTAAATTTTTGATGAGAAGTAAGAATCCAACAGTGAATTTGGCACTGACGGGACTGATGGCTGCGCTTGTTTTCGTAGCCACCATGTTTTTTAAAGTGCAGATTCCAATCGGTGAAGATAAAACCATGGTAGGTTTTGCAAATGTGTTTTGCATTTTGTCCGGACTGCTTCTGGGGCCGCTGTATGGCGGACTTGCTGCGGGCATCGGTTCTGCGCTGTTTGATTTAGTAGGCGGTTGGGCCTCGAGCGCACCGGTCACATTGGTCACAAAATTTGCCATGGCGTGGATTTGCGGCTTGATTGTCTGGCATGGAGCGGAAGGCAGAAAAAAACTTTCCCGTGTGATTGTCGGGGCAGTTACCGGTTCGCTGTCGTACTCTGCCTTATATATGGCTTATTCCGCCCTCAAAGCGGTTTTGCTCGGCTCTGCGGAGCAGACAATTCAAATTGTATTATTGACAAAGCTTGGAGCTACGCTGACCAACGCTGTTCTTGCCGATGTCATTGCGATCCCTCTGTATTTTGCTGTTCGTAAAGCACTTGCACGCAGTTTTCCACAGACAACAGGAAACGAATAAAAAAAATTCATTGTGCTTCCCTTGCGATAATGCTATAATGACTCCATGCCAAAGGAATAAAAAGGATGGAGTTCATCTGAATGAAAAAGGGAAGAACAAAAAAGATCCGCAGCGCGGTGGTGCGGGATTCCATCAGCACATTCAGTACCAATTTATTTAATTCCGCGCTGGGATTATTTGCATCGTTAATTGTTTTAACACGGGTTGAACCCGAGATTCGGGGATATTTTTCGCAGCTGCAGCTATGGGGCGGTGGACTGTACACTATTCTCGGCCTCAGCGCTGCTTCTGCGGTGATTTATTTTGTCGCACGAAATTCCATTCAGAATGCGGAACATGCGATTAAGCGCCTGAGTGCCGGCATTACAGCCTTGATTGCGGTAGTTGGCATTGGTTTGATGTTTTTCCTGCGCGGCAGTTCGTTTTTCAGGCAAACGCCGGCGGCGTTTCTCGCTGCGATTGTGCTGTATGGAGTACTGTCATTTTTATTTAACATCTGCATGGCAATTTTGCGCGGAGAAAATAAATTCAAATCCTACAATTTGGTGAATCTGTTTCAACGGATCTTCATGACGGCCCTTGCCCTGCTGATTTTTTTTCGGCCGAATGCCTACGTTTGGGTGTGGGGAGCTGTCTGTATCTCATGTGGTATGACCTTATTTGCACTGTACGGTGTGATTCGTTGGAATGGGCCAAAGCCGAAACCTGCACCGGAAAATGACCGGCCGGTCGCGGTCAGTGAAATGGTCAGTTACAGCTTGAAATCCCATGTGAGCAATGTGCTTACCTATTTAAACTCGTATTTGGGAAGTTATATTGTTCAAGGGGTTTATTCCATTGCAAATTACAGCATTTACAACACTGCGGTTACCATGATGCAGCAGGTTTGGGTGCTGCCGGACGCCGTCAGTCAAGTTATTTTGAGCCGCATCGCGGGACTGACGGAAAAAAAGGACAAGGTTCGCCTTACTGTGCTTTCCTCGAAAGTGGTCGCCTATCTTACCACGGTGGCTGCCATTGCGATGTATTGGCTTGCCAAACTGCTGGTGCCGATTATCTTTCCGATGTATGTGGGAGCGCTCGGGCCGCTGCCCTACCTGATGATTGGCTCTGTGTTTATCTCCTACTCAAAAGTACTGGGAAATTCGATTGCCGGCTACGGCAGGCCGGAGCTCAATATCATTTCCACCGCACTCGGCATCGCCTGTAATATTGTTTCGAGCTTAATATTGCTTCCTTTCATGGGCGCAAATGGCATTGCATTGGCAACTTCCATTTCCATGACAACGCAGGCTGTCAGCTGCATTGTGATTTTCTGCCGATATTCCCACACACCGTTTTACCGTCTGATTGTTCCTAATCGGGAAGAAATCGCAATGGCAACAAAACTATTTCATCGATAACGAAGCAATGCAGGATCAATTTGATTGATTTTTGGAAAAAATAAAAACAGAGCATACCGCAGACTTTGATACGGACAAGTCGCCGAATATGCTCTGTTTTTGTGTTGTGGCTGAAATTCCCTAGTTCATTATCAATGATGAGAATGATTGCCGCAGGTGGCTTCAAACGCATGGTCGCGGCAGACAGTCCCTGCGGATTTTAATTCACCTTTCAGATATTTTTCCACAACGTCTGCTGCTTCACCTGAAGCGCCGGATACCACTTCAATCTGTTTTTCATTAAAAATATCAATTGCACCCCCACCAATACCTCCTGTGATGATTGTGTTTACTCCCAGATCATTGAGGTAATTGGGAAGGAATCCCGGTTTGTGGCCCGGATTTTGGTAAAACTTATGTTCCGTTATTTTTCCGTCTTCCACTGTAAAAAGTTCAAATCCTTGGCAATGACCGAAATGTGCGGAAACATAATTTCCGTCGCATGCTACTGCAATTTTCATGATTCTCAGACTCCTTCAAAATGATATCGACTAATTCAGCTTTCCCTTCGATGGGGAAAGAATTCTTATGAGTTTTCTTTGTGAGTTTCGATGTTTTCATCGCAGCCCTCTGTAAACAACTCGTCCAGCATTTGGGCAGCGGCACCAACTAATTCGGAGCAGGGGCGGCTTTGATAATATTCTTTTGTCCTTGGCTGCGGTTTTGGATCGTCGTATTTTACATCAAGCCCCAACAGTTCCCTGCAAATGATAGAGCCGTTTTCTTTTTCAAATCGCTTTGCCAAAGTTTGGATTCTTTGGTAATGTCTCGTTTTTTCCAGCATGGCATTCGGATCCGTATATCCATATTTGAGCCCTGCTGCCATAAACATTCCTGTAACGGCGCCGCAGACTTCGCGGAGACGGCCCATCCCTGCGCCGAATGAGGATGCAAGCTTTAACGCCGTTTGAAAATCTAATCCAAGTTCTTCGCTAAAAGCTGCAAAGACAGACTGCGAGCAATTATATCCCTGCTCAAACAGCTGCATCGCACGTTCTCGATGGGAAACACACTGGCTTTTTTCATGATCTTCTTTTTTTATGTTCGTTTCATATGACATACCTTTGCCGCCTCGATTCATGTTTTTGATACTGCTGTTAATCCGGATATGCTTTCAATTTTTCCTATTGTTAACATCTGACTGTGTGACAGATATTTGTAACTGAAGCCATTCGGCTGTGCCTTTTCAATTGATCCTTCCGTTTACAGGCCCTGTATCAGTTACAATCTTAACACTATAATGGGTATATGTCAATAATTAAACCCGATTTTTCCTTTGTGGACCGTATTAGTTGGTTGATTGTATTGCAATTTATTAAAGAAAAAATTATAATGGAAGTCTAAATTCTAAATAATGAAAGTATTCTTAATATCGGAATCAATTCTAAGAGAATAGGAGAACGGCGCTCTATGGAAATTTTAAAAGCAATTCTGTTCGGCATTATTGAGGGCTTAACAGAATGGCTGCCGATCAGCAGCACGGGGCATATGATTTTGGCCGATGTTTGGATTCCTTTGAATTTGTCCGCACAGTTTAAGGAAATGTTTTTGGTTGTGATTCAGTTTGGAGCAATTTTGGCAGTTATTATGCTGTATTTCCATAAATTGAATCCTTTTTCAAAACGCAAATCGGAGCAGGAGCGAAGGGACACGATATCGCTCTGGATGAAAGTGTTGGTTGCCTGTGTGCCGGCCGGCATTATCGGTGTACTGTTTGACGACCCTATCAACGCGGTTTTTTACAATTATCAGACTGTCGCCGTTACTCTGATTCTCTATGGAATTCTATTTATTTTGGTAGAAAATCGGAATCGCGGCAAAATCCCGTCCATCCGCAATTTTTCGTCCCTTAGTTACCGCACTGCGCTGATGATTGGTATTTTTCAAGTGCTGGCCTTGATTCCCGGAACATCTCGGTCCGGGGCAACTATTCTGGGGGCTATCTTAATCGGTACATCGCGGGAAATTGCCGCGGAGTTTACATTCTTTCTGGCAATTCCGGTCATGCTCGGCGCAAGTTTACTGAAAATGGCCAAATTTGGACTTGTTTACACCTCTACGGAAATCACAGTACTGCTCTGCGGCATGGTAACGGCATTCCTAGTTTCTATTCTTGCCATCCGCTTTTTGATGGGCTATATCAAAAAGAATGATTTTAAACCATTTGGGTACTACCGCATTGTTTTGGGAATTATTGTTTTGCTGTATTTCGGGATAGTACATTAAAGATTCTGGATTTACCTTGCAATCAGAACCGGATGACAGCGGCTAAGCGGCGCTGATGCATTCAATGCCGCGGGATGTTACAAGATGAACGAAGGTGTAAGCGGGCTATGGCAAGTATTCAAAATGTTATGATGAAAATGATAGAATATGAAGCAGGAGATCCGAAAAGGATACAGCATTTTATCAAGGTTTATCAGTTTGCAAAGCTGATTGCCGAAATGGAGCATGTGGACAAAAATACGCAGGAAATCATCGAACTTTCCGCTTTGGTGCATGACATCGGAATTCATGCAAGTGAGCAAAAATACCACAGCAGTGCCGGCAATTATCAAGAGTTGGAGGGGTCTCCGATTGCACAGGCACTTTTAAAGGGTTTGGGATATTCGGATGAGGTCATCAGCCGTGTATGCTGGCTGGTAGGTCATCACCATACCTATCATAATATTCAGGATATGGACCATCAGATTTTAGTGGAGGCGGACTTCCTCGTGAACGCCTATGAAGACAATTTGACAGTTTCCGCAATCAGCGATGTCCTTTCTAAAATTTTCAAAACACCATCCGGAAAACGGCTACTTCAGACAATGTACTTAAAGCGGGATTAAAACAGGTTAGCATGCAGGCATAAAAAAATGCCGCCTCTTTGTAAGAGAGGAGGCATTTTTGTTATCTGATGCAAGTGTGCGTATGAATCTAAACGGGTGCCTGCTTTGTTTCTGGCAGAGGGAAGACAACGGTCAGAAACATTTTAAATTGGCTTTCTGCCGCAACCGCATGCGGAATCCCGGCCGGCATGACAATTGTCTGCCCCTGTGATAGGGAATAGGGCTTTCCGCCTAATGTGATGCGTGCATTACCTTCTAAAACGGTCAGTATGGCGTCGCCGGTGGAAGTATGCGTGCTGATTTCTTCGCCTTTGTCAAAAGAAAAGAGCGTGATGCTTACCGCCTCATTCTGGGCTAAAGTTCGGCTGACGACCTGTCCCTGCTGATATTCTACCAATTTTGCCAGTTCCAGCACCTGCTCCGGTTCGATATTTTTCAAGTATTGTGTGTTCATTGAAAATTGCCTCCTTTATTTTGATGTTTCTGAATCTGAAACCAACCGCTTTTCTCCGCGGATTGCCTGAATTGGCCGGATATTCTGTGTCACCTCCAGTACGCCCAGATATTCCCCGCTATGACTGCGGACCGCAAAATAACGGATTAAAACATACTTCTCTCCCATATCAATCCAGAAGTCCTCATGATCCTTTCGGCCCGCTCGGAAATCTTCTACCAATTTTTCCACGATGTGAACACTTGCCGGCGGGTGGCAGTTTGACACTTTGCGGCCAATGATGACCTTTGTGCGGGGGAAAACTCGCTCCGCACCTTGTGAGAAATATTTTACGGTATCATCTTTGTCCACAAATGTGATGTCTATGGGAAGCGTGTCCAGCATTCGCTCCAGTTCTTCTATTTTTAGCATGCCGGTTGAAAGCCGTATCACACCGTCTTGTTTGCTCTTTGGGGCGTTCACCGCTTCCTTTTGCACAGCGGACTTTGCGGGTTTCCAATCGGGAATGCTGTCAATCAGGCAATAACCAATCTCTCCGCTCTCTTCGGCGATGGTTTTCCACTCGTCCTGCGTCAAATTTTCCAGCAGCATGGGCAACAGGATTTGTTCTTCTTTGAAAATCATTTCGGAAATTCTGTTAAAGAGATTTTCCGCCTGCGTCTTGACCCGTGAGATGGGCTGCGACTGCAAATCTTGGCGGAGGTTTTTGAGCAGATCCCGAATTTCGTCATCCACACCCCACATTACCTTTGGCGGTGCGGAAACGCCGTACTGTTCCAGATAGGGGAAAAACAGATTTTCCTTTTTGCTGTAATGCCGGTCGATTTCGGACAGTTGGGCAAAAGCATTTTTTAAATCTTCTCCTGCAGTATCATCCGGTGATGAAGCAGTAAGCATCGTACGAATTTTTCGAATCAGATTTTCTATTGCTCTGTTTTCGCGGTTCATGATATTTGCGGGATGTCCTGGTATTTTCGATGGGTCTGACGACTGATGGATTTCTTCAATAGAACCTCTGAATACTGCGGAATGAACGTCACAAAGACGCTGAACCTCGCTGACGGGCAAACCGCCTTGAATTAGCGCAGCTTCCGCTTGTGCAATTTCTTCGGCGGATACATTGCCAAAGACAGCGGCAAACCGGTCTTTTACTTCTTCCACACTTTTCCCGTCGTGCAGTTGAGATATCAGTTCTTTTAAGACTTGTTGGCGATATTCTCTGTTATTGATTTCTGCGCTCATTAAACAGCCCCCTTAAAAATAATAGTCCCTAAATGTTTGGAGCGCATTTCCATTAAAAGCATTCCCTGTTTCTTTGGGGGCAATTCATTGGTGGTTTCACTTTTCCTTTTTATTATATATGATATCAGATGATTTGGCTAGGGGCCTGCGGACATTTTATTGGACTATATGGCTAATCCCATTTTGATTCTATATTCTGCTGGACTCAATCCTCCAAGAGATATTTTGATTCTCGTATCCCGATACCATACCATATAAGCTTCAATTTGCTGCATAAAATCTTCTACTGTGATACCTTGCCAAGAACGGCCGTAGAACATCTCATTCTTCATTCTTCCAAAAAAACCTTCACAGGCTGAATTGTCCGGTGAACACCCTTTTTGAGACATTGATCTGATCAATCCTGCCTTACGGGTTCGATCTATCCAGCCCGGCCATCGATAGTGACAGCCTCGATCTGAATGAATAATCGGATGCGCATCTTGAGGAAGTGCACTAATTGCACGATCCAGCATACGGTTTACCAATTGTGCGTCTGGTTTACAGCTAATGTTCCATGCTACCGGCATACCATCATAGCAGTCAATAATAGGAGACAAATATACTTTTCCTGCTGGAATTGAGAACTCCGTCACATCAGTCAACCACTTCTGATTTGGCTTGTCAGCTCTGAAATTTCTTCGAATCACATTGGGTACTTCAGGGCTAATTTCTCCTTTGTAAGAGCAGTATTTCCTCTCTTTTCTGCCTTTCACAACCAAGCCATTTTCACGCATAATTTGACGTATCACCTTTTCGGATAGGGTATAGCCCTCTCGGTTCAATACTATTTTAATTCTACGATATCCATATCTTTCCTTATTGTTGTGGAATATGGTCGCAATAGCTTGATAATCATCTTTATGCTTCTTTGCAAAACTGACCCGTTTGTTTTGATAGTAATAGCTGCTCTTTGCCAGTTTGAGTTTTTTTATCAATACAGGCAGTGGATACTTCTCTTTTAAGGCATCAACAATTACTGCCTTCTCCCTGTTGTTCAAGGGACTCTTGTTGACGCCGGGGTCTTTTTTTAGCACATCAATTGTTTTTTTCAGAATGTCAATTTCTAACTGCATATCTTGGATTTTTGCTTTCAGTTCATCAAGTTCCTCTGAAGATGCAGCTTTTCCTTCCGTCAGTTTCCCTCTGGCTCGCTCATTGGATGCATTCATTAATGCCGCAGCACCTTTCTGGATATATTTGCGCCGCCAGTTATATATACTTGCTGTGCTATATCCCACTTCATTTGATACTAATTGTACATCTTCTCCCAGCTCAAAGCAACGGTGTAAAATCTCAAGCTTTAATTCTATAGGTGGATGGCGAGGGTGCTCCGGTGTATTATATCCACAAAAGGTGCATCGGTCTTCCGGCAACATTCGTTTTCGATTGATCCAATTGTATAGCGTTTGCCTGCGTGCCGGATATCCCAAAATCGTTATTGTTTTTGTTACCGATTTCGTTTCTTCATAAACCTCCAGGGCTTTGCGATATTGTTCCTCTGAATACATCCTCTATCTCCTTCCTGAGTGTATTCAGTCCAACTTTTTGTCCGCACCCCCCCATCCTAATCCCTAGTGTCAAGGGAAGTTCGCAATTTCGGGACTCCGGAAATGTAGGACTACAATACATATTGGACAGTTGAGAAAAAATAAAATACAGAAATGGACACATCGGTTACAATAAAGCTACCCAAACCAAATCATACCGAGAGGAAGTGTCCATTCCTGCATGAATAGTGTAACACAAGATATGAAGTTTAGGCAATCCATAATGATCTACGCTCAAAAGTACGGTGTCAGTCGTGCAAGCAGAAAGTACAACAAAAGCCGTTCCTTTATTTACTTTTGGATGGCCCGGTATGACGGTACATTAGAATCGTTGGCTTGCCGGTCTAGAAGGCCACACAGTCATCCAAACCAACATACACCTGCCGAGTTAAAACTGATTCGCGACATGCGGCGCAGGAACCCAGAACTCGGTATGATTGAACTATGGTCCCGGTTAAAAAAGCGCGGATACAAGCGATGTCCGGAAAGTCTGTTCCGTGTAATGCGCCGAATGGGGATTTTTCCAGAGGCAAAACCGAAGAAAAGATATCAGCCAAAGCCATATGAGCAAATGACGCATCCCGGAGAGCGCATTCAAATCGATGTAAAGGTAGTCCCAAAGCGCTGTATTGCCGACCCTGAGCTTCGGCTTTTTCAGTACACAGCCATCGATGAATTTTCTAGGCTACGTTTTTTGGCAGCATACCCTGAACAGAGTACCTACTCTTCTGCCGACTTTCTTAAACGAGCTGTCAAATGGTTTGCCCGGCGCGGTGTTCATGTGGAATGCATTCAAACTGACAACGGTTTTGAATTTACCAACCGTTTTTCCCCTTCCAAGAAACATCTGCTGACGCTCTTCGAGGCCACTGCCGCTCAACTGCATATCCGGCACAAACTGATTCGGCCTTATACGCCCAGGCACAATGGTAAAGTGGAACGCAGCCATCGCGAAGACCAAAAGCGCTTTTACAACAAACACCATTTTTATTCCTTAGCGGACTTTGAAAACCAACTTTCCATCTACTTACGACGCTCTAACAATATGCCGATGCGTCCCCTTCACTGGTTATCTCCTTCTGAATTTTTACAATCCCATACTGTCCAATATGTTTGACAAACCTACAAGTTCGCAATTTCGGGACTCCGGAAAATGAATTAGGCTACGTTTAACAGTGAAAGAATGGATTTCGGGTTTAAGTATGCTCTGAAAATAGACCAGTCCTCCGCATACTCCATCAGATGTGTTGTTACCAGCCGTAGATAGGAATCCGGATTAGGAAATATTCCGACTACGCTGGTTCTGCGGCGAATTTCCTTGTTTAGCCGTTCTAGCATATTGGTTGAGGAGATTTTGCGAGCATCGAGTTCCGGAAAAGCATAGAAGGCTAGAGAATCTTCCAGCCCATCTTGCAGAAGCTCAATTGCTTTTGGAAAGCGTTTTCCATACTGTTCTGATATTTGCTCTGCGCGTTGTCTAGCTATTTTAGCGGAAGGTGCCAGCCAAATTTCTTTTAACTGAGCCGCAAAGGATTCTTTTTCCTTCTGGGGTACATGAGCCAAAATATTTCGCATAAAATGGACTTTGCACCGTTGCCAGGAAGCTCCCGGAAAACTCTCACGGATGGCTGCAATCAGCCCTTTATTTGCGTCTGAAATCACCAGGAGCGGTATTTTCAGACCACGATCGAGAAGACTTTGAAACAATTGAGAATAACTTTCTTTGGATTCATCGAGCATTGGCTCCACGGCGAGGATATCCCTATGCCCCTGTTCATTGACGCCGCAAACTACCATCACAGCCATGCTGACGACCCGGCCATCCATACGAATTTTTTCATACAGTGCATCTGTCCAAATGACAGGATAGCGACCCGTCAGAGGCCGGCTGCGGAAGTACTGCACCTGCTCGTTAAGGCCTTTCGTCATTTCACTGACTTGACTGCGGGAAAGATTCTCAATTCCAAGACTGCGAGCTAGTTTCTCCATCTTTCGCGTAGATACACCCTGCACAAACGCTTCTTGAACCACTTGAATCAGCGCTGCTTCACTGCGCTTGCGTTCTGTTACGAAAAACGGGATATAGCCCTGATTTCGGAGTTTTGGTACCATCAGATACATCGTCCCCATACGAGTATCCAATCGACGTGGCCGATAGCCGCAGCGGTAATCACGGCGGGACGGATTGTGTGCATTCTTTTCTGCGCCAACGATACCGGAGACCTCTGCTTCCATTAGACGGGTACACAGCCATTCCAGCATTGACAGCATTGGATCCGGCTGCGCCATACATTTTAGTAGCAATTCTGTCAAATCTGTGGTATCCTTTTTGTGAGTCATTGGGTATCTCTCCTTTTTTGAATGTCTTCTCACCATTCATTTTATCGGAGTCCCAATGACTTTTCTATGCCTTTATGAAATTGCGAACTTTATTGTACTCTATCAACAACAAGATTAAGGTACTCAAACGCAATGCCTACGGTTATCGTAATTTTCGTCGCTTCCGCAATCGTATTCTTCACATGTTCCATCATTCAACGGAAAATGGAGCAGCTTAACGCCGCTCCATCCGGTGTTTCCATTTTGGGTTACCCCAACTATTGACATAGAGCCTGAAAAAAGAGGTATTGAACACAAACGAAAACCCCGCACAAACACTACGTTTGTGCGGGGTTTGGCGGAAGCGGTGGGATTCGAACCCACGAGACCTTGCGGTCTACCTGATTTCGAGTCAGGCCCGTTATGACCACTTCGATACGCTTCCAAAGCATTGTCAGCCGATTATTCGGCGCTTAAGCCATATTCAACTGATTAACAAACAGTAAATTTTTTGTAAAAGGCCGGCCAACATATGAAAGCCGGCCGCTGAGCAACATACGCGATAAGGACAAAATTTACTGAATGCGCTTTATTATTGTACCGACAAGAGCCCTAAAAGTCAAGACTTTTTACTTAAACCGTCAGCCGTATGCCTGAATAGAGGAGGCATTTTTTGCATCGTCCGGAAGTGTAACCGATGGTGCAGTGCCGATGTCCTTCATATAGCCCGATATAGTGCATTGATTCACATGAATGTCGATATGGTTTCCGTCGATGTTCTGAAAAATCTGATTGACCGAGTCGGTTAAATCTGCTTCCATCTGAACAAAGTCGCCGGTTTGGGTGTCAATATAACAATAACCGTATAAATCCGGCGCACTGTTGAGCAGAGTCTGCACCACCGTGCGGGAATCATCGGACATGCCGGTGGCCGTTACAATCGTTTCCACCGTACTGCGGAGAACCTCACTGCTGAGCTTTAGCTCAATTTTATGTACTGTGCGCGAATTGAGCGTCATTTCCCGTACATATTTCTGTTCTTCCGAGCGGTTTAAAACCCGAAGGATATCTACTTGTGCGGCGGGAGAAGTATCCATGTTCCCCGCGTCGGTTTTCTGCCATACGCCGTTTAGCTTACAATAAAAATAGAGTTTGCCGTCTTCTGTCACCGTGTAGGTCTCATTGCTGGTGTCTGTACCATCGGTTTGAACTTTTTGAATGGATTTTAAGGCAAACGGCTCTGCCAAATAGGTAATCTGATTCGTGGAAGAGTAGCTGTGCCGGGTGCCGTCGGAAGTGAAAACCAATTCATGGCTGATTGCGGCACTGCAGCTCGTAATAGAATTTGCGTTTGATTTTGCTTCTCTCAGCAAAACTCCGGCATCTGGTGCGTGGGAGCAGCTGCTGAGAAAGAGCGCAGCCGCGGCGAAAAGCAAGGCCGGGAACAGGCGATTCGCGCGTTTCATTTTGTACCCCTTTTCAGTTAATATGATATCCGTTTTATTATAATGTTTTTCAGATGTTCCCGCAACCGATTTGTGCCTCTAAACTTGACAGGCAACATTAAAACAGCGTAAAATAAATGCAAATTCAGCAGATTTTTCAGACAGCGCCCACGCTGATTTTACAATTTGATAAAGGAAGTTGTCCGCATGAAAGATATCAAAAAACTTGCAATGGGCATGGCCTCGCTTTCTGTTTACCGTGGCATACTAAACCGGCCGGTTCCGCGGGCGCTTTGCCGATTGCTGCAGGCGGCAAACCGCGCGAAAGATGAATTTTTGGAAGCGTGGGGGGCCTTTTTTTCGGCGCTGTGCGAACAGGCTGGAAGCGGAGATCTGCGCGGTTGCTTAATGCAGGAGGTTCTGCTAGATGAGAATGCGTTTTCACTGGCGGCAGCTCGTGGTGCAGTGATTCCTCAGCCTGTGATGAACGCAGTTCGGCGCGATTTGAGTATGATTTATCAAGCAGCGTCCGTCACCCCGGAAGAACTTCTTGCCGGCAGCGGCTGGGCGGATGAATTATCCGTTCTTGCTCTTCCGCGCTGGGAAACAGGGGAATTGCCTGCTGCGCTCAGTGGCAGCGTCGATTCGCTGGCAGACAAGGCCGCTCAGTTTTACCGGAAAAACGGTTGTGGTATTTATGCACAGTATCGGGCTTTTATTTGGCGCGGCGGAGAAATCCGACCGGTGCAGTACCCGGATCCTACCACATTGTCCGATCTAACAGGTTATGAACTGCAGCGCAAGACTGCAATCGACAATACGCTGGCCTTTTTAAACGGGCTGCCCGCGAATAACTGTTTGCTGTATGGAGACCGGGGCACGGGGAAATCTTCCACTGTGAAGGCGATTTTAAACGAGTATTATTCCCGCGGTTTAAGAATGATCGAAATGCCGAAAGAATCTTTGTCGGATTTCCCTATTTTGGTAGACAAAATTGCGGGGCTCCCGATGAAATTTATTATCTTTATAGATGACCTGTCTTTTTCACAGCAGGATGAAACATATGCTTCCCTAAAAGCGGTTTTGGAAGGCGGTCTTGCGGCAAGGCCGAAAAATACACTGATTTATGCGACTTCCAACCGCAGGCATTTGCTGCGGGAAACTTTTTCAGACAGAGAAGGAGACGAAATCCACCGGAGTGACACAATTCAGGAAAGTCTTTCCCTAGCAGATCGATTTGGGCTGTCTATTCGGTTCACCATGCCGGGCAAAGATGAATATTTAGAAATTGTGCGTCAGCTGGCAAAGCAGAGGGGCCTTGACAGCTATTTGAAAGAACTGGAGGAAGGGGCAGAACGCTGGGCTATCGGCCGCGGCGGGCGCTCACCACGCTGTGCAAAGCAGTATATACGCGATGCAGAAGCACGTATTCGCAGCGGCCGTGCGACGGAATAAATCGAGACCGAGAAAAGGAGCCAGAAATGGGAAAAAGATTGTTGACTGTATTCCTGACTGTAATGCTTGTGTATTCTGTTATGTTTGGATGCAGCAGGGCAAGTGATATTTCATCCGGTCCCGTGGATAAAGATTATCCCATCTCCATTGGAGATGTGGTAATCCGGCAAGAACCCGCCGGTGTGGCGGTGCTTTCGCCGAATATTGCCTCCATCATTTTGTCCTTGGGCTATGAAACAAGCCTAAAAGCCAGAAGTGCTGACTGTGTTCAGAGCGATTTATCCGTCTTGCCCGTTGTGACGGCGGATGATGCGCAAAAAATTCGGGAGTTAGGGGCCGATGTCGTTTTTGCTGATTCCTTGACGGATGAGCAAAAGTCTGCCATGCAGGAACAAGGCTTGACAGTTTTGACTTTTGAACCAGCTGTCACCCGAGAAGAGTTGGAGCGCCTCTATGCAAATGTTGGTTCTGTTCTCAAAGGAGGACATACAGGATACCAAAAGGGAAAAGATGTGGCTGACGGTATTTTGCAGACCATCGACGATATCACGCGCGTGGTACCGGAAAGTGAAATTCCCGTTACCGCTGTGTATTTATATGATGCCAATGGCCACGCTGCGACCGGAGATACTCTTGCCGGTAGTTTGATTGAGGCGGCAGGTTTGATAAACTCCGCCGCCGGAGGAACGGGTGGCACTATTGCTGTCTCCGATTTATTGTTGGCTGATCCGCAGTACATATTTTGTGCAGAGGGTGTTCAGTCTGAACTGGAAGCCTCGGAGGAGTACAGCAAGCTGACAGCGGTTCAGGAGGATCGAGTCTATGAAATGGATGCTCAGCTTATGACTTGTCAGGGCGATGAGTTGATTCGTGCCGTTAGTTTTATGGCAGGGACAGTGCATCCGGAATTGTTGGGGGATACATCTTCTTCTGAAACGTCGTCCTCGTCTAATTCGTCCTCACAGGTGGAGGTTGAGATTAACCTGAACCAAACGCTGCGAAGCGGCATGCAGAATGACGATGTTCTCAAACTCCAGGAACGTCTGGAAGAATTAGGATATATGTTTGTAAAGCCCACCGGTCTTTATGCGGAAGCTACCGTCCAAAGTGTGAAGGATTTCCAATATCTCAATGGTATGACGGTTACCGGTGTTGCCGATCCGGAGACACTAAAGAAAATTTTTTCACCCGATGCAATTAGACGCACAGACCAAAACGACTAATTCAAATAACGTTAAGCGTCCCCGGTGAACCGGGGCGCTTTTTCGTTCAAAACATGTAGGACTACAATACATATTGGACAGTTGAGAAAAAATAAAATACAGAAATGGACACATCGGTTACAATAAAGCTACCCAAACCAAATCATACCGAGAGGAAGTGTCCATTCCTGCATGAATAGTGTAACACAAGATATGAAGTTTAGGCAATCCATAATGATCTACGCTCAAAAGTACGGTGTCAGTCGTGCAAGCAGAAAGTACAACAAAAGCCGTTCCTTTATTTACTTTTGGATGGCCCGGTATGACGGTACATTAGAATCGTTGGCTTGCCGGTCTAGAAGGCCACACAGTCATCCAAACCAACATACACCTGCCGAGTTAAAACTGATTCGCGACATGCGGCGCAGGAACCCAGAACTCGGTATGATTGAACTATGGTCCCGGTTAAAAAAGCGCGGATACAAGCGATGTCCGGAAAGTCTGTTCCGTGTAATGCGCCGAATGGGGATTTTTCCAGAGGCAAAACCGAAGAAAAGATATCAGCCAAAGCCATATGAGCAAATGACGCATCCCGGAGAGCGCATTCAAATCGATGTAAAGGTAGTCCCAAAGCGCTGTATTGCCGACCCTGAGCTTCGGCTTTTTCAGTACACAGCCATCGATGAATTTTCTAGGCTACGTTTTTTGGCAGCATACCCTGAACAGAGTACCTACTCTTCTGCCGACTTTCTTAAACGAGCTGTCAAATGGTTTGCCCGGCGCGGTGTTCATGTGGAATGCATTCAAACTGACAACGGTTTTGAATTTACCAACCGTTTTTCCCCTTCCAAGAAACATCTGCTGACGCTCTTCGAGGCCACTGCCGCTCAACTGCATATCCGGCACAAACTGATTCGGCCTTATACGCCCAGGCACAATGGTAAAGTGGAACGCAGCCATCGCGAAGACCAAAAGCGCTTTTACAACAAACACCATTTTTATTCCTTAGCGGACTTTGAAAACCAACTTTCCATCTACTTACGACGCTCTAACAATATGCCGATGCGTCCCCTTCACTGGTTATCTCCTTCTGAATTTTTACAATCCCATACTGTCCAATATGTTTGACAAACCTACAACCGGGGCGCTTTTTCGTTCAAAACAAACATTGACAAATCAACAGACCTATTTTATAATAGATAAGCATTTGTGTGCTAATGGTGCAATGATGCGCCTTGCTTGACAATATATAAATCTGTCTCCGTAGCTCAGCTGGATAGAGCGTCCGCCTCCTAAGCGGAAGGCCAGGCGTTCAAATCGCCTCGGGGACGCCAGAGCGCCGTAAATTTTACGGCGCTCTTTTTAGGCTCTATGTCAATAGTTTAAGTCACTCAAATGAAAAGGCTCTATGTCAATAGTTGGGATCACCCAAAATGGAAGCACGAAACACTGGATGGAGTAGCATTAAGCTGCTCCAATTTTTGTTACATCTGGAACATGGGAAGGATATGATTACGACTGATTACAACAGCGGTGAAAAAATGGAGAGGGCGCAGACAAAAAGTTGGACTGAATACACGTTAGATAGACCAACTATAAAAAGTCAATATTTTTTGTCAAGATTTACATAAAATTTTCTGTCCCTTAGTAAATTATCATTTAGGATTATTTTCCAACTATTTAAGGACTCTCAATAGTAATAAATTGAAAGAGAATGTAAAGAACACGATTAGTATAGCATGGTACACCATAAAAATTATGAATTATGAATTTTAGGCCATTTGTTCTGACTTGCATCTTTGCGATTTTTAGCGTTTTTTTGCGTGCTTTTATGTTGAATTAAGCAATAAAAACACCCGCATAAATCACTGAAAAATCCAGTGTTCATGCGGGTTTTCGCTTGGTCGAGGTGACAGGACTTGAACCTGCGACATCCTGCTCCCAAAGCAGGCGCGCTACCAACTGCGCTACACCTCGGCAAATTTACAAATTGTACAGCTACATTATTATATTGGAAATAGCATAGGTTGTCATAAAAATTATGAATTATGAATTTTAGGCCATTTGTTCTGACTTGCATCTTTGCGATTTTTAATCCAGTGTTCATGCGGGTTTTCGCTTGGTCGAGGTGACAGGACTTGAACCTGCGACATCCTGCTCCCAAAGCAGGCGCGCTACCAACTGCGCTACACCTCGGCAAATTTACAAATTGTACAGCTACATTATTATATTGGAAATAGCATAGGTTGTCAAGACGCAAAGAAATAGGAAAATGAGATTTTCATAAAAATATCGTTTTTATCGTCATCGTTTATTTTTTTGTGATATACTACTATAAGAAAATAAAAAATAGGATGGGAAGGGAACATGAAAAGTAACAATACATATATTAAGATTGTGGCAATTTTAATGGTATGTATCGTTTCTTTACAGCTAACCGGCTGTGGGCGCTATGCTGATTTGCAAAATAACAATACGTCTTCTGCCGGGCAGATATCTTCTGCTGTTTCATCTGATTCTCAAACAGAAGAAACATCTGCGGTTTCTTCGGAATCGTCTCAATTAACAAGTTCGGCTTCTATTTCATCCGCCGCTCCTAAATCTGCTGCTTCTAAATCTGCATCAAAAGTAAAAACGCCTCAGGTCATTTCGGAAACGGAAGATTTGAAGGCAATAAAACGCCTAAGTGTACAGAAAGCTGCTCTATCATCGGAAAACTATACACCGGTTAATCAGAACAGCGGGTACCAATCGCTGACTTCTGAGCCGGAGAGAACACTGTATAAGTTGATAGGGAACAGTGTGTATCAGGTTGCAAACACTAAAACATCCAGCGGTTATGCCCCTGTTGGACAGATTTCCATCCCGGCAAAGCTGACGGAGGCGCAAATCCGTTTGACAGTAACGGCTTATCTTGATGATCATCCTCAGGTGTTCTGGATTGCAAATGCGTTTTCCTATGCGGTAAGCGGCAATCAGACCATATTGCAGTTGTATTCAGAACTCACGCAGCGCGAATGCAATGCCGCTTTGTTGGCGTTTAACGGAAAGGTGCAGTCTATTCTTCAATCTATCCCATCGGGTTTGAGTGAATTTGAACGTGAAGAATACTTATTTGATTACATAACGAGCAATTGCGTCTATACTGATACTGCGGATGGAAGCGACGAGAACTGGAAACTATTCACAGCATATGGTGCGTTGGTGGACGGCCAAGCGGTGTGTGAAGGGTATTCGAGGGCTATGCTTTTGCTCAGCGGTTATGTTGGTTTGCCGTGCGTGTTAATTCGCGGTACCGGAGATGGTATTCCACATATGTGGAATGGTATCAAAATCAACGGGAATTGGTATCATCTTGATCTTACATGGTGCGACAGTTCTCACTTGATTTATAACTATTTTAATATTAATGATTCAACGCTCAAACTTACGCACACTATAGCTCCTATTTTTTCTTCCCTGACGGATGAACAGATCTGTAGTTCCGGTTCTATTTTTAATTTGACTTTGCCTGTTTGTTCTTCAACAGATGAGAACTATTTTCAGAAAAAGGGGATTGTAATATCCACTTTGGATTCTTCTGCAGATGAAGAGGTAGTAACAGCTATTGCCACTCAGATGAAAATGAGGAAAACAACAATCGCGTTTCACATAGCGGCCGGCGATTACGACACCATTATCAAAGATCTGCTTTCTGCAAAACCATACAAGATGGCGTCCTATTTAAAGAGTGCTGCCGATCAAGCCGGAGTGACATTAAATTGGCAGAATATTTCTTATGTTACTGATAAAGCTAATATGGGACTCAATGTTTTTATAGCGTACCAATAGGTTATTTTCTAAAAAATCATCAAAATAAAAACTGATAAAAAAATTGAAAAAAAGGGTTGACAAGAGGGTGGTGTTTTGGTATTATAGTGGAGCGCCTTACGGAAAGGGCGCTGCGGAAAGAGAGTTCGAAAGAGCCCGAAAGCCGCATGGGACCTTGAAAATTAAACAACGAGAGAAGAAGAGGAACCCGTAAAGGACGAGAGTGAAAAAGTACTTTCGGACGAAAGAGAAGGACAACTCTTTTGAAAAAACCAAAGCGATACGTCAGAGTATCGGAGCGAGAAAGAGCCAAAGAGCTCTAAGATAGATATAGACGCCGAAAGGCGAGTATATACCATATTTTAGAGAGTTTGATCCTGGCTCAGGACGAACGCTGGCGGCGTGCCTAACACATGCAAGTCGAACGGAACCATTTTTGAGCTTGCTTGAAGATGGTTTAGTGGCGGACGGGTGAGTAACGCGTGAGCAACCTACCTTTCAGAGGGGGATAACGTCTGGAAACGGACGCTAATACCGCATAACATTCTGTTGCCGCATGGTGATGGAATCAAAGGAGCAATCCGCTGAGAGATGGGCTCGCGTCCGATTAGCCAGTTGGCGGGGTAACGGCCCACCAAAGCTACGATCGGTAGCCGGACTGAGAGGTTGAACGGCCACATTGGGACTGAGACACGGCCCAGACTCCTACGGGAGGCAGCAGTGGGGGATATTGCACAATGGAGGAAACTCTGATGCAGCAACGCCGCGTGAGGGAAGAAGGTCTTCGGATTGTAAACCTCTGTCCTCAGGGACGATAATGACGGTACCTGAGGAGGAAGCTCCGGCTAACTACGTGCCAGCAGCCGCGGTAATACGTAGGGAGCAAGCGTTGTCCGGATTTACTGGGTGTAAAGGGTGCGTAGGCGGCCCTGCAAGTCAGGTGTGAAAACTATGGGCTTAACTCATAGATTGCACTTGAAACTGTGGGGCTTGAGTGAAGTAGAGGCAGGCGGAATTCCCGGTGTAGCGGTGAAATGCGTAGAGATCGGGAAGAACACCAGTGGCGAAGGCGGCCTGCTGGGCTTTAACTGACGCTGAGGCACGAAAGCGTGGGTAGCAAACAGGATTAGATACCCTGGTAGTCCATGCTGTAAACGATGATTACTAGGTGTGGGGGGACTGACCCCCTCCGTGCCGGAGTTAACACAATAAGTAATCCACCTGGGAAGTACGACCGCAAGGTTGAAACTCAAAGGAATTGACGGGGGCCCGCACAAGCAGTGGAGTATGTGGTTTAATTCGAAGCAACGCGAAGAACCTTACCAGGTCTTGACATCCAACTAACGAGGCAGAGATGCGTTAGGTGCCCTTCGGGGAAAGTTGAGACAGGTGGTGCATGGTTGTCGTCAGCTCGTGTCGTGAGATGTTGGGTTAAGTCCCGCAACGAGCGCAACCCTCGTGATTAGTTGCTACGCAAGAGCACTCTAATCAGACTGCCGTTGACAAAACGGAGGAAGGTGGGGACGACGTCAAATCATCATGCCCCTTATGACCTGGGCTACACACGTACTACAATGGCCGTAAACAAAGGGAAGCAAAGCCGCGAGGTGGAGCAAAACCCCAAAAACGGTCCCAGTTCGGATCGCAGGCTGCAACCCGCCTGCGTGAAGCCGGAATTGCTAGTAATCGCGGATCAGCATGCCGCGGTGAATACGTTCCCGGGCCTTGTACACACCGCCCGTCACACCATGGGAGCCGGTAATACCCGAAGTCGGTAGTCTAACCGCAAGGGAGACGCCGCCGAAGGTAGGATTGGCGACTGGGGTGAAGTCGTAACAAGGTAGCCGTATCGGAAGGTGCGGCTGGATCACCTCCTTTCTATGGAGAAAAGGACAGACGGAAGGTTTGTTCTAATCCAAGGTCAGTTACGGAAAACTCTTCTTTGAATCGTTGTTTAATTTTGAAGGCCCCAAAAGCTTTCGGAAACGGAAGCGGAAAGAGTCTTCAAGAAGTGGAGTCGAGAACGACCAACAGTTGAATAGAGCTCCTGAGAGATATGGGGGTATAGCTCAGCTGGGAGAGCGCCTGCTTTGCAAGCAGGAGGTCAACGGTTCGATCCCGTTTATCTCCACCAGCGGACGAAGTCCGCGGTTACGAACGCGCTGGAGCGAAAAGACAACAGACGCGGAAAGGACCGCAGAGTAAGTCCCAAAGAACGGCTATTGTGGCTGCAGTAACACCGGATAGCCTCGATGCCGGGAAATATGGGCTTATAGCTCAGCCGGTTAGAGCGCACGCCTGATAAGCGTGAGGTCGGTGGTTCGAGTCCACTTAAGCCCACCACGGGTAACACCCGAGGGCAACCTTGGAGTGTAGGGCAATCATAAAGGTATTGCCAAAACCCAAAATAAGAAGTGCATATGATATTCGAAAGGATATTGTATGTGAGGTCGTACCTTGAAAACTGAATAAAGCGAGAAGCAGATAAAGAGAGAAAGTAGTTATTCTAATATATTAGGGAACTACAATTTAGAAGAACCAAGATCACATGGTCAAGCTACAAAGAGCGCAAGGGGGATGCCTTGGCACTGGGAGCCGAAGAAGGACGTGGCAAACTGCGATAAGCTATGGGGAGCCGTAAGCAGGCTGTGATCCATAGATTTCCGAATGGAGCAATCCGGCTGGAGTCATGTCCAGTCACCGTGCAGTGAATCCATAGCTGTACGGGGGGAACCGCCTGAACTGAAACATCTAAGTAGGGCGAGGAAAAGAAATCAACCGAGATTCCGTAAGTAGTGGCGAGCGAAAGCGGAAGAGGCCAAACCGAGGGCAGCAATGCCTTCGGGGTGCGGACAGCCAAGATCTGTACGAACTCGAGCAGAACGGCATGGAAAGGCCGACGAAACAGTGTGAAAGTCACGTATGCGAAGTGGGAGTGCAGAGGGCTGTATCCCGAGTACCGCCGGACACGTGAAACCCGGTGGGAAGACGGGGGGACCACCCTCCAAGCCTAAATACTACCCAGTGACCGATAGCGCAGAGTACTGTGAAGGAAAGGTGAAAAGCACCCCGGGAGGGGAGTGAAAGAGAACCTGAAACCTTGTGCTTACAAGCACCGAGAGCCCGTCAAAGGGTGATCGGGTACCTTTTGTAGAATGGTCCGGCGAGTGAATGTAACTGGCAAGGTTAAGTCCTTCAGGGATGGAGCCGCAGGGAAACCGAGTCTGAACAGGGCGTATAAAGTCAGTTGTATTCGACCCGAAACCGGGTGACCTACCCATGTCCAGGTTGAAGTGGGGGTAAAACCCCATGGAGGACCGAACCGACTCCCGTTGAAATGGTAGCGGATGAGGTGTGGGTAGCGGAGAAATTCCAATCGAACCCGGAGATAGCTGGTTCTCTCCGAAATAGCTTTAGGGCTAGCCTCGTATTAGATTACCGGAGGTAAAGCACTGAATGGTCTAGGGGCCGAAAGGCTACCGAAACCTATCAAACTCAGAATGCCGGATAATCGATGTACGGGAGTCAGACAGTGTGAGATAAGTTTCATTGTCGAGAGGGAAAGAGCCCAGACCCACAGCTAAGGTCCCAAAATATGGTTAAGTGGAAAAGGATGTGGGGTTGCTTAGACAACCAGGATGTTGGCTTAGAAGCAGCCATTCATTAAAAGAGTGCGTAATAGCTCACTGGTCGAGTGACCCTGCGCCGAAGATTCAACGGGGCTAAATCATATACCGAAGCTTGGGATGCTCAGTCGTTCTCCATACTCTCAAAAGTAGGAAGCAAAAAGGAATCTGGCGGCGCGGAAGCGACGCGAAATTTCACAAGCAAAAACATTTGAGGGCTTGGAGAATGGCTGAGCATGGTAGGAGAGCGTTGAATGAGAGTGGAAGTCAGAGCGAAAGCGCTGGTGGATCTCATTCAAGTGAGAATGCCGGAATGAGTAGCGAGAAATATGTGAGAATCATATTGGCCGAAAGTCTAAGGGTTCTGGAGGAAGGTTCGTCCGCTCCAGGTAAGCCGGGAGCTAAGGTGAGGCCGAAAGGCGTAGCCGATGCACATACGGTGGAAATTCCGTAGCCGCAGAAGGATTTAAGTAAGATGACACCTGCAAAGGGCATGACCCGGGCGCTGGTAGACCCGGGCGTAAGGGACCGAAAGATAGTAGGGAAGCATGCCTAGAGCAGGGCGAGAAAAGTCTTACGGAATATCCGATGCGCCCGTACCGCAAACCGACACAGGTAGACAGGAAGAAGATTCCAAGGCCAACGGGAGAAGGGTAGTTAAGGAACTCGGCAAATTGACCCCGTAACTTCGGGAGAAGGGGTGCCACAGGGATGTGGCCGCAGAGAATAGGCCCAGGCGACTGTTTAGCAAAAACACAGGTCTCTGCTAAATCGAAAGATGACGTATAGGGGCTGACACCTGCCCGGTGCTGGAAGGTTAAGAGGAGATGTGCAAGCATTGAATCGAAGCCCCAGTAAACGGCGGCCGTAACTATAACGGTCCTAAGGTAGCGAAATTCCTTGTCGGGTAAGTTCCGACCCGCACGAAAGGTGTAACGATCTGGGCACTGTCTCAACTACCCGCCCGGCGAAATTGTAGTACCGGTGAAGATGCCGGTTACCCGCGACAAGACGGGAAGACCCCATGGAGCTTTACTGCAGTTTAATATTGGGTTTCGGTAATTTATGTACAGGATAGGTGGGAGACGGAGAAACCTTGGCGCCAGCCGAGGCGGAGTCGCCCTTGGGATACCACCCTTAAGTTACTGGAATTCTAACCTGCGGCCGTGAAACCGGTCGGGGGACATTGTTAGACGGGCAGTTTGACTGGGGCGGTCGCCTCCTAAAGAGTAACGGAGGCGCTCAAAGGTCAGCTCAGCACGGACGGAAACCGTGCCAAAGAGTGTAAACGCATAAGCTGGCCTGACTGCGAGGATGACGGTCCGAGCAGAAACGAAAGTTGGAGTTAGTGATCCGGCGGTATGAGAGTGGAATTGCCGTCGCTCAACGGATAAAAGCTACCCTGGGGATAACAGGCTGATCTCCCCCAAGAGTCCACATCGACGGGGAGGTTTGGCACCTCGATGTCGGCTCATCACATCCTGGGGCTGAATTCGGTCCCAAGGGTTCGGCTGTTCGCCGATTAAAGTGGTACGCGAGCTGGGTTCAGAACGTCGTGAGACAGTTCGGTCCCTATCTGTCGTGGGCGTAGGATATTTGAGGAGAGCTGTCCTTAGTACGAGAGGACCGGGATGGACGCACCTCTGGCGCACCAGTTGTCACGCCAGTGGCACAGCTGGGCAACTATGTGCGGATCGGATAAACGCTGAAGGCATCTAAGCGTGAAGCCGACTCCAAGATTAGATATCCCACAGCATAAGCTGGTAAGGCCCCTTGAAGACTACAAGGTTGATAGGCTGCATGTGTAAGCACGGTAACGTGTTCAGCTTGGCAGTACTAATAGGCCGAGGGCTTGACCATATTCTTTGGTTCATCTCATCCTTTTTCTCTCCTTTCCTGCTTTGCCTTTATTCAGTTTTCAGGGTATGAGTCCTGAAAGAGAAAAGATCGTATAAAAGGTGTTAGCGCCGGAGAAGCTGACGTATGCACCATTAGCTCAGTTGGTAGAGCACCTGATTCTTAATCAGGGTGTCCCGGGTTCGAGTCCCTGATGGTGCACCAAAGGTAAGTCGGAAAGGGGTCAGGGACCCTGACCTCCGGGCCGGCTGTAAAGGTAAGGATTATGGCTCGTTGGTCAAGCGGTTAAGACATCGGCCTCTCACGCCGGTAACGGGGGTTCGATTCCCCCACGAGTCACCAGTGTTATGATTGACAATAAAATAAGTTAGATATAGTTGGTGCCGATTGCGATGAGGGTACACCCGTTCCCATACCGAACACGGAAGTTAAGCTCATCTGCGCCGAAGATACTTGGCTGGAAACGGCCTGGGACAATAGGTGGTGCCAACATTGTATATTCCTCGTTAGCTCAGCCGGTAGAGCATGCGGCTGTTAACCGCAGGGTCGTTGGTTCGAGTCCAACACGGGGAGCCATAAAGGATCGTCCACAAAAATGGACGATCCTTTTTTATGTCTAGGCTCTATGTCAATAGTTGGGGTCACCCAAAATGGAAACACCGAATGGAGCGGCGTTAAGCTGCTCCATTTTTCGTTGAATGATGGAACATATGAAGAATGCGATTGCGGAAGCGACGAAAAGATAGAGTACAATAAAGTTCGCAATTTCATAAAGGCATAGAAAAGTCATTGGGACTCCGATAAAATGAATGGTGATAAGACATTCAAAAAAGGAGAGATACCCAATGACTCACAAAAAGAATACCACAGATTTGACGGAATTGCTACTAAAATGTATGGCACAGCCGGATCCAATGCTGTCGATGCTGGAATGGCTGTGTACCCGTCTGATGGAAGCAGAGGTCTCCGGTATTATTGGCGCGGAAAAGAATGCACACAATCCGTCCCGCCGTGATTACCGCTGCGGCTATCGGCCACGTCGATTGGATACTCGTATGGGGACGATGTATCTGATGGTACCAAAACTCCGAAATCAGGGCTATATCCCGTTTTTCGTAACAGAACGCAAGCGCAGTGAAGCAGCGCTGATTCAAGTGGTTCAAGAAGCGTTTGTGCAGGGTGTATCTACGCGAAAGATGGAGAAACTAGCTCGCAGTCTTGGAATTGAGAATCTTTCCCGCAGTCAAGTCAGTGAAATGACGAAAGGCCTTAACGAGCAGGTGCAGTACTTCCGCAGCCGGCCTCTGACGGGTCGCTATCCTGTCATTTGGACAGATGCACTGTATGAAAAAATTCGTATGGATGGCCGGGTCGTCAGCATGGCTGTGATGGTAGTTTGCGGCGTCAATGAACAGGGGCATAGGGATATCCTCGCCGTGGAGCCAATGCTCGATGAATCCAAAGAAAGTTATTCTCAATTGTTTCAAAGTCTTCTCGATCGTGGTCTGAAAATACCGCTCCTGGTGATTTCAGACGCAAATAAAGGGCTGATTGCAGCCATCCGTGAGAGTTTTCCGGGAGCCTCTTGGCAACGGTGCAAAGTCCATTTTATGCGAAATATTTTGGCTCATGTACCCCAGAAGGAAAAAGAATCCTTTGCGGCTCAGTTAAAAGAGATTTGGCTGGCACCTTCCGCTGAAATAGCTAGACAACGCGCAGAGCAAATATCAGAACAGTATGGAAAACGCTTTCCAAAAGCAATTGAGCTTCTGCAAGATGGACTGGAAGATTCTCTAGCCTTCTATGCTTTTCCGGAACTCGATGCTCGCAAAATTTCCTCGACCAATATGTTGGAACGACTAAACAAGGAAATCCGCCGCAGAACCAGCGTAGTCGGAATATTTCCCAATCCGGATTCCTACCTACGGTTGGTAACAACATGTCTCATGGAATATGCGGAAGACTGGTCTGTTTCTAGAGCATACTTAAACCCGAAATCCATTCTTTCACTGTTAAACGTAGCCTAATTCATTTTTCGGAGCCCCTAAATTGCGAACTTCCCTTGACACTAGGGCCTGCGGACATTTTATTGGACTATATGGCTAATCCCATTTTGATTCTATATTCTGCTGGACTCAATCCTCCAAGAGATATTTTGATTCTCGTATCCCGATACCATACCATATAAGCTTCAATTTGCTGCATAAAATCTTCTACTGTGATACCTTGCCAAGAACGGCCGTAGAACATCTCATTCTTCATTCTTCCAAAAAACCTTCACAGGCTGAATTGTCCGGTGAACACCCTTTTTGAGACATTGATCTGATCAATCCTGCCTTACGGGTTCGATCTATCCAGCCCGGCCATCGATAGTGACAGCCTCGATCTGAATGAATAATCGGATGCGCATCTTGAGGAAGTGCACTAATTGCACGATCCAGCATACGGTTTACCAATTGTGCGTCTGGTTTACAGCTAATGTTCCATGCTACCGGCATACCATCATAGCAGTCAATAATAGGAGACAAATATACTTTTCCTGCTGGAATTGAGAACTCCGTCACATCAGTCAACCACTTCTGATTTGGCTTGTCAGCTCTGAAATTTCTTCGAATCACATTGGGTACTTCAGGGCTAATTTCTCCTTTGTAAGAGCAGTATTTCCTCTCTTTTCTGCCTTTCACAACCAAGCCATTTTCACGCATAATTTGACGTATCACCTTTTCGGATAGGGTATAGCCCTCTCGGTTCAATACTATTTTAATTCTACGATATCCATATCTTTCCTTATTGTTGTGGAATATGGTCGCAATAGCTTGATAATCATCTTTATGCTTCTTTGCAAAACTGACCCGTTTGTTTTGATAGTAATAGCTGCTCTTTGCCAGTTTGAGTTTTTTTATCAATACAGGCAGTGGATACTTCTCTTTTAAGGCATCAACAATTACTGCCTTCTCCCTGTTGTTCAAGGGACTCTTGTTGACGCCGGGGTCTTTTTTTAGCACATCAATTGTTTTTTTCAGAATGTCAATTTCTAACTGCATATCTTGGATTTTTGCTTTCAGTTCATCAAGTTCCTCTGAAGATGCAGCTTTTCCTTCCGTCAGTTTCCCTCTGGCTCGCTCATTGGATGCATTCATTAATGCCGCAGCACCTTTCTGGATATATTTGCGCCGCCAGTTATATATACTTGCTGTGCTATATCCCACTTCATTTGATACTAATTGTACATCTTCTCCCAGCTCAAAGCAACGGTGTAAAATCTCAAGCTTTAATTCTATAGGTGGATGGCGAGGGTGCTCCGGTGTATTATATCCACAAAAGGTGCATCGGTCTTCCGGCAACATTCGTTTTCGATTGATCCAATTGTATAGCGTTTGCCTGCGTGCCGGATATCCCAAAATCGTTATTGTTTTTGTTACCGATTTCGTTTCTTCATAAACCTCCAGGGCTTTGCGATATTGTTCCTCTGAATACATCCTCTATCTCCTTCCTGAGTGTATTCAGTCCAACTTTTTGTCCGCACCCCCCTAGCGACGAAAATTACGATAACCGTAGGCATTGCGTTTAAGAACCTTAATCTTGTTGTTAACCCCTTCGGTAAAACCGTTGGTGTAAGAGCAATCAAACGAATTTAGAAGGCTCTATGTCAATAGTTGGGGTAACCCAAAATGGAAACACCGGATGGAGCGGCGTTAAGCTGCTCCATTTTCCGTTGAATGATGGAACATGTGAAGAATACGATTGCGGAAGCGACGAAAATTACGATAACCGTAGGCATTGCGTTTGAGTACCTTAATCTTGTTGTTAACCCCTTCGGTAAAACCATTGGTGTAAGGACAATCAAACGAATTTAGAATACCTTTTGACCAGCGGACCATGGTATTTCCACAAGCAACAAATCTTGAAAGTTCACTGTTTTGTGCGGCCATAATCCAATGGGATAGCGCTGTCCGTGCGGACACGCTGTCAGAAGATTCAAGGACTTTGAAAAACTGTTCTTTCAGAGAGTAGGCTGTCAGCAGACGGTTACTGGCATAGAGCATAAGATCGACCTGTTGCTTTTGCTCCGGAGTGAGAAATTGATATCGCTTGTTCAGTAAGATTCGGGAGCGTTTAAAATAAATTCTTCGGGTTTTACTGAATTTTTTCTGTTCTTCCTTGCGAACGGCTTCAAAGGCCCAAAATACTTGGCGAATGTAATGATATTTGTCAATGACATAATTGGAATCTTTAAAATATGTTTGAGCAATACTAGCATATGTACTCCACATATCGCTGACAAAATGTTTGGTTTGAGAACGGTCAAGCTGGCCGAAATATTCTGTCAGTTTGTGGTTGTAACGAGCAGGAAGAATATCAAGGATTCGGTGACGGACCGGATCGGTCAGAATGCACTGATATTTCTCGCCGCTTGTATTGCCTTTAAACTCATCAATCGATACAACTTCGGGTAATTTCTGCGGTTTACCATAGTTGATACAATCAAAAATCCGGATAATAGTTGCAACCGAAAGATTTACTTCACGTGCTACACTGGTAAAAGAACGCACGTCGGAAAGCTTTGAAATGATATATGAGGCTAAACGGTTTGTCATGCGATGATATCTAGGCAAAAACGAGTTATCTTCAAAGAAACGCTTTCCACAAGAATGGCAGCGATATCGGCGCTTTCGTAGAATCAGGGAGGTATGTTTGCCAAAAGCGGGAATGTCTTTTACTGTTTGACAACGGTAATCATGAACGTAGCTGGTTTGATGGCCACAACAGGGGCAAACATGCGGTTTTCTCGGTAACTCAATAAAAATTTCCGTTTTATCAGGCAATTGCCTCACATTTTTTACGATTACCCCTTTTAATCCAAGCAATTTTTCGATAGAATGAGTACAGAGCATATCGATGACCTCCCAAATGGTGGTGTGGTAATCTCCATTTTAAAGGTTTTTCATCGAATATGCTCTACTTTTTTTTACTCTTTTTCTCAGGCTCTATTCGTTACACCCCAACATTTATTATAGAGCCTCTTTATTATAAAAATCGTCATATTTCTCTGCTGTCTACCCAATACCTGTACTATTTTATTGCGCCCTCGCATATCTATTAGCAATCGGATTCGTTTGGAGGGTGGAGCAGTGAAAGGTATTGTGGAAGAACGCGCTGTAGAATTGGGCGAATATATCATTCAAAACAAAGCTACCGTACGCAGTACAGCAAAAAAATTTGGAGTGAGCAAAAGCACTGTACATAAAGATGTGGCCCAGCGTCTTAAAACCATTGATCCACAACTGCATAAAAAAGTGAAAATTATTCTTGAATACAATAAATCCCAACGCCATATCCGAGGTGGAATTGCCACACGGCTGAAATATAAAAAATTAATGTAAATCGATGGACGTGCCGCCTAGTTATTATCTTAGAACGTAATTGATTTATCAGTTTAAGTCCCTTTCTTGTTTCCGTAGGGCCTGAAGTTTGTATTTAGGCTAGATGGAAACAGAGGGACTTTTTACTTTATTATCATATTGGGACATGCTTTTTAAACATGCATAGACAACTTAAGAAAATTTTATTGTATATGCTGGAGGTATTCTAAACTATGGGTTATCCTGCCACTAAAATTTCTAAAATAGATTCGCGATCATTTTAGCTGCTTTAAATTTTTACTGTAAATCGCTTTCTGTTACCGTAATGCCTCTAGCTTCTACAGGCGTGGAGAAAACAATTTGAGTTTCAGTCGGTCCGAATTTTTGCAGCCGTCCAATGAATTCATCCAGTTCCATTGTGCTGTGAAAAATTACTTTAATCAGCATGGAATAGTTCCCCGTGACGCAATTACATTCTGTGACATTGGGACAAGAGCGAATAAATGGATAAAATTCAGGCTTTTGATTTGGCGACATCTGCAAGTTAATAAAAGCCTTGATATGATATCCAAGTTTATATGGGTTAATTGTTGCATGGTAGCCGCTGATAAGTCCCTGTTTTTCTAATTTTTCAATGCGGGCAGAAATTGCCGGAGCGGATAAAAACACTTTATTCGTTAGCGTTTTAATCGATACACGGGCATTTTGTTGCAGTTCGGAAATCAAAATTGCATCAATTTTATCCATGTGTCATCACCTCGTAAGATTTACACTTTCAAGCTTAATTTAAAAATAAAAAAGGAGCGAGCCAGAAAATCAGTCTGACATGCCCCTTTGCATTTAATTTTATTATAAAATCATTTTTGAAGTTTTGCAAGCAAAAATTGAAATCTCTTTTGATTTTTTAAACTGCCCATCGGATTTTTTCGTGCTGTTCTGCTAAAAAATAAAATATTTGGGAAAAATATCCTTTTTATGATGTGCTTTTTTTAAATTTTATTATACTAAATTTATAAACTTATTCAATAAGTAAAACGAAAAAATGATAAAAATATTTCTTTCTAATCAATGTCGCGATAGAATAGACAAGTTTAGAAAGAGAAAATATAAGTGCTTGATATCAGCTTGTAAATCAACGGTAATATTTATAAAATAAAGTATAGAAGAATCATACTTACATTACTAAAGCAAAAAATAATAATATAAAATATATTCTTAAATTGCAATAACAAATTGAACACTTTCACTGGATAAAGTTATCTACGGGTTTAAAGTATAAATTGTGTCCAGTTGAGCATCAAACAGTTCCTCAGGGGTCTGATAACCTAATCGTTTCCTAGGCGTGGCGTTTATCTCGTCTGCAAACATTAAGATTTGTTCGGCGGTAAAGCCATTGATGGAGCGACCCTTTGGGATATATTTTCGTAGTATGCGATTGGTCCTCTCATTTACAGGTCGTTCCCAAGCAGAATAGGGATGAGCAAAGTAGATTGCCGTGCCTAGTTCTTCAAAGGCTGAAAATGCCGCAAACTCACTGCCGTTATCTGTGGTAATACTGCGAAACACCTGCGAAAATTTCTCGCCATACTGTTCCTTTAGCTGTTCCATGGCACTGGCAACACCGGTGGTTGTTTTGCCGTCAATTCGAATTGAAAGATAATATCCTGTCAGGCGCTCTACAATGGTAAATACAACTGCCTCACCGCTTCTTTTTCGGCCCAGTACCGTATCAGATTCCCAGTGTCCAAATGTGTTTCGCTCTGCTACCTCAGGTGGCCGCCAATCAATGGATTTCCCATTGATACGCTTAGAAAGCCGTGGTTTTCTGCGAGAATGCCTATTTAATACCTCAGGAAGTTCAAATAGCGTGAGCGGTAATTCCCCTTTCCACAGCATATGATATAGAGTTTTTGTACATGGGATTTCCTTGGCTGGAAAACGATGTTCGCTTCGGGCCCGCCCTACGCACTCATCAAAAGACCAATTATGCTTACGAACCTTTTTAACCATCCAACGGATGAAGTCGGAGTTCCTGGATACCGTTCTAGGGCGATGGCAACGACTGCGATTCGCTTTGTAGACTGCAGCTCCACGTTTGGCTGAGTAGCCGGGTTTGCGACCTCGGCCGGAGTATTCCGGTGTGCCACGTCGTAGTTCATAGCCCACGGTAGAGGGGCTGCAATTGATTGCGCGAGCAATCTTTCGATTGCTAAATCCCATCTTCTTTAACTGTTGGATTGCGCCACGCTCTTCTGCTTTAAGATGCTGTCCCCTCTTGCGTTCTTCGATCTTTATGATAGAATGGTTCTTGTCCATAGTGTTCAGGCCTTTCTGTCAGTATTTAGTGTGGTAACTTTATCCTAACAGTTCCCTGTGCGCTATGGAATCTTTTTATGTGTTCAATTTGATTTTACAATCTACCTATAAAATATATTAAGAAACGGCATATAAACTATTTACGAGTTCCGGTAAACGTGTTACAGTAATGGTGTTAAAAGTCAACAATTAAATATGTTGACTTCAGAGACAGGTATATAGCATAAATATATGCACTGACAGAGTTCTTAGTAAGACCGCAAGCGGTACTTGTTTATTGTTTTTTTTACCGGAGAGCCATGCGATTACGGTTTCTTTGAAGGAGGCAGTTGCAGTTATGAACTATCTTGGAAATGAACTTGTTTTTTTGGAAAATGATCGCGTCAACTATTGGCCGGATCGCCGCGATCGTGCGGTAAGACGCCCCGTTAGCCCGGATAAAAAGGTATGCAGACCGGATCGTTTTGTGTCACAATATAATAATGATTTTTACAATGGATGGAAACATCATTAAACCATCTTCCGCATTATGCTCTATAATAGAAAATGAAAAAACGGCACGGAATTTTCCGGCCGTTTTTTATGTGCTTATTTATCTTATTTATTCGATGATCCAGACTTTTTTTGCCTGTGTCTTGCCGTCATGGGTCGTACTGATATATTTTACTTTCATCCCCACTTCAAGATCATTAAAGTCGCAATTTTCCAAACTGGAAAAGTGGAAAAACAGATTATTCGGCGGTGATTTGATAAATCCATAGCCGGCGTTTAAGGAAATGATTTCAGATATCTGAAACTCGATGTCATTTTTTTCTTCATAGGAATGGGATCCATCTGTAAAGGCTTGTGACTTTTCGGCATAGGAAGGATGCACGGAGGATTTCCAAGAGCTGCTATGGTCTGCTTTGGATACAAACAAGTTTTTAATTAGGACATCGTTCTTATTTACTCGGTTGTCTATAATTTCGTGCATCATGACAGGGTAGGGAACTTCTTCGATCAGGTTTTGAGATGCTCTGGTTTCTCTGAGTTTGCCGTTTTCATCCGTATATTTAAAATCCCAGCACAGGAGCATCACTTTGGTTCCAAGAGTACTGAGTTTTCGTACCAGCGGTACATAATCACCGTCTCCGGCGATTAAAACAAGAATATCAAAACGTTTATAAATAGCCAATTCGTAAGCTTCTAAAGCAAGCCATACATCAATTCCCTTTTCTTGTTTGTCGCCGGAGTTTGTGCTTCTCAGCGGCAAGTAGTGCGTAATAACGTTTTCACCCATCAAAATATCATCGAATACACGTTCTTGGTACAGTTTGTTTTGGCTGTCTGCTTCTTTTGCAGACAGTCGGCCACGAAAATAATGAGCGTCCACAATTTGGCATAGATTGGAATCTGTAGAAGTTAGTTCTGAAATTTTTTGGATAATAAAATGGTGCAGGCCGGATACGGAAATTCTAGCCTTTTTACTATGCTGATAAGCGTAATAATTGCTGACGTTGAAAAAATATTGTCCATCATAAAAAACGCCAATTCTCAAGAATTTATTGTCTGAAACGCTCATATTACTCTCCTTTTAAAATCAGTTTTATAATCTTATTGTACATGAAAGGCCATATATTAAATATTATATTTTAGCACTAAATATTAAAAACTAGATGGGGATGTCAACTCAACAATCTTCAAATGTTCAGTGCAAAAATTCTTCTGTAAATGTGATATAATAAGAAAAAAGACGTTGGGATTGGGGTGATTTTACGCGACTGTTTATTGCTATTTCGCTGAGTGAAAATATTCGGGAAACACTGGAAGATGTAATAAAAAGGCTGCAGCCTTGCTGTGAAACCGCAAAATTTACACTGCCTGAAAATTTGCATCTAACGCTTGTTTTTTTGGGAGAAGTATCTTCAAGCAGACTTGCAGCTATCAAGGAGGCAATGAACGCTGTGGACGTACCTCCGTTTTTCTTGCATATTGGAGGATTCGGCTACTTCCGCAGAGAGGGCGGTGATATCTTCTGGGCAGGGGTAGAAAGGTCCCAAGCGCTGATGACGCTGTATCGCCAGCTTTATACTCAGTTGCAAAATCGCGGATTTCAGTTGGAAAAACGCGGGTATCGTCCGCATCTGACTTTAGCACGGCAGGCTGTTCTGAAACAAGAATATGACCACAGTGCTTTTGTGGTGCCCGCCATGAAAATGCAAGTGGGAAACATAACGCTGTTTCACTCGCAGCGTCAATGCGGCAAACTGCGGTATACGCCTGTTTATAATAAAATGTTGTTACAGGAGGAAAAAATATGAAAGCACTGATAACGGGCGCGAGCTCGGGCATTGGAAGGGATTTTGCGCGCGAACTCAGCCGGAGGGGATATGATTTGATTCTTGCCGCCCGCCGTGTTCCCCGCATGGAAAAACTTGCGCGGGAATTAAACACGCATGTTAGCGTGGTAGGCGTGGATCTTGCCCGTCAGGATCAGTGCTATGACCTGTACCGTCAGGCCCGTGATGAGTCCGTAGACATTGTCATTAACTGTGCCGGGTTTGGCGTGTTCGGCCCATTTGACGAAACGGATTTGGAGAGAGAACTCGAACTGATTCATGTCAATATCCGTGCTGTGCATATTTTAACCAAGTTGTTTTACCGCGATTTTAAAAAGCGCGATTCCGGTTATATTTTAAATGTGGCATCTTCCGCTGCCTTTCAGCCAGGACCGTTGCTTTCAAGCTATTACGCTTCTAAGGCCTACGTTCTTCACCTTACTGAGGCGCTAGCAGAAGAACTGCGGCGCGATTCAAGCCGAGTCTATATCGGTGCGCTGTGTCCGGGTCCGGTTCAAACGGAATTTGATACTGTCGCGAACGTGCGCTTTAGTGTTAAGGGATTATCAAGTGAATTCGTTGCGCGTTATGCTTTGGATAAAATGTTTGCAAGGAAAACCGTTATTATTCCCGGTTTTACGATGAAAGCGGCGTTGTTTGGAGAACGGTTTTTGCCCAGATCCACCGTTACACGGATTGCTTATCATATGCAAAAAAGAAAAACAACGCCTAAAAAGTAAACCATGCGCTTTCATTATGAGATCATATTGCACAGTAAAAAAGGAGTCCGCCGAAAGCGGAACTCCGTTTTTGTTGTCCTTTTTTATCTTTATTTTGTGTGAAAACAATCAATGCCCGGATATATACCACCAACACCCAGTTCAGACTCAATTCTAAGAAGTTGGTTATATTTTGAAACGCGTTCGCTGCGGCTTGGAGCGCCCGTTTTGATTTGCCCTGCGTTCATGGCTACCGCGAGGTCGGCAATGGTGGTGTCTTCCGTTTCGCCGGAGCGGTGTGAAACTACTGCAGTGTAACCGGCGTTGTGAGCCATTTTTATGGCACTGATGGTTTCGGTCAGCGAACCGATTTGGTTGAGCTTAATCAGAATAGAATTACCGCAGCTCATGGTAATACCTTTTTCCAGCCGCTTGGTGTTTGTTACAAACAAATCGTCCCCTACAAGCTGAATTTTGGAGCCGAGTGCGTCCGTGATTTTTGCCCAGCCCTGCCAGTCTTCCTCACCAAGAGGATCCTCAATGGAGCGAATCGGATATTTACCGGCAAGCTCTTTCCAGAACTGGATGAGTTGATCTGTTGTATAATGTGTGCCCTGTTTTGGCAGCCGATATCCTTCCGTAGTGGCCCATTCACTGGCAGCAGCGTCTATGGCCAGTACAAAATCCTTACCGGGTTTGTAGCCGGCTTTTTCAATCGCTTGTAAAATGAACTCGATTGCTTCTTCATCCGAATTCAGATTGGGTGCATATCCGCCTTCGTCACCTACAGAGGTGGAAAGTCCTTTGGATTTTAAGATATCGGCCAGTGTATGGAACACTTCAGTGCACCAGCGCAGGCCTTCCCCAAAGGTGGGTGCACCGACCGGCATAATTAAAAACTCCTGAATGTCAACATTATTCGCTGCATGCGCGCCGCCGTTTAAGATATTCATCATCGGCACGGGCAGAGTATTGGCGCTGATGCCGCCGAGGAAACGGTACAGCGGTAAGCCGAGGGCATTTGCACCAGCTCTAGCTGCTGCAAGAGAGACTGCCAGAATCGCGTTTGCTCCTAGGTTGGATTTGTCCGGCGAACCATCCGCGGCGAGCAGAGCGCTGTCCACTGCGGCCGTGTCAGTTGCGTCTATTCCATGCACAGCATTGTTAATTGGTCCGTTGATGTTTCCGACCGCTTTTAGAACACCTTTTCCGCCAAAACGTGTTTTATCCCCATCGCGAAGTTCCAATGCTTCATACGTGCCTGTGGAGGCGCCGCTGGGTACGGCTCCCCGCCCGGTAACGCCGTTTTCCAGCTCTACTGTAGCTTCTACAGTGGGATTTCCGCGTGAATCGATGATTTCCAGACCTTTTACGGATTTAATTCTGTAATCGGACATGCTTAATACCTTCTTTCCGTCGCCATAAGTTAGCTATAACTTACTTTGTTCATAACATAGCATAACTATTATGTGAAGTCAAGCAATGTTCTATGAAAATATTTTAGATTTATCATTTTTCCGACTGCTGAACTGCCGGGGAATTGTTTTGGAATATGTGCTTTGGCACAATAAAAATCAGCCACAGGGGCTAGTAAGCGGCAGGAGGGAGAGTCTTTCTTTACTGTCCATAGTGATGTTATTTTGGTGCAAATGGTAAGTCTTTGCCGTTTTATGCCGATATATAAAAGATAGGTATTTATTTTATAGAATGGAGGAATTCATTTTTGAAAGCTCATATCATAAAAGACAATTCCAAGCAAAATACTCCTGCCAACAAGACAATCAAATTGACCGGAAAGGGTCCGTACCATGGGCATCCCATCCGGCTGACAATTGGTCTTATTGTTAAAAATGAGGAAAAAACGCTGGATCGCTGCTTAAGCTCTCTGCAGCCTTTAATGCAGGCGGTGGAAAGTGAGCTGATTATCACCGATACCGGAAGCACCGACCGCACGGTGGAAATTGCAAAAAAATATACGGACCATATTATTCATTTTCAGTGGTGCAATGACTTTGCGGCAGCACGCAACACCGGCCTGAAAGAAGCGCGCGGAGAATGGTTTATGTTCATCGACGGCGACGAATGGTTTGAAGATACATCCGAGCTGATTGAATTTTTTACAAGCGGCGAATGCGACAAATACGGGTCGGCGGCTTATATTCAGAGAAATTACTTTGACTTTACAGGTAAAGTGTACAGAGATTTTCATGCACTGCGTGTGCACCGTGTCTATCCGGGAATCCGCTTTCAAGGAATTATACATGAAGCAGTTCCGACATTGAAGCCGATTAAAATTCTTAAGGATTACGTTCATCATTACGGATATGCATTTCATACACCGCAGCAGCGAAAGGAAAAATCGAATCGAAATTTGACATTACTGCAGCAGATTATAGCGAAAGACCCGGATAATCATCGGGCCTACTATCAAATTGCCGAAACGTATTTTGCGACCAATGAGGCAGAAAAGGCAGAAAAATACTGTCTGAAGGGTTTGGAGGCAGAAAAAAGAAATCCTGACCGAGTTGCACGAATTGTTTTGACACATCATTTGGTACAAGCTGAATTTCAACGCAAAAAATTTGATGAAGTGTTAGAAATAGTGGATGAATTTATCCAAAGGGAACCTAAAACCGAAATTCCGTGGCTGGACTTCTATTACTATGCGCAGACCTCTGCATTTGCGATAAAAAGCTATGAGCGTGCCGCAAGCTACGGTGAGGCCTATTTAAACGTTTGGGAAAAGTATCAGTCGGATCAGTTGGATCAGGAGATGCTCCTTCATGCGGACTTTTATCACATTGCACAGAAGGATATGGAACAGGTGCTTTGTGTATTGGGGCAGACCTATCTCAACTTAAATGATACGGAACAGGCGGCGTCAGTGATAGATCGCTTAGCAGCTTTGCAGCCTGAAGATTTCAGTCCACTGCTCAAGCTCATTTTTCAGCTTTGTGATACAGCAAAAAATTGGGAACGTCTTATTTCTGTTTATAAGCACTTCAGTTCTTCAAAAGAGAAGCTTCATACGAGGGACATCATAAAGTTGATAGAATCCATGCTGTCCCTCCATCAAGTTGATACGGCTGCCGCTGTGGCCGCATTGGCTTCAATTCCTTGGGATGAAGATGCCTATATTTGCCTCTGCCGATTGCGCAAGGCTGAGCAGGAGGGCAATCGGCCGGCAGCTTTAAAAGAACTGCAATGGTTCTTCCAATGGCATGGAGAGTGGGATGCCGTTTTTTCCGATGTCTTTTATTACGCAATGAAGGAAAACGTCAATCTTTTGCCGCTGGTTTTAAAGCTTGAATCGGATGATTTGAAATTTTATGCTGATAATATGCAGAAACAGCATTCCGATTTCGCCGAAGTGGTTCGGAAATATTCAGAAGCTTATTCTTTTGAAAACATCCGAGGCATATATTGGGAAATTTCAATAAAAGAAAGGTTGCTGCTTTTAAAAGACAGCTGTTTTAAAACTGAAACAGAGGAAATCTCTTTTTTTGAAGAATTTGCACAGCAGGCTGCTCACTATGTGCGCCTTATATATCGACCGGAACTGTTGTCATCGGACGGCATTGCCGTGCTGCCCCGTGCACATCGATTTGGGTATTATATGGGGCTTGCCTTCTCCGCAAGGAAAAAAGCGGATAATGCCGCTTATCTTTCCAATTTGCGCCTTGCCTTGAAAAGTTATCCCGTGATGAAGCGGCAGATTACACTTTTGCTTGAACAATTTGAGCAAGAAGAAGGAAAACGCAAAGAAAGAGCGGAAGAATTTAACATACTCGCAAAGCAGGCAAAGGCGCAAATTCAAAATCTAATTGCGCAGGGCAAACTGAAAGAGGCGGGTCAGTTTACCGCACAGCTTGCTAAACTGCTGCCAAATGATCCGGATGTGGTCCGCTTTCAAACGCTGACGCATACTGAACCGGATATGAAAGAAGTGGCCGCACATCTGCCCCAGTAGTGCTTGCTGATAAGCACAATGCTGAAAACAAGATTACATCATTATTCATGGGATATTACAGTGCATGTAAAACGAAAAGAGGACTGCCGGAATACTCCGGTAGTCCTCTTTATATTGAGCGTAAGCTTTCGCTGAAAACTTAGCCCTTGAGCAGGGAAAGAACGCTCTGCGGCTGAGCATTTGCCTGTGCGAGCATGGATGTGGCGGCCTGCTCCAAAATTTGGTTCTTTGTCAGTTCGACCATCTCGGAAGCCATATCCACATCGCGAATGGTGCTTTCCGCACTGGTGAGATTCTCGCTCATAGTGGTCAGGTTGTTGACGGTGTGCTCCAAACGGTTCTGCAGAGCACCGAGGTCGGCGCGTGTGGAAGAAACTGTATTGATCGCATTTTTAATGGCGTCAATTGCGTTTTCAGCATCTTCTTGTGTTGCAATGGAGATATTGTCAACCCCCAGCCCTGCGGAACTCATGTCGCTAACTCCGAGAGATACACGCTGATCATACGTGTTTTCGGAACCAATTTGCAGGGATAATTCTTGATTTGCGCCCGCAGTAATCGTGCCGGACACCTCTGTGCTTGGATTTGCAAAGTTAGAATCGGTCTTAATAGTTACTTTCAAACCGGTATATTTTGCCTTGTCTGCATCACTGACCGTATCATCAACCTTCGCGGTTAATGTGTAAGATCCATCCGCAGCTACTGTAACGGCGTTGAAGCTTACGCTGGTAACACCTGTGTCAACAGACAATGTCCCATCAGTGGCAAGGGTAACAGTTAATGTAGCATCAGCAGCTAAATCACCACCAGTAATCGATATATCCAGACCGGCATTGGTAAGACTTGAGTCTACTGATGATTGGTAGCTCAATGAACCATCCAAAAGATTAATTTGGTTGAAATTTGTGGAAGTAGAGATGCGGTCAATTTCGGACTTGAGAGCCTCAATTTCCTTGTTGAGGTTTGCACGGTCTGTTTCATCCTGGTAGGTGCCGTTTGCGGATTCCACAGCAAGGGTGTTCATTCTCTGCAGGATGGATTCTGTCTCATTCAGGCCGCCTTCTGCTGTCTGAATGAGGGAGATGCCGTTTTCAGCATTGTCAATTGCCTGATTCAGACCATTAATCTGAGCACGCATTTTTTCGGAAACCGCCAAGCCGGCAGCATCGTCAGCAGCACTGTTAATGCGGTAGCCGGAAGCCAGTTTCTGCAGGTTCTTGCTGATAGCAGAGTCGTTCATTTTCAAACGGTTGTTTGCATTCAAAGCAGCAATGTTGTGATTAATACGCATAATTTCATTCCTCCTGAATTTGTTTTCACGCGGCGTATCCGCCGTTCGTGGAGAAAGAGAATCCATTCTCTTTCTGATTTTGATATTAGGAAGCATTTCCTAATAGGTTCAACTCACGGGCCCTAGTGAAGATGAAATCCTTTCGGAAAGTTCTTCCATACGAATCTATCCTATATATCGACCGAAAGGTCAATAATATTAGGCCGTTTTTCTATTTTTCTTCATTTTTTTGATTTTCCTTTATCTGCAGTAAACGAAGCAGCTTTTCTACCTTTTCCTCACTGGCAGCGGCACTTGCCTCTCGGTTGAGTTGCTGTGTTTCCAGCAGCTCTTTTCGCATGATTGGTATGCCTTTTGGTGCATTAATGCCGATTTTTGCCCGTTCCCCACTGATTTCGGTTACGGTAATTTCAATATCACTGCCAATCAGGATGGACTCGGAGGTTTTTCTTGTAATAATCAGCATATTAGTTTCCTCCTGCGGCAGCGTTGTGAAACAATTTGAAGCGGACCGGGTAGGGGCAGTCTTCCAAAATCACCTGACGTCCGACTTTCTTTTCTGCATTGATGACAATCGGACTTTTCAAATTCACAACGGAATCTGCTAAGTTTTGTTTAAGCACTGCTACTGCCAGAAAGCATAGGTCTTCTTTTGCAGGGTTGCCCAATAGGTCCAAATCCTCTTTTGAGAGAACGGGTTGATAATTCGGAAAAACAAGAAATGGATTTATGACAATCAAAGACGGGTAAGGTGCATGAGCTGCCTGCAAGGACCAGATCGTTTGGGACTGATCTCGCTGCAGAAGAATAAATTCCTTAGTAGATTCAAAACCGTAAATTCCATTTTCAAACCGTATGATATTTTTCTGATTTTTTCTGCCTGTTTCTATCCCGGAGAATGACGATTCCATGGATACTCCTTTCTCAGCACGGACAGGCCACAAGTGAATTAGGCCAATTCGTTGAACGATTTGCTTGTTTTGCCTGTTGTTTTCGGCGCAAAAAACTTAGCATTTTCCCGGTACAGCTGAATCGCATCACTTGGCTCCGGCTGAAAGATGCCGGAGTCGTGGGGCATAAGGTCGTAATGCATCCGCCCGTTCTGATATTGCAGACGAAGTTCGCGGGGGGCCTGCAGGAAGTGCACTGCAATGGCAGGAAGAAACGCCACGCCGGTATCTGGATGGCTGCGGTGGATAATTTCGCAAATCGGGCTGTCACGGTGCTCAATGGCAATTAACATATGAATACCCTTTCCACACAATAGGCGGGAAGCCGAATGCCTCCCGCCCATGCGTTCTATGATTTTATGTCATGAAATCCAACAGGGTTGGCTGGAGAATATTGCTTCCTACCTGCAATGTCGCCTGATACGTAAACATCTGCATGGAATAGTTCGTAATGGCGTCGGCTGCATCGACAAATTCAACACTTTCGTCCCTCTTTGTCAGATTCAGATCGACATTTGTAAGATAGCTATCTATACTTTCTAAGAAATTTACATTGGTTCCCACATGCGCAAGTTGAGCAGTAAATTCATCTTGGGATTCATCAAAACTTTCCATATACGGGCGCATAGCATCCGTCAGGTCTTCACCGGTTAGGCTGTCGTCCTTAAGAATATTAGCCATTTTCGTCAGAAGAGAGCAGACGTTCTTTGGCACATCCACTCCATCTATTGTCGTTGTTCCATAGCCGAGGAAATTAATCCCCGGCATGGCGGCATTGAAAGCACTTTGGTCAATTACATTGCCGTTCTCGTCCGTTTTCATCCCAAGCCCGATATCCACATATGCGGTTTCATTTGCTAAATCATCTAGGCTGACAATATTTGTAATGGATGTGGATGATGTACTGCTTTGGAGAAGATCTGATCCTACCTCGTCAATATTGCTGATTGTGATTTGTGACAAATCATCGAGGGTGATATCTTTAAGTTTTGTGTCAGTTGTGCTAGCGGTATCGAGCTCTGTTTTAAATGAATTTCCCTGCAGCAGATCTTGAAGATTCTGCTTTGTAGAGCCTGTCTGCATTTCAATTGTAATCGTTTTGGAGGTAGTGTCAATAGTTATATTATTTGCTGATTTGTTAGCAACAATTGACACAGTATATCCATTTAATTTGTCAGAAATACCTGCACCGAAATTTATCTGCATGGATTTTTCTATTGTGTTGCCATCTGTATCGGTGTAATTATATGTAATGGTCGTAGAGGCACCATTGATATTTGCACCCGTGTCAACATTAATGCCGCGGTAGAGTAAATTTCCATCGCTGTCGACAGAAAATGGAGCATCCTTGGATCCGCCTGCCCCGGCAAACAGATATCGGTTTCCATATTGGGCGTTCATATCCGCAATGATGGAATCCCGCATGGCAAGAAGCTGGTCTGCAATGACATCTCGGTCGGATTGATTGGAAGTGCCGTTAATACCTTGCAACACTTCGGAACTGTTTGCTTTTGTTAAAATTTGCGAAACGTTTTGCAGAATACTGTCTGCGGATGAAGCTGCGCCTGTTAAATTTTCAATATTGGAAGCATAGTTGTCGTTTAAAGCCATCTGGCGGCGAACCTGAAAGGTCTGCCCAGCCAAAAACGGATTCTCAGAGGGCTTTTCAAATGCCCGAAAATCGTAAGCTGTCGTTGCAGACTTATTTAATTGATTGGTCACTTTATTTAAATTACTGGAATATTGGTTTGATATCATTCTGGTTGTAATTCTCATAATATATTACCCCCTTCCCACAATGCCCATGCCATTAATAATGGTTTGCAGGCATTCGTCCACTGTTGTCATAAACCGCGCGGATGCAGACAAAGCTTGATTATAAATAACCAGATTAATTGCCTCTTCATTGATATCCACGGTGGAAAGTGCTTGTCTGCGTGTATCAATATTGTTCAGCATGTTAGAGTTTGCGGAATTCTGTGCGTCTATACCGCCGATATCTTGCCCGAGTGTGAGGGAAACATTATCCACAGCTTCCTGCATGGTTCCTGTAAACAGATCAATGCCATTTGGAGTGGAATATGTGTATTGGGTTGAGGTCAAGTCGGAAATCATCTTTGTGATATTGCTGTTGGAACCGCTTGTGTCATCCCCCGCATGTGAGGCGTCTTTCGATAAAGTAAGATAACCAGTGGTCCAAGACGGAGAAACTCGTATATTCGCAGCGGTGATTGTTGAATTTCCGCTTGCGTCAGTGCATGTGCCGTTTGAATCAGTGAATAAAGGTTTATTATCTAAGGCATCATTGGTGCTGTTATCAGCGTTCATCACTTCCGCTAATTTTTGTGCAAGTGTGTCCAGCATGTTTTCGTAGTAACCGATACCCCGAAAAGATGTGGTAACATCGCCTGCTGCCGTGTCATATTCACCGTTTTCATTGAGAAGGCTCAGGTAGCCTTTTATACTGCCGCTGACAAACAAGTCATTGCATTTGGAAAGGGTTTGAGTTGTATTTTCACCAGTGATGGCGACAATATCAATACTTGCATAATTAGAGGAACTGTCGTTGGACATTTTTAGGCTACCATATTGTTCTCCATTGACCAGACAAACGGAAGTACCATCTGTACCGGTAGCAATCTTACCGTCGTTGTCTGCCAAATAAATTGATAACGTGTCAACCGTTTTGCCGGAACCAACGTCTGTCGGCGTCTCAACAACCTTTATATTGATATATTCGGACAATTCATCAATATAAAGATTGCGTTCATCCATCAGTTCCAGTGCAGGAGAACCGGCAATATCAGCGTTTTTAATCTCGTCGCTTAAGCTTGCAATATTCTGCAGCAGAGTGTTGACTCGGTCTACGCCGTATGTACTCAAATAATCATATTGCTGATTCCTGATGGTTTCAAGCTGACCGGCAACCGTATTGAACTTTGTGGCAAGCACGGATGCCGCTTCTTTAACAGTGCTTTCCGTTGCAGAAGAATTGCCGGTGGAAGTCAAGCCTTCCAATTGTTCAATAAAATCGCTGTAAGCTGCGCTGATCCCCTCTGTTGAGGTTTCGTTTAGGGCATCTTCTATGTCCTGCAAAGCACTCAGCTGCGTGGAAGTGAGACCGCACTCCGCATTTTGCGTACGATATTGACTGTCTAGAAACGGGTTGCGAATTTGGCTGATTCCGTCTGCTGATACTCCCTCACCGACTATGGCGCCGGTGGAAGCATACAGCATGTTAATACTGGTGGGAGGAATAGCACTCTGATCCACGCGCTGTCTTGTGTAGCCGTCCGTATTGGCGTTGGCAATATTTTGACCTGTGACATTCAGGTTGGTGCGTGCAGTTTGCACCCCGCTTTTTGCAATATATAATCCATCAAATGTTGAACTCATGGCATACACCGCCTGTCCTATATTTTTTTGGAAAGCAACACGGGAAACTGATTTTTGTTTCTCGTTTTTTCATTGTAAATTTTCTGAAGTTCCGGATGACCTTTCAGTTTCTCTAACACCACAGATGCTTTGCGAAGTTTTCGTTCCGTTAAAAGTTGATTTTCTTTGTTTGTTTTTTTCATATCCGTTAGAACGGAGGAAAGACTGTCATATAAATTTTTGGCCTGCTCTCTGCTCTCGGATGGAAACTCAGGAATTAACTCTCTAAATTTAGCGTTTGGATACTGTACCTTTCGCAGAAGCTCCATGCGTTCCAATTCCAGACCTCTCGCCTTTAAAATAAATGCCTGCTCCCGTTTAATGCATTCATCCAATCGATCCAGTTTATTCTGCTTTAAGTATTCTTGTTTTTCCTGTTCAAGTTTTAAAAATTTTTGATAAAACTCCAGCAGATTTTTAAAATAGGAAATCAAACGGCCGGATGATTCCGCATCAATCATTTTGTCCATCCCCTTTAAGTACTCCCGTGTTATTTATCAAACAAAAGTATATCGGCAAGAGCACCGGGATCCAACGAATAATTTCCGCTTTGCACAGCGTTTTTTAAATCCTGCAGTCTAGAAGGATCCGCATCTGCGTTAATCTCTTCGCAGAGATTTTCTTTCAAACTGATAAGGGATGTATCCAGCTGAGTCGAACGACAATTCAGCTCAATTTTATCGGTTCGATTTGCGTGTTTTAGAGATTCTGCAGATGATGATAGGCCACTTTTGCCGCTTTTTTGAGCGGCGTCCGTCTGTGCAGGCTTTTTGTTTCCGCTTATCTGCGGATAAGTATATATAGGATATCCGGTGTCTTTGATTCGCATCCGCTGTTCACCTCTGAACATTATTATCGGCTTATTATTTTAAAAATTTAGTTTGAACTTGCATGAATTGAGATAATCTTCCCCAGATATTAATGATTCGTATTGTATTTTATTTGTACATTTATTGAAATTAAATTAATTAGTGGACAAAGGCAGATTAATGTTCTGGATTGTCAAATAAGTGTTTGATAATCTACAATTATAATATAAGTGTTTACTTAATTTATATAATAAATATACAAAAAAATGTGTCAGATTGTACACTGGAAGATGTTGACTTTCGTCGAATAATGTATGATAATATATTCTAATGGGAAGAATAATTTGCCTTCAATTCACCCAATATTTGGTTTGAATATGCACAAATTTAGTCGGGTGCTACTATGGGTAGTTCTGGAAGACCAAGACACCAAGATGTGCTAAGATATTATAACAATATACACAATATGTAAAATACACTCATCAAATATGCATTAAGATATATACAACCATTTAAATTAGATATATATAGAAATTTTATTTCTAGTTATTTATTTAATAGGAAAAGGCAGGTGATAATTTTGGATTGGATTGACAGTGTGGCGACATCTCTGCTCGCTAAAGATTTGGATGGACTGTGGGCAAGGCAGCAAGCTATTTCCGATAATATTGCAAATTTTGAAACTCCTGGTTATAAGACTAAGACGGTTTCTTTTGAAGATCAGCTCCGTGCCCAAGTGGCCCGTGGCGGCACAACTGATGAGCGGATACAGAATATTGAAGATGTACAGCCCGTTACAGTTGTTGCTGAAGACGAGATGTTCCGCGCAGATGGCAATGGAGTAGATTTGGAACAGCAAAACATAGAGCTGGCAAGAACTCAGCTTAACTATTACTATTCCGTTGACCAATTGTCGGAAGCTTTTGCTAGGCTTAAAACAGCCATTGGCGGCGGTGCATAATTTTTAAGGAAAGGTGTTTGTTTATGGCTTTTCTCAGTTCGCTGGATATCAGCGGGTCGGCACTGACGGCTAGTCGACTCAGAATGGACGTCATCTCCGAAAATATTGCGAACGCTACCACGACCCGCACCGACACGGGGGGGCCTTATCGGAGAAAAATGGTGGTTTACCGTTCTGCCGATTCTTATAATCAGGATAGCTTCCATTCGATTTTAAATAACACCATTAATTCGGATTCCAACGCTCCCGGCGGAGTGAAGGTGGAAGCAATTGTGGAGGATCAAACGCCGTTTACCACAGTATATGATCCATCCCATCCAGATGCAGATGCGAATGGATATGTTCAAATGCCGAATGTCGATATTACCAAGGAAACCCTCGACATGATGGCGGTGACGAGAGCGTATTCCGCCAATATCAACGCGTTTAACGCGGTAAAAAATATGGCCAGCAAAGCGCTGGAAATTGGGAAGTGATAAAAAATGAACCAGATTGTGCCAATTGGGGAACTCCATTCACTGGAGAACTTGAATTCACCAAAAAGCAGTGCGGATCAACCAATAGAACTGCCTTTTCAGTCGGTGCTTCAAGAGGCTATTAATAATGTTAAAGAAACGGATGCCGCTCTGAACGAAGAAATCTATAAGCTCACGACGGGTCAGACGGACAACTTACATGACGTTATGATTGCTTCGCAGAAAGCTAGTCTTTCTGTTGATCTTCTTGTCCAGATGCGAAATAAACTTTTGGAATCTTATAATGAGATTATGCGTATGAGCATCTGACGAATTTTCGTAAAGGGCGGTTTGCAGCCGAATGATGAACGAATTAAACAAATACATACAGCCGATTAAAAATTTCTGGATAAAACTGTCCTCGAAAACGAAAAAAATTGTTTTAATTTCTCTGGGCGGGGTAGTTTTGCTTGCTGTTGTGCTGACACTCCTTCTAAACCGCACACAATATGTTGTTTTGTACTCGGGGTTAGATCATGATGAAGCTGTTCAAGTCATGGCGGAACTAAGGGAAAGCGGTATCGATTACCGAGAGGACAATGACACCATTTATGTTCCCGCCGACAAAGAAAATTCCGTGCGGATGCAGCTTGCAAACGAGGGCTACCCCAAATCGGCTCCAAATTATGATTTCTTTACCAGCAACATTAATGTAATGACCACGGATTACGAGAAAAAGGTCATTGAAAAATATCAGCTTAATCAACGGCTTGAAGCCGTCATTCAAACCTTGGATCCCATTGAAAATGCATATGTGACCATCAGTATTCCGGACCAAGAGGATTATGCTTGGGATGACGAGGACAATGTCCCAACCGCATCGGTGACGGTCAAACTGAAGGCAGGGCAGAGTTTGGATGCTCAGCAGGTCAATGGCATCAAGCAATTAGTTGCCAAAAGCGTACCCAATCTACAGCCGGAAAACGTCTCCGTTATCGACGATTCCACGGGTGAAGAACTGCAGTCCGCAGACTCTGACGATTCCGGGACTATCCAGATGGATTTGACGGAATTTAAGCTTAAAATTGAAAAGCAGTATGAGGACAGTTTGCAGCAAAAAATTATGGACCATCTTGCAGGTATCTATGGACCTGAGAATATCAGTGTCAGTGTAAAAAGTCAGATGGACCTAGATAAAACCATAAAAAATATTATTACGTATGAGCCTACTACCAGTGACGGAAAGGGAATTGTCAGCGAAAGTCAGGAAGAACATGAAGAAACCCGCGAGGGCGATACGGATGGCGGGACACCGGGAACGGAAACCAATACGGAGACCACGACCACATATCCCGGTGTAACGGTTGACGGCAACATCATTACAACAAAGGACAGCAAATCTTATAAATATCTTGTCAGCCAAGTTCAGGAACAGATTCAAGGCGATGCAGCGGCGCTGCAGGATGTGACGGTGTCCGTTATTGTAAACGATCCAGAAATGACGGAAACCGAAGCAAACAATCTGAAAAATGCGGTAGCCTTTGCCTCCGGTGTGAATCCGGATAAGGTAAATGTAATGGGCAAAAACTTTTTCAAATCCGAACAGCCTGTTAACGTTGAGCCCGCTGGATATGATATTCCGATTAATTGGGAGATATTAGCGGCAGGAGCAGGCGGATTCCTCCTTATTATTATTCTGACTACAGTGCTGCTTTACCGCCGCAGAAAGAAACGGGCGAAAGAACTGGAAGAGCAGCTCATGCAGGAGGCACAAGTCAATGGGGAAGGCACTGGAGAAGCAGAGGAGTTCCCCACGGAATCCATTGAAGAGCTTCGTCAATCGACCGGCGGAAAGCAGGAAAAAGTGAGAAGGGCACTTCAGGAGTTTTCTAACGATAACCCGGAAATTGCTGCGCAGTTGATTCGCAGTTGGTTGAGGGGAGATGATGACAATGCCTGAACGCCCAATATCCGGAGCGCAAAAAGCCGCCTCCGTTATTATTGCATTGGGGGCTGATACGGCTTCTAAAATTTATAAGTTTTTACGGCAAGATGAAGTCGAACAACTTACCTATGAAATCGCGCGGACTACAAGATTACCTCCTGATGAAATTGAGAACATCCTCAATGATTTTTACAATCTCTGCATCACGCAAAAAGTCATTACGGACGGCGGCGTGGAATATGCGCGCAATGTGCTTGAGAAAGCTTACGGCCCACAAATGGCCAGTTCGCTTCTCGAACGAGTGACAAAATCTTTGCGCTCGAAGGCTTTTGAATTTCTGCGTAAAGCGGATAATAAAAATCTTCTTGCTACCATACAAAATGAGCATCCGCAGACGATTGCCTTGATTCTTTCCTATGCGCGTGCCGATCAGGCGGCTACTGTGATTGCGGATCTTCCGCCCGACAAACAGGTCGATGTGGTTCAGCGTATTGCTACTATGGACCGAGTGCTTCCGGATGTTGTAAAAATTGTGGAAAGCAACCTATCTAAGAAATTCTCGAGTGTTTTGAGTGTGGATATGACTCAGTTTGGCGGTGTGGACTATGTTGCTGATATTATGAACAATATGGACCGCACCAATGAAAAAGCGATCTTTGATGAACTTAACCGCAAAGATGCAGAACTTTCGGAAGAAATCAGACAAAAAATGTTTGTGTTCGAAGATATTGTTATTTTGGACAGCATGTCCATTCAGCGCTTTCTGCGTGAAGTTGATTCCAAAGATCTTGTCTATGCACTCAAAGGAGCTAATAAAGAAGTTGCAGATACAATCTTCAGAAATATGTCCACACGTTCTGCCGAAACAATTAAATCCGATCTGGAGTATACACACAATGTCCGCTTAAGAGATGTTGAAGAGGCACAGCAGCGAATTGTTGGAATCATTCGCCGTTTGGAGAGTGAGGGAGAATTGGTAATTGCTAAGGGCGGAAAGGATGAAATTATTGAGTAAAATCATTAAGGCATCCCAGTACGACTCCCTTACCGAAGAGCGGGCTGTCCAGTTTGCCAATGAGCAAAACGCTGCAGAAGATGAAAAATCTCTCATCATTCTCAATCAGGCATTTGAGAAAGCTAGGCAGATTGTGGAATCGGCACAAAACTACAAAATGGAAGTTATGCGCGATAGTGCCGAGCAAGCAGAAGCAGCATTGCAGGAAGCCAAAAAACGAGGTTATCAGGAAGGTTTTGACCGCGGCTTTGAAGAGGGGCAAAAAGCAGGGTTGGAATCCGGTATGCAGGAAGGATTTTCACAAGGCGTTAAAAAAGCCGAGGAAGAAAATCAGAAATATCTTGATGAACTTGCCGAGATGATCCAATCTGTGGAGCAAGCCAAAACGGAAATCCTTCAGAAATTTGAATCCGACCTGAAAAACTTAGCGGTAACCATTGCAAAAACTGTCATTAAAAAAGAACTTGAAACGAATCCCAAAACCTTACAAAATATTATTCAAAATGCGGTGGATTCCTACAGAAACCAAGCATGGGTGCGCATTCATGTATCGCGCAATACGGCTGATCTGCTGACCAAATCCGACGCTGCTATTGCACAGGAATTGAAATCCGTTTCCGACCATGTGAAGGTTGTGGTGACGGAAGGAATGAGCGATGAGTCCTGCGTGATTGAAATGCCGGATCAAGTGATTGATGCTGGAATCGATACGCAGCTCAATAGGATTCAGTCGGCACTCAAAGAAGCCGATCACAAAGAGATTATATGATTCCCGAAAGGAAAGAGACAAATGTTGGATTTGCGGGCTGCCTGCGAGATTGTCACAAAAATGGATCCTCTTTGCTACAAGGGAAAAGTAAAAAACATCGCCGGAATGATGATAGAAACTACCGGACTAGATGCTAAGGTTGGGGATATCTGCATGCTGGAAGGTCAGCCCGGCGATCCCAGTATAAAAGCGGAAGTTGTTGGATTTCGCAATGGGAATGTTTTGCTCATGTCATACGGAGATATCCGCGGCATAGGACCGGGCAGCATTGTGGAATCCACAGGGCATAAATTACGTGTTCCGGTTGGCGAAAGTTTGAAAGGAAGAACTGTGGATGCTTTGGGCCAACCAATTGATGGGTTGGGAAGCTTTGAGCCGGAGACGTATTATGATGTGGATTCCAACTGTGTCAATCCGTTGGACAGGCCTCGTATTAGTGAGACGATGGCGTTTGGCATTAAGGCAATAGACGGACTTCTCACCATCGGCAAGGGACAAAGAATTGGTATTTTTGCCGGCAGCGGTGTTGGTAAAAGTACGTTGATGGGCATGATTGCGAAAAATGTCAAATCCGATATCAATGTCATCGCTTTAGTCGGCGAGCGGGGCAGGGAAGTAAAAGAGTTTATCGAAAAAGATTTAGGAGAAGAAGGCCTAGCCCGCTCCGTTCTTGTTGTTGCCACTTCCGACCAGCCGGCTATGTTCCGCGCCAAATGTGCGTTTGTAGCTACGGCTATCGCAGAATATTTCCGTGACAAAGGGCAGGATGTTCTTCTGATGATGGATTCTTTAACACGCTTTGCTATGGCGCAGCGGGAAATTGGGCTGTCGGCAGGTGAACCTCCCATTGCAAGGGGGTACACACCATCCATCTATTCACAGCTCCCCCGTTTGCTGGAACGGAGCGGAAACTTTAAAACCGGCTCCATTACGGGGATTTACACTGTTTTGGTGGAAGGGGACGACACCAATGAGCCAATTTCCGATACGGTGCGCGGCATTTTGGACGGGCATATCGTCCTTTCCAGAGCATTAGCTGCAAAGAATCATTACCCGGCCATAGATGTAGGTGCCAGCATCTCCCGCTTGATGACGGATATCACTACAAAGGAACATCAGGAGGCGGCGGCCCGATTAAGGAATCTTCTTTCTGTTTACAACCAAAATTACGATTTGATTTCCATTGGAGCTTATAAGCCGGGAATGAATAAAAAGCTTGATGAGGCAGTGGGAAAAATCGACAAGATCAATCAGTTTTTGATGCAGCGGGTTGATGAGTCGTTCCGGTTCGAAGATACCGAAAACCTAATGAAAGGGATTTAAAAATGAAAAAGTTTGTCTTTTCCCTTGAAAATGTGCTGCGATTCAAAAAGGAAACGCTGGACATGCTTAAAAATGAAATGGCGCAGCTTCAGATGGAAATCCATCAGATAGAACAGAAAATTACTCAATTGAAACAAGAATATCATAGTTTAAACAGAACGTTGACGCTTAAGATGCAATCCGGCATAGAATCTTCCGATATCGGGGTGTACAAACGCTATTTTGCAGAGCTAGACAGACAAACCAAAAAGTTTGAGGCACAGAGAACGGCACTGCAAAGAGCGGTTGCCGCAAAGCAAGCGGAGATTGTCGAAAGGAAAAAGGATATTTCCGGGCTTGAAAAGCTTAGGGAATCCCAGCTAAAAGCTTATGAGGCGCAGGACCGCAAGGAGCAGGAATTGATGGTGGAGGAATTTGTCTCACACCGGAAAGCTTCTTCGGACGGCCTTACGGCCTGACAATTTGCTATCTAAAAATTTTTAGATAGATGTTTTAACTGAAAGGGGGTGAATGAAAATGATGATACAGCAGCTCAGTACGCAAAGCGCGGATATGTCCGCCGCAAAATCTACCGGTTCCAGTCAAAGGAAGGATGCAGATCAATTCCGCTCCATGCTGCAGACTGCCGCACAGAAAACAGAATCACAGGCAAGTGCGAAAGATAAAAGAACGGGCAGGATTCGTAATAAAACATCCCCAAAGGATTCTGCTGATAAGATGGAGCAAACGGCTTCAAGTTCATCACCGGAGGCTGCATTTGCTTTACCAAACGAGACTGTGCCTGTTGCTTTAAAAGAATCAGAATTGCTTCTTCAGGACTCTGCGCAGCCGGAAAATGAGATTGTGCAGGTGTTGCCCGTTGACGCATTGCAGATGCCTATATCAGATATTGCTGAATCAGCCGACGGGATATTGTCCGCTGAAATGGAGCAGGCAAATACTGCTGTTTCTTCAGAAGTTGGCGTACAAGTTACAGTTAGCCAGCCTCATGCAGCAGCATTGCCTGAAGGACAAATTCTCGCAGAAAAACAGATAGATGGGAACGGACTGGCGGCCTATCGGAACGACAGCAAATCGAATATTAGCCGGGCGGATACTGATTTGTCAGTAGAATCTTTAGGAGAGTCGCACCAATTAGATGCCGGTGAAAATACAGAGATACAGCAAAAGCAAAATGTTGTTTTACCACAGTCGGATGTGCAGAATGCTGTTTTAAAGGCAGAATTACACTCCTCTTCAGCTAATTTCAGTACGGAACAAACTTTTTCAGCTAATTCCAGCACGGAACAAATTTTAGAACCACAAATTGCATCCGCTAAGAAATATACCGATAACAGCGGCGATGTGATGCCGGCTGAGAGTTTATCCAATCTCTACGGCAGCGGAAACGTGGTAATTCGGGTTTCCGATGAAATGGGCAAGACGCTGTCCTCGCCGATTCATCAGGTTGCAAATACAGTCGTGTACCAAATGCAAAATGGCAAAAAAGAGTTTACTATGGAACTTTATCCGCAGTCACTTGGAAAAGTTTCAGTAAAGATGACATCGCACAGCGGACTGCTGACTGTGGAGATTGCAGCATCCAACCCCAAAACACAGAGTCTTATTTTATCCGGCTCGGCTGAAATACGCAATATTCTTCAGGCGGCCACTGCGCAAAACGTGCAGACGGTGATTCCAAACCAGCAGGCGGCACAGTGGTATGGTCAGCCGCAGGACGGAGGAGGAAACTCCGGCAACCGGCGTGATAGACAGGACGATTCGCGTAAGCGTGTCCCAAACAGTATCGAGTCCGTTTCCTCAGAGATGAACACGGAGGATTTTTTGACAATGATGCAGCAAATTACCGCATATGCGCGGTAGCAAAAAGGAGGGAAAACGATGGATAATCTCGGTGTCACCGGTTATGGAGTTCTTGGCCAGACTTATGCTTCCGCAACTAATTCGGCGTCATCCGCAGCACAATCTTCAGATGCAACGTTGGGTATGAATGACTTTCTAATGCTTCTTGCGGCACAGTTCCAAAATCAAGATGTGATGAATCCAACAGACAACACGGAATTTATTTCAGAATTGGCGCAGTTTTCTGCCCTTCAGGCAATGAGTGAGCTAACCCAGTACTCCCAAAGGCAGTATGCGTCTTCACTGGTAGGCAAAACGGTTGTGGTCGGCGGCTATGACCAAACGGGCGCCTATGTTACAAAACAAGGCGTTGTGCAAAGTGCGACCTTTTCCTCTGACAAGTGTTCCATTATTGTCGATGACAGTGCATATGATCTTTCTTCCGTGGTGCAGGTTGTGCAGGATTCTTCAGCATTGCAGGATTCCTCTGACGGAGATGACGCAGTCTCAGCGTAACAACCTAAAGGCGGTAAAACAATGAACGATATCCAGTTTCGCAAAAACTATTCCGCATGGATCGGTTCGAATTATCCGGTTCAGTCGGAACATAAAAGTTCAGTTGCAAATAAACCCAATAGCACAAATACAAACAGTTTTTTAGAAGTTTTGCAAAACGTGCAGCAGGGCGGGGTGACATTTTCCAAACATGCTCTGCAGCGCATGGATGCAAGAAAAATTGACATTTCCCCGGAATTGATGACGCGGATGAATACCGCTGTGAAACAGGCAAAGGCAAAGGGCGTCCGGGATGCGCTGATGATGAGCGGCGACACTGCATTCATCGTAAATATTCCAAGCGCTACGGTCGTCACAATGATGAACGGCGGGGAAATGAAAGAAAATATTTTTACTAATATCGATGGAGCCGTAATTTTATAACCGGACCTGATAAAGGGGGTTATCGGGCTTTGAATGACGGAGAAGCCCAGCGGTTCCGAAAAAAAGGAGAGTAATAATGCTATGGCTATGATGAGAGCAATGTCCTCCGGCGTGGCCGGACTTAAGGCACACCAAACAGCATTAGATGTTATCGGCAACAACATTGCCAATGTTAACACCTATGGTTTCAAGGCTTCACGTACTTTGTTCAGCGACATCCTCTACCAGACACTCACGAGTGCAACTGCTCCGGACGATACAACGGGTGCGGGCGGACTTAACCCAAGTCAAGTTGGTTATGGTGCTACTGCTTCCGCTGTTCAGGTGGATACCGGCCGCGCCGGAATGGCGACAACCGGTCGTTCCAACGACTGCTATATTAACGGTGAAGGCTATTTTGTTGTTGCGGATGGTGCCCCTGCAACTACAGGAGGTGCAGCACCTTCAAGCTACAAATATACCCGCGTTGGAGCCCTGTCGTTTGACAGTGCGGGTTATCTAGTTGACTCAAACGGCAACCGCGTGTGCGGAATTCCGGTTAATACGCCAAATGATTTACTGAATGCAACGCTCGATACTAGTGTTTCTGTTCCACGCTATATTCATTACGACACCTCTCAATCACTAAGCGACATTTCAATTGCCGCGGACGGAACCATTACGGCATTATTGGACGGTTCTGTTGTCACAATCGGACAGATTGAAATAGCACATTTTGTCAACCCTGCCGGCTTGGAGCAAATGGGTGGAAATTATTATAAAGCCACTGATAATTCCGGTAATGCAACTATTGAAAGCGATGGCTCGATTACGAGCGCGGGACTGTCTTTTGAAACGCCGGGCAGCAGTGCCACCGGCAACCTTGTAACAGGTGCATTGGAATCCTCTAATGTTGACCTTGCAAATGAATTTTCCAATATGATTACCACCGAAAGGGGCTATCAGGCCAACTCGAAAATTATCACGGTTGCAGATGAAATGCTGGAAACTCTTGTGAGTATGGTACGTTAAGAAATAGCGCTGTCCCTTCCCGGATAGAACCGGGAAGGGAGGGTGGTTTCTCTGGCAGGGGGGAAAAATATGATTGAACTGACGCAGCTTAACGGCGAACCATTTATGCTCAATTGCAGTCTGATTGAAACCATTGAGAATATTCCGGAAACAAAAATTTCGCTCACAACGGGAAAGTACTTTTTGGTTAAGGAAGAACGGGCAGAAATTCTTCAAAAAATCATCGCTTATCAGCGGAAGATATATAAAAATATGATCTGTATTGAAGGGCTCAGGCCTCAGGAATAAATCTAAGGTTCAGGGAAGTGTTTGTTCATGGATTTTACAGGAATTGTCGGTCTTATTGCCGGATTAGGGCTGATCTTTTTCGGCATTACCAGTTTTACCGACATCAGCGCGATAAAGGGGTTTATCGACTATCAGAGCATGGCGATCACCTTCGGCGGAACCCTTGCCTCCACACTGATCGCTTTCCCGATTTCTTATTTTAGAAAAATCCCGTCTCAGTTAAAAATTGTCATGCAAAGGAATCGGTATGACCCAAAACGGTACATTGATCTTATTGTTGACTTTGCACAGGAAGCCCGGAGAAAGGGATTACTTTCCCTGGAAGACAAGGCAAATTCCCTGAGCGATTCTGATTCCTTCCTAAAAAACAGTATTTTGTTAATAGTGGATGCAATCGACCCGGATAAGGTAAAAGAAATGCTGAGCAACGAATTGGATTCTCTGGATGAACGGCATGCGCAGGGCTGGCAGTTTTTTGAAAAATCGGCTTCATTTGCACCTGCATTCGGTATGATTGGTACATTAATCGGCCTTATCAATATGCTGGCCAATCTCAATATGGATTCTACCAGCGGGGCAAATGCTTTGGGACAGGGAATGTCCATCGCTCTTGTTACGACATTTTATGGCTCGTTGCTTGCAAACTTGATTTTAGCTCCAATTGGCCATAAGCTGCATATGCGGCACAACGAGGAGCGGCTCTGCAAAGAAATCATTGTGGAAGGAGTTATTGCTATTCAGGCGGGTGACAACCCAAGACATATTGAGCAGAGGCTGGAAGCGTTCCTTTGCGAAAAACGCAGGGGAGAAGAGCAAAAGTCCGGAGAAACGCTTCAAACGGAACAAAAGGGCAGAAAGTAGTGCTCATGAATATAGATAGAGGAAATGAGGTGGGAACATGAGAAAAAAGAATCGGGATGACTCATCCGGAGGCCCCAGCTGGCTGGAAACATACTCCGACATGGTCACGCTGCTGCTTACCTTTTTTGTCCTTCTGTTTTCCATGTCGACGATCAATTCAAATAAATGGCAGAAATTAGTTGCCGCTTTATCAGCGAATCTTGCAAAAACGCCTGTGTCCAGCCAGCAGTCAGTCGTAATCGACCCCGAATCCAACGTCAGTTCACAGGCCCCGGATGCGGCCGCCGTGGATGAGGGGCTGGGTGAGGAAGATGAGCCGGTAGATGAAGTCACGGATTTTGATCAATTGTATGCATATTTAAAGCGTTATATTGAACAAAACCACCTTGAGGGCAATGTCAAAATTTTTAAAGGAGATAATTACACATTCCTTTCTTTTCAAAACAGCATTTTCTTTGATGGAAACAGTGCAGTTCTTCGTCCGGAGGGCAAGGTGATTCTCGATTTCCTCTGTGACGCAATTTCGAATATTCCGGATCAAATTGGTGAAATTCGTTTCTACGGGCACACAGCGAAAGTGTCAGCCACGGATACACCGGAACGGCAGGCCTTTGACCGCGGCCTTTCGGATGACAGAGCGAAGAATGTTTTGCTCTATGTTCAGGCGAAAGGGATTATCAGCGGAGCTAAAATGGTCAGCGCAGGCTATGGCGAATATCGGCCGATTGTTCCGGACGACGGAACTGAGGAAACTAGGGCAAAGAATCGGCGGGTAGAAATTTACCTTTCTAAAACAGGAACAACGGCGGACGTCCTTGACAAGGTCTATGAGGAGATTAAAGCCGCCAATCAAGCTTCGTCAGGAGGCTGAAGCATCCTTTCTTTTCATCTGCCTCGGCGGGCGGCCGGGTGCAGTTACAGAACCCTAGCAAAGAATGGTGGTACATATGGCGGAAGTATTGTCGCAGCAGCAAATAGATGACCTATTGGGCAGCCTGCAAAGCGGCAGCATGGATTTTCAGGAGATCGAAGAGCAGACGTCCGGACAGAAGGTCAGAGATTACGATTTCCTTTCTCCTAAAAAGTTTACAAGGGAGCAAATTCGGCTCCTGGAAAACATATTCGAAAGTTTTTCTCGGTTGTTCAGCCTGCATATGTCTGGAATGCTGCGCATGAACTGTCAGGCGGAAGTGCTGCAGATTGAGGAAGAAGAATACAAAGAATTCGCAAATGCCCTAACCGATTCCGTGCTGATTGGTGTTATTGGGTTGCACAACCAAGATTACAATATTGAGGATAAGCAGATTTTGGTAGAAATGTCCAGACCGATATCCTTCAGCATCTTGGACCGTATGCTTGGAGGAGACGGGAGCGGCTACAATGTAGACCGCGATTATACAGAGATTGAAATTTCTATTCTGAACTACCTCTTCCAGCAAATTTCTCCTCTTTTACAAGACGCATGGGGAAATTATGTTGATGTAGAACATACGATGGACGGGATTGAAACAAATGCGCAGCTGATTCAGTTTATTCAGCCGGATGAGTCGGCTGCTATTGTCGTTATAGAAGTTACACTGAATGACTTGAAGGGAAATTTAAACATTTGTCTTCCCGCCAGTTCATTGGAAGAGATCTTTAAAATATTCGATTCGAAATATGTAAAGGTCAACCGAAAAGTCGATCCCGAACAGGAAAAACGGCGAAAAGAGCAAATTATGGAAAGTCTGAAGGATACGCCGTTGACCATTTCAGCGGTACTTGGAAAATCGGAAGTAACGCTCAAAGATCTGCTGGAGCTTCAGCAGGGGGATATTATTCCGCTTGATACCCCCGCAGGAAGTGACTCCATCGTTCTGGAAGTTGAAAAACTGAAGTGGTTTACAGGCCAAATCGGGGTAAAGAAGAAAAATTACGCCGTGAAAATCGGGAAAGTCCTCTATTAAACTATTTGAAAAAAGGTGATTGTCTTGGAGCCAACGCAAGAAAAGCTTCTTTCCAATATGGAGATCGATGCGATCGGCGAAATTCTGAACATCAGTCTGGGTTCCTCCGCAACCTCCGTTTCGGAATTGCTTGGACAGCCGGTCAACATAACGACACCGGAAGTAAAGCTGATGAAAACCAGCGAATTCGACATAAAAACGTACGAACCTGCCATTGCTGTAGAAATTAATTATGTTGAGGGACTTTCCGGGAAAAATATGCTGATTATGAAGGAATCGGATGTAAAAGTCATTGTAGGTTTGTTGTTTCAAACTGATTTTTCTGACAAGGAATTCGTTATGGACGAAATGAATATCGGTGCAATCTGTGAAGTGATGAACCAAATGATGGGGGCTGCTTCCACAGCGCTTTCCCAGTTTTTAAACAGGAAAATCAATATTTCCCCGCCGACTTCCTTTCCAATCGGAAATTCAGAACAGTTTAAAAAACAGTATTTTGAAGACGAAGACAATATTTGCGCTGTTTACTTTAACTTGATGATTGGTGATTTGGTCAACAGCGATTTTATCTTTGTTATGCCAATCAACCTTGCAAAGGAGTTGGTTTCTTATTTTGGATTGACTGCAGAGACAGAAAATACGAGTGAAGTTGAACCTGTCTTGGAGGAAAATCAGATGGAAAGGGAAGAAACCCCAATGCCCAATACGTCATTTCAATCTCAGCCTGAACCTGAGACAGTTACGCCGGCAGATTCGTCGATTCCGGCTATGTCTAATGCGCAGCAGCCGCAGCAGGCATCGCAGCCGCAAACTAACCGCAATATTAAGAAAGCTCATTACCCAAGTTTTGACGACACCAAGTCTCCTCTTACTAAAGAAGAAACTAATAATCTCAATATGATTATGTCCGTGCCGTTGCAAGTGACGGTGGAAATCGGACGCACTTCCAAAAAAATCAAGGATATTTTAGACTTCTCTGTGGGCACCATTGTGGAACTGGACAAACAGGCGGGATCTCAAGTTGATGTTTATGTCAATGGTAAAGCCATTGCAAAAGGAAATGTCGTTGTGGTAGACGATTTTTATGGTGTGCGAATTACGGAAGTAATCAACAGTGACGAACTTATGAAATTGGTTTAAGGATCAAACTCTCATTCCAATATTTTAGGAGGATACTCGATGGAAAAGAAAATCATGTTGGTGGATGATGCTGCTTTCATGCGCATGATGATTAAGGACACGCTGTCCAAAAATGGTTATACCAACATCGTTGAAGCAAATAACGGGCAAGTTGCGGTTACGAACTACTCAACCGAAAAGCCAGACTTAGTGATTATGGATATTACCATGCCCGTTATGGATGGCCTGCAGGCCTTGAAAGAGATTATGGCCCAGGACCCAAATGCCAATGTTATCATGTGCTCAGCAATGGGTCAGGAAGCTATGGTGGTTGACGCCTTAAAGCATGGGGCAAAGGATTTCATCGTGAAACCTTTTAAGGCGGATCGCATCATGAAAACCGTCAAGAGTATCTTGGGATAAGAAAAACGCGGAGGATATCAGATGAAGCTGGGCATGAACTACGCCTCGGACGTTTTGCCGCTGATTTTTGCCTTGATTGCCATTGCAGGTGTCTTGTATCTGTGCTATATTCTCAGCAGATATTTGGCAAAAAAGGCAAACAGTGTCGCAAATACTGCTAATATCCGAATTTTGGAACGCGTGGCACTGGCACCGGATAAAGGGCTGGCAATTGCAAAAATCTGTGGGCACTGTTATCTGATTGGCTTTTCGTCCGAAAGAATAGAAATCTTAAAGGAAATTGATGAAAAGGAGATTCAACTCTCCCAGTCCGGAGCCCGGCGCAATTTTGCAAACGCACTCAATGATGCACTAAAAGGCAGATTGGACTTGACTGGTAATGATAGAAAGCACAAAAACGACAGGAACTAAAGATAAAAAATCACGCAAGAGAAAAATTTTGAAAAAGGTGCTGCTGTTTATGGGGGCCTTTTTCGCCGCAGCTCTCTTTTTGCCCATGAGGGCTTCGGCGGCCGCAGTCGATGTCAATATTAACGGCAACGGCGCGAATACGTTGGAAATCATCGAAATGCTTACCCTTCTCTCACTTCTGCCGTCCATCCTCATTATGACAACCTGCTTTACGCGCATTATAATTGTTCTGTCTTTTCTGCGCAATGCTTTGGGACTGCAGCAGACCCCGCCAAACCAGGTGCTGATAGGCATATCGCTGTTTTTGACGTTGTTTATTATGTCTCCGGTTTTTTCCAAAATTAACACGGAGGCTTACCAACCGTATAAAGCGGAAGAAATTACGCAAGAGGAATTTCTCCAGAAAGCGGGAGAACCTCTTAAAGAGTTCATGTTAAAAAACACAAAAAAAGATGACCTTAACCTGTTTATCAATTTGGCAAAACAGGACAGTTCCACGCCTGTTGAACAAATGCCGATGACGCTAGTTATTCCGGCATTTATGACAAGTGAGCTAAAGCGAGCATTTATCATCGGTTTTCTTCTCTACATACCATTTTTGATCATCGATATGATTGTATCCAGCACCCTGATGTCCATGGGCATGATTATGCTTCCGCCGGCAACGATTTCCCTGCCGTTTAAGCTGTTGCTTTTTGTCCTTGTGGATGGCTGGGATTTGTTGTTTAAAACACTAGCTACAAGTTTTCACCTGTAGACCGGGCTTAAGGAGGCACTCAAATGACGATTGACAAGGTCATGGAAATTACGCAGGCTGCAATGATAGTGGTGCTGAAAATAGCGGGTCCGATACTGATTACCAGTATGCTGGTGGGGCTTGTGATTGCTGTTTTGCAGGCAGCAACTCAGATTCACGAACAGACAGTTACCTTTGTTCCAAAGCTGTTTACAATCGCAGTTGTTATGGTGTTGCTTGGACCATGGATTATGCAGGTGATGAATGATTTTATGCAGTATATCTTTAGGCTGATTGTTGCCCTGAATTGAAAATGGGAGCGAATATGAATTTGGATTATAATTACACGCTTCTGATGCTGATTTTTCTGCGTATGACGGGCTGTGTCTTTTTTAACCCCATTCTTGGCAGACGAAATTTGCCAAATATGGTTAAAATCGGCCTTACTCTGATGCTTTCGTTTTTTACCTATCAGCTCACAACGGATCGGTCGATTGAGATTCATTCGTTTATTGTCCTTTTCTTTTCCGGTTTAAAAGAACTTTTAATCGGCTACATGGTTGGTTATATCATCCAGCTATTTCTTTCTGTATTTATTATGGGAGGGGAAATGTCGGACGTGCAAGTCGGCATTTCCATGGCAAAGGTCTATGACCCACAAAGCGATGTTTCCATGCCGCTCTCCGCATCACTCATCAATGCGATGTTCCTGATGCTGTTTTTTGTCACAAACGCCCATTTAACGCTGGTGGAAGTGTTTGTCAAACTGGGTGCAGTTGTTCCCTATGGTGACAGCTTGCAGATTGGTGCAGATCAGTTTGGTGCACTTGCCGCTTTGCTGGGACAGATGCTGATTTACTCGGTGAAGCTGGCACTGCCCATGGTGGCAATCCAGTTGATCGGTGAAATTGGCACGGGCCTTATGATGCGGGCAGTGCCACAAATTGATATTTTTACCGTTCAGATTCATCTAAAACTTTTGCTAGGTTTTTTGGTTATGCTTATCCTTGTACCGTCCTACTCTGCTTTCCTAGAACGGTTGATAACCCTGATGTTTGACAGGATCAGCAGCTTGTATGCCATGCTGGCCTAGCACACAAAGGGGGGATTGTAATGCCGGATACATCGTCAGAAAACAAAACGGAAAAAGCAACGCCGAAAAAAAGGAAAGACGAGCGAAAAAAAGGAAACATATTCCAAAGTGCCGATGTGGTCAGTTCCGTTTCTATTTTGGCGGTATTCGTCATGTTACGCATCACCTTCCCCTATCTCTACCGATATTTATTTAACTTCATTGTTCGGTATCTTTCTTTCACAGGGACCAAGACTACGTTATCGCAGGCAGCCGCCATGGATGTTTTGCGAGATGCATGGATAGCTCTATTGCTCATCTGTGCCCCTGTATTGATTGCTTCTTTGCTGGCCGCTGTGTTGGCTACTGGCGCTCAGACAAGATTTAAGTTTTCAGGAGAAAAAATTAAGTTTAAATTTTCCAATATCAGCCCTATTCAAGGGTTTCAGCGTTTATTTTCCATCCGCTCCATTGCGGAGCTAATCAAATCAATTTTGAAAACAATTGCCATTGGGTATGTCATATATATACAGATCAAAAAAATCGTTGCCGGATGCATCACAATGATGTACGGTGATGTTTTTCAGTCCAGCGTTACCATGATGAATGCCATCATGGATATGGTTCTTCAAATGATGTTAGTGTTTATAGCAATTTCTGCCGCAGATTATTTTTATCAGTGGTGGGAATATGAGCGAAGTATCCGTATGACAAAACAGGAAGTAAAAGAAGAATTCAAGCAGTTGGAAGGAAACCCGGAAATTAAGGGAAGAATCCGCCAAGTCCAGCGTAGAATTTCCAACCGCCGCATGATGCAGCAGGTTCCCAAAGCGGATGTTGTCATCAGGAACCCCACGCATGTTGCTGTTGCGCTCCGGTATCACGCGGATGAGGATATCGCGCCCGTTGTGGTTGCGAAAGGACAGGATTATTTGGCTTTAAAGATTATAGAAATTGCTCAGATGTATCATATCCCCATGAAGGAGGACCGGCTGTTGGCCCGCGCCCTCTATGCATCGGTGGAAGTCAATGACCAAATTCCGCCGGAATTTTACCAGGCAATGGCCGAGGTTATGGCGTGGGTATATCGTCTGAAACAAGAAGGAGAGGAAAGATGAAACTGCTCAATCATGTTGTTTCGCTGTTTGTTATCCTAATTATTGCGCTTATCATCATCCCTCTGCCGGCTTCCTTGCTGGATATGATGTTTATTATTAATATTTCCTTGTCTCTGGTTATTTTGCTTCTTACTATGTATATCAAGCAAGCGCTTGATTTTTCTGTTTTTCCATCCATCCTTCTCATTACCACATTGTTCCGTCTTGCACTGAACATATCATCCACACGGCTGATTCTTTCCCATTCAGGAGAAGCCGGTCAGGTGATTAAAACATTTGGCAGTTTTGTTTTGCAGGGGAACATTGTTGTCGGCTTTGTGGTGTTTTTGATTATTGTACTTGTGCAGTTTTTGGTTATCACAAAAGGTGCAGAACGTATTTCAGAAGTGGCAGCAAGATTCCGCTTGGATGCTATGCCCGGAAAGCAGATGGCTATTGATGCGGATTTAAATTCCGGGCTGATTGATGAACAGACTGCCCGAAAACGCCGTGAAGATATTCAGCGGGAAGCGGAATTCTACGGCTCTATGGACGGTGCCAGCAAGTTCGTCAAAGGCGATGCGATTATGTCCATTGTAATCACCTTTATTAACTTTATCGGTGGTTTGCTTGTCGGTATGGTGCAGGGAGGAAAATCTTTCGGTGAAGTGCTGAATATTTACTCCATTGCAACAGTTGGTGATGGTCTGGTTTCCCAGGTTCCGGCGCTGCTGATTTCCACTGCAACAGGCATGATCGTAACCCGTGCGGCTTCCAATTCCACCCTTGGAGCTGATGTATCCCGCCAATTTTCTTCACAGTCCATGGTTATTCTGCTTGCAGGCTGCGGAATATTTGCCCTGAATTTAATTCCCGGCATGCCGCATCCTCAGCTGATCCTTTTTTCCGCTTTCTTGATTGGTTCGGGATTAATGCTAAGGAGAAAATTGGAACAGTCAGATGTTCCGGCGACGCAAACTGCAGGTGCTGCCTCTGAAGCTGCTCAAGAGGACGAAACTGCCTATTACAAAAATATTGATCATATTTATGAGCTCCTTCCTTTGGATCCGATTGAAATGGAATTTGGCTACAGTCTCATTCCATTGGTGGATGAATCAAGCGGAAGCAGTTTTATTGAGCGCTTGGTGTCTTTCCGCAAACAATTTGCCGTGGAGATGGGAATGGTTGTGCCAAGTGTGCGTCTAAGGGACAATGGTTTGCTCAACCCGAACCAATATGTCATAAAAATTAAAGGAGAAGAAGTTGCCCGCGGAGAAATCCTTGTGGATTATCTTCTTGCATTGGATCCCGGCAACCTCACGGGTGAAATTGACGGTATCGATACCATAGAGCCTGCTTATGGAATTCCCAGCAAATGGATTACTCCTGATAAGAAAGACATGGCAGAAATCTATGGCTATACAGTAATTGATCCTCTTTCCGTTGTGGTTACTCACCTTTCAGAAACGGTGCGCCAGCACGCGGACGAACTGCTTTCACGGCAGGAAGTCAGCCGGCTTTTGGAAAGTGTTAAAACTTACGATGCTTCTTTGGTATCCGACGTTGTACCAAATATAATTTCATACAGTAATCTGCAAAAAGTTCTTTGTTCCCTGCTTAAAGAGGGTGTACCAATCCGTGACATGCAGACCATTTTGGAAACAATTTCGAATAATGCATCTTCTGCGAGAGACCCGAACATGATGACAGAATATGTCCGGCAGGCACTGCACCGCACGATTACCCGCAAATGGGCGGAAGGCAACCAGATTAAGGTCATTACGCTGGACAACGAAGTGGAAAAGACCATTGTCAACGCAATCAATAAAAATGAACACGGAACATATTTGTCGCTTGATCCTCAGACGACACAAAAGATTCTTACAAATCTTACAGACTGCATTTCAAAAGTGCGTGATGTTGTCAATACACCTGTGATTTTAACATCTCCTGTGGTGCGAATTTATTTCAGCAAGCTGCTGCAGCAATTTTATCCGCGTGCCGTGGTTCTTTCTTTCAGTGAGCTGGATAATAATATCCAGATTCAGGCGGTCGCTAACGTCACGCTTTGAGCAAGCAATTACAGAAAGGAGAGAGCTGCATGACGAAACAGTACGGAATTAAGGAAATACCGGTCCAAGAGCTTTGGGCGCGGTACAGCGAAAGTGGTGATGTGGAAATACGCAACGAACTGATTCGTCAATACAGCTACCTCGTTCGCTGCATTGCGATAAAAATTGTCGGACGCTATCAGTATTTCAACTATTTGGACGATATAATAAGTGAGGGCTTAATTGCTCTGATGGATGCCATTGCAAAATTCGACAGAATGAAGAATGTAAAGTTTGAGACCTTTGCATCCATTAAGATTCGAGGAGCCATGATTGATTACATACGGCGGCAAGATTGTTTTCCCCGCAGATTGAAAAAAATGGCGAAAGCCATTAATGAAGCGGATGAAACGTTGAATCAGCGTTTGGGCCGCAGTCCCACAGAGCAGGAGATTGCGGATTACATGAATGTCAGTTTACCGGAATATGAAAAAATGTTGGCGGAAACATGTTCGATGAATATGTTGTCGTTTGAAGAGTTGGTGTATGAAAAGGGTGTTGAGAACTTCTCGCTGAAAGGCTCCTACTGTATGGAAGGCCCGGAACAGGCAATGGCAGAAAAAGAGCTGCGCAGCATGCTTGAAAAAGATATAGAAATGCTTGCAGAGAAGGAAAAACTTGTCATATCGCTTTATTATAAAGAACAGCTGAAAATTAAAGAAATTTCCGCTGTTATGGGAATCAGTGAGTCACGGGTGTCTCAAATCCACTCCAGTGCTTTAAGAAAACTGCGGAAAAGTTTGGAAAGCTACTTGAAACAGTAAGGGGGATAAGAATCGTTATGGTTAGGGGATTTTACATGTTAGGGTCCGGTATCCTCACGCAGAGCCGGGTACTTAATACGATTAGTAATAATGTGGCAAATGTTGAAACCAATGGATTTAAAAAGTCTCGAGTTGTACCCAAAACGTTTGGAGATATGCTGATTGAACGCATTGATCAAAATAAAACGCAAATTGGCACTGCTGCCTTGATGAATACAGCCGATGAGGCCGTAATCAATTATGAGCAGGGGAACATTGACCAAACCGGACGCAACTTGGATTTTGCCATTAATGGTGACGGTTTTTTTGCCATTCAGGGAGAAAATGGAGTCGTTTACACCAGAAACGGCAGTTTTAATATTGACGGCGATGGTTATTTGGTACTCAAAGGTCAGGGCAGAGTGCTCGACGGCAACGGTAATCCGATTCGCCCCGGCACGGACGACATTACAGCGGACGGACAGGGTAATCTGTTCGTTGGCGGAAATTTTATCGGACAATTGGCAATTTATCAATTCGAAGATAATGCGGCACTTAGGACGGCGGGAGAAGGTATGTTTCAAGGAACACCGTCCGCACGTATCACGAACGCAAATGTGCTGTGGAAAGCGCTGGAAAAATCTAATGTAAATATGACAGAAGAGCTGGCCAATGCACTCGCTTCGGAGAGAGGATTGCAGACCTGCTCGCAGGCGCTTAAGATGTATGATAATGTGCTAAATGAAGCTGTGGATATTTCTAAGGTTTAATATATGGGGAGGTTGGGATTCCAATGATGATTTCATTTTATACAGCGGCTGCGGGTGCTGTTGCCGAGCAGCAGAAGCTAGGCGTTACATCCAACAATATTGCCAATGTTTCCACGCAGGGCTATAAACCGGATCAGGTATCCTTTGCCGACCTTGTGTATACGGGTGTGCATGGACCGCAAACGGAAAATAGTCTGAAAGTTGGCCATGGCAGCAAACTTGATAAAACGGATACGGTTTTTACGCAGGGAAGTATCCAAAAAACCAACCGACCGCTTGACTATGCTCTTCCGGAAGAGAATGCCTTTTTTGCAATAAGGTGTACGGATGGCACGGTACGCTACACAAGAAACGGTGGTTTTCAGCTTTCAGAAAATACAGACGGAGGTTTTTTCCTAACGGATTCACATGGCGGTATTGTGCTTGATGCGCAAGGTAATGCTATTTCTGTCCAAAATGAAAATGATCCCCACGATGTTGGAGTGTATACCTTTGCAAATTGTGACGGCCTCAGAAAAACAGGAGAGAATTATTTTGAAGCTACAGATGCTTCCGGGCAAGCATTGCCTTCCGATATAAAGGCAATACAAGGCAGTTTAGAAGAATCTACAGTGGATTTGGCGGATGAAATTACAGCTCTGATCAGTGCACAAAAGGCGTTTGCGTTTAATGCGAAAGTCCTCCAAATTTCGGACAATACAACACAGACCGTCAATAATTTGCGTTAAATTGTTTGTCCGGTGACTGTATTTTAAGGGAGAGAGCATGAAATGAATGAAAAAAATACCGATGTAAGCAAGGAAGTGAGATCACAGCAGGAACAGACCAAAAAGCCGGAAATACAATTGAGCGTCTCTCGGGACGGGATGGAAGCTGCTGTTCGTGTTAAAATAACAGAACGAGATCAGACCGTTTCCTTTGAAGAAGTTATGGAGTTTTTAAAGGAAAACGGGATAGTGTATGGAATTTTGGAAAGTATGATCCGCGATTTCTGTGAGAACAGGAAGTTTTTCATTGACTGTCTCTGCGCGAAGGGCTTGCCGCCGGAGGATCAGGACGATGGGAAAATAGAGTATTTATTTAACAGGGAACCGAACCATATACCCTCCGAACGAGAAGACGGTACGGTGGACTATCGGAACTTAGGGCTTGTGCAGAACGTGAAAAAAGGCGATGTGCTCTGCAGAGTTATTCCTCCGGAGCCCGGCAAGGATGGAATAGACGTTTATGGCAAGCCCGTACCTTATCGGCGCGGTAAACTGCCGCATTTACCGGCTGGCAAAAATACTGTGATTTCAGAAGATGGAATGACTTTGACTGCAGGCGTGGATGGGTGCATCGAATATAAGAATGCAACCGTCAATGTCAGTGAGGTTTTTATTGTGCGCGGAGATGTTGATAGTTCTTCCGGCAATATCGATTTCCTTGGTACGGTCATCGTACAGGGAGATGTGCTGGAGGGCTTTTCCGTTAAAGCAGGCGGAGACATTACTGTCCGCGGCATGGTAGAAGGAGCTTTGCTTGAAGCAGGCGGAAATATTGTTATTGCCTGCGGGATGAATGGAATGAGCCATGGGAAATTAATCGCAGGAGGAAGCGTTACCTCACAGTATATTGAAAACGCGACGGTAGAGTGTGAGGGAGATGTGCGGGCTGACGTAATCTTTAATAGTATCGTTAAGGCAGGAAATTCGGTTTTGGTGCGCGGCAGAAAAGGGCTGTTGGCCGGAGGGAAGTGTCAGGCAGGCCGATCGGTTACCGCCACCGTCATCGGCAGTGGAGGCGCACACACGGAAGTTCTAATCGTTTCAAAATTATTGGATGGTCTTCTTGCCGGAAAAGAAGGGGAAAAACCGGATTCCGTCAAGGAGAAACTGCAGAAAGAACAGAAAAATTTAGAAATACTAAATTCTCAGATTAACACAATTTTATCGGTTATGAAAAAAAATCCGCACTCGCTCAAGGCCAAGACTCTGCTGAGAAATGCGAGAGCTCAAAAAGAATTGGCCGAATCGAATATTAAATATCTGCAAGCCAAAGTGGCAGCTATGGGAAAAGCAGATCAGCAAGGCCTTTCTAATTTGGATTTTAAAATTTCTGCGCTGCGTACTATCTATGCGGGTACAAAGCTGACAATCGGCGGATTTATGGAAACTCTTTCGACAGATTACGACTCGACGAAATTTTACGCGAATCATGAACGCATAATCAGTGCGCCCATTCAACCGATTGACCGTATATAAAAATGACTTGAGGTGAATCTATGGAGATTGAAAATTTGGGCCAGCTCAATGAGATGCATATTGATGTTTTAAAGGAAATTGGAAACATTGGTGCAGGCAATGCAGCAACATCTCTATCTCAGATGCTGAATCGTCAGGTAAAAATGGTAACGCCCGTTGTGCGTATTTTGGATATTAATCAAGCAGACCGTGTGCTTGGCGGACCGGAAACACCGGTTGTTGCTATTCTTTCAAAGTTACACGGCGACATTAATGGAATTATGATGTTTGTCATAGAACAGGAATTTACGCAGTCATTGCTGGAGGCGCTCTTGGGGGAAAGTAGGGCGGACTGTGCCAATCTTTCCGATATGGAATGTTCTGCTTTGTCGGAGATAGGCAATATTATGATAGGCTCCTATGCAAATTCGATTGCCTCTCTTTCCAATCTTGAGATAAAAATCTCTGTTCCGGCAGTTAAGGCTGATATGGTAGGAGCTTTGCTCACCGTTCCTGCCGCTGAAATGGGTTCAGTTTCCGATAAGATTATTTTTATCGAAGATGACTTTCTCAATGAAAGTCAGACAATTTCAGCTAATATGATGCTAATCCCGGACATTGAGTCATTGAATACATTAATGAACAGTCTGGGGCTTTAAGTTATGAGTGAATTGATTACGGTGGGCATTTCAGATGTGAAAATAACAGAAAGCCCCAGTGCTCTGGTAACATACGCGCTGGGATCATGTGTTGGGATTTGCTTATATGATGCCGCCTTGAAAATCGGTGGATTAGCACACATTATGCTTCCCTATCATCCGCAAAGCGGAAATGCAAAAGACCAAATCAATCGGTATGCTGACTCATGTCTTCCGGTTATGGTTCGGAATATGGAAGCAAAAGGATGCCGACGCACTAGAATACAGGCTAAAATTGCAGGCGGAGCTAAGATGTTTGAAGTTGCGGATGACAGCGCATTTGGAAATATTGGGCAGAGGAATGTCAAAGCGGTAAAAGAAACGCTTGCGAGTCTCAATATTCAAATCGTGGCAGAAGACACAGGATTAAACTATGGTCGTACCGTTTATTTTTATACAGAGACGGGTATCATGGTTGTTAAATCTTTCTCTAAAGGAGAAAAAAGTTTTTAAAAGTATAAGGTATTGCTTGTACTTTTATTACGAGTATCGTTGACTAGTTTCCGAAGCCGCTGACATTCCTCTTTCATTTTCTTTTTGCTTTCTGCGTCGCATGAACAAATTTCGTGCAAAAGGGAACGGCATTTTGCTTCTATCTCCCAAAGCTGAGATTCTGCCGGAGTACATGCGGGCTTTGGCGATTGGGCAGAAAGGATCATATCCATCCGTTCCTGTTCTTGGGGCGGCAGTTTTGCTGCAAGCTGAGCAATGCGGTCCATGCATTTTTTTAGCCGGTTTAAATAAATCTGACGCTGATTAATCAAGGCGGATGGATCTGTCTTGTCTAGCTGATTGCATTGGTCTTTAATTTGACGGGAAAGACTTAATATTTTGGTTAAAAGAACTTGCTTTTGCTCTACACAGGCCCGGATCTCATTTGTCATTATTTTTCACCTCTGAAGAATAAGGCCGTCCGTTTGGGACGGCCTTTCATTGTTGTTTGTTATTTCTGTGACTTAGTAGCCTTTTCTGCTTGCGCCCACGCATCTCTTAGTTCCTGTACCGTTGGAATGATTTCATCCAAATTTGAAGGCTCACCGGAAACGTTAGCTTTGATAATTTGTGTAAGAAAGTAGCTATAAATTTGTTTTAAGTTTGAGGAAACACTGTATTTATCGTCAAGAATGGCGAAAAGGTAATTTATAATATCTTTTGCTTTGGTGGTGCATTTTTTTGCAGGTTCCGGCTGCTTTTTGCCTAGAAGCATAGAAGCGTATCTCAAATTTTTCAGCAGTTCATCATAAAGTTTAACAAGCAGTTCGCCCCGTGACATGGTGAGAATAGACTGTTCTTGGTACTGCTTAATCAGATTGTTGTTGTCCGCCATTTTATAGTGCCCCCTGTATTAGTTTTCATGGCTTATCGTTAGATCAGTAGTCACTGCTGAACATGGACATTAGGTAGTTGCTTTGCGAGGTTAATACGCTAAGTGCCTGTTCCATAGCGGTGAATTTGTTCCAATATCTATTTTCCTCAGTTTCAAGTTGATCTTTTAAGTCGGAAATAATATCTGAATATTGTTTTATTTGTAATGTAAGTTCACTGGTGTCGTTTGCCATTGAATCAGTGCCGGCCCGAGCAATCAGAATTCCGTCGCCGCCAAATGTGCCTACATAATTGTTCAAGACGTCATTTACACGGGATGCTATACCTTTTTCGCCTGTAAACATTTCTACAACGGCATCCGGGTCACTTAGAAGTTTTTCTTTCAGTTTCTCGGTATCTACAACGAACTGACCGCCGGATTCGTAGTCGAGTGGCTGTGTGGCAATACCAAGCTGATACAGCGTCATTCCGACCGAGTCTACTTCATTCGTCATAGCGGAGTACATATCCTGCAAAATACTATTGAGTGTGGAATCATTTTGCAGCAGACCTTGTTTGGCTTTTTCGTTCCACTTCTCAATTTCTTCATCAGTCATTTCTTCTTTTTGAGCATCTGTCAGTGGTTCGTATGCAATGCCGTTATCGCTGTCTCTTTCTCTGGTTTCCCTTACTAAATTATTGATTTTATCAATGATTTTATTATAATCATTGACATAGTCTACAATTTTGGAAACAAGTTCATCCACACTGTCATTACCTGAAAAAGACACGGGCTCATCGGTAGTGCCGGTGATATTTAAAGTAACCCCGTCTATGGAGGTGACGTTGGAAGAACGCTCCAAATCCATTGTGGAGCCGTTGATCGTAACATTCATTTTCAAGTCTTGGCCGGCAGTGTAAGTGCCGTCAGACATGGAATTAAGCAAAACTGTTGCCAAATTACAATCCTTGTTGTCTACAAAAACGTCTTGAACATTAATTGTGTCATTATCAGCGGTTATGTTAAATATGCCACTCGTTGCAGAATAGTTCACAGTAATTCCTAAATTCTGAGAGTTGATTTCGGAAAAGACATCTTCCAGCGTTTGGTCTTTGTTAAAAGATAGTGTTGTCACTTGATCATCTATCTTAATAGAGAGGGAGTAGTTATTTTCGTTGTCAGCCTTAAGCACATCGCTAAGCCCGGATGCTGAATTTAAAGCAAGATTTTCCAAAGTTTGGCTGAAATCTATACTGCCACGGTAGTTACCACCAAAGAGAGCAGTAGCTAAATCACCTTCAAATTCAATTTTTCCTTGCGAACCTGTTTCATCAGCTGTTATGTAAAATGAGTCGGTCGTCTCAGAATATGTTACCGTAACACCCATGTCCCCATTGCTGTTAATTTCAGAAATGACTTTGGACAGTGTTTGGTCGCCAGTAAAGGATAGAGTTTCTCCATTGATTGTGAGGGAATATGTTGTTGATTCCGATTCGTCCCCCATAAAGTCCTTCAAAGTGGTGCTGAGACTTATGCGATTGCTTTTGCTGGATTCCATTCCTAGAGCGCTGGATGTAACAGTGAGAACCGATGTGTCTTCCTTAGTTTTAAATTGCAGTGTGCTATCACTTGTGCTTACAGTGATTTTACTGGTATCATCATCGCTGATTGAACCAAATTCGCTGTTTAATTGTTTCTGTAAATAGTCTTTCACGTCAGTAAGATTCGTGTAATTTTTGTCAAACGTGATGGTTTTCGTCACACCGTCCAAGTTGAAAGTGGCTGTTTTTCCTCTTAATGAGTTTATGGCTATTGTGTCGGAGGTTATTTCAAAAGTTTCATCATCGCTGGATGTAACGGTAAGGGTGGATGTGTCTTCAGTTTTAAACAGCAGAGTATCCTGCTCCTTATTTGCAATTACGGTGATTTTTTTATCGGAGCCAAATGCATCTTCAAGTTTATCATTTAAATATGCAACAACGTTGTCAAGATCCGAGTAATCTGTAGAGTCGGTATCTTCAAATTTAAACGTGATGTCTTTAGATACACCGTCCAAGTTGAAAGTGAGTGTTTTTCCGTTCAAAGTGTCGGCAATGGTGTGTAAGGAGATTGTATTAGAAGTGATCGTATGATTGGAAATGGTATGGTTGCATTGGTAAGAGGCTTTTGTTGCCAGCCGGGAAATTTCATTAATGACTATATTGCTGGCATTTTTAGCGTCCCCCGTTGCGCTGACAACATCGGACGAACTGATGATTTCATCTGCCACGAAAAATTTTGAGCTTAAAAGATTGGTTTTGCTGGTATAGGAAAAATAGGTATCCTGAAAATCCTGCATATCTGAAATTACGTCACGCAGCAGTTCTCTTTTCCATTTTGCAATCTGTTCCAACTGTTGTTGTTTGTCAATTTTACTTTGTGTATCTGAAACTAATGCTTTAATGATTTCATCCGTGTCAAGACCGGAATATAAATCTGTACCGGTCAGTCTGTAAACCGACGAAGTATCAAGTGTGGATGAGCTCATGATTATTCCTCCTATAACCGGTGGGAATTTTCAATATCAACCGATCTATTTGTATATCGGCATATTATGGGAAATATTTAAGTCAATCTATGGTTTTGCCAGTATTTTCACGAACTTTTGTGCAGACAGTGGGATGAGCTGCAACCACATATAAAAAGTGGAGTGTTCCTTTTGAAAGAAACACTCCACTTTTTACTTTTGATATTCTGTTAGATGTATTTATCATCCACACTGGATGGAGCATATGCTGCCGCAGCGGCCGCCTTTTTAGGATGTTCCGATTGACTTTCTGCAGTCTGTTTGTTTTTTGTATTGTCTGATTGAGGCTGACTTTCTTTGACTGCTGGAGTTGTTTTCTTCTGTGAAAAAGAGGAAGAGGCAGTTTTTCGCAATTTTAAACCGGCGACAGCCTGTTTGAGTTCCTTCGCTTGATCTGCCAGTTCGCTGCTTGCAGCTGCGCTTTCTTCTGCAGTTGCCGAATTCGTTTGTACCACGGCGGAAATTTGCTGAACACCCTGTGTAATCTGGCTGATAGATGTTGCCTGCTGATTGGAGGCAGTTGCAATTTCGTTTACCAATTCGTTGGTGCGGTTCGCGGAATGAATGACTTCTCGCAGCGTCTTTTCCGTGACATCCGCGACTTTTGTTCCGTTGCTGACTGCCCTGATAGAATTCTCAATCAGGCTGGTTGTATTTTTAGCAGCTTCTGCGCTTTTGCTTGCAAGGTTACGCACTTCGTCCGCAACAACGGCGAACCCTTTGCCGGCAGAACCGGCACGTGCAGCCTCAACAGCCGCATTTAAGGCAAGTATGTTTGTCTGGAAAGCAATATCGTCAATGGTTTTAATAATATTTCCAATTTGTTTGGAAGTTTCGCTGATTTCAGCCATTGCGCTTAGCATTTCGTCCATCTTGGCGCTGGCATCCTGCAGCTTTTGCTCTTCTTCACTGGAAAAACGATTCGCTTCCGAAGCATTTGCAGCATTCTTTTTTACATGTTCCGACACTTCAAGAATCGTTGCGGAAAGCTGTTCAATGGCACTGGCTTGCTCTGTGGCTCCCTGTGCCAAAGCTTGGGATCCGCTTGCAACTTGTTGGGAACCGCTGGCAGTCTGGTCGGATGCGATTAAAACTCTTGAGAAAATCTGATTTAAAGAATTGAGAATTTGTTTTAATGCAGCATCAATCTGTTTCCAATCACCCTGCCACTCTATCTTGGTTTCGACTGTAAAATCACCTTTGGCCATCGAATTTAAAAGAAAGATGACTTCTTGAATGGATGTTTTTAATTTTTCAACAAGCTGATTAATGGAGTTGGCAAGTTCGCCTATTTCATCTGTGCCTTCGTAATCGATATGTTCATTAATAGAGCCGGCAGCTATTTTATCTGCCACATCCGAAATTTGACGAATTGGCTCTGCAATGCGTTTAGAAAAACGAATGGACAGAAAGACAGCTAGCACGTAGACAGCAATAAAAAATACCATTGTGATTGGAGTCATTGTACGTACAACTCCTCCAAGGCTTCGTATATCTCCGCCGACGGTTAACAGAGCAGCAAAATACACAATGTAAGGGATGAAAAACAGCAAAGAAATGATTGATACAATGAAAATTAATTTTCCGCGCAGTTTCATATTCCTGTATTTTTTCATAAACGGTTACTCCCCTTTGCTCGTTTTAGTTTCTGCGGCGTTTCGCAGTTCCACAATCGGATTTTCCGGCTTCTCCGGCTGCTTGTCCGCTTCGGAAGGATTTTGATTTTGTGCTGTGGCTTCTTGCACCTGCGTCCATTCCTTTTCTGCAAGAATCTTTGCCACATCCAGCAGAAGCACCACGTTATCCTCAATTTGACCGATACCGGATAGATAGCGGTTGGTGATATTTTTTGAAACTTTTGGCGCCGGAGAAATATTGTCCTCATCCAGGTCTGTAACCTCGTCCACAGAATCTACAATGAAACCCATATAAGAGTCTTCAATGCTGGTGACAATAATACATGTGCTTTCATTATATTCTGCTTCCGGTTTACCAAATCGGATGCGGATATCTATAACCGGTATGATATTCCCTCGCAGATTAATAACGCCCTTTAAATAGTCAGGAAAATCCGGCAGAGGTGTAATTTCCTGCATACTGATGATTTGGACTACATCAGAAATCGGAATACCGAACAGTTCACCGTCTGTCCAGAAAGTCAGATATTTGCTCATTGACGAATCTTGACTGGGGACTTGGGCGCTTTCATCTCCTGCCACAGTGTTTTGCATCGTAACTCACCTCGTAGAGTAAATGATTATTTCCTCTCAAAATTCATGGCGTCAATATAGTTGCTGTTCTTTCATCCTGCGGATTTGTTCCCGTTGGCATTCAAACAGATATTTGCACAGAAGATCCGTACTGTGCCCGGTACTGTCAAGAAATTCACATCCATAGCCGTCTTCCGGGGCAAATTCACTTGCAATTTTGCGCACAACCTTGCATCTAAAATACATAGGGGTATTATAAAGATTTAAACGCACAGATAAGTGGTCGCCCACTTCTAGCTTTCGCGGAGTGGTCAAGAACAGCCCACTTAAACTTAAATCTTTAATGATGACCGGAGTAGGAGGTTCACTTCTAATGGGGTGACCTTCGTTATCTTCTCTAAATGCTTCCGTTTTTATTTCTACTTTAACGCGGAAAAAATTTCTCTTTTCATATTCCACTTCAGTCGAGACATCTGAAATTCTGATCAAGTTGGGTGTGGACAAATAGACTCTTCCAACTAGAATACGAAAACCGAGTGCAGTGTTGTAAATGCTGACTTTTACAGTTGTGTTGCAATGAATAATTGGCAATGGGTCGGATTTGCCAAAAATCTGAATTTCTTCCTGTCCTATCTTGCCAAGATACCCTGTTAAAATGAGTTTATTGTCCATAGCTTTGACTTCACAAAGTGACCCAATGTAATTTTCAGATATTGGAAGCATTCCGATGATAATCCCCCCAACTTTTATCTTTGTTTTGTGCTGCGTTTTTTGCAGAGATCTTTACTTAAGATTATTCAGCTATGGTTTGTGGCATTGAATTTGCAGATGTGCGTCCGGAGGAAGAACTGGAATCTTTTTCGGAAAGGACGCGCGCAATATCCAGCACCATTGCAGATTCTTTTTCTAGGGAAGCAATGGCGCAAACATATCGATCCCTTGTGTTTTTGCTATATCTTGGGGCATCGAAAATCTGGCTTTTGGCAATATCCCGCACATCCTTGACGGAATCGACAATCAGCCCGGCCGTCATCTCGCCGTTGTTCACAATCACAACACTTGTCAAATTATTGTAAGGAATTGGCTCTTTTGAAAATTTTAATCTCATATCAATGAGTGGAACAATTTTTCCCCGCAGATTGATAACACCTTTTACATAGTCCGGAAGATTTGGGATTAGGGTAATGGGCTGCAGCCGAATAATTTCCACAACCTCCTTCGTTGGCAGGGCATAAAGCTGCTTATCGATATAAAAGGTCAAATATTTTTCTGCGGGAACATTTTCCACAAGAGAAAATGAACCTTTCGCGTTCTTTTTTGCTTTTTTCATATGTACTCACCTTTTGCATTTCTGTAGATATGCTTTTACCCTATAATCCTAATATAATATATCGGCTGCTGGAATTCAAATGTTAGAAAAAATCCCAAAACTTCTGAAATTTTAATCTTTCATTCCTGCTTTTCCTCTTTCTGCGCTGTGTTTGTATCCTTGCGTGTAACGCGGCCGTCAGCATCCACATGAAATCCGAGGAAATAAACGTAAATATCAACAATTGCTTGGTACAGTTCGGGAGGGATTTGAGTTCCGGCATTCATTCTGGAAAGCAGGGTTGCTAGGGAGTCATCGCGAAAAACGGGAACGCCGTTTTGCTCCGCAAGATTTACGATTTCTCGGGCAGTGCTTCCCATACCGGATGCGACAACAACAGGAGCCCCGTCCGATGACCCATCGTATTTCAGCGCGGCAGCTTTTTGCAGTTTTTCAAACGGAGACATTAACTGCCTGCCTCCTTTCTAATATCTTTTGAACAATCAGGTTCGGAATTTCCGGTTTTTCACAGCGGGAAAGGCGGATATCGCCAAACGACAATCCATTTTTCGTAAGAATCTGCGCCAAAGAATTCGTGATTGCTCTGCTTTGGCTAAGAAGCTTTTCGGGGCAGGAAAGAGAAAGGTCTATTTTTTTACCCAACAATTTAATGCGCGCTTCAAAATACCCTAAGTCTTGGATGTCAAAGGTCAGATACAAATGGGTGGGCATCTCTGCAGAAGCAGAACGGATGCTGTTTTTATCCCTATCATCTTTTTTTTCAATCCAAATTTGAGAGAACAAAAACTTGCCGTGCAGCACGGCGGGGAGAATTAGGTGGGTAAACGGCATATAGACGCTGTTGTCCAGAAGCAAGGAACGGCAGATATTTCCATAAGCTGTTTGGTCAATTTCAGAAGTTTCTCCACTGCCTGTTTTCGACAATAGGTGGAGCAGGGAATGAAAAACATGGCTATCAGTTTGTTCACGGTTCTTTTTCAATGCATCTGTGTAAAGTGAGCGCATCAGATTTAGCTGAGGTTCTGTGGTGTGACGCTCACAGTAGCGGATTAGCTCTTGGAATTTTGCCTCTAGGTTTTCCCGCGTGCTGATATTCAAAATTGAAATGTTTTGCAGCAACAGTGAAATTGTTTCCCTCATTTTTCCGTAATCACTGCTCTTTGAAACGTATGCGGAAAGAAACGGAATGATTTCTTTTTTCAGAACATTTAAATTGTGGTTTACAGCCTCGGAAGGCTCTTCCGTATTAAGTTTTTCGCAGAGCAGGGCAAGCTGCCGTGCATCGTTAGCCGGAATATTCTTTCGAATATTATCAAGGTTTGCAAGAATGGAGTTAGTTGTGTCTTTGATGGAGACAAAACCGTCGAAAGCCTTTAAAAATGAAGCTATCCGCAAGTCAAGCTGAAGATCACCGGCCTGCTGTGAAACGCGGTCCAGCAGTTGAAACAATGGTCCGGAAAACAATGTGCTGTTTTTCTGCTGCAACATGAGGTCCTCAACAAGTTCGCCTTGCTCCTTATTGAGTCCGGACAACAGTTCGCGCAGTGCACTATTTTCAGACAGGGAACTGGGGTTAGCTTTAAGCTGACGAATGGTTGTGGACAGTATTTTGCCCAGTGTTTCAGAAAGCAAAGGCGTTTGCCTGAGCTGCTGTATAAATTTTCCGAACACAGACTCCTTGCTTAGAAGCAGGTTTAAGGATGTGGAATCCGTATTTTGTTCCTGTGTGTTGGGTCGATTTACTTTAGCCGGATCCATAGGCTCAACAAGTGGAGTCTGGGCGGATGGATTTGGCTTTATAACACCGTCGCTGTTAGGCACCGGGGTGGTAATGCGCAGGTTTTCTGGCATAAAAGCACCTCTTTCATGAAATCAAGGAGAAAATTGTTAATTTTATTGTAAAATGGTCGATATATTTTAATAAGAAACAGGTGAATAATAGCCTGTTTTTAGCAATTCTCAGGTTTTCACTAAGTGAGATGGGAGAGAAACAGAATATGGACAACGGCAATGAATCCATGTTGGATGTTTATTTATTTGAAACAAATGATCTGTTGGAGCATTTGGACGATATCCTGATTGAAAGTGAAAAGAACAAACAACTCAGTCAGGACGATATCAATGAGATTTTCCGTATCATGCACACCATCAAGGGTTCTTCCGCTATGATGCAGTTTGACAGTCTGGCGGTCATTTCCCATAAGATGGAGGATCTCTTTGCATATGTCCGAGATAATGGAATTGATGAAAAAGATCTGGAAGATCTGTTTGACCTTATGTTCCGCTCCGGAGACTTTTTAAGGGAGGAAGTCAATAAGGTCCAAAATGGTGAGGCCCTTACAACAGATATCGGCACATTAGAGCAGGAAATTAATGATTTTCTTAAAAAGATTTCCAACAGTGCGCCCGCAGCCCCGGCATCTGAGGCAGATTCGGTAAAGACTGAACCACAAAAAGTGGTTTCACCTGTTACTGGACGGGATGCTGCATTACTGCAGGAAGAATCTGCAAAAGGATTTCCGTTTGCCATCCGAGTTATTTTCGATGAAGAGGCTCAGATGGAAAATTTGCGCGCCTTTATGCTGGTGCACAACTTGCAGGATTTGGGTGCGGAATTTGAGTACATTCCCCGCGATATTGAAACCGATCAGGCCACAACGGCACAAATCCAAAAGGATGGCTTTTACCTTTTCTTCCGCGATGCACAGGCACGCGAACATGCCATTCCGGTGGTAGAATCGTTTACTTATACAAAGACGTATTCTGTTTTAGACGGAACTTCTGCGGAGCAGAAAAAGAACGATAAAAACGATAAAAAAGAAAAGAGCGGGACAACGCAATCTAAGACAGCAACACCAAATCATCATGCACCTGTAAAACAAAATCTGATTAATGTCAACCTTGCTAAGCTTGACAGTCTAATGGATTTAATGGGTGAAATTGTTATTACGGAGTCGATGGTTACTTCGAATCCGGTGCTGCAGAAAGTTGGACTGGATAATAATTTTGCCAAAGCGTCACGGCAGCTGCGCAAGCTGACGGATGAGCTGCAGGAAATTGTTATGTCGATCCGTATGGTGCCGGTCTCTACAGTCTTTCAGAAAATGAACCGAATTGTTCGGGATATGTGCAAGAAACTTAACAAGGATGCTCAGCTTGTTCTGATAGGGGCAGAGACTGAGGTGGACAAGACCATTGTGGACAGCATCAGCGATCCGATTATGCATCTTGTCCGCAACGCAATGGATCACGGTATTGAAACAAAAGAAGAACGCGCGAAAACCTCAAAACCCCCAAAAGGAACCATTACGCTTTCCGCACAGAATACCGGAGGCGAAATTTTGATTACCGTCTCTGATGACGGCGCCGGGATTGACCGGCAAGCGGTTTTGAATAAGGCACAGAAAAAAGGCCTTCTGACAAAACCTGCCGATGAATACACGGATCACGAGGTTAATCAATTTATTCTAATGCCTGGATTCTCCACGAATGACGTGGTTACGGAATATTCCGGGCGCGGCGTTGGCATGGATGTTGTGAAAGAGAACGTGGAAAAAATTGGCGGGGAAGTTATGGTGGAAAGCACCCCCGGGCAGGGGACCAAAGTGGTCTTTAAAATTCCTCTGACACTTGCCATTGTCAATGGCATGAAAATTTCCGTTGGAAATACTACGTTCACGATTCCGATTAAAAATATCCTTCAATCGTTTAAGACAACGGATGATAATATCATGTACGACACGGAAATGCGTGAAATTATCATGGTTCGCGGCCGCTATTATCCTGTGGTCCGGCTCCATAAAGTTTACAATCTCGATACGGAGGTTAAAGATATCAGCAACGGTATCATGATATTGGTCGGTACAAACGATAATTCATACTGCATTTTTGCAGATGCACTTCTTGGGGAACAGCAAGTGGTTGTAAAGCCCATTCCTGCCTATCTAAATCAGTTCAAAGTGAAGAAAAAGGGGATCGACGGCTGCGCAATTCTTGGAGACGGCAGTATCAGTCTGATCCTGAATATTCAAAATCTTTACAATGCAAGCTGATGCTGTGGCAGGAACTGGTATGATTCGTTTAACCGACCAAGAATTTTATGAACTCGTCAATTTTATCCGCACAAACTTTGGTATTAATCTTGAAAAAAAACGCCTTTTAATAGAAGCGCGCCTCTTTTCCGTGCTTGCTCAAAAAAACATTTCCAGTTTTACGCAGTATTTTAATTTAATTCGAAATAATCCGGATGAACTCAATACCATGTTGAACCGGTTAACCACAAATCACACCTATTTCATGCGGGAACCGCGCCATTTTGAGTTTTTGAAAGAGGTGATTCTTCCAGAACTAACGAAAAACAACCGTGACAAATGCCTTCGCATTTGGAGTGCTGGATGTTCGACAGGGGAAGAAGCATACACAGCGGTCATGGTGATGAAAGATTGGTTTGGTCCGGTAACCGACTGGGATTATCGAATTTTGGCTACAGATATTTCCACCAAAGTGTTGCAGGCGGCTCACACAGGTGTTTATTCATCAGCGGAGTTGAGCAATCTTCCAGCAGCATGGAAAATGAAATACTTTCAAAAGAAAGATGAACAAACTTATGTGCTGAGTGACGAGATAAAAAAAGAGGTTATATTCCGAAAATTTAATCTGATGGATTCGTTTCCGTTCCAGCGGCCATTCGACCTGATTTTCTGCAGAAATGTAATGATATATTTTGACCAGAAAACCAAAAACCAACTCATTCAAAAATTTTACAACTGTCTCAGGCCAGGGGGGTATCTGCTGATTGGACATTCGGAAACCATTCAGCGTGATATCGTTCCGTTTCGCTATATAGAACCTTCCATTTATCAGAAAGGATAAGGCTATATGCCCTTTCAAAAAATCAAAGTACTCATCGTAGATCATTCACAGGAACTTACATTAAGACTAAGCAAATCGATGCCAAATGATTCTGCATTTGAAGAAGTTAAAATCGTACACAGTTTTTCTGAAGTAATTTCTGCACTAGAAACATACCAGCCGGATGTGATACTTGCCGGAACTCAATTCGAGGGAGGAGATGTCGAAGATCTAATAAAATCTGTCAACATTCCCGTGGTTGTTATGTCTCACAGTGAGCATGACGCAAAACATCAGTGGGAAGGTGCCGCTGATTTTGTCCTGATTCCGGAGCATACCGAAGAGAAGCGTTGGCAGGCATTTTGCAGTGAAGTCTGCGTTAAAATTAAAATTGCGGCAGTGCCAAAACAAACCGGTGCTGCTCACTTTAAAAAGCGAACTGCGGCAACAGAATCATCGGAGAGAGTTATTGTCATTGGTGCTTCTACCGGTGGGACGGACGCAACGGCGGAAATTATCAGGCATCTTCCCAATAATTTGCCGGGCATTGTTATTGTTCAGCATATGCCGTCAGGCTTTACCAAACTGTATGCACAAAGACTGGACAGGCTGTCAGGTATCCGCGTTTCCGAAGCGAAGGACGGAGACCGAGTTGAGCGTGGGAGCGCCTTAATTGCACCGGGAGGACGGCACCTTGTTCTGAAAAAAGACCGGAATGGATATTATGTGCGTTGTGTTGAGGGCAAACGCGTAAACGGACATTGTCCGTCCGTTGGCGTTTTGTTCGATTCGGCAGCAAAAACAGCGGGTTCTCAGGCAATCGGCGTCATTTTAACCGGCATGGGAAAGGATGGTGCTGAGGGCCTGCTGCATATGCGGCAGGCAGGAGCCTATACCATTGGGCAAGATGAAGCTACCAGTGTGGTTTACGGTATGCCAATGGAGGCATTTAAAATAGGCGCTGTGGTAAAGCAAGCACCGTTGCAGGAAATTGCGGATCTTCTTGTTCGCCACCTTATATAAATTTTTTACTGGGAGTTGTAAAAATTGATTAGAGGGAATTTGAAAGCATTCTTTAGGCCGTTTGTTCAAAAGTTCAAATCAGTTCGAACAAAATTCCACAAGCGTGTGAAAAGAAACACATTCGGACATAATTTTGGAATTAAAGGCCAAAAAGGCTTAAAAAGGAAATTACTAACCCGCGTTATGATAATGACGGTTGTCATCTGCATTATTTTTGGGGGAACGACACTGTTTCTGATTTATCAAAATGCCATGAGCTTTATGAAGGATCAAGTGGACTCTTCTGCAGAGGCATACAATAACCTTGTCAAAAGTTCCCTGGATAAATATCAGCTTGCGTTGAGTGATATTTCCCAAAATATCGATATTTTTGACAGAACCAAGACACAGGAAGGAATACAAAAAGAATTGGACTTTCAGGCCAGATCCCATGGATTTTACAGACTTGATTTAGTGGATAGTTCTGGACAAACGTTCAGTGGTAAGGATGTCAGCAAAACAGATTATTTTGTGGGGGCCTTAAAAAGTGGACATACATACATATCTAGCCCTCAAAAGACTGATGAAGCCAACGGAATGCTGGCGACAATTGCCACTTGTATTGTTGACCCATATGATAGATCCCTCAAGGTCCTTGCCGGTTCAATTTCCGCAGGAACGTTAAACACGATGATCAACGGTGTTAAAATTGGACAAACAGGTTATGGATTTATAGTAGATCAAACCGGAACCATTATAGCAGATAAAAATATAAACAATGTTCTGCAGCGCGTGAATTACATGGAACTAGCCAAACAAGATCCATCCTATGCTGAAATAGGCGAAGTAGTGAAAAATATGGCAGCGGGAAAGAAAGGTGGTCAATTAATCAATTTTAAGGGGCAGCAAGTCTATATCTCCTATATACCGATTCCTGGTGTAAGCAACTGGTCTCTTGGTGTTGTGGCAGTCAAATCGGAAATGCTTGGCAGTATGTATCGAGCAATCTACATAGCGATTGCCATCATTGCAGTGTTTCTAATACTTTCCGTTTTAGTTTCCAGAAGCATTGCAATTCCGATTGTAAAACCTGTGCTGTCGCTTGCAGGCCGCATTGAAACATTGGCGGACGGCGACCTGCACTCGGAAGTACCCATTGTTCATACCAAGGATGAAATTGAGTCCCTATCAAAAACATTTAATGCAACTGTGGCATCGTTAAATGGGTATATTGCGGAGATATCCAATGTGCTTGGCGGCATGGCGCAGGGTGATTTTACTCTAAGCACACGGCGGGAATACCGCGGAGATTTTGTCGCCATCAAAGATGCATTGAACTCTATTATCGCCTCCATGAACTTAATGTTCAGTGACATCAGACGGATGGCCGAACAGGTGGCAGGAGGTGCTCAACAGGTATCGGAAGGCTCGCACACAATTGCCCAGGGCGCTACAGAACAAGCGGGAACCATTGAGCAGCTTGCCGCTTCCATGAAAGAAATCACAATGAAAGTTGAAGAAAGTGCGCAATATGTTAAAAAGGCGGATTCGTTGGCTTCTAACACAATGAATCAGGTTACCCGTGGAAGCGAACAGATGAAAAAAATGATTGCTGCAATGTCCAGAATTGAGGATACTTCCAGCAGAATTGAAAAAATTATCAAAACCATTGAAGATATAGCATTTCAAACTAATATTCTCGCACTAAATGCTGCGGTAGAAGCTGCGCGTGCCGGAGAGGCCGGAAAAGGTTTTTCCGTTGTTGCGGACGAAGTGAGAAATTTGGCCGGGAAAAGCTCAGAAGCAGTTAAAAACACGTCCAGTCTGATTCGGGATTCCATCAATGCTGTGGAGGAAGGACGGAAAATCGCCGATGAAACAGCAGCAGCGTTGAAAGAAATTATTAGCGGCGTTGAATCAATGGCCTCATTGTTTGGATCTATTTCAAAGTCTTCACAGGAACAGGCAAAAGCTATTGGTCAAATCAATCAAGGAACAGAACAGATTTCTGCTGTTGTCCAGTCAAATTCTGCCACAGCAGAACAGAGTGCAGCAACTAGCCAGGAATTAAGTCGACTCGCAAAGCAGCTGCAAGGGGCACTAAGTACACTCAAGTTGCGTGATTCGTGATTGAATTTTTAATAATGCCGGTCTTCCAGCCTCGAATGGCAGGTAGACCGGCATTTTTAAACAGTTAAATATCGGAAGATTTTGTAAAAAGCAGAGAGCTGCACTGCATGTCTGGTAACAATGCAGGGAAAATAAATGGAAGCGCCGAAAAAACGGCGCTTCCATTCGACAAGAATGATTGAAACTTTTTCGTGCAAATATTATATGTTTTTCTCCGTTGCAATAAAAAAGCGCATTAGGTTATCCATGGTAAGAGTTAAATCTTGCCGGCAGCGGAGTTTTGCTTCTGAAAAGGGAATGGCCACCCGATTGATACTGAAAATGGCACTAACACCCTCGTCATAGGCCTGCGTAATCTCGTCACCAATGTCGCCGACTACGGCGATGAGCGGTACGCCTTGTTTTTTGGTTCGGCGCGCAACTCCGATGACCACCTTTCCGCCCAGTGACTGAGAGTCCAATTTCCCTTCTCCACTGAAAACGAGATCAGTTCCCGAAAGCTGCTCGTCAAAATGTACCGTGTCGAGTATGGTTTCAATCCCCATTTGCAATTGGCTGTCAAAAAATGCAGCCATGCCGCCACCCATACCGCCGGCCGCACCTGCACCCGGCAGTGAAAGAATGTCTTTTCCAAGATCCTTGCGGACAATCTGTGCGAAATGCTCCAGATTTCGGTCAAGCTGGCGGACTTCCGCTTCAGTTGCGCCCTTTTGTGGGCCGAAAACGAAGGAGGCACCACGAGGACCGCATAAGGGGTTATCAATGTCGCACATGGTAATCAATTCAACATTCCGAAGGGCCGGATTGATATCGCTTACATCAATTGATGCAATGTTTCCAAGCGTTTCTCCAACGGGGAGAAAATCCTTTCCGTTTTTGTCGCGGAAACGGACGCCTAAGGCAGCGGCAGCACCTGTACCGCCGTCATTTGTTGCACTTCCTCCTAGACCAACGATAATTTTGCGGCATCCGGATTCCGCGGCGTGGGCAATCAGCTGTCCCACACCGTAAGTGGTGGTCTTACCTGCAGATCTGTGTTTGCCAACAAGCGGAAGACCGGCCGCTGCAGCCATCTCCACCACAGCGGTTCCATCCGGAAGTCTGCCGTAAAATGCAGGAATATCTTCAAAATATGGGCCTTTCACGGTTAGAGAAATTTTTTCGCCTCCAACGGCGGCCAAAAAAGCATCTACACTGCCTTCTCCGCCGTCTGCAACGGGAATGCTCATGACGTTGGCATGAGGAAAATACTTGAGGATTGCCTCTTTCATAATGGCACAAATCTCAATGGAGGACATTGTGCCTTTAAAAGAATCGGGAATAAGTATCACTTTGTTCATGGGACAACCTCCTAACTTGCCACCAAATTCGCAGAAAATGCAAAGTCGAATTTTATATGTTTTTTATTCATCAATGCAGAATCAAAGACAAAATAAACACTGTGGCCATGGAAGCCAGACCTTCAAACAGAGTAACCATGGTTTGAGTTTTGTATCCTTGTTCCGGCTGCATTGCACCGAAATTTGTTACAACCCAGAAATAAGAGTCGTTTGCATGGGAAACTGTCATGGCACCGGCGCCGATTGCCATAACTGTCAGTGCACTCATCACAGGGGACTGCAGGCCGAGGATCCAATCCTCCAAAAAACGGTTTTCAATTTTTTTATCCAGACGTTCCTGATTTTGTGCATAACTTTCGCGAACCAAAATTTCTGTCATTTTCCGAACGATTTGGCCGTAATTATAAACCTGCTCATATTCGCCGGTGATGCCCACAACACCGATAATGTTTTCGTTGATGTTGATTGGAAGGTTTAAGCCGGCGCGGGTTGATGACGTTTCATCCTCCTTTTTTACATAAAATTCGTCGAGATGTTCATCGATAATTTTTTTTGCGCCTGCGTGGAAATCTCCTATTCGCTTAGGATCCGTGCTTGCTATGATATAGCCGTTTTCATCCATTATATTGACATGCTGTTTTACAATGGAACTAATTTCATATGCAATCTGCTGTGCACTTTGAGCAGAAAGTAACATCCTGTGTTTTCCCCCGCTGTTCCTGTTATTTAAAAAGGAAGGCAATACGCCTTCCAATTTACTATCTATATTATATCACAGGTATATCACAGAAGATTTAAAGCAGAGACAGCGCAGGGAGAGTGTGTTGGACATTTGCGCATTTCCCGTCTGTGAAAACTGTATACGCTTATCTTGCCAGCACGCCGTTATCGGAAGATTGCAAAATCAAAATGTTTTCTTCATATCCGGTGTTGGCATTAATATATACCAGCACACGGTCATCATTTTTTCCTATACACTGAAATTCCCAGCATAAAACTTCGTTCAGACCGGGAGTTGGAATCAGCGCAAGGCGGCTTAATTGAACGGTTAGGTTTTTGCTGACCTTTTCCTGCGCGTCGGCAGAGGAAAGTGAAGCACTCAGCGTTCTGTCCGTATGGTTCATCAAATAGCCCGTAGACTGAAACCGCACGATGTCTCCGTTGTCGAGTGCAACCCCAACTTTGACTAAATCCGGGTAGCAGATGATTCCGTCCTGCAGATATGCGTAGTTTATCATGCAGATTCCATCGTTTATAACGTAATAGGATTCCTTCATGTTTTGTATGCCCCTGCTGTCTAAAAATGCACGGGCTTTTTCACAAGCAGTATTGTAGTCCAGTTTTGTATCACCAATGTTCCGGGTGTTTGCCATGTCAGAAATAAAGCCGCCCGCTTTTGTCACACAGATGCGAATCGTTCCATCTTTCGCTGTAAAGTTATAAGTCGGCATATTTCCGGCTGTGTCCTGTGTATGGGACAATTCGGACTCGCTTAGACCCAAAAAATCCGCTGCAATGCTTTGCGCGTTTCCTTGTTGAATTGTTTGTTTTCCTTCTGTCAATTTCGGTTTCATCTGACCAATATGGTCGGAAAACGGCCCGTCGTAAATCATCGAAGGGAAATTTGTAAAATCTTCTTCCGTGTCTTTTAACGAATCGTTAAAATTGGCAGAGCTAAAATCCGGGTGAACATCCTGCAGGTCCTGCTGCAGCTTTTTTGCGTAGGTTTCTAATGCTTCCATTGATTGAAATTCACTGTCGCTGATGGACTGCCCTGCTGAAATTTTTTTCGAAAGGCTCATGGAGAAATCGCCAACTTGTGTGATAAATTTGCTCACATTATCAATGGAATTTTCCGTCAGAGGCAGCACGGAAATGGCTGCTTTTGCCATGCTCGACTGCCGCATCAGTTCACCGGCAAGACCGTTTTGTTCGGTAGGGGTGTTTGCATATACCGCTTTGTTTAGTGTGATCTGGATATTGTCAACGCAGTCGCGCAGGTCGTTTAAAGCGCGTGTGTATCCGTACTGTAAATTTCTTTTGTAGTGTTCCGCCTGAGAATAACCATACACTGTTGCTCCGCCTAAAGACAAAATGATCGTTATGACGATTACCAGCGTTACAATCCGTCTCTTTTTCATAGTTTCACCTCTGGATTATTTTCGGATGGATAGGCATGAAATATACACCTGTTATAGCGGACATATATTCTTTTGCATTTGATTGAATAAAATTGCAGAAAGGAAACTATAAAAACGAAAAATTCTTTATAATAATTCTTAAAATATAAAAAGTTCTCTGGTAGTCTTGTACATTATATCTCTGCAGAAGTAAAATATTGTTGCAAAATGCAATAAAAAATAATATATCACGGATATAGTTTTATTCAAGCTAACCGTATTTTCCTACGGAATGTTTTTGTAAGAACCGATAGAGGAGGTTGTAACAGCAGCCGGTTTTTTTGATGATGGCTGCATTGGATGTTAAAAAATTACCGGGAAGTGATTTTAATGCAAAGACCAGATAACAGTCAGCCGGAGAATATTTTAACCGAGCAGTCTTTTTGGAAACCTGCACAGGACGGCGGAAAAAAACGCCGGATGGTACACTGGCTGAATGATGCAATACAGAATGATCGTTTTGAAATTTACTACCAGCCACTCTATACGGTCTGTGACGGCAGTTTTACAGAGGCGGAAGCGCTGCTTAGGCTGAAGGGACCTGACGGTGCATATATTTCACCGGAAAAATTTATACCAATTGCGGAGGAATCAGGGCAAATTGTTGAAATTGGATATATAGTGTTGCAACATGTATGCCAATATATCCGCCATCTGTTGTCCTGCTGCATTAATATAGATACTATATCCGTCAATCTTTCCGTGGCGCAGCTCATGGCTGAAGATGCCGTGCCGCGTTTTCTGAAAATTATTCGGGACAGCGGTATTTCGCCGAACCGCATTCTTTTTGAAGTTACGGAAAGTATTTTAATACGGAATTATACGCTGATTGCTGACAAAATCCATGAACTCAGCAGTGCGGGAATTCAGTTTGCGCTGGATGATTTCGGAACGGGATACTCAAACATTATCAGTGTAATTGATTTGCCGTTTGATGTGGTTAAAATTGATAAAAGTTTAATTTGGGATTCGATGAAAAACCGCCGGTGCAGCATTATGATTCGCGATTTGACTCGCACGTTTCACAATATTGATTTGATTGTGGTAGCGGAAGGGGTAGAAACCGAAGAGCACGATCGATTTGTCCGACGATGCGGATGTGATAAAATTCAAGGTTTTCGCTATGCAAAACCTATGCCGGTCAGCCGAGCGATGGATTATTTTGGCAGGCAGGTTATTTAAAAAACAGAAAATGAGATTATGGCATGGCTATCCGCAATTGCGCGAGTTTGTCAGTTTATTCATATATTCATATTTATATTGCCGACGGTGCAAGACCGCCGGCTTTTCCTGTGTAACCGCCCAATTTGTAGGTTTGTCAAACATATTGGACAGTATGGGAATGTAAAAATTCAGAAGGAGACAACCAATGAAGAGGACGCATCGGCATATTATTAGAGCGTCTTAAGTAGATGGAAAGTTGGTTTTCAAAGTCCGCTAAAGAGTAAAAATGGTGTTTGTCATAAAAGCGTTTTTGGTCTTCGCGATGACTGCGTTCCACTTTCCCGTTGTGCCTAGGGGTATAAGGACGAATTAACTTGTGCCGGATATGAAGTTTAGCGGCAGTGGCTTCGAACAACGTCAGCAGATGTTTCTTGGAAGGTGAGAAACGGTTGGTGAATTCAAAACCGTTGTCAGTTTGAACGCATTCTACACGAACGCCGCGCCGGGCAAACCATTCGACAGCTCGTTTTAGAAAGTCAGCAGAAGAGTAAGTACTCTGTTCAGGGTACGCTGCCAGAAAACGCAGCCTAGAAAATTCATCAATAGCTGTGTACTGGAAAAGCCGAAGCTCAGGGTTGGCAATACAGCGCTTTGGAACTACTTTTACATCGATCTGAATGCGCTCTCCGGGATGCGTCATTTGCTCGTATGGCTTTGGCTGATATTTCTTCTTTGGTTTTGATTCTGGGAACATTCCCATTCGGCGCATTACACGGAACAGACTTTCCGGACATCGTGTGTATCCCCGCTTTTTCAACCGAGACCATAGTTCAATCATACCGAGGTCGGGATTTCTGCGCCGCATGTCGCGAATCAGCTTTAACTCGGCAGGTGTATGCTGGTTTGGATGACTGTGAGACCTCCTAGACCGGCAAGCCAACGATTCTAATGTACCGTCATACCGGGCCATCCAAAAATAGATAAAGGAACGGCTTTTGTTGTATTTTCGGCTTGCACGGCTAACACCGTACTTTTGAGCATAGATCATTAGGGATTGCCTAAACTTCATGTCTTGTGTTACACTATTCATGCAGAAATGGGCACTTCCTTTCGGTATGATTTGGTTTGTGTAGCTTTATTTTAACCGATGTGTCCATTTCTGTATTTTATTTTTTCTCAACTGTCCAATATGTATTGTAGTCCTACAGGCTTTTCCTGTGTAACCGCCCAATTTCGCTTGATATTTCCAAGATAGGCAAGTATAATAAGGACAATTGGCGGACCTAAATTCTTGGAGAAGAGGCATTATAAAATGGATATTCAGGAATTTTATCGGATGATAAATGGAAAAACCATTGCGCTTTGCGGCATTGGGGAAAGCAACCTGCCGATTGCGGTTACGTTTGCGAAAAAGGGAGCAATCGTCACAGCGCGCGACAAGCGGCCGGAAGAGCAACTTGGTCAAGCGGCTGAAAAACTGAAAAAGGCAGGAGTTAAGCTGCAGTGCGGAGAAAATTATCTGGAAACCCTCAACGAGGAAATCATTTTCCGCACTCCCGCTATGCGGTATACGATGCCTCAGTTGGATGCCGCCCGTGCGCGCGGCGCAGTTGTTACCTCTGAGATGGAAGTTTTTTTTGATACCTGCCCGTGCAAAATTTTTGCCGTGACAGGCAGCGACGGCAAAACGACCACAACCACCGTCATATCCAAAATTCTGGAACATGCGGGAAAACGTGTTCATCTTGGCGGAAATATCGGCGAACCGCTTTTGCCCCGTGTGGAACAGATGCAGCCTCAAGACGTTGTGGCGGCGGAACTTTCCAGTTTTCAGCTGATTTCCATGCGCCGCAGCCCGGATATAGCTGTTGTTACCAATGTGACGCCGAATCACCTAGACGTGCACAAAGATATGCAGGAATATATCGATGCGAAGCGGAATATTATTTTGCACCAAAACGCGTTCGGACGTGCGGTTTTGAATGCGGATAATGAGATTACCGCATCATTTGTGCAAGATGTTCGCGGACAGTGCCTGCTGTTTAGCCGGCAGCATCCGGTGGAACATGGGGCATTTATGGATTCCGACGGTCAAATCTATTTTGTAAACGGAGCAGAGCGGACGCGTGTGATGCATGCTTCCGATATCCGCATTCCGGGCAGGCACAATATTGAAAACTATTTGGCTGCAATTTGTGCCGTATGGGGTTATGTGAGCATTGATGATATCGTGAGCGTAGCAAAGAGTTTTGCCGGTGTGGAGCATCGGAATGAATTTGTCAGAGAATTCGAGGGCGTACGATATTATAACGATTCGATCGGCACGACGCCGAGCAGAACCATCAACGGCGCGCTGTCACTGTTTGACCAGCGGATTTTGCTCATCGCGGGCGGATACGACAAGAATATTCCGTTTGATCCTTTGGGTCCTGTGATTGCGGATAAAGTGAAAACGCTAGTGCTGATTGGCCAGACGGCGGATAAAATCGAACAGGCCGTTGTCTCCGCGCCGAATTACAATCCGGAAAACACAAAAATCTTTCATGCCGAAACGTTGGAAGAGGCGGTGAATATCTGCCGCAGAGAAGCTGTAAGCGGAGATATTGTTTCGCTTTCTCCGGCATGCGCCAGTTTTGGTATGTTCCCCAATTATGAAACACGTGGCGAGCGTTTTAAGGATATTGTCAATGCACTGAAATAAGATTTTACAAAACAATAGGAGGACTTTCATTTGAAGGACTTGGAACAGCTTTTGTTTCGCCTTTGCGAGGCGCCGGGCACCCCGGGGGCGGAATCACCCGCGGCAAAAGCAGCGGCGGCAGAACTTGCGGATATGGCAAAGGTCAAAATTGACCGAATGGGCAACGTGTTGGCAGAATTCGGTGACCCGGATGCGGCGGAACATGTGCTGCTGGATGCACATTTGGATCAGATTGGCCTGATTGTTACCGATATCGATGAGCAAGGATTCTTGAAGGTTGCACGCTGCGGCGGCACGGATGCAAGGGTTCTGCCGGGCAGCGCGGTTACAGTATACGGCAGGGAGACGCTCTGCGGCGTTGTCTGCAGCACACCGCCCCACTTGCAGGAAGGCGGCGAGGACAAAGTGCCTGCTGTTGATAAAATGGCGGTGGATGTCGGATTATCCTATGATGAAGCGAAAAAATTGGTTCAGCCGGGAGACCGCATTTTGTTCCGAACCGGCCCGAAACGGCTTCTTGGAACACGTGTGTCCGCTGCGGGATTGGACAACCGTGCCAGTGTTGCGGCACTTTGCCGTTGTGCACAGATCTTAAACGGCGAAAAACTGCGTTGCCGAGTTACCGTTCAGCTAAGCGTGCAGGAAGAAACCGGAGGAGCCGGCGCGAAAACCGGTACATATTCCACAGAACCGACGCAGGCCATTGTGGTTGATGTCAGTTTTGCTTTGCAGCCGGGAATTCCGGATGTGAATCTCGGCCGTCTTGGCGGAGGGCCGATGATTGGTATTTCACCGGTTTTGAACCGAAATATCACGGACAAGCTGATTTCTCTTGCGGAGGAAAAAAAGATGCCTTGGACGCGTGAGATTATGGGCAGTCGAACCGGTACGAATTCTGATGGTGTTGCAACAACGGGGCGCGGTGTTCCCACAGGATTGGTTTCTGTTCCGCTGCGGTATATGCACACCCCCGCAGAGGTTGTGGATTTAACTGATATAGAAAATACAGCGCAGCTGCTTGCTGCGTATTTGCGGGAGGTGGGCCGATGAGCCAGTTTGAACTTCTGAGAGAACTTTGCCAAGCCCACGGCATTTCCGGCCGCGAGGATAAGGTTAGGGAAATTATTTTAAAAGAAATCACGCCCCTTGCGGACTCGGTTGAGGTCACTCCGCTGGGGAATATTATTGCATTTAAAAAGGGAGAAAAGAGAGCAAAGACCCGCCTGATGCTCGATGCTCACATGGACGAGGTTGGGCTGATGATTACCGATATCACGGACGCCGGTCTGCTGAAGTTTTCAACGGTCGGGGGTATTGACCGCCGTATTCTTCCGGGAAAATCCGTCTGGATTGAGGAAAAAATTCCCGGAGTTATTGGTGTTAAACCCATTCATCTTTTGGAAGAAGATGAAAAGTCGAAAAGTGTACCGATGAAGGATTTGTACATAGATATTGGAGCCGGCAGCCGCAGTGAAGCTGAGGAAGTTGTCCGGCCCGGCGATGCGGTTGTGTTTGATTCGGTATTCGACTTGTCGCACGGGATGATTAAAAGCCGTGCACTGGACGACCGTGCAGGTTGTGCTTTGCTCATTGAATTGATGCGGGATGGTTTAAAGTACGATGCAACGTTTGTCTTCTCTGTTCAGGAGGAAGTTGGCTTAAACGGTGCGAAAACAGCCGCGTTTGCCGTAAAGCCACAGGCGGCGATTGCAGTCGAATGTACCACGGCGGCCGATGTGGCCGGAGTAGAACGCGGCAGTGATGTGTGTCGGCTGGGGGACGGACCGGTTATCACTTTTATGGATCGACGCACAATCTATGACCGTGAATATTATCAAATGGCATTTGAAGCGGCGAAAAATGCAGGAATTAAGTGCCAGCCAAAACGTGCTGTTGCCGGCGGTAACAATGCAGGGGCAATTCATTCCGCATGCTCCGGTGTGCGAACTGCCGCAGTTTCGCTGCCATGCCGCTATTTGCATGCCCCCGTGGGAATGATCTCACAGGAAGATTATATTCAAGCAAAAAAAATGCTTGCCATTTTGGCTGAAAGGATTGCTGAAACCGATACAGTATGATACAACTTATTGAATCTCAAAACGACATTATTGCATCTGAAGATAACCCTTTTGGCTGTAAAATACTGTCCATAGCGCAGGCCTATGGTGTTGGGGAGCCGTTTGCCCAGTTCTGGGTTCAGGACGGCGTTTCTTCCCTTGCAAAACTGGATGATGCGGTTATTTTGGATGCGCTGCCGAATTGCGACGGGAATGAATTGGCAGAATTTTTGCAAATGCTGGATGTAAAAACTGTTTCCTGTTCCGAGGAAACAGCAGTTCGCCTTCAGTTTCCGGTGGACTCCTGCGGAGAAATTATGATGCTGCGCGGAACCGTTGACAATAAAAAAAATTTCGATGTAGTGCAAAATCCGGGATTGCGCGAAATCTATGCTCTGCTGTGCGCGGTGCGGAGTGAAACATTTATCCCTCCGGAATTTGAACCTTTTTACATGGATATGTCTTATCGGACGCGGCACGGAGCAGCAATGTCTGTCGGTATTCGTTACGAAGGTGAACTGGCGGCCTGTGCCATGTGTTCTTCCATGACGGAACACGCCGCCGTCATTTCTGCTGTTGCTGTGCTGCCGCAGTACCGCAGAAAAGGGATGGGGCGCTTCGCTGTCGCTGCGCTGACATCTCTGCTGAACCGGGAAGTAGTCTATGTCATGAGGGCGGACGGCGAAAATGAAGAATTTTACCGGTCCTTGGGCTTTGTGCCGCACGGCAGGTGGGCCCAAATCCAGTTTTAGGAGGATGTGTCGTCCACCTGTGGAGTGTAACGTTGTCTTTCAAGCGGAAAAATGGAAGTGTTTCGTTTGGAGTTAGAATGGGAATAGGGGTCGATCATTTGTATCCGTTTTTTAAAATCAATCATAGAATTCTGGATGCGGCGGAGCACGCTGAAGATATGGCTCGGCCACAGATTCAAGCTATTGAAAAAACCACAGAGTATAATCAGCAGAAGATGCTTGCGGCGTTTATCAAAAACGGCGTGAGCGAAAGCCATTTTACGGCTTCAACCGGGTACGGCTATGGAGACCGCGGCCGTGATACACTGGATCGTGTGTTTGCAGACGCATTAGGTGCTGAGGACGCATTGGTGCGCCATAATTTCGTCAGTGGAACACATGCCCTCACGGTTGCGCTGTTTGGTGTGCTGCGCCCGGGCGATACTATGCTGAGTGTAACGGGAATTCCGTACGATACGCTCCGTTCGGTGATTGGTCTGACCGGCAACGGCGTTGGTTCTTTGAAGGAATACGGCATCCGATATGAGCAGGTGGATTTAACGCCGGAAGGCAAGCCGGATTATGAGGAAATTCGTAATAGAATTCATCCGGGAATCAAAATGGTTTACCTGCAGCGATCCCGCGGATATAGTTTGCGGCCATCGCTGTTTGTAGAAGAGATAGAGAAAATCGCACAAATTGCGAAAGACAAAGCACCGAACTGCATCGTGATGGTTGATAACTGCTACGGAGAATTTGTACAGCGGGAAGAACCAGTTTCTCACGGGGCGGATTTAATGGCTGGTTCACTCATTAAGAATCCGGGGGGAGGTATTGCACCGACCGGAGGATATATTGCCGGAAAGAAAGAACTGGTGGAAATGTGCTCCTATCGGCTGACTACTCCCGGTACTGGACGTGAAATCGGTGCTACACTCGGTAATAACCGGGAATTATTCATGGGTGCATTTCATGCGCCGTATGTAACTGGGGAAGCATTGAAAACAGCTGTGTTTACAGCAGCGCTGTTTCAGCATTTGGGCTATCAGGTAACCCCAACATATGACGAACCGCGCGCAGATATCATCCAGACACTCCTGCTTGAGAATGAAACCGCCCTGATTGCTTTTTGCCAAGGTGTACAGAAAGGTTCTCCAGTTGATTCGTTTGTTGTACCGGAGCCGTGGGATATGCCGGGCTATGATTGCAAGGTTATTATGGCGGCAGGTGCGTTTACACTGGGAGCTTCCATTGAACTTTCTGCAGATGCTCCTCTGCGTGAGCCGTATGCCGTATGGATGCAGGGTGGTCTCAACTATCACAGTGGACGGCTTGGTGCGATGTTGGCGGCACAGTCCATGTTGGAAAAGGGTATTCTCAAAGAATAGCACTTGTCAAAATGTTCATTTTCATGTATAATACAAAGGTCCGGTTTTCCCGGACTCGATGCGGGTGTGGTGAAATTGGCAGACACGCAAGATTTAGGTTCTTGTGAGTAATCCTCGTGCAGGTTCAAGTCCTGTCACCCGCACCAAAGCGAAAAGCCGCATGAATACTGGATTCTTACTGATTTTCCAGTTGTTCGTGCGGCTTTTTTATTTTTCTTTTTGATATGTTATTTTTGCTCGTACGACACTTGTACGACATTTGTACCGAGTTTTAAGCCTTTGCGCAGGGTCTCCAACTCATTGTGCACATAGATTTCAGAAGTCATTTTGATATCTTTGTGCCCCATAATTTTTTGTATCGTGTAGATGTCTACCCCACGCCGCCGAAGCATGGTTCCGTAAGTATGGCGTAATTCATGGGCACTGAGAATTGGAATATCGGGATGTTCCTTGTTCATTTTTGTCATAAAGCGCTTGAGCTTTTGAGACCACGTGTTAGGACTTTGTGGTTTCCCGTCGTTATTAGAAAAGATATATTCTCCGTTTCGCGGTAATGAATCAATTAAGTCAGCACATTCATTGTCGATGGGAATTGTGCGGTAACTATTCCATTTGGGCGGATTTTCTTTGATGCCGGGAGCAACAACGTGATCCGATTCTTTTGTGTGACGGCTTTGAATATCTGCCAAAGCACGGTTAACTGTAATACATTTTTCATCTTTGTCGAAGTCACTCCACTTCAGGCCAAGCAGTTCTCCCCGCCGGAGACCGGAACTCAGCAGTACGAACACTTCCGGCATCCTTGATTTGCAATACATTTTAACTTTCTCTATTTGCTGTTCAGAATAAACATGTTTCGTGTTTTTCTTGCGGGTGCTTTTTGCCTTAATATGGCGCACTGGATTTTTGTTACAAATATCATTTTCAATTGCTGACTCGAAAATGCCATTTAAACACATATGCAGCTTTTTTAAAACGGAGTCGGAAAAACCGGATAAGGAATCAAAAAATTCTTGAATATCAATTGGCTTAATTGCTTTCATATCTGCTTTCCCGAAGAATGGAATCAGATGGTTATTAACATTTTGCTCATAAGTAAGATGATAGGTGTTTTCATCCACATTTGGTTTTTTATATACTTCAAGCCATTTTTTTGCCCATTCGGCGAATGTCGTATCTTTGTCAATAAAAGTTTGACCTGTCTGTTCTGCAATGGCTTTTTCTATCTTCCATTTTTCAGCTCGCTGACGGGCATCCTCTTTGCTGATACGACTGTAAAAGCTTTTACGGATTGGTTCGCCATGGAGGTTATGTCCAACCGTAACTTTGACTTCGTACAGTTTTCCGTGATTTGGTTTTTCTTTCTTGGGTCTGCCCATAAATATCATCTCCTATAAAAACAGCCGTTCCCAGCCGGGAGCGGCTTATTTTATTCTGAGATTATGTAAATATTTTTTAGCTGAGATGGAGTTATCTATTGCATCCCGTTCTTCAAGTCCAACAGGCGCATCATTATCGTAAAAATGGTCGTGTTTTATATGAATCATTTCGTGCATTATCGCTTCACGCTTTGCGGAAGGACTTAAGTCTTCATTTACGATAATCGTGTAATCGCCGTTCTCGTCTATAATTGTTGCTGCTTTTACTCTTGCCGGGAGCTGTAACTCATGGAAGAAAAATTCGTCCAACAGGAATCCTTCATTTCTTCAAGAAAGCCTCAATAATTTTTACGGCTTTTTCTACGTCTTCTTTTGTAGCTCCCTTGGCAAGTTGAAACATCATGCGCATTTCAGGGCGAGTTTTTAATTCCTGCAAATATTCTGTTAGTTCTTCATCTTCATTTACGAGTTCGTTTTCTTCTTGACTATATCCAAGCAGATAGTCTGTTGAGACACCGAAATACTTAGCCAATTTTTCTAATATTGCGGCATTTGGGATTGCACCATTCTTCCATCTGGTAACGGATGTTTTACTGATTCCATTTTCAATAGCGGCTCTAGATGGTGTTATGCCTTTCTTAGAGCATAGTTTCACGTATTGGTCATAAAACATAAATATCGACCTTTCATATTGTGCAATAAGTAGAAGTCACTAATTAGTTACTCTACAATATTGACAGGTAACCGTATAGTGACTATACTTATGCATGTAAACGAATTATTCACAGAAAATACATATAAAAATTCCGCTTCAAAAGCAGAAATGAAATCTACAATTTTATTATACTGTTTCCCTGAAATTATGCAAGGGAATTTATATGGGTGGATAAGAGATTTACTAGATTTTTAGAAAGGGGATGATGGAAATGAGGAAAAGAGTAGATAAATTGTAGGATTGAAGACAGTGATATTTAAATCAATGAAAGTGCATTAAATCAATGAAAGTGCAGATAATCGAAACCAGTTTAAATATTATGGACATGAACAGACGAATATCAAGGAGTGGTTTGTGTCATGACTGAAATCCCAGTTCCCCAGTGCATCACAAATAAACTGATAGAGCTTAATCAACTGGTGGAAAAATATCCCAAAGATATCCCTGTCTCCGCCGCTGCTGATTTTCTGGGAATGGATGGGCGGAGCCTGAAATCCTATCTTATGAATCCGCTTAACGCTTTGGGTTTAGGCTGGAAAAGAGAAAAAGCTGCAAATCGAGGATTTCATATTCCAACAGCAAAATTTTATTTATGGTACAGAAACTTGAACAGAAAAGAGGTATAGAAAAGAGGTATAGAGTTGGTAGAAGGCAAAGAGATCAAAAAAATGCTGATTGATGGTGATCACACATTAAAATGGCTATGGCGTCAGGTTAGAGAAACAAAATATCGGACGCTTGCATACACAAGGTTTTGTGAAATTATCAATGGATCTTACCTTGGAGGATATGCTCCGGATGTGCTAAAAACAGCCAAACGGGTTTTGGACGAACAGAAATTCACCTAATTTGGAAGAAAGGAGGACTTTCACAATGGACAAGCCTGCGATTGACCTTTTGCTGGAACTCACGGTGACCTGTGGAGCGGCAGCAGTAAGCGGAGGACTTCTCGGCGGTATTGTCTGGGCGAAGGAGAAACTCAAAAAGTTCCGTTCTGCCCGAAAACGTCGGGAAACGCTCAATGCCGTCAGGCTGTACCGAATGGTAGAGCGGCAGGTGCCCGGCGAGCTGACCGAAAAAGAATTTGACCGGGCGATTCAGTATGTCATCCAAAAATATGGTTTGGATGACCTCGGCGGGTTACCGATGAACCGCCAAAATCCGGAATATATCAGCTATCTGATTGCAGAGGCGGTGGGGCAGGACAGGCTGTCCCGAGGAACGTTGGCGATCGCTCAGGCAGAACGGGAACTCAATCAGAAAGACAGGAGCACTTCTATCAAAAACGGGGCAGAAATCGCATGAATTTAAAATGCGAAACAGCCACCGATAGGATACCTACCATAAGGAGGCAAAAGGCCGATGGAGATACCTGAATTGATTCAGGCATTGCGGGAAAAGCGGACTATGATGTGCCTAAACTGTGGCTACGAACATAACTGCAAACAAGGAAATTGTGCACTGATGCTGCAGGCGGCAGAAACATTGGAAAAACTAAGTGATGTTTACCGCATAGCTGATGCAGAAAGCTGCCCAAATTTCCGGAAGCCATTTAAGGCGGAAAGCTATGCAAAAACATAAACAAATTTGTTGCAAACGTCGAACAACACCATATAGAAACGGCCGCCCACGGCGCTGCAAGCACCAAAGGCGGTCAAACAACATCTTCGTTTTTAATATAGCTTTTCTTTGCTTAAACGTCAAGAGGATAAAAAACAGTTTTGCTGAAAGGAAAATTACATATTAGGGCATTGGCTCAAACGCAGTCATTTTTTGAGAAAAAGTCGGCCGACAGATACTGCATTGCAGTGGCTGTGTCTTGAACAAATGGTTTGTAATCATTCGGCAGGTGATAGCAGTTGGCTCGTCCATTAAAGGACGGGGTAGATTACTTTCCACTCGATGTGATGCTGGACGAGAAGTTTGATTTAATCGAGGCCGAATTTGGATTAATAGGGTTTGCGGTAGTCGTTAAGCTGTACCAAAGAGTGTATGCGCGAGGTTACTACTGTGAATGGACAAAAGAGGTTGCATTGTTGTTTGGCCGGAGCGTGGGATTAAATCGCGCCGGTTCGGGTGGCAATGCCGTCTCTGAAATAGTCAAAGCCGCGGTTAGAAGAGGTATTTTTGACAAGGACATGTTTGAAAAATACCATATTCTCACTTCACGTGGGATACAGAAAAGGTATTTTGAAGCTGTGAGCCGCCGTAAGTGCGTCAAAGTCCGAAAAGAATACCTCTTAGTTGATGTTGCCAAAATCGTGCCAAAAGCACACATTGTCTGGATAAATGCTGACAAAAACCCCGTAAATGATAACAATAATCCACAAAGTAAAGTAAATAAAATAAAACAAGAGAAAAAGAAAGAAAAGAATAGAGAAAAGAAAGAAGTATCCGAACCCGCAGACGCGGCTTCGGATCAGCGTCCATTTCTTTCTCTCATTCTGAATGACGGAACGGAATATCCGGTTTATGAGCATCAGATTGATGAATGGAGCCGGTTATATCCGGCCGTTGACGTTCGGCAGGAACTGAGGAAAATGGCCGGCTGGTGTATAGCCAATCCGCGCAGAAGGAAAACAAAAAGGGGAATCCTGAAATTCATCACAGGATGGCTTGCTCGCGAACAGGACAGAGGAGGGATTCACTATGGGAACAGAGCGATGCAATGTGTCGCAGGTATTTCGGCAGCAGCGCCGCCGAGGAGACCGCTCGGTACTGTCATATAGAGAATATACGCAAAAACAGTGCGACTATCTTAACGCCACTCCGGGGCACTTGACCGGGTATGACTGTGCCATATGCAAAAACAAAGGCGTGGTCTATTTTGTGGGTGAAGATGATGAAATCCGAGCAAAGCCCTGTCATTGTCGGGAAATTCGGAACAGTATGAAGAGAATACGCAACAGCGGACTGGAAACTCTGCTGAATCGCTATACCTTTGAGTCGTTTCAAACGGATATGCCACTGCAGAAAAAGATGAAGCACACGGCGCTGGAGTTTCTAGAAGACTGTGACGGCAAATGGTTCTTCGCAGGAGGACAATCCGGAGCGGGAAAAACGCATATCTGTACGGCCATTGCAGGTGAACTGCTGCGCCGCGGGAAATCGGTACGGTATATGCTGTGGAATGACGAGTCAGTACGAATCAAAGCGGCCATCCATGATGAGTTTGAATATGCAAAACTGATTGACCCGCTAAAAAGAGTTTCGGTGCTGTACATAGACGATTTATTCAAGCCGGTGCAGAATGACACTGGAGAACGCAAACAGCCGAATCCCGGAGATATCCGTTTGGCATTTGAACTGCTCAATTTCCGATATATTCACCCAAATCTAATCACGATTATATCCAGTGAATGGACGATGGATGAACTGCAGGACATTGACCCTGCCATCGGCGGACGCGTGTATCAGAGGTCAAAAGACTATTGCCTGACCATATCCCATGATGAAAGCAAGAATTACAGATTGCGCGACGCACTGTAAGCAGTTGATTTGCTCAAAAATATCGGTTTGGACCTAGCATTTGATGGATATGGGTGAGAATATGACGAAATATCCGGAACGGAGGTTGGCTGAGGGAGGTATGAATCATGCCGCTTGCGCAGAAAATGCCGGAACCGACACTGTTTTGCGGAGGAAAAGACAATCCGAAGAAAGGGTGGTACCATATGACGGCAAAAGAAGTGAAGGAATTGCTCAAAATCTATTACGATATTCCGCAGATGATTGCCGAAGAATTTGCTACCATCCGGCACTGTGAAGAGGAGAAAAACAAAATAACCGTGCAGTCTGTTAAACTGTCCGGGATGCCGGTCGGCAAAGGCCGGCATGGGGACCAAACGGCCAGCATGGCGCTGAACGACCAGGCAAGATATTATGAAGAGGAAATTAGGCGATGCTATCGCAGGATTGCGGAATTGCGTGAAAAGAGGGACTGGCTGGGTGTTGCGCTGGGCAAGCTGGATAAGACGGACCGGTACATATTAGAGCTCGCCTATATGGGAGACCCGAACGACCGCTCGCATGTGTACCGCCGACCGCCATGGAAAGTCATTGCGGACAAGGTCGAATACAGCGAAAGCCAAACAAGAGAACGGGCACGGATTGCGCTGCATAATCTTCTCATGCTGTCCGACCAGATTGTTTTCCCGGGTATGGTCGGCTGAAACAGGCTAAAGAAAAATCCAACGTCAGTACCAGATTTAAAGTGCTACCAAAAAGTCAGAAATTATTTTTGTGTTAAAATTATTCAAACAGTCCAAAGAGCTTGTTGCCTGTGCATAGGGGGTGCGGACAAAAAGTTGGACTGAATACACTCAGGAAGGAGATAGAGGATGTATTCAGAGGAACAATATCGAAAAGCCCTGGAGGTTTATGAAGAAACGAAATCGGTAACAAAAACAATAACGATTTTGGGATATCCGGCACGCAGGCAAACGCTATACAATTGGATCAATCGAAAACGAATGTTGCCGGAAGACCGATGCACCTTTTGTGGATATAATACACCGGAGCACCCTCGCCATCCACCTATAGAATTAAAGCTTGAGATTTTACACCGTTGCTTTGAGCTGGGAGAAGATGTACAATTAGTATCAAATGAAGTAGGATATAGCACAGCAAGTATATATAACTGGCGGCGCAAATATATCCAGAAAGGTGCTGCGGCATTAATGAATGCATCCAATGAGCGAGCCAGAGGGAAACTGACGGAAGGAAAAGCTGCATCTTCAGAGGAACTTGATGAACTGAAAGCAAAAATCCAAGATATGCAATTAGAAATTGACATTCTGAAAAAAACAATTGATGTGCTAAAAAAAGACCCCGGCGTCAACAAGAGTCCCTTGAACAACAGGGAGAAGGCAGTAATTGTTGATGCCTTAAAAGAGAAGTATCCACTGCCTGTATTGATAAAAAAACTCAAACTGGCAAAGAGCAGCTATTACTATCAAAAGAAACGTGTCAGTTTTGCAAAGAAGCATAAAGATGATTATCAAGCTGTTGCGACCATATTCCACAACAATAAGGAAAGATATGGATATCGTAGAATTAAAATAGTATTGAACCGAGAGGGCTATACCCTATCCGAAAAGGTGATACGTCAAATTATGCGTGAAAATGGCTTGGTTGTGAAAGGCAGAAAAGAGAGGAAATACTGCTCTTACAAAGGAGAAATTAGCCCTGAAGTACCCAATGTGATTCGAAGAAATTTCAGAGCTGACAAGCCAAATCAGAAGTGGTTGACTGATGTGACGGAGTTCTCAATTCCAGCAGGAAAAGTATATTTGTCTCCTATTATTGACTGCTATGATGGTATGCCGGCAGCATGGAACATTAGCTGTAAACCAGACGCACAATTGGTAAACCGTATGCTGGATCGTGCAATTAGTGCACTTCCTCAAGATGCGCATCCGATTATTCATTCAGATCGAGGCTGTCACTATCGATGGCCGGGCTGGATAGATCGAACCCGTAAGGCAGGATTGATCAGATCAATGTCTCAAAAAGGGTGTTCACCGGACAATTCAGCCTGTGAAGGTTTTTTTGGAAGAATGAAGAATGAGATGTTCTACGGCCGTTCTTGGCAAGGTATCACAGTAGAAGATTTTATGCAGCAAATTGAAGCTTATATGGTATGGTATCGGGATACGAGAATCAAAATATCTCTTGGAGGATTGAGTCCAGCAGAATATAGAATCAAAATGGGATTAGCCATATAGTCCAATAAAATGTCCGCAGGCCCCTAGGACATTATTTATGATATTTTATCACTAATTTTAAGGGATTGATTGATTGCTGTTGGTGATGATACATTTTCCCACCAGCAGAGCCGGTTGGTTTTAAAAAAGGCTCTATAATAAATGTTGGGGTGTGACGAATAGGCCTGCGAAAAAAGAGCAAAAAAGTAGAGCATATTCGATGAAAAAACTTTAAAATGGAGATTACCACACCACCATTTGGGAGGTCATCGATATGCTCTGTACTCATTCTATCGAAAAATTGCTTGGATTAAAAGGGGTAATCGTAAAAAATGTGAGGCAATTGCCTGATAAAACGGAAATTTTTATTGAGTTACCGAGAAAACCGCATGTTTGCCCCTGTTGTGGCCATCAAACCAGCTACGTTCATGATTACCGTTGTCAAACAGTAAAAGACATTCCCGCTTTTGGCAAACATACCTCCCTGATTCTACGAAAGCGCCGATATCGCTGCCATTCTTGTGGAAAGCGTTTCTTTGAAGATAACTCGTTTTTGCCTAGATATCATCGCATGACAAACCGTTTAGCCTCATATATCATTTCAAAGCTTTCCGACGTGCGTTCTTTTACCAGTGTAGCACGTGAAGTAAATCTTTCGGTTGCAACTATTATCCGGATTTTTGATTGTATCAACTATGGTAAACCGCAGAAATTACCCGAAGTTGTATCGATTGATGAGTTTAAAGGCAATATAAGCGGCGAGAAATATCAGTGCATTCTGACCGATCCGGTCCGTCACCGAATCCTTGATATTCTTCCTGCTCGATACAACCACAAACTGACAGAATATTTCGGCCAGCTTGACCGTTCTAAAACGAAGCATTTCGTCAGCGATATGTGGAGTACATATGCCGGTATTGCCCAAACATATTTTAAAAATTCCAATTATGTCATTGACAAATATCATTACATTCGCCAAGTATTTTGGGCCTTTGAAGCCGTTCGCAAGGAAGAACAGAAAAAATTCAGCAAAACCCGAAGAATTCATTTTAAACGCTCCCGAATCTTGCTGAACAAGCGATATCAATTTCTCACTCCTGAGCAAAAGCAACAGGTCGATCTTATGCTCTATGCCAGTAACCGTCTGCTGACAGCCTACTCTCTGAAAGAACAGTTTTTCAAAGTCCTTGAATCTTCTGACAGCGTGTCTGCACGGACAGCGCTATCCCATTGGATTATGGCCGCACAAAACAGTGGCCTTTTGAAATTTGTTGCTTGTGGAAATACTATGGTTCGCTGGTCAAAAGGTATTCTAAATTCGTTTGATTGTCCTTACACCAATGGTTTTACCGAAGGGGTTAACAACAAGATTAAGGTACTCAAACGCAATGCCTACGGTTATCGTAATTTTCGTCGCTTCCGCAATCGTATTCTTCACATGTTCCATCATTCAACGAAAAATGGAGCAGCTTAACGCCGCTCCATCCGGTGTTTCCATTTTGGGTTACCCCAACTATTGACATAGAGCCTAAAAAAAAATAAGCACAAACATCACCAGTTTTAGGTGAATGTCTGTGCTTATATAGTACCAATGCGAAGTTCGTTTTTGCTTCTATCTGCTAGGGTTTTATGATTTGTAAATAATATTACAGTAAAAACATCAGTTCTGTAATTTCGTCTGTTTTTATAAATCCCAGCTTACGATACATATCCTTAACTGTATCTTCTTCATCGGTTAATAGATAGATTGTCTGCGCCTTTCTTTCATATGCCAAAGTAATCAAATGCTTCAGTATGCTAGTTCCGTATTTCTTTCGCTGTTCTCCGTGTAGAACTGTAAAATCTTCTATTATGTGAAATTCACCCAATAATTGCAGGACAGGGCTGCAATTTTGAATTGCTCGTAAATAATTTTGGCAATACAGGCAACTACAAGGTTCGTTATATTGTGTTTTATAATTGTGAGTCGCATTTTTATCAACAAGGAAAGTAATGTCATTTACAACTACTTCATCTAACAAATCAAGACACCTCGCAATATATAAATAATTTGATTATTCATTATCCATTATCGTATTTTTGCATCATACACAATTTGTTTTTAATTTTATCACTTCTTGATGTATCTGTTTTTTACATTTTATAATATCACCCAGAATTTTGTATAGACCTATCCTTCCCAAGTAATGTTCCTTGGTACTGTGGTTTTCAGAATTACCCTGGATCTTAATACAACAAAATGACAAAAAATAACAAACAACATGCAATGGACTTTTTAAACTCTCTCTGTTATTATTCAATTGAAAAGTATGTGAAATGAACAATATTATATTAACTATTACAAGTATAATAGATATATTGACTAATATAAAGAATATAGTATTATCTTTTTAAAAAAATTTAGAAAGTTTAAAAATTTGTGAAAGAATGTGATAACAAATAATAACAAATATCAGGAGGAGGAGTTTCCAGTTCGCAAAACCGAAATCAGTATTGGGTGAGTTTTTTATGGAAGAGGTAGTTGTATGAGTAACACTAAAGCTGTGAAAAAAAGGGGCGTTTGGCAACCCTTTTGGAACAACATAAAATATGTTCCTTATCTTTATATTTTGCCAAATATGGTTTTATTCCTTGTGTTTATGATTATTCCGCTCATAATGTCCGCTTACTACAGCCTGACCAAATGGGGCGGGATGGGTAAGCCAAAATTTATAGGTTTTCAGAATTACATAACACTTTTTCATGACGATGTATTTTCGATTTCTCTTTGGAATACGTTAAAATATACTCTCCTGACGGTTCCTGTGTTGATGGCACTCGCTTTGTTCTTTGCAATCCTTCTGAATCAAAATATGAAGCTGCGGGGATTTTTCAGAAGTGCAATTTATGTGCCTGCGGTAGTTTCAATGGTCGCGGCCGGTATGGTTTTCCTTTGGATGTTCAATCCGCAGATCGGCCTGATCAACTACATGATTAAAAGTCTGGGCGGAGCGCCGATTGACTGGCTCAATGATCCGCACTATGCGCTTACCATGATCGTAATCAGCACACTATGGAACAGAACGGGCTACAACATGGTTATTTATATCGCCGGCCTGCAGGGCATTTCGCCGGACTATTACGAAGCCGCAACGATTGACGGCGCAAACCGGTTTCAGCAGTTCCGCTACATTACCATGCCTTTGCTGCGGTCATCCCATGTGTTTATTCTGATTACCTGTGTGATCTATTCCTTCCGCTCCTTCGACCTGATTTATGTTATGACAAAGGGCGGGCCGCTTAATTCCACAAAAACACTGGTGGTCTATATTTACAATATGGCTTTTGAAAAAAATCAGTATGGCCTCGCTTCCGCAGCCGGAATGGTGCTGTTTTTGATTTTGCTGATTTTTACGCTTATCAGAATCAAAACGCAGAAGGAGGGTTGAAAATGAAAAGTGTAACAGGAACAAAAAAGCTTTTAAATACTAAGAAAAAGTCACCGGTCAGCATAGTGATCAGCTACTTGTTTATTATATGCGTCACTCTTGTTTTTCTGTTTCCGTTCTACTGGATGTTTGCGACTGCGGTCAAACCGACCAGCGAAATATTTGCTTACCCTCCATCTTGGATACCGAGCCAGTTCCATTTTGAAAATTTTCTGGAGACTCTGCAGGGGTCCGACTTTGGCACTTATTTTAAAAACAGTACCATTGTCACTTTCTTCGCAACGCTGATCACGGTTTTTATCAATCTCCTTGCAGGTTATGCTTTTGCTAAATTTCATTTCAAGGGCAAAGAGTTTTTCTTCATCATTGTGCTGAGTACGCTGATGATCCCCATTCAGGTCACAATGATTCCCAACTATTTAATCATTTCACGCCTGCACCTTCTGAATAGTTACCTCGGATTAATTTTTCCGCCTTGTGCGGAAGCGTTCGGGCTGTTTCTGTCACGTCAGTTTATGTCGGAGCTTCCGAACGAGTTGATTGAGGCGGCGCGGATTGACGGAACTACCGAATTTGGAATTTTCCGAAAAATCATTCTGCCGAATACGAAATCGCTGATCAGCGTACTCATTATTTTTACCGTAATGTGGCGCTGGAATGATTTTCAATGGCCGCTGATCATTTTATCAGACAGTAAAATGTACACGGTTCAAATCGGGCTTTCCATGCTCAATGGGTCCCAGTACATCAACTGGAATATGTTGATGAGCGCCTCTTTAATTGCCATTCTGCCGGTGCTGGCTGTTTTCTTAATCTTCCAAAAACAATTTGTACAGGGAATTGCTACGTCGGGAATCAAAGGATAAGGAATAAATGCGGGCTAAACGTGAACTGCATTTACATAAAAAGGGAGGAATTACATTGAAGACTAGCATTCTTAAAGTGGTTTCCATTCTGACTGTCATCGCTCTTGGCCTTTCTGTTTCCGGCTGTTCGGGGGAGCAGAAAGAGGCAAGTCCTGCAAGCGGCTCCGGGTCAGCCGCAGCCTCCAGTGCCAGCTTGAAAGCTGAAGAAGGGGCCACCATCAAATTCACGTACTGGGAGGGATCACCGTCGGACAAAAAAGCGTGGGATTTGGTTTTGGGGAGCTTCAAAAAAGATCATCCGGAAATAACCCTCAAGACACAAACATATCCATCCTCCACGTATCCCAGCCAATTAGATACCATGATTGCGGGAAACAACTGGCCGGATGTCATGCGTTACACCTACCAGCGCTTGGGCAAATTTAAGGAGTCCGACGTGCTGCTTGACCTGACCAACATGATCAGCAAGGAATCTGTGGACGATTTGCTGCCTGCGTACAAAGCAGCGCTGACCAGCGACGGAAAACTGGTCGGGATGCCGCATCATACAGATACGATTGCACTGTATTACAACAAAGAAATGTTTAAAAAGTCAGGCATTCGTATTCCGAAAGATGTGAACGACGGATGGACCTGGGATGAGCTGAAGCAGTATGCGAAAAAACTGAAAGAAGACAACCACCTTGATTACGCCTTCGGCGGAATTTGGGAAAAAGGCAGCGGCTACCGTTATTTACCCTTCGTTTATATGAACGGCGGGGCGCTGCTGAACGAAGACGGAACAAAGGTAACCATCGATTCCCCGAAAGCGCTGGCAGCGTTCAAGCTGTATGAGGATTTGCGGAAAGACAACCTGATTTCCAAAACAGCATTTACACAGGAGCCCCAGAATAACATGATGTTTGTGGCCAAAAAGCTTGCCTTCGTCTTCGCGGGCAGCTGGCACCTTTCTTACATGCAGCAGAATATGCCCGACAACTGGGGCGTTACTTATATGCCGCAAGTGGACGGAAAAACAACCTCTGACATGGGAGGAAATGCCCTAGTTGCCTACAAGGGCACAAAATATCCGAAGGCGGCGGCCATTTTCATCGATTACATTACAAACAAGTCAAATATGAAAGCATTCTGCGAAGCAGGCAATTTCCTGCCGGTACGCCAAAGCCTGATTAAGGAAGGCCTTAACTACAGCAGCTTTAAAGATGAAATGAAGGTTTTCTCAGATATTATTGCAACGGTAGACAGCAAACTGGCATCTGATGAAACCTCCAACAAGTTCCAGCAGCTGAATGTGATTCTTTCCGAAAAAATGGATCCTCTGGTGGTCAATGGTTCCGCGACCGCCGAGCAGACAGTTGAAGTGATGAAAAAGGAAATGCAGGCAGTGCTGGACAATTAAATTTACAAAGCAGGGAAGTCGGACCGGGCTGCCGGATGGCAGCCCTCCCTGACCATATATTTTATCCCGTCGTCCGAAAATCCATAAGGAAAGGAAACCAATATGAAAATCACTTTTTTAGGTGCGGGCAGTTCTGTTTTTGTACGAAATGTAATTGGCGATTGTATGCTGACAGAAGGCCTGCACGACGCGCTTTATTCTCTTTATGATATTGACGCGGAGCGGCTGAACGACAGCTATAACATGCTGGTAAATATCAACACCAATTCCAACGGAGGAAGAGCCGTATTTGAAAAATACGTCGGTGTGGAAAACCTGGAAGATGCCTTGAGGGACTCTGACTTCGTTATAAACGCGGTACAGGTCGGCGGTTACGAGCCTTGTACGGTTACCGATTTTGAAGTCCCGAAGAAATACGGGCTTCGTCAGACGATTGCCGACACGGTGGGAGTAGGCGGAGTGTTTCGCGCGCTGCGCACCATCCCCGTCATGCAGATGTTTGCCGAAAAAATAGAAAAGGTTTGCCCCAATGCGTTATTCATGAACTATTCCAATCCAATGGGAATTCTGACAGGCTATATGCTCCGGTATACCAACGTAAAAACAATCGGACTTTGCCACAGCGTTCAGAAGTGCGTAAAGACGCTTCTGGAAGGAGTCGGTTTGCCCTATAGCGACCGTATTCAGTGGAAAATTGCCGGGATCAACCATATGGCGTGGCTGCTGGAAATTTCTGAGGACGGCAAAGACCTTTACCCCGAAATCAAGAGACGGTCAAAACAGGGTTACCCCGAAAACGATATGGTGCGGCATGAAATCATGCACCGGTTTGGGTACTATGTGACGGAATCCAGCGAGCATAACGCGGAGTATATGCCGTATTTTATTAAGAAGGACCACCCGGAACTGATCGAAAAGCTCAATATTCCTTTGGACGAATACCCCCGCCGTTGCGTCAGGCATATTAATGAGTGGACCGAACTGAAAAAAGAGCTGACGGAGAACCCCAAGCTAACGCACACCAAATCCATCGAATATGCAGCAAACATCATTGGCGCACATGTGACAAATACGCCCTACAAATTTGGCGGAAATGTCATTAACCACGGCCTGATTTCCAATCTTCCGGACGACGCCTGTGTGGAAATTCCCTGCATTGCAGACAGGAGCGGAATTTCCCCCACTTATATCGGAGCGCTCCCCGAGCAGTGCGCGGCGTTGAACCGCACCAATCTCAATGTGCAGCTTTTAGCCATTCAGGCGGCGCATACACGGAAAAAGGAAGACGTTTACCATGCGGTCATGCTGGACCCGCACACAGCTTCCGAGCTCACACTGGATGAGATCACTGAAATGTGTGACGATATGTTCGAGATGCACAGGGATTGGCTGCCGCAATACACCTGAGAACTGATTGATACGGATACAGGAAAAATGGAAGAGCGCGTTTCCCGGTCAGGAAACCACGCTCTTTCTTCCGAGTTATTCGGAATGTTCCCGCAGCCGGGAAAGGATGAGGTTGGATGAATTTGGGAAAAGATACAAACCCTGATACAACGGCAGAGACCGGGCAAAAAGATAAAAAAAGCCTGAAATGGTCAACTCACTATTTTGAAGAAGAAAATCAAAAGTACAATACCCGAAAAGATATTCTTCTTTCAAATTTGAAACTGGCGAATATCAATCCCGTTTCCTGCGGGCAGCATTACTGCGGCCGTTCGCATTGTTTCGGGCCGTCTGTCAGAAGCTACTACCTGCTGCATTATGTGGTTTCCGGGGAAGGCATTTTCTACAGCCATAATAAAGAGTACAAACTGTCCCGCGGGAACATCTTTGTTATCCGCCCCGATGAAACAACTGTTTATCAGGCCAGCGATGAAAATCCATGGTTTTACCGGTGGGTTGGGTTTACATCAAGCCTTGATTTGTCCGTAACGCTTTCAGAAGATGTCATTTACGCCCCGGAATGCGATTATCTGTTTCGGATGATGGTCGGAGTCGAAACAATGAATGTTGCGAAAGAATATTACATTTGTGCAAAGATATTTGAACTGCTTTCGCTTCTTTCCTATAATGAGGAACCAGTTAATAATTCAGACAACTATGTGGAAATGGCAAAATATTATATTGAGACAAACTATAACCGTTTTGATATTTCCATATCCGATATCGCCGATAATTTAAATTTGGACCGCAGCTACTTCAGTACGCTGTTCCGAAAACACACGGGGAAATCCCCCCAGGAATATCTGTTGGATTTCCGGATGAACAAGGCAGCGGAAATGCTCGCGGTAGGCACGCTGAAATCCGGTGATGTGGGAAAGATGTGCGGGTATTCCAATCCGTTTCATTTTTCAAAGATGTTTAAGCGGAGGTTTGGCGTATCGCCTTCCCAATATTCAAATATGCAAAAAGAGAAATGCCGCGCATATTAGCGTTAACGATAAAAGATTGCTCTGAAAATTTTTGTACCATTAAGTGGAGGCTATCAATGAATATTTATAAAATTGCGGTAATCCCGGGCGACGGAATCGGTCCGGAGGTTATTGCGGAGGGCGTCAAGGTTCTGGACTGCATTGCAAAATTGGACGGTTCCTTTCGCTTTGAGTATGAGTATTTCCCTTGGGGGTGCCAATATTACCTTGAGAAAGGGAAGATGATGGATGAAGGCGGAATCGAACGATTGTCTTCTTTCGACGCTATTCTTCTGGGCGCGGTGGGGTATCCGGGCGTGCCGGACCACATTTCCCTTCGTGAGCTTCTGCTGAAAATCCGGCAAAGCTTTGACCAGTATGTCAACCTGCGCCCGGTGGTTCTGTTGAAGGGGGCCCCCTGCCCGCTAAAGGATGTAAAACGAGAAAATATCAATATGACGTTTGTCCGCGAAAACAGCGAAGGGGAATACGCCGGAAGCGGATGCTGGCTTTATAAGGATACCCCGCGCGAAGTTGTAATACAGAACGGTGTGTTTTCCAGGCACGGCTGCGAACGTGTAATGCGGTACGCATTCAACCTGGCGCGCCGGGAGGGAAAAACACTGACCAGCATCAGCAAAGGAAACGCCCTGAACTATTCCATGACATTTTGGGATCAGATTTTTAAAGAAGTTGGGCAGGAATTTCCCGATGTAAAAACCTTCAGCTACCTGGTCGATGCCGCCAGCATGTTTATGATTAAAAACCCGGAGCGTTTCCAAATCGTTGTGACTTCAAACTTGTTTGGCGATATTCTGACCGACTTGGGCGCTGCCATTGCGGGCGGCATGGGGCTGGCTGCCGGGGCCAACTTAAACCCGGAACGCAAATATCCTTCCATGTTCGAGCCGATTCACGGCTCTGCACCAGATATTGCCGGGCGCGGAGTTGCAAACCCACTGGCAACAGCTTGGGCGGTCAGTCAGATGCTTGACTATTTTGGATACCATCGCTGGGGGGAAAGAATACTGGAAGTTATAGAAGAATTGATGATGGAAAAAACTGTTTTAACACCGGATATGGGAGGAACGTCTTCAACCCATCAGGTGGGCAGAGCTTTACTGGAAAAGCTTAAAAACAAGTCTTCTTCCTCATCTTCTTTGGAAGGATAGATTTCTGGCTTTTTTATCTCAATCTGGGTTCATCCGGCCTAATTGGCGAATAATGCGCGGTTTAGAAAAGTATCTAAACCGCGCATTATTTTTTAAGGCTCTATGTCAATAGTTGGGGTAACCCAAAATGGAAACACCGAATGGAGCGGCGTTAAGCTGCTCCATTTTTCGTTGAATGATGGAACATATGAAGAATGCGATTGCGGAAGCGACGAAAAGATAGGGGGGTGCGGACAAAAAGTTGGACTGAATACACTCAGGAAGGAGATAGAGGATGTATTCAGAGGAACAATATCGAAAAGCCCTGGAGGTTTATGAAGAAACGAAATCGGTAACAAAAACAATAACGATTTTGGGATATCCGGCACGCAGGCAAACGCTATACAATTGGATCAATCGAAAACGAATGTTGCCGGAAAACCGATGCACCTTTTGTGGATATAATACACCGGAGCACCCTCGCCATCCACCTATAGAATTAAAGCTTGAGATTTTACACCGTTGCTTTGAGCTGGGAGAAGATGTACAATTAGTATCAAATGAAGTGGGATATAGCACAGCAAGTATATATAACTGGCGGCGCAAATATATCCAGAAAGGTGCTGCGGCATTAATGAATGCATCCAATGAGCGAGCCAGAGGGAAACTGACGGAAGGAAAAGCTGCATCTTCAGAGGAACTTGATGAACTGAAAGCAAAAATCCAAGATATGCAGTTAGAAATTGACATTCTGAAAAAAACAATTGATGTGCTAAAAAAAGACCCCGGCGTCAACAAGAGTCCCTTGAACAACAGGGAGAAGGCAGTAATTGTTGATGCCTTAAAAGAGAAGTATCCACTGCCTGTATTGATAAAAAAACTCAAACTGGCAAAGAGCAGCTATTACTATCAAAACAAACGGGTCAGTTTTGCAAAGAAGCATAAAGATGATTATCAAGCTGTTGCGACCATATTCCACAACAATAAGGAAAGATATGGATATCGTAGAATTAAAATAGTATTGAACCGAGAGGGCTATACCCTATCCGAAAAGGTGATACGTCAAATTATGCGTGAAAATGGCTTGGTTGTGAAAGGCCGAAAAGCGAGAAAATACTGCTCTTACAAAGGAGAAATTAGCCCTGAAGTACCCAATGTGATTCGAAGAAATTTCAGAGCTGACAAGCCAAATCAGAAGTGGTTGACTGATGTGACGGAGTTCTCAATTCCAGCAGGAAAAGTATATTTGTCTCCTATTATTGACTGCTATGATGGTATGCCGGTAGCATGGAACATTAGCTGTAAACCAGACGCACAATTGGTAAACCGTATGCTGGATCGTGCAATTAGTGCACTTCCTCAAGATGCTCATCCGATTATTCATTCAGATCGAGGCTGTCACTATCGATGGCCGGGCTGGATAGATCGAACACGTAAGGCAGGATTGATCAGATCAATGTCTCAAAAAGGGTGTTCACCGGACAATTCAGCCTGTGAAGGTTTTTTTGGAAGAATGAAGAATGAGATGTTCTACGGCCGTTCTTGGCAAGGTAACACAGTAGAAGATTTTATGCAGCAAATTGAAGCTTATATGGTATGGTATCGGGATACGAGAATCAAAATATCTCTTGGAGGATTGAGTCCAGCAGAATATAGAATCAAAATGGGATTAGCCATATAGTCCAATAAAATGTCCGCAGGCCCTAGCCCAAGATTTCTTCGGCAGAAGCAATGGAAAAAGGATTGCTTCTGCCAGGGGCAAACGGTTTTGAAAGCAAATGGATGGATGCTGCCGATGCTGATGAAGAAGACACATGAAACAGGGGTCGTTTGTTCTACCCTCATTCTTACTTTTGTGCAGCTGTGACCGCTCGCCAAAAAAGAAAAGTCCAGCAAACACGCATGTTTACTGGACTTTTTGGCGGAGACGGTGGAATTCGAACCCACGAGACCTTGCGGCCTACCTGATTTCGAGTTATTTGAAGGCAAGTTCTTATGAGTTTACGAGAGTAACTTTAGGAGAAGATAAAATCCCGCAAACCCGCATAAATAAAGGCTTTTCAGGCACAAACGCTGATATTTCCGCGCATGAACACACCGCCCTGATTTAGCGGTTTTCAGGGCAAAGTGTAGAAAAAGTGTAGAAAAACCGTAGAAAAACAACCGGCGAAATAACCTTAAGATACTTTAGTTTCCCGGCGATTTGAAAAAGCAAAACCAAGCGTATCCTACCATTGACATTGATTTTTAACAGAACATTCTGCAGCAGACAGAGCATAATTCTCTGTCCTAAGGATCAATGTGATGGGAGGAACGATGATGGCAACCGACTACTCTTACCTTCTGGCTGAATATCCGGAGAAGATAAGTCAAGACCAGCTTTACAGAATTTGCCGCATAAGCAAACGAAAAGCCACATGGCTTTTGGAGAACGGATATATCCCCTGCGAGGATACCGGCAAAAAGACCCGAAGGTTTAAAATCCAAATAACCGACGTTATTGCATACCTTACCCGCTTGGAAGAATCTCCTGAGACCCTGCTGACACCACCGGGGATATTTTCAAGCGGAATAAAATATAAACCGAAGCGCCAAACGGCGAAGGCAATCAACTCCGAGAAGTTTATGGCAATGCTTAAGAACAAGTGGCACACCTTTCCGGATGCCCTCACGGTAAATGATGTCACAAAGCTAACGGGATACTGCCAAACCACAGTATCTGAATGGATCAAGGCAGAAAAGATAACGGGGGTATGGTATTATACCAAGTATTTAGTGCCAAAGGACAGCTTGATAAACTATATGGCAACAGAAGCTTGCCGCATCCATCAGAAGTCCAAAAAGCATATAGAGCTGCTGGAGCAGTATCGAAATCCCTAAATGCTCGGCGCATCCATTTACATGAAAACAGGGTGACTACTTTGCATAGTGTCACCCTGTTCTTGTATCGATTATAAAAATCTGATCCAGTCGCGTCTGCCGTACAGAATTCTTTCAACGTCAACCACCTTGTTCTTCTCGTCTATGGAAAAAAACACAACGTAATTTTTTACAATTAGTTTCCTGTATCCCATTTGAGATAGACGATCGTCTGAAACAAGCGGACAGCGCTGCGGCATATCGGACAGACTTAGCATTGCCTCTTCAAAAAGCTCCATCATACGAGTTGCCGATATGGGAGCTGACAGCTGAGAAGCAATATACCGAACAATGTCCCTAAGATCGTTTTCGGCTGGTTCAGATACATCTACCCTATATTTCGCCATCGGCGATGCCTCGCTTAATATCCTTCATGACATCTTGAAGCGGACGCTTTTTACCCGCTTTAACGGCCGATCGTCCTTCGTCAAGCAGGTGATACAGTTCAAGCTTGCCGCTGAGTGCCTCATAGGTTTCAATGCTCATAACCGCCAAATCTCCCTGCCCGTTTTTTGTGATAAAAACAGGTTCACGGCTTTCATGACAGAAGGTGGATATCTCATTATAGTTATTCCGCAGGTCAGTGCTGGACTTTATATTTGGCATAGCGTTTACCTCCTTACACAATTCTAAAGATATTATACACGAATTTCTTTAGAATATCAATTGAATTTCGCTGACTGCAACTGGCATCGAAAATAAGACACCGGATGCCGGTTAAAATCTTAATGAGATCGTTTCCTATGAAGGGACGAATATGACTCATATGTAACTCTCGTTTAATCATAAACAAAACACCTCTTTATCTCTTTCCATAACAATACAACATCAAAGATATATCTTATAAAAATTGAACACATTGAACTTGTTGTTTCAAACAAAATCCCATTAAATTCAGTATCAATGTATAGAAGCAGAATAATCAGAGAATAATAAATGCCTAAGCACTGTCATAAAATAAGTTTTAAATTTGATTGACAATATGACAAATGCGGCATATACTATAAATATAGAAGGGAGGCATTATCATGAATAACTCTCTGGAGATCATCGGAGCAAGGATAAAATCTCTGCGCGAAAATAGCGGCCTTACACAAAGCAATGTGGCTAATTATCTTCATGTCGATCAAAGCCTTGTGTCTATGGTCGAGAAAGGCAAACGGGCACTGACGGCGGATATGCTGGATAAGCTTGCAGCCTTGTTTGGTACGCGGGTATCTGCACTCATGGAGCCGGAAATGAAGGTTAAACCGCTGTCCTTTGCGCTTCGTGCAAGCGAAATCGGAGAAGATGACTTGGACGCAATTAGCGCCATAAACAGGATTGCTTTAAATAGCCACTTTATGACTCAATTGCTTGAGGGTGAGCATGCCAATGGATAGAATAGAGTTATGGAAAAAAGCTCTCAGTTTACGGAAAGAGCTTGGAGAAGATGCGACTTCTCCGATCGATATATTGGCATTGGTTCATACAATCGATAAATTATCCATCGTATACTATCCGATGGGGAATCACATTAGCGGTATTTGTATTAAGGGAACCGGCAGCAATGTCATCGCCATTAATTCAGCCATGACCCTTGGAAGGCAGCGCTTTTCCATGGCTCATGAACTATATCACCTGTATTTTGATGATGACGAACTCACTGCGGTGTGTGCAAAAACAATCGGCGAGGGAAATGAAAAGGAAAAGCAAGCAGATCAGTTTGCATCGTATTTGCTTATGCCCCCGGATGCCCTTTCGGATAAAATTGACCAGCTGAAAAAGTCGAGCTCCGCCAAGCTTTCCATTCATGATGTTGTGCGTTTGGAGCAATACTTTCGTGTTAGCCGCCAAGCTATCCTTTACCGGCTGCTCAGCGAAAATGAATTAACCCGTGAAGAAGCTGATTCAATGCGCCAAAACGTAATTTTATCTGCTCTTAATCTTGGCTACGATGATACACTCTATAGCCCGACACCCGAAGATAAGCGATACAGGACATACGGCTACTATATTCAGCAGGCGGAAAAAGCTTTGGAACAAGGGCTAATATCCAGCGGCAAATATGATGAATTGCTGCTATCTGCTTTCCGTTCCGACCTCGTCTATGGGGAGGAAATCGAAGGGGGCGAATTGCTTGACTGATTCGCTCTTTTTTGATAGCGACTGTATCTCGGCTTTTTTGTGGGTTGGGAATGAAAATTTATTGGTTAAGTTATATCCCGGTAGGATCGTTATTCCTAAAACTGTTTATGACGAACTGTCCTATCCCGGGATTGCGCACCTAAAGGCAAGAGTAGATGCACTCCTTTCGGTGGGACAAGCACAGGTAATGTCCATTGATGTGGCTACGGAAGCCTATGATATATATTATCAGCTTACCGAAAAACCAAAAGCCGGGCATATGGTTATCGGCAAAGGAGAAGCCGCATCCATCGCATTAGCAAAACAGTATGACGGCATTGTAGCAAGTAATAATCTGAAGGATATTTCTTTATATATCGCTCAAATGGATCTTAAGCATCTAACAACTGGCGATATATTATTTGCGGCACTGGAAAGAGGATACATCACCGAAGCACAGGGAAATACTATTTGGACTAAAATGCTATCTAAACGAAGAAAACTGGGGGCGGCAAACTTTACTGCTTACATACAGGCAAAGCAAAAATAAAAACGCCTATCGCTCATTTCATAATTTATAACGCAAAATTAGAACTAAAGACTCCAATATTGCAAATTGGAGCCTTATTTATTGGCCGGGGAATCGGAGTGCAGAAATGCACTTCAATTCCCCGGCTTTTCTTTTTCCAGAAGGGAGGAAAGATATGTTGGTACGCTACAAGAAAAACAAGAAACCTGCCTGTTATGATTCTGATGTCCTTGTAACCACAGGCACAATACCGGCAGACGAGCGGCCTAAGGGACCATTTAAAAGCTGTGGAAACTGCCCCTACCCCTCTCACGGTTTTATCTGCTACAGTTCCGAGGAAGATTGCCTTAGAACCGATATGCAGAAAATAAACAAAAAAGCCAAATACAAAATAGAAGTCCATCTGAAGGAGGAACGAATATGAGATATGACAGTGAATTTCTGAGATTGCTCAAGGAGAAGTATCCGCCCGGTACACGAATCCGTCTCACAAAAATGAACGATCCCTATGCCCCCGTACCACCCGGTACAGAAGGTACGGTGGATTTTATTGACGATGCGTGCGGAATTCACATGCAATGGGACAACGGGCGCTCCCTTGCCCTCATTCCCGGGGAGGACTCGTTCTCAAAAATATCTCCTCCGCTCCAGACTCTTAGGCTATATATGCCGCTTACCGTTAAGGAATACGAGAGCAACGAATGGGGCGATTGGAAGGATTATCCCTCGGAGCTGGATCAGGATACTATCCTCTCCTATCACGATTCTATCCTTGCAGCCATTGTGAAAGAGCGAAGGCCGGAAGAAACGGAACGAGGACTCATGAAATACTATTCTAAAAATGACAGCGTCAATCAGAAAGTTCAGTCCTTCTTTTTCACAGTGGAACAGATTGGCAGCAAGCTGATGGGTGTGGCCGAATGCCGCATACAAGGGAGCTTGAGTGATTCAGAGCTGGAGCAGCTTAAGGATTATGTTTCCGGTCAGGCATCAGACGGCTTTGGTGAAGGTTTTGAGCAGCATCCCATAAAAACAGGCAATGGTGAAATCTATGTCAGCCTATGGAGCAGTGATAAAAACTGGAGCGTCATGACGCCGGATGAGTTGGCGCAAAGCCAGCAGATGGGAGGAATGCAGCTTGGATAATATCTTGACCGTTCTGACCGGAGATGAATAGCAGAATTTCTTTTGGTATTTGGTATAGCTTTCCTATGAAAAGTGTGGCATTGTGTTGTAATTGAAGGAGGTGGACAGAATGGAGTTATGGAAAGAGTCCTTACAAACTGCATTAGAAGAACGTCTTGACGCAGCGTTTGCGGAATTGGTAGAATCCAACCCTGCTGTCCGGGAGGCTGTCAAACAGCAGCGGGATGCATCGGTGCTGGTAAAGGATCATCCGAAATACGATGACGAATTGAAACAGATAGTAGACTCATATTTTGAAGCTATGCAGCTTTTGCTCGGTGAATACAGCCGACATCTGTACATCCAAGGCGCCAAGGACTGTGTGGCGGTTTTGAGAGAGCTTGGCGTAATTAAGTAGCGCAGGCAATGATGCCTGTGCTTTTTTAGATTCAAAATCAAAACAGGGCCGTTTCCCCAAACAGGAGGCGGCCCTGTTTTTTATCATTTGTCCTGCCTTTCTTTCCGGGGAAGCGGTCGGAAAGGAGGTAAACATGTTGAAAAAACAGCTTGCGGAATATCTGCACCGCTATCATCACGGTGCGGAAAATGCCGTCACCAGCAAAGAACTGGAACACACCTTTTGTGTTTCCGGTAAGGAACTGCGCGACATTGTCAACAGCCTGCGTCGCGAAGGCATCCCTATCGCCAGCGATCAAAGCGGATATTTTTACGCAAGAACCGAAGCGGAAGTCCGGCTGACCATCCGTCATATGAGAAGCCGCGTCAGCGGAATCAGAGCCGCCATCGGAGGGCTCAGGCATTCCCTCACGGCATTTGACGATACGCAGATACGCCTGCCGCTGGAGGGAGGTGATGATTTCTGAACAGCTTTATGTCATGGATCGGCGGCAAGAAATCCCTGCGTGAGCTGATCGTCACACTGTTTCCCCTCTACTACGAAAGATACATTGAAGTGTTCGGCGGAGGCGGCTGGATACTGTTTCACAAGCCGCCCGGTAACGACTTTGAGGTGTATAACGATTTCAACGGACTGCTGGTCAACCTGTACCGCTGTGTGCGGGAAAAGCCGGAGGAACTTATAGACGCACTGCGTTATGTCCTCAATGCCCGCGCAGACTTTGACCTTGTTAAAAATACCCTCGCCCGTGACAGTCCTGCTTCCGATGTACAGAAGGCAGCCTGGTTTTACCAGCTTATCCGCTACAGCTACGCATCGGGACTTACCAGCTATGGCAGTCAGCCCCATGATATGTGGTCCAATTTTCCACTGATTGAACAGGCTCACAGACGGCTTGCCAAAGTGGTGATCGAAAACAAGGATTTCGAGAAGTTGATTGGGCAATACGACCGCCCCGTCAGCTTTTTCTACTGTGACCCGCCGTACTTTGAAACCGAGGGCTACTACAAAAACGTGGGTGAGGACGGCTTTACAGAAAAAGATCACATCCGCCTGCGGGATGCTCTGCTGCGAATTGAGGGCAAATTCCTGCTGTCCTACAATGACTGCGATTTTATCCGCAATTTGTATGATGCGCCGGGTATCCAAATTGATTCCTATACCCGCATCAATAACATCAAGCAGCGGTATGACAATGGGGCGCAGTTCCCCGAAATCCTCATTGCCAATTACGATATGGGGGAACGGACGAGGGAGGCCCCGGCGCAACTCAATTTATTTGACAACGGCGGGATTGAGTTCTGACCGAAAAACCAAAAAAGGAACACCGTCCCAATCTGGGCAAATATTTAAAGGAGAGGATAGATTACATGAAAAACAATCAGAAGGAAAATGAGCAGGCCCTGCAAATCCCCATAGATATTCAGCAGCGTTGCGGCTTTGCCGATGCGGAAACCCTTGCGGTGACAGCCGCCGAAGGCGTATGCGTCATTCACAAGGGTGAAATGACGGCGCTGGAGCTTTATTCGAGTTATTGCCACACTCAGCGAGCTGGCGAGCGATATGACGGTTCTCCTTGCCGGAGCCTGCGGTCTGTGCAATAACTGCGAGGATGAAAATCCGGAAACAAACAAGAAAGGCGGCTGCAATCACAACCCCGCTGAATGGGTAGCAGACTGCTCCCTTTGCCGTGATCTGCTGGACGAAAACCAGGACATCCGCATCCCCGACTATCTGCTGGAGGAATCGGGTATCCCCAAGGGTACCCGATTAGAAGGCTATACCGATGAGGACAGCGGCGAAATTACAGTCGTAAAGGCAGATATCCAGCAAGATATTCGCGATGTACCGGCCTGCATTCTTTCGGTGCTGGCGCAAAACGGTATCTGCCTTGCAGCATTGGATGAATTGATCATGCAGGAAAGCATCATCTATGGCAAATAACCTGCCCTCATTCTTTAAGACATTATCTGGGAGGTGGGAAGATGTTAGGGATTACCCTGAAAAACGGCCTCATTTCCTACTATGGAAACCCGGCCGGTTATACTGATAAAGAAAAAGCCATTGTGGACAGCATTTTTCAAAATGATGAGCTGACCATCTGGCTCCAAAGCCGCTCCTTAACGCCGAAGTGGACAGATGGCGTGATGGAGCGGCTTCTTGCTGGCGAACGTGCGGATGGCATGGAAGGCGTACTGCTGAAAAATGTTCGCATCTGGCAGTTAAAGCCGGACGTGGACGTGCACATGAAATTTATACCCTATGAAGAAATGGTGCGGCGATTTGGAGAGCCATCTCTCGAAAATTACAACATCGTCTATGACGGTCAGCTCGACACCAACGACCTCGAAGCCATCTACACAAGGTGCAATGCAAATCACCCGGCAGGCTTTTCGGGACACTCTCTTTCCTTGTCTGATGTGGTGGAGCTGTATGACGCCCAAGGCAGCGAATATCACTACTGCGACCGTTTTGGATTCCAGAAAATCAGCTTCGGGGGCTCAGAGCAGACCCAAGCTATGGAAATGAGTATGTAGGCAGCCTGGGGCTGCCTTTTCTCGACCAAAGAAACAATAGAACGGAGGAAAACTACATGGTTCAGGTTATCAAAAAAATGAAAAGTACAGCTTCACACAAGATTACAGCGGCAAAGGATGCCGCAGCCAATCTCGCTTTCCGTGGCAGGAACCTTCTCTCAGGTAATGCCGGAGAAGGTTATATTGACACAGCCATCAAAATCTTGCTGGCGGTTGTCATTGGCGCCCTGCTCCTTGCGGGGCTCTATGCCCTGTTCGGGGAAACGGTGCTCCCGACCCTGACCCAGCGCATTAAGGAAATGTTCAACTACGCCGGTTAGAAATACCGGAAATTTTGGCTTTGTAAAGTAAACATGAAAGATTAAGAAGGGAAATCAGCCAATTGCTTCAAGCGACGAGGAAAAGCTTGCGTTTGCTTCTGGCAGAAAGGTTTAGGCCCGCAACTTGTGCTGGGGTCAGACCGTCAAGAGCGGAATGAGGGCGGACAAAATTGTAAAAGAAGAGAAAAACCGCGATAAGATTGTTGGCGGAATCGAACGAGGCAAATCCCTGTTTGGTTTTGTACCACGCCTTGAATTGCTTGTTAAAGCATTCGATCAGGTTGTTGGTAATATCATCGCTGAAGCTCTGGACCCGGATATGTTTCACGCCAAGCACTGCTTTTACAGGAACTTTGTAAGCACTGTAGCGGTCGGTGACGATGGCTCCGGGTTTACCGAGATGTTTAACGGAATTTAGTAAGGAAAACGCCTGAGGGCTGTCCCTGTGCCTGGAAAGGTGGAAGCTGAGAACAAAGCGGGTTTCGCTGTCCACAATTAACCAGAGGTAATACTTCATGCCTCGGATTTGATAGGGGGGTGCGGACAAAAAGTTGGACTGAATACACTCAGGAAGGAGATAGAGGATGTATTCAGAGGAACAATATCGAAAAGCCCTGGAGGTTTATGAAGAAACGAAATCGGTAACAAAAACAATAACGATTTTGGGATATCCGGCACGCAGGCAAACGCTATACAATTGGATCAATCGAAAACGAATGTTGCCGGAAGACCGATGCACCTTTTGTGGATATAATACACCGGAGCACCCTCGCCATCCACCTATAGAATTAAAGCTTGAGATTTTACACCGTTGCTTTGAGCTGGGAGAAGATGTACAATTAGTATCAAATGAAGTGGGATATAGCACAGCAAGTATATATAACTGGCGGCGCAAATATATCCAGAAAGGTGCTGCGGCATTAATGAATGCATCCAATGAGCGAGCCAGAGGGAAACTGACGGAAGGAAAAGCTGCATCTTCAGAGGAACTTGATGAACTGAAAGCAAAAATCCAAGATATGCAGTTAGAAATTGACATTCTGAAAAAAACAATTGATGTGCTAAAAAAAGACCCCGGCGTCAACAAGAGTCCCTTGAACAACAGGGAGAAGGCAGTAATTGTTGATGCCTTAAAAGAGAAGTATCCACTGCCTGTATTGATAAAAAAACTCAAACTGGCAAAGAGCAGCTATTACTATCAAAAGAAACGTGTCAGTTTTGCAAAGAAGCATAAAGATGATTATCAAGCTGTTGCGACCATATTCCACAACAATAAGGAAAGATATGGATATCGTAGAATTAAAATAGTATTGAACCGAGAGGGCTATACCCTATCCGAAAAGGTGATACGTCAAATTATGCGTGAAAATGGCTTGGTTGTGAAAGGCCGAAAAGCGAGAAAATACTGCTCTTACAAAGGAGAAATTAGCCCTGAAGTACCCAATGTGATTCGAAGAAATTTCAGAGCTGACAAGCCAAATCAGAAGTGGCTGACTGATGTGACAGAGTTCTCAATTCCAGCAGGAAAAGTATATTTGTCTCCTATTATTGACTGCTATGATGGTATGCCGGTAGCATGGAACATTAGCTGTAAACCAGACGCACAATTGGTGAACCGTATGCTGGATCGTGCAATCAGTGTACTTCCTCAAAATGCGCATCCGATTATTCATTCAGATCGAGGCTGTCACTACCGATGGCCGGGCTGGATAGATCGAACCCGGAAGGCAGGATTGATCAGGTCAATGTCTCAAAAAGGGTGCTCACCGGACAATTCAGCCTGTGAAGGTTTTTTTGGAAGAATGAAGAATGAGATGTTCTACGGCCGTTCTTGGCAAGGTATCACAGTAGAAGATTTTATGCAGCAAATTGAAGCTTATATGGTATGGTATCGGAATACGAGAATCAAAATATCTCTTGGAGGATTGAGTCCAGCAGAATATAGAATCAAAATGGGATTAGCCATATAGTCCAATAAAATGTCCGCAGGCCCCGACCTCAACAAAATGTAAATAATTTACACATTTTAGTATAAAATTGAGAACATACAAAAAACACTGTACATAAAATAAAAAGGATTATGCTGCAGCATAACCCTCATAAAATGAAAACTCAATTATATATGTTTATAATCATCCCGTCTCAAATCACAAATACACTGGCGGACTGAGCCGGGACAACAATGCCGTTATCTTCATACCTTGCGGAACCGTTTAATTGATAAATACAGGTGCCCAGTGCCTTAGAACAATCCACCTTATGTTCCTCAGCCGAAGGATTAAGAATAGCCAGCAAGGTCTCGTCACCGGAAGAACGGGTATACATCAAAGGATAACCTGTATGAACAAACTTAATTTCACTGTAATTTTGCAGGGCAGGATGTTGCATTCGCATGTTAATAAGCCTTTTTACCTCGCTTCTGAGGGAATTCGGATCCGCCATCTGGGCAGCGGCAGTGGGACGGTCCGCTGCATTGTCAAGCGGTATATAAAGTTTTTCTTCCGGAGCAGTGGAAAAACCGGCGTTTTTGCTGTCATCCCACTGCATAGGAGAACGGGAACCGGTTCGCTTATAACCGCCTTCAACAGAATTCAGCCCTTCCACATAACGCATGCCGATCTCGTCACCATAATATATGTAAGGTGCGCCAGGCATGGTAAGAAGGAAAGCGAAGGCTATTTTAAGCTCATCACCGTGTAATGATCTTGCCAGACGGTCCATGTCATGATTTCCCGAAGGAATGCAAATAAGTCCTCTATCCTTTGATTTGTTATAGTATTCCATGTATTTTTCAACAAAGGCAGCCGCATTACCTTTTCCCCGGGCGGAAAAATAAGGCTCATCGCAGCGGAATAAATCGTTATAATGGGAAGGGCCGAAATGAAGCAGAAAATCCATATGAAATCCTCCCCGAAGCGATTTGTCCGGTTCTCCCCATTCCGAAATTATTGCGGCTTCCGGAAACTCTTCATCAAGAAAAGCTCTAACCTTCTGCCACAAGGCAATATTGCCCTTTCCTTCCTGATCGTTCTTGACCAGAGAGCCCGCCATGTCCACTCTAAATCCGTCGCAGCCACGGGAAAGCCAAAAACGCATTACATCCATCATAGCCTGCAGGGTCTTTTGTGGCCCTTCTGCATCCATGGGCTGCTGCCACGGCTTTTCGGGTTTATAAAAGCCATAATTCAGTGCAGGCTGATGGGAAAAGAAATTCACTATAACAGAACCTTCTCTTTCAGATATGCCGCGAAGGAAACCATAACCGGTCAGGCTATCCCAAAGGTCATCGGTCCATATATACCGATCGGTATATTCATTTCTTGCAGCCTTCATCGAAGCCTTGAACCATGGATGTTCCCATGACGTGTGTCCCGGTACCAGATCAAGAATAATATGCATCCTGCGTTTATGTACCTCTTCAAACAGTCTGATTAAATCGTCATTTGTCCCATAGCGTGGCGCCACTTTGTAATAATCAGCCACGTCATAACCGGCATCAAGAAAAGGCGATACAAAACAGGGATTCATCCATATGGCATTGCAGCCTAAATCTGCAATGTAATCCAGTTTATTGATTATACCCGGAATATCACCAATACCGTCACCGTTACTGTCAAAGAAAGACTGCGGATAAATCTCATAAAATACAGCGTTATCTAACCAGTCGGGATGTTTGCTCATTAAATTTCCTCCTAACTACCATGTAATGTATTTTTAAAATTTTTTATGCGCCGTCATTACAATATACATTTTAAAAGTTATTATGATTTAACAACTTTGAACGGATTATTTTGTAATTATCATTAATTAAATACATGGCCGCCTCATACGGTTGTAAATATCCCGTTTCATGCTCCTCATAGTTACTAATAAGGCAATTTCCGGTATCAGCATACTCTGGTGGCAGGTAAAATTGTACTCTTCTGCCGTAAAAATTTGCAACAACTAATAGGGTATGTTCATTCCACGTTCTTGTATATATGAACAATTCGGGATGTTTTTCAAATAAAAGCTCAAATCTGCCTTTTATAAATATATCGTTTGATTTTCTTAACTGAATTAACTTTCTGTAGTAATTAAATACAGATTTTTCATCTTTCATCTCATTCCGGGCATTAATATATTTATAATTCGGATTTACTTTAATCCACGGAATTCCTATTGTAAATCCGGCGTTCTCGCTGTCATCCCATTGCATCGGTGTTCTGGCATTGTCACGCCCTTTTGCATAAATGGAATTCATTACTTCCTGAACTGAATATCCATTTTCTGTCCGTTCTTTATATAAGTTCAGTGTTTCTATATCACGGTAATCTTCGATATTATAACGCACATTTGTCATTCCAAGTTCTTCTCCCTGATAAATATAGGGAGTTCCCTGCAGACCATAAAGTATTGTTGCAAGCATTTTTGCTGATTCTACACGATACTTGCCGTCATTTCCCCATCTTGAAACAATTCTCGGCAGATCGTGATTATTCCAGAAAAGGCTGTTCCAGCCGGTCTGGTACAATTCTTTCTGCCATTTTGCCAAAACATTTTTTAATTTGACCAAATCTAACGGTGCCAAATCCCATTTTGATTTTCCTTCCTGCTGATCCAGGCAAATATGCTCAAACTGAAATACCATGGAAAATTCGCTGTTATCAGGATTACTGTACATCTTCGCACGTTCCGGATCGGCTCCCCAGGCTTCACCTACTGTTATGATGTCTTTTCCTTTTTGAAATGTCTCTTTCGATAATTCCCTTATATATTCATGTAATTTCGGTCCATTAACCGTTATTTTATGATCCGGTTCTTTCGCTATCTGATCGATTACATCCAGCCGAAAGCCCTCGACCCCCTTATTCATCCACCAGAGTATCATATCGTAAATTTCCCGGCGTACTTTAGGGTTATCCCAGTTTAAATCGGGTTGCTTTTCAGAAAATTGATGAAAATAATATTGCTGTACTTCAGGTACCCATGTCCATGCAGAACCTCCAAAAGTAGATTTCATATCGTTGGGAGGGGTTCCTTCAACGCCGTTTCTCCACACATAATAATCATGATAGGGATTTGACCTGCTTTTTTTAGCTTCCTGAAACCAATAATGTTCGTCCGAAGTATGATTAAGAACCAAATCCATAATTATGCGTATATTTCTTTTTTTTGCTTCTTTAATAAGATTTTCCATGTCATTCATTGTGCCAAACATGGGGTCGATATCTTTATAATCGGAAATATCATAGCCATTATCATATTGCGGAGAACGATATACCGGTGAAAGCCAGATTGCATCTATACCAAGCTTCTTCAAATAATCCAGCCTTGTTATTATTCCCGGAATATCACCGATACCATCGCCATTACTGTCCTGAAAGCTTTTCGGATAGATTTGATATATCACTGCGTTTTTCCACCACTTGTATGTATCGCTTGTTTGTTTCACTTTAACCTCCTCATTTCATATATATCATATCCCAGTATTTTAAACCAGGTACAGTAAACTGTATATACGTTCCGTTGCCGTCCTCTCCCTCTTCAAAATCCAGTCTTTCGCTTTTGCAGTCATTGATATCAGGAGATGCGATAAAAACATTACTGATTTTTTTATCTGTATAATATTTTACTTTAATGTCGCTGACCTCGGTAGGAGCCTCTTTTTTGCCCCGTTCATCCCTCCATTGGTTATCGGTACCTAATAAATTAATTAAATGGAGTATTTCATATTGAGCATCTGCTCTGGTATATGTCCAGATGGTATTGGATATTCCGTCAGAACTATGGGCAAATCCTTCTATATCTACCATATTATCAGTTGTCCGCTGTCCGTCCCTCAATATATTTTCATATGCCACAATAAAATCGGCCATATCTTTCATTTTATTCTGCAATTCTTCATCCATTAAGATATTATCATCAGGATAATACTCCTTATGCAGCATATGATTTCCGTTACCAAGCTCCAGCCTGCTGCCTCCGGCAGCGTATACGGCCGCATCCATCAGTAACACTCCCGGTTCATTCATATATCCATTTGTTTTGTAATAATTGATATATGCTTTTACTACAAGCGATTTTCCCTTGCCGTCAATAGAACGTTCTTCGCTTTCTTTATTAGATCTTTCAATTTCTCTTACTATTGATTCATAGGTGTCATATGTTCTGCCTTCCCGGTCACTGTCCCATGGCCAAAATTCGGCATATAACACATCAACATTGCTTATATTAACGTTTTCTATACCCTGAGCGCCGACAGGATTAAAAGATAAATATTTGTCACCGAGAGCCTCTTTTGCCGCATTCAGAAACTGAGTATAAGTATCTTTGACCAAGTATATCGGTGTACCATCCGGTTTATAGCCTAAAGGTTCTTTGTCCGCCGTTACCATCTTTCCCCAGTCCCCGACGGTATCTCCATGCCATCCGTCAAAATCAAAAACTTTAAATACTTTTAGCATTTCAGAAAATATATGTTCCTGCCATTCCTTATTTAGCGGATTTAAGAAATATAAGTTGTCGTTTCCGGATGGAGAAGTTCCCATATGGAATGTAAAATTTCCCTCTCCCCGTTCGTTATCTTCAGCAAAATAAATCTTCCATTCATTCGCTTTCGTCGGATTTCCGTCCTTATCTTTGAAAAAAGTATCCGTCCCGGCATAAATCATGTCATATGCCATACTTGCCATATTGCGCTCTTTGGCTTCATTTATGTAATTAACAATAGTTTGTCCCGAAATTTCACGTCCAGACCAGTCTTTCCATGAACCCGGATTTTCTTCAGTAACTCCGTCAGCTAAAGGTTGGTGATGCAGATAATGCCAGTCATAATATTCAATACCGTTTATGTGATATCGGGTCATTTGTTCAATCATTGTTTTGGTATCGGTATCTTTGTCATAAACGCACAAATAACCATAACGCTTAGAATACCAGTCAGGCTCATAGCTCCCATTAAAAGAATTATCGGCATCATTCCTGGAATTGTTACATGCCATACTCTTTTCCACCATGATGCTCCGTCAATAGCTGCCGCTTCGTGCAGCCCCGGATCAATAGAAGTGATAGCCGCCAGATATACAATGGAGTTATATCCGAATTCCTTCCAAACGTCCGTTCCTATTATCAAAGACTGAAATGCTTTGTTACTGCCAAGAAAGTTAATTTTATTCAGCCCTATTGCAAATAAAATCTTGTTAACGGAACCATCCAGATTAAACATATTTACTACAACTGAAGCCAATACAACCCATGAAAGAAAATGAGGAAGGTACACTACAGTTTGAACAATTTTTTAAAAAATTTATTATGTATTTCATTTAATAATATCGCAAAAGCAATAGCCAAAAATGTTCCAATAACAATTTTCCCTAATGCAATTACCACTGTATTTCTGACAACTTTTGCAATGTCCCCTAGGGGCCTGCGGACATTTTATTGGACTATATGGCTAATCCCATTTTGATTCTATATTCTGCTGGACTCAATCCTCCAAGAGATATTTTGATTCTCGTATCCCGATACCATACCATATAAGCTTCAATTTGCTGCATAAAATCTTCTACTGTGATACCTTGCCAAGAACGGCCGTAGAACATCTCATTCTTCATTCTTCCAAAAAAACCTTCACAGGCTGAATTGTCCGGTGAACACCCTTTTTGAGACATTGATCTGATCAATCCTGCCTTACGGGTTCGATCTATCCAGCCCGGCCATCGATAGTGACAGCCTCGATCTGAATGAATAATCGGATGCGCATCTTGAGGAAGTGCACTAATTGCACGATCCAGCATACGGTTTACCAATTGTGCGTCTGGTTTACAGCTAATGTTCCATGCTACCGGCATACCATCATAGCAGTCAATAATAGGAGACAAATATACTTTTCCTGCTGGAATTGAGAACTCCGTCACATCAGTCAACCACTTCTGATTTGGCTTGTCAGCTCTGAAATTTCTTCGAATCACATTGGGTACTTCAGGGCTAATTTCTCCTTTGTAAGAGCAGTATTTTCTCGCTTTTCTGCCTTTCACAACCAAGCCATTTTCACGCATAATTTGACGTATCACCTTTTCGGATAGGGTATAGCCCTCTCGGTTCAATACTATTTTAATTCTACGATATCCATATCTTTCCTTATTGTTGTGGAATATGGTCGCAACAGCTTGATAATCATCTTTATGCTTCTTTGCAAAACTGACCCGTTTGTTTTGATAGTAATAGCTGCTCTTTGCCAGTTTGAGTTTTTTTATCAATACAGGCAGTGGATACTTCTCTTTTAAGGCATCAACAATTACTGCCTTCTCCCTGTTGTTCAAGGGACTCTTGTTGACGCCGGGGTCTTTTTTTAGCACATCAATTGTTTTTTTCAGAATGTCAATTTCTAACTGCATATCTTGGATTTTTGCTTTCAGTTCATCAAGTTCCTCTGAAGATGCAGCTTTTCCTTCCGTCAGTTTCCCTCTGGCTCGCTCATTGGATGCATTCATTAATGCCGCAGCACCTTTCTGGATATATTTGCGCCGCCAGTTATATATACTTGCTGTGCTATATCCCACTTCATTTGATACTAATTGTACATCTTCTCCCAGCTCAAAGCAACGGTGTAAAATCTCAAGCTTTAATTCTATAGGTGGATGGCGAGGGTGCTCCGGTGTATTATATCCACAAAAGGTGCATCGGTCTTCCGGCAACATTCGTTTTCGATTGATCCAATTGTATAGCGTTTGCCTGCGTGCCGGATATCCCAAAATCGTTATTGTTTTTGTTACCGATTTCGTTTCTTCATAAACCTCCAGGGCTTTTCGATATTGTTCCTCTGAATACATCCTCTATCTCCTTCCTGAGTGTATTCAGTCCAACTTTTTGTCCGCACCCCCTAGTGTCAAGGGAAGTTCGCAATTTCGGGACTCCGGAAAATGAATTAGGCTACGTTTAACAGTGAAAGAATGGATTTCGGGTTTAAGTATGCTCTGGAAATAGACCAGTCCTCCGCATACTCCATCAGATGTGTTGTTACCAGCCGTAGATAGGAATCCGGATTAGGAAATATTCCGACTACGCTGGTTCTGCGGCGAATTTCCTTGTTTAGCCGTTCTAGCATATTGGTTGAGGAGATTTTGCGAGCATCGAGTTCCGGAAAAGCATAGAAGGCTAGAGAATCTTCCAGCCCATCTTGCAGAAGCTCAATTGCTTTTGGAAAGCGTTTTCCATACTGTTCTGATATTTGCTCTGCGCGTTGTCTAGCTATTTTAGCGGAAGGTGCCAGCCAAATTTCTTTTAACTGAGCCGCAAAGGATTCTTTTTCCTTCTGGGGTACATGAGCCAAAATATTTCGCATAAAATGGACTTTGCACCGTTGCCAGGAAGCTCCCGGAAAACTCTCACGGATGGCTGCAATCAGCCCTTTATTCGCGTCTGAAACCACCAGGAGCGGTGTTTTCAGACCACGATCTAGAAGACTTTGAAACAATTGAGAATAACTTTCTTTAGATTCATCCAGCATTGGCTCTACAGCAATGATATCCCTATGTCCCTGTTCATTGACGCCGCAAACTACCATCACAGCCATGCTGACGACCCGGCCATCCATACGAATTTTTTCATACAGTGCATCTGTCCAAATGACAGGATAGCGACCCGTCAGAGGCCGGCTGCGGAAGTACTGTACCTGCTCGTTAAGACCTTTCGTCATTTCACTGACTTGACTGCGAGAAAGATTTTCAATTCCAAGACTGCGAGCTAGTTTCTCCATCTTTCGCGTAGATACACCCTGCACAAACGCTTCTTGAACCACTTGAATCAGCGCTGCTTCACTGCGCTTGCGTTCTGTTACGAAAAACGGGATATAGCCCTGATTTCGGAGTTTTGGTACCATCAGATACATCGTCCCCATACGAGTATCCAATCGACGCGGCCGATAGCCGCAGCGGTAATCACGGCGGGATGGATTGTGTGCATTCTTTTCTGCGCCAACGATACCGGAGACCTCTGCTTCCATCAGACGAGTACAAAGCCATTCCAGCATCGACAGCATTGGATCTGGTTGCGCCATACATTTTAGTAGCAATTCTGTCAAATCTGTGGTATTCTTTTTTTGAGTCATTGGGTATCTCTCCTTCTTTGAATGTTTTCTCACCATTCATTTTATCGGAGTCCCAATGACTTTTCTATGCCTTTATGAAATTGCGAACTTTATTGTACTCCATCTTTTTGACCCTATTTTGACCCTTCGTGTAAGGTCAAATGTGGTCAAAAGCGGTATTTTTAAAATTAATAATAAATATCAAAAAATCCGCAAAGCCTAGAGCCATGCGGATTTTTGTGGAGCTGCTAACCAGATTCGAACTGGTGACCTCGTCCTTACCAATGACGATGTTTCAGATGCATCTTATGGCAGAAGTGACAGATTTAATATATCACACGCCGAACCGATGTTGTGATCCGTGTACAAGCCTTGAACGCACAAGAAATCATAATGGTCCGAACCCTAATTATACGACACTTGTACGACATAAAAAGTGTTTTTTCATGTTATATAATGAATTGACATCTGTGTAAATGCCGATGCTGATGCGATTTTGAGCATTATTCTGCATTTTATTTTCACTTTTTTAGAAGATTCAGGTTCTTGTGAACCATTAAACGTTCATGCGGGTTCAAGTCCCGCCTCTCGCACCAATCAATACTCGAAAGGCCGCATAAACACTGGTTTTCCGGTTGTTTATGCGGCTCTTTTTGTTTTTCTCATTGATACGTTATTTTGGCTCTATAATAAATGTTGGGGTGTAACGAATAGAGCCTGAGAAAAAGAGTAAAAAAAAGTCGAGCATATTCGATGAAAAACCTTTAAAATGGAGATTACCACACCACCATTTGGGAGGTCATCGATATGCTCTGTACTCATTCTATCGAAAAATTGCTTGGATTAAAAGGGGTAATCGTAAAAAATGTGAGGCAATTGCCTGATAAAACGGAAATTTTTATTGAGTTACCGAGAAAACCGCATGTTTGCCCCTGTTGTGGCCATCAAACCAGCTACGTTCATGATTACCGTTGTCAAACAGTAAAAGACATTCCCGCTTTTGGCAAACATACCTCCCTGATTCTACGAAAGCGCCGATATCGCTGCCATTCTTGTGGAAAGCGTTTCTTTGAAGATAACTCGTTTTTGCCTAGATATCATCGCATGACAAACCGTTTAGCCTCATATATCATTTCAAAGCTTTCCGACGTGCGTTCTTTTACCAGTGTAGCACGTGAAGTAAATCTTTCGGTTGCAACTATTATCCGGATTTTTGATTGTATCAACTATGGTAAACCGCAGAAATTACCCGAAGTTGTATCGATTGATGAGTTTAAAGGCAATACAAGCGGCGAGAAATATCAGTGCATTCTGACCGATCCGGTCCGTCACCGAATCCTTGATATTCTTCCTGCTCGTTACAACCACAAACTGACAGAATATTTCGGCCAGCTTGACCGTTCTCAAACCAAACATTTTGTCAGCGATATGTGGAGTACATATGCTAGTATTGCTCAAACATATTTTAAAGATTCCAATTATGTCATTGACAAATATCATTACATTCGCCAAGTATTTTGGGCCTTTGAAGCCGTTCGCAAGGAAGAACAGAAAAAATTCAGTAAAACCCGAAGAATTTATTTTAAACGCTCCCGAATCTTACTGAACAAGCGATATCAATTTCTCACTCCGGAGCAAAAGCAACAGGTCGATCTTATGCTCTATGCCAGTAACCGTCTGCTGACAGCCTACTCTCTGAAAGAACAGTTTTTCAAAGTCCTTGAATCTTCTGACAGCGTGTCCGCACGGACAGCGCTATCCCATTGGATTATGGCCGCACAAAACAGTGAACTTTCAAGATTTGTTGCTTGTGGAAATACCATGGTCCGCTGGTCAAAAGGTATTCTAAATTCGTTTGATTGTCCTTACACCAATGGTTTTACCGAAGGGGTTAACAACAAGATTAAGGTACTCAAACGCAATGCCTACGGTTATCGTAATTTTCGTCGCTTCCGCAATCGTATTCTTCACATGTTCCATCATTCAACGGAAAATGGAGCAGCTTAACGCCGCTCCATCCGGTGTTTCCATTTTGGGTTACCCCAACTATTGACATAGAGCCGAATATTTCAAGGGCAACAAAAATATCCGACCATACGATTTTATGTAGGACTACAATACATATTGGACAGTTGAGAAAAAATAAAATACAGAAATGGACACATCGGTTAAAATAAAGCTACACAAACCAAATCATACCGAAAGGAAGTGCCCATTTCTGCATGAATAGTGTAACACAAGACATGAAGTTTAGGCAATCCCTAATGATCTATGCTCAAAAGTACGGTGTTAGCCGTGCAAGCCGAAAATACAACAAAAGCCGTTCCTTTATCTATTTCTGGATGGCCCGGTATGACGGTACATTAGAATCGTTGGCTTGCCGGTCTAGGAGGCCTCACAGTCATCCAAACCAGCATACACCTGCCGAGTTAAAGCTGATTCGCGACATGCGGCGCAGAAATCCCGACCTCGGTATGATTGAACTATGGTCTCGGTTAAAAAAGCGGGGATACACACGATGTCCGGAAAGTCTGTTCCGTGTAATGCGCCGAATGGGAATGTTTCCAAAATCAAAACCAAAGAAAAAATATCAGCCAAAACCATACGAGCAAATGACATATCCCGGAGAGCGCATTCAGATCGATGTAAAAGTTGTTCCAAAGCGCTGTATTGCCAACCCTGAGCTTCGGCTTTTCCAGTACACAGCTATTGATGAATTTTCTAGGCTGCGTTTTCTGGCAGCGTACCCTGAACAGAGTACTTACTCTTCTGCTGACTTTCTAAAACGAGCTGTCGAATGGTTTGCCCGGCGCGGCGTTCGTGTGGAATGCGTTCAAACTGACAACGGTTTTGAATTCACCAACCGTTTCTCACCTTCCAAGAAACATCTGCTGACGTTGTTCGAGGCCACTGCCGCTAAACTTCATATCCGGCACAAGTTAATTCGTCCTTATACCCCTAGGCACAACGGGAAAGTGGAACGCAGTCATCGCGAAGACCAAAAACGCTTTTATAACAAACACCATTTTTACTCTTTAGCGGACTTTGAAAACCAACTTTCCATCTACTTAAGACGCTCTAATCATATGCCGATGCGTCCTCTTCATTGGTTGTCTCCTTCTGAATTTTTACATTCCCATACTGTCCAATATGTTTGACAAACCTACAAACAAAAATATCCGACCATACGATTTTAACACTTGACTGGGGCACTGCACTCCAAACAAACACAATTGTTCCCGATAATCTGCATTATGTGGGCGTTCGTGCCCACGACTGGATTCCCGCTGACAGCACGGAGGAAAGCAATGTCATTCAAGGTCATACAGAAACTATTTTGGAAGATACTTTTTCCTATATTGTTTTCTACCGACCACTGTCAAACAATAGCAACATAATACATTGGATAGCTCCCAAATCCAGTCGCGTACCGCTTCCTCCCAATCCCAAATTTCTGCGTATTCATCCGCAAAACATTCTGCTGTTAACCGGTTAAACGGTAGCCGCTTACTGCTCGTCATACCGCATAACCATGACACAGCAGACACAAAAAACAGGATGCTGAAAGATGCAGCATCCTGTTTAAAATATGTTCTTTTCATCTCAAAGGCACACAATCAGGCAGTCCTTCTCATGTACGCGCAGAAAGGCGTTTGTTCTGTGTACGGCGCACGAATACAGAAAGTGTAAAATTAATCAAAAAGTAAACCAACGCCATAAAACCAAACATTAGGAAAATCTGCGTACTTGTTGTAAATTTACCCATCAGTATCATGCCCTTGCCGGTAAAGTCCTCAATTTGCACACCCCAAAGCAACGAAGTGTCCTTGATGACGGTAATCATCTGCGAGAGCATGGGCGGCACAATCGTACGGAAACACTGCGGCAACACAATATACCATAGAGTCTGAAAAAACGTAAAACCTTGAGAATAGGCACTTTCAAACTGCCCTCGGCCGACCGCGTTCAGACCACTGCGTACAATCTCCGCCATGATTGCGGAAGTAAACAGCGAAAAGGAAGTAATAGAAGAATAAAAAGGTGGAATGGGTATCAGAAAACGGATTGCCAAAATCCAAAGCAGAAACGGAGTGTTGCGGAAAATTTCAATATAAGTGGTAGCAATCCACCCCAAAACGCCTTTGCTGTAACTGCGCGCAAGCCCCAGCAGCGTGCCAACCACGATGCTGATTGCAATGGATACAGCCGCAACGGTCAGTGTCGTTTTTAGGCCCTCCAGCAGAAACAGCATATTTTCTGCAGTAAATACAGACGCCATGCCATCACACCTCCATTTCCAGTTCTAAAGGCGCAGGCTGCGTCTTTTTTGATTTGTCCGCATTCTTTTCCAGTCTGCGTGCAAGGCGGGTCAGCGGGAAATCAAGCAGAAAATAAAGAATGCCTGCCGTGAGATAGGCGGGACCGTAGTTCAGCGTAGTACCCGCCCAAGAGTCCATGGTGTACATCAACTCCCCGCCGGCAATCATGGCCATCACCGAGGTGTTTTTAATTAAGTTTACCGCCTGATTTGCCAGCGCAGGAAGAATGACGCGCACTGCCTGCGGAAGAATAATCCAGCGCATCGCCTGTCCGTAGGTAAAGCCCTGCGATATGGCAGCCTCCATCTGTCCGTCCGGAACGGACTCAATGCCGGCGCGCACCACTTCCGAAATGTACGCGCCGTGATAAAGCCCGACCCCCAGCACACCAATCAAAAATACCGGAAGAACAATACCGAGGTATGGCAGTCCGTTAAAGAAGAAGAACAGCTGAATCAGCAAAGGTGTATTCTGAAAAATTTCTACATACACCCGGTCGACACCATGCAGCAGGCGGGAATGGGAAGTTGAAAACAGCCCGAAAACGATTCCCAGGGCCAGTGCAAGAAGCAAAGCCAGCGCGGACACAGCCACGGTATTGAGGAACCCATCCAGAAGAATGCGCCAGTCGGAAAACAGGGCTTCCCACCTGGGAAACGCAAAGGGTGAATTCATAATTACTTAATGCCCCACTTTTCAATCATTTGCTCCAACTCTCCGGAGGATTTCAGTTCCTGTATAGTGTCGTTAACCAAAGCTGCGAGGTCGTCGTTTCCCTTTTTACTGGCAACACCGTATTCTTGCGGCGCATAACGTTCGTCGAGAATCACTGTGCTGTCATCCACATATCCATTTAAAATGGAAGCGTCCACAGCGAAGCACTGCACTCGTCCGGAATCCAATGCAGCCTTAATTTCAGGGTAACTGCCGAATTCGGAGAAATTAAGTGAAACGCCAATTTTTGCAGCTTCTTCTTCCAAAGCCGTTTTGCTGGTGGAACTCTGCGCAACGCCTATGGTCTTGCCATCTAAATCTTTCAGTCCGGTAATGCCGGAATCCTTTTTCACCATTAAACTAACGCCGTCCGTTATATATGGATCTGAAAAATCATAGGTTTTTTTCCGCTCTTCGGTAATTGTAAAGGTCGCAATCACCAAATCAATTTCTCCGTTGTCCAACATAGGTCCTCTGGTTTTGGCATTCACCGCTTGAAACTCAACTTTGCTTTCATCACCAAAATTTTACCTGCAATCTTTTTGGCAAGATCAACCTCGAACCCCTCGAACTCACCGTCAGTGTTTTTATAGCCGTATTTCGGCACATCCGCTTTAACACCGACCTTTAAAACGCCGGCTTGCTTTATCTTTTCAATGGCAGATTCAGCAGATGCATTGGACTGCGCCCCAGAAGCGGCTGATTCGTCCGTACCGGAACTGCTGCATGCCGTAAACATCGACAGCGCTACGGCTGAAAACAACACAAAAGCAGTTAACTTTTTAACCAATTTTCCACGCTTCATTTTAGAAAGCCCCCTCTTAATCTCTTTATTTCTTTCAGTTCATCAGCAGCGGAACGTCTCTGCTGCCGATTTTGTTAATGCAGAATCTTGCCCAAAAAGTTTTTGGTTCGTTCGTTTTCCGGATTTTCAAAGAAATGTTCCGGATTGCCTTCCTCGAGAATAACACCGCCATCCATGAAAATAACCCGATCGGCAACTTGACGGGCAAAGCCCATTTCGTGCGTCACGACTACCATGGTGATATTCTCTTTAGAAAGGCCTGTCATCACATCCAGAACTTCCTGCACCATTTCCGGATCCAATGCAGAAGTTGGCTCATCAAACAAGATAATTTTTCGCCGCATGGCCAGCGCGCGGGCTATCGCAACCCTTTGCTGCTGCCCGCCGGAAAGCATTTGCGGGTATGCGTCTGCTTTTCCAAGCAGTCCCACACGGTCAAGATAACCGCGTGCCAAATCTTCGGCTTCCTTTTTCCCCATCCCCTGCAGCTTAATTGGAGCGAGGGTTACATTTTGCAAAACCGTCTTATGCGGATACAGGTTAAATTGCTGGAATACCATCGCTGAAGATTCCCTCACAACCGCTGTGCGGTTTTTTCGAGTCAGGCGAGTTCCGTCTATGTAAACTTCACCGGAGGTTGGTTCTTCCAACCCATTCATACAGCGTACCAGCGTACTTTTTCCGGAACCGCTTGGCCCGATAATGACCAGCTTTTCCCCAGCTTCTACCTTTAGATTGATTCCCTTTAAAACTTTTAAACTGCCAAAGTCTTTACAGACATTTCTCAGTTCGATCACAGCGATTCACGCTCCTTACGCCGTTTCCATGATAAAATAAAAAGCGCTATATTTTGCATTTTTGCTATTTTAATTATTCAAATCTCTCACTTATAATGCTATTATATTATCAGCTTAAATTTAAAATGTCAATAAAAAAGTTGATAAGTCCGCGCTTTTTTGCAAGTGTATATTTTAATTGTTCTTTGTAAAAAACTGTAATTTGCGCTGTATATGAATTTATTTTTATAAATCTTGCATGATTGTTTTGTAAATTCAAACAGTAACGGGTTGAAAAGATTACAAATTATTCCTAATACTGCTTAATTTTTATGTGCTGCATTTGGATAGTTCATTGTATAAAAATATTCAAATTTTATATTTTGAACACTTGACAATGAACTTATTTTGCAGTAATATGAAGTAAACTTCACATGAAGTTTGCTTCATATGCAGAAAGGCGAATCATTATGAAAACCAGAGTCAAAGAATTGCGAACCAAGGCTAATTTAACACAGGAACAGCTGGCAGAATTAGTGCATGTTTCATCCAGAACTATTATTTCCATTGAAAAAGGACAGTATAAACCTTCTCTCATGCTGGCTTATCGAATGGCACAAGTATTCGGAACAACTGTGGAAGATTTGTGTTGTCTGAAAGAAAATAAGGAATTGGAGGATCGGCAATATGAAGATTTATGATAAAAGAAAGTTTGGCTTTGGGGTAATGTATGTTCTGTTAGGCGTATGTATACTGATTCTTGGATTTTTAAAGGAATTTGATGTAAAAGGAATTATTTTGAGCATTTTAACGCCGTCCATTGGTATGAGTGAGATATATGTAAGTATGAACCGAAAAGCGCTAAAAAAGGAGAGATTCGAGAAAACCGAAGAACGCAATCAACTCATTGAACTTACTGTATGCCCCAAAAAAACTCGTGTCACGAATAAAAAAGTCGTGTTAAAAATAAAAAAGTTGTGTTAAAAGCCATGCTGTAAATGCAGGAGAAATCCTGAATTGCTGCATGGCTTTTTTAGGCTCAAGGAAAAAGGAATAAGGCTAAAAGTATTGATTTTAAAGGGTTTGAAAGGAATATTGATGAAAGATATTGACTAAAACTTTCCCCTTTTTCCTTTTAACTTATCCCTATTTCTGACACGACTTTTTTATCTAAAATGAGGCTAAAAATAGGAAGAAAATAGGAGATAGGTGTAAGGGAAATGGGTGATTTTTGACATGACTTTTTTATCTGGAAAGAATTGGGGAAATAGGGTTAAGGATAGATGGGACAAGGGGTTGAGGGGTGTTGGGTTTTGACATGAGTTTTTTATGTGTATACATAGTTAGGAATAAGTTTTATTCTAAAAAGGGTTAAGGGATAAGGTGAAAAATAATAAAGTTGTGTCAGAGATAAAAAACTTGTGTTAGAAATAATAAAGTCATGTCAAATAGATAATAAAGTTGTGTCGAACAGTTCAATACATAATAGTGAAAAAATCAAAAAATAGAAAAGTCCTTTTTTAAAGGGTAAAGAAGAAAAGAAAATAAAGTTCTGAGATTTTATATTTCTTGATACAAGAATGAGGATATATAATTAAAATGATATGAACAAAAATCTTAAAACAGAAAAGTACTTTCATTATAAGATAAGTCCTATTAAAATAAAAATAAAGGAAGGTAAGGCTAAAATGATAAATGAAAAAATAAATAATTGCTGCTGTGGTGGAAAAGAGAAGTTTCATAAAATAGAAAATGACAATACATGTCCTGTATGTAAAACATCAGGAATCAAAGTAAAAAATATTACAGTCAGGCATTTGGTAGTTGATACGCTGACAGAATTGGTCACAGATACAGATTATTATATATGCATGAATGAAGAATGTGATATTGTTTATTATAATCCAGAATCAGGTGTTAAATTTAATAAGCAGCAAGTGAAAGTACCTATATGGTTTAAAAAAGATGCCAATCCCAAATATGCCTGCTACTGCAGCAAAGTTACTGAGGAGCAAGTAATAGATGCCGTAATAAAACATGGTGCAAAAACGTTCAAGGATATTATAGAAATCACAGGGGCTATGAAAAACAGCCAGTGTATAAAGAATAACCCCTTAGGGAAATGCTGCCACAAAATAATTCAGGAGGCTATAGATAAAGGATTATCAATGAAATAAAATAAATGTGATTGTATTTTTATATATTATATAAGATATAAAAAATGGAATGCATGAGAGACTTGAGTATGATAGAAAAAATGAAAGAAAAAACAAGTGAGTTAAAGAAACAGGTTTTTGCTTTATATCTGGCATATAAAAAGAAAGAAACACCTTTAATTGCAAAGGTCTTTACTGCTATTGTTGTTGCATATGCACTAAGTCCCATAGACCTGATACCTGACTTTATCCCCGTATTAGGATATTTAGATGATTTCATACTGATACCTATGGGTGTTGCAATTGCATTAAAGTTGATTCCAGCGGAAATTATGGAAGAATGCAGAAAAGAAGCCGAGGCAAAATTGAGAAGTGATATTCCAGAAGCCAGGGCAGCAGGTGTAATTATTGTAATGCTGTGGATACTGATTTTAGGATTTATCGGGTATAGGATATTAGCAATTTTTTGAATCAAATTAGGCTAGTTAATAACCTTCTAAAATAACTTCTCAAAAGCGTCAACATTACGTTGATAGAAACGAGAAATTGAATTTTATCCTGAACCCTTGTCACACTTCTTTTGGCCCGATACAATAAGACAAAAGGGGGTGGTGCTAATAAAACCAGTGAGATGTAATAGTACTTATGCATTTGGTGAAAATGAAGTTTATGAAAGTAATAAATATAATCTTAGTGTTACAATTATTCAGAATATTATCTATGCCTATTCAGTTCTGGATTTGTGGATAATACAACGAACAGGGAAGAAACGATACCTTCTTTATCATCAGAATAAAAAGTTTGGAAATAAAAATTATCACTTTCAGTATGAGTTTACTTGTCTTGATGAGGCATTTGAATACATACACAGACATGATGAGTATGTCCTGAAATCAAAGTGGAGTTTGCCTCAACAACTTAAAGATGCGTATAGAAAGGCTAGGAGGTATAAATGACCAAGATAAAAATCTCAGTTAATGAATATGATTTAGAAATGAGCCTGTAAAAATATTATGCGCAATATAATTACAGGCTTATTTTTTATGTAATGTTGAATCAGACCATAGAAGCATCATTTAATTCACTGCCAGATTCAGATTGCAATTTTCTTATGCATCCATGTAGCATCTTAATAATTTCGCTTAGCCTTAATTCCAATGCATCATACTCATCTTTAGTGATATATTCATTCATTAGGGCTATGGCAAGGAAGTTACGGGTCTCCCCTGCGCTGCCGAGGGCAAGATTATAATGGTAATATTCACGGCTCTTATATAGTTGTGTGTTGCCCTCGGCTATATTGGCGCCGATGCTTGTACATGCTCTGAGAAGTTGGGATACAATTATATGGGTTTCAAATTTAGGGAATTTCTTAGTAATCTTGTATATTTCACTTGTTAATTCAGTTGCTTTCTGCCATACTTTCAGGCTTTTGAAATCTTTTATGTATAAATTTTGGCTCATAAAAAATCATCCTTTCAAAAAATTTTTCACAGTATAAGGATTACCAGTAAATAAATCAAATTTTAATAAGATATTTTTGTAAAAATCCTTGAAAGGTAAAAGGGTTAAGGGGCTATATAATACATTATTAATCCTTAGTCCATACACCTTAGAACTAATATCCTAACATGGTTTTTGTCGCTTAAAAATCTATTTAAGCATTGTAATATCAAGGATTTGGGCAAATTTACTAAATACATAATTATATATGGGAGGGTAAAGAGGAGAGGGAAAAGGATTTAGGGAAAAGATGATAAAAACACTTGAAAATGTATTTAGTAATTTTATATAAAATAATCGCCCATTAATAAAAAGGTATTTTACTAAATTATAATCAAATACCTCCGTTACAATAAATTTGTTTGCTTACCTAATTTGATAGGTAAGCAATTTTTTTGTAAAAATACTTGAAATTATAAAAAGTGATTAAATATAAAGAACTATAACGAACTTAAATTTATCAAAGAAATGGAGGAATTTCTATGGAGAATAAAATTATCTTAGGATTAGACAATGGAAATGCTTATACCAAAAGCAGTGAGGGTTTTAGTTGTCAGTCGGGCTTTACAAAATCTGATGTAGAGCCTATTACAAAACAAAATCTGCTTATTTATCAAGGTATTTATTACAGCATAGGAAACAACAGGTCGAGCGTTCAATTAGATAAGACTCAGACTCAGGATGCTTTTATAATATCTTTGGCTGCAATAGCAGATGCAATTAACAAGGCAGGAATAGAACAGAAAGCAGATGTATTTTTAGGTGTGGGGCTTCCTATCATTCACTACGGTAAAATGAAACATAAATTCAGGGAATACTTTATAAGGGACAATATCAAGTTTAGTTTTAATGGAAGCGATTATGCGGTTAATATTGTTGATTGCAGGGTATACCCCCAAGGTTACGCAGCCTTTATTAATATCTACAAAGACTATAAAAATGTATCAGTAGCAAACGTAATTGATATCGGTGGCTATACTACAGATTTTTTCATAGTAGAAAACGGGATAATTAACACTGCAACCTGCTATTCACTACCGAACGGCACAATCACATTGTTTGCATCCATACAGCAGGAATTATTAAAAATAAATATTAATCTGACAGAAAAGCAGATACAGGATATTATTTTAGGTAAGCAGCCAGTTTTGTTTGATGCAGATATAAATAAAATGATAGAAATAAAAGCAAAGGAATATGTAGAAAACTTGCTGACAAAGATTTTAGAATACGGTTTTGAATTCAGAAACCCAACAATAATTGTTGGTGGCGGGGGTATGATGTTAAGAAAATATATAGAATCATCGGACAAGATAAGGTATATTGAAAACCTTGACCAGTTTGCAAATGCCAAAGGTTTTAAAATCCTATTAGAGCAAGAACTAAGAAGGTGATTTTATGGCTGTAAAAAGAATTAATTTATCTTTTTCATTAGATAGGAAAGATGATTTAGAAGTATTTAACATACTATCAAAGCAGAAATATAAAACAGATTATGTCATTAAGGCAGTGTTAAGTTTTACAGGAAAAGGGGATAAGGATTTAGGCAAGGAAGCAATAAAACAGGCTGTAAAGGAGGCAATAGCAGAGTGTGGAGGAATTACCATAGAAAACAAGGGAAAAGAGAATGATAGTTGCATACAACATGAATTGCCTGACGATATATTTGATATGTTTGACAATCTATAGACTTTAACTTTTACAAGCAGTGAAGTTTAAGACTTCCTGCTTTTTTCTTATATAAAAGTATAGGTGGAGAGACATTGAATAAGCATAAATTACCTTAGGTTAAGCCTTATTCCTCCCTGTTCCTTTCTCCTAATTCCTCATTCTATAATATACAGTCCCAAAAAGAACTGGAATAAAAAGTTAGGAACTAAAAGGAACTATAATTTGAGGATAATTAAATAAAAGATATACTTCTTTACAGGTAACTCTAGGATATGCTATATTTAATATGCATTCTGGGGAATGTAGTTGGCAAACGGGCAAAATAGGGGAAGAGATTGCTTTGTTGCAGTTTCTTTCCCTATTTTGTTTTTATATAAGGTAATTTTCTCTCAGGAGCATAATAGAAGCGTAAAACCCTATTTTAGAAATGGTTTCCTTATATAGAAAACTGATAAGATAATTATTTAGAATTCATCCTTTTTGCATGAGAAACGGAGCAAATGGGTAGGTTTTTAATAGGGAAAAGGAGTTAGAAACGGTTTTGAGGGTTAAGGGGTAAAAAGTGATTCTAAAAAAGCAGGTGTAGGGGTGTGTATGCTAATATAAAAGTGAGCCAAAAAGTGGCTCTGTGCTAACGAAAAAGTGATCCACTTTTCACAAAAAAACCTGTAAAATTTATTATGCAAGATAAGTTTTACAGGGGGTCGGAAGGTGTGATTATCAGCGTGAATCTATACCAAAAGATTAGGGAAATGTATACAGTACATCAAATGTCACAGAGAGCTATAGCCAGGGAATTGAAAATTTCAAGAAATACTGTAAGGAAATACTGCAAAGGTGACAATGTTCCTTGGGAGAGAAAAGAATATTCCCGTGAGCCCGATGTCTTAACACCTGATGTTATAGATTTTATCAGGCAGTGCATTGAGGAAGATGAAACAGAAGGAATAAAAAAACAACAGCATACAGCTAGAAGGATATATCACCGTCTGGTAGAGGAAAAAGGATTTAAAGGTGGAGAATCCACTGTAAGATTGGCTGTACAGCGACTCAAGGATGAGATACCAAAAGCATTTGTTCCACTTGACTTCGACCCAGGAGAAGCAGCACAGGTAGACTGGGGCGAAGCAACTGTGTACCTTGACAATACAAAAGTTACTATAAATCTTTTCTGTATGCGGCTCTGTTACAGTTGTGATATTTTTGTAATGGCCTTTTATCGCCAAAATGAGGAATCATTTTTAGAAGGTAATGTAAAAGCTTTTGAGCATTTTGGTGGTGTTCCACACAAGCTGATTTTTGATAATGCCAGGGTTGCAGTAAAGGAAGGTTTTGGGACTTATGCCAAGCCTCAAGCCCGTTATCATGCATTGAGTGCACATTATGCATTTAAAATGGAATTCTGCAATCCGGGTAAAGGAAATGAAAAAGGACTGGTAGAAAATCTGGTAGGCTGGGTTAGACGTAATATTTTAGTTCCTGTGCCTAGAGTAAAAAATATTAATGAGTTAAACCAAGTTCTGTTGGCAAACTGCTTGAAATACCGTTCCCATCAAATACGCGGTCGTGAACAGACGGTCGGTCAAATGTATGAAATGGATAAATCATTATTATATGCACTTCCGAAATATGTGTTTGATTCAAGTAAAAGCATATCAGCTGATGTAGACGAGTATTCAACAGTACGCTTTGACAGAAACAATTATTCAGTACCAGTAAAATATGTAGGCAAAAGCGTCAGCATCAAGGCATATGGGAATATTTTAAACATCTTCTACCGAGGGCAGGAGATTGCTCAGCATAACAGAAACTATGGTTCCAACAAAACCACCTACAAATTGGAACATTACATAGACCTATTGGAGCAAAAGCCCAGGGCTGTATTCAATGCAAAACCTGTAAAGGACCATGTTAAAAAAGAATTATTGGAGTGGGGACAAATACTTCCGGGTGGAGCTAGGGACATGGTAAAAGTTCTGCGACTTTGTGTAGACTACGGTTCAGACAAGCTTCTTGAGATCAAGCAGCAAATTCCAGCAGGTGTGACGCCTACTGTTGATTTAATCCGCAGCTATTTAATGGAGCGCAGTACACCAGTGAAAAGTGCACAAAAGATTATAGATACCGTCAAGGTAGAAGAAGTTGATTTGAGTATATATGATAGACAATATGGGGTGGCACAATGAGTGAGATAAATGTAGCTGAAGAAACAATAAAACTTTATGCCAAGCAGCTGAAATTACCGACTTTTACACAATACACAAGTATTATTAGACGGATGGATAGCAATATGGGATATGAGGAATTTCTCATAGAATTAATGAAAAAAGAAGTAGCTTCCAGACAAGAAAACCAGCAAAAGCGCCGTATACGTAATGCAGGATTCCCTTACCTGAAAACCCTTGATGAATTTGATTATACCAGACTCAAATACGTCAAACAAGCCTTCATATGGGAACTTGCTACCTGTGACTTTATATCTAAACGACAGAATATTGTTATGATCGGAAATACAGGCACTGGAAAGACCCATATCTCAATAGGTTTAGGACTAAGGGCTTGTAAAGAGGGGTATAGCGTAAGGTTCTATACTGCAGCCAATCTTATTACTGAACTTACAGAAGCTCAGGAATATAGAAGGCTTCTGAAACTTGAAAGGCAACTGGAAAAGGTGGACCTATTGATTCTAGATGAACTCTCATATCTATGCTTTAATAGGAACCAGGCTGATCTATTATTTAGGGTAATTTCAGACCGTGCTGAAAAAGGAAGTGTAATTGTATCTACGAACCTTGAATTTTCGAGATGGACAGAAATGTTTGAGAATACTACTATGGTTGCGGCGCTAGTAGATCGTCTGACCTTCCGTTCACATGTATTAAATATGAATGGAAATTCTTTCAGGCGGGATAATTCGTATAAATGAAAGGAATTGCCACCCGCCCTGACAGATACTTCGTAAATTCTGATTTTAGTAACTGTAGGTTAAGAGGACAGATATATTTTAAAAACCTACATATCAACCATAGGGAAAGTCTTTTAGTTATGGCTCAGAAATTCATTAGCACATGGATCACTTTTTCAATAGCAGAAGTGGTTCAAAAATTCATTAGCAAGTGGCTCAAATTTCTATTGACATTCACAGTGTAGGGGGATAATAGGGGATAATAGGTTAAAGGGGATAGGAGTCTTGGAATTCGTAACTATATAATATGATTGCAACGATTAAAGGTATTGTTTTTTCTTACCCATTAAATCTTATTAAAAATCTATAGAAAAAAGGCTTCCCAGCAAGGAAACTGAGAAGCCTTTAAAAAACATTAATCAGATAACCATTTTTCCAGATATTTTAACATCTCACTTACATTTGGATAATGCTGTGAGAACCTTTCAGGTGCCAATTCGGGCACTCTATCTGAAAGTTTATTTAGTAATTTCTTTAACTCATTAAGCAAATCTATTCCATCGTTGTAGTTATAATGGTAAACAGTTTCAAGGATGTCAAGGTAATATTCGGCATCCTGGAATTCCCTTGAGTCTTTACCAAAGTTCTTGTCTATTGCAGAAAGGATATTCTTAATTTCTTGTTTTAGATTCTTGGCTTTCATACAACCACGTCCTTTCATTTGATTTTAAACAGGATACAGAATTATGGTTTTGAAAGTCAAGTTTTTTTGATTAAAAAATTTTTAAGATTACGGCTCATTAAAAAGGAATACTGACATCGTCATATGCAGGGGTGAAGTTGCCATCATCCAGTACAGCGGTGATAGGGGCTATACCAGTTGAAGACTGGTGACTTTCATTTTTGGGGATGTAATCCCATACATCAAAATCTTTATTTTTTATTATATTGCCTACAATAGCCGCAATCTGTTTTTTGGAACATTCGTTGTCTATTTTCTTAATTAAATCTAAATCAAATCTCTTTTTCAGATGAAACAGTTGTGCTTTAGAAATGTTGATTAGATTTTCTCCTGCATTTCTTTCTTCTTGAGCATTGCCTGCGTTAATATTGCTATTTTCTTTTACAACATTCTCTGTTTCATCTGCATCCTGCATGTCATGATAATCTTTTGTAGAAAGGTTTAAGAGAATTTTTATTTCTTCTTCTCTAAAGCAACATAATTTTTTTAATACTGCAAGTTGCTGATATGTCATATCCTTTAAATCTATATGCTTAACAATTGCTTCAGCAAAATTAGTCATCTGTTTTATATCTCTTGGGTCAATACACATAATATCATTTTCAGTGTACAGGCCTGTTTTTAATAGAGTGTTTAAATCTTCATTACTTGCAGGGGTAAAAGAATAGGCTTGTTTTTCCCATAGACTAATTAAAAGCCTTAGCATGTTATCATCATGCAGTTTAACGGAACAATCGGTAATATCTTTTCCTAATTCTTTAAAGGTGCTAATAATTCTAATATTCCTGAAACCAAACTGCCAAAGGCGGTAGGCGGCTGCAATGCTTTTGCTTTGTCCAACCTTATGGTCATCATTATCAAAGAATAAGTTAATAACCACATCTTTGCCGAAATATTTATCAATTAAGTATATATGGAAGTCGGTTAAATTTGCCTGTTCTGAAGAAACAGCGTCATATCCCATGCAGGAAAGTTTTATTGCATCTGCAATGCCTTCTGTAATCCATAATGCATTAATGCATTTATTCTTCAGTTCGTAAAGGTTAAAAAGGAAGTTTCCAGGTTTAAACGGAACAAAATTTCTAAAATCAGTTCCGTTTTCATTTGCTGTCAAGTTATCTTGGTAATCGGCCACGTTAAGGTATTTGTAATGTTTTGGGGCATTTAAATCTGTTTGTCGGCACTGGTACCCGACTACTATGCCAGTTTCATGGTCTCGAATGGGAAACAGGACTCTGTCATTCAGCATAAAGAAATCACTGTAGTAGAGTTGCTTCTGGCTAGCCTTATCAAAATAGATAAGTCCATATCTCAAAGCAGTATCTATGTCTATATTATATTTCTTACTCATGAAATCAGAGAGTTTATCCACCGAATTTAATTTATCAGCCTTTTGGGTAAAGTCCCTAATTAGTTTGCTGTTTTTAGCGTCCTGGATTGCTTTATCATAATCAGTAATCCCATTGTCAATTATATTCTGGGCTTGATGATGCCTGATGGTCATTTCAAGGTCCAGTGCTTCCAGTATAAAGTCGGGCTTGTTTGTAGAGTTGGAAGGAGAAACCTTGAAGGAAGGCTTTATTTGTTGTTCTTCCCCTTGGATTTGGCGGTCTTGTGACTCTGCTGTATTAGAAAAATATCTATCTGGCAGAAGCCATATGTCATAATAATCTGTATACCTAACACTATGCGTTTTATGATAGCGTTCTAATATTTTATCTCTTAATTTCTGCTCAAAATCAGCAATTGAGTTGAATCCTAGATTCAGGCCAGCAAAGTTGTTTGCGGCAAAAATTTTTGCTTCGTTGAGGCTGTTCCTACCTGAGAAATTTTGCATATACATGATAAATTCAAGGTATGTACCGCTTTTACCACAGGCGTTGCAGTGAAAGTTCCGTTTGTTGTCATTCAGAGAAAGAGAGGTAGGGTTATCTGCTCCAGAATGGAATGGGCAGACAAAACGTCCTTTGTTATATTTCCCTTTAAGCCTGTAAAAATCCTTTAACTTTGCAGCAGTGAGAGACTGCTGGATTAGAGGTTCAATATCATTAAGAAATTGAAATATTAATACACCAACATCATGAGATGTCTTTTTGGCAATGATGCTATCTATACTTCTGTTCATAGGCTATTCCTCCGTTCCGTAATTTTTAATGAAAGTATTATAGCCATAAATCAGTGTATTTCAAGAGGAACTTTATTTTGTAACAAAAATGTAACAAAAAAATTAAGCCTAAAAATTTGACAAACTTAAAAATATGGTTAATATGTTATTAATACTTCAAGGTACTTCAGTTCAAGAAAACTTTGCGAAACATTGAGAGACGCCTTGAAGTTAATGAAGTATGAAGTATTAATGAAATATTCTAATCGAAGTATTAATGAAATATTCTAATCAATTTTAGTTTTGGTTCAATTCTTGTTTTGAACTGAAGTAATGAAGAATGAAAATTAATACTTGAAATGCCTTATATTCAATCCTTAATATGCAATACAAAACAGATTAAGGAGGTATATAAGGCATGGATATAAAGGTTCTTAAGGTTGCAGGAGAAAGCAACATTAATGCTGCAGCAGAGGCCATAGTTGAATATGTAGTAGCAAATGGCATCGTTCATATTGATTGTATTGGAATAAAAGCAGCATATATGACGGTGAAAGCCCTTGTTCAGGCGACTGAAATGTTGGTAAATAAAGGTTACAGATTCAATTTAAGACCGTATTATGTGAAAGTAAGAACAAAAGATAACAATGTGCAATCAGTTGTGAAAACTGCTATCCGATGGACATTGATTGCTAAGGAAAAAAGCATTTAATCTTGCAGCAACTACAGAGGTGTTAAAATGCAAAAACGTATTCTAAGTGTTTATTATAGTTATACAGGAGATAAGGAAGTACCTCAAATAAGGCTGCAAGGCAAATGGCTTAAGGAACTTGGGTTTGAAACAGGGAAGAAGATAGTTGTTTTAGCAGAGAATGGAGTTTTAGAAATAAGGCTTACTTCTGCTGAAAATAATGTTAGTTTAGTTAAAAAAGATAATAATAAGGTCTCTAAGAAGAGTTGTTAAAGATACAATATGTAACGGAGCAGGTTAACACCTGCCTTAATTGTACTCACGGTATTTATAAGATTAAATTTATTGCACTTTGAGACATTATTTGTATTCTATTTTCACTGCTTAAACAATAAAGCAGTGATTTTTCTTGTTTAAGGGTGAAGATAAAATTGACTATAACATTAATAGTGCAAAGTTGTTGGAGATAAAAGAGTTAAAGGGATTTAACAATGAGCCAGGGGTGTTGGAGTATCAGATTAAAGTTGATTTTGATTTCAAGAAACTAATAACAGCAGATGATGGAGTCTGGCCAAGATTTGTTATATTGAAGAAAGAATCTGAAAAAAGCGGCTGGAGGATTGACGGTGTTGGTACGGGACCGTGATTAATATACAAAAAAGCAGTTATAGAAAACCTATATACTAAAGCACATGCCTCATAGCATGTGCTTTAGTACCGACAAAATATTGTAGTCTTATTGAGCGTTATAAGCATTTGTCATAAAATAGAATTAACAAAGTTATAAAGGTGGGAAGCCTTATGGATAAAGAATCTAAAGATGCAAAGAAAATCACCAATGCTCAAAATATTATAGAGGCACATAGAAAAGCAGTAAAATTGGTATCTGTTAATTTGAGAGGGCAACAAATACAGATTCCTATATTTTATAGCATGAGTGCTGCTAAAAGTTATGAAGAAACTTTAGAATCAACAAATAACTCTAGAACAGCCTTCTGTGCTATGGTATTTACAATGATTGAGAATAATAAAAGTTTTGTTGATGAAGCAGATATTTATAAAAAAATAACTATGGAAGATATTATGGCAATCGGTGACGATGATTTACAAAAAGTAGGTAGACAAATACTTGAGCAGTCCTCATATTTAAAAAAGCATTATGTTTCTCACGAAGGTAAAAGTTTTTTTGAAAATTTCAATGAGGCGTTTATTAAGGAAAAGAAAGAAATAGGAGCAAAAATTGCAGAATCTTTAAAACCAGTTAGAGATTCGCTCAAGAATATCTCTCAACTTGCTATAAGCCCAGGTATAAAATCACTTTTGTCAAATATAGAGGTAATGAAAAACCTAAATAATGCTTTTACAACTGCACAAAGAAATACGCCATTAATAGATGCAAAATATGATAGAGAATTATTTGATTTTGATTCATTTGAATTCGAAAACCCGACATTTAGAACTAATGAACTGTTAGAAGACATGGCTGAAAGATTAGAGAAATTAAATAAAATCCAGACTGAGCAGTTTGAAAACAGTATCAAAGTCAATGAGGCTATTGCGAATACCCTTTTAGAAGAACAGAGAGCAAGGGTAATGAGAGATGAAGAAGAGAGAATTTATAGGGTTGAACAGGACAAGCAGAATAAGAGAAATTATAGGATTAATATTGCAGTCCTACTGATTTCAACTGCTGCTCTTTTAGTGTCTGTCTTATCTTTTATTGGATATGATAGGGTATATAGATGGATAATAACATTTATTGAAAAATAAGTACAAAACTATTATTCAGTGCATGCCTTGTGAGCATGTATTTTGTTTTTAGGATAATATTTATGAGACTACCTGATAAAAAGCAAATTGTAAAGGAAAATCTAAAAAAATATAGAATATTTAAGTATAGATTGGTATAATTTTGCGTGTATATACTGATAAATGACTTAAAGTATCAAAATCGAGAAATACATAGGAGTGATAAAGTTGATTAACTTTCAAGATAAAGTTAACTTTATATGGAGTATAGCAGAACTATTAAGAGGACCGTATAAAAAAGAGCAGTATGGGGATGTAATACTGCCAATGGCCGTGCTAAGACGTTTTGATTGTGTTCTTGCAGCAACTAAGAAGGAAGTATTGGAAAAGTATGAAACCTTAAAGAAATCAGGACTCCAAAACATGGACCCTGTTTTAAATAGGATATCAAAGCAAGGATTCAATAATACAAGCAAGTATGATTTTGAAAAATTATTAGCCGACCCAGATAACATCGCGAATAACTTAAGGAATTATATTAACGGCTTTTCTAAGAATGCCAGAGAAATTATCGAACACTTTGACTTTGATAAGCAGATAACAAAACTTAATGATAACAACTTGTTATATTTAATTGTATCAGAGTTTAACAAAATCGACTTGCACCCAGATAAAGTTAGCAATACCGAGATGGGCTACATCTTCGAGGAACTTATCAGGAGATTTTCTGAGCATGCAGAGGCAGGTGACCACTATACTCCTCGTGAGGTTATAAGATTAATGGTAAATATCCTTCTTAATGAGGATAATGAAGAACTAACCCAGCCAGGGCTTGTTGTAACTGTTTATGACTGCTGTGCAGGTACAGGTGGTATGCTTTCGGTTGCAGAGCAATACCTCAAAGAATTAAACCCGGGAATACAAGTGGAATTATTTGGACAGGAGATAAATCCCCAGTCCTTTAGTATCTGCAAATCCGACATGCTCATAAAAGGGCAAAATGCAGATAACATCATTTTGGGCGACAGTTTTACTGAAGATGGACATAGAGGCAAAACTTTTAGGTACATGCTAACCAATCCACCTTTTGGTGTTGAATGGAAGAAAGCAGAGAAGTTTATTCGTGAAGAATATGAGAAAGAAGGCTTTAACGGCAGATTCGGGGCTGGGCTCCCCAGAATATCCGATGGTTCCCTTTTATTCTTACAGCACTTAATATCTAAAATGAAACAGGACGAAAAAGGCAGCCGTATTGCTATTATCTTTAATGGCTCGCCATTGTTTACGGGGGACGCAGGTTCAGGTGAATCGGAAATAAGGCGCTGGATAATTGAAAATGACATGCTGGAAGGTATTATTGCATTGCCTGACCAGTTATTCTATAACACGGGTATTTCTACCTACATATGGATAGTTACCAATCGTAAAAATAATGACCCAATGAAGGGGCCTGTAAGGACGGGTAAAATACAATTGGTTAATGCAGTAGATTTCTATCAAAAAATGAGAAAAAGCCTTGGGAATAAGAGAAATGAAATCACTGAAGAGCAGATAAAAGAAATTACAAGGATATATGGTGAGTTTAAGGAGAATGAATACTGCAAGATTTTTGATAATGAAGATTTCGGATACCAGAAAATAGTCATAGAAAGGCCTTTAAGGCTTAATTTCCAGGTGACTGAGGAAAGGATTAATAATTTATATAATGAAACAGCCTTTAATAACCTGGCAAAGTCAAAGAAAAAGGGGGCTGCAGGGCTTAAAGAAATAGAAGAAGGTAAAAAAATACAACAGCAAATAATAGAAACTTTAAGAACAATGGACTCTACTATTTTGTATAAAAACAGAGATGAATTTACAAAAGTGCTTAAGAAGGCTTTTAAAGACAGTGGTATTAAACTTGATAGTGCACTTTTAAAGGCTATCCTATCTGCCCTTTCCGAAAAAGATGAAACAGCAGATATTTGTGTGGACAGCAAAGGCAATCCAGAGCCAGACCCAGACTTGAGGGATACTGAAAACGTACCTCTAAAAGAAGATATACATGAGTACTTTGAACGGGAAGTAAAGCCTCATGTTCCTGATGCCTGGATAGATGAAACTAAGACTAAAATCGGATATGAAATACCTTTCACAAGGCATTTTTATAAATACCAGCCCCTAAGGCCTTCTGAAGAGATTATGAGAGAGATAATAGAGTTGGAAAAGAGCATTTCAGAGAAGTTGAAGAAGGTGATGGGCAATGAGTAAGTATAAGAGGTATGAAAGGTACAAGGATTCAGGAATTGAGTGGATAGGTGAGATACCGGAACATTGGAACGTTACAAAATTAGGATATAGAGCAAGAATGATTGTCCCAATGAGAGATAAACCTACAGAATTTAATGGTGATATACCTTGGATTAGAATAGAAGATGTTGATGGAAAATATATTGAAGATTCAAAATCAGAGCAAAGAGTTTCGAAAGAATTGGTTAAGAAAATGAATCTCAAAGTGTATCCTATTGGTACTGTTTTATGTACGTGTAGTTGTAACATGGGTACAACGGTTATTGTTAAAAAACCGCTAATATCGAATCAAACTTTTATAGGAATAGTACCAATGAAGGATTTAGATTCAACATTTTTATACTATGCTATGAATGCAAATTCAAAAAGATTGCAGCACCTTGCTGAAGGGGCGATACAACAGTATTTATCGCGGCACGATTTTGAGCATTTAAAATTGGCCTTTCCTAATGAAAACGAACAAATCGCCATTGCCAATTTTCTTGACCAAAAAACTGCTGAAATAGATGGTTTGATTGCTGATAAGGAAAAATTAATTGAATTATTACAGGAAAAACGGCAAGCAATTATAACCGAGACCGTTACCAAAGGGCTTAATCCGAATGTTAAGATGAAAGATTCAGGTATTGAGTGGATAGGTGAGATACCAGAGCATTGGAGTATTATAAAAATGAAATATTTATTAAGTTCTAAAAAATATTCTATAAAAGCAGGTCCTTTTGGCAGTCAGTTAAAAAATGATGACATGGTTAGTGGTGATATCAAGGTATATAATCAGAAAACAGTTTTAGATAATGATTTTAAATCTGGAGATTATTATATAGAAAACTGTAAGTATGAAGAATTAAGAGCGTTTGAAGTATTTTCAGGGGATTTATTAGTTACTACAAGAGGGACTATAGGGAAAACTGCTATTGTGCCTAAAGATGCAGAGAAAGGAATACTGCATCCGTGTTTAATAAAAATTACATTAAATCCCGATAAGGTTTTAAATGATTATGTAAATGTAATATTTAATAATACAAAAATAGTAACAAACCAAATTATGTTAGAGAGTAATGCTACTACTATAGATGTTATTTATACAGATACATTGAAAAATTTAGTGCTACCTATTCCACCATTAGAAGAACAAAAATCAATAATAGATTTTGTAGATGCTAAAATTGGTGAAATAGACGGTTTAATATCTAGTATTAATAATCAAATCCAAAAACTAAAAGAATACCGCCAATCCCTTATTTCCGAAGCAGTAACTGGAAAAATTGATGTGAGGGTATTTGAAAATAAGGATGAGGTGATTTATAGTGAACAAGATAGTAGCCCATGCAGAGAACTTACGCACGTTGCTGAATAATAAATACACAGTTCAGTATTATCAGCGGGAATATAACTGGGAAACCAAGCAGATTGAAGAACTTATAGAGGATTTAACCAACGAGTTTAATGAGTTCTATAAGGACGGAGACAGGCAGATTGATGTGAGGAATTATGGAGACTACTTTTTAGGTCCCATTATCCTTACCAATGACAATGCAATTATAGATGGACAGCAGAGGTTATCCTCATTAACGCTGCTCCTCATATACCTAAACAATCTTCAAAAACAGCAGACGAGTCTGCCTAAAGTCAATATTGATAACTTGATTTACTCAGAGATGTACGGCCAAAAGACTTTTTGCATAAATGTCACAGAAAGGGAGGTTTGTTTAGCATCTCTATTTGAAACAGGTGATTATGACATTACCAATGAGCAGTCAGAGAGTGTTATTAACCTTTACAATCGATATAAAGATATTGAGCGGATTTTTCCTGACGAATTAAAAGGAAGTCCCCTGCCAGTATTTATTGAATGGTTAATAGACAATGTGAGTCTTGTAGAAATAAGGACTGATTCGGAGCAGGATGCTCATAAAGTTTTTGTAACAATGAACGACAGGGGATTGAGGCTCACGCCAACGGAGATGTTAAAGGGCTACCTTCTTTCCGAAATGGATGATAATACAATCAGAAATAAGGCAAATGATTTATGGAAGAATAAAATTGTACAATTAAAAGAAATTGAAAAGGATGGAGATGCTGACTTTATAAAGAACTGGTTAAGGGCCCAGTATGCAGAAACTATAAGGGAAGGTAAAAAGGATGCAGAGAACAAGGACTTTGATATAATCGGAACAACATTCCATAAATGGGTCCGAGAGAATAAGTCTGTTATGGGCTTAAACAGCAGTGCAGATTTTGAAAAATTTATACTTAAAAACTTTAGGATGTATGCTGATATTTATATTCGCTTAAAGGAATACTCCCGCAAGTTTAATAAGGATTATGAGTATGTATTTTATAATGCTGACAGAGGATTTACGCTGCAGTACCAAATTATATTATCAGCAATAAAAAGTGATGATACCCAGGATGTTGTTAATAAAAAAATCAAAATGGTTTCCTGCTTTATTGACCAATTTATATCCATCAGGATTTTCAATTTTAAGACGGTGGATTATTCCTCTATTAGATATACTGTATTTAATATAACAAAAATGATACGTAATAAGGATATTAAGGAATTGGCTGAGATATTAAAGCGTTATATAAATAATATGGAGTTAACGCTTGAAGGAATTGATGGTTTTTATTTAAATCAGTTTACAAGAAGATATATGCTCCATATTCTCTCAAGAATGACCTACTACGTAGAGGAACAAAGCGGCATCAACAGCAATTTTGCCGACTATGTAAATAGAGAACAAAAAAATCCATATGATATAGAGCATATCTGGGCTGATGATTATACTCAGGGTAATCACCAGTTAGAATTTTCAACAGAAGAAGAATTTAAAGATTTTAGAAATAGGTTTGGAGGTTTGTTAATACTTCCTAAAGATAAAAACAGAAGTTTGCAGGATATGGAATACAGTAAGAAAGTAATCAAGTACGACAGTGAAAACCTGCTGGCTCGGACTTTAAATCAGAATTGTTATAATAATAATCCATTATTTTTATGCTTTATGAATAATACACAGTTACCCTTTAAACCATATGCACAATTTAATAAGGCAGAACTAATTGAAAGGCAATCTCTTTATAAAGAGATATGTAAAAAGATTTGGGATGTAAATAAAATTGATGTATTAGCAAATAGTTAGTAAGGAAGTGAGAGAAATGTCTAAAACTCCTGAAGAACTTTTAGAAAAGGGTTTTGAAGAATATATTGAGGAGCATCTTTTAAGAAACGGATATGTAAAGGGCAGTTCTGATGATTACAACAAAGAATATGCTTTAGATACCAAAATTCTATTTGAATTCTTAGAAGATACTCAGCCGAAAAAGATGGATAAGTTAAGACAAATTCATAAAGACCAGTATAAGTTTAAAATTCTAAAACGACTCAATACGGAATTAAATAACCGAGGTATGATTGATGTATTAAGGCATGGGATTAAGGATTATGGCGTATACTTGGACCTTGCCTATTTTCAGCCTGCCAGCAAATTAAATGATGAGATTGTAAAACTCTATGAGAAGAATCGGATATCCGTCACAAGGCAGGTGCACTACAGCACCAAAAACGAAAACAGCATTGACATGCTCATCTGTGTTAACGGACTTCCCGTTGTTGTGCTGGAACTTAAAAATCCTTTTACTGGTCAGACTTATGAAGATGCAATAATGCAGTACAAGAAAGATAGAAGCCCTAATGAACTGTTGTTCCAGTTTAAGAAAAGAGCCATTGTATTTTTTGCAGTAGATACTCAAGAAGCCTATATGACTACGAAACTTTCAGGAGATAAGACTTCATTCCTTCCATTTAATAAAGGCTGTGATGGAGGAAAAGGGAATCCAGACAATCCTGATGGCTTAAAAACGGATTATCTTTGGGAAGAGATACTTCAAAAAGATAGCCTGATGGACATACTAAAAAGATTTGTATTTATAGAGACTCAAGAAAAGAAAGACATAGACGGTAATACTTATACCTCGGAAACCGTCATATTCCCAAGATACCACCAATTGGACGCAGTAAGGAAACTGGAAGCCGATGCAAAAAAGAAGGGAGTAGGAACAAACTATCTTGTGCAGCACAGTGCAGGGTCAGGAAAAACCTACTCCATATCATGGCTTGCCCACAGGCTTGCCAATCTTCATGATGATAACGATACTCCTGTATTTGATTCAGTGATTGTTATTACAGACAGGCGGGTTTTGGACAGGCAGTTGCAGGACAGCATTTATCAATTGGAGCATAAACACGGAGTTGTACAGAAAATAGATAAAGACTCAAATCAATTGGCTGATGCCTTAAAAAGCGGAACGAGAATAATTATTTCCACTCTACAAAAGTTTCCATTTATTATCGAAAAGGTAGGAGAGTTACAAAGCCGTAAATATGCTGTCATTATAGACGAAGCCCATTCCAGCAGTGCAGGAGAAAACATGGCTTCTTTAAGGGAAGTGCTGTCGGCAAGTACCCTTGAAGAAGCGGCAAAACTGGATGAAGAGTTAGAGGGCAAAGAATACGACCCTGAGGAGGAAATTTTAAAGACAATAAAGAAAAGGGGAAAACAGCCTAATATCAGTTTCTTTGCTTTTACGGCTACACCTAAAGCAAAAACACTTGAAATGTTTGGAACTATGGGTGAAGATGGACTGCCCCATCCTTTCCATTTATATTCTATGAGACAAGCCATTGAAGAAGGATTTATACTGGATGTACTGCAAAACTATGTTACATATGAAACCTATTTTAAACTGGCAAAGAAAATCGAGGATGACCCAACTTTTGACAGGGCAAAAGCAACTAAAGCATTAACACGATATGTAAGCCTCCATCCACACAATATTGCTCAAAAGACTGAAATTATGGTGGAACACTTCAGGAGCGTAACCAGGCATAAAATAGGCGGAAGAGCCAAAGCGATGGTTGTAACTAGTTCCAGGCTCCATGCTGTACGATATAAGCATGCCTTTGATGAATATATCAAAAAGAAGGGTTATAGGGATATGAAAACCTTGGTAGCCTTTTCGGGAACGGTAAAAGATGGCGGTGTAGATTACAAAGAAAGTGACATGAACGGATTTAAGGAATCTGAACTTCCGGAACGTTTTGCTACCGATGAGTACCAGGTGCTTTTAGTTGCAGAAAAGTACCAGACAGGATTTGACCAACCTCTTTTACACACTATGTATGTAGATAAAAAGTTATCAGGTGTCAAGGCTGTACAGACTTTATCAAGGCTTAACAGAACTTGCCCAGGGAAAGAAGACACCTTTATTCTTGATTTTGTAAATAAGGCAGAGGATATTCAGGAAGCCTTCAAGCCCTATTACCAGGCAACCATTGTGGAAGAAGTGACAGAGCCTAACCTGCTTTATGATATTGAAACTCAACTACATGCTTATGGTGTATATCTCAAAGAGGAATTGGATAAGTTTGCTTATATTTATTTTAAACCTAAAGATAAAAAAACTTCTAAAGACAGGGTAATAATAAATCACCTTATAGATATGGCTGTAGAAAGGTTTAAGAAACTAGATGAACAAAGAAAGCAAGATTTCAGTAGTCAAGCGACAAAATATATAAGACTTTATTCATTCATCCTTCAAATAACACCTTTTGAAGATGTTGAACTTCATAAGTTATATGTATATTTAACATATCTGCTTAAAAAATTGCCAAAGAAAAAAGGTTCTAATGTACACCTTGCTGATGAAATTGCTTTGGAGTATTATACTACCAAAAAGACATTTGAAGGTAGCATATCATTATCATCGGATGATGAGAATGTACCAGTAACACCTGTAAAATTTGCGGGAACCGGGGTAAAGGAAGAGCAGGAAGAATATCTGTCCAGTATTATTGAGCGTCTTAATAAACGGTTTGGAACAGATTTTACAAAAGCAGACCAGTTATCAGTAGAGCAGATAAAAGAAGATTTTGCTTCCGATGAGGACTTGGTACAAAAGGCTAAGACAAATACTATTGATGACTTTAGACTTGCTTTTGAGAAAGTATTTATTAATAAAGTAATAGACAGAATGGACCAGAACCAAGCATTTTTTACCCGTGTTTTAGATGATGAGCAATTTAAGAATGCTCTTATGGAGTATATGCTTGTTGAGACTTATGCAAAGTTAAAAAATGTGGCTTCATAGATGCAATATAAGGAATAGAGTAAAATAAAATTAGGTAGATTGTAAAATGAAATTGAACACATAAAAAGATTCCATAGCGCTCAGGGATCTGTTAGGATAAAGTTACTACACTGAATACTGACAGAAAGGCCTGAACACTATGGACAAGAACCATTCTATCATAAATATCGAAGAACGCAAGAGGGGACAGCATCTTAGAGCAGAAGAGCGTGGCGCAATCCAACAGTTAAAGAAGATGGGATTTAGCAATCGAAAGATTGCTCGTGCAATCAATTGCAGCCCTTCTACCGTAGGCTATGAGCTGCGGCGTGGCACGCCGGAATACTCCGGCCGTGGGCGCAAACCCGGCTACTCAGCCAAACGTGGAGCTGCAGTATACAAGGAGAATCGCAGTCGCTGCCATCGCCCTAGAACGGTATCCGGGGACTCTGACTTCATTCGTTGGATGGTCAAAAAGGTTCGCAAATATAATTGGTCCTTTGATGAGTGCGTAGGTCGGGCACGGCGCGAACACCGTTTTCCGGTTAAGGAAATCCCCTGTACTAAAACTCTGTATAACATGCTGTGGAAGGGGGAATTACCACTCACGCTATTTGAACTCCCTGAGGTATTAAGCAGGCATTCTCGCAGAAAACCACGGCTTTCTAAGCGTATCAATGGGAAATCCATTGATTGGCGGCCACCTGAGGTAGCAGAGCGGAACACATTTGGACACTGGGAATCTGATACGGTACTGGGCCGAAAAAGAAGTGGTGAGGCAGCTGTATTTACCATTGTAGAGCGGCTGACAGGTTATTATCTTTCCATTCGGATTGACGGCAAAACAACCACCGGTGTTGCCAGTGCCATGGAACAGCTAAAGGAACAGTATGGCGAGAAATTCCCTCAGGTATTTCGCAGTATTACCACAGACAATGGCAGTGAGTTTGCCGCATTTTCGGCCTTTGAAGAACTAGGCACGGCAATCTACTTTGCTCATCCCTATTCTGCTTGGGAACGACCTGTAAATGAGAGGACCAATCGCATACTACGAAAATATATCCCAAAGGGTTGCTCTATCAATGACGTTTCTGCCGAACAAATCTTAATGTTTGCCGATGAGATAAACGCCACGCCCAGGAAACGATTAGCTTATCAGACCCCTGAGGAACTGTTCGATGCACAATTGGACAGAATTTACACTTCCAACCAGTAAATAACTTTATCTAGTGAAAGTGTTCAATTTGTTATTGCAATTTAAGTAAAATAAAATTAACAAATTCAAGGAAAATTACATCTACATTTACCTGGGTTTTTAGTGTGTAAAATTGACATTAAATAAATATTGTACTTACTAACGATGTGACGTAAAATATAAGTATACAGATTGAGAGCATACTCTCTTACACAGCCAGCAGATGCTGGAATAAGTAAAGAGGGTATGCTTTTTTATTATTATTTAGGAGGAAGAAAATGCTTACTATTAATGACTTTATCAATAAAATAATTTTGGATTTAAATAAGTATTTTTCAGAGGTTAGTTTAGACGGCAATTATATGCTAGTAAAGTCTGGTCCTGCGAGTATGTCTATACCTATTAGTTCTATGTATAGGGAATATCAGGAAGTTAAGGATTATAAGAAAACTTTAAAATTATATGTTGGCATTATTAATGATATTCTAAATCAATATAAGTTTAAGATTGATTACAAGAGTGTGTATCCATTCCTTAAAAGCAGGGATTTTGGGAAAGGGGAAAATGATATTCAATTTTACAGGGAACAGGCTTTTACAGATATAGACATACTTTATGTTTCAGACATGGGGGAAACTTTTAGGTTTATTTTGCAAACTGATGATGTGGACTTTTACAAAATGAAAATGGCAGCATGGGAAAACTTGAATAAGATGGCCAATCCATTAGTAAAGTTGGATAAGACACTTGATATATTTTGTCCGAAGTATTCTACAGACTATAACTCGACATTGTTGTTAAGTACCGCACTACAGAATCAAATACACAAAAAAATAGGGAAGGATTATCTTTTCGCAATTCCTTCTTCAACTACATTAATTGTGGCCAGATACCGTCCTGAATATATAAAAATTATAGAATCACTGATTATGATAGATAAAGACCCGAGCAAGGTCTCAGGCAAGGTTTATAGGTGTAAAAATGGGATATTTGATATTGTAGATGAAGGATATTGATATTATAGGGAAAAGGAGATTGACAACATGAATAAGGTAATAATTAAATGTGATGAACTGGTAGTAAAATACAAATTAAATAGGGATTGCATCATGAAACAGTTGCAGTCTATGAAAGTGAATAAAGGAACAGAGGTTTTTATCACTGCATACAATGATGACTTCAGATATACTTTGATTGGTGAAATTAAGGACAGTCAGGTGGTTTTAACTAATATTGAAAAGGCTATTGCTTTTAGAAGGATGGATAACGCTGATTTATTCGAATTTGTAAAAAAGGGACAAGGTTTATAGGATTAAGGAATAAGGCTTTGAGGGGTAAGGTTGCCTATTCTCAAAGCCTTGATTATTTAGCAGCATTTTGGCACTTCAGTTTTTACTTTTTCTATAAAAGTTATTATTGTAGGGATGTTGTTAAGCATTAGTTTATATTCATAAGGCTCTGTTTTTTGCTGAACTTGACATAGATACTGTTCTACTATTTGAATGTAAGAAAGGGATAAGGAATAATAGGTAGCAGGGTTAAGGAAACAAGTGACTAATCCAGTGATTGCTTCACTTAACTTCCTTGCATCCTTATTCCCTAATTCCTTCCCCACAACCTGTTGCAGGTAATTCAGTTCCAGCCTGAAAACTTCTAAGTTTATCATTTGAACCACTCCTTCACAAAATTTGAAGCATTATAGCCACAGATAGATGGAAAGTCAAATTAGAAGAGGTAAAAGTTTTTGTAGGGTGAAATGATATTGGTCTAAGGTAAATTTGGCAGACTACAATAATATATAGAATAGATTGTTTTCTTTATCTATTTGCGCTACAATACCGTTAGTGACACAGACGGAGAGCACATTCTCTTTATACAGCCAGTTTATGCTGGCAGTAGTTAAGGAGAATGTGCTTTTTATTTTTGAAAAGAAAATTTGAGGCAATAAAATCAAGGTTAGAGGTGATGGATATGGGAGTAGTCTTTCGGGGAGAAGGTTTTACTGAAAAAAGATTTAATAGGATATTCCAAGAGTTGTCCTTTAAGGGAATTGGATTAAGGTTGCCAAGGATAAAGGAAATAGTGGAAGTGGAACAGATAGAGAATTATAAAAAGCCACTTCTAATGTTTTTACTGGGAGATGATTCGATTCTTCATATTGAAATTATGAATAATGAAATACAGCCTGATTTCCATAGCATGTTAATTTATGATATGAGTATAGTTTTAAAATATGGAATGCAGGTGAGAACAGTTATTTTGAATTATGGAAGCGCTCAGAATGGCAAAAAAGGCAAGTGTTTTGGCTCAGTACGTTATGAAGTTCAGGTAGTGGATTTGTTCAAGATTGATGGGGAAAAAGTATATGAAGAACTAAGTAAAAAAATTAGTTCTGGCAGCCTATTTGATGAGAGAGATAGACTGAATCTGTCATTTCTTCCATTTATGAAGCATTCGATATCCTTCAGTGAAGCACTTAGAAAAGTTATGTTTTTAATAGAGACTATAAAAGATGAAGAAGAACGACTGGCTTACATGACAGTAATAACCGAAATTGCATCAAGATTTATTGGAAATAATGTGGTTGATGTTGTGGAGGAATGTCTCATGGATACGGAGGTAGGAATAAGGATTAGGGACGAAGGGAAGAAGGAAGGAATGCGGGAATCAATTATGGTAATGCTTTTAGAGAAATTTAATGTCCTACCTGATGACATCTATAATGCTATAGCAGAACAAAAGAATGAGAACACTTTAATGAAATGGCTTCAGAGGGTGACCAGCATTTGCAGTATAGACGAACTAAAGAAAATGATATTTAACATCGAATAGAATAAAAAATCTTATTAGATTACTATCGTACCTATAAGCCGTATTTCTCCTATTCCCTTTTAACACCTTATGTCCTTAATCCTATTAATAATATATGTATATTAGTTAAGATAGGGAAAGACTTAAGTTTCAAGGAATTGAAAGTGTTTTAAGGCGACAAAAATTTTGGCAGACTTTATTACAAATCCATGAAATTTTATAAATTTGGACCTGACAAATTTTTTTGTGCGCGCTACAATTATCTTATAAATTTATATTACAGAGGGGATGATTATCGATGAAAAAGAAAATAAATATTATGCTTAATATAGTAATACCAACCGCAGTTGCATATATAGTATTTTTCTTGCTTTACTATTTATTCGAAAAAACATTTTTCGAATACAGATGGCTGGGAATAATACCGTTTCTAATAGTCACAGGGTTTGTTATTTTAGACAACAGAAGAGAGTGGAAAATGTTAAAGCAGCAGGGATAAGGGAAACCTTATCTCTGTTTTGTTAGGGGGTTTACTGAGCATGATGTATTTAACAATTACCATGATTATTTGTATTACCATTGTCAGTATTGGTGGTATTTGGTTTATGCATAAAAAGAAATAGTATCTTATTGTCTCAAAAAGTGTACTATATGAAATTATAGATTAAAGGCCTTAAATAGTATCTCAAAAAGTTGAATATATTTTTTGAGATATATCTTAAATATAAATAGATATTTTGACATAGCGGTTTTTACCTATTAGTAAATTGATGTAAAAAACACACCCATATAAAAACATGGGTGTGTTAATTTTAATAATCTGTTAGAGCATTAATGCTTTTTTCTAAATCTTCTTGCCTTACCTTGAGGTAAATTGCACTACTCTCTATACTTTCATGTCCAAGGAGGTACTGTACAGTATTGATATCAGATTTGGGTGTGTTTAGAATTTGAATTGCAAAATGATGCCTGAACATATGAGGATGAATTTTAATATTGGTATCATTTTCCCAACGCTTTAGTATTTTAAAGATTCCAGAGCGGGTAAAAGGCCGTTTCCTTTCGCTTATAAAAAGATAATCAGATGATATTGACATTTTATCTCTAACTTCCATATACGCAGTTATAGCCTTTCTGACATCTAAATGAAGAGGAATATTCCTTTCTTTTTGATTTTTACCTATAACTCTTAGATTTCCAGAACGTTCATTTATGGTTATATCAGCAAGGCGGATATTTATAAGTTCACTTACCCTGACTCCAGTTTTAGATAACAACTCAAAAACTACTATCCATAAATTTTTCTGACTTCTATACACATATCTTTTGATTTTTCTAAAATCTGAGTCAGAAAAACCCTTTGGAGCGGTAGGTTTATTTGTACGTATCTTCTTTAAATTTTCAGCAGGATTGTTTTTAATAATGCCATTGCTTTGAAGAAAGTAAAAATATTCTTTTAGTGCTGCAATTTTATTATTTATGGTAGATGCTTTTTGGCGCTTGATATTTAAGAGATAATTCCGGTAGTCTTGTAAGTCCATCATGATTACATTTCCTGGGATAAATTTTTCACCATATGACTCGGTGTAGTATTTTATAAAGTCATTGATATTGGTAGTATAAGTTGATATTGTGCCACTTGATTTATCGTTTTTATTTAAATAATCTACAAAATCATCCAAATAATATTCCTTATTATCCATGACTAAACTCCCTTCCTTAAAATTTTACTATGATTTTAAGGACACATAAGGGTAAATTCAAGTTTATATACCAGGTAGATTTCAAGTTTAAAAGTAAGGCTAAAAAGTTTTGTGGACAATTTTTAAGGGCTTATTACCTCAAATTAAGATAAAATGGCACTTGATTTTAATTGTATTCTCCACAAAATCCTGGTTTTGTTGACAGGTTTTGTGGAAAATTCTTCTTGTAAGATATATAATGAATATGAAATTAGTTATGCCTTTTATATAGACAAATTAAAAGCAAGTAATATTTTTATACTAAAAAAAGGGGAACTAGAAGATTATATTACTGATGATGGCCAAAAAATAATTGAAGATTTAGGATTTGCAAATCAAAAAGAGTTAAAAATCATAAAGTTATCAGAATTAGTAAATAATAGTAATGTTAAAATAGAACAAGTGCTTGACGTGGAAGATTATATTGAAGTTATACAAAAACTTAAGTTCAATAGTTAAAAAACAATATATGCATTGGCATACGAAATAGTTCTATTAATTCGCTAATATATAAAACAAATTTGAATTGTTTGTAATGTAGTTTAATATTCGAAATAAATCAGTATTGAGTTAAAAATGTTTTTATATAAAAAAATCACTTCAAAGCCTTCAATCAATTGTAGAGATGATGGTTAGAGCATCTCGTAATAAAATTTATTAAAATCATAAATGTATAATTTCTCAATGTAGACAAATTTTAATGATTTATGGTATATTTGACTTGTCCATTATTTGTATATGGAGGGATATTATGTTGAGGTTGAAGTTATCAGACCATATAATTAATGCATCAAATGTTAGTTATGGTGAACCAAAATTGTCAGTACATACAGGAAAACAACTTGAGACACTTTCCTTTAGTTTGCAAGTTAGGGGTAAAACCCTGAAAGAGGATTTTAATAACAAATTGCATAAAGTTAAAGATGGGGGGATTTTTAGTACTGACAATAACGGTATTAATATAAAGGAGTATAAGTTAGTGAACCATTCCTACAGTTATACTGAAAATTATTCTGATGAAGATACTATTTATACTTATACTTTATACTTAGAGGAAATAGAGAGACTAAAAATAGACAGTTTAGTTATTGCAGGAGTTGAAGTTACACCTTATGAATTTACCGAAAAATATGATGATGCCATCATAATACAAGCAAAAATAAAATTATCAAAAGAAGATGCTGAAAAACTTGATATGGCTACAAAGGAAAATAAGTACTTTGATGTAATCAGAAAAGGTATTAGTGATGAAGTTAAAAAAATGAGATTCGGCAAAGTTATCTGGTCAGAAAATGATGGTTATATTAAAAAAGATATTGTACTTGTAGAAGATATTTACGACAACAAAGAATCACCTCTTTCGAAGTTTTTCCAGCCTGAATTTAGTAACATTATGGATATGTTGTCATATATTAAAAATTTAAATGATGAATTATTAAAATTACTAATATCAAGAGGTCAGTTGTCTGCCGAGGAATTAGAACAAATAAAAACAGTAGCAAAGAACAATATTAGAGCAACTACAAAGGAGTATTATAGAGTGGAAGATATTGATAAATTTTAATTATTATGGAGAAGGGTGGATTTTACAATCCATCCTCTGTTATTTATTAATACAGGTGAAGTGTTTTTCTGATGCTTAAACCATCACAATTTTGCAAACTCTTCGAGAGCCTCCTTGTTTTCATTAATTACTATATCCATAAGAGTTTCGATTTCTTCTTTATTTTCTTCAGACAATTGCACAAATTCTTCTTTCGATTTTTCCGTGAAAGCCATTAATTCTACCTCGCTTTACAGGATTTCTATTAAATTATACCATAAAAAGATATGAGCCAGAATCCTTAATAAGATTAATAAGCCTACTTCCTAGTTAAAAAAATCACTCCGAAAGTTGATTTTCAAGGTAATGCTTATATAATAACCTCCAAATAAAAACTGAATGGAGTGATTGACCATGAAAGGCGTAACGATTTTTGGGAATTTTACAGTATTGGAGACTTTTATGTTTAATGACTTACAAATTGACAAAGGGTTTGATGAAAGGCTGGATATATTTTATAGGGTAAATCTTTATATAGAAAATCTAGAAGATGATATTAATGATACATTCATAGATTGTTACTATAGAAGCATTAATGATTTGATGGAAGACATCAAGTGCTATTCGATAAATCAAACTTAAATTTAAGAATTAATGAAATCTATCACTAAAAGGTTCATTAGTTATTTCGCCTCAATTGATATGAAGCATACTCCATTTAATTGTCTTTAAAACTTGAAGAGAGCATATAGTCCTCCTTATATTAAATGAAGTTCAGAATAGGAATTTCATAATAATAGGGAGGGCATATTATATGCTTTTGAAACCAGAAGAAATTTATTTTAAGTTTAATGAGGAAAGTATTGAGATTAAGATTCCTAAGAAATTACTATTGGTTTTGTTGCAGCAGGTAAATAGACACTATGAGATATTAAAGTATGAGGAAGAAATAATAAATAACTTTGCAATCCATGAAAATATCAGTAATACAGAGATGATAATGGCTAAATTGCTTATCTTGATGGCCGAGCCATATGACAAGAAGGATATCAAATTTGAAACAAGTGTAGCAGAATTTCTAGTGTTGAGGGACTTAGTATATTGCAATTATTCTTTGCTGCATCTGCAAACAAAGATGAAATCCCACATGCAAAAGGCGTACAAGGAATTTTACGATGCAATTGAAAGCATTTATGAAATGTTCGAGCAGGATGAAGTAAAAGCATATTGGGATTATATTAAGAATTATAACATTGAAAACCATGTTTTTCATTAATGCATATCTTTTAGTCTTTAGAATTAAAAAGGTTTTAGTAGATTATACAACTACTAAAACCTTTTTCTCATAACTTTAATGTTCCTTATCTTTCTCAAAGGCTGATTGAACTTTTAAGGTAAAAGAAAGAAATATAATAAGGGATATGCCTAATAAAGAGCCTGCAATAAAGCGAATAAGAATATTTTCTGAAATTACAGCAAATGGTATTAAAAACATGCTCATGAGAATTACCAGTTTTATAGTCAAAAAAACACTATGCCTCATAAAATACCTCCTTAGTCATAGAGTTATAGCATTTTACATATTTCCTATATAGCATTTCAAGGAAGTTTTACGTTTAAAACAAAATAAATTTGTGATAAAATAATATACACACAATAAATGGTTCAAATGCCATTGACACAGACATCTAAGTAAAAGGTGTCCCAATGTCAATGGCATTTTTGCATTTATATGTGGAATATGAGAATTGTAAAAGGCCAAAAGAGATTGATGACTATAAGCGAGAGTTTGCTAATATGGCTGATTTTCGGAGGTGATAGTTATGGCAAAACATAACCTGCAATGGGATGAAAATAAATTAAAGCGATTTCTAAGGGAAGGAAGAGGACAGGGAGAAGGACAGAATTACAAACCCTGGGTGACCGTGCAGGACTTTCCTTCCAAAGGAAGGTGCAGCCGAGTGTTGGGATGGAAAACCAATAGAATTCACCATCTATTTACCGACAGTGAAACGAGATACTTCTATTTATTGGAATGGGAGGATGCAGTAGTAGACATTAGAGAACATTTTCCCTTGCTGGATTTAGAGGAAGTTGTAAAAGAAAAGGATGATTTAAATTTTAACCTATTTAAAGATAAGAATAGTGGTTTGCCCTACATAATTTATACTTCCTTCCTTATTACGCTAAAGGATACAAATGGACAAAAAAGATACATAGCGAGAAGTTTGAAAGCAGATTACGAACTTCAAAGGCAGAGGAGCATTGAAAGACTGGAGATTGAAAGACGATACTGGTCAAACAAGCATATCGACTGGGGTATCGTGACACAAAAAGATATTCCTACTGTCAAGGCTAAAAACATAGAATGGGTGCACTCTTCCTTACATTTTACAGATGAAAGAGGATTAGAAAAAGAAGAGATGATTTATTTGTGTGATGTTCTTCTTGAAAAAATGACAGAAAGTAGTCAAACAATCAGAAAAATCACTGCCGATTTTGATAAAGAATATAAACTTCAAACGGGAACAGGACTCTTTATATTTAAGCACCTTATTGCAACAAAGAGAATTAAGTTAGACATGAATAAAGAGATAAAGTTAAATGAAAGGTTGGGAAACCTCGTTATTGATATTAAAAAGGAAAGATTGGGAGAGGATAACATTGTTAACTATTAATACCCTTATTTCCTGGAAAACAGATGATGACAATAAAAAAGTTGAAAGAATCCTTTGGATTGAGCCACAGTCAAATATAACTTATGTGATAGATGTGAATTTAAATGCTTTCCCCTATTCAAGGCTATTAAGTGATATCGAGGAAAGTATCAAACAGGGAATAGCATTTATTGAAACTGACGATGTCTTTAGTCGAATTATAAATGAAGAAGATATATCAGAAAAGGATAAAGAAGCGAGGGATAAGGCATGGGAGATAATAAGTCAAATTGTCTGTCTTGAGCCTTTGATTTTTATCCCAAAGGAGAGAAGAAATCTTATTAAGAAGGTTTCTACACTTCATAATGTTCATGAAAATACAGTTGTAAAATATCTAAAGAAGTATTGGAAAAGGGGCAAGACCAAAAACGCTTTGCTGCCCGACTATTACCAGTGTGGAGGTAAAGGAAAAGAAAAGTCCACAGGAATATTAAAGAGGGGTAGGCCCAGGAAGAATGCTGAAATCTTTGGAGAAGGAATAAATGTTGATGATGATATAAAGAAAGTGTTTAGAATTGCAGTAAATAAATATTATCATACCAGCGCTCAGAATTCACTTATGCTTACCTATGAATTGATGCGCAAGGAATTTTTCAGTAGTGAAGTAAAAATGGAAAACGGTATAGAAATACCTATAGTAAAGCCAAGCAGCGAAGTTCCATCATATGCCCAATTTAAATATTGGTTTGAAAAGGAAAGAAATTTGAAAAAAGAGATTTCATTACGTAGAAGTGCTAAGAAGTATGAGCAGGAAAACAGGCCTATTATGGGAAGTTCTACCGCTGAGGCATTAGGTCCTGGTTCTATCTATCAAATTGATGCTACTGTAGCAGATGTGTACCTGGTATCCCAGTTTAATCGGAACTGGATTATAGGCAGACCAGTAGTCTACGGGGTAATAGATGTTTTCTCGAGACTGGTTACAGGAATCTATATAGGACTTGAGGGACCCAGTTGGGTGGGGGCAATGATGGCATTGGCAAATGCAGCAATGGATAAAGTGGAATTTTGTAAGAATTATGGCATTGAGATTAGTGCAGAAGAATGGCCTGCTTGTCATTTACCTGATGCCATTTTGGCAGATAGAGGAGAGTTAGAAGGCAAGAATGCTGAAAATTTAATTAACGCATTAGGTATAAAGATAATGAATACTCCACCTTACAGAGCCGACTGGAAAGGAATCATTGAACAGAATTTCAAAACTACAAGTGATAGAGTAAAGCCCTTTATGCCAGGAGTTGTGAATCCAGATTTGAGGGAGAGGGGCGATAAAGACTATAGACTCGATGCAAAACTCAATTTATATGAATTTACTCAAATTATGATAAAATCGGTACTTTACCATAATAACCAACATCTCTTAAGAAATTATAATAGGGAAGAAATGATGATAGAGGATGATGTAAAATGTATCCCCCTAGAACTATGGAATTGGGGCATAGCAAACCGTTCAGGTAAGTTAAGAAGTGCGGATGCTGATATTGTTAAATTGTGTCTTATGCCAACGGCTACTGCTACGGTAACAGGAAAGGGAATTAAGTTTAAGAACCTGTATTATAGTTCTAAAATGACATTAAAGGAGAATTGGTTTGAAAAGGCAAGAAACAAAGGCTCCTGGAAAATAAAAATTTCTTATGACCCGAGAAACATGAAATATATATACATAATAAGCCCAGACCATAGTGATTTTGAAAAATGTTATATGTTGGACTATCAGAAAAGTTACTTCGATAAATATTATGAAGAAATTGAGTATCTGCAAGAAAAAGAGAAACTTGATATGAAGAAGATGGCAGACGATGAATTGCAGAAAAAAGTAGACCTTATGGTTGAAATAGAAAGTATTGTAGCAAAAGCAGATTTGGAGTCTAAGAAAGAGCGGATTTTCCAAGAAAGTGACTCAAAAAAGGTACAGGGTATCAGGCGAAACAGAAGAATTGAGAAGGTATTAAATAGAGAAAATGAAGCCTTTGAATTATCTAAGCAAACAGATAAAAAGGAAGGAGAAGTTATTCCTATAGACAGCGATATGGAACTTCTAAAAAGAAAGCAGAAGGAGGCATTAAAGAAAATCTATGAGTAAGTATATTTTTATCCCAAATGGTGGAGAGGCAGTTGAGGCTGAGTATAAGGAGCAAATGATAGAAGAGTATAAGGGAAACCCGTTCATAGAGGCTTTACCTCCTATTTACTCAAAGGATGAGGTCGTAGATAAATTGGTTGTATATCCAAATTACAATAGTAAGGAAAGGATGCTCGACAGTCATCTAAGGGTGCATATGGTACAAAGACTGTTTCAATGCTTTCAGCCCCTTCAAGTTCACCTAGACCTTGAAAGCAGGATATCAAGAGTAATACGCCAAGGATATCTTGCCAGAAATCCCTTTAGACCAGAATATGCTGCAAGTCTTCAAGACGGGTACAGAATGATACAGAACCTGAATCTCGACTTGTGCAGCAACAAAAGGTTTCGTACAACGGCAGCAGGATTTACTATAATCGGCGTGAGCGGTATGGGCAAAACTACAGCAATCAATAGGATTCTTGCTACTATGCCCCAGATTATTGTCCATTCCCAGTATAGAGGAGTTAAATTCAGCATGTGCCAATTGGTATGGCTAAAACTTGACTGCCCATACGATGGCTCAATTAAAGGGCTGTGCATGGAGTTTTTCAGTAAAGTAGACAGTTTACTGGGGACCGATTATTATAAAAAACATGTTACAGGAAGGCACACGGTGGATTCGATGCTCTCTATAATGTCTCAAGTAGCAAGACACACAGGCCTTGGTATGCTTGTAATTGATGAGATTCAGCATCTGAAGCAGGCAAAAAGTGGCGGAAGCGAGAAAATGTTAAATTTCTTTGTAACATTGGTTAATACAATTGGAGTTCCTGTTGTGCTTATAGGTACTACAAAAGCAATGTCTGTATTGCAGTCAGAGTTTCGCCAGGCAAGGAGAGGGTCGGGACAAGGAGATATGGTCTGGGAGAGACTGAAAAAGGATAGCAATTGGGACTTATTAATGGGTGCTTTATGGGATTACCAGTGGACCAAAAAAGAAGTTCCATTTACTCCAGAAATTAGCGATATAATGTATGAGGAGAGTCAGGGAATTATTGATATAGCGGTAAAATTATATGCCATGGCTCAAATAAAGGCAATTTATTCTGGAATAGAAGAAGTAAATGCAGGATTAATCAAGCAGGTAGCACAGGAAAATTTAAAGTTGGTTCAGCCCATGTTAGAAGCATTAAAATCAGGGGATATGAGAAGGATATCACAATTTGAGGACATTTCTACCGTTGATTTTGAAGAATTTATAAGTTCAGAAAGGCCTAAATATAGTTCTGGAGACAAAATTCAAGAGTTGCTGATTAAAAAGAAACAGAAAGAGAATGCTGATACCCTTTCATTGAAAGAAAGGGCTGTCCTTAAACTACTTGATTTGGATATAGACCCGCAAAAAGCCCAAAAGGTAGTTGAGAAAATCATTACTCAAGAAGGAGACAGTATTAGTGTTTCAAAGTTAGTAATAAAGGCTGTTCAAATACTTATAGGAACAGCAGGGAAGAAAACATCAGTAAAGAAAAATAGAACAGAATTCAGGGATGAAAATGATTTAAGGGTTATAGTGGAGGAAGGAAAGATGAAGCAAATGTCTGCTTATGAAGCATTAAGAGCAAAAGGAATTATAAAGACCGTAGAAAATGACTTTTTCCAGGCGGGGTAGATTCTATGCTGAGTTTTTTTCCAGTTCCATATGAAGATGAAATTCTGTACAGCGTTTTTGCACGGTATCATATAAGAAGCGGAAACACAAGTTTTAAATCCACCATTAATGACCTTTTTGGTTCGACCAAAATTACTGCGGTAATGGATTTACCATCAAACTTAAATAAACTTATTGAAAACTTGCCAGTTGAAAGCAAGTATACGGCTGAATATTTCATATACAATCATACTCTTTATCCTTTTTATGCTGCTTTTTTGCCTCCTGGCCGTGCAAAAGAAGTTCTAGATTCCATGAAGACGGATAGAGGTGGCAGCATATATACCCGGATTGGTATCATGGCAAGTTCTATTAAACTAAATCAATATTTTAAATTTTGTCCTTCTTGCATAGAGGAAGATAAGCAGAGATATGGAGAATTCTATTGGCATCGGACACATCAAGTGCCAGGTATTTTTGTGTGCCCTAAGCATTATATTCCTATATATGATAGTCAGGTACTTGTGAGGGGTTATAACAAACATGAATATAAAAGCGCCAGTGAAGATAACTGTAAGGTTTATGATGTTATCAATTATCCCGATAAAATAATTGAAAAGATGATTAATATTGCACAGGATACCGAAGTTCTGCTTAACAGAATTTTTGAGAAAAAAGAGATAGAGTGGTTTAAGGAACAGTATCTAGCCAAATTGATGGAAATGGGATTTGCTACTATAAACAAAAGCATTTCTCAAGAGGAATTTATAAAGAGTTTTATAGATTATTATGGCGAAGAGTTTTTACGCCTTGTGCAGTCAGAGGTTAATGCAGATAGCGAAACGAACTGGCTTATGGATATGCTAAGGAAGAAAAATAAGACAAGCCATCCTATTAGGCACTTACTGTTGGCTAGATTCCTTGGAATTTCAATTGATAATCTGTTTAATAAGAGACTTGAATATAAGCCTTTTGGAGATGGACCGTGGCCTTGTCTGAATAAATCATCAGACCATTACTTACAACCTGTAGTCACAGATATGAAAGTAACATATGGCACTGATGTAAAGAAGCCAATTGGGACATTTAAATGTTCTTGCGGATTTGTTTATTCACGAAGTGGACCAGATATGAAGGAGGATGCAAGGTATAAAATTGGCAGAATAAAGGTGTTTGGTTCAATATGGGAAGCAAGGCTTAAAGAACTGGTAGAAGAAAATTTAACACTGCGTGAGGTTGCAAGGTTGCTTGGAGTAGACCCCAATACGGTCAAGAAATATGCTAGGAAACTTGGTTTGGCTACTTATTGGAAAAAAGGAAACAATGATGATAATGAAAGTTTAGTTAATTATTCTAAAGGGGCTTCTGGTAATGATTACGATAAAAGAGATACATACAGAAGTGAATGGATAAGTTTACTAAAAAAGAATCCAGGTAAAGGGAAAACGGAGTTGCGCCAAATGAATAAGGCTTTGTTTACATGGCTTTATAGAAACGACAGGGAATGGCTCAACAACAACTCCCCTGTTAAAAAGAGAGTAAATAATGGGTATGCCCGAGTAGATTGGGATATTAGAGATAAAGAGATACTAGCCAAGGTGGAAGGTTTAGTAAAAAATATGTTAGATTCAAAAAAGAAGCCTGAGCGAATAAGTATAAGTAGGATAGGGAGTAAATTAGGAATTAGGGCTTTATTAGAAAAGCATTTAGATAAACTTCCGAGAACGAGGGCTTACTTAGATTCTGTTAAAGATAGCGGCAGAGATTTCAGAATTAGGCGGATAAAATGGGCTATCCAGGAGTTAGAAAAAGAGGGGCAGGAGTTAAAAGAATGGAGAATACTTAGGAAGGCTGGAATTAGGAAGGTGTATCAAGAAAATATAGAAATAGAATTAGAGAATTTAATTGGCCAGAATAAATATTTTAAATAAGGGCTGGATGCATAATTTCATAAAACGTTCAGCCTTTTTATATAGTTAAAGTATACGTATATTAACATTTAAATATGTAATATAAAGGAAATTATTTGTTTTTGACGAAATATATAGTATAAAGATTATTTATTATCAAATTTAAAAAATAAAAGGGGTATTTTTATGGAAAACACTAATGAACTTGTTGAATCAAATGTTAAAACAATTGGAGAATCTGTGTTAAAAGCATTGATTTCAGCAGTGCCTGTATTAGGCGGACCATTGTCTTCTTTACTAGGTGACTATTTTTCAGGCAGGAAAGAGAGAAGATTTATTGAATTTCTTGAAGGGATTAGCAAAGATTTAGAGAATAGCCGAGATTTAATAAATGAAGAGTTTGTTTCAAAAGAAGATTTTTATGATATTTTCGAGTTAACTGCAAGGAAAATAGTTTTGACAAGACAAGAAGAAAAAAGAGAGGCGTATAGGAAGATATTGACTAATTCCATGACATCAAAAGATATAAGTTATGATGAGATGGAGGAGTTTATTTCTCTACTAGATGGAATGAGACCTGAACATATACTTCTATTAAAGATATTAAAAGACCCACTAAAATATGATGAAGAAAACGGGAATCTAGTTGGTAAGGGTGGAGGATTTTCAACATCAATAAGTCAGATTATGAATAAGTTGTTGCCTAATTGGGATGAAACATCGATTATTGATGTTGCCGCAAAACTAGAAAATGATAGGCTTATAAAAGATATTACACGTAATTACAAAACTATGATGACAGACCAAGGCATTAATCATCTGAGAAATCGTTTGACAGATAAAGGAAAGAAATTCTGTATATTTATATTAGAATAGATTTTATAAGGGTTATCTAATTTGATATTTTGAAATTGGTTGGTGATATTAGAAAATGAAATTCTTATTTTTGGATACCAATATATATCTAGATATGGTCGTATATAGAAATAAAGAAAATCCTCCAAAGTCTTATGACTATTTATTAAAATTACTAGAGTTTGACCAAGTGAAATTAATAATACCTAAAATCGTCATAACAGAAGTAAAAAGACATTTAGAAGATGAAATTGATAAGGTGGGAGAGAATTTAAAAAGTTTGAAAAATAGTGTTGAAGGTATGTATTGGATTAGCAATACAGAAGATGTACAGAATTTCGATGCTAAGGTGAAAATGTTATCTAAAACTGTTAATCAAGTTTTAGATGAATTCGAAAAGAATAATCTTAATTATAAAAATGAGTTCAAGGATAAATTGGAAAAAATATTCAGTAATAAAAATAATATTTTAATAGATGAAACCCAAGAGTTAATATTCAATGTCAATAAAAGAATGATTTATAAACTTTGCCCTTTTCACATTAAAGGGAAAGAATCTTTTGCAGATGCTTTAATTTTAGAAACACTTATAAATATAGAGAAATTTATAGAGTTAAGAGATGAAGATGAAATTTACTTCATTACGAAAAATTATAAAGATTTTTCTAAATCTAAAGAAAATAAGGCGGAGATTCATCCACATATTTTAGAAAGTCTTATTAATAATGGATTAGATAAACAAGTGAAATATAGTTTGCGGTTTTATAAGACTCTGATGGATAATTTTAAAGAAGAATTAGAAAGTGTAGATGAACTTGAATCATTATTTTTAGATACTTTAGCAGAGGAAGAAGCAGAGAGAGAGGCATGGGAAACCGATATCGAAAATATGGCTAGAAATTCTGTAGGATTGTCTAGTTTACCATCAGATGATAGCATTGTTGAATGGGTAAATGAAAGTGGTCCAATAGAAGATTTAAAGCAAGCAATAAATGAATATGAGCATGTTATTTCTAGGATAGATGAATATATTAATAAATATTATGATTTAGAAGATAACTTAATGCATACATGCGTTGAAAACTTATTATCTCTAGTAGATAATTTTAATAAGAAGTCAGGATTCTTAACGATAAACTTAAATAAGAATGATGATGAACGCAAAATAGTTCATGAAATATTAGAGTTCATAAATACTTATGTTGTAGATATAGACTTGTTGCATCAAATCTATGATAATTACGAAATAAAGGACTATTTTGACCTAGAAACTTTGCTGGATATAAGAGATTTTCAAAATAATCGAATTCAATTAAATGCTGAGGGATATTTTAATCCTGAGAGTTTTGGACAAGATACAATCGAATTAAAAATACTAAAAAATTCTGTAGTTCAGGCAGAGGGGTACATAGAAATATCATATGGGGGTATAGAATTTGATGAAGATGGCGGAGTAGATAATGGTTGTCAAGAAAGCATTGAATTTCATATAGATAATATTATCAATTATCTCAAGACAATTGTAAGTAGTTCATTAGATAGTATAAAAGAAGCAGTATGTATGCTAGATAAATTTATTGATTTTATTGGAATTTACGAAGCATAATAAACAGCACATTAATTAGATAGTATTGTAAAAGAGGAATCCTTGAACCCTTGAATCCTTAGAACATATTCCTACTATGTATGCCCCAAAAAAACTCGTGTCACGAATAAAAAAGTCGTGTTAAAAATAAAAAAGTTGTGTTAAAAGCCATGCTGTAAATGCAGGAGAAATCCTGAATTGCTGCATGGCTTTTTTAGGCTCAAGGAAAAAGGAATAAGGCTAAAAGTATTGATTTTAAAGGGTTTGAAAGGAATATTGATGAAAGATATTGACTAAAACTTTCCCCTTTTTCCTTTTAACTTATCCCTATTTCTGACACGACTTTTTTATCTAAAATGAGGCTAAAAATAGGAAGAAAATAGGAGATAGGTGTAAGGGAAATGGGTGATTTTTGACATGACTTTTTTATCTGGAAAGAATTGGGGAAATAGGGTTAAGGATAGATGGGACAAGGGGTTGAGGGGTGTTGGGTTTTGACATGAGTTTTTTATGTGTATACACTTACATCAGCAAGCAAAGCATTTAAAATAACACGAGAAATCTGTTTTACGGCCATGCTGATATGCTTTGGTGTGGGATCAAGGTTAGATGACAGCCTATTCATGGGTATCGGAATTGGTTTTGCAATATCGTTTTACATTATGATATTTTTGGATCTTTTTTCAACGATTTATTACGAGGAACATATGTAAAAAGGGAAACGAAAAGTCCATGTGCCATCAATCTGACTGACGCATGGACTCTTTTTCTGTAAAAAACTGTAAACAGCGTTTTAATTACTCAACTGTAACGGATTTTGCAAGATTTCTCGGTTTATCCACGTCACAGCCTTTTTGCACAGCGGTATAGTATGCCAAAAGCTGAAGGGGAATTACGGAAAGAACCGGAATTAAAATATCCGTCACATTTGGCAAGTAGAGCACCGAATCGACTACCTGTTCTATGCCGGTGTTGCCCTCGGTTGTTAAAGCGAGAACTTTTGCTCCTCTGGTGGTAACTTCCCGAATGTTGCTGACCATTTTGTCATACAGGCCGCTTTGCGTTGCCAGAGCAATCACGACAGTTCCGTCCTCAATCAGTGCGATTGTCCCATGCTTTAGCTCCCCGCCGGCATAGGCCTCCGAATGGATATAGGAAATTTCCTTGAGTTTCAGAGCTCCTTCCATTGCTACAGCATAATCAATGCCTCTGCCGAGGAAAAACATATTTCTATGCATATAGTTGTTTGCCGCAAATTTTTGCAGCGTTTCGCGGTGTTCCAGCATCTTTTCCGCTTTTTGCGGAAGGGTTAACAAGTCGTTTTTCACCGCCTCGATTTCCTCTCCGGTCATGGTGCCCCGATGCTGCGCAAAATACAAGGCTAAAATGTACATGATAACTAACTGAGTTGTGTATGCTTTGGTGGACGCAACCGCAATTTCCGGACCGGCCCATGTATACAGAACATAATCCGCTTCACGAGAAATGGAGCTGCCGACAACATTTGTAATGGCGAGTACTTTCACGCCCTTGCTTTTTGCTTCTCTCAAAGCTGCCAGCGTATCCGCCGTCTCACCGGACTGGCTGACAACAATCAGCAGGGTCTTATCGGTCATCAGCGGATTGCGGTAGCGAAATTCCGAAGCAATATCAACTTCCACAGGGATTCTTGCCATTTTCTCAATGACGTATTTCCCCACAATCCCTGCATGATACGCAGTACCGCAGGCCACAATGTAAATTTTTTCAATGTCTTTGATTTCTTGTTCCGTAAATGTGATATCGTCGAGTTTAACGGGTTCACCGGGCAGAATACGGGAGGTCATGGTTGCTTTAATAGCTCCCGGCTGTTCGCAGATTTCCTTGAGCATAAAATGCTCGTAGCCGCCCTTTTCGGCAGCATCCGCGCTCCATGTGATGTGTTTGACCGGCTTTTCCGTCTTTTCGCCTTCCGGCGTATATACCGCAACCGAATCTTTTTGAATAACGGCGATTTCCTTATCTTCCGGATAAATAAAATCCCTCGTATAGTTCAAAACCGCGGGAACATCCGATGCAATGAAGTTTTCTCCATCGCCGATGCCAATCACGAGTGGGCTGTCTTTCCGCACTGCGATAATTTTATCCGGCTCGTAAACAGACAGCACACCCAGTGCATAACTGCCTTCCAGCTTAGAAACCGCTTGCGTCACTGCATCCAGCAGATTGCCTTTGTAGTAGTAATCAATCAGGTTTGGAATCACTTCCGTATCCGTTTCAGAATAAAAATGATATCCCTTTCCTTTTAGAAATTCTCTCAGGTGCAGATAATTTTCAATAATTCCGTTATGAACAACGCTAATTGTCTTTTTCCCATTAATATGGGGATGGCAGTTCGTTTCCGAAGGTTCCCCGTGCGTTGCCCAGCGTGTGTGGCCAATGCCGACTGTGCCGGATAGGGTGGTTTGTTTCAGCTTTTCTTCAAGATTTGCCAGACGCCCCTGACTTTTCGCAACGCCCATTTCTCCCTTGTTATTGAGTATTGCGATTCCTGCAGAGTCATACCCACGGTATTCCAGCTGCCGCAGTCCGCTCAGTAAGATGGGCTGCACCTCCTGTTCACCGATGTAACCAACAATTCCGCACATGTTTTTGCCTGCCTTTCATAAAAAAGTTTCAGGCTTTCAAGGTACCCTATTGACTTTGTTCAAAAATCGCTTTTTGTTTTTCGTCAATATTTTACGGTAGTACCATACCGCAAGGCATCCGCCGAATCTTCGATTCTCCTTGTCCTCGTCAACTCGCGTGCAAATTTCCTTTCGCGCGAGTCCTGGCGCTTGACTTTTTTGTTTTGAAAGCCTTGACATATCATACAATACCACAATAACATTTTCAAGCAAAATTGTTCCTAAAATGTACAGAGCACAGTATTTATCAGTACTTTTTTGCGCCGTTAGTGTACAAAAATGCATCCGCTTGCCTATCATGACAAGATGCATACATGATTCGCAGTAAGAATGGGAACAGTACTATCAAATTTGTCACAAATTTTGCCGGACAGTTTCAAAGTAAATATTGTTGTATAAAAATAAGAGTAATGATATATTTAAACTAAACCGTTATTATTCATAAAATGCCATAACATAAAGGAGGAGTTTTAGTGGTTACTGCAACAAGTGCAGGATCTTCCCGTAAGAAACCCGGAGCAAAAGCCGGGATACAAAAGTTTGGCGGGTTTCTTGCCGGAATGGTTATGCCAAACATAGGTGCATTTATTGCATGGGGTCTTTTAACGGCTCTCTTTATACCTACGGGTTGGATCCCAAACGAATCACTCAATGAATTGGTCGGGCCAACTATTACCTATCTGCTGCCCCTTCTAATTGGTTATACCGGCGGTAATATGGTTTATGGAAAGCGCGGTGCCGTGATAGGCGCTATTGCCACTATGGGCGTGATCATTGGTTCTTCCGTAACAATGTTTCTGGGCGCTATGATCATGGGACCGCTTGGCGCATATGTCATTAAAAAATTTGACGGATTGGTTGAAGGTAAAATTAAAGCAGGTTTTGAAATGCTGGTCAACACATTTTCCGCCGGCATTCTCGGAGCCATAATCTCCATTCTTGGCTACCTCGCAATCGGTCCTGCAGTCAGTGCATTGACAACAGCGCTGGGCAATGCGGCACAATGGATTACGGAAGTAAAACTTTTGCCGCTGATTGCTATACTGGTGGAACCCGGCAAAATTTTGTTCCTTAACAACGCAATCAATCACGGCATTTTCGATCCGGTTGGAATTGCACAGGTAAAGGAATTCGGTCAGTCCATTTTCTTCCTGCTTGAAACAGATCCGGGCCCCGGCTTGGGTATATTGCTGGCCTACTGGGCTTTTGGAAAGGGCAATGCGAAAAGTTCCGCACCCGGTGCTGTTATCATTCATTTCTTCGGCGGAATCCATGAAATTTATTTCCCCTATATTCTAATGAATCCGCTGCTGTTGATTGCCGTCATCTTAGGCGGAATCTCCGCTGATTTCATTTTTGTCATTACGGGAGCAGGTCTTGTTGCTTCACCTTCACCCGGAAGTATCCTTGCAGAACTTGCAATGTGCCCGAAAGGCGGTTATTTACCGGTTCTTGCCGGAATTGCAACCGGTGCAATTGTATCGTTCCTCGTCGCATCTGCAATTCTCAAACGTTCCAATGTTGGTGATGAGAACGACGATTCCTTTGCACAGGCGCAGCAAGCTGTCAGCCAGATGAAAGCGGAAAGCAAACAAAACGCCGCCAGTCAGCCGGCTGCACAGAACGTCTCCGGTAAAATGCCCAGCTTGATTATTTTTGCCTGCGATGCAGGTATGGGTTCCTCCGCCATGGGCGAAACCATTCTGAAGAAGAAATTAAAAGATGCGGGCCTTGATATTCCTGTTCATCACTCACCTGTAAACGAAATTCCAGCAAATGCTGAAGTAGTTTTCACACAAGAAAGTCTTGTCGAACGTGCGAGGAGTGTCGTGCCGAACGCACAAATTATCACAGTTAATAATTTCTTAGACAGTGCTACTTACGACCGGTATATTTCTACGCTGAAGGCAAACTCTAACACGGAACACTCAAGTTAACTGAAAATTAACCGGGGCTCGGCACGAAGCACCCGTGCCGAAGCCCTCCATTTTTTACTGTTCAAACTGCAAACCGGCCGATTGCGACAAAGCCGGAGGTGATAAATACGGAGAAACTTTCCACAAGACAAAGATTCATACTGAGCATGCTGCTAGACTCCGGCAAGGTGGAATTTAACACGCTTGCTAAATTGATGGAAGTCAGCCATCGGACTATCTTTCGAGAGATTGCATCCATCAACGACATGCTAAAAGAGCGACAAATAAAAATTTCTGTTAAAAAATCTGATTTGGTGCTTCATGCCACCCAAAAACAGGTAGAAGAATTAAAACAAATTATGGGCGACACTCCAAAGCGTCTTTTGCTTACGCCGAAACAAAGAACGCTATTTATTACGGCTCAACTGCTTTTGGCAGATACACCCTATAAATCCGCTTTTTTTAGTTATCAGCTAAATGTTGCAGAGGCAACTATCAGTTTGTACGTGGATAATATTGAACATTGGCTTGAGGGAAAAAATCTTACATTAAATCGGAAAAGAAGATACGGAATCAAAATAGAGGGTTCCGATTGGAACAAGCGCAACGCGCTTGTCACTTTAATCTACGAATATAAGCCGGTCGAAGAACTTTTGCCTTATATTTACGAAACGAAGAAAGATCCTGTGCTTCATTCGTTTTTCAGGCTTTTGTTCGGTGACCGGATTTTGAAATTATCAAAGGAAATTACAAACCTGCTCCCGGAAGGCAAAATTGACGATGTGCCATATTTAACCTTTCTTTTTCACACAATGATTTCATTGAGAAAGACCATCGACGGGCATCCAATTACTCTTCCTGACGAATTTATCCGGGAAGCGGTTTCAGCGAACAGCTTTCATTTTGCTGAGAAGCTAAAACAGTTTTTACAAAGTCAAAATATACCGGTAAAAGAAAGCGAAATCGCATATATATCCATCCATTTACCAACCAGTTTTCTGTATGGTGCAAATCAAAAATCGGCAGGTCTGGATGTGACCATGAACAGTCTTGCCGAAGAAGTCTTGTATGAAACCGGGAAAATTCTGGGTACAAACATTAATAAAGACAGCCAGTTGATTTCTAGCCTTTCTAACTATTTCAGCCTAGCCATTTTCCGAATAAACATGGGTATCCAGATAAAAAATTCCCTTCTTAACCAAATACAGGAACATTATGAAACTTTATTTAAGGCCGTTGAAAATGCATGCAAACTGGTTTTTTCCAAGTACAATATCCGCCTGTCCTTAGATGAGATTGGCTTTATCACGATGAATATCGGTGCTGCCTTGGAAACGAGGGAGCGCTTTAACAATAACATTTCTATTTTGATTGTCTGCCCGAACGGATTATTTGCTTCCCGCATTCTGCGCAATAAGGTGCAAAACGTTATTCGGGATATTGACCATATTGACATAGCGTCCCTAAAAGATTGGTCGGAAACAAACGGCGCCAAATACGATTTGATTCTCTCCACTGTGGAATTAGACCATCCGCAGAAGCATGAAAACGTATTGGTCGTGTCACCATTTCTGAGCGATGACGATATTGCCAAGATTCACAACCATATTGCAATGATTCGAAAACAGCATGCAGACAAAAATGAGACTCGCGTGCCACCGAATCGTTCAGCGTTCGTTCAGTCGAACGAAGTCGCCTTAATTGACCAAATGGTTAAAAATTTATGGTTGGAAACTATCCCGGCGGAGCCTTTCCAGTCCATTATTGAAAGGATTTCCTTCGGACTGTACAGACGAGGGATTACTTTAAACTGGCAAAAAGTTTGCACTCTGATTGCTAAACGAGAAAAAATCGGAAGTGTGGTAATCCCGGGAACACGCGTCTCTCTTTTGCATATACGCTCCGATGCGGTTCTTCATCCCTTTATTGGCATTTACCGACTCAGCGGTGAAATTATAATGAAAGGAACAGGGTTTGTTCAGGAACCGGTTGATACTTATCTTCTGATGCTGGCCCGCAGCAGTGAAAACTCCATAGTGCTTGAAAAAATGGGAAATATCAGCATTCATCTAATAGAAGACAAAAGCTTTACAGAAAAGCTGCGGAAAAGCAATTTGGAACAATTGCGTAATATCTTTGACAATTTATTAAAAGAAACTAAAGAAGAAAGGTGATTAATACATGTCAAAAGAAGTTTTGAAATTAGAAAATATTATTTTAAATCAAAAAACCGAAACAAAGCAAGAAGCTATCGAACGGGTGGGAAACATGCTGGTCAACAGCGGTTATGTCACTCCTAAATATATTGACGGCATGAAAGAACGGGAAAATAAGTTTACGACCTACATTGGCAACGGAATTGCGATTCCCCACGGAGTTAACGAATATAAAGACGAAATTTTAGAAACTGGCATTGTTATCGTCCAATATCCGGACGGCGTTGATTTTGGCAATGGAAACACAGCCTATCTCGTGATTGGAATTGCCGGCAAGGGTGATGAACATCTTGAAATATTGACAAAAATTGCATTGACTGTACAGGATCAGAAAAATGTTGAGCGCCTTAGATACGCTGATTCTGCGCAAGAGATTCTATCAATTATTGAAGAAGGTGTTATGTAATGAAAGCAGTTCATTTTGGCGCAGGCAATATTGGAAGGGGATTTATCGGATATTTGCTTTCGCAGTCCGGATATCAGCTTACTTTTGTAGATATTTCCGAAGAACTGGTCAACAATATCAACCGTCTTGGAGCATACAAAGTGATTTCTCTCGGCACGGAAAAAAAGGAAGAAACCATCAGCTCCATTCGTGCGGTCGGACTTAAGGATGAAGCCGGGCTAAACAAAGCCGTGGAAGATGCAGACTTGATCACCTTTTCCATTGGTGCAAACCACTTAAAAGAGACCGGCAAAGTTCTGCAAAGAGCGCTTCAGGAGCGCCGGCGCCGGAATCCGGAACAGCCTTTGGATGTAATCGCCTGCGAGAACGCTTTGTTTGCCACCGATCTCCTCAGGGAATCGGTTGAGGAAAACATGCCAGACGATTTTCTAAGCTATTTAAATGAAAAAGTCGGTTTTCCAAATTGCGCAGTGGACAGAATTGTCCCAAATACGTCCATACAAAAAGAATCGCCGATTGATGTTGCAGTCGAAGACTTTTATGAATGGGACATTGAAAAAGACAAAGTGAAAGCCAACAGCAAAATTTTTGGTGCAAATTATGTAGAGAATTTGGCGCCGTATTTAAAGCGGAAAATTTTTCTGCTCAACGGTGCTCATGCATTGATTTCTTATACAGGTTTTAGAAAGCATTATCAATTTGTACATGAGGCAATTCAGGACCCACAAATTCTAGAGGCTGTTCAAAAATTCCATTCACAGGCCTCACAGGCACTCCATTCGGAGTACTCCATGGAGGAAACTTCTTTAAAGCAATACGCCGAAAAACTGATTGCCAGATTCCAAAATCCATTCCTGCATGATGAGCTGACCCGCGTTGGGAGAGATCCAATCCGAAAACTTTCTCACAATGACAGGCTGGTCTCTCCCCTGCTGATGTGTGAACGTCACGGAATCGAATGCAGCGGAATTGTTTATGCAATTGCAGCCGGCTTTGCCTATGACTTTGCTGATGATCCCAGTGCGGTGAAAATTCAGCAGAGCATACAGGAAAACGGCATTGAAAATACCATTGAGCAGTTTACTGGATTGGAAAAAAATGATACACATATAAAGGAAATTGCTGAACAGTATAGAGAAATTACAGCAGGAAAATAAGATTCCTGCCGCTCATAAACTCGAAGGACTATCTCAAAAGACTATAATGAAAGGATGAGGAATACGATGCTGAGCAAACAATTTATCATTAACAGTAAGTACGGTTTTCACCTTAGACCCGCACAGGTAATGGTGGAAAAAATGACGCCGTTTGAAAGCGAAGTGAAAATAAAAAAAGAGGATGGTGCCGAAGCGGACGGCAAAAGCCTTTTGGGTCTGATGAGTCTTGGACTAAATAACGGTCAAACGGTGACAATTGAGATAAACGGGAAAGATGAATCCGCAGCAATGGAGGTAATAGAAGAACTGTTCCGCACAAATTTTGGGGAATAGTTTTCAATCTTGCGCATGAAACCCCAACCGGAGAGTGAAAAAATGGCAGAGAGAATTTATCATGGAATCGGTGTGTCCAGCGGAATTCGGGTCGGAAATGCATTTATTTACCGCAGCTCGCAGAAACCGGACACAGACAAAAACATACAAAAAGATCAAATTGAATCTGAAATCAATCGTTTAGAGCATGCTATTAACCAAGCCATGTTAGAAATTGATGGATTAATTGAACGTGCCTCAAAAACTTTGGGAAGCGAAAAAGCTGCGATAATCAAAGGGCAAAAAACCTTTTTAACAGATCCTGCATATTGCCCCCAAATGAAAAAAATGATACATGACAAGCTATATTCGGCAGAAAAAGCGGTGCAGGAGATTACCAATCAATATGCTGCCGTCTTTGAAGGAATGGACAACAGCTATATGCGTGAGCGTGCCACGGATGTGCGCGACGCAGGTACCCGACTGCTAAAACATCTTTCTGGGGTAAAATCCGCGGATCTGTCAGAAATCAACCAGCCCGTAATTTTGATTGCGGAGGACTTATCCCCGTCCGATACGGTCCAACTGAACCGTGAAATGATTCTCGCTTTTGCCACTGAAAAAGGCGGAAAAACCTCGCACACATCCGTCTTTGCAAATTCACTGGCTATCCCTGCAGTTGTGGGCGTTCATGAAATCATGGATGGAGTAACGGACGGTGAAACAATCATCCTAGACGGAGATAAAGGCATCTGCATCGCATCCCCGGAACCGGATACCATGAGCGAATATCAGGCCAAAATAGAAAAAGAACAGAAACAGGCAGAGCTTTATGGTCAGTTTACATTCCGAAATGCAGAAACACTGGACGGAAAGAAAATAATCGTAGCCGCTAATATCGGTTCTGTTGCTGACGCGGAAGATGCTCTGAAAAAGGGCGCCCAAGCCGTCGGACTATTCCGCACTGAGCAAATCTATCTTTCCAGAGAAACGCTTCCGGATGAAAATGCTCAGTTCGAGGTATACAAAAGAGTCGCCGAATGTTACGGAACGAAAGAAGTCATTGTGCGCACGCTGGATGTCGGCGGAGACAAGGAAATTGCATATTTGGGAATAGGAAAAGAAGAAAATCCGTTTTTAGGGTATCGGGCAATCCGCTATTGCCTAGATAGAAAAGAAATCTTTTTAACTCAGCTTCGGGCAATTCTAAGGGCGTCCGCTTTTGGGAAACTGGCAATTATGTTTCCAATGATTTCAGGAACACAGGAACTTTCCGCTGCCAAAGCACTTTTGGAAGAAGCGAAAAAACAGCTGCGTGAAAAAGGTGAATCATTTGATGAATCCATCCGCGCCGGCATTATGATAGAGGTACCGTCCGCCGCGCTGATGGCCGATGTGCTGGCAAAGGACGCGGACTTTTTCAGCATTGGAACAAATGATTTGACTCAGTATACTCTGGCAGTCGACAGGGGCAACGAAAAGGTTTCTTATCTGTACAATTATTTTGATCCCGCTGTCATACGACTGATCCGCAGAGCTGCGGATGCAGCATACACTGAAAAAATTCCGGTTGGAATGTGCGGTGCAATGGCAGGTGATCCGCTCGCTGTTCCCCTGCTTGTGGGGCTTGGCCTTTCCGAGCTCAGTATGGCTGCTGGCTCCATGGCAAAGTCAAAATATATCATCAGCCGGCTGAATACCGAAGACTGTCGAAAACTCGCAGAGCAAGCTGACCGCTGCCGAAATGCAGCAGAAGTACGCACCCTTTTGCAGGAGTATTACCAAAGCAACGTGGAAAAAATGTAACTGCTTTATGCAGTATCATAAGAAGAACTCATCCTTTGCTTTTATGCATCGGATGAGTTCTTTTATTAGAGTCCTTTAATCTCAGCAAGATATTCTCTTGGACTGCACCAATATATTTTTTTAAATACTGTTCCAAAATATTTGATGGGGGGTGCGGACAAAAAGTTGGACTGAATACACTCAGAAAGGAGATAGAGGATGTATTCAGAGGAACAATATCGATAGAGTACAATAAAGTTCGCAATTTCATAAAGGCATAGAAAAGTCATTGGGACTCCGATAAAATGAATGGTGATAAGACATTCAAAGAAGGAGAGATACCCAATGACTCAAAAAAAGAATACCACAGATTTGACAGAATTGCTACTAAAATGTATGGCGCAGCCGGATCCAATGCTGTCAATGCTGGAATGGCTGTGTACCCGTCTAATGGAAGCAGAGGTCTCCGGTATCGTTGGCGCAGAAAAGAATACACACAATCCGTCCCGCCGTGATTACCGCTGCGGCTATCGGCCACGTCGATTGGATACTCGTATGGGGACGATGTATCTGATGGTACCAAAACTCCGAAATCAGGGCTATATCCCGTTTTTCGTAACAGAACGCAAGCGCAGTGAAGCAGCGCTGATTCAAGTGGTTCAAGAAGCGTTTGTGCAGGGTGTATCTACGCGAAAGATGGAGAAACTAGCTCGCAGTCTTGGAATTGAAAATCTTTCTCGCAGTCAAGTCAGTGAAATGACGAAAGGCCTTAACGAGCAGGTGCAGTACTTCCGCAGCCGGCCTCTGACGGGTCGCTATCCTGTCATTTGGACAGATGCACTGTATGAAAAAATTCGTATGGATGGCCGGGTCGTCAGCATGGCTGTGATGGTAGTTTGCGGCGTCAATGAACAGGGGCATAGGGATATCCTCGCCGTGGAGCCAATGCTCGATGAATCCAAAGAAAGTTATTCTCAATTGTTTCAAAGTCTTCTCGATCGTGGTCTGAAAATACCGCTCCTGGTGATTTCAGACGCAAATAAAGGGCTGATTGCAGCCATCCGTGAGAGTTTTCCGGGAGCCTCTTGGCAACGGTGCAAAGTCCATTTTATGCGAAATATTTTGGCTCATGTACCCCAGAAGGAAAAAGAATCCTTTGCGGCTCAGTTAAAAGAAATTTGGTTAGCACCTTCCGCTAAAATAGCTAGACAACGCGCAGAGCAAATATCAGAACAGTATGGAAAACGCTTTCCAAAAGCAATTGAGCTTCTGCAAGATGGGCTGGAAGATTCTCTAGCTTTCTACGCCTTTCCGGAACTCGACGCCCGCAAAATTTCCTCGACCAATATGTTGGAACGACTGAACAAGGAAATCCGCCGCAGAACCAGTGTAGTCGGAATATTTCCTAATCCGGATTCCTACCTACGGCTGGTAACAACATGTCTGATGGAATATGCGGAAGACTGGTCTGTTTCCAGAGCATACTTAAACCCGAAATCCATTCTTTCACTGTTAAACGTAGCCTAATTCATTTTTCGGAGTCCCGAAATTGCGAACTTCCCTTGACACTAGCACAATATCGCAAAGCCCTGGAGGTTTATGAAGAAACGAAATCGGTAACAAAAACAATAACGATTTGGGGATATCCGGCACGCAGGCAAACGCTATACAATTGGATCAATCGAAAATGAATGTTGCCGGAAGACCGATGCACCTTTTGTGGATATCATACACCAGAGCACCTTCGCCATCCACCAATAGAATGAAAACTTGAGATTCTACACCGTTGCTTTGAGCTGGGAGAAGATGTACAAATTGATGTGCTAAAAAAAGACCCCGGCGTCAACAAGAGTCCCTTGAACAACAGGGAGAAGGCAGTAATTGTTGATGCCTTAAAAGAGAAGTATCCACTGCCTGTATTGATAAAAAAACTCAAACTGGCAAAGAGCAGCTATTACTATCAAAACAAACGTGTCAGTTTTGCAAAGAAGCATAAAGATGATTATCAAGCTGTTGCGACCATATTCCACAACAATAAGGAAAGATATGGATATCGTAGAATTAAAATAGTATTGAACCGAGAGGGCTATACCCTATCCGAAAAGGTGATACGTCAAATTATGCGTGAAAATGGCTTGGTTGTGAAAGGCAGAAGAGCAAGGAAGTACTGCTCTTACAAAGGAGAAATTAGCCCTGAAGTACCCAATGTGATTTGAAGAAATTTCAGAGCTGACAAGCCAAATCAGAAGTGGTTGACTGATGTGACGGAGTTCTCAATTCCAGCAGGAAAAGTATATTTGTCTCCTATTATTGACTGCTATGATGGTATGCCGGTAGCATGGAACATTAGCTGTAAACCAGACGCACAATTGGTGAATAGTATGCTTGATCGTGCAATTAGTGCACTTCCTCAAGATGTGCATCCGATTATTCATTCAGATCGAGGCTGTCATTACCGATGGCCGGGCTGGATAGATCGAACCCGTAAGGCAGGATTGATCAGATCAATGTCTCAAAAGGGTGTTCACCGGACAATTCAGCCTGTGAAGGTTTTTTTGGAAGGATGAAGAATGAGATGTTCTACGGCCGTTTTTGGCAAGGTATCACAGTAGAGGATTTTATGCAGCAGATTGAAGCTTATATGGTATGGTATCGGGATGCGAGAATCAAAATATCTCTTGGAGATTTAAGTCCAGCAGAATATAGAATCAAAATGGGATTAGCCATATAGTCCAATAAAATTATAGTCCAATAAAATGTCCGCAGGCCCTTATCAGAATACCTTTTGACCAGCGAATCATGGTATTTGCACAAGCAACAAATCTTGAAAGACCACTGTTTTGTGCGGTCATAATCCAATGGGATAGCGCTGTCCGTGCGGACTGACTGTCGGAGGAATCAAGAACTTTGAAAAACTGTTCTTTAAGAGAGTAGGCTGTCAGCAAACGGTTGCTTGCATAAAGCATGATATTAACCTGTTGTTTTTGCTCCGGAGTGAGAAATTCATATCGTTTGTTCAGCAAGGTTCGAGAGCGCTTAAAGTAAATTCTTCGGGTCTTGCTAAACCTTTTCTGTTCTTCCTTGCGAACGGCTTCAAAGGCCCAAAATACTTGACGAATGTAATGATATTTGTCAATGACATAATTTGAATTTTTAAAATATGTATTGTAGTCCTATACAAAACGACAAAGAAAATTCCCGCTTTGTAGGTTTGTCAAACATATTGGACAGTATGGGAATGTAAAAATTCAGAAGGAGACAACCAACGAAGAGGACGCATCGGTATATTATTAGAGCGGTGTAAGTAGCTGGAAAGTTGGTTTTTAAAGTCCGCTAAGGAGTAAAAAGGCACTCTGTAATATTTTGTGTAAATTAAAAGTTCTTTCAGATAAGAATTCAGGCGTTTTTTTGATTTGCAGCGCAAATTAAAAGGTTGGATTTGCTCCTGATTGATCCATATTCCTCAAAGCTGCCGAGGTATTCGCGCCAAGCGCGAATGTCAAAACAGCTTTGGGGAAATTCTAATTTGCAGAGGCAATCAGCCTGCCGCTCGGTCGGCAAACAGGATATTTAACTGATTAAAACAAAGTCCCAATTTCGACACCTGCAGGTCCAATGTTCGACAATCTTTTTCGATGCCAAATACAACATTTTACGCAAGGAATCGTCATTCATAAAGGATGTCTTATTTTTGGTAATCCTTCGGAAACTGGCGGTTCAGTCCCTCAATGAGATTTGTTGTATATATGATTTTCCAAATCTCAGCCGGGTATGCGTAAAATGTGGAGAGAATTTCCTGGTTGTTTTCCTAGCTCTTTACACAGGAAGGATAAGATTTAACCTATTTTTTTGATTTTCGGTTCATATTCACCATTACGGTCACGGGGAATCTTTACAGGAATCTCTCCAATCTGCGTTTTGGTCTTCTTGGAATACCCGTTTCTGTAATTTTTCGACCCCGCGGTTTCATCAACATTTGACAGTCTTTTATTTTTTCGTAGCCTAACTTTTCTTCCAATTTGCTTTTTAATCACTTGCTGGAGAACATCCCGGAACATGTGTTTCATTGCTTCCATGATATCTGCAGTGCTGCTGAATTTCTGGCTGTTGACATACTCCCTTAAAAGTTCTGCCGGTACTCTGCTCATCAAAAAGACTTTCTTTCAGACTTATATTTTCTTACCCTCAATCTTGTCTGAAAGAAAGTCTCATATTCAGCTTTTACACAGAATTTTAGGCGGCCTCGGAGTTCGTATGATAATATTCGTATGATAATAAAGGATCCATCCTTCAATTCATGAGCCAGATGGATCCTTAAAAAATATAATCCCCCTGTTTGAAAATCTCTTCCGTTTTAATTCCACATTCGGTAAATCCCTGTATGTAATATTCTTATTATATTAGGCAAACAAAAGAATAGCAAAAGTAATACACCAGACGATTGCATATCCATTGCTTTGCCCGAGCATTTTGGCCCTTTTAAACAGGTATGCCGGTATTAACCAAGCTGATCCTATCTTTTGCGTATTATACCCGGCAGCTTTAAGTTTTTTCTCATCGAGAGAGCACAGCCATATATTCAGACCGAGTGTAATAAACCAAAGTGATTCGCTACCGACTCCTATGGAAACCGCAACGATATATTCAATGATGGAACCTAGAATTGGCATAAACGCCAGCCACCATACAATTGTGTTGTCAACAGCGCTGCCAGATACCGGAGGGGGCACAGCCGCATTTTGACTAATTAATCCAGACTGTGATAATGGACGCCAGTCGGGATATCCCTGTTTCCAAACTAAGGTTTCTCTTTGAATAATTCCCGAGTGATAAAGCTGTATGATGCTGCTTTGAGACACCGGTCCCCTTCTCTCACCGTTAATTTCATAATACCAGCCTGTTTGTCTTGTGTTTTCAATCATGATTGCATCATCCCTTTTTAAAAATATTTATATAAAGATATAAAATTTTCAATCGATTCCCATCATGCTTTTGGCAGTGCTCTTATCAATACGGGTCATTGTAACAACATTGCTCAAGTTTGGTATACTCAATTGAATGGTATTATCATCTACGAAAGAAACAGACAATACCATAAATCGATTATTTTTAAAAAGCGTTACTTTATAAGAACCATCATTGTTTTTGATCGCTAGATAGTTGCCTGAACACGGTGCATCACCCACATCGTAAATCCAACATTTCCTATTATCAAATAACATTACTTCACTGGTTGTTCCAAAGATGCTTTGTCCTTGCCAGCCTCCCTCCAAAGGCGTTTTGGCGAAAAATCGAAAATAACCGAAAATACAGCTTAAGATTAGTATCATTGTGATGATGATAACCGGAATGGCTGCTTTAGATGATGTACGAGAATATGCTAGATTTGTTGTGGCAGGAATGAAAGTGGGACCGCCTTTTATAAACTGCCAAATCGGTTTCCAATCAGGGAATCCCTGCTTCCAAAGTAAGGTGTTATCTTTGAGGAGTCCTATTTCATATAGTTGTGCAACGGCAGCACTCGTCAGTGGCCCCCTACTATTACCGTTAATGTAGTAATACCATATCGCTTTCTGTTTGTTTTGGGAGATTCCCCACTGATTATTCATTGCATTTCCCACCTTTTAATCGACAAAATGTTCGCTTTCGGTTTTATTCCGATTTTTATCATCTGAGAATTTTGTCGTTTTTCTGCACATAGTATAGGGTAATTGAATGGACAAATTCTGGGCATGAAGTAAAAACAGCAAAAAATTACCTGAGCAGATTGCACTGCTCAGGTGTTCAGGATAGATTGTATTTCTCACTTAATGCATTGGAAAAGTTGTTCGGCAAGTTGATTTATTGATAGTTTTGAAGCATTTTTTCTAACGTTTCTTTCATTTCTTTTCGAAGCTTTTCAGGTTTTATCACTTCAAGAAATTCCCTTTGACTTAAAAGCCACATGATGATTCCTCTGTCAAAGACTTCTGCTTCTACAATTGCCTTTTCTCCATCATGCCCGACAACTTTCGCAGTAGGGATACGGTCAAGTACTGCTTCAAGGGAAGCTCCCCAAAATTTAAACTGAAGATGAATTAATTGTCCCGGATACATAAATTGAATCCGTTTATGAAACTCACTTTCTTCAAAGCGATTTTTATAGGGTACGTTAAAATGTTCTTCCGTTGCAGAATAGCTTTGAAAACGATCGACCCTGAAAACCGCGGGTTGATCTTTTTCTATACCGCAAATGTCTGCTATAAGGTAAAAATAATATTCACTAAAAATCAGTCCAAGCGGTTTCAAACGGTACTTTTTTGTAGTTCCATCCTGACGTGTATATGTAACCACTGCATATTGGAAATGCTGAATGCTTAAAGAGATTTTCCAGATAAAATCGATGATATCTTTCCCATGTTGTGGCGGAACATAATAATGTAGTTCATTTTGAACTGCTTTTTTTATGGATTCCTTATCGTCACACAGACTTAAAAAAGTCGTTATGACCCTTTTCATTTCTGTGGCTGAAAATGCTCTTGACTCTAACAAGACTTTTATGAGAGCAAAAACATCACTGTCCGAAAGAAATACATTGGAGCCATTGGAGCGATTTAGCAAACGATAGCCCTTTTCTTTCGGGCAATATGTAATTTTACATTCTAAACTGTTGTGCAGCCGAAAGTATTCATTTAAATCTGCAATATCCCGGTGTATCGATTTTTTCGTTACATTATAATAATCTGCAATTTGTTGTGTGTTTATTAAATTTCCGCGACTAAATTTCTCAAATAAATCCAACATACGAAATGTTTTATTTGCACTGTATGAAGATACCATGTTTTCACCTCGAGAATATTTTAGGGTAAAACCGTTCTAACTTGTGGTCATATCAAGAAAATTTTGCAAAATAATTCGATGCCGTCAGTTTATACCGATAATTAGTTGGCAGAATATTTTTCAATGTTTGACTGTTTTATCAGTGCCATTTGGAATAAATATTCCATGTTGTGCTAATGCTAGAAACCGCCACATAGCAAGGTTGAGCACAGACTAACCACTAAGCACTGCTGCAATTTTGAGAGCAAGTCTGTTATTTAGCTTTTACACAAAATTTTATGGGATCTTACATATTGAAAAAAACTTATTTTAAAACCCTCTTATTCGAAATTGCCATACAGAGTATAGGGGAGTATTTATTCACAATCAAAAAGACATTCCCGGAAAATCCAAACAGCGTAATCATTCATGTTATGCTTCTTCTATGTAATTGCAGCAGACTGTTGTTTAATTCTTTCATGCGCTTCTTGCTTAAAAGAACTTTCTGATTATCAATTAAAATGATTTCTTTGTTTTTCACTCCGCACACATAATTTAAATTAACGGTATAGGAACGGTAACAATGAAAAAAGGGCGGTTTGGGTAACTGATCATTGATTTTTTTAAATGGCAAACGGTATTTGATACAATCCGTTAATGTATGGAGCTTAGTATAATGTCCAGCAGCTTCAAGATAAACGATATCACGGTCCTCATAAATGTCGATTTGCTTTGTCTGTATCATGACTTTTTGAGATTGAAATTTCAATTTGTTTTTATCCAATTGATTCATACAATTATCTATCTTAGTCTGCGTACAGGGTTTTACGATGAAATACATTGCCTGTACATCATAACCGGATCCTGCAAATTCACTATGATTTGTATAAAAAACGATGGAGATTTGCTTGTTATATCGCCTTATAAACCGAGCTAACTCCATTCCATTTAAAGAAGACAGTGCAATCTCTAAAAATAAGATATCGTATTCATTGATGATTTTTTTTAAACAATTGCCGATTGAAATGTCATGTTTTATATCTATTTTTAAGTGACAATTTGCACGGCATGCCCAATTCTTCAGCTGTGTGGACAACTTTTTGCAATCGGCTAAATTATCATCTATGATCAATATTTTAATACACATGAGACAACACACATCCGTTTTTAGCGCATGAAAAGAGATCTTTACATGCTAAATTTCTATTTTGTAATTATTATAATTTATAATTCTAATCAAGACAATAAATAAATTTTGAATTTTTCTTACTTATTTGACAACTGTCACTGCAAAGGTCCACGTTGCTTTTTTATGGCAATTTGGGCCTTTTGATAAGTGTTATCAAAATAAAATAATTTTTTGTGAACAAAAAAAAGCTTTTCGTGTAAAAGGAATTGAATATGGAAAAGATTTACTGTATGATATAAGTAAATTGATTGCATGTCTATTAGACATCAAAAAAAGTCAATACTCCATCAAAAGGGGGTATATTGGGCTAAAAAGAACGAAATTTAAAACTAAACGGCTTTTAACTGAAGGATTTATCATGACAACAAAAATGAAAAAGCGTATCAGTTCTTTTGCACTGACCGGTGTGCTTGCTTTAAGGACAGTAGTGCCCGTTTTTGCTGCATCAGTAAATGTTGACGGCGGCGTTTGGGATTACGGTACTTCCATTGTAGAGATCAACCAGAAAAAGGTTTATTCAAATTATTTACATAATACTTAAGATAGACAAAGCAAGTTGTAGTATTGGTGCACATAAGAACGATAGCGGATGGACAAAAGCCGGCGAGACAGCATTTTCCAGCGCAATTAGAGGCTGGGGAGATACCTCACATGCTTATTATAATGTCATAGATTGAAGCTTAAATCTCCTCATTTTAAAAAACAGCAGTTTCGTAGCTTGTGGAGCTGCTGCTTTCTCTCTACAGCTATAAACTATATTAAGTACAAATTGATTCACATGAAAAGCAGGGTGAAAAATGAAGAAACTGGTTTATCTAACACTAGTGGCTTCCGTTATTTTTCAAGCATTCATTGGATATCTTCTTGAATCCAATCGGGAAATACGGGAAATCAGAAATAATGAAAGTACTTACTGTACAGTATTTACCATACCGGATAATCAAGCGTTATCGGACTCTGATAAATTATTTTCTGTTCTTCTGAAGACTGCTGAAGAAACACACGCAAACTTATTTAGAACATATGTTCGCGGAGACAATAACTATCTTGAAATTGTTAAATATATCTTGCTGACTAATGAGAGCCCATATAATCAAACATTTGTACTAACCAGAGGAACACCACTGACCCCCGAAGAAACCCGCAGCCGTAACAACAAAAAGTTTGTTTCTACACGAGATACTGCAAGTGCGGAACAGACGGGAATATTATATGGGCATATGTATCATGAAGACCTCACCATCTATCCTTTTTACCAAGTGTTTTCAGAACTGAAAACAGCAGGACGTTATCAAGCAGAACTACCCGACGGTATGGATAAAAAATTTTTTCTGGAAATTTTACAAAAAAATTTGATGAAAGAATTTCAGATAGAAATCCCTGAAAGCGATTTAGAGGGGGATTCACTGCTTATTAATATTCCAACAATGGATGAGTCTATATACCAAATTGAATACGGCATTCTTATAACGATGTTGATTGCCTTTTTGTTGTATTCCTTGTTCCGGGAGCATAAACAGATTGCAGTTTTAAAACTGTATGGCACCCCAACGTGGAAAATTCTATGGATTCTTTTTAAAAATATCTTACTGGTATTTTCCGGTACACTGGTTTTTGTCGCACTGGCACTCGGTTTTTATACAAAAGAATGGCCGTACGTTTGGCGGATTTTGAAAAATTCGGTTGGAGCATACATTTTCACGTTAGTCGTACTTCTTGGAATGATTACCGTTAATATCCATACCTGCCAAGTTCATCAAAATCTGAATGGAAAATCAAATTCCAATCCTGTTTTTTTCTTAAATCTTGCAGTGAAGGCTTTAAGTCTCCTCCTAATTTTGACGGTAGGACATGGTTTTTATATATTTTTTAAAAATTACCAGGCCAATATGACTGCGTATCAAGCGTGGGAGGATGCAAGCTCTTATGGAATATTTGACGCATTTCAAGCAGGAAGTATTATAACAATGGATGAGATGAATCAAGCAGAGGGAAAAATTGGCGAATATGTGTATCCTGTTTTAAATCAACAAGGTGCGTTATTTATAGATGCGAGTGATTTCCAGCCGGAATATCTCAATCAGCAGTTAAAACAGCCGCATTATTCTTCTGTGAAGGTAAACCCGAATTATTTAAAAAAATATCCGCTGCTTGACACCGATGGAAAACCAGTGAATATTTCTGAAAATGAGACCAACTGGATTTTACTTGTACCGGAGCACTACCAAAACCAAGAAAAAGAACTGATGGACTATTTTAAGTCCTACCGTGAAGGGATAAATGAAATAGACAGAGATGTATATGATGTTCCTGCAAATATATCCAAAGGCGAAAATATTAAAATTATTTGGATTCAGGATGGACAGAATGTATATTCTTTCAATTCCAAAGTTTCTCCTGAAACCGCAGGAACTCTTAATAATGTGCTAGTAGAAGTAATGACGGAAGAAAACAGTTGCATTTCAGACAGGGAATGTGTCAACGGGAATGGAGATTCTGATGCGCTGAAAGTGAAATTAAACGGTACGGGACAGGAGACCTATCAAGCAATCTTGCCGGTTCTGAAAAAGTACGGGGTTGCAGAAAATCTGAGACGTCTTGTGGTATTAGACCAATATATGATGGAAAAAGCAGTAAACGCAAAAAATGAGATGAGTAAAGCCTTCACGGTTGCTTTGGCAATGGCGGCGATTTTACTCTTCACCATTATACAAAATATGGTTATTATTTTTGACCGTGACAAGAAAGACATTGTTGTTAAGAAATTATTTGGATGGCGGTGGTACCAAAGATTTGGAAAATATATTGGTATCAGCATGAGTATCTCGGTTTTGGCAGTAGCCACTTATTGGTTTTATTCCTTCGTTACACATAATGCGGAGTTAATGTATCTAATAGAAATTAGTTTACTGCTTTTGGTTATGGAAGCAATTGTTTCTATTATCACTATTTTACATACAGAAAATCACAGAGCAGTCGATACCTTGAAAGGAGAATAAAAATGGAAAATATATGCCAGCTTGATCATATAAAAAAGCGTTTTGGTGAAAATGTAGTATTAAATGATTTTTCCTTGTGTGTGAAGCCCGGTGAAATGCTGTGTATTGCCGGTGCTAGCGGCAGCGGGAAAAGTACGATTCTAAATATTATTGGAATGTTTGAAAAACCCGACGAAGGACGAATCTACTTATTTGATAAACCGCAGCCAAAGCTAAACAGCAAAAAGGGCCGTGTTTTGTTACAATCTAAAATCTTTTATCTCTTTCAAAACTATGCTTTAGTTGATGATAAAAGCATATCCTATAACCTAGAAATTCCGTTGCTTATGTCTAAACAATCCAAAAAGGAAAAAGAACGGCTGAAACGAGCAGCATTAGAAAAAGTCGGTTTATCTTTACCACTTTCTCAAAAAATCTATCAGTTGTCCGGAGGAGAACAGCAAAGGGTTTCCGTTGCAAGGGGGTTTTTACGTGCTTTCGATTTGATTTTAGCGGATGAACCCACTGGCTCCTTGGATGCGGGTAACCGCGATGCCATATTTCAAATTTTATTGCAGTTCAATAAGGAAGGGAAAACGGTGATCATAGTTTCCCATGATCCGTACATCATAGAACACTGCCAGAGAGTGGTAAGGCTGGAAAATGGACATCCAGTGGAAAGCGCGTAAAAATGTAAGATTAGAGAAATTCGCTGTATGAGCAGTTACCATAAATAAAAAAGATATTAAGAATAATAAGTCCAACTCCTATGATACACAGGTGAAATTCTCAGTGTACGTTTGTCCAACATACCACTTTACCGTTGTGCCTAAGGGTATAAGGACGAATTAACTTGTGCCGGATATGAAGTTTAGCGGCAGTGGCCTCAAACAACGTCAGCAGATGTTTCTTGGAAGGTGAGAAACGGTTTTTGAATTCAAAACCGTTGTCAGTTTGAACGCATTCCACACGAACGCCGCGCCGGGCAAACCATTCGACAGCTCGTTTTAGAAAGTCAGCAGAAGAGTAAGTACTCTGTTCAGGGTACGCTGCCAGAAAACGCAGCCTAGAAAATTCATCAATAGCTGTGTACTGGAAAAGCCGAAGCTCAGGGTTGGCAATACAGCGCTTGGGGACTACCGTTACATCGATTTGAATGCGCTCTCCGGGATGCGTCATTTGCTCGTATGGCTTTGGCTGATATTTCTTCTTTGGTTTTGATTCTGGGAACATTCCCATTCGGCGCATTACACGGAACAGACTTTCCGGACATCGTGTGTATCCCCGCTTTTTCAACCGAGACCATAGTTCAATCATACCGAGGTCGGGATTTCTGCGCCGCATGTCGCGAATCAGCTTTAACTCGGCAGGTGTATGCTGGTTTGGATGACTGTGAGGCCTCCTAGACCGGCAAGCCAACGATTCTAATGTACCGTCATACCGGGCCATCCAAAAATAGATAAAGGAACGGCTTTTGTTGTATTTTCGGCTTGCACGGCTAACACCGTACTTTTGAGCATAGATCATTAGGGATTGCCTAAACTTCATGTCTTGTGTTACACTATTCATGCAGAAATGGGCACTTCCTTTCGGTATGATTTGGTTTGTGTAGCTTTATTTTAACCGATGTGTCCATTTCTGTTTTTATTTTTTCTCAACTGTCCAATATGTATTGTAGCCCTACAATTGGATCCGGCTGCGCCATACATTTTAGTAGCAATTCTGTCAAATCTGTGGTATTCTTTTTGTGAGTCATTGGGTATCTCTCCTTTTTTGAATGTCTTTAGCACCATTCATTTTATCGGAGTTCCAATGACTTTTCTATACCTTTATGAAATTGCGAACTTTATTGTACTCCATCATTTTACAAAATACTATAATACAATGAAAATGTTTAATTTTGCATATTATTAAATATAAAATTGCATACCGCGAACACATAAGGAGGGCATTCATGATGAAAAAACTGGAGATTATTATTCGTCCGGAAAAGCTGGAAAAATTGAAAGAAATCCTTAATAAGCATCACATCGGCGGAATGACAGTTATGAGCGTCATGGGTTGTGGAAATCAGAAAGGCGATATCAGCCGGTATAAAGGAATGCACCTAAACATTAACCTAATACCGAAGATTATGGTGATTGCAGTTATGGAAGATACCTGCGTCAATGATGTTTTGATTGATTTAAATGAGCAAATTTCAAGTGGGTGTGTTGGTGATGGTAAAGTATTTGTTTACACTGTAGATGAAGCAATGCGCATACGTACCGGTGAGCGCGGAGGCGTAGCCATTTAATCGGCTAAGATAATAAGTATAAGAACAGGCGATGATGTCAGAGATTTAGTGCTGAATCGACCTGTTCTTTTTTTATAGATTTACCGGCAGCCGGTGGCAGAAAATCTGAAATGAGGAGGAATGGCGATGCAAGATAAAAGGAAAATTGTTGAAATTAATCATGTGGATAAGTATTTTGGCAAAAACCATGTTGTAAAAGACCTAAATATGTCGGTTGCAGAGGGGGAATTTCTTTCAATCTTAGGGCCTTCCGGCTGTGGAAAGACCACAACGCTCCGTATGATTGCGGGCTTTGAACATCAGACAAATGGCGAAATACTTGTTGAAGGTGAAAGAGTTGAAAACAAAGAGCCTTTTGACCGAAATGTAAACACTGTTTTTCAAAGTTATGCGCTGTTTCCGCATATGACAGTTTATGAAAATATAGCTTTCGGTTTGAAAATGAAAAAAACACCGAAACGCAAAATTGCCTCCATGGTCGATGAAGTTTTGAAAATGGTTCAACTGGAAGGATATGAAAAACGTTACCCGGGCCAGCTTTCCGGTGGGCAGAAACAAAGAGTTGCCATAGCTCGTGCGATTGTTAATCAACCTCGCGTTTTGCTTTTGGATGAGCCACTTGGTGCGTTGGATCTCAAGCTTCGCAAACAAATGCAGATTGAGTTAAAACATCTGCAAAGAAAACTTGGCATTACTTTTATTTATGTTACCCATGATCAAGAAGAAGCCATGACTATGAGTGATCGAATTGCCGTTATGCTGTAGGACTACAATACATATTGGACAGTTGAGAAAAAATAAAAACAGGAATGGGCACATCGGTTAAAATAGAGTTACCCAACCAAATTTACCGAAAGGAAGTGCCCATCCCTGCATGAATAGTGTAACACAAGACATGAAGTTTAGGCAATCCATAATGATTTACGCTGAAAAGTACGGAGTTAGCCGCGCGAGCCGAAAATACAACAAAAGCCGTTCCTTTATCTACTTTTGGAAAGCCAGGTATGACGGTACACTGGAATCATTGGCGTGCCGGTCTAGAAAGCCCCACAGTCATCCAAACCAGCATACACCTGCCGAGTTAAAACTGATTCGTGATATGCGACGCAGAAATCCAGAGCTGGGTATGATTGAACTGTGGCACCGGCTAAAAAAGCGAGGGTATACGCGGCGTCCAGAAAGCCTATTCCGCGTTATGCGTCGGATGGGAATCTTTCCTGAACCGAAGCCAAAGAAAAAGTACCAACCTAAGCCTTACGAGCAAATGACGCATCCTGGAGAACGTGTTCAAATCGACGTCAAGGTTGTGCCCAAACGCTGTATTGCCGACCCTGAGCTTCGGCTTTTCCAGTACACAGCCATTGATGAATTTTCTCGGCTGCGTTTTCTGGCTGCATACCCTGAACAGAGTACTTACTCTTCTGCTGACTTTCTAAAAAGGGCTGTCAAATGGTTTGCTCGGCGCGGCGTCCATGTGGAATGCATACAAACTGACAATGGCTTTGAATTTACCAACCGTTTTTCTCCGTCAAAGAAACACTTGCTGACACTCTTTGAGGCCACCGCGGCCAAACTGCATATCCGGCACAAACTAATCCGGCCTTATACGCCAAGGCACAATGGCAAAGTGGAACGCAGCCATCGTGAAGACCAAAAACGCTTTTACAACAAACATCGTTTTTATTCCCTTACTGATTTTGAAAACCAACTTTCCATCTACTTAAGACGCTCTAATAATATGCCGATGCGTCCTCTTCATTGGTTGTCTCCTTCTGAATTTTTACATTCCCATACTGTCCAATATGTTTGACAAACCTACAGGACAGCATCTTAGAGCAGAAGAGCGTGGCGCAATCCAACAGTTAAAGAAGATGGGATTTAGCAATCGAAAGATTGCTCGTGCAATCAATTGCAGCCCTTCTACCGTAGGCTATGAGCTGCGGCGTGGCACGCCGGAATACTCCGGCCGTGGGCGCAAACCCGGCTACTCAGCCAAACGTGGAGCTGCAGTATACAAGGAGAATCGCAGTCGCTGCCATCGCCCTAGAACGGTATCCGGGGACTCTGACTTCATTCGTTGGATGGTCAAAAAGGTTCGCAAATATAATTGGTCCTTTGATGAGTGCGTAGGTCGGGCACGGCGCGAACACCGTTTTCCGGTTAAGGAAATCCCCTGTACTAAAACTCTGTATAACATGCTGTGGAAGGGGGAATTACCACTCACGCTATTTGAACTCCCTGAGGTATTAAGCAGGCATTCTCGCAGAAAACCACGGCTTTCTAAGCGTATCAATGGGAAATCCATTGATTGGCGGCCACCTGAGGTAGCAGAGCGGAACACATTTGGACACTGGGAATCTGATACGGTACTGGGCCGAAAAAGAAGTGGTGAGGCAGCTGTATTTACCATTGTAGAGCGGCTGACAGGTTATTATCTTTCCATTCGGATTGACGGCAAAACAACCACCGGTGTTGCCAGTGCCATGGAACAGCTAAAGGAACAGTATGGCGAGAAATTCCCCCAGGTATTTCGCAGTATTACCACAGACAATGGCAGTGAGTTTGCCGCATTTTCGGCCTTTGAAGAACTAGGCACGGCAATCTACTTTGCTCATCCCTATTCTGCTTGGGAACGACCTGTAAATGAGAGGACCAATCGCATACTACGAAAATATATCCCAAAGGGTTGCTCTATCAATGACGTTTCTGCCGAACAAATCTTAATGTTTGCCGATGAGATAAACGCCACGCCCAGGAAACGATTAGCTTATCAGACCCCTGAGGAACTGTTCGATGCACAATTGGACAGAATTTACACTTCCAACCAGTAAATAACTTTATCTAGTGAAAGTGTTCAATTTGTTATTGCAATTTAAGATTTTTCTTTGATGACGTTTGAGTTAAATATTCAAAATAAATTATGCAGCAAGTTTCAATAATAAAAGAGAGTATGTTTTTGTGTTTAGCAGAAAATGAAATTTTTGTTCAACAACGGTCCATGCACCATGCTTTATAAAGCAGTCTAAGTGCCGGCTCGAATTCAGACGGATGCATGCTGCCGTAACCCAAAATCAGCTGATGCTGTGGTGCTGCGGCAGGATCCATCCAATACATTTTCGCTGAATACACACGGATTCCATACTTTTTGGCCCTTTGTTCCATTTCTGTGGAGGACAGTGGCGTTTCCACATCCGCTAAAATGTGTAAACCTGCATCTTTGGTGAGTACATGCATTTTTTCTCCAAAAACAAGGCGTACGGCTTCTAAGAATTTTGCTTGCCTTTTACCATAAATATGGCAAAGACGGCGGATATGCCTTTCCAGGTGTCCGCTGTTTATAAATTCCGCCAAAACAAGCTGGTTTATCACCGGCACTTGACAGAGAAAAAATCCGCAGATTTGTTGATAACGCTCAAACAGTCTTTCCGGGAGTACAAGATATGACACTCTTAAACCGGGGAGCAGTACTTTAGAAAAAGTACCCAAATAAATTACTCTTCCGTTATTGTCAAACGACTGCAAGGACGGGATGGGATTTGAAAAATATCGAAGCTCGCTGTCGTAGTCATCTTCTATGATATAGGCATCATTCTGTTCTGCCCAGTCCAATACTTTAATTCGTTTATTTACGGAAAGAATAGCACCGGTGGGAAATTGATGCGACGGCGTAATGTAGAGCAAACCTGCGTTGCAGTCAGCGAGTTTTTCAATTTGAATTCCGTCCCGATCCACAGGAATGGGAACAAGGGGAAAATGATTTGCTATCAGCAGATTTCTCACACCGTCGTAACCGGGTTCTTCCATTGCTACTGTGCAGTGAGTCGGGTCAAATAACTTTAAAAGCAGTTCAAGATTAAACTGAATACCGCAGCTTATGATTACTCTCTCCGGACTGCATCGTACGCCGCGGGAGCGAAACAGATAATCCGCAATCGCTTTTTGCAGCCGCGGTTCTCCTTGCCTCGGCGGGTATGCGGTGTATTTCTTTGTGCTTAGTTTATACAGCATAGTATTATATATTTTTTTCCATGTTTTAAAAGGGAATAAATTACAGTCAAGCAGTGGATACCAGAAGTCATAATTAATTTGTTCGTCTGTTTGCTGAGACTTTACAGTGAGTGTTTCAGACTTTTCCGGAATACGTTTTGCAAGTGGGGGAATTGGTTCAACGGTATACCCGGAGCCGGGATGAGAAACGATATATCCCTCCAGAACAAGCTGCTGATAAGCAAGGTCTACCGTATTTCGACTGACACCCAAATCTTGCGAAAGCTGTCTGGTCGCAGGCAAACGACTGTGGGGAGTATAACTGCCCGAGAGAATATCATTTTTGATGCAGCGGTAAATCTGCATGTAGATTGGTGTCTTGCTTTTTCGGTCGATATAAATCATCGTATGAACCCCCTTTGTGCAGATTTTTAACTTTTATTTTACTGATATGTCCGACTGAAAGCAACTTTAAAATTGGCACTATTAAAAATATTGAAATTGGCTATTTTAATATAGCCAAAGAAATAGTATACTTCATTACAACAACATTAAATTTTTAGATTCCGAACTTTATAAAAGACAAAGTCGTCTTCGATTGGAAGGATTTCTTCCAAAAGAAGACGGCTTTTTTATATTGCGGCAAAGTCGCCAATGCTGTGTTTTACACCGACATTGGCGACTTTTTATATTTTGTCGATGCTCATATGTCAAAGGAGGAATCTAAATGGCAAAATCGAAATTTGACAAAGTCCTTAGCACGAAAGATATCCTTGTGATAGCGTTTGGTGCCATGATTGGCTGGGCGTGGGTCGTCAGTACGGGCGACTGGATAAGCAGCGCCGGCACAGTCGGTTCCGTGATAGCGTTTTTAATGGGCGGTGTCATGGTTTATTTTGTTGGCCTTACGTATTCGGAACTGACTCCTGCAATGCCGCAGTGCGGAGGGGAACATGTGTTTAGTTACAGGGCTCTGGGCCCAACCGCTTCCTTTATCTGCACTTGGTATATCATCCTTGGGTATGCCTCCGTAGCGGCTTTTGAAGCTTGCGCCTTTCCAACAGTCCTCACTTGGCTGTTTCCAAATTTTCTTCAGGGATACATGTATACAATAGGTGGTTTTAAAGTTTACGCGTCTTGGGTAATCGTGGCGGTGATTGTTGCGGTACTGATTATGGTGCTTAACATCCTTGGAATCAAAACAGCTGCCATTGTGCAAACGATACTGACGGCTATTATTGCTGCAGCCGGGATTTTACTGGTGGTAGGCTCCCTAAAATCAGGCGATATTTCGCTGGTTGAGAATTCTGCATTTGCGGCACAGACCGGTTCTGAGCTGACCAATTTTGGCGGCATTTTAACTGTAGCGGTTATGACACCGTTTTATTTCGTAGGTTTTGATGTTATCCCGCAGGCGGCGGAAGAAATCAACGTACCTTACCGCAAATTGGGGAAAATTTTGCTTCTTTCCATTATTTTAGCTTTCGGTTTTTATGCGGCAGTGGTTTTTGCGGTAGGCTATGTTCTTCCGGTTTCAGAAATTTCTGCATCCGGTCTTTCCACTGCAGATGCCATGAAAATTGCTTTTCAAAGCAGTGCGATGGCAAAAGTTTTAATCATTGGTGGAATATCCGGGATTATAACGTCGTGGAATGCTTTTCTTATGGGCGGCAGCCGTGCAGTGTACTCCATGGCAGAATCCAAAATGCTCCCCGAATGTTTCGGCAAGTTACATAAAAAGTATAAGACTCCTGTCAATTCACTGTTGTTTATTGGCATCGTGACGATTATAGCCCCGTTTTTTGGACGCAAAATGCTTGTGTGGATTGTAGATGCGGGCTCTTTGGCTGTGTGTATTGCGTATATGATGGTTTCACTTTCTTTTCTTGTGCTTCGCATAAAAGAACCGGATATGAAGCGCCCCTACAAAGTAAAACACGGTAAATTGGTTGGAGTGATTGCAGTCATTATGTCCGGTTTCTTTATGGTTTTATATATTGTTCCGCTGCCATTTTCCGGTTCTGCTTTAGTGTGGCAGGAGTGGATTTGGTTTGGGGTATGGACAGCATTGGGTGTTTTCTTTCATTTCCGCTGCAAGTCAAAATATGGAGAAAAATTTGCGTCCCACGTAGAGGTGGAATTGGACGCAAGTCTTTTGTAACGATTTTTATCAATTGTTTCATTTGACATCATTATCAAGGATATAAAGGAGAGACGCGAATGGATACCAAAATTGATTTTCTGTACTTAAGTGAAGAGGATATGTTGCGTGCCGGTGTGCGTGATATGCGCGGATGTATTGATACCATGCAGGAAGTTTTTTCCCTCATGAGCAACGGGGATTATCGTATGGGCGGAGCAAGCGGCAATGATCACGGCATCAAACTGGAATTTCCAAAAGAATCAGATATTCCGGGTATGCCGTTGGACGGACCCGACAGGCGCTTTTTTGCCATGCCGGCTTATGTTGGCGGTAAATTTCATATGTGCGGTATTAAATGTTATGGTTCCAATCAGCACAACCGCTCACTCGGACTTCCGCGTTCTATCCTGATGCTGACGTTGATGGATCCGGATACGGGTGCGCCGGTGGCTTATATGTCTGCCAATGTGCTTAGTGCGGTTCGAACCGGTGCTATGCCGGGACTCGGAGCCCGTTTGCTTTGTGCTAAAAATCCAAAGATTGCGTCGATCATTGGCCCGGGAGTTATGGGAAAAACAGCGATTGAGGCGCTTTTAACAGAACAGCCCGATATCGATACAGTCAAGGTGAAAGGCCGCAGTCAAAAAGGTATTGACGGTTTTATCAATTATTGCAAAGAACGCTTTCCACAGGTGAAACAGTATATTGTTTGCAAGGACTATGAAGCAGCCTGCCGCGATGCGGATATCATTTGCTTTGGGACAAACAATGCACCTAAATTTGAGGATAATCCATATGTAAAAGGTGAATGGTTAAAACCGGGTGCGCTTGTTATTAGTACATCAGCACTGTTAATGGACGGTGATTTTCTTGCAGATCGCTCCAAATGCAAATTAATCGCTGATAACTATAAAATGTATGCCGGATGGGGAAGCGGCAAGAAGTACCCCACCCAGAAAAGTGTTTCAACACTGCTTGGAATGTTATTCTATGATCTTGTTACAACAGGCAAAATAAAAAGTGAAGATATTACAGATATAGGGGATATCATCAACGGATATAAGCCGGGCCGTACTTCTGAGGAACAAATTATAGTTTACGCAGTCGGAGGCATGCCGACGGAAGATGTTGGCTGGGGCTGTGAATGTCTGCGCAAAGCAAAAGAACTCGGAATTGGGCAGAAACTCAACCTATGGTCTACTCCGGAACTTGCATGAAACATGTCTTGGTTTTAGAAACAAAAACGGAGCAATAGGGAGGTTTTTATATGAAACGCATTGAGGACCATCCGATTTTAGGAAAAATCAAAAAGGGACGTCAGGTAAGTTTTACCTTTGACGGACGTGAACTCAAGGGATATGAAGGAGAGCCGATAGCTGTGGCGCTGAAGGCAGCCGGTGTTATGGTGCATCGTTATACCGCAAAACAGCATAAACCACGTGGCGTTTTTTGTGCCATTGGCCGATGCACCGATTGCGTCATGATTGTGGACGGTAAGCCGAACATCCGCACCTGTATTACTCCCCTGAGGGAAGGAATGAATGTGCAGACGCAGTATGGAACAGGAACAAAGGGCAAGGTGAAAAAAGAGAAATGAAACGGTATGATCTTATTATCATTGGTGCGGGCCCTGCCGGATTAAGCGCTGCAATAGAAGCTTCAAAATATGGTATGTCGGTTGCTGTATTTGACGAAAATGCCAAACCGGGCGGTCAGCTTTTTAAGCAGATACATAAATTTTTTGGCTCTAAAAAACATAAGGCAAGAATTAGAGGATTTCAAATAGGGGAACAGCTTTTACGGGAAGCAGATAAAGTGAAAGTCGAATTAAACTCTTCTGTTGTGGGCATTTACCCCGGTAAAGAAGTAGTGGTGCGAAGAGGAGACGGAATCTGCCACTATAGGGCGGACAGTATTATTGTAGCAACCGGCGCAACCGAAAATATGGTGCCTTTTGACGGTTGGACGCTGCCGGGCGTAATTGGTGCGGGAGCAGCGCAGACCATGATGAACCTGCATGGCGTCAAACCCGGTGAAAAGATTCTTATGCTGGGCAGCGGCAACGTTGGCCTTGTTGTGAGCTATCAGCTGTTGCAGGCAGGGTGTGAAGTCAAAGCGCTGATAGACGCCGCTCCCAAAATAGGCGGATATGGTGTGCATGCTGCAAAACTAGCCCGCTGCGGTGTAGAGTTTTACCTTTCTCACACCATTACAAAAGCAGAGGGAAAAGACTGTGTTACGGGTGCGGTTGTAAGCCGCGTAGACGAAAATTTTCAACCGATAGCAGGAACGGAAAAACACTTTGATGTTGACACGATTTGCGTTGCGGTGGGACTTTCCCCCATGTCTCGGCTGCTCATGATGGCCGGATGCGATATGGTGGATGATCCGAAACGCGGCGGCCAAGTGCCGGTGTGCGGAACATACGGAGAAACTTCCATACCGGGAATCTATGCCGCGGGGGATGTATCGGGAATAGAAGAGGCAAGCTCCGCTATGATTGAAGGCCGTATGGCAGGAATCAGTGCCGCAAACTACCTTGGATTCTGTGCGGATAGTGAGAAAGAAGAATTGCTCGAATCTTTAAAAAATGATTTAAATGAACTGCGACAAGGAATGTTTGCTCCGAAGAATCGCGGGAAAAAGATAGAAAAAACAGAAGAAGGCATTGAACTTTCCAAAACATTGCTCACAAAAGGATATATCACTGCGCAGGAGGCCGAGCGTTTCCCCGGCGTGGTACATGCGGCGGGTGTACATCCCGTGATAGAGTGTACGCAGAATATCCCGTGTAATCCGTGCCAAGATGTGTGTCCAAAGCATTGCATCAAAATCGGCAGCAATATTACCGCACTGCCTCAAATTGACAAGAATGCCGAATGTATTGGCTGTGGTATGTGTGTAGCTTCTTGCTCCGGGCAGGCAATCTTTTTGCTTGATGAAGATTATGAACCCGGCTTTGCCACTGTTACACTGCCCTATGAGTTTTTACCGCTGCCGCAAAAAGGCAGTAAGGGGAAAGCCCTCGATCGTTCCGGCCGGCCTGTGTGTGATGCGGAAGTTGTTTCTGTTAAGACATCTCCGGCGTTTGACCACACTGCATTGCTTACGATCAAAGTCCCGCAGGACAGAGCAATGGATGCCAGATTTTATAAAGAACAGCGCTAATGAGAAAGGGGTATGCAAAAATGATTAGGGCAAATGACAGATCGGTTCAGCTTGGACCATTTATCCCTGCACCGGATGATGATTTAATCATCTGTCGCTGCGAAGAAGTGACAAAGGGTGAAATTAGGCGTGCCGTGCATGAAGGCATGTATACACTCACAGAAGTGCGTCGCTATTTGCGTTGTGGCATGGGGCTGTGTCAGGGACAGACTTGCGGGAAACTGGTAAAGGCGATTATAGCAAAGGAATTAGGGGTAAAATCATCTGAACTTGAAGCGGCAACAGGCCGTGCGCCCATGCGTCCTACGGAAATGAAGATAATGGGCAGTGAGAAAGGATGAGCCTAATGAAAAACACAGCAGATGTAACGATTATCGGCAGCGGCATTGTGGGATGTGCCGCAGCGTATTATTTGGCAAAAAAAGGTGTGTCGGTCACCGTTTTAGAGGCTTCGGACGCGATTGGTGACGGAGGATCCTCCAGAAACGGGGGCGGAGTGCGTCAGTCAGGAAGAGACCCACGGGAATTGCCCATGGCGATGTGGGGGATCCGAAATATTTGGCCGAACCTCAGTGAAGAACTTGGTACCGATGTGGAGTATCGGCAAAGAGGAAATTTGCGTTTGGGGAAAACGGAAGAGCATTTGAAAATACTGCAAAAACTCACGGACCGTGCAGTAGCGTGCGGTCTTGATATGCGGATGATAAGTGCAGATGAAGTTCGCCAAATCAACCCGTACCTTTCCGATGAGGTCATAGGTGCCAGTTGGTGTCCGACGGACGGCCATGCGAACCCGCTTACCGCAACGCTTGGATATTATAAAAAAGCCCGTGAATTCGGTGTACGTTTTATCACCGGTGAACCTGTGCTGGAAATCAAAAAACACAAAGGCAAAGTCAGCGCTGCTGTTACTCCCGATGGTGTATTTGAATCGGATACAATCCTTGTGGCGGCAGGCTACGAAACTCGTATGCTGACAGCTCCGCTCGGTGTTGATATACCCATGAGAAAGAAAAAATCAGAATGTCTGGTTACGGAAGCAGAACCGCCGATGTTTGAGCAAATGCTGGGTACTGCTGAGGCGGATTTTTACGGACATCAGACAAAGCATGGTTCTTTTGTGTTTGGGGGATCTACAGGGTTGGAATTGTTTGGATTGGATGACGGAACCCAAAGATCCACAAGTATTTCGGCCCCTGCAATTTGCCGTGGTATTATGAAATACATTCCTGCTCTTTGCGATGCTAAAATCGTTCGCACATGGGCGGGGTGGACAGATGTTTGCGCGGATGGCATACCGGTCATTGGGCCCGCGGACGGTATACCCGGACTTTACATAGCCTGCGGATTTACCGGCCATGGCTTCGGTATTGGGCCTGCGGCTGCTTACAGCATTGCAGAAATGATTTCAGGCGGTACTCCGCCCGTCGATATGACGCCTTTTCGCTGTAACCGTTTTAAAGCAAAAATTTAAATAAAAAATGAGGGCATATTCAACTCCGTAGTGTTTTGTGTAAAGTATGATTCCATTCCGATCTACACTTGCTCGTTAAGACCTTTCGTCATTTCACTGACTTGAATGCGGGATGGATTGTGCGGTATTCTTTTTTGAGTCATTGGGTTATCTCTCTTTCTTTGAATGTCTTTAGTGCCATTCATTTTATCGGAGTCCCAATGACTTTTTTATCTTCGCACGAATTTACGAGCATAATTTCATACTATTGTTTTCGCGCCGGAATTTTATTCCGCAGATCGGCTAAGCGGTTCAATGCTTCATTTAAAGTTTCATCTTTTTTTGCAAAATGCAAGCGAATCAAATGGTTAACCTTCTCGTGGAAGAAACTGGAACCGGGGACAGCTCCAACGCCTACGTCCTTTGCTAAAATTTCGCAAAATTCTAAATCACTATCAAATCCAAATTCAGAAATATCAAGCAAGACATAATAAGCTCCCTGCGGAACAGTGTGAACTAGATTTAAATCATCCAATCCACGTAAAAAGAGATTTCTCTTGTGCGTATACTTCTCCTGAAGCTGCTTGTAATACGCATCGCCAAACTTGAGCCCTGTTACGGCTGCTTCCTGAAGCGGTGCTGCTGCACCGACTGTTAAAAAATCATGCACTTTCTTGGTTGTTTCGACAATGTACGGTGGTGCAATGATATAGCCGAGCCGCCATCCGGTAATGGAATAGGTTTTCGACAGCGAACTACAGGAGATGGTTCTTTCCCACATGCCCGGCAGAGAAGCAAAGTAAATATGTTTGTTCGGTTCATAGACGATGTGTTCGTAAACCTCATCGGTAATGACAAATGCATCATATTTTTCCGCAAGATCGGCAATGGTTTTTAGCTCATCGAACGTAAACACTTTGCCGGATGGATTGGATGGATTGCATAAAATAAGGGCTTTAGGATGCTGCTTGAAAGCAGCTTCAAGTTCATTCGTATTAAAATGAAAATCCGGAGGGTATAAAGGAACATAAATGGGTTCTGCTCCGGAAAGAATCGTGTCAGCCCCATAATTTTCATAAAATGGAGAAAAAACAATTACTTTATCGCCCGGATTTGCCACGGTCATCACAGCGGCCATCATAGCTTCCGTGCTGCCGCAGGTAACAACAATTTCGCTGTTAGGATCAATCTTTCTTCCCATCAAACGGGATTGCTTTTCTGCAAGCGCTTCACGAAAATTTTGCGCACCCCAAGTAATGGAATACTGGTGAAAATCTCCGTGTGAAACTTCCGCCAGTCGGTTAAGAATCTCGCGCGGAGGTTCAAAATCAGGAAATCCCTGTGACAGATTGACCGCTCCGTACTTTAGGCAGACGCGTGTCATCCTCCGTATGACGGAATCTGTAAAGCCTTGTGTGCGATTTGATAATTGCCTCATTTTTTACCTCCGATTATGTAAGACTTTTTATCGTTGAGGATATGCAGAGGGTCAAGCGCATTTTTGATATCATTCATGACACGCAGATTCTCCTTAGCGCTCTCGCGTAAAAAATAATGCCGTTTGCTCAAACCAATGCCGTGTTCTCCCGATGCAACACCGCCAAGTGCATATGCTTTTCCGTATGCTTGTTCCATGTTTGACCGCAATTCGGTTTCCCAAGTTGCTTCATCTCGATCTCCGCGCAGAACACAGAGATGGACGTTTCCATCGCCGGCATGTCCAAAGCTAATCATTTGCATACCGGAGGTTTCCTCCAAGTGGTTGATAAAACGGATAAAATCAGGTGTTTTATTGATAGGCACTACAATATCAACCGGTTCCTGTTCTGAAACTGCCTCGACAGCTTTTACAAGTGCACCGCGCACTTTCCAGATTTCTGCCGCCTGCCGCGGATCGGACAGTACAATATAGTCCAGTGCTCCATGTTCAAATGCAAGCTTGCGCACGCGCTCCACACTTGCCTGTACTTCCGTGCGATGCCCGTCAAATGTTAGAAGAATATAGGAGCCGGCGTCTGACCGGGGATATTTTATGCCCGAGAAATTCTCACCTAACTGCACAACTTTGCGTTCCATAAATTCGACTGCGGTAGGATTTGCGTCCGCACGCAAAATGCGGAGTACATTGTCTATTCCGGTTTTCAGATCCTGATAAGGGACCAAAACACTCACGGAGGTTTCCGGTTTTGGAACAAGTTTTAAGATGCATTTTGTGATAACCGCCAGCGTTCCTTCCGAACCGATGAACAAATTCTTTAGTGAAAGCCCACTGGCATCTTTCACATTTTTGCCTCCAACATTTAACACCGTTCCATCTGCCAGAACAACCTCAAGCCCGCGCACATAGTCGCGTGTTACGCCGTATTTCACCGCGCGCATTCCACCTGCATTTGTGCTGATATTTCCGCCGATGGAAGATGCTTTTTCCCCTGGATCCGGGGGATAAAATAGGCCGTGCTTTTCTACAAAAGCCTGAAAATCCTGCAGCAAAATACCCGGTTCCACCGTGGCAGTCATTGTATCCCTGTCCAGCTCAAGCACTTGATTCATAAGCGAAAAATCAAGGATAATACCACCGTCCACAGGAACGGTTGATCCAACCAAATTTGTTCCCGCACCTCTCGGTGTGACTGGAATACGATGCTCATTCGCATATTTTAGAACAGCGCTTACTTCTTCTGTGCTGCGTGCGAATATGAGTGCATCGGCCTTCCCATGAAGCCTACCTAAAGTATCGCTTAAATATTTCGGTTGTATGTTGTCAAAAATCAGCCGTTTGTGATCTGGAATGATGGATTGCAGAATATCTTGATGAATCGTCATAATCATCTCCCTAAAAAATAGCTGGTTAAATTCCTAAACAAACCGGAAGTTTTCATCTTTAGGTATCTGCAAGAAAGCCTTGATCCCATCCTACTTTGATGAAATACCCTCCGTATGTATCATTGAATACTTTTTCAGTTGCATCGGACTGAAATGCCGAAACTATCTTTTTATATATTGCAGCTTTGTCCGGGTCTTTCAGGTCGTCACTGCGTGCCGCAATCAGATTCCAATAATTTTTTTCTTCTAACTCGGAATCTTGATAAATCGCTTCATTTGTCTTTAGACCAAAATCCAGCGCATAGTTGCCATTCACAACCCCAGCGGTTACATCGGAAAGCACGGATGGAATGGTATTTGCCTTTAATTCCTCTATTTTAATGTTGATATTATACGTTTCAATATCGTCAATCGTGGGACTAAATCCGGCGTCTACTTTCAGTTTCACAAGTCCTGCAGCTTCTAACACTTTAAGCGCACGTCCGCCGTTCGTAACATCATCGGGAATGGCAATGGTATCGCCATCCTGAATCTGTTCTAAAGAGGACACTTTTGAGGAGTACAAATTCAGTGGAATAATGAAGGTATATCCAATGGGCTCAATATCGTAGCCGTTTTGCTCAATTTCACTTTCCAGATAAATCCGATGCTGAAATGCGTTTAAGTCAATATCGCCGTTATTCAGCGCATTGTTTGGTGTCACATAATCGGAGAATTGCACAATTTGAAGATTAATTCCCTCATCTTTCAGCGTTTCTTTTGCAGGTGCCCAGAGATCTTCATAGATGCTGCCGACAACGCCCAGCTTCACGGTTACGGTGTCGTCCGCGTTATGTTCGCTGCTGTTTCCGGACTGCGCTGCGCTGCCGCATGCGGTGAAAGAAAGTATTAAAACTGCTGCGGCAAGCAGCGTCGATGCAATTTTTTTGAGTTTCATAATAATTTGCCTCCAAAAAGAAATTGATTTGTTGTGCGCTTAGCTTAATATGTATGTTTTTTTACCAGATGGTCGCCAATCAGTTGGATTGCGCTGACAAGGATAAAAACTACAATCACCGTAACCCAAGTGACATCCATTTGGTTTCTGTCGTGGCCGTACCGAATAGCGAAATCTCCAAGTCCGCCCGCTCCAACGGCGCCTGCCATTGCGGTAAGCCCTACAAGGCTGATAGCGGTGATGGTTGTTCCCCGCGCAATCTGCGCAATACTTTCACGAAGATACACGCGAAAAATGATTTCAACAGGACTGGACCCCATCGACAGCGCTGCTTCAATCAGGCCGTGATCCGTCTTTGCAAGAGCGCTTTCGATTTGTCTTGAAAAGAAGGGAACAGTACCCATGACAAGAGGGACAATTGCCCCCTGCACATAAATTGCTGTTCCCATGATGAATCTGGAAACAGGAATGACCCATGTCAGCAGAATGATAAACGGTATGGAACGAAAGAAATTAATGATTTTATCAAGCACTTGATAAAACAATCTGTTTTCCAGAATACCATCCGGTTTTGTTACAATCAGAGCAATACCCAGAAAAAGTCCCAGAAAAAAAGATATGGAGCCGGACCAGAGCACCATGATGAGAGTGTCCTGAATCGCAGTATAAAAGGTTGGCAGTTTGTTCATAACGTTAGGAATGAGGTTATTGAGTAAGTCTTCCATCTTTAAGCACCTCCACAACAACATGTTTTTCTGTAAGAAATTGAACCGCTTGTGTAATTTGTTCACGTTCTCCGCTGATAATGGCAACCGTGCCTCCGATTGGCGCACCCTGAACAATCTCCACATCAGCAAAAATGATATTTAGGCGGACTCCAAATTTTTGTGAAACGATAGAAATCAGCGGTTCTGACGTGTTCTTTTGAATATAAGATAGGCGGACAATCAACTCTCCGGGCTTTAGAGAGACAATGGGCGCATTCGATTTGAGTAGTTCATCGATTTTTTGCAGATTGGATGTAGTCTTAATAAAATTGCGTGTGATTTCTTGCTTGGGGTTGGCAAAAATTGAGAATACGTCTCCTTGTTCCACAACACGGCCATGATCCATGACGGCAACCCGATGGCATATTTCTTTTACAACATCCATTTCATGTGTAATGAGAACCACTGTAATACCAAGTGTTTCATTCAGTGTTTTGAGCAGCTGCAAAATAGATTTTGTCGACTGTGGATCCAATGCAGATGTTGCTTCGTCACACAGAAGAATTTTTGGATCGTTTGCAAGAGCTCGTGCAATTGCTACGCGCTGTTTTTGCCCGCCGGATAATTGGCTGGGGTACGCATTTTCTTTCTCAGAAATATCTACCAAACGCAACAATTTGCGCACTTTATCTTGAATTTCCTGTTTGCTCAGGCCGCTGTTCCAAAGCGGATAGGCAACATTGCCAAATATTGTGCGGGACGGCATTAAATTGAAATGCTGAAAGATCATCCCGATCTTTTTTCTGGATTGACGTAATTCTTTGGCAGACAATCCAGTAAGTTCCTGCCCGTCAACCTCCACGGTTCCTTTTGTGGGACGTTCCAGTAAATTAATGCACCGCACCAGTGTGGACTTTCCTGCGCCGGAAAAACCAATAATGCCAAATATCTCTTTATCATAAATCGTCAGATTGACATCCTGTACGGCGTGTACTGTTTTCTGGGACACAGTAAATGTCTTGCTGATATGATTCAGCTTAATCAAACCGTTGCCTCCTTTATTTTGCAAACCGGTGGTTGCTGCGCACCGTTGTTGCCTGCTTCAATGTAATTGCTTTATCATTGTACTGTGACTGTGCTGTATCTGTCCAATACAGAAAAATGATATGGAATAATAACTTAAATCTATTGTTTTTTAAGAGGCCTGCACGGCTAGGATTGTTTCTTTGTGTAACTGTCCAAATATTTTTTGATTTCCTGAATATACAGATTTCCCATATGGCTCAGTAAGGTGTTTTTCCTCACAATATACCCGATTTCCATCACACTGTTTGGATTTAAGTCATCTGCTTCAAATGGAACCGCGGTAAAATCGGTGCCGTTTAACTCCTCGCAGATGATACCGGAGCACAGGGTGTAACCATTTAATCCCACCATCAAATTCAGCATTGTTGCGCGGTCACATGCTTTAATTGTTCTCGGGTACTCATTCGTGCTGAGGATTTCCTCTGCAAAATAGAAAGAACCGTTGTCTCCTTGTTCAAAAGAAAGGCACGGGTATTTGTTGAGCTGTGAAAAATGAATGGATTTTTCATTTGCCAAAGGATGACCCTTCCACAGATAAACATACGCATTGCAGTCAATCAATTTATGAAATTCCAGATGATTGGAAGCTAAGAGCTTCAGAATGGCTTTTCGATTAAAATCGCTCAGATATAATATTCCTATTTCACTTTTTAGGGTGCTGACGTCGTGAATGACATCCCGGGTTTTAGATTCGCGAATAGCAAATTCGTATTTTGAAGTATCGAAGGCTTTTACCATTTCGACAAAAGCCTTAACAGCAAAGGAATAATGCTGCGTAGATACGCCAAATTTTTTCTTTAACGTTTTGCTTTTACCGAACTTCTCTAACAAAATATTGTATTGATTATATACTTGACGAGCATACAGAAGAAATTCTGTTCCATCATTGGTTAGAGTGACGCCTTTTCCGGTACGATTAAAAATTGTTATGCCGATTTCTTTTTCCACTTCTTTAATCGCATTCGTCAGTGAGGGCTGTGATACATATAGAATTTCAGCGGCTTTGTTTAGGGAGCCTGTTTCAGAAATTGTTATGATATAATGAATTTGCTGTAATGTCATACTATCTTTCTCCTTTTCTATTTTTAAGAACCACTATGTGTGTGAAAAAAGTAAACAAAAAAGGAGCCGCATTTTCAGCGGCTCCTAAGAATCAGCGATCCAAATTTTTGCAAACAAAATTGTTTTCATGAGTGCATGCAAAAATGGATGATGCTGTTTCTTACAAACCGCGTCATCTCACACATGCACATCATCATTCTATTTCTGTCTGCATAATGTCTCATAAGGATCACCTTCACATATAAAACTAATATATTTTATATCAATTGTAATTTGTATTGTTATAGCATATGCTGCTGTAACTGTCAATCCCGCCGATAGAGTACAATCAAAGTGCGCAATTTAGAATTTAGGAGCTCCGCAAATGTAAGTTTGTAAAACATAATATTATGACTGTGTTCCACTTTACCGTTGTGCCCTGGCGGATAAGGACGGATTAGCTTGTGCCGGATATGCAGTTTAACGGCAGTAGCCTCGAACAGCGTCAGCTAATGTTTCTTGGAAGGTGAGAAACGGTTGGTGAATTCAAAACCGTTGTCAGTTTGAACGCATTCCACGGCACTCCGTAATATTTTGTGTAAATTAAAAGTTCTTTCAGATAAGAATTCAGGCGTTTTTTTGATTTGCAGCGCAAATTAAAAGGTTGGATTTGCTCCTGATTGATCCATATTCCTCAAAGCTGCCGAGGTATTCGCGCCAAGCGCGAATGCCAAAGCAGCTTTGAGGAAATCTTAATTTTCAGAGGCAATCAGCCTGCCGCTCGGTCGGCAAACAGGATATTTAACTGATTAAAACAAAGTCCCAATTTCGACACCTGCAGGTCCAATGTTCGACAATCTTTTTCGATGCCAAATACAACATTTTGGATTGTCATTCGTAAAGGCTGGCTTATTTTTAGTGATTCGCCGGAACTGGCGTTTCAGTCCCTCAATGATATTTGTTGTATATATGATTTTCCGAATCTCAGCCGTGTATGCGTAAAATGTGGAGAGAATTTCCCAGTTGTCTTCCCAGCTCTTCACACAGGAGGGATAAAATTTTCCCATTTTTCTTTTGATTTTCGGCTCATATTCGCCGTTATGGTCACGGGGAATCTTTACCGAAATCTCTCCAATCTGCGTTTTTACGGTTTTCTTGGAATACCCGTTTCTGTAACTTTTCGACCTCGCCGTTTCATCAACATTTGACAGTCTCTTGCTCTTTCATAGCCTAACTTTTCCTCCAATTCGCGCTTTAATCACTTTCTAGAGAACATCACGGAACATATCTTTCACAGCTTCTATGACAATCCACGGTGCTGCTAGATTTCCGACTGTTAACATATTCTCTTATCTGCCGGCACTTTGCTCATCTAACAGACTTTCTTTCAGACTTATATTTTCTTACCCTCATTCTTGTCTGAAAGGAAGTCTGTTATTTAGCTTTTATACAAAATTTTATACGGTTTCTTTGCATCTTATTTTTCATGCCTAGCGAATAATCTTTTATCAAACGATTTCTATCTTCTGCACTTAGTTTGACCATATCTAAGTAGTAATCAGCATCTTGCGTTCATTGGCAATTTTCTCGGTTAATATCAATAAAAAATTTTACGATTTCATATCCTGTTAAAAAACGGGTAAAACTGGGGTGCCTATACATAGTCACCATTCTCCGGTTGTACTTGATGCCTTGTCCCGGTAGCATCGATATATTCCGCATTTCCGCTGTCAATATCAATGTTACCGTTTAAGCAATAATGTTGTTTGTCCGCTTCCGTTCTTACCTAATAAAGCGTAGATGTATCCTGATACAAATTCACTATATCACTACAGTATTGTAGTATTGTACTGTTACTGTCTATTGTGTTGAATACCTGCTGAAAGAATGAACGATGGGGACTATTCTGCCGCAGAATCGCTGTCTATAAGATTTAAGCAGTGGCGGTGTTCTACTGTGAAGTGGCGGTCCATCGCGTTTAAGAGCAGATTAATCGTAACATTTGCTTTTTTTGAAATGTCATCTTCAATTTTTCGGCAGCCTTCCGTAAGCAATTCTATGGAATCTTGTGAGGCTAGTACGGTCATATCACTGCTTTTTACATACGGCCGTAGCATAAGTGCCAGATAAGTTCCGATAACAATTACCTTCTTACCTGCAAGGGATTTGAGGGCAGGTTCACTCATTTTGGAAATCAGGCATAATTGGTCTTTTGGAATAGCCTCATGTATAAATTTCATATAATTTTCGTTTCCAAATTCTTCTGTAACAATGATTGCATCGCTTGTTTTTTGCAACGCCTTTTCAATGCTGGCAGGGATGTTGGAATACACTTGATAGAAAAGTGTGTCATCTATGAGCATATCTACCGTAACAATTGGAACTAAATAGCTGTCTGAGAGGCGTTTAAAGACCGTTTGTGGTAAATCGATGGCAATGATCCCATCTACATGAGCGCGCGCAAACAGTGATGAATCATTAGTATTAGTGGAAATGAACTGAATATCGTAATGCAAACGATTTAATCGTTTGAGCAAAAGATGGACAAATGATGCAATCTCAAGATTCCTTGCTGGTTTTTGAATATCATACTGGAAGGCAATACCGATAATATTTGTCTTGCCCGTCACAAGACTTTTGGCAGCAGCGCTTGGAGTATAATTCAGCAGATTTGCAATTTGAATTACCTTCTTGCGGGTCGACTCGCTGATTTTTACATCTGTACGATTATTCAAAATATACGAAACGGTAGCAATCGAAACGCCCGCCTCCCTTGCAATGTCTTTCACTGTTACTCTTTTTGGCATAGTTACCTTTACTCCCTCTTTTTAAAATAAAATAGACAACAAAACGTCTTTGGAATGCTATTTTGCTCTGGACTGCAAAAATAGAGTTTTATATAGTTTTCAAAATTTAAATTGATAATATTGACATTTATTATACCTTATGCTAGTATCAATTTAAAGGATAATTTAAACGTTTAAATTACCAATTATAATCAAATCGTCCGGGTTAGCAACCGGAATAGGAGGCATCTTTATGAAAAAAAGCGTGCAAAGAGTGGAAAAAAGCATTGTGTATGTGGTTTGCTTGGCAATGATGTTCATGCTTTTTTCAGCATGCAGCAATGCAGGAACAAAAAAAGTAACGGTTACGTTCATAAAAGGTGAGGAAACACTCGGAACGGTTCAAACAGATGCGGGGACGGTACTGAATTCAGATTCTTATGCAGCATATGAGGAAGATGACAATGCGGATTTTCTGGGGTGGTTTAAAACACCAACCTACCTAGAAGCATCTCGAGTAGATCTGGAAACGGCAACATTTGAGGAAGATACAACACTGTACGGATGTTTTCAGTCAAATAATGTAACTAAGGATACAAGAAAGTGGTATATTGTGGGAACTTCTTCTTGTGATGGTGTTTTGAAAGATACGAACTGGGCAGATTCAAATGCAGACGATCAGGTAAAGCAAGCAGCTCAACTGACGGCTACGCAAAATGCAACCAATGAATTTACTATCACACTGGATCTATATGCGGGCGATCAGTTCCAACTGGTTCCAGACTGGAGCTGGGATGGCCAGCTTGGGTTCGGTTATATGAAAGAATATGATGCAACTCAGGTCAAGAACGGCGGCGGACTCTCTGGATCGGATGATACTAGCAATATTACCGTCCTTCAGGATGGAAATTATACCATTACGCTCACTACAAATCCGGATGATGAAGCATTGACTACATTTGTGATTGTACGTAATGGAGACCCAAAAGTAGCGCCTTCCGCAGATGAAGCGGACAATACTTTTGAAATCACAAAAGACACGAATGTCAAGGTGAAAGGCAGCTGGGTGGATGACTGGTCCGAACTCAAAGACCTCACGCAAAATGATGATGGAACATGGTCTATCGAAATGAATCTTTCTGCTGGTACGGAACTGTATTTTTCTATCTTTGATGGCGATACAGATACCGGTTTTGGCTTAAAAGCGGAAAATGTAACAGATGAAGCTTCCAAAGCCCTTTTGGAAGAATCAGAAAACGTGAAGGTTGCATCAGATGGTGTATATACATTTACAGTAGATCTGGCAGCAAACACGATTACGGTGAAGAAGGAGTGAGAAACATTAATCAGCATGCAGTTTTGCACATTGCCGATTCGGCCTATTGCTTTCCAATCAGTAAAAATGAAATTGTCTTAAGACTTCGAACCGCCAGAGACGACTTTGTATCGGTATGGGTGATCTACGAAAGTAAATACCGGATTGCAACATCTCAGAAGAAAGCACCAATGACCAAAAAAATGATCAGTGCGCTGTACGATTATTACTCAGTTACGCTCAAGCTTGAGGATACTAGACTGGCTTATGTTTTTTGTCTTTATGACGGTAACAACTATTATTATTTTTCCGAGGATGGATTGACAAAAACATATGATTTCACTCTAGGATATTATAATTTTTTCCAGTATCCATATATCAACGAAGCCGATATACTTACACAGATTCCATGGACGCGCCATGCGGTATTTTATCAAATTTTTGTGGACCGCTTCTGCATAGGAAATACGCAGAAGGAGAAATCCTATATCAACTGCAGTTGGGGAGATATTCCTACGCCTAAAACTTTTGCCGGCGGCGATCTACGTGGAATTATAGAAAAACTGGATTATATTCGAGAGTTAGGTGTTAATGCAGTTTATCTGACGCCGATTTTTCAGTCCAAATCCAATCACAAATATGACATCAGTGATTATCTAAAGATTGATGAACATTTTGGCACAGCACAAGATTTAAAAGAATTGGTGAATAGGGCGCATGAGCAGAATATCCGGATTGTGCTGGATGCGGTATTTAATCATTGCAGTATGGATATGATGCAGTTTCAGGATGTGTGCAGGAAAGGAAAAGCATCTCCGTACTATAATTGGTTTTTAATTGACGGGGACAGACCGGATCCGGAAAAAGGGAACTATGAAATGTTTGCGTCCTGCACCAATATGCCTAAGCTGAATACATCAAATCGCCAAGTGCAGGATTTCCTCATTAATATTGGAACGTATTATGTGCAACAGTATGATATTGATGGTTGGCGACTGGATGTGTCCGATGAAATCAGCCATGCATTCTGGCGGAGATTTCGCAGTAACATCAAATCTGTGAAACAAGATTGCATCATTATTGGAGAAAATTGGCATGATGCAAGTAACTATCTGCACGGCGATCAGTATGACAGTATTATGAATTATGCTTTTACCAAAGCGTGTTTAGACTATTTTGCGTGGGGGAATTTTACTGCCGAACAAATGGCGGCGAAATTAAACGATCTTTTGGCGCGAAATACGGATACAGTCAATTCTATGATGCTGAATTTGTTAGACAGTCACGATACTCATCGTTTTTACAGTGAAGTGGGCGAAGATACGGAAAAATTCAATGCAGCTCTTTGCTTGCTGTTCTTGTTTCCGGGAATGCCATGTATTTTTTATGGAACCGAACTGCGGATGCCGGGCGGTTATGATCCGGACTGCAGAAGGTGTATGGATTGGGGGGGGATCGCAAAGGGAAACTATAATGAAACAATCCAAAAAATTCGGAGATTGTCGGATTTAAGGCACAAATATGATCTGTCATCAGCGGATTATCGGATTTATGCTGTTGAAAATATTCTCGTCATAAAAAGGTTTACTGCAGATTTTGAAATACGTCTCTATATTAATCTGACAAATCATGCAAGCCATGTGGATGGCAGAGAAATACAGCCACATACACATTGTATCGTTTATGAAAGCAGGGAGGATTGACAATGAAAAGTTGGCATAAGTGTGTTTGTGTAGCTTTGGCTGCATCCATGGTTGTGGGGACGACTGCGTGCAGCAATAGTAGCGTTTCTTCCGAAGATTCAGGAGATGGGATTACTCTGCGGATTTTAGAGAACGATACGGCAAAATCAGAAGGCTATCTGGATGAACTGCTGGATGCGTTCAATGAAGCTTATAAAGATCAGGGCATTCAAGCAGTAGATGCTAATTTGGACGAATACAGTGATCTTGCAGAAAATGGGCCCTACGGATATGGACCGGATGTGCTTTATCAGGCTAATGATAAGCTGATGACCTACGCCGAAGATAAACACTTGCTTGCAATACAGCCACAGGACTACGAATGTTATGAATATACGCCGGACGAAGCATGGGATGCTTTTGAAATTAATGTGGACGGCAAAACGTATACATGCGGTGTTCCTGTCAATGTGCAGGAACCAATGCTCTTTTACCGTGCTGATATGATGCCGGAAAATTGGAAAATCGAATGGGACGATAACAGAAATGGTGTAGCAGATTTTTTTGAAAATTGGAATGATCTGTATGCCTATTCGAGTTATCTCAGAGAGCATGATACCGGCGCATCTCAAGACACACAATATGGTTTTATGTCATCTTTGAATAATTTGTATCTCAATGCCAACTTTTTCTTTTCCTACGGTGCATATGTGTTTGGAGAAAATGCAGATGGTAGCGTGGACAGCACAGATATTGGCTTTGCAGCCGGAAATGCAGCAAAGGGTATGAATGCTCTGATTCAATTTGCCGGTCTAATGAATGAAGGATGCATTGATGATACAATCATTACCAATCGATATGAAAAGCTCGCCAATGGAAATTATTTCTGCTGTGTGTCGACGCCGGATACATACTCTACCTTTGTTGAGAAGCTGGCTTTGGAATATGAGTCCGAAGGTCTAAGCAGTACGGAAGCAGAGAGCAAGGCAGAAGAAAATATCCAAATGATAGAGCTGCCTGCTTTCATGCCGGCAGACGGCGACTTATCCAGGGACAGCAGCGAGATGTCGGATTCTGACTGGGTACCCACAGTGGTGATGGGCGGCATCAATGGTTACGGAATTAGTGCTTATACAAAACATAAAGAAGCCTGTATTGAATTTGTCAACTTTGCAACAGGCTATGAAATGATTACAAAACGTTGTGAAATGCTTGGTATTGCACCCACTCGCTCGGATGTAGCTGAGGAACGTGGCAGTGTGGCAAACACGATTTTTGACAATCTGGAGTCAGGACGTATTGAACTAATGCCATCGGTAAAGGCAGTCGATCAGATATGGACACCGGTGCAGACGATGATGGAAGATATGGCAAAGGATGCCTATCGAGCAGACAGTGAGAAAAAGTATACCACACAAGAAAGCATCCAGCAGGCATTGGAAAAGGTAGATAAGGATATTTATGATGCTATTTATACTTTGGGGGAACAGAAAGCGCAGTAATATGTAATTCCGCAGGCAGGAGGTTGCGGTATGAAAAAAAGTCACACAAACCAGACATATGGTAAAGTTACCTCAAAAAAGGTGAAGGCGTCCATGATTGTCATGGGAGCCGGCCAGCTGATGGCACATCAATATGCAAAGGGTTGTATATTTCTGGCAATTCTGGCGGCGTTTATTGTATATTTAGTCACATTTGGGGTGCAGGATATCATTGGCTTTTTTACACTTGGGACAGTGGAAGGAGATGCATGGCTGGGTATAGAAGGCGATAACTCCGTCATGATGATGCTGCGGGGTATTTTTGCCTTTTTTATTATCATTGCAATGATTGGTTTGCATATTGTTAATGTTAGAGATATCCAGCGGACGGAAGAAAAAATACATAACGGCGTTTCAATTCCTAGCTTTTTGGCATCGCTGAAGATCTTTGCGGATCGCAAATTTTATGTTCTGGCACTGATTTTGCCCGTTACAGGAGTTCTGATATTCAATGTCCTGCCGATTGTTTTTATGATTCTAATTGCATTTACAAATTACGGCGGTGATATTGTACCCCCGAAATTGGTGGATTGGATTGGCCTAGACAATTTTAAGCGCATTCTTGCCCTTGGAGATCTGATGGGTACTTTTTTAAAAATCCTTGGCTGGAATATTGTCTGGGCGGTTGCATCTACCGCAATTAATTATTTTGGAGGTCTGGGTTTGGCTCTCCTTTTAAACAAAAAATGCGTTAAAGGAAAGACAATCTGGAGAGCGTTTCCCATTCTAGCTTATGCAGTCCCCGGATTTATTTCATTATTGGCTTTTAAATTCATGTTTTCCTATGGTGGGCCAATCAATTATTACATCACAGCAAGCGGCGGGAAGGCTGTCGGATTTCTGGATATCGATGCCGGCTTTAAGGCTAAAATTATAGGTCTTATGGTTAATGCGTGGATATCAATTCCTTCTTCCATGCTTTTAGCAACCGGAATTCTTTCTAATATGAATGAAGAACTGTATGAGGCTGCAAGCATTGATGGCGCATCTAGATGGACACAGTTCGTAAAAATCACACTGCCGTTTGTCATTTTTTCCACCACCCCGGTTCTGATTACTACTTTTGTAGGGAATTTCAATAATTTTGGCATTTTCTATTTTCTGAGAGGCGGATTATATTGCGACGGTTATTTCCTCGCCAGTGACACGGATCTTCTAATTAATTGGCTCTATAATTTGTCCATCGATAATAATTATTACGGAATTGGCGCCGCAATTAGTCTGATTATCTTCCTAATTACATCCTTATTGTCTCTTTCCGTATATGTGCGCAGCGATGCATATCAAAAGGAGAATACGTTCCGATGATCAAAAAAAGAGTGAATAAACATGCCGTGATTGATGCTGTTGTAACGCATATTGTGCTGATTATTGTCTGCTGCGTGTTTGTATTTCCGGTTTTCTGGTTGGTGCTGTCATCTCTATCGAAAAGTGGATCAATCTACGATCTTGAGGGATTCTTTCCAAAAGAATATAGTTTGTCCGGTTATCGGACACTGTTTACTGACACAACCATGTATGACTATCCGAATTGGTTAAAAAACACGCTGCTTGTTGCAGGATCCTCTGCGGTACTTGGAACGGTTCTTGTGATTCTGACAGCTTATGTGATGAGTCGATTTCGGTTTAAGATGCGTAAGCCACTCATGAAGGCAACACTTATTTTGTCCATGTTCCCAAGCTTTATGGGGATGACAGCAGTGTATCTTTTAATGGTTAATTTCAATTTGATTAATCAGCTGTGGAGCCTTGTGTTGATTTATTCTTCCGGTGCACCAATGGGATATCTGGTTCAGAAAGGTTATTTCGATACAATCAGCAATTCCATTTACGAGGCTGCCAGAATTGACGGAGCCACCAATGCTAGAATGTTCTGGTCCATTACACTGCCGATTTCAAAACCAATGATTGTGTATACAATGCTGACGCAGTTCGCATGGCCATGGAGTGACTTCATACTCCCAAGTCTTCTTCTCAAAAATAAAAATCTATGGACGGTCGCAGTGGGATTGATGAGTCTTGATGACACAGAATTCACCAGATTTGCTGCCGGAGCAATTTTTATCGCAGTGCCGATTGTAATTTTGTATTTTTGTCTTTCACGCTTTTTGATACAGGGTGCTACTGCCGGTGCGTCAAAGGAATAGAAGGATGGTAATGAACGATTATGGCTATATAAAATGAGAATTCGCGAAGGGGGAGGTTCTATGAGAAAAACCGTGAAAATGATGGAGATTGGGCCGGTATCGAAGAAAAAATTGAAGATGGTGTAGGACTACAATACATATTGGACAGTTGAGAAAAAATAAAATACAGAAATGGACACATCGGTTAAAATAAAGCTACACAAACCAAATCATACCGAAAGGAAGTGCCCATTTCTGCATGAATAGTGTAACACAAGACATGAAGTTTAGGCAATCCCTAATGATCTATGCTCAAAAGTACGGTGTTAGCCGTGCAAGCCGAAAATACAACAAAAGCCGTTCCTTTATCTATTTTTGGATGGCCCGGTATGACGGTACATTAGAATCGTTGGCTTGCCGGTCTAGGAGGCCTCACAGTCATCCAAACCAGCATACACCTGCCGAGTTAAAGCTGATTCGCGACATGCGGCGCAGAAATCCCGACCTCGGTATGATTGAACTATGGTCTCGGTTGAAAAAGCGGGGATACACACGATGTCCGGAAAGTCTGTTCCGTGTAATGCGCCGAATGGGAATGTTCCCAGAATCAAAACCAAAGAAGAAATATCAGCCAAAGCCATACGAGCAAATGACGCATCCCGGAGAGCGCATTCAGATCGATGTAAAAGTAGTTCCAAAGCGCTGTATTGCCAACCCTGAGCTTCGGCTTTTCCAGTACACAGCTATTGATGAATTTTCTAGGCTGCGTTTTCTGGCAGCGTACCCTGAACAGAGTACTTACTCTTCTGCTGACTTTCTAAAACGAGCTGTCGAATGGTTTGCCCGGCGCGGCGTTCGTGTAGAATGCGTTCAAACTGACAACGGTTTTGAATTCACCAACCGTTTCTCACCTTCCAAGAAACATCTGCTGACGTTGTTCGAAGCCACTGCCGCTAAACTTCATATCCGGCACAAGTTAATTCGTCCTTATACCCCTAGGCACAACGGGAAAGTGGAACGCAGTCATCGCGAAGACCAAAAACGCTTTTATGACAAACACCATTTTTACTCTTTAGCGGACTTTGAAAACCAACTTTCCATCTACTTAAGACGCTCTAATAATATGCCGATGCGTCCTCTTCATTGGTTGTCTCCTTCTGAATTTTTACATTCCCATACGGGGGTGCGGACAAAAAGTTGGACTGAATACACTCAGGAAGGAGATAGAGGATGTATTCAGAGGAACAATATCGAAAAGCCCTGGAGGTTTATGAAGAAACGAAATCGGTAACAAAAACAATAACGATTTTGGGATATCCGGCACGCAGGCAAACGCTATACAATTGGATCAATCGAAAACGAATGTTGCCGGAAGACCGATGCACCTTTTGTGGATATAATACACCGGAGCACCCTCGCCATCCACCTATAGAATTAAAGCTTGAGATTTTACACCGTTGCTTTGAGCTGGGAGAAGATGTACAATTAGTATCAAATGAAGTGGGATATAGCACAGCAAGTATATATAACTGGCGGCGCAAATATATCCAGAAAGGTGCTGCGGCATTAATGAATGCATCCAATGAGCGAGCCAGAGGGAAACTGACGGAAGGAAAAGCTGCATCTTCAGAGGAACTTGATGAACTGAAAGCAAAAATCCAAGATATGCAGTTAGAAATTGACATTCTGAAAAAAACAATTGATGTGCTAAAAAAAGACCCCGGCGTCAACAAGAGTCCCTTGAACAACAGGGAGAAGGCAGTAATTGTTGATGCCTTAAAAGAGAAGTATCCACTGCCTGTATTGATAAAAAAACTCAAACTGGCAAAGAGCAGCTATTACTATCAAAAGAAACGTGTCAGTTTTGCAAAGAAGCATAAAGATGATTATCAAGCTGTTGCGACCATATTCCACAACAATAAGGAAAGATATGGATATCGTAGAATTAAAATAGTATTGAACCGAGAGGGCTATACCCTATCCGAAAAGGTGATACGTCAAATTATGCGTGAAAATGGCTTGGTTGTGAAAGGCAGAAAAGCGAGAAAATACTGCTCTTACAAAGGAGAAATTAGCCCTGAAGTACCCAATGTGATTCGAAGAAATTTCAGAGCTGACAAGCCAAATCAGAAGTGGTTGACTGATGTGACGGAGTTCTCAATTCCAGCAGGAAAAGTATATTTGTCTCCTATTATTGACTGCTATGATGGTATGCCGGTAGCATGGAACATTAGCTGTAAACCAGACGCACAATTGGTAAACCGTATGCTGGATCGTGCAATTAGTGCACTTCCTCAAGATGCGCATCCGATTATTCATTCAGATCGAGGCTGTCACTATCGATGGCCGGGCTGGATAGACCGAACCCGTAAGGCAGGATTGATCAGATCAATGTCTCAAAAAGGGTGTTCACCGGACAATTCAGCCTGTGAAGGTTTTTTTGGAAGAATGAAGAATGAGATGTTCTACGGCCGTTCTTGGCAAGGTATCACAGTAGAAGATTTTATGCAGCAAATTGAAGCTTATATGGTATGGTATCGGGATACGAGAATCAAAATATCTCTTGGAGGATTGAGTCCAGCAGAATATAGAATCAAAATGGGATTAGCCATATAGTCCAATAAAATGTCCGCAGGCCCTACTGTCCAATATGTTTGACAAACCTACAGGTATCGAAGAAAAAATTGAAGATGGATACTTGACTAACATGGGAATCTCTGCAATATGGATTTCATCTCCGGTGGAAAATATTTGAGTTATACCCGATTTGATGGAGAGTTCGGAGTAGTGTAAAATAAAAAGCACTACGAAGGAGTGTCCAACATGGGAAAAAGTAATGGAAAACGGTACAACGAAGAGTTCCGAGAGGGCGCCGTTAAGTTGGTTTTGGAAAAAAAGCAAAGCATCGCTCAAGTGTGCCGGAATCTAGGTGTGTCAAGAGGAACGATGGAACGTTGGCTTGCTGCTGAAGCGGACAGCCATGATGCCGACAAAGTCCGTATGCAGCAATTAGAGAAGGAAATACGTCAACTTCGTAAAGAAAAGGCAGATTTGGAAGATACTGTAGATATCTTAAAAAAAGCAGCGGCCATCTTCAGTCAAAGCCAGAGAAAAAGTACGAAATAATCCGCAAACATCGTGGGGAGCATTCTGTGGAGAAGATGTGCCGGGTTTTGAAAGTCTCCCAAAGCGGGTATTACCGGTGGCTAACTTGTCCAAAAAGCGCTACAAAGCAAGAAAATCAGGAGATTTATAGTGCTCTGAAAATCAGCTATCAGCGAAACAAAGGTCGGATAGGTTTGGATAAGCTGTTAGCTGATGTGCGATTGAAGTTCCCTCATTGCAGTCGAAATCGGCTTTACCGCATCCAAAAACAGCATGGGCTTTATTCTATCCGTTGTCGCAAATTTAAGGCTACTACGAATTCCAGGCATCATTACCCTGTAGCTCCAAATCTGCTCTGTCAGGATTTCCGTGTGGATGCTCCTAACAAAGTTTGGGTAAGCGATATTACCTATATCCGTACAGACGAAGGATGGCTGTATCTTGCCGCCATCAAGGATTTGTTTGACCGACAGATTGTTGGTTTTGCCACCGGTAACCGGATAGATACCACTCTTTGCCAGCGTGCGCTGAGTGCCGCAATTCGCAGACACAGGCCGGGCGCTGGCCTGATCCATCATTCTGATCAGGGCGTCCAGTACGCAAGCCGAGACTACCAAAATCTATTGAAGAAGAACCACATCGTACCCAGCATGAGCCGCAAAGGTGTTCCATACGACAACGCTTGTGCCGAATCCTTTTTCAGTACGATCAAACTAGAGATGATTTACAACGAGCATTACGCGACCCGGGCACAAGCGCAGGCCGCAGTGTTTGAATATATAGAGGTTTATTACAACCATCAACGCCGGAACGCTGCTATCGGCAATCTTTCTCCCGCAGAATTCCGACGGCGTTTCTATCAGCAAAATGCAGCATAGCCAGATATCTTCCAATATTCTTTGATTTCAGTCGATTGCACTACTTCTTTGTCTCCGATAAATCGAGAAAGGCTCAATTATGACTCTTGATCCAAGTAATGATTGTGCTTCTTACCATGGTTACTGGGCAAAAGATTTCTTTGAAACTAATAAAGCTTTCGGAACAGAAGATGACTTTACTAAATTAATAGAAACGGCCCACGAAAAAGGTATAAAAGTTGTTATTGATTTTGCGCCAAACCATACTTCTACTGCAGAGTATGATGGACTTACATTCCCGGAAGATGGGGCATTATACCAGAATGGATCGTTAATTGGTACATTCTCTAATGATTCATTAGGAATTTTCAACCATGAAAGTTGGACGGATTACAGTTCATTAGAAAATGGCATTTATCATAGTCTGTATGGATTGGCCGATCTAAACCAGATGAATTCCATTGTGGACTCTTACCTGAAAGAGGCTATTGATCAATGGTTAGATATGGGTGTCGATGGTGTTAGAGTGGATGCAGTTAAACATATGCCTGCAGGTTGGCAGAAAAATTGGCTAAGCAGTATCTATGAAGATCATTCAGTATTTGTATTTGGTGAATGGTATAATGGTGGAACGGATAATGATGAAGATATGACTTATTTTGCAAATAATAGTGGAATGAGTCTGCTTGATTTTCGTTTTGCAAATGCCGTCCGCAATTCCGTTGGATTAGAAAGTAGTACAATGGAAAAATTGTATCAAGTCATTGTGGACACTCAGAATGATTATGATGAAGTTAATGATCAGGTAATATTTATTGACAATCATGATATGAGCCGATTCATGACATTATGCGGAGAAAATCGGTCGGCAGTTAATCAGGCGTATGTCCTCTTACTGACGTCGCGAGGTATACCTACAATTTATTATGGCTCTAAACAGTATATGACTGGATCATCAGATCCATATAATCGATCCGATATGACAGGTTTTGATACATCGACGACGGCGTATCAAATTATCAGTGCTTTGGCTCCTCTTAGGAAAACAAATGCTGCTTTAGCGTATGGCGATACAGTAGAAAGATGGTTAAATGACGATGTGCTGATTTATGAACGTCAATTTGGAGATGACGTAGTTCTTGCTAGTGTCAAGGGAAGTTCGCAATTTTTAGGGACTCCGAAAAATGAATTAGGCTGCGCTTAACAATGAAAGAATAGATTTTGGGTTTAAATATGCTCTGGAAACAGACCAGTCTTCCGCATACTCCATCAGATGTGTTGTTACCAGCCGTAGATAGGAATCCGGATTAGGAAATATTCCGACTACGCTGGTTCTGCGGCGAATTTCCTTGTTTAGCCGTTCTAGCATATTGGTTGAGGAGATTTTGCGAGCATCGAGTTCCGGAAAAGCATAGAAGGCTAGAGAATCTTCCAGCCCATCTTGCAGAAGCTCAATTGCTTTTGGAAAGCGTTTTCCATACTGTTCTGATATTTGCTCTGCGCGTTGTCTAGCTATTTTAGCGGAAGGTGCCAGCCAAATTTCTTTTAACTGAGCCGCAAAGGATTCTTTTTCCTTCTGGGATACATGAGCCAAAATATTTCGCATAAAATGGACTTTGCACCGTTGCCAGGAAGCTCCCGGAAAACTCTCACGGATGGCTGCAATCAGCCCTTTGTTCGCGTCTGAAACCACCAGGAGCGGTGTTTTCAGACCACGATCTAGAAGACTTTGAAACAATTGAGAATAACTTTCTTTGGATTCATCCAGCATTGGCTCTACAGCAATGATATCCCTATGTCCCTGTTCATTGACGCCGCAAACTACCATCACAGCCATGCTGACGACCCGGCCATCCATACGAATTTTTTCATACAGTGCATCTGTCCAAATGACAGGATAGCGACCCGTCAGAGGCCGGCTGCGGAAGTACTGTACCTGCTCGTTAAGACCTTTCGTCATTTCACTGACTTGACTGCGAGAAAGATTTTCAATTCCAAGACTGCGAGCTAGTTTCTCCATCTTTCGCGTAGATACACCCTGCACAAACGCTTCTTGAACCACTTGAATCAGCGCTGCTTCACTGCGCTTGCGTTCTGTTACGAAAAACGGGATATAGCCCTGATTTCGGAGTTTTGGTACCATCAGATACATCGTCCCCATACGAGTATCCAATCGACGCGGCCGATAGCCGCAGCGGTAATCACGGCGGGATGGATTGTGTGCATTCTTTTCTGCGCCAACGATACCGGAGACCTCTGCTTCCATCAGACGGGTACACAGCCATTCCAGCATCGACAGCATTGGATCTGGTTGCGCCATACATTTTAGTAGCAATTCTGTCAAATCTGTGGTATTCTTTTTTTGAGTCATTGGGTATCTCTCCTTCTTTGAATGTTTTCTCACCATTCATTTTATCGGAGTCCCAATGACTTTTCTATGCCTTTATGAAATTGCGAACTTTATTGTACTCCATCTAGTTCTTACAGCAGTCAATCGAAATGAAAACTGCAGTTATAGGATTAGTGGACTATATACGAATCTTCCAAGTGGTAGCTATGAGGATGTTCTAGAAAATATAATGAATGGAAATTCAATTACAGTAAACAGTTCAGGAGCGGTTGATACATTTTCACTTAATGCAGGTGCATGCACTGTTTGGGCGTATACAGCAGATGAGCATCATGCAAATGTTGGGAATGTAGATCCCGGAATGGGCATTGTTGGAAATATAATTTCAATCTCGGGACGTGGTTTTGGCAGTTCTGCCGGAACAGTTACTTTTGGGGATACAGTAGCTTCTGTTACGGAATGGACAGATTCATTGATTCAAGTATTGGTTCCAGACATTACAGCAGGTAATTATGAGATTACAGTGACGAATTTAAGCGGAGAAAGCAGTTCGTTCAGTTCCTTTTCTGTTTTGACGGGATCGCAGATCCCTACTCGTTTTATTGTAAACAATGCAGAAACTGATTATGGAACAAATATATACTTAGTTGGAAATATACAAGAACTTGGTAATTGGGATCCAGATCATGCAATAGGACCATTTTTTAATGAAACCGAAAGCATAGCTTCATATCCTTCATGGTTTTATGATGTCAGCCTGCCTGCAAGTACCAATATTGAATACAAGTTCATCAAAAAAGATTCTTCTGGAAATGTAGTCTGGGAAAGTGGAACAAATCATACTTTGACGACTGTTGGTAGTGGAACTGCCACAGAAGAGGTAAATTGGCAGGACTAAATGAATAGATTTAATATGATGATTGTTGAGTAATGCTAGGTCTAGGTAATGACGTAACATGTTAATCAGTATGTGATGGCTTCAAATTTTAAGCACTCCATAATATTTTAATTGCAGCTAAGAACTAAAGTGATTCTTTGCTTTGCAACGTAAATCCAAAGATTGGAGTTATTCCTAATTGTCTTATTTTCCTCAAATCTGACGAAGTATGCGTAAAACGTGCATGCCAAAGCAGATTTGAGGAAATCTTAAGGCTCTATGTCAATAGTTGGGGTCACCCAAAATGGAAATACCGGATGGAGCGGCGCTAAGCTGCTCCATTTTTCGTTGAAACATGGAACATGTGGAGATAAGGGGGTGCGGACAAAAAGTTGGACTGAATACACTCGGGAAAGAGATAGGGGATGGTATTCAGAGGAACAATATCGCAAAACCATGGAGATTTATGAAGAAACGAAATCGGCAACAAAAACAATAACGATTTTGAAATATCCGGCATGCAGGCAAGCGCTATACAATTGCACATTTTGTGGATATCATACACCGGAGCACCCTCGCCATCCACCAATAGAATGAAAGCTTGAGATTTTACACCGGTGCTTTGAACTGTGAGAGATGTACAATCAGTATCCAATACAGTGGGATATAGCACAGCAAGTATGGTATGGTATATGGATACGAGAGTCAAAATATCTCTTGGAGATTTAAGTCCAGCAGAATATAGAATCAAAATGGGATTAGTTCATATAGTCCAATAAAATGTCCGCAGGCCCCTAGGGTTGTTTGAAAAATCTAAGGAACATATGCTCATATTTGTACCATAATATAAGATATAAGCATACAGAGGAGCTGATTCATATGTATAGAAGGTGCCCTTGCCCTGGTTATAAACAAAATTCCAATATCATTCATAAAGATTACGGGCAAGAACCGTTTATCATCAATATCGATCAAGCGACAAAGCAAAATCAAACATTTCGTACCGCATTGTGGACAGGTGATCACTTGCAGCTAACTTTAATGAGTATCAAAGCAGGGGAGGATATTGGACTGGAAAATCACCCGAATCTTGACCAGTTTATAAGGGTCGAGCAGGGCTGTGGATTTGTAGAAATGGGAAGTAGTAAAGATAACCTTAATTTTCGGAAAAAAATCTCTGATGGTTATGCGTTTATTATTCCTGCCGATACGTGGCATAACGTGGTCAACACGGGTAAGAGTCCTTTGAAATTGTATTCTATTTATGCGCCGCCTCAGCATCCAAAAGGGACAGTTCATAGGACGAGAGCGGAGGCAATGGCTGCCGAGCAGAATAGCTACAAAGAATAAAAGTAATGTTGCAATAGGGGCCGGCAGGCATTTTATTAGCCATATAGTCCAATAAAATGTCCGCAGGCCCAACCTACATTTATAATACCCTCAGAACTCAAGAGAAAATCTACCTGATTTTCTCCCCTCATTCGGCTTATAAATTATTGCAGGCAAATCCGATCTCCAACTGCTCCCAAGAGGCAACGTTCCCCCAGTGCTTGTTTTAGCTGTGCGGCTGCATAAATCCCCGTGCAGTGCAGAGGAACAATCATTTCTAAATCAGACTGAATAAAATATTCCATTGTTTTTTGCATCCGTTCTTCGGATTCATCGTTTAAGTGCATACCTGCGGCCAAAAAACGAATTTTTTTGCCAGGAAAGCATGCCCTCACATGTTCCACGCAGTTGACAACTCCCCTATGACTGCATCCGGAAAATACGGCAAGACCATTCCCGTCCTTTACTACGAGGATCTGTTCATCTTCCATCTGATCTGGCACCCGCTGCATGTTTTTCTCTGTAAAAAAACATTTCTGCACCGCTTCAAAGGAATTGTAACTTCTAATATTTCCAAGAGTCCAGACCCCGGGGAGAATTTCAAACTTTCCCTCTGTGCTGGCTATACGACTTACCGATTCCGGGGTATCACCCGGCTTCCACTGCATACCGATATCCCGATATGCTCCGCTTTTATCGCGTGTGAATTTTTTCTGAAATGCCTGCGGCGTGACAAAAACCATCGCGTTGCTATTTTTAAAAGGGAAATACTGAAGTCCGCCACAGTGATCATAATGCCCATGACTCAAAACGACTGCATCCGCGGATTCCGGTTTCACCCCAACAATTTTAGCGTTTTTCAGCCATACATCCGTCTGACCCGTATCAAACAGGATTTTCATTCCATTTCTTTCAATCCAGAGTGAAAGTCCGTGTTCAGCCAACAATCGGCTGCGCCTAGCATAGTTATCACATAAAATCCGCATTTGCAGCATGTCCGCAACTCCCCCTCCAACGCTCGGATTTTCTTTTTATTTATTATTATACCGAATCTATTTTGACTTTTCTACATAATTTAATCGGAATAAGCCTTTTTTTCAGCAACCGACAAGAGATTCGCAAATTGTCGCTCCGGCATGGGAGGAGAGAAGTAGTAACCTTGTGCTGCGGTACAATGGATCTTTCTTAAAAATTCCAGATGCTCCCGCGTCTCTACTCCCTCAGCAATAACATCCATATGCAGTTTGCCGGCTAAATCAATCACCGAAGAAATAATCGCTCTGCCGCGCCTGCCGGCATCGAATCCATTTAAAAATTCCCGGTCAAGTTTCAGTGAACGTGCAGGAATATCATACAGAGTTTTCAGTGAGGAATACGCAGACCCAAAATCATCGATTGAAAGGGAAAATCCTGCGCTGACCAACTTATGCAAAGACTCTTTCAAAACCGGCTCATTCTGCGCAAATGCGCTTTCCGTCACCTCCAACTCCAAAAGATGAACCGAAATACCATATCTTGACGCTTCCTTGCGGTATTCCTCCGCAACGGATGGGTGCAGCAAATTCACGCGCGACAGATTGACAGAAATCGGAACTGGTTTTCTTCCTTCATCCGTCCACTTGCGGATATCTCTGCACACCTGCCGAAAAATATAGCGATCCAGTTTCGCTATTTTCCCTTTTCGTTCAAATACCGGGATAAATTCACCAGGCGGCACGAGGGTATCGTCATCTGTTTTCCAACGGACTAAAGCCTCAGCACCACACAACGTTTCATCAGCAACCGAATATTTGGGCTGGTAATAAACAACGAATTCTTTGTTTTTCATGGCAGGCTCCAAGCGGTCCTCCATGTTTTTTAATGTCATTTCCCGGATTCTAGATTGTTCATCATAAAAAGAAACCGGGAGATTGTCCATTTTAACCCCGGCCTTTAACGCAAAAGCGGCATGGCAAATCAGCTTGTGCAAATCCGGATTTGAGCAAGATGGACATTCGCATACTCCGAATGCAGGTGCCATTTTATAATGGATACCGTAAAATTCAACGGTATTCTCAAGTTCAGAACAAATTCTTTTAATCTTATTTAATAGATCTGTTCGACTCTGAAAAGACAAAAGGAGCAAAAAGTGGTCCGCGTGCACATGGGCGCTCAATTCTTGTGCTCCTATATTGTTTGTAAATACCCAATGAATGCCATGAAGTACCTTTGTGCCATTCTCATAACCGAACATTTCATTGATGATTCGGAATCCTTTAACATGGAAAGCAACCACTGCGTAATTTTTTTTGTCCGCGCTGCAAAGTATGCGCTGCGCTTCCTGCACGAATTTTCTTTCATTTGCCCCGCCCGTCAACGGATCTTGGAACAGTATGCATTCCATTTTGCTTGTTAAGTCTTTCCGGGCTTGTTGCGCATGGATGAGAGAAAAGATCCCTGCCGCTGTAACAGCGGGACGTAATACTTTTTGCAAATTTTTTATTCCCATTCTTGTTCACTCTCCCTATTCTGTTAATTTCCGCAGACTAGGGAGATTTATGCATGTAAAAGAAAAAATGACATAGAATATGTGTTTTAACAATGAAAAAACTGTGGCAAAGCTACTCATAATGGACACTTCTTTTCGGTATGATTTGGTTTGGGTAGCTTTATTTTAACCGATGTGTCCATTTCTGTTTTTATTTTTTCTTATTTGTCCAGTATGTATTGTAGTTATACAAAAGAAAAATAAATTTTTCAAAAAATATACTTGATTTTCGTCAATATATACGCTATAATAATTGAGCGCTGTGCATGGACGTTTAGCTCAGCTGGCTAGAGCGTTCGCTTGACGTGCGAAAGGTCATAGGTTCGAGCCCTATAACGTCCACCAATAGTAACGAGAGCAAAGACAAAAGGTCTTTGCTCTCGTTTATTTTATGGCTCTATGTCAATCGTTGGGGTCACTCAAAATGGAGGCTCTATGTGTCAATAGTTGGGGTCACTCAAAATGGAAACACCGGATGGAGCGGCGTTAAGCTGCTCCGTTTTTGATATAATGCTTTCCGCAGAAAGGGCAGCGATACCGGCGCTTGCGGAGAATCAGGGAGGTATGTTTACCAAAAGCGGGAATGTCTTTTATTGTTTGACAACGGTAATCATGGACGCAGCTCGTTTGATGGTCACAACAAGGGCAAACATGCGGTTTTCGGGGCAACTCGATGAAAATTTCCGTTTTATCAGGCAATTGCCTCACATTTTTTACGATTACCCCTTTTAATCCTAGCAATTTTTCGGTAGAATAAGTACAGAGCATATCGATGACCTCCAATATGGGATAGTGGTAATTTCCATTTTAAAGGTTTTTCATCGAATATGCTCTACTTTTTTGCTTTTTCGCAGACCCCTATTCGTTAAACCCCAACATTTATTATAGAGTTTTAAATTCATGGAAGATATTGAAAATCATTTCAACAATGTGAGTTTGTAAAAAGGCGATGTTATATGCACCAACGTGGATAAACAAGTTTGACACAAAGAGAACTCCGGGATATGAGCGGCATTGAGTGCGCTGTACTTGCCTTGATCCCGAAGTTAAAATATGGAAAACGCAATTTGAATGAATGTATTTTTTTATTAAGACTTAAAACGCGAAATTCTACCACTGGTCGATTGCCATAAAGCTTTTGCCGATTTATACTATCAGCAGGAGGTTGCGAGATATGCATGAAATTGACAATGAAAAGTTTGGAACATTTTTAGTACAGTTACGAAAGCAGAAAGGTTTTACACAAAAGGAACTCGCACAGAAACTGTTTGTTTCAGATAAGGCTGTCAGCAAGTGGGAACGCGGATTGAGTATGCCGGATATTGCTTTACTTTCTCCGCTTGCCAAACTGTTTGATGTCACCATAACGGAATTATTGAGCGGTCAATATATCAGAGAACCTGAACATATGAACATGCAGGATGTTGAGAATGTTGTAAGCGGAACGTTGAAACTCTCTGCAAAAGAGGAAGAAAAACGCAAGCGGCAGCGAAAATGGTGGGGTATCATTTATTTTGCTTGTGTAATAATTGCCCTTTTAGAATGTGGACTGCTTTATGCACTAGGCTATTCACAAGAGCAAATAATCAATGATCTTTTGCTGGTTGAAGGCCTTAGCTTGTTCTTTGGAGGCTGGTTTTGCTTGTTCGCCAAGCAAACGCTGCCCACCTATTATGATGAAAACAAAATTCATTATTACAATGACGGAATATTTCGCATGAATATTATATTTGTTAACTTTAATAACAGCAATTGGCCACATATTCTTAATACGGCGCGCATGTGGTTCATGGTTGTTTCTGTTGTGTTTCCACTCATTTATCTCACAGCAAGTTTGTTTTTCCCACTGGTATGGAATTTAGGTAAACTGTATATTACGCTATTTACAGTGCTTGGTTTTGTCATACCACTTATCGTTGTTGGAAAACGTTACGAATAAACAAATAGATGGATGTAAAAAACAGCTTGCATGCTGTTCTTTACATCCATGGCATTGAACTCACTTGGCAGAAAATAGTCCGCACAATGATTCAGTAACGATGTCTGTAAGGAACGATCAGAGCACTTCCATCGATATTTATTATTCAGAATATTAGTTTGTTTTTTAAGCTGTAAAAACAGACCATGATTTACAGAATCATCTCATTACTGATTGCAGCCTTAATGATTTATACCGGATTAGAAATTTCTTTTGTTTTCTTTTGTTGTAATCTACGACGTGCTGTGTGGCGTTTTTGTCTTTTTTCCAACAATAATGACACAACCAAACAGCATACAGCAGTAATCCCTATATACAGGACAGTAATACTGGAAAATCCTCTTTTGCTTGCAATGCCTGCGGGCGAAAAGACAATATACATTGCAATCATTACGAAAGTGACAAATCCCCCGAAACGATATCGATTCTCCCATGGTTCCACTTCCACCAAGTTGTTTTCCTCAAGAACAAAATCATGATCCATCGGGACAATTTTTCCAATGACATACATGATGAGGCAGGCTGTTGCAAACAGGAGTGCCGTTACATGATAATAATGTACTGAAACGTGGAAAAACAGCTGAGAAGACCCGTAAGTTACAATAAAGAAAACCATTCCGATTTTTGCAGCTATGGCAGGCACGCGTTTTGTAAAGTATCCCATAAAAACGATGAGGAATACCGGTACATCAAAGAACACATTGATTGTCTGAAAATAGTCGAAAAGTCCTTTTGGAGCATACATAATCAAAGGAGCACCAATAATGGACAAGACAGCAATGATAGTGCCGAATTTTTTTCCGATTACCACCAGTTGGGCATCCGTTTTATTCTGTCCCCATCTTGGTTTATAAATGTTTAAAGCAAACAAGGTAGAGGCACTGTTGATAACTGAGTCAAACGTACTAAGAATTGCCCCCATCATGGCTGACGCAAAAATACCTACTAGGGGTTGTGGCAAAACCTTATTTACCACCATTGGATAAACTGCCTGTGTATTTTCAATATCAGGACCAAATATCTGGAACGCAATAATTCCTGGGACAATTAGCATTAAGGGGGTAAATATTTTCAATAAGCCTGCTATCATAATGCCTTTTTGCCCTTCCTTAAGATTTTTTGCCCCTAAGCCACGCTGAATGATTGCCTGATCAGTACCCCAATAATACAAATTGACAATCAGAAGGCCAGTAAACAGTGTGCTAAAGGGCAGATAGTCATTGCTGCCACCAATGGATGAAAATTTTTCAGGTGATGTTGTAAAGAATTGATTCAAACCGGCTGAAAAATTGCCGCCACCAATAAACATAATTCCGAAGATAGGAACCATTAAACCGCCAATTACAAGTAAGATACCGTTGATTGTGTCAGAAACGGCTACAGCTTTTAATCCACCGAAAACCGCATAAATTGCTCCCATTGTCCCGCAAACAAGAACCATTGCCCAAATTCCTTGTTCGTAAGAAATATGGAACATTTCAGGAATATTAAAAATCTGACTCATGGCCACAGCACCGGAATAAAGTGTTATGGGTAACATATTCAATATATACCCTGCGAGGAAGATTACTGTGACGAACTCTCGTGTTCCTTTGTCAAACCTAGATTCTATAAATTGTGGAATTGTCGTAATTCCTTGCTTGAGATATCGCGGCAATAAAATTAATGCTACAAGCACAAGGGTAATTCCGGAACAGACTTCCCACCCCATAACGCACATATTGTCATTGTAGGCCTGCTCCGACATCCCAACAAAATTAACAGAACTTAAATTGGTTAGGAGCAGTGAACCGGCAATTACAAAGGCTGGAAGACTTCGGCCGCCCAGAAAATAGCCGTCACTTGTTTCAAGCGCAGTTTCTTTTGTTTTAAAAAACGTAATCAATCCTACAATTACAGAAACAATAATAAATGTGATAATAACTGTTAAATTTTGCACACTTTTCATCCTCCCTTAGACTTTGTTCTCCATGATGGATGGTGTATACCGGTGCCAACTATATTTCTTAATTTGTATATCTCTCTTTTTATTGGATTTTTCGTTTTTTATGTGGTTAGGCGACTAAGATTATTCTGTGTCAGTATTAAGCTTTAGAAAAGTTCTGATAGCCATTTCGATATTTGTTTGCATGGACTCAGTTGCTGCTTGTGCAAGTTCGTGGAAGAAATCTACATTCCCGGATTCCAGACGGCTTTTCACCCCTTGGACGCCGGCTCTAGCCATGTAAGAATAGTAATCGATTTTTCGTACGCCTCGATCAATTGCTTTTATGTAATCTTCAGGGCTTACACCAGAACCGCCATGCATTACTAACGGAATTTTGACTAATTCTGAAATTTTAGCAACCCGTTCAAAATCCAATTTGGGTTTTTCTTTATAAAAGCCATGGGCTGTTCCAAACGATGCTGCCAACGCATCAATCTGCGTGTCCTCAACAAAGCGTTTTGCTAACTCAGGGTCCGTGTACATATCCTCTATTTTAGACTGCTGCGGCTGTGCACCGGCCTCTCTTCCGCCGAGAACTCCGATTTCCGCTTCTACATTTGCGTTGTACTGTTTTGCTTTTTCAACAGCGCATCTGGTGTTCTTGACATTTTTCTCGTATGGAAACAATGATCCATCATACATAACGGATGTAAAACCTAAATCCAGTGCCCGATATAAATAGTCCAGATCATCACAATGATCCAGATGAACACAGACAGGTACCCGCGCATTTTCAGCCATTGCCAGCATAACCGGGGCGATGGTTTTCATGGGAACAACATCTTCGTGCAATTGAGCGTGCATAATGATAACAGGAGTATCGTATTTTTCCGCAGTTTCAATTACAGCAATCATATTTTCTAAATTTGGAGTGTTAAATGCGCCAATTGCTATATTTTTTTCGTTTGCAACGGCTAATACCTTTTTTAAATTGACAAGCATAGTTCTACTCCTCTACGATTTTAATTTCTACCCAATACTTTTTGGATTCATTGCACTTAAGCGTTTTTAAACGACGATCTTGCCGTGTTTTGTGCCTGCCGTCCGGGCGGCAGTTTCCCGGTTCCAGTCCCAGCACATAATCGTATTCACCAAACATATTCCATTGAGTAAAGCAGTCCAGATTGGTTGGATCAAACGAAATTTCAACTCCCTTTTTAATTACTGGGTTATAGATCCTTGCAAAGCCTTTTTTGTCGAATGTGTGGTAAAAGCATGCCTCTTCCACATTAGGTGCAGGAGGTGTAATTTGATTCCATGAATCCAACTGCTCCTTCGCATGTTCGGTTCTGGGGGTAATGGAAACGGACGGTATTTGTAAAATGCTTTGTTCGGACAGGAGAGGATAACCCATATTCATGTGGTACAAAATCATACATGGGGTTTCATATTCACCACAGTTTTGAATTACATCTTCAATGCGAATCAGGTTGCAGTCTTTTTTAATTACAATTTTCCTTGTCAGTGTCAGTTTCTCAAGAAACATAGCTGCCTGTGATATTTTCGCATAAATGACAATTTCTTTTTCGTCTTCCGTCCAGTAACAATGTTCGGCGGGTTGATTGCTGATGCGGCCGTGCAAGGGTAGTTGTTCGCCTTGATCCTCACAGGCAACACCTACGTTAGTCAGGCCACATGTTGTCAGAAATCCGCCGGTAAAGGATCTTAACATGCCGTCTCCGATGTCGTCATAATAACTTGGCGCCACATATCCTGCCGGACTAAAGTATCCTAGGTTATCCCCTTTAAAAATCAGTCTGGAAATGTCTGCACAGCGGTCAACAGAAATTGTGCAGTCTAATCCTAGGCCATTGCGAATTTGCAGCAGCCGCATGCCATCGCCTTTTCCGCCAACCAGACGATGCTCTTCTACCCCCATGATTTGCTGCGGGTTTCCATAATATTTTCTGTGATCCATGGTGCGCTCCTTTTCTTACCGGTCGATATCTACGACATTGTAATGGAGATAATACCGGAATGCCTCTTCCAAAACAGTTTTCATATGGCCGACACCCACGGTTGTGTGATGCTTAAATCCATTTCTCGCGAGGCGGATCAGTTTGTCTTGCAATTGGGGAATATGAGCTACTCCTGCACAGCCAAAATATCCGTCTTCAATGACATCGTCCGTAAATTCTCCCTCACTTACATAAACGAACAGTTTTCCGTCTTCCATTTTGCAATTTGAGAAAGTCATGGGGAAGGATTTAATCCGGCCTTCATTTGCACCCCAGCCTGTTCCGGGATTAATTTTAGCAATCATTTTATGGTCAATAACGTTTCCTTTTTCCGTCATCAGGCTTTGTGGAACCGGTCCGCAATGGAACAGAATCACTTTATCTTCTTCGTCACCGTAATTGTTATTCCAGTCCAGACAGGTTGTGGGTTTCATGGAAGCAAGATTCATAGCTCGCATGGTAATGGCCGAACACAAATCCATTTCACATGATGCAACAATACCACGGTCATTTAACTCACCCAGTAGCACACATGGGCAGACATGCAACACATCTTCCATCTCGTTCCAACACCGCAGAGTAATGGCATCCAAATCGTAGTCTTTGATATATTCGTCAATCACAACGCTGACTTTTGCAAGGGTAAACATGTTCTCTTCCGGCACTTGATTGCAGTTTGTATAATTTTCCAAAAACTGTTTTCTTTCTTTTACAGCTGGGTCGTCATTGGATTTCTTTTGCACTTTATAAATCAGCTCGGACAAATCAAACGACTCGATGTTAATACCGTGCCGTTGTGCGGTAATTTCGTCAAAACGCACGGTTTTAAACGCTGTTGTTCTTGCGCCAATGCACCCCACATTAAATTTCTTCATGCCGCGCACAACGCGGCATACAGCTGCAAAATCCTGCAAATTCTTAGCAAATTCGTCAGACAATGGATGAACCACATGGGGTTTGAAAACAGTATATGGCACCTTGTATTGCTCGAAAACATCGGTTACGCTAAATTTACCGCAGAAAGCATCTCTTCGATTGGCAAAATCCATTTTGCCAATTTCATCGGGATACGCCTGCATCAAGATGGGAACCCCCGCATTTTCCAATGCAGTTATGGCTCCGTTTTCATCAATGAAAATCGGCATGCACAAAATCACGCCATCATATTCGCCCCGATGTTGATCCAGCCATTGCGCGTAAATGCGGCCTTCTTTTCTGGTTTCCACCGCACCGTATCGTGTGCTGTTTTCATCCATGATGAGATAATCAAACCCGGCTTTTTCAACTGCTTGAACCATTTCTCTTCTTGCGTCTGCAATCAATTTTTCCGGCATAAAACCCCGGTTTCCAAAAAATAACGCAAAAGTAGTCTTTTTCATCGTGATGTCTCCTCTTTCCATAAAGTTTTCATTCTAGGATAAATTGTAAGGTATTGCTGATAGTACTTTTCATAAGAATCTTTCATCTTGCTTCTTGGTTTGTAAATCTTTTTGTAGTGAACAAATGTGCCGGCAGCTTGCTCTAGGGATGAAAAAATTCCGCAAGCAACCGCGGCAAGCATAATGCACCCCAGTGTTCCGGATTGAGCCGCCCCTAATGAAACGATTTCTTTTTGCAGAATATCCGCTTTCATTTGAAGCCATTGTTCAGAGGAGGCACCTCCGCCTGTGGCGTAAATTTTCTCGATATGTATACCGGCACGATTCAGCTTTTCTAAATTAAGTTTCATCTCATAGGTAACACCTTCCATTAAAGCCTGATAAATTTGTGCACGCGTTGTGTCCAAAGTTAATCCGACTAGCACACCTTGTGCATGAATGTCCATGTAAGGTGTACCGGCGCCGGCAAAATAGGGTAGGAGCAACAGCCCGGAAGGAGAGCTGATATCGATTTGTTCGTCAAAGCAAGCATAAGCATTCATCCCCTTTTGTTGGGCAATTTCCGCTTCCAAATTGGCCAATTGATTTCGGTACCATTTCAACAAAGCGCCGCCGGTAAATGAGAATGCGTAGGTGGCATAGGTGTGATCGATAAACGGGACAACTGCATAACCGCCTTTTGAAAGTGCATTGTAGTCCACGTGCGTATTTGGTTCAAAAATACTGGTAATACATTCAACGGTGCCGGTTCCGTCAACAGCCATACCTTTTTTTAAAACGCCTGTGCCAATTGCAGCCGCCAGCTGGTCGTGACATCCCGAAACAATAACAGGAGATTTTTGAAATCCCAACCTACGAACAAGGTCAGGTTTCATGTTTGCGGCCTTTGCGCCCATGGCTGCCGGTTTGGATAATTTCTGTTTGTTCACCCCGGCTGCCCGCAGTATGTTTTCATCCCAATCCAATTTGTTAATATCAAAGGCCATGGTTCTGGTAGCCAGAGAATAATCAATTTGAAAAACTCCGCACAGCTTATAGACAATAAAGTCTTCAAACAAGCAAATGTGGGTACACGCTTCAAATACATGCGGCTGATGTTTTTTCAGCCACATCCATTTTGAAACACTGTACATTTTGCCGGGGGTTAGACCTGTGCTTTTCGCTATGTAATCATTTCCCAGCGATTGCACAAGTTGGCTGCACTCTTCCTCTCCACGTGGATCCGTATACAAAATGGAGTCGGTCAGGGGAGTATCTTGCTCATCGAGCAAAATGCTGGCTTCCCCAAATGTGGTGACACAAATTGCTTCTATCTCTTTTATTTCACTTGCAATTTGGGACAGTACTTTTTTAACGCTTTCCCATACCAAATTTGGATTGATGGTATGGGATTCTTTGGTGATTTCCGCTTGATATTCTTGATAAGCCTCTTTCTGAAAGTTGCCTGCTGAATCGTACACTGTACATTTGCAGCCGGTGGTTCCGACGTCAATGCCAGCAATGTACATACTTTTCCCTCCTTGAAATAGTAACCTGATGCCACATAACTACATTTGTAAAAGGACAAGTTTGAGTTTTATTGTGATTCTGCAATTGAATTTAATATATCAATTAAAATTTTAGGATATATTGACAATATAATCGAATTACACCTATAATAATAGTGAAATTAATCCAAAAAACTATAAATTTGTTCACAGGGGGCTGAGAAATGGATGTGCTATACGATTTAAAGGAACTTCAGAGTTTGTTGGTAAATATTTATACTTTAACAAAATTCCGAGTAGCTATATTTGATGAAAATTATAAAGAAATCTTAGCATATCCAACGCGCCTTACAGATTTCTGCCGAACGCTTCGCTGTGACGACAAATTAAATGAAAAATGTAAAAGTTGTGACTTCCGTGCATTTCAGAAATGTCGAAATTTAAAAAAAGAGATCATCTATCAGTGCCACGCCGGTCTGACAGAAGCAATTGCCCCAATACGATCTCCAAGTATCATTGTTGGTTACATTATGTTCGGGCAGGTTTTAACGGACGATACTCCCATGAATACGTGGGACAAAATGTATTCCTATTTAAAAGATTACAAATTGGATTTCGAATTACTGAAATCAAATTATGACCATAAACAAATCGTTTCTTCCGATGTAATTCGCTCAGCCGCTAAGATCATAGATATTTCAGCAAGTTATCTACTACATACTCAGAAAGTTCGGTTGGCTGAAGATTCCTTAGCTTATAAGATCGACAATTACATCTTGAATCATTTGAATGACCCTTTAGACGCTCAGTGCCTATGTGAGCATTTTCATTATAAAAAGACAAATTTCTATAAAATGACAACAGCCATGTTTGGTGTGGGCATTGCCAAGCACATTCGACAGCTTAGAATACAAAAAGCAAAAGAATACCTATTAAATTCTGATCTGCCAATTTATAAAATTGCTTCTCTTGTTGGAATAGAAGATTACAATTATTTCACCAAAGTGTTCAAACAAGAAACAAAATGCACACCTAGGGAATTTAGAAAGAATAATTTTGTTTCTTGCGGCCGGCAGTAAATAAATTGAAGGTATACTGTTTTTTGAATTGCTGCTCGAACATCCGATAAAGCGATATAGGTTTTATCAGCCCTACTCCCCCGATGGATATCCATATGCTATGAAATGGTATCTTTCCTTTTTGAGGTTACCAAACGATTGACGCTTGGGTATTAAATTTTGGCCTCGCGCTGTGACCCGGCACAGGAACTTTTAGAGTTGTTTTCCGTCAAAATAGCGTTAGAATAAAAAAACTACCCTGAGCAGTGATCGCTCAGGGCAGTACATTTATGTGCAGTAAAATCGGATTTTTGCGAGTGATTTTTTTACATTTAATTGTGATTTGTCAAAAAACAGCTTGACCGGTTTTCAGATCCGTCGCACCGACTTTCAGGTCTGTGGGAGAATTGAAAAAGGTTTGGTAGTCAAACGAAAGCAGGGAATGAAACATTTCAACAAAGATACAATCAAACCCGAACAGTGAACCGGTTTTCTGCAGATTTTTGATACTAATATAACTAACGCTCATCGGCAGAATACCGAATCATTTCGCGGCAAAAGTCTCTGGAATTTTGTTTGCTCATATAACTCAGCGCATTAGAAGCTCCGCAGAAATTGCGTTGAAAATAAAGCTTTAAAAAAGTTAGATTTTTTAGGATTTATGGATTTGTCAAACATGGTAGATGGTATGTGTCAAGAAGTATCATTGGCATATAAAGCCGAATCAATTTGTATCGGAGATTAATTGCCGCAACTTCATGTTCTATGCGGCACTGTTCATGCAAAGACGGGCTCTTTTTCAATATGTATTGTAGGCTTACAATATCAGCCAAAATACAGAAAACAGTTCCTTGAAAATTTACTTTGTCAGTGTTATGATAATTGCATGGTCTGCGGCTCCCACTGCGTGAATTTAGAATTTATATTCGCTTTCGGTGGGAAAGGGCTATTCAAACAGGGGGAACACTATGATAGACTTTTCAGTTGCCGTGCCTGCTGTCATTGTCGCGGCTTTGTCCTATCTTGTGGGAAGCATCAGCTTTTCTATTATTTTCACAAAAAAACTTTACAATAACACAGATATTCGCACACTCGGCAGTGGGAATGCAGGTCTCACTAACGTATTGCGTTCCGTTGGCGTAAAAGCGGGAATTTTAACACTGATTTTTGATTTTGCCAAAGGCGCCGTTTCCGTGTATGCCGGCAGAGTGATCTTTCAGTACTTCGTGGACTTATTTGGGTTGTCTCCTTATTTGGTCTCATATGGAGCCTATTTTGCCGGTCTGTTTTGCATAATCGGCCATATCTTTCCGCTTTACTTTGGTTTCCGTGGAGGCAAGGGAGTTCTATCTTCTGCGGCCATGTTGCTGTTGTTGGATTGGCGCTTTTTTGTCATTGCCATTGGTGTCTTTATTTTGGTGGTTGCCATATCCAAAATTGTGTCCTTGGGTTCTATCTTTGCGGCCGTTTCTTTTCCGGTTACAAATTTTCTGTTTGTTTATTTTCAGAATTACCGTGCCCGTGGAGATGTGCCGCTGTCCTATGTTTGGATCACAACCATCTTCGCAATTATGATTTCCTCCCTTGTCATTTGCAAACACAAGGAAAACATAAAAAGGCTCAAAAACGGTACAGAAAAAAGATTTACAATTCGTAAATAAAACAATGATTTTGCCCCCTCCGAGTTTCTGCGGAGAGGGCTTTTCGCATGGTGTTGATTTCTTATGCCGCGACACACAATATATGATGGCTCTATAATAAATGTTGGGGTGTGACGAATAGGCCTGCGAAAAAAGAGCAAAAAAGTAGAGCATATTCGATGAAAAACCTTTAAAATGGAAATTACCACTATCCCATATTGGAGGTCATCGATATGCTCTGTACTTATTCTACCGAAAAATTGCTAGGATTAAAAGGGGTAATCGTAAAAAATGTGAGGCAATTGCCCGATAAAACGGAAATTTTTATTGAGTTACCAAGAAAGCCGCATGTTTGCCCTTGCTGTGGATATCAGACCAGCTATGTCCATGATTACCGTTGTCAAACAGTAAAAGACATCCCTGCTTTTGGTAAACACACTAGTTTGATTCTCCGAAAGCGCCGGTATCGCTGCTCTTTGTGTGGAAAGCGTTTCTTTGAAGATAACTCGTTTCTGCCGAGATATCACCGCATCACAAATCGTTTAGCCGCGTATATCATTTCAAAGCTGTCTGACGTGCGTTCTTTCACCAGTGTAGCACGTGAAGTAAATCTATCTGTTTCAACTATTATCCGGCTTTTCGATTGTATCCACTATGGAAAACCGCAGCAATTACCTGAAGTTGTGTCGATTGATGAGTTTAAAGGCAATACAAGCGGCGAGAAATATCAGTGCATTCTGACTGATCCGGTCCGTCACCGAATCCTTGATATTCTTCCTGCTCGATACAACCACAAACTGACAGAATATTTCGGCCGGCTTGACCGTTCTAAAACGAAGCATTTCATCAGCGATATGTGGAGTACATATGCCAATATTGCTCAGACATATTTTAAAAATTCAAATTATGTCATTGACAAATATCATTACATTCGTCAAGTATTTTGGGCCTTTGAAGCCGTTCGCAAGGAAGAACAGAAAAAGTTCAGCAAAACCCGAAGAATTTATTTTAAACGCTCCCGAATCTTGCTGAACAAACGATACCAATTTCTCACTCCAGAGCAAAGACAACAGGTTAACATTATGCTTTATACAAGCAACCGTCTGTTGACAGCCTACTCTCTGAAAGAACAGTTTTTCAAAGTCCTTTAATCTTCTGACAGTGTGTCTGCACGGACAGCGCTGTCTCATTGGATTATGGCCGCACAAAACAGTGGTCTTTCAAGATTTGTTGCTTGTGCAAATACCATGATTCGCTGGTCAAGAGGTATTCTAAATTCGTTTGATTGCTCTTACACCAACGGTTTTACCGAAGGGGTTAACAACAAGATTAAGGTTCTTAAACGCAATGCCTACGGTTATCGTAATTTTCGTCGCTTCCGCAATCGCATTCTTCATATGTTCCATCATTCAACGAAAAATGGAGCAGCTTAACGCCGCTCCATTCGGTGTTTCCATTTTGGGTGACCCCAACTATTGACATAGAGCCTATATGATTATAAGCATAAAAATAAAGGCGTATCTCGGAACAATAAATCCGAAACGCCTTCGTTTTATGTAGGGAAAAATTTCATAGCGCTAGCATCACAAACAAACTATAGATATGAGTTTAGCATAATATTCCGGTTTCGTCAAGCTATGATTGATGAATTTTCTCGTCTGCGTTTTTCTGACAGCATACCCTGAACAGAATACTTACTCTTCTGCTGACTTTCTAAAACGAGCCGTCAAATGGTTTGCCCGGCGCGGTGTTCATGTGGAATGCGTTCACACTGACAATGGTTTTGAATTTACCAACCATTTTTTATCTAAGAAACATCTGCTGACGTTGTCCGAGGCCACCGCTGCTCAACTGAATATCCGGTATGAATTGATCCGGCCTTATATACTTATATACCGAGGTAAATGGTAGGCAAAAGTTTTTGAATGCTGAACTTTTTTGAGAGACTGAAAGGAGCAGCGTTACGCTGCTCCTTTTACAATTCTTATTTTGGATTACTTTAGCCTTTGACAAAGAGGTTTAATAGAACAGGTCAACCAATACGGTAGTAAAAAACGGAACATAAGTTAGAAGCAGTAGGTCTACGGCTAACAAAATATAGAATGGGACTGCTTCTTTAATAAACGCCCCCGTTTTACATTTGGTAATTCCGCATGTTACAAACATTAATGTACCCATGGGAGGGGATAACGCACCAATTGCATTATTGAAAATATAAACCATAGCAAACTGAATCTCGTCGATTCCGTAGCTAGCAGCGATCGGTGCCAGCAGGGGCACTAGAATAATCATAGATGCGTTGCCTTCTATGAACATGCCTACCAACAGCAGGAAAATATTGATGATAAACAGAAACAGATACTTGTTATCAATCACTTGGACAATGTACGCGGTTAGTTGTTGAGGAATCCGCTCCTTTGTAAGGATCCAGGAAAACACAGTAGCTGCAGAAACAATTAGCATGATAGAAGCGGTGGTGCACACAGTTTCCTTTAAGCCTTGAAGAAGGTCTTTCACACGCATTTCACGATAGATAGTACCAAGAAAGATAGCATAAACAATTGCAATTGCTCCAGCCTCGGTGGCGGTAAAAAAGCCTAAACGAATTCCTCCGATAATAATGAGAGGCAAACACAGCGGCAAAATTGCAGGCTTTAGAGCAGCAATAAATTTTTTCCTTGTAATTTTCTCAGTACTTAAGGGCACATACCCGCGGCGCTTAGAAACAAAACGGATTAAAATCATCATTGAGGCGCACAGTAAAGTTCCTACACCCAAACCGGATATAAATAGTTTACCAATGGAGACGTTAGCGATAACGCCGTACAAAATCATAGCTATTCCGGGTGGAATTAAAGGTGTAATCATGGAAGAAGCGGCGGTGACCACACTGGAAAATTCCTTAGAGAAGCCTTTATCCTCCATTTCGGGGACTAGCATTTTGGCCTCCATAGCCGCATCAGCTAAGTTCGATCCGGATAGTCCACCCATAAGTGTAGACAGCAAGACATTAACTTGGGCCAAGCCACCGCTCATACGGCCCGTGACTACAGCACAGAAATCCATAATCCGCTTTGTCACACCGGTGTAGTTCATAAAAATTCCGGCACAAACAAAGAAAGGAATGGCAAGTAGAGAAATACTCTCGGTTCCAGTGATAGTTTGTTGCGCAAATACCACAGGACTAACGGAAGGATTTAAAAGAAAGTACACAGCGGAACCGCCCAAAATAGAAATGTACACCGGAACTTTCAGAAACAGCAGAATCAACATCACAATTGCAGATAAGCCCAATACTGTATTCATTCTTCAATTGCCTCCTTTGCCTCAGATTTCACGCCTTTTACCAGCGCGTAAAAATAGCTAACCAGCATAATTGCAAAGGAGACAGGGGCAATTCCGTAAATAAGCGCATAAGGGATATTCAACATCGGTGTGGAGCGCCCACTTTTCACAAAAAGTTGGATAAAACCTAAACTCTCTTTAAATAGATAGGTCAGTACCAGCACCACCACAACAGAAATAACAAATTCTATGATTTTTTGAATCTTCTTCGGAAACATATCTACTACCATTTCGATTGCCACATGGTTGCCGTATCGAAATGCTGCACCGCCGGCAGAAAATACAATCCATACCATGCAGGCTAATTGTACTTCCTCCAGCCAAGTAAAAGGTTGGTTTAAAACCCGGCGCCATATAACACCCAACACAGTAAGTATGATTAGCAAAGCCAGTGTCAAGCTGGCTACTATAACGTCAAGATTTCCGAGGAAGAACAATACTTTGCTTTCCTTTTTCATAATTCACCTTCTCTGGAATTGGCAGCACAGCGGTGGGGGAAGCGATCCCTTCCACCGCTATACACCCAATCAAAAGCTAAATAATTTTAATTATTCAGCGCCCATTGCCGCACGAACGGTTTCATACAGATCAGGAGACCAGCCAAACTGTTGTTCACCTTGTTCATAGAAGGCTTTTGCCTTAGCACGGAAACCATCGAGAACCTCTTGCGTCGGTTCCACAACGGTGACGCCTTCGTCTTTCATTTTCTGCAGATATTCTTGCTCAGAAGCTTCCTGAACCTCGTTGTTATATACGCCAGCTTCTTTTCCGGTTTCTATCAGCCACTCTTGCTGTTCTTCCGTTAGAGAATTGAACCAATCATTGGAGCATACCCAAGTTGTAAAGTTTAGGACATGGCCATCCAAAATCAGGTATTTAGCTACCTCATGGAGTTTGCGGCCATATAAGGTGGACAATGGATTCTCAACACCCTCGATAGTTTTGGTTTGCAGAGCCTGATACACATCGCCCAGCGCCATACCGGTGGAAGTGGCACCTAACACATCGAAGCCAAGGGACTGAATCTTGTTGTTTGGAACGCGGATTTTCATTCCGGCTAAGTCATCTACGGTATTCACGGGCTTGACTGTTAGGATATGACGGGCACCGTAAGCCCAATTAGAAGCTAGAATTTTTAGGCCTTTATCTTCCAACTTTGCGCATTGGTCTTTGTACCAGTCGGATTCAATCAGTGTCCAACACTGATCCCAGTTGTCAAACAGGAATGGACCAAAAACGATACCGAAATCAGGAACACCGTAATCTGCATAGAAAGCACCATCGGCCAAAGTTGCCACGTTTTCTCCTAAGAGCATGGAGTCGATCAAGTCGGATTTATTGCCCAGCTGAGAATCCGGATACAGCACGATTTCCATGGTTCCGCCGGACTTTTCGGCCAATAGATCTGCCCACTTCTGAGCCGCCTGTCCAACTGGTTCAGACAGAGAATTTTCAAAGCCTAGCTGAAGGGTTACTTTATCACTCGACGATGCGGAACTGGCTGTACTTGCTGAGGATGCGACGTCGGAGTCGGAGCTAGAGTTACAGGCAGTCAACAGTGCAACCGTCATGGCACTTGCGGTCACAAATGCAAGCAGTTTTTTCAGTTTCATTGTGTCATTCTCCTTTTTTATAGTTTTAGTTATTGATTGAATCACCTTTTAAACGGTGAAATTCAAAACGACCTTCAACATTTTACCGGCATTCTCCGCAAATTCCGCAAAGGCGCGTGGAGCTTCGGTCCAAGCGTACTCGTTTGTAACAATTTTTTCCAGATCAATCTTACCGCTTTGAACTAAGTCAATCAGTTCTTCGAAATCCTGTTTTAAAGCGTTGCGGGAACCGTAGATATTTAACTCCTTTTTCTGAATAATGGTAAAGAAAAAGTCATCCAAATTTCGTTTAGATACGCCAATGAGTACTACTCTGCCGCCAAAGCAAGCAGCATCGATACAATTTTGGAAAGTCTGAGGCATACCCACGGCCTCGATTGTTACATCATAGCCGTGTCCTTCCGTGAGAGCATTGACCCCGTTCTGAAATGCTTCCGGGGATTCATTAAGCAACTTGTGGTCCAAGCCAAAAGTCTGATATGCGTAATCCAATTTTTCGGGGGCAATGTCACAGATCGTTACCTCGCCGCCCTTTGCCTTGGCAGCTACCGCAGCCAATACGCCAATCGTTCCGGCGCCGACAACCAACACTTTATCCCCGGCTTTTACTTGTCCTCTGGACACGCCATGATAGCTGATGCAGAACGGTTCAATTAGAGCCAGCGTTTTAGCAGGAAGGCCTTTTCCGTCGTAAATCCGTTCAATCGGCATAGTAATGTACTGGGAAAAAGCACCTTGCCGCTGTACACCCATTGTTTGATTGTCGGTACAGGCGTTGACCAGTCCACGCTGGCAGGAATAACAATGACCACAGTTAAAATAGGGATTACAGGTTACGACCATACCGGGCTTGAGTCCTCTGTCATTAGGTCCAATCTGCACAATCTCAGCGGAAAATTCATGCCCCGGAATACAGGGATATACAACGTAAGCGTTGCTGCCCCGATAGGAACCCAAGTCGCTGCCGCAGATGCCACCGTAAAGCAACTTGAGCAACGCTTCCCCTTCTTTTGGTTCTGGCTTTGCCAGATCGGTAATAATCACCTTACCGGGCTCCGGCATTTGAATTGTTTTCATATTGGATTTCCTCCTCGTTTTTCTTAGTCCACGCCTTTGTTCGTATGATGTATGTAACGAACCGAGGATAACTTTTTGGTAAGAATTGTTTGTATGGCATCTTTTAACGGGAGACTTTGTGTTGAGATAAACACGATCCTTACATCAATCGCTTAAGTGGAAAGAGGTTAATCGTGTAAAACGTTTGCTTCAATGATGTATATAAAGCCAATGGTTTGCATTTCAATTAAAATCCAACCAATGCGCCTCCATCCACTGGCAGGCAGGTTCCGGTTACATAGCTTGCTGCATCCGAGCAAAGGTAGACGGCAGCCCAACCAATATCTTCCGGCTTTCCTACGCGGTTCATCTGAATTCGCCCTAAAATTTTAGCTCTGCGGGCCGCATCATGTTCGGTAGCTGCCCGATACATGGGGGTATCAATCCAGCCTGGTGCAATTGCATTGACTCGGATTCCATCGGAGGCCACTTCTGCTGATAGTGTTCGAACCATGCCCAATACTCCGGATTTAGCAGCAGCATACCCCATTACATAGGGCTGGCCGATATAGCTGGTCATGGATGCAATAAACAAAATACAGCCCGATTTTCGTTCACGCATTTGTGGGAGTAAGGATCTTGTCAATGCAAACGACCCTACCAAATGGGTTTGAAGCACTGTGGAAAAATCTTCGGTTTCCATTTCTTCAATGGGCTTTTTACAGTGGTTGCCTGCGTTATTGACCAAAATATGGATCGGACCTTCGTGAGCGAGAATATTCTCAACCAAGGCAGGAGTTTTTGCTGTTTGAGCAATGTCTCCCTGGTAGTAGGAAACATGGCTGCCCAAATCTCCACATGCAGATTCAAATTTTTCTCGACCGCTCCGAGATACCACAACCACGTGAGCCCCCGCCTCCACCATACAACGGGTCATAGCCAATCCCAATCCGGTTGCACCGCCAGTAATCAAAGCAGTTTTACCGGTCAAAGAAAAGCAGTTCACATTCATTCCTCCTCACAGTGACGGGATTTCCCGACTGTTTTTTCCTGGTATTTATAGGGGATAAAATACTCTTTGTGTCCCATTTTCTCGCTTTTTGTCAGATGTCCCGCAGCTACCTGAACCGTCATTTGGGTGAGCCGTTCCCCAAGCTTTTGAGGTGTTTCTTCTCCTCTCAGCACGGGACCGGCGTCAAAGTCCATATCCCCCTCCATTCGGTGAAAGGTACTGCTGTTACCCGTAACCTTAATGACCGGGGCCACTGCCGAACCGACTACATTTCCGCGCCCGGTTACCAGAATAGTTAAATGGCAGCCGCAGGAAATCAAATCCATGAGACCTTCATTATCGTTGGGATTGGTAATTCCAAACTGCATCCAATATGGGTCTGGTGTGGAATCCAATAACCAAAGCCCGTTTTTAGGCGGACGCATTCCGACCTTTAATACTCCTTGAATGGGTTTGGAACCGCTTTTAATCACGGCGCCCATACTTTTTTCTTCTATGGTAGACAAGCCTCCAGCAAAATTTCCGGGACTGACAGAGTACTGGCGCACGGATTTGCAATAATCGAGTGCTTTATGGTAAGTGTAGATTAAATCTTCCCTAACCTGGGGGGTGGCGGCACGCTCCGCCAGCATATCCACTAATCCAACCGCCTCTACAATCTCTTCAAAAATGGCGGTGCCCCCTAAATCGATGAGCATGTCATAAAACCGCCCAACAGCTACGTTTCCAGCCAAGCCGCTGGTATAATCCGAGCCGCCGCATTCCGCTCCCACTATTAGGTCAGCCAATCCCATCGGGGCCGTAGGGGTATGGTCCAACTCATGCCGAAAGCGAGATACCAACTCTAGTCCATGGCGAATGGAAGGCTCGGTTCCGCCTAAATCCTGAATAAAAAACCAATCAGCAAGTCTTCCAGTCTTCCGTGCAGACTCGGCTAGCCGCTCTGGCTGAGTGTATTCGCAGCCTAAACCTACGGCCAACACCGCTCCCACATTCGGATGCCGAACCAGCGCCAACAGCAGACGAATGGCATAGGCATTGTCCGTGCAGCCGGAAAAACCAACAACCTCAGTTTCAGAGTCTTCAGAGAGGCGGGCAATTTCCTCTGCGACGAAACGGGCACACTCCACCGTATAAACCACTAGTACCTTATTCCGAATTCCCAGAGAACCATCTTGTCTAAGGTATCCTTGCCAGCGCAAATTTTTAAAGTCCATATGTATCCCCTCACTCATAATCGATGTCGTGTGGGGCACCGGTATGGATGTCCAGATGAGAAGAACGCTGATCAACCAAACTGCGCATACAGTGCAGATGAACCCAAGTTCCGGGCGCAATTTCCCGTGTGGCTGCCCCAATCACCACGCCGTATTTGACAATTGGTTCCCCGCTTTGGATGGGACGTAACGCTACTTTGTGACCGTTCGGGATGTCCTGCACTACTTTCAGTACTGGCATGGGAGCATCTCCGGTAAGGTGAACAGTTCCCGGCGACAGAGGCGACAACGCAGTTGCCACATTATCCCGCGCATCAATTACAAAAGCAATCTGTTTCATACCACTGCCTCACAAAATCCCGAAGGTCTTAAATGCCTCTGTGGCTGACATGCCGCCCTCAATGGCAGAACGTACTTTTTTCTCTCCGGCGGCTTTTTCCAGCGCCAGCTCCACCACCTGTGTTGCCACATCCTTGGGGATAACCAGCACACCATCCACATCACCGAAAATCAGATCGCCATCATGAATGGTAACCTGTCCAATCTCAATGGGGCAGCGGAAATCTACCACTTGAGTGCGAACAGAGGAGTCTTGAGCCCAAGGGCCACGTGAAAAAACCGGCCAGTTCTGAGCAAGCACTTGAGGAGTATCTCTGTGATATCCGTTGACTACCGCGCCGGTGGCCCCTCGGGTGCGGGCAGTAGCTGTTAGCAATTCTCCCCAGTAGGCACAACGGCCAGTCCCTCCGGTGGCAATGTAAATTTCATGCTCCTGAAGTTGGTCCAATGCTTCTGTCAATAGACCAAATGGTTTTTTCTGTGGCCCAAACACATCGATCATCAACACGGTCATGGCCCGACCTGCCAGTTTCATGTTTTCTTTCATTGGACGAATTTCAGGTGGTAAAAACTGATGGACATAACCCATTCCGTCTAATATATCACCTACTACCGGTGTGTAAAGTTTTTCTTTCATCAGAGCAAAAAGCTCGCTTTCACTGTTCCAATTTGCCATACTGAACCTCCTTCTGATATATCAGTTAGGCCAATTATAACATTAACTTGTGTAAAAATCAACAAAAATACAACAAAATTACCTGATTATTTGTAATGATACTGTATTTCTTGTGGATCATCGAGTTCTGTGCTAATATATTATGTAAGTAAGCCGGATAAGCTCGGAAACAAATTTAACTACAAAAGGAGGCTATGAAATGGCGGAAACATACACATCTCTGACGGAGAGGGCTTTAGCATATCTAAAAGAGAAAATTCAAAATTGCGAGTTGATGCCGGGAGAATTTTTGTCAGAGAAAAAACTTTGCGAGGAAATTGGCTGCGGACGTACTCCTGTTCGAGAGGCCCTTTTGGCGATGAAGGAGGAAGGGTTAATTGAAATTTTTCCACGAAAAGGAATTCGCGTAGCCCTTTTTACACGAAATAAAGTCTGTGAGATATATCAGATTCGTAAGCTAATTGAACCCGCGGTTTGTACCCGTTATTTTCTGCGATTGGATAAAGTGCGTCTTTTGGAGTATGACCGACAATTTCAGCAAGTCGACCAAGAAAATGACCGTGCCTATTACACGCTGGATTTTTCTTTTCACCGTTGGCTGGTGGGAGCGGCCGAAAATGAAACGCTTGATGCATTTTTTGCGAAGTTGATGCAAATGCAGTACCGATTTTCTATGTACACGGCCCGCATGGGTACAGCAGTCAAGAGAAATTATTACTCTGAACATCACGAAATCATCGAGGCTTTGCTGCATGAGAATCCAGAGCGAATTGGAGACGCGCTGACAGTTCATGCAAATTGCTCTGAAATCATTGCGTTGCGCACCTTAAGCGAAGCTGGGATAAAGTAATGTAAGACCATAATATAAAACCGATGAAACTCCAGCAGAATAATTTAATTAATCTAAAATAAGTGCAATAACGGATTATAAGGTTACCCCGTTTTTCCAGATTGCAACCTCCGCAAAGTTCGATTTTTCATTGCACGTTTGCCTTCCACCGGCTGTGTCCAATATTAGCCGGACAAGGTCACCGCATAAATCTTCTGTTTTTTTCCCTTCTGCAATGGGGCCGGCATTAAAATCAATCCATTGCGGCTTTTTTTGTGAAAGCTGTGTATTGGTTGATATTTTAATTGTCGGCACGACCGTCCCAAACGGTGTTCCCCTTCCGGTTGAAAACAGGATGATATGGCATCCCGCAGCGGCTAGGGCGGAAGCGGAAACAAGATCGTTTCCGGGGGCGCAGAGAAGATTTAGCCCTTTATGTGTGACTCTTCCTGCATAAGGGAGAACATCCTCTACTTCGGCTGAGCCTCCTTTTTGAATGCAGCCAAGTGATTTTTCCTCCAGCGTGGTGATGCCACCCGCTTTATTGCCGGGAGATGGATTTTCATATACCGGTTGTCCGGCATCGGTAAAATATTTTTTAAAATTCCGAATTAACCCAACGATTTTCTGAAATACGTCTATATCTCTGGCACGGTTCATTAGAATCGTTTCTGCACCGAACATCTCCGGCACTTCTGTTAAAACCGCGGTACCGCCTTGAGCAACCAGAAAATCGGTGAACTGACCAATCAGCGGATTCGCAGTAATGCCGGAAAGCCCATCGGATCCTCCGCATTTCATGCCGACCCTTAATTCCGATAGCGGAACTGTCTCCCTGCGGTCCGAGGCCATACGTTCGTTCAGCTCGGCAAGTAGATTGGCGCCTTGTTCGATTTCATCGCTTGTTTCTTGGGCGACAAGAAAGCGGATGCGGCTTTCATCAAAAGTGCCGAGTTCTTCTCGAAAGCTTTCAAGCGTATTGTTTTCACAGCCAAGGCTGAGGACCAAAACACCGCCTGCATTCGGATGGCGTGTAAAATTAGCTAAAATACGTCTTGTAGCGGATAAATCGTCACCCAATTGGGAGCATCCATAATTGTGTTTTAAAATTCGGACCGCATCGGCGTATACAGGGCCGTATTTTTCTTTGAAACGCTGAACAATCAATTCCGCCGTCCCGTTGACACAGCCGACGGTTGGGATGATCCACAATTCATTCCGAATTCCCACACAGCCGTCAGTGCGGCGGAAACCTTCAAATGTCAAATTGCGGTTTGGAATGTTGATCGGGTGCAGTGCTTTTTGATAACGGTAATCGTCGTTTGCAGCATCTAAGCCTGTTTCCATATTGTGAGAATGAACCCATGCCCCACATGGAATAGTTTGTTTGGCATGGCCGATCGGATAACCGTATTTAATGATTTTAGAGTTTGCTGTAAAGTTGGAAAGTGCAAATTTATGCCCACGCGCAATATCGTCAGCCAGCTTTATGATTTTGTCGCCAATTTGAATCGATTCGCCTTTTTTTAAGTCGCACAGAGCCACGGCGACATTGTCTCTGTCATGAATCTTAATTACCTTGTTCATGTATGTGACTCCTGCACAATTTGCTCCAGCACTTTTTTGATGCCGGATGTTTTGATTTCAAATAGATATTCTGTAACCGCATCTGTCAATCCGGGAATCAGATTTAAATCTTGTTTCCAAACGGGCTCAAACGACAACACATTACGTACTAAATTGAGAAGAGATTGTTTTGTTCCATCATAACACGCCCATTGGTTTTTCATCAGTTCCATTACGGATTCTTCGTCGTTTAGAGGAATTGTTTCATCGCCGCGTTTGCCACGGTAAAATTCCAACAAGGCAGCAAGAGAAAACACTAAATGTTTTGGCAGTTCTTTTGTCCTTGAAAGATATTCCAGCAGGGAAGGCAGGACGCGGGTTTTATATTTGGAGAATGAATTTAGTGCGATGCTTATTAAGTAATGTTTGACAAACGGATTGCGGAAACGTTCAAAAACGGCTTTTGCAAATTCTTCCAGTTCTTGCTTGGGTAAATCCAACGTTGGAATAATTTCTTGCTCTACGGCCTGAGTTAGAAATTTTCCAGCCAGTGGGTCATCAACGGCTTCACCCACCGTGTTTAGTCCAAGCAGGTATGCAACTGGAACCAACGTTGTGTGCGCGCCGTTTAGAATGCGCACTTTTCTGGTGCGGTACGGTGTCATATCATCGACAATTTTTACATTTAGCCCGGCTTTTTCAAACGGAATTTCATTTAGAACATGCTTTGGGCCTTCAATAACCCAGAGATGAAATAGTTCTCCGACATCAACCGCCTTGTCGATATATCCAAGCTCCTTTGTGATTTCATCAATGGTATCTTTCGGATATCCAGGCACAATCCGGTCGACAAGGCTGCAGCAAAATGTATTTGCCTGATTGAGCCACTCGATAAAGCTGTGTTCAAGTTTCCATTGTTCTGCATATTGCAGGACACATTTTTTCAGCTTTTCTCCATTTCGGTCAATTAGCTCACAGGGGATAATAATCAGTCCGCTTTCCTTTGCACCATTGAAAATTTGATATCTGCGGTACAAAAACTGAGTCAGTTTTGCCGGAAAAGAGACCGGTGGGGTATCGTCTAAACTGCAAGCGGGGTCAAAAGCAATTCCGGCTTCTGTTGTGTTTGAAACAACCAGACGTAATGTTTTGCATCCAGCCAGAGAAAGATAATCTGCATAATTTTCATATGGATTGATTGCCTTGTTGACACATCCAATTACACTGTGTTTACGGACCGGAGTTCCGTTTTCCATTCCCTGCAGAAAAAGTGTGTATAGACAATCCTGTTCATTCAGAAGTTCCACGGTTCCATGAGGCAGTGGCTGGATGATTGCAACGCCCGCGTTGAAATCCGCTTTTTGATTCATCTGTTCAATCTGCCAGTCGACGAAGGCACGCAAAAAGTTTCCTTCGCCATACTGCAGCACCTTAATGGGATGTCCCTTGTTGTAAGAATAAAACTGTTTTGAAAGCCTTTCCAAAATTCCAGATCCTCCCTGTCTTAAAATATATGGTGTTATGTGTTTGTGACAGTTTATTAGTGTGTGATGTATTCTACATTGTATACATTACATGATACATGTGATTGACAAAAATGTCAATATATTTTAAAAAAATATATTGTTATTTTGTTTATATTACTCTTTTTTTGTCAAGGTGATGCCAAAATAATGCCGACTAACAAAAAACGATATTTGATATTTGTTAATCATCATGATATAATATTTATATTACATACAACATATATTCAAGAGGACGTTATTGGTGTGAGCGTAAACAGTCTAAAAGAAAAAGCCTATCAAATTATTAAGGAGAAAATTGTATCCTGTGAATATCCTCCCAACACATTTTTGAATGAGAATATTCTTCAAAAAGAGATCGGAGTTAGCCGAACCCCAATTAGGGATGCGATCGGCCGGTTAGAACAGGAAAACTTAGTGAAAATAATTCCCAAAAAGGGAATTGTTGTGTCGGATTTATCGATTAATGAAATCAGCTCGATTTATGAAGTTCGATTGCTGATTGAGCCGTTTGCGATTAAACATTACGCAAATAAGATTGATAAAGCCATTCTTCTGAACTATAAAAATTATTACTCTCAAGACCATTCCTTCGAGAGTGTTGACAAAATTTATCAAATTGATGATAAGATTCACCATATTTTTATATCTGCAACGCAGAATAAATATCTGATTCAGACATACGACAATATCCAAGTTCAAAACAGACGCATCCGGATTCTATCAGGAAAAAGAATTGAAGAAAGGATGAGAAAGTCAAATCAGGAGCATATCAGAATTTTGGACGCCGTTATGGCAGATCAGTTTGAACAGGCGGCGCAATATATGACGGAACATTTGCAAAATGCAAAAAAAGCCGCTTTTTCCTTAATCATTTCAAATGGCGGATGGGATTATCCTTCGCAGTATTCCTGAAAAATCTTTTTGGCTCTTGACAAAATATCCGAGGAGGAAACTGCCGACAAATTTTTTATGTATCCACAAAACATGTTCGCAAGCGAGGTCATTTTGTCCGCTGTTGACGAGCAATAAGAGGCAAAATTAGAAGATAAAGTAGAGCAACGGGTATAACCGCTTTTTTGGCGTTATGCCCGTTGCTTTGTTTTGTATCAATCCACATCGTTTTTACAAATGCAAATAATCCAGAAAAGTATAACTTTTATAAGGTGAATAACAGGGGAGGCTCGCTCATAGAAGCTAAAGCGTGCAGGGTTACGGGTGCAGAAGGATTTTGATAATTTATTTTATCGTATTTTCGAAAAAGTTCGATAATTAAAAATATAGATCAAGACTGTGTTCTGAAATATATATACATATTATTTGTGAAATAAATCGTATTTTTATTGACATTTAATGTATTACTGCTATATAATCAATTTGTAAATGAATATTTCGAATATTAACTAAAAAATTGTGGATAATTTTTTAGTTAATATTTATGAAATTAATTTGCTTAATAGCCGGTACATCCGGTAGCTTTTATATCATTCAATGAAGGAGGAATTGTTTCATGCGAAAGATCGCAAGACGGTGTTGCAGTTTTCTGCTTACATTTCTGATGGTCTTTTCCACATTTACCGGTTTTCAGGTAAATGTATCGGCTGAGGCGGAAACAGCTAAGGTCGACGATGCTGTTACCGTAACTTTAGACGGCGATGACCCTATACCGCTTACGATGTTTGCAGGCGGGGTATACGAAACAGGTGTATCACTTAAGGAGGGTACTCATAGCTATACGCTCCTTATAAATGGAATTGCGAAAGCAGAAAATATTGAACTGGAGTTGACAGAACCACAAGAAGTTTATATACGATATTATGCCCATGGTTCAGATGACCCGAGTGTTGAAAACGGGGTGGTAGACTCCATAAATAATAGTTACCATTTTAAAACTGCTGCAACATGGGTGGGAACACTTACAAGCCTACCAGAACTTAATATTGATGATTGGAATCCTGCGGACGCAGACGGAGACCTCGATTACTTAGGCGGAGGACGTTATAAAAAGACGTTCACTTTTTCTCCGCTAGAAGAAGATACTGCAATTGAATATAAAGTCGCGTATGGCCATCAATGGAGTAATGGAGAAGTTGGGGCGAATGTAAAATTAACCATTCCCAAGGGAGCAACTTCGGTTACAATATACGCTGACTACCTTCAAGGAATTTGTACGGATTCGATCAATGAACCCGAAATCACAATCCAGCAAAATAATGGAGATGTAACCAAACCGGCATTTACTTCCACCATACAGCTTATTGGAACTGTCCGCGGAAATGATGATGACAATTGGACGTCAGACGCGGACGGCTGGGAGTTCACTCAAATTACAAAAACACTTTATGCATACAGCCAAGTGTTTGATGAAGGCGACTATCAATATAAAATCATTTTCGATAAAACTAACTGGTATGAAAAAACAGGCAATAGGTCTTTATCGATAGCGGATGATAATACAAATGTAGTCTTTTTATATGATGCGGAAACGCAGTTGCTTTACGACACAGTAAATGACTACAATGCTATTGCAGAAAAATTAGGGTTTCAATCTGCACCGGTAGTTGCTAAAATAAACGATAATCCAAACGGCACAACAGAATTTATACTGCCCGGCAATGAAAATGATCAGATTAGTCTTACATATGCACCAAAAAGCGACCCCGAAAAAACAACAACAGTAGCAATGAAAGCCGGCAAAGACGCCAATGGAGATTTTAGCGGCTTTTTCAGCAGCGGCGATATTTATTTTGGCGATAGTGCACTTGATTACATTTACTATTATACAGTAAACGGGGAAAAGACATTAATCGATTCTGCTGATAAAGTAACAATAGAAGATAATGAATACAATGAATACACACGGGATGCGTTTAACGGCAGGGAAGTTTACGTTCCTGGAACACTGCCCGGCCCTTCTTGGGACGCAGCCTCGAACCAAATGACTTACCTTGGCAATGGACTTTATTCATATACCTTTGAAGATGTACCTCCGGCAAATTATCAATATAAAATTGCGATTGGCGGCACATGGGATGAAAATTATGGCCAGTATGGTATCCCTCAGGGAAGTAATATTGACCTTCCGATTTATTCTGAGCAAGATGTTACAATCTATTACAGCGATCTAAGTCATCTGTCGGTAACATCCCTCAATTATACTTTTGCAGACATAGATTTGTCCGGTACTTCGATTCCGACAGATACTAAAATGGAAGACAATATGCTCACTGGTATCTATACTGCCACGGTTTCAATGCCAGCGGGTTCGTTTGATGATATCAAAATCACGTGGAACGATAGAACAGGCGGAGCAAAAACTTATGATGTTTCGCAATTTGAATTGTCTAGCGCAAAAGACGTAACATTTTATTTTGACCCGTCAACAGAACTCTTTTATTGCAATGCATCGGATGAGAAGATAAACGATAAAGATGTTTATTTCAATACGCGCGATACAAAATACAAAAGCGTATACGGCGCAGTGAAGCAGAATGAAAGTGTAACATTCTCCATTCAAACCGGCAATGACGTAGATCATGCCTATCTATTTATACAAGGGCCTGAAAATAAAAAAATTGCAATGGAAAAAAGGCCGCAAACAGACGGTAAAATCCTATGGACCACGAAACAGAGCTTTTCGCAGATTGGAGAGTATACATATTATTTTGCGCTCGTGAATGCTTCCGATTTAAAAGTTTATTGCGATGACGACGGCTATTATGGTACCGGTGTCCTTACCGACTTAAACAATAACCGTCCATATGATCTTGTTGTGTACAAAGAAGATTATAAAACTCCTGATTGGATGAAAAACGCCATTATATACCAGATTTTCCCGGATCGTTTCTGCAATGGAGATCAATCAAATGATAAAGCACAGGAATCATCGCGGGGAGCAACGAATTACGAGTTTATAACAGACTGGAGTAAACTGCCCGAAAATCCGGAACAGGAAACATTGAATCCCGACACCTATCCGCAAAACGCATACAAAGGCGATGGATTATGGAGCAACGAAATATATGGCGGTGACTTAAAAGGGATTACAGAAAAAATAGATTACCTTAAAAAACTTGGAGTAAATGTTATTTACCTTAATCCGGTCTTCAGTTCCATTTCCAGTCACAGATATGATACTTCAGATTATTCTAAAATTGATCCGATCTTAGGCACGCTGGGCGATTTTAAGGAACTGGTCGAAACAGCTAAAGACAATGGCATGCATATTATCCTTGATGGTGTTTTCAACCATGTTTCCGATGACTCTATCTATTTCGATCGCTATTACAAATTTATAGGGGTAGACGGAAAAGTTGGTGCATATCCATATTGGGCATACGTATATGATTATATGGCCGACAATCCCGATGCTACCCAACAAGAAGCAGAAGATGCCGCCAAAGATTACTTTGAGAGTAAAGGAGTAACCGATTTTACTTACACAAAATGGTTTGATATCTATCAAGATCAGTATTTGAAAGATGACAATGGTGAAGTGGTTATAGATACAATCGGCGACCGTACAGGTAAGCCTGTATACGGATATGATGGCTGGTGGGGCTATGACTCTATGCCCGTTATCAAAGCGACAGACGGCTCTGAATATCAAACACCCGGCTGGGCAGATTACATAATTGACGGCGAAAACTGCATTACCCAATATTGGTTGGAACAGGGCTCAAACGGCTGGCGTCTCGATGTTGCAAACGAAGTTTCTGACGAAACATGGCGTCGTTTCCGTGAATCTGTCAAGTCATTGAATGATGATAATGTAATTATCGGCGAGATTTGGGACGATGCGACTAAATATTTGCTTGGTGATATGTATGACTCGGTAATGAACTATCAGTTCCGCAACGCTGTACTTGGTTTTGCAAGAGGCGGAGATTCGGCCGATGCTGCAAAAACTCTTGAAAAAATACGGGAACGCTATCCCAAGGAAGCTTTTTACGCAATGATGAACCTTGTTGATTCACACGACACCACAAGGCTGTTATCATATCTCGATGGGATAGATGACGACCGTGCTCAGACAGATGTTGCAAACGCATTTCCATCTTATGAAGCAACTTCTGATGAAGCAAAACAAAAGCAGCGCATGGTAGCTCTCATACAAATGACATACCCAGGTGCGCCTACTATTTACTATGGTGACGAAGTAGGAATGGTAGGAGCCGATGATCCTGACAACCGCCGTGCTATGGACTGGAGCGGCAAGAATCAAGACCTGTTCGATTATTATGCTAAATTGACTTCCATACGTAATGAATATCCGGCACTGCGTACAGGCAGCATAACGCAAATTGATACCCAAAACAGTGCGGTATTGGCATACAGTCGGTCAGATCAAGATCATCAGTTTATCATTGCAGCCAACAACAGTTCAGAATCTCAAAAAGTAAGTCTGAAAGCCTCTGATATTACATCAGGCACTATGAAAGATTTGCTTACAGGGCAAACAGTAGAAGCAGAGAACGGCCAAGTTACCGTGTCCGTACCCGCTTATTCCGGGGTTATCTTGTTAAGAGAGAACAAACGTGATGACAGTTCAACACATAGCGGCGGCTCAACACATAGCAGCAGTTCAACGCATCATAGCAGCTCATCTTCTGTAAGTTCCAGCGCGGTGTCTTCCAGCGCAGTAAATGTATCCAAATCAACTGATGGTATCGCAACGGTAACGGTAGATTGTGCTCCTGATACAATATCTACACTTTTTGGTGGAGTATCATCACTTAAAATTACCGTGCCTAACAATTGTGAAACAACTGCAAAGGCTTTGAGTTCCGCGCAGAAACACGCAAAGGTCCATGTTGCTCTTCCGGACAGCGAAATAATTTCGCAGATTAACTCTCAGAATGTCAAATCCGTACATGTTGCTCTAACTCTTCCGTCCGGCATAGCTTACGGGACGGCAGACAATGTAGATGTTACACTGGATGTTAACAAATCAATTCTTGAAGCTGCAGAAGCTGCTCAGAAGGATGTAACGGTTACAATTATTGATTCACTTACCAACAAAACTGCATATATCTGGAATTTGAAAGGTGAAGATTTAGCGAAATCCGCTGCTGATCTTAAGGACTTAAATCTCGCTCTTAACACCAAAACATCTACTCTGGATGCCGGATTGACAAAAGCCATTGGCTCATCTCTTAAGGGTGTTGCCCTTACATTTGCTGGAAACGGTGAACTGCCGTCTGCAACAAACTTAAAAGTTTATGTGGCCGACCAAGGATTTAAGCCTGGGCAGCAGTTATATCTTTACTACTACAATCCAGCTTCATTACAGCTTGAAAATGTTGAATATCCAACATGCAAAGTAGATGATAACGGATACGCAGATATCACAATTCGTCAGTATTCTGAATATGTGCTTTTGCCTGCACAAGTGAAGGCGGCTGCTCATGTGACAAGTGACACTGGCAAAAACCTCACCGTCAAAAAGGGAAGCACATATCAATTCAAACTGACATCTGCAGAAAAAGTGGATTTTGTATGCGGCAATGGTTCCGTATTCAGCGTTACGTATGTTGGCAAAGAAGGGAATAATTATTTTTACAAAATAACTGCAATAGGTAAAGTTGGCGACTGCGCAGGATTATATATCAACAAAGAAAAAGTGCCGCGCACAATTGCTACAATAAAATAAAGAATCATTTAAAAATGCACCGTTTAATTAGGTATGGTCGAAAGAATTTCTAATCTAAGGTAAAAAGTAAACGTCAAATCCGGTGCGTTAACTCTAAGGCCCCGACGCTATGTGACAGCGCGGGGCCAAAATTTAATTTTTAATGGCATGTTCTCCTTGCCGAGACAGAGTATAATAAAGTTTGTAATTTCTTAAAGGCGGAGTCCCTAAATTGCGAACTTCCTTTGCCATTAGGGCCTGCAGGACTTCATTAAGAGCCAGCCTACCAAAAGACTCGCCATGATGGTAGAATACAAACAGAGATTTGTTTTTTTCTGAACTTATTTTACAATTTCAATTTGTTCATACTCTGTTCCGGGATTTTTTTGAACAGCTGTAAAAAATAGAGTTTTATGAACAATTTCATCCGGATTCGTCGAACTATATGATTTCTGATAACTAAATCTGGGTACCTGATTGAATTGAGTGACTGCAAGATAATCTGAAATGGTGAAAATTGCAAATAATAGAATGACACATCCGACAACACTCAAAATACGCAAGCTTCTCTTTACCGATATAGATTTAATCATGAAATAAACACCAATTACTAAAATGATACTTCCGATCATTGAATAAATACTTCCCCAGCTGCTATCATTGGGGAATATTGCTAAGGCCGAAATAATAATGAATATACCGAACAATGACATTAGACAACTAATCACTTTTTGTTTTTCGAACTTTACCTCGTTTTGGCTATATTCTGCCATTTTAACTGCAGTGTCTCGTATCTCTTGATTCATATTCTCGCCTTTCCTTTCTCCGTTGACAATCTCCGGAATGCTGACATCATAAAAATCTGCTATCTCGATGAGCAGGCTTATATCTGGCATATTACTGCCGGTCTCCCATCTTGATACTGTTCTGCCAGAGACATTCAGCTTTTCAGCCAACTGCTCCTGCGTCAAATCTTTTTCTTTTCGGAGCTCTTTCAGGAACGCTCCGATTTTGATTTGATCCATAGATGACCTCCTTCCTCTGCCAGATTACCATCGAAAGGCATTTTTTAACACGACACAAAGCGAGAAATGCCCTGTTATTGCCACTAGACAACCTTGTCTAGTGGCTATATTTTTCTATTTTTTGCTCTGATATCTAAATCGCAGCCCGAGCCTGCTGTTATCCAAATCACTAACTCAACCCTACCGCATAACATTTAAATCGGCCATGCAACCCTATTACATAGCCTACTTAACACTCCGAAGAAAAGTGCGGATATGTTTTTCAGAGCGATTCTCGCTAGTGTCAAGGGAAGTTCGCAATTTAGGGGCTCCGAAAAATGAATTAGGCTACGTTTAACAGTGAAAGAATGGATTTCGGGTTTAAGTATGCTCTAGAAACAGACCAGTCTTCCGCATATTCCATGAGACATGTTGTTACCAACCGTAGGTAGGAATCCGGATTGGGAAATATTCCGACTACGCTGGTTCTGCGGCGGATTTCCTTGTTTAGTCGTTCCAACATATTGGTCGAGGAAATTTTGCGAGCATCGAGTTCCGGAAAAGCATAGAAGGCTAGAGAATCTTCCAGTCCATCTTGCAGAAGCTCAATTGCTTTTGGAAAGCGTTTTCCATACTGTTCTGATATTTGCTCTGCGCGTTGTCTAGCTATTTCAGCGGAAGGTGCCAGCCAAATCTCTTTTAACTGAGCCGCAAAGGATTCTTTTTCCTTCTGGGGTACATGAGCCAAAATATTTCGCATAAAATGGACTTTGCACCGTTGCCAAGAGGCTCCCGGAAAACTCTCACGGATGGCTGCAATCAGCCCTTTATTTGCGTCTGAAATCACCAGGAGCGGTATTTTCAGACCACGATCGAGAAGACTTTGAAACAATTGAGAATAACTTTCTTTGGATTCATCGAGCATTGGCTCCACGGCGAGGATATCCCTATGCCCCTGTTCATTGACGCCGCAAACTACCATCACAGCCATGCTGACGACCCGGCCATCCATACGAATTTTTTCATACAGTGCATCTGTCCAAATGACAGGATAGCGACCCGTCAGAGGCCGGCTGCGGAAGTACTGCACCTGCTCGTTAAGGCCTTTCGTCATTTCACTGACTTGACTGCGGGAAAGATTCTCAATTCCAAGACTGCGAGCTAGTTTCTCCATCTTTCGCGTAGATACACCCTGCACAAACGCTTCTTGAACCACTTGAATCAGCGCTGCTTCACTGCGCTTGCGTTCTGTTACGAAAAACGGGATATAGCCCTGATTTCGGAGTTTTGGTACCATCAGATACATCGTCCCCATACGAGTATCCAATCGACGTGGCCGATAGCCGCAGCGGTAATCACGGCGGGACGGATTGTGTGCATTCTTTTCCGCGCCAATAATACCGGAGACCTCTGCTTCCATCAGACGGGTACACAGCCATTCCAGCATCGACAGCATTGGATCCGGCTGTGCCATACATTTTAGTAGCAATTCCGTCAAATCTGTGGTATTCTTTTTGTGAGTCATTGGGTATCTCTCCTTTTTTGAATGTCTTATCACCATTCATTTTATCGGAGTCCCAATGACTTTTCTATGCCTTTATGAAATTGCGAACTTTATTGTACTCTATCCGATTCTCATAGCGAAAGCAGCCTCCGGCGCTGACGTTCAAATGTCCGAAAAGCCTTTATTTTGGGCACTTTTTGTTGGTCATCCCTTTACCCTTGACATCAATGTAACACACTCAACATGAAATACTTAGGCTATTTATGGAATAAGTCAATAAATCGTAAGATATCTTTATTTATCAATGTTTACTCGTCGTTTTTCTTTTCTATGTCATCTATGCTTACCTTTAAGAAAGTAGGCTATTTTGTTTTTATGCTTCAAAAGACCCTGTAAGCTAGGTTTTATCATTGAGAATATAATTGGACAATAACCACTTCTGGCCTGTTATTAATTCTTACAGGAATTATGCTGTTTCCAATACCACGACTGACAATCATCGTAGTATTGGCTTCATGATATTCTCCTGCATCATATTTTGGGAAAAACCCCTGATTTGGAGCAATAACGCCCCCTATAAAAGGAATTCTGAACTGCCCGCCATGTGCATGACCACTGAGAACTAAATCAATGTCATTTTTTACATATACTCCAAAGAATTCTGGTCTGTGCGACAATAAAATCTTGAACCCATCTTTTAAATTCATATTGTAAAGTTTAGCCTCTAGCATGCTCTCTTGAAGGTAAGGAGCCTGATCTGAAAAATCAGGATCGTCCAAACCAATCAGTTGAATGCTGTCTTTATCATTCGATATTGTAATCACCTCATCACGTAATACAGTGACACCTGCGTCGAGCAATTGTTCTTCCAGTTCATAGTAGATATCTCCAATCCATGCCTCATGGTTGCCTGTCACATAATAGCACGGAGAAATTTTTACCGCCTGTTGAATAAACTTTATTGCAATGTCTATGTCCATGTGATTTGAATCTACCAGATCACCAGTAATAACAATGATATCAGGATTCTCCTCTTTCAAGATTTTAATTGTTTTCGAATTATCCTCTCCAAATTCTGAATTATGCAAATCTGCAATCTGTGCAATCTTATATCCTTCAAATGCAACTGGCAAACGATACAAAGTTATCTTATAACGAGTGGTGCCTACTGTAAGATTACCCCAGACGGTTATACCTCCAAAAACAGCCAATAAGATTAGAATTGTAATTATGATGATTCTTTTTGATTTATTATTATTTTTCATTTTTTTCAATCCAAATAACCTCCATAAATCCAAATTTGCTATTTTCTCTTAGAACTGTACTTTTTATTTTTTCTCTGGTTGCCATCTTCACCCTTTATAACATTACTTCTATTTGCCTTCTCAATCTGTACTGCCTTAAACTGTTCATCACTTATAATAGAAGGATTATTATCTTCAGAAATATAATGAGCTTCGTACTTCCCTGAATTTAATAGTCGAACTATTCCTATATATTTTTCATTGCTTAACATTACATCTATGGTTCTTTTACTCCACTTGTCTTTTCCTGTTGGAGATTTAATTTCAAGTCTTTCCAATTCTGCAATAATTCCTAAAATACTTTCACCTTGAAGATATAGGTCAAAAATCAGTTGAACATTTTTAGCCTCTGTACCATCAATAATTAGGTTGCCATCAACATCATTTGTATAACAACATCATTTGTATAACCATAGCATTTACGGTTATAAAGTTTTGATGTACCTTGTGCAGCTCGTTGTTTAATGCCCCATCTAATATTGTCACTTCTAGACTCATTTTCAGCCTGTGCCACGGATTCAATTATAGAAATCATAAGGTCACTATCTGTATTTGCAGTATCCAGGCTTTCTTGTTCAAATATCACACGGACTCTCAGTGTCTTTAGTTGATTTAAGGCTTCAAGTGTATCAACTGTATCCCTGCCAAATCTGCTTATGCTCTTAGTAAGTATAATGTCTAGATTATTAGATTGACAATCTTCAAGCATACGAGCAAACTCTTTACGAGAAGATCCTGTTTTACTTGAAGCAATATCTATATAGATATCAGAAAGTAACCATTGTGGTATAGCAGCTGTTAATCTAGTAAGAGCAGATACTTGAGCTGTTAAACTTTTCAATTGTTCAGCACTATTACTGCTAACTCTACAGTATATGCCTACTCTTTTTTCTCGTTTTGGAGGTAATGGTGGTATGAAATGTATTTTGGGGTTATACGGCATAAGACACACTTCCTCAATATCACTTTTTTGCTAAATAAACGATATTTAAAATATTTAATTTGTATTTAGATTTTCCAGTACACGTTATTAGGTAGTCTACGTAAATAGCCTTCGCTTTTTTCTATTATTTCTCCTGTTTGAATGTTTCTTACTATTACATTTTCATGATATTCGGGATCTTCATACCATTCAGATAGATACAACCTATCCCCATCCCGAAATAATACTGTCTCTGTTTTTCCAATTGCAATTTTCTTTTTTTCTGGCCAAACAATTTCATAGAAGCCATCATTTCCACTTCTTCCAAGAGTAAGTGGCGTTGTTTCAAGCTTTAAGTTATAGCAGTCTTCAACTTCTGATAAAGACAATTCAGTAATAACTTCTAATTTTTGTTTTTCTGGGATATATTTTTTAATTTTAATTAGCTCTTCATGAAAATCAACAACTAAAAAATTAAATATCCCATTATTCCATATAGGTTTTTCAACATATACATTCCCTTGGATTTGAAATGGTGAATGTACTTCCCCATCAGGATAATGGATTAAGTGATAATTCATTCCTTTAAAAAATCCATCGTTATTAAATATCTCTTGCGCTTCATATAAGTCACAATATTCAACTGTTCCTTCTCTGCATGAATACCATTCATTTGTTCCTTCAATTTCTTCTAAACTATTTGAAATCCATATACATTCCCTTGGATTTGAAATGGTGAATGTACTTCCCCATCAGGATAATGGATTAAGTGATAATTCATTCCTTTAAAAAATCCATCGTTATTAAATATCTCTTGCGCTTCATATAAGTCACAATATTCAACTGTTCCTTCTCTGCATGAATACCATTCATTTGTTCCTTCAATTTCTTCTGGATAACTATTTGAAATACCTTTTATATTAGTAATATTTATCATTTATTTATTCCCCTTTATAAAATAAGCCTATTTAACATTGTGTCAATAATATGATATTATGATTAGTCTATTTATTCACTTTATCACATCTATTCCATCTCCTCAACCCCTACAAAAAATCTAAGCTGTCAACTCAACCCTATTATTTTCATGGCAGTTGATATGTTTCCCCAATCAATAAAAATAAAGGTTTCCCAACATTGATATCTCCGGCAAAGTAGCCGAAAGGAAAACTCAATGTCTGGAAACCTACTATTTATCAATATGGTAGATTGTAAAATCAAATTGAACACATAAAAAGATTCCATAGCGCACAGGGAACTGTTAGGATAAAGTTACCACACTAAATACTGACAGAAAGGCCTGAACACTATGGACAAGAACCATTCTATCATAAAGATCGAAGAACGCAAGAGGGGACAGCATCTTAAAGCAGAAGAGCGTGGCGCAATCCAACAGTTAAAGAAGATGGGATTTAGCAATCGAAAGATTGCTCGCGCAATCAATTGCAGCCCCTCTACCGTGGGCTATGAACTACGACGTGGCACACCGGAATACTCCGGCCGAGGTCGCAAACCCGGCTACTCAGCCAAACGTGGAGCTGCAGTCTACAAAGCGAATCGCAGTCGTTGCCATCGCCCTAGAACGGTATCCAGGAACTCCGACTTCATCCGTTGGATGGTTAAAAAGGTTCGTAAGCATAATTGGTCTTTTGATGAGTGCGTAGGGCGGGCCCGAAGCGAACATCGTTTTCCAGCCAAGGAAATCCCATGTACAAAAACTCTATATCATATGCTGTGGAAAGGGGAATTACCGCTCACGCTATTTGAACTTCCTGAGGTATTAAATAGGCATTCTCGCAGAAAACCACGGCTTTCTAAGCGTATCAATGGGAAATCCATTGATTGGCGGCCACCTGAGGTAGCAGAGCGAAACACATTTGGGCACTGGGAATCTGATACGGTACTGGGCCGAAAAAGAAGCGGTGAGGCAGTTGTATTTACCATTGTAGAGCGCCTGACAGGATATTATCTTTCAATTCGAATTGACGGCAAAACAACCACCGGTGTTGCCAGTGCCATGGAACAGCTAAAGGAACAGTATGGCGAGAAATTTTCGCAGGTGTTTCGCAGTATTACCACAGATAACGGCAGTGAGTTTGCGGCATTTTCAGCCTTTGAAGAACTAGGCACGGCAATCTACTTTGCTCATCCCTATTCTGCTTGGGAACGACCTGTAAATGAGAGGACCAATCGCATACTACGAAAATATATCCCAAAGGGTCGCTCCATCAATGGCTTTACCGCCGAACAAATCTTAATGTTTGCAGACGAGATAAACGCCACGCCTAGGAAACGATTAGGTTATCAGACCCCTGAGGAACTGTTTGATGCTCAACTGGACACAATTTATACTTTAAACCCGTAGATAACTTTATCCAGTGAAAGTGTTCAATTTGTTATTGCAATTTAAGTATTTATCAATATTTCGATTAGTACCTATTTTCCCACCCTTGACATCAATACTACGCACTCCACGTGGCTCGATAGGATAGGCTGAATGTCTTTGCTGATTTTACGAGCGTGGGAACATATCCATAGCCTTTTCCGTTGTTTAGTCGTTTGTGGAAACATATCCATAAAACTGAAATTTTCTTAAGCATTCTAAACACATAAAAAGAAAACTTCGCCATTACTCTGCAAATCTACCTTGCGCATTATATAGATTATTCCTTAACTTAGGTAATTGGCAGCTAAGATAACAATGCTAGTCGCAATCATAACAATACCAACAACTCTGTTTAATGTCTTTGCTGATGCCTTATTTGCAATTACTGCTGCAATTCTTGCCCATAAAAATGTAAACATAACACAAAGCACAAGACTGATAATATCAGGCATTCCACCCACAGCAAAATGACTAACTCCACCGGTTAATGCTGTAAATGCCATAATAAATACACTTGTTCCTACTGCCATATGCATTTCATAACCTAAGAAAGAAGTAAGCACGAACAAAAGCATCATGCCACCACCTGCACCGACAGTTCCACATATAAAGCCAACCATAGCTCCACCAACAATAGACTTAACAATCCTACTATTCTTGCTCTGTTCTGCCATCTGTTCCTTTGTGGTCTGTACCGGTTTTAGCAAGAATCTTAATCCAATGATAATCATTGCAATCTGCATGGTTCCACTCATAGTCTTTTCCGGTAGAAAACTTGCTACATAACTTCCTACTGCTGTCATTGTCAACACAGAAATTAGTAACAAAATACTTCTTTTCACATCCAGATTCCCATTCTTTTTATACGTCCATGCACTTACTGAACTGGCTAAGACATCACTCATAAGTCCAATTCCTACAGCATGATAAGCAGGAATACCCAAAAATGTCACAAGCATAGGACCGATAACTGCTGTCGCACTCATTCCCGCGAAGCCTGTTCCTATACCGGCTCCAGCTCCTGCAATAAAACACACCAAAACTTTTATTAACAACTCCATCTTTATGCTTCCTCCAATCTGTTCTCTACATTTTCATTTCTACTCACTTGAGGAATAAATTTTGAAGCAAACCTCCCCTTGCCTTTCCTCTTTAAATACATATATCCAATCACAGAAAAAACAATTGCACCAATTAGATTAACCAACAGGTCTTGCATTGTATCTATAATAGTCGTTCCAGTTCTTTCACAATTCCTAAAACACTCTTGCCTTGAAGATAGAGGTTAAATATCACTCGGACATTTTTCGCCTTTTTCTCATCAATTGCCAGATTACCATCTGCATCATTAAAATACCCATAACATTTTCTATTATATAACTTTGAGGTCCCTTGTGCAGCACGTTGTTTGATTCCCCACTTAATATTTTCACTGCGTGATTCATTCTCTGCCTGCGCTATTGATTCGATTATTGAAATCATGAGATCATTATCCGTATCAGCTGTATCAAGCACTTCCTGTTCAAATATAACGCGAACGCCAAGATTTTTTAGCTGGTTCAAGGCATCAAGAATCTCTACAGTGTCTCGGCCAAATCTGCTGATGCTCTTTGTTAAAACAATTTCTATATCATGTGACTTACAATTTTGCAGCATACGGGTAAATTCTTTTCGAGAGGAACCTGTCTTGCTTGAAGCAATATCTATATACACATCTACCAATAACCATTTGGGATTAACTGCTGTCATTCTTGTTAGCGCTGAAACTTGGGCGGTAAGACTTTTCAGCTGGTCAGCACTGTTTGTACTCACACGACAGTAAATTCCTACGCGCTTTTCTCGTTTCGGAGGCAATGGTGGAATATAGTGTATTCTTTTATTGTCAGCCACGATGAAACCTCCTTGGTTTTAAGTCCATCAATAGATTGGAATTTGTCTACTTTATTAGATGCGTTTAAGCTTGCTTACCGATTATTTAGACTACACGACTAATCTGAAAATTGTTGAAATAAATTTTCAAGTTCATCTTTATTGTAAATATTTCCATCACTCCTGAATTTTTCAATTCTAACATCATTATCAGCAAACTCAATTTCCCAGCGTTCTCCCGGCACAGAAACCTCAACCATAATGTATTCATCATTACATTTATCAAGTTTATAATAAATTGATGCTTCTTCTAAATGATTTAAAAAATCGATTAGCTTTGTCACATTATTTCACCTTCCATAATATAAATTATCTGAAATTCAAAATCAGATTTTCAAATTGCTTTATGTCCCTATAAAAGTGAATTAGTCTTTCCATTCAACACCCTGACTAATAAACATATTAACATATTTCAGTTATGTTGGTTAGCCTATTCAACAACCTTTTTACTGCCACATCCAACCTGACCACACAACCTCAAAAACTTCCGAAAAAACATCTAACCTGACCACTCGCGAAGGCTGACATCTAACCCGACCACTCACCGAGCACTGACATCTAACCTGACCACTTAACTATCAAATACGGCCTTTATGGACTTGTTCCCGCGAAGCGATATTTTCATGTTTTTCGTCTGGTGGGTTTCATACCCATGTGTGCTGAAAGCGTTGATATATAAGGGTTTTCAGCTCTCTCAATCTTTTACCCTCGACATCAATGTAACGCACTCAACGTGCGCTGTTCTGGGGAACAAATCAACCGGTGTTACCTGCATGGTTTTATACCCGAGAAGCGCAAATCGCTTTAAATCTCTGGCAAGTGTTTCAGGGTTACAGGAGATGTAAACGATGCGGGGAGCGGCCATATGGGCAACATTTTCAATTAGTGCTTCATCACAGCCTTTGCGCGGCGGGTCAAGGATGACGACATCCGGTCTTTCCCCGCGATTTTTCAGCATATCTGTGGCTTCTGCGGCATCCATGCATAGAAATTCGGCGTTGTCGATTTTATTTTCTTCCGCATTGCGCTTGGCATCTTCCACTGCTTGTGGAACAATTTCTACGCCGATAATTTTTCCCGCTTTTTTAGCCATAGAAAGGCCAATGGTGCCCGTACCGCAGTAAAGATCTAAAACCGTTTCCTTGCCGGTCAGGCCTGCATATTCGGCCGCTAAGTTGTATAGACGTTCCGCCTGACGGCGATTCACCTGATAAAATGATAGAGGAGAGATGCGGAATTTTAAGCTGCACAGTTCATCTGTAATGAAATCTTGTCCCCAGACCGTTCTGCACTTTGGGCCGAGAATGACATTGGTGCGCTCACGGTTGCTGTTGATGATGACACTTTTCAGTCCGGGTACTTTTTCTCGGAGCAGTTTCACAAGCCCCGGTTCGTTGTGCACGCCGTTACCATTTACTACGATGCAAACCATTACCTCGCCGGTGGCTTCTGCCATGCGCAAAAACAAGTGCCTTAAATGTCCGCGTCCGGTTCCTTCGTCATATACGTCTTCCTGTGTGCTTTTTTCCCATTTACGAAAAGCCTGCATTGCGGATGCGAATACCTCCGGCTGAAGCAGGCATTTTTCGCAGTTAATAATGCGGTGACTGCGCGGAGCGTAAAAACCAAGACTGATTTCTCCCGCAGTGCCGCCTCCGATTGGCAGTTGTGCCTTATTGCGGTAGTGATCCGGACTTTCTGCGCAGATAATCGGATTCAGCACTGTGTAATGGAAACCTGCAATCCGTTCTATTGCGTCTTGCACGCGCTGCTGTTTTGCGCGGCATTCCGCGTCATACCGAATGTGCCGATAGACACATCCGCCGCAGCGGGAAAACTGCGGGCAGTCCGATGCAATTCGGTCGGGGGAGGGTGAAAGAATTGCTTCTACTTTGCCAAAGGCATAATTTTTTGTGGTTTTTAATATTTTTACTGAAATCTGATCACCTGCGGCAGACCGCGGAACAAAAACCGCAATCCCGTTATGCCTTCCAACTCCATTGCCATCGGAAGTATATCCGGTTATGTGAAGTTCTATGATTTGATTCTTTTTTAAGTCCATTTTTTCTTCGTTCTCTTTCCATTTTCTTTTTTTATTTAGTGTATCATTCCATACCTTTTAATACAAGATAAAACAAGATATACCTGATTTAGGGCAGTGGAGAGGGATCGATTTCATGCTTGCAGCAGTAAATAATGACTAAAAAAAAATGATTTATTCCTACGTTTTATACAAAGGGTAGATTCTCGTTTTGGCTTTGGATAAGACGTTGACAGACGTCGGTTTAGGCGTTATACTATTAGCGAACAATGAAAGATGATAATTTTTGACATTCATTTTTCAACTTGTTTTTTAAAGTTTGATTACAAGACTCGTGGCAAGGGTTGCCACACCTTTTCAATACAACTCCTCCCCAAAAAGGCAAAGACCGGCTCGTGCCGGTCTTTGCCTTTTCATTTGTTTTTGCATAATTTTACTTATCAAAATTCATAAATGTGTAAACTGTGTGAATTCATGTCACAAATTATTATGATGAAGAAGAAAATATGATACAATCAAACGAAGAAGGATGGTGAAATATGGGATTAATGTTAAAAAAAAGAATTTCTTTGTCGTTTTTGCTGCTGCTTCTTTTCTTGGCTGTGATACCAACCACTGCGTTTTATGCACAGCACACAGTGAATCAGAATACATTTTCTGACTATATAGAATACTGTTTTGGAATAAATGCGACCGTTGAATCGGTTCATGACGAACTAACTGATATTTACCCCGAAAACACCATTGTGGTGATGGATAAAGATGGAAATATTAGAACTTCCGGTCCTTTGGAAGATGGAGATATTATCAAAATGTTGGATGCCTCGGGAAAAATCTTCAGAGTGTTTGTGAATGTTTGTACGGAAAACTCTGAACAATCATCCACAGAAGATTTAAATGCGCAAGTGCCGCAGTCATCTTCAGAAGATTCTGGTACAAGCTCAGTACAGGCATCTTCTGCAGATTCCTCTGCAATCTCATCGGAACGAACAGCAGACGAACCTGCTACAGGCGCGTCAAAACCATATGCGGAAGATTCTGAAAATTCTACTCTGCAGTCAAATTCCGCTTCCTCTGAGGATGTATCGGATGAATCTTCCGAGGCGTCATCTGATTCTAACTTATCTTCTGCAGTCTCTTCCGGCACGGACTCTGTTCAGGTATCGCTATTTGAAAATCAGGATTACTATAAATTCGGAGAACCTATTACCGTAGAAGAACTGGAAGATCAATTGGCATTGGAAGGAGTACCCGGGTCTCAACTGACGGTGCAGACAAGTACGGGGAACATCCGGCAGGCAGGCTTGGTCTGTACGGGTGACGTTCTAACCGTCACAAACCTTGACGGGACCCTTCAAAATCGAGTAACGGTTGTGGTTGCCGGTGATCTGACACGCTGTGGTTTTCCAAATGAGGCGGCATGTAAACTCCTTTACGGGTATCTGACGGATTCTGCAGCGCTGACAGCGGATCTTCGGCAAGCGGCGGATTTAAACGACGATTCCGATATCACTACCAGCGACTTGCTGAATTTAAAAAAGATGATTTTTACTGCAAATGAGGATTGACCGGAACGGGAAAAGTAATATAATAATGGGGATGGTTTGTAATAAAGGAGACTATGCATATGTTTGAACCTGCTCAAATCAGCAGATTATTTGACCTTTCCCACACAGCTGCAGAACCACTGCTGCGCACACTCAACTATCCATGGGAGGCTCTGCCGAAAATCGGAGAGTTGATTTTGCAAATTGGCAAAAATCTTTCTGCCGATGAATACGAAAACCGAGGAGAAAATATTTGGGTTCATCGCTCTGCCGTTGTATTTGATTCCGCTTTTTTGCATGGGCCTGTTATTATTGGCCCGGGCACGGAAGTGCGTCAGTGTGCGTTTATCCGCGGTAATGCGCTGGTTGGCGCCGGATGTGTTGTTGGAAATTCCACGGAACTGAAAAACGTGATTTTGTTTGATTCAGTTCAAGTTCCGCACTATAACTATGTAGGGGACTCGATACTGGGCTATAAAGCGCATATGGGTGCGGGGGCTATCACTTCCAATATTAAGTCCGATAAGACGAATGTAGTGATTCATGCCGGCAGTGAGCAAATTGAGACGGGACTTAGAAAAATTGGGGCCATGCTGGGTGATTATGTGGAAGTAGGCTGCAACTCCGTTTTAAATCCCGGCACGGTGATTGGAAGAGAGACTACAATTTATCCGCTTTCCATGGTGCGCGGGTATGTTCCGCCCCACAGTATTTACAAACGTGCGGGTGAAATTGTACAACGGAGATAATCCAACAGCCGCTTTTGGCGGCTGTTTTCTTTATTAATCTGCATTTTTCTCCTTGCATCCGCTGTTTTATCCGGTTATTGTAATACTATTATGGTTTATTAAGACATTTGATAAAAAAAATGAGGTACGCGGCGCTGCTTGTGTTCCCGTTTACTTTGCTGCGGATTATCGCTATAATGTTTCATGAATCGAAAGGAGGCCCTTTTTTGGACGCATTCTTTTCCGCTTTGACCAGCGTGGAGTCCATGCTGCTCTTCGCGGCACGGGTGGCTGTCATCCTGATCAGCGGCGTAGTGGTCTTGCGCTGCTTTTCTTCTTTGCGGATAGGACGCAGACGTGAGGACCCCGTCATTGTTCTTCAGGATAGGACAACAAAAGAAATCATTCCGGTTTTGTACTGGGAAAATTCCATCGGCCGCAGCCGCAGTTGTGATATCGTTTTAAACGACGCGACCGTTAGCCGTGCTCATGCGGTGTTGTTTCGCCGTGAGAGCGGATGGCTGGTAACGGATACGAATTCCAAGGCGGGCACGTTTATTAACGGCAGAAAAGTGCGGCAAAATGCCCATGTTCGGCCGGGTGATACGATCGCAATGGGGTCTACGACGCTCATGCTCAAACGCACCACCGATGTCAGAGGACTGAAAACCTCCAAACGCCCGCGCAGGTTAGCCGCATCCCCTGCATCGCTGATGCGTGCGGTGACCGTCGTACAAATTCTTTTAGGTGTGCAGGCATGTTTTGCGGGCTCTACACCGGATGTTTTGCCTCTGATTCCGCTTGCTATTTTATTGCTCCTTGAGTGGGGACTTTACTTTTTTTCTATGAAAACGCTGAATCGTGTCAGCTTTGAGCTGGAGACCATCGCGTTTTTGAATAGCGGTATAGGAATTCTGCTGATTTCCGCTGCAAATGTACAAAATACATGGGTTCAGCTTGCAGCTTTGGCAGCAGGGATTATTCTGTTTTGCTGCATCATTTGGTTTTTGGGTGACTTGGATCGCGCGATGCGCTGGCGCGTTGTAATCGGAATACTGGCAATTTTATTGTTCGCAGCAAATTTGGTTTTGGGCAAAGAGTACAACGGTGCGAAAAACTGGATTGAACTCGGCCCGGTTACGGTTCAGCCGTCCGAGTTGGTTAAAATTGCGTTTGTTTTTGTCGGTGCCTCCACGTTGGACAGGCTGCAGACAGCGCAGAACTTGACAGGCTTTATCGCATTTTCCGGGGTGTGCATGGGTGCACTTTTCTTAATGAAAGATTTTGGCACGGCGTGTATTTTTTTTGTCACCTTTTTAATTATTGCATTCATGCGCTCCGGCAGCCTGCGCACCATTGCGCTGATTTGTGCAGTTGCGGGTTTGGGTGCGTTTCTGATTTTAAAATTTCGGCCGTATGTAGCACAGCGGTTTGCAGTTTGGGGGCATGTGTGGGAACATGCGAACGATGCGGGCTACCAGCAGACCCGTGTGCTGAGTTATTCGGCGTCGGGAGGGCTATTCGGTGTTGGTTTAGGGCGCGGCAGTTTAAAGTCTGTTTTTGCAGCTCAAAATGACCTTGTGTTTGGCATGGTGTGCGAAGAACTGGGACTGGCCTTAGCCCTGATTATGGTGCTTTCCATCGCGGGTCTTTTGCTGTATGCCCGCGCCGACGCAACCCGCAGCCGCTCAACGCTGTATTCGATTTCTTCCTGTGCAGCGGCTGGAATGCTGCTGTTTCAGACCTGTTTGAATGTATTTGGTGCGACCGATGTGCTGCCGCTGACCGGCGTGACACTTCCGTTTGTCAGCCTTGGCGGCTCAAGTATGGTATCTGTTTGGGGGTTGCTTGCGTTTATCAAGGCGGGGGATGAACGGACTTATGCGGTGCGAAGGAGGAAAAAGCGGTGAGAACCACAGGAACGCGTTCTTTCATTCTCTATATCCTTTGTGCCGGATTTTTTGCAGGATTGTATGTGTTCCTTCGCGGATTTTTCATCAGCGGCGGGGATTGGGCTGTACAGCCATTTAACAAGCATTTGAACGGAGAAAGCTATATTTCGGCGCAGGGACGCGTGTTGGACCGCAACGGTGTTGTACTGGCAAAGAGTGAAAACGGCAGTCGGGTGTATAATGAGGATGAAACGATCCGCCGGGCAATGCTGCATGCAGTGGGAGACACAAGCGGTTACATTTCCACGGGTGTGCAATATAATTTCCGTGCGGAACTTTCCGGCTACAATCCGGTAACCGGGCTTGCTAATCCGACAGAGAAACCGATGGGAAGTGATATCCGCCTTACACTGGACAGCGGCTTGTGCAAACTGGCACGACAGCAGCTCGGCGACAGGAACGGTGCCGTCGCCCTATACAACTACAAAACAGGCGAACTGCTCTGCATGGTCAGCACGCCGGATTACGACCCCGCCAACCCTCCGGAGGATTTAACCACCGACAAGACGGGAAAATATGACGGTGTTTTTGTAAACAAAGTCCTTTCCTCCACGCTGACGCCGGGCTCTATTTTTAAATTGGTGACTGCGGCGGCCGCCATTGAAAATATTCCGGATCTTGATAAAAGAACATGGGACTGCAACGGCAGTATTATTGTCAATGGCAATCAAATCACGGATGTCAAAGCTTACGGAACACTTGATTTTAAAAACGCACTTGCCAAATCTTCCAATGTTGCCTTTGCCCAGATCGCCATTGAGCTTGGTGCCGAAATCATGACCGAGCAAGCCAATGAGATGGGATATAACCGCTCTTTCTCACTGGAGGGAATCCCATCTGCTGCAAGTGTTTACAATGTCAGTGGTGCACAGCCGCAGGAACTAGGCTGGTCGGGTGTGGGACAGTTTACAGATCTTGCAAATCCATATCATATGATGATTCTGATGGGCGCAATTGCCAACGGCGGAACCTATGTGCAGCCGTACCTGATTCAAAGTATCTCCACACCCTTTGGCATACAGACAAAAACGGGTAATGCCCGGCAGGGAGAGCAGTTGCTCAACCCTCAAACCGCTGAGAAGCTCACAACGTATATGCGCTATAACGTAACTGCAGAATATGGAGACGGGTTGTTCCCATCCATGGAGGTCTGTGCCAAAACCGGGACAGCGGAAGTGGGCAAGAATCGAAAACCGAACGGTTGGATGGTAGGGTTTTCCTCCAATGAAAAGACTCCTTTCGCGTTTGCTGTTGTGGTTGAAAATGCTTCTTCCAGTCTTGGTTCTGCCGGAAAAATAGCTTCCGCACTGATGCAGGCGGCTGCAAAATTGTCATAAGGAGTTGTTTAAATTTCGGGATGCCAATGCTTTCACTTTTTTACCGCTGAAATTTGTCGCTTTCACCCTTTCATATCTTTCCGGCTTATGTTAAAATAAATCGCAGTGAATGAAATTCGGATGTTATAAACCGGATTAAAATTCAGCCGGACGTACGGCGGAATGGGGGAAAACATGTCAGAAGTCATCCGTGTGTTTGTGGAAAAAAGGCCGGGATTTGACTTAGAGGCACAGCAGCTAAAAGCTGACCTAAGGGAAAATCTTGGGCTCAAGGCCGTGGAGGATGTTAAAATTATCAATCGCTATGACCTTTCCGGCATTTCGGGGAAAGAGTATGCGGCGGCGAGGGATACCATTCTTTCTGAAGCAAATGTGGACATGGTATATGAAGAGGACTATCCGCTGCCGCAGGGATATCAAGCCTTTGCCATGGAATATTTGCCGGGGCAGTATGACCAAAGGGCAGATTCAGCCGCACAATGCGTGCAGCTGCTTACTCAGGGGGAACGTCCAAAAGTTGCTACGGCAAAGTTGGTTGCGCTTAAAGGTGAGTTAAAACAGGAAGACTTAAAAAAAATACAAAATTATCTGATTAACCCGGTTGAAAGCCGCCTTGCTTCCATGAGCAAGCCGGAAACACTCGACTCTCAGGCAAAGGTGCCGGAGAACGTCGCTCGTGTGGAAGGATTCATCTCCTGGAACGATGGGCGGCTTTCCGAATATCACCGCATGATGGGATTTGCGATGAGCCTTGAAGATCTGCGCTTTTGCCGCGACTATTTTCGGGATGCGGAAAAAAGGGATCCGAGTGTGACAGAATTGCGCGTGATAGACACTTACTGGAGCGACCATTGCCGTCATACGACGTTTCTGACCCGCCTGAACCGAATTACCGTCGAACGGTCCGCGCTGAGTACGGCCATTGAGGAGGCTCTCGCGGCATATTACGATGCGCGGGATGAGGTGTACGGCAGAACTGACCGGCCGGTCTCGCTGATGGACATGGCGGTCATTGGAATGAAATTGCTGAGAAAACGCGGGATGATTCCCGATTTGGATATAAGCGATGAAATCAATGCTTGTTCCATCGAAGTCCCGATTACTGTGGATGGACAAATAGAGAAATGGCTGGTGCAGTTTAAAAACGAAACGCACAACCACCCGACGGAGATTGAACCATTCGGCGGCGCAGCGACTTGCCTAGGCGGTGCGATTCGCGACCCGCTTTCCGGCAGGGCTTATGTGTATCAGGCAATGCGCGTCACCGGTTCCGGCGATCCGCGTGTTCCGTTTGAAAAAACCATGAAAGGCAAGCTGCCAACACGAAAGATTACAACCGGCGCGGCGCAGGGGTACAGCTCTTACGGAAATCAGATTGGTCTTGCAACAGGTCAGGTAACGGAACTGTACGACCCGGGATATGTTGCTAAGCGCATGGAAATCGGTGCGGTGATTGGTGCATCGCCGAAGGAAAACGTGGTGCGCGGCATACCGTCTCCCGGCGATGTTATTATTCTTTTGGGCGGTGCGACCGGCCGTGACGGCTGCGGAGGAGCAACAGGTTCTTCAAAAGCCCATACAAAGCAGTCCATTGAACTTTGCGGCGCGGAAGTGCAAAAAGGAAACCCGCCTACTGAGCGGAAAATTCAGCGTCTGTTCCGCAATCCGAAAGTAGCACGGATGATAAAACGCTGCAATGATTTCGGCGCGGGCGGCGTCAGCGTCGCCATTGGAGAGTTGGCAGACGGACTGGATATTGATTTAGACAAAGTACCTAAGAAGTATGAAGGTCTTGACGGAACGGAACTGGCTATCTCGGAATCGCAGGAGCGTATGGCGGTAGTGATAGCTCCGGAAAATACACAGGCTTTCATTGAAGCGGCCGCGGAAGAAAACTTGAACGCAACCGTTGTCGCTGTGGTGAGCGAAGAACCTAGACTTCGCATGACATGGCGCGGTAATACCATTGTGGATATTGCACGCTCGTTTTTAGATACAAACGGCGTGACTCAGAATGCGGAAGCCCTTATTTCTGCAGTTGACCCGAAGGATAATTATCGTGCGAAGGTTCCGGAGAGCCTTAAAGATTTGCCTTTGGAACAGGCGTTTGAAAAAAATCTTTCCCGTTTGGAGGTTTGCGGGCAAAAAGGATTGGCGGAACGTTTTGACGCAAGTATCGGCGCGCAAACCGTACTAATGCCGTTTGCGGGAAAATATCAGCTGACGCCGGAGGAGGCCATGGTCGCGGGATTGCCGGTCTCCGGGGAAAGCGACGACGCTACCGCAATGAGCTATGGCTTCATCCCGGGAATATCTCGTTTTTCACCGTTTCACGGTGCGGCTTACGCAGTGGTGGAAAGTCTGTCCAAACTTGCAGCCGTCGGTGCTGATCCACTGTCTGCTCGGCTGACATTTCAGGAGTATTTTGAACGTATGACGGATGACCCGAGAAGTTGGGGTAAGCCGGCGGCCGCGCTGCTTGGTGCCCTCTCTGCACAGTTGGGTTTGGGAGTTCCGTCCATCGGCGGCAAGGACAGTATGAGCGGTACATTCGAATCCATCAGTGTGCCGCCAACACTGGTTAGTTTTGCGGTTGCTATGACGAAAAAGAGTGAAACCATTTCCGCGGCATTTCAGCAGGCAGGTTCACGCGTCTTGTTGCTTCCGCTGCCGGAAAATCCGGAAACCTTGCTGCCGGATTGGCAGAAATTAAAGAGTTATTATACTGAGGTAGTTCGTCTGATTCGCGGGGGTAATGTACGCTCTGCTTCTGTTGTGAAAGAAGGCGGTGTGGCTGCCGCCATAGCCCGCATGTGTTTTGGCAATAAAATTGGATTTCATTTTCATTCAGCGGTTTTGAATCCGCAGTGTTTGTTTGCGCCTTCATCCGGAGCAATTATTGTGGAAGTGGAGGAGAAAACACAGGTTCAGAATCTGGCTTTTGTCACGCTTGGATATACGATTGAAAAACCTCAAGTGGAATTAGGGGAACATTCGCTGGAACTTGACCGCCTGATTGCTGTGTGGAATGGCACACTCAATTCCATTTTCCCTGTTTCCGGGCCGGATATCGAGATTCAAGATATCCCGCTTTACACTGAAAGAAATCAGTCAGCTCCTGCTATTCGGGCAGCAAAACCGAGGGTGTTTATCCCGGTGTTCCCCGGAACAAACTGTGAGTACGACACCGCCCGTGCCTTTGAGAAAGCCGGGGCGCAGGTGGAGACTTTGGTAGTGAGAAATTTAACACCGAGCGATATTGAAGAAAGTATCCAGCGCATCGCGCAGGCCGTGTCACGCTCTCAGATTGTCATGATACCGGGAGGCTTCTCCGGTGGGGATGAGCCTGACGGTTCGGGCAAATTTATTGCTACAACATTCCGAAACCCACGAATTGCAGAGGCTATTGAGCAATTGCTTAACCAAAGAGATGGGTTGATGCTCGGCATTTGCAACGGATTTCAGGCACTGATTAAGCTTGGACTTGTTCCTTATGGGAAAATCATAGCTCCCACGGAAAATTCTCCAACGCTGACCTTTAACAGCATTGGCAGGCATATTTCACGCATGGTTTATACGCGCGTCACCTCGGTAAAATCGCCGTGGTTTGCGGGTGTGAACGCGGGCGATGTGTTCACTGTTCCCATTTCTCACGGGGAAGGGCGATTTGTCGCAAGCGATGAAATGCTCCGGACGCTGATGGCCAACGGACAGATTGCCACGCAGTACTGCGCGCCGGACGGACAACCAAGCGGAGCAGCCGAATGGAATCCGAACGGTTCTGTTTGTGCAGTGGAGGGGATCACCAGCCCGGACGGAAGAATTCTTGGAAAAATGGGCCATTCTGAACGCATGGGCAAAAACCTGTATAAAAATGTGCCGGGCGCAAAAGACCAGAAACTATTTGAATCCGGCGTAAAATATTTCAAATAATAAAGAGTCTGAAAGCTGGCTGTCGGTTATGATGGAAGAAATTTTGAAACGAACGTGGGCTGAAATCAGTCTGGATGCCATTGAACACAATTTTCGGGAGATTCAGCAAAGACTGCGCCCCGAAACAAAAATCTGCTGTGTGATTAAGGCGGATGCTTACGGGCATGGTGCCGAGAGGCTTGCCAAGGAATATGAAAAATTGGGTGCTGATTGGTTTGCAGTGTCTAATTTGGAAGAAGCACATCAGCTGCGCGGGGTGGGCGTGAAATTGCCAATTCTCATTCTTGGCTACACGCCCCCCGAAATGGCGCGGGAACTGGCTCGGCTGAACATTTCTCAGGCGCTGGTTGGTGCTGAGTATGGTGCGGCTTTGAGCAAAGAGGCGGTCAAGGCGGGAGTGACCGTAAAAGTACATGTTTCGTTGGATACCGGAATGAGCAGAATTGGATTTTTGTATCAGAATCCGCAGCGTGACACAGCGTCATTAGAAGATGTGGAACATGCCTGCAAATTGCCCGGTTTGGAACCTGAGGGAATTTTCACTCATTTTGCTGTGGCGGACGAGGGCGAAAACGGAAGCGACTACACAAAGATGCAATACCGAAATTTTTGCGATGCCATTGAGCGTCTAAAGCAACGCGGAGTCAGCTTCCGCATTCGGCATTGTGCGAATTCCGCCGCAATATTCGATTATCCTGAGATGCAGCTCGATATGGTTCGCTCCGGTGTTATTCTGTATGGGTTGATGCCATCTGCCAATCTTCAAAATCCTGCTCCTTTGATTCCCGCCATGCAGGTAAAAAGCGTTGTGGCATTGGTGAAAAAAATTCCGCCTCAAACCACCGTCAGTTACGGCAGAAAATTTACTGCGGTTAAAGAGACAATGGTTGCGACAGTGCCAATCGGTTATGCGGATGGGTATCCGAGAAGTCTGTTTCAGTCAGCAGAAATGCTGGTGCATGGAAAAAGAGCTAAGATACTCGGCCGTGTTTGTATGGATCAGCTAATGTTAGATGTAACCGATATTCCTAATGTGCGCGCCGGCGATACGGTAACGGTTTTTGGAAAAGACGGAGAGGCCAGTTTGTCGGTGGACGAGTTGGCCGCACAAATCGGCACCATTAATTATGAGCTGGTATGTGCCGTTTCCAAACGTGTGCCGCGTGTTTACTATAAAAATGGAGCGGTGGTGGGAAGCCTTGATTATCTGAAACGAGGCTGTCCTGCCTTACCTTGCGGAGAGAAAAACCATGGGTAGAGAGAAAACCCTAAAAATACTGGCATGGGCGTTTTCTATTACCGCGATTGCCGCCGCAATTTATAATGCCGTTACCGGAAAAGGTGCCAAAGAATGTACCGCTTTGCTTACATTTTCCCTTATACTCCAATTCTTTTATGCTAAGGAATTAAAGCAAAATAAATAAAAAACTCCCAGCCCGATGATACGTGGCTGGGAATTTTTATTCCAAAACAAGGTCAATCTACTGCAAAAATCCGACTTTTCTCATAACTTTGCGCAGGGTCTTGCGGGCAATTTTTTCTGCGTTCTGTGCGCCCTCTGTATAGCATTGTTCCAGGTAATCCTTGTTTTTGATGTATTCTTCAAATTTTTCGCGGATGGGTCTCAGATGCTCCACAACTGCTTCGCCTACCGCCGTTTTAAAGTCTCCGTAGCCTTTTCCGGCAAACTGAGATTCGATTTCTTCATCGGAAAGTCCTGTTACACAGGAGTAAATTCCCATGAGGTTGTTGATTCCGTCTTTTCCGGGTGCGCGGCGGACACAGGCTTCACTATCGGTGACGGCCCGCTTAAACTTGCGCATGATGTCCTCCGGACGGTCAAGAAGAGAGATGAAAGCGTTGACATTCTCATCGGATTTGCTCATCTTACGGGTTGGGTCCTGCAAAGACATGATTTTTGCGCCAGTTTTTGGAATATAGCCCTCCGGCATAGTAAACGTCTGACCATACTGTCCGTTAAAGCGCTGCGCAATATTGCGGGTGAGTTCAATGTGTTGTTTCTGGTCCACCCCCACGGGTACAAGATCGGCCTGATAGAGCAGGATATCGGCCGCCATTAGACTGGGATAGGTGAACAGACCGGCGTTTACGTTGTCCGGGTGTTTCTGAGATTTGTCTTTAAACTGCGTCATGCGCTGCAGTTCTCCAAATTGGGTGTAGCAGTTTAGAATCCATGCAAGCTGTGCATGTTCCGGCACATGGCTCTGAATAAAGAACAGACTTTTTTTCGGATCAATCCCGCAGGCAAGCAGTAAAGCGTAAGCCTCCAGTGTGTTCCGGCGGAATTTTGCGGGCTCTTGCCGCACGGTGATGGTATGCAGATCCGCGAGCGCATATATGCAGTTGTATTCGTCTTGCAGCGAAATCCAGTTTTTCAGAGCGCCCAAGTAGTTGCCCAGCGTTATGGTTCCGCTCGGCTGAATCGCGCTGAAAATAACTTTTTTGTTGTTTTCATTCTTTTCAGGTTCCATTTTAAACGATTGCCTCCATTGATTAATGCTTTCAGCGGATCATGTCGTCTGCGACTTCCCCTAAAAGCTGAATACCACGAACGAGTTTTTCATCGGTGGGGGTGGTGTAATTGATGCGGAACGACTGGCACGGCTGCGTATCGTCGGTCAGAAAAGCGTTGCCGGGAACTACGCAGACCTTATGCTCAATGGCTCGTTTGACAAATTCCAGCATGTCAACTCCTTCCGGCAAGGTACACCAGAAGAACAGCCCGCCTTCAATTGGAAGATAGGTGATTTTCGGTACAAGATAGCGATCCATTGCATCGGTCGCCACCTTCGATTTCTTGCGGTACACCTCGCGCAAACGAGACAGATGCGCATCAAAATCGTATTTTGTCATCAGATTGTAGCACAGAATCTGTCCCCAGTTGTTGGTGTGCACATCCTCGCCCTGCTTGCAGGTAATCATTTTGTGCAGGACAGGTTTAGGGCCGACTGCATACCCAACGCGGATGCCCGGAGCTACAACTTTCGAAAATGTTCCCGCATAAATGACGATGCCTTCCGTGTCGAAGGATTTAATGGCAGGAACGTTTTCTCCGGCAAACCGCAGGTCGCCGTACGGGTTATCTTCCAAAATCATCACGCCGTACTTCTTTGCCAGCTCATACATCCCGTGCCGTTTTGCAAGACTCATGGTTGCGCCGGTGGGATTTTGAAAATTTGGAATTGTGTAAATGAATTTTGCCCGTTTTTCTTCTTTTAATGCCTGCTCCAGAGCATCAAGATTGATGCCATCCGATTCCATAGGCACGCCGCGCAGTTTTGCACGGTAAGAGCGGTAAGTGTTCAGTGCGCCAAGAAAGCTGGGAGATTCACACAAAATGGTGTCCCCTTCGTCCACCATGGACTTTGTGAAAAGATCCATGATTTGCTGTGCGCCGCTTGTGATAATCAAGTCGTCATTTTCTGAACCAATTCCCGACTTTTCTTTTAGATACGCTGTCAGATGCTGCCGCAGGGGAAGATACCCTTCGGTTGTTCCGTACTGAAGGGCGTCGATCGGGCGTTCGGCCAGAACTTGTGCGGAAATTTCTGAAAGTTCACGAGTTGGAAACGCTTCCGGGGCAGGGTTACCGGCGGAAAGTGAAATGACTTCCGGATCTGCGCCGTATTTTAAAATTTCTCGGATAGCGGAGGGGCTTAATTCCTGCACGCGTCTGGAGAATTGATATTCCATATAGATCGACCTTTCTTCCTAAAATATTTTATTCCTTATTTTATCACAGTTTCCATTTCATTGCCATAAAAATACTGATAAACGAAAATTTCTTAAGTTCCGATTGATTTCGCCTTTATTCTACGCCATGTTATGACAAGATGGTCTAAATACAAATCGTATAATAGACTTAGGTGAATTTAGGGACAAGTTGTTCCAATAAATAGTGGCGGTGATTGTTACATGGCAAAGGAAAACATCCGGAGGATTCGCTTTACGGCAGCGGCGGCGGTACCTGCCCGAATAGCGGCGCGGCATCTTGCAGCTTTTACAATTGGCATGCTTTTCGCAAGGGGGACAGTTTTCGGTCAATATGCACCCTTTGGTGTCGCGGCTGCGGCTGCGATGCCGTATTCGGTGTTGTGGAGTGTGATTCTGGGCAGCACCGTGGGGTATTTGCTTCCTTCCGCAATTACGGTTCCGGTGCACTACTTAGCGGCACTGCTTGCCGCTGCGGCAATTCGCTGGACTTTAAACGACCTTGTCCGGCTTCGTTCGCATCCGGGTTTTGCACCTGTAGTTGCGTTTCTTCCGGTATTGGCGACGGGGATGTCCGTGGCGCTGGTCAATGGTTCCAGTGCGGCAACGACGGCCATGTATGTGGCGGAGTCTTTGCTGGCCGGTGCGGCGGCCTATTTTTTTAGCCGCACTGTTTCTGTGTGGCAGTCCGGACGGAGTCCCGGTGAATGGGGGGCTCAAGAGATCACATGCGCGGCATTTTCCTTGGGACTTCTCATCCTGTCTTTTTCCGGGCTGACCGTTTGGGGAATTTCAGCAGGACGAGTCCTTGCAGTGCTTGCAATCCTGTTTGCGGCGCGGTACGGCGGAGTCAGCGGGGGCAGTGTCTCCGGGGTGGCTGCAGGAATCGCGTTCAGTCTTTCCACGGCAGGTCTTAATTACTTGTCCGGAGCTTATGCACTTGGCGGTCTGATGGCTGGACTTTTTTCGCCGGTTGGTCGTCTGGCCTCTGCCTGTGCATTTGTGGTGGCAAATACGGTGGCGTCCCTTCAAGTTGGAAATCAAACTGCGGTGGTTACCGGGCTTTATGAGGTGATGGCGGCGACTGTCATCTATATGCTGCTGCCGGCGAAAACCGGCAGCGGATTAATTGGCATTTTCTCGCGCAGCGACGATACATCCCGTACGGAAGGTTTGCGCCGTTCTGTCATTATGAAACTGGATTTTGCAGCAAAGGCACTCGGCAGTGTTTCGGAATCCGTGGAAGAGGTGTCTAAAAAGCTGCAAGTCGCTTGCGCACCGGATATCAGCAGTGTTTATCACAAAGCAGCGGATGAAGTTTGCCACAACTGCGGATTGAATGGCTATTGTTGGAATCGCAATTTTACAGATACCATGAATGCTTTTAATGATTTGTCCGAAAAATTAAGAACAAAAGGGGAGATTCAGCGTGAAGATTTTACGCAGCCGTTCGCATCGCACTGCAGCCGCTTAAACCAGATGACGGACGCAGTCAATCGGAATTACGGAGAATTCGTAGTTCGTGCGGCGGCGGAAGGACGCGCTCAGCAGATCCGCGACGTTGTTGCAGCCCAATTTGAAACGACCAGCAGCATGCTGGAAGAAATGGCATCTGAACTGGAATTGTACGATCGGTTTGACTATACGGCGGCGCAGAAGGTGGAGGAGACGCTTCGGCTGGCGGGGATCCAACCGTTAGATGTCAGCTGCCGGACGGATCGGTTCGGACGCATGTCTGTGGAGATAGTCTCCGGGCCGGTGGAGGGTGCTCGTTTGAACAAGGCGGAATTGACCGAGGAAATCTCCCGCGCATGTGCTCGAACTTTCCAGCCGCCTTGTGTAACCGCTGCCGGCGGAAAATGCCGTATTCAAATGGCGGAAATGCCAACTTTCCGCATTAAAAATGGCAGCGCCCAACATGTCTGCGGGAACGGAAAACTATGCGGAGACAGTTGGGAAACATTCTCTGACGGAAACGGCCGACAGATTTCCATTTTAAGCGATGGAATGGGAACGGGAGGACGCGCTGCCGTGGACGGAGCAATGGCTTGTGGTATTATGGCACGTCTCATCAAGGCAGGAATCGGATTTGACGCCGCGTTAAAAATTGTGAATTCAGCTCTTTTGGTTAAATCCGGAGACGAATCCCTCGCTACCATGGATATCGCAGCGGTGGATCTTTTTAATGGAAGCATAGATCTTTTCAAGGCTGGCGCATCCGCAACAATTTTGCGTCAAAACGGCCGTGCAATTGTGATTGATACCCCCAGTCTGCCGATTGGTATTCTAAATGATACACGGTTTGCAAAATCTACTGAAACGCTTTCGGACGGCGATTTGCTCATTATGATGACCGACGGCGCTCTGACATCCGGTGCGGAATGGATTTGCGAAGAGGCAGAAAAATGGGAGGGCACTTTACCGCAGGAACTAGCAGAAATCATTGTTTCCCGCGCAATTTCACAGCGGAAGGATGGGCATGACGATGATATTACGGTCTTGGTTCAAATGCTGGTAAAATCGGAATAAGCCGCCCGGCTGGCATGCATGATCATTGAATTGCGGGCAGGGAAATGCTAAAATATCCAATGGAGAATCACAGCCGGGAGGAAGTGCCATGCAAACTGCCATTGGAATTTCGGTAATGATTGCAGGAATCGCGTGTTCGTTTTTTTTAATGCGAAGAGCGGAACGAAAAGTGGCCGCAATGCCCCAAAGCGAACCAATTCGCCCCATCCCGATTGAGGATGCCGTAAAACAATTGAATCATAGGTTGACAGATGACCCGGGTGCAAGGATTCATGTGGAACTGTACGGACTTGCGAGGACGGACAAGCCTGCAAAGGCTCCCATAACCGAGCGCCCGGCTGCATGTTACCGCACCATATCCTACGCTTGCCGTGAAAAGGACACCGGGAAGCGCCGCGGATTCTTTCATATCGGTGCCACTTTAGAACAAACCGAGGTTTACAGAGAATCCGGACCGGATGACTTTTATATTATGGATTCCACATCCGATGAAAAAATCTATGTGGATTTGGACAGTTTCGGCAGCAGAGCGGAGATGCTCTCTGCTTGTGACAGCTATGAAGAAAAAAATTCCAGATGGATGGAAAAGCATCTGAAAAATTGCCGGCGTTTTTTCCCCCGTTTGGGCAGTGAAATCGCAGGATACCATATACTAGAATATTATTATCATGTCAATCAGCCCCTGAATGTAGTGGGGGATTTGTATCGGCATGCCAAGCGGTACCGCATTTGTGCATCTGCCGATGGGAAACGTTCCCTTGTCACTTATAAATCGGAGGAACAGGCCGCTATGGTTCTGCAGCGGGCGCGTTTGTCGGCGCTGGGGCTTGGCTTGATTCTTGTGGTCGCCGGTATTGGTGTCATCATTGCAGGATTCCGTTAAAAATCAGTTTTCTGTGAATATTGTTTCTTTATTGAGTATTACAGTGCAAGGCCGGGCGAAGATCGCTCGGCTTTTTTGTAGCTTGATAGCATTTTAATCAAGGCAATCGTTTTGGCAGCCCGAAAAAAATGAATAAGGCAGAAAATCTGCAGCAATTTTTACTTCCCGCTCATCTTCTGGGAAGAGAAACACTGTGTTCGATAGTAAATATAAAATTGTAAAATGGAATTTAAGTAAAATTTATCCATATCAGAAAAAATATTAAAAAAGGTTGACAATCATCGTTTTTTGCGTATTATTGTATTAAGATATAAATACACTATATACTCAAATTTTCTTAAAAGCGCTTTACAGTTATTGACAGGGAATAAAGAAGCTGTATATTTAGTTTATGCTATTCAATATAAATCAACAGGATTAACATGTTGGAAAGGGGTAAAATTATGAAACATGGAGTCTCCCTGTTACTGGTGTTTGCGTTGGCAGTAGGTATTGTATTTCCTGCCTATGCAAAGGACGCGGCACAGACCGAGGTGCAAAAACAGACGGTTGAGGTTTCACTGGACACTATCGAAGATATTATGCTGACCTATAACCTCAATATCAAAACTTATCTTAACAATTTAAAAATGGCAAAAGACAATGCGGAGGATTACGAGGGCACGGATTACGAAGATTATTACGATAATCAGTACGATATTGCTAAGGTTCAGTATGATGAAAATGTGGGTAATATGATTTTAAATGCAAAGCAGAGCTATTTGGCATACTGCGCGGACAACGATAGGTACGCAGCAGCGCAGGCCGCCGCACAGAATGCGGAGAAAGCATATCGCGTGGCCCTTGCCGCACTTTCTGCAGGATATGTTTCACAGGCCTACTGTGACAGCTTGAAAGACCAATACAATCAGGCGCAAAACAACCTAACACAGCTTGACCTGCAGTTGACAAGGGAGAGAAAATCTCTGCGCACGCTTTTAAATTTGCCATCCAATGTCAATATGAGTATTCGGCCGGTTGCGGAAGATGATATCGATTTCAGCGATATTTCCAGCATTAATTATGGTGCGGATTTAATCGTCATGAGGGAAAACAGTCCTGCTATTCAAGAGGCACAACTGGCGTATGAATATCAAAAGTCCATAGATTATGATAATTCGCGTGAACTAAACAATGCGTATATCGCAGTCAAGCAGGCAAAAGCGTCCGAGGAAGCCACATTTAAAGAATTGTATGATACCTTGACCAGCATGTATACGGTTTATCAGCAGAATGTAGAACAAGTACAGCGCAAGCAAAAGGAACTCGATGTGGAAAAGCAGGCTTTGGCCCTTGGATATTCCAGCCAAAAAGCCGTTGATGAAAAAGAGAGTGAACTTAAATCACTGCAAAGCACACTGGCAGACACCCGTAAAAATCTGTTTACCAGTTATTTGCAATATATTAACATGAAAAACGGATTTAGAACAGGGAGCTGAACAGATGGGCAACAAGGGGAAAAAAATTAAATTTGCAAAAAAAGCAGTTGTGATATTGGCAGTGGGAGCATTGATTTTGGCAGTGGGGGTCTATTCCTGCTCCATAAAGAATAAAAGTAAAGGCATACATACCAATATTACAACCACAACGCTTACCAAAACCACTCTTCAGGATGTCATTGCTGTCTCGGGCACAGTTCACAGTAACGAGACTTACAACGTATACACCACTCTTGCTTATCCGGTTAAAACCATTCAGGTGGATGTTGGGGATAAAGTCAAAAAGGGTGATGTGCTTGCAGTGCTGGACACTGCGACGCTGGAACAAGATATTGAACAGCAGGAGTACGCAGTGGCTGATTCGCACAAAAGTGCTGCACTGTCGCTTGCTCAGGCAAAAAGAAATTATGAGAATATGCTGTATCTTTACAACAACGATCTTATCAGCAGTGTAGTGTCTGCCAAAGCTGCTTTGCAGACTGCAGAGGATGATTACAATTACAAGAAATTGCTGTTTGAGAACGGCCAGATATCCCAGTCTGAACTGGATCAGGCGCAGAGCAATTACGAACAAGCGCAGAAAAATCTTGAGGCTGCTCAACTTCAGGCGGAACAGGATCTGCAAAATGCGAAGGATACCTATGACAGTGCCGTTATAAAAGCCGAGGATAAAAGCGCAGATGTGGCGTTGGAAAAACTGAAGAAAAACCTAGAAGACTCTGTTATCACAGCACCGGCTGACGGAACCATCACGGTGAAAAACGCCCAAGAGGGATCTGTACCAACCGGCATTATGTTTGTGATTGCCAATACGGACGATTTGATTGTTGACACGCAGATCAAAGAAATAGATGCTGCTTCGGTTGAACCGGGTGATAAGGTAACGATCCAAACCGACGCGACAGGGGATGCAGAAATTAAGGGAACAGTCAAGAGCATTGCTCCTGCAGCCACCGCTTCAACAGAAGGAACGGGAAATGTCACCTATGCTGCGAAAGTTTCCATCGATGAAAAAAATCCCTCTCTCCGCATCGGGATGCGAGCACGTATGGATATTGTTGTGCAGGAAAAAAACGATGTTTTTGTGGTGCCATATGATGCTTTGCTGGAAAAGGACGAGGGCAGCGTTATTATGGTTGCGGAAAAAGATGGAGCGTTTTATAAAGCCAAGGAAATTCCCGTTACTACCGGGCTTGAAACAGATGTTGCCATAGAGATATCCGGCTCTGAATTGAAAGAGGGTATGCTGGTCATCGGAAACCCGGACGGCATTAACCCGGGGGATACGGTTCAACTGGCCGAGGAGGCCGAAAAATGAGCCGAAATATCATTCAGATGAAAGATATCGTAAAAAATTATTACATTGGAACACCGAATGAACTGCATATTCTAAAAAACATTTCACTGGAAGTGCAGGAGGGCGACTTTGTCGCTATTGTTGGTGCATCCGGTTCCGGCAAGAGCACGCTGATGAACATGATCGGCGTGCTGGATCGTCCCACTTCCGGCGAATATATTTTAGACGGCATTCCCATTAAGCAGATGACGGACAATCAGCTTTCTGATGTGCGCAACAAAAAGATTGGCTTTGTTTTTCAAACATTTAACCTCATTCCGCGGAATAACGCGCTGAAGAATGTGGAATTGCCGATGCTTTATGCGGGCATGGAACGAAAAAAGCGCATAGAGCGGGCAAAGGAGCTTTTAGAGATGGTCGGTATGGCAGACCGCATGAACCATCAGCCGAATGAACTTTCGGGAGGACAGAAACAGCGTGTGGCTATCGCGCGGGCGCTTGCAAATGATCCTGCAATTTTGCTGGCGGACGAACCCACCGGTGCATTGGATTCGGCAACGGGACGCATGGTCATGGATTTGTTCCACCGTGTACATGAGCAAGGCGGGAAAACTATCGTTTTGATTACTCATAACCCCGAACTGGCGGAGGAAACGAATCGGGTTATCACCTTGCGTGACGGAAGAATTGTGGATGACCGGCCGGGGTCCGGAAAGGCGGCGAAGTAACATGTTTTTAAAAGAAAATATTGTCCTTGCAATTGCCGGTTTAAGGGCAAACAAGGTGCGCGCCTTTCTCACCATGCTTGGTATTATTATCGGCATCGGTTCTGTGATTGCCATTGTTTCCATCGGCGATGCCATTACCAACAATGTTTCCGATACCATGGCGGGCCTTGGAGCAAACAATATCTATGTTTATGTTGCACCCAGCGAAAATGACAGCATCTACACCCAGATGAACGGAATCAATTCTAATGAAATCGATGACAGCGATTTGCTGACGATTGACCAAATCAACAGGGTCGGGCAGATGTTTTCAAATGAAATCAGCGATATTGCTGTTTACGAACTGGGTGGTATGGGAAAAGCGCAGGATGGCCATCGGTATGCCAATGTTACCCTGTATGGCGTTAACCCGGGCTATGCCAATGTGCAGAACGTCGCAGTACAGAAGGGGCGTTTTTTGCAGGATCGGGATATCAGCGGTAACCGCAGGGTCGCCGTGGTTTCTGACAAGCTGGTGTCCAATATGTTTGGCAGTGATGTCAACCCGCTGGGGCAAAAAATTAATGTGAATACGGAAAATGGGATAGAATCATTTACCATTGTCGGTGTTTATAAATATCTTCAGCAGAGCTTTGGAGGGGAGGCCGTAGCGGAGAAAGACATACGCACGAACTTATACGTTCCGGTCAGTGTTGTTAAAGAAACTGCAAAAAATCAAAATTACTCCAATTTTGTAATCAAGCTGAAAAACGTCAATGACACACAGGCATTTACAGACCGCATTGAAACTTATATGAAGCGGCTGTATGCCCACAACCCCAATTATACCTGTTCGGCTTATAATATGGAGAATATGCTGTCTTCTGTCACCTCTATGATGGGAACAATCTCCATTGCCGTTGCCGCAATTGCCGCAATAGCTCTGCTTGTAGGCGGCATCGGCGTGATGAATATTATGTTGGTCTCTGTTACGGAACGTACGCGTGAAATCGGCACGCGCAAGGCATTAGGTGCACGCAGCAGCTATATTAAGATGCAGTTTATCGTCGAATCCGTTATTATCTGTGTCATCGGGGGTGTCATCGGAATTATAACGGGGATTGCATTGGCGGCTGCCGGCGTTTCGCTGCTTCATATGAAACTTGCCATCTCTGTTCCGGTTGTCTTTATCAGCGTTGGATTCTCTATGCTTATCGGTATATTTTTCGGATACTATCCGGCGAAAAAAGCCAGCCAGTTGGATCCAATTGAAGCCTTACGGTACGAATAAGCTTTATGATGAGCTGTCCGCGTTTGTTTGCGGACAGCTTTTTTGTAGTCGATGCAGATGCAACATTGCATTTGTGTTTTGTTTCATCCTTAAAAATTTCGGCTATGAGCTGCCAAAGTTGAACAGAGAAAATGTTCAAGCAGTGGCAGCACGGAGTTCGCAGGATAGAGATTGACAAAATTTTGAAAAAACGGTATGATTTTATCAATGGTTGAGCAATTGCTCAAATTGTGGATAAGGGAGACTTGACACGTGAACCGGCGGCAAAAACAAAAAGAAGAGCGGCGCAGGCAAATTTTAGATGTCAGTCTGGATCTTTTTATTCGCCATGGGTATATGGGAACAAGTACCCGTGAAATTTGCCGCGCACTTAAGATCAGCTCCGGGCTGCTGTTCCATTATTATAAGACGAAGGAAGAACTCTATTTGGAGCATCTGAAAACTGCTCTGGACGGCATACGGATGATAGAAGAATACCTTCAAATGCCCTTGCGTCCCATTCAAATGTTCAGCGAAATTGCAGAAACAGCGCTGTCCTATTTTGCTGTGTCTCCTTCTACGGCTAAAGTTTTTCTGCTTGCAAAACAGGCACTTTACGCCGATTATTTGACGGATGAGATGAAAGAAGTAGTGCGGGAAATGAATGTTGCGCAGCGGTTTGTTCCGATTGTGAAAAAGGGCCAAGAGTCCGGAGAAATTCGGCAAGGGGACCCGCAGGCGCTGGCACTCTGCTTCTTTTCTGCTTTGGAGAATGCGGCGGAAAATGCTGTCTGCTTTCCTTCGGTGCCGATGCCGGACGCGGTTTGGATGGTTGACTTGCTGAAGGCAAAATAATTCGAGGGGAATGTTCATCTGATTTTTGAATCCGGCAGAATAGCATAGGGAACATTAAGGAAACATGCGGGATGCCAGCGAATTCTGAATGTATCAACAAGGGCTAGGAAGAAAATCTCCCTAGCCCCTTTTTTATTTGGTACATGCAAGAATCTTTTCCGCACATTTGATGCCGTCCACCGCGGCGGAAACAATGCCGCCCGCGTAGCCCGCTCCTTCGCCGCAGGGATAGAGCCCGGCAAGCGTCGGAGACTGTCCGTCCTCTCCGCGCAGAATACGTACCGGGGACGAGGAGCGGCTTTCTACAGCCGTCAGAACCGCGTCCGGCAGAGCAAAACCGCGCAGGCGCATATCCATCTGCCGAATTCCCTCCCGCATGGAATCGGTGATCACATTCGGCAGACATTCGTCAAGCGAGCACAGTGTAACACCCGGACGATATGTGGGATGAACATCACCCAACTGCACGGACGGCCGTTGGGCGAGAAAATCTTCCACACGCTGTGCGGGGGCACGGTAATTTTCACCGCCAAGCCGAAATGCGGCTTCTTCCAGCCTGCGCTGAAACGCTACGCCTGCGAGAGGACCTTCTGCTCCGAAGTCTTCAGGCCCAATGCCTACCAGCAAGGCGGCATTTGCATTCTGCCCGTCGCGGGCATAACGGCTCATGCCGTTTGTTACCAGCCGCCCCGGCTCGCTCGCCGCCGCGACGACCTGACCGCCCGGGCACATGCAGAACGTATACACACCCCGTCCGTTTTTCAGATGGACGGCAAGTTTGTAATCTGCAGCGCCAAGCGCGGGGTGTCCTGCAAATTTTCCGTACTGAACCGTATCAATCAGACTTTGCGGATGTTCAATCCGAGCGCCGACGGCAAATGGTTTCGGCTGCATTGGAACCCCGGCGCGAAACAGCCACTCAAATGTATCCCGCGCGCTGTGCCCAACCGCCAGAACCACATGGGATGTTTCCAGTCGCTCCGTCGTACCACTCTGCCCGCAGCATTCCACACCGGTTATATGTCCGTTTTTCTGCAGAAGAGCGGTCATTCGCGTATTAAACCGTATTTCTCCGCCTAATGACAGAATTTGTTTGCGAATACCTTTGACAGTGCTCGGAAGGCGATCCGTTCCTATGTGAGGCTTTGCCTCGTACAGAATCTCCGGCGGCGCACCTGCACTGACAAATTCCTCCAACACTTTTCGAATGCGCGGATCTTTTGTTCCTGTGTTTAATTTACCGTCGGAAAAAGTTCCCGCACCGCCTTCTCCGAACTGCACATTACACTCCGGATTCAACACTCCTTTGTTCCAGAACTCGGCAACTTGTTTCTGACGCTGTTCCACGCAGGAACCGCGTTCCAATACAATCGGCCTTTGTCCTGCCTGTGCCAAGATCAATGCGGCAAACATCCCGGCGGGGCCGAACCCAATTACCACGGGCCGCTGTTCCAATGGTTTGCAAACCGGAAGTTGATATTGGTATGGTTTCGCTTTTGCCACACCGCGGGTAAGCGGCAGTTTAGCTAGCGGGCAATCCACTTCCACAGTGCAGATAAAGTGGACATCGTTTTTTCTGCGGGCATCGACGGATTTGCGAACGATGCGCAGGGAACGAATCGCGTTTTTTCCAATCCGCAGGCGTTTCGCTGCCTGTGCCTTTAGGTCTTTCGGCTTGCCGTCAAGAGGCAGACGCAGTTCGGAAATGCGATAAAGCAATTAACGTTCTCCTTCCTTTTGTGCGAATGGCTTATCAAGCAGAAAATTGATCACTCACGCACTTTGCAGATATAGCAGAAATTAGCTTTAGCCATTTGTCACGGTTTCTCACGATTTGCTGTGCTTTTGGGTGTTCTAGTCAGTGTTGATGTCTGCGGCAGCCGCAGTTCCGGCAGTTACACCGCTTGCCCATGCCCAGTGTAAATTATATCCGCCACAGTCTCCGTCTACATCCAATACTTCGCCGCACAAGTATACTCCGCGGCACTTTTTGGATTCCAGACAATCCGTGAGCTCAGAGAGCGGGACTCCGCCTGCCGTTACCTGCGCACGATCCCATGACAGTGTGCCGCGAACCGGGAAACGAAAGGTTTTTGCAGCAGAGGCCAAATGCCCAAAATCGTCCGCCTTCAGCGAGACAACCGTTTTTGACGCGCTGCCGAAAGTGTATTTAGATAGTTCCACACAAAGCGCTTTTGGTAAAAATCCTTCCAGAAACTGAGAAACAGGCAGTGCTTCTCTGCCATTTGCTGCGGCACGAAACAGTGCGGTTAGTCTTTTTGCCGAATACTCCGGGAAAAGGTCAAGTGAGATTTCCGCTTTCTGCGAGGGACGAAGTTCTCCCACACAGCGGGAAAGGTCGAAGATGCAGATTCCGGACAGAGCATTGTCCGTAAATTGAACTTCTCCGACAGAGGTGCGAATATTCTTTCTGTTTATCTGAAATGCCGCGGATGCAGGGCATCGCACACCTTTAAGCGGGCGCACACGTGCGGGATCCGTCTTAATCTGCACCAATGCCGGATGCAACGGCTTTACACTATGGCCAAGCGATTTTGCCAGCATAAATCCGCTGCCGTCTGAACCGGACCGCGGGCATGCAGAACCGCCTGCCGCCAGAATCACTCGCCGCACCCAGATTTCACCATTCGGGGAGGACAGGAGAAATCCTTTGTTCCTCTTTCGAATAGCTTTTACATCGAAGTCACACAAAGTTTTCACACCGAAAAAATCCAGACTCCTGCGCAGAACATTCAGAACGGATGACGCCTGCAGACTGTACGGATAGATTCTTCCGCCTTCCAGTTCACGGCAGAGCAGGCCCAGTTTTTCAAACAGTTTTATAATTTGTTCCGGTGGAAAGCTGCTTAAAACAGAGGCAGCTTTTCGGTCACCGTGATAATGTGTAAGGCTGTCTGCGCTGCGGTTTGTCAAGTTGCATCTGCCGTTGCCGGTGAGCAGCAGCTTTTTGCCGACGCGGGGATTTTTTTCCAGAATCGCTATGGAGTGACTGCCCGTCTTGACCGAATGCGCTGCCGCCAAAGCTGCCGCAAGTCCGGAAGCACCACCGCCTACGATGGCCACATCCACCATTTGCATCAAATCGTCCTTTCTCACCAGATTGCTCCTAAAACGCCGTAGGAAATCAGGCACATGATCATGTCCGCAATAATGCTTCCCAGAAAGACGGAGAGTATCGCATGGGGAAAGCGCATGCCCATCAGTGCAGCCGCTGCGGAACCTGTCCATGCGCCGGTTCCGGGCAGCGGGATTGCTACAAACAGCAAAAGACCAAATGTCTTATATTTTTCAATTTGTTTGCTTTTGCGCTCCATTTTATTTTCCAGACGCCGTACTAGACGGACGAACCGCGTATTGCGCAGCCAATCCATAATTTTGCAGAAAAACAGTAAAATAAAAGGCACCGGCAGCAGTGTGCCGGCAAGGCAGAGAAAGAACGCTTGTGTCATCTCTACATGAAGCAGACCTGCCGCAAGGATACCGCCTCTTAACTCAAGCATGGGCAGCAGCGAAATTAAAAAAATACTAAGCTCCGCCGGAATTCCTTGAAATGTATTAAGCAGTGCTGTAACCAATTGATCCATTTTATCAATACCTCTATACCATCAATCTATTGATTTGATTCGGTTTAACTTCTGTTTTGGCAAAATCTCGCAAGGGATATCGAACACCGAGGTTTTCAAGAAAAAAAGCCCATAAACAATGCGGAGATCGCTATTAAAGCGGCACAAATCCCTGCAACGATTCGGACTATCAACGCATGGGGCTGTCCTGCACCCGGTTTGTTTTTCATGGCATAATCCCTCCGATTTGTTTATTATAGCAAATGACAGGCAGAAAATATAGTGTTTTTCCATACTTCACAGAATTTTCACAAAGTCGATGCATCTGCTCTGCATTGACAAGCCGTCCCACTTTGCAATACAATAAATAAGTTTCCTTTAACAGAAATTGAGGTGCAGTATGAGTAGAAAAACTACAGGTCGTTCCGCACAGCGCACGGTTTCTTCGCGCAAAAAGCGGCCCGCCGCAAAAGCAAGGCCGGCTAGACGCCGCCCTTCTTATAGCGCAAGGGAAATAGACCGGTACAATGTGGTGGACCGAGATATTTACAGTCATTCATCTAAACAACATAAAAAACGTCGCCGCCGCAAAAAAGGCGGCTGCCTGAAAAAACTTTTTACACTGCTGTTTGTTCTTGTTTTAATCGTGGCTGCCGGCGGTTTTCTCTATTTTCATATTCTTTCTTCCCGTCTGAACCGCTCTGATGTCACCAGTTCTCAATTAGAGGAATATGTTCAATTGCCTAGTGACGCACCTGCTTGGAACGTCATTTCGGACAACAGCGTGATGAATATTTTACTCCTTGGCGTCGATGAAAACGAAGACGGTTCCGATGGTCGGTCTGATACCAATATTTTGATGTCCATTGATTCAGAAGAAAAAACCATCCGTTTAGTATCGTTTTTGCGAGACTCCTATTTGGAGATTCCAACGGTTGGCAAAAACAAGCTGAATGCGGCCTATGCCAAAGGCGGAGTCGCATTGACGATGCAGACGCTGGAAAACAACTACCGAATCAATATCGATCGATTCGTTTCCGTGAATTTTGATAATTTTGCAGCGGTTATCGACAAAATGGGCGGATTGGATGTTCCTATGTCGGCAGCCGCCTGTGAAGCAGAGAATAAGGCTTTAGGTACTCATTTGAAGCCCGGTGTTAATCATCTGAATGGAGAACTGTGCCTTTACTATGCACGGATTCGTTATGCTACCGATGATTTTGGCAGCAACGATTACGGCCGCACAGCCCGCCAGCGTCAGGTTATTGAGCTTATGATACAGAAAATGAAGTCCATGAATTTTATCAGTGCCAACAAAATTATATATGATTATCTGCCATATGTAAAAACAAATCTGACCAACAGTGAGCTTTTGTATCTTGCTAGAATTGGCACATCCCTTTCAGACTATGAAATGGAAAATATGCAGATGCCCGCCCCAAATACTTTTGACGACAGTGTCTTCATCGATGGTGTGGGCAACGTGATTTCGCTCGATTTGGAAGAAAACTGCACAATTCTGCGTGAGTTTTTGTATGGAGACAATGATTCTTCAAACAGTTCAGATTAAATCAGCGGACATCAATTGAAAAAGAACGCATGTTCTGTTTTTATGTCTCGCGGTGGGGAAGACCGCGGTTTTTGCGTGATCTTTGAAAATTCTTTTATTTTATGGGATAGAATGGTATAATAATAAAAATTTAAGTTCCCGGAGGATGAAATAATGGAAAAAAAGACCTTTTACATCACAACGCCCATCTATTACCCGTCCGGCAAGCCGCATATCGGACATAGCTACTGCACGCTGGCCAGCGACGCCATTGCGCGCTACAAGCGAATGCAGGGGTATGATGTGATGTTCTTAACCGGGACGGACGAACACGGTTTGAAGATTGAACAGAAAGCAGAAAAAGAAGGCATTACCCCAAAGCAGTATGTGGACCATACCACGCAGGTATTTAAAGACCTTTGGAAACTGCTGAACATCTCGAACGACCGCTTTATCCGCACCACGGACGATTACCATGTAAAATCCGTGCAAAAAATCTTTAAGGAACTGTACGACCGCGGTGAAATTTATAAAGGCGAATACAAGGGATGGTACTGCACGGACTGCGAAGCATTCTGGACAGAAACGCAGTTAAAAGACGGCAAGTGCCCCGACTGCGGCCGTGAGGTTAAAATTGTCAGCGAGGAGGCATATTTCTTCCGTCTGTCTAAATATGCTGACCGCCTTCTGAAGCTGTATGAGGAGCATCCGGATTTTATACAGCCGGAAAGCCGCAAAAATGAAATGATTAGTTTTATTAAGCAGGGCCTTGAGGATTTGTGCGTTTCCCGTACCAGCTTTACGTGGGGTATCCCGGTTACATTTGACCCAAAACATGTCGTTTACGTTTGGCTCGATGCGCTCACAAACTATATTACGGCGCTCGGATACGGTTCGGATGACGATTCCGATTATAAAAAATATTGGCCTGCGGATGTGCACTTTGTCGGAAAAGAAATCGTTCGCTTCCATACCATTATTTGGCCGGCGATGCTTATGGCGCTTGACCTGCCGCTTCCGAAACAGGTTTACGGTCACGGCTGGCTGTTATTTGGCGACGGCAGCAAGATGAGCAAGAGCAAGGGCAACGTGGTAGACCCGGTGATTCTCTGCTCTCGCTATGGAGTGGACGCAATCCGCTATTTTCTGCTGCGTGAAATTCCATTCGGTGCTGACGGTCTGTTTACAAACGAAGCTTTAATTAACCGCATTAATTCCGACCTTGCCAATGACCTCGGCAATCTTTTGTCCCGTACGACTGCTATGGCGGAAAAATATTTCGGCGGAAAAATTCCGGCCGAACGAGAAGAAGCGCCCATTGACGAGGATTTAAAGGCTGCTGCGCTTGCGTTGCGCGGCAAATGCGACGAAGCAATTAATAAATACCAGTTTTCGAATGCATTGGCGGAAATCTGGAAGTTAATTTCTCGTACAAACAAGTATATCGATGAAACGTCTCCTTGGATACTGGGCAAGGACGAAAGCAAAAAAGCGCGCTTAGCGGCAGTCCTTTACAATTTGTGCGAATCGCTCCGAATTGTTTCCATTTTGCTTACGCCGTTCATGCCTGAAACATCGCCGAAGATTCAAAAACAGCTCGGTATTTCTGGGGATGCAGTCACCTATGAATCTGCTGGAACATGGGGTGTGTTCCCGGCTGATGCTGTTGTGAAAAAGGGAGAAACATTGTTCCCTCGTATTGATGTGGACAAAGAGATTGAGGAACTGAATCAGTTGATTCCAAACTCGACCGATGCCGCGAAAACCGAGACGGAACAGAAAGCGAAAGAAAAGCCTGAAGGCATCGCTCAAATTACCATTGATGACTTTTCTAAGGTAGACTTGCGGGCCGCAAAAGTAACGGCATGCGAACCAGTCAAACGTTCTAAAAAACTGCTGAAATTGACACTGGACGACGGTATGGGCGGACGCACTGTTGTTTCCGGTATCTCTCAGTGGTATAAGCCGGAAGACCTTATCGGGCACACGGTTGTCGTTGTAGCCAATCTGAAACCTGCAAAGCTGTGCGGCGTGGAAAGTCAGGGAATGATTTTAGCCGCTGATGCCAGTGAGGACAACGTGCGTGTCGTGTTTGTAGACGGCGTTCCGGCAGGAAGCAAAATTCGGTGATAAAAATGTGGCATAATATCTTTGATACCCATGCTCATTATACTGATGAGGCATTCGATGCTGATCGGGGAGAGCTGCTTGCCGCGCTTCCGGAAAAAGGTGTCTGTCATGTGGTAAACTGCGGTGATAACATTGCTTCCTCTCGTCAGGCTATCGCATTAGCTGAACAGTACTCCTATTTTTCGGCAGCGGCCGGAATTCATCCGGAAGAAGCGAAAGATGTCCCGCCAGATTGGGAAGAGCAGTTGGAAACACTTTTGTCCAATCCCCAGATTGTTGCGGTTGGGGAAATTGGATTAGATTATCATTTTAAAGATAACGCGCCTCGCTCTGTTCAGCGCGAACTGTTTGAACGACAGATTCTTCTTGCAAAAAAGCACGGATTACCGGTCATTATTCACGACCGCGATGCGCACGGAGACACTATGGAACTGTTGCGGCATCATCGACCCAAAGGGGTTATCCATTGCTTTTCCGGCAGCGCGGAGATGGCGGCAGAAGCTGTCCGGTTGGGACTTTATATTGGTATCGGCGGTTCTGTGACATTTAAAAATGCGCGCGTTCCGGTCGAGGTGGTAAAAAGCCTTCCGCAGGATCGAATTCTTCTGGAAACCGATTGCCCGTATCTGGCTCCTGTTCCTTTTAGAGGAAAACGCAACGATTCCTCATTCATTCCTTACGTTGCGGAAAAAATAGCGGAAATCCGCGGAGAACACTCACAGGATGTTCTTGACTATTCGAGAAGGAATGCAGAAACACTGTTTCATATTGGAAAATAATAAAAGTTTCCGCCAACGACGGAAACGCTTGAATGGAAAAAGTCCAGCAAAAGCTGGGCTTTTTCGTTATTTGCATCATTATGTTTTTCCTTCCAGATTTTGTTTACGTTCGGCGGTTACGTTAAAACAGTTCTATGAATTGATGCCGGGAGCATTTGATTTTTTCGTAATCTATTTTGAAAAAACTAGGGATCGGCGAGAATTAAAACAGTATGTAGATTTACTTTATAGACCAATGGGCTTTTTCGTTATTTGCATCATTATGTTTTTCCTTCCAGATTTTGTTTACGTTCGGCGGTTATAAAACAGTTCTATGAATTGATGCCGGGAGCATTTGATTTTTTCGTAATCTATTTTGAAAAAACTAGGGATCGGCGAGAATTAAAACAGTATGTAGATTTACTTTATAGACCAATGAGATTTTACGTGGGAGAGTTTGAAAAGAGATTCTTATTTTGGCTTTTTATGAATCTTATATATCAAAAAGGAATATCCCGCACGAGGAAACTAAAAAATGGACATAATTTTTCAAAATGTTCTGCAAAGGGATTGACAAATCCAAATGATTTGGTATAATAAGACTTGCTGTTCCAAATGAATATTGCGGAATTGTGTAATGGTAGCACGACAGACTCTGACTCTGTTTGTGAGGGTTCGAATCCTTCTTCCGCAGCCAGGCTCCGCTTTTCGGAGCCATCTTTTTCGAGGTGTGGCTCAGCTTGGTAGAGCGCTACGTTCGGGACGTAGAGGTCGCTGGTTCGAATCCAGTCACCTCGACCATATAAAAAGCCCTGAAAATCCGGTAACGATGCGGATTTTCAGGGCTTTTTGTTGTTGCCTATGTCATGGAAAAACACGCAAAAAAACACTAAAAATTGCAAAGATGCAAGTCAGGATGCAAGTCAGAACAAACGTTTGAACAGCACCCATATCCGGTATTGAAAAGCTTAAATAATATGTCGATATTGCTCCGGGAAGCAAATAACAGTAACCCCTCCCCCGGCAAAGCGGGGGTCTTCAATGGGGACGGTATAGCTAATTGATATAAAGATGCTATGGAAAATGATGAAAACTAATTTGTCCTCAGAGTGTATCTAAATCAGCAATCTATTCTGACATCGGTAAATATAGCCTACTTCATTTTCAGAGTCCCTAAACTGTGAACTTCTCGTTTGACGTTATTTTACTATTTTTTATGTTATTTGTGACAAATTTTATTGAAATAATATCTTTATTAGAATATAATGAAATTAAATAAGGTAAATTATGGCTTTAAATACCTTCTCTTTTTCTGAGAAATTTGATGCGGTACTTGATCTGTGAGTAGATTTAGATCAGCAGATAACTTATAAATAATTGTTTATTCTTAATATAATTTAAGAGTCTGTGGATATATTCATAAGGAAGGCGACATGAGTACGGAAGTGTATTATGCACATACGCGCGCAGGGAAAAGCAAAGAGGAGTGGCAGACCGTTAAGGAACATTCCAAAAATGTTGCAGAGCTTGTAAAAAAATTTTCGGCGTCATGGTGCACGGAAGAATATGCTGAAAATCTTGGGTTATTACACGATGTAGGTAAATATCAGTCTGATTTTCAGAGCCGCCTTCGCGGTACAAACATAACAGTAGAACATTCTATTAGTGGCGCCGCGGAGTGGATTAAAATGAAGTGGCCGGAATCAGGTGCGTATTGCATCGCGGGGCACCATAGCGGACTCCCGGATATTGGCAGCAACACTGATTCGGCAGAGGAGCCAACACTGCTTGGAAGGCTGAAAAGAGCAGAGAAACAAAATTTTTCCATTTATAAAAACGAACTTGTCTTAAAACCAATACGGACTTTCCCTGCAAAAGATGCTGTACGCATGAGCAGCGGCAACATAGATGAGATTAAAAAGGAGTACGCTTTTTGGACACGAATGATGTTTTCTTGTCTAACCGATGCAGATTATTTAGATACTGAGAAATTTTGCACCGGCAAGCAAGAAAGAGGCGTCTATGCGGACTTTAATATTTGCCGTAAGCAAATCTGTAAATATCTTTCGCAATTTCAAGCCGATACACCCGTTAAGCGTGCACGGGAATACATGCGTCGTCAGGTGATGTCCCATGCGGGCGAAAAAGCAGACGTTTATCTAATTAATATGCCAACAGGGAGTGGCAAGACACTCACGAGTATGCAGTTTGCACTTGAAAGAGCTGTTTTGTCACATAAAAAGCATATCATTTATGTTATTCCATACACCAGCATTATTGAACAAAACGCGCAAATTTTCAAAGAAATATTCGGTGCGGATTCTGTGTTAGAGCATCACTGCAATTTTGACTATGAGTCGGTGCAAAATATCAGCACACGCGAACGATTAAAACGTTCGGCGGAAAATTGGGATGCCTCCATTATTGTCACAACGAATGTGCAGTTTTTTAAATCCATTTACGGGAATCGCAGCGGGGAATTGCGTAAACTTCACAACATAGCAAACAGTGTCATTATATTTGATGAAGTACATATGTTCCCAAGCCTATTTTTTCAGCCATGCCTTGAGGCTATTCGCCTATTGACACAGAGGTATCATTGTGAAGCTGTTTTTATGACAGCAACCATGCCGGATTTTCATAGATGGATGGAGCGATTCGGTTGCACCAACGTTAAAACGATTGATTTGATTGAAGATAAAAGTCTTTTTTCCGTGTTCAATCGATGCAAAATTGAAAATTTAGGAGTGCTGTCATCGGAAAAATTGGTCAGTTTAGCATTAAACGCTGACAATGCTCTGATAGTTGTCAATTCACGCAAGGCAGCAAAATATATTTACCATTTACTCCCTGGTAAAAAATATCACTTGTCTACCTATATGACACATGATGATCGCAGTACGGTCATCGCCAAAGTCAAGAATTCACTCAAACAGCGCGAACATTTTTGCCTTGTGTCGACGTCGCTGATCGAAGCTGGTGTCGATTTAGATTTTGATTTTGTTTTTCGTGAAATAGCAGGGTTAGACAATCTGCTCCAAAGTGCTGGCCGCTGTAATCGTGAGGGGAAAAAACAGGGGTGCAAGACATACGCCTTTGAATTTGAAGAAGAAGAACTTCGGCCTAAAAGTGCGGAATTCGTTACAAAGCAGTCATTTTGCCGAAAAGTCTTTGAAAAATACGAAAATGCGGCGCAGCCGGAAGCAATCACATATTATTTTGATCAGCTTTACTCATATACATTTTCTGATATGAAGTCGATGGATTTTAAACAGGCGTTTTCCAATGCATCATGTGGTATTGACGGATACGGGTTTCATTTTGCTCGCTATGCCCGTGACTTTCGCTTAATTGATGAAAACACGAAACCTCTCATTATTATCACCAATGAAAACAGAAACAAAGTCAAGGCACTGCTAGACACGGCTGCTTACGGTGGAATTGTTCCCATGCGTCAACTGCAGAAATATGCTGTTTCTTTGCGCCCGCATGAATGGGAACTATTAAGCAAGGCGGGTGTTATTTGCTCACAAAATGGAATTCAATATTTGGATTGTGAAGGCTATTACAGCAAAGAGACCGGTATTCGTTTTGAAAATAATGACGCCTTCATTTGGTAAAATCATAGACGTTATAAAAATAAGGAGGTTTTCGATGGGTTACGGAATTAAAATTATTATTGAAGGCGATTATGCTCTGTTTAGCCGGCCGGAGATGAAAGTTGAACGCGTCTCCTATGATGTGCCAACCCCGAGTGCATTGGTTGGATTAATATCTAGTATCTATTGGCATCCGGGAGTTCGATATATTATCGATCGTATCCACGTTCTCAAACCGATTCGCTTTGTAAACATAAGGCGAAATGAAGTCAGCGAGAAATTACTTCCATCCGCTGTGAAAAAGCAGATGGACGGCGAAAAAGATGATATCAGTATTTATACAAAAGAATGTATTAGTCAGAGGGCAAGTCTTTTACTGAAAGATGTTCGTTATGGCGTTGAAGCACATTTTGAATTAACCGATGAAAGAGACAAAGATCAAACTCCGGAAAAATGTTACAATATCCTTTTGCGTCGGCTGCGTAAGGGGCAGCATTTTAGCCAGCCGTACCTTGGTTGCAGGGAGTTTCCTGCGCGAGTGACACTAACCGAACAAATTCCGCCCAGTCCCATATCGGGCGAAATTGATTTAGGTTATATGCTGTATGATCTGCAATACAAAAAGGACAAAAATGGCAAAAGTTTGGACTCCGCAGAACCACGCTTTTATCGTCCGCACATGGTGAACGGGATTATTGATGTGGCAAAGTATGCTGGTGATTTATTATGTTAAGGGCCCTGAGTGAGTATTATGATTGTCTGCGCCTGCAAAAAGACAGCAACCTTGTTCCGGATGGGTACAGCAGAATAAGTGTAAATTTTAATCTTGTGCTTAACGCGGATGGAACAATTCAGGAAATTTTGCCGTATGTCAATACCATTCGTACCGGCAAAAAAACAAAAGAAGTCCCTCGGCAGGAACTTTTTCCTTTCCGAAACTCTGTGCCTGGAATTGCAGCTGAAACGATTGATCATCGTGAAAAATATCTTTTTGGAATCGAGTGGGACAAGCGAGAAAAGAAACTCGCGGTATCAAAAAATTCTTTGCGCGCATTCGCAAAAAACAAGGAAAAGAACCTTACTTTTCTAGATGACTTACATTCTCCGGTTATTGACGCGTTTAAAAATTTTCTGCAGCGTTGGGAACCGGAAAATGAGGTTGAAAATCCCCATCTAATAGCATTGGGCAAACAATACGGCGGTGCAAAATTCGTTGTTACATTGAGGAAAGATGCTTCAAATCCGCTCAACCGAGACCCCGTGATAAAACAAAAGTGGGAGAAAAGCCTGCAGAATATATCGGTTCCGAAAGATGCCGTGATGGGTCAGTGCAGTATCAGCGGCAAATACGGTCCAATTGCTAGAATTCACAATAACCTTACCGGCATACCGGGCGGTTTAGCCACCGGTGTAAACATTGTCTGCTTAAAGACGTCGGCCTTTTGGTCTTATAACCGTAAAGGATCCTACAACAGTTCAGTTTCTCAAGAAATTATGGAGAAATACACCAAAGCCTTTAACTACCTAACATCCACTCCAAATCATAAACAGACACTTGACGATATGACTCTGCTTTACTGGGCTATGACAAAAGATTCTGAAACTCCGTATATTCGAACATTTAACCAAGGGGTGGGATTTTTCTCTTTATCGCAAACAAATTCTTTGGAATTAGAGCGCAGTGAGCGTGAAACGCTGCAAGAACAGCTGCACTCTATTTTCAGCCAACTTGCGCAGGGAAAAGAAGCGGACTGGAAAAGCTTCGGTATTGATGAAAATACCGAATTTTATTTGATTGGCGTCAAGCCAAATAGTAGTCGTTTGGCCGTTAAACTGTTTGAACATAACCAATTTGGCAAAATCATGACGAATATTGCAAAACATCATCACGATTTGCAGCTTTCTCCTGAAGACAAACAGTTGCCGATTCGGACTTTGATACAGGCACTTAAATCTCCGGTAGCGTCAAATGACGCCCTGCCACCCGATCTTTCTGCAAAAATACTGCAGAGTATTCTCAACGGTACTCCGTATCCTCGTTATCTGTTCAATACGGTGATACGGAGGGCAAAAACTGATCAAGATAACGCAAGTCAAAAGTTTTATGCGGTCAGCCGCGATCGAGTTCGAATTATAAAAGCATGCCTAATCCGCATGAATCTTATAAAGAGAGGCGAGTTAAATATGTTGAACACGCAGAATAAGAACAGCGCATATAATTGCGGCAGGCTTTTTGCTGTTCTGGAAAAGATTCAGCAAAGGGCACTTCCCGGTATCAACGCAAGTATTAAAGACAGATTCTTTTCTTCAGCATGCAGTACACCGTATCTTGTTTTTCCTCGTTTACTCAAACTTGCTCAGAATCATCTTGGAAAACTCGACCAAGGCAGTGTGATTTATTACGAAAAGTACATCCAAGAAATTTTGAGTAATCTTGGAGATGCTTTCCCGAAAGCCATGAATATGGATAAGCAGGGAATGTTTATTCTTGGTTATTATCAGCAAAGGGAAAAATTCTATGAAAACCAAAGCGAAGGGGAGAAAGACAATGACACTCAATAATAGGTATGAATTTGTTATGCTTTTTGATGTGGAGAATGGTAATCCAAATGGAGATCCTGACGCGGGCAATATGCCGCGGGTCGACGCCGAAACCAGTATTGGTATTGTGACCGATGTGTGTTTAAAACGAAAAATCCGCAATTATGTGGAAGCAACGCAGATGGGCAAACCGGGATACAATATTCTCATCAAAAATGATCGCGCTCTCAACACAAAATATACAGAAGCGTATAAGACCTGTGGCCTCAAAACAGGGGAAAAGGGGAAAAACCAAAGCGCAGTCGAAAAAGCGCGTGATTACATATGCAAAAATTATTTTGATGTTCGCACATTTGGAGCAGTTATGAGCACCGGAGATGATCCGTGCGGTATCGTGCGCGGACCCGTCCAAATTAATTTTGCACGCAGTATAGACCCGGTGCTGCCGCAAGAAATTACGATTACCCGTCAGGCACTCACCACCGAAAAAGATAAAGAGAATAAAGAAAATACAATGGGCAAAAAAACATTTATTCCCTATGGACTGTACCGTGCAGAGGGGTATATTTCTGCCCTGCTTGCCCAAAAGACCGGGTTCAGTGAAGAGGATCTTGAGCTCCTTTGGGAAAGCATAATCAATATGTTTGAAATCGATCACAGTGCAGCAAGGGGAAAGCTGTGTATGCGAAAATTGTATGTCTTTAAGCATGCTTCTGCCTTGGGTAACGCACCCTCGCATTTGCTGTTTGACAAAATAACGGTTACCCGGAAAGACGACGTGGACGTTGCGCGCAACTTTAGCGATTATACGATTTCAATTGACAGAGATATGCCTGAAGGGGTCAGTTTGATTGAAAAACTCTGACAATTTGACGGATATTAGATCGATACAGCAATACCTATATTGTCCGCACCGTTGGGGATTGATGGAAACCGATTGCAGCTGGGCAGAAAATGTTTTTGTCTGTAAAGGCAATCTGATGCATGAAAACGTAGATAGTGGAAAATGTCTATTCGCTCGTCATGCCATCATTGAACGGGGAGTCACAGTATACAACGATGATTGGGGACTCTTCGGAATTATAGATTGTCTTGAATTGCGCCGTGCTTCATCAGGTTGTTGGATTGAGAAATACAAAGATCACTTTGATTTAACCGTTGTTGAATATAAGGTACGTGCACCCAAAAACGGAGATTATCGTCATGAGGATGGAATGCAGTTACTTGCTCAAAAAATCTGCGTGGATAGTATTTTTAAAACCAACTGTAAAACCGCCTTTTATTACGCAGATACCCGCAAAAGGGTAAAGGTGGAGTTTCATGAGGACGATTATGCATTTTTAAGATCGACTCTTACTGAAATGAATATGCTGCGTGAATCCTGTACGATTCCACCCATCAAAGACGGGCAATATTGCGGGGGATGTTCTTTAAAGGACATCTGCATGCCGAAAGGTGGGAGAAGGTCATCGTGCGAAAGCTGTTGAATACGCTGTATATTACCCACCAAGAGGCATACCTAAGCCTTGACGGGGAAAACGTGGTAATGTTAATCCACGGAAAAGAAGCGGCTCGTCTGCCTTTATCGAATATTGAAAATATCGTTTGCATGAATTACCCTGGCTGTAGTCCAGCCCTAATGGGAAAATGTGCTGAGAATCAAATAGGGCTGTGCTTTGTATCTCCCAGCGGACGATTTTTAGCGCGTGTAACCGGACCGATTAAAGGAAATGTTTTTTTACGAAAACAACAAGCAGAGATATTCTCCGATGAGGAAAAGCGAATAGCACTCATACGCAACCTGATAACCGCTAAGCTGAAAAACACACGCAATTTGCTCATGCGTTCGCGGCGGGACTATCCGGAAGCGGATCATAACGGCGAGTTGTCCCATTGTATTAAGATTCTCGAAGAAAATCAGAAAAAATTGCTTCACACAAAAGACATTGATGTTTTACGCGGAATTGAAGGTCAAAGCGCAAAAGCATATTTTGACGTATTCAATTTGCTTTTCACACAACAAAAAGATGATTTTGCTCTTTTCAGAAGAACAAAAAGACCACCGCTTGATTGTACCAATGCAATGTTGTCATTCCTGTATACCATATGTACCAATGATATTGCATCAGCTCTTGAATGTGTTGGCTTTGACCCATATATTGGCTTATTTCATACATTGCGTCCGGGGAGAATTTCGCTTGCGTGCGATATCATGGAAGAGTTCCGCTCCTTAGTGGATCGTTTGGTCATTACACTGGTGAATCTGAAAGTTGTGCAAAAAGGCGATTTTGAAATGCAAATCAGCGGAGCAGTTTGGTTAAATGATGATGGCCGAAAAAAAGTCATCACAGCCTGGCAAAATAAGAAGAATGAATGTGTCAAGCATCCGTTTATAAAAGAAAAAATACCAATCGGATTGTATCCATATGTTCAAGCGAATTTATTGGCTAAATATGTAAGGGGGGAAATTGAGAAATATCCTAATTTGATTTGGGGGTAGAATATGTTTGTTCTTGTGGCCTATGACGTCAATGTTACTTCTGAAAATGGCAAAACCCGCCTCCGCAAAGTAGCAAAGGAATGTGTTAATTATGGTCAACGCGTCCAAAATTCATTATTTGAGATTAATTTGGATTACGGCAAGTTCTTACTGCTGAAAAACCGCCTTATAAAACTAATTGATCCGGATAAGGACAGCCTTCGTTTTTACTATTTAGGTGATAATTGGAAAAAACGTGTAGAACATATAGGTGCAAAACCTGGATATGATAGTGAAGGTGTATTGATTTTTTAAGCGCGAACATGTAGTGATGGCGAAAAGCCGTGTGGTTCGCGCAGTAATTGGATTTATAAATTAATACTTGGGCATATTTTTTATTAAATTGTCCACCTTGTGTGCAGAATTTGGTTTTCTATACACAACATATAGAGTCGCACCTCACACGAGGTGCGTGGATTGAAATTGTTTTGTTTCGCCTGTTTCCGGTCTTTACCGCGGTCGCACCTCACACGAGGTGCGTGGATTGAAATGGCAGTATTGCCTGCACGCTTCCCCATGTCCCGGTCGCACCTCACACGAGGTGCGTGGATTGAAATTAGAACCATTTGAATCTGATTCCGGCTCTTCGGAGTCGCACCTCACACGAGGTGCGTGGATTGAAATTTAACAGTTAACGTCAGAAACAAAAACTGATAACGTCGCACCTCACACGAGGTGCGTGGATTGAAATTGACACATTACGTGATGTATCTAACAACAGCAATGTCGCACCTCACACGAGGTGCGTGGATTGAAATCGGTTATGAGTTCAGCAAATGGTCGGATGGCAGTAGTCGCACCTCACACGAGGTGCGTGGATTGAAATATGACGCGCCGCCTACTAACGCGAACGTCTGGTGTCGCACCTCACACGAGGTGCGTGGATTGAAATATACATTATGTAAGACAGTTATAGAGAGAAGAACGTCGCACCTCACACGAGGTGCGTGGATTGAAATCATTTATCAATGATAAGAGTATTGTCTACCCACAAGTCGCACCTCACACGAGGTGCGTGGATTGAAATCCCGATTAAACAGCAAAATTGATACTGTACAAGAAGTCGCACCTCACACGAGGTGCGTGGATTGAAATGCGACTGCCCTATGTGCTCGTGGCGGCGGTCGCTGAAGGGTCGCACCTCACACGAGGTGCGTGGATTGAAATGTCGACAGTACCAAAAAATACCACGAAACAAGGGGTCGCACCTCACACGAGGTGCGTGGATTGAAATGATTGAGAGGGGGAAATGGTTTCCCCCTCTGGCGTCGCACCTCACACGAGGTGCGTGGATTGAAATTAAGCGCAGCAGTAAGGACTACACTACAACCGCGTCGCACCTCACACGAGGTGCGTGGATTGAAATTGCAACAGCAGAATACAATCAGCGTCCTGCTCAAGTCGCACCTCACACGAGGTGCGTGGATTGAAATCCGAATGATATTTATCGAGAAGTTGTGAATGTGGTCGCACCTCACACGAGGTGCGTGGATTGAAATTTCGCTTAAGAAAAGTTGCATCAGCAAACACAAGTGTCGCACCTCACACGAGGTGCGTGGATTGAAATTGGTGTCATCAATCAAGAATAGCCCGTTCAGCGCGTCGCACCTCACACGAGGTGCGTGGATTGAAATTTTCAGCGATGTCACGCAGGTATTTAAGATCCTGTCGCACCTCACACGAGGTGCGTGGATTGAAATTGAAAAAGAAGCCGGATAAAGAATGAGAATCCAGTGTCGCACCTCACACGAGGTGCGTGGATTGAAATATCAACGCGTCGCCTGTATCGGATGGACAGCCTCAGTCGCACCTCACACGAGGTGCGTGGATTGAAATTACCCGATTACACAATCTCAAATTGACGAATGGGGTCGCACCTCACACGAGGTGCGTGGATTGAAATTAACTTCGGATATGGAATTCCTCACATTCTTTGAAGTCGCACCTCACACGAGGTGCGTGGATTGAAATATCTTTTAATCATTGGTTCGTCATATCCTTGAAGTCGCACCTCACACGAGGTGCGTGGATTGAAATACGAAAATTGCGTAGGCGAGCGATGTCAGGCAGGTCGCACCTCACACGAGGTGCGTGGATTGAAATTTCATTTGCATTTATATTATATACCGTTAGCGGTGTCGCACCTCACACGAGGTGCGTGGATTGAAATATTTTCAATCGTCATGCTGTGTACTACAGCCATCGTCGCACCTCACACGAGGTGCGTGGATTGAAATAGCTTGGCGCTGAAAGGCCGTAGGCTGTACGCTTGTCGCACCTCACACGAGGTGCGTGGATTGAAATTAATTTCCATTAGACCGCGTTCCATGCTGTACTGGTCGCACCTCACACGAGGTGCGTGGATTGAAATAATTTATAGCCTTAAGTGTATACGTAAAACATACGGTCGCACCTCACACGAGGTGCGTGGATTGAAATGATGCGGACAACGGATTTATTCGATTCTGTGAAACGTCGCACCTCACACGAGGTGCGTGGATTGAAATATGATGTTGGCACCAAATCCCAAATAGCAAAAATTGTCGCACCTCACACGAGGTGCGTGGATTGAAATATTTATTGAAATGCTCCTTGAGTGACGCTGTGATGTCGCACCTCACACGAGGTGCGTGGATTGAAATTTCCGATGGAGTCACGAATCGTTACCCCATCTGTGTCGCACCTCACACGCGTGGTTGGGATTGTATTGATGAAAAAAAGAGCATAAGGGGATTCTGTCCCCACACAAGGTGGGGAGTTAGGCAAAGCCTAACGAATCGGTGGGGTCACCAAAAACCGGCATTTACGTATGTTTTTACGTATAAATTCACCCCTGTTTACGTATGTTTTACGTATATTTTTGAGGCCATTTTTTCACGTTTTCGTCCCATTTTTCAGCACGTTTTTGACTTTAAGACGAGGAAGAAGCTGTGCTTTTTTTGAGCCGAAACTCAGATACGAAGAAAAAGTTCCGCTCTTAATATCGCTGAGTTTTTGATTGAGTTTTTTCAATTTTTCCTGTGCAGTTTCGATTTGCGTTTGGTAGTTTTCAATCATATTTTTGAGGCTGTTCATGTGCGAAGTTTTGCTTTTAATGATGGCAGAAATCAACTACAAATCAATCTCGGACTCCCGTAAATCGCTGTTCCATTTCTTAAAATTGCTTTGCAAAAAGTCCAATTGTGGGTTAAAAACAGCGTGCGAAAATTTAATATCAAGTCGTCACTTTAAAACAAATAGCGGATGAGCAGTACAAAGTTTTTTATTAAATCTTAATTGTCATGAATAAAAATCCCATGAAACTTTAATGTTGGTTTCATGAGTTCTTCATATTCTCAGAGTAATATATAATTGTTTCCAGTGAAAAAAAGTATGTTGCATTAGGTCAGTGGTGAGGGCGGAAACCGGGCCACGAACTCGCAAACAAATTACAAGTGCCTCATGTGAGGTTTGATATATTTTAAACACTTCCCCTCTTTTTAGAAAGCGCTGCCCTTCGTTGGGCGGCGTTTTTTACGAAGGCTAAACAAAAAGACTTGCCGCCTGCTATGCACAGGCAACAAGCCCTTTGGAATGCTTGAATAATTTTAACACAAAAATAATTTCTAACTTTTTGGTGGCACTTTAAATTGGGTACTGACGTTGGATTTTTCTTTAGCCTGTTTCAGCCGGCCATACCCGGGAAAACAATCTGGTCGGACAGCATGAGAAGATGATGCAGTGCAATCCGCGCCCGTTCTCTTGTTTGGCTTTCGCTGTATTCGACTTTGTCTGCAATAACTTTCCATGGTGGTCGGCGGTACACATGCGTACGGTCGTTCGGGTCGCCCATATAGGCGAGCTCCAAGATGTACCGGTCCGTCTTATCCAGCTTACCCAGCGCAACACCCAGCCAGTCCCTCTTTTCATGCAATTCCGCAATCCTGCGGCGGCAGCGTCTGATTTCCTCTTCATAATATCTTGCCTGATCGTTCAGCGCCATGCTGGCCGTTTGGTCTCCATGCCGGCCTTTGCCGACCGGCATCCCGGACAGTTTGACAGACTGTACGGTTATTTTGTTTTTCTCCTCTTCACAGTGCCGGATGGTAGCAAATTCTTCGGCAATCATCTGCGGAATATCATAATAGATTTTGAGCAATTCCTTGACTTCTTTTGCCGTCATATGGTACCACCCTTTCTTCGGATTGTCTTTCTCTAGGCAGAGATTCATCCGCTCCGGCACATTCCTCGCAACTTCCATGATTCATACCTCCATACTTTTCAAGGATATCATGGGATTTGGACTGTTCTTCCGTACATCATTTTTACTTTGCGCTGTGTAACCTGTAGTTTTTATATTCCTCGCGTGATATGGTCAGGCAATAGTCTTTTGACCTCTGATACACGCGTCCGCCGATGGCAGGGTCAATGTCCTGCAGTTCATCTATCGTCCATTCACTGGATATAATCGTGATGAGGTCCGGATGAATATATCGGAAATTGAGCAGTTCAAATGCCAAACGGATATCTCCGGGATTCGGCTGTCTGCGCTCTCCTGTGTCGTCCTGAACCGGTTTGAATAAATCGTCTATGTACAGCACCGAAACTCTTTTTAGCGGGTCAATCAGTTTTGCATATTCAAACTCATCATTGATGGCCGCTTTGATTTGAACAGACTCGTCGCTCCACAGCATATACCGTACCGATTTCCCGCGGCACAGCAGTTCTCGCGATATTGCTGTACAAATATGGGTTTTCCCCGCCCCGGACTGCCCGCCTGCGAAGAACCATTTGCCGGCGCAGTTATCTAAAAACTTCAGTGCCGTGCGCTTCATCTTTTTCTGCAGCGGCATATCCGTTTGAAACGACTCAAAGGTATAGCGATTCAGCAGAGTTTCCAGTCCACTGTTGCGGATTCTCTTCATGCTGTTACGAATTGCCCTACAATGACAGGGCTTTGCTCGGATTTCATCATCTTCACCCTCAAAATAGACCACGCCTTTGTTTTTGCATATGGCACAGTCATACCCGGTCAAGTGCCCCGGAGTGGCGTTAAGATAGTCGCACTGTTTTTGCGTATATTCTCTATATGACAGTACCGAGAGGTCTCCTCGGCGGCGGTGCTGCCGGAATACCTGAGCTACATTGCATCGCTCTGTTCCCATAGTGAATCCCTCCTCTGTCCTGTTCGCGGGCAAGCCATCCTGTGATGAATTTCAGGATTCCCCGCTTCGTTTTCCGTCTGCGCGGATTGGCCATACACCAGCCGGCCATTTTCCTCAGTTCCTGCCGAACGTCAACGGCCGGATATAACCGGCTCCATTCGGCAATCTGATGCTCATAAACCGGATATTCCGTTCCGTCATTCAGAATGAGAGAAAGAAATGGATGCCGATCCGAAGCCGCGTCTGCGGGTTCGGATACTTCTTTCTTTTCTCTATTCTTTTCTTTCTTTTTCTCTTGTTTTATTTTATTTACTTTACTTTGTGGATTATTGTTCTCATTTACGGGGTTTTTGTCAGCATTTATCCAGACAATGTGTGCTTTTGGCACGATTTTGGCAACATCAACTAAGAGGTATTCTTTTCGGACTTTGACGCACTTACGGCGGCTCACAGCTTCAAAATACCTTTTCTGTATCCCACGTGAAGTGAGAATATGGTATTTTTCAAACATGTCCTTGTCAAAAATACCTCTTCTGACCGCGGCTTTGACTATTTCAGAGACGGCATTGCCACCTGACCCGGCGCGATTTAATCCCACGCTCCGGCCAAACAACAATGCAACCTCTTTTGTCCATTCACAGTAGTAACCTCGCGCATACACTCTTTGGTACAGCTTAACGACTACCGCAAACCCTATTAATCCAAATTCGGCCTCGATTAAATCAAACTTCTCGTCCAGCATCACATCGAGTGGAAAGTAATCTACCCCGTCCTTTAATGGACGAGCCAACTGTTATCACCTGCCGAATTGTTCCGGAACAACTTCGACGCATACAGTTCTTTTTTCACCGATGATTTCAAGCGGTTTTCTGTTTTTCTATATATTCCAGCAAATCATCCTTTTTTACGGCCCAAAGTTTCTCTCCGTTTTTAAAGGCCGGAAATTTTCCTTCCCTAGCGTCTTTTTTCAGCGCATCGTACCCGCGTCCAAGAATCATACAGGCGGTTTGAAGATTCATAACCACAGGCACCTGCGCCCAGTTGGTATAGATTTTCGTTCTCATATAATCACCTACCTGCTCCTAGCCAATTATGCAGTTTTACGGTTTTTCTCAAATACATCAATATCCTCTTGACGGATTCGATATTCCCTGCCAATTTTAATAGCTGGGAGTTTCTTTTTTCGAATCCACTCCCAAACGGTCATAATTTTCACCTTATACATCTCTGCAATTTCTGCACAGGTGAAATATTTCTCCATAAAATTCCTCCTTTTCTGCAAAAAAACACTTGCGTTTACTTTAGTTTTGTGCTATTCTTAGTTTGCTAAGTCAAATATGGCAGTATAGATATCATGCTCTATACTATTAGAATCCTTTCTTGTAAATTAGATATCTAAGTTTTGTCAATACTATATCATAGATAACTATGATAGTCAATAGAATTTATCATATAAATCTATATTTATATGCTGTGCACAGAATGGTGGGGATAATTTGGATACTTATGCTAAAATTGAAAAATTGATGGCGGACAGACACATCAGTGCATACCGCCTTTCCAAGGACACCGGAATTTCAACCGGACTTTTGTCCCAATGGAAAAAGCGAATGCAAAATCCATCGGTTGAAAAGCTGCAAATCATTGCCGATTATTTTCATGTATCAGTAGATTATCTGATAGGAAATGAACCGAAAGATACGCCTGTTCTGACGGAAAAAGATGAGCGGGATATTTCCAAACGCTTAGACCGGACCTTAGCCGATCTTGAAAATGCGCAGGGAGGACTGATGTTTGACGGTGAACCTTTAGATGATCTTACCAAAGAACTGTTAATCGCCAGTTTAAAAAAAGACTTAGAAATCAGCAAAAAAATTGCTAAACAAAAATATACTCCTAAAAAGTACAGAACAAAATCGGGTGGTTGAATGCGGATAAAACAGGTTGTAGAATCTCTTTGCCGGAAGTATGGCACACGGAATCCTTTTGAATTAGCGGATTACAAAAACATTCAGGTTCTGAAATTGCCGCTTGGCAGCATTAAGGGATATTACAACAAATGTTTTCGACATAAAATGATACATATCAACAGCGATATACCACTTCAAGAGCAGCGGTTTACCTGTGCCCATGAATTAGGGCACAGTATCCTTCATCCGGATTCCAATACGCTTTTCCTCAGCGTCAATACCCTATTCCCAATTGGCAGATTTGAGAGGGAGGCAAATTATTTTGCAATTGATTTGTTAATTTCGGATGACGAACTGATGTAGGACTACAATACATATTGGACAGTTGAGAAAAAATAAAATACAGAAATGGACACATCGGTTAAAATAAAGCTACACAAACCAAATCATACCGAAAGGAAGTGCCCATTTCTGCATGAATAGTGTAACACAAGACATGAAGTTTAGGCAATCCCTAATGATCTATGCTCAAAAGTACGGTGTTAGCCGTGCAAGCCGAAAATACAACAAAAGCCGTTCCTTTATCTATTTTTGGATGGCCCGGTATGACGGTACATTAGAATCGTTGGCTTGCCGGTCTAGGAGGCCTCACAGTCATCCAAACCAGCATACACCTGCCGAGTTAAAGCTGATTCGCGACATGCGGCGCAGAAATCCCGACCTCGGTATGATTGAACTATGGTCTCGGTTGAAAAAGCGGGGATACACACGATGTCCGGAAAGTCTGTTCCGTGTAATGCGCCGAATGGGAATGTTCCCAGAATCAAAACCAAAGAAGAAATATCAGCCAAAGCCATACGAGCAAATGACGCATCCCGGAGAGCGCATTCAGATCGATGTAAAAGTAGTTCCAAAGCGCTGTATTGCCAACCCTGAGCTTCGGCTTTTCCAGTACACAGCTATTGATGAATTTTCTAGGCTGCGTTTTCTGGCAGCGTACCCTGAACAGAGTACTTACTCTTCTGCTGACTTTCTAAAACGAGCTGTCGAATGGTTTGCCCGGCGCGGCGTTCGTGTAGAATGCGTTCAAACTGACAACGGTTTTGAATTCACCAACCGTTTCTCACCTTCCAAGAAACATCTGCTGACGTTGTTCGAAGCCACTGCCGCTAAACTTCATATCCGGCACAAGTTAATTCGTCCTTATACCCCTAGGCACAACGGGAAAGTGGAACGCAGTCATCGCGAAGACCAAAAACGCTTTTATGACAAACACCATTTTTACTCTTTAGCGGACTTTGAAAACCAACTTTCCATCTACTTAAGACGCTCTAATAATATGCCGATGCGTCCTCTTCATTGGTTGTCTCCTTCTGAATTTTTACATTCCCATACTGTCCAATATGTTTGACAAACCTACATTTGTTAATTTCGGATGACGAACTGAAAGAATATCTGAACTATTCCATTCCGGAGATTGCAGCTTGTTTCCATGTAAATGAAGAATTAATGCAGTATAGAATTAATGAATTAAGCATATAAAAATACCTCCTTGGCATAAACCAAGAAGGATGGTGTACTATCAGCAGGGCTGACAGTATAGAGAATTACAATTAAATGAGACCTGTTCAGCCCTCTGAATGAAGGAGGGTATTTTTGTGCCGAAAAAGCGAAATACAAAACGGCAAGATGGCCGTATTGCTGTTCAGGTTTATCTGGGACGAGTGGATGGGAAGCGGCGATATAAGACCGTTTACGGCAGAACACAAAAGGAGGCAGATGAGAAAGCGCTGCAAGTTAAACTTGCAATGAAAAAAGGCATCGATGTCACGGCTGAAAATGACACTTTTGGACAGTGGGCTGAACGCTGGATTAAATTGAAAAAGTGTTCGCCCGGGCGTTTGAAAATATGCCGATATTCCATTGAGAAATTGGCACCTATTTCTGAAATTCCCATCAGCAAAATAAAGCCATCGCAGATTCAAGAGATTATACAGCAATATGCAAATTTTAATCCGACCACAGGAAAACCGAGTGCACGAAAAACGCTTCTGGATCTTAGAAATGCTGCACATCAAATTTTTGATCTTGCGATTAAGAATCGTATTATTGATTGGAATCCGGTCAATGCTGTGGAAATTCCTTCAGACGCTCCTCAAGAACGCAGGGAAGCGTTACCGATTGAATGGGTTTTATTGATCGAATCTACACAACACAAAGCGCAATTAGCGGCAATGATTATGTTGTATGCTGGATTGCGTCGCGGTGAATTGCTTGCATTGGAATGGAATCAAGTTGACCTTGTAAACGGCTGTATTCATATCACCCAATCAGTAGAAATGTATTCCGGAAAGCCACACATAAAAGAAGGGGGAAAGACACAATACGCGCGGAGAACAGTTTATATACCTGATAAGCTGATTAACTATCTGCGGCCATTGGCGCAGACGCATATAGCTCCGTTGCATGGACCGGATCTTGTGTTTCCAGCCGCACATGGTGGCCCAATGGGAAATGCGAGCTGGGAACGTCTTTGGAAATCATATATGAAGGCATTGTCGGAAGCAGCAGGGAAGCCGGTGTGGTTTACAGCACATCAGCTCCGCCACACCTTTGCAACGTCACTGTATCTTGCAGGTATTGATGTTAAAACGGCACAGGATCAGTTAGGCCATGCTGATGTAGAAACAACAATGGACATTTATACGCATCTTGATCGACAATATAAACGTCGCAGTATGGGATAGAGTACAATAAAGTTCGCAATTTCATAAAGGCATAGAAAAGTCATTGGGACTCCGATAAAATGAATGGTGATAAGACATTCAAAGAAGGAGAGATACCCAATGACTCAAAAAAAGAATACCACAGATTTGACAGAATTGCTACTAAAATGTATGGCGCAGCCGGATCCAATGCTGTCAATGCTGGAATGGCTGTGTACCCGTCTAATGGAAGCAGAGGTCTCCGGTATCGTTGGCGCAGAAAAGAATGCACACAATCCGTCCCGCCGTGATTACCGCTGCGGCTATCGGCCACGTCGATTGGATACTCGTATGGGGACGATGTATCTGATGGTACCAAAACTCCGAAATCAGGGCTATATCCCGTTTTTCGTAACAGAACGCAAGCGCAGTGAAGCAGCGCTGATTCAAGTGGTTCAAGAAGCGTTTGTGCAGGGTGTATCTACGCGAAAGATGGAGAAACTAGCTCGCAGTCTTGGAATTGAGAATCTTTCCCGCAGTCAAGTCAGTGAAATGACGAAAGGCCTTAACGAGCAGGTGCAGTACTTCCGCAGCCGGCCTCTGACGGGTCGCTATCCTGTCATTTGGACAGATGCACTGTATGAAAAAATTCGTATGGATGGCCGGGTCGTCAGCATGGCTGTGATGGTAGTTTGCGGCGTCAATGAACAGGGGCATAGGGATATCCTCGCCGTGGAGCCAATGCTCGATGAATCCAAAGAAAGTTATTCTCAATTGTTTCAAAGTCTTCTCGATCGTGGTCTGAAAATACCGCTCCTGGTGATTTCAGACGCAAATAAAGGGCTGATTGCAGCCATCCGTGAGAGTTTTCCGGGAGCCTCTTGGCAACGGTGCAAAGTCCATTTTATGCGAAATATTTTGGCTCATGTACCCCAGAAGGAAAAAGAATCCTTTGCGGCTCAGTTAAAAGAAATTTGGTTAGCACCTTCCGCTAAAATAGCTAGACAACGCGCAGAGCAAATATCAGAACAGTATGGAAAACGCTTTCCAAAAGCAATTGAGCTTCTGCAAGATGGGCTGGAAGATTCTCTAGCTTTCTACGCCTTTCCGGAACTCGACGCCCGCAAAATTTCCTCGACCAATATGTTGGAACGACTGAACAAGGAAATCCGCCGCAGAACCAGTGTAGTCGGAATATTTCCTAATCCGGATTCCTACCTACGGCTGGTAACAACATGTCTGATGGAATATGCGGAAGACTGGTCTGTTTCCAGAGCATACTTAAACCCGAAATCCATTCTTTCACTGTTAAACGTAGCCTAATTCATTTTTCGGAGTCCCGAAATTGCGAACTTCCCTTGACACTAGCGACAAGGATAGAGCACAATAAAGTTCGCAATTTCGTAAAGGCATAGAAAAGTCATTGGGACTCCGATAAAATGAATGGTGCTAAAGACATTCAAAAAAGGAGAGATACCCAATGACTCACAAAAAGAATACCACAGATTTGACAGAATTGCTACTAAAATGTATGGCGCAGCCGGATCCAATGCTGTCGATGCTGGAATGGTTGTGTACCCGTCTGATGGAAGCAGAGGTTTCCGGTATCGTTGGCGCAAAAAAGAATGCACACAATCCATCCCGCCGTGATTACCGCTGCGGCTATCGGCCGTGTGGATTGGATAAGTAATCTTTCCCGCAGTCAAGTCAGTGAAATGACGAAAGGCTTTAACGAGCAGGTGCAGTACTTCCGCAGCCGGCCTCTGACGGGGCGCTATCCTGTTATTTGATGCACGGTATGAAAAAATCCGTATGGATGGCCGGGTCGTCAACATGGCTGTGATGGTGGTCTGCGGCGTCAATGAGCAGGGACATAGAGATATCATTGCTTGCAAAATCTCCTCAACCAATATGCTTAGAACGGCTGAACAAGGACATTTGCCGCAGAACCAGCGTAGTTGGAATCTTCCCAAATTCAGATTCCTATCTACGGCTGGTCATTTTTTGGAGTTCCAATGATTTTCTTATCCCTTTACAAAATCGTGAACTTTCCTATGCTGTATCTTGCCAATGCCTAAATTCGCTTGATGCAGTTTTTATTTAATATTTCAACACTTAGCACTGTATTTGCAAATGGTTTGTATAAATGTTCTATCCTATCTAGTAATTTGCGGACTGCAATTTGTCCCATTTCTTCTTTATGTACATTGACAGTAGCCAATTTAGGCATAAGAGAATTAGACGAGACTGCATTGTCAAACCCTGTTACTGTAATATCATCCGGTACATTATAATTTAGTTGCTTGAGAGCATAGATTAACTGTATAGCGGCTTCGTCATTTGAGCATACGAAAGCCTGAGGAATCTGTTGCAGAGATTTTATTTTTTGAACGATTTTTATTGTATCGTGCTGTATGATGCTGTTTTCAATATCATTTAATACCGAAAATTGTAGTATATAATTAACAAATTGGATGCTGTTTCTTATAAATGACATAGAATGTACTGCTTGGCAATAACCGAAAAAGCGCTCTTTAATACTCATTGAATAATCCAAATCGCCCAAAAAACCAATACGCCTATATCCGCGTTCTATGAGCAGTTGGGTCATTTGATAACTGCCTAATTTATTATCAGATAATACACAGTCAACAGGTACACACATGGAGCTATGGTCAACCAAAATGATTGGTATAGAGTATTTTTTTAATTCCACTAAATAGTCATCGCTAATTTGGCCAATGGAAATAATCCCGCAAACTCTTTTCGACTTAATGCACTCCGGGATTTCCCATAGCTGATCCCAAAAATTAATGAGTACATCATATCCCTTTTTTTTGGCCTCTTGCTCTACGCCTAACAGAACCTTTGCATAAAAAGTAGAATTTCTGAAATATTGTTTCTTTATCAAAATACATATATTTTTATTTGCAATTACATTTGTGTACTTCTTTTTGCCGTTAAAATATCCCATTTGTTCTGCTGCATCAATGATGCGGTTTCTTGTCTCATTACTTACACCGCTTTTATTGTTTAATGCAAGAGACACGGCATTAATTGATACATTGAGCCGGCGTGCAATATCTTTCATAGTCACTTTCTTTTTCATGACACACTTCCACCCAGTACAATTTGATATTTTAAGGCTATAAAAAGCCGCTCTCTATGAAAGAGGGGTGGCACGTCATTGTGAAACTTTCGCAATTGGTATTGTTATTGTATCAAAGACGTAAAGCATCAAAAATCTCTTTTAGCGATATGTCTGCCCGGCAAATTTTATCATCAGCAGCACCATAGTATATGGTAACGTTGTCGTTGTCAATACAGCATCCGCATGCAAATACAGCATTTCCAAAATATCCGTTCGTTTCATATGGCTGAGTTGGCTCCAGTATGGGGTCTTTTGTTTTGGCAATGATTTTCCATGGATGTATTTTATCAAGGAGCATAGCCCCCAAGCAATAACGCCCTTGTGCATTTGCCGCGTGATAAATCTCTATCCAGCCTTTGTCTGTTTTAAAAGGTACAGCACCTGCGCCAATACGTTCGCATTCCCATCCTTCATTGGAAGTGCTGCAAAAATGTTTTTGATTACCCCAATGGATTAGGTCGGGGGATTCGCTAATCCACATATCGCGTGAGTTGAATTCTCCGCTGCTCGGTCTGTTTAAGGCGTAATACATTCCTTCTATTTTTTCAGGAAATATTACAGTGTCTTTATTGTCCGGTGCAAAAATAATTCCGAGCCTTTTATATTCTTTAAAATCTTCTGTGCTGATAAGCCCGACAGCGGGGCCGCTGTGGCTTACTGCTGTATAGCAGATATAATACGTATTGTCGATTTGCGTTATTCTTGGATCTTCAATGCCCCAGCTTTCTTCTTTTGTTTCAGGCCAAATGAAAGGTTTTTCATCTATTTTAAATTGGAAACCATCTTTAGAACGTGCAAGCCTCAAGTGTGAAAATGAAGTTAAATATTTGATTTTTGGTCCGCTGCGCGTATTTGTTGTGATAACCCGTGGGTCTGAAAAATTCAAATTTGAATCTTTGGTATTTTTAATGGTTACAATACTGATATCTTTTTTACCCATATTCATAACAGGAATATTGATATCACCTTGACTGCTCGCTGCCGATTCGGAAACTCGGCAGAGCAAAAGAATTTCATCTTGATATTTGCAGACACCACAGTTAAAAACGCCGTCTACTTTTAAATTGCTATGACTTGGAATTACATCTTCTTTTGTAATGATAGGGTTATTTGCGTATTTTACCATCTTTTATTCTCCCTCTCACATTCAGTTACTTGCTATTTTATTTCAGCATAAAGCTAATGCCTTCTTTAAAATATTTCGAGGCACACAAAAACATTATAATAATCGGCAAGGTAAGCAGTACAGAGGCTGCATATAATGGACCCGGGAAATTTCCCATTGCTTTAAATTGCGTTGTAATCAGTACGTTTAATGTTTGCATTTTAATATCCGGTGAAACAAGCATATCCCACATTAGCTCATTCCATCGCGTCATAAACATGGATAATAATCGGCAAAAGCAGTACAGAGGCTGCATATAATGGACCCGGGAAATTTCCCATTGCTTTAAATTGCGTTGTAATCAGTACGTTTAATGTTTGCATTTTAATATCCGGTGAAACAAGCATATCCCACATTAGCTCATTCCATCGCGTCATAAACATGGATAAAAACACAATCATGGTGACGGATTTTGTCATTGGCATAGCAATTTTGACTATCATTCCCAATTCGCTGATGCCGTCAATCTTAGCTGCCTCAAAAATTTCATCCGGGAGAGTCTTAAAATAATTGATATACATAAATATCGCCCATGTTGATATACACAGGGGCAAAATCATTCCCAAATAGCTATTTGCCAAAGGCTTTATAAGTATGTACCGTGGGACGAGCAGAATGACAACGGGAAAGAACATTTGAAATATCAGAGAATAATAAATGATTTTTTTGCCCTTAAAATTCAGTTTCGTTAAAGAATAGCCAACACTTAAGCCAACCAGTACGGAAATTAAAGCCGTAGGCAATGAAACGACAATAGAATTAAAGAGTGATCTAATCCACATAAACATATTGGATGGATCATCTGTATTGATTAAGTATTTATAGCTTCTTAATGTGGGGCGGGCAACGAATGTTTTATCCACTAAATCCCACGGCATGAACGATTGTATTAGCATATAGACAAGCGGGAATAACGAGAGAGTTAATAATAGCAATACAATAACCGTAATAAAGACGGTGGTTATTTTCGATCTTTTTATCATAATAAATTGCTCCCCCCTTAACAACCGAATTTTTTATTTAACTTATTCATCACTACTGTTATTAATTGTATCACTACAAAAATCTGTACAGCATTTGCAATCGCAATTGCAGCACCTTGTCCGGACTCGAAATTCGTAAATGATGTTTTATAAATTTCCAATAGCCATGTAGTGGTTGCATGGTTTGGCCCGCCGCCTGTGAGCAAGAAAGGCTCTGTATAAATACCGAACGAAAGGCCGGCTGCCAGCACGATAACCGTTGTTAAAGTTGGCAAAATAATCGGCAGCGTTATATGGATTAATTTATGCCATCCATAAGAACCATCCAACGCGCAGGCCTCGTTAACTTCCGGGCTTATGCTTTCAATGGCAGACAGCAAAAACAGTGCATAATATCCCGACATTTTCCAAACGATTATTAATACGATAATCCAAAAGGCGGAATGAGGGTTTTGAAACCAATCGATGTCTATATTATACCTTTGCCTTAAAAATACATTTAAAGACGAGTTATAGCTGAAAAGGAATCGAACGATAACAGATGTTGCAACTCCGGATGTTAAATATGGAATAAAAAATAATACAGCCACAATCCCTTTTATTTTATCCGGTAAGCTTGATACCAAAAGTGCGAGGATAAGTGCCACAATAAAGCATAGTATCACAATTGGAACTAAATAGCGAAAAGAATTGATAAATGCCGCTCGCACACTGCTGTCCGTAAATAAATTTTTAAAGTTTTGGATGCCTACGAAAGTTTTATTCGGAGATATCATATTCCAGTTCAAAGTGGAAAGCCAAATTGCCCATATGAGGGGTATCAAAAAAAACACAATGGAGTACACAATAAAAGGCAGATTTAATAGCCATCCGGAAAGGGTTTCCTTTCTATTGTTCAATATTATTTTTTTCATATAAATTCACCCTTTACTGGCAAAGATGACAGGACAATTTAAATGAGAGAAATCAAATATATTCAAGGATTATTAGATATATCAATCTTTTTTGGCGGTGAATTGTTGTAAATATTATCTAAGAACCTCCTTTGTTTGCACAACCGGAGGTTCTTAGATAGGACCTATAATTTCGTTTTAGCTTAAATTCCCCGCCGATTTCATCGCTTCAAATGCTGCGTCTACATATTCAGAGGCGTCCGGAGCGTTCAGCGGAGGCTGCTCTTTTGCCTTTTCAATATAGGGGCAAATTCCCTCTTCGCCTAATTTTGTCTGTATATCCGTTATCTTATCCGATGCCATGCATGGAATACTATATTTTGAATATTCTACAAGGTCTTTCAGTGCCGGATGGCTGTCAATGACTTGCGCAAATGCATCATTGTCTGCAATATCGCCGCGTACAGGCAGCATCGTAGTTGCTTTTAGCCAGTCTACGTCTGTCTGGGTGCAGTTTTCATCACTGTAAACCCATTTTATAAATGCGACGGCACCATTATGCTGGTCTTCAGTAATATTACTGTTTTTGTAAAGCACAATGCCTTTGGAATCACCAAAGTTATATGGAGTATCTCCTTCATTTTTTACAAGGGATGGACCGTAAACATAGTCCCCGTCCATGCCATATGATTTACCGGCTTCCTCTAAAGCTTGAATTTCCCATGGAGCACTTGGGCTCAGCAGTACAGGTGTGGTTTCGCCGGTCCATAAATCCGTCACTTCGCTGGTTTGTATGGTGTTTCCAAATTTTCCGAACAGTTCAAATGTGTCAATCGTTCCTTCGCGGTCCAAAGTGAGTTTGTCATTCTCTACCCAAGACGTTTTGCCGGTTAACGCCATGTAAGACATTTGGAAATCGAACCATCTTTCCCACCATTGATCTGCGCGGACCAAAGCAGGACGATATAATGTGTGCGTAACACCAATGGCAGAGAGTTCTTTTCGCTTTTCTGTAAAAGCTTTTAAAACATTCTCTAAGTCCTCAACTGTCTGCGGTACTTGTGTAAAGCCGAGTGCTTTCAGTGCTTTAGCATTCCATTGCCAAGTGATGGGGTTAACGTATTCAGGAATTACATATTGTTTTGAATCGATTTCCCAACCTTTTATGATATCTTCTATCTTTTTTTCAGATACAATATCTTTAAACCAATCTTCGTCCTGCAAATCATAAATTACGCCCGATTGTGCCAGAGTTGCTGCAAAGCTGCGGCTGATATTTTCAGAAATTGCAGGTGCGGTTCCTGTAACAATGGAATTTTGTATACCTGCTTCTGAAGAAGGTGATTCCGGCATTTGCTGCACTTTTACTTGAATCGTTTTACCGTTGTAGTCAATTTTTTGTTTGTTAAATTCCTCTGCCTTATCAACCCAAAAATCGTATTGGACTTTTTGCGGTGCAGACCAAAAATTAACGGTGATTGTTTCTCCGGATGCTTGCTCTGCGGCCGAATCCGAATCACTGCTGTTGCTGCTGTCAGCAGATTGGCATCCTAGTAAAGCCATGGATAAAATGAGACAAGCCAAAAGCGAACTTAGAAATCTTTTCATCATGAAAACCTCCCGTAATTAATAGTATTGAAATGATCCTATAGCAAACCTGTCTAATGGGTTGTGCATTTATTAGACAAGCAGTTGCCATACAAATAATTACTGGGAACCCAAGAGAAAGTTGTGAATCGGTAAATTCACAACCATTGCACGATATTCAGTTTGACTACCGCATATTACCGCATATAAAGTTTGCGATATACGGTTTTGGTGTTAAATTGAATTCGTGCAAATTAATTCCATGCCAAACAAATGATGCTGCAACAAGGCGCAAATATATGCAAGCAATTTGTCAGCTTTGGCAGAAACATGCAAAAATGATCTGCTTTCTAAAAACAGCAATCTTCCAATAAATTGGTAGCATATAGAACTTTCTAAATAGGAATTTCAGACCGCTTTGGCTGAAGAACTTCTATTCACAAAACGTTAAACAAAGAACCTTTTTACAGTTATCTGCCGATATTTGCGCCGTGTTACAACTTAAGCTGTTTACAAACTAACTTGTGGCTTGCGAAATTTGTGTGTTGCTGTGCATTACGTATAGAGATAATGCTGCCGAATCTTGCCAACAATGACACAGCTATTTAATGCTTTTTAATGCAGAATGAAATTATTTGCGCAGTGCTATGGAACAAAGAAGCGATCAAAATATAAAAACGGATCTAAAATGGAAATGCAATGTGCTTCAGCGTCTCCGACTCCGCAATACAGTTTAGCCGTACCATTTCCGGACCGAACGATGCCGCCGCTGAAGACAACATCTTCTAAACTTTTTCTTTTGCTTTGGCCGTTTTCAAAATTGTTTCGTGTTGCTATTATTTTCATGGGAGAATAATTTCCGCTGTTTACATCGTATACAAAGCAAGAAGAATAATAATGCACATTATTTTCTTGGTCGTATTTAGCAATATGTGAGAGTACTCCTACTTTGCCATTTTCAAGGATATACAGGCCATTAACGCCGCCCCATTCCTCTTTGATAAATTGCTTGTCCAAAATCCGGGCGGACAAAATCGTTTGGGTGTTTAGCTCGTTTAATGAGTCTATAATTTTGAATCCTATTCTGCCCCTGCTTCCGTCTATTCCCTGCGGCCTTGTCGCAACAAGAATTTTTTTGTTGGGCAGTTCTAAAAGACGTATATCTTTCATTTTTTCTGGCCCTTGAGCAAATTTCTCAAATTTGTGAGGAGCACTTTCACGGTAAAAAACTGTGCGATATGTAACGATATGTCCGTCTTTTACATCTTTGTCAATCTCAACACCGCCTATGATTAATGTACCATCTATGTAGCAGTAAAATGGATCCTGCAGATGCTTTAAAGGGGTATATTGGGTATCTAATTTCCAAATACCTTTATCATTTACAAAAAAGGCTGTATCACTGTCTTCCGTATCTCTTGGTTCCACTCTGCCCAAAAGAATTTGTTTGCCTTTGTGAAAAAACGGAGCGGAAATATTGTAGATATCTCTATTATCATTATCATTAAGAAGCATGGGGAGTCTGGTGTTCGTTTGTTTCGCCTTAAGATACGGAAATTCCTTGATTAGTTGATCACAAGTTCTGATTGTTGTAGACATTTGTATATACACTCCAACACTGTATTGGTAGTACGATGGGGAATATAAAAGTAGTACATATATTCTTTACTATTAAAATACCACTAATAGTACTTGAATTCAATCACTTTTTACTTTAATTTTTAAATTTAGATAAAATTTTGCTTATTTATAGTCGATTTAATCTGCAAATATTATGCAATTTGTAAAATTGAATTACAGATTGTCAAACTGACACCTTTCACTTTGATACTTGTGAATAAAAAAGCCCAAAGTTTCAATAGCTATTTCAGAAAGCGGACTTTGATCCATAAATTTTTTATCAAAAAGCAGATTTTTTGATGTATAATGTATCAAAAAGCATGAAGAGAGGAAGATGATTGCTTGATGACAAGAAATTGGTGGAAGGAAAGCGTTATATATGAAATTTATCCAAGGAGCTTTATGGACAGCAACGGCGACGGCATAGGAGATTTAAACGGTATTATTCAAAAACTGGATTATCTGAAAGATTTAGGCATTGATGTCATTTGGCTGTGTCCCATTTATGATTCCCCTAACGCAGACAATGGCTATGATATAAGGGATTACAGAAAAATAATGGCAGAGTTCGGCACGATGGAAGATTTTTACCGACTCCTTGCCTGCGCACATGCAAAAGGCATCAGAATTGTTATGGATTTGGTAGTCAATCATACATCGGACGAACACGAATTTTTTCAAAAGAGCAAACAAACTCCTGAAAATGAATACCGCGACTATTATATATGGCGCGAAGGCAAAAATGGAAAAGAGCCCAACAACTGGGGCTCTACATTTGGCGGTTCGGCATGGAAATATGAAAAATCAGTGGGGAAGTACTATCTGCATTTATTTGCAGAAAAACAGCCAGATTTAAACTGGGAAAATGAAAAAGTGCGCAATCAAATTTACGATATGATGAAATGGTGGCTTGATAAGGGAATTGACGGTTTCCGTATGGATGTGATCAACTGCATTTCAAAAGATCAGAGTTTTCCGGACGGCCCAAAACTTCCCGGCAGTCAATATGCTTCAAGCTTTCCATATGTGGCCAACAGGCCGCGTGTGCATGAGTTTTTGCAGGAAATGAACAGAAAAGTTTTAAGTCATTATGACATCATGACAGTCGGCGAGACTGGCGGAGTTACGACGGAAGAGGCTATCAAATATACGGCTGAAGACCGCCATGAACTTAATATGGTATTTCAGTTTGAACATATCGATTTAGGTATGAATGAAAATGGAAAATGGAACGATATACCTGTGCCGATTGACCAGTTTAAAAAAATTATCACTAAATGGCAAACCGAACTGAACGGAAGAGCATGGAACAGCCTGTTCCTGAGCAATCATGATCAAGCGCGGCAGGTGTCGCGATTTGGTGATGACGGAAAATATCGTGTGGAGTCCGCCAAACTTCTCGGCACTCTGCTGCACACGCTGCAAGGCACGCCTTTTATCTATCAGGGCGAAGAACTCGGCATGACGAATGTTAAATTTGACTCTATAGAGGATTACCGCGATATCGAAACGCTTAACGTTTATAGGGAATTTACAGAACGCAACCCTAATTCAAAAGATGAAATCATGCGTTATATCCATCAAAGAAGCCGGGATAATGCCCGCACGCCTATGCAGTGGAGCAATTCCGCCAATGCAGGTTTTACGAGCGGTAAACCGTGGATTAAAGTTAATCCAAATTATACTCAAATAAATGTGCAAGATGAGCTAAAGGACAAAAATTCTGTTTTGAACTATTATAAAAAACTGATTCGCTTGCGCAAACAGTACGAAGTAATTATTTATGGTGATTTTGAAGTTGTAAAAGATGAAGGTCCTTTGTATTGCTATCGGCGGACTTTAGACGATGAAAAACTGCTTGTGCTTTTAAATTTCAGTGCAGATGAAACGGAATTGACGCTTGCTGATAATATCGTTCCCCGAAAAATGCTTATTGGCAATTATACGGATTCATCAGAAGAATTGCCCAAAACTTTAAAGCCGTATGAGGCACGCGTATATTTACTCAAATAAATAAGTAAAGATTTATTGGGCAGGAGGGGAGGGCAAAAGGTTCAGCAGAAAATGAGTGCTCTTTGCATGCTGCCGCGCGGATTTGTTCAAATAAATTTAAAACAGGTGATTTTTATTTCTTATTATGATATAATATTACATATTATCCTATGAGAAATATGGGGATGGCAGCATGCAACAGAACATTCAGGCGGGAAAAAATGCAACCTCCAATGGAAATAACTCCTCAGAAGGGCCTTTCCTGTATGAGCTGAAAGAGTCCTTAATTACAGCGACGGAAAAAGAGTATTTTACGGCGATAAAAAATGCTTTGCCTGCAGGGTATTTTCTTCAACCGCAGGTTAATCTTGCAAGCATCATTTACAGAACAGATAATTTTAAATTCCAGAATGAGTTATACAGAAATATTGATGCTTGTGTTTTTGATGAAGCATATAAACCGATTATGCTGATTGAAATTAATGACGATACGCACAATACTTTTTCCCGCAGGGAAAGGGACCAAAAGGTCAAGGCTATTTGTGAAGAAGCGGGAATTCCTCTCATCAGATTTTGGACTTCTTATGGAATTAACCCGGAATACATAAATAAACGAATTGCAGAGGGCATTGAACAATCTAAACATCCGGTCAGAATTGCACACAGCAAAAATAAAAGCCTCAAGGAGCAAAATGCTTCATCGAATGAGCAAAAATCCCAATCGGGTAAAAAAGAAGGGTGCTATATTGCTACTGCTGTATACGGGTCTTATGATTGTCCGCAGGTAATGGTTTTACGTAGATTCCGTGATAATGTTTTAGCAACAAAATTCTTCGGCAGAGCATTTATTAAAATCTATTATTTGATAAGCCCTTGGCTTGTTGCACATTTTGCCGGTCAAGAATGGTTTAACGGCTTTTTTAGAAAAAGACTGGACAAACTGATATTATATTTAAAAGCAAAAGGTATTTCTCAGTAGTACTTGATTTTATTTTTCTATACAGATATAAAATTAAGTGAAGGATGGGAAATCTCAGCAAGAACTAATTTTAACTAATTTTTGCAACAAGAGGGAACGCTTTATAAAACAAGCAGTTCATTTTGTTCAGGCAAAAAGCAGTATTAAGCGGCTTAAAATGCGTGCACGACTGCAGTACATATTGAAAAAATACCTGTCTTAAGCGTGAACTAAAATATTGAACGAGTCTGCTTCCGGCACAAACTAATTTGAATTTATGCGCCGATATCACTTCTTGACAGATGCCTCCTGCCATTTTCATTTATGTATGGGAACCGACAAACTAATAAAAATCCATTTTTTTCAAAGTCTTGTTTTCAATTGGGGATTATCATATAATGAAAGAAAACTAGGAGGATGAATGATCATGTCGACTGGTCTTGTGCTGGAAGGCGGCGGCATGCGGGGGTGGTACACCGCCGGTGTTTTAACCGTACTGACGGAAAATCACATAGAATTCCCCTGTGTTTACGGAATTTCTGCCGGAGCTTCTAATGCGCTGAGTTATATTAGCAAACAAAATTCCAGAGACTTTTGCCGCGAAATGATTCGGTATTCTGCCGATGAGCGTTATATTAGCATCAAAAACCTGCAGAAAACCGGTTCGCTGTTTGGGTTTGATTTTATTTTTGGTGAAATGTTTCATTCCCTGCTTTCGTTTGACTACCAAACCTTTTTCAATTCTCCCACAGACCTGAAAGTCGGTGCGACGGATCTGAAAACCGGTCAAGCTGTTTTTTTTGATAAATCACAATTAGATGAGGATATGACGGCAGTTCGTGCTTCTTGTTCGCTGCCCTTTATTTCGAATATTGTTTCCTACCGCGGATACGAGCTTTTGGATGGCGGGTGCAGTATGCCGATTCCAATTGAGCGGTCCATTTTTGACGGGAATGAGCGCAATGTTGTCATCCTGACACGTGACAAAACTTACAGGAAAAGATCTCGTCCTGAATTTCCAAGAGCGGTTCTTCGTGTAAAATACGGTGACTATCCGCTCTTTGTCGATGCAATGATGAGACGACCTGAAGTCTATAACAACGAGCTTGATGTATGCCGCAGGCAGGAAAAGAGCGGAAAAGCTTTTGTGATACGTCCAAGCAAACCGATTGTAGTCAGCCGGTACGAGAAAGATTTGGATAAACTAATGCAGCTCTATGAAATGGGAATTCGCGATTGTGAAAATTCGTTAGATGCTCTCAATCAGTTTTTAAAACAACAATAATGTAAAAAATTTACTCGAAAAAATCCGGTTTTACTGCACATAATAGATTCGGGGTGAAAATATATGGCGGATCAACTCCGGCGCCTGCTGGAAGCGGATCAAAACGCAAAAAAGTACTTCGAATCTCTTCCCCAGTACGCAAGGGAAGCTGTGAAGAAACATGCAGATGAAATCGAATCGGCAGCATCTATGAAACTTTTCGCAGAAACTTTTATGTCAGATGATTCCTTCCGGGGCGCTTGAATCAGCGGACAGCGGAGGAGCTGGACATGGAAACCTATTATGAGAGTAATCCGGATCTTAGAGAGTATTTTAATTCCCTGCCAAGTGAAATTCAGAACCGGATTTTAAAATCCGGCGTTGAAATCTCGACCCTTGGGGAATTGATGAAAGTTGCAGAGCATTTTGAACAGATGAATAAGATATAAATGTACTGCCCTGAGCGATGGCTGCTCAGGGCAGTATTTCTAAGCCGCTTTTCCATATTAACATCCGGCAGGAACTATTGCACGGGTGTTATTTTAGCCCCTGCCACATCAAGCCATCACATTGATGAGGGTTCCGAGTTTTTCTATTGTCACCTGAACTTCGTCCCCAGCTTTAAGCCACTGCTGTTTTTCTTTTGGCATACCCAGAATGACGCCGGACGGCGTCCCGGTGAAAATGATATCCCCGGGCCGCAGAGTCATGAACTGAGAAATATAGCTGACAATGGTCGCACAGTCAAAAATCATATTATGTGTGTTGGAAGACTGGCGAAGTTCGCCGTTAACGCGGCATTCAATCTGAAGAGATTGGGGATCTCCGACTTCATCCGCTGTTGTAATGCACGGCCCTATGGGGGCGAATCCGTCGCAGGTTTTGCCTAGCAGCCATTGATGCGTGCGGAACTGAAGGTCACGTGCAGAAAGGTCGTTGCCGGGTGCATAGCCAAACACATACGAAAGAGCATTTTCTTTGGAAACACCGCGCGCTTCCCGGCCTATCACAATCACCAATTCCGCTTCGTAATCGAATTGCTCTGCGGAGGAGGGCAGAACAATTTTCTGCTTGTGCGCTGCAAGCGCATTATTATACTTGTTAAAAAGAACTGGGTACTTCGGGATTTCCATTTGTGTTTCAGATGTGTGGCTGATGTAATTTAGACCTACACATAAAATTTTCTCCGGTTTTGTTACGCACGGCAAAAAACGGACTTCTTCGTCAGAAACCGGCTGCACCCCGGAGTTAGCTAACTGCCGTAAATCCTTCAGAATTGCTTCACCGCCGGAAATAACCTCTTCCATTTTTGTCGGCACTTTGTGCTTTAAAGCATCTGTTGCGTCAATTAGACCCTCTTGCGTAAAAATTCCGATTCGCATTTCTCCGCCGCGGATAAATTGAACTAGTTTCATGCAGCCATCATCCTTTTCTATAACAATTTCCGCTGTCTAACGGTAATTTCGTATTAGTCAATTATAGCATTACAGCGCTGCGTGTTCAATTGGAAGCAATCGGATAGATCCCTTTGTATTTTTCGCATCTTATGCTATGATGAAAACAGTACAGAAAGTAAATGCATCGCATGTTTGCTTTTGTTTTTTGCTTTTGCAGCATTAAGACAAAATGCAAAGTCTGTCTTGTTTTATTTTTATTGTATAAATGGTTCAATTGTAGGACTACAATACATATTGGACAGTTGAGAAAAAATAAAAACAGAAATGGACACATCGGTTAAAATAAAGCTACGCAAACCAAATCATACCGAAAGGAAGTGCCCATTTCTGCATGAATAGTGTAACACAAGACATGAAGTTTAGGCAATCCCTAATGATCTATGCTCAAAAGTACGGTGTTAGCCGTGCGAGCCGAAAATACAACAAAAGCCGTTCCTTTATCTATTTCTGGATGGCCCGGTATGACGGTACATTAGAATCGTTGGCTTGCCGGTCTAGGAGGCCTCACAGTCATCCAAACCAGCATACACCTGCCGAGTTAAAGCTGATTCGCGACATGCGGCGCAGAAATCCCGACCTCGGTATGATTGAACTATGGTCTCGGTTAAAAAAGCGGGGATACACACGATGTCCGGAAAGTCTGTTCCGTGTAATGCGCCGAATGGGAATGTTTCCAGAATCAAAACCAAAGAAAAAATATCAGCCAAAGCCATATGAGCAAATGACATATCCCGGAGAGCGCATTCAGATCGATGTAAAAGTTGTTCCAAAGCGCTGTATTGCCGACCCTGAGCTTCGGCTTTTCCAGTACACCGCTATTGATGAATTTTCTAGGCTGCGTTTTCTGGCAGCGTACCCTGAACAGAGTACTTACTCTTCTGCTGACTTTCTAAAACGAGCTGTCGAATGGTTTGCCCGGCGCGGCGTCCATGTGGAATGCGTTCAAACTGACAACGGTTTTGAATTCACCAACCGTTTTTCACCTTCCAAGAAACATTTGCTGACGTTGTTTGAGGCCACTGCCGCTAAACTTCATATTCGGCACAAGTTAATTCGTCCTTATACCCCTAGGCACAACGGGAAAGTGGAACGCAGTCATCGCGAAGACCAAAAACGCTTTTATGACAAACACCATTTTTACTCTTTAGCGGACTTTGAAAACCAACTTTCCATCTACTTAAGACGCTCTAATAATATGCCGATGCGTCCTCTTCATTGGTTGTCTCCTTCTGAATTTTTGCATTCCCATACTGTCCAATATGTTTGACAAACCTACATATTTTTATTGTATAAATGGTTCAATCCCCTTGACTAATAATGATTTCTGTATATAATATATATTGATTTTTTACAGAGCATTCATCAAGAAAGAGATGAAAATCGGAGGATGGCGAAGAAATTCGGGATTAACTTATGATATTTATAAGAATTTCATGATTTATCCTCGTTTTTTTGGAAATTCGTCATTAAAATAATAAAATATATTCTGGGGAAAGGTCGGGTGTTACGGTTGGAAAACAAGCTGAAACTTTACGGTTTCAACAACCTTACCAAATCGCTCAGCTTTAATATTTATGATGTTTGTTATGCGAAAAGTGCGCGTGAGCAGCGTGATTATATTGCGTATATTGATGAACAGTACAATTCGGAGCGCCTGACCGATATTCTTTATCATGTAACGGAAATGATCGGCGCGCAAGTTCTGAATGTAAGTAAGCAGGATTACGATCCGCAGGGAGCAAGTGTGGCGTTTCTCATTGCAGAACAGGAGTTTCCGCCGGATCAGATTGATACTTCCTGCAATCTTGGCAGCGGTGTGCTTCGCGGTTCCGGAAACGAAGTCCTTGCGCATCTGGACAAAAGCCATGTGACAGTTCATACCTATCCGGAATATCATCCGGACAACGCCATTGCAACGTTCCGCGTGGACATTGATATTTCCACTTGTGGAGAGATTTCTCCGCTGAATACGCTCAATTACCTAATTGGCAGCTTTGATTCGGATATCATCACTGCTGACTACCGCGTCCGCGGATTTACACGCGATGTCAGCGGCAAAAAATTGTTCATAGACCATAATATTACGTCTATACAGGATTATATAGATCCAAAAACTCTTTTGAAATACGATGCGATTGACGTTAATGTGTACCAAGCAAATCTCTTCCACACCAAATTGCTGATTAAAGATATTGACCTTCAAAATTATCTGTTCAACACGGATGTGTATGAACTTCCGCCCAAACAGCGTCTTGCCATCACGCAGAGTTTGCGCCGGGAAATGATTGAAATTTTCAGCGGCACAAACGTTTTTGAAGCGCCGGAAGGAGCGGAGAATTGAACGGGCAGGAGCGTGCCCCCCTGCTGGAGGCGCTGAATCAATTTAAAGATATGCGCATTGTGCCGTTTGACGTTCCGGGGCACAAGCGCGGCAGAGGAAATCCGGAACTGACCGAGTTTCTTGGCGAAAAATGTCTAAGGGTCGATGTAAACTCCATGAAACCTTTGGACAACCTTTGCCATCCTTCGTCAGTTATACGGGAAGCGGAGGAACTTGCCGCCGAAGCGTTTGGGGCACACCATGCCTTCTTTATGGTCAATGGAACTACATCCGCGGTACAGAGCATGGTGATGAGCGCCTGCAAAAAAGGCGAGAAAATTATTATGCCGAGAAATGTCCACCGCAGTGCAATTAGCGCGCTGATTCTGTGCGGTGCTGTTCCTGTTTATGTCAATCCCGGTATCAATACGCGCCTAGGCATTGCCCTCGGAATGTCTCTTTCGGATGTAAGGCGTGCCATAAAAGAAAATCCGGATGCAAAAGCCGTCTTTGTCAACAACCCAACATATTACGGCGTCTGCTCTGACTTAAAATCCATTGTGGAGCTGGCGCACAAACACCATATGCTTGTGCTGGCGGACGAGGCGCACGGCACGCATTTTTATTTTGGCGAGGGACTGCCTGTTTCTGCCATGGCAGCCGGGGCCGATATGGCGGCCGTGAGCATGCATAAATCCGGCGGCTCTTTGACCCAAAGTTCCCTCCTGCTGACCGGACCGAATGTGGATGCAAGCTATGTGGATCAGATTATCAATTTAACGCAAACAACCAGCGCCTCGTACCTTTTGATGTCTTCTTTGGATATTTCACGGCGCAATCTTGCTCTGCGCGGAAAGGAAATGTTCCGCCGTGTTGTCACCATGGCAGAATATGCCCGTGCTGAAATTAACCGCATCGGTGGTTATGATGCGTTTTCACGCGAGTTGATTAACGGCGATACTGTTTACGATTTCGACGTTACCAAATTGTCTGTCCATACACTGGAAATCGGGCTGGCGGGCATTGAGGTTTACGATTTGCTCCGCGATGAGTACGACATACAGATTGAATTCGGGGATATAGGCAATATTCTTGCCTATATGTCCATGGGAGACCGTGCGCTCGATTTGGAACGTTTGGTTGCGGCGTTGTCCGAGATTAAACGCCGATATGAGCGGGATAAAACCGGTATGCTCACGCAGGAATATATTTCTCCGCAGGTAATGGAAACGCCGCAGCGGGCTTTCTATGCAGATAAAGAACCGGTACCGGTTCAAAACAGTGCGGGACGCATCAGTGGAGAATCCGTTATGTGCTATCCGCCCGGAATTCCCGTTGTTGCGCCGGGGGAACGCATTACGCCGGAAATTGTGGAGTACATTTTGTATGCGGCCGATAAAGGCGCCATGCTGACCGGTATGAAGGATACCAGCTTGGAAACAATTCAGGTTCTTAAGGAGAATTAAAGAATGGAACTGTGGTTTACAGAAAAGCATACACAAAACGTTAATTTTTCCATCAAAGTGGACCGGCAGCTTTATAGCGGCCAAAGTGAGTTTCAGCGCATAGATATCTTTGAGTCCCAAGAGTTTGGGCGTTTTTTGACGCTGGACGGCTTTGTGATGCTGACGGAAAAGGATGAGTTTATTTATCATGAGATGATTGTTCATGTACCGATGGCTGTAAACCCGGACGCGAAGCGGGTGTTGGTCATTGGCGGCGGTGACGGCGGCGCAGTACGCGAGCTGACACGGTACCCGGGCATTGAACAAATTGATTTGGTTGAGATTGATAAGCAGGTTGTAGAGGCCTGCAAAACCTATCTTCCGCAGACCGCGTGCAAGCTCAGCGACCCGCGGGTCCGCATTTTTTATGAGGACGGGCTGCGCTTTGTACGCGATAAGAGAAATGCATACGATTTGATTGTGGTGGATTCCACCGATCCGTTCGGACCGGGAGAGGGCTTGTTCACCAAAGAATTTTACGGGAATTGCTATAATGCGCTTTCTGAAAACGGTATTTTGGTCAATCAGCAGGAAAGCCCGTTTTATCGCAGCGACGCAATTGCCATGCAGCGGGCTCACCAGCGCATTGTTCAGTCGTTTCCAATCAGCCGCGTCTATCAGGCGCATATTCCAACATATTCTTCCGGCCACTGGCTGTTTGGCTTTGCTTCTAAAAAATTTCGGCCGGTAGAAGATTTAAAGGCACAGCAGTGGAATGATTTAGGCCTTGAGACCCGATACTATAATACAAAGCTGCATGTCGGTGCGTTTGCTCTGCCGACTTATGTGAATGATCTGCTTGAAAAAGTGGAACCGTTGCAGGATGATTGATACGATAAAAGGAGGTAATTCGGAATGGGAAAAGCACTTATCATCGGAGCGGGAGCGGTTGCAAGCGTAGTTGCGCATAAATGCTGCCAAAACCCTGATGTGTTTGAAGAAATCTGCATTGCAAGCCGCACAAAAAGCAAATGCGATGCACTGAAAAAGAAACTTGACGGCGGCAAAACGAAAATTGAAACCGCTCAGGTGGATGCGGATAAGACGGAGGAAGTAGTCAGCCTAATCCGTCGGGTTCAACCGGATATAGTGATTAACGTGGCATTGCCGTATCAGGATTTGTCCATTATGGACGCTTGTTTGGAGACGAAGGTTGATTACCTTGATACCGCCAATTATGAGCCGCCGGACACTGCGCATTTTGAGTATAAATGGCAGTGGGCCTATCGTGAGCGCTACGAAAAGGCGGGCATCACCGCGATTTTGGGCAGCGGATTTGATCCCGGCGTGACCGGTGTATTTTCCGCTTATGCGCAGAAACATTATTTTGACGAAATCCACACCATTGACATCGTGGACGCAAACGCAGGCGACCATGGATATAAATTTGCCACAAACTTCAATCCGGAAATCAATATCCGCGAAGTCAGTGCAAAGGGCAGCTATTTTGAAAACGGCCGTTTTATTGAAACGGAACCGATGGAAATTAAGCGCGTTTACGACCTGCCTCAAATTGGGCCGAAGGATATCTATTTGCTGCACCACGAGGAGTTGGAATCTCTTGCCAAGAATATCAAGGGCGTAAAACGCATCCGCTTCTGGATGACCTTTTCCCAGAGTTACCTCGATCATCTTCGCGCGCTGGAAGATGTCGGCATGACATCCATTGAGCCGATTGAGTTCGAAGGAAAGCAGATTGTACCGCTTCAGTTTTTAAAAGCCGTTCTTCCGGATCCTGCCACTTTGGGCCCTAGAACAAAAGGCAAAACCAACATCGGCTGCATTTTTACGGGTGTAAAAGACGGCAAAGAACGCACCTATTATGTTTACAATGTCTGCGATCATCAAGAATGCTATCGTGAAGTTGGAAGCCAAGCAGTGGCCTACACAGCCGGCGTTCCCGCTATGATTGGCGCCATGATGGTGTTAACCGGAAAATGGAAAAAGCCGGGTGTATTCAATGTGGAAGAATTTGATCCGGATCCGTTCATGGATGCGATGAACCGCTGCGGTCTGCCATGGCACGAAGATTTTTCGCCAAAGCTGATTGACTGACGGGAGGAATAAAATGTTTGATCCCATGATTCCTCCAACCCCATGCTATGTGGTGGATGAGCAGCTTTTGACCGAAAACCTGAAAATCTTAAATTCCGTTCGGAAGGAAACAGGATGCCGTATTTTGCTTGCGCAGAAGGCTTTCTCCATGTTTTCTGTTTATCCGCTGATCGGCAAATATTTAGACGGCGCGGCTTCCAGTTCCCTTTTTGAGGCCCGGCTTGCACGGGAGGAAATGGGGAAGGAAGTTCACGTTTATGCTCCTGCCTATCGGGAAGATGAATTTGAGGAAATCTTAAAATACAGCGACCATGTTGTGTTTAACTCTTTTTCCCAGTGGAAAAAGTTCCGCAGTGCGGTGCAGAAAAGCACCCGTAACATCAGCTGCGGAATCCGTGTGAATCCGGAGTATTCCGAAATTGAAACCGATATCTACGACCCGTGCGGGACGAATTCCCGTCTTGGGGTCACGCTCAGTCAATTCCAGCCGGGAGAGTTGGATGGAATTGAAGGGATTCATTTTCATACCTTGTGCGAACAAGGTGCAGAAACACTCGACCGTACCCTCCATGTGTTTGAAGAAAAATTTGGCCGCTTTTTACACGGTATGCAGTGGGTCAATTTCGGCGGCGGGCACCATATCACAAAACCGGGTTATAATTTGGAGTTGCTGAAAGACTGTATTCGCAGGGTGCAGGACCGGTATGGCGTTCAAGTATATCTGGAACCCGGCGAGGCGATTGCCCTAAATGCGGGCTTTCTGGTGTCCACCGTCCTTGATGTGATGCATAATGGGATGGATATCGCTATTTTGGATACTTCCGCCGCCTGCCATATGCCGGATGTTCTGGAAATGCCATATAGACCTCAAATCATCGGTGCGGGCAAACCCGGAGAATATGCTTACACCTATCGCTTTGGCGGGCCTACATGCCTTGCGGGCGATATAATCGGTGATTATTCGTTTGAAAAGCCTCTGTCCCCGGGCGACCGCGTGGTGTTCTGCGACATGGCGATTTATTCCATGGTGAAAAACAATACGTTCAATGGAATTGGACTTCCATCGATTCTTCTGTATGGGGAATCGGAAGGATTTCGGATGATTCGGCAGTTCGGGTATGAAGATTTTAAAACGAGATTATCTTAACTGTGCCTTGTTTTCATAACAGGGCAGGAATTTTAATGCCGTAAAAATAAATTAGGAAAGCCCGGAAAACGATTGCAATCGTTTTTCCGGGCTTTTTGCAGCCAATTTAAAAAATGGCGGATTTATTCTTTTTCTTTCAGACGCTGCAGTTGGTCATGAAATTCTTGCTGAGAAGTAAAGTTTTGTTTTAAAAGCTGTTGCTGTGTTTCTTCCGGCAGGGATAAGAAATAGCTTTCATCATCATCCTGATTTATGGGAAGAACGGTGCCGGCCGGAAACGAATAATAGCCATTATAGATATTAAAATCCATTCCCATCACCTCCCACAGTAGTGTTCCCGTGAAAGACGCAACACTGTATGGGAATATAGACCTTTTACTATGGCAAAGTTTAAAATCATTAAAATGGTATTTTTGTAAAACTGCTGGGTATACTATCTACCTTCAATCTTTTACACTTTATGACGGGATATACATCTGCGGGGACAAAAAATGTTACCACCTTATGTAATATACGGTTTGTTTGGTGGCGAATGGAGAAATCATAATTAAATTTCTATAATTTGGGAAAATAAAAGAGATTTGACAACATAAAAGACCGCCCTTGTGCGCAGAGTAATTAGTGCGGCGCAAGGGAGGTGAAAATTTGAAAAAGTTTATTTCAATGCTGACCGCATCCGCCGCAGTACTGGAACTTTTGCTGGCAGCGGTTCTTTTAACGGCGGATTATTTTACGCCCAATTCTTATACCGTGACCATCGGGAGTCATCTGGAGTGGCTTTCCGGTGCAATTACGGTTGTGGGCGACAGTGATGATGTATCAGCCAGCGCAGGCGTCCCTTTACCAAAAACGTATCGGGCAACAATGATGCTATACAATTTGATACCAATTAAATCCGTGGACGTCAGCATTGTCGATCAGACCTGCGTCGTGCCCTGCGGCACTCCGTTTGGAATCAAAATGTATACGGACGGCGTTGTGGTCGTAGGGCTTGCAGATATTCAAACTTCTTCCGGCTCCGTAAATCCTGCCGCAGAGGCGGGGCTGAAAATTGGGGATGTGATTACACAGGTCAATGGTGAGGATGTCAAAACAAACGGTGAAGTCGCACGCGATATTGAAAACTGCGGAGGGAAAAGCCTGCGGCTTTCTATCCGGCGGAACGGCTCCACCACAACCGTAGAGCTCAAGCCGGTTCGTTCGGAAACGGACGGACTTTACAAAGCCGGTCTTTGGGTACGCGACAGCACTGCGGGAATTGGCACCCTAACTTATTATAACCCATCCACAAAAAGTTTTGCGGGGCTGGGACACGGAATTTGTGATTCTGACACAGGGGAACTGATGCCGATGTTATCCGGCGATATTGTTCCTGTAACCATCAATGGTGTCACTAAAGGCTTAAAAGGCACGCCCGGTGAGCTGCGGGGATATTTTACCGATGACAACGCAGTGGGCAGACTTATTGCCAATGTTCCCACAGGCGTTTACGGGTATTTGAAATCAGCACCGAGCGCAAAGCCGGTGAAGGTTGCTATGAAGCAGGATGTTAAAACAGGCGCAGTAAAAATTCTGACCACCATCAGCGGTGATACTCCCAAGTTTTATGACGCGGAAATTGAAAGAATTGATTACAGAGATCAGGTGCAGAGCAAAAATCTAATCATTCACATTACGGACAGAGAACTATTGACTCAAACCGGCGGTATTGTTCAGGGAATGAGTGGAAGTCCAATTTTGCAAAATGGTAAATTGGTTGGTGCAGTGACGCATGTGTTTGTCAATGATCCAACGCGCGGCTACGGGGTATTTGCTGAAAATATGCTAATGGAATCCAAATCAGTCGAATCTGATGTTCAGCAGGAAGCTTCTTAACGAAATATGAATTTTTATTCCCCTAGATATAAAAAAATATTGCCAATCTATTGCCAATTTTACCAATATATGGTATGATATGACTATAATCAATCAATTAGGGGGATCAAATATGGAAAAGCGTATAAAATTGCTTATAGCGAACGACAGTACGGAGTTTCGTACCGAGTATGGTCGAGTTTTCGAAGCTTCCGGAATGGAAGTAAGCTATACGCAGAAAGACGGTATGAAACTTTTGGAAAAAATACAAGCTCTCCGTCCCGATGTTGTGCTTGCCAACCTGTTTATGCCAAGGCTGGACGGCATTGGCCTTATGAAAGCTGTTCAGGCGAAAATGCTGGGAGGAAAGCCGCTTTTCGTCATTGTATCGAATTATACAAGTCCCACACTGGAACGGGAGGTTATGATGTCCGGAGCGGCGTATTTTGCCATTTCTCCATTTGATGCCGGTGCTTTGGCGGATCAAATGATACAGATGTGCAGCATAAACGGACTTTCCGGGAATTTGTCGCCAAATGTACAGCAATCGGCACAGGAATCTGAACAATCGCTTGAAATTCAGGTGACGGAGATTTTGCATCAAATCGGTGTACCTGCACACATTAAAGGATATCATTATCTACGCGATTCCATTATTATGGCTATTGAAACTCCTGATATTATAAATGCGGTGACAAAACAGCTTTACCCCAGTGTAGCGAAAAGATACAATACCACAGCCTCACGCGTGGAACGTGCAATCCGCCATGCGATTGAAGTGGCTTGGGACCGTGGCGATGTTGACATTTTGAACTCGTATTTTGGTTATACGATTCACAATACAAGAGGAAAACCCACCAATTCGGAATTTATTGCCATGATTTCGGACAGACTCAGGCTGCACATGAAGAGTGCATAAGGCGCATGAACGCTGGATTTTTTGAGATTTTCATGCCTATAAATATTTTGAAAATGTGCATAAAAGCTGATTCTATGCGATAAACTTCTTAAAGTAAACCGATAAACTCCTTTGCTTTATTGGGTGCAGGAATGTTCCGAAATCCCGGTAAAGCAAAGGAGATTTTTATAAGGGGCTGTTTTGTGAATTTGCAGGATGAAAAAAGACCGCCGACAACTGCCGGCGGTGCGTGATTTATTTTATCAAAGATTTTCACCGTTTTGAGAAATAACATCGCGATACCAAAATGCACTGTCTTTGAAAATGCGATTTTGGGTTTCATAGTCCACGTAAATTAAGCCAAATCGTTCGTTGTAACCATGATTCCATTCAAAATTATCCAGAAGAGACCAATGAAAATAGGCGGAAATATCCACGCCTTCTTCAGCGGCTCTCCTCAGCTGGAGCAAATGGCGATGCATGTAGTTGATTCGTTCTGTGTCATGAATCTTTCCGTCAAAGGAAACCGCGTCCAATGCGCAAAATCCGTTTTCACTGATTATAATCGGCTTATGATATGCGTCATATAAAAATTTTGAGGCCCAGTATATAGAGGAAGGAACCACGGGCCATCCCATGGAATTCTTAGCGTTTCCGGGCGGATACGGCACAATACGATAACCATTTTCATCGGTGCGTACTATAGAAGCTGTATATATATTTTGAGCGTAAAAATCAATTGGTTTGCTAATGATTTTCATGTCGTCCGGCCCAATCTGAGGCATCCGGTTTCTGTATTTTTGCCACAGCACAGCAGGGTATTCACCTTTAAAAATGGGGTCGCTCCACATGGCAACGCCGGAAACCAAATCCTGCGGCAAATCGGCCGCTTCTAAGGTTGCCCTTTTGGCTGCCAAGATATCTTCCGGGGAATCGGATGCCGGCACATAGATGCGCCCACACTGCGCCAGCCCTATTTTTAATCCATCCCCTCCATATTCGCGCAAAGCGCTTACGGCAAGGCCGTGTGCAAGCAAAACGTGATGTATTGCTGTAAGCAGTTCCGGCGGGGAGAGGCGCCAGCCGGGTGCGTGGTCGCCCGTTCCGTACCCTAAACCAATAAAGCATTGGGGCTCGTTCAGGGTAAAATAGTATTTGACTTTTCCGGCCAAGCGCTGCGCAATAATTTTTACATAGTCGCGAAACCAAAGCGGACTGGATGGATTGAGCCAGCCGCCTCGTAATTGCAGCGCGGCGGGGTAATCCCAATGAAAAAGAGTAACACATGGAATAATGCCGTTGTCGTTTAATGCATCAATAAGTTCTTCATAAAAACGCAGGCCGGATTCATTGATTTTACCGGTGCCTTCCGGAAGAATACGAGGCCAAGAAATTGAAAATCGATATGCTTTGATACCGATTTGTTTCATTAACCTAATATCTTCCCGAAAACGGTGAAAATGGTCACATGCAATATCTCCATTTTCATTTTGATAAATTTTACCCGGAATATGGCTGAATGTATCCCAGATGGACGGACCTTTTCCGTTTTCCGCCGCGGCGCCTTCCACTTGATATGCAGCGGTTGCGGCACCCCAAAGAAAATTTTTCTGAAAACTCAATTTGTACTTGCATCCTTTCTTGTTTCATTGATGCATTGAAGCAGGTGATATTTTTATCCTTTTACGCTGCCCAGAGTAACGCCTCTGACAATGAATTTGGACAGGAACAGATAGACAATAATAATCGGCATGATAGCGATAGCAATCATCATATATACTTGACCCATGTCAAATTTAAGAAAATCTGCGCTGCGCAGCTGGGCAATCAAAATCGGCAATGTTTTTTTATTTGCACTGTCAATGACTAAAGCGGGGAGGAAATAGTTGTTCCAAGCGCTTACAAAGGTGAAAATTGCTTGTACAGCCAATGCGGGTTTCATGATTGGAAGAATAATGGTGTTAAAAGTATGAAATTCGCCGGAACCGTCAATTCTAGCAGCTTCCACAATTTCCATTGGCAGACTGGCTTCCATATACTGCTTCATGAAAAAGAATACCACAGGAGCTGCGATGCTGGGAAGGTACAGTGAAACCAGACTGTCATTTAAACCAATCTTGGAGATTAGCCGTAAAAATCCAAGTGCGGAGACCTGCGTCGGCATCATCATAATCAGCATAATAAATACATATGCAAATTTTTTAAGTTTAAAATCGTACGCATAAATTCCATATGCAGTCAATACGGAAAAATACACGCTGAGAACTGCGGTCATTCCGGAAACAATCAGGCTGTTTTTAATGCCGGAAAAAACGGGAATGTTTGCATTGGCCATCACATTTTTAAAATTAGTCACCAATGATTTTCCGGGCAGGATGGAAAATCCCTTCTGAATTTCAAAATGCGACCGTGTTGCATTGATTAAAAGAATATAAAAGAAAAATAGGCACAAAATGCTAAGCAGTATCAGGAAGAGATAACTGACGAAACGTGCAAACATCAGTCGAATTCTGTAGTTGCCCTGATGATTCATTTGACCGCCTCCTTTGCTGTGCGATTTTTCCGTCGGCTGCTTTTTTCGCGGTCGGAGTCATCTCGGGTAAGCAGTTTAAAAACGAGCAGGCAAAGAACAGCACACAAAAGAAACAGTACAGTGGAAACCGCGCCGGCCATTCCGTAATTTTTGCTGAACAGATGGTTGTTCAGGTACATGATAATTGTGGTAGAAGTGCGGTCCGGACTGCCTTGCCCGTCTGTCAAAATCTGCGGAACATCGAACATCTGCAAACCGCCTATCATGGACGTGATGAGCACGTAAATCAAAATGGGATTGATAAGCGGCAGAGTGATTTTCCAAAACATCTGCCAAGAAGAACAGCCGTCAATTTCCGCCGCTTCATAAAGGCCGGTATCGATTCCCATGATGGCTGCCATTAGGAGAATTGTTGTGTTGCCGAACCACATGAGAAAGTTCATGAGCGCAATTAAGCTCCTTGTTCCCCATACACTTGCAAGAAAACGAATTGGAACTTCCGTGATATCCAGAGATATCAGAATGCTGTTGATCGGGCCGTTGTCAGAAAATAGGGCGAAGAACAACATGGCAAAAGCGGACGCCATAATCAAATTTGGCATATAAATAACCGTTTTGAAAAAGCCTTGAGCATGCAGCCGAAGGCGTAGACTTGTAAACATTGCAGCAAGAAGCAGAGAAATGATAATCTGCGGAATAAAACCAATAATCCACAACAGCAGAGTGTTTCCGATATATTTCGGCAAATCGGCGGAAAGCAGGTTGGCATAATTCTGCAGCCCTACAAAATTTGGGCCTATTTGTTTTAAGCCGCTGCGGTAGTATTCAAAAAAGCTGTAGAAAAAAGTCGAAGCCAGCGGAATTAGCTGGAAAACCGCAAAAATCACGAAAAAAGGAAGAATGAAGATATATCCCCATTTTCCATAGCTAACGGAGTTTTTTCTGTTGTGTGTTTTTTTGTTGCTCATAAAGATTTTGTTCGCCCCTTTAAACTTTAAACGGGATGGGCATTGCCCGCCCCGCTTAAAGTTATTGCAGTTCACAGGTTTATATGAGTCATTCGGGCCATACCACGTCAGTCAGTTCTGGATATTTTTCCTTGATGGATTTTTCAAAATTGGCTTTGGCGGTTTCTAAATCAACTGTTCCGTTGAAATAATCGCGGAAGGAAGTTTGCAAGCTTTCATTCAGGCCCTGATCATACGGACCCGCGTTGCTCATATCGATCTTTTTGGCGGCTTCTGCAAACAGTTTAATGTGGTTTTGTCCGCCGAGGAAATCCGATTTGTAGTCGCTGTTTGCCAATTCTTCCATTGCTTTTTGGTTGTTGGTGAAATCCTGCGTGTCTTCCGTAATTTTCTTCATAATTTCACTGTCGCAGGTCAGTTTTAACATGATGTCTTTTACTAGGGACGGATTATCGGTGCCGGTGGCTCCGCAAATCCAAGTGCCGCCCCAGTAATACGGCTGAGGTCCTTCACAGACAGCCCAGTCTCCATAAATGCCGTTGCCGACTTCTGCCTTGCCGCCTTCAGAAAGCGGTGTTTCAAGCGAATTGCCCAGCAGGGTAAAGTTGATGCCCCATGTGGAGTAGAAGAACCCAAATACCTTGCTTCCGGGTCCCTGATCACTTGCCCATGTGTCACTCCACAGGGTGGATTTGTTGTTGTAGCCTTTATCCGTATATTCTTTCGTCTGTTTGATCCATTGCATGATATTTGGGTCGACTTTTACTGTGGTTCCGTCCACCCACGGAGCTGAAACATTGTTAGAGAATGTGCGGTAAGAGTCATCAAAGCCGGAAAGCATTTTATAACCTTTGGCGTGGGCTTTCTCTGCAACTTCGTCGAATTTCTCCCAGCTGGAGAGATATGTTTGCACCTCTGCAGGATCATCCGTTCCCAAAACATCCTTTGCAATGCTGCGCCTATAAGCGAACAGGCCCGGGGTTGCCTGCCAAGAAGTGCCTTTTATTTTGCCGTCGACTGTTACGATTTCCTGCGTATATTTGTATTGCTGTGAAAGGTCACTGTCCGTTAAACCAAGATCAGCTTTTATGTCAAGGGTATAATCGGAATCTGTGTATTTAGTGGCATAATCTGCTTCAATGAGGAAAATATCGATCTTGTCATCGGGAGCTGCGCTGCTTTGATTCAACAGGGCTTCATCCAATTTGTTTTGGTAATTGTTGTTTTCGTTTGGATTAATCGTCCATTTGACAATCGTGCCGTCTTTTAACGTGGTAGTGGATTTGTCATTGGCGACTTCCTGTACCTCGGGATAGTAAGCGTTAAAGCGGCTTTGAAATTCATCGTTCCAGCACCAGATGTTCAGAACTTTCCCTTCCTGAGATGTTGATGCAGCGGAAGAAGAGTCCGATGCTGCAGAACTTTCTGTAGGAGCGGCCGATGACTGTGCTCCGTTATTCTGGCAGCCGGTGGCTGCGACCAATACACTTGAGCCCATGAGCAGCGCCAAGGTCATGGATATAAACCTTTTTGCCTTCTTCATAATAAGTAAATCCTCCTCCATGATTTAAATATCAGCATGGCAGTTAATCTGCCAAAATCTGCATTTTTATTTCAGTTTGGCCACGGATTTGCCCTTAATCAATTTTCCGTTGATTGTAACGTTTTCGACAATGGTCGTCAGTGGTTTTTCAATTTGCTCAATCAGTCTGCGCGCCGCTTCCCGTCCCATTTTGTCCGTATCCTGTTTGATGGTGGTCAGCTGCGGGGTAATGACCTGTGAAAGCGGGATGCCGTCATACCCTGCGATGGAAATATCGTCGGGAATTGACAGCCCGGCAGCCTCGATGGCCTCGATTCCGCCCAAAGCGGCATAATCATCAGGCATTATGATGCAGGTTGGCCGGTTTGGAAGCTTTAAAAGCTGTTGGACGCAATCTTTGGTGGCCTGTGTGTCGTGGTAAGCGGCAAAGACTAGATATTCGGGAGGAACATCTACGCCCAGTTCCATCAGAGTTCTGCAAAAACTGGTAACACGCTGTTCCGTAACGGCCGATTTTTTGCCGTGTACATAGGCAATTTTTCGGTGGCCCATTTGATATATGTAGGTTACTAACTCCCGCATTCCAAGTACGTTGTTGGAATTGATACTGGTGCGGTTGTTAAAGATATGATCGATGGTAACGACCGGCAGGCTGCCGTTAATCAGCTCTAATACCTCTGGCTGAAGAAAATCAACGCACGCAATACAAACTCCGTCGACATTTCGGTATTTACAATGTTCCAAATAGGACATCGGGTGACCGCCGACATTCATGTTGTGGTTGATAAATGTGATATCAAAGGACCTAGATTCCGCTTCCTCTTTAAATCCGTTGAGAACAGCCGCAAAATAGTCCTGCGTCAAGCCGCTGTTGGATTCGTCTGCAAATAACACACCAAGGTTATAGGTACGGTTTGTTTTTAATGCCCGAGCAAGGGAGTTTGGGAAATATCCAAATTCCTCCGCGGCTTTTAGAACACGCTGTCTAGTTGCGTCACTGACATCGCTATAGCTGTTCAGTGCCTTGCTCACTGTTGAAACGGAAAGTCCACATTTTGCTGCAATATCTTTAATGCTGGCCACGGGAAATTCCTCCATTTGGCTCTAAATCGTTTTCGTATCATTAGTATAATATATAATTCACAATTTTGCAATATTAATTTTTAAAAAAATATGTATTTTATTTGTTGGCGTTAATATATTTGAGGGTTAATGGCAACTTTAAGCGCGTATGAGACGTGTTAGACCCCATATTAATTGACATATCATGCGATTGGCGTATAAATTACGAAAATGTTTTCGTAGAATTGCCGTTGAATAGATAACAGATGACAAAAAAGAATTTTGTTCGATCATTTTATCGAAATTTGCATAAATTGCAGTTTAAAATTCTGTTAGCAATAAAAAACAGCAGATAACCCTTGTGTAAATTGCTAAATTTAATAAAACGACTTGATTTTAAGCAAAAATACCTCTAAACTATTATTATAAAGCTAACAAGGAGTTGCATAACTTCTTTTCGAAATCGTTTTCGAGTAGTGGGTGCGTTATTTTAATTTCTGATGGAAATGAGGCAATCAATTTATGAAGTTTGGATATTTTGACGATGCCAAACGTGAATATGTCATCGAAAGGCCGGATACTCCCTATCCATGGATTAACTATCTTGGAACTGAAAACTTTTTTTCACTTATCTCGAACACATCCGGTGGATATTGTTTCTATCGGGATGCCCGCTTGATGCGGCTGACACGGTATCGCTATAATAATGTGCCAACGGATGCGGGGGGACGATACTTTTACTTGCGCGACGGCGACTGCATCTGGAACCCGGGCTGGGCGCCGGTCAAAACAAAACTGGACCGTTACCGCTGCCGGCATGGTCTTGGCTATACCGTTCTGGAATCAGAAAAAAACGGCTTAGCGGCAAGTCAGCTTTCCTTTGTGCCCATGGGTGCTGACTGCGAAGTTCATCGGCTGACCCTTAAAAATAAAAGCAGTACAGCCAAACAAATCAAATTGTTTTCGTTTGTGGAGTTTTGTCTTTGGAATGCCTATGATGACATGACAAATTTTCAGCGAAACTACAGTACCGGGGAAGTGGAAATTCAGGGCAGTGCAATTTATCACAAAACAGAATACCGTGAGCGCAGAAATCATTATGCTGTGTTTTCAGTTAATGTGCCGATTCAAGGATTTGATACCGACCGAGAGAATTTTCTTGGATTGTATAATGGATTTGATCATCCAAATGCTGTATTTCAGGGAAGGGCAAGCAACTCGGTTGCGAGCGGTTGGGCGCCGATTGGTTCCCACTATATAGAAATAACATTGCGGCCTGGTGAAGAAAAAAGTTATATTTTTGTTTTGGGATACTGCGAAAACCCCGAAGAGAAGAAATGGGAGGCACCGGGTATTATTAATAAGGAACCGGCAAAAAACTTGCTGTCACATTTTCAAACAGATGAACAGGTAGATACTGCTTTCCATGAATTGCGGGAATACTGGAACCATCTGCTGTCCCGATTCCGCCTGCAAAGCGAAGACCCCAAACTGGATCGGATGGTCAGCATTTGGAACCAGTACCAATGTATGGTGACATTTAATATGTCTCGGTCAGCCTCTTATTTTGAATCGGGTATCGGCCGCGGTATGGGATTTCGCGATTCTACCCAAGATTTGCTCGGTTTTGTGCATCTTATTCCCTCCCGGGCAAGAGAACGTATTTTGGATATCGCTGCCACGCAGATGGAAGACGGCAGTGCATATCACCAATACCAACCCTTAACCAAACGGGGAAACATGGAAATTGGCGGCGGATTTAATGATGATCCTCTTTGGCTGATTTTCGGCGTTACCGCGTATCTGAAAGAGACGGGGGATTGGTCTGTTTTAGATGAGCCCGTTCCTTTTGACAATGATGAGAGCAAATCTGCCCCACTTTTGGAGCATCTTCGGCGTTCATTTGGGCATGTGCTGAATCATCTGGGTCCGCATGGACTTCCGCTAATCGGCCGCGCGGATTGGAACGACTGCTTAAACCTCAACTGTTTTTCCACTACACCCGGGGAGTCGTTTCAAACGGTGGAAAACCGGGAAGGCGGTGTGGCGGAATCCGTGTTTATTGCCGGCATGTTTGTCTATATTGCTCCGTCCTATGCGGAAATCCTGCGCCGCGCCGGCTGTGTTCAAGAAGCAGAAAGTGTGTTGAAATCCGCAAAAAAAATGGAACAAGCCGTCATTCGTTACGGATGGGACGGAGATTGGTATCTGCGGGCTTATGACGCACTGGGCGGAAAAGTCGGTTCCGCAGAATGCGATGAAGGAAAACTTTTTATTGAACCGCAGGGCTTTTGCGCCATGGCGGGCATCGGCAAAGATATGGGCTTTCCGAGGCGTGCGCTTGATTCCGTTAAAAAATACCTTGATACAAAATATGGTATCGTGCTCAATTGGCCATCCTATACATCTTACCGACTGAATTTGGGCGAGATTTCCTCTTATCCGCCCGGATATAAAGAAAACGGCGGAATTTTCTGCCACAACAACCCGTGGATTTCCATAGCGGAAACCATGATTGGCCGAGGAGAGCGCGCGTTTGAAGTATATCGCAAAACGTGCCCGGCGTACCTTGAGGATATCAGTGAAATTCATCGGACGGAGCCGTACGTGTATGCACAGATGATTGCGGGGCGGGATGCGCCGCGTTTTGGGGAAGCGAAAAATTCATGGCTGACCGGTACAGCGGCATGGACATTCTATGATGTTTCTCAGTTTATCCTTGGCATACGTCCGCAATTTGACGGGCTTGAAATCGACCCGTGTATTCCGTCTGGCTGGAAAGGATTTACAGTCACGCGCCGTTTTCGCGGGGCGGACTATGTCATAGAGGTTCGAAATCCGGACGGTGTGGAAAAAGGTGTAAAATCACTGACAATGGATGGGAAAGTTGTAGGAGGAACCATGCTCCCGGTGTGTAATGACGGCAAAACCCACCGGGTTTGTGCGGTGATGGGATAAAACGTTATTGTTACAATATTGGAGCGGGGAGGACGCAAAGACGTTCGCCCCGCTTTGTTTTTATCCCGCGTATGTCTTGACATCGATGGGGAAATCAGCTACAGTGAAAAAAATGAAGGGAGATTTTGCATGAATTCAACCGAAAAACAGAAAATATCGTTGTTGCTGCTGCGTTTGTCCGCGGTTGTTTTCGGCGTGGTTACACTGCTGGAATGCAGTGCAGCAGTCATATTGTGGATGAATTTATTCACTCCTGCAGTTTCTAACTCAACTGCGGTGATTGGAGGCGCTGACGGCCCTACAGAAATTTATATATCGTCCGGTACGTTGCCGATGGGTCTTGTTTTATTTCTTGTTGCACTTCCGCCGATTTTGCTGGCGGGTACGCTGATTTTAATACGCCGTCGCAAAAAACAGGACAACGCGAAAAATACTGACTGACCTGAAAACGGCTGAATGAATGTCTGAATGATAGCGTGATGCTGTTAAATCATTTGTTCGGTCGTGTGCAGAGTCCGTTGAAAGAATAAATCGGAGTGGTACAATGGCAGAAATTTATCTGGCAGGCGGATGCTTTTGGGGAATGCAGAAGTATCTTGCATCAATTCAAGGCGTGCTGAATACACGCGTGGGCTACGCAAACGGCCCAACTGAAAATCCGACCTATGAACAGGTGTGCCAAAATTCCGGGCATGCGGAAACGGTTTGGGTGGAATATGATCCCAAAACGGTTTCGCTCTCTTTTTTGCTGCGTTTGTATTTTGATGCGATAGACCCCACTTCTGTCAATCGGCAAGGAGGGGACAGCGGAATTCAATACCGCACCGGCATTTATTACACGGATGAGGCAGATCTTTCGGTGATTCAAAAAGAAATCGAACGGCTGCAGAAAACGCTGGATAAACCGGTTGCGGTGGAAGTGCTGCCGCTTAAAAATTTTTATCCGGCGGAGGAATATCATCAAAACTATCTGGATAAAAACCCGGGCGGGTATTGCCATATCAGCAGGGCAAAAATTCAAAAGGCCGCCGAGGCGGTTGAGCATGGATAGATGGTATCAACAGCGCAGTACTTCATCCGGAGAGAAAGATAGAGGACTATAATTGAGGTGAATGACTCGAAAGAGTCTGAACTGTAAACATCCAACGGTGCGGATGTGAAAAAATTAAAAAGCTGATACCGTGTCTGGAAAACATCCTGCAGGTATCAGCTTTTTGCAGTTTAGAATTATTCGCTGTGAAAACCTCTGCCGATAATTTCGCTGGTATTGCAAATGAGCAGAAACGCATCCGGTTCTACGCTGCGGATATAACGGCGGAGCTGTGCCGCCTGAGTGCGGTTCATCACCGTAAATATAATGTACTTATGTTGGTGTGAATAGGCACCAACTGCATCACATACCGTAGCGCTGCGGTTCAATTTTTTGACGATATAATTAAGAATCGGTTCCGGTTCTGAACAGATGACATTGAAATATTTGTTCAGGTTGATGCTTTCTATCACGCTGTCAACAATCAGCGATTTTGCCAGCAGGCCGAGAAATGAGAACAGCGCGGTCTTGATGCTGAAAACCAGAAAAGACGAGAGAGTTATAAGAAGATCGCTGAAAAACAGCGCTTTGCCTATGTCAACGCTGGTATATTTTTTTAAAATCATCGCGATGATATCTGTGCCGCCGGAAGAAGCACCTGTGTGAAACAGCAGCGCTGAGCCGAAAGCGGGGAGCAACACTGCAAAAATCAGTTCCAGCATCGGTTCGTCTGTGAGGGGATTTGTCAATGGCACCAGCTGTTCCAATACCCAGACGCTCCCGGAAAGCAGAAAACTTGCGTATACCGTCTTTAGGCCGAAATTTCTGCCTAAAAACACAAAGCCGCATATCACCAGCAGAGCATTCAGGACAAAGTTAACTCCGCCGGGGGAAAGCGGCGTGATGCGTCCAAGTACAACGGACAGGCCGGATACTCCGCCAAAGGTAAAATCATTTGGAAATTTAAAAAAGTAGATTCCAATGGAAATAATGAGCGTGCTGATGGTGATGATGGCGTATTCTTTCAAAGCCCCTTGCTTCATGATGTGTCCTTTCTGTGCTGCTGTGTATTCCATGCACCATATTATAGCATGATTTTATGTGAATGTATTTAGATTTTTGTAAAAGTAATTCTAAATGCAGCAAAGGGTTCTTTACAATTGGAGAAATTCATGATAGACTAAATTAGGAAAAATTATCGTTATTATATTCGAGAGGTATCTTATGGCAAAGAGACGAAATTACAGCCGGAAACGTGAGGCGATTTTAAATGCCGTGCGTTCAACGACTTCCCATCCTACAGCGGACTGGGTTTATGAAAAACTGAAGCCGGAGTATCCCGATTTAAGCCTTGGTACGGTTTACCGCAACTTGGCTCAGTTTAAGCAGGAAGGAACTATTATCAGCGTTGGTGTGGTTAACGGGCAGGAACGATTTGACGGTAATATCAAACCGCACACACATTTTGTATGTTCAAAATGTGGCTGCGTGCTGGATATTCCGGGTGAGCAAAATTGGCTGGAGCGCATGATACGTGAGCAAGAAAAACATCATCTGCGGGTAGATTCAGTGGATGTTTTGTTCCGGGGAATTTGTCCGGAATGTTTAAGCAAAATGCAATAAGTTTTTAAAAACCGGCGGGTGCATCCGCCGGTTTTTAAAATATAGCTTACAAAGGAAATCTATGGGATAATGAGGAAAAATTTTTGGTATGATATGAATTTAAAAAAGTAGGAAGTTGGCAGGAACAAACTCTTGGCTAAAATGTGCTTTTTAGCAAAAAATCAGCAAAATAAATGAAAAAACGATGTTGAACTGCTGGTAATTATAGATTTTTTAAAATATTTTTTCATTTATTTCAAAATAACGCTTGACAATTTCATCATTCTGGTATAATCTTATGTGCAAGGAGAGATGAATCATCTGGCTCCTAATATGCCCCAGTAGCTTAACGCAAGAGCATTGGTAAAATCCAAAGGTTGTCGGTTCAACTCCGTCCCAGGGCAAAAAAAATTTATCACAAGTGAGGTAAAAAATATGTTTGAAGACAAAACGTTAGTCTGTCAGGAATGCGGGAAGGAGTTTGTCTGGACTGCCGGCGAGCAAGAATTCTACGCCGAAAAGGGTTTTACCAATGAGCCCAAAAGGTGTCCGGAATGCCGTAGGGCCCGCAGAATGAGCCAAAAGCCGCAAAGAGAAATGTTTGACGCTGTTTGCGCAGCATGCGGAGCTCCTTGCAAAGTTCCATTTCAGCCGACGGAAGGCCGTCCGGTATACTGCAGCGAATGCTTTGCAAAGATGAAGGAAGAGGCTTAATTGTGCAGACACCTGAATGAACAGTAAAAATCACGGCTTGCTGTGATGTGCTTTAAAAATGAGTATGATACGATAAATGCGGTTATCCGCATTTATCGTATTTTTGTATTTCCCTGAAATACCGTGCGAATTGCTCCGAAAGGAAAGGAAGAAGAATATGATTCTGTCGGGTAAAGAAATTCTGCGCCGCTTGGGCGGGGATATTGTCATAGAACCTTTTGAAAAAAAGAAATTGAATCCGAACAGCTACAATCTGTCCTTGCACAATGAGCTTTTGGTTTATCAAGAGACCGTCCTAGATATGAAAAAACCAAATCCGGTTCAAAAAATTTTGATACCTGAATCCGGTCTGCGGCTGGAGCCGGGGAGGCTGTATCTTGGCAGAACGGCGGAATATACACGCACGGAAAACCTCGTTCCGATGCTGGAGGGGCGCTCTTCTGTGGGCAGGCTTGGGTTGTTTATCCATATCACTGCGGGGTTCGGTGATGTAGGATTTGCAGGGTATTGGACACTGGAAATGTTCTGCACGCAGCCGATTATCATTTATCCGGGCGTTGAAATCTGCCAGATTTACTACCACACCTTAGAAGGGGATTACGAACCGTACAAAAGCGGAAAATACCAGAACAATTGCGGTATTCAGCCGAGCTTGCTGTACCGTGAGTTCCGGCAAAAATAAAGGATCATGTCCGACGCTAACGTTGCAGCGGACATTATCCTAAAAGTTAAAATATCGGTATGGAACTTGATGTATATTATACGAAGTTCTTTTTAATGACGCAAGAAACCGGATCCTATCTAACTGCTGTGTTAGGGGATCCGGTTTCTTAAGTTTTTTCGGAAATTACGGCATGATCATTCCCGGCTGCAGCGCCGACATTTTTTCTGCAAATGCATATATTTGTTTTTGCGTCCAAGGAAGGACGTGCACACGTTCCTCATCGCAGGGTTTATACAGTTCCGGTTTTCGATAGCGGTTTAGCGTCCACCGAGGGACAACAGGTAATTCACGTGCCATTTGAAGAAGATCGATATCCGTTAGCTGAGGGATAACGGTAGTGCGGATTTCAAACGGTACGCCGCTTTGCAGAAGGAGATTTACTGTTTTCTGCACCTTTTCTGCATCGGCATCCGGCCCGCAAATTTCTTTGTACCGTGATGCGGGTGCCTTATAATCCACTGCAAAATAACTGCATACTCCGCTTTCCAATACGTTCGATACCACTTTTGGATTGGAACCGTTTGTGTCTAATTTCACCTGATAACCCATTTCATGCAGGGATTTGAGCGTTTCAATCAGATCCGGCTGAAGGGTTGGTTCGCCACCGGTGACAACAACGGCATCCAGCAGTCCAACGCGTTTTTTCAGAAACGCATAAATTGAATTTAAATTTAAGATTTCATGCGGACCGGAAAGCAGGAAGCGATTGTGACAGTAAAAGCAATCGTAATTACATCCGGGCGTGAATAGAACGCAAGAAACAAGTCCGGGGTAATCCACTAGGGAACTTTTCTGAATTCCCGCGATAATCATATGGCATTTTCCTTGATAACATATTTTTTCCGTTCCCTGTATTCCTCCTGCTTGCCGCGGTTGAAGTTCTGTACCGGGCGCAGATATCCTACCACGCGGCTCCAAACCTCAGCCGGTTTGCCGCAGGTTGGGCAAGTGAAATGTTCACCGGCAATATAGCCGTGGTCACTGCAAATGGAGAATGTAGGAGTCAAAGAAATATAGGGAAGCTTATAATTTGTAAAGATTTTGCGGATTAAGCGTTTTGCGGCTTCGATGTCATGAATTTCTTCGCCAAGATAAAAGTGCAGCACGGTTCCGCCGGTGTACAGGGACTGAAGTTCATCTTGAAGCTCGAGTGTTTCAAAAATATCATCTGTGTATCCAACTGGAAGCTGCGTTGAATTTGTGTAATACGGCTCCTTGTCGCCGGCTGTGATAATATCGGGATAGCGGGCCTTGTCCAAGCGGGCAAGACTGTAGCTGGCACCCTCGGCCGGGGTTGCTTCCAGATTGTAGTAATGACCGGTTTCAGCCTGCAGGTCGCGGATGAAATCGCGCATATAGTGGAGAGTTCCAATTGCAAACTGTTGGCCTTGCTGCGTTGTCAAATCGCAGTCGGGCCCGAATAGGTTCATGCAGGCCTCATTCATACCGATTAGTCCAATGGTATTAAAATGATTGTGCCAATAGGAACCGGTTTTTGCTTTTACCTCTTTCAGGTAATGCTGCGAATACGGATACAAGCCGCGCTCAGTCTGATCCTCAATCACTTTGCGCTTAATTTCAAGACTTTCTTTGGCGATATTCATCGCCCTCCAAAGGCGCATGCGGAATTCGGTTTCATCTTTTGAAACATAAGCGATTCGGGGCAGGTTAATCGTCACCACACCGATAGAACCGGTCAGCGGATTAGACCCGAACAAACCGCCGCCGCGCTTGCGCAGTTCGGTTTTGTCAATGCGCAGACGGCAGCACATGGACAGCGCGTCTTCCGGAGAAAGGTCGGAATTGATGTAATTGGAGAAGTATGGTATGCCGTATTTGCAGGTGATTTCCATAAAGCGATTGACAACAGGACTATCCCATTGGAAGTCTTTCGTCACATTTATGGTCGGAATCGGGAAGGTGAATACACGGCCTTTGCTGTCGCCCTCCATCATTACATCGCAGAAGGCCATGTTAATCATGTCCATTTCTTTCTGGAAATCACCGTATTTTTCCGGCATGATTTCTCCGCCGATTATGACATTTTGGTCACGCAGCGTGCGGGGAACCACGATATCGAATGTCAGGTTGGAAAATGGACACTGAAAACCAACACGGGTAGGAACATTCAGATTAAAAATAAATTCCTGAAGCGCCTGCTTGACGGCTTTGTAATCCATGTTGTCATAGCGGACAAAGGGTGCGCAATAGGTATCGAAAGAGGACCATGCCTGCGCACCGGCTGTTTCGCCCTGTGTGGTAAAGGTCGAATTGACAATTTGCCCAAGGAAAGAACGCAAATGCCGCGGCGGACGTGATTCGACCTTGCCGGGCACACCGCCGAATCCTCCCTGCAGAATTTGCCTTAAATCCCATCCCGCGCAGTACGGACCGAAAAATCCTAAATCGTGAATATGAATATCGCCGGAAAGATGCGCATCGCGAATTTCCTGCGGATAAATTTCATGAAGCCAATAGTTTTTTGTGAATGCTTCGCGAACGTAGTTGTTCAGACCGTTAATGGATTTTTGCGTATTGGCATTTTCATTGATTTTCCAGTCTCTGTCGTCCAGATATTCGCTGAACATGTTGATGGTAGCACCAATGAGTGCATTCGCTTCGCGGGCGGAACGCCTTTTTTCACGGTACAGGATATAAGCCTTTGCTGTTTTTGCATGACCGTTCTCGATAAGTACCTTTTCAACAATATCTTGGATGCCTTCCACATCGGCAACCCCGTCCGGAAATTTCTGCTCGGCAATGGCAACCACCTGATCTGCCAAACGTTTTGATGTGGTAAAATCATCACCGCCGACCGCGGTTGCAGCCTTAAAAATCGCCCAGACGATTTTCTCTTTTTTAAACGGCACTTTGGTCCGGTCCCTTTTAATAATTTGTGTCAACATAGACATTCCTCCCACTTTTGTATGATACCAGAACAATATATAGTTCCTTGTGTTTTTTAAAGTACTATATATATTAGTATTTGCAGCAGGAAATGTCAATAGAAATTTTCTACAGAAAAAAAGAAATGATTTTAACGCTTATTTTGACAATCCCGGCAATAGCCGAAAATTTCAAGATTGTGGCCGGTAACCTCGAAACCGGTTTTAGCCATTAAATCTTTTTCATAGGACTCCACCGGACAGTTGTCTAGGGGAAACATTTTGTGGCAGCTTAGACAGACCAGATAATGTCGGTGTCTGTCGTGCAGATCAAACAGTGCGCCGCATTCCTCCACAGTATTCAATTTCCTCACTGCTTTTTTAGAAACCAGAAGTTCCAGCACTCGGTAGACTGTAGAAAGACTGATGGATTCCCCCTGTTCCCGCAGCTGGATGAAAATTCCTTCTGCAGAAACAGGTTTGGAACTTTGTTCCAGTATGCCAATAATCCTGCGGCGCTGACGGGTGCTCTTTAAACCATAGCTTTTCAGGCGGCCTGTGCTGTCTTCCATGCAATCAACTCCTGAACACAGTTTTCATAATAGACTGAGTCCCTTTTCGGCCGCGCAGGACATAGACCAGCAGGTAACATAGGGTGGAAAAGATGACGATGCTCGCTCCTGAGGCGATATTCCATGTATAAGAAAGCCAAAGTCCCGCAAGGCAGAAAACGGCACCGAAAATAATGGAATACAAAATCCGCTTGCCGAAACTGTTTGTCAAAAGACCGGCGACGGCCGCCGGCGCGGTCAGCAGTGCAAGAACCAAAATAATACCGACAACACGGATGAGAACGACAACGGTCATTGCAACCAAAATCAACAGTATATTATTCAGGCGGGCAGTTGGAATTCCCATAACAGCGGCGAATTCTTCATCAAACAGAAATGCTTTCCAAGTATCATAAAAAGATGCTACCGCAATTACAACCACAAAGGTCAGGACAACCATCAGAAGAATATCGCTGTGTGTTACGGACAAGATATTGCCGAACAGATAAGAATTCATATCCGGGGGATAGCCCGGTGTCATTGCTATAAACAGGACGCCCAGTGCCATGCCGAACGACCAGAACAGACCGATGATAACATCGGTTTTAGCCGCTTTTCTGCGGCTGATTTGTCCGATGGCAAGTGCTCCAAAGACAGCAAACAGAAAAGCGCCGAGAATCGGTTCAAAACCAAGCAGATAACCAAGCCCCACACCTCCGTAGGAAGTGTGGGCTATGCCGCCGCTGAGCATGACCATCTTTTTTTCAATGATAATCACTCCGATGATGCCGCAGACGATGCTGGCAAGCAGTCCTGCGGCTACCGCATTTTGCAGAAACTGATATGTTAATAGTGCGGATATCATTTACCAGTCCTCCTTGTGTGTTTTCAATACCCAATGCGGCACACCATGTGCAATTAGGTCGACTGGGCATCCGTATAGTGCATCAACTGTATTGTGGTCTAGTTCCGGTTCTCCGTGGTAAACCAATCGTCCGTTTAGGCACGCAATCCGGTGGACCTGTGTGGACACTGCCATCGTGTCATGTGTAACAAGCAAAATGGTCATCTGGCGGTTCAATTTCCCCAGTAAATCGTAAATCTGTTTGCGCGATTTTGCGTCCACACTCGCGGTTGGTTCGTCCAAAAGGAGAATTTGCGGATGTTCCGCCAGTGCGCGGGCTATCAGCATTTTTTGAAATTCTCCGCCGGACAGTCCGCCAATTTGGCGATTGGCAAGCTCCGAGATGCCAACTTCTTTTAAAGCGGCATCGGCCGCCGCTTTGTCCGCGTCGGAGTACCGATGAAAGAGAAGACGGCTGTGCGTTATCCTGCCGGTTAGAACCACTTCCCGAACCGTGACAGGGAAGCTGCGGTCTACGGCCGAAAATTGAGGAACATAGCCAACCAGAGTTCCCGCTTTGCCCGGGGCTTTTCCGCAGACCTGAATGGTTCCGCCGGATATTGGAACAAGGCCCAGAATGGAACGGAGCAGTGTGGTTTTGCCTCCTCCGTTTGGGCCGATGATTCCTAGGTATTCTCCCTGTGCTATATCAAGATTAATGTCGGCAAGTGCGGTTACATCGTTGTACTGCACAGTAAGATGTTTGATTTGAATGACCTTGTCATCGGATTTTACAGTCATTGCATTGCCTCCGCCATAGTAGTTGCCATTTTTTTCAGATTTTCAATATAATCGGGTGCAAGCGGTGAGAGTTCCACGGTTTTTCCGCCGATTTCTTCGGCAAAAGCTTCAGACTGCTTGCTGTCCACTTCATCCTGATAGAAAATAGCATGAATATTTTGCTGTTTCGCAAAATCCACCATGTCTTTCAAATGCTGCGGAGTTGCCTCTTTTCCTTCTTCCTCAAGCGAATACATGGTCAGCCCGTAATCATCTGCAAGATAACCGAAAGCCGGGTGAAATACAAGAAAATTTTTATTCTCGATTTTAGAAAAGATTTCTTTCAGCTCAGCATCCAATTCATCCAGCTGCTTTAAATAGTTTTGTGCGTTTTCCTCATACTGCTGCTTGTTCGCAGGGTCTAGCTCTCCGCATTGCTGTGCGATGGTTTCCACCATGACCTTTGCCCGCTTGGGGGAAAGCCAGATATGAGGATCCCGTTCCCCGGAAGAAAAGGTGCGGTCCGGATATTGTTTCGCAACTGCATCCTGCAGGCGGACGATTTTCATGTTGTTTAGGTCAGCGGCAGCCGGCAAAATAGAGGATTCTTCCACAGGTACGCCAATTGCAAAGTAGATACTAGCCCGGCTGAGTTCTTCTTTTTGCTGTGGCGTAGGTTCATAGGTTTCAGGGCTGTAGCCGGGAGGAACGGTGGTGATAATTTCCATCAAATCACCGCAGACCGCCTTGGCAAAAGTAGCCTCCGGTACAATTGTAACGGCTATCACGGGCTTTTGAGTTTCCTCCGACGAAGCCGAAGATTGTTCCAAATTAGAAGCGCATGCTGTGAACAGCAGAAAAATAGTAAGCAGTATTCCGGATGCAGATAATAAAATTCGCTTTATCAATTTCTCGATCCCTCCGTTGTAAATGCGAATGATTTGCATTTGCATTTGGCATTGTATCACATCAGAATGAGTTTGTAAATACTTTTATTTTGTGACAATATGGGCAGAATATTGCAAATGGAACTTTTGCGGGTATGAACTGCACCTAAATATGTAGCATATGAATTGAATAAATTATGATTTCTAGGTAAAACTAGGTTCGAAAGGGGTAATATCATGCTTGATAAAATCGCTTTAATTCTGGTTATTATCGGAGGACTCAATTGGGGGTCCATTGGGCTTTTTGGATTTGACATTGTCGCGTGGATTTTTGGCGGGCAGCTTACGGCTGGCAGCCGCATTGTATTCGTAGTGGTGGCCATCTCCGCGCTGTGGTGTTTAAGATTTCTGTTTCGTGACGATGAAGAGACTGTTCACAACACGTAGACGCTTTTTCACCACAAAATAGCCGTCGTTCCAACTCACTTGGAAACGACGGCTATTGCTATCAATGGTTTATACATAATGATACCGCGCTAAGGTTTGTTTTTTTCATAAATAATCCGCAGACCTTCCAGAAGAAGTGTGTCGCAAAAGACGATATCGCGTTCACACTGTGAAATAACTTCTTTTGCAAGGCCGCCCGTGGCGACGATACTGCATTTTTTGCCAAGCTCTTTTTCCATATGGCTGCACATGCCATCTATCATGCAGGCAGTACCGTTAATTAAGCCGGAGCGCATACATTCTGCTGTACTGCCGCCGATATAGTGTTCAGGAGCTTCCAAACTGACGGAAGGCAGCTGAGCTGTGCGGTTGGTAAGAGCATCCAGCGAAATGCCGATTCCCGGTGCGATCGCGCCGCCGAGCATACGCCTGTCTTCATCGAGCACGACAAATGTCGTTGCGGTACCCATATCAACAATAATGCAGGGCCCGTCGAACATCTCCGCCGCGGCGACACAGCCCACAATCAGGTCGGCGCCAACGGTTTCGGCTCCGCTGCTAAGGTCGATTTTTATGCCTGTTTTGGTTTTCGGTCCTACGCAAATCGGTTCCGTGCCGATCAAACGGCGAATTGCCCGTTTTAAGTATGAATTTACGGTAGGCACAACCGAACTGACTGCAGCACCTTCAATCTGCCGGCACGATACTCCGTGGATGTCCAGAATCTCCTTGAGCTCAATTGCATACTGGTCTTCCATTCTCATGCGGTCCGTAGCCATTCTAGAGACAAACAGCAGTTTCTTTCCTTCATAAACGCCTAGGGTAATATTGGTGTTGCCAATATCCAAAACCAAAATCATACGGAATCTGCCCCCACTGCGGAATCGATGGAAATCCAAATGGTGTTTTCCAGTTTCCGCCAAATCATATATAAGGAAATTATAGCAAAGTCAGATTTGGAATGCAATGGGAAAGTACCCTTGGAGGCTGCAATTTTCAAAGAGCTGTGCTATCTGAAAAAATAGAGGATACATACCATGCTGTACACAACCAATATACAGCGCAGAATGAGACAAAAAGCACGCCCCACTTCTCTGTGTATCCCCAAATGCCTGCCAGTGACTGCTTTCTGCCCACAAACCACATAGGAAGCAAAATGAGGTGATAGTATACCAAGCTGCTGCAGGGAGACGATGGGAGCTATCAGAAATGAGGTGGAATTTGTTGGAGGAAATTACAGCAGTTCAATCTGTTGCAGGAAAACCGTTCACGAAAAAAACAGCCGTACCGTCAGTGCAGAAATAATGCAAACAGTCAGGTCGGCGGTAAGAGCGGCGGGTATGGTGTGGCGCGTTTTTTTTATGTTGACAGCCCCGAAATATACAGCAATGGCATAAAATGTTGTTTCTGTGGAGGCGGACATTACCGAGGCGATACGCCCGATAAGACTGTCCGGTCCGTAGTCTTTAAAAATTTGAGTCAGAACGGCAGTAGAACCACTGCCGGAAATCGGGCGAATCAATGTCAGCGGCATGACTTGTTTCGGCAGGCCAATCAAAGAGGCAACCGGTGCTAGGAAAGAAGAGAGAAGGTCCAGAGCACCGGAGGCGCTGAACATGGAAACGGCTAAAATTAAGCCAATCAACGTAGGGAGAATCGCTATGGTGGAACGAAGGCCTTCCTTGGCGCCGGCTACAAAAGTATCAAATACAGGAACTTTTCGAATGAATCCGAACAGGATAATGCTTAGAACAACGGCAGGCATAACGTAAGTTCCCAGCTTATCCACCGGAAATACCTTCCATTACCTTAGCTGCAGTTAAACCGATGATGACAGAGCAGGCGGAGGTAATCCATACCGCAGGCAGAATGTCAAACGGTGAGCCGGAGCCATATTGCGCCCGCATGGCACCAAGAAATGTGGGGATTAGCTGAATGGAAGCCGTATTCAAAACAACAAATGTGACCATTGCATTATCTGCCGTTTGCGTTGGATTGTTTTTTTTCAGCTCCTGCATGGCGGCTATGCCGAGTGGGGTGGCGGCGTTACCCAATCCGAGCAGATTGGCTGTGATATTCATACACATCGCTTTCACTGCCGCTCCACCCGGTTTGCAGTCCGGAAACAGTCGGCGCATCAATGGATTCAGGGCCTTAGAAAGCAAAAGTGTCAGGCCGCCTTCATCCGCAATTTTCATCAGGCCGGTCCAAACGCACATCATGCCGGTCATGGAAAATACCAGTGTGACCGCATCGGAGGAACCGGTGAACACTGCATTGGAAAGCTGTTCCATCCTGCCGGTGGCGGCGGCGCAGAAAATACTAAAAAGCATTATGCCTGCCCAGATATAGTTTAACAGTTGATTCATCTCCTTTTTAACGATTGACTGTATTGACATTTGACTGTATAATTACTATTCGTAACTCAAATTCAATATTATTGGGATGATTGGGAAAAATAAAGTTTTTATTTTTCTTCCCTGCCAATTGACAAATTTGGAAAATTATACTATAATCGTTCCGGTCAATCTGGTAGAAAAATAAATTGTTTTGGTGAAAGGAAGTACTTTGATTGAAATCGACAGGGATTGTACGAAAAGTTGATGAACTAGGGCGTATTGTGTTGCCCAAAGAATTGAGAGTAACCCTCAATATTAATGTAAAGGATCCACTTGAAATTTTTGTTGATGAAAACAACCGTATTGTTCTGCAAAAATATGAACCGGCGTGTATCTTTTGCAACGGAATGAATGGAATTATTAACTTCGGCGGCCACAACATCTGCCGGGACTGCCTTGACAAATTGGCAAAAAAAGCGGCAGACAATTCGGAAGAAGCGGGAGTTTGATTCCGCCGGCATTATTGCCGGTCATTTTACGTTTCTGTTGCCTGCAATACCTGAGGAGCGAAAGTGAACATGTATCTTTCACAGCTGGAAAAAGCGTTTTTCAATGAGTGCGTATCCGAACTGCTGTGTTCGGACAAGGTGCGATTGATGAGCAACTTCATTCAGCATGCCGACGTGTCCTGTCTAGATCACTGCATTTCCGTTGCCTACACTAGTTTGTGGCTGAGCAAACTGCTTGGAATTTCAGTCGACCGCAGAAGCATGATTCGCGGCGCTTTGCTGCACGACTTTTTTATTTACGACTGGCATGAAAAAAGTGATCGAAAAGGGCTGCACGGTTTTACGCACCCGAAGACGGCATTGGAAAACGCAAGGCGTCAGTTTGCGCTGAACAAGCGGGAAGAGGATATCATCCTGCGGCATATGTGGCCGTTGACACCGATTCCGCCAAAATATCGGGAGAGTTATATTGTAAGTTTTTCTGATAAAATTTGTTCTGTGATGGAAACGCTCCGGCTGTATCGGCCACGGCGGACAGTTATGTAAAAAAGGGCTCTATGTCAATAGTTGGGGTCACCCAAAATGGAAACACCGAATGGAGCGGCGTTAAGCTGCTCCATTTTTCGTTGAATGATGGAACATATGAAGAATGCGATTGCGGAAGCGACGAAAATTACGATAACCGTAGGCATTGCGTTTAAGAACCTTAATCTTGTTGTTAACCCCTTCGGTAAAACCGTTGGTGTAAGAGCAATCAAACGAATTTAGAATACCTCTTGACCAGCGAATCATGGTATTTGCACAAGCAACAAATCTTGAAAGACCACTGTTTTGTGCGGCCATAATCCAATGAGACAGCGCTGTCCGTGCAGACACACTGTCAGAAGATTCAAGGACTTTGAAAAACTGTTCTTTCAGAGAGTAGGCTGTCAGCAGACGGTTACTGGCATAGAGCATAAGATCGACCTGTTGCTTTTGCTCCGGAGTGAGAAATTGATATCGCTTGTTCAGTAAGATTCGGGAGCGTTTAAAATAAATTCTTCGGGTTTTACTGAATTTTTTCTGTTCTTCCTTGCGAACGGCTTCAAAGGCCCAAAATACTTGGCGAATGTAATGATATTTGTCAATGACATAATTGGAATCTTTAAAATATGTTTGAGCAATACCGGCGTATGTACTCCACATATCGCTGACAAAATGTTTGGTTTGAGAACGGTCAAGCTGGCCGAAATATTCTGTCAGTTTGTGGTTGTAACGAGCAGGAAGAATATCAAGGATTCGGTGACGGACCGGATCGGTCAGAATGCACTGATATTTCTCGCCGCTTGTATTGCCTTTAAACTCATCAATCGACACAACTTCAGGTAATTGCTGCGGTTTTCCATAGTGGATACAATCGAAAAGCCGGATAATAGTTGAAACAGATAGATTTACTTCACGTGCTACACTGGTGAAAGAACGCACGTCAGACAGCTTTGAAATGATATACGCGGCTAAACGATTTGTGATGCGGTGATATCTCGGCAGAAACGAGTTATCTTCAAAGAAACGCTTTCCACACAAAGAGCAGCGATACCGGCGCTTTCGGAGAATCAAACTAGTGTGTTTACCAAAAGCAGGGATGTCTTTTACTGTTTGACAACGGTAATCATGGACATAGCTGGTCTGATATCCACAGCAAGGGCAAACATGCGGCTTTCTTGGTAACTCAATAAAAATTTCCGTTTTATCGGGCAATTGCCTCACATTTTTTACGATTACCCCTTTTAATCCTAGCAATTTTTCGGTAGAATAAGTACAGAGCATATCGATGACCTCCAAAATGGTGGTGTGGTAATTTCCATTTTAAAGGTTTTTCATCGAATATGCTCTACTTTTTTACTCCCTTTTCGCAGACCCTATTCGTCACACCCCAACATTTATTATAGAGCCTAAAAAAGTAAGGGGGTTCCATTTGGAACCCCCTTTGTTATAATCGCAAACACTGGTTAATGCCGGTGGAAATACCTGTGCAACGGCGCGCCGAATTTGAAATAATGCGGCACCTGTCAGCAGAGTTTATTTATGATAAGTTTCGACAATATCACGTACAGCTGCTACCACGTAATCTGCCTGTTCATCCGTGAGTGATGGGTACAACGGCAATGAGATGATACGTTCAAAATGCTTTTCTGCATTTGGAAAATCACCTTTGCGGAATCCGAACCGTTTGGTGTACGCGCTCATATTGGTCACAGGGATAAAATGCACGCTGGTGCCTACATTGCGGTTGTTCAGTTCAACAATGAAACGGTCGCGGTCGATGGTGAGAAGCTCCGGTACAATCCGAAGCACATACAGATGCCAAGAATGAGTTGTGTAATCCGGTACAACCGGCGGCTCCACCGCGTCAATTTTTCCAAACTCACGCTGATATTTTTCCGCAATGGCAAGGCGGCGCTTTTGCATGTCTTGCATACGAGAAAGCTGAACGAGCCCCAATGCAGCCTGAATATCGAACATATTGTATTTAAAACCAGGCTCGCAGATATCATACTGCCAAGTTCCGCCTTTTGCGTAGCGGTTCCATGCGTTTCGGCTCATGCCTTGACCGGCCCAGATGCGTGCTTTTGCATCGATGTCGTCATCATCAGTGACAAGCATGCCGCCCTCGCCGGTTGTCAGGTTTTTTGTGGCATAGAAACTGTAAGAAGCTGCTCCTTTTAAACCGTTGCCAATTAATCGTCCTTTGTAGCGGCTTTCTAGGGCGTGCGCAGCGTCTTCAGAGATAAACAGACCATATTTGTCGGCTATTTCATAAATACGGTCTAAGTCGCAAACCTGTCCGCTGTAATGCACGGGTACGATTGCCTTTGTTCTTTTGGTGATTTTCTTCTCAATTTCATCAGGGTCAATACAACCGGTTTGATAGTCAATATCGGCGAACACAGGGGTTGCGCCGCAGTGAATAATGGTGTTTGCAGTGGATGCAAACGTCATGGGCGTTGTAATGACTTCGTCACCCGGTCCAATTCCAGCGGAAAGGAGTGCCACGTGTAGAGCTGCTGTGCAGGAATTCATGGCAATCGCGTGCTTTGCACCTAAGTGTTTTGCAAATTCTTGCTCGAATTGAACGGTGCGCGGGCCCTTTGCAACCCATAAAGATTTCAGTGTATCTTCCACTTCTTTTATTTCTGCATCTGTCAAATCGGGAAGATTATATGGGATAAAGGAATCTCTTTTTTGAAAGTTATTCATAACTTGTCCTCTCGTTTTCCGTGTGGTTTTTCTCGCAAATATGTTTATCATGCCGAAAAATTCGAAAGATATGATATAAAGACATTAAATATATATCATTCTAGTACCATTTACCAATAAAGTCAATCCAAGATAGATTCTGTGTCGGTGTAGGTTTGTCAAACATATTGGACAGTATGGGAATGTAAAAATTCAGAAGGAGACAACCAATGAAGAGGACGCATCGGCATATTATTAGAGCGTCTTAAGTAGATGGAAAGTTGGTTTTCAAAGTCCGCTAAAGAGTAAAAATGGTGTTTGTCATAAAAGCGTTTTTGGTCTTCGCGATGACTGCGTTCCACTTTCCCGTTGTGCCTAGGGGTATAAGGACGAATTAACTTGTGCCGGATATGAAGTTTAGCGGCAGTGGCTTCGAACAACGTCAGCAGATGTTTCTTGGAAGGTGAGAAACGGTTGGTGAATTCAAAACCGTTGTCAGTTTGAACGCATTCTACACGAACGCCGCGCCGGGCAAACCATTCGACAGCTCGTTTTAGAAAGTCAGCAGAAGAGTAAGTACTCTGTTCAGGGTACGCTGCCAGAAAACGCAGCCTAGAAAATTCATCAATAGCTGTGTACTGGAAAAGCCGAAGCTCAGGGTTGGCAATACAGCGCTTTGGAACTACTTTTACATCGATCTGAATGCGCTCTCCGGGATGCGTCATTTGCTCGTATGGCTTTGGCTGATATTTCTTCTTTGGTTTTGATTCTGGGAACATTCCCATTCGGCGCATTACACGGAACAGACTTTCCGGACATCGTGTGTATCCCCGCTTTTTCAACCGAGACCATAGTTCAATCATACCGAGGTCGGGATTTCTGCGCCGCATGTCGCGAATCAGCTTTAACTCGGCAGGTGTATGCTGGTTTGGATGACTGTGAGGCCTCCTAGACCGGCAAGCCAACGATTCTAATGTACCGTCATACCGGGCCATCCAAAAATAGATAAAGGAACGGCTTTTGTTGTATTTTCGGCTTGCACGGCTAACACCGTACTTTTGAGCATAGATCATTAGGGATTGCCTAAACTTCATGTCTTGTGTTACACTATTCATGCAGAAATGGGCACTTCCTTTCGGTATGATTTGGTTTGTGTAGCTTTATTTTAACCGATGTGTCCATTTCTGTATTTTATTTTTTCTCAACTGTCCAATATGTATTGTAGTCCTACAGTCAATCCAAGATAGATTCTGTGTCGGCAATGATTGACTATGCGGCGGCTTGGGGATATAATATACAGGTTAAGGTGGGCGCTGACATCGGTTTAAGCGCCAATGCCGTATTATGCGGCGTCCAGCCTTAAAAATCGGAACGAATGACTCAAAAGATTTTGATAGAAACGGTGGCTTGTCTGTGAAGGAATCTGATCAATATTTTGCCCATCCGAGCGCCTGTGTGGAAAAGGGAGCTCAAATTGGCGAGGGAACAAAAATCTGGCATTTTTGCCATATCAGCGCCGGATGCTCTATCGGCAAAGGGTGCACCATCGGCCAAAATGTGTTTGTAGCGCCCGGTGTGAGGATTGGCAATCACTGCAAAATCCAGAACAATGTGTCCGTTTATGAAGGTGTAGAACTCGGCGATTATGTATTCTGCGGTCCGTCCATGGTGTTTACCAATGTACAGCGGCCCCGTTGTCGCTATCCGCAGAGAGGGTCACAATTTTATGCCCATACCCCTGTAGGGGATGGTGCAAGCATCGGGGCAAATGCTACGATTGTCTGCGGGCATCGTATTGGCAGGAATGCTTTTATTGCTGCGGGAAGTGTTGTGACCAAAGACGTGCCGGATCATGCCATTATGATGGGTAATCCGGCGCGCCAACGCGGATGGGCCTGCGAATGCGGCGAAAAACTGAATGGGGATCTTGTTTGTCCCAAATGCGGCAGAAAGTATGTTCAGGGTGAAAACGGCCTGAAGGAGGAACAAACATAATGCAGAAACTTGCATTTAACGACCTTGGTGCCCAATACCGACATCTCAAGGAAGAAATCGATGCGGGAATCGCCAGTGTGATTGAGAGTTCTCATTTCATCTCCGGCCCGCAGGTGGAACAGTTGGAAAAAGAACTTGCTGATTATGTCGGCAGAAAATACTGTGTTTCGGTTGGAAGCGGCACGGATGCACTTCTAATGCCGCTCATGGCGGAAAAAATCGGGCAGGGGGACGCGGTATTCGTCCCTGCGTTTACTTTTTTTGCAACTGCGGAAGTCGTCAGTTTGTGCGGTGCAACGCCCGTATTCTGCGATTCCGACCCGGACACCTTTAACATGAGCCCGGAATCGCTTGAAAAACAGATTGAAAAAACACTGCAAGAGGGGAAACTGAGACCGAAGGCGGTGATTGCGGTCGACTTGTTCGGTCAGCCTGCGGATTTTCCGTCTATTGAAAAAATCTGTGATCGATACGGGCTGCTGCTGATAGAGGATGCCGCGCAGGGATTTGGCGGAGCGATCGGCGAGAAAAAAGCTTGTTCGTTCGGAAAATACGCCGGAACCAGTTTTTTCCCGGCAAAGGCTCTTGGGTGCTATGGAGACGGAGGCGCAGTTTTTACGGATGATGAACAAGCCTACCGGGTGCTGCTTTCCCTGCGTGTGCACGGTAAGGGCAGCTTTAAATATGAAAATGTGCGCATCGGTCTTAATTCTCGCCTTGATACCCTTCAGGCAGCGATTCTTTTGCCAAAACTGCATGCGTTTGACGCAGAAAATGAACACCGAAAACGCGCGGCCGCCCGTTATTCCAAACGGTTGGGAGATCGTTTCTGCACACCTGTGATTAAAGAAGGATTCTCCTCCGGTTTTGGCTACTATACGCTGAAAGCAAAAAGTCCGGAAGAAAGGACAAAAGTGCTCAATGGTCTAAAAGCGGCGGGAATTCCGGTTATGGTTTATTATCCAAAGCCGCTCCATTTGCAGAAGGTGTACGAGCCCCTTGGGTACAAGGCGGGCGATTTGCCGAATGCGGAGCGTCTTTGTGAAACGGTTTTCAGTTTGCCAATGCACGGCTATATCACGGATGAGGAAATTGACACGGTCTGTGCGGCACTCAGCAATCTTTAAACTGAAGAAGCGAGGGAATAAAATGTCGAATGTGAAAAAAGAACTGCTGGAAAAAATAGAAAAGAAAACGGCTGTGGTCGGCATTGTGGGTCTCGGCTATGTTGGGCTGCCGCTTGCTGTGGAGTTCGCAAAGGCGGGCTACCGGACAATCGGATTTGACATTCAGGCCCAAAAAGTGGAATCTGTCAATGCGGGCCACAACTACATCGGCGATATTGTAGGCGATACTCTGAAAGAAGTGGTGGAAAGCGGGAAGCTTTCTGCAACCTCCGATTTTTCGTTTGTCAAAGACGTGGATACTGTGGCTATTTGTGTCCCAACGCCGCTTGATCAATACCAGCAGCCGGATATCAGCTATGTGAAAGGTTCCGCAGAAGCTGTGGCGGAATTTGCCCACCGCGGCATGCTTGTGATTTTGGAATCCACAACGTATCCGGGAACAACCGAAGAACTTTTAAAACCGATTTTTGAAGGAAAAGGTCTAACTTGCGGTGAGGATTTCTATCTTGCCTTTTCACCGGAACGTGTGGACCCCGGCAATAAGCAGTATAAAACAAAAAATACGCCGAAGGTAGTTGGCGGTGTCGGCAAAGATTCGACCGAGGTTGCCGCGGCGCTTTACCGCAGTGTGCTTGCGGGCGGAGTCTTTGAGGTATCTTCTCCGGCAGTTGCGGAAATGGAAAAATTGCTTGAGAACACATACCGCAATATCAATATCGGGTTAGTCAACGAAATGGCGATTATCTGCCACCGCATGGGAATCAATGTGTGGGAGGTTATCGAGGCCGCTAAAACGAAACCGTATGGCTTTCAGGCCTTTTATCCGGGCCCCGGCCTCGGCGGACACTGCATTCCGCTCGATCCGTTCTATTTGACGTGGAAAGCCCGCGAGTATAATTATCATACCCGCTTGATTGAAACATCCGGTGAAATTAACACCGGTATGCCGGAATATGTGGTACAGCGCGCCATGGAAATTTTAAACCGTGACAAAAAATCCATGAACGGTGCGAAAGTGCTGGTTCTCGGTGTGGCTTATAAATCCGATATTGACGATTACCGTGAAAGTCCCGCGCTCAATGTCATAGATCTCCTCATTTCCAAAGGCGCTGATGTTACCTTCTACGATCCATTTATCCCTCAGTATCGCTACAAAGGAAAAGTATATGAGGGAGCCAAAGAATTGACGGATGATATGCTCAAAGAAGCGGATATTGCTATTATCTGCACGGCACATTCCTGCTTTGATTACAATAAAATTCAGGCTCTTTCCAAGGAAGTATTTGATACTCGAAACGCCATGAAAGATGTGAAAGATCGTTCCAACATCGAACTGCTGTAATAGAAAAGGCCCCCGTTTTCCTTTGAAAGCGGGGGATTTTTCGGGACAGGCCGAGCCTGCCCGCGCAGACTGCCGAATGTTTTAAAAGCACAGAATAATGATAAATAGGTGATTACAATGAAAAAATACCGTTTTATATTGATTGGCTGCGGCCGTATCTCTAAGAATCATATTGCTGCTGCGGCGGCGAACCGTGACATGATGGAACTTGTTGCCGTTTGTGATCCGGTAACGGAAAAAGCAGAACAAAAGGCGGACGACTGCCTAAAAGCCGCGGGCTATCGGCCGAAAGTATATGCCGATTATCGCAAGGCATTGGAGGAATTGGAAATCGATTGCTGCTCCATTGCAACGGAAAGCGGATATCATGCCCCCATTGCGCTTGACTGCATCCGCGCCGGCAAACATGTCTTGGTGGAAAAACCGATGGCTCTTTCAACAAAGGACGCTGAGCAAATGCTCAGCGAAGCTAAAAAATATGATGTTACAATAGGGGTTTGCCATCAAAATCGTTTCAACGCTCCGATTCAGGAACTGCACAAGGCGCTAAAGGCCGGCCGTTTTGGCAAGTTGGTTAACGGGACGGCTCGTATCTTGTGGAACCGTACCATGCCGTATTATCAGCAGGCTCCGTGGCGCGGCACTTGGGCACAGGACGGCGGAACGCTGATGAATCAGTGCATCCACGGAATTGATCTGCTGCAGTGGAGCCTTGGCGGGGAACCGGATACCATTATGGCGATGACGGGGAATTATCTGCGCGACATTCAGGCAGAGGATTTTGGTGCTATTTTAATTCGCTTTAAGAACGGCACAATCGGTATCGTTGAAGGTACGGCCTGTGTATACCCCAAAAATTTGGAGGAAACACTTTCTGTGTTCGGCGAAACGGGGGCAGTAGTCGTTGGTGGCCTTGCGGTCAATCGTATTCAGACATGGAATTTTGCATCTCCCGCTCCACAGGATGCAGTGGTGGAAAAACTGGCGGGAACAGACCCGAAAGATGTATATGGCAGCGGCCACAACGCGCTTTACAAGAATTATATTGAGGCAATCGACAGCCACACGCCACCGCTTGTCAGCGGCGAAGAGGGAATCAAGGCAATGAAGATTATTCTTGCAGCCTACAAATCCCAGAAAACAGGTATGCCGGTGAAATATGACGGACTTGAATTTTCCACACTCGACATGACGCATGAAGACGTTCAGGTCCGCTAAAGAGGGGAATCGATCATGAAATTGATAACCGTAGTCGGCGCAAGGCCGCAGTTCATCAAGGCTTCGGTCGTGTCGATGGCCCTTGCCGATGTCTGTGATGAGGTCATTGTCCACACCGGTCAACATTATGACCATAATATGTCCGATGTCTTTTTTGAGGAATTGAATATCCCAAAACCGGCGTACAATCTTGGTGTGGGCAGCGGCACACACGGAAAACAAACAGGAGAAATGCTGATAAAAATTGAAGAAGTGCTGCTGAAGGAACAGCCGGATGCTCTGCTTGTATACGGGGACACAAATTCCACGCTGGCGGGTGCGCTGGCCGCTGCAAAACTGCATATTCCGGTTTTGCATGTGGAAGCCGGTCTGCGTTCTTTTAACCGCCGTATGCCTGAAGAAATCAACCGTGTTTTGACCGACCATATTTCCGAATTGCTGTTCTGTCCAACGCAAACGGCTGTGCAAAATTTGCAGAAGGAAGGCATTACAAAAGGAGTCCTCAACAGCGGCGATGTTATGCTGGATTCTGTCCTGCATTTTTCAAAGCTGGCGCGTGAAAATCCGGCAAAAACCGCAATCTTCAGCCAGCTTGGCATTGAACCGAAGCAGTATCGGTTGGCAACGCTTCATCGTGCGGAGACAACGGACGGCGGCCTTGATGCAATTGTGCGTATTTTCCGTGCTTTTGAACGTCTGCCGCAAAAGGTTATCATTCCGATTCACCCGCGCACTCGGGCACTGGCGGAACAGGCTATTGCGCAGTACGGTTTTCATAATATTCAGCTGATTGAGCCGGTCGGATATCTGGAAATGCTGCTGCTGACCGCTAATGCCTGTCAGGTCTTGACCGATTCCGGAGGTCTGCAAAAAGAAGCTTGGTTCTTAGAAGTTCCCTGCGTCACTCTGCGCCATGAAACCGAATGGGTGGAAACGCTTGCCGGCAACTGGAATGTACTTTCTGCACTGGATACGGAGGAAATCTATGACAAGGCAGTCAACACCAAAGTTGACTACGCGGCGAGGAAAAAGATGCCGTTCGGCGACGGGAATGCCTCCGCTAAAATTGCGGCAGCTTTGTCGCAGATGGGGGATGGCGTCAAGTGAATATTCTCTATATCAACCATTATGCCGGTTCCCGTTTGCATGGCATGGAATTTCGTCCGTGGTTTATGGCGAAAAGATGGGCGAAGGCTGGGCATCATGTCACCATCGCGGCAAGTTCCTTTTCGCATTTGCGCACAAAGAATCCCGATCTGAAGGGGAAAAAATTCGATGAGCAAATGCTCGATGGAATTCGCTATTTCTGGCTTGCCGGACCGGAATATCATGGAAACGGTATGGGACGCATTAAAAATATGCTTTTATTTTTAAAAGGACTGTACCAATATGAAAAGGAAATCACGAAAACGGGTGCGCCGGATGCGGTAATTGCTTCATCAACCTATCCGCTGGATATCTATCCCGCCCATCATATTGCAAAAAAATATGGAGCTGCGCTCATTTATGAAGTGCATGACCTTTGGCCGCTCAGTCCGATTGAACTTGGCGGCATGAGTCCGAAACATCCATATATTCGAGTGATGCAGGCTGCGGAGAACTACTGCTACCGTCACAGTGACCGTGTGGTTTCTCTTTTGCCGAATGCAAAGGAACACATGGTAGAACACGGTATGGCGCCCGAAAAATTTGTTTATGTTCCAAACGGAATTGAGAAAGCGGACTGGGAAAAGCCTTTTGGAAATCCTCCGGTATACAGCGAGCAGCTTTCTGAGTACCGCCGGCGTGGGGAGTTCCTGATTGGTTACGCAGGTGCGCACGGAATTGCGAATGCGTTGGACAGCTTTGTGGAAGCCGGAGAACTTCTGCGAGGAAAAAAGATACGGCTATTACTGATAGGGCCGGGGCCTGAACGGGAACGCTTGATTCAAAAGGCCAAGGATAAACAACTGGAAGATGTGGTTACGTTTCTGCCGCCGGTTAGCCGCGGGCAGATTCCGGAGCTGTTAAGTCAGATGGATGCGCTGTATATCGGACTGCAGCGCCAGCCGCTTTTCCGTTTTGGCGTCAGTCCGAATAAATTGATGGATTATATGATGGCAGGCAAGCCGGTTATTTTCGCTATAGACGCGCCGAATGATATGGTGGCAGAGGCCGGGTGCGGCGTGTCGATTCCTCCGGAGGACAGCGCTGCCATTGCGCGGGCAGCGGAGAAATTGGCCTCCTGCTCAGCGGAGGAACTGACCCAAATGGGCCGCCGCGGCCGAGAATATATCCTGAAAAATAACGAATATGATGTGCTTTCCCAAAGGTTTTTGGATGCTCTGCGGTGTAAGAAAAAGTAAAACTTAAGTGATATAAAAAGTCTGCCTGTGATTTTTACAGGCAGGCTTTTTTGTATCGTTAGAGGACCTTTGTCACATCGCATAAAGAAGAGAGAACCAGCCAGTTTTGGGAGAAATAGCTGTTGGCAGTCCAATAGCTGACGCCCGCAAGCCCATATCGATTGGCCAATTCTAGTTTAGCACGAATGCTTCGGGCATCTTCAAACCACACAGTATGTTTCTTGCCATCGGAGGCATAGTAGTCAAAATGGGGCGACTGTGCTTCCTCATCGTAGAGAATGCGCGCGCCGACTTGCGAGGCAAGATTTACGGCACCCGGATTAGTCAGCGGTCGGGCGGAACTTCCTTGAACAAAAGGAAGGGTCCAATCGTAGCCATAATTTGGGATTCCCATTAAAATTTTATTCGCCGGTATGACGGAAACCGCATATTCGATGACCTGTTCCACGAGATTCAGCGGCGCGACCGGCCTTGCGGGGCCGTATGTATACCCCCATTCATAAGTCATTGGAATGACGTAATCTACCACTTCACCATGAACGGGATAGTCGTGAGCTTCATAGAGAAGCCCCGGTTGTGATGCGCTGGTTTTCGGCGCAATGGACGTAGATATCACATAACCCATCGGGCGGAGCAGGGCAGCTGTTTTACGAAGGAAGTTGTTGTAATTTTCTCGGTCGCTTGGATTAATATATTCAAAATCGATATTCAGCCCGTAATAATTTTTTTGCTTTAATGTATTTGTGATATTTCTGAGCAAAATATCCTGAACCCGAGAATTGGATAAAACTGCATTGGCAATCTCACTGCTGAAACCGCCTTCGGTGCGCAGATTTGTAATTACCATAAAAGGTGCTGTGTTTTTTGCACGCGAGGCGGCAATAACCGGTTCGTCCTCCATCGGGGAAATGGAACCGTCCGCACCGACCATGTAGCTGAAAATACTGACAAAGCTTAGGTTTGGGAGAGTGCGTTCTAAAGTGTTTCGGTTTACCCTAGGAAAAACATAACCGTTGACCAATATGGAACCAAGTTTTTGTGACGTAACAGGAATCGTCAATACCTGCCCCGGCAGGATGAGCGACGGGTCTGTAATCTGAGGATTTGCATCTAACAATCGGTCGACGGAAGTTCCGTACATCGCCGCAATAGAATAAAGAGATTGCCCCGTTCCAACCGTGTGCTTTACATTGTCCGTCATGAGCACAATAGCCTGCCCGACCACAAGCTGCTGTGGATTTTGAATCTGGTTGTCTTCCATAATCTTTTGTTCCGGGATTCCATAGAGTCGGGATAACTTAAAAATGGTATCCCCCGGTTTGACCGTGTAAATTACCATGCCGATTCCACCTTTAAAATAGCCTTTGGCTTTTTCTTTTATGTATATGAAGCGGCCGGCGGAGCAATCACTCCTTTCTTTAAATTCGAAAGAGGTGGATCATAAAAAGTTATGATTTAAATATTACACCCCAATGATTGATTAATTTCGAACTATATTAACTCTGGAAAATTTATCTTGCAAAAAAGGAGTCAATTTGTATTGACAATTATTTAACAATTAAGTTACAATATATGCATTGTAATATTTAAAAGTGGAACGAAATTGATATGAATTTAGGGAGTGTTATTGTTTGAAAGCAGCGCTATGGTATAACCAAAAAGACATTCGGGTGGAGGATGTTAAAGAGCCACAGGTAACGGACGATACCGTAAAAGTTCGTGTCAAATGGTGCGGAATCTGCGGAAGCGATCTGCATGAATATTTAGCAGGGCCGATTTTTATTCCAGTGGGAAAGCCGCATCCCCTGTCCGGTGAAACTGCTCCGGTCATTATGGGTCATGAATTTTCCGGCGAAGTGGCTGAAGTAGGAAAGAATGTTACAAATGTTAAGGTTGGAGACCGCGTAGTTGTGGAGCCGATTCTTGCTTGCGGCACATGCCCGGCTTGTCAGGCAGGCAAATACAACCTTTGCACGAGCCTTGGATTCCACGGTCTTGCAGGAGGAGGCGGCGGATTCGCGGAATACACAACGTTCCCCGCAAAATTTGTTCACAAGATTCCGGATTCCCTCAGCTTTGAAAAAGCAGCTTTGGTTGAGCCCATGTCGGTTGCGCTGCACTCACTGCGCGTAGGTTCTTTCCAGATTGGGCAGAGTGCGATTGTTACGGGAGCCGGCCCGATTGGACTAGCGACAGTTGAATGTTTGAAGGCGGCGGGAGCAAAGCAAATCATCATGATTCAGCGTAAATCCATTCGTCAGCAGTACGCCCTGCGCTCCGGTGCCGATGTTGTTTTGGACCCGAACGAAGTAGATGTGGTTGCCGAAGTGAAAAAATTGACCGGCGGCATTGGCGCGGATATTGCATTTGAAACAACCGGTTCCGAACAGTGCTATAAACTGGCGCTCGACAGCATCCGTTTCGACGGTACTATGGTCGTTACCAGCATTTGGGAAGGTGAAATCAAACACAATCCGAATTCCGTTGTGTTAGCAGAAAAGAAAATTATCGGCAGTATTTGCTATTGTGACGATTTCCCCGCTTGTAGGTTTGTCAAACATATTGGACAGTATGGGAATGCAAAAATTCAGAAGGAGACAACCAATGAAGAGGACGCATCGGCATATTATTAGAGCGTCTTAAGTAGATGGAAAGTTGGTTTTCAAAGTCCGCTAAAGAGTAAAAATGGTGTTTGTCATAAAAGCGTTTTTGGTCTTCGCGATGACTGCGTTCCACTTTCCCGTTGTGCCTAGGGGTATAAGGACGAATTAACTTGTGCCGAATATGAAGTTTAGCGGCAGTGGCCTCAAACAACGTCAGCAAATGTTTCTTGGAAGGTGAAAAACGGTTGGTGAATTCAAAACCGTTGTCAGTTTGAACGCATTCCACATGAACGCCGCGCCGGGCAAACCATTCGACAGCTCGTTTTAGAAAGTCAGCAGAAGAGTAAGTACTCTGTTCAGGGTACGCTGCCAGAAAACGCAGCCTAGAAAATTCATCAATAGCTGTGTACTGGAAAAGCCGAAGCTCAGGGTCGGCAATACAGCGCTTTGGAACAACTTTTACATCGATCTGAATGCGCTCTCCGGGATATGTCATTTGCTCATATGGCTTTGGCTGATATTTTTTCTTTGGTTTTGATTCTGGAAACATTCCCATTCGGCGCATTACACGGAACAGACTTTCCGGACATCGTGTGTATCCCCGCTTTTTTAACCGAGACCATAGTTCAATCATACCGAGGTCGGGATTTCTGCGCCGCATGTCGCGAATCAGCTTTAACTCGGCAGGTGTATGCTGGTTTGGATGACTGTGAGGCCTCCTAGACCGGCAAGCCAACGATTCTAATGTACCGTCATACCGGGCCATCCAGAAATAGATAAAGGAACGGCTTTTGTTGTATTTTCGGCTCGCACGGCTAACACCGTACTTTTGAGCATAGATCATTAGGGATTGCCTAAACTTCATGTCTTGTGTTACACTATTCATGCAAAAATGGGCACTTCCTTTCGGTATGATTTGGTTTGCGTAGCTTTATTTTAACCGATGTGTCCATTTCTGTTTTTATTTTTTCTCAACTGTCCAATATGTATTGTAGTCCTACAATTTGCTATTGTGACGATTTCCCCGCTGCTATTGCAATGATGGCGGACGGAAGAATTAAAGCGGACGGATATATCACAAAGCGTATTGCTCTGGATGATATTGTCAAAGAAGGCTTTAATACTCTGACAGGTCCGGATAAAAAGGCGCAAGTTAAAATTATTGTAACGCCGGACAAATCTCTTTTGTAATCGTTTGTATGATGCAAAAAATCCCTTCGGCCATTTTATCGGTCGAAGGGATTTTTAAGTTTTAAATTCCGAACACAGCAATGTGAGTTTTGCGCGGCACTTTATGCCTGCTGTTCTTTTTCGTTCGCGGCATCCTGCCGAGCCGCTTTGCGTTTATCAACGTTTTCGCGCAGCAGCGTATATAAAACGGAACAAAGAGGAATATTGATCAGCATACCAAGTATGCCGAACGCATTTCCGCCGATGGTGACGGCAACTAAAACCCAAAGAGCCGGCAGTCCTACTCTGGAACCGACAACACGAGGGTAAATCAGATTGCCCTCCAGCTGTTGGAGTACAACAAAAAATACAATAAACCACAGTGCCTGTATCGGGCTGACAATGGAAATCAATATTGCACCAACCACCGAACTGAAGAATGCGCCCAAAATTGGAATCAAAGCCATAAAAGCTACAAAAACCGAAATGAGCACCGCGTAAGGGAAATGGAACAGGTTCATTCCAATAAAACAAAGTGTTCCGAGAATACAGGCCTCTGTGCAAGTGCCCGCAATGAAATTATAAAAGGCACGGTTTGTTAAATGAAAAATATGATACATAGCATCAGCGTACTTGTGCGGCAGATAAGCGTATACAACACTTTTGACTTGGCGGTACAGCCTTTCTTTTTGCGCAAGCACATTCATTGCGATGACAAAACTCAGCACAAAGGAAATTGCTCCGTGGAATACCATGGTTGTCACAGAAACGGTGGAACCCACTAAATTACCGGCAAAGTCCTGACCATATTCCGCAATCATGCGGCTGATATTTGTCCAATTGATATTGACATCCTGCAAGTATCCGGCAATTTCAGGATAATCCTCGGTTATTTGCGTAAAGCTGTCTTGCAGTTCATTAAAAAACGGCTGAATATTGTTGGTTAAGTTTGTAATCGTGCGCACCAGTTCAGGAATGACAATCAGAAGGACTAGAGCAACTAGACCGAGAACAATGACCAGTGATACCAATATTCCCGCAGCCCGGCGAACTTTCGGCCAAATTTTTTTATATCGGCGGTTTAGCGGAGCAAACAGGCGTGTTTCGACGGGTACAAGTACAATGTTTAAAACAAAAGCTGCAGCAAAACCTGCTAGCACGGGACCGGCCACGCCAAAAAAGGTGTTTAACAAATAGGGCAGCAGGTACAAATTTTTCAGCACCATAAAAAACGTGATCCCGAAGGCAATCAGAAATAATATTTTTTTCATATTGCTTTTGTTCAGTTCCATTTTATTTCCCTTTCCGATTGTCTTTTCCTGTTAGCATTGACGTTCTTTCAAAATGTATACATATAGAATGCTTTGCCTGCGTACAATTGGACACTATGAATATTTTACTTTTTTATTATACCTATGATTGGCAAATGTTACAAGCAAAACTCCGATTTTTAAGGTGAGTGCTTTTGCAGGCAAAAAGAAAAGCTTTGCCTAAAAGCAAAGCTTGCAAGATGAGCACTGTTTTATAGGAAAGAGCCAATGAGCATGCCCACAATCGCGCCGTACAGTGTGGAACCATATGGACTTGATGTGATAGGGCAGCTTCCTGTAGGACAGCCGACCTTTTTATGATACAGCAGGCCGAGTGCTCCTCCAATGATTGCACCCGCAATTTCAAACATCAAAATCATCTCCTGTCTGATTTTTGAATTATCGCAAGTTCCTGCAAGGTTTCAGTCATTCTTGCTTTCATTATTTCAGTGCAAGAGCACGCATAGGGCAAAATTTTACGCATTTATCCGCAGCGACGGTTGGCGCTTTCAATCCATTTTGCTTTAGGACACCTATAGGGCAGACTCTTACGGAGGGGCAAGGATGATTCTGGAGACAGCGGCTGGTTTTTACCACAAGTACCCGATTTTTTGCACTGCTTTTATCGGCTTTTTTAAATCCAAATATCATTTAGAATTTCCACCTTGCTCGTTGAATTGATTTCATATTACTCCTTCCATGGTGAAAGTTCCGTGACCGTGTCACAAATAGTATTCATACTTTTTTGCAGCGCTTATTTTTGATATAATATAAAATATTTCTGATTTTGTGTTTTACCGCAAATTGGCTGGAGCTATTATATGGCTTGTGAATTATTTTATCGAATGGTCAAAGTATAATCTAGGAATAGGACAGTGAGAAAGTAAGATGAATCTTTTAATTATCGATGGACAGGGTGGAAGCCTTGGCAAACAGCTGATTACACAGTTGCATAAATTTTTGCCGGAGCAGCCGATTACAGCAATTGGCACAAATAGCCTTGCAACGGCCGCTATGCTGAAAGCAGGTGCAACTGTGGGTGCCACTGGAGAAAATCCGGTAATTGTTGGAAGTGCCAAGGCCGACCTAATTCTAGGACCGATTGGAATTTTGATAGCAGATTCCCTGTTAGGGGAAATCACGCCTGCCATGGCGGCCGCCGTGGGAAGAAGTCCGGCCCAAAAAATCCTGATTCCAGTTAACAAATGCAACTGCATTATTGCAGGAACCGAGGAAATGACATTGTCAAAGTATATTGAACGTGCTGTATCCATTGCAGTTAAGTTGATACAATCGGAGCAGGACTCAAAGCGATAGTTTCAAATTGTAAGCAGATTTGTAAGATTTGAGTATGTTTTTAGGAACAATCGAGCAAAGAATATAGGGAGAAATCTGCCAAAGGAGTACTATGAAAAAAATTCTTTTGCTAACAACAGGCGGAACAATTGCCTCTGAGCCAACCAAGGAAGGCCTTGCGCCCGGAATGAATGGTCAGCAGTTTGTAAAATATTTGAATACACTGACAACGGACTGCCAAGTGGAAATAGAAAATCTATATCAATTAGACAGCTCCAATATCCAGCCGGAAGAATGGCAGGGTATGGCTAGGGCTGTTGCAAAGTATTACCGACAATATGACGGTATTGTTATGACGCATGGAACGGATACTATGGGATATACCGCATCCGTGCTGTCGTTTATGCTGCGCAATATCCCGATTCCCGTTGTGCTAACCGGCTCACAACTGCCGATTCAGCATCCGCTGACAGATGCCATTGAAAATTTACGCTGTGCGTTTGCCATGGCAAAAAGCGGACGAGCGGGGGTCTTTGTGGCATTTAACAGGAAAATCATTCTGGGTACGAGGGCAGTTAAAGTGCGAACTACCGGATTTGACGCTTTTGAAAGTGTGAATTGCCCCTATGCCGCAGCCGTGAATTCCACCGGTTTGGTTTTCAATGAATCCGTTCTGTTCAAGCAACAGGGAACATTCCAATTGCAGGACAGCCTTTGCGACCGCGTAATTTTAATTAAGCTGACGCCGGGTCTGAATCCTGAAATCTTCGATATGCTTTTGCAAATGAAGTATCAAGGGATTGTCATAGAGGCGTTTGGAGCGGGCGGGCTGAATTTTGTCCGTCGGGATTTGATTTCCAAACTGCATAAGGTTGTACAGTCCGGCATTACGGTTGTTGTGTGCAGTCAGTGTTTGTATGAGCGCAGTGATTTCAGTATCTACCAAGCGGGGCAAAAAGCACTGGAATCGGGTGTATTGCAGGCTTATGATATGACGACGGAAGCCACCGTTACAAAACTAATGTGGGCGCTTGGACAAACTGACAGGCCGGAAGAAATCAAGCGGATTTTTTCCACCAGTTTTGCAGGTGAAATCAATCTTACATAAAATATTTTTGTTCAATATCAGTGCAGCCCAAACATGAAACAGAAAGCGGGAGTACCATTCGGTATTCCCGCTTGTTATATGATGATGTTGAGAATTATTTGTAAGCATTTTCACAGGCAGTGCATCTTGATACGAATAAAAATAAAACCAATGGAAATACGATATTGCTTATGCAATCTGGTCCTGCATTTGGTACAAGTAGCTGTAAGAAGGATTTAGCAAATCGGAAATAGAATCATACGAAATGGGGAACTCCTGTATTCCTGCAACATAAGGAAAATATTCATACTGCTGGAAATAAAAGACGATTCCGTCATTGGACAGGTAAAAGTTCGGGTGCTCGCCGAGGGTTTTAAACGGATGGTCCTCAAATTCGTAGAGAATACCTTTCTCAACGCGGTTATCAATTTCGATGGAGTACAATAAAGTTCGCAATTTCATAAAGGCATAGAAAAGTCATTGGGACTCCGATAAAATGAATGGTGAGAAAACATTCAAAGAAGGAGAGATACCCAATGACTCAAAAAAAGAATACCACAGATTTGACAGAATTGCTACTAAAATGTATGGCGCAACCAGATCCAATGCTGTCGATGCTGGAATGGCTTTGTACTCGTCTGATGGAAGCAGAGGTCTCCGGTATCGTTGGCGCAGAAAAGAATGCACACAATCCATCCCGCCGTGATTACCGCTGCGGCTATCGGCCGCGTCGATTGGATACTCGTATGGGGACGATGTATCTGATGGTACCAAAACTCCGAAATCAGGGCTATATCCCGTTTTTCGTAACAGAACGCAAGCGCAGTGAAGCAGCGCTGATTCAAGTGGTTCAAGAAGCGTTTGTGCAGGGTGTATCTACGCGAAAGATGGAGAAACTAGCTCGCAGTCTTGGAATTGAGAATCTTTCCCGCAGTCAAGTCAGTGAAATGACAAAAGGCCTTAACGAGCAGGTGCAGTACTTCCGCAGCCGGCCTCTGACGGGTCGCTATCCTGTCATTTGGACAGATGCACTGTATGAAAAAATTCGTATGGATGGCCGGGTCGTCAGCATGGCTGTGATGGTAGTTTGCGGCGTCAATGAACAGGGACATAGAGATATCATTGCTGTAGAGCCAATGCTAGATGAATCTAAAGAAAGTTATTCTCAATTGTTTCAAAGTCTTCTAGATCGTGGTCTGAAAACACCGCTCCTGGTGGTTTCAGACGCGAACAAAGGGCTGATTGCAGCCATCCGTGAGAGTTTTCCGGGAGCTTCCTGGCAACGGTGCAAAGTCCATTTTATGCGAAATATTTTGGCTCATGTATCCCAGAAGGAAAAAGAATCCTTTGCGGCTCAGTTAAAAGAAATTTGGCTGGCACCTTCCGCTAAAATAGCTAGACAACGCGCAGAGCAAATATCAGAATAGTATGGAAAACGCTTTCCAAAAGCAATTGAGCTTCTGCAAGATGGGCTGGAAGATTCTCTAGCCTTCTATGCTTTTCCGGAACTCGATGCTCGCAAAATCTCCTCAACCAATATGCTAGAACGGCTAAACAAGGAAATTCGCCGCAGAACCAGCGTAGTCGGAATATTTCCTAATCCGGATTCCTATCTACGGCTGGTAACAACACATCTGATGGAGTATGCGGAAGACTGGTCTGTTTCCAGAGCATATTTAAACCCAAAATCTATTCTTTCATTGTTAAGCGCAGCCTAATTCATTTTTCGGAGTCCCTAAAAATTGCGAACTTCCCTTGACACTAGCTCAATTTCTTTGCGAATCTGTTCGTCTAAGAATTCTTTATATCCGCTGTTGCTTTTCATCAAATCTGAAATGGTGAGCTGACTTCCTGTGTTTAGGTCAAACGTATATCCCGTTTGAATGGTGAAGCCGTGTGCGCCGCCGGCATCTTGATAGTTGGTTAGGATAACACTGAGCAAACCGTTCCCGTTATACTTCACAGCATAATCAAAATAAGTGGAACATTGCGGCAAATCGCCGTAGGAGGCATCAGGCTGCGAAGCAAAATCTGTGAGTTCTTTCGCATTTTTGCGTCCCTGCGCAAGTGCCGCGTCGGCCTCCTGTTTAAAAATTCCGTTGATGTTTTCAAGTGCCGCAGGGTCCCATGGACCGGACAGAACCGGATATTGAATCGTTGCGGTTAACAGGTCTTCCGCAACATCGATATGCTTTGTATCAATCGTTAGAGAATTTTTCGGTATACAGCGGATGGTTACTGTTTTGCCGGTTTCATCCGCTTGAATATCCAACCCGAAAAGATCGGACAGCAGGTCTGAGCGCATATAGAGTACGCCGTCTAACCGGATGCAGCCGGCACCTAAGGCATCCTGGTCTGATATATCCGATACCTTTATGCTGTGGCCATTTTGTTCTATGATGTTATCGTCGGGGTAAATCCGAATTATTTCGGAGTCGTTTGTCAGCTGAATCTCATTTTGGGGGTCTGTCGATGAAACCGCGTAGCCCAGCTGATTACACACGGATTCTAACTCAAGGTATAATATATCGTTTGCGTAATACGCTTCGGATTCCGTGCTGATTTGCCATGTTTTTAATTGCTGTGGTTGGTCTTCTGAGATACATGTTTTTGCGTCCGACGGCTGGTTTGATGAGATATCTGTTTTTTCGTCCAGAGGTATGCTTGACGAGATATTGGTTTCTTTGCTCAGCGGGTTATTATTTGACGAGATATAGAAGGTTATCGAAATCAGCACTACGAGCGAAACTGCTGCAATTCCCAGAATTTTACGTAACATACCATATCCCCCTAAAAAGTCATAATAATACTATTTTACCAGTTAAAGGGATTTTGCGCAAGAAGAAATATATAATGGCGTATGCGGTGTGAAGTTTCGCTCCGTGTACAGCGGACGCTGAAATCTGCGTTATCTGTAAAAATTTTAGAGATCAATTATTTTCTTGTGGGACGCGGTATAGCGTGAATTGCGCCGCCGAGCGCGTCTTCTGCCGCTTCGGTTACAGCCTCTGAAAATGTGGGGTGCGGGCGTACAACGGAGACCAAATCCTGCGCAGTGATTTGCTGATCAATGGCCTGTACCAAACCGGCAATCAGGTCCGTTGCGCGCTCGCCCATTAACTGCGCGCCGAGCAGTACACCGCAATCTTTGCTAAACACGAGCTTTACAAAACCGCGTTCTCCGTTTTCAATCACCGATTTGCCAAGCGATGCGGTTAATGCCTTGCCGACTGTGACTGCAATTCCTTTTTCTTTTGCCTCATCCGCGGTAAGGCCGGCACAGGCAATTTCGGGGCTTGTGTAGACACAGGATGGGATGGCTCGGTTTAATTTTGGCTGTTTACCCTCTGCGATGAATTCCACGGCTTCAATTCCCTGTGCGGAGGCTGCATGAGCCAGCTGAATCCCGCCGGTTACATCTCCAACGGCAAACACGCCGGGAAGACTAGTCTCATGGTGTTCATCGGTTACGATAAAGCCCTTTGACATTTGAATCGGGAGGTTTTCGGCAAACAGACCGATGGTGTTCGGTCGGCGCCCAACTGAGATTAAAATGCAGTCCGCTTCCACTTGTTTTTCTATGCCTTTTTCTGTAAAGGTGCAGAGAAGCGGTGAACCTTCCGTAATCCGCTCCACTTTTGCACAGGTGTGAATCCGCACGCCTCGCTTTTTCAGAATCATGGAAAGATTCTGCGAGATTTCACGGTCCATGGTCGGAAGCATTCGCGGCATGGTCTCGATGATGGTTACTTCGCAGTCAAGGTCTGAAAAAGCGGTTGCAAACTCCGCACCGATTACTCCGCCGCCAATGATGACCAGTCGGCGCGGCAGGGTATCCATTGCCAGAAGTTCGTCACTGGTTACAACGCCGGGAAGATTTGTTCCGGGAATCGTCGGTATGGCGGGAACGCAGCCGGTTGCCAGAAGAATTCGGCGAGCGTGAATTTCTTCGGTATTGGTTTTGCCGGAGACGATAATCAAGTTGGCGCTTTGCAGGGTTCCGCGGCCGTGATAGCAATCGACACCGTTTGCAGCGAGCAGCTTTTCCACACCATCCCGCAGTTGAGCTACCACTTGCTCTTTTCTCCGATGAATCGCCCCAAAAACAAACGCAAGACTGTCTGCAGAGAGCCCGAATTTTTCAAAGGTTTTTGCTTTACGGTACAGGCCGGACGAGTGCAGAATTGCTTTTGTCGGGATGCACCCCCGATTTAAGCAGGTGCCGCCTATTTCTCGGTTTTCAATCAGTGCGGCGGTCAGCCCCAGCTGGCGGGCGCGGATTGCAGCTTCATAGCCGGCAGGACCTGCACCTACAATTGCTAAATCGTAAGTTTTCTCCATGGTAAAACTCCTTCCAGAATAAAACCCGCAGGCGGTGGGAAGCCTGCGGGCTGTTTTTAAAATTGTTGTTCCAAAATTAGCTGTTCAATATCCGCGGCATATTGTTTGCGCTCCTCGGACTCATGAGCAAATTGTGAATGCAGACGTTTGGCAGCTTCTTTGGAAGAAAAAGGACACCCGATTAAGGCCGGGCCAATCCGGCGGATAAATTCCTCATCCATAGCGTCGGAATCGACCTGTGCTGCGGAGATAATTCCTCCGTTTACCTGCAGCCCTATGCTGACACCGCCCCAAGCAAAGCGACGGGAAAATTCACAGGAAAACGGTATGCTGGTGCCGTAAATCCAGTCCGGGGAAGAAAATTTGCGATAAAGTTCTTCCACACGTTCTTTGTCAATTGCCTCCGGTGAAATCATTTGCGGTTTTGTACCGTATACACGTCCAAAAGCCTCTGTTAGTTCCTGCTTCATCCGTTCTATCGTCAGATCAGGGCAGAATTCCTTTAAGTTCACAATGCGGGAGCGAACGGAATCGACCCCTTTTGAACGGATTTTATCGGCGGAAACACTGAGATACTTTCCTGCTTTTTCTTTGTCCACATCCACCAGAATCGTGCCGTGGTGGCATGCATTTTTTCCGTGAAAATAGAATGCATTGCCGGAAAATTTGCGTCCGTCAACCGTAATGTCGTTGCGCCCCGATTTTTCCGCATGGATTCCGCAGGCGGAAACGGCCTGCAAAATGACATCCAGCTGGCGGGAGACATCATAATCTTCTCGAGGAACAAGAAAAGTAAAATTCAGATTGCCTAAATCGTGAAACACAGCTCCGCCGCCGGAGGGACGGCGGGCAAGGTGTCCGCCGTTAGCCTCCAAGTCCTTGACGCGGCATTCTTTCCAGCAATTTTGGTTTCGCCCGATGACAACGGTATTCTGATTTTGCCACAGATAGAGAATACAGGTTTCTGCAGGAACGGTGTCCATCAGATATTTTTCCAGCGCTAAATTTCGATAAGGAAGCAGGCAATCGGTTGTGCAAAGTAACGTTTTCTTAATCATAAGCGTATTTCACCACCGGATGTCTTGCGGCATTGACCTCGTCCGGGCGCCCGATTACTCGAGTTTCCGGTGCGCGATGCATGGCTTCGGGGTCGGAAAGCGCTTTTTCATACAGTTCCAGCATAGCCTGTGCTGCTTGGTCCAGCGTTTCCTTCGATTCTGTTTCGGTCGGTTCAATCATCAGCGCCTCATGCACAATCAGCGGGAAATACATGGTTGGCGGGTGCATTCCAAGGTCCTGCATGGATTTTGCCACATCCATCGCAGTCACGCCGCAGGAGTCTTTCAAATCTTGCAGGGACAGCACAAATTCATGCATGCACGGTACGTCATAGGCAACGTGATACCGCTTTTTCAGCAGCGCCATTAGGTAGTTGGCGTTGAGTACAGCATTCTGCGCCACCTGCGGGAGTCCTTCTTTTCCGAGCGTGAGCAGGTAGGTCAGCGCGCGGACGATGACCAAAAAGTTGCCATAGAATGATTTTACTTTGCCGATGCTCTGCGGACGGTTGTAATCCAGAGAGAATTTTCCATCCTGCTCCACTATGCGCGGAACGGGAAGAAACGGCGCAAGCTGCTTTTTGCATCCGACCGCTGCGCCGCCGGGTCCGCCTCCGCCGTGCGGTGTGGAAAAGGTTTTGTGCAGGTTTAGATGAATCACGTCAAAGCCCATGTCTCCCGGGCGGGCGATGCCCACGATTGCATTCAAGTTTGCACCGTCATAGAAGCATAGGCCTCCGGCGTCATGTACGATTTTTGTAATTTCAAGGATGTTTTTATCAAACAAGCCGAGCGTGTTTGGATTGGTCAGCATCAGTCCCGCAGTGTCATCGCCAACAGCGTTACGCAGGGTATCTAAATCCACGCATCCATCGGGCGCGGACGGAATATTGACAGTGGTAAAACCGGCCATGGCGGCGCTGGCAGGATTGGTGCCATGTGCGGAATCCGGCACAATGATTTTCGTACGGTTTATGTCGCCGCGGCTGTGGTGATAGGCTTTTATCAGCAATAGGCCCGTGTATTCGCCGTGTGCACCCGCTGCGGGCTGAAAGACCATTTCATTCATTCCGGTGATTTCACAGAGATATTTTTCCGCAAGATGCAGAACTCTGAGGCACCCCTGTGCCGTATGTGCCGGCTGCAAGGGATGAATCTCTGTAAATCCGGGCAGGGAAGCGACTTCCTCATTGATTTTTGGATTATATTTCATGGTACAGGAGCCGAGCGGATAAAACCCGTCGTTTACTCCAAACGAGCGTTTTGCAAGCGCACTGTAATGGCGGCTCAGGTCGTTTTCGGAAAGGTGCGGCAGACGCAGCGGAGATTTGCGGGCAAATTGTTTCGGCAAGGAGGCTGCGGGCACATCACACGCAGGAAGGATGGAGCAGCCGCGTCCCTCGTGGCTTTTTTCAAAAATCAGTTTCATGTTTTTTGCACCTCCTGAAGCAGTTCGGCCAGCCTGTCGATTTCTTCTTTTGAGTTAAGTTCCGTCACACACCAGAGCAGTTCTCCGTCCGAAAGGGGAAGTCCGCCGAGAATACCGTGCTGTTCCAATTTTAAAAGTGTCTGCTCCGAGTTCGGGCAGGTGGTGACGAATTCATGGAAGAACTCCGATGTATTTTTCAGCTCAAAGCCTTTGATAGCGCTGATTTTTTGGGCGGCGTAATGGGCCTTAGAATAGCATTGTTCCGCAGCGTTTTTAAGTCCGTTCGGTCCCATGGTACTCAGGTAGACCGCAGCGGTCAGTGCGCAGAGTGCTTCATTGGAGCAAATATTGCTCAGCGCCTTTTCACGGCGGATGTGCTGTTCGCGCGCTTGGAGCGTGAGGACAAAAGCACGGTTTCCTGCGGCATCGGTGGTTTCGCCTACAATTCGGCCGGGCAGTCGGCGCATCAGTGGCTTTTTGCAGGCCATAAAGCCGAGGTAAGGCCCGCCAAAACCGAGGGGCATGCCGAGCGGCTGCCCTTCTCCGACTGCGATGTCCGCTCCGCATTCCGCCGGTGTTTTCAGCACGGCGAGCGCAATTGGATTGCAGCCCATGATGAATTTTGCACCGGCAGCGTGCGCAATTTCGCCCAGAGTCTGCGCGTCCTCAATGGTTCCATAATAATTTGGCTGCTGCAGGTAGAAACACGCAGCGGTGTTATCCTCTTCTAGCATCTCTTTGAGTGCAGCGGCATCGGTAGCTCTGTTTGCCGTGGGAACCAGCCGAATCTCCGTATTTGCACCGAACGCATAGGTACGCATGGTGCGGATGGTATCGGGATGGGCTGCTGAAGAAACATAGACGGTGGTGCGCCTGCGGTCGCGGCACATGGCGGCGGCTTCTGCGGCAGCGTTTGCCCCGTCGTAAACGGAGGCATTGGAAACATCCATGCCCGTCAGCTCGCAAATCATGGTCTGATATTCAAAAATCGACTGCAGAATTCCTTGGCTGATTTCCGCTTGATACGGTGTGTATGCTGTCAGCAGAGTTTCATTGCTTGTAATGCGGGTAACAGCTGCCGGAATATAGTGCCGATAGGCACCTGCTCCGCGGAATACAGTGGGGAACACAGTATTTTCCGCCGCGATGCCATTCATTTTCCGTCGTACTTCCAGTTCGGACAGGCCCTGCGGAAGGTCAAGCAATCGGTTTAAGCGGACTGATGCGGGAATTTGCAATCGGTTTAAACTGATGCATTTGGGGGAGTCCATGGAATCGAAACCCGCGGCAGAAAGCATCTCTTTTTGTTCTTTCTCGGTGGATGGAATGTAAGAACCCATACCTTTAATCTCCTTCTTTGCCGGACAGAAACTGACGGTATTCCGCAGCGGACATCAATTCCTCCGTTTCGGTGATATCGCCGGCTTGTATTATCCACGATTCATAGGGGGATTTGTTGAGCAGTTCGGGAGAATCGAGCAGTTCTTCGTTGACTGCCTGTACGGTTCCGCTCACGGGGCTGTAAACATCGGAAACGGCTTTTACGGATTCTACATCGGCAAACGCCGCACCGGCTTCCACGCTGTCACCTTCCTGCGGAAGATTGACAAAGACAATGTCGCCGAGTTCCTTCTGCGCAAAATCGGTCAGGCCGATTTTCACGCTTCCGTCGGGCTGGCTGAGAACCCATTCGTGGGATTTCGTGTACTTCAGTTCCTCTGGCAGATTCATACTGTTTCCTCCTTATTTTTGGAAGGCTTATTTCCTAAATTACAACAGATGTTTTTAGAAATTATGCCCTTTTATAAAACGGCAGTGCCGTGATTTGTGCCGAAACACGCCGGCCGCGGATGTTCAGTTACACTTCCGTTCCGATTTGGGTGTTTTGGGCGTCTATCAAAGCCATTGCAACCGCCGATTTTAGGTAGGGACAAAAGGTGCCGGAAGTGGTTTTGCCGACTTCTTTTCCGTTTATCCACACACTTTCGCCGCCGCGGGCGATGCCGCGGCCTGTCACGGTCAGGCCGACCCGCACACGTGCAGGATTGCTTTTTTCAAGCAAAGCCTTTTTGCCGATAAAATCATGGGTATCCATCTTGACGCCGAACGAAAGGCCCGCTTCAAACGGTGTGATGGTTTCATCCATTTCATGGCCGTAAAGCGGCATGGCAGCTTCCAGTCTCAGCGTGTCGCGTGCGCCGAGCCCGCAGGGAATCAGACCGAATCCTTTGCCTGCTTCCAGCAAAAGATCCCACAAGCGCTCCGCATCCTGCGGTGCGCAGTAAAGCTCATAGCCAAGCTCGCCGGTGTATCCCGTTCGGGAAACCAAGCACGAAATCCCGCCGACGCTGCCTTTTTCTACAAAGGTGTAGTACTTTTGCGGAATGGAAGAAGCATCGGCAATTTTTTTCAGAATCTCCGGTGCTTTCGGACCCTGCAGGGCGATTTGTGCGACGTTGTCCGAAATATCTTCAAATCGGACATCGCCTGTTAGATGTGCTTTTATCCATTCCACATCTTTCATGCGGTTTGCAGCGTTGACAACTAAAAGATATTTGTTTTCATTGATGCGGTATACGACCAAATCGTCGACCACACCGCCGTTGTCGTAGCACATCAGGGTATAGCGGACGCGTCCATCGTACATGCTGGAAAAATCGTTTGTCAAGATGTGCTGGAGGTTTGCAAACGCATCTTTGCCCTCAAGGATGATTTCTCCCATGTGTGAGATGTCGAACAGACCTGCAGCGGTGCGTACTGCCATGTGTTCGGCAATGACGCCGGAGGGGTATTGCACGGGAAGCAGGTATCCCGCGAATGGAACAATCTTTCCGCCGGCGGCAATGTGCCGGTTGTACAGAGGGGTTTTGTTTTCCATATCACTCTCTTCTTTCCATAGGGGATGATAAAAAACACGGAGGCACACGGCAGAATTTCTGCCGTGTGCCTCCGTTGGTTAACCTGAAAGATTCTTCCCGGATGGGGAATTGCTTCTTCGGTGTCTCATAGACTTTCCGGAGTTTCGTCAGACTCCGGTTTTTTTGCCTGAGAGTTTTCGCGTTCCCCTTCGGCGCCGCCTGCCTAAAGGCGGTCTCTCCCGGAATCTTCATCCGAATATTCAGTTTACAGGTTAGATTATAAAATAAAGTTTGGCGGAACGTCAAGGCGTTTGCAGGCAGATAAAAAAGAAACATCAATCATAAAGAATTCCGCCCAAAAAAATTTAGAAATTACAGCGCTGAAAATATCTTATGACAGAATTTTTGCAAGCGGTGCTACCTCAATCCCTTCAGCGGTCAGTGCAGAACGGATTTTTTGAACAAATTGCAGTGCTTTGGCATTATCGCCGTGAACACAAACAGAGTCTGACTGAATGGAGATGTCTTTTCCCGTAACAGCGGTTACTTTGCCTTCCTTTGCCATGCGAACCACACGGCGGATTGCCTCATTTTCATCCGTAATCATCGCGTTCGGTTTGCTTCTTGCCACCAGAGAACCGTCCTCCTCGTAGGCACGGTCGGCGAAAACCTCACTGGCAGCGCGAATTCCGACATCCTTTGCCGCGCGAATCATTTCACTGCCGGAAAGAGCGAGAAGAATCAGTTTGTCATCAATTTCAGCGATGCCCTCGCAAATCGCTTTGGCAAGCGCGTAATCCTTTCCCGCCATATTGTAAAGCGCACCGTGCGGCTTTACATGAATCAGCTCAATTGAGCAGGCACGGCAGAATGCATACAGCGCGCCGATTTGATACTGGACATAGGCTTTTGCCTCTGCGGGGGAAACTTTCATGTTCCGGCGTCCAAATCCGATTAAATCCGGAAATCCGGGGTGAGCGCCGGCACCGACACCGCTTTTCTTGACAAGTTCAACGGTTTTGCGCATGACCATCGGGTCAGAGGCATGGAACCCGCAGGCGATGTTTGCAGAGGAAATCAGCGGAATTACTTCTTCATCCATACCCATTCGATAGGTGCCGAAGCTCTCACCCAAATCAGAGTTTAAATCAATCCGGTTCATTCAAATTCCCCTTTCTTAATATTTCAGCTGGACATTTTTAATGTCCGTAATAAACATGTGCCCCGGTGAATGTGTAATGGCGATTTTGGGCTTTACATTCATAATAACGGACTGCGGAGTTACCCCACAGGGCCAGAACACGGGAACTTCGCCTTCTTTTATTGTCACGCTGTCTCCAAAATCGGGGTGATTGATATCTTTAATCCCGATGGTTTCCGGCGAACCGATATGAATCGGTGCACCGTGAACACGGGGCATCCCTCCGGTAATGAGCGCAGCACGCACAACTTGGTCATGGGGGAGCGGGCGCATGGAAACCACCATTTTGCCGCTGAAAATTCCGGCCGGCTCACAATCAATGTTAGTGCGGTACATCGGAACATTGCGGTTTTCTTCAATATGCCGGATGGTGATACCCGCTTCTAAAAGTTCTGCTTCAAATGAAAAGCTGCAGCCGATTAAAAAACTGACAAAGTCATCGCGCCAATAACGGGATACATCGGTACATTCATCCACCAATACGCCGTTTTCATAAATGCGGTATTTCGGAATATCCGTAGCGATGTCCGCGTCTTTTGCAATGGTATGCAGCGTGCGGCTGCCCACGTCGGAAACCTCCAGCAAAGGGCAGGATTTTGGGTTTCTTTGGCAGAACAACAAAAAATCGTAGGCCAGTTCCTTTGGAAGAACAGCAAGATTTGCCTGCGCGTACCCGGCGCACATTCCCGCTGTGGGACCGGTGATTTCACCCTTGCGAATCAGTTCGCGTACCTTGGACGGCGCCATCGTTGTAAGATCCATTCGAAAAACCTCCGTTCAGAACTGCCGGATACCTTTTCCGAGTATCGGCCGTCAAATTGATTCATTCGTTCAAATATCGGTTCAGCTTTCTTAGCTTTTTTGCTTCTCGGCGGAGCAGTTTTTGCGCTTCTGAAATAGAAATCTGCTCAAACTGTACGGAGTCGCCCGGTTTGCACTGCGCGAGCAGGGGCAAGTCTACTGATACCACCGTTCCGATTTTCGTGTATCCGCCCGTTGTTTGGCGGTCGGCAAGCATAATAATCGGTTTGCCGCTCGAGGGAATTTGTACCGCTCCGGCGGGAATTCCGTCTGAAATAATGTCTGCTTTTTCTTTGCATTCCACAGTAGGGCCGTCCAATGCGCAGCCCATTCGGTCGAAACGCGTGGTGACTTTGTAGGTTTCCGAAAAGAAAGTGCGTATGCCGCTTTCCGTAAAAGCATCTTCCTGCGGGCCTAGAACCACACGCAGAGTAACTTTGCCGCCAAATGACGGTGTGTCCAACGTACGCAGGGGGAAGAAGGGAAGTTCTTCTTTTGGCGCAGCGAAAGCAATTTTGTCGCCGGCTTGAAGTTTCCGCCCCTGATATCCGCCAAACCCGCATTTTAAGTTAGTCGATTTACTGCCCATTACAACGGGAAGATCCAGTCCGCCGGCAAAGGCTAAGTAAGCGCGGCAGCCTTCTTTTGCCTGCCCAAAGGAAAGAACATCCCCGCTTTTAACTCCAACTGCGGCATACCTCGGCATCGGTTCTCCATTTAAAGTGGGGGAAAGGTCGCCGCCTGTAACCGCGATAAAGTTATCTGCAGTAAAACGCAGTTCGGGGCCAAACAGTGTCATTTCTAAAACAGCTTCATCGGCCGGATTTGCAACCAGAAGATTTGCAAGAGTCATGGCCTTGCGGTCGAGCGCCCCGGAAGGGGAAATGCCCAGTTTTTGGTAACCGATGCGGCCGAAATCCTGAACGGTTGTCAAAAGTCCGGGTTTTAGAATCTCAATTCCCATCGGAGGAACCCCCTTCCCGAATGGTGCAGCGGTATTCGCCTTTTTCCACAAGGGATTGAATTCTGCTATACTCCTGCGGCGTAATCGGAACGAAACGAATCCTGTCGCCGGCGCGGTAGAGAATCGGATCCTCCCGCTGCGGGTCGTATGGCTTTACGGGCGTGCTGCCAATCAGCCTCCAACCACCCGGGGAAGCAATCGGATAGATACCCGTCTGTTCGCCGCCGATGGCAACAGAGCCGGCTGGTATTTTCACGCGCGGCGTTTTTAGACGCGGCGTTGCGATGCGGGAATCCATTCCTCCCAAATAGGCAAAGCCGGGAAGGAAACCAAGCATATAGATAAGGTAATCTTTCGATGAATGAATTTGCACAACTTCCTGTTCCGAAAGGCCCGCGTGCTTTGCAACATCGGGCAAATCTTCTCCAAAAGTTCCGCCGTAACAGACCGGGATTTCCACAATCCGCCCCGCACCGGACGCGGAGGAGCTAAGGCTGCGGGCAAGTCGGAGAATTTTGCGCCGCAGTGCCGCATACCGAATGCGGCATGGGTCATAGCAGACTAAAAGAGAACGATATGTGGGTACGGTTTCAGTAATGCCGTGAATTCCGGCCGCCTGAATAGCCCGGTCCAAAGCCAAAACTTTTCCATTGATTTTTTCACTGATTTCATTTCCGAATTCGACCGTCAGCGCACTGTCCCCGGCGGTCAGAATCCTAGGCTCCGGCATTTTCATCCCCCTTTACTGAAAAAATCCAAGATCCAACACTTTTTTAAACCATGTTTTCCCGGGCTCGTAATTGGCATAGTTCAGAGCATAGGTAATGCACTCGCGCATAAGTTCCAAAATCAACACATTCATTTTCAGGCCAAAACCGTCCACTGCGGGAGTCAGGGAACCGTCCATATTTACCATTCCGCAGCGGGAAGCTGTTTTAATCGTTTCTCCGAGAAGTTCCCCGTCGTGTAAGATGTCAGGATTTTTCATCAGAAAGGCGAGTGCGGCGATCATTCCGTCGCAGCCCCAGTTGGAAACTGTTGCGGTTAACACCGTTTCCGCTTTGGTAGCCACGGCAAGTCCGCCTCCGCATCCGCAGGAGCACGAGCCCGGTGCGGCATAGGGAATATAGCGGTTTAGATGCTCACCCAGTGTACCTAATCCCATTTCGTTGCCAAGATCTCCGATGGCAATGGTTGCAACGCCCTTATCTTGAAGTTTTTGGAACAGAATGTCCGCTTTTGCTTCTAATTCCGTGACGTTTTTGCCGACTGCGTTGTGATAAAACCCTTTCGAATTTGCACCCGGAAACTCAATACTAACCAGCACCGAAGGAAGTCCGGCCGCGATGATTTCATCTGCGCGTGCTGCTGCTTTTTCCGCTTCTTTTGGGAAAGTCAAACATGCCATGGAAAACGGGAAACGTTTTGCTTCCTCCACGGATTCATAAAGATGCAGGCCCATTAGCGGTGCAAGAGCCTTGACGGCCGGTACATTTTCCTGAGGACAAACAAGTACAGGCACTGCGTGAAAGGCCTTTTCCAGTGCCCTTGCCAGCAGCATAGCTCCGACGATGCCGTCCGTTTCTGCGCAAAGGGAAGGGGAAAGGACGAATCCTGTTAAAATCATGACTTCGTCGCCTTCCCGCACAGTGTTCATCAGCTTTTTGGCGGTATGTATGGTGAGCGGCTCGCCGGCTAACTGCCTCGACTTTTCATATAGGATTCGGCATACTCCGTAGCCGCGGGGGTCCAAATTCATCAGGTCGTCAAGATTTTGGCCGACGTTCAGCTCGGTTAAAGTTTGCTGATTCATGTTGTGAATTGATGATCCTTTCAATCTTATTTTGCATAATCTGCAAATTTTGCTTTAGTGTAGTCTTCAAACTGTTTTACGGCGGCGTTTTGCAGCTTTTTCAGCAGCTCCGGAGCGCGTCCGCCTACTTTTTTGCCGTCAATTTCCACTGCCGCGTTGCAAAGCGTGCCGGCGCTGTGTACCATGACTTCATCCGCATCCATCAGTTCTGATAGGGTAAATGCTTTTTCACTTACCGGGATCCCAAGTTCCTGCGCAAGACCAATTAGATGTTTTCTTGCGGTGCCGGGAAGAATCAAATTGTTCAACGGTGCTGTGCGGAAAACACCGTCTTTCAAGATCGAAATATTGCTGTGAGCACATTCGGTTACAATTTCTCCGCGGTGGAAGACAGCCTCTTGGCATCCCGCTTCTTTGGCTTTTTGCGCCGCCATCACGCTTGGAATCAGATTCAGCGTTTTGATATCACAATGCAGGAAACGCGTGTCTTCAACTGTGATTAGCTTCAAAGTTCTGTCAATGGGAGTCAGAGGAACGGGGCGGATTGTAATCAGCAGATTTGCAGGGCCTTCCGGAAAAACATGGTTGCGCATTCCTGTGCCGCGGGTCGCCTGCCAATAGACCATCAGACTTTCCGAATCATCCACTTGATCAACCAAATCCTGAAGCGTTTTTGCAAGTTCTTCTTTAGACATTGAAAAAGGAATCTTTAGTTTGGAACAACTGCGATAAAAACGCTCGATATGATCCTCTAGCGCGAAAATGACATGGTTTACCGCATAAGTTGCGTCATAGACGCCGTCTCCGAAATAGACGACACGGTCGTTCATGGGGATGGTCATTTCCTCAATCGGTCCGGTTTTCCCATTGTAATAACCAATATTTTTCATGCGGGTACCTCCACAAATTGTTATTGCCGGCTGCGGATTTCGTATGTCATACATTTCCCATAAAACCAATTTTGAAAAAAAGAAGTCACTTAACCCACAAGCAAGTTAAATGACTTCTTTATCATTTACTCTACGGGTGATTGTTTTTGCCTACATTGGCATACAATTTCCGTAATCATAAATTTTCCAAAATAGGCCGATATCCACATTTTTACCGGCTGTAATCTCTCTCAATTTTATTCTACCGAGACAGTTTTGTCAACCTTTTTTTCTTTGCAGACATGGTTCTGTAGGTTTGTCAAACATATTGGACAGTATGGGAATGTAAAAATTCAGAAGGAGACAACCAATGAAGAGGACGCATCGGCATATTATTAGAGCGTCTTAAGTAGATGGAAAGTTGGTTTTCAAAGTCCGCTAAAGAGTAAAAATGGTGTTTGTCATAAAAGCGTTTTTGGTCTTCGCGATGACTGCGTTCCACTTTCCCGTTGTGCCTAGGGGTATAAGGACGAATTAACTTGTGCCGGATATGAAGTTTAGCGGCAGTGGCTTCGAACAACGTCAGCAGATGTTTCTTGGAAGGTGAGAAACGGTTGGTGAATTCAAAACCGTTGTCAGTTTGAACGCATTCTACACGAACGCCGCGCCGGGCAAACCATTCGACAGCTCGTTTTAGAAAGTCAGCAGAAGAGTAAGTACTCTGTTCAGGGTACGCTGCCAGAAAACGCAGCCTAGAAAATTCATCAATAGCTGTGTACTGGAAAAGCCGAAGCTCAGGGTTGGCAATACAGCGCTTTGGAACTACTTTTACATCGATCTGAATGCGCTCTCCGGGATGCGTCATTTGCTCGTATGGCTTTGGCTGATATTTCTTCTTTGGTTTTGATTCTGGGAACATTCCCATTCGGCGCATTACACGGAACAGACTTTCCGGACATCGTGTGTATCCCCGCTTTTTCAACCGAGACCATAGTTCAATCATACCGAGGTCGGGATTTCTGCGCCGCATGTCGCGAATCAGCTTTAACTCGGCAGGTGTATGCTGGTTTGGATGACTGTGAGGCCTCCTAGACCGGCAAGCCAACGATTCTAATGTACCGTCATACCGGGCCATCCAAAAATAGATAAAGGAACGGCTTTTGTTGTATTTTCGGCTTGCACGGCTAACACCGTACTTTTGAGCATAGATCATTAGGGATTGCCTAAACTTCATGTCTTGTGTTACACTATTCATGCAGAAATGGGCACTTCCTTTCGGTATGATTTGGTTTGTGTAGCTTTATTTTAACCGATGTGTCCATTTCTGTATTTTATTTTTTCTCAACTGTCCAATATGTATTGTAGTCCTACACCTTTTTTTCTTTGCAGACATGGTTCAGTCTTTACGAGAAGAAAATTCAATATTATAATATAAATGAATAATTAATTACCTTTTAATTACCTTGTTGATTATAAGCGGGATGTGTCGTAAATGGAAAAGCCGGCAATGAACCGAATTCGGATAAAATCTGCAAAACATAACGGTCGTCTGCGTCGGCAGGCATATTTTAATTATAAGCTGGTTTCCTGCCGCAAATATATGTTTAGAGTGTGTCTCGTTTGTGCGGCTTTTAATCAATTATTACTTCTGCCGGACCTGTTTTTTGTCAGCAATTCGGCAAACAAACTGTTCGTTATCTTATTGCGTTCTGTTTTTACAGCGTTTCTTGTTTTATTTTCTCTGTATTATGCCAGAGCGAGAGCATTTCGTTCCTTTTACCGCATTGTTTCTGCTGTTGAATTTCTCAACATTTTATTGTTCCTGTTTGTTACGTCGCAGTACGACCAGTCGGCACTCTTACTTCAGGGAGCCGGGTTGTATGTTATTTTATTAATTATTTTTCTGCTGCCCAACCAATACAGAAATATGCTTGCACTTTCGTTCTTTGCGATAATATCTTTTTTGCTGCTTGCTTGGAAAAAACGCAGTGGTCTCACTGCTAACGAATTGATTACCAGTAGCATCTATTTTGCGGCGACTATCCACATTTGTTCTATCTTTGCGCGTGGCCGTGACCATCAACAGTATTGTGAATTTGTTACGAAAAATCATCTGATGAAAATGAGCTATACCGACCAACTCACAAAAGTGCCCAACCGCAACAAACTCTTTACGGAGTTTGCAAAGTGGGAGAGAATATGCAGAAAAAAGGGAGAACCACTTTCCCTGTCTTTGTTCGACATCGACCAGTTTAAATCCATCAATGACCGGTTTGGGCATATCTTAGCAGACCGTGTTTTAGTAGAATTAGCAGGTGTGATTCGCCCCCATCTGCGTCCTTCCGATTTGCTTGTTCGGTGGGGCGGGGATGAATTTGTTATTCTGCTGCCGCAAACAGACCTTCAAGATGCCGCCCGAATTTTAGACCATATTCGCTTGTCGGTGGACAGAAAAAAATTTGCGGAAAACATACATATTACACTTAGTTTTGGCGTGGCAGAGATGCAAAAGGACTCTACACTCGACTCCATCATTCAACAAGCGGATGACCTGATGTATGAAAGCAAAAAGCAGGGAGGAAATAAGGTAACGTATCGAAAAACAAATGCACCAGTATTTTCGGCAAAATAATTGCAGAGCATATTGAGAACATCTTAGCGCTTGCTCTCAAATATGCTCTGCTTTTTTTAATTTTAAACTGTTACAACTGTTACATATGTATACCCGAATACCACGAAACTAATGCTGAAATATCAGTTTTTTTGACTGATGTTTACTTTTTACAATCGGGCAAATGTTATAGACCGTGCCGTTTTTTGCAACCATTGAAATCGGTATTTTCGGCAGCAGGCTATGTATCATTTCCACAAATCCATTCACGGGTGCTTCCGCCATTCCTGTTACAATATGTGTTGCGTGAATACTTTTTGCGAATCCGGCGGCCATGAGAGGTGCATCGTCATGGAAATAGACAGACATTTCGGCATCTGCGTTTTTTGCGGTCTGACGAAGATACTCCAATTCCTCACTATCGGTATCAAATCCCGCGGAAGTAGGCTGCACACACAACACGTGGAGCGGCACGTCCTGATTATCAGCAATTTCTTTTCCCACACGGATTAAACGGTCACAGTCACGTTGGCCGGTCACACATACAAGGACGGCTGCCTTGCCTTTTTTCAAAATTCTGCCTCCTTATTTAATTAAGCAGTGTCAATCGTTCTTCCTTTAATTATTATAGCAGAATTATTTTTATTTATGAAAACAAACTCTGTATAAAAATTGAACATATTATGAACGATTATCCTAATATTTTTTGTTCGTGTTGACTTACACCATTATAATAACATAAATCTATATCCAACGCAATAGCAAAAAGTCCGGCGCCCGTTTGGACGCCGGCGTCTTTACTTCAAAATGGTGAGGGGATCAACATATTCTCCATTGATTTTTGTGGCAAAGTGCAAATGAGATTCCTCTTCCTGTTCATTCGGAACAATGCCGATTGTGCCGATTTCTTGGCCGGATTCAACTGTGTCACCGGTTTTTACAGTCATCTTATCTAAACCGCAGTACCATGCTTCCACTTTGCCGTGTGAAATGATAACAGTATTGCCGAGTTTGTCGTCTTTGTAAACTTTTGTTACTGTTCCATTTGCAATGGCTTTAACGGGGTCGCCCTGTGCGGCACTCAGGTCAACTCCTGTATGTGCGCGCCAATCGAGCGTTGTTTTGCAGTAAATAGGGTCGGTGCTGAACTTTCGCAGAACCGTTTTGCCTACCGGATAGGAATAGCTGGATGCGTTTGTTGTTGCCGGTTTATTGGAAACGGGTGCTTCGCTTTTTGCTTTCTGATTTGCTTTGGATTCCGGCTTTGATGAAGAAACTGCTGAACTGGACGAAGCAGCGGAAGATGATGCTACCTGGGAAGAAGACGCAGGCTTTGAAGAACTCTCAGGTTTTCCATAAACGCCGCTGACGATGTTGTTGGCTGGTTCCGTACTTTGAAGTGTTTCACTCTGTGATTCATCATCCTCCGGTGTTGCATAGTTTACCACACTGTCATAGGTCGTCCATGCTGCGACACCTACGGCGATTAGGCAGACCCCAAGGGCAATATAAAAACCTTTTGATGAAGATTTGTTTCCGCCATTTTTTTGTATGTGTAAATTCAATTCTGCCACCTCCGAATGTATTTTGACCATATAAACGGTCCGATATTCGGAATAGGCAGATAAAAGAAAGATTTTTTTAAATGAAATTCTTGAAATGCGGCATGACAGAAAAGGAACCCGGTCGTTATCGGCCGGGTTCGATTTCATTAGCTTGAGGGGTATATTGAGGAGGGTAGAACATGAATCAAAGAGCGGTGCGGCTCCGACTCTCTGATTACGTCTTTATTATATCTTTCCTGCACAAAAAAGTTGTGAATGAGTTATGAATACTATTTGAATTTTTTCCGAAAATTAAAATAAAGAAAATAAATTGATTCACAGGCCAGAGAGATGCCTTTACTTTAGTATTGAAATCTTGTTTTTGTATTTTATCACTGAAAAAAGGTAAATATAAAATATCTTAAATTTTTGAAAGGGGATTTCTATATGAAAGCAAGTCTTGACAGAAGCGGCTGCATTTCCTGTGGCTTGTGCGCGCAAACTTGCCCGGAAGTTTTCCGCATGGCGGAAGACGGGGTAGCGGAGGTTCACCAGGAGGATGTACCACAACAGGCAGAAGAAAAAGCGATAGAAGCACAGAACGGCTGTCCGGTGTCAGTTATCACGGTACAATAGACAGAAAGACGATGAACAGTAGGGGGGGCGGCGGATAGCCGCCTTTTTCTACATAACATTTTCGCTCATTCCGCTCATTTTACAGTTTTGCATTGGCCCATTCTCCTTCTCTTTGAATCTATTTATATTGCAAACGTTTGTTTTTACATTCTGCTGGATTATGGTATAATTTAATGTATCAAATGGGAAGGTGATGCGGGATGCTGACAGAAAGCCAACAAAAGGTTTACGATTACCTAAAAGGCCGGCTGGCAAGCGGGCTTCCGCCAACTGTCCGAGAAATTTGCAGAGCAACGGGCTTAAAATCCACATCCAGCGTGCACGCACATCTGAAATCATTGGAAGAGATGGGACTTATTACCCGTGACCGAGGGTTAAACCGCGCTATTCATCTGGCAGGGGAGCAGCCAACAGTTCGGGTGCCGATTCTTGGACGGGTCGCCGCAGGAAATCCGATTCTCGCCGTGGAGGAAATAGAGGGATATCTGCCGTATTCCCCGAGAAGACATGCGGAAGATGAAGAATATTTTGCATTGAACGTAAAAGGCGAAAGCATGAAGAATGCCGGAATTCTGGATGGCGACATTGTGGTCGCACTGAAAACGAATACCGCGATGGATGGGGAAATTGTCGTTGCACTGATTGAGGACGAAGCGACGGTAAAACGCCTCTTTCGCGAAAAGGACCGTGTCCGTCTCCAGCCGGAAAATCCGGATTTTGAGCCGATTTATTCTAAAAACGTGCAAATTCTAGGAAAAGTTGTGGCAGTTTACCGCTATTATTAATATGGTTCAGTCTTTGATTAAAACGGCACGCACCGGGGAGGCTTCCGCACCGGCCAGCAAAAGAGGCAGCGCGATGATCCGATATTCACCGGGTTCCACGCCGGCCAAATTCAGCCCTTCTAGGATTGGAATATCGGCGCCGAGCAGTTCCGCATGGGGAGCGTTCTCATCCACGGGTGCGCCGATGCTCTGCGCGTCCGTGCCGACTAATGACACTCCCGCATCGGCAAGCGCAAATGCAGCACTTTGGGATAAAAAGGCGGTTCCGTTTCCCTGAAACAGCAACCTATCCCCTTTTTTGGGAGAAAGCGAGTCGATATCCTTTCCAGTTAAAATTCCCTGCGCGGGAATGACCCTGCACGGGCCGATACAGCGGGAAAGTTCCACTTTGTCAATGGAATTTCCGTCCGGAATGAAATGAAGTGGTGCATCCAGATGGGTTGCACTGTGGCAGCAGGCGTAAAATCCGGAGAGGTTGCACTCATCGCCTAATTCCATGCGGCGTATGATGTCCCTGCGCGGAGCGGGGTCGCCCGGGTAAGGGGCAGACGAGAAAAGCTCTCTGGTAATATCAATTACCTCCATGCCGATGTCCCCTTTTTCTCAAATCTTTGGAAGAAGATTTTTGATAAGTTCCGTCAGTTCTTTTGCGGACTGTTCCGCAAATTCCGTAAAATCCATGGCGGCATGCTCATTGGCATTGTCGGAAATGGCACGGATGACGACAAAATCAACCTTGTTCAGATAACAAACCTGTGCGATGCTTCCGCCTTCCATTTCGCAGGCAGAGGCTCCGAATTCTTCCGCAATGCGCCCCAGATGTTCCGAGTCACAGACAAATTGGTCACCGGTTGCGATGATGCCCGTATGTATTTTTGACGGCTTGAGCACTTCTTGAGCAGCGGAAACAGCGTGATTGACAAGAGTATCGGAAGCCGGAATGTGCACGATATTTGGGCCGCTTAAAAACCCTTTTTCATCTCCGAGCGCGGTTGTGTCCATATCATGCTGGACCAATGAAGTGGAAATGACAATATCGCCGATTTTTACCCCGCTTCCGGTTCCGCCTGCGACGCCCACATTCAGCAGAGCTGTCGGGTGATACTGCAGAATCATGGTTTGTGCGCAGACTGCCGCGGCCACCTTTCCAATTCCGCATTGGGCGACCACGCAGTCTATGCCCGAGATTTTTCCCTTATGGTAAACAATTCCACTGATTGTTTCAGACGTCTGTTCCGGCATTAGGTTCAGCAGGTCCCGAACTTCAACCTCCATCGCCCCAATGATTCCAATCATTGCAAAGAACCTCCACTTAAATTACTTCTTTTTCTTTTGATAATACGTTGTTTGGGGAGAAAAATCAATCCTCTTTTTGCCCATGGGGACGTTTTTCACCGCATTTTTTCTCAATTGCATTGTTAATTAGCTCCAGTGTTTGAATTCGTCCGAATTTTTTGTCCTGTGCGGCAATGATATGCCAAGGCGCATTTTTGGTTGCGGTGTATTTGAGCATGTCATTTACACAGGTTTCATATTGGTCCCACTTGCTTCTGTTGCGCCAGTCTTCTTGAGTGATCTTCCACTGTTTTTCAGGGTTGTTTTGCCGAGCTTGAAAACGACGAAGCTGTTCCTCTTTGCTAATCTGCAGCCAGAATTTTAGAATTACCGCTCCCCAGTCGGACAATTCCTGCTCAAATTCGTTAATTTCGCGATATGCGCGCTGCCATTCGTCTTCCGTGCAGAATCCTTCCACACGTTCCACAAGAACACGGCCGTACCAAGTGCGGTCAAAGATGGCAACATGGCCGTCTCGGGGAAGATTTTTCCAGAAACGCCACAGATAGTGCCGTGCGGCTTCATCCGGGGTGGGAGAGGCAATGGGAATCACTTGGTATCCGCGCGGATCCAGTGCTTTTGCTACTCGGCGGATTGTGCCGCCCTTGCCGGCGGCGTCCCAGCCTTCAAATGCCAAAATCACCGGTATCTTTTTCAGGTACAGTTCGCTGTGCAGCTGCCTGAGGCGCTTTTGCTCTTTTTCCAGCCGTTTGTGGTACTCATCCCGACTTAACGTTCGGTCAAGCGAAACTTCTGACAGCTTCGGCATCGGCAGGAATGAATAGCTGCCCGGCCAAATCGGTTTCCTAATGGGCTGATTAACTGTGGGACGATTCAGTGCTTGCGTAACCCGCCCGATAACGGCTTTGAAAACATCGAGCGCGGCTGCTCTGCGGTCCGTTCCGGAAAGCAGATGCCACGGTGAGGCTGTTGTGTTGGTGTAGCCTATCATTTCGTCGAATGCCGCGCGGTATTTGTCATACTGCCGGTTTCTTTTCCAGTCCTGTTCCGTTACTCTCCATTGCGTATTTCGGTCTTTGGCCAGCATCTGCAGGCGTTTCTTCTGTTCTTTTTTGCTGATATGAATAAAAAATTTGATAATTAAATATCCTGCGTCCGTCAGTTGGCGTTCTAAGGTATTGATGCTGTTCAGGCGGTGCGTCAGTTCTTCAGTACTCACGCGTTCTTCCAGCCTTGCAGTGGAAACATCCATGTACCAGCTGCGGTCCAAAACAGAGAAACTGCCCGCTTTCGGAATGAAATTCCAGTATCGCCACAGAATGGGTTTTCGCCGCTCCAGTTTTGTCGGTTGCGTTACCGAATGAACCGTGCACCATCGCGGGTCAAAATTTAAAATCAAATCCGAAATCAATTCCCCTTTTCCGGAAGCGCCCCATCCCTCAAAAAGGATGATAACGGGAAGTTTTTGTTTGAGTACCTGCTGCTGAAGTGCAGAAAGTTCCCTGCGCAGCTGCTTGGCAAGGGATTTATATTCTTGTTTGGAAATACTTTTGTCCAGCTCGATTTTTTCCAGCACCTAAAACACCGTCCTTTTTATATCTTTAGTATGTACGCTTTTTTCACATTGATGAAGTCGATGAAGCAAAAGGGAAGAATATGCAAATTCATGCGGTGTAGGTTTGTCAAACATATTGGACAGTATGGGAATGTAAAAATTCAGAAGGAGACAACCAATGAAGAGGACGCATCGGCATATTATTAGAGCGTCTTAAGTAGATGGAAAGTTGGTTTTCAAAGTCCGCTAAAGAGTAAAAATGGTGTTTGTCATAAAAGCGTTTTTGGTCTTCGCGATGACTGCGTTCCACTTTCCCGTTGTGCCTAGGGGTATAAGGACGAATTAACTTGTGCCGAATATGAAGTTTAGCGGCAGTGGCCTCAAACAACGTCAGCAAATGTTTCTTGGAAGGTGAAAAACGGTTGGTGAATTCAAAACCGTTGTCAGTTTGAACGCATTCCACATGGACGCCGCGCCGGGCAAACCATTCGACAGCTCGTTTTAGAAAGTCAGCAGAAGAGTAAGTACTCTGTTCAGGGTACGCTGCCAGAAAACGCAGCCTAGAAAATTCATCAATAGCTGTGTACTGGAAAAGCCGAAGCTCAGGGTCGGCAATACAGCGCTTTGGAACAACTTTTACATCGATCTGAATGCGCTCTCCGGGATATGTCATTTGCTCATATGGCTTTGGCTGATATTTTTTCTTTGGTTTTGATTCTGGAAACATTCCCATTCGGCGCATTACACGGAACAGACTTTCCGGACATCGTGTGTATCCCCGCTTTTTTAACCGAGACCATAGTTCAATCATACCGAGGTCGGGATTTCTGCGCCGCATGTCGCGAATCAGCTTTAACTCGGCAGGTGTATGCTGGTTTGGATGACTGTGAGGCCTCCTAGACCGGCAAGCCAACGATTCTAATGTACCGTCATACCGGGCCATCCAGAAATAGATAAAGGAACGGCTTTTGTTGTATTTTCGGCTCGCACGGCTAACACCGTACTTTTGAGCATAGATCATTAGGGATTGCCTAAACTTCATGTCTTGTGTTACACTATTCATGCAGAAATGGGCACTTCCTTTCGGTATGATTTGGTTTGTGTAGCTTTATTTTAACCGATGTGTCCATTTCTGTTTTTATTTTTTCTCAACTGTCCAATATGTATTGTAGTCCTACAAGGGAAGAATATGCAAATTCATGCGGTGGTATTCCATAGTAACCGCATTTGTGATATAATAAAACGAATATTTTCCGGAAGGATGAAAGCCGATGGTAATCCTCGGAATCGACCCCGGATACGCGATTGTGGGCTACGGGCTGATTCGAGCGCAGGGCGGCAGATTTGTGCCGCTGGAACACGGTGCCATAGAAACCCGCGCCGGAGAAGACTTTTGCGTAAGGCTCGAAAAAATCTACAACGGTGTGCGGGCGGTGGCAGCAAAATGGCATCCGAATGCGGTGTCCATAGAAAAGCTTTATTTTCAAAATAACCAGAAAACCGCCATCGGCGTAGCAGAAGCGCGCGGCGTTATCCTGCTGGCAGCACACCAGTCAGGCGCACGTGTTTACGAATACACACCCCTGCAGGTAAAACTTGCGGTGACCGGGTACGGGCAGGCAAAAAAGCCCCAAGTGATGGAAATGACGCGCCGCCTTCTCTGCTTAAAGGAAGTGCCAAAACCGGATGATACCGCCGATGCACTTGCTATGGCGGTGTGCCACGGTCAGGCGGCCGGTTCGGCAACAAGGCGGGCCATGTTTTCGGGCGGGATACTGCTCCGAAACCGAAACCGCAGATGACGGAGGAATCATGATTTACAGTGTGAATGGAATTCTGAGTCATATGGAACCCGGAATTGCTGTGATTGAGTGCGGCGGCGTTGGGTTCAAGTGCTTTACATCGCTGAATACCCAGCGTGCTCTGCCGCAAATTGGTGAGCAGGCGCGGCTGTTTACAGTACTTAATGTTCGGGAAGACGCACTCGATTTGTATGGTTTTGCCACCCGGACGGAGCTAAGCTGTTTTAAAATGTTAACCGGTGTTTCCGGCGTTGGGCCGAAAGTGGGCCTTGCCATTTTGTCGGAATTGACGCCGGAACAGGTCGCTGCCGCTGTTGCAACGGGGGACAGCAAAACATTAACCCGCGCAAGCGGCGTTGGCCCGAAATTGGCGCAGCGCATTTGTTTGGAATTAAAAGACCGGGTGAGAGACCTCGGCGGAACAGCACCTGCGGCAGCAGCGCCGCCGGCGGGCGTTCCGTCTGCGGCTTCCCATGCCGCGGCGGCGGTGGAGGCACTGTCCGTTTTGGGTTATTCGCCTTCGGAGGCGGCGGCAGTGGTTGCCCAATTTGACAGCTCTTTGCCGGTGGAGGAATTGATTCGCCTTTCGCTTCGTACAATTGACACCGGCAAGCAGGGGGGCTGACGGGGAGGCTGAGACATGGAACACATTTACGAGCAAAACAGCGCAAGTGAGTACGATTTTGAAAACCGAGTAGTTGCCCCGGAATATGAGCCGGAGGACGCGGAGGTTGAAAATCCACTGCGCCCGAGGAGTTTTTCGGAATACATCGGGCAAGAAAAGGTCAAAGAAAACCTCTCTATTTTCATAGAAGCGGCAAAGCAGCGCAAAGAAAGTCTGGACCATGTGCTGCTTTACGGCCCGCCGGGCCTCGGCAAAACGACACTGGCCGGTATTATTGCGAATGAGCTCGGCGTCAATTTGCGCATTACATCGGGTCCGGCGATTGAAAAACCCGGGGATTTAGCGGCAATTCTGACCAACTTAAATCCCGGCGACGTGCTGTTTATTGATGAGGTACACCGCCTTTCCCGCAGTGTGGAGGAAATTCTGTACCCTGCAATGGAAGACTTTGCGCTGGATATCATTACCGGAAAAGGGCAGATGGCGGCATCGTACCATCTTCCGCTGCCGAAATTTACATTGGTGGGCGCGACAACGCGCGCCGGACAGCTCAGTGCCCCGCTGCGAGACCGTTTTGGTGTTGTTCTGCGGCTGGAACTGTATTCTCCGCAAGAACTTGCGCGGATTGTGACGCGCAGTGCCAAAATTTTAGGGATTCCGATTGAAGCGGACGGCGCTTTGGAAATTGCCTCGCGCTCACGGGGAACACCCCGTATTGCAAACCGCCTGTTAAAGCGAGTTCGCGACTTTGCTCAGGTGATTTCCGGCGGAGTTATTACGCAGGAATCCGCGCGAATTGCTCTGGACCGGCTGGAAGTTGACGAAATCGGTCTGGATGCAAACGACCGCCGACTGCTTCGTGCACTTATCCAGTTTTATAACGGAGGCCCCGTTGGACTGGAAACACTTGCAGCCGCAATTGGGGAAGAGGCTGTCACCATTGAAGATGTATATGAACCTTATTTGATGCAAATTGGGTTTTTAAACCGTACACCGCGCGGCCGCTGTGCAACTCCGGCAGCTTATGAGCATTTGGGGCTTGATTGGAACGGCCGCGAAGATTTAGGGCAGCAAAAATTGTTTTAGTATTTTAGTTGATGAGAGACGAGTTTGCCATATGAACATATAAATATGGTAAACCGATAACATAGGAGAGATTTTATGGGCAGATTATTTGGAACCGACGGGGTCCGCGGTATTGCAAACAAAGAATTAACATGCGAACTCGCCATGAGCATTGGCAGAGCGGCTGCCATGGTACTGACCGACAGTACCCACCGCCACCCCAAAATATTGATTGGTAAAGATACACGCCTTTCCTCCGATATGCTGGAGGCTGCCATGACGGCAGGGCTTTGCAGTGTGGGCGCTAATGTTGTGCGGCTGGGTGTTGTTCCAACTCCGGCGGTTGCGTTTTTGGTGGGAAAATATAAGGCGGATGCCGGCGTTATGCTGACGGCGTCCCACAATCCATGTGAATTTAACGGAATTAAGATATTCAGCGGCGACGGATATAAACTGCCGGATGCGCTGGAGGAGCAGATTGAGTCGATTGTCTTGGACCATACCCAAGAACCTGTTTGCCCAATCGGCGGTGCAATCGGCAGTGTGACGGATGCACCGAATACCGTACGTGATTATGTTGACCATGTTAAAAGCACCGTGCCGTTTGCACTGACGGGCATGAGGATTGCCATAGACTGTGCCAACGGCTCTGCAAGCCGCACGGCGGAACTGCTGTTTTCGGAACTGGGAGCCGAATGTCATATGCTTGCGGACCATCCAAATGGAATCAATGTCAATGACGCGTGTGGTTCCACACATATTGAAAACCTTATGCGCTATGTCGGCGAAAATCATCTGGATGCGGGCGTTGCGTTTGACGGGGACGCGGACCGATGCTTGGCTGTGGATGAAAACGGCCGCTTGGTAGACGGCGATTTTCTTATGGCAATTTGCGCCGCAGACCTCAAATCACGCGGCAAGCTGGCGAAAAATACCGTAGTGGGAACGATTATGACGAATATGGGCTTTAACCGTTTCTGCGAGGACGACGGCATCAAATTTGAGGCAACTAAAGTCGGAGACCGGTATGTTCTGGAAAAAATGCTGCTGGAAGGCTACAATTTTGGAGGAGAGCAGAGCGGACACATTATTTTTCATGACTTTGCAACAACCGGTGACGGTCAGCTGACAGCTGCGCAGCTTCTCAGCATTTTAAAACGGAGAGAAGCAAAGCTTTCCAGCCTTGCGACCATTATGACACGCTATCCTCAGGTACTTGTCAATGTTGAGGTCAATCAGAATGGAAAACTTCATTTTTACACCGACCCGCAGGTCAAGGAAGCGCTGGAACATGCGAAAGCACAGATGGAGGGCAGAGGACGCATTATTGTGCGCCCATCGGGAACCGAACCGTTGCTTCGGGTAATGGTTGAAGGGGAAGACGAGGACGAAATTGCGCAGATTGCCAATTCCGTCGCCGGTGTCATCCGCGACAGGCTCGCCTGAAAAAATTTGGCATGGAAGGCAAGGAGAACGGATTGAGAGTTGCACATTGGAAGGATTACGAATTGATTGATACCTCTGCAGGAGAACGGCTGGAACGGTGGGGAAATGTTATCCTCATCCGGCCGGATCCGCAGATTCTGTGGAACACGCCGAAAAAGAACCCGCTGTGGAAAAATGCCGATGCGCGCTACCGGCGTTCTTCTACGGGCGGAGGAAGTTGGCAGGTGTTCCGAAATGTTCCGCAGGTGTGGAGCATCCGCTACGGGAAACTTGTGTTTCGCCTGAAAAAAATGGGATTTAAGCATACCGGAATTTTTCCGGAGCAGGCTGTCAATTGGGATTTGGTTTCCGGTCTCATCCGAAAGGCAGGCCGCCCGATTCGTGTTTTAAATTTGTTTGGTTACACTGGTGCGGCCACATTAGCCTGCATGAGTGCGGGAGCAGCAGTCTGCCATGTAGATGCTTCAAAAGGAATGGTTTCTTGGGCAAAGGAAAATGCTGTCGCATCCGGTCTTGCGGACCGCCCCGTGCGTTGGCTGGTGGACGATTGCCAGAAATTTGTCCGCCGAGAACAGCGCCGCGGCAATACCTATGATGGCATCATCATGGATCCTCCGTCCTATGGCCGCGGGCCGGGTGGGGAAGTTTGGAAATTAGAGGAACAGATTTATTCTCTCATTGAGAATTGTGTTCCACTGCTGTCTAAAAATCCACTGTTTTTTCTTGTCAATTCCTATACTGCCGGACTTTCACCCGCTGTGATGGAATATTTGTTGGGGACTCTTGTAGCCCGGCGGTTTGGAGGAAAACTTTCATCAAGTGAAATTGGCCTTCCTGTCACTGAAAGCGGTTTGGTTTTGCCATGCGGTGGCACCGCTGTTTGGCAGTCTGAGTAACAGCAGTAAACGGGGGAAGCTTTGATGAAAAAGAAAGAAAAAAAAGGCGGAATCACCGCTTTTGTGACCTTGTTTTTTGTCGTTGCGAAATTAATGAAGGATTACGGGAAGAGCGGATGGACAATCGAATGGGTTGCTGTGTTAGGCATGGCGTTAATATGTTATCTCATTTACCGTCTTGCCGTAAAGCACGGCAAATCTTCCCGCGATGAAGATGTTGATACCGCCGACGAAACTACGGCGGTCAGCGAAGCGTCGGAAGTGCTTCAAAATCCCCATCAAATGCCGGAATCTACAAATGAATTGACAGAGAACACAGAACCTGCACAACAAGTTGTTCCTGCTGTACAAAATCTTTCCCGCAGTAAGGAGCAATGGAAAAGTTTGTATCAAGCAGGTCTGATTACAAAAAAAGAATATAAACAGAGACTAAGGCAGTTATCCGTGGATAACGAAAGTGCGGTGCGGTAAAAGGAGGCAATCCAGATTCGTGGAAGAGTATATCAGGGCGGAAAACGTAAGATTTTCCTATGCGGCACAGGAAAATGAGGATACGGTTGAGGTGCTTCGCGGCGTATCACTGGGCATTCGAAAGGGCGAGTTTGTGGCGCTGCTGGGGCACAACGGCTCAGGAAAATCAACCATGGCAAAACACTTTAACGCCATGCTTCTTCCAAGCGGCGGGAAGGTGTATGTCGATGGGCTTGATACGCTCGATGAAGATTTAAAAATTGAAATCCGCCAGCGGGTCGGACTGGTTCTTCAAAATCCGGATAACCAGCTGGTTGCAAGCATTGTTGAGGAAGATGTGGCGTTCGGCCCGGAAAACCTCGGTGTGCCGCCGGAGATTATCCGGCAGCGTGTGGATGACGCACTCAAAGCGGTGGAAATGTATGATTACCGCCTGCATGCGCCGTACAAGCTGTCCGGCGGGCAGAAACAGCGCATTGCTATTGCGGGAATTATCGCGATGCAGCCGAACTGCATTGTGCTCGACGAGCCAACCGCCATGCTGGACCCACGCGGACGCGATGAAGTGCTTGAAACCATTCACCGTCTCAACCGCGAAAAAGGGATTACCATCGTTCTGATTACGCATTATATGGATGAGGCTGTCGGAGCAGACCGCGTCATTGTTATGGACGACGGAAAGATTTTAACACAGGGAACCCCGAAGGAAGTTTTCTCTCAAGTGGAACTTCTCAAGGAGCACCATTTGGATGTTCCGCAGCCTACAGAACTCATTTACCGCCTGAAAGCCGCCGGTGTTGATTTGCCTGACGGTGTATTGAATATTGAAGAATGTGTGGAGGCTCTTGAGCCTCTGCTGAAGCACTAAAACGATAGGAGAGGCAAATGTCAGTCATCGAAACGAAAGATTTGACTTTTCTTTACGGGGAAGGAACTCCGTTCTGCAAAACCGCTATCGATCATGTCAATATATCGATTGAACAGGGTGAATTTCTCGGGCTGATTGGGCACACCGGTTCCGGTAAATCCACACTGATTCAGCAGTTTAACGGCCTGCTGAAACCTACTTCCGGACAGGTGCTGCTTAACGGCAAAGATATCTGGGCGGAGCCGAAAAAGATTCGCTCTGTCCGTTTTCAGGTTGGCATGGTGTTCCAGTATCCGGAACATCAGCTTTTTGAGGAAACTGTGTTAAAGGATATCTGTTTCGGTCCGCAGAACATGGGCCTAAAGGAAACCGAAGCGCAGGAGAGGGCAAGGCAGGCGGCGCGGTTTGTCGGTCTGCCGGACGAACTGCTGGAAAAAAGCCCCTTTGAACTTTCCGGCGGTGAAAAACGCCGTGCCGCCATTGCGGGCGTCATCGCGATGGATCCGGATGTGCTGATTCTCGATGAACCGACGGCTGGTTTGGATCCGCGCGGCCGGGACATGCTGTTGACGCAAATCAGCGCATATCACCGCGAAAGACATAACACGGTCATTTTGGTTTCCCACAGTATGGAGGATATCGCGCGTGTGGCGGATCGTGTTTTGGTCATGAACAAGGGAAAAGCTGTTATGCTCGATGAGACCGAAAAGGTATTTGCGAGAGGCCGGGAATTGGAGGCACTTGGACTGCGTGTTCCGCAGATTACGAAAATTCTGCTGACATTAAAGGAACATGGCTGCCCGGTTGAGGCATCTCTCACTGTAGATCAAGCTGTGGAACAGCTTTTGCCGCTGCTGAAGAAGGGGGGCAACGCACATGGTTAGGGATATTACGCTTGGCCAGTATTATCCCGGAAATTCGCTGATACACCGCTTGGATCCGCGCATGAAAATTGTGCTGACCCTAGTCTTTATTGTGTTTATTTTTGTGGCTACGAATTTTCAGGGCCTTGCCTTTATGCTGTTATTGATGGCAATTGTTCTGGTTCTTTCCGGTGTTCCGTTGAGCCAGTACCTGAAAAGTTTAAAAGCCGTGATATTCATTGTTGCGTTTACATTTGTGCTGAATTTGTTTTATGGCGGCGGTACCACCGTGTGGAGCTGGCATTTTATGAATTTTACCATGCGCATTACAAACGGTGGAATCAGCAACGCCGTTTTTGTTGCCACACGTATTTTTAGCTTGATTCTGTTTAGCTCTGTGCTGACATTTACAACTTCTCCCACACAGCTGACCGATGCGCTGGAGCGGCTGATGAAACCGCTCAATGCGCTGCATATCAAGGTGCATGAAATTGCCATGATGATGACTATTGCACTGCGCTATGTTCCGACACTGCTCGAAGAAACCGATAAAATTATGAATGCGCAGAAGGCTAGGGGTGCGGATTTGGAAAGCGGCGGTTTTATGCAGCGGATTAAGTCGCTGATTCCGATTTTGATTCCGCTTTTTGTTTCGTCCTTTCGCAGAGCTTATGACCTTGCAATGGCAATGGAATGCCGCTGTTACCACGGCGGAGAAGGCCGCACCAAAATGAAACAATTGCATTTATCCAAGCTGGATGCAGCGGCAGCTGTGGGTGCAGCCTTGTTTTGTGCGGCAGTGCTGTTCTGTGCGCTGTATTTCCCGCCTGCGCTGAGATAAGGAAGGAGCGTTATGCGAAATCTTCTGCTTACCATTTGCTATGACGGCGCAAACTATCACGGCTGGCAGATTCAGCAGAATGCTGTTTCTGTTCAGCAGGTATTTCAGCAAGCGCTGCAGCGGATTCTTGGCGATTTGCCGAATCTCAAGGCCTGCAGCAGAACCGATACAGCTGTCCACGCACGTGAATTTTGCATCAGTTTTCACACGGAACATTCCATTCCATGTGCGCGCCTAGTGGGGGCGCTCAATCATTTTCTGCCAAAAGACATCGCTGTTCTTTCCTGTCGGGAAGTACCGGAGGAATTCCATGCGCGTTATTCCTGCCTAGGCAAAGAATATGAATATTGCATCTGGAACGAAAAAATTCGAAATCCTTTTTTAGTCGGCAGGGCACTGCACTACTGGTATCCGCTGGATATTGACAGACTGAACCGGGCGGCGTCCCAACTGATTGGTTCTCACGATTTTACTTCTTTTTGTGCGGTTGATGCAAGAGAGCGCGGCGATATGACGCGTACGGTGACCGCGGCACAGTGGAAGCGAGAGGGGAGTACGGTCAGTTTTACGGTGGCAGCGGACGGTTTCTTGTATCATATGGTGCGTATTATGGTCGGTACCATGCTGCGGGTTGCGGAAGGTAAACTGCAGCCGGAAGATATCAGCAGAATTTTAGCAGCGCGTGACCGCAGGGCGGCAGGGCCTACCGCACCGCCGCAGGGGTTGTACCTGAACAAGGTTTTCTATAAGCTGTAAGGATGTGAAATTCGGTGGCTGAAAACGGAAAGCGTTTCGATACCGTGGAGTTTGATGCGGCAAAACATCCTCCGCGCAGGTCGAAAAGAAATCTGCATGTTTTTGGGGAACATGCGGTGCCGCGGTGGGTATATCGAATTGCGTTGATTTTGCTTTTATGCGTTTTGGGTACTTTGGGTTGGATGAACCGGGATAATCTGGCTCCGAATTATGTCTTAGAATGGATTCAGTCGCGCGTTGTTGGCATGGGTGTTGGAGATGGATATCCATACTCTATTGCCGGCACATCTGTTTCTCCAAAAAATTTCCTTTCAGCCGATAAAAACATCTTCCTTGCAAGCGATACATCTCTGACGGTGCTAAATTCCACTGCAAAGGAGATTGTGTCTCGCCAGCACAGTTTTAATCATCCGGTTCTCAAGCTGGCAGGAAACCGCATGCTGCTTTATAATCTGGGCGGTCGTGAATGCCGTCTGGACACATTAACCCGTCCGCTTCATCAAATTACTTTGGAGCAAAATCTCATTGCAGGCGCACTTGCACGGCAAGGCGGATATGCACTGCTCACAGAGGCGGATGGATACTGCGGAGAACTGATTGCGTATATGCCAGACGGCCGAGAACAGTCTCACTACTGGTTCTCAGATTATTACCCTACGGCGGTTGCACTTAGCCCCGATGGTGGCACAGCAGCTGTTACGTGTGTCAACGCGGCGAATGGCATTATGCAGTCGGCGATTTATTTATTGGATTTAAACAGCGAAAAACCACAGCAGCCGTTTGCAGTGTTCGAAGGAAACATGCTGTTTGATGTTTCATGGAACGGGGATACGGTTGTGACCGCATTCGGAGATCAAGCAGCGGTTATGATAGATGCGGATACCCGCAAAAAAATAGAGTACAATTACGAAGGAATGCAGCTAACTGCATACTGTTCTTCTGCAGAGATGATGGTATTGGGCCTTTCACCTTACGCCGGGGCCGATGATTCCGTTTTGGTTGTTCTCAATCGGATGGGTGAAAAAATTCTGTCCCCCACGCTTCAAGGAACAATCCGGTCGGTTTCAGCTTTTGGTTCGGCCGCAGCGGCGCTTTGTGATTCCAACGTCTATTTTTACACATCATCCCCCACCGGCCTTGTAGGTACTGTAAACGCCGGCGGGGACGCAAAAGCAATTGCATTGCGGGACGAAACCTCCGCATATATACTTGGAGTTTCAGAAATACGTATGATTTCCATACCGTAAGTGCCTTGTGTAAAAGATAGTTTTATGTTATATTGCTTTTATGCACGAATTTATTTTTCTGACAGGGGGCTAAAAATGGGCGTCTTTTATGACTTTGCATTGCTCGGCATCGTTGTGATTTTTGTTATTTCCGGCCTGCGCAGGGGTATCGTTCGGTCGGTCATAGAACTGGTCGGCTTTGTAGCGTCCCTTGTGTTTTCTGTGCGTTTGTCGGGATGGTTTGCTGCGCTGGCAGGGCCGTACATTGTAAAAATACTGCCCGATTTTCCATCTAATCCGGTGTTGGAAAAGATTTTAGCCGCAGCGATTCTGTTTTTTGTGTTGGAAATTTTGGTCCATTTTATTGCCTCAGCTGCAGATCATGTTTTCAGCCTTCCGGTGCTGCGCCAAGTGAACGCGCTGCTCGGCGGTGCGTTTGGACTCCTGAAAGGCATTGCGATTGTTTTTGTCATCTGCTCGCTGACTCGTCTTGCAGTTCCCATTGGCCCCAATGCCGAATCTGCATGGCAGAAAATCGGAAGCTCCAAAATTTTACAATATATAGATGAAAAAAATCCGGTTGATACGTTAATACAAGCAGATATTTGGAATGAGGTTAACGGGAATGCAAAGCAGAAACAAAAACTTTAATGTGCCTAATATCCTGACAATTGTTAGGATTTTTCTGATTATTCCTTTTGTCGTTTATTACACGCAGGATCAGATTTTGAACGCGGCTGCAATTTTGCTCCTTTCCGGCTTGACCGATATGCTCGACGGCATTATTGCCCGCAAGTGCCACCAGATTACGGAACTTGGGCAGATGTTGGATCCGCTTTCGGATAAGCTGACGCAGGGGGCAGTGGCAATATGCCTTGCGGTGAAACAGCCGATTCTGATTCCGTTCTTAGCGATTTTTGTTATAAAAGAGACATTAATGGTTTGCGCCGGAATATTTTTAATTAGCAGGAAGAAAAAGCGTCCGGGCGCTTCCAAATGGTTTGGAAAAACCGCCACTGTCCTTTTTTATATCTCATTTGGCACAATTGTGCTTCTGAAAGGAATTTGGGGGATAGAAAATCTATACGTGTCTGTAACGCTGTTGTCTATCACTGCGGCTTTCATGGTTTATGCTTTTATACGGTATGCAAAAATTTATTTCGATATTATTCGATCCGACGATCCGAAATATAAAATAGACATTCAGGAAGTTATGGATAGAAAAAGAAACAGATAGTATTTGTAAATTCGATTTTTTATGGTATTATATATTGATAAAGAAAAGAAGTGAGCTGAAATGATTATGTGTTCCAAATGCCACAAAAGGCCAGCGGTAGTCTTTCTTACACCGTCGACCAATATGAGTGAAAGCCGTGGGCTTTGCCTGATTTGTGCAAAGGAACTAGGTATAAAACCGGTGAATGACCTACTGGATCAAATGGGAATCACCGATGAACAGATGGAAGCGATGGAAGCCGAACTGAGCGATATGCTCGCAGAGAATCAGGATGACATTGATGGGGTCAAAAATGACCTTAACAGTGCTCTGAGTGGTTTTGTGCCGGGCGGGGCGGCTACGTTTCCATTTATCCAGAATATTTATCCGGGTGGATTTAACAATCAGGAGCAGGTTCAAAACGGATCATCCTCTAAAAAATCTCCCAAGGAAAAGCATAAAACAAAGCGCAAGCACATTGACGCCTACTGCACCAATTTGACCGCTAAGGCAAGAGCACAGCAAATTGATGCAGTCATCGGCCGTGAAAAGGAAATTGCGCGCGTGATTCAAATCCTCAGCCGCAGGACCAAAAACAATCCTTGCCTGATAGGTGAACCGGGCGTTGGAAAAACGGCGGTGGCAGAGGGTTTGGCGCTGCGTATTGCGAAAGGAGAAGTTCCTTCCGTACTGCGCAAGAAAGAAATACACCTGCTTGATTTGACGGCACTGGTAGCGGGAACACAATTCCGCGGCCAGTTTGAGAGCCGAATCAAAGGGCTTTTGGAAGAAGTTAAAACAGAAGGCAATATTATTCTGTTTATTGATGAAGTCCACAATTTGGTAGGCACCGGCGATGCGGAAGGTTCCATGAATGCCGCTAATATTTTAAAACCGGCTCTTTCCAGAGGGGAAATTCAGGTCATCGGCGCCACCACATTCAATGAATACCGCAAATATATTGAAAAAGATGCTGCGCTGGAAAGACGTTTTCAGCCGGTGACGATTGCGGAACCGTCCATTCAGGACACCATTAACGTGCTCAACGGGATTAAATCCTATTATGAGAACTTCCACCGCGTACGTGTGCCGGAACATATTGTTCGGAAAATTGTCACATTGTCAGAGCGCTATATCAATGACCGCTTTTTGCCGGATAAAGCCATTGACCTTCTGGATGAAGCATGTTCCTGCGCTGCACTGCGGAATGTGTCTATGGAAGAGTACGACCGAAATGCCGAAGAACTTGAAAAACTGCACGCGCAGGAGGAAGAACTGACGGCTGACAGCGAGGAACCAGATTACAAAAAACTTGCGGAAATCCGCATGAATATTTCTCGTTTGGAACTAAGAGAAAAAGAACTTGCCCCAGCGGCTCTCGGCTCAGAAGTGGAGGAACGAGATGTCGCTCATGTCATAGAACTTTGGACGGGGATTCCCGCAAGCCGAATCCAAGAAAGCGAACTGAAAAAGCTTGCAGGATTGGAACAAGTGCTCAACAGCAAAGTAATTGGACAGGAGGAAGCAGTAGCGGCTGTTTCTGCCGCTATTCGCCGCAGCAGAGTCCAGATTAGTCCGCGCCGCAGGCCAGCATCGTTTATCTTTGTTGGGCCGACGGGCGTCGGTAAAACGGAACTGGTCAAAGTCTTGTCCGAAGAACTGTTCGATACCCCGGAAACACTAATTCGGCTTGATATGTCGGAATTTATGGAGAAACATTCGGTTTCGCGCATTATCGGTTCTCCTCCGGGATATGTGGGATATGATGAGGCAGGTCAGGTGACTGAAAAGGTCCGCCGCCGCCCGTATTCTGTCCTTTTGTTCGATGAGATAGAAAAAGCTCATCCGGATGTGATGAATATTCTTTTGCAAATCTTGGATGAGGGCCATATTACCGATGCACACGGCAGAAATGTCAACTTTGAAAATACTGTGCTTGTAATGACTTCAAATGCCGGCAGCGAGAGGAAAGAAGGGACGCTTGGATTTGCCCGCAATGACGCTGATGTAACGCGTGAGCGGGTCATGAAGGCTCTTTCTGACTTTCTCAGGCCGGAGTTCATCAGCCGCGTGGATGAAATTATCGTTTTCCGCCAGTTGAATGAAGACGATTTTGAAAAAATTGCCCACTTAATGCTGAATGAGTATGTTGATACACTCAAAGAGCGCGGCACTAGGTTTGTTTATGATGAAAAAGCTACTAGATGGCTTGCACAGCATGCGATTGGCGGAAAAAGTGGTGCGAGGGATTTGCGCAATCTAATCCGCCGAGAAGTGGAGGATAAAATCACCAGCCTTTTAGTGGAAAACGGCAGTGATTCACTTACGGGCATTGCGGTGACAGCTGACGATGAAAACGGCATTCAACTGCAAGTTCTGCAATAAGAACACGAAAAATAAAAAAAAGGCCGGAGAAATGTAAATTTGTTCTTGACAACTGCCACTGAGTGGTGCTATAATAATAGCCGTCGCTGATAAGCGAGTGTAGTTCAGTGGCAGAACTCCAGCCTTCCAAGCTGGTCGCGTGGGTTCGATTCCCATCACTCGCTCCATTTATTTTTGCGCCAATAGCTCAGCTGGATAGAGCAACTGCCTTCTAAGCAGTAGGCCAGGGGTTCGAATCCCTTTTGGCGCGCCACTTCCTGTATGGTGGATGTAGCTTAGCTGGTTAAAGCGCCAGTTTGTGGCACTGGAGACCATGGGTTCGAATCCCATCTTCCACCCCATATTTTAAGAAATACGGTTGCAATATGATTGCAACGTATTGATAGATTGGGCTGTAGCCAAGGGGTAAGGCAACGGACTTTGACTCCGTCATTTCGTAGGTTCAAATCCTGCCAGCCCAGCCAGAGGACCGCCCGCGGCGGCCTATGCGCAGAGGGCAGTCCGAAATATGAATCATTAGCTCAGTTGGTAGAGCACTTGACTTTTAATCAAGGTGTCCGGGGTTCGAATCCCCGATGGTTCACCAAACAGAACAAGCGAAAACCCGCATGAATCCTGAGTTTTTCAGAGACTCCGTCATTTCGTAGGTTCAAATCCTGCCAGCCCAGCCAGAGGACCGCCCGCGGCGGCCTATGCGCAGAGGGCAGTCCGAAATATGAATCATTAGCTCAGTTGGTAGAGCACTTGACTTTTAATCAAGGTGTCCGGGGTTCGAATCCCCGATGGTTCACCAAACAGAACAAGCGAAAACCCGCATGAATCCTGAGTTTTTCAGAGATTTGTGCGGGTTTTCCTTTTTTCGCGTTTTTCATAAATCCGTTTTAACACCATCGTATTGCTACGAATTTGCTACCGCGTTGCTTCCGATTTACGGTATCAAGGTTTCATATCAGAACGGCTCTATGTCAATAGTTGGGGTAACCCAAAATGGAAACACCGAATGGAGCGGCATTAAGCTGCTCCATTTTGTTTTGAATGATGGAATATGTGAAGAACACGATTGCGAAGCGACGAAAATTACATAATCGTAGGCATCGCGTTTAAGAACCTTAATCTTGTTGTTAACCCCTTCGGTAAAACCGTTGTGTAAGAGCAGTCGAATGAATTCAGAATACCTTTTGACCAGCGCACTATTTTTAAGAATGTTGCTGCGCCTATGATTTTATTGGTATCGCGAAGGACTACAAACATCTAATGCTACAGTCCAATATAATAAATTATTATTATGATGTTTTGTCAGCCTAATAAAATATAGAAATGATTGTGAAAAATATATAAAAATTAAGTTTAAATAAAAAATATATTGACAAATAATTATTGTTATGATAAATTTTTATTACAAGATGAATAAAGGGGTGCTACAATGAAACAACAAATTATACATACTGACAACGCGCCAAAAGCTATCGGACCTTATGCGCAGGCAACAGCTTATGACAAACTGATTTTTACATCCGGACAATTACCGATTGACCCTAAAACAGGTGAATTCGTGAAAGGGGGAATTGAAGAGCAGACGCGGCAGTCTCTTTTAAACCTGAAGGAAATTTTGTTGGCAGCAGGATCAAGCTTAGATTGCGTGTTAAAGACAAATGTGTTTTTAAACAGCATGGATGATTTTGCAGCCATGAACAAGGTGTACTCCGAATTCTTTACGCAAGAGTACCCTGCCAGATCTGCGGTACAGGTTGCGAAACTTCCAAAGGACGCGCTGGTAGAAATCGAAGCCGTTGCATACCGAAAAGACGGTATTGAAAAGAATTAAAACCAATGTTGTTCTGAAGAGAGGGAAAGGGCGGCTGGAAAATGAACAAACAAAAAGTCATTGATATTCTAAACAGCGAAATGGAATTGGCAACAGGGTGTACCGAGCCTGCAGCTATTGCTTTCACCGCTGCTACGGCAGCCGAACACTTGTCAGGAGAAGCGGTAGAAAATATTTGCATTTCCGCAAGCGGAAACATGATTAAAAACGCAATGGCCGCAGGCATTCCTGGAACAAAATTTACCGGCATGGAATATGCTGCTGCAATCGGGGCATTGGGCGGAAATGCACAAAAAAAGCTGCAGGTGATTACAGGCGTTGACCCAGCTGTTTATACACAGGCGCAAAAGCTTGTGGAATCCGGAAAAGTTCAAGTGGAAGTAGCGAAAATACCGGAAAAGCTGTATGTTGACATTGTGTTGCATAGTGCCCATCACACGGCCAGAGCAGTCATTTCAGGCGGCCATACCAATATTGTGTTGGTGCAAGAAGATGGAAAAACGCTTTTTGAAAACAAAGGGTGTTGTACCCAAGCAGGTGGAGTCAGTCCCGAAGAAATTCAAAGTACACTGTCCGTCGAAAAAATTTTTGAATTTGTACAGATGATTGATCCGAAAAATGACCCGCTGGATATTATCCGGCAGAGCATCTCCGTCAATACTGCCATTTCCGAAGAGGGCCTAAAACATGACTATGGACTGAAAATCGGGAAAACGGTTCGGGAAGAGTTGGAAAACGGAATCCGGGGAAATGATATGATTTCCAATGCAGTCTGTGTAACCACCGCAGCCGCAGATGCACGAATGGCGGGTGCGCCGTTTGCAGTGGTTTCTAATTCCGGAAGCGGAAACCAAGGAATAACTACTACCATGCCGGTTGTGGCAGCCGCTAAATGGCTGAAATCCGGGGAGGACAAGTTAATCCGTGCGGTAACACTGAGTAACTTAATTGCCATTTACATTAAGTCGAAATTCGGCAGGCTTTCGGCTTTATGCGGTGCTACTGTGGCAGGTACCGGTGCAGCTTGCGGAGTCACTTATTTATTGGGAGGCGGACTCAAAGAAATCAGTTATGCTATTCAGAATATGATTGGTAATGTGACAGGTATGCTGTGCGATGGGGCAAAGGCAGACTGCGCCTTAAAAATCAGCACTTGCACCAGTGCAGCTATGCAGGCAGCATTTATGGCAATGAAAGGGCTGCGCATTCAAAATACAGATGGAATTATTGAAGAAGATGTGGAAAAAAGCATTGAAAATTTCGCAACACTCGGAAATAAAGGTTCCGTATCTATTGACTCACTCATTCTTGAAATGATGATTCGCAAAAATAAAAAACCGCTGCATAAAAATTTGGCTAACTAAAGCAAAAAATTTTATGTGATTTTTTGTGAAAAAGTATGGTAAAATGAAAAGCAAAGAAATTTAGCTTAATCTTTATGAATTAGGGTTACGAGGGAGAGGGTTATATGAAAAAATTGTTTAGCAGTCTGCCGTTTAAATTGTTGTTGGGTGTCATATTTGGTATCGTTCTTGGTCTTGTGGCAAACGAGTCTTTGATGAATGTAATCGTTACATTAAAATTTATTTTTGGTGAAATTATCAATTTCTGTGTACCGCTCATTATCATTGGTTTTATTGCTCCGTCCATTACAAAACTTGGCTCCAATGCGTCCCGAATGTTGATTGTTGCCGTCATTATTGCATATGTTTCTTCCGTTGGAGCTGCTTTTGCATCAATGGGAGCAGGGTTTGGTATTATCCCGCATTTAAACATAGCGGATAATACGGAAGGCCTGAAAGAATTGCCGGAAGTTATTTTCCAGCTTTCCATTCCCCCGATTATGTCCGTTATGAGTGCTTTGGTTTTTTCGTTCTTCTTGGGACTCGCAGCCGTATGGACAAATTCTTCAACCACCATCAAGCTGCTCAACGAATTCCAGAATATTGTTCTTCAGATTGTCACAAAATTTGTAATTCCGATTCTTCCTTTTTTCATCGCGACAACATTCTGTGCACTGGCATATGAAGGCAGTATCACAAAGCAGCTGCCGGTCTTCTTGGAAGTTATCGTTATCGTCCTAATCGGACATTTCATCTGGCTGACACTTTTGTACTCGATTGCGGGCGGTTATTCGAAGCAGAATCCTATTGAGGTTGTGAAACACTATGGACCTGCATACCTGACTGCAGTGGGAACAATGTCCTCTGCTGCAACTTTGGCAGTATCCTTAAAATGTGCTCATAAATCCAGTGTATTGCGCAGTGATATGGTCGACTTTGGAATTCCGCTGTTTGCAAATATTCATTTGTGTGGTTCCGTTTTAACTGAAGTGTTTTTTGTGATGACGGTTTCCAAAGTGTTATATGGCAAACTTCCAAGTGTAGCGTCTCTTATCTTATTCTGCTTGCTGCTTGGTATCTTTGCCTTAGGTGCACCGGGTGTCCCCGGCGGAACGGTTATGGCTTCGCTTGGCTTAATCACCGGCGTATTGGGCTTTGATAACACCGGAACTGCATTAATGCTGACCATATTTGCGCTGCAGGATAGCTTTGGAACTGCTTGCAATGTCACAGGAGACGGTGCTCTTACTCTCATTCTAACCGCCTATGCGAACAAACATAAGATTAAGCATCAATCCGGGCAGCTTTCCGCAGCCGATGCGTCTTAATGATCCCTAGATGAACAGATTTCAACAGATCTGATGAATCGAATATAAGAGAACCCCATACTGAGAACAGAGTATATTCAGTCAATCCTTTTTACGGATGGCTCATATACTCTGTTCTTTTTAGACCTCCATGATAAGTGAGTCTTTTGATCGATTGCGGCCAAGAGAACGATTTCGGCATTCGTTTAGCTGAAGAAAAGGAAAGTTGCTAAATAAGCTAGATGTTAACCACAAATTGCAAAGAGGTGATTTGTGAGTGTTGCATAAATTTCTGTATCGGTATTGATTACTTAAAGATAATGTGATAGCATATGAGAGCTATATGAATATGACTGTGACTAGTTAGACTAGGCAGGACCTTCATTGTGGTAAATCCATTGTATCTAATGTATCTAAAAGAATGGATTTGCAATGTTGGTCTTTTTTTTACAGAAATTGCATGGATCTTCCGTGGGATGATGGACAGCACATTCAACGTTGCATGGCAGCGGGAAAGAAAGGAACCATCTATGTACAAAATCGCCCGAGTGATCAATAATAATTTTGTGATGTCAAAAGATGAGAACAATCAAGAAATTATAGTCAGAGGGCTTGGAATAGGGTTTCATAAAACCAAGGGAGATTTGATTCCTGAAGAAAAAATTGAGAAAATTTATCGGATGGACACGCCCAAACAGCTCAATCATCTAATCGAATTGGTTGAGAGCATGCCTGTAAATTATATCTCCGTCTGCACTGAGATTATAGAAAATATACAGCGGCATTTGGGAAAGAAGCTAAGCAGAAATATTTATGTTACTTTAACGGACCATCTTTGTTTTGCACTGGAGCGAAAAAAGAACGGTTTGGAATATAAAAACGAAATGCTCTGGGAAATCCGAAATTTTTATCATGACGAGTTTAAAGAAGGAGAATATGCGGTTGCAGTTATTAAGGATAGATTGGGCATAGAACTTTCAGAAGATGAGGCTGCCTTTATTGCGCTGCATATCGTTAATGCCGAGCTGGAGACCGGGATGAGCGATATGTGGAGCATTACGAAAATGATAGAAGGAATTCTCAAAATCGTTGAAGATAATTATCATATTTCATTTGACCAAGATACTTTGGCCTATGGACGTTTTATCACGCATTTAAAATTTTTGGGACAGCGTATTTTTAAAGGAGAGACAAAAAGCGAAGACGAAAGCGATTTTGAAATGATGGTTGAGAAATTTACGCAGGGTAAATACAAAAAGGAGTACCTGTGCGCAAAGCAGATTCAAAGTTATATTCAAAGCAACTTTGGGCATTTGCTTTCTAATGAAGATATCTTTTTTTTGATGGTGCATTTGGGCAAACTGGTTCATAAAAGAGAGTAGTACTGAATCTGAAAATGATATATTGGCTTGTGACCTTTTCTTAAGGGCAAGACCGCAAACAGCTATGTGCTTACCAAAGGCACAAAGCTGTTTACGGTCTTTGTTTTTATCTGATCATTTTGAGCACAATAACCATTGGTTATTAAACCGTTGAACATATTTTGGAGGAATGAAAATGAAAGATAAAGTTTTTGGCGTACTGCAAAGAATCGGTCATTCCTTTATGTTACCGATTTCTGTTCTGCCAGTTGCCGGGCTGCTCCTCGGCATAGGTGCCTTGTTTACCAATCAAACAACATTGGAAACGTACAACCTGTTAGGAATCATGGGGCCGGGCACGGTTCCATACAACATCTTGACCGTTATGGCACAATGCGGTAATGCTATTTTTACCAACCTGCCTCTGATTTTTGCTGTCGGCGTAGGTATTGGGATGGCAAAAAAAGAAAAAGCGGTTGCGGCGCTTTCTTCGATGATTGCGTTTTTTATTATGAATTCAGCAATCAGCGGAATGATTTCAATTCATGGCGGTGCGGAAGCCTTTATCAACGGTGCAACATGCTCCCTGTTGGGAATGACAACATTTCAAATGGGAGCACTCGGCGGCATTATAGTCGGGCTGGGCGTTGCCGCTCTGCATAACCGTTTTTACAAGATAGAACTTCCCGCGGCGTTTTCGTTTTTCCAAGGTACCCGTTTTGTTCCCATTATCAGCACAGTAGTCTTTGCTTTTGTGGGTATTCTCATGTTTTATATTTGGCAGCCGGTCCAAGTGGGAATCAATGTGCTGAGCAATTTAGTAGCACAGTCCGGAGTCATCGGAACGTTCTTCTTCGGGCTGATTAAGAGACTGTTAATCCCATTTGGCCTGCACCACGTCTTCTATATGCCTTTCTGGCAAACAGCCATCGGCGGAACTATGCAGGTTGCGGGACAGGAAATTATCGGTGCGCAGAATATTTTCTTTGCGCAGCTGGCCGATCCCACAACAACGCATTTCTCCACATTGGCAACTAGGTTTTTCACCGGAGAGTTTATTCTTTATATTTTTGGATTCCCGGGTGCAGCGCTGGCAATGTATCGCTGTGCACGTACGGAGAAGAAAAAAGAAGTATACGGGCTGTTGCTCTCCGCGTCTCTTACTTCCATTTTGACCGGTATTACCGAACCAATCGAATTTTCTTTTATTTTTGTTGCACCTGTTTTATATGCCATTAATGGAGTCCTTGCAGGCCTTGCTTATGCTATTGCGCAAGCACTGAATATAGCGGTTGGCCTTACATTCTCCGGAGGATTTATCGATTTATTCCTCTTTGGCATTTTGCAGGGAAACAGCAAAACTTCTTGGCTTTGGATTCTTCCTGTTGGAATTGTCTATTTTTTGGTATACTATTTTATCTTCAGCTTCTTCATCAAAAAATTTGACCTGAAGACACCGGGTAAAGAGTCGGACGACGAAGAAACCAAATTGTATACCCGCGCTGATTATGAAAAAAAGAAAAACGCATCTAAAGAAGAGAAAAAACATGACAGTGATCAACTTTCAGCCACTATTGTAAAAGGGCTTGGAGGAAAAGCAAATATCAAAGATGTAGACTGCTGCGCAACCAGATTGAGAATTACTGTGGCAGACTCCGGACTTGTAAATGACAATATTCTGAAGTCCACCGGGGCAGCCGGTGTAATTCACAGAGGAACCGGTATTCAAGTTGTTTATGGGCCGAAAGTTACCGTTATAAAATCGAATTTGGATGATTATTTGGCAAAATCTGCATCGGACGTCACAACGGAAGAGCCGAAATCGCCCGCACAGACGGTTGGAAAACCGGAAAATACCGCCAAACAGAGCAAAGAAACAGAACAAAACACATCTGCCGGCCAGCAAACGATTGTTTATGCGCCGCTGAACGGCAGAATTATGGAACTCCCGGAAATCGGGGACGGTGTTTTTTCGGAATATCTGCTGGGTCAGGGATTTGCGGTTGATCCTTCAGACGGAAAAGTTGTTGCACCGTTCGATTGCACTGTCGAAACAGTTTTTGATACCAAGCATGCAGTCAATTTAAAAAGCGGGAATGTGGAACTAATGATCCATATGGGGCTCGATACCGTTAAGCTCAACGGTAAAGGTTTTGACATTAAAGTTCAAGAAGGGGACGTCTTAAGAAAGGGTGACCTAATCGGCTTTTTTGACATAGAGGCTGTCCAAAAAGCAGGATACCGCGTGGTTACTCCGGTGATTGTTGCCAATTCGGATGATTGCAAGTCAATTGAGCTGCTGAAAAAGGGCTCTGCAAAAATGGGAGAAGAAATCTTACGGATTGAATAAGAATCTTTTTCCAATCGGCCCAGTTATTGTTTTTAAGCACATTGCATGTTCGAGTGTATACTTGACAACATATATGAAAGGGGATTTTGACTGATGAAGGAATTTCAATATACGATTAAAGAAGAGAACGGGATACATGCTCGCCCGGCGGGACTATTAGTCCAACAAGCAAAGTCGTACCAATCTTCCACTACCATGCTGCACGGAGAAAAAAGCGCGGATATGAAACGCCTGTTTGCATTAATGAGGCTTAATGTAAAACAGGGCGATACAGTCACCGTACAGGTTAGTGGAGCGGATGAAGAAGCAGCCGCTGAGGGTCTGAAAAAGTTTTTAAGCGAAAATCTATAAAAGAATGAGGTATTGATACTATGACCACCGCAAACGGAATAGGAGTCAGCCGCGGCGTGGCGATTGGAACGCTGCGGTTCCGCGCTGCTAAAGTGCCCACTGTAGAAAAGCGCGCGGTAACAGACCCAGAGACCGAAATCAAACGTTTTGAGGATGCGAAGGCTAAAGCAATTGAACAACTTCAAAATTTATACACACAAACAGAGCAGAAGCTTGGAAAAGAAAATGCAGTATTGTTTCAGATTCACCAAATGATGCTGGAAGATTTGGATTTTAACGATTCGATTATTGGCATGATTCAAGACGAAGGGGTTTGCGCTGAATATGCCGTGCAGGAGACGGCTAACCAATTTGCGGAACTTTTTGCGGCCATGGATGATGAATATATGCGAGGGCGTACTACGGATGTAAAGGATGTTTCTGAGAGAGTTATCGGCATTTTGACCGGCAGCGGAGCGGAATTTGTCGGCGGAGCTGAACCGTGCATCCTAGGTGCGGATGATCTTACCCCGAGCGAAACGGCGCAGATTGATCCCAAAATGGTCTTGGCCATTGTGACCTCCTGCGGTTCTCCTACTTCCCACACAGCGATTTTTGCTCGTACGATGGGAATTCCCGCCGTGGTGGGTGTAGATGGAATTTCGCTTTCTGAATATGACGGAAAAACCATTGCTGTCAATGGTTCCACAGGTGAGATTTTTATTGAACCGGATGCCGTTGTTTCAAAAAAATTGGCCGAGGAACAGCACAGGCAGAAGGAATTTGCGGAGTACTTGGAGCAGTTTCGCGGCCAAAAAACCGTTACCGCCGACGGGCGTACTGTGGATTTATATGCCAATATCGGTGGTCCGCAGGATATGGAAGCCGTTTTAAAAAACGACGCCGAGGGAATCGGTTTGTTCCGCAGTGAATTTTTATTTTTGAAACGCAGCACTTTGCCTACGGAAGAAGAACAGTTTCAGGCATATCGTGCTGTTGTGGAGAAAATGAACGGAAAAAGAGTCGTCATTCGTACATTGGATATCGGTGCGGACAAACAAGCAAGTTCGTTTCACCTGCCAAAAGAGGAAAATCCGGCCATGGGTATGCGTGCAATTCGCATTTGCCTGACTCGACCTGAAATTTTCAAGACTCAGCTTCGCGCGCTGTACCGTGCTTCCCACTATGGAAAGGTTGCAATTTTGTTGCCGATGATTACTTCTGTGGAGGAAGTAATGCAGGTTAAGAAAATTTTGGGCGAAGTGAAAGATGAATTGCAGCAGCAGAAAATTCCATTTAATCCGGATGTGGAAATTGGCATCATGATAGAAACCCCTGCTGCAGCGATTATCAGTGATGAACTTGCACCTTTGGTGGACTTTTTCAGCGTCGGTACAAATGATCTGACGCAGTACACATTGGCAGTTGACCGTCAGAATAAGACGCTGTCACAGTTTCACAATCCCCATCACAAAGCAGTGCTTCGCCTGATTCAGACCGCCGCGGACAACGCGCACAGAGCGGGTATTTGGATCGGTATCTGCGGAGAATTGGCCGCAGATGAAGCACTTACTGAAACGTTTGTCAAAATGGGAATTGATGAGCTGTCGGTTGCACCGTCCTCTGTTCTGCCGCTGCGTGCAAAAATCAGTGAGATTCATTCACATTGATATAAAGGCCATGGTTATTGCGGCAAACAAATTTCTATTCCGTAACACTAATCAGGAGTGCAGGGGAGCGTTGCGTTTCTCCATCTCCTTTATTCGGACAAAAGCCGCTGCTGCTTTGTGTGTTACAGATTTTTGATATAGAACCGGATATTCATTGTTTTAGTCCATAGTGATTACCCTGCATGGTGGATTTGGGGTGTAAGAACTTCATGCCGCCATAAGGGAAAAATCACTATGGACTTTTATTTTTGGTATGCATTATTCTGATGAGAAAGCATTAGTGTTTTCATATGCCTGCTAGGTTTGGAGATGAAGTGTTATTATCCGATTGTCAACTTCAATGAGTTTTTCGTCCTTTAGTTTTTTTAATTCCCGAAACAAAGAAGGTCTTTGGACGCCCAGATAATCGGCAAGTTGTTTTTTACTAATCGGAAGGATAATTTTTGATGTTCCTTGTATCATAGCTTGTTGCTTTAAGTAATCTAAAAGATTTTCCCGAAGCGTTTTTTGCGACATGATTGTGATTTTTTGATTCATCCCTTGGGAATTTATCGACAGGGATTTGACATACTGCATGACAAAATGATAATTGTGCAAAAATTCCATAACGGTGTTTTTGTTTATATGGAGCAGTTTGCAAGAGGTTAGACTGTAAATATTTAGCGGATAGGTATTATGGTCAGCAAATAGCAGATTTGCACCGATGATACTGTTTTTATGAAACTCAAACAGATTCATTGCAGAACCGTTTTCCGACAAGGAATATGCAACAAGACTTCCGGAGAGTACAACATCAAGCGCGGTACAAGATTCATGCTGATGATGTACGGTTGTTCCCTTATGATAATGCCGAATCAATATCTGTCTGTTTGAAAAACACTCCTTTAAAGCATCTAAATCGATTGCTTTCAGTAAAGGGATTTGTTTGATTTCTTCAATGTTAATATTCATCACCCCTTTTCAACCATCATACCAAAAAGAAACATTGGTGTCTATTTTTGCTCCGAAATACCTCTTATAATTTTTTAAAAATGTATAGGAGGTATCGTATGGACATATTGACATTGTCAATGTGGGTTGGAACAGCCCTATTCTTGATGATTTCACTGGTCAAAGATCAGAAAAAAACAAAGCAGGCACTGAAGATGGCGTTTGGTTTGGGAAAGGGAATGTTAGGGAGTATTTTATCCATCATATTTCTCATAGGATTAATTTTAACGATTTTGCCGCCTGAAAGCATATCTGAATTTATCGGCAAACAATCGCTGCCGTTAGCTACTGTTATTTCCGCTGCATTCGGAACAATCACCTTGATTCCCGCTTTTATCGCTTTTCCACTCGTCGGTACACTCGTAAATGCAGGAGTGGGCATCATTCCCTCAGTCGCATTTTTAACAACGCTTACCATGGTAGGCATCGTGACTTTCCCGCTTGAAAGACGTGAGTTCGGTCTGAAATTTACCGCTGTGAGGAATGGTCTAAGTTTTGCTTTTGCTATTGTAATTGCGCTTGGCATGGGGGTGTTGTTATGAAGATTCTGCATAAAGCAAAGGATAATCTGTTTATTATCATTATTGCTGCCGCATATATTACCTTGTTTATTTTCAGGCCGGACATGGGAATGAATTCGGTGAAAAACAGCGCTTATTACATAAAAGAAATGATTATGATTATGCCGGTTATCTTCGTCTTAACAGCACTTTTGGATACATGGGTGCCTAAGGAACAAATTATGAAATTTCTTGGAGAAGAAGCCAAAACAAAGGGCGTAATCTTTTCCCTTATACTTGGAAGTATTTCCGCGGGACCAATTTATGCGGCATTTCCGCTGTGTGTCATGCTTTACAAAAAAGGCGCCTCTATCCGAAACTTAGTTATTATCTTAAGCGCTTGGGCGGTCATCAAAGTACCTATGCTTTTAAATGAGTTAAAATTTTTGGGTTTTCAATTTATGGCTGTTCGTTGGGTTCTTACTGTTATTGCCATTATCATTTTTTCCTTTATTACGGCGAAAATTGTGAAAGACGAGGACCTGCCACTCAAAAATGAAAGTGAAATTACAAATGATGAACCCGTTTCCATTAACAGATCCGCCTGCATGGGCTGCTCCTTGTGTGCTAAAAAATATCCCGAGTTATTTGAAATAAAGAATAGAAAAGCTGCTCTGAAACAAATTGATGGAAGTATTGATACAGAGAAACTCGCGCTTGTCATTTCTTCATGTCCAGTTAAAGCGATTAGTTCACCAAAACTGCAGGCCGGTATATCTGACAGCCGATAAACAACTGCTGCATACGGCATCAAACGTTAATGAACAAGTCTGAAATAACTAGGGCATTCTGTATATTTACATGCACAGTGCCTTACACTCAATCCTAAGATTTTTAAGGTGTGCAGCAAAAAGTGCTAAAAATCGGCTCATATATTTAATGGTTGAATGTCACGGCAATGAATTTACCATGTAGAAAAGATACGAAAATGCGTAATGAACGAAAAATAGAACATCCGCAACCATGTCACTGTGTGAGGCCATGAAAAAAACACATAGTGCGCAATTTGCAAGTGGAGGACGGTATCAGCGGATTAATGCATAAAAATAGGGCTCCGGGAAAAACAGTAAAGTTTTTTCGGAGCCCTAAATGTAGCAGTGTCCTTTTGTGGCGTCGCGCCAAAATATGGATCTCTGCTAAAGTAATATGGATAGCTTAAAATTCAACAACAGAGTCGATGCCTTTTTCCAGTGCTTTTTCATAGATGCGGCGCGCTGTTACAATGTCCAGCACGGCGCTGCCGGTTGTTTTGAACACTGTGATTTCATCATCTGAAGAACGACCCAAAACTTTTCCGGAGATGACTTCGCCCAGTTCGCCCGTCACCTTTTCCGCGCTGAAAGTTCCGTTTTTAATCGGAATAATCAAATCTCCGGATTCGTTCAAAACGCCGTCGCGGGTATCTACATATACTTTATCCGCATGTGTGATGGTATACTCATCAATTTCATGCATTTCCGGTGTATAAGAACCAACGCCGTTGATATGGCAGCCTTTTTTCACTTTTTTGCCGTCGAATACAGGAACCTTGGTGGTAGTCACACAGGTGATAATGTCAGCATCCGCAATGGCCTCATCCGATGATTTGGCGGCGATGATTTGCACACCAAACTTTTCCCCAAAGGCTGCTGTCATCCGTTCTACAAAATTCGAGGCGCGTTCAGGGCTGATGTCGAACACCTTGACCAGTTTGATGGGACGAACGGTAAGGACGGCTTCCAACTGAGTTTCTGCCTGTCCACCGGTACCGAACAGGGCAAAAGTGCTGCTGTCTTTCCTTGCTAAAATATCCGTTGCTGCGCCGGAAACGGCTCCCGTGCGCACTCGGGTAAGATATGTACCGTCCATAAGACTGCACACCTCACCGGTTTGGTTATTTACCAAAACCATAGTGGCAGGAACACTTGTCAGTCCTCTTTCAATGTTTTTGGGGTAAACGGAAACAATTTTTACTCCGAGTGCATTCGCGCCGGCAGCGTATCCGGGCATGTACAGGCTTTGTCCTTCATACTCCGGAACATCCAGATTGACGCGAAGCGGAACGTTGCTTTTCCCGGAGGAATATAGTTCCAACGCATCTTTATCCGCCTGGATAGCATCTTTCATTGTGAAGACCTTTTTCATGTCGTCTTGTTTCAATATTACAATTTTCATGCTGAAAATCTCCTTTGCTCAATTCATAGATGGGAGGGGTTTCCCCGGAGTTGATTTTTTAAAACGAAAGCCGGCAATCTGTATTATGATTCAGCGACCGGTTCCTGTTTGGGAGTTTTACGAAGGCTCAACAGCATTGAGACCGCGCTGTAGATAATGATTCCCAAAACAATCCATTGAAGAATGCTGACATCTAGACTCTTGACAACAAACACCGCGACAAGTACGCCGATGACACCGAAAGTGGAGGTTGCCAGCGTAATTTTTCGGGAATAGTTGTTTAGCTTAATAAACTGCATGCTGCCTACAGGAACTGAGAATGTGCAGGCGCCCATCATAATGGGGAACGCGATTGTCGGGTTTAGACCCATGGCGTAGACGGCTGTCATGGTTAAGGCATAGGAGCCGATACCGATATTGTTCAGAGCACCGAATACGAAACTTAGCACACCCAGTAAAACCAGTTTGAATCCAGTCAGACCGGTTGCGGTTCCTCCCGTGGGATAAATGCCAATCTTACCAGCGAGAATTAGGGCCGCTGCAATAAACAGACCGGCGATGACGAATTTTTTAATGGTCCTAACGGGTGCCTTTGCAACAAATCTTGGGCTGATGTAAGCGCCAATGACCTGAGCTGCAATGGCGATGATGAGTGTTGCAAGACTGACGTCGATGCTTGAAATATAGGCAAGTGCCATCACGGCCACCGGAATCACGCATTGTGTGTTCATGGTTCCGGGCAGTTTTTTGTCACTAACCCATTTGGTCTTTGGATACAGAGATGCACTGATTGCGAAATCCGAAATGCCAAAAGTGGAAAGAAAGAACATTACGATGGATGAAAGCGCGATGGCTATTGGATTTCCTGGTTCTTCAAATGTTTCTTTTCCGTGTTTGATTAAGTCACGTACAAACACTACGGCAAATGCACCATTAACAAGTACAACAAGTGATAGAATGATTTTGACGATCATAAGGTGTGCCTCCACAAAAAATATTATCGGATAGCAAACACATCTCGAATCTTTTCCATGTTGTCACCGAACACGCTGCGAACTTCTTTCGGCAATGCGTCTATAATTCGCAGGCAATACGCATCGTGCCGCACATATTCTTCAGCAAAATAGACCATGCTGGAATTGCAAGTATAAATTGCCTCCGATGCCTTGTCATTCTGTATGGTTGCATGCAGCATTTCTCTCTGATCGGCCGCAATGGTGATCCATCGGAATCCTGTCTCTCTAATTCTGTCCTGTTCGAACCCGTGCCGATAAATCTTTGTAAGGCGGGTGTCGTATTTTTCTTCCCGGTCGTACAAAATGACAAGCATGTTCAGTTCCTCCTGCTTTTTAAGCAGCAGAGGCTCTAATTCCGGCAGTTCGTCGGTCCAGATCTGAATCAACAGTTCCCGTTCGGCAGCGGAAATCATTTCCCGGCATTTTTCCAAAATGCTTCGGTGTCCGGAAAGTTTCCAGACCTGCTCGTCATCGCGGGGAGCGCTCAGGTTTTTAGCCTCCTGCTGCAGTTCGCGGATTTCCTGTTCTACCAACGTTCTCTGCAGATCGGCAATTCTTTGAATCGGCTCCGCGCGGTACAAAATCGTTTTAGCACCGGGTGTTGTGGCAACCACTCCTCGGGTAATCAGCGATTCAAGCACATTATAGACTTTGCTGCGTGGGACGCTGGAATGCTTGCTAACTTCGTATCCGGTCTGTGGGCCGGACTGTAAAAGAGAGACGTAGACCTTTGCCTCCGACTCTGTGTAGTTAAACTTTCGCAGAACTTGAATCAATCGTTCCACATCAACCATCCCCTTTCGTTTTCTCCATTGTAATTGGTTGAAAGGGTCAATTCAAGCACCGGGCAAAAGCACTTGCAGCGACATCGACATTGAAAGGATCCGAATAGTTGCTACTAATGGTAACTATTATAGGGAGTGAAAGATTGTTTGTCAATTATTTAACTGCAATTTTTTTGTTTGATTCGTTAAAATTTAAACTTTTTTTACACATATAACAGCTAAATTGTATGATCTCAAAGAGAGAAGAGCTGACTTGTATTCGGCTTTTCAGTTGATTGCCAAACAAAACTATATGGATGATTTCTCCAATATGCTATTTCTAAACCTGCTGCAACCGGCAACATGATAACGCATTTGAAAATTTTTTGAGCAATGTATGGATACTGATTTGAGGATTTTCTTTTTAAATTTCCAGCCCGTCTCATTTAAAAATCCGGTTTAAACGGTCCGGACACGGAGAGAATAGTAAAGAGAAAGGAGTAAAAAGAATGGAGCAGTATAAAGAAAATCAGAAACATGATGAACCAAGACTGAAACTTGAAGATGATGTATCTTTTATGAATGAGCAGTCAGTTGCTTCGGCTACGGAATGTACCGGCCTGACACCTTCCCTCCCTGTTACGGAAGATGAGGCGGAAAGCTATAGTGATATTTATCCGGTTCCTGCCCCTAGGCCGGCAGAAAATGTTCAAATCCGCAGAAAGCCGCTTCGCCGAAAAACACGAAAGACAAAAAATAGCTAAATCACACTAGTCTCCAAGCGCATATCAATGTCTATGTCATCTGGGACTGTGTTTTTCACGTTAATGATTTCGTTCTATTCGGCAGAAAAGCAAACGAGACGTAAAGACAATTGAGTTTATGCTAAACCACCGGTTATCCTTGAAAGGCTGTTTTCTCTTAAAGGATTGCCGGTGTTTTTTACGGCTTTCCCGGTCATGCTTTTGCATCCGACATGCTAAAAAAAGACCGTCTCGCAGCAGCCGAACGGCTGCTTTGAGACGATCTTCTTAAGCTATTTTACGTTAGCTCCAATGAGCAATGATTCAACTTAGGGGCAGAAAATCGGAAAGTTATTTCATGCTTTCCTCATATTTCTTAATCATGTTCTTTACCATCTGTCCGCCGACAGAACCGGCTTCTTTGGTGGAAAGATCGCCGTTGTAGCCCTGCTTCAGGTTTACGCCGACTTCAGATGCAGCTTCCATCTTAAAACGATCCAGTGCTTCTCTAGCTTCAGGAACAATATTCTTGTTAGCCATAAATCAACACTCCTTAAAAGTTTGTTTGATTTCATTTCCCTTGCGTTTGCTTTACTATTTTGCGTTTGAATCTAATTTTTATGAATGTTAATTTTTTCAATTCAAATCTGATAGCCTTTCAGTGAATCTTCCCCTGCAATCAGCAGAACGGCACAGACCGTTAACAACTGATGAGGACTGCGTGAACCTGAGAATTTCACGGTAAAATCATGAGGTTCTACCATTTGCCCGTCCAAGGTTTTCAGCGTTCTCTGCAAACTTAAAACAGCGGTATCCTCCTCAAGGCCTGCAATACTGAGCGTTTCCTTGGAACTTGTTCCGCAAGTGACCACAGTAACGCCGGAACCTTTTAGAAATGCGGCCGCACGCACATTTTTTGTTTCCAAGATATATAAAAAGTCCGAAGGAAGAGCAACAGGTTTTTGCGGCAGCATACTGTTTTTGAACAATACTATTCCGTTTTGTAATCCGATTTCCGGCAGAGTTTCATATTCAAAGAGAAAATACTGCGGAGTGGACCCGGATTGAAAAACGCGTTCGGGACTAGAATATATCACTCCGCCGTATGTTGAAAGAGCAGAAATCAAAGCCTGCGATACAGATGTGTCTTTTACATCGCCGCATAAAATAATGTTAACCATGAAACAACTGCTCCTGTTTTTAAGATTTGAAAACAGTTTTTCCCTCTGCGGCATGATTATGTAGCAAAACTGAAAAAGAACTTTCCGGTGTGCTGCACAACGGTGTCGGAATAAGACTTTTGTGTGATTGATGCCGTGCTTTAGGGCAGCAAAAAATCTTTTAAACTTCAAATTTGTGCTGCAATGTCCATGCAGGGATGATAAATTGTTTAGCCCAACAATTAGAATTTTGTTTGGCAGGGAATTCAGTTTGACAAAAGAAGCGTTTTATACTATAATGTAATTGTCTCATAAATGTGCCAATGGAACTCACATCTTTATGTAAGTCATTGAACGTTTGATGACCTGCATAAAGATGTGAGTTTTTTGCTTCACATTAGGACATACTAATATCGGAGGTGCTTTTCGAAATGAATAAAGGCACAGTAAAATGGTTTAACGCGGAAAAGGGCTATGGATTTATCTCCAACGACGATGGCGGGGAAGATGTATTTGTGCATTTTTCTGCCATTCAGGCGGATGGATATAAAACTCTTTCCGAAGGTCAGAAAGTTTCTTACGACACCGAAACAGATGCCCGCAACGGCAAACTGCGCGCTGCGAATGTTGTGGTGCTAGAGTAAGACTTTAGGTCCAGCCATGGGGCGCGGTGTAATGCTTCGCCCTCAAGCCGGGGTAACCGCATGTAAATTGTGGTTTGTCTCGGCTTTTTTGTTTATATAAAGCTTTTCGTTTAGAATAAGCCAAGTGTGATTCATATTCTCTTTGGTGAATTGTGGACCGCAGCAAATTTAGGCGACTGCATTTCATGAATTACAATAAAATAATTTCCAATTTACTTATATTGAAAGCGCCGTTATGCCAACTAGGAATATTGCAGCTACAAGCAGATTAATCTATAGATTAAAATCTAAGAAAAATGAAATTTTGTTAACAAGCCAATTTGAGACAATATTTTAAATTGCTGCAGTTGGATTTTTCGTCCGTAGAAGTGTGAAAAAACGGGTATAATAATCTTTGATTTTGCGCGATAAAACTCATGTTATCCTATTTTTTTATGTGGGGAGAATAGCTTAGAACAATACAAAAGAAAGAAACTGTGCAGAATCTGTATGAGACAAAGTTAAGGAGTTGTTGGCAGCAGACAGCCAATACTTTCATATTGACTTTTTGTAAGGCTAATCATATAATTAATATCTGTTTGATGGGTACTTTTTATAATTTATGCCTGTGATTGTTACTTTTTTCTCAAACTGTAAATCATATGGGGATTGCTATTCTTCATTTATTATTAATAAGAGAGGATTATTATGGGAAAAAAGATTGTTATTGTCGGGGCCGGTTATTCAGGGCTTCTGACGGCTAAGAAATTGGCAAAAAGAGTCAAAAAATTAAATGATGTAACCATTACAATTATTGACAAAAACCCATTCCATACCATGCTGACGGAATTGCACGAAGTAGCTGCCGGAAGGGTGGATGAAGACAGCATCAAAATAAGCCTGAAGAAGGTTTTTGCCGGCAGAAATGTGGATGTCAAGCTCGACACGGTGCAAAAGATTGATTTTGAAAAGAAAACGGTTCACGGCAGTGTTGCCGATTATGATTATGATTTCCTTGTTCTGGCAGCAGGGTCAAAGCCCACTTTTTTCGGTGTCAGCGGAGCCGCGGAATACGCGTATACGCTGTGGTCTTATGACGACGCGGTGCGTCTCAAAACTCATATTGAAGAGTGTTTTCGCAAAGCGTCCCGAGAGACGGATCCGCAGGTAAAGGAAAAATTGCTGACATTTTATGTGGTAGGCGCCGGTTTCTCCGGTGTTGAAATGGTTGGCGAGCTTGCCGAATATATTCCGGTGCTTTGCGATAAATTTGAAATTGCCCGCGAAGAAGTACATGTCTGGAATGTGGATGTGTTGCCGCGGCCGGTGCCAAATTTGCCGGAAAAACTTTCGGATAAAATCGCAAAACGCCTTACAAAAATGCGCGTTGGTCTGAAGATGAATACCGGTGTGGTGAGTATCGGAGAAGATTTCATCGAATATAAAACCGGAGAAACAGTTGTCCGTGAGAAAGCCGGAACGGTGATTTGGACTGCGGGCATTGAAAGCTCGCAGTTGACCGGCGAAGTGGGAAAAACGCTCAAATCAGGCAGGCGTGGCCGTATAGAGACGGACGCCTTCTTGCGTTCGGTTGACAACGACAGTGTTTTTGTTGTGGGCGACAACATCCTTTATACACCGGAAGGGGAGCAGGCTCCCGTGCCGCAGTTGGTTGAAAACTGTGAGCAGAGTTCCGGCGTTGCAGCTAACAACATTTTCTGTGCCATGACGGGCGTTGGAGAGATGATTCCCTATCGGCCCAAGTTCCACGGCGTCATGGTCAGCGTTGGCGGACGTTACGGTGTAGCCAGAGTTGGCACGCAAAATCACAAGATGAATCTACCATCGTTCTTTGCGATGTTTGTGAAGCATTTCATCAACGTGATATATTTTATACAGGTTTTGGGCTGGAACAAAGTTTTCAGTTATCTCAAACATGAATTTTTCACCATTCGACATAACAGAAGCTTTCTGGGCGGACATTTTTCCAACAAAACCCCAAGCTTTTTGCTGTTCCCTCTGCGCGTTTGGCTCGGTTTGGTCTGGCTGTATGAAGGTGTCATGAAGATTGTAGAAGGCTGGCTTGTTTCTCCGCAGCTGTCCGGATTTTTCGGTGGAGCGAACAGTTGGTATCAGTCGATATTAAACGGAGGGACGGATGCGACCAGCAGTGCCACCACAGCGGCTGCTCACAGCACGACTGCCGTCACAGTTGTCAATCTTGCGGCTTCAGCAGCAGCGCAAGCGGTGGATGCCGTATCCTCAGCGACTACGGAAGCTGCACAATCCGTCGGTCAGGTATTGCTGAACTTTAATTTCCTAGGTTTGTTCCAGGTGATTTTTGTCAGCGGCAAGGATTTGGCACAATCCACGCTGAGCGACTTAGCCTTTAAGCTGAATGTCCCGCTGATGAACTGGTTTGTGGATAAAATGATTCTGCCAAATCAGACAATTCAGGTATTCATGCAAGGGTTTATTGTAATTGCGGAAATTTTAATTGGCTTGTCTCTCATTGGCGGTTTGTTTACCACATTATCCTCCGGTTTTTCGCTGGTGCTGCAGGTAATGTTCGTGTGCACAACGGGACTGTATCTGAACACGTTTTGGATGATCTTTGCGGCAGTGGCGGTGCTGATTGGCGGAGGCAGAACGCTTGGCCTTGATTACTACGTCATGCCGTACCTAAAAAAACACTGGAAAAATGTCGGATTTGTGAGAAAGTTATATATTTATCATGATTAATCAAAAAAGTACTGAACTGATAGGAATAGAAGAAGCGGCAGAACGGGTCAAGTGTGAAATGAATTCCGCTTTGGTTGGTTCGCCGCCCGCTGTGCGTGAATACATGCGCCATCTGGCGCGCTCGAGGGGAAAATTTATTCGTGCGCTGACGGTTCTTTCTTGCTCTGACAACGGAGAGGGATATGTTCCGCCCGACGCGATTCGATTCGCTGTAGCTGTGGAGATTCTGCACCTTGCGACTTTGGTTCATGACGATGTAATAGATGATGCGGATCTGCGCAGAGGGGATGTTACCCTGCAAAAAAAGTATGGAAAGCATACCGCCGTTGTTTGCGGAGATTATCTGTTCTGCCTTGCGCTCAGACAAGCGTCCCTTGTTCAAAATAGGCAGGAGTATCTCGATTTTGAATTTCCGGATTATATGAGCCGCGTTTGTCTTGGTGAGCTGTACGAAACGCAAAATCATTTTAATTTGGATTTGACTATCAGCCGTTACCTCCGAATTATCGACGGTAAAACGGCGGCACTGTTTGAGGCTTCCTGCTTTGCCGGGGCTATTGTGAGCCATCAGTCTTCAAGAGAGACTAAAAAATATAAACGCTTCGGACGATATATTGGGTTGATTTTCCAGTTGACGGATGACTGCATTGATTTTGAAGTTCCGGAAAAGCTGGCAAAAAAACCGGTTCAGTCCGATTTTAGTCAGGGCGTTGTCACGTTGCCATTGATTTACACCTTCTTTAAGGATACATCTTGTAAAGAAAAGGCAAAAGAACATCGCCTGACGCAGTCAGAGATGGATTCCGCAGTGCGGCGGGCTGGTGGTTTAGAATTTACGCACTCAATTGCTAAACGATATTACGATAAAGCACTGAAAATTCTACAATCGCTGAGTACAACACAGGCGAAAAAAGACAGATTAAAGGATATTTTGGATCGAGCATTTTATGGGTTGAAGAAAAAGCCGCAGTAAAAATGATATAATCAGAATGGATGCAACCAGCACATGCCGCGCTGTTCATGATGAATTTGTTTTCGGGTATACTCACTTGAAGGATGGGTGCCGCTCATTGTGATGTGGAGGTCCTAATGAAATTTATTAAAAAAACCGATTTCTTGATTCTTTTGGGCGTGTTGATTTTTAGCGCGGCCGGCTGGTTATATTATCAGCATCAATCCAGCTCAACCGGCACAGTTGCGGAAATCTATTATAAGTCTGAACTGGTTAAAACCGTTGATTTAACGGAAAAGATAGACCGCACATTCTCCATTCCGCAGAATGAAAATGTGGTGTTTCATCAGTTCAGCGATGGAAGCATCTGCTTTGAAGAATCCGATTGTCCGGATAAAATCTGCATTAAAACGGGAAGACTTCGTACTGTGGGACAAAGTGCGGCTTGTTTGCCGAATCAGATTATTTTAAAAATCGTGGCGAAAAACGGTCGAAACGCAAGCGACCCGGATATTGTAATTGGTTAGGAAATGAAACATGCAAAAGCAGAAAAGACGCAAAACCAATCATAAAGCGGACCGCTGGATGGATTCTGCCGCAATTAGAAGGATGGTTTTAACTGCACTGCTGTTTGCGGCGGCATTGGTGATGACGATTGTTGAGTATCAGGTTCCGATTTCCATGCCGGTGCCGGGCATCAAGCTGGGATTATCAAACATCGTAGTCATGTATTCACTTTTCTTTTTGCACAAGAAAGATGCTCTGCTGCTGGCAGTGTTAAAATCACTGTTTGTGTTTCTAACGCGCGGCCCTATCGCGGCTTTGCTGAGTTTCAGCGGTGGAATGCTATCCATCCTTGCAATGATTCTCTGTATGGTGATTTTCGGAGAAAAAATCTCCTACCTGATGATTAGCATTGTGGGAGCGGTATTCCATAATTTTGGGCAAATAACCGCTGTTTCCCTTTTATATACCAATCTTTTGCTGTGGACGTATTTTCCGGTTTTGCTGATATCGGCATTCATTGCCGGTGCAGCAACGTCCACACTGCTACGGGTTACTTTGCCCGCCTTAAAAAGGCTGGGCTTGAAGTAATAGATGTTATTGTATTTTGGAGGGACAAAATGAAAAAATCAATTTCACTACTATTAACATCAGCACTTATCATGACCGCATTCGCCGGATGTAGTTCCAATGCCGACTCCAGCTCGGCGGCATCATCCGCCGCACCGGCAAGCTCTGAAACATCTTCCGCTGCAGCTAGCACGGATTCTGTTAAGACAGGTCTTGCCGTACTTTCCTCTGTTGCGAAAAGCACTCCTGTAACGGACGGCAAAGGCGTTGCAGAGGGCGATACCACGGTTGTAGCCGTAACGGTTGACAGCAATGGAAAAATTGTGAAATGCACGATTGACGGTGTGCAGTCCAAAATCCAATTTTCCGATCAGGGCAAAATTCTTGATGACATTAATGCCGAGGTAAAATCGAAGAATGAGCTTGGTGCGGACTATGGTCTGAGCAAAGCTTCGGGTATCAAAAAAGAATGGAACGAGCAGGCTCGTGCCTTTGCTGATTATGTTCAGGGCAAGACAGTAGAGGAAGTCAAAGGAATCGCAGTGGATGAGGGTGGACATGCAACGGACGAAGAGCTCACCTCTTCCGTAACGATTTCCATTGGTGATTTTATCACTGGTGTTGAACAGGCTGTCGCCAATGCACAGGATCTCGGCGCAAAGGCTGACGATAAACTGGGCCTTGGCATGGTCACTTCTCTGGGGTACAGCAAAGATGCAACTGCTGATGCGGATGGCGCTGCAGAAGCGTCTACGGAGATTAGCGCAGTGACATTCGATGCTGACGGCAAGATTACAAGCTGCATCATTGATGCTGTACAGCCGACCGTCAACTTTGATCAATCCGGAAAAATTACAACGGATTTGAGCGCAGAAGTGAAATCCAAAGATGTTCTGAAAGATGCCTATGGCATGAAAAAGGCCTCTCAAATTGGCAAGGAATGGTATGAAGAAGCGGCTGCGTTTGCGCAGTATGTAACCGGCAAAACGGTTGATGAGGTCAAAGGAATTGCGGTTAACGAAGAAGGAGAACCTACAGATCAGGAATTGACTGCATCTGTCACAATCGGTATTTCTAATTTCATCGCCAATATCGAAAAGGCTGCACAGAACGCACAGTAAAAAAACAGCAATCATTGATTTTATTGGGAGGCGGGGTTGTTCTGCCCCCCACAGGGATAAAAATTCAGTAAACTAAACTGGAGGCGGAATCATTCTGCCTCCACATTTTTTGAGGTGAAAAATTGGTCAAAAAAGCTGTCTCACTTCTTCTTTTTTGTCTATTCGCAATATCGACCGCGGGTTGTACCCGCAGCACAAAAACTCGGTACACAGCCCAGTTTCTTCAACTTTTTGATACAAAGTCAGAATTGGTTGCTTATATGGACAGTAAAGAAGAATTCACAGATTTTTCCAACTTGATTTATAATAATCTAAAGGAATATGATCATCTTTATGACATTTATAACGATTATCCCGGCCTCAATAACATTAAGACAATCAATGATAATGCGGGGAAAAGACCGGTTCAGGTGGATCGGAGGATTATAGATCTTTTACTGCTTGCGAAAAAAGAAGATCAGGCGACAAACGGTGCGTGTAATATAGCCTTTGGGTCTGTGCTGCGCATCTGGCATCAATACCGCGAAGAAGGGATTAACGATCCGGAAAACGCACAGCTGCCGCCAATGGATGAACTGCGGGAAGCGGCAAAACACACCGATATCAATCAGGTCATTATTGATGAAGAAGCATCCACGGTTTATTTGAAAGATCCCCAAATGAGCCTAGATGTCGGTGCAATCGCGAAAGGCTATGCGACAGAGCAGGTTGCCAAATTGGCAGAACAGGCCGGATATACCTCTGCATTGCTCAGTATCGGCGGAAATGTGCGGGCAATTGGCGACAAGGGGATTGATGATGAGCTGTGGAATGTTGGCATTCAGAATCCGGATTTAGATTCCGAAAAACAGTCCTTGACCACTGTTCAGCTGAAAGATCAGTCCCTTGTTACAAGCGGGATTTATGAACGGTATTATACGGTAAACGGGAAAAACTATCATCATATTATCAATCCGACAACACTGATGCCTTCTAACTATTATCAAGCTGTCTCCATTGTAACCAAGGATTCAGGCGTTGCGGATGCGCTGTCTACTGCGCTGTTTAATATGCCGCTGGAACAGGGAATGGCGTATGTGGAAAGCCTGCCGGATACTGAAGCACTTTGGGTTATGCCGGATGGCGAAATCCGATTCAGCAGTCATTTTCACGACTTAGAGAAAAAATAGGTGAAAAATAAAAAGGCCGGCACATGCATTTACTTAGATGCAGTGTCGGCTCTTTTATTTGCTCGATATTCAATATCAATCACAAATCAGTGGTATGTATCCCCGTTCACAGGTCTTGAAAAGGGGAATGCCGAAATGAATGGTTTTGGCTTTTTTATATCAGTCTTTCAAGCGATTCGTTAGGAATTTTATCGCAATTTTCTTCGCTGTAAACAGGAATCCCGGCCTGTATCAATTTTTCTGCAGTCATGCCATTTCCGTCCGTTAAGATACCGGAAAAGCTACCATCGTAAATTTTTCCAATTCCACAGGAGGGACTGCGAGCTTTTAATACGGCACCGCCGCAGTGGAAAAGCCGCGCAAGGCGGAGTGCTTCCTCTGCACCGCGGGAAAACTGTGTGGTTCGGTCTGTGCCGCTGCGAGTGATTGCGCGGCCGCCTACTAACTCCACAGGTTCGCGTGGTGTGGGCAGGCCGCCGAGCTGCTCAGGGCAAACCGGAATCAGATTGTGCTGTTTTCGAAGGTTCAAAACTTTATCATTGGGGCAACCGGTGCCGCAGTACCGGCAATTTACTCCGAGGAGACAAGCGCTGACAAGCAGATTCACGGCTGAATCTTCCTTTCTGATTTAAAACTGCTGCGGTTTAAACCGAGCTGTCTTCGATATCACGGACAGCGATAGCCTGTTTGCCCATTTGATGGTATCTTTCTTCTACAACGGATTTTGGATAGCTTCTGATTCCTGTAGCATCATAAGGATCGTTAAAATAGTAGTTTTCCTCGTCAAATCCCACCATCAAAAGACAATGTTCTTCAGAAATCCATTGAAATGTCTCATGTGTATCCGCGAGGATCCAACTTGGGCCTAGGGTTGGATTTTCCATATCAACCGTTGCCCAGATAATGACGGGGGAATCTTTAGCAATATAATCTTGTGCCAACTGTTCGAGTTCCGTTCCGGAGAGGTTGAAAGCTTTTTTCTCTCCCTTATCCCAAAAATAGGAATCCACAACAGCGGTAAGAACCGTGGCATAGCATCCAAGTCCATCAGAAGAACGAGGATCTCCAATGAAAACCTGATTTGGACTCATGCCATAGACCTTGCCACCTTCGGAAAGCAGAGAAACTTTCGGCGTACGTTCGACAATCTCATCTGCGGTGGTGTGAATCCCATAATAGTCTAGCAGCATCATGCCGCTGACCAGCTCGCACCCGGTGGGTAAAAGATCTGTTTGGCTGATATGCGCCACCTGAATGATATGGGATGATTCCTGCACAGTCTGCTGACTGCTTGTATCTTGTTTGGATTCAACCGCAGTTTCCTCCGATGAAACCTCCGATGAAGAAATGTCAGCGCTCGCCGTTTTATCGCCCCAAAAAGACAGCATAAAAGATACAGCTGCTGAAAATATAAAAAGTAAGGAGAAATAAAGTATTCGTTTTCCGATAACTCGTCGGTGCTGAGAATTTGCCAAAGGACTCGCTCCGTTTCTGGTTTCTAATTCAAATCAAGTATAAAGCTAAAAACTATCACTGCAAATTGTGTAAAAACTTGACAAATTTATTTGTATTATAAATTCTACATTGAAAAAAGTCAATTTATGCGATGCCATAAATCATCTGAGCGACTGATTTGCCGGCCCAGCAAGCCAATAGGGCAAGGGATAGATTCAGGCCAACGTTGAGTCCGCCCAGCCAGTAATTTTCATTGGAAAACAGGGAAACGGTTTCATAACTAAACGTGGAGAATGTAGTCAGTCCGCCCATCATTCCGGTTGTTAAAAAGATTTTCATGCCGTCAGAGATAGCCCACGAACCGGAAGCTGCTTCCATGATAAATCCCATCACAAATCCGCCCGCTAGATTGACTACCAGTGTGCCCAGCGGAAAATCGCTCCACAGTTTAACAGCTATGCTGGAAATCAGATATCTTAAAGCTGCCCCAAAGAATCCGCCCATACCTACAATCAAAATCCGGCTTGCTTTCATAAAATACCGCCTTTCAAAAAATAAAAACGACTTTTGCTCTAACATCTAAAGCAGAAGCCGTCAGCCAAAACGCACTGCGGTGAGCCTTGTCACCGATATCTTTCACTTAATTAAGGATACAGAAATTTATGTAATTTGTAAATGTACAGAATTGAAAAAAGAATGATAGATTTTGGGGTTTATTCGTATCAGATGACGAAAACGATTTGCTTGTATTGCGATATCTTTTTATCAGGCTCTCTTCATCTTTAAGTATAGAAGCGTAATCAAGATGTCTGCCATAGTGACTTTGTGTCAATTCTCAGATACCAATTTGCGAATAGAAAAGAGAAAGGCCGCCGGCATGGGCGGCCTTCCAACTATATATCATCTGCGGCAGCGTCTGCGACGACGGCGCCAACAACAGCACCGGCACCAGCAGCGCCAGCATGGTCCGAATCGATACCAATAATTCCAACACATCTTGTTTATCCCTCCTTTGGAGATGATGTTACATACTATGCTCCAAAGGCGATAAAGGTCAATTTCTGTAAAAAGAATACGAAAAAACAAAATTATCTGCCGCTCTGGTTATAAAACGCTCATGGGAATGCTTGATTCATATCGGGACATCGATATTGAAAGGAATTTTTGTTCAGAATCCTGTTCGGTAAAGGGGAATTACATTGATGACAGGCACTTCATAGGGATGGGCTGCCTTCACAGCTTTTATCGTTTCATCAACCTTTTCTTTTCGGCACAGAACTTCTACCCGCAGTTCCGGAGCGCTGCATAGTTCGCCCTGTTTTCCCAGAAACGGCTGACTGCCTTTTAAAGGACGCCAACAGCCAACGGCTTCGCTGTATGACAGGCAACTGTCGTAATTCCCGATATGTCCGGCATCCACGCTCTGCAGTGCTTTTCGGATAGCTTCCAAATGCGTTTTGGGGACAAATATCTCCATCTTACAAAATTCGAAATCCATATGCGATACCTCCGTTTTCTTTCTCACTTTTATTATTTATTATAGGAACATTGTTGCGGACTGTAAACAGATTAAAATAGTAATTGTTATCATTATTATATAAAAATTACCTTAATTTGCATTCGGAATTCTCTGTTTTAAGGGTGGATATTGCCAATAAAATCCGTTATGATAAGAATATAAAAGAATATATGAAATGAGGCATATCAAATGAATATAAATCGCAATTTTTTGCAGGCACTGGAAAAACGTCGTTCTATTTACTCCATTGGCAATGAGCCGACTGTTTCTGAAGAAGAAATTGTTTCCATCATCAGCAGTGCGGTGAAAAATTCACCAAGCGCATTTAATTCCCAAAGTTCTCGGGTTATTGTTCTGTTTGGCGAGCATCATAACAAATTATGGGAAGAAACAAAAAACATATTGAGAAAAATGGTGCCAGAGGAAAATTTCCCGAAAACGGAAGAAAAAATCAATTCGTTTTCGCGTGGGTTTGGAACCGTGCTCTTTTTTGAGGATCAGGATGTTGTTGCAAAACTCCAAGAGCAATATCCGCTGTATCGGGAGAATTTCCCCGTTTGGTCGCTCCAGTCTTCCGGCATGTTGCAGCTTGCCGTTTGGACTGCATTGGAAGAAGCCGGGCTGGGGGCGAGTCTTCAGCATTATAACCCACTGATTGACGAAAAAGTGCGTGAAAATTGGAATGCCCCGCAAAGCTGGAAATTACTGGGGCAAATGCCGTTTGGCAATGTAACGGGGAAACCAAAACCCAAAGATTTTCAGCCTATGGAAGAGCGCATGAAAGTATTCCGTTAAAAGGGGGAATTATGATGAAATTGGTGCTGATTCGACACGGAGAAAGTGAATGGAACAGAAAAAATCTTTTTACCGGCTGGACGGATGTGGATTTGTCAGAGGAGGGGAAAGCAGAAGCTGAAAATGCCGGACGTCTGTTAAAACAGGCAGGGTTTGACTTTGACATCTGCTATACTTCATATTTAAAGCGCGCTATTCATACGCTGAATCTTGTTCTGGGGCAAATGGACCGTGAATGGCTGCCGATTGTGAAAAGCTGGAAACTGAACGAGCGGCATTATGGCGCCCTTCAAGGACTAAACAAGGCTCAAACGGCACAGAAGTACGGAGAAGAGCAGGTGCATATCTGGCGGCGGTCATTTGATGTTCGTCCTCCGCTTCTTACAGAGGATGATGAAAGAAGTCCGCTTCGTCAGGAACAGTACAGGAACGAATCCCCAAATGAATTGCCGCTTGGCGAAAGTCTGCAAGATACCATCGCTCGGGTTGTTCCATTCTTTGAGGAAAATATCCGCAAAGATATGGAGAAAGGCAAACGGGTTCTGATTGCCGCCCATGGCAATTCCATCCGCGCGCTGGTTTACTATTTTGAAAAACTCTCAAAAGAAGACATTACCAAAGTAAATATCCCCACCGGGATTCCGCTCGTTTATACTTTTGACGAACATTGGAACGTAACGGATAAGAAATATCTTGGTGATCCGGCTTTTATTCAATCAAAAATTCAAAGTGTTGCCAATCAGGGGAAAGTAGGATAGCAATGAATTTTTGATAGAAACACTCCTCCCCGTGCATACTAAGCGGGGAGGTGATTTCTTGTCTAAGGCAAGTATCTATTTTCAATTGGAACATCCTGAAGATAAACGAAACTGCAAAGAAATCAAGCGCCGTCTGGATTCCGTTCCGGGGGTTATTTCGGTGAGCGTCAGCCGCGGCCGTGAAACGGTGGCCGTTGACTATGACACCACGGGAACGAATCCCAATCAGCTCCGCAAAGAATTGGATGGCTGCGGATGTACAGTAGCAAACGAGCAAGTGCAGAATCACACCATGTGAAAAGAGCCGTGCAGTGCGAATCAACTGCACGGCTTTTATTTTACTTTTTTGCAGCCCCTTATTTTTTGCTGCCGGCTCTGTGTCCATAGTGAGATGCTTTCCTATTACCGTGCGGGCGCCGCCCTTTTTTGGAGAAATTTTTGTGGTGCCCCTGCTGCCCTGTTTTTCCCGGCAGGGAGAAATGCACGGTGCGCTGCCTGATTTTCCAAGACGACATTTTGCGGGCGACTAGGGCGGCATCCTGTGCGGAAAAATCTATGGTGGTATGATTTTGGCAGATGTTGATTTTTCCGATTGCGCCAATCGGAAGCCCTGTTGCGGATACAATTTCACCAATCAGAAATTCGGGACGAATTCTGTCCTTTGCACCAATGTCTGCACGCACCTGAACGGTGGTGTTTTCCTCCGGCTCCGGAGGCAGACGGCGGATGTTCCGCACAGATTCTAGTCTGCGGTTTTTGCCTGCAGAAAGAGCACACAGTGCCGCAGCCACCTGCAGGGGAGAGTATCCATCCGCCTCTAAGTTCTCAAGATGCGGAATCCAGTTTTCTCCGCTTCCTTCATCCACACGCTCTTTTATGTGGTCAAGAAATTTTTTTACGTGCCGCTGATGGATATCCTCCAAGTTCGGTACTGTTGCCTCGCTGATTTTGACATTTAAAAATCGTTCGAGCGAACGCATCCGTTCCGTCTGGGAGCGGTTTGCCGCGAGCGTGTAAGATGAACCGGTCCGTCCTGCACGGCCCGTACGGCCAATTCTGTGGATGTAATATTCGTTTTCCTGCGGAATATCGAAATTAAAGACCGCATCCACATTTTCCACATCAATACCGCGCGCAGCCACATCGGTTGCAATCAGCAGGCTGCTGCGTCCGTTTTTAAAACTATTCATCACCTGCGTGCGCTGATTCTGTTTCATGTCGCCGTGCAGTGCGGCGGCCTGAAATCCGCAGTTGTTAAGTTCTGTACAGAGTTTCTCTACCATTTTTTTGTGTTGCAGAAAATGAGTGCGCGCTTTGGACGGTGATATTCGAGCAATAGCTTGAGCGCGTCGATTTTATCTTTTTGCGGCACCCGGTAATAAAACTGGGAAATGCCGTCAACGGTTTTTTGCCCTTTGTCCACTGCAACCATTGCCGGGTTGGTTTGAAAGTCTTTTGTGATGGCAAGGATGGAGGGAGGCATCGTTGCGCTGAAGAGCAGAGTTTGTCGCTGTTCGGGTGCTTGGCTTAAAATGGTTCGAATATCGTCTAAAAAACCCATATTCAGCATTTCATCCGCTTCGTCAAGGACCACTGTTCTTAAATTTTCGAGCGTCATCGTTTTGCGGCGCAGATGATCCATGACGCGCCCCGGCGTGCCGATGATAATTTTAGCGGTTTTCAGCTGGCGAATCTGTCCCTGCATTGGCTGGCCGCCATACACTGTAGCCATGCTGACTCCGCTGAGATATTTTGCATATTTGTGTAGTTCGTTGCTGATTTGCATCGCCAGCTCACGGGTCGGACTTAAAATCAATACCTGCCCTCTGGTACCGCTGCCGAGCGCCGTCATCTGAACAATCGGGATGCCGAATGCGGCGGTTTTTCCGGTGCCTGTGCTGGAACGGCCAATGAGGTCCTTGCCCTCGAGAATCAGAGGGATGGCTCCGGATTGGATATCGGTTGCTGTCCGATATCCCAGTTCCTCCACCGCGCGTATAATTTCGGGCATTAAATTCATTTCTTCAAACTGCATATTGCTTCCTTTATCTCTTTTATTTTTGATACTTGCCCATTATAGCATGAAATCGCAGAGAATCCTAACTATGAGCAAATTTTTTTCTGCATAGGGGTATTTTTTGTACCCCCCATACAGCGGTTTAATAGACCGACCGTAGGCTGCCTGTTTTTCTTTAACAGGCACAGTTGAAGATTCTGATAACCGGCGGTTTTTCCGATTTATTTACTCTTTTAGGATTTACCGCACATAAATGTTTTATTCGAACGCCAAAATCATATTACCGGAAATCCGATATTGGTGTTTTTCTCGATTCGACTGCAGAAAAAACGGCGGCATTGATCTTTTTTTTCAACGGGTGGGACAATTTCAATGATCCTACTGTGGCTGTTATTCACTTTCCTTGCTTTTTCAGCTTTGGTGGAGGTGACATTTGGAATGGTATCAGTCCGCAAAACTTAGTATGCAAATCAGTGAATTAACGGCTGTCGAGCAGGAATCATTGTAACTGAATTTCTATTTTGGGCAAGGATGATACATGTTTTTATATTTGTAAAGCAGTAGGGCAGGATAGAATAAAAGAACGCCTCTTTTGGGGTTCAATAGGATTTTTATTGATATACATCTGCTAATTTCTTTTGGCAATGGGGTTGTTTGCGTTTATCTGCCGAATCACATGAATCATTTCAATTGCCGAAAGTGCCGCTTCGTAACCTTTGTTTCCGGATTTTGAGCCGGCACGATGAATTGCTTGTTCAAGATTATCTGTGGTCAGTACGCCAAAAATAACCGGAATTTCACTTTCCAGTGCTACCTGTGCAATTCCTTTGGATACCTCGGCACAGATATATTCATAATGAGACGTTTCTCCGCGAATTACAGCACCAATGCAAATAACGGCATCATAATTACCCGATTGAGCCATTTTTTTAGCTATCAGAGGGATTTCAAAAGCACCTGGAACCCATGCTGCCGTGATGTTGTCGTCCGATACGCCGTGCCGTACCAGTCCGTCCACAACTCCGTCCAGCAGCCTTTTTACAATAAATTCGTTAAACCGAGAAGCGACAACGCCAATTTGGATGTTGCCGGGGATTAATTTACCTTCAATGATTTTCATATTACTAGCCCCTTTTTTATTAATGAATATAGGAAAATAAATGTCCCATTTTTTCTTTTTTGGTTTTCAGATACTGAATATTTTCTTTTTGAGGTTCAATTTCGATCGGTACTCTTTCAACAACTTTTATTCCATACCCATCAAGACCGTGGATTTTGCTTGGGTTATTCGTTAACAGGCGAATCGTTTTCACACCCAGATCTTGCAGAATTTGAGCACCAATCCAATATTCCCTGAGATCTGCTGCAAAACCCAATTCAAGATTTGCTTCCACGGTGTCTCGGCCTTGTTCCTGCAATTGATAAGCTTTTAATTTATTCATTAACCCAATTCCGCGTCCTTCTTGGCTCATATAAAGAAGAATTCCGCGCTTTTCTTTTGCAATTTTTTTCATGGCAACCATGAGCTGTTGTCCGCAGTCGCAGCGCAGTGAACCGAATACGTCGCCCGTCATGCACTCTGAGTGGACACGGCATAAAAGATTTTGCCCGTCTCCAATATTCCCTTTTACCAAAGCAACATGGTATTCATTGGTCAAATCATTTATATATCCATGAATCTGAAATTCACCGTAAACGGTAGGTAATTTGGCAGATGCTATATGCACCACATGCTTATCATGACGCCGGCAGTAATCCTGCAAATCATGAATTGTAATAAACACAAGATGGTGCTTCTTTGCAAAATCCCATAATTGTGGAGTGCGCATCATGTGCCCATCCGATGCCATCACTTCGCAGCAAAGCCCACATTCTTTTAGTCCGCTCAGCCGCATTAAATCCACGGTTGCTTCGGTGTGTCCACCGCGTGTTAGGACTCCTCCGTGTTTTGCAACAAGCGGGAACATATGGCCCGGCCGACGAAAATCCTCCGGTTTTGCACCGTCTTCCACACACTTCATAGCTGTTACCGATCGTTCTGCGGCGGAAATTCCGGTTGTTGTACTTTTGTGGTCAATGGAAACTGTGAAAGCAGTGGAGTGGTTATCTGTATTTTCTGCTACCATTTGCTTGAGTCCTAATTTATGGCTTAATTTTTCGCTCATGGGCATACAGATTAACCCTTTGGCGTGTGTTGCCATGAAGTTCACGTTTTCACAAGTGGCGTGCTGGGCTGCACAAATGAGATCACCTTCATTTTCACGATTTTTATCGTCTGCAACAAGAATTAATTTTCCTTGTCGCAAAGCCTCTATCGCTTCTGGGATTGAGTTATAATTCATTGATAAAAACCCCCTTAAAAGCCATTTTGTTGTAACCAATCCAATGTTATATTTGAGGAATGGGAATCGCGATGTATAAATTTGTGCACATACTTGCCGATTAAATCCGTTTCTAAATTGACCGGATCACCAACTTTTTTGTGAACAATCGTCGTTTGGCTGCCGGTGTGCGGAATAATGGATACACTAAATGTATCATGATCTGTTGCGGCAACTGTCAAACTGATTCCGTCCACAGCAATGGATCCTTTTTCAACAATCAAATCCAATAGTTCGGGTGGTGCCTTAATTTTCATCACTGTGGAATTTCCTTTTTTTTGTATGCAAGAAACCCACCCGACCGAATCAACATGACCGGATACAAAATGCCCGCCCAAACGGCCATTTGCAGCCAGAGGGCGTTCTAGATTTACCGGATCTCCCGGATGTAAATTTCCCAGAGTGCTGCGCTGCAAAGTTTCCGGTGTAACGTCAGCAATAAAGAAGTTGCAATTAAAGTCTGTTACTGTCAGACAGACACCGTTTACAGCAATGCTGTCACCAATTGTTATATGTTCCAACACTTTTTTGGCGCAAATGGAAAGATTTCCGGCAATCGAATTGTTTTGATACACTGTTCCAATTTCTTCAATAAGCCCCGTAAACATTCACGATTTATCCTTTCTAACATGATACCGTAGACGAATATCGTTACCCATTACGCGAATTTCCGGAGAGGAAAAACAAAAACTTTGCTCAGGTGATAAAACGCCTTTTCCTTCCACCGGTGTTTTTGCCTCTGCGCCGCCGAAAATTTTTGGTGCAATATAGGCGAATACTTCTTGAATGAGTCCTTCTTTTAAAGCATTGTAATTCAATGTTCCGCCTCCTTCTAATAAAACACTTTGAATGTTTAATTTTCCAAGTCGGTTAATGAGTACCGGTAAATTAACAGCATTGTTTTTTTCCGGAACAGTCAACACCGTGATTCCCAATTTTTCTAATTGTGCTATTTTATTGCCGCTTGATACAATGGTTGCCACAATGGTGGGGACTTCTTTCGCTGTTTGGCAGATTTGGCTATTAAGAGGAATACGCAGATGACTGTCACAGATGATGCGAATTGGATTTTTTCCGTTTTTTAGCCGGCAAGTTAATAAAGGATTATCTTTCAGAACGGTTTCGATTCCAACCATAATGGCGCTGTATTTATGCCTTAGACGATGAACATCCAAGCGGGCTTGCCTTTCGGTAATCCATTTAGACATACCTGTTGAGGTGGCGATTTTTCCGTCCATGGTCATTGCATATTTCATAACAAGATAGGGAATTCCTGTTGTTATAAAATAAAAATATTCTGGGTTTAGACTGTCGCACTCAGCTTTTAGACATCCTTCTTCCACAGCGATTCCGGCTTTTTTGAGCAGCATCACGCTTTTTCCGGCAACCATTGGGTTGGGGTCGGAAGAACCGATGACTACTTTTGCAATATGCGATTTCAAAATTGCATCCGTGCAGGGAGGAGTCTTTCCATAATGACAGCATGGTTCTAAAGTTACATATAATGTTGCATTTTCCGGCGATTCCGAACAAGAAGAAAGCGCGTTAATCTCTGCATGAGCCTGCCCGTACTTTTGATGATAACCTTCCCCAATAATGCGGCCATTTTTGACAATGACCGCACCAACCATTGGGTTTGGATTTACCCACCCTTCACCTTTTTTGGCAAGAGCGATGGCACGTTTCATATAGTCAGCATGATTCATATTTTCCTCCTAGACAAAGAAACAGCCCTGTATGAACCTTAAAAGTTCATACAGGGCAGTTTCCGCAATATCAAATTACTAACATTCTAAAAATATCCTGTTTCATTTTTTAATGCAGAAAGGTCTTCTTCCATCCAGACTATACTGTCGGTCTTGGAATTTCACCAAGTCCTGCGCTGACGCGCTCGCGGACTATACCGCCGATCGGGAATTTCACCCTCTTGGAATTTCACCAAGTCCTGCGCTGACGCGCTCGCGGACTATACCGCCGATCGGGAATTTCACCCTGCCCTGAAGACTTTTATTCGGTTCTGAATTTACTATATCACAATTATTGGATAAAAGCAATATTCTTCTTTTGCGTTGCTTTGTCTGCGCAAATGTTGTGCTTGATATCAATCATTAGGTATACTATTCCACCGGATAGACAAGCGTGTTTTCTGCCGGTTATCCTTTGTGTAGTTTGTGTGTTTTCCAAGCTTCCACCAGTTTAACGGCTGCTTCTTTCGGACACTCTGCCTCTGTTACAGCGGATACGACGAAGAAACCATCCACACCGGTTTGAGCAAGCTGAGGGATATCCTTAAGTTTAACGCCTCCGCCGACCACCACGGGGATTGGGCTGAGTTTTGCAAGCTGTGCCAGTTCGGTAAAACTTCGGGTGATGATTTTTCCGTCAGCGTCGAGTCCGCAGTCCGGCTTTGTCATGGTCTCGTGCAGAGGTCCAACGCCAAAATAGTCAATTTGGCTGACATCGGCCGTTTGGATATATTCGAATATTTCATGCGTCCTAGCGGATAATCCGATAATGGATTCATTTCCTAAGTATTCTCGGCAGACAGAAACGGGAATATCCGATTGCCCCACGTGAATTCCATCAATTTTAATTCCTTCTTTTCGTGCCGCAAGAACAACATCAAGTCGATCATCCACCAGCAATGTGATTTCATCGGACTTACCGGCTTTAGAAATGACATCGGCGGCTTCACGAGTGAGTTGAATCAGTTCCTGCGCGGAAGCTGTTTTGGAACGAATCTGCACGAATGTAAAACCGGCGTCTATCGCATCCTTGATAATCTGCTTCACAGGGCGGCCTTTTGTGTTTTCCGGCCCTATGACAAGGTATGCGGAAAGATTAAAGCTTTTTTTCTTGTTCATTTTTGCCTCCCAAAATACCGTTCACTTTGTCCACTTTTGTGTTTATCATGTTTGTAAATCCGGGCCGTATATCCGCTTTTAACACAACTTCCGTGCGAATTCCTTTGTTGGCAAGCACGAATGTTGCGTTCTTTACAACCTTCATGACTTCGTCCCATTCACCTTCAATTTCTGTAAACATGGAAGATGTGTGATTCGGTAAACCGGATTCACGAATTACTTTAACCACTTCGGCAACTTCCGGAGCTAGTTCATCACCTATGCCGAGGGGCGCGATTGCAACTGCAACGAGTGTATTCATCTGTTAAACCTCCTCTAAATCAAAAGGATTATTGGCAATCTCTTCTGCGGTTGCTTTATATAATTCATCAAGGAATCTCACCTGAAAACTGCCCGGTCCGTCCGCTTCTTTTTCCGCCCGACTTCCCGCTAAATTATAAACGGACGCTCCGGTCAAAGCCGCAATAAACGGGGAGGCAGCAGATGCATACACCGCCATAACTCCTCCGAGGGAACAACCTGCTCCGGTGATTTGCTCCATAAAATGGGAGCCTCCGTGCGAGTATGCGGCGACAGAACCATCGGTGATAAAATCTGTTTTGCCGGAGACGGCCACCGCGCCTCCTGTGTATTGAGCTAGTGCGGCAGCAGCGGTTTTTGCTGCGTCAACGGAGTCTGTGGCATCCACTCCGCGAACATTGGATTTTTTTGTGCCGCCGTCTAAATTCCACAGACCTGCCAATGCGATGATTTCGGAAGCATTGCCGCGGATGATGCTGGGCGGATAGGCTTTCAATTGCTGCAGCAGCTTTGTCCGAAGCGAGCCGATTCCTACCGCAACGGGGTCTAAAACCCAAGGCTTTCCGGTGCTGTGCAGAACTTTAGCGACATGCGGCAATGACTGTTCATAAATGGGTAATAGAGTTCCAAAGTTTATGTAAGTTGCGCCGCCGGCTTTCGCCAAAGATTCGCCCTCATCCGGCAGATACACCATAGCCGCGGAGCCGCCCACCGCAAGCTGTGCATTGGCCACAAAGTTGATTGTTACGGTGTTGGTAATAGATCCCGCCATGGGATTTGTCCTTTTGACTGTTTTTACAGCCTGAATGATTTTGTTCTGAATGTCCGCTTTGTCAATCATTTTAAATCCTTCCTTCCGCTGGTATTACCCAGATCAAGTTTTATGGTATTATCTCAGCCCTGCGGTTATTCCGCTATTACGTCTGTTTTCCACAGACAGGGCACCCATCTGTTTTATTATTTGTTTGTTTTAATTTTTTTGCCGAAGTTCTACTTCCAGCCCTTCCAGTATACGGTTTACAGTTCTCACAGCGCACATTTTTCCGCACATAGAGCAGCTGTTTTGCTCCTCCGGAGGGAGGCTTTCGTGGTATTCTTTGGCCTTTTCACCATCGAGTGCAAATTGATACATTTCATTCCAATCCAGTTTTCGGCGGGCCTGACTCATTTTCCAGTCTGCTGTACGGGCGTTTTGGATTCCTTTTGAGATATCTGCGGCATGAGCAGCAATTTTAGAGGCGATGATGCCTTGCTTTACGTCATCAAGAGTGGGAAGACGCAAATGTTCGGCGGGAGTTACATAGCAAAGGAAATCAGCTCCGCTTGCGGCTGCAATTGCACCGCCGATAGCCCCTGTGATGTGGTCATAGCCGGGCGCGATATCCGTAACCAGCGGCCCGAGCACATAGAATGGTGCGCCGTGGCAGAGACGTTTTTCCAGTTTTACATTGGCGGTTATCTCATCCATAGCCATATGTCCCGGGCCTTCTACCAGAACCTGCACATCTTTTTGCCATGCACGCTGTGTTAAATTTCCAATTTCGATTAATTCTGTTATCTGCGGCGCATCCGTTGAATCGGCTATACTGCCGGGCCTTAGTGCATCACCAAGACTGATTGTGACATCATATTCACGCAAAATATCAAGCAGGTCATCGTAATATTCGAAAAATGGATTCTCGTTTCCTGTCATTTTCATCCATGCAAATAATAGGGAACCTCCGCGCGATACAATATTCATTTGCCGCTTTTCGCGCATGAAAACTTCAACGGTTCTGCGATTGATACCGGCGTGGATGGTTACAAAATCGACGCCTTCCTCTGCGTGCAGGCGCACGACTTCCAGAAAATCCTTGGCTGTGATATCTTTCAGTTCTTTGCCCAGATATCCAATTGCATCGTATACCGGAACGGTACCAATCATTGCAGAGGAGGATTCAATTAATTTTTGCCGGAATTCCCTGGTTTTGCCATAGTTGCTGAGATCCATAATGGCTTCTGCACCGAACTTTTCGGCAAGCCTTACTTTTTGCATTTCAGCCTGATAGTTGACACAGTCGCCGGAGACACCTAAGTTTACATTAATTTTTGTTCTCAGACCTGCACCAATTCCATACGGATGCAGTGATTTGTGGCGGATATTGGCCGGAATTGCCACTTGACCTGACGCCACAAGTGCTAAAAGTTTTTGTTCGGAAACACCTTCTTCCTTTGCAACCTGTGCCATTTCCTTTGTGACAATCCCTTTTTTCGCTGCTTCCATTTGTGTTTTATAGCTCATTTTTTGTTGCCCCTTTCGGTAATCCATTTTGGTACAGATCATAAAAATGGTGAGTTGGACCCCAGCCTTTTCCGATATTGAGTGAATGACGAATCGCGGTTGTGACATATTCTTTGGCTTTTTTGACGGCATTTTCTAAATCAAGCCCCAAAGCAAGGTTGGCGGCGATTGCAGAGGAATAGGTGCAGCCTGTTCCGTGCGTATTCTTTGTGTGAATGCGCTCGGTGCTGAAATGGTAAAATTGACTGCCGTCGTAGAGGATATCTAAAGCGTCGCCAACAGCATGCCCGCCTTTGACCAGAACATTTTTGACGCCGGAATCATGGATGATTTCTGCAGCTTTTTCCATATCTTCGGGACTGTTTATTTTCATGCGGGAAATCACTTCCGCTTCCGGTATATTGGGGGTAAGCACATCCGCAAGCGGCAGGATTTTACGAATCAATGTATCGACGGAATCCGGATCCATCAGCGGACATCCGTTTTTTGCGACCATGACGGGGTCAATTACCACATTGCGCGGCTTATATTCTTTTAGCTTGCACGCCACAGCTTCCATGCAGTTTGGATGGGAGAGCATACCCACTTTTACGGCGTCCGTGCCGATATCTTCAAAAACTGCGTCGATTTGTTTTTGAATCATCTCAGGAGAAATATCCTGTATGCCAAGGACTCGGGATGTGTTTTCTGCAACAACAGAAACGATAACGCTCATACCAAAAACGCCATGCGCCGCAAAGGTTTTTAGGTCCGCTTGGATGCCCGCTCCGCCGCTGCAATCGGAACCGGCAATGGTTAAAACTTTTTTCATATTTCTCACCTAGTTTCTAAAATTTAAAAAAACTGTGCCTACTGATTTCAGTAAGCACAGTTTGATTTTTGCTTCCCTACGTCAGTATTAGCTAACAGGTTCAAAGGGTCAGGTTTTACCTTCTCAACTCATTGAGCCAGCGGCCCAATTAAGTCCCCCCGCAAAATTATTCAGTTTTCATTAGAATAACAAAAATGCTTTCCTGCTGTCAGGAAAGCATTTTTTATCATCTTAAGAAATAATAAAGAACAATTGCTTCCCTACACCAGTGTTAACTGACAGGTTCAAAGGGTCAGGTTTTACCTTCTCAACTCATTGAGCCACCGGCTCAATTAAGTTCCCCCGCAAAATTTTTAATTTTCTTCATATTATCACTTGTTGGCTTGTCTGTCAAATTTTTAATTAGCATAAAAGAGGGAGTGCGCAAAGCGCACTCCCTTATTTTTTATACAAATAGTATTATTTTATTTCGATTCTACGGGATTCGGGTTTTGTTTCAACTAATTTAGGCAATTCAAGTTCCAATACGCCGTTTTGATAGCTTGCACTGATTCTGTCAGCATCGATTCCCTGAAGGTCAAAACTGCGGCTGAAGGCACTGTATCTCCTTTCACGGCGGATATAGTTTTTCTGTTCGTTATTGCTTTCCTCTTTATGTTCCGCTGACAGGTTCAGCCTGTCACCGTCAATGCTGATATTGATGTCTTCTTTCCGGAAGCCCGGCAGGTCGGCTTTCAGCACGTATTTGTCTCCCTGATCGATAATGTCGGTACGGCAGGGGGCACATGAGGCATCAAACCCGCCGAAAAAAGTGTTGTTTATCATCCGGTCAAAATAATCGAAAATACTTCCTGCTCTTGAATCGAAAGGAATTAAATCAAACATCTGAAAACCTCCTGTTCCTTTTATGATTTTTTAACCATGGCTTAAAAAGCCGGATTATTTTACTTCTATTTTTCTCTGCGGTGCTTTGGTGGGAACTAATTTCGGGAGTTCCACTTCCAGCACACCGTTGTTGTAACTTGCACTGATTTTGTCTGCATCAATATCGCTAATGTCAAAACTGCGTTTTAAGGCACCATATCTTCTTTCTCTGCGGATATAATTGTTATTGTCTTCGTTGATTTCTTCTTTGTGTTCAGCACTGAGTGTGAGTAAATTGCCTTCTACATCAATGTTGATTTCTTGTTTCTGAAATCCCGGAAGATCTGCTCTCATTACATATTTATCGCCTTGGTCCAGAATATCGGTTCTAAATGATTGGCAAGTGTCCCAACCACCCCAGAAACCGTCGTTCATCATGCGGTCAAATTCATGGAACAATCCATCTGCAACATGGCTGAAAGGAACTAAATCAAACATACTCAAAACCTCCGTTTCCGTTTGATTGGTTTACCGGGAACTGTTCCGTTCCCTTTTGACATCTACAGTATATTCATTGATTGTGAATAACTTTTGAATTAATTTTTGAATAAATGTAAATTTTAGCACTCTAAGCTTGAGAGTGCTAAAATATTGCGAAAATAAAAAAACAGAACTGCCCGAAACTGTGGAACAGTCCTGTTTTTGCTGTTATTTTGCAGCTTCCAAACCTTCGTATTGAAGATTGTAGTACCGAGCATACACTCCGTTCGCGCGCAAAAGGGAATCGTGTGTGCCTCGCTCGATAATGCCGTCATCGCCGATTACGATGATTTCATCGGCATTGCGAATCGTGGACAGGCGGTGCGCAATGACAATCGTAGTTCGGCCTTGACTGAGCAAGTCAAGTGACGCTTGTATCCGCCGTTCACTTTCATTATCCAGCGCACTGGTGGCCTCATCCAGAATTAAAATTTTCGGATTTTTTAAGAAAACTCTTGCAATAGAAATGCGTTGTTTCTGCCCGCCGCTGAGCCGTGCTCCGCGTTCGCCGACGTATGTGTTGTAGCCGTCTTCCAAACTCATGATAAAATCATGAATATTCGCTTTGCGTGCAGCCTCAATGATTTCCTCGTCGGTGGCGTCCGGCTTTCCGTAGGCGATATTGTCCCGTATGCTGCCGGAAAAGAGATATACGTCCTGCTGAACAATGCCAATTGCGTCACGCAGTGATTTCAGCTTGATATTTCGCACATCGATTCCGTCGATGGTAACGCTGCCGCTGGTTACGTCGTAAAAACGAGGCAGAAGGGAGCATAGAGTTGTTTTGCCCCCGCCGGAAGGGCCGACTAACGCAATGGTTTGTCCGGCTTTAATTTTTAGGTTGATATGGTCTAAAACTTTTTCGGATGAATTGTAGCTAAAGGATACATCTCTATATTCTATATCCCCTTTTACGTCATTCAGGGTTACAGCGTCCGGGCGGTCGAAAATGTCCGGTTCGGTTTCAATGACCTCCAGAAAACGCTTAAAGCCGGAATATCCTTTCTGAAATTGTTCCGTAAATTCTACAAGGACATCAATCGGGTTAATAAAAATTGTGATGTATAGGGCATAAACGGCGAGGTCGGAAAGATCCAATTTTCCATACGCGATGAAAAATCCGCCGCTGACTAATACGGTTACATATAAAAGTCCTTCAAAAAAGGAGTTGCCCGCACGGAATGTACCCATAATTTTGTAGTTGTCAATTTTGGAATCGAGGAACAGTAAATTGCTCTTTTTGAATTTATCGCGTTCTAAGTCTTCGTTGCCGAAAGATTTTACCACACGAATTCCGGCGAGACTGTCTTGAACGCGGGAATTGACGCCGGAAATTTTTCTGCGGTTGTCCATAAATGTGGCGCGCATCTTTTTGTTCTGGCTGATGCTAAACAGTACCATCACCGTTGTAACCGCTGCAAGAATCAACGTCATCGGTACGTTGATAAAAAGAAGCATCAGAAAAGAGCCGAGGAGTTTAACGGAAGAAATAAAGATATTTTCCGGGCCGTGGTGGGCCAATTCGGAAATATCAAACAGGTCCGAGACCAGACGGCTCATCATATCGCCGGTATTATTGCGGTCGTAATAGGAAAACGAAAGTCGCTGAAAATGGTCAAATAAATCTTGGCGCATGTTGCTTTCCATTCGCGCGCCCATCACATGCCCCCATGTGGTAATGAAGTACTGGCAGGCATACCGGGCAACGCACATCAGCAGCAGGAGACCGGCAAGCGGCCACAGGATTTCCAAAATTTGTTCCGAATTTTGCGCGAATACATCATTGGTTAGATATCGCAGAAGCTGCGGGAGGGAGATATCAATGACGGAAAGCAGCAGTGCACAGAAAATATCGAGGTAAAAAACGCCTCTGTAAGGGCGGTAATAACGGATAAATTTTTTAAATACGGACATATTGACTTCCTTATTATGAAAGAGTTTCAGGTTCTCCATAGTTCTCGCCAAACGTTTCCACCGTGACATTTTGAATCACTTCATCTCTAAGTGGTTTGTCATCATAATCGCGCGGAACATTGACAATTCGGTCCACTTCCTCCATGCCGGATATCACACGGCCGAAAGACGCGTATTCCCCATCCAGATAAGGAGTGTCCTCCACCATGATGAAAAACTGGGAACCCGCGCTGTTCGGATCCATTGTGCGCGCCATGGAGATGACACCTCTTGTATGTTTCAAATCATTTTGAAAATGGTTTGAGGTAAATTCTCCGCGGATGCGGTATCCGGGGCCGCCGGTACCATTGCCGCGCGGGTCACCGCCTTGAATCATAAAATTTGGAATCACGCGGTGAAACAGTGTTCCATTGTAAAAGCCTTTGTTAATCAGATATATAAAATTTTTTACAGTATTTGGCGCGATATCGGGATAAAGTTCTATTTTAATCTCGCCATTTGAGGTTTTCATAGTGACAATTGGATATTTCATATTCATCCTCCATTTGCAAAATTGGGTTCGCGCAATAATCCAATTATAACCGCCAAACTATTTTTATACAAGGAAAGAGTTTCAAAACCGACATCCGGCATAGCAGATCCTGCACAAATTGCTGTTTTTTATGAAATATTCTGAAAAATAAGGCGTCCCAATTGTTGCTGTGCGTGATTTACCTGATCGACTGTTTGGATCTTTTTGTATTTTCAATGACGAAAAAGGGAAAAATATGGTATACTGATGAAAAGAATTAAAAAGGGGGGGATGCCGGTGAAGTTGATTTCTTGGAACGTCAATGGTTTGCGGGCATGTCTAAACAAAGGGTTTATGGAGTTTTTCCGCGATGCCGATGCCGATATTTTCTGTATTCAGGAAACAAAAATGCAGCCGGAACAGCTAGAGCTGACGCTGGAAGGATATCGGCAGTACTGGAATTCCGCACAGAAAAAAGGATATTCCGGAACGGCGGTGTTCACCCGGCAGGAACCGCTTTCTGTGTACTACGGAATCGGAGTGCCGGAATACGACACGGAAGGACGCTGCATCACGCTGGAATTGCCGGAGTTTTACTTGGTTACGGTTTATGCACCAAACTCACAGCGCGAACTGGCGCGTCTTTCTTATAGGATGCAATGGGAAGATGCTTTTCGCGATTACCTGATGGGCCTACAACAGAAAAAGCCGGTGGTAGTCTGCGGAGATATGAATGTTGCCCATGAGGAAATCGACCTGAAAAATCCGAAAACCAATCAGAGAAACGCGGGCTTTACCATCGAGGAACGGGAAAAGATGACCCGACTGTTGGATTCCGGCTTTACGGACAGTTTTCGCTGGCTGTACCCGACGAAGGTTGCCTATTCCTGGTGGTCCTACATGTTCCATGCAAGGGAAAAGAACGCGGGTTGGCGCATTGATTATTTTCTGGTTTCTAATTCTCTGAGAGATCGAATTCAAGACAGCAGAATATTGACGGAAGTGATGGGAAGCGACCACTGTCCGGTGGAACTTATCCTGCGGGACGGAGGCGTGCCCAATGAGGAACAGGAGGACACCGGATGCAGCTAGTTTTTTATGGAGCGGACAAAGAAGTCACGGGGAGCTGCCACTGTCTGGAAGCCTGCGGGAAACGAATTTTGATAGACTGCGGACTTCAGCAGGGGGCGGATGAAGACAATAATCGTGAGTTCCCGTTTTATGCGCAGCAAATTGATTATGTGATAGTCACACATGCACATATTGACCACAGCGGCCGCTTGCCGCTTTTGGTCAAAAATGGATATCAAGGAAAAATTTATGCTACGGGTGCTACATGCGACCTGCTGTCTATCATGCTGAGAGACAGCGCGCATATTCAAGAAATGGATGCAATGATTGCCAACCGAAAGGGGAAACGCGCCGGAAAAAAGCCGCAGGAACCGCTTTATACGGTTGCGGATGCACAGGATGCAATCGCACGGCTTCAGCCATGTGTTTACGGGGAAATCGTGCAGCTGTGTGACGGCATTCGGTTTCGCATGGTGGATGCGGGGCACTTGCTTGGTTCTGCGTCTGTGGAGCTGTGGGCCGAAGAAAACGGACAGACGAAAAAAATCGTGTTTTCCGGCGATATTGGCAATCTGAATTTGCCGATTATCCGCGACCCGCAATATATAAAGGAAGCGGACTATGTGGTCATGGAATCCACCTATGGAAACCGAGAACACGACCCGATTGTCAATTATATTCCGGACCTTGCAAAGGTGTTCGACGAAACACTGGCAGCCGGAGGGAATGTGGTAATACCAAGTTTTGCAGTGGGCCGCACGCAGGAGCTGCTTTATTTCATCCGAGAAATGAAGCAAAAAAAGCTGGTAAAAAGTGTTCCGGACTTTCCTGTTTATGTGGACAGCCCCCTTGCTGCAGAGGCAACGGAAATTTATAGCGGTGATTTGACCGGCTATGCCGATGAGGATACAGTCCGCGTTATTCGGGAAGGCTTTCGTCCTCTGCGTTTTTCCAATTTGCATATCTGCGAAAGTGTGGAGGAATCAAGAAGTCTAAATGAGGATCGTGTGCCCAAAGTCATTATTTCTTCCAGTGGTATGTGTGAAGCGGGGCGTATTCGGCATCATCTTAAACACAACTTATGGCGCAGCGAATGCTCCATTGTTTTTGTTGGGTATCAAGCAAACGGTACGCTTGGGCGAATTTTGATTGACGGTGCAAAAAAGGTGAAGTTGTTCGGAGAAGAGATAGCGGTTCGGGCGAAGATTCACAACTTTAAGGCTCTTTCCGGTCATGCGGACCACAGAGGCCTTCTGCGCTGGATTGATTCTTTTGAGAAGAAACCGCGCCGTGTATTTGTGGTACACGGGGAACAGGGGATTTGTCAGGAGTTTACGGAGAATCTAAATGCCCTTGGCTATAACGCTTATGCACCAAATTACAGAGCGGTAGCGGATTTGATTAAAAATACAATCATTGATGAAGGCGTGGAACCGGTACGCGCAAAGGCAAAAGCCAGAAGAATGCAGGCCGCGTTTGCACGTCTTGTGGAAGCTGGCCGCCGTTTGATGCGTGTGATTCAGGAAAACGAAGGCGGTGCAAACAAAGATCTTGCCCGTTTTGCCGACCAAATCAATGCCCTTTGCGACAAATGGAGCCGCTGACCGGTGCGGTATTCATTTTGCTAAACACTCACCTAAAAAGCTGCCCGAAACATGGTATTAACCGAATTTCAGGGCAGCTTTTCTATTTTAGGTTATCCCAACTATTGACCTAGAGCCATTTTTATTTTTGGCGGAAATCTATTCGGCAAACCGTTTCATAAAAGTCATATCTTATCGATAATCTCTCAAACGGCTGTGTTCTTCGTAACAAACACAGCCGTTTTTTCTGTTGCACAAAATCAAATGGATAAAATAATTACCAGATAACTCGAAATTATCTATGTTGTTTTATAAATTTGTTGATAGAATTCTGTGAGTTATATATAACGCAAGAACAAAGGCGCATGCAGCAAATATATTTACTGTAAAAAGAACAGCTTTACCAATCCTTGCAAGGAGCAAGAAAAATGCCATGATTCCGCCGCCTATAAAGCCGCCTATAAAAAAGTCCCTCACTTTATTTCGTTTTTTCTCAGGCTTAAAAGATGTCTTACATATAGCATGAACGATGATAATTGAGGCCGCAATGATAATGCAATAGGCGATTAAACTTCCAATAGAGATACCAATCTGAAATTTCAATGGTTCTCCACTCAACGCATTGCGGATGAGAGAAATTGTATCCTTCGAGAAAATTATATAAATGGCTCCAAGAAGCGATGTGCATAGAAGAAGTATATCAAGAAATTCCAAAATTTTCTCTTTTACGCTTCGAGAAGGCAAACTTGCAATGATATTATCGCAAAAGGTTCGGTAGATTGTAAAATGAAATTGAACACATAAAAAGATTCCATAGCGCTCAGGGATCTGTTAGGATAAAGTTACTACACTGAATACTGACAGAAAGGCCTGAACACTATGGACAAGAACCATTCTATCATAAATATCGAAGAACGCAAGAGGGGACAGCATCTTAGAGCAGAAGAGCGTGGCGCAATCCAACAGTTAAAGAAGATGGGATTTAGCAATCGAAAGATTGCTCGTGCAATCAATTGCAGCCCTTCTACCGTAGGCTATGAGCTGCGGCGTGGCACGCCGGAATACTCCGGCCGTGGGCGCAAACCCGGCTACTCAGCCAAACGTGGAGCTGCAGTATACAAGGAGAATCGCAGTCGCTGCCATCGCCCTAGAACGGTATCCGGGGACTCTGACTTCATTCGTTGGATGGTCAAAAAGGTTCGCAAATATAATTGGTCCTTTGATGAGTGCGTAGGTCGGGCACGGCGCGAACACCGTTTTCCGGTTAAGGAAATCCCTTGTACTAAAACTCTGTATAACATGCTGTGGAAGGGGGAATTACCACTCACGCTATTTGAACTCCCTGAGGTATTAAGCAGGCATTCTCGCAGAAAACCACGGCTTTCTAAGCGTATCAATGGGAAATCCATTGATTGGCGGCCACCTGAGGTAGCAGAGCGGAACACATTTGGACACTGGGAATCTGATACGGTACTGGGCCGAAAAAGAAGTGGTGAGGCAGCTGTATTTACCATTGTAGAGCGGCTGACAGGTTATTATCTTTCCATTCGGATTGACGGCAAAACAACCACCGGTGTTGCCAGTGCCATGGAACAGCTAAAGGAACAGTATGGCGAGAAATTCCCCCAGGTATTTCGCAGTATTACCACAGACAATGGCAGTGAGTTTGCCGCATTTTCGGCCTTTGAAGAACTAGGCACGGCAATCTACTTTGCTCATCCCTATTCTGCTTGGGAACGACCTGTAAATGAGAGGACCAATCGCATACTACGAAAATATATCCCAAAGGGTTGCTCTATCAATGACGTTTCTGCCGAACAAATCTTAATGTTTGCCGATGAGATAAACGCCACGCCCAGGAAACGATTAGCTTATCAGACCCCTGAGGAACTGTTCGATGCACAATTGGACAGAATTTACACTTCCAACCAGTAAATAACTTTATCTAGTGAAAGTGTTCAATTTGTTATTGCAATTTAAGTCGCAAAAGGTTCTATAATCCTCTCCGATTACAGTCTGAATATTTTCACCTCTTTCCTGTGCGGATAAGACCATTTCAAGTAAATCCTGCCGTATGATTTCTTGATTGTATTCAGAGATATTCGCTACGCGTAAGTAACAAATGATATCAGTATAGGCTTCTCTGTTTTTCTCATTCAGTTGTTCTTCCAATTTATTATTTAGTCGTTTAAGTTGTTTGACTTGTTTATTCATCGACTTTACCTCCATAATCAAAAAGTGAATTCACAGCATTCTCGAGCTCTTTCCAGTTTGAGAAAAATGCGTCTAATTCCGTTCGGCCTGCGGATGAAACAGAAAAATATTTACGCTTCGGTCCTAATGAGGACTCACGGTACTGCGCCGTAATCAATCCGTTTTTTTCCAGCCTCAACAAAATGGGATAGATGGTTCCTTCTGAAATATTTGAAAATCCGTATTTCTTCAGTTGCTGAGAAATTTCATAGCCATAAGTTTCTTTCTTACTGATTACTTTAAGAATACAGCCATCTAAGATGCCTTTCAGCATTTGTGACGGGATCAAGTGTTCTCACCTCAATGATATACTATTATGCATTGCAAAGTACTTAGCTATATTGTAATGCATAATAGTGGCACTGTCAAGAAACAATTCTGCATCGTCAAAAATACGTGGTTTGAGTTTGTCCTACCCGCAAGCAAAAGCGCCCAGTACCGATTATAATGACAAAAAAGCATGACAGGCCTTTTATTGGCAGTCATGCTTTTTATGTCCTTAGAAATTCGACGCTTATTTTGTTGTCCTGCAAAATTAGGGAAAAGAAACCCAATGTAAATTGTGTATTATATCTTGCAGAGATGACGAAAACATTAACTTCAACGCAAAATCGATCGCTATCACATTAGAGAGTGCTTCATACCTCGTTTTTCCACACTATAACTTATGAGGCATAGGGGGAATTTCAAAATCGAAAAGAATAAGTTTTTGCATCTATTTTGTATGAATGATACATAAAAGTCAATATGAATATTGGTATAAAAAAGAGGCATATATAATTTCTTTTAGAAACTATATATAACCTCTTTATGGATAACTGCTCTATAACGATTATGCAGCAGTCTTAATTTTTTCTATTGTTTCTCTTGGATAATTTATTTTCCGCTGAATTTTTTTCGGCAGATTGTAAAACAGCCTGCCCGCTCTCTTTGGATTGCCCCATTTTCTGTTCTTCTGGATTTTTAGGTGGTTCCTGAAACGGCAGGATTGTTTTTTTCACAACCATTCCTTCATATTTCAGCTTAAAATGAACTCGCCCATAGAATTTGTGTTCACAATGATGGCAATAAAACGGAGCGCGAAAACTTTTGTTACGCAGCTGCCATTTGCCAATCCTGCGCGCACGTCTGCCGCATAAATCGCAGCAAAAAGCAAGATGGGACGGTTGTATCTGCGGATGGTTCAAATCGCAAACGGTAACCGTTCGAAATTCCATACGATCATAAAATTCCTCGGTTTCGGCATCCTGCAGAAAAGATTTTAGCTTTTCCGGATCATAGAGCTTTTGCAGACAGCGCATGGACAACATGCTGTCGTCGAGTGCCCGATGATGATCCAAATCACTTTCATCTATCTGCAGCAATTCTGCAGCTGTGGTCAGCCCCATTTGTTTCGTTCTGTCGTATAAAAGACAGCGTTCACAATATTCCTGCAAGTTCACATACTTTTTCAGAAAAGGAATCCGCCTGCTGCCGCAAAAATACCGGTAGTTTTCAATTAAAGTAAGAATGTCCGATGTACCCCAAGTCATCACCACAGCATCACCTGCCCACCGCCGGAAACGGCTGACAACCTGCAGAAACTGTGGGCCACCTGCCAAATCCTCATTGGTGATGCTGGTAAGGCTGCTGATTTTTCCGCTGATTTTTTTCCCCACCTGCGGCCGAATCAGCATCTCGAACGTGTCTAAGATATGAAATTTTTCATCTACCTTGACGGCGCCGCATTCGATAATCTCATTCATAAATCCTTTGAGACGCTTGCTGTAAGCACCGTTCCATTCCAAATCCAATATGACAAATACCATTATTTTTTCCTTGCGGCTTGTTTCATCCGTTGTTCCTTGTTCAGGATCATCTTGCGCATCCGAATGCTTTTCGGCGTGACTTCGACCAGTTCGTCATCACGGATAAATTCCAGACACTGTTCTAGGCTCATAATACTGGGTGGAGTCAGCTTGAGCGCGTCATCTGAACCGGCTGCCCGGGTATTCGTTGCGTGTTTTTTCTTGCAGACATTAACAACAATATCATCGGACTTAGGACTAACCCCGACAATCATACCCTCGTAAACTTCCACGCCCGGCCCGATAAACAGTCTTCCGCGTTCCTGTGCGTAAAACAGCCCGTATCCGGTCGCTTCACCTGTTTCATGGGCAATTAATGAACCTTGCGGGCGCTGAACAATTTCTCCTTTATACGGCTCATAACCGTCAAACACGCTGTTCATAATCCCGTTTCCGTTTGTATCCGTCAGGAACTCCTGCCGATAGCCCATTAAACCTCTGGACGGTATTTTAAACTCCAGATGTGTTGTGCCGTTTCCGCGCGCATTCATGTTGACCAGTTCCGCTTTGCGGGAACCCAATTTTTCCATAACCGCCCCAACATAATTATCAGGCACTTCTATCATAAGCAGTTCAATCGGTTCGCACTTTTTTCCGTTAATCGTTTTGTAAATAACCTGCGGCCCGGTCACCTGAAATTCATAATTCTGACGGCGCATTTCCTCAATGAGGATGGAAAGGTGAAGTTCTCCGCGGCCCGAAACTTTGAAAGTATCCGGGGAATCTGTTTCCTCTACACGCAATGCAACATTCGTTTCTACTTCTTTAAACAGTCGGTCGCGCAAATTGCGGGACGTTACATATTTTCCTTCCCTGCCGGCAAACGGACTGTTGTTGACCATAAACATCATAGAAACGGTCGGCTCATCGATTTTGACAAACGGAAGCGGTTCCACATGCTCAGGAGAGCAGACAGTTTCTCCGATATTCAAACCTGTGACTCCGGAAACTGCAACAATATCGCCGAGTCCCGCTTCTTCCACTTCACGGCGTTTGAGCCCTTCAAACTGGTATAGTTTTGTAATTTTCACATTGCTGGTTGTTCCGTCGCGATGGCACAGCACACCACTGTCGCCAACATGAATATGTCCGCGTTCTACCCGGCCGATGCCAATTCTGCCAACGTAATCATCATAGTCAATATTAGAAAATAAAATCTGCATTGGGCCATTTGCATCACCGGACGGTGCCGGGATATTTTTAAGAATGGCGTTGAACAAAGGCTTCATATCGCCTTCGCGGACATTCGGATCTTCAGAAGCATATCCGTCGCGCGCAGAGGCGTAGACAACCGGGAATTCTAACTGATCCTCATTCGCACCAAGTTCGATAAACAGGTCGAGAACCTCATCCACCACCTCTTCCGGTCTTGCTCCGGGACGGTCAATCTTATTGAGCACAACAAGTGGTTTTTTGCCAAGTCCAAGTGCTTTTTTCAAAACAAACCGAGTCTGCGGCATGCATCCTTCAAAAGCATCTACCAGCAAAAGCACTCCATCGACCATTGTCAGGATACGTTCCACCTCTCCGCCGAAATCGGCGTGTCCGGGGGTATCCACAATATTAATCTTTACTCCGTTGTACATAACAGCCGTATTTTTTGCAAGAATCGTAATACCGCGCTCACGTTCCAAATCATTAGAGTCCATCACACGCTCGTTGACAACCTCATTTGCACGGAAAACGCCGCTCTGTTTTAAAAGCTGATCCACAAGCGTTGTCTTCCCGTGGTCAACATGCGCGATAATCGCTACGTTTCTGACATCGTTTCTGATATCCATCTATTTCCCTCTTCTTTCAAATTCGCAAACAAAAACATTATATCATGTACCGCTGCGTTTGTGAACAGCGGCCTTCAATGTGTCCATGCTCTAAAAAAGCCGCCGCGGAAGTTCCGCAGCGGCTTTTCATAATTGGAGCGAACGACGAGGCTCGAACTCGCTACCTCCACCTTGGCAAGGTGGCGCTCTGCCAGATGAGCTACGTTCGCAACATCTTTAAGGCGCAAATTATTATATCTAACTTTTTCGGATTTGTCAAGCCTCCATATAAAAAATTCACCTGAATTTTCTGTAGGTTTGTCAAACATATTGGACAGTATGGGAATGTAAAAATTCAGAAGGAGACAACCAATGAAGAGGACGCATCGGCATATTATTAGAGCGTCTTAAGTAGATGGAAAGTTGGTTTTCAAAGTCCGCTAAAGAGTAAAAATGGTGTTTGTCATAAAAGCGTTTTTGGTCTTCGCGATGACTGCGTTCCACTTTCCCGTTGTGCCTAGGGGTATAAGGACGAATTAACTTGTGCCGGATATGAAGTTTAGCGGCAGTGGCTTCGAACAACGTCAGCAGATGTTTCTTGGAAGGTGAGAAACGGTTGGTGAATTCAAAACCGTTGTCAGTTTGAACGCATTCTACACGAACGTCGCGCCGGGCAAACCATTCGACAGCTCGTTTTAGAAAGTCAGCAGAAGAGTAAGTACTCTGTTCAGGGTACGCTGCCAGAAAACGCAGCCTAGAAAATTCATCAATAGCTGTGTACTGGAAAAGCCGAAGCTCAGGGTTGGCAATACAGCGCTTTGGAACTACTTTTACATCGATCTGAATGCGCTCTCCGGGATGCGTCATTTGCTCGTATGGCTTTGGCTGATATTTCTTCTTTGGTTTTGATTCTGGGAACATTCCCATTCGGCGCATTACACGGAACAGACTTTCCGGACATCGTGTGTATCCCCGCTTTTTCAACCGAGACCATAGTTCAATCATACCGAGGTCGGGATTTCTGCGCCGCATGTCGCGAATCAGCTTTAACTCGGCAGGTGTATGCTGGTTTGGATGACTGTGAGGCCTCCTAGACCGGCAAGCCAACGATTCTAATGTACCGTCATACCGGGCCATCCAAAAATAGATAAAGGAACGGCTTTTGTTGTATTTTCGGCTTGCACGGCTAACACCGTACTTTTGAGCATAGATCATTAGGGATTGCCTAAACTTCATGTCTTGTGTTACACTATTCATGCAGAAATGGGCACTTCCTTTCGGTATGATTTGGTTTGTGTAGCTTTATTTTAACCGATGTGTCCATTTCTGTATTTTATTTTTTCTCAACTGTCCAATATGTATTGTAGTCCTACACCATATAAAAAATTCACCTGAATTTTCCGTGTTTTTTATTTTGCTCGGTTATGTTATAATACGGTTGATATGAAAAGCAGGTAGGGATACAATGAATTACACAGTAAATTTAGGTTCATGGAATTCTGTTTTTGCAGTTCCTTGTTCTGTTGTGGACAAAAATCTCAAACTTGCCGGATCGGTACAGCTTAAAGTCCTTCTATGGACACTGCGGCACGCAGGGCAGCCTTTCCAAGTGCAGGATGTGGCCAACGCGCTTGGAATTGATCCGGCCGATGTAAAAGATGCTATGCAGTACTGGCAGGAAGCCGGTTTGTTTTCAGCCGAAGAATCATCCGCAAACTCTCTGCCGCCACAGCAGGACACACAAAACGGAACAAAACCGGCTGCACCGTCTGCCGATGCGGCAAAATCCGATTCTGCAAAAACGCGGCGCATACTTTCACGTCCACAAAAGCCTGACAGCGAATTTGTCGCAAAGCGTATTGAGGAATCGACGGAAATTTCATGTTTGATGCAGTCTGCCCAGCAAATTCTCGGGCGCTTGATTTCAAGCGGAGAATCCGCAACTCTTTTAATGATTCACGATGAATTTGGTCTGCCCAGCGACGTGATTGTTATGCTTTTGCAATATGCGGCAAGCATTGGCAAAGCGAATATGAGATACATAGAAAAAATGGCAATGAACTGGGCGGATGAAGAAATCAACACTCATGAGAAAGCGGAAGAAAAACTCCGCCTCCTTTCCGAATGCCGTCAGGCGTGGCGAAAAGTGGAACAAGCCATAGGTATGCCGCACCGTACCCCCTCCACAAAAGAGGAAAACTTTGCTAACGTTTGGGTAAATGAATGGAAATTTGGGAGCGACATGATTCGCGAAGCGTACGACAGAGCTGTGGACGCAACGGGAAAATTCAGTGCAAGTTACATGAATCGAATTTTGGAGCGCTGGAAGAAAGCAAACATTACTACCGTGCTGGAAGCGGAACGTGAAAAGATGGAACGGATAGCTGCCCGAACCAAAGCAAAGAGCAACACCTTTTCTCAAGAATTGGAAGAATTTGAACGTTCGGGCGTGTTTGATAACTTTGACAGGAAGTGATTGCAACGGGATACGATCGTGAAGTATATGAATCCGCCAATCGAATCCTTCGGGAACGCCGCCGAACGGCGGAGTTGCAGGCTGAAAAGAAAAGAGCTGTTTTCTACAGTGTTTGCCCTCAGGCACAGGAATTGGAGCGCAGTCTTGCTAAAACCGCTGTCTCCGCCGCGAAAGCTGTGCTTGGAGGAAAAAACGCAAGAGAACAGTTGGAACGTCTGCATGAGCAAAATCGCTATCTGCAGTCACAGCTTAAGGAATTGCTGGACTCTGTTCATATGACTCAGCAGGATCTTGAACCGGCGTATCAATGTCAAAAATGCCGGGATACAGGTTATGTGGACGGCAGAATGTGTTCCTGTTTCAAAAAACTTCTGAAAGAAGAGGCCTATCGCAGGCTAAATGCGCTCACGCCCCTTTCTCTTTCCACATTTGAAGGATTTTCTCTGGAGTATTATCCGGATCAGCCAAAATTGGATTCGGGTAAATCTCCCAGAAGCATCATGCGTGAAATCCTTACAAACTGCAAAAAATACGCGCAAAACTTTTCTCCCTCGTCATCGCAAAATCTGATTATGCAGGGAGGAACCGGACTTGGAAAAACGCATCTCTCGCTTGCAATTGCAAACGAGGTGTTGCAGCAGGGATTCGGCGTTGTTTACTGTTCCGTCAATAACCTGATGACAAAACTGGAAAACGAACATTTCGGTCGTGAAGAAACCGGGGATTCTGCCGATTTGTTGGAATCATGTGATCTTCTGATTTTGGACGACTTGGGAACGGAATTTCGCAGCTCATTTTCCGTAGCTGCCGTATATAACATCGTCAACACGCGCCTCTTGCTGCGCAGGCCGACGATTATCAGTACCAATTTGTCCATGCGGGAACTTCAGGAACGCTATTCTGACCGATTCGCATCCCGTATTACCGGCAATTACGTTCGTCTGATGTTTGTTGGCCATGACAACCGGATGCAAAAACTTCTTTACCGAAATTCTAAAAAATAAGACCACCCGCAGGCGGTCTTATTTTTTTCGGCACTATATAAATGTTAGAGTGAAACGAATAGAACCCTGAGAAAAAGCAGAGCATATTCGAAGTGATCGAAATCCTATTAGATCAATTTTTCTTCTATGCCCAATTTTACAGAGAATGGATTGGATTAGAAGACAGGCAATTGTAAAAAATAAAGCAATTGCTTGATAAAACGGAAATTTCAGGTTCTATATCAATCAATAGTTGATGTTACCCAAAATGAAAACACCGGATGGAGCGGCGCTAAGCTGCTCCTTTTTTGTTGAATCATGGGATATATGAAGAATATGATTGCGGAATCGGCGAAAATTACGGTAACCGTATGTTTTGTGCAGCCATAATTCAATGGGATAGTGCTGTTCATGCGAACTTGCCGTCAGAAAAATCATGTACTTTGAAGAACTGTTCCTTTTAGAGCATAGGCTGTCAGCAAACTACTGCGGGCATAAAGCATCACGTTAACCTGATGCTTTTGCTTCGGCGTGAGAAATTAGTATCGTTTGTTTAGCAATGTCCGGAAGCGTTTCAGGTATAAATTCTTCTGGCTTTGCTGAATTTTTTCGGTTCTTTCTTGCAAATGGCTTCAAAAGCCCAAAATACCTGACGAATGGAATGATATTTGTCAATGACATAATTGGAATTTTTAAAATATGTTTGAGCAATACTGTCATATGTACTTCACGTATCATTGATAAAATGCTTAGTCCTAGAACGGTCAATCCGGCTGAAACACATAATACCTTCGAGTAATTGCTGCGGCTTTCTATCGCTGATACTATCAAAAATTCGGATAATGGTTGAAACAGAAAAATTTACTTCTCGTGTACACTGGTAAAGGAATACACATCGGAAAACTTTGAAATGCTATACGCGGCGAAACGGCTTGTAATACGGTTATATTTCGGCAGAAACGAGTTGTGTTCAAAGAAAAGTTTTCCACTTTATTCGGCTGTCTCGTTTTTTGTACACTGGTAAAGGAATACACATCGGTTGTTATATTTCGGCAGAAACGAGTTGTGTTCAAAGAAAAGTTTTCCACTTTATTCGGCTGTCTCGTTTTTTGTTGATTGCAGAAAAGTACTTGACAGAATCGGTGTGAAAGCATATAATAGCATCAAAACATATTAATTAACTATGATTAGTATGAATAACTTTTCTCGATTTCTTAAGGAGTGATATCAATGAAAATTGCAAAAAATTTAACCCAGCTGATTGGCAATACCCCTCTGCTGGAATTGTCCAATTTTGAAAAGGAAAAAGGATTGGAAGCTACTATTGCTGTTAAGCTGGAATCGTTTAATCCGCTTTCGTCAGTCAAGGACCGTGTCGGGTATGCATTGATTCAGGACGCGGAAGAAAAAGGTTTGATTAATCCGGATACCACACTGATTGAACCCACCAGCGGCAACATGGGAGTCGGTCTTGCATTTGTTGCAGCAACAAAAGGCTATCGTTTGATTCTGACCATGCCGGATACCATGAGCTTGGAACGCCGCCGCCTCGTTTCTGCGCTGGGTGCGGAATTGGTTTTGACGCCGGGCGCTCAAGGGATGAAGGGTGCAATTGAAAAGGCAAATGAGCTGCACGAAGAAATTTCTAATTCCATGATTCTCGGTCAGTTTGTCAATCAGGCCAATCCTCAAATGCACCGTAAAACTACCGGTGAGGAAATTTGGAAAGATACGGACGGCAAAGTTGATATTTTTGTCGCCGGCATCGGCACGGGCGGCACAGTGACGGGCGTGGGGCGCGCCTTAAAGGAACACAATCCGAATGTGAAAATTGTCGGCGTTGAACCGGCGGATTCTCCGGTGATTTCACAGGGGAAGGCCGGGCCACACCGTATTCAGGGCATCGGCGCAGGTTTTATCCCGGAAACACTCGACGTGGGGATATTGGATGAAGTTTTGACAGTGTCAAATGAAGATTCGTTTGCGACAACCGCCCATCTAGCGAAAAGCGAAGGACTATTGGTTGGAATTTCCTCCGGTGCAGCCGCTTTTGCAGCTTTCCAGTTGGCGCAGAGACCGGAAAATAAGGGCAAACTGATTGTCGCCCTTTTGCCGGATACCGGTGAGCGTTATCTTTCCACAGGGGTATTTGACTGATTACAAAAAACAGCATCATACACGAAACGGAAGCAGGCTGTTGTCTGCTTTCGTTTTTTTTGCTATGATACAGATATACTAAAACCGGGAGGTGGACTGATTGCAGATTTCCGTCATCGGCTGCGGCCGCTGGGGCAGCTTTCTGGCTTGGTACCTCGACGGCATTGGGCATCGAGTGATTCTGTATGGCCGAGAAGGCTCCCACAGGCTTGCAGAACTGAAGCAAAAGGGTACAAATGGGCTTGTCAGCTTGAGTGATAGAGTAATATTGACTTCGGATTTCCATGATGTTATGCAATCTGAAATTCTCATCATATCCATCGCAGCACAGTCTTTCCGTTCTTTCATGCGTGAAATTTCTTCCTATGATTTTACCAATAAAACGGTTGTCCTATGTATGAAAGGGCTGGAAGCTGGAACGGGAAAACGTTTAACGCAGATTTTTGAAGAATATCAGCCGGATGTACCGGTTGCCATTTGGGTTGGGCCGGGGCATGTGCAGGATTTTACACGTGGAATTCCGAATTGCATGGTGATTGACAGCCGTTCCATGCAGGTAAAAAAAGAACTGGTTGATTTGTTTTCCAGTGATTTAATCCGTTTTTATTATGGTGATGACTTGCTTGGCAATGAAATTGGAGCAGCTTCTAAGAATGTGATAGGGATTGCCGCCGGCATGCTGGACGGATTGAATAAAACTGCGTTAAAAGGAGCCCTCATGTCGCGGGGAACAAGGGAAATTGCGCGCTTGATTCGCAAAATGGGAGGCAACGAAATTACGGCCTATGGTCTTGCACATCTTGGCGATTATGAGGCAACGGTATTTTCTCCTTACAGTCATAACCGCCGGTTCGGTGAAATGTTTGTCCGTCCGGGGAAAATTATGGAGAACTGGCGGAAGGAGTTGCAACCACACAGGCAATGCTGTTGCTCGGCCGGAAATATCAGGTAGAGCTTCCTATCAGTGACGCAGTCAATCGCGTGATTAATCAAGGTGAAGAGCCGAACCGCGTCCTTTCTGGGTTGTTTCTGCGCAGCATTAAGATGGAATTTTAGTTGACAAATTTGGTATAGAATCTTAAAATAAAGACATGAAGATTAGTACGTCATACAGCATGACGTGAAAAGGAGTTATAGGAATGAGTGAAGAAAACTGCAATCATGATTGTTCATCTTGCGGGGAATCGTGCTCTGCGCGCAAAGAACCGCAGGATTTTCTGGCAAAACCAAACCCCCGCAGTAAGATTGACCGTGTTATCGGCATTGTCAGCGGAAAGGGCGGCGTAGGGAAAAGCTTAGTTACATCCCTGCTGGCAGTGCAACTTAACCGCCGCGGATACCATACCGGTGTGCTGGATGCGGATGTCACCGGGCCTTCCATACCAAAAGTTTTTGGCGTCCATCAGCATGCTATGGGAAATGAAAATGGAATTGTACCGGTTACCACACGCACGGGCATTGATATCATGTCTGTCAACCTTCTTCTGGAGGATGAAAATGCGCCGGTTGTGTGGCGCGGACCTATTATTGCCAATGTAGTGAAACAGTTTTGGACGGATGTCGTCTGGAAAGACGTGAATTATTTGTTTGTGGATATGCCTCCGGGAACCGGAGATGTGCCGCTGACGGTGTTTCAGTCGATTCCTGTTGACGGCATCGTGATTGTTACTTCGCCGCAGGAACTGGTTTCTATGATTGTTTCCAAAGCGGTTTCCATGGCAAAAATGATGAATATTCCCATTCTTGGGATTGTCGAGAACATGAGTTATATTAAGTGCCCGGACTGCGGAAAGGAAATTTCTGTTTTCGGGGAGAGCCATGTGGAGCAGACCGCGCAAAAGTTTGGTTTGAAAGTGCTGGGCAAATGTCCGCTGGATCCGGATGTCGCAGCTAAATGTGATGCCGGCAATGTGGAAGATATTGAAGCACCTTGGCTGTCCGGAGCGGCTGATGCAGTTGAAAGTCTGAAGAACAACTAAATAATTTTATTTTGCAAAGCAGCTCATTTCCTAAAAAAGGGAAATGAGCTGTTTTTTTCTATTTATAACATCTTATAACACCAAAAATGCTTATTTTAAGCGATTTTTACGGAATATGAGTTAGAAAAAAATAGAAATATAAATAAAACATGAAAAATTCCAAAAATATGATTATAATTCTAATAAGTAAAATACATCTTTTGCTAAAATACTAAAATAAGAAAATAATGGAGGGGATGAAATGACTCGGGAAGAGCGTAAAAGATCATACTTAAAAAGTTTTATCCACACATTTTCTGAAAATGGAATTGATCGTACTCCAATCAAAAAACTTGCCGGGGCTGCAAAAATTAATGAGGCATCCATCTACCAGTATTTTACTAACAAAGATGAGATTGTTGTAGAATGCGTACGTTTGTATTTAAATGAAGAGTTAACTCGGCTTTTTGAAATATTGTCAGAGCCGGAAGAACCGCTGGAAATGAGGATAAGAAAGTTTCTCCAACTCAGTTCGAAAACGTCTGCAGAGGCAAGATTTATTATTCAAGTACTGACCAGTCCTGTCTATTCACAGTTATGTTCTCCAATTATTCATGAGTTTAGTGAATATATATTGTCCTTGCCGCTTATGAAGGAGAAAAGGGGAAATATTCCGCAAGATTCTGCCGAATCGGCCATTAAACTTTTACTTTTAAGCATTTTTATCAGTGACAGAGTCATTGGCAAAGAGGAGCTACTCCGCATACAACTGGATTATCTTTTGCGTGTCTTATATCAGGGGAAATTCCAAGATCCTATGCCTAAAAATGCCAATTTGTTTTATGCTGTTTAATGGTATTATACAAACTAAAGAGGGTCGGCTTTTCGCCGACCCTCTTTTACGTTCCGCTGTTTGGTCAACGGCAGAAACTATTTATTTTCGTTTGTAATAAACAGATGTTCGCCGTCACTATCGACGGTAAGCTCTGTTTGCGGCCGCAGGGAAGATTCTATCATTTTTCTTGCGATAAGCGTTTCCACTTTGCTTTGAATCAATCGTTTCAGCGGTCTTGCGCCATAAACCGGATCATACCCGCGGCTTGCAATGAATTCTCTTGCCTGCGGCGTTAAGCAAATGCGGAGCTGCTTGCTGTTCAAACGATTTTGCAATGCAGCAATTTGCAAGTCGACAATTTGATCGATTTCCTCCCTTGTCAGCGGACGATAGAAAATGATTTCGTCCAGTCTATTTAAAAATTCAGGCCGGAACTGACGCCTTAACAGCGCATGAACTTGGTTACGGGCTTCTTCACTGATTTGGCCATTTTGATTAATTCCTTCCAGAATCTGGCTGGAACCAAGGTTTGAGGTTAAAATTAAAATTGTGTTTTTGAAATCGACTGTGCGCCCCTGTGAATCGGTAATTCGTCCATCGTCCAGAACCTGCAGCAGGAGGTTAAACACGTCCGGATGTGCCTTTTCCACTTCATCAAACAGCACAACGGAGTAAGGATGACGGCGAACCGCTTCCGTTAATTGTCCGCCTTCCTCGTAGCCGACATAACCCGGAGGTGCACCGATTAAACGGGAGACAGAGAATTTTTCCATATATTCAGTCATATCAATGCGGACCATATTCTTTTCATCATCAAACAGAGCTTGTGCAAGGGCCTTCGCTAACTCTGTTTTACCAACGCCTGTGGGGCCAAGGAATAAGAACGAACCAATAGGCCGGTTGGGGTCCTGAATTCCGGCGCGTGAGCGCAAAATAGCATCCGTGACCTTTTGTACAGCTTCATCCTGCCCAACCACACGTTGATGCAGCGTATCGCCTAAGCGGAGCAGTTTTTCGCGTTCGCTTTCCATTAGACGGGAAACAGGAATTCCTGTCCATCGTCCTACGATTCGAGCAATTTCATCCTCGGTGACACGGTCGTGCAAAAGTGAATCGGAGGATTGTGTTTTATCCGCAATTTCTTCTTCGGCCTTTAATGCTTTTTCCAGTTCCGGCAGTTTTCCATATTTTAGTTCCGCAGCCTTATCCAGATCATAATTTCGTTCTGCTTTTTCAATATCCGCGTTGACTTGTTCAATTTGTTCACGAAGCTTGCGCACTTTTCCAATAGCCTGCTTTTCATTTTCCCATTTAGCTTTCATTTCTTTGAAACGGGCGCGCTCATCCGCCAGTTCTTTTTGTATCTGTGCTAAATGTTCTTTGGACAGGGGATCAGAATCTTTTTTCAGCGCGGCTTCTTCAATCTCTCTTTGCATAATTCTGCGGGAGATATCGTCCAGTTCAGCCGGCATAGAGTCTATTTCCGTACGAACCATCGCGCAGGCCTCATCGATTAAATCGATGGCTTTGTCCGGCAGAAAACGGTCGGAAATATAACGATTGCTAAGCACTGCAGCGGAAATCAAAGCTTGGTCCTGAATTTTAACGCCGTGGAATACCTCATAACGTTCTTTCAGGCCGCGGAGGATGGAGATGGTATCTTCCACGCTTGGTTCTTCCACCAAAACAGGCTGAAACCGGCGCTCCAATGCGGCGTCTTTTTCAATATACTGATGATATTCGTTGAGTGTGGTGGCACCAATGCAATGCAGTTCACCTCGGGCAAGCATAGGTTTTAATAAATTGCCCGCGTCCATACTGCCTTCGGTTTTTCCTGCACCCACAATGGTGTGCAGCTCATCGATGAAGAGAATGATTTTTCCGTCACTCTTTTTGACTTCATTCAAAACAGCTTTGAGACGTTCCTCAAATTCTCCGCGGAACTTTGCTCCCGCGATAAGTGCGCCCATGTCAAGAGAAAACACTTTGTGGTCCTTAAGGCTGTTTGGCACATCGCCTCGCACAATACGCTGAGCAAGTCCTTCTGCAATTGCGGTTTTGCCCACACCAGGTTCCCCAATCAGCACGGGGTTGTTCTTTGTTTTTCTGGAAAGAATTAAAATCACGTTGCGAATCTCGTCGTCTCGTCCAATGACGGGGTCCAGTTTATGATTTTTGGCAAGTGCAACAAGGTCCTGAGCATATTTTGACAACGCATCATAGGTTTCTTCCGGGTTATCACTGGTTACGCGCGTATTTCCACGGACCGAAGACAGCGCCGAGAGAAAGGAATTTCGATCTATGCCGTATCTTTCAAGAACTCTGAGAATATCGGGGTCCGGTTGGTCGATTAATGCGAGCATGAGATGCTCCACAGAGACATATTCGTCCTTCATGCGCTCGGCAATCTGTTCCGATTTGGTCAATACGGCATCTGTTCCGGGGGAAACGTAAATTTTTCCTGGTTCTCTGCCGGGGCCGGTGACTGCCGGCAGTTTATTTACTAACTCTTTGACATCACGCGTAAGCGCATCCGGGTCAATATTCATTTTTTTTAGCAGTTGGGGAATGAGGCCGTTCTGCTGGGTTAGAAGCGACAGCAGAAGATGCGCCTGCCCCACCTGCATATTGCTGTTTTCAATTGCAATGTTTTGAGCCAGTTGAATCGCTTCCAGCGATTTTTGGGTGAATTTTTGAGCATTCATACCTGCCAATCCTCCTTTTTATATAATAACGGATTTTTTAATATGATTCTGAAATTCCCATTCCAATTTTATTTGCGTTTTTATGGGGGAATCAGAATCGGTGCAATAAAGTTTCAGTTCGCGGTCAAACTCAAGAATATAATCGCAGATGGCTCTTGCGATACGGTCCGGTGTCCTGTCCCGTTTGGAAGATGGGGTCAGCAGTGTTCGGACAAAACGCCCGGGACCGATTTGGCACTTTACGCTTCCAGACGGAAACCGTGCAGCAAGCCAGCGGTTCTCTATTCGCATTCTAAATTTGAAAAATTCAGTTAATAGTTTTTCTAGTTCCGGATTTTTTGTTCGCAGTGAAACTCTGAGTTCTCCCACAGCGGTGTCGTTTCGGCGGAAGAGTTCAAGGGCGTATCGGACGGTGGGATGATATCGATACCTAAGCGCACTGCGAAGGGTCAGCATGGTTTCGCTTTGACGTGAACGAACTTGAAAATTTTCTGTATCGGAGAAGAAGCGCTCCATGCAATCAAAAATGTCGCAAATTTTATCCTCCGGAGTGGAATAGGAGAGATATTCTGCCAGAATTCTGTTAATCATTCCGCTTCGGCTTATGCCGCGCTCACATGCTAAGCGGTCCACAGCATCTACAAGATCGTTTAATAATACGACGCTGTAAACATTTCTGTCCATTCTTCCACCTCTTTTCTGTTCAGATTACAAAATATTATATATTTGCATTTATAAATTGTCAAGCGATTTATATAAAGTTGAGTGCAAATTATTAAACTAAGTATATTTAAAATTGCTGTACCGAATCTATGAAAAAGAGCCAGAAAAACGCAAGAAAACGCCTTTCTGACTCATTTTTGCAAGTGTGATATTTTATTATGAAGAATTTTGCCTTAGAACATATTGCGAAAGCGGAAAATTAATTGTGCTTTTTGTATCCGGTGGATTGATCCACAACATTTATCAGGGGCTCTCCATGAAAGTAGCGGGAAAGGTTGGTACATATGATTTCGAAAACACGCAGATAATTTTCACGCGCATCCCAACCGCCTGAGATATGAGGTGTAATGATGGTATTTGGAGCATCCCAAATCGGATGCTCTGCGGGCAGCGGTTCCGGGTCGGTAACATCCAGCGCTGCGCCGTAAATTTTTCCCGCATACAGGGCATCGCTGAGAGCGTCGGTATCGACTGCGGTGCCGCGTCCTACATTGACAAGAATTGCATCCGGTTTCATTAAGCTAATTTTAGTTTTATCAAACAGATGCTGCGTTTCGTGAGTGGAAGGAAGGCTTAGTGTGACAATATCTGCACGGGGAAGGAGCTCGTCCAAGTGGTCCGAAGTATATAATTCGTCCAGATAATCCGGTTTTTCGCCCGGTGTGCGTTTAATCCCGATGACTTTACCGCCCAACGCTTTAAACCGTTTTGCAAATTCGCTGCCGATATCTCCAAGGCCTACGACCAGTGCGGTAGTGCCGAGAATATGCCTTGACTTACCGCTGCTTTTCCATATATGTTTGCGTTGGTTGTCCCGATAGTGAGGAAAATCCAGCAGAAGACTGAGTACCGAGCACAGCATATATTCCGACATGGATTTTCCATAGGCACCGGTGGCGTTTGTCAGTATGGTTCCTTCAGGCAGAATGCCGGGCTGGACATATCGATCCGCCCCGGCACTAAGCAATTGCAGCCATTGAAGGTTTACTGCGTATTTCAGCAGGGAACGGGGAGGCATGCCGATTATGATATTGGCCTTGGCAATCAATTCCCGGTCGAGTGTTTTGTTACTTGTGAAAATCAGTTCAGCATCCTTTGCGATTTCTTGCAGTTTGCAGCGATGATTGTCTTCCAGTTTAAAATTGGAGGGAAAATCAAATAAAATTGTTTTCTTATCCATAATGCCACACTCCGTTGTTTTTCTTCATTATATCACAGGTGCATTATGAAATCATAAGAAGTATGGCATACTGCTGTAAAACGTAATGTTTTATAAATTAGTTGAGCAAAGCAATCATAAAATTTAGATATCCTGCGAAAGCAACCCAGATGAGGTAGGGCAGCTGCAACAGTGCCGCAGTTTTATTGATTTCTTCAAACGAAACAATCATGGCAATAATCAGTGCAATCAGGAGCAGCAGCCAAAAGAAAGAAAACCAATACGCTGCCAGATTAAAAAAGAAGATGGTCCAAAAAAAGTTTACCGCAAGCTGAATCCCATAGAGAGTCAAGGCACGTTTCGCATTAGATGAATCCGCCAGATAGATTATCGCCGCTCCAATTCCCATTAAAAGAAACAACATGGTCCATACAATGGGGAAAGCGGCAGCAGGCGGTGTCAAGGCAGGTTTTTCAAGATTTTGGAACGTTTCCATGGATTCACTAGTTAGAAATCCAGAGAGTGCGCCTACTCCTACTGCAAGCAAAATGGAAATAATATAAACTTTTATTTTTTTAGCAGAAAAAACCATAAATTAATCACCTCAAAGTAATATATGCGCAGAAAGAACAAATATGTATGTCGGTGCAACGTAGTATTGTAGGATTGTCCATTTTTATGTAAAATTTTCATTCTTCGTGCCGAAAATATATATAATATACAGAATTTTTTCCGGCGGCGCACGCACAAGAAAATAAGGATACTATTGTGCAGGAAAAAAGAAGTGCCCGAAGACCGGGCACGGGTCTGTCATTCGTCGTCTCTGGCCAAATTTTCAGCATAATCGCGCAGACTTTCAATAGAGTTGATACTTTGGGCTCGCTGACTGATGGATTCCCGAATATAATGCGGGAGAGAGCGAAAATATTGATTTGCTTCCGGATCGTTTTGCACTAAGGTATATAAATCTTTATAATGCTGCATAAATATCCTCCTTTTTAGGTTAGTATGTACACTTTTACAAAAAATAAAAGCGTTTGTGATTCTGCATAATCACTCGCTTAGCAAGAAGAAAATTTTGTTTCCAGTATTTTCCCAAAGCGTCGTTTTGTCTACAAAAAGGAAATATTATGACGAAAAAGCTGATATAATTATTTTCAGTATTATTTCAGTCATAAAATCGTCTAGGATGTTGAAGATTATGCGAATAAATGTAAACGAGCTTCTGATTTCTCTATCCAGAACATTGGACTTCGCAGAAAAAGGAGTTCTAAGAAATAATTATAATCATGGCATGAGGGTCGCCTACATAGCCGGCAGGATTGCGAATGCACTTTCTATGCCGGATGAAGATGTGTTCGACCTCATCTCATTTTCGCTGCTTCATGATAACGGTGTTATGAAAGCTTTGCTGGAGTCTCCATCCCGCGAAAAATTTAATACGGAAACAAATCCCACTCATTGTGTGGAGGGGGAAAAAAACATTGCCGCTTTTCCGTTTTTGAACAGGAAAAAAGATGTGATTTTATATCATCATGAGCATTATGACGGAAGTGGTTTTTTTGGCGTTTCCGGAAGAGAGATTCCGCTGTATTCCCGAGTAATTTTACTTGCTGACCGGGTTGCGATTCAATATGCTTCTGGGTATACATCCGACCAAATCGTAGAGCAAATTAACCGGGAGGCGCGTATTTTTGACCCGGTTGTTCGTGCGGCCTTTGTGGAAATGAGCCGATATGTGGAGTTTTGGTTGGGAATGGACGATATGTTTGTTCAGACATCCTTGGTAGCCATGCTTCCAAAAGTATCGCGGGAAATGGATTTTCAGAAAATCAGAACTATTTCGCAGATTTTCAGTAATATCATTGACGCAAAATCTCCGTTTACCGGTTCTCACTCGCGCGGAATCAGTGAAAAGGTGGGAACAATTTGCCGGTATTATGAATTTGACGATACTTCTTACTGGAAAATGCGCATTGCGGCAGATTTGCACGATATTGGAAAACTTGCAGTACCAAACGAGATTTTGGATAAGCCGGGAAAACTCAATGGTAAGGAATTCCGAGTGATTCAGTCTCATCCGTTCTACACACGAAAAATTCTTGAGATGATTAATGGCTTTGAAGATATAACAAATTGGGCATCGAATCACCATGAAAAGTTGGACGGCTCGGGATATCCATATGGAATTGGGGAGAATAAGCTCGATTTTAACTCCAGAATTCTTGCTTGCGTGGATATCTATCAGGCATTAACGGAGGACAGACCTTATCGCCGCGGTATGGCTCATAAGGACGCAGTACAGATTATGGAAAAAATGGCTCAAAATCATTTGATTGAGTCGGCTGTGGTTGAGGATATTAATTCAATTTTTCAGGCGTAGCATAGGTTTTTACAGTACCCTTTCAAAATAACAAAACCGCCTTTCTCCAAGAAAAGTGAGAAAGGCGGTTTTATATGCTTTATTTTTAAATCTCAAATTCGCCGGGATCGTGCTTTTTCAGCGGCGGCGGTGCGTAAGGAGCGCGCATCAGGGGGTCATATTGAAACGCGCGGCATGATTTTGTTGCATCATCCTTGTCAACCTGCCGATAGGGACAGGTTTCCGCCGGCCCGGGGCCATGCGCACAGTAGCTGCAGTCAGGCTCAATATTGTTTCCAAACAGAGGCTCCTTTTTCCGTTTGAACATCTTGCAATTACCTCCGGTTCGTCAATTGAATCACTTTTATTATATCATTCTGCCTCTAAAATTTCCATCTTTTTGCGGGGAATACTCAACAGCAAGGCGAAACAAAGGGCTAAAAGTGCGGCCGAAGCCGCCGGAGTTGCAGAAAGTGTTCCATAAACAGGTTCTGCAAAACTGCAGAAGACCTCTTTTGTTTCCGGGAAAAGCATCATGAGTCCCCAAGAAACTGCGGCCGAAAGAATTGCTTGCAAAAGCCGAAACAAGAGAAATCGTGTTTTGCTGAAATCCAATTCTGTTAAAGTGGAAAATACCTGAAAATGAACGCAGATTCCGCCCCAGCCTATTGCGGCGGAGACCGCCCAAGGGGGTGCTTTTAAACGCGCAAGATCCGCACATCCTCCGGTGACTTCCAAAACTGCAGAGAGTCCTGTGGATTGGATGGGATCGGTACAAGCCATGCGCAGCAGATTCATCAATGCTGCAAACAGGATCACAAAACAGCACATGTTGATGGTGGAGCGGGCGGCATCCGCGGCAGAATCGATGAAGGCTTTGGAAATATTGTTTTTTTTTGATTTTACTTTTGGCCGAACGGATATTTTGCATTTTGAGACCATGCCGCTGCAAATGCCGAGCAGCAGGAATACAATCACTTGGGCGGCAAACAAAATGACGCCGGCACGGGGACTTTTTAAAAATCCGGCGCCTACGGCGGTAATGACAAACGAAGGGCCTGCGTTGACGCAAAAACCCAACATTCTTTCCGCTTGGCTTTGGCTGAGCTGTCCATCTACATAAAGTGCGGCGATGGAGCGGGCTCCGGCGGGATACCCTCCGATAACGCTCATCAGTATGGTGGGGGCAGCGCTGCCGGGCAGATGAAAGAGTGCTTGTGTCAGTTTTTCCAGATAACCTCCTATTTTCCGAGCCAATCCGCTTTTGACCACGAAGACGGAAAGGACCATAAAAGGGTACAGAGAAGGAATCAGAACATCAAGGCAATACCCTATACCGTTTTTTGCGCCCTGTGCCGCTTGCGCAGGAAAAATTAATAACGCGCAGGCCGCGGTCAGCGTAGCCAAAAGGAGCGCTCCTGCTTTGAACTTCATGACAAAGAATCCCTCCCATCTTTTTATGTATATGTTCCCTTGCGGATATTTACCCCTGCTTTCGCATAGCATTAGGTGTAATCATTACGGGAGTGGGGGATCATTTTGGCTAACAAAAGTAATTTCCTGCATCGCGTTGGACTCAGTATGCCGACTCATATGGAGATTAACGGCAATACGGAGGCTGTGGTGGACGGGTGCAGCGGCGTGCTGGAATACGATACGGACGTTGTGCGCATCCGGACGGGCAAGCTGATTATCCGCTTTACCGGCCGCGGGCTAACTATCAAATGCCTTACTGAAGATTCGCTGGTGGTCACCGGTTTCTTTACCGGAATTGAATTTTTGGTTTGAGGTGTTGATATGTTATCGCTGAAAATGATTCGATGGGTTTTAGGTTACGTCCGGTTTTCGGTGATCGGCGGCAGTCCTGAGCGCTTTTTTAATTATTGTGCAAGAGCAGGCATTGTTTTTTGGGATATGACCGGCCGCAGGGACAGCGGCGCTTGTGTTGTCTGCAGCAGGTACCGCACTTTACGCTCTTTCGCCCGCAGGGCGGGATGCAGGCTGCGTGTGCGGGAACGCCATGGATTTCCGTTTTTTTTTCGCAGAACACGCAGGCACAGAGGAATTTTGTACGGCGCAATCGCATTTGCTATCATTCTTGTTTTGTTGTCCATGCACGTTTGGTGTATTGATGTAACTGGCAACACCACACTGGATTCGCGCGTTCTTCTGTCCGCACTTTCTGACAACGGATTGTACCCCGGTGCTAGGATATCATCCATTCAAACGAAGAGCTTGGAACAGAAATTGATGCTGATGTTCCCAAAAATTCGCTGGATGACAATTAATACGCAGGGATGCAAGATGCAGGTTTGCATTCAGGAAAAAACAGATCAGCCGGAAATCGAGCAAAAAACGGGCGTGTGCAATGTAAAAGCCGCAAAGACGGGGCAAATTGTTGCAATACGTGTTTATGCGGGAACGGCGAAGGTTAAAACAGGGGATGCTGTTGTTAAAGGGCAGCTTCTTGTCAGTGGCGTTGTGGAAGATGAGTTCGGGGAAAGCATGCTGGTCCACGCGTCTGCTGAAATTATTGCGGAAACAATTCATTCCTGCGATATTCGGATTCCGCTGATGCAAAGTGAGAGGGAGCCAACCGGTTCGCATGTTATGAGAAAAAGTTTGCAGCTTTTTGGGGCGAATTTGCCGCTCACATTTATCGGTAAGCCAAAAGGAGATTATGATGTATCCGGAACACAGACCGATATTAAACTGTTTGGCACTCTTTTGCCGGTTAGCCTATATGAAGAAAACTGGGTCGGTATGCGTACCGTTCCCGTTCGCTTGACAGAACAACAGGCATTGGAACAAGCAAAAGAAAAATTGTCTGATTATGAAAAAAATTTGCCTCAAGATACAAAAGTTTTAGCTGTCAGCACATCTCACCGTATCGAAAATGATACGTTTATTTACTCTGTGACATTAAAATGCGAAGAGAACATTGCAGAGAAGTCGGAAATATTAATAAAATAGTAACATTATTTTGTGTATTTTATGGTGACGAAATTTTATAATTGTGCTATAATAATTAAAAATCTATCCGGTGGAATTTCCAGTGTGCATGCCGGACTTTAGGTGATGGGATGTTTGAACAAAGAATCAATATAGACCGTATGGAGCAAGCTGTTGCGCTTTTCGGAAGTTTTGACGAAAATATTCGAATTATTGAGCAAGAGTACAATGTTTCCATTGTATACCGCGGCAGTGAGCTGAAGATTTCCGGTGAGCCGGACGGTGTCGGCAAAGCGGTTCGCGCGATTGAGAGCCTGCTGACTTTGATTAACCGGGGAGAGGCGCTGAGCGAACAGAATGTTCGCTACTGTATTGCCCTTGTTAACGAAGGCAGCGAAAGTAAAATCGAAACACTTGCCGGCGACTGCATCTGCATCACATCCAAAGGCAAGCCGGTCAAGGCGAAAACGCTGGGGCAAAAGCGTTATTGCCAGGCCATACAGAACAATACAATTACCATAGCAGTTGGGCCGGCAGGAACCGGAAAAACCTATTTGGCAGTGGCACTTGCTGTCACGGCTTTTCGGGCACAGGAAGTCAATCGAATTATTTTAACCCGGCCGGCTGTGGAGGCCGGCGAAAAGCTGGGTTTTTTGCCGGGCGATCTGCAGCAGAAAGTTGATCCATATCTTCGTCCGCTTTACGATGCACTGTTCGATATGCTCGGGGCGGAAACATATCAAAAATATGTGGAACGCGGTAATATTGAAGTTGCGCCGCTTGCTTACATGCGGGGCAGAACACTGGATGACAGCTTCATCATTTTGGATGAAGCGCAGAATACCACACCGGAGCAGATGAAGATGTTTCTGACAAGGCTTGGTTTTAACTCCAAGATGGTAATAACCGGCGATGTCACGCAGATTGATCTGCCTGTTGGCAGGAGATCGGGTCTTCGGGATGTCCTTCGTATTCTCAAAGGTATTGATGATATTGCGCAAGTTCGTTTTTCAGAAAAGGACGTTGTGCGCCATCGTCTGGTTCAGGATATTATTAAAGCATATGAGAAATTAGAAGAAGCGGGGCGTTGAAAGTGGAAAAGATAAGAGTGATTATTGACAATAAGCAAAAGGCAGTGAAAATTCCCACAGGGCTGCGCATGTTGGTGCGGCGCTGCTGCAATGCGGTGCTCCGAATGGAAAAGTTTGAGGGGCCTGCGGAAATCAGTGTCCTTTTTGTGGACAACGACCAAATTCAGAAATTGAATGCGCAGTACAGGGGTAAAGATGCACCGACGGATGTTTTGAGTTTTCCAATGGGAGAAAACGGTGTGTATGATGTAAATCATGCCACAGGGGCAAAAATACTTGGAGATATTGTGATATCCTTAGAAAAAGCCGTGGAACAGGCGAACCGATACGGGCATTCTTTGGAAAGGGAAGTTGGATATTTAACGGCCCATTCCATGCTGCATCTTTTGGGTTATGACCATGAAGCGGGCGGATTAGCGCGTGTTCGCATGCGTGAAAAAGAAGAGGAAGTTATGGTGCAGCTTGGCCTGCCGAGTACGGCAAGCTATGTTCTGGACGAGGATGAGGAATAGGATTGCGCTTTTTAAAAAGCTTTAAATATGCGTTTCGCGGGATTGTTTACTGCATTAATAATGAGCGGAATATGCGGATACACACGGTAATTGCCCTGTATGTATTTGCGTTTTCGTTTTTTTTTCACTTAACCAGGGTTGAATATGCGGTACTGTTTTTGACTTTCGCCATGGTCATTTCGGCGGAACTGTTTAATACGGTATCGGAGGAGCTTTCCGACTTTAGCGCGGCAAGCTTCAATCCGGTTGTGCGCATTGTCAAAGATATGGCGTCCGGCGCAGTTCTTGTCAATGCTGTTTTTGCCGTTGCGGTGGGTTTCTGCCTTTTTTGGAAGCCTGCCGTGTTCACACAAATTCTGCATTTTTTTGCGGTACATCCCATTTTACTTGTGCTGCTGCCTATTTTCACGGTGGCGGCTGTCTTTTATATTATTTTGGGGCCGCTTGGCATCCGTGACCGTCTGTGGAAAAGGAAAAACGGAAAATAGGGAGAGATTGCTGTGTCAGACCAGAAAAATAAAAAATCTGCGTTTATTGCGATAGTTGGCCGTCCGAATGTTGGGAAATCGTCGCTTTTAAACGTGATGCTCGGACAGAAAGTGGCTATTGTTTCACAAAAGCCGCAGACAACACGCACGCGCATTATGGGCGTGCTGACTGAAGAAGAAATACAGCTGGTTTTCATCGACACGCCCGGATTGCTCCAGCCGCGCAACCGCCTTGGGGAATATATGGTGCGTTCGGTTGTGGAGTCCGTTACCGGTGTGGACGCATGTCTTTTAGTTGTGGAGGCGGGGAAGAAAATCTCTCGTTCCGCATTGGAATTGATTGACCGCTTCCGTTCGCTTAACATGCGCGCTGTGCTTGCCATTAATAAAATTGATTTGCTGCAAGATAAGTCTGTGCTGATGGAACAAATATCCAGCGTGTCTCGCCTTTACGATTTCGAAGCGGTGGTTCCCGTTTCGGCAAAAACCGGCAGCGGAATCAGCGACCTGAAGGAAGAACTTTTTGCGCTTGCGGAACCCGGTGAGCACTTTTTTGATGACGATACGCTGACAGATCAGCCTGAACGCGTTATTGCTGCGGAAATCGTGAGGGAAAAGCTTCTGCGCCTATTAAGTGCCGAAATACCGCATGGCATCGGTGTTGTGGTGGAGCGCATGACGGAACGGCCGAACCGCAGCGGAATCACCGATATCACGGCGACTATATACTGTGAGAAAGAATCCCACAAGGCGATTATTATCGGAAAAAACGGGACTATGCTCAAACGGGTTGGAACTTACGCGCGGGAAGACATGGAGCAGTTTTTTGGCTGCAAAATCAATCTTCAGCTTTGGGTTAAAGTGAAGGAAAATTGGCGCAACCGCCTTTCTGCGCTGCGCATGATGGGGTATGACACCTCCGGATTCAACGCATAACTACAGTTTGTGAAAAGCACATTTTTTATAAAAAATATGTCATTTCATGGCGTAAATTCATATATTTACCGCTCATAGATGCTGGCAGAAGGCAAATACTTTGAATAGTATATAGTATCATAAAAAGGGAGCGGTAATCTTGGATAAAGATGCAGCATGGGACAGTTTTAAACATACGGGAAGTGTAAAAGATTATTTGATCTACAGCCAGTTGCGGCATATGGCCGAGGACGGGCATCTTCAGGAGGATCAGAATGAGGACGGACGCAGAGGGCTTGGTAATCATGGAGAAATGCGTGGGTGACAGTGACCGGCTGATCACCATCCTCACAAGACAAAAAGGAGTGCTTCGTGCTTTTGTTCAACGGCCGGGCCGTGCAAGAAGCGGCAGGCTGTCGGCAACACGACTTTTTAGTTATTCCCGCTTCACGATTTTCGAGGGGCGGGATAAATACATAATTGACGAAGCACAGCCAATTGAGGTTTTTTTTGACTTGCGAAAGAATATCGAACGTTTGTCGCTTGCCCAATATTTTTGTGAACTTGCCATTGCTTTGGCTCCGCAGGATTCTCCGGCGGAGGAATATCTGCGTCTGGTGTTAAATGCACTGTATTTTTTGAGCCGTGGAACACGGCTGAACGAAATTGTCAAGGCTGTTGTAGAGATGAGAATGCTGGCCTTATCCGGCTATCAGCCGGATTTGGTTGGATGTTCAAAATGCGGATGCTTTGAATCGGACACCATGTATTTTCTGCCCGTTTCCGGGCGGATTGTCTGTGCGGAGTGCGGAGCTCCAAAGGATGAACCGAGGGTTCGCTTGGGACGCGGTGCCATGGCGGGGCTGCGGCATACCATTTACGCGGATTTAAACAAAGCGTTTTCTTTTACGCTTTCTCCGCAGGGGAGTAAAGAACTCGAACAAGCGGCGGAAGCCTATGTGCTCAGTACATTAGAACGCGGATTTGCTACATTGGATTTTTACCATGTGACGGCAGGGTCAACGGGCTGGCAAGGAACCGGCCTATGAGCTGTCATTGGCATTTTGGCCTATTTTTTTCGGAATCTCGGCGGAACGCGGAATGAGTATCTTTGTGATAATACTTTTCTTGCCGATTATTTTAAAGAAACAAGAATTGATAGGCTGTGCCTGCACTGTTTTGAGAGGAAACGGCTAGCTATCAGATTCATAAGTGATGGAACATAGGGAGGAAAATATTTATATATGTCTAATGGAGGACTGCAAAAACACGCGCGGGCTTTAGAACTCGATAAAATACTTAAATTGCTTGCAGCCCGGACTGCGTGCGAAGATGCGGCACAAATTGCAGAAAATCTGAAACCCTCGTCGTCAGTGGAAGAGGTCCGGCGGCTTCTTCAAGAGACGGACGAGGCTTATGTTATGATGGCTCGTTTTGGTTCTCCACCGTTTGGCGGGCTTGTGGATGTGTCCAATTCATTGCGCAGGGCACAGGCGGGCGGCATGCTTACCATGGCGGAATTGCTGAAAATTTCCGGCTTGCTGCGCACCATCCGTGCTGTTGCGGATTGGCGGCGCAAAAGCGAAGGGTTCAAAAGCTGCTTGGATGACCGCTTTTCTATGCTGACTCCAAATCAGTATTTGGAAAACCGCATTAATCATGCGATTTTATCAGAAGAGGAAATGGCGGATCATGCTTCGCCTGCGCTGCTTTCCATTCGGCGGAAAATTCGAACTGCTTCCGCAAAAGCGCGGGAAGTTCTCGACCGGATGACGCACTCTGCTTCCTACCAGAAATATCTTCAGGACCCGATTGTAACCATCCGCGGGGGTCGGTTCGTGATTCCGGTAAGGGTAGAATTTAAAAACGAGGTACCGGGGCTTGTGCACGATACATCCGCCAGCGGCTCTACATTGTTTGTGGAACCGTTAAGTGCAGTGGAACTGAATAATCAGGTTCGTGTATTACAGTCGGAAGAACAGAAGGAGATAGAAAGAATTCTTGCTCAGCTCTCTGCTGAAGCGGGGGATTTTGCAGATGCTATTATCCGCAGTTACAAAATTGCTGTGGAACTGAACGTCGTGTTTGCAAAAGCAGATTTGGCCTATCGGATGAAGGCTACCTTGCCAAAGATTAACGATGAGGGCCGAATTGTGCTGAAAAAGGCGCGCCATCCGCTGATTGATCCCGCATCCGTTGTTCCGACGGATATTGAACTCGGTGTCAATTTCGATACTTTGGTCATTACGGGGCCGAACACGGGCGGCAAAACCGTTTCCCTGAAAACTTTGGGACTTTTGTCTTTAATGGCGATGTGCGGATTGATGATTCCGGCTGCGGAAAACAGCGAAATATCAGTTTTCCAGCAGGTACTTGCCGATATCGGAGATGAACAGAGTATCGAACAGTCGCTTTCCACTTTTTCTGCCCATATGACGAATATCATACAGATTATGGGGCAGGCGGGGCATGGCAGCTTGGTTCTTTTGGATGAGCTGGGCGCCGGAACAGATCCTGTGGAAGGGGCGGCGCTGGCGGAAGCGATTCTTGAATCCTTAAGAGCAAAGGGGGCAAAAATCGCGGCTACTACCCACTATGCGGAATTGAAAGCCTACGCCTTGCAGACACCGGGGGTGGAAAATGCTTCCTGTGAATTTGATGTCGACACTCTGCGCCCAACGTATCGGCTGTTAATCGGCGTTCCGGGACGTTCCAATGCCTTTGCCATATCACTGCGTCTGGGAATGGAAAATGCAGTCGTTGAGCGAGCTAAAGCATTGATTTCTCAGGAAAACAGTAGGTTCGAGGATGTGGTGCAGACTCTTGAGGTCAGCCGCCAGCAGCTGGAAAATGAGCGGCTCGAAGCGCAAAAAGCGCATGCCCATGCGGAGCAAACGCGCCGAGAGGCGGAAGAAAAGCTGCAGCGGGTTCAAAGAGAAGCGGAGGCTGAACTGAACAAAGCGAGAGAGAAGGCTGCTCAGCTGGTTGCACGCACCAGAGCGCAGGCGGATGCCCTGCTTAACGAGTTGGAGGAAATAAAAAAGAAAAAGAATAAAATTTTAGCTGCGGAGCAAAAAGCAAAACTGAATGCGGGGATGCGTGCGCTGGAAGAAGGAGCGGATCCGGTCAGGAAAAGAGAAAACGGGGATTATGTCCTTCCGCGTCCGCTGAAAGCAGGAGATACCGTCCTTATTTTCGATATCGACAAGAAAGGCACTGTGATTCGTCCACCGGAGGATGACTCCGGAGAAGCGCTGATTCAAGCGGGTATTCTCCAGACGCGTGTTCCGGTATCCAATCTTCGGTTGCTGGATGAAAAGCCGCGGCGCGCGCCGATTCGCGGAGTGACTAAGAGTGTGACGTCCCGCGCGAACGCGAAAGTGACCACAGAAGTGGATTTGCGCGGGCAGACGTCGGAAGAGGCAGTGCTCAATTTGGACCGATTTTTGGATTCTGCACTGCTTAGCGGGGTGGATCAGGTGACCGTTATTCACGGAAAAGGCACGGGTGTGCTGAGAAGTGCTGTGCAGCAATATCTGAAAAAACACCCACGTGTGAAAAGCTATCGCCTTGGGACATTCGGAGAGGGCGAATCCGGCGTAACAATTGTGGAATTAAAATAGGCGGGAAGCACGGACAAGCAGTATTGCAGCCATACAATTTTCATAAATCTTGAAACCATAATTGGGAGGATCATGAAATGAAAGCAAAACATATGCATAGGAAAAATCTCGGAACTCGTATTCTCACCATGATTCTCTCAATTCTTGCCATATTGCTTGCTGTTTTGTGCATTTCCGTTTGGATGTTGTTCAATGACCCTAATGCAGGGCGTTCCCTGCCAAGCCCTTCCGATGCGGCCATTTCAAAAGTTGTATCTGCTGTGGTTTCGGGAACGGAGGTTCAGTTGACACAGGAAGAAGTGGGCGGATTGCTGAATTTCTATCTTGAAAACAGCGCAAGCGACGACTCTGAAACGGGAGTTACAGCGGTTTCCGTTGCGGCAAACGAGGACGGTACGGTAGATTTTTATGCCCCTGTGCGATACAGAGGAAAAGTGTTCGGCGTTGTGGTAAATACTTTCCCGTCTTTTGACAGTTCATCGGAACAATTGAAATTTGATGTCAAATCGGTACAGGTTGGCCGACTTTCGATCCCTGTTAATCTGGCGATGAATTTTATGGAAAGCAGATTGCCGTCTGCGCTTTCGCGGGATGGAAATACATTTATCTGCAATACCAAATCCTTGTTTTATGTCAATTATTCGGGGCTATCAGTGCGTCTGAAAATGACAAAATTAAACCTGCAAAATAAAATTTTTACAGTTCAATTTCAAACAGAATTGGGGCTGCAGGATAAAATTATGTAGGTTTGTCAAACATATTGGACAGTATGGGAATGTAAAAATTCAGAAGGAGACAACCAATGAAGAGGACGCATCGGCATATTATTAGAGCGTCTTAAGTAGATGGAAAGTTGGTTTTCAAAGTCCGCTAAAGAGTAAAAATGGTGTTTGTCATAAAAGCGTTTTTGGTCTTCGCGATGACTGCGTTCCACTTTCCCGTTGTGCCTAGGGGTATAAGGACGAATTAACTTGTGCCGGATATGAAGTTTAGCGGCAGTGGCTTCGAACAACGTCAGCAGATGTTTCTTGGAAGGTGAGAAACGGTTGGTGAATTCAAAACCGTTGTCAGTTTGAACGCATTCTACACGAACGCCGCGCCGGGCAAACCATTCGACAGCTCGTTTTAGAAAGTCAGCAGAAGAGTAAGTACTCTGTTCAGGGTACGCTGCCAGAAAACGCAGCCTAGAAAATTCATCAATAGCTGTGTACTGGAAAAGCCGAAGCTCAGGGTTGGCAATACAGCGCTTTGGAACTACTTTTACATCGATCTGAATGCGCTCTCCGGGATGCGTCATTTGCTCGTATGGCTTTGGCTGATATTTCTTCTTTGGTTTTGATTCTGGGAACATTCCCATTCGGCGCATTACACGGAACAGACTTTCCGGACATCGTGTGTATCCCCGCTTTTTCAACCGAGACCATAGTTCAATCATACCGAGGTCGGGATTTCTGCGCCGCATGTCGCGAATCAGCTTTAACTCGGCAGGTGTATGCTGGTTTGGATGACTGTGAGGCCTCCTAGACCGGCAAGCCAACGATTCTAATGTACCGTCATACCGGGCCATCCAAAAATAGATAAAGGAACGGCTTTTGTTGTATTTTCGGCTTGCACGGCTAACACCGTACTTTTGAGCATAGATCATTAGGGATTGCCTAAACTTCATGTCTTGTGTTACACTATTCATGCAGAAATGGGCACTTCCTTTCGGTATGATTTGGTTTGTGTAGCTTTATTTTAACCGATGTGTCCATTTCTGTATTTTATTTTTTCTCAACTGTCCAATATGTATTGTAGTCCTACAAGAATTGGGGCTGCAGGATAAAATTATCCCTTGACAGCCTTTTTCTTTTATAGTATAATCCTTCTTTGTAAAGAGAAATTACTTTACACATCAACGGAGGCGATCGGATGGCGAAGGACTTGAAAATTTCGCTTCTGCTTGATTTTTACGGTGCAATGCTGACGGAAAAGCAGAGGCAGATGGTCGAATATTATTACGATGAAGATCTTTCCCTCTCTGAGATCGCGGAAAACGAAGGCATCACCCGGCAGGGGGTGCGCGATTTTGTCAAGCGCTCAGAAAATCAGCTTCTTGAAATGGAGCAGAAACTCGGCCTTGTACACCGTTTTCGGGAGATTATGGACGGTCTCCGAAAGATTAACGAAGCCGCAGATCGCATCCGAGATTATAATGAACACTGCATTTATGCGCGGGAAATCGATGAAAATGCAAAGCAAATTCTTGCAATCACCCGCAAACTGTGTGAATAGGAGGAACTGTTTTGGCGTTTGAGAATTTATCGGAAAAACTTTCGGCGGCGTTCAAGCGCCTGCGTTCCAAAGGTAAACTGAGTGAGTCCGATGTAAAACAGGCCATGCGGGAAGTTCGGCTGGCTCTTTTGGAAGCGGACGTAAACTATAAGGTGGCAAAAGATTTTGTCGCAAAAGTCAGTGAACGCGCCGTCGGCAATGAAGTCATGGAAAGCTTGACTCCGGCCCAGATGGTGATTAAAATCGTCAATGAAGAATTGACGGCTTTAATGGGCGGCGGGGAAACCCGGTTAAATAGTCCATCTGCTCCGCCGGCAATCATTCTGTTTTGCGGACTTCAAGGTTCCGGTAAGACTACTCATGCGGCAAAACTTGCTCTGATGCTGAAAAAACAGGGCCACCGCCCCCTTTTGGTTGCGGGAGATGTATACCGTCCGGCTGCTATTGAGCAATTGCAGGTTCTTGGCAAGCAAGCGGGTGTTCCCGTTTTTGAGCAAGGCGCAGGAGATCCCGTGCAAATCAGCAGGGCGGCCGTCAAACATGCAAAGGATTACGGAAACGACTTTGTACTCATCGATACAGCCGGTCGCTTGCAAATTGACGAAGCACTGATGGACGAACTCCGCAGGATTAAGGAAGAGGTATCTCCCACGGATATCCTGTTGGTTGTGGATTCTATGACCGGTCAGGAAGCGGTCAATGTGGCAAAATCGTTCCATGAGCTTCTTGATATCACCGGCGTTATTCTCACAAAGCTTGACGGTGATGCAAGAGGCGGTGCTGCGCTGTCGGTTCGCGCTGTCACGGGTCGTCCCATTAAATTTGCCGGCACGGGTGAAAAACTTTCAGACTTGGAAGTATTCCATCCGGACCGTATGGCTTCCCGTATTCTTGGAATGGGCGATGTGCTCACGCTGATAGAGGATGCCCAGAAGAATTTGGACCGAAAAGCTGCCCAAAAAGCGGCTGAAAAGATGATGCAAAATCGGATGGATCTGAATGATTTGCTCGAACAGATCCGTCAGATGAAGAAAATGGGTTCTATTCAGGATATTTTAAAGAAGTTGCCCGGCATGGGACAGCAGCTGAAAGATGTACAGATTGACGACCGACAGATTGACAGAACGGAAGCAATTTTGCTTTCTATGACGCCGCAGGAACGGGAAAAGCCGGAAATCATTAACCCGTCGCGCAAAAGGCGTATTGCCGCAGGGAGCGGCATGAGGGTGGAAGATGTGAACCGGCTTTTGAAGCAATTTGAGCAGACCCGTAAACTGATGAAACAGTTTAACAAGAAAGGCATCCGCCGGCGTTTGGCCGGCATGGGCAAATTGCCGTTTTGATTTGAATTCATCCGGCTTTTCGCCGGTGAAGATAGATAAAAGATAAAGAGTTCTGGAGGTGAAATCAGTGGCAGTTAAAATTAGACTTCGCAGAATGGGTGCAAAAAAGGCTCCGTTCTACCGCATTGTGGTAGCGGATTCCCGCTTCCCGCGCGATGGCCGTTTTATTGAGGAAATCGGATATTATAATCCGCTTGAGGAACCATCCGTTGTAAAGGTTGATGTCGAAAAGGCAAAAACCTGGATTGCTAACGGTGCACAGCCAACCGATACCGTTAAAGCCTTGTTTAAAAAACACGGCGTGCTTTAAGAGACGGAGAGGTGCCTCATGAAGGAACTGTTGTTATCCATTGCCCAGGGCCTTGTTGAGGCCCCGGAACTTGTCCGCGTGGAAGAGGACGAACCATCTAAAGATGGAACCGTCGTTTATCATCTCCATGTTGCGGAAAACGACATGGGCCGGGTGATTGGCAGGCAGGGACGGATTGCCAAAGCAATCCGCGTTGTAATGAGAGCTGCCGCAACCCGGGCGGGTAAAAAAGTAGCCGTTGAAATCGATTGAGTCGTTTTGCGGCATTTCGAAGTATTAGGCCTTGCGCATTCCCTGCGCCGGGCCTGACAATTTTAAAATGCAGAGTAGAATTTTGCGCGTTAAGTGCCGACTGGACGGGGAGTTGCCAGACGGACGAAAAGGGAACCTTGCGGTGCAAAATTCGCATCCCGCTGCTACATATTTTGAGGGAAACCTCCTTTATGTAGCGTGGATACAAAAGGAGGCCTTTTATTTTGAAAAAATTTTTTAGCTCGGTTAGACTGTCCAGAAAACGCAGTGGTGCCATTGTTCTTGCAGCATGTGGTATGCTGCTGGCTTTGAAAGTTATTCTGGGTTTGTTTACATTGAATCTTTCACCAATTCTCAAGGTTGGATTCTCATTTCTGCCAATTGCAGCGGCAGGTATGCTGTTTGGACCGGTGGCCGGAGGAACAGTTGGTGCGCTTGGAGATATTGCGTCTTATTTTATCAATCCAACCGGCCCGTATTTTCCCGGTTTTACTCTGACTGCTTTTCTTTCAGGGGCTGTCTACGGATTGTTTTTATACAGAAAACCTGTTACGCTGCTGCGCGTTGCACTTGCAAAAACTACTGTAACAGTGCTTGTTAGTTTTTGTTTAAATCCTATGTGGCTTTCCATCCTATATTCGAAAGCGTTTTTCGCCGTTGTGTCAGCTCGTATTGCAACCAACCTGCTTGTGCTGCCTATCGATATTGTACTGCTATACGGGTTGCTGAAGGTTGTGGACAAAGAGCCGCTGTTTCATCAGAGAAGATTATGAACGATAAGGTGTGATAGGGAGGAATTATGCAAAAGAAATATCTCGAAGTTGGCAAGATAGTGGGTACACATGGCGTGAAGGGTGAACTTCGTGTTCAGCCTTGGTGCGATTCTGCCGAGTTTCTGATGCAATTTTCCACCCTTTATCTAAATGCGGGTGAAACTCCGGTTCGAGTGCTTTCCTCACGCGTACACAAAAAACTCCTTCTCATGATGTTGGAAGGCGTGGATTCCGTTGAAAAAGCGGATTTGTACCGAAATCAAATTTTGTATTTGAACCGCGACGACGTAACTCTTTCGGCAGGACAATATTTCGTGCAAGACTTGATTGGGCTGGATGTGTACGATGCGGACACCTTTGTTTATTACGGTGAACTCACACGTGTAATGCGTACGGGAGCTAATGATGTTTATCAGATTACTTCGCAGAACCGTAAAAATTACCTGATTCCGGCAGTTCCTGAATTTATTCAGGAGATTAATCTTGAAAAAGGGAAAATGATGATTCGCCCAATCAAGGGGATTTTTGACGATGAGGATTGATATATTAACACTATTCCCTGAAATGTGCGAGGCTGTGATGTCTGAAAGCATTATTGGCCGGGCGCGCAAAAAGGGTGCAGTTCAGGTTTGCTGCCACCAAATCCGAGACTATGCATTGGATAAACACAGCACAGTTGACGATTCGCCGTTCGGCGGGGGAATGGGGATGTTATTAAAAGCGGAGCCAATCGCCCTATGTATGGATGATGTGATTGCACATCTGGGAGGAAAACCTCATACCATTTATCTCTCCCCGCAGGGAAAGACTCTGACACAGCGCCGGGTTGCTGAACTTTCAGAGATGGATGGTTTGATGTTGCTTTGCGGACACTACGAGGGTGTGGACGAGCGTGTGTTGGAAGCGTATGTGGATGAAGAAATTTCTGTGGGAGATTTCGTTGTAACAGGCGGGGAGCTTCCTGCTCTCATGCTGGCTGATGCCGTTTGCCGCATGGTGCCTGGGGTTTTATCGGATCCTGCGTGCTTTGAGGAAGAAAGCCATTTTCATTCTTTGCTTGAATATCCGCAGTATACGCGGCCGGCACAATGGCGCGGCCGAGATGTGCCTGAAGTTCTGCGCAGTGGGAATCACGAACGGGTTCGCCGCTGGCGGAGGGAACAGTCATTGGCGCGGACGGCACTGAAGCGTCCCGAACTTCTTTCAGCGGCGGAGCTAACGGAGGAAGACCGTAATTTTCTGCGGTCCTTTTTGAGCGAAAATGGCAAAGAACCTTTCTAATTTTTTTGTTGTAATAGACATAGAGAACAAAAACTTTCAACAAATACAGCATATTGCACAAACGATTCTTTGCGTGGGAATTTCCCATAGGTAATCACTCCAAAGTTTTTTGATTCGATTGACGGTCTGTCCGAGCGTGTTATAATAAGTATGGCTATAAGTGGCATTTCTCATGTTTGAGTTGCTTTTGGATACGATTTTGTGTAGGAGTGAATTTTAGAATGTATGTAAAAGAAGTTTTAGTACAAAATCAGGTGGGGTTGCATGCCCGTCCGGCGACTTTTTTTATTCAAAAGGCTAACGAGTATAAATCTTCTATTTGGGTAGAAAAAGAGGAGCGGCGTGTCAACGCAAAAAGTCTGCTGGGGGTTCTTTCCCTTGGAATTGTCGGAGGAACGAATATCAGAATCATTGCGGATGGATCCGATGAGCAGGAAGCTGTGGATGGCCTAGTTCAGCTGGTGCAGTCCGGCTTTTCAGAGTAATCTGTAGAGGCATAAGACACCGCCGGAAGCGGTGTCTTTTTATATGGAAAAGATGCCGGCATCGTTAGAAAGATGAGAGCAAAAAGGAGGAGCGGCAGAATTGACCGAGCAGGAAAAACATAAAAAAGAACTCAGAGCCCGTGCCATGCGTCTGCCGCTGAGCCCGGGTGTATATCTGATGCGTGATAAAACCGGAAAAATCATCTACATTGGTAAGGCCAAAGCTCTGAAAAACAGAGTCAGCCAGTATTTTGGGTCTGAAAAAAACCATGATACCAAAGTACGCCGTATGGTTGCTAACGTGGATACATTTGAATATATTTTAACAGACAGCGAATTTGAAGCATTGGTGTTGGAATGCAGCCTGATCAAGCAATATTCTCCAAAATATAATATTCTTTTAAAAGACGATAAAGGATATCATTATATACGTGTTACTTCCGGTCCGTGGCCGAGAATTTCAGAGGCAAAACAAGTTGTGAACGACGGTGCGGAATATATTGGGCCGTTTGTGAGTTCATGGGCTGTCAAACAAGCAGTGGATGAGGCGCTGAAAATTTTTCGCCTTCCTTCTTGTACGAGGAAATTTCCTCAGGATATCGGTAAGGGACGGCCTTGCCTTTACTATTATATTAAGCAGTGCTGCGCGCCCTGCAGGGGTAAAATCAGCGAGACGGAATATCGGGAGTATGTGGCGGAAGCTTTAGAATTCTTGCGTGGAGGCAGTGCAAAAAGTATCCGCACTCTGACGGAGAAAATGAATGAAGCAGCGGAAAATCTTGAGTTTGAGCGCGCAGCGCGCCTGCGAGACAGAATTGCAGCGATTCGGAAAATGGGTGACCGGCAAAAAGTGGTTGCGTCCCGCGTGAAAGAACAGGATGTTATTGCGCTGACGCAAGGTTCGGAGAAAAGCTGCTTTGAAGTTTTTCGGTTTCAAAATGGCAGGCTGTGCGACCGGGAAACATTTTTACTAGGGGAAACCGGCTGTCCAGAAGAAGCACGAAGTGAATTCCTTGAGCGATATTATTCTATGAGAAATCGAATTCCTCCCAGAGTAACGCTTGATGGTCCTATTGAGAACAGCGAATTGCTGTCGCGGTGGCTGACGGAAAAAGCGGGAAGAAAAGTCACCATTACCATCCCAAAAAAAGGGGAACAGGCGCAGTTGGTTGCTATGTGCCGCAATAATGCCGCGGAACAACTTGCCCAGACAATGGGCAGAACCGGGAGGGAAGCATCTGCACTTGATGAATTGGCTCGCTTGCTTGGCCTTTCGGGGCCGCCCGCCTATATTGAGGCCTATGATATCTCTAACCTTGCCGGTGGAGAAAACGTTGCGGGTATGGTTGTATTTGAAAACGGCAGACCGCTCCGTTCCGCTTATCGGAAATTTAAAATTCGCTCCGTTGTAGGTCAGGATGATTACGCCTCCATGCGGGAAGTACTTGCGCGAAGATTGGAGGAATACAAAAAAAACAAGGATACGGGAGAAGGGTTTGGACGCCTGCCGGATTTAATTCTTCTCGACGGAGGAAAAGGGCAAGTTTCCGCCGTTCGCCCTGTATTGGAAAAAAGCGGCCTTCAAATTCCGCTGTTCGGAATGGTAAAAGATAGCAAACATCGTACACGTGCAATTGCAAAAGACGGCGGAGAAATCGCTATTAGCTCAAACCGCAGTGCCTTTACGCTGGTATCTTCCATTCAGGAGGAAGTACATCGGTTTGCCATCGGATATCATCGTCAGGTGCGCAAAAAATCCTCCATCTCTTCCTCTTTGACCGCAATAGAAGGAATTGGCCCCGTACGGGCGAAAGCTTTGCTGAAGTATTTTAAGACACTTAAGGCTGTGCGGGAAGCCTCTATTGAGGAACTTGCAGCTGCTCCCAGTATGACAACACCGGCGGCAGAAAAGGTTTACTTTACGTTTCATCCGAAGGAACCTGACTGATGTGTAGGTTTGTCAAACATATTGGACAGTATGGGAATGTAAAAATTCAGAAGGAGACAACCAATGAAGAGGACGCATCGGCATATTATTAGAGCGTCTTAAGTAGATGGAAAGTTGGTTTTCAAAGTCCGCTAAAGAGTAAAAATGGTGTTTGTCATAAAAGCGTTTTTGGTCTTCGCGATGACTGCGTTCCACTTTCCCGTTGTGCCTAGGGGTATAAGGACGAATTAACTTGTGCCGAATATGAAGTTTAGCGGCAGTGGCCTCAAACAACGTCAGCAGATGTTTCTTGGAAGGTGAGAAACGGTTGGTGAATTCAAAACCGTTGTCAGTTTGAACGCATTCCACACGAACGCCGCGCCGGGCAAACCATTCGACAGCTCGTTTTAGAAAGTCAGCAGAAGAGTAAGTACTCTGTTCAGGGTACGCTGCCAGAAAACGCAGCCTAGAAAATTCATCAATAGCTGTGTACTGGAAAAGCCGAAGCTCAGGGTCGGCAATACAGCGCTTTGGAACAACTTTTACATCGATCTGAATGCGTTCTCCGGGATATGTCATTTGCTCATATGGCTTTGGCTGATATTTCTTCTTTGGTTTTGATTCTGGGAACATTCCCATTCGGCGCATTACACGGAACAGACTTTCCGGACATCGTGTGTATCCCCGCTTTTTTAACCGAGACCATAGTTCAATCATACCGAGGTCGGGATTTCTGCGCCGCATGTCGCGAATCAGCTTTAACTCGGCAGGTGTATGCTGGTTTGGATGACTGTGAGGCCTCCTAGACCGGCAAGCCAACGATTCTAATGTACCGTCATACCGGGCCATCCAGAAATAGATAAAGGAACGGCTTTTGTTGTATTTTCGGCTCGCACGGCTAACACCGTACTTTTGAGCATAAATCATTAGGGATTGCCTAAACTTCATATCTTGTGTTACACTATTCATGCAGAAATGGGCACTTCCTTTCGGTATGATTTGGTTTGTGTAGCTTTATTTTAACCGATGTGTCCATTTCTGTATTTTATTTTTTCTCAACTGTCCAATATGTATTGTAGTCCTACATTCATCCGAAGGAACCTGACTGATGCGCATTGACAGACGAGCCGGTTCATGGGATAATAAAAAATAAGTCGGAATAAAGGGGAGAACATATGAGAGTCATTACCGGTTCCGCCCGAGGAAAACGGTTGTCTGCCTGCACAGGGAATGCGGTTCGGCCGACACCGGACAGGGTAAAGGAAGCGCTGTTTAGTATTATTCAGTTTCAAATTGAGGGCAGGCGTGTGCTGGATTTGTTTGCAGGATCCGGGCAGCTGGGCATCGAGGCACTGAGCCGAGGTGCCAAGGAAGCTGTTTTTGTAGACGTGGCCAGAGAACCGACCGAAGTCATTGCCAAGAATTTAGAAAGCACTCATCTTTCCGATCGCGCTAAGATAAAACAGATGGATTTTGCCTCTTATCTTGCCTCAGACTGCGGAACATTTGATTTGGCTTTTTTGGATCCGCCCTATCGCACCGGACTTCTGCAGCGTGCAATGAAACTTGTTGCCGGGCGAATGAATCAAGGGGGAACCATCATATGCGAAAACCCGATTGATGAAATTTTGCCTGAGACAGCTGGAGATTTTGTGCGCCGGAAAACCTACCGGTACGGAAAAATCGCGCTGACTCTATATCAACATAAGGACGTGACATGAGCCGTGAAAATTGCGATTTGTCCGGGGAGTTTTGATCCGGTTACGCTCGGACACATGGATATTATTAACCGCGCAAGAAAATTGTTCGACCATATCATTGTCGCTGTTTTGGTAAACCCGGAAAAGCATACCGCTTTTACGGTGGAAGAACGCATCAATATGCTCAAACGCTGTACGCAGGATATGGAGGACGTGGAGGTTGCCGGATTTGATGGACTCATTGCAGATTACGCCAGAATTCGGAATGCAACGGCAATTGTAAGAGGATTGCGGGCAATGTCGGATTTTGAGTACGAATTTCAAATGGCGCTGTTTAATAAAAAGTTAAACCCGAATCTGGAAACGGTCTATCTCAACACAACTGCGGAAAATATGTTTTTGAGCTCCAGTGGAGTGAAGCAAGTGGCAAGTTTTGGCGGCGATATTTCGAATTTTGTCCCGGCGTGTATTTTATATGATATTGAGCAGCGTTTGTGCGCAGGAGGGAAGCAGAAATGAGTGTGGACGACTTAATCGATGAACTCTATGATATGGTCGACAAAGCTTGGAGTTTGCCGCTGAGCCGCGGCCGCGCGGTTTTAGATGGGGAAGAGGTCAAGCAAATATTAGACGAAATCCGAGCAAATTTGCCAGCGGAAATTCGCCAAGCCAAAGCGATTGTTGCGGATCGCAACCAGATTCTTGATGATGCCCGCCGAGAAGCAGAGACCATCCTCCATGTGGCTCAGGAAAGAGCAAAGGCTTTGGTTGCACAGGACGAAATAGTCCGGCAAGCCCAGCAGAAAGCAAACGAAATTACTTTGCAGTCCCAGGCAAAAATCAGAGAAATGCGAAAAGCCAGCAATGACTATATTGATGATTTGATGAAGCGTACTGATGACAGCCTTGCTCAGCTGTTGGCTGAACTGAGGAGAACTAGGCAGAACATTCGTGCTTCTCAGAGACAGAATGGTACAGATTAATAAAAAAGGAAAATTTTTACGCCACAAGATTTTGTGGCGCTTTTTTTTATTTCTAAGTACATAATACAAAATATACGCAAAATATCTATCTTTAATGCTAACAGAGCAAAAAAAATTGGTTGCATTTTTTTTATATGTAGGATATAATCAAATCAAAGTGGTGAGAAGTGGATGAAAGTAGCAGAAAGTGGTTGATTTTTTCTGCGCCTGCCGGAGAAGTGAGGAACATCTATGCTGATCGGTGAGTTCCAACATACCATAGATTCAAAAGGTAGAGTAATTGTTCCGGCCAGATTTCGTGAGGATCTGGGGGATCATTTCTATGTCACAAAGGGACTCGACGGTTGCTTATTTGTTCTTTCACCAAAGGAATGGAACAGACTGCAGGAAAAAATTAGTGCCATGCCCATTTCTAAAGCACGCGGGCTGCAGCGTTTTTTCTTTTCTGGAGCTGTGGAAGCACAGCCGGATCGCCAAGGACGTATCCTTTTGCCACAATCGCTTAGAAATTACGCAGGGTTGGTAAAAGACGTCACTTTCATTGGCGCTTCCAATCGTGCTGAAATATGGAATACAGAAAGCTGGACCGCATTTAATTCCACATTAACTCAGGAAAACATTGCGGAAGCAATGGATCTTTTAGAACTGTAAAGAGGCACAGCGATGAAATTTTATCATAAACCGGTATTATTTGATGAGACAATCAAAAGTTTGGACATTCATCCGGACGGAATTTATATTGACGGTACGGCAGGCGGAGGAGGACACTCCTTAGCGATTGCGCAGCGCCTGACAACCGGAAAGCTGTTGGCGATCGATCAAGATCCTGATGCCATCAAAGCAGCTGGCGATCGTTTGAAGGATTATCCATGTGCAACGGTCTACCAAGCCAATTTTTCAGATATGGGCAAGGTTGCAGAAAAATTTGGTCTTATTCCGGTGGATGGTGTTTTGCTCGACATCGGTGTTTCTTCGTTTCAATTTGATAATCCGGAACGCGGATTTTCTTACCACTTTGAGGCTCCGCTTGACATGCGGATGAGCAAGGAAGGGGTTTCTGCCCGCGACCTGGTTAATTCACTTTCGGAAAAAGAGATTGCGGATATTCTCCGCAATTATGGAGAGGAAAGCAATGCACGGAGGATTGCGGCCGGAATTGTTCGAGCAAGGAAACAGGCGCCCATTGAAACGACGCTTCAGCTTGCCGAAATTGTAAAAGATTCCGTTCCGGCGGCAGTTCGCCGAAAGCCGGGGCATCCCGCCCGCAAAACTTTTCAGGCACTGCGGATTGCGGTCAATGGAGAACTGGACAGGCTTTCGGAAGGACTTGATGCAGCTTTTTCCATTTTAAAATCTGGCGGTCGTCTTGCAGTGATTACGTTTCACTCGCTGGAAGATAGAATTGTAAAAAAACGGATGGCGCAGTGGTGCACAGGGTGCACCTGCCCGCCGGATTTTCCGGTGTGTGTCTGCGGTAAAAAACCACGGGCGGAATTAATCTATAAAAAAGGTTTGGCACCAACGGAAAAAGAACTTGAGGACAACCCTCGCAGCCGAAGTGCACGACTTCGGGTGTGCAGAAAACTATAAGAAAAGAAACGGAAGGAAGGATTTGCCATGGCGGCTAGCAACACGGCTTACGATTTTGGGATGTTTGAACCAAAGCGTCGGGAGACGCAGGAACCGGCGCGGAAAAATAACGTCATTGAACTTCCTCGGGAGCGGCTGGAGGAAAATCGCCGGCCGAAGCATAGAATTTTGCCCATGCTGCCAACTATCCTTTCATTTCTTATTCTCGCTGGTATGGCAGGTGCCTATATCTACGGCCAAGTGCAGCTTGCGGAACTTTCCGATTCTTTGAATTCTGTTTCCAAGCAGCTTGCCGAGGCCCAGAGTGTTTATACTCAGATGAAAATGAAATCGGAAGCGCAGATTTCTCTTGAAACAGTTGAAAACTACGCATCGGAACAGCTGGGCATGGAAAAAATCAATCGCAATCAGGTTGAAAATATCACGTTGTCCAGTGGTGATAAAACGCAAGTTCTGGTGCCGGTAACGAATAAAGATTGGTTTTCTAAACTGATTGACTCTGTTCGCCGCTTCCTGTCATAAAGAGAAGAGCTGCTCAATAAGTATAATAGTGCGATCAAGCGCCTGTGGGGGGATTATGTTCGATAGTAAGGAGAGTTGAGAAAAACTTCTTGACTCTCATTTTTGATATGGACCACTTTACAGGCAATTGGAGGAACTTTGAATGGCAAAAGGAACAACCGTAAGAATGTGGCGCCGCACGGTGATTGTTCTGCTGCTGATGATTGTAGTGGGATTTGGTTCTGTTGTTTTTAACTTGGCGCGGCTGCAAATTGTCGAGGGAGAAGAACTGAAAAGACGCGCCGTTGACAATCAGGTTAAAGATACGGTTTTAACTGCTCAGCGCGGAACAATCTATGACAGAAATATGAAGGTGCTGGCTAAGAGTGCTACAGTTTGGCAGGTTGTTTTGGAACCGGCGTATATCACTGATAAAAATCGTGATTTAATAGCTACCGGTCTTTCTGAAATTCTGGACATGGATAAAAATGTCATTTTGGAACACAGTCAAAAGAAAACTTACTACGATGTTATTAAGCGCAAGGTAGAATCCGATATTAAGGATAAAATCGTAGAGTTTAAGGATAAAAACAACATCACCAACGGGATTCGTCTCATTGAGGATTACAAAAGATATTATCCATATGGAACACTTGCTTCCACTGTGCTTGGCTTTACCGGTACGGACAGCCAAGGACTTGCGGGGGTGGAAGCGGAATATGACAGTGAACTGACCGGTGTAGCCGGCAAACTGGTGACGGCTAAAAATGCTATTGGTACTGATATGCAGTATGATTATGAACAAGAGATCCCCGCGCAGGACGGCCACAGCCTTGTCCTGACCATCGATGAAGTTGTGCAGCATATTTTGGAAAAGAATTTGGAAGAGGGGCTTATTAACAACAAGGTGCAGAACCGTGGCTGCGGTATTATTATGGATGTCAATACCGGAGCAATTCTTGCCATGGCAGTCAAAGGCGATTTTGACCCTAACGATCCGTTTACAATTGCCGATCAGGCTTTGGCGGATAAAATTGCTCAGATGCCGGACGGCGGGAAAAAACAAAAGCGCTCAGAGAAGCGCAGCAGGCACAGTGGCGCAATAAATGCGTTAGTGATACCTATCAGCCCGGTTCCGTGTTTAAAATGATTACCGGAGCTGCAGCAATGGAAGAAAATCTTGTATCGGAAAACACACTGTTCGATTGCCCCGGTTATTTAAAAATCGGTGATAGAATTATTCACGATTGGCGGCGCAGCGGCTTTGGCCAGTTGACGTTCGCGGAGGGTATTTGCCAATCGAGCAACGTTGTATTTATGAAGGTCGGCAACATGCTCGGTCCTGATTTGTTTTTTAAGTATTTTGATGCATTCGGATTTACAACTAAAACAGGTATTGACTTGCCTGGTGAATCCAGAAGTATCTATTATACAGCAGATCAGCTTAAACCGGTTGAACTGGCCACTTCTTCCTTTGGCCAAAGCTTTACCATTACCCCAATCCAAATGATTACCGCCTGCGCGGCTGTTGCAAATGGGGGATATCTGGTACAGCCGCATGTGGTGGACCGCATTCTGGACAGCAACGGCAATATTGTCAAAACCGCCGATACAACGCCCAAACGCCAAGTAATTTCAAATGATACATCCAGAAGAATGAGTGCTATTTTACAGCAGGATGCTACAACCGGAACGGCAAAAAGCGGATATATCCCCGGATACAGGGTAGCTGGCAAAACGGGGACTTCCGAAAAGCAGGAAATTAAAACCAGCAAGGAATATATTGCATCCTATTGTGGTTTTGCACCGGCGGATGACCCGCAGGTTGCCATGTTGGTCTTTTACGACGAACCACACGGCAACAGCTATTACGGAAGTTATGTTTCCGGACCGGTGTTCTTGAAAACTATGTCGGAAGTTCTTCCGTATCTTGGCGTGGAGCCAAAGTACACAGAAGAAGAAATGCAAAAGCTTGACGCACAGGCACCAAACGTGACTGGCAAAACGGTTTCAGAGGCGAAGAATGTTATTTCCGGGGCCGGCCTTACACCACAGATATACGGCGACGGAGAAACGGTTATCTCCCAAGTGCCTCAAGCGGGTAAAAGTATTCCAAAAGGCGGAAGGGTGGTCTTGTTTACAGACCAGGAGAGCCAGCAAAAAACAGTTGTTGTCCCGGACTTTGTAGGGCTTACCCTAGCACAGGTCAATGAGCGGGCCGCAGAGGCCGGTGTGAATATCAGTGTTTCCGGTGCTGCTTTGACAGGCACCACAAACGCAGTTTCCAGTTTGCAGGATATCGAAGCGGGAACAAAGGTATCACCCGGTACGGTTGTGACGGTTTCGTTTATTGAACCCAATCAGGTGGAATAATTGATATGTGGGAGCGATTTAATGATAACCACGATGAAAAAGACTTTACCTTTGTGCGTGAAAACCGTAGCGGTGGCTGAAAACAGCAACCCATCTGCGGCTTATATCAAAAATATTTTTCGTTTTTGCGGACGGGAGAATTACCGTGTTATAAAGTATGGCTGGCCTTTGCCGAAAGGAACCGTAAAACCGGTATTGCTTCTGCGTACACGTATCAGTGGGATTGACCTAAAAAAATGGGCTGTCTGTGTTGCAGAATGGGAGCTTTCCAAATATGTGCAAGGCGCAGCAAAAAGGATTACTTTTTCACTCAAGCGGAATGACGCGGATTTTACGGCGCGAAATATACGCATCACACCAAATGGGAATGTTGCATTTGAAATTGTAGGGTTTGGTGTTATTGGCCGGGTACGGCTGAGGGGAAGCGACTTATCCAAAGTGGAGGCTGTGTTAGCTGCAGCCTGCGCAGCTGTTGGCTGCGGAATACCATTTGCTGAAGTCTTAAGTGCTTTGAACATCAATCAGCCTGAAAAATTTTCCCTAGCCCTCAATGACGTATAAACCGAAAGGATACTTTACAGAATAAAGGTGAATGAACAATATGAATTCTTTATGGACTTTATTGGCAGCGACTATTTCGTTTGGAATCACGGCGTTGCTTGGAAAATGGATGGTGCCTTTTCTCCATCGTGTGAATTTTGGCCAAACAATACGCGATGAGGGACCATCTTGGCACAGAAAAAAGAATGGGACGCCAACCATGGGGGGATTCCTCTTTATTGTGGGAATCCTTGTAGCTGCTGCTGTTTGCTTATCGATGTACTATGGGGCTGAGGGACTGAGCGAACAGAATCTTGCGATGCGGACCAAGATTGTGGGTGGTCTGCTGATGGCTTGTGCGTTTGGTCTAATTGGCTTTTTTGATGATTATATTAAAGTGGTAAAAAAGAGAAATTTAGGACTGACTGTTCGGCAGAAACTTGTTCTTCAGTTTCTTGTTGCGGGGGGATATCTTTACACACTTTACCGGTTCGGCACGGGTTCTGTTACACTGATACCGTTTGTCGGCGGGGTAAATTTGGGCGTTTGGTACTGGATTTGTTCCCTCTTTGGAATTGTCGGCATGGTCAATGCTGTTAATTTTACAGATGGAATCGATGGTCTGAATGCATCTGTAACTTTTTTTGCTTGTGCTGCTTTCATGATTATCTCCGGTGTTTTGAGGTTGGCACCCGTGGGCATTGTATCTGCAGCCGCAGCGGGAGGCTGTTTGGGATTTTTGGTGTGGAATTTTAATCCTGCAAAGGTATTTATGGGGGATACAGGCTCCCTCTTTCTTGGCGGATTGGTCTGCGCACTGGGTTTTAATTTAAGTGCACCCATTTTGATTCTTCTAATTGGCATTGTTTATATTGCAGAAATTTTGTCCGTTGTTCTGCAGGTTTCTTATTTTAAAGTGACACACGGAAAACGCCTGTTTAAAATGAGCCCGATTCATCACCATTTTGAATTGTGCGGTTGGAGTGAAGTGAAAATCTGCATAGTTTTCAGTGCAGTAACAGCATTTTTCGGTGCAATTTCCGTTTTGCTTGCTTTATATGAATTTTAACCGCCCCACAGGAAATGACAGATTCGGCGGCGGGGTTGTGCTTCAATAATATGTAACGCGGAAAGGAGGCGACAATCGTAGTGAAAAAACAAACCAATGTCACTCCAATGCCGAAAAGTGCAGTGAAACGCCCCACCGGCGATATTCGCGCGGCCACTGCATATGGGAAAAGAGTAAAGAAAAAGTTTCGCATTTTTTCGGTGCGTTCCGGAATGGATTTGCCTTTTTTGTTTCTTGTGCTGGTTTTACTGATCATTGGGTTGATTATGATGTTTTCCGCCAGTTACGCCAATGCTTTTTACCGCCATAATGGCAACAGCTATTTTTTCATTAGCAAGCAGGCGGTTTTTGCATTGATGGGCGTTATCATTATGATTGCCGTTTCCTATTTTGATTACCATCATTTCCATGAGCTTGCTATTCCGATTTTGCTTATTTCCTATGCACTGTTGGTATTGGTGCGCTTTATGCCTGCAATCAGCGGCGTACACCGTTGGATTAGCCTTGGACCATTTGGACAGTTTCAGCCTTCTGAAATTGCCAAATTTTCCATTGTTCTTATTTTCGCACATCTTATCTCCCTGAATTTTAACCGAATGGGAACATTTCGATACGGGGTGCTTCCCTATGCGCTGATACTTGGAATGACAGCAGCGCTTTTGATGTGGGAACCTCATGTTTCCGCAACCGTTATTATCACTCTGCTCGGTGGCGTGATGCTGTTCATCGGCGGGGTAAAACTGCGCTGGTTTGTGGGTGCATTCAGCCTTTTGGGCGCGGGCGTTGCATACCTTGTGCTTTTTGCGAAAGAATTTTCATATGCGAATGACCGCATTATCGCATGGCTGGATCCTTTTTCCAATGCGACACCGGAGCTGATTGCAGATACATGGCAGACACGGCAGTCTTTGTATGCCATTGGTTCCGGCGGACTGCTTGGTTTAGGTTTAGGGCAGTCGCGCCAGAAGTTTTTGTACCTGCCGGAACCGCAGAATGATTTTGTTTTCGCCATTGTCTGCGAAGAGCTGGGATTTATCGGTGCTCTGATTATTATCATTCTGTTTGCCATGCTTATTTGGCGCGGGATTAACATCTCTTTGCATGCAAAGGATAAATTTGGCATGTTGCTTGGAATTGGAATCGTGGTGCAGGTCGGACTTCAGGTTATTCTGAATATTGCCGTTGTTACGAATACGATTCCAAACACCGGTATCAGTTTGCCGTTTTTCAGTTACGGCGGCACTTCTCTTGTCATACTTCTGGCTGAAATGGGAATTGTGTTGTCAATTTCACGCACAGCAGCCATAGAAAAAATATAAAAATGGGGTACTGTAATGAAGATTCTGTTTGCCGGCGGAGGTACGGCCGGTCACATTAACCCGGCGCTTGCTATCGCCGGATACATAAAAGAAAAAGAGCCGGATGTACAGATTTTGTATGTTGGAGCAAAAGGGGGCATGGAAGAACGCCTTGTCCCTTCGGCAGGATATGACTTTAACAGTATTACAATCTCGGGCTTTCAGCGCAGTTTGAGCTTTAAAAATCTTGTGCGGAATGGAAAAACAGTCATTCGGCTGTTTACTTCCACATTGGAAGCCCGCCGGATTATCCGCGAATTTAAGCCGGATATCTGCGTCGGGACGGGCGGCTATGTGGCTGGCCCCGTCATCCGTGAAGCGATGCGCATGGGTATCCCGTCCGTTATCCACGAGCAAAACGCATATCCGGGAGTTACCAATAAAATGCTGTCAAAGCGTGCGAACCGGACTATGCTTGCCGTCGCGGATGCCCAGAAGCATTTAAGCCCGTCCGCTCGCTGCGTGCTGACGGGAAATCCGGTTCGGCAGGAAATCGTTCGGGCGGATCGGAAGATGGCGAGAAAAAAGCTGGGGTTGGATTCCCGACCGATGATTTTGTCATTTGGCGGAAGTTTAGGTGCAAGAAAAATCAACGAAGCGGTGGCAGATCTTCTGGTTCAGAGCGCTAAAAGCGGACAGTTTCAGCATATCCATGGATATGGCCAGTGGGGGAAATGGTTTCCCGACCTTTTAAAGGAAAAAGGGGTGGATGTAAAAAAGCATAAGGAATTGGATATCAGGGAGTATATCAACAATATGCCGGACTGCCTTGCCGCTGCGGACCTTGTTATCTGCCGTGCTGGAGCGATTACCCTGAGTGAGCTGCAGGCCGTCGGAAGGGCATCCATTCTGATTCCGTCTCCGAATGTGGCGGAAAACCACCAGTTTCACAATGCCATGGCGTTGGTGGAACGCGGCGCGGCGGAAATTTTGGAGGAAAAAAATTTATCCGGGGAATCGTTATGCCGCAAGGTACAGGAATTATTTTCACAGCCGGGAAAAATTGAAACCCTTGCAGAAAACGCGAAAAAAATGGCGATATTGGATTCTTGTGAAAGAATTTACAGGGTTATAAAGGAAGTTCTCCACGAGCCGCCTGCGGGGTGATTCGTCACCGCAATCCCCCAAATCGCATAATATGTTAACAGATTATTTGGGGGTGTTGCTATGTCAAAGCTGCTGATACATGGCACCAGAAAGTTGGAAGGCGAAGTGCAAATCCACGGCGCTAAAAACAGTACGCTGCCTCTTATGGCTGCTTCGCTGTTGTGTGAAGGAAAATGTGTTCTACATAACTGCCCTGCGCTGTCGGATGTGGACACAGCTATTAAAATTTTGCGGCATCTTGGTTGTACAGTGGAACGCACTGCCGGGGATGTTGTTATTGATCCACTCTCCGTAAGTCATTATGATATCCCCGACCACTTAATGCGCGAAATGCGCTCATCCATTATTTTCCTCGGTGCCATTGTCAGCCGGCTGGAGCGGGCGGTTTTATCGTTCCCGGGCGGATGTGAGTTAGGGCCGCGTCCGATTGATCTGCACCTTTCTTCCCTGCGGAAAATGGGTGTCGTCATTAACGAAGACCATGGATGTTTGGATTGTACTGTTCCGCATGGCATAAAAGGAACTGTTATCAATCTGTCTTTTCCCAGCGTTGGCGCCACGGAGAATATTATCATAGCCGCTTGTTTGGCGAAAGGGAAAACCGTTATCAACAATGCTGCCAGAGAACCTGAAATTTCAGATCTTGCCGATTTTTTAAATGCCGCCGGCGCCAATATTCAAGGTGCAGGCAACAGCACAATCTATATTGATGGCGTTGATTATCTGGGCGGCTGCGAACATGTCGTCATACCGGATCGCATTGCAGCAGCCACTTTTATGACGGCCGCGGCAATTACCGGCAGCACGCTGACTGTTTCCAATGTGATTCCCGAACATTTAGCTCCTGTGTTGCCGGCCTTTGAAGAAAGCGGATGTCAAATTGATCTGTCTGAAAATGCGGTTCGCATTTCTGCACCTAAGCGTTTACACCGCCTAAAAAGTGTCAGAACGATGCCTTATCCGGGTTTTCCAACGGATGCGCAAGCTCCGATGATGGCGATGACAACTGTAGCGGAAGGTACCAGCATGTTTGTGGAAAATATTTTTGAAAGCCGATATAAACATGTGGGGGAACTTCTTCGGCTTGGCGCGAATATCAAGGTAGAAGGCCGCGTTGCGGTTGTAGAAGGCGTGAAACATCTGTCAGGGGCAGCGGTCGAAGCGTCGGATCTGCGGGGTGGAGCGGCGTTGGTGGTTGCCGGTTTGGCTGCGCAGGGTACGACGGAAGTTTATGGCCTGCATCATTTGGATCGCGGCTATGAATGCATCGAAGACAATCTTGCCCGCCTTGGGGCGGATATTAAGCGCGTTTAGTTTTTCCGGAAGGAACAAGAAAATATGAAGAATTCAAAAAATCCGCGGTATGCAACGTACACAGAGAACAACAGAACATACAGACCTGCTCGGAAGGCAGCATCTCCTCTAAGACCTTCCCGAGCCGGAGTCCGTGCGGCGAATAGACGCAGGCGACGGCGAAGAGCGCTGTTGATTTTTTATATTTTTCTGTTTTTGGCAGTCCTTTTTGCCGCCGTCGCCGTGTCACTTACAGTGTTGTTTCAAATAGATTCCATACAAGTCAGCGGAACTTCAAAATACTCACAGGAGCAGATTATCAATGCCTGCGGCATTAAAAAGGGAGAAAATCTCTTTCTTGCGGACACCAAACAGGCGGAGCAGCGGATACAGAGCCAACTGCCCTATATCGGTTCGGTACAAGTCAGGCGGCAATTGCCGGCTAAAATACATATTGAAGTGACTCCGGCCAAAGTGTGTGGTGCATTGGAATACTCGGAACAATATGCAATTATGAGTGATGATTTCAGAATTTTGGAAGTGACGGACAAGCTGCCTGAAAACTGTCCGCTCATTAAAGGAATTGAGCTGAAAAATCCAAAAGTGGGCGCTGAGGCCGAGTTTGCAGACAGCTCCATTAAAACCTGTTTTATGGAGGTTATCAAGGCGTTAAACGAGAACGGACTTACAAAAATCACAGGTATGGATTTTTCTTCCACGTCCAAAATTTTGGTGGATTATGACGGGAGGGTGACAATCAATTTAGGAATGCCCTCGGGACTCGATTATAAAATCCGATATGCCAAGGCATTGTTTGATTCCGGAAAAATTCAGGATACGGAGATGGGAATGTTGAACCTTTCCACTGTGGAAGAAAACGATACCGCCTACTTTGACCCGGTTACTGGATCGTCGTAAGGAAAGTTTATATTGATTTATTTGAATTATTTGGAAAAATATTTATTGAAATTATGCCTAAATCGTGTATAATATTTTAATATGGGACGATATAAAAATTAGGATGTTTACGATATAGGCGGTGGCATAAAATTAGGAATTGTTTAAGGGGGATTGCGGCACATGCCTTTTGAAATTGAAAATGATTTTGACAATCTTGTTCAAATAAAAGTTATCGGAGTTGGTGGCGGCGGCGGCAACGCGGTTGACCGCATGGTTTCCATGGGTGTGCAGGGCGTTGAATTTATCAGTGTTAATACGGACAGGCAGGCTTTGTACCGCTCAAAAGCTACACAAAAAATTCAGATTGGAGAAAAAGTAACGCATGGCAAGGGTGCAGGCTCTAATCCGGAAATGGGGCAGAAAGCCGCGGATGAAAGCCGTGAAGCCATAGCCGCGGCTATCCGAGGCAGCGATATGGTTTTTGTGACAGCCGGCATGGGAGGAGGAACCGGAACGGGTGCCGCTCCGATTGTAGCCGAAATCGCCCATGATATGGGTGTGTTAACCGTCGGGATTGTGACAAAGCCTTTTGAATTTGAAGGAAGGCGCCGCATGGAGCAGGCGGAAAATGGCATTACAGCCCTTCGGGAACATGTGGATTCGCTGGTTGTTATTCCGAACGAACGTCTGAAACTGGTCAGTGAACAGCGCATTACTTTGCTCAATGCGTTTTCCATTGCGGATGACGTTCTGCGGCAGGGGGTACAGAGTATTTCTGACCTTATTAAATTACCGGGTCTTGTCAATTTGGATTTTGCAGACGTTACCGCTGTGATGAAAGATGCCGGTTATGCGCATATGGGTGTGGGACGGGCTTCCGGTAAGGATAAAGCGGAAGAGGCCGCTAACATGGCTATCTCTAGTCCGTTGCTGGAAACCGCCATTAACGGTGCGAAAGGTGTTATTATCAATATCACTTCTTCGCCGGATATTGGATTGGATGAAATTGAAGCTGCTTCCTCTATGATTTCATCTCAGGCTCACGAGGACGCTAATATCATTTGGGGTGCCGCGTTTGATGAAAATATGGATGATGAAATGAGCGTAACCGTTATTGCAACCGGTTTTCCGACTGCTTCTGGTGAAGCAAATACAGTGTCTCCTCCTCAGGAAAAGAAGGATGATGATCACAAGGAGCGGGCAGCCGCCAACGAGAACAACTCTTTTGAGGACGACGACTTTACAGATATCATGCAGATTTTTAACCGAAAATCCTAAATTACATATTTTCCTAAAAGGCAGATTCCGCGGGAATCTGCCTTTTTTGTATGTCCTTTCAGGACTAGGAGGGCGGTTTTAAATTTTCTTTCCAAATGCTGGGTATTTCATGATGCTTATCATAACATAATAATGAATGTGCATTTTTTAGCAAAATCGCTTAAAATCAAACAAATATGACTTATAGAGATGTTTTTAGACCTGTACGAAAAAATACACCCGAAAATATCGTCTGCGCTCTTGCCATCTTCATTTTCTGTGCTATAATAGCACATGGTATAACACATGTGCGAATTTATAAGGGGGTGGCATTGTGAATCCTGACCCTTTGGGGAAACCGCGAAGAAAATTTCATAAAGGAGATGAGCACAATGCTGTCCTACTACAAAACAGTGGATGGACGTATGACGCAGATCGAGGCGTGCGAGCCCGGGTGCTGGATTAACTGTGTAGCTCCGGACGACCGTGAGATTGAAAGCCTTATTGAGGATTTTGGCATTGAGCCGGATTTTTTTCGCGCCGCAATGGACGAAGAAGAATCCTCCCATATTGATCATGAAGGCAACAACACATTGGTTGTAATTGATATTCCCGTGGTGGAAAAAGAGGGAGAACACCTGACCTATTCCACTATGCCGCTGGGACTTATCCTGACGGAGAAAAATGTGATTACGGTTTCAATACGGGAAAATTCGGTTGTGGATGAATTCGCGCGCGGTTTGGTTAAAGACGTGCGGACGAATTTAAAAACTAGATTTTTGCTGCATATTATGCTGCGTGTAGCCAATCGCTATTTGCAGTATTTAAAACAGATTAATAAAATCAGCAATACCGTGGAAACAGAACTGAGGGAGTCAATGAAAAATTCAGAACTGCTGCAGTTGCTGGACATTGAAAAATCCCTCGTTTATTTTTCGTCTTCTCTAAAAGGAAATGAAATCACACTGGAAAAAATCATGCGCGGCAGGACAATTAAACTGTATGAAGAAGATCAAGACCTTTTGGAGGATGTACTGATCGAGGTCAAACAGGCCATTGAGATGTCGAATATTCATTTAAATATCTTGTCGGGGACCATGGATGCATTTGCCTCCGTGATTTCGAATAATCTGAATATTGTGATGAAGGCTTTAGCATCCATTACCCTGCTGTTTTCTGTACCGACCGTGATTACCGGCGCGTACGGTATGAATGTTTCGGGGATACCAATCGCTAGCTTTTGGTTTCCTGTTGCCTTTTCCATGCTCTGCATTCTGATTGCATATTGGATTCTTCACAAGAAAAAGATGCTTTAAAGTAAATTTTATATATGTTATAATTAGAAAAAGGGACTGCCGCGCGGTTCCCTTTTATGATTAAAAGAAGGGTTTGTGTTCCATGAGTTCTATTCGAATCAATGCCAGAGATATGGCACAGGCAGCTTCCCGCCTGCACGCCGGTGATCGCGTTTTGCTCAGTGGTACGGTATACACGGCGCGTGATGCGGCCCATAAAAGAATCTTTGAAATGTTGGATCAAGGCCGCTCTCTGCCGTTTGAATTGAAGGGAGCAACTATTTATTATGCAGGACCGACGCCCACACCGCCGGGTATGCCCATCGGTTCCTGCGGGCCAACCACATCATCTCGTATGGATGTTTTTGCGCCGCGCCTGCTTGACCTCGGGCTAAAATGTATGATCGGCAAAGGAAATCGTTCTGAGCCTGTTGTGGATGCCATTCGCCGCAATGGTGCGGTGTATTTGTGCGCCATTGGAGGCGCAGGTGCATTAGCTGCCAAATGTGTTCGTTCCCTTGAGGTTATTGCTTTCGAAGATCTGGGCTGTGAATCTGTGAAACGATTGGAATTTGAGGATTTCCCACTTTTAACTGCTATTGATTGCCACGGCGGCAGTTTGTTCGGAGTGGGAACATGACCAATTTACTCATTCGCCTGTTTATCAAAGATTATCGCAATACCAGTGATCCGGTGGTTCGGGAGCGTTACGGAAAGTTTTCCGGTCTTGTGGGTATCATTACAAATCTGCTGCTTTTTGCATGCAAGATGACTATGGGTGTTTTGTTCTACAGTATTGCAATTGCAGCGGATGCAGTCAACAATTTGACCGATTCCGTTTCATCCATTGTTACGTTGGTCGGGTTCAAATTGGCCGCAAAACCTGCCGATTCCGCGCATCCCTATGGGCACGCCCGAATAGAATACATCAGCGGATTAATGGTATCTCTCATTGTGTTTGTCACCGGGTTTCAGTTTGCTCAGAGTTCTTTTCAGAAGATTATTCATCCGGCGGACACAGAGTTTAGCATGATTATTGTGGCGATTCTGATTGTTTCCATCTTACTGAAAGCATGGCAGGGCGTATTTTATCGAAAAGTTGGCAAAATAATCTCGTCTGCTGCCGTTGCCGCGGCTGCGGCGGACAGTTTCAACGATGTGTTTTCCACAGCTGTGGTTTTGGCAGGAATCATCATTACTCGTCTATCCGGGTTTAATTTGGATGGCTATATGGGCCTTGTGATTGCCGTGATGATTATGGTTACCGGCTTCCAGCTCATTCGGAAAACGAGTAATCTGCTGCTGGGTGAGGCTCCAAACCGTGAATTGGTGGATGATATTTACCGCACCATTAGCAGCTACGACGGTATTCTCGGTATTCATGACTTGAATGTCCACAGCTATGGCCCCGGACGCTGCTTTGCTACGGTACATTGTGAAGTTCCGGCGGAACAAGATGTTTTGTTCAGCCATGATATCATTGATAACATAGAGCGCGATTTTTTGGAGAAAAAAGGGATTCATCTTGTCATCCACATGGATCCGGTCATGACAAACGATCCGCGAATCAATGAGCTGAAACAGCAGGTCAGCCAATTAATTACAGAGATTTCTCCAGAAATTGACATGCACGATTTTCGCGTGGTTTGGGGACCGACTCACGTCAATCTTGTGTTTGATGTTTGTGTGTCTTTTGAATTTCCAATGACGGACGACCAACTGTTGGAAGCAATTTCAGAAAAGATACGCAGTCTGCCGGGAAATTGTTTTCCGGTTGTCACAGTTGATCATGATTATGTTCCGAAGAGAATAAATTCCTGATACAAAAATTTAACAATTGTCCACTTGAATTTTCAGGGTGGATAGAATAAAATAAGAATTAGCACTTGAATGCATCGAGTGCTAATTCTTATTTGTAAAGGATGGGACTTGTATATGCCGATAAAACCGTTTCAGGCAGAGTCTAGGCACCTTCTGGACCTGATGATTCACTCTATTTATACACATAAGGAAATCTTTCTCCGCGAGCTGATTTCCAATGCAAGCGATGCGATTGACAAGCTGTATTATAAAGCGCTGTCGGAAGAGAACACCGGATTAAACCGCGATGATTTTGTCATCAAAATTGTTCCGGACAAAGAAAAGCGTACGCTGACCATTTCGGATAATGGCTGTGGCATGACAAAGGAAGAGTTGGAAACCAACCTTGGAACCATTGCCAAAAGCGGATCGCTCGATTTTAAAAATGAGGTTGAAAAGAAACCGGAAATTGAGATTATCGGGCAATTTGGTGTTGGATTTTATTCTGCGTTCATGGTCAGCGACCATGTGACGGTTATTAGCCGGGCATTTGGCAGTGACGAAACCTACCGCTGGGAGTCTCACGGCGTGGAGGGTTATTCCGTCGAGCCTTGTGAACAGAGGGAAACTTGCGGAACGGATATTATTCTGTCACTCAAGCCCGACACCGATGACGAAAAATATAGTGAGTATCTGGATACTTATACGCTGCGGCGTCTTGTAAAGAAATATTCCGATTATATTCGTTATCCCATCCGCATGAATGTGGAGAAAAGCCGATTAAAAGAAGGCAGCAAGGACGAGTACGAGAGCTATACCGAAGAAGAAACGCTCAACAGCATGGTGCCGCTTTGGCGCAAAAATAAAAATGAGATAACCAAAGAGCAGTACAATCAGTTCTACAAGGACAAATTTATGGATTATGAAGACCCCGCAAGAGTCATCCATATGTACACGGAGGGTACTGCAACATTCCATGCGCTGATGTACATTCCTGCGCGGGCGCCGTATGATTTTTATACCAAGGAATACGAGAAAGGACTGCAGCTTTACTCCAACGGCGTTTTGATTATGGATAAGTGTGCAGACTTGCTGCCGGACTATTTCAGCTTTGTCCGCGGTCTGGTGGATTCGCAGGACCTTTCACTCAATATTTCGCGTGAAATGCTGCAGCACGACCGCCAGCTCAAGATTATTGCGAACCGTGTAGAAAAAAAGATTCACTCTGAGCTGGAGTCCATGCTGAAAAACGAAAGAGAAAATTATGAAAAATTCTTCCGGAATTTCGGTCTGCAGCTAAAATACGGTGTTTATCAGGACTTTGGAGCACACAAGGATGTCCTGCAAGATTTATTGCTGTTCCATACTTCTGCGGGAGACAAATATTCCACTTTAAAAGAATATGTCGACCGTATGAAAGAGGATCAGAAATATATCTATTACGCCTGCGCCGATTCGGTGCAGAAAGCTGCACTGCTCCCTCAGACGGAAGCGGTGAAGGAGCGCGGATACGAGATTCTGTACCTGACAGATCCGATTGATGAGTTTGCCATAAGGATGCTGGCGAAGTATCAGGACAAAGAGTTTAAGTCTGTTTCTGCGGATGATTTAGATTTAGAGACCGAAGAAGAAAAGAAAGAAGCGGCTAAAAAGGTTGAGGAAAACAAAGATATGCTTTCTTTCCTCAAGGATGCGCTGAACGGTAAAGTCAAAGCTGTTGTACTTTCCAACAAGCTGAAAACTCACCCGGTTTGCCTGTCGACAAGCGGAGCAATTTCCATGGAGATGGAAAAGGTACTTAATTCTCTGCCGAATGCTGAAAAAGACAAAGTTCAGGCACAGCGTGTGCTGGAAATCAATGCGAACCACCCAATTTTTGAAAAGCTTGTGAAATTGTTCGACACTGACAAAGAGAAACTGAAAACCTATGCCTCACTGCTCTACACACAGGCATTGTTAATCGAGGGAGCGCCAATTGAAGATCCCGTTGAATTTTCCAATCAGATTTGCAGCCTCATGGCAGAATAATACCCATTCAAAAGCACCGGCGCAAGTTGTCCGGTGTTTTTCTTGTTTCTGAGTCATTTTTTGCGGTATGTTATAAAATCTCCCGAATTCGATCAGAATTAGAATGTCATGTTTTTATAAAAATCTGACTGCTGAAAAGATTGCTTCATTGTTTTTCTGAGTATTTGTTTTGATTTTTAGCGCGCTGCTCTGCTAACAACAAATCAACCATCCTGCCATAACTCTTTACCCCGTCCTGTTGGCTGTTTGCTTTTAAATAATAGTCATTTACGCTGTTTGATACCTTTGTCGCAGGGCCTTCAAACTGTTTCCAGTATTCCGAGTTATAGGAAAGATCCCGGAGAACTCCTTTATCAAGCGATGAAAAAATTTTTTGTGCCGCTTCGGCGTCCGTAGAAAACAGAGCATTGGAAGCGTGAGTAAAAGCAAGCATATCACCCGAGTATTCAAAATCCGGATCGCCGCTTTTTTGGCAGACTAGATAGCCAATGAAATTGGCCTCGTCTTCACGCATGAATCCCCGCAGGTGGGATAGTTCATGGCACATGGTAACGGGAATGGTATATTCCGGAACGTCGATGTTCACATTTGCCTCAAAAGTAAACGGAAAAAACACCCCTGTAATATCCAGATGCGACATTACCCTAGAAAAATAAACAAGTTTGGGTGCGCTGTATCCGGCGCGGAGGAATGGATAATCTTCCTCTATTTTATCATATGCCTGCGCTGCTTTTTGCGCGGTAAGCTGCATGCTTTCCGTGCGCAGCTGCATAACGCCCTGCTCGTCTGTATGAAGCTGTGGGCGGATGTGATTCAAATCATCTGCGAGCGAAACGCATAAATTTTCCAATTCTGTGACAGAGGAGGGTTTTACGTCCAGTCCGCAAATATCCGCAAAAGAATAGCGGTAGTAATTGATTCCGCAGTTTATGGTATACAAAAAATAAACAATACTGATAAAAACAGATAAATTTACAGCAAAGCGAAGCGCAAAGAGCAGCCGAGAACCTTTTTTGCGAATCATTCCGACAGTCAAAAAGACGAGCAGCACCGGAATCGCTGCAAGTAAAAAAATAACCAAAATTTCTGCAATTGAGAACGGAACAAAGCCGGTGATGCGGTTAACCGTGAGGGACAATCCGGAGTAAACCTTCACAGCATACCATTGAGCAAAGGCCCGATTCCAAGCGGCACACATGGTCAGCAGCAGTGCCGCGGGGAAGAAAAGTAACAGCCAAAGTCGTCTGCGAATTCCGGCTTTCTGCAATAGACGATGCATTTTTACCTCCCAGATTTCTTAATCTGTTTTATTATATCACGGAATTTATACCACGGAATTTGATGAATGTTCGGAAAAATTAGCATATCTTTGGAATCAATGTTAGAAATTACTGTAAGGTGTGAGAAAAATCTTCTCCAGATTTCGGTATTTTCAAATTTAGAATATTCTAACACGAGTTTCGTAATATTATTTTACATGGATTTTAAGGAACTGTAACAAAGATGGACATGTATGTTTCTGAAAATCCAAATTAAAAAATAGTGAATATGATTGGCGGGAGAATCTATGACGCTGGATAACATCTTGGCACTGCTGGGCGGTTTAGGACTGTTCCTGTACGGCATGAAACTGATGGGGGAATCATTGGAACTTGCAGCCGGTTCCAGAATTAAGGGAATGACGGAACGGCTGACAACGAACAAATACATGGGGGCCATTCTTGGATTTGCCGTCACGGCAGTAATCCAGAGTTCTTCGGCTACAACGGTCATGGTAGTCGGCTTTGTAAACGCCGGTATCATGAATTTAAGTCAGGCTGTTGGTATCATCATGGGAGCCAATGTCGGTACGACCGTGACAGGTCTTATTACGGCAATCAATTTCATATCGGTTGCTCCTGTGGCGGTATTTATAGGTGTTGGTCTGATTATCCTTGCCAAAAATAATAATACCAAACATATTGGGCAGATTATCGCTGGGTTTGGTATCCTTTTTGTCGGGATGAAAACGATGAGCACGGCAATGAAACCGCTTGGGAATTCCACGTTGTTTACCGATATCATCACGAATTTTCAAAATCCCATCATTGGTCTTATTGCAGGTGCCATTTTCACTGCGGTGATACAAAGCTCTTCGGCCACAGTGGGTGTTTTGCAGTCGCTTGCTCTTTCCGGACTGATTGATTTAAAATCAGTGGTGTTTGTTATTTTTGGTCTGAATATCGGTACCTGCGTGACCGCGATACTTTCTTCCATAGGAACAAACAAGACAGCTAGGCGTGCGGCGATTGTACATTTGCTGTTTAATGTTCTCGGTGCGGTTTTGTTTACCGTGATTACCATCATTACCCCGTTTGCACAATTGATTGTATATCTTTCACCGGATAATGTACTGTTTCAGATTTTCCTAGTGCATATTATATTTAACGTTGTAACTACAATGCTTCTTTTGCCGCTGAGCGGTGTACTGATTCGTATGGCTTATAAAATTATTCCGGGTGAAGATAGCCTGTCTCAGGCTATGAGTCTGAAATATATTGATTCCCGTATTTTGAATACTCCTCCGATTGCTGTCACACAGGTGCTCAAGGAAGTCGGACGTATGGCAGACTTAGCAAAAACCAATTTTCTAAATTCCATGGAGGCTTTGTTTGATAAGAACCCGGATAAAATTAAGGAACTTGAGGAAAATGAGAATGTCATAAACTTTTTAAACCGAAGAATTACATCGTTTTTGATTCAAATCAATGCGCTTGATCTTGAAGACAATGACCGAGAAGTTGTAGGTGCTTTGTTTCATGTGGTAAACGATTTGGAACGCATTGGAGACCACAGTGAAAATATCGGAGAGCAGGCACAAATAGTCATTGATGGAAAAGCTTCCTTAAGCGAAACAGCTGCGGCAGAATTGCATGAGATGCAGAATCTTATTGTGACGATTTTGGATGATTCTTTCCGCTTGTTTTTGAAAGGCAGCAATGATGCGGAACTCTCTTTTAAGGTCAATAATACGGAGGAAAAAATTGATACCCGAACAGACCAACTGAAAGAAAACCACATTTTAAGATTGAACACTGGTCAGTGCAGCGCGGAATCCAGTGCAGTGTTTAATGATCTTCTTATCAATCTCGAGCGCATTGCGGACCATGCTACCAATATTGCTTTTTCCATGTCGCACACAAAGAAAGTGCCAATTTTACTGGATTCCCAAAAAGACTGATTTTTGCTGCGTCGGGGGTAGGAACCTCGGCGTTTTATTATATTTAAACACATTAAAACGACCTTAAAAACTATGTCAATGGTTGCCGCGTGCGAAGAAAAATGATATGATAGACAAAGAATTGCACCAATTTGCAAAGGAGGGGGTTGCTTGCAGTTTTATTTAAAACCTGTGGGGGGACCCCGCTGCCTTTTTACCATACTGAATGCAAATGGGCATCCTGAATATGAAGTGGTGGGAAAACACACTTCTCTGGGATGTAAATTTTTTCTGCTGGACTGTAATCGCAGTGTTGTCGGTCGGATTTTTGGGGGCGAATATCCGGTGCTGTTCAATATTCGGCAGCAGCCGGAGGGAAAAGATTGAACGTAGCTGTTAATCATACATCTGTTCGGCGGCCGGTGCGCATTAGGGGAAAACGCTGGCGTTTTCGAGGCAATATGATTACCCGGTCGTTTGATATTGTGAATGCAGCAGACCAAGTTGTCATGACGCACGGCAAATGCTGGAATATGGCGCGTGATTGCTATGCTATCGATATTTCGGATGAAGAAAATACTCTGTTGTTTCTTTGCCTTGCGGCTATTATAGATTTGACTATTTCCAGCGGATGTACCGCGCCGCTGCCGGCGGGCGGATAATTGACAAAAAATCATGAAAGTGTCATAATGTTCCGGTCAAACTTGCGTAGTTGACCGATTGGAGGAAAATATATGAGTAGGGAACTGGCAAAAACCTATGATCCACGGGAAGTGGAAGACAGAATTTACGATTTTTGGCTTTCCGGCGGCTTTTTTCACGCGGAGCGTGACCCGGAGAAAAAACCGTACACCATCGTAATTCCGCCGCCGAACATTACCGGACAGCTTCATATGGGACATGCCTTGGACAATACGCTGCAGGACATTTTGATCCGTTACCGCAGAATGCAGGGCTATTGTACTCTGTGGCTGCCCGGCACGGACCATGCCTCCATCGCTACGGAAGCGAAAATTGTTGAGGCTATGCGGAAAGAAGGACTCACCAAAGAAGATGTCGGACGTGAGGAATTCTTAAAGCGTGCTTGGGAATGGAAAGAGAAATACGGTGGAAGAATCGTTGAGCAGTTAAAGAAACTTGGTTCTTCCTGTGATTGGGAGCGCGAGCGTTTCACACTGGACGAAGGCTGCTCTAAAGCAGTTCGTCAGGTGTTTGTTGGTCTATACAAAAAGGGCCTGATTTACCGCGGTGAACGTATCATCAACTGGTGCCCCCACTGTAAAACATCCATTTCAGATGCGGAAGTGGAATTCTCCGAACGAGATGGGTATTTTTGGCATATTCGCTATCCGTTTAAAGATGGCAGCGGATACATTCAACTGGCCACTACACGTCCGGAGACCATGCTGGGAGATACCGCCGTGGCTGTTCATCCTGAGGATGAGCGCTACAAAGATCTTGTTGGCAAGACGCTGATTTTACCGCTTGTCAACCGAGAAATCCCACTGATTGCGGACGAGTACGTCGAACGTGATTTTGGAACGGGTGTGGTAAAAATCACCCCGGCCCACGATCCCAACGACTTTGAAGTTGGGCTTCGCCATAACCTAGAAGTCATCAATGTGATGGATGAAAGCGGCAATATCAATGAAAATGGCGGCACTTATGCCGGCATGACAGGTGCGCAGGCCCGCAAAAAAATTGTGGAAGACCTCAAAGCGGGAGGCTTCCTAGTTAAAGTTGAGCCGATTAAACATAATGTTGGCGCTTGCTACCGCTGCGGCACGGTGGTGGAACCCCGCGTGTCCAAGCAGTGGTTTGTTAAAATGAAACCGTTGGCAGAGCCTGCCATTGCAGAAGTTAAAAAAGGGAAAGTCCGCTTTATTCCGGACCGCTTTTCAAAGATCTATTATCACTGGATGGAAAACATTAAGGATTGGTGTATTTCCCGTCAGCTTTGGTGGGGACATCGTATTCCGGCATGGTACTGTCAAGACTGCGGTGAGATGGTTGTCGCCATGGAAGAGCCGCATACCTGTCCAAAGTGTGGCTCCAAGAACTTAGAGCAAGACCCCGATACGCTGGATACTTGGTTTTCATCTGCACTTTGGCCGTTTTCCACACTCGGCTGGCCGGATAAAAATCCGGATTTGGATTATTTTTATCCCACCGATACACTGGTGACCGGTTACGATATTATCTTCTTCTGGGTAGCCCGTATGATTTTCTCCGGAATCGAGCATATGGGTGAAGTTCCGTTCCACAATGTGCTGATTCACGGATTAGTACGCGATGCGCAGGGGCGCAAAATGAGCAAATCGCTTGGAAACGGTATCGATCCGCTGGAGGAAATTTCCAAGTATGGTGCGGATGCGCTCCGCTTTACTTTGGCAACCGGCAACAGCCCCGGAAACGATATGCGTTATTCCAAGGAAAAAGTGGAGGCAAGCCGGAATTTTGCCAACAAAATATGGAACGCCGCTCGTTTTATTCTCATGAATATCGAGGGGAAAGATGTTCCGAACAGCTTGCCGGATGATCTTGCTTTGGAAGACAAGTGGATTGTCGACTCCTTTAACCGACTGGCAGGCGAGGTTACCGAAAATCTGGATAAGTTTGAACTCGGTATTGCCGTGCAAAAACTTTATGATTTCTTATGGGATCAATTCTGTGACTGGTATATTGAAATTTCAAAAATCCGCCTGAATTCCGGAGATGAACAGGCAGCACAGTCCGCTCGCAGAGTGTTGGTTTGGGTTATGACCGGAACGCTCCAGCTTTTGCACCCATTTATGCCGTTTATTACGGAAGAGATTTGGCAGTCCCTTCCCCATGAAGGAAAGTCCATCATGGTTTCCAAATGGCCGGAGCCGGATGAATCCCATGCCTTCCCGGAGGCTGCCAAAGAAATGGGCAAAATCATGGAGGCAGTGCGCGCAGTGCGCAATCGCCGTGCGGAAATGAATGTGCCGCCGTCACGCAAAGCACGCATTTCCATTGATACTATGTCGCAGGAGACATTCAAAGCCGGTTCCGCAATTCTGGAACGTCTTGCCTACGCGAGCCATGTGGAAGTTGGCACAGATATCAATATTCCGGATGCGGTCATGATTGTTACGCCGGACGCCAAAGTCCTGATTCCTATGGATGAACTGGTCGACCGTAAAGCGGAAAAGGCCCGTTTAACGAAAGAACTGGAGTCGGCGAAAAAGCAGCTTGCAACTGCCGAGGCTAAGCTAAAGAACGAAAAATTCCTAACCAAAGCTCCTGCAAATGTTGTGGAAGGCGTGCGCCAAAATGCCGCAAAATTGAAAGATCATATTGCACTGATCCAGTCTTCGCTGGAGTCCTTAAAAGCGTAATATATAACCTGCCTGCTGTATGCCGCAGCGGTGCAGGAAAGACTCGGGAGTATCATCGTTGATACTCCCGGTTTTCTGTAAAAGGATGCATATTATATGACTTATGAAGAAATTTTATACCGTATCGAGGCCCTTCATCAGTTCGGCCCACGTCCCGGGCTGGAACGTATCGGCAAACTGATGGACAAGTTGGGAAATCCGCAGAATGACCTGCGTTTTATTCATGTAGCGGGAACTAACGGAAAAGGAACAACCTGTACGCTCCTTGCTTCCGTTTTGCACTGTGCGGGTTACCGAACGGGGCTGTTTGTTTCACCGCATGTGGCGGATTTCCGCGAAAGACTGCAAATTGACGGTCAAATGATTGCAAAGGAAGAACTTGTTTCCCTTGCAGACCGCGTATTTCCTATCATTCGGGAAATGGAACTGCAAGGGGATGGTGTCACAGAGTTTGAAGCTGTCACTGCTATGGCACTTTTGTGGTATGCTCAAAAAAAATGCGACATCGTTGTTCTCGAGGTCGGGCTTGGCGGCCGTTTGGATGCGACCAATATTATTCCAACTCCATTGGTGTCGGTCATTACCTCTATTTCTCTCGACCACACCAAAATTTTGGGGGATACCGTTGAACAAATCGCCTATGAGAAATGCGGAATCATTAAAGAAAATGGTGTGACTGTCAGTTATCCGAGTCAGGATATAAAAGCTTTGAAAGTGATCCGCAAAATTGCGGCAGAACGCAGTAATCGTTTTGTCGATGCTGGTCATGCGGGAGTAGCGGAGATTTTTGCCGGCCTTGGAGGAACGGAACTTCTTTGGCATCATGTTCGGCTAAAACTTCCATTTTTGGGAAGGCATCAGGTGAAGAATGCGGCAACCGCACTTTCCGTATTGAATGTATTGCGGGAAATGGGATACACAATTTCGAATGAATCCATTCAACAAGGATTCTCCGATGCAGTGCTGCCTGCTCGGTTTGAGGTTCTGTCCCATTCTCCGATTGTGATTCTGGACGGGGCGCATAATCCGGCAGGCACTGCAGCTTTGGCAAAAACAATCCGCCGTTATCTTGCAGGAAGAGATATTGTCGCCGTGATGGGAATGCTGCAGGACAAGGATGTGGATACTGCTTTGAGAAATTTATCCGGGCTGTTTTCCTGCGTTATCACAACGGAGCCGCCAAGCCCTCGCGCTTTACCTGCCGATGCGTTGGCTCAACGTTGGCATCAGCTTGGTACTTGTGCGGAACCGGCGGCGGGATATGATGCTGCGCTGCGGATGGCGGATGAAAGGATAAAGCCCGGCGGCGCTGTTGTAATCTGCGGTTCTCTCTATCTTGCAGGGGAACTGCGTTTCCGTGCGCTCCAATTTTGGAATCAATCGGGAAAATAATGCTTGTCCGCAAAATTCGAGCAATATTTTAAACAAAATCCCTTATCTTTTTGATAAGGGATTTTTTTCTGCCAATGCGAATAATCCATGCCAAAATGGGAATCATAAAGAATTCACTAAAAACAGGGGGCATTTATATGGGGGTCAGGCTGATTCTAAAGGAAGGAGTCCTGACAGCGATTCTAAGCGGAGAAATTGATCATCATTCTGCAAGAGAGATACGTGGCGAAATTGATGAAACCGCATCCAGAATCAAACCGAAAAAACTTGTTCTGGATTTTTCATCGGTGCAATTCATGGATAGTTCCGGTATAGGACTCATTATGGGGCGCTGTAAACTGATGCAGCTTTTTGGCGGCACGGTGGAAATTGTCCATCTCCCGCCGAAAATTGAGAAGATTGTTTCGCTTGCCGGATTAAACCAACTTTGCACCATCAAAAAGGGGGACTAAAGATGAAGCCTGTTAATGAGATGTCGGTTTCGTTTTTAAGCTGTTCATCTAACGAGGCATTTGCTCGCGCTGTCGTTGCGGCGTTTGTTGCACAGCTGGATCCCACTGTGGATGAACTCTGCGATATAAAAACCGCGGTTTCGGAAGCAGTGACAAATTGTATTGTTCACGCTTATCGGAATACCATCGGAACGGTATACATAAAGTGCAAACTGTACGCGGATGGGAGAATAGTGGTTAAAGTTCGTGACAAAGGCTGCGGAATAGAAAATATCGAACAGGCGATGCAGCCGCTGTTTACAACGCAGGAAGGTGAGCGGGCAGGCTTAGGTTTTGCCGTGATGCAAAGTTTTATGGACAAGCTCCATGTCAGTTCCAAACCGGGAAAGGGCACAACGGTAACCATGAAAAAGACGATCAGTCGTCGCCCACAGCAGAATGGATAGGGAACAGGCGGTTCGGGAGAATATTGGACTTGTCCATTCCTGTGCAAGGCATTTTCGCGGACGCGGCATTGAGTACGATGATTTGTTTCAGGCGGGATGCCTAGGCCTTGTGAAAGCAATCGATCACTTTGACCCGAATCGCGGAGTTAAATTTTCTACATATGCGGTTCCTGTGATACTTGGGGAAATTCGCCGATTGTTCCGTGACGGCGGTGCTATCAAAATCGGGCGGGGGCTTAAGGAACTTTCCCTTCGTGCAACGCGGCTTTCCGCAGAATTTGCAGAACGCGAGGGACGTTCTCCAACGGTGCAGGAACTGGCCGATTTGCTGGATGTGGAACCGGAACAGGCTGCAGAAGCATTGGGTGCAGCGCAAGTGCCATTATCACTTACTGCGGCGGATGATGATGGCGGAGGCCAAATCGATATTGGTGTGGAAGCTGTCGATGACAAAATTGCGGAATTGCTGTCTCTTAAGCAGGTTGTAACAGAATTGGAGCCGCGGGATCGCAGTATCATCATTTTTCGCTATTTTCAGAATCGCACGCAGACAGAAACGGCTAACGCATTGGGCATGACACAGGTTCAGGTTTCAAGGAGAGAAAAGAAAATCCTCAAAGAGCTGCAGCTTAAACTGTCATAGAAAAACCGGGAAGCAGATTTGTGTTCTGCATCCCGGTTTATTATTATTTATGTTTATTCTCCGGAAATATCTTTAATATCATAAGGAGTTTGCTGATACACATAATAATTTAGCCAGTTCGAAAACATCAGGCTTGCGTGACTGCGCCAAACAAATGGAGGTTCCTTTGTGACATCATTTTCCGGGAAATAATTTTTAGGCATTTCGGGCTGTAAACCTTTTTCCAAATCACGCAAATATTCTCGTTTTAGAGTATCGCGGTCGTATTCCTCATGCCCGGTGACAAAAAATTGACGCCCATTTTTTGCGGCAATGATATGGGGGCCCGCTTCGTCTGATTCAGTTAAAATTTCAAGTTCCGGGTGAATCAAGATATCTTCGCGGCGAGTTTCCGAATAACGAGAATGAGGAGCCCAGAACTCATCGTCAAATCCGCGTACCAGAGGATGAAGGGGCAGACGGACGCTGTGCATAAAAATTCCGGAAATTTTTTTGGGCAGAAGATATTTGGGTATACCGTAATGATAATATAAACCTGCCTGCGCTCCCCAGCAAATATGCATGGTGGAGTAAACATTATGTCGGCTCCATGCCATAATATCACAAAGTTCCGGCCAGTAATCGACTTCTTCAAATGGAAGCTTTTCAACCGGCGCACCTGTTATAATCATTCCGTCAAATTTTTGATCCTTTAATTGTGAAAATGTTTTATAAAATGTATTTAAATGGGTCTGCGGCGTGTTTTTAGAAAAATGAGAGGCCATTTGCATGAGTTCCACATCTACTTGAAGCGGTGTATTGCTAAGTTGACGCAAAAGTTGGGTCTCTGTTTCGATTTTTGTCGGCATGAGATTTAAAATGACAATTTTGAGAGGACGGATGTCTTGACTCATCGCGCGTTTTTGGGTCATGACAAAAATGTTTTCCGCTTCGAGAATGTGGCGGGCAGGAAGTGAATCCTGTATTCTAATAGGCAAACCCAATTCCCCCTTTATATTACCAATTTGTAAAAAGCTTGTGTTCCATTATAGCAAACCGACGATATTGCTGCAAGAAAAGATATAATCCAAATAAAAAAGTAAAAAAAAGCTCAAAAAGGCGTTGACAACTGAAAGAATACATGATATTATATTGAAGCCGTCGAAACACGGGACAAAATGAACAGCTGATTGCTGAGAGTTAAATCGATTTTGTTCTTTTCGGCGGATTGGGACCTTGAAAATTAAACAACGAGAGAAGAAGAGGAACCCGTAAAGGACGAGAGTGAAAAGTACTTTCGGACGAAAGAGAAGGACAACTCTTTTGAAAAAAACCGAAGCGATACGTCAGAGTATCGGAGCGAGAAAGAGCCAAAGAGCTCTAAGATAGATATAGACGCCGAAAGGCGAGTATATACCATATTTTAGAGAGTTTGATCCTGGCTCAGGACGAACGCTGGCGGCGTGCCTAACACATGCAAGTCGAACGGAACCATTTTTGAGCTTGCTTGAAGATGGTTTAGTGGCGGACGGGTGAGTAACGCGTGAGCAACCTACCTTTCAGAGGGGGATAACGTCTGGAAACGGACGCTAATACCGCATAACATTCTGTTGCCGCATGGTGATGGAATCAAAGGAGCAATCCGCTGAGAGATGGGCTCGCGTCCGATTAGCCAGTTGGCGGGGTAACGGCCCACCAAAGCTACGATCGGTAGCCGGACTGAGAGGTTGAACGGCCACATTGGGACTGAGACACGGCCCAGACTCCTACGGGAGGCAGCAGTGGGGGATATTGCACAATGGAGGAAACTCTGATGCAGCAACGCCGCGTGAGGGAAGAAGGTCTTCGGATTGTAAACCTCTGTCCTCAGGGACGATAATGACGGTACCTGAGGAGGAAGCTCCGGCTAACTACGTGCCAGCAGCCGCGGTAATACGTAGGGAGCAAGCGTTGTCCGGATTTACTGGGTGTAAAGGGTGCGTAGGCGGCCCTGCAAGTCAGGTGTGAAAACTATGGGCTTAACTCATAGATTGCACTTGAAACTGTGGGGCTTGAGTGAAGTAGAGGCAGGCGGAATTCCCGGTGTAGCGGTGAAATGCGTAGAGATCGGGAAGAACACCAGTGGCGAAGGCGGCCTGCTGGGCTTTAACTGACGCTGAGGCACGAAAGCGTGGGTAGCAAACAGGATTAGATACCCTGGTAGTCCATGCTGTAAACGATGATTACTAGGTGTGGGGGGACTGACCCCCTCCGTGCCGGAGTTAACACAATAAGTAATCCACCTGGGAAGTACGACCGCAAGGTTGAAACTCAAAGGAATTGACGGGGGCCCGCACAAGCAGTGGAGTATGTGGTTTAATTCGAAGCAACGCGAAGAACCTTACCAGGTCTTGACATCCAACTAACGAGGCAGAGATGCGTTAGGTGCCCTTCGGGGAAAGTTGAGACAGGTGGTGCATGGTTGTCGTCAGCTCGTGTCGTGAGATGTTGGGTTAAGTCCCGCAACGAGCGCAACCCTCGTGATTAGTTGCTACGCAAGAGCACTCTAATCAGACTGCCGTTGACAAAACGGAGGAAGGTGGGGACGACGTCAAATCATCATGCCCCTTATGACCTGGGCTACACACGTACTACAATGGCCGTAAACAAAGGGAAGCAAAGCCGCGAGGTGGAGCAAAACCCCAAAAACGGTCCCAGTTCGGATCGCAGGCTGCAACCCGCCTGCGTGAAGCCGGAATTGCTAGTAATCGCGGATCAGCATGCCGCGGTGAATACGTTCCCGGGCCTTGTACACACCGCCCGTCACACCATGGGAGCCGGTAATACCCGAAGTCGGTAGTCTAACCGCAAGGGAGACGCCGCCGAAGGTAGGATTGGCGACTGGGGTGAAGTCGTAACAAGGTAGCCGTATCGGAAGGTGCGGCTGGATCACCTCCTTTCTATGGAGAAAAGGACAGACGGAAGGTTTGTTCTAATCCAAGGTCAGTTACGGAAAACTCTTCTTTGAATCGTTGTTTAATTTTGAAGGCCCCAAAAGCTTTCGGAAACGGAAGCGAAAAGAGTCTTCAAGAAGTGGAGTCGAGAACGACCAACAGTTGAATAGAGCTCCTGAGAGATATGGGGGTATAGCTCAGCTGGGAGAGCGCCTGCTTTGCAAGCAGGAGGTCAACGGTTCGATCCCGTTTATCTCCACCAGCGGACGAAGTCCGCGGTTACGAACGCGCTGGAGCGAAAAGACAACAGACGCGGAAAGGACCGCAGAGTAAGTCCCAAAGAACGGCTATTGTGGCTGCAGTAACACCGGATAGCCTCGATGCCGGGAAATATGGGCTTATAGCTCAGCCGGTTAGAGCGCACGCCTGATAAGCGTGAGGTCGGTGGTTCGAGTCCACTTAAGCCCACCACGGGTAACACCCGAGGGCAACCTTGGAGTGTAGGGCAATCATAAAGGTATTGCCAAAGCCCAAAATAAGAAGTACATATGATATTGGAAAGGATATTGTATGTGAGGTCGTACCTTGAAAACTGAATAAAGCGAGAAGCAGATAAAGAGAGAAAGTAGTTATTCTAATATATTAGGGAACTACAATTTAGAAGAACCAAAATCACATGGTCAAGCTACAAAGAGCGCAAGGGGGATGCCTTGGCACTGGGAGCCGAAGAAGGACGCGGCAAACTGCGATAAGCTATGGGGAGCCGTAAGCAGGCTGTGATCCATAGATTTCCGAATGGAGCAATCCGGCTGGAGTCATGTCCAGTCACCGTGCAGTGAATCCATAGCTGTACGGGGGGAACCGCCTGAACTGAAACATCTAAGTAGGGCGAGGAAAAGAAATCAACCGAGATTCCGTAAGTAGTGGCGAGCGAAAGCGGAAGAGGCCAAACCGAGGGCAGCAATGCCTTCGGGGTGCGGACAGCCAAGATCTGTACGAACTCGAGCAGAACGGCATGGAAAGGCCGACGAAACAGTGTGAAAGTCACGTATGCGAAGGGGGAGTACAGAGGGCTGTATCCCGAGTACCGCCGGACACGTGAAACCCGGTGGGAAGACGGGGGGACCACCCTCCAAGCCTAAATACTACCCAGTGACCGATAGCGCAGAGTACTGTGAAGGAAAGGTGAAAAGCACCCCGGGAGGGGAGTGAAAGAGAACCTGAAACCTTGTGCTTACAAGCACCGAGAGCCCGTCAAAGGGTGATTGGGTACCTTTTGTAGAATGGTCCGGCGAGTGAATGTAACTGGCAAGGTTAAGTTCTTCAGGGATGGAGCCGCAGGGAAACCGAGTCTGAACAGGGCGTATAAAGTCAGTTGTATTCGACCCGAAACCGGGTGACCTACCCATGTCCAGGTTGAAGTGGGGGTAAAACCCCATGGAGGACCGAACCGACTCCCGTTGAAATGGTAGCGGATGAGGTGTGGGTAGCGGAGAAATTCCAATCGAACCCGGAGATAGCTGGTTCTCTCCGAAATAGCTTTAGGGCTAGCCTCGTATTAGATTACCGGAGGTAAAGCACTGAATGGTCTAGGGGCCGAAAGGCTACCGAAACCTATCAAACTCAGAATGCCGGATAATCGATGTACGGGAGTCAGACAGTGTGAGATAAGTTTCATTGTCGAGAGGGAAAGAGCCCAGACCCACAGCTAAGGTCCCAAAATATGGTTAAGTGGAAAAGGATGTGGGGTTGCTTAGACAACCAGGATGTTGGCTTAGAAGCAGCCATTCATTAAAAGAGTGCGTAATAGCTCACTGGTCGAGTGACCCTGCGCCGAAGATTCAACGGGGCTAAATCATATACCGAAGCTTGGGATTCCGAAAGGGATGGTAGGAGAGCGTTGAATGAGAGTGGAAGTCAGAGCGAAAGCGCTGGTGGATCTCATTCAAGTGAGAATGCCGGAATGAGTAGCGAGAAATATGTGAGAATCATATTGGCCGAAAGTCTAAGGATTCTGGAGGAAGGTTCGTCCGCTCCAGGTAAGCCGGGAGCTAAGGTGAGGCCGAAAGGCGTAGCCGATGCACATACGGTGGAAATTCCGTAGCCGCAGAAGGATTTAAGTAAGATGACACCTGCAAAGGGCATGACCCGGGCGCTGGTAGACCCGGGCGTAAGGGACCGAAAGATAGTAGGGAAGCATGCCTAGAGCAGGGCGAGAAAAGTCTTACGGAATATCCGATGCGCCCGTACCGCAAACCGACACAGGTAGACAGGAAGAAGATTCCAAGGCCAACGGGAGAAGGGTAGTTAAGGAACTCGGCAAATTGACCCCGTAACTTCGGGAGAAGGGGTGCCACAGGGATGTGGCCGCAGAGAATAGGCCCAGGCGACTGTTTAGCAAAAACACAGGTCTCTGCTAAATCGAAAGATGACGTATAGGGGCTGACACCTGCCCGGTGCTGGAAGGTTAAGAGGAGATGTGCAAGCATTGAATCGAAGCCCCAGTAAACGGCGGCCGTAACTATAACGGTCCTAAGGTAGCGAAATTCCTTGTCGGGTAAGTTCCGACCCGCACGAAAGGTGTAACGATCTGGGCACTGTCTCAACTACCCGCCCGGCGAAATTGTAGTACCGGTGAAGATGCCGGTTACCCGCGACAAGACGGAAAGACCCCATGGAGCTTTACTGCAGTTTAATATTGGGTTTCGGTAATTTATGTACAGGATAGGTGGGAGACGGAGAAACCTTGGCGCCAGCCGAGGCGGAGTCGCCCTTGGGATACCACCCTTAAGTTACTGGAATTCTAACCTGCGGCCGTGAAACCGGTCGGGGGACATTGTTAGACGGGCAGTTTGACTGGGGCGGTCGCCTCCTAAAGAGTAACGGAGGCGCTCAAAGGTCAGCTCAGCACGGACGGAAACCGTGCCAAAGAGTGTAAACGCATAAGCTGGCCTGACTGCGAGGATGACGGTCCGAGCAGAAACGAAAGTTGGAGTTAGTGATCCGGCGGTATGAGAGTGGAATTGCCGTCGCTCAACGGATAAAAGCTACCCTGGGGATAACAGGCTGATCTCCCCCAAGAGTCCACATCGACGGGGAGGTTTGGCACCTCGATGTCGGCTCATCACATCCTGGGGCTGAATTCGGTCCCAAGGGTTCGGCTGTTCGCCGATTAAAGTGGTACGCGAGCTGGGTTCAGAACGTCGTGAGACAGTTCGGTCCCTATCTGTTGTGGGCGTAGGATATTTGAGGAGAGCTGTCCTTAGTACGAGAGGACCGGGATGGACGCACCTCTGGCGCACCAGTTGTCACGCCAGTGGCACAGCTGGGCAACTATGTGCGGATCGGATAAACGCTGAAGGCATCTAAGCGTGAAGCCGACTCCAAGATTAGATATCCCACAGCATAAGCTGGTAAGGCCCCTTGAAGACTACAAGGTTGATAGGCTGCATGTGTAAGCACGGTAACGTGTTCAGCTTGGCAGTACTAATAGGCCGAGGGCTTGACCATATTCTTTGGTTCATCTCTTCCTTTTCTCTCCTTTCCTGCTTTACCTTTATTCAGTTTTCAGGGTATGAGTCCTGAAAGAGAAAAGATAGTATAAAAGGTGTTAGCGCCGGAGAAGCTGACGTATGCACCATTAGCTCAGTTGGTAGAGCACCTGACTCTTAATCAGGGTGTCCCGGGTTCGAGTCCCTGATGGTGCACCAAAGGTAAGTCGGAAAGGGGTCAGGGACCCTGACCTCCGGGCCGGCTGTAAAGGTAAGGATTATGGCTCGTTGGTCAAGCGGTTAAGACATCGGCCTCTCACGCCGGTAACGGGGGTTCGATTCCCCCACGAGTCACCAGTGTTATGATTGACAATAAAATAAGTTAGATATAGTTGGTGCCGATTGCGATGAGGGTACACCCGTTCCCATACCGAACACGGAAGTTAAGCTCATCTGCGCCGAAGATACTTGGCTGGAAACGGCCTGGGACAATAGGTGGTGCCAACATTGTATATTCCTCGTTAGCTCAGCCGGTAGAGCATGCGGCTGTTAACCGCAGGGTCGTTGGTTCGAGTCCAACACGGGGAGCCATAAAGGATCGTCCACAAAAATGGACGATCCTTTTTTATGTCTAGGCTCTATGTCAATAGTTGGGGTCACCCAAAATGGAAACACCGAATGGAGCGGCGTTAAGCTGCTCCATTTTTCGTTGAATGATGGAACATATGAAGAATGCGATTGCGGAAGCGACGAAAATTACGATAACCGTAGGCATTGCGTTTAAGAACCTTAATCTTGTTGTTAACCCCTTCGGTAAAAACCGTTGGTGTAAGAGCAATCAAACGAATTTAGAATACCTTTTGACCAGCGAATCATGGTATTTGCACAAGCAACAAATCTTGAAAGACCACTGTTTTGTGCGGCCATAATCCAATGAGACAGCGCTGTCCGTGCAGACACACTGTCAGAAGATTCAAGGACTTTGAAAACTGTTCTTTCAGAGAGTAGGCTGTCAGCAGACGATTGCCGGCATAGAGCATAAGATCGACCTGTTGCTTTTGCTCCGGAGTAAGGAATTAAGTAAAGTCCGGGAAAGTTTAAAATCTGTGCTCGTGCCGGCTATGAGACTGCCAGTGAACGAGGATGCTGCCTTTTTACACAGCAAAATATTTTTTAGTTAGAAAATTAGTTTTCTGAAAAGATACTGCTCGCGTAAGATTTTATTTGTGCTGTGCATACCACGCGCTAATTCGGAAAATTATATATGTGTTAAACATCTTAAAGCTGGAGCAACTTCGATTCCTCCATATTTGTAGGTTTGTCAAACATATTGGACAGTATGGGATTGTAAAAATTCAGAAGGAGATAACCAGTGAAGAGGACGCATCGGCATATTGTTAGAGCGGCGTAAGTAGATGGAAAGTTGGTTTTCAAAGTCAGCTAAGGAATAAAAATGGTGTTTATTGTAAAAGCGTTTTTGGTCTTCGCGATGGCTGCGTTCCACTTTACCATTGTGCCTGGGCGTATAAGGCCGAATCAGTTTGTGCCGGATATGCAGTTGAGCTGCGGTGGCCTCAAAGAGTGTCAGCAAGTGTTTCTTTGACGGGGAAAAACGGTTGGTAAATTCAAAGCCATTGTCAGTTTGTATGCATTCCACATGGACGCCGCGCCGAGCAAACCATTTGACAGCCCTTTTTAGAAAGTCAGCAGAAGAGTAGGTGCTCTGTTCAGGGTATGCAGCCAGAAAACGCAGCCGAGAAAATTCATCGATGGCTGTGTACTGAAAAAGCCGAAGCTCAGGGTCGGCAATACAGCGCTTTGGAACTACCTTTACATCGATCTGAATGCGCTCTCCGGGATATGTCATTTGCTCGTATGGCTTTGGCTGATATTTCTTCTTTGGTTTTGATTCTGGAAACATTCCCATTCGGCGCATTACACGGAACAGACTTTCCGGACATCGTGTGTATCCCCGCTTTTTTAACCGAGACCATAGTTCAATCATACCGAGGTCGGGATTTCTGCGCCGCATGTCGCGAATCAGCTTTAACTCGGCAGGTGTATGCTGGTTTGGATGACTGTGAGGCCTTCTAGACCGGCAAGCCAATGATTCTAATGTACCGTCATACCGGGCCATCCAGAAATAGATAAAGGAACGGCTTTTGTTGTATTTTCGGCTCGCACGGCTAACACCGTACTTTTGAGCATAGATCATTATGGATTGCCTAAACTTCATATCTTGTGTTACACTATTCATGCAGGAATGGACACTTCCTCTCGGTATGATTTGGTTGCGTAGCTTTATTTTACCCGATGTGTCCATTTCTGTATTTTATTTTTTCTCAACTGTCCAATATGTATTGTAGTCCTACAGGAGCAACTTCGATTCCTCCATATTTGACTTGACAGATTACGGTAATAACTATATAATATATTATATGTAATATGACTTACAAAACCCCTGCCTTTCGGCGGATGGGAGGGAAGATAAATGGCTGAAATCCGAGTGAAAGAGAATGAGTCTCTGGATAGCGCCCTCAGACGGTTCAAAAAACAATGTGCTAGAGCTGGCGTAATTGCGGAAGTTCGCAAAAGAGAAGCTTATGAAAAGCCCTCTGTTAGGCGGAAGAAAAAGTCCGAAGCAGCACGCAAGCGTAAATTTAGGTAAGATTTGCTTAATGCCAATGGATAGTAAAGAAGCGGGCAAAACGCCCGCTTTTTTGGACGGCTTTTTAAGTCGTTTACTGGAGGTGCTTTTTTGTCACTGTTTTTGCCGACAGTTTCGGTTGAAAGAGCAACCGATATTACTCCGGAACTAGTCCGTTCCCTGCACGCAAATACAATTCTGCTGGATGTTGATAATACGCTTGCACTCCATGGATCCCAAACTCCTTTCCCCGGCACAATTGCTTGGGCGCAGAATATGCGGGCAGCAGGCATACGGCTTATATTGGTGTCAAATAATTTTAAAAAACGAGTGGAACCTTTTGCCGCGAAATATGATTTGCCTTTTTTGGCATTGTCACTTAAACCTTTTCCGGCAGCATATCATCGTGCTGTTCGGCGTTTGGGTGCGGAACCGGAGGAAGCCGTAGTCGTTGGCGATCAGATTTTTACGGATGTATTCGGTGCAAACTGGGCCGGAATGAAATCTATTTTGTTGGTCCCTGTCGGCGAGGAACAATCACTGTCTTTCCGGCTGCGGCGTGCATTGGAAAAACCGATTAGGGAAAAAATCAAAGCAAGTGGCCGCAGCAGGCAATATAAGAATAAAAGGTGATGCACTTTGGGAAAGAAGAAAGTCTTAGTCCTTTTGGGGCCAAATCTCAATATGGTAGGAATCAGAGAAAAGGGCGTCTACGGCGATGAAACAGCAGAAAGCATCAATCTGCAGATTAAGGAACATGCAAAGCGCTTGGGCTATGACTGCGATATATATCAGTCCAACCACGAAGGTGACCTGATTGACAAGATTCATGACGCCAGAAATCATTATAACGGTGTCATCATTAATGCGGGAGCGTTGACACATTACAGCTATGCGCTGCGCGATGCAATAGCAAGCGTTAGAATTCCTTTTATCGAAGTTCACATGAGCAATATTTACTCTCGGGAGGAGTTCCGCCATAAAAGTGTAATTTCTGCTGTTTGTGCTGGACAAATAGCAGGATTTGGGAAAAATAGCTATTTTTTGGCTCTTTATGCCCTTGATGACTTAATATGACAGCTCTTTTTATTTTTTACATGTAATTTTGTGAAAATTCGCTTGAAAAAGCGGGTTAAATATTATAAACTATTTTAATAGGAAAAAAGTAAACGGAGGATAAGACCAATGATATCAGCAGGTGATTTTAGGAACGGCGCGACGTTTGAAATGGATGGAAATGTTTATTCTATTATTGAATTTCAACATGTTAAGCCGGGCAAGGGTGCGGCATTTGTTCGCACTAAAATTCGCAATGTGATTTCTGGAGCAGTGACGGAACGCACGTTCAATCCTAATGATAAATTCCCAACAGCGTTTATTGAGCGTAAAGATATGCAGTACCTTTATAATGATGGTGATCTGTACTATTTTATGGACCCCGAATCCTTTGAACAGATCCCGATTAGTGCCTCAGTTTTGGGGGATAATTTTAAATTTGTAAAAGAAAATATGGAGTGTAAGGTTCTTTCTTATAAAGGAAATGTTTTTGGTGTTGAACCGCCGAATTTTGTCGAACTCGAAGTCATTAAAACAGAACCGGGCTTTAAGGGAGACACAGCTACGAACGCAACAAAACCTGCTACGGTGGAAACTGGTGCTGAGATCAAAGTGCCGCTTTTTATCAATGAAGGCGAAAAAATCCGCATCGATACCCGCACCGGTGAATATATGGAGCGTGCTTGACGGATACTATTATTAAAGATGGCGGAAAAATTTAAAGGGGGCACTGCTATGAAAAATACGGAACGCGTATCCTATATTAGAGGTTTGGCAGAGGGTCTAGAACTGGATGAAAATAAAAAAGAAGTCAAAGTGCTCAATGCGATGATTGATCTTCTGGACGACATGGCTCTGACCATGACGGAACTGGAGGACAATATGAACTATGTGGAAGATCGTCTGGATGCTATTGATGAGGATTTAAGATTCCTTGAAGATAATTTCTACGATGATCTGGATGAAGAAGATGATATGATGGACGATGAGGACACTGTCGATGATGATGGCATTGATGAAGCCGAGTGCTATTACGAGGTAACTTGTCCGAATTGCCATGAAACAGTTTGTCTATCTGAAAGTCTGGCAGAGGCTGGACAGATTGATTGCCCTAACTGTGGGGAAACACTGGAATTCGATCTTGCCGATGCAGCAGATGCCCCCTGTGCATGTGAGTCTTGCTCTAACGAGGAATAAGGGCCTTTTGCCTGTAACAGGCGGAACCAAGCAACATCGACTTAATATTCCTAGTATTGTATATTAAAAGGAGCAGCTTAACGCTGCTCCTTTTGCTGGCTCTATAATAAATGTTGGGGTGTAACGAATAGAGCCTGAGAAAAAGAGTAAAAAAAAGTCGAGCATATTCGATGAAAAACCTTTAAAATGGAGATTACCACACCACCATTTGGGAGGTCATCGATATGCTCTGTACTCATTCTATCGAAAAATTGCTTGGATTAAAAGGGGTAATCGTAAAAAATGTGAGGCAATTGCCTGATAAAACGGAAATTTTTATTGAGTTACCGAGAAAACCGCATGTTTGCCCCTGTTGTGGCCATCAAACCAGCTACGTTCATGATTACCGTTGTCAAACAGTAAAAGACATTCCCGCTTTTGGCAAACATACCTCCCTGATTCTACGAAAGCGCCGATATCGCTGCCATTCTTGTGGAAAGCGTTTCTTTGAAGATAACTCGTTTTTGCCTAGATATCATCGCATGACAAACCGTTTAGCCTCATATATCATTTCAAAGCTTTCCGACGTGCGTTCTTTTACCAGTGTAGCACGTGAAGTAAATCTTTCGGTTGCAACTATTATCCGGATTTTTGATTGTATCAACTATGGTAAACCGCAGAAATTACCCGAAGTTGTATCGATTGATGAGTTTAAAGGCAATACAAGCGGCGAGAAATATCAGTGCATTCTGACCGATCCGGTCCGTCACCGAATCCTTGATATTCTTCCTGCTCGTTACAACCACAAACTGACAGAATATTTCGGCCAGCTTGACCGTTCTCAAACCAAACATTTTGTCAGCGATATGTGGAGTACATATGCTAGTATTGCTCAAACATATTTTAAAGATTCCAATTATGTCATTGACAAATATCATTACATTCGCCAAGTATTTTGGGCCTTTGAAGCCGTTCGCAAGGAAGAACAGAAAAAATTCAGTAAAACCCGAAGAATTTATTTTAAACGCTCCCGAATCTTACTGAACAAGCGATATCAATTTCTCACTCCGGAGCAAAAGCAACAGGTCGATCTTATGCTCTATGCCAGTAACCGTCTGCTGACAGCCTACTCTCTGAAAGAACAGTTTTTCAAAGTCCTTGAATCTTCTGACAGCGTGTCCGCACGGACAGCGCTATCCCATTGGATTATGGCCGCACAAAACAGTGAACTTTCAAGATTTGTTGCTTGTGGAAATACCATGGTCCGCTGGTCAAAAGGTATTCTAAATTCGTTTGATTGTCCTTACACCAATGGTTTTACCGAAGGGGTTAACAACAAGATTAAGGTACTCAAACGCAATGCCTACGGTTATCGTAATTTTCGTCGCTTCCGCAATCGTATTCTTCACATGTTCCATCATTCAACGGAAAATGGAGCAGCTTAACGCCGCTCCATCCCGTGTTTCCATTTTGGGTTACCCCAACTATTGACATAGAGCCCTTTTGCTTTCATATTACGCTGTATTATACGAGTCTTACTTTTTAAGTCCCATCTTTTCATCCATGAAGATGCGCTCATCCATTAAATGAAAATCCGGAGCGATCAATGGGCGAACCGGCATAAGAGAAAGAATATCTTTTTCCACATCAATTCCGGGGGCGGCTTCACATAGCATCAGGCCGTCTTTTGTCAGGCGGAAAACAGCGCGCTCCGTGATAAACATAACGGGCTGTTCATTTGCAATGGCCGTTTTTGCACTGAATGTTATTTGCTCGACCTGTTCGCAGAATTTTTTATTTTTTCCTTCGTTTATGATTTTTAGTTTGCCATTTCCAATTTCAGTTTTAAGTCCTCCAGCTGTAAAAGTTCCGCAAAAATATACTTTTTTCGCGTTTTGCGTAATATCGATGAACCCTCCGCATCCGGGCAGTCTGTCACCAAATTTTGATACATTGACATTACCTTCGCTGTCTGCCTGTGCAAATCCGACAAACGCTTGATCCAATCCGCCGCCGTCGTAGAAATCGAACATGGAGGGCATGGAAATGATACAGGCGGGATTCAAACTCTCACCAAAATCCAATCCGCTTTGCGGACTTCCGCCGAATATTCCGGATTCCACGGTGAGCGTAAATTTGTCGCTAATTCCTTCTTCAGTTGTTACAGAAGATATGTATTCCGGGATGCCGACTCCTAAGTTGACAGTGCTGCCGTTTTCCAGTTCCATTGCAGCACGGCGTGCGATTACTTTTTTGTTGCCGAGGGGTGCCGGTGTAAATTCCGCTAAACTCATTCGGTGTTCCCCTGAAAAACCCGGGTTATAATCAGTTCCAAAGTTTTGTGCACAATATTTTATATCGCTTGCAACCACAACATAATCAACCAGCACGCTTGGGATTTCCACTTTTTGCGGGTCAAGAGAACCGGACTGTACCACACGCTGAACCTGAACGAAAACTTTACCGCCGGAATTATGGCAAGCCTGCGCCATGGCAAGTGCTTCAGCCTTAGTTCCCTCTTTTTCAAAGGAGATATTTCCATCCTCATCCGCATAGGTACCGCCAATGATGACGTAGTCGAGAGGAATGCTCTTATAAAATAGATACTCCTTACCGTCTATCTCCAAAAGCTTAACTAAGTCTTCTTCTTTCTGAGTGATTTCGTTCATTTTACCGCCGCAAATGCGCGGATCTACAAAAGTCCCCAGCCCTACCCGAGTCAATTCGCCGGGTTGATGGGCGGCCGTAGTGCGCAGCAGATGCGCCATAACGCCTTGCGGAAAATCGTAGGCAATTACCTTGTTTTTCACAACAAGTTCGCCGAGTTTTCGTGCCATGCCATAATGCCCGCCAATAATACGACGAATCATATGCTCATGGGCCAGATGCTGAAGACCACGTTTATCGTTGTCTCCCTGTGCGGCACAAAATACGAGGGTTAAGTTGTTCGGTTCGCCGGTTGCAAGAAATCGTTTTTCCAGTTCCATGGCGATTTCCTCAGCAAAGCCGGTTCCCATAAATCCATTGGATCCAAAAGTTACTCCATTAGGTACCATATATGCAGCTTCTTTTGCGGTGATAAATTTAACACCCATATTGTAAAATTCCCTCCTACCGGTGGCGTTTAATTGTTAATATTATAACATGCACAGTTTATAAAGTTCAAGGATATTCAATAAATATGAAAAATTATATTTCTTATTTCTTATTTCTTAAAATAACAGCATCCTTGCCTTGACAGGACTATGACAAAAAAATATAATATTATACAATAAGCTCGGATTAAATTACCATCCAAGAGACGACATGCAAAAAACAACCACATAGAGGAAATGGAGGAACTGTGTTGAAAAAAAGAATTCTTGCTCTAATCCTGATCGTGTCGGGAATCATGTTTCTGACTACCCCGACTTTGGCAGCCGATGACAGTTTAGGCGGTTTTACTCTCAGCGAATCCTCGATTGGAGTAAGAGTAGGTGACTACACAAGACTTTATGCTTATTTTGGATCGTCAGTTGATACAGATGTAACGTGGTCTTCTCAGGATGAAACGATTGCAACTGTGGACAGCGGCGGCATGGTGACGGGCAAAAAAATTGGACAAACGATTGTCACAGCACAATCAGGCGCATACAAAGCATCCTGCGTCGTCAATGTCGCTTATAAGGGTATTGATGTTTCCAGTTGGCAAGGTTCCATCGATTGGAAGGCCGTTAAAAATTCCGGCGTCGATTTTGCCATGATTCGGACCGGGTATGGGCACGAAAACTGGTCCAAACAAACAGATGCTTATTTTGAAACCAATTACAATAATGCCAAGGCAAACGGAATTAAAGTCGGCGCATACCATTACAGTTATGCCACCACTGTTGAAATGGCGGAGGCCGAGGCAGAATTTTGTCTGCATATTCTAAACGGCAGAGAACTTGATTATCCTGTTGCTTATGATGTTGAGGATAAATCTCAATGGGGATTGTCGGCGGACACTCTCGGGCAAATTGTGGAAGCTTTTTGCAGCAGGATTGAAGCAGCCGGTTATAAGGCCATGGTATATAGCTATTATAATTTTTATAACTCAAAATTGACCAGCCCACTGGTTGCCAAGTATGATACATGGATTGCACATACCGGTGTGGACAGAACTCCATTCAGTCATTACACTATGTGGCAATATGGTCAGCGTTCTGTTTCTGGCGTCAGCGGACCTTGTGATGTTGATTACAGCTTTTATGACTATTCATCATCCGGCGATGGGAATAGCAGTGATGACGATAGCGAGGTGATATTCCCGGAAACGGGAGAGCAGATTTTTATTTGCGACACTACCGGAACTTATACTTTTGGTACAAACAAGACTTATTATTACAAAATTACCACCAATGATACCTTTACGCCTACAGCATCATCGTCCAATCCCGATGCTGTCAGTGTATCTTACGCGAGGCGGCTGACGGATGGATTCCTCTTTAAACTTACAAATAATGGGCCGGGCAAGGCAGTGATAACAACAACGGCAGGAAACGGAACCAGCGTTTCTTTCACTGCAATTGGTTCCAACTCCGGTAACACGTCTTCTCCATCACAGGATAACGATGATAAAACAATGGAAGATACTGACGAAAAAAATTCCAATCAGACGCTGAGATGTGATACAACGCTGCCTTATACGTTTGGTTCTAATAATACGTATATTTACAAGGTGTATACCACAAGCGCAACCCCTCCCACGGCTGTTTCATCCAATCCATCTGCAGTGACTGTTTCTTATTATGGAAAAACTTCTGATGGATATTTGTTCCGCATAACGAATGTGGGAACGGGTGCAGCACTGATTACCACTACGGATGCAAGCGGAGCTTCTGTCTCTTTTACAGCTAATGGAACACTGCAGACGACTTCGGGAACTTTGAAATGCGATACAACATTACCGTATACATTCGGCTCCAACAACTCCTATATTTACAAGGTGTATACCACAAGCACAACCCCTCCCACGGCTGTTTCATCCAATCCATCTGCAGTGACTGTTTCTTATTATGGAAAAACCTCTGATGGATATTTGTTCCGCATAATGAATGCAGGAACAGGCGCGGCGGTTATTACTACTACGGATGTCAGCGGAGCATCGGCTTCCTTTACGGCAATCGGAACTCTTTCCGGCCAGTCTTCATCCGATATTCAATCCGATACACCATACTTATTTTCTATGAAGAAAGATAAAACATATATGTTTAAATTTACTCCGCCATCCGGAACTTCCACACTTCACTTCACCACCGGAAACGGCTCGATTATTCAATCTGTTTTAGTTATGAAAAAAGATGGAAGTTATTTTTACAAGATTAAAGCAGTGGGATATCGGGCAGGCAGGCGTCTATGGGACTGAAGCCGGCAAATCACCGCAACGCTTGTGCATTGTTACAGTTTACTAAATCTTTATCAATCATAATCCGAGACCTGCACAATTTGGAAATTGTGCAGGTCTTTTTTTATTTTAAGTTTAGTTTGTTGTAATTACAACAGAATAATTGACTGAAAAATCGTAAACTAAATACATCCGGTCAACGGGGTCATAAGATACTCCACAGCAGGGATGGGTAATAATAAGAAATATTGGGAATAATCAAATCGAAACCGATTTTTGAACGAGCAATGCAGTGGTGATTCAGTTTTAACCAGTCGAGGCGAGATTTCAGAGTACCAGTTGACCGTGTTGCTGGCGGCACGATTATTAGTGTTAGCAGTCCACCGCATTTACTCTGACAACCTGCAAATTTTAGGAGGAAATCAAATGAAAAAGTACAGATGTATTCCTTGTGGTTATATCTATGATCCTGCACTTGGTGACCCGGACAACGGTATTGCTCCCGGTACAGCCTTTGAGGATCTACCAGATGATTGGCAGTGTCCCATTTGTTTTGTGGGAAAAGAAGATTTTGAACCAATTGATAATTGAAAATTTACAGGAGGAATAAAGTATGAGTATGTTTTGCTACCAATGCCAGGAAACTGCAGGAGGAAAAGGATGCACGATCCGTGGTGTATGCGGAAAAAATGAGGAAGTTGCCAAGCTTCAAGATCTTTTAGTTTATACCCTGAAGGGTATTTCCGAAATTGTGGTGAAAGGAAAACTGGATGTTAGTCAATTAAGGGAAACAAATTATCAGATGCTCAATAGTTTGTTTATAACCATTACCAATGCAAATTTTGATCCCGAATCTATTGAACATCAAATCAGGAAGATGATTTCTATTAGAGATACTCTGCGGAAATCTGTTTCATCAGCTGATTTTCATGATGCTGCAACGTTCACCGTGGATTCCAGAGAGTCCATGCTGGAAAAAGCAAGTTCCATCGGCGTATTGGCTACGGAAGATGAGGATATTCGCTCCCTGCGCGAGATGATCACATATGGACTAAAGGGAATGGCAGCGTATACAGAGCATGCCGCGAATATTGGTAAAGAGAACCTTGAAATCAACAAGTTTATTTATGAAGCTCTTGCTGCAACATTGGACGATTCTCTCTCCGCAGACGATCTTGTCGCATTGACACTGAAAACGGGAGAATACGGCGTAAAAGCGATGGCACTTCTGGATGAAGCTAATACATCACGCTTTGGCAACCCCGAAATTACCAAGGTCAATATTGGAGTAAGAAAGAATCCTGCCATACTTGTTTCAGGGCACGATTTAACTGACTTAGAACAGCTGCTGGAGCAGACACAGGGAACAGGAGTGGATGTATATACCCACAGCGAAATGCTGCCGGCTCACTATTATCCGGTTTTCAAAAAATATGAAAATTTTGTGGGCAACTACGGCAACTCTTGGTGGAAACAGCTCAGTGAATTTGAGTCGTTCCATGGACCCATTCTGTTTACAACAAACTGCATTGTACCGCCCAGAAGCGAAGAAGTCAGGAGCAGGATTTTTACCACCGGTTCTACGGGATATCCCGGATGCAAGTATATTGAACCGGATGAAAATGGCAAAAAGGACTTTTCGGAAATTATTGCGCTTGCTAAAACACTTCCTGCACCCGAGGAAATCGAGTCAGGCAGCATTGTCGGCGGTTTTGCTCACAATCAGGTGATGGCTTTGGCCGATAAAATTGTGGATGCAGTGAAATCCGGAGCTATCAAGAAGTTCTTCGTTATGGCTGGCTGCGATGGCCGTATGAAGTCCAGAGAGTATTATACGGAGTTTGCTAAAAAATTACCGAAGGATACCGTTATTCTTACTGCAGGCTGCGCGAAATACCGCTATAATAAACTAAATCTCGGCGATATCGGTGGCATTCCGAGAGTGCTGGATGCAGGACAGTGCAACGACTCCTATTCACTTGCGGTGATTGCACTTAAATTGAAAGAGATATTCGGTCTTGATGACATTAATCAGTTGCCAATTGCCTTTAATATTGCTTGGTATGAGCAAAAAGCTGTCATTGTACTTTTGGCACTTTTGTATCTGGGCGTGAAGAATATTCATCTTGGTCCAACCCTGCCGGGCTTCCTTTCGCCAAATGTTGCAAAAGTTTTGGTGGAGAAATTCGGAATTGCCGGTATTGGCACAGTTGATGATGATATCGAATTGTTTATGAATGCGTGATTTAAAAAGATAAACTGCGGTCTTCTGAAAGTTCAGACTTTTCAGAAGACCGCTTTTGATGTATGCAGCAGGAAAGAAATGTTCAGTTCTTTGGTATCCGACGTATTTACCCAAAAAAATAACGTTTGTGCATTCATTAAAATGTTTCTTATAAAGAAGGTGGTTATATTTGGAAAAGGCTTGTATTTTATCGCCGTGTATGATATAATATTGTCCGCTATAACGCACGCCGATGCTTGGCCCAGGTGCCTTGTATGGTGGAGGGCTAAATTTTTTGCACGGCGGAGGAAAAACCAAGGAGGATTTAGTAATGGCAGTAGTATCTATGAAACAGCTTTTGGAAGCAGGCGTCCATTTTGGACACCAGACCAGAAGATGGAACCCGAAAATGGCGGAGTACATCTTTACAGAACGCAACGGTATTTATATTATCGACTTGCAGAAAACTGCTCGTAAACTGGAAGATGCATATAATTTTGTGCGCGACCTTTCAGCAGAAGGGAAATCTGTGCTGTTTGTAGGAACAAAGAAACAGGCACAGGATTCTATAAAGAATGAAGCAGAACGCGCCGGCGCATTTTATGTGAATGCACGCTGGCTGGGCGGTATGCTTACAAATTTCCGCACGATTCGCCGCAGAATCGATCGCTTGAATCAGCTTAAAACAATGGAAGAAGATGGTACGTTCGATCTTCTGCCCAAAAAAGAAGTTGGAAAGCTGAAACTTGAAATTGAGAAACTTGAGAAATTCCTTGGCGGTATTAAGGATATGAAGAGTCTTCCCGGTGCCTTGTTTATTGTAGATCCGCGCAAGGAAAGAATTGCTGTCGCAGAAGCGAGGAAGCTGAACATTCCGATTGTTGCAATCGTTGATACAAACTGTGATCCGGATGAAATTGATTATGTAATTCCCGGCAACGATGATGCAATCCGTGCTGTGAAACTGATTTCTGAAACAATGGCAAATGCCATTTTAGAAGGTAGAGAAGGCCGTATGGGTGCAGCGGCTGAGACTGAACAGGAAGAGGAACCGGAGGAAAGCGCTGCTGAATAATTCGCTTTCCTGTTAAAATAGTATAGATGAAGCGGAGGAATTTGGAAGATGGCATTTACTGCAAAAGATGTTGCAGCTCTTCGTGCAAAGACCGGCTGTGGCATGATGGACTGTAAAAAAGCGCTGGAAGCTTCCGGCGGAGATATGGATAAGGCAATCGATTTTCTGCGTGAGAAAGGTCTTGCTGCTGCTACAAAAAAAGCAGGACGTATTGCTGCGGAAGGTCTTGCCAGTGTGGTTCTCAATGACGCCGGTAATGTGGGTGTTGTTATTGAGGTTAATGCTGAGACCGACTTTGTTGCAAAGAACGCAGAATTTCAGGAATTTGTTAAAACCTGTGCCAATACGGTGATTGAACAGAATCCGGCTGATGTGGAAGCTCTGCTTGCTTGCAAGGCTTCAGGATCTGATGAGACGATTGACGCAATTTTAAAAGAGAAAATTCTTAAAATTGGTGAAAATATCAAAATTCGCAGATTCCGTCGTATGGAAGGTGTCTTAGGCGGCTATATCCATGCGGATGGCAAAATCGGTGTTCTTACAAAGTTTGAGACAAGTGCTGAAATTGCCGCAAAACCGGAATTCGAAGAGTATGCAAAGAATGTCTGCATGCAAATTGCCGCTATTGCGCCTCAGTACTTGAATGAAGAAAGCGTACCGGCAGATGTTGTTGAGCATGAGAAAGGCATTTTGAAACAGCAGGTTTTGGATTCTGGAAAACCGGAAGCAATTGCCGAAAAAATTGTTACCGGCAGATTGAAGAAATTCTTTAAGGAAATCTGCCTTGGGGACCAGCCTTATGTTAAGAATGATAAGCTTACCATTCAGGAATACACTGAGCAGACTGCAAAACAGCTTGGCGGAACGATTAAGATTGTGGATTTTGTACGCTTTGAAAAGGGCGAAGGCCTTGAAAAACGTCAGGATAATTTTGCAGATGAAGTTGCCGGTATGGTTAAGTAATTGAGTTGAACGGATATTTTAGCAGCGCAGTTATTTCTGCGCTGCTTTTGTATTATGGCTCTATAATAAATGTTGGGGTGTGACGAATAGGCCTGCGAAAAAAGAGCAAAAAAGTAGAGCATATTCGATGAAAAACCTTTAAAATGGAAATTACCACTATCCCATATTGGAGGTCATCGATATGCTCTGTACTTATTCTACCGAAAAATTGCTAGGATTAAAAGGGGTAATCGTAAAAAATGTGAGGCAATTGCCCGATAAAACGGAAATTTTTATTGAGTTACCAAGAAAGCCGCATGTTTGCCCTTGCTGTGGATATCAGACCAGCTATGTCCATGATTACCGTTGTCAAACAGTAAAAGACATCCCTGCTTTTGGTAAACACACTAGTTTGATTCTCCGAAAGCGCCGGTATCGCTGCCATTCTTGTGGAAAGCGTTTCTTTGAAGATAACTCGTTTCTGCCGAGATATCACCGCATCACAAATCGTTTAGCCGCGTATATCATTTCAAAGCTGTCTGACGTGCGTTCTTTCACCAGTGTAGCACGTGAAGTAAATCTATCTGTTTCAACTATTATCCGGCTTTTCGATTGTATCCACTATGGAAAACCGCAGCAATTACCTGAAGTTGTGTCGATTGATGAGTTTAAAGGCAATACAAGTGGCGAGAAATATCAGTGCATTCTGACCGATCCGGTTCGTCACCAAATCCTTGATATTCTTCCTGCTCGATACAACCACAAACTGAGAGAATATTTCGGCCGGCTTGACCGTTCTAAAACGAAGCATTTCGTCAGCGATATGTGGAGCACATATGCCAATATTGCTCAGACATATTTTAAAAATTCAAACTATGTCATTGACAAATATCATTACATTCGTCAAGTATTTTGGGCCTTTGAAGCCATTCGCAAGGAAGAACAGAAAAAGTTCAGCAAAACCCGAAGAATTTATTTTAAACGCTCCCGAATCTTGCTGAACAAACGATACCAATTTCTCACTCCAGAGCAAAGACAACAGGTTAACATTATGCTTTATACAAGCAACCGTCTGCTGACAGCCTACTCTCTGAAAGAACAGTTTTTCAAAGTCCTTGAATCTTCTGACAGTGTGTCTGCACGGACAGCGCTGTCTCATTGGATTATGGCCGCACAAAACAGTGGTCTTTCAAGATTTGTTGCTTGTGCAAATACCATGATTCGCTGGTCAAGAGGTATTCTAAATTCGTTTGATTGCTCTTACACCAACGGTTTTACCGAAGGGGTTAACAACAAGATTAAGGTTCTTAAACGCAATGCCTACGGTTATCGTAATTTTCGTCGCTTCCGCAATCGCATTCTTCATATGTTCCATCATTCAACGAAAAATGGAGCAGCTTAACGCCGCTCCATTCGGTGTTTCCATTTTGGGTGACCCCAACTATTGACATAGAGCCGTATTATTATTGAGGTGTATGATGATTAATACGCTGCGGATTCAAAAATCCAACCGAAAAACCATGTCGCTTTCCATAACAAAAGAAGGAGAAATCTTAGTAAAAGCACCGTCCTTTCTACGTGATGAAGAAATTGCCGCCTTTGTTCAAAAACACCGGGGATGGATTTTAAAGCAGATTGCTCTTTGGAAAGAGCGAACTGAGAGGGAAAAGGCATTGATGCTAACGCCGGAGAAAGTTGAGGCACTCAAAAAGCGTGCACAGATATACCTAAATGACCGCGTTCAACATTATAGCAAAATAATGAATGTTCATCCAACCGGAATAAAAATTACATCGGCAAAGACTCGTTGGGGTTCCTGCAGTCCGAAAAACAGCTTGTGTTTTTCCTATCGGCTTATGTTATTAGATCCTGAAGCAATTGACTATGTTGTTGTGCATGAATTGGCGCATATCCGCGAAAAGAATCATGGTCCGGACTTTTATCGAGAGGTTGAAAGATATTTGCCTGATTATAAGCAGAGAATTGCTTTGTTGAAAGAATGTCAGAGAAAAATTGGGTTATAAGATTGATATCTGCTTGTAAAAATGTCATCCCTAAGGAAAATTGGGATTTTATACATTTTACGAGTAAAAAACAAGGGGCAGTCAACTTCTGTCTGTGACTGCCCCTATAATTTGTAAATTCTTATTTATATCACGAAGGAGTTATTTTTACGCCTGTGCTGCTTCTGCTGGAGTATTATCAATTTTCTTAGAATTGGGAAGCACACCTTTGACGAAGTAAATCACAGCGCAGATAACTGCAAATATGATTCCTGCCGGATAGGCGATGGAAGTGGAAAGATTTAAGCATTCCGGAGCCATGAAGAAATATGTGCAGGTTACGGCAGACATAAATGTTGCCGGAATTGCCGCAATCAGGGATACCATGGAAGCTTTTTTCCATTTGCACAGGTAAGCTGCGCCGCTCCAAAGGACGATCATAGCGAGCGTCTGGTTGGACCATGAGAAATATCTCCAAACAATGGAGAAATCCATCTGGGTTAAAATTCCGCCCACGGCAAGCAACGGAATGGTAACAGCAAGACGCTTTGGAACTTGTGTTTGGTCAACATGGAACCAGTCCGCAATGGTAAGCCTTGCACTGCGGAAAGCAGTATCTGCGGAAGTAATGGGGCAGATACCCACGCCAAGCACTGTCAAAACAACACCGACAGGCCCAAGTAAGCCTTTACCAATCTGATAAACGATTTGAGACTGGTTGTTTTGTACGGCAGCATTTGCCTCAAACAAACCTTGAATACCGCCGTCATAGAAGGACATACCGGCAGCAGCCCAAATCAGAGCAATAATGCCTTCGGAAATCATTGCTCCATAGAAAATTTTCCGCGCATCTTTTTCATCACTGACGCAGCGTGCAATTAAAGGAGACTGGGTGGAATGGAATCCGGAGCAGGCACCGCAGGCAACTGTAACAAACATCAGAGACCATATGGGCTTGCCTGCAGGATGAAGATTTGCCAGCTGCATTTCCGGTATACTGGCTGTGCGCTCAATTAACGTACCGCCGCCAACACCGATGCACATGATAATCAGCAAAATGCCAAACACCGGGTACGCTTTGCCGATGATCTTATCAATCGGGAAGAGTGTTGCTAAGAAGTAGTAAACAAGCAAAATTACCAGCCAGACATTTTTATTCATAGCATCTGGAGTCAACATCGCCAATAAACCGGCAGGTCCGCTGGTAAAAGTTGCACCGATTAAGACCAAAAGGATAACTGTGAACACCCGCATGACCTGAAGCATGAATTTACCCAAATAGGTACCGACAATTTCAGAAATGGATGCACCGTCGTTACGGATAGACAGCATGCCGCTTGTGTAGTCATGCACGCCGCCGGCGAAAATAGAGCCGAGGACGATCCAGAAATACACAACAGGTCCCCACAAAGCACCTGCCAATGCACCAAAAATCGGACCAAGTCCTGCAATGTTCAGCAATTGGATGAGGTATGCTCGTGGTGTTGAAAGAGGTATGTAGTCAACACCGTCAGGGTGCTTTACACAAGGCGTAGGTGCTTGATAAGGCTGATACACTTTGTCGACTACCTTGCCGTAAGTTAGGTAACCGACAATTAAGAGTATCAGTGCCACAAAAAAGGTGATCATGTAAACTCCCTCCATGTGAATGATTGTGAATAAATTGTAACGCAATTGATGTAGATATTCAACAATCATTTTTCACAAGAAAGGATATATTTTTTTAGTTTTACACATTTTTTTTTATTTATAATATTTAATTGCAATTATAATTATTTGTCAATAATGCATAATTGCTATTAATCAGTCAAAAAAACAGCACAAAAAGACAAAAATTTTCTATCGATTATTGTGAATTTAGAATAAAGAATATGGTCATTTGCTTCCTCGCTTTGTTTGTGGAATTAAATCCGCTGCCATGTCATTTTGGCCGGTCACAAGCGCAAGGAGCATTCTGTAAACAGTTTCCGGGGAGCGATAAAAATTGTCTTTGACCATGTTAGCTTGGTACAGGTCGGGGACATAAAGGGAAATTTTCATTAAATCCATGTCTCCACCGGAAATGTGGCAAATTACATTGTATCCTCGATCCACTTTTACAAATTCCACATGGTTTTCACGCTGACGTTTCGCGTCTGCCAGCAATCGAATTGCCGCTCCTACAGCTTTGTCTCGTACGGAAGGCGGCAGGGCAGTATCAAGCTGTTTTGCGATGATTTTTCCATTTTTACCTAAAACGAGTATGCTAGAGTTGTCATTTTCGTAGCAAAGAATTCCTTTCTGGCACATTTCAGCGATGGCATCGGCCACTTCAAAGTAATTTGCCAGTCCATTTGCCTGCATAATTTGGATGATGTCATCTTTTTTTAATGGTGCATCAACACTGTCCAGAAGATAACAAATCAAAATCCGAATTTCGTTTTTTGTTCTCAGGCCGCCAGGTTCAATGCCAGCGGTAAAAGCATCATAAGCCACGTGTGAAGCACCCCCGCTTTTTTATCATTTTACCATAGAATATGTATGATGAAAAGGCGAAGAAAGGGAGGGCAATAGAAAATCCCGCCGTTGTACAGCGGGATAATTTTACTTTTTTTTGTTCCTCATTAGTTTGCCGGTATTTTTTCATATATTCCAGCAACTTTGCTTTCTCTTCATCGGAGTAAGTTCTAAAAAGTCCCACAAGCTCTTTTTCCTGTGGTGATAGTTCATAAATATGGCTGGAGTTTTTTTTGCCGCTCACATATTCTCGATTCGTTCTGTTGTCTGCTACGGGATAAGGATTCGATTCATCCGCTAAAAGTTCGCTAATGGAAATATTAAAGATTTTTGCCAGCGTGATAAGGGCGGAAACGTCCGGTGTGGTTTTGCCAATTTCATAATACGAATAAGTGGATCGGTCAACATTTAAAATTTTAGCAATCTGACTCTGAGTGTAGCCGCTTTTGATGCGCAGTTCACGCAACCGTTCATTAATGCGAATTTTTGTCAATTGTAATTCGCCTCTTTTGCTGTTTTCACCCATGCAAACATAATGACTGTTCGATATATTAATTATTATATATTTATTCGTGAACTTATTATAATTTTAGTGACTATTATTCACAATTTTACAAAGGCGGCTGTTTTTTTACAAAAAAATCACTTGACGCACACAGAAATGTTTAGTATAATATCCTAGTCAGTATAATATCCTAGTCAGCTGAATTGCTACTGTGGCTCAGTTGGTAGAGCAGCGCATTCGTAATGCGCAGGTCGTCAGTTCGAGTCTGACCAGTAGCTCCAGATATCAAAGCTCGGAATCGGTGCAGGTTCTGAGCTTTTTCTTATTACTCCCATTGTTGAGTATCAACGTATTGTGCATTATGGAAGTTTAAATTGTACAAAATATCTGTTGACAATTTTTCATGAGTTTGGTATCCTACTAAACATCACAAGTGACAAGTGAAAATTGCGAAAGACAGTGAAGAGAAGAGTAAGCAGGCAGATATGTTCCAGAGAGCCTCGTATGGTGGAAAGAGGTACAGAAGGGCCTGCTGAAGATGGTCTTGGAGTCGCGTGGCCGACTGCATATGCACAGGTTACGCCGGGAGCGCCCGTTAAGGCGCAGGAGTGTGTTAGCACTCTGTAAGGCCGCTTCCGTGAGGGAGTGTGCGAAGTAAGGTGGTACCGCGGCGTTAATTACGTTCGCCCTTGATGTGTTGTTGCATCAGGGGCGTTTTTTTGTTGCTCAATATTTGCAGTGAAGGAGTTGTAAGATTGTGCCTGAGCCTATTATTCAAATTAAGCATCTTAGCAAAAAGTTCGGCGGACCCAATCCGGTCACGGCGCTGGACGACATCAATTTAGAAATACAATCCGGTGAGATTTTTGGAATCATTGGTCTTTCCGGTGCCGGAAAAAGTACGTTAGTACGCTGTATGAATTTGCTTGAAAAACCAACTTCCGGGAAAGTGATTGTAAATGGTGCGGATTTAACATCACTTTCATCTAAAGAATTGCGGCATGCCCGCCAATCCATTGGCATGATTTTTCAGGGATTCAATCTTCTCATGCAGCGCACAGCATTGGATAATGTGTGTTTTCCTTTGGAATTAACAGGAATGTCCAGAACCCACGCGCGAGAAAAGGCGCTTCCATTTCTGAAATTAGTGGGGCTGGAAGACCGAGCGGATGCTTACCCGGTTCAGCTTTCCGGCGGACAGAAACAAAGGGTAGCCATTGCACGCACGCTTGTGACAGACCCGAAAGTGATTTTGTGTGATGAGGCAACTTCTGCACTGGATCCGACTACAACCCAGTCTATTTTATCGCTTTTAAAAGAATTGAATCAAACCCTTGGCGTGACAATTGTTGTCATTACACATGAAATGAAAGTGGTAGAACAAATCTGCGACCGCGTGGCAATTATTTCGGAAAGTCACATTGTTGAGCAGGGCGCTGTCAGCGAAGTATTCCATCATCCCAAAACGGCTGCTGCCAGACAATTAATCACCCCCAGCGGAACCATTTCTAAAAACAGTGTGATTCGCGGGCCGCTGTACCGTATTAGCTTTGATGGCAGCACTTCCAGTCAGCCGGTTATTTCTAATATGGTCCTCTCCTGCGGCGCGCCGGTTAATATTTGGTATGCTGACACGAAAGATATGGACGGCACGGCACATGGTCAAATGCTTCTGGAATTTCCTGAGAATGACACGATTGTGGCCAAAATGCTGGCATATCTGGATAGCCATCACATCAGCTACGAAAGAGAAGAGGTGAAACATCATGATTGAAAGCATTTCAGCTTTTTGGAATCAATATGGCAGTTTGATTCTACAGGGAACGTGGGACACTCTGGTGATGACTGTAGTCTCCACTGTTTTTGCCTATGTGCTGGGCTTGCCCATGGGTATTTTGCTTACCATTACGCAGCCGCACGGCATCTGGCCGCATAAAACTTTAAATCAAGTTTTGGCTTGGATTATCAATGTAGGGCGCTCACTGCCTTTCATTATTTTAATGATTGCTATCATGGATTTTACCAAAATGCTGGTAGGCACCAAAATCGGTGTACGTGGGGCTATTGTGCCGCTTGTGGTTTCTGCTGCGCCTTTTATCGCACGAATGGTGGAGACTTCGTTTGCGGAAGTCGATTTCGGGGTAGTGGAAGCCGCACAGGCGATGGGAGCATCTGTTCCTCAAATTGTCAGGAAGGTTTATCTCCCTGAGGCAATGCCATCTTTAACACTGGGTGCTTCCATTTCCATTATTACTATCATGGCTTACACCGCAATTGCCGGTGCGGTGGGCGCGGGCGGCTTGGGTGACTTAGCCATTCGCTACGGGTATCAGCGAAAAGTTCCGGCCATGATGTTGGTTACCGTTATTTTGCTCCTTGTTTTGGTACAAATTGTTCAGTCTGTTTGCAGCTGGCTGTCAGCAAAAATCGATAAGCGGCTGAAATAAAAAATATATATTCCTATTAGGAGGTAAAGAATTATGAAACAAAAATTATTTGCAGGGGCAGTGGCTTTGCTTTTGGCCTCTTCTCTGATTGCTTGCAGCAGCGGGAACGGAAGTGAAACTTCCAGCGCTGCCGGCTCTGATGACACGAAAACTACCGTCCTTCGCGTTGCGGCATCTCCCACGCCTCACGCGGAAATTTTGGCGCAAGTGAAGGATGTTTTGGCAGAACAGGGCATTGACTTGGAAGTGACTGAGTACGGCGACTATGTTGTGCCAAATACTGCTGTGGAAGAGGGCGATGAGGATGCAAATTACTTTCAGCATCAGCCCTACTTGGACCAGTTTAATGAGGAAAACGGCACACATCTTGTGAGCGTTGCGGCCATTCACTATGAGCCTTTTGGTATTTATCCGGGCAAGACTTCCTCTTTGGATGAGCTGCCGGACGGCGCTGTTGTCGGAGTTCCAAATGACGCAACAAATGAAGCGCGCGCACTGCAGCTGTTACAGGCACAGGGATTGATTACCCTAGCGGACGGAGCAGGACTGAAAGCTACACCGAATGATATTGTGGACAACCCCAAAAACCTGCAGTTTAAAGAATTGGAAGCAGCCATGCTGCCCAATGTGACTTCCGAGGTGGATATTGCGGTTATCAACGGAAACTATGCATTGGAAGCAGGTTTCTCATCTGCAAAAGATGCCTTAGCTTTGGAAGATAAAGATTCTGAGGCCGCTAAAACTTTTGCGAATATCATCGCTGTAAAAGAAGGACATGAAAACGACCCTGCCATACAGGCACTTGTCAAAGCGCTTCAATCCGATGAAGTTCGCGACTATATCAATAACACCTATGATGGCAATGTACTCCCAAGCTTTTAAATCAAATTGATTCTAATATTAAAAAGAGCGTCGCAGATAAAAGCACTGCGGCGTCCTTTTTTTATTGCAGACGTTCAAGTTCTGAAGAATATCTGTTTACTCTGAAGAATATCTGTTTACATAGATATCTTGTCCGTTCAGGCAGCAACAAATTTACATGCGTTTCATAAAATGTAATTGGAGTATGTTATTGTCTAAATAGGATAAGGGAGATAATTATATGAAAGAAAATACCTAGTGTCAAGGGAAGTTCGCAATTTCGGGACTCCGGAAAATGAATTAGGCTACGTTTAACAGTGAAAGAATGGATTTCGGGTTTAAGTATGCTCTGGAAATAGACCAGTCCTCCGCATACTCCATCAGATGTGTTGTTACCAGCCGTAGATAGGAATCCGGATTAGGAAATATTCCGACTACGCTGGTTCTGCGGCGAATTTCCTTGTTTAGCCGTTCTAGCATATTGGTTGAGGAGATTTTGCGAGCATCGAGTTCCGGAAAAGCATAGAAGGCTAGAGAATCTTCCAGCCCATCTTGCAGGAGCTCAATTGCTTTTGGAAAGCGTTTTCCATACTGTTCTGATATTTGCTCTGCGCGTTGTCTAGCTATTTTAGCGGAAGGTGCCAGCCAAATTTCTTTTAACTGAGCCGCAAAGGATTCTTTTTCCTTCTGGGGTACATGAGCCAAAATATTTCGCATAAAATGGACTTTGCACCGTTGCCAGGAAGCTCCCGGAAAACTCTCACGGATGGCTGCAATCAGCCCTTTATTCGCGTCTGAAACCACCAGGAGCGGTGTTTTCAGACCACGATCTAGAAGACTTTGAAACAATTGAGAATAACTTTCTTTAGATTCATCCAGCATTGGCTCTACAGCAATGATATCCCTATGTCCCTGTTCATTGACGCCGCAAACTACCATCACAGCCATGCTGACGACCCGGCCATCCATACGAATTTTTTCATACAGTGCATCTGTCCAAATGACAGGATAGCGACCCGTCAGAGGCCGGCTGCGGAAGTACTGTACCTGCTCGTTAAGACCTTTCGTCATTTCACTGACTTGACTGCGAGAAAGATTTTCAATTCCAAGACTGCGAGCTAGTTTCTCCATCTTTCGCGTAGATACACCCTGCACAAACGCTTCTTGAACCACTTGAATCAGCGCTGCTTCACTGCGCTTGCGTTCTGTTACGAAAAACGGGATATAGCCCTGATTTCGGAGTTTTGGTACCATCAGATACATCGTCCCCATACGAGTATCCAATCGACGCGGCCGATAGCCGCAGCGGTAATCACGGCGGGATGGATTGTGTGCATTCTTTTCTGCGCCAACGATACCGGAGACCTCTGCTTCCATCAGACGGGTACACAGCCATTCCAGCATCGACAGCATTGGATCCGGCTGCGCCATACATTTTAGTAGCAATTCTGTCAAATCTGTGGTATTCTTTTTTTGAGTCATTGGGTATCTCTCCTTCTTTGAATGTCTTCTAACCATTCATTTTATCGGAGTCCCAATGACTTTTCTATGCCTTTATGAAATTGCGAACTTTATTGTACTCCATCAGAAAATAGGTGTTGTGATTTTCCAAAGATGAGAATCACAAATTATTCTGATATGTGTTATTGTGAACCGTTTTGGTATCCCTGCAAACCCTGCCCACCTCCATGGTTCTGCGGACCAATTTGCTGCATACCGGGGCCGCAGGGTCCTATCGGCCCCACTGGGCCGATAGGACCAACGGGATTAACGGGACCCACAGGGCCAACCGGTCCAATGGGGTTAATCGGGCCAACAGGGCCGACAGGACCAACAGGATTAACGGGTCCCACTGGACCCACCGGGCCAACAGGACCTGCCGCGTGCCCGTTATCGGGAGAAATGGTCATGAATGGAGGAATGGAAGCGTTTACAGGTAATATTCCGACAGGATGGACCTCTGCAACACCCGATGAAATATCCCGGGTGACAGCGCAGGGCAGAGTTCACTCAGGAACTTCAGCGGTTAATATGGAAGATGGCGGCATCTTGACACAAAACATTACAGGAATTCAGCCGCTATGTTATTATGAATTTTCCTTTTTTGCCCATGCAGAGGGTGCGAGAGTCGGTTTGACCGCAACAGTAAACTTTTTAACACCCGGCGGCGATGTTGTAGGAGGAAGCATAACGGTTCGCGAGCGGGATATGCCGAATGCCAACAGAGAATTTGGATATTATAGGCTGTATACCATTGCAGCACCAGCCGATGTCACAGGAGTTCGCATAGATTTCTCCGTTGTTGCTGCGGGAAATCAGTCGGTAGACATCGATGACGTTTCCTTTGGAACTCAGTAAAATCTATCAATAAAATGATACCCCCGGCTGGCCGGGGGTATTAATGTTTTGTTTTATTGTTTTGCTTTCGCTTTCGTTTTCGTCTTTTCTTGCGGAAACGGATTTTTGCAGAATGAATGCATACAGCAGTTTTTGCAGTCCGGATTTCTTGCAGTGCAGACGGCCCGACCGTGCAGCACTAGGCGATGGCAAAAATCATTGGATTCTTCCGGAGGCAATATTTTGCGCAGTTGCATTTCTACCTTGTATGGATCTTTGCCTTCACTTAGACCGAGACGTCCGCAGATGCGAATACAATGCGTATCCGTAACAACAGCCGGTTTCCCGTAAATATCACCGACCACAAGATTTGCGGTTTTTCGTCCTACGCCGGGGAGCTTTGTCAATTCCTCAATGGTATCCGGTACGGTGCTGTTAAAATCGGATTTTAACATTCGGCACATTGCAAGGATATCACGTGCTTTGGTTTTATACAATCCGCAGGAACGAATTAATTCTTCAATTTCTTCCACATTTGCCCGACAGAATGCGTCAAGGTCAGGGAAACGCTTAAACAGGGATGGCGTTACCATATTTACGCGCGCATCTGTGCATTGCGCAGAAAGCCGGGTGGCAATTAACAGTTGAAGCGGATCGGAATAGGTTAAGGAACAAATAGCGTCCGGATATTCTTCTTTTAAGCTTTGTATTGCAAGCAGGGCACGCTGCTTTTTCGTCATTTTTATCCTCCGTTTTTTGGTACAGCGGTTTTACTAAGTTTTTGCTTTTCCATTATAACCATTTCAAACCGAGTTGGCAATGGAAAGACTCGGTGATTCGTTCTATGTCTTTATGCAGGATGTACGTTGCGTTTTTTCATCTTACAGGTTATAATATGGGTAAATTTGCTCGGGAAAGGGTTTGAATACGATGTACAGTGATCTCATGGATACCATCGGCTTTGTATCTCATGCCGACCCGCAAGTCGGTGACGCTATGGCCAAGGAACTGAAAAGGCAGCAGGAAAATTTGGAACTGATTGCGTCGGAAAATATTGTTTCTCCAGCCGTTATGGCGGCAATGGGGAGTGTTCTAACCAATAAGTACGCGGAAGGATATCCCGGAAAACGTTATTACGGCGGCTGCCAGTATGTGGATGTTGTTGAGGAACTTGCGCGCCAGCGTGCTTGCGAACTGTTTGGTGCAGAACATGCCAATGTGCAGCCACATTCCGGTGCGCAGGCCAATATGGCGGTATATTTCGCTCTGTTAAAACCCGGTGATACAGTGATGGGCATGAATCTGTCCGAAGGGGGACATTTAACGCATGGTTCTCCTGTGAATATGTCCGGCAGCTATTATAACTTTGTTCCTTACGGTGTCAGTCCGGAAACAGGCCGTATTGATTATGATGCCGTCTATGAAACGGCGATGAAGGTAAAACCGAAACTCATTGTAGCAGGTGCCAGTGCTTATCCGCGCGTGATTGATTTTAAGCGTTTCCGTGAAATCAGCGATGCCTGCGGGGCTATCCTGATGGTGGACATGGCTCATATTGCCGGGCTTGTTGCAGCAGGTGAGCATCCGAACCCGGTTCAGTGGGCGCAGATTGTAACGACTACGACGCACAAAACGCTGCGCGGTCCCCGCGGCGGTATGATTCTTTGCAAGAAAGAATATGCAAAGGCAATTGATAAGGCGATATTCCCCGGAACACAGGGCGGCCCGCTGATGCATATTATTGCCGGAAAAGCTGTCTGCCTAGGGGAAGCTCTGAAACCGGAATTTAAGCAATATGCACACCGCATTGTGACAAATGCCAAAGCTTTAGCGGAGGGATTGCTTAAGAGAAATGTGAAACTGGTTTCCGGCGGTACGGACAACCATCTGATGATGATTGATTTGACCGGATTGGAACTAACCGGCAAGGAACTGGAACAGCGTCTGGATTCTGTTCACATCACAGCAAACAAAAACACCGTCCCGAACGAAAAGCGCAGCCCGTTTGTGACAAGCGGCCTGAGATTAGGTACGCCTGCCGTCACCACACGCGGTTTGGATGCCGCAGATATGGATCAGATTGCGGAGTGCATCAGTCTCGCCATTTTTGACTTTGAGCCGAATCGCGAAAAAATTTGCTCAATCGTAAAGGATATCTGTGCACGTCATCCGTTGTATGAATAAAACTTGAGGAAAGGATGGTGCCGCCGATGCCGGCTCCTCTTGCGGAACGGATCCGCCCACGCAGTCTGGACGAAATTGTCGGTCAGCACCATTTGCTTGATCCCGGAAAACCGCTCAGACGCATTATTGAGTCGGGAGAAATTCCCAACATGGTTTTTTATGGGCCGTCCGGAATTGGAAAAACTACACTTGCTTCCATTATTGCGGCTCAGACCAGCCGAAAACTGGTCAAAATGAACGGTACTACAGCTTCCACAGCGGATATCCGCAATGTTGTGAATCAGTTGGATACGTTTGAGGCTCCAAACGGCATTTTGCTATATCTGGACGAAATTCAGTATTTTAATAAGAAACAGCAGCAGACTTTGCTGGAATTTATTGAAAACGGCTCCATTACTCTGATTGCGTCCACAACGGAAAATCCTTATTTTTATGTTTACAGCGCTATTTTAAGCCGCTCTACGGTTTTTGAGTTTAAACCGGTTGAAAAAGATGATGTGCGCAAGGCAGTTCAGCGAGCTTTTTCCATTTTGGAAGAGCAGCAGCATCGCCGCATTGAGGCAGACCCGGCTGCCGTGGATGTTATTTCATCCGCATGCGGCGGAGATGTCCGCAAGGCGATGAATTCGGTGGAACTTTGTGTCATTTCCGGCGAAGAAAAGGACGGAATTTGCCATATATCGGAGCAATTGGCCAGAGATCTGACACAGAAAAGTGCGCTGAAATACGACAGAGCGGGGGACGAGCATTACGACATTCTTTCCGCTTTTCAAAAATCTATGCGGGGCTCTGATCCGGATGCCGCGATTCACTATTTGGCGCGCTTGCTGGAGGCGGGGGATTTGCCCTCCGCCTGCCGCAGGCTGATGGTTTGCGCCTGTGAGGACGTGGGGCTTGCCTATCCGCAGATTATTCCAATTGTCAAGGCTGCCGTGGATGCAGCGCTGCAAGTTGGATTGCCGGAGGCAAGAATTCCGTTGGCGGATGCGGTTGTTCTTGTGGCATGTTCGCCGAAATCCAATTCTGCCTATCGTGCGATTGATGCGGCCATTGCAGACGTGAGAGCAGGAAAAACCGGCCCGATACCGCGTCAGCTGCAAAACAAGCATTTCGATGGGGATGATAATCCGCATAAAGGGCAATTCTATCAATATCCTCATGATTTTCCTTCTCATTGGGTACGGCAGCAGTATCTTCCGGATATTTTAAAGGATACTGTCTATTACCGGTGGGGGGATAACAAGACGGAGCAGGCTTTCCGCAGGTATTGGGAAGAAATTAAAAAAGAAAAGTAAATTTGTAGGTTTGTCAAACATATTGGACAGTAGGGGGTGCGGACAAAAAGTTGGACTGAATACACTCAGGAAGGAGATAGAGGATGTATTCAGAGGAACAATATCGCAAAGCCCTGGAGGTTTATGAAGAAACGAAATCGGTAACAAAAACAATAACGATTTTGGGATATCCGGCACGCAGGCAAACGCTATACAATTGGATCAATCGAAAACGAATGTTGCCGGAAGACCGATGCACCTTTTGTGGATATAATACACCGGAGCACCCTCGCCATCCACCTATAGAATTAAAGCTTGAGATTTTACACCGTTGCTTTGAGCTGGGAGAAGATGTACAATTAGTATCAAATGAAGTGGGATATAGCACAGCAAGTATATATAACTGGCGGCGCAAATATATCCAGAAAGGTGCTGCGGCATTAATGAATGCATCCAATGAGCGAGCCAGAGGGAAACTGACGGAAGGAAAAGCTGCATCTTCAGAGGAACTTGATGAACTGAAAGCAAAAATCCAAGATATGCAGTTAGAAATTGACATTCTGAAAAAAACAATTGATGTGCTAAAAAAAGACCCCGGCGTCAACAAGAGTCCCTTGAACAACAGGGAGAAGGCAGTAATTGTTGATGCCTTAAAAGAGAAGTATCCACTGCCTGTATTGATAAAAAAACTCAAACTGGCAAAGAGCAGCTATTACTATCAAAACAAACGGGTCAGTTTTGCAAAGAAGCATAAAGATGATTATCAAGCTGTTGCGACCATATTCCACAACAATAAGGAAAGATATGGATATCGTAGAATTAAAATAGTATTGAACCGAGAGGGCTATACCCTATCCGAAAAGGTGATACGTCAAATTATGCGTGAAAATGGCTTGGTTGTGAAAGGCCGAAAAGCGAGAAAATACTGCTCTTACAAAGGAGAAATTAGCCCTGAAGTACCCAATGTGATTCGAAGAAATTTCAGAGCTGACAAGCCAAATCAGAAGTGGTTGACTGATGTGACGGAGTTCTCAATTCCAGCAGGAAAAGTATATTTGTCTCCTATTATTGACTGCTATGATGGTATGCCGGTAGCATGGAACATTAGCTGTAAACCAGACGCACAATTGGTAAACCGTATGCTGGATCGTGCAATTAGTGCACTTCCTCAAGATGCGCATCCGATTATTCATTCAGATCGAGGCTGTCACTATCGATGGCCGGGCTGGATAGACCGAACCCGTAAGGCAGGATTGATCAGATCAATGTCTCAAAAAGGGTGTTCACCGGACAATTCAGCCTGTGAAGGTTTTTTTGGAAGAATGAAGAATGAGATGTTCTACGGCCGTTCTTGGCAAGGTATCACAGTAGAAGATTTTATGCAGCAAATTGAAGCTTATATGGTATGGTATCGGGATACGAGAATCAAAATATCTCTTGGAGGATTGAGTCCAGCAGAATATAGAATCAAAATGGGATTAGCCATATAGTCCAATAAAATGTCCGCAGGCCCGTATGGGAATGTAAAAATTCAGAAGGAGACAACCAATGAAGAGGACGCATCGGCATATTATTAGAGCGTTTTAAGTAGATCGAAAGTTGGTTTTCAAAGTCCGCTAAAGAGTAAAAATGGTGTTTGTCATAAAAGCGTTTTTGGTCTTCGCGATGACTGCGTTCCACTTTCCCGTTGTGCCTTGGGGTATAAGGACGAATTAACTTGTGCCGAATATGAAGTTTAGCGGCAGTGGCCTCGAACAACGTCAGCAGATGTTTCTTGGAAGGTGAGAAACGGTTGGTGAATTCAAAACCGTTGTCAGTTTGAACGCATTCTACACGAACGCCGCGCCGGGCAAACCATTCGACAGCTCGTTTTAGAAAGTCAGCAGAAGAGTAAGTACTCTGTTCAGGGTACGCTGCCAGAAAACGCAGCCTAGAAAATTCATCAATAGCTGTGTACTGGAAAAGCCGAAGCTCTGGGTCGGTAATACAGCGCTTTGGAACTACTTTTACATCGATCTGAATGCGCTCTCCGGGATATGTCATTTGCTCGTATGGTTTTGGCTGATATTTCTTCTTTGGTTTTGATTCTGGAAACATTCCCATTCGGCGCATTACACGGAACAGACTTTCCGGACATCGTGTATATCCCCGCTTTTTCAACCGAGACCATAGTTCAATTATACCGAGGTCGGGATTTCTGCGCCGCATGTCGCGAATCAGCTTTAACTCGGCAGGTGTATGCTGGTTTGGATGACTGTGAGGCCTCCTAGACCGGCAAGCCAACGATTCTAATGTACCGTCATACCGGGCCATCCAGAAATAGATAAAGGAACGGCTTTTGTTGTATTTTCGGCTCGCACGGCTAACACCGTACTTTTGAGCATAGATCATTAGGGATTGCCTAAACTTCATGTCTTGTGTTACACTATTCATGCAGAAATGGGCACTTCCTTTCGGTATGATTTGGTTTGCGTAGCTTTATTTTAACCGATGTGTCCATTTCTGTATTTTATTTTTTCTCAACTGTCCAATATGTATTGTAGTCCTACAAGAAATTAAAAAAGAAAAGTAAATTTTCGTTGATTATTATGTGAATTTGAGATATAATAGTAAAAATACGGTTTGGAGGGATGTGGCTTGAACGAACTGATTTTGAATAGCCTATCCTACGGTATGTATGCAATTGGTGTAAAGGATGGGGACAAAGTATCCGCATGTATTGCCAATACGGTGTTTCAGGTTTCCAACGCACCGAATATTATTGCCGTTAGTCTGAACCACGACAATTACAGCTGTGAGTGTATTCATAAAAATGGACTCTTTACTGTTTCTGTTTTTTCGGAGGATACATCCGGTGCTGTGATTGGCGCTTTGGGTTTTTCCAGCGGACGCAATACCGATAAATTAAAAAATGTTAGGCATCGTATTCTTGCGGAAGGGTTGCCTATTATTAAGGAAAATACTTGCTGCTGGTTTCTTTGCAAGGTGTTAACTTCGTCAGAGACACCGACTCATACCGTTTTTATCGCCGAAGTGATTGCAGGCAGTGAGAAATCGGTTGGAAAACCGATGACATATGAATATTACCACAGGGTTATTAAAGGTCGAGCACCAAAGAATGCGCCCACCTACCGCCAAGAACAGCCGACCGAATCGGAAGATGGGGAAAGCTGGATTTGTACCATTTGCGGTTATGTTTACAATGATCCATTTGTTCCGTTTGAGGAATTGCCGGATGATTGGGTTTGCCCCATTTGCGGGGCGCCAAAATCGGCATTTAAACGGAAAAATTAATAGTAAAAGCTCACACCGATGTAAAAAATTGCATCGGGCGGGCTTTTTTTTTGAGTTATTTTCCGCTCTTTGGGCTAAAAAGCAGTAAAAAAGCTCAGCTTTTTTATAATATATCTAAAATTATTGAGGAGTGTTCATTCATGGCAAAGCAAATTATCCAAGTTGAGGAAAGGCCACCGTTTTTTAAAGCGCTTCCGCTTTCGGTGCAGCATTTGTTCGCAATGTTCAGCGCATCGGTGCTCGTTCCGATCTTGCTGGGCATTAGTCCATCCGTTGTCCTTTTTATGAACGGTATAGGTACATTGCTCTACATATTGGTAACAAAGGGCAAGGCGCCGGCATTTTTAGGTTCCAGTTTTGCATTTATTGCACCGGCAGGGATTATCATAGGAACAGAAGGCTTGGGATATCCCTATGCACTTGGCGGATTTGTCGTATCCGGTGCTGTCTTTTGTGTGGTTGCAGTCATCATTCATTTTTGCGGCACAAAATGGATTGATGTAATTCTTCCGCCTGCGGCAATGGGCTCCGTTGTGGCGCTGATTGGCTTGGAACTTGCGGGTACAGCCGCAAATATGGGCGGATTGATTTTAAGCGATACTTATACGCAGATTGACCCCAAAAAAGTTACGGTGTTTCTGATTACATTGGCAGTGGCTGTTTTCGGCAGCGTTTTGTTCCGCAAGTTTCTTGCTGTAATTCCTATCTTAATTGCGATTATCGTAGGTTATTGTGCGGCATGGGCAATGGGCATGATTGATTTTTCAGCTGTTGCCGCAGCACCGGTTTTCGCTGTTCCGAATTTCCAACTTGCTAAATTTGACTGGAATGCAATTTCTATCATTCTTCCGGCAACACTTGTTGTGGTTTCCGAACATATCGGCCATCAAATTGTCACTGGCAAAATTATCGGGCGCGATATCCTTCGCAATCCCGGTCTGCATCGGACAATGCTCGGTGACGGGCTGTCAACTATGGTTTCCGGTCTTTGCGGTTCTGTTCCCACAACAACTTACGGCGAAAATATCGGTGTTATGGCAATGACCGGTGTTTACAGCGTCTGGGTTATTGGCGGCGCTGCGGTTTTATCCATTCTGGTTTCGTTTCTCGGCAAAGTAGCCGCAGTGATTCAGTCCATTCCCGACCCGGTTATGGGTGGCGTCAGTTTCCTGCTGTACGGCATGATTGCATCCTCCGGCGTACGGCTTTTGGTGGATCAAAAAGTGGATTACAGCCGTTCGCGCAACCTTGCTATGACCAGCGTTGTGCTGGTGACGGGCCTTTCGGGAGCATTCATACAAATTGGTCAGGTGAAGCTCACCGGTATGTCACTCGGTGCTGTTGTTGCCATGCTGCTCGGACTGATATTTTGGATTATCGACCATTTTCATGCGGCGAACGATTATGAAGAATCAATTGAGGAATAGCAGAATAAGGAGAAATTCTTATTTAGAGGTAGATTGTAAAATGAAATTGAACACATAAAAAGATTCCATAGCGCTCAGGGATCTGTTAGGATAAAGTTACTACACTGAATACTGACAGAAAGGCCTGAACACTATGGACAAGAACCATTCTATCATAAATATCGAAGAACGCAAGAGGGGACAGCATCTTAGAGCAGAAGAGCGTGGCGCAATCCAACAGTTAAAGAAGATGGGATTTAGCAATCGAAAGATTGCTCGTGCAATCAATTGCAGCCCTTCTACCGTAGGCTATGAGCTGCGGCGTGGCACGCCGGAATACTCCGGCCGTGGGCGCAAACCCGGCTACTCAGCCAAACGTGGAGCTGCAGTATACAAGGAGAATCGCAGTCGCTGCCATCGCCCTAGAACGGTATCCGGGGACTCTGACTTCATTCGTTGGATGGTCAAAAAGGTTCGCAAATATAATTGGTCCTTTGATGAGTGCGTAGGTCGGGCACGGCGCGAACACCGTTTTCCGGTTAAGGAAATCCCCTGTACTAAAACTCTGTATAACATGCTGTGGAAGGGGGAATTACCACTCACGCTATTTGAACTCCCTGAGGTATTAAGCAGGCATTCTCGCAGAAAACCACGGCTTTCTAAGCGTATCAATGGGAAATCCATTGATTGGCGGCCACCTGAGGTAGCAGAGCGGAACACATTTGGACACTGGGAATCTGATACGGTACTGGGCCGAAAAAGAAGTGGTGAGGCAGCTGTATTTACCATTGTAGAGCGGCTGACAGGTTATTATCTTTCCATTCGGATTGACGGCAAAACAACCACCGGTGTTGCCAGTGCCATGGAACAGCTAAAGGAACAGTATGGCGAGAAATTCCCTCAGGTATTTCGCAGTATTACCACAGACAATGGCAGTGAGTTTGCCGCATTTTCGGCCTTTGAAGAACTAGGCACGGCAATCTACTTTGCTCATCCCTATTCTGCTTGGGAACGACCTGTAAATGAGAGGACCAATCGCATACTACGAAAATATATCCCAAAGGGTTGCTCTATCAATGACGTTTCTGCCGAACAAATCTTAATGTTTGCCGATGAGATAAACGCCACGCCCAGGAAACGATTAGCTTATCAGACCCCTGAGGAACTGTTCGATGCACAATTGGACAGAATTTACACTTCCAACCAGTAAATAACTTTATCTAGTGAAAGTGTTCAATTTGTTATTGCAATTTAAGATTCTTATTTAGATTGAACAAAGTTAAGTTTTATACTATAATAACAACAGATTGCCTATCATCATTTTAGGAGGTTTATAATGGACGCAACACGGGAAAAAGAGCTGAAAATTGCCGCGTGCAAAATCCGGATGGGCGCTATTGAGGGCGTTTTTCATGCAAAATCCGGACACCCGGGCGGCTCTTTATCGGCAGCGGATATTTTTTCATACCTTTATTTTCAAGAACTCCGGGTTAATCCGGAAAAGCCTAAAGATCCGGAACGTGATCGGTTTGTTCTTTCAAAGGGACACACTTGTCCCGGACTTTACGCTGCACTTGCATTAAAAGGATATTTTTCGGAAGATGAACTGAAAAAATTAAGGCATATCGGCGCGATGCTTCAAGGCCATCCTGACATGAAAGGTACGCCGGGCATTGATATGAGCACGGGGTCTCTTGGGCAGGGCATTTCCGCCGCCTGCGGTATGGCACTTGCCGGCAAAATGGATCGCAAAGATTATCGCGTTTATGCACTGTTGGGCGATGGAGAACTGGAAGAAGGTCAGGTTTGGGAGGCCTGCATGTTTGCCGGACACAAAAAGCTGGACAACCTCTGCCTAATCGTAGATATCAATGGCTTGCAGATTGACGGTCCAACGGCAGAAGTAGGGGGACCTGAACCTATTGACGAAAAATTCCGTGCATTTGGGTTCGATGTTCAGACTATAAACGGTCATGATTTTGATGAAATAGAGGCAGCGTTTGAACACGCAAAAACCGTTCAAGGAAAGCCCTCCGTCATCCTCGCGAAGACCATCAAGGGCAAAGGCGTTTCCTACATGGAAAACGTAACTGGTTGGCATGGGAAAGCTCCAAATGCTGAAGAATATGAAGTTGCTATGCGTGAACTCAAACAGACGCTGGCTAGACTGGAGGCGGAATAAACATGGCGGAAATGGTAAAGAAGGCGACGCGCGAAAGTTATGGATTGGCGCTTACCCAGCTCGGCGACGAATTCCCCAATATTGTTGTATTGGATGCCGACCTTGCGGAAGCGACGAAAACCGGATTTTTTAAAAAGAAATTTCCCGAGCGTTTTGTCGATTGTGGCATTGCAGAGGGTAATATGATGGGAATTGCGGCCGGTTTGGCTACTTGCGGCAAAATTCCATTTGCAACGTCCTTTGCAATGTTTGCAACCGGACGCGCCTTTGAACAGGTTCGCAATTCCGTTTGCTATCCGCATTTGAATGTTAAGGTGGTAGGCACTCATGCCGGTATTTCCGTCGGAGAGGATGGGGCAACACACCAGTGCATTGAGGATATCGCACTGATGCGCTGCCTGCCGGGCATGACGGTAATTTGCCCATCGGATCACTATGAAACAGTGGCTGCCGTTCGTGCGGCTGCAGAGCATGAAGGGCCGGTTTATCTGCGCCTTAGCCGTCTTGCTGTGGAAAGTTTTAACAACTCTGATGATTATAAGTTTGAACTTGGCAAGGGTATTACACTGCGGGACGGAAAAGACATAACAATTGTTGCAACGGGCTTAATGGTTTCTCGTGCACTCGAAGCGGTAAAGCTGCTGGAAGAGAAAGGAATCGATGCAAGGCTGATTAATATTCATACAATTAAGCCCATTGACCGCGATTTGATTCTGAAAGCGGCAAAAGAAACCGGAAAAATCATTACAGTGGAAGAGCATAACGTTATTGGCGGACTCGGTGACGCAGTTGCCGGCGTCTTAAGCGAAGAATTGCCGACACCGCTGCGCAAAATCGGTGTGAACGACCAGTTTGGTCATTCCGGTCCGGCAGCGGATCTTTTGGAACAATTCGGACTCTGCGCTTCTCATATTGCCGAAGTAGCGGAAGAGTTCCTGAAAAAATAAGTTACGATTGCGGAACTGTCAGTGCAGGCTGCGGGAATTGTTTCCTGCGGCCTGCTGCTATTATGAACTGTTGTGCAGAAGGAGGGAACAATCATTTTGCAGAGCGGTTCAACGGGAAGAATTCGAATTTTGGCACTGCTTGAGCTTTTGCAGGAACAATCCGATGAAGAGCACCCACTCTCTGCGCAGGAATTAATTGATTTGCTTCAAACGCAAGGAATCATCGCCGCAAGGAAGACGATTTACAGGGATATTTCCGCGCTGCGCAGCCATGGAGCGGACATCTTGTTCACACGGCAGCCCAAGGCAGGTTTTTTTCTTGCATCACGCCGTTTTGAACCTCCTGAAGTTAGGCTTTTAATGGATGCGGTGCAGGCAGCCCCTTTTCTAACGAAGAAAAAGACCGCAGAATTGATACGGAAATTAAGCGGTCTGATGAGCCATGCGCAGGCCGAAGAAACTGTGGGAAAAATCCATATGAATCTGCGTCCAAAATACAATAATGAGGAAATTTATTATACCATTGATGCCATTCATCGGGCTATTTTAAAAAAGAAGAAAATCTCCTTCCTCTATCGCCATTACGTTATCTGCGGAAAACAGATTGTGCAGAATGAAGGAAGAAGATTTATTATTAGCCCATATGCACTTATTTGGGACAGTGATAAGTATTATCTGGCGGGCAATTATGAAAAATATGATGATGTCAGCGTTTATCGCCTTGACCGAATGAAACATGTTGAGGTTTTATCAAAACCTGCCCGCCCTTTCAGCGAGGTGAGTGAATATCGCGATTATTTCGATGCCGAAGATTACGCTGCGAAAACCTTTCATATGTACCATGGTGACCTGCAGACAGTTGTCCTTCGCTGTGCAGATGAAGGGTTGGAACCTTTGCTGGACAAGTTTGGCGAAAAGCTGAGTATTTCCGGGAGGGAAAAGGGATTTTTTACCGTGCGTGTTCAGGTCATTGCGGGCGAGGGATTTGTCGAATGGCTGCTGCAATACGGTGATAGGATTTCCGTGCTTTCGCCGCCGGAACTGCGCAATCAAGTGACGGAACGGATTCGTCGTATTGGCAAGATTTACGGACTTTAAAAAAATACATGGTCCACAAAGATTTTTACACCGATTCCGATTAATACCAAACCTCCGAAAAATTCCGCTCTGCAGGAGCAGAAAGCACCGAATTTTTTGCCGATATAAACACCGGCAAGGCATATGATAAATGTGATGACACCAATGATTAATACGGATTCACCCATGAGAAATACTGTGGACGCACCGACTGCTGACGGCAGGATAATTCCGGTAGCAAGCGCGTCGATACTGGTTGCTACGGCAAGTGCAATCAGTGTTTTCAGTTTGATATCGTCCTGTCTGCGGTCTAAAATTCCGCAGTTTTTCTTTTTATGCGACTCCCAAATCATACTAATCCCTAAATAGCAAAGAAGCAGCAAAGCAACCCAGTGGTCCACTGCGCTGATAATGCTTTCACCGGCCTTGCCAATCAGCCACCCGAACAGCGGCATGAAAGACTGAAAAAGCCCGAAACAAAGCGCAAGTTTGATGGCAAACCAAGGCGTTACTTTTTTCGTAATAGCGCCGTTTGTAATGCACACAGCAAATGCGTCCATGGCAAGCCCAAATCCTATGCCGCAGAGAGAAACATAATCCATTGAAATCCTCCGAATTTGATGTTAAAAAAGACATTAAAAAGTATGATACCTTGATTTTATTCGGCTGTCAATTCATTTTCTTTCAAATCAATATTTAAACGTCAAAATATTATATGCTGCATTTGCGTTCTAATCGCTTTCATGATATAATGAATTACCATACGAAAGCGGGTGATCACCATTATTGCAGTAATAGATTACGGCGCCGGAAATTTGCAGAGTGTTGTTAAGGCGTTCCGGCATATTGGATGCAGCACCGTCATAACGGCAGATCCGGAGCAGCTTGCCTGCGCGGACGCAGCGGTTTTACCGGGAGTCGGCGCGTTCGGAGACTCGATGAAATGTCTTGAGAATTCCGGAATGGTAGGTCCTATGCTGGAGTTTATTCATTCCGGCAAGCCTTTTCTTGGCATTTGTTTGGGGCTTCAGCTTTTGTTTGAAGCAAGCGAGGAATCGCCGGGCGTTAAGGGCCTTGGCGTATTGCCGGGGAAGATTTACAAAATTCCGGATACTACGGGCTTAAAAATCCCACACATCGGATGGAATAGTCTGAATATAAAGAAAAAAGAAGGTCTGTTTTCCGGAATGGAAAAAAATCCATATGTTTATTTTGTCCATTCCTATTATCTGAAGGCCGATGACCGCAGTATTGTGACGGCAACTGCAGATTATGGAACTGAGATGGATGTTTCTGTGCGAAAAGATAACTTGTTCGCTGTGCAGTTTCATCCGGAAAAAAGCGGAGCAGTGGGACTTCAAATGCTGCGCAATTTTGCGTCATTGCTAAAACCGGAGGGCTGACCTATGTATGCAAAAAGAATCATACCATGTTTGGATGTCAATAATGGCCGTGTGGTAAAAGGAACCGAATTTGTAAATTTACGCGATGCGGGCGATCCGGTCAATGCAGCGGTGGAATACGACCGTCAGGGAGCCGATGAGCTGGTTTTTTTGGATATCACCGCATCTTCCGACCACAGAAATATCATGATAGACTTGGTTGAAAAGGTGGCGGACAATATTTTTATTCCGTTCACCGTAGGGGGCGGCATTCGCTCGGTAGAGGATTTTCATGCTTTGCTCCGTGCCGGGGCGGATAAAGTATCGGTCAATTCGGCTGCAATTTTAAATCCCCTGCTGATTTCAGAGGCAGCTGAAAAATTCGGAAGTCAGTGTGTTGTCTGCGCAATCGATGCAAAACGGTGCGGCGATGGAAAGTGGACGGTCTATCGCAACGGCGGACGGATCGACACAGGGCTGGACGCTGTCCAATGGGCGCAGAAAGCGGAACAGCTTGGTGCCGGGGAAATTCTTTTAACCAGCATGGATTGCGACGGTGTGAAAAACGGGTATGATTTGGAATTAACCGCCGCGGTTTCCGAAAAAGTTGGTATTCCCGTGATTGCCTCCGGCGGGGCGGGAAAGCTGGAACATTTTTATGATGCGTTTACCATAGGAAAAGCCGATGCCGTGCTGGCAGCTTCCTTATTTCACTTTGGGGAAATTCGGATTCCGGAACTAAAAGAGTACCTTACTCAGCGGGGAATTACGGTTCGCAGATAAATATAATCAAAAATGCGAGAGAGCCGCAAAGGCTCTCATTTTTTATGGATAGAATATCTTTGCTCGGCATAAGAATTAGTATGAAGTGGAGGTGCTGGAAATGAAGTTAAAAAAAATGTCGGCATGCCTGCTTGCAGTTTTGGTTGTCCTTTTCAGCCAACCGTTTGGGGCTTCTGCGTTGTCGGAAGAGGAAATCAAAGCGCCTTCTGCGGTGCTGATGGAAGCGCAGACCGGCAAAATTTTGTATGAGAAAAACGACCATGAACAGCGTGCCTGCGCTTCCATTACCAAGGTGATGACTTTGCTGCTTGTGATGGAGGCGCTCGACAGCGGAAAAATTGGTCTGAACGACACTGTTACAACCAGTGAACATGCTGCTTCCATGGGCGGCTCCGACATCTGGCTTGAACCGGGAGAAACAATGTCGGTGGATGATATGCTTAAGGCGACGGTCATTGCCAGTGCTAACGATGCGGCAGTTGCTTTGGCGGAATACGTTGCGGGCAGTGAGGATGAATTCGTCGCACAGATGAATCAAAGAGCCAAGGAATTGGGCATGAAAGACACGGTGTTTAAAAATGTCAACGGTTTAGACGAAGACGGGCACGTTACGTCTGCCTATGATATTGCACTGATGTCACGGGAATTGATAAAACATGAAAAAATTTTTGACTACACAAAAACGTGGATGGACAATGTTCGGGATGGGAAGACTCAATTAGTGAATACCAATAAACTTTTAAAGAGCTATCAAGGCATTACAGGTTTAAAAACAGGCACAACGGGGAAAGCGGGCAGCTGCATTTCGGCCACAGCAGAGCGCAACGGAGTCAGTTTAATTGCGGTTGTGCTTGGCAGTTCCACTACATCGGACCGATTTAATTCGGCTGCTACTTTGCTGGATTACGGATTTGCAAATTGGTCGGTAGTCAATCCCCAAATACCTCCGGAAGCGAACAAACCTATTGCTGTTGCCAACGGTATGGATGCAACCGTGGAGCCGAGTGTCAATACAGAAGAGAGCATTCTGGTTCCAAAAGGCAAAGCGGAAGAAATTACATCCAAAGTTTCTATTAACAGCGATATTCGAGCTCCGGTGGAGGAAGGTCAGATTTTGGGAAAAATCACTTATTCGCTGGGAGACGAGGTTTTAAAAGAAACGGAAATTCGTGCCAAAAAAGCGGTTGAGCCGATTACATTTTCCTCCGTGTTTTCACTTTTGCTTCGGCTGGTGCTGATGGATCCGTAAAATATTAATTTTTCTTAAATACGTTCAATCCGCCTTGCAAATAGAGCCTGCCTATTGTAAAATAGAGTTGCAAGAACTGCAATAGGTAGGTGGAAAAAATGTCTGTTCAAATTGATTTGCACCACTTGAAAGGTTTTATTGACGATAGCGAGTTTTCGGCAATTGCTCCTCAGGTGCGTCTTGCAAATGAAACACTTTTAAATGGAACCGGAGCTGGTAATGATTTCCGCGGATGGATAGATCTTCCCATAAATTACGATAAGGAAGAATTTGCGCGCATCCATGCAGCAGCGGAAAAAATTCGTTCAGACTCTGAAATTTTCATTGTGATTGGCATTGGCGGTTCCTATTTGGGAGCACGCGCTGCAATTGAATTTTTGCAGTCACAGCATTATAATAGCCTGAAAAAGGCCGGCCCGAAGATTTACTTTGCCGGCAATAGCCTGAGTCCTTCCGCCCTTTCTGATATTTTGCAGCTTTGTGGGGAGAAGGACTTTTCTGTTAATGTAATTTCAAAATCCGGAACAACAACAGAGCCTGCGGTCGCTTTCCGTATATTCCGTGGACTTTTGGAAAAGAAATACGGGAAAAAAGGCGCAGCTTCTCGCATTTACTGCACAACGGATCGTGCACGCGGAACTTTGAAACAGCTTGCTGACAGAGAAGGCTATGAAACCTTTGTTGTGCCGGATGACGTAGGCGGCAGATATTCTGTGTTGACCGCCGTGGGCCTTTTGCCGATTGCGGTGGCAGGAGCGGATATCGACGCACTGATGGCCGGCGCGGCACAGCAGCGTGCTGAACTCACCGGCGATACTTCGGCGGATCCGACTTGTTTGTACGCTGCGGCACGGAATATTCTGTACCGCAAGGGTAAAGAAACTGAAATTCTTGTCAGCTATGAGCCGCGATTCCAGATGATGTGCGAATGGTGGAAGCAACTTTGCGGCGAAAGCGAAGGCAAAAATGGAAAAGGGCTTTTCCCGGCATCCGTCGTATTTTCAACAGACTTGCATTCCATGGGTCAGTATATTCAGCAGGGCAGACGAAACCTGTTTGAAACCGTGGTTTTAATTGATAAACCGGCCGCAGATTTGACCATTGAGGAAGATGCGGACAACGCGGATGGCCTAAATTTCTTGGCAGGGAAAAATTTGTCCTATGTCAATCAAAAGGCTTTCGAAGGCACCGTATTGGCTCATACAGACGGCGGTGTTCCAAATATTGTGCTCCACGTGCCGGATTTTTCAGAAAAATCTCTTGGCAGTCTTATTTATTTCTTTGAGCGTTCCATCGCTGTTTCAGGCTATCTTCTCGGAATTAATCCGTTTGATCAGCCCGGGGTGGAAAGCTATAAAAAGAATATGTTTGCTCTTTTGGGCAAACCAGGATATGAAAGTGAAAAAGCCGCGCTCGAAGCCCGGCTGAAATAATTCCGGTACTTTCACCGGTAACGGTAAAATAATTTAGGAGGAGCTGCATTATGATTAATGTAATTGTTGGAAAAAAAGGTTCGGGTAAAACTAAAAAGCTGGTGGAACGTGCGAACGAGGCTGTTTCAAAATCAAGCGGTAACGTTGTCGTAATTGAAAAGGGTAATAGGCTGACTTATGATATTTCCCATGATGCCCGTCTCATCGATATTGATGAATACGGTATTCAGGGTGCGGATGCGCTTGGCGGTTTTATCTGCGGCATTTGCGCTGCCAACTATGATGTTACGGATATTTATGTGGACTCTACTTTGAAAATCATCGGACAGGATATGGCAAGTCTTACTTCGTTTGCCGAGAAAATGGATGCCCTTTCTTCTCTTTCTAACATTAACATTACTCTGTTGATTTCTGCGGACGAGAATCTTCTCCCGCCGGAAATCAAAGCTGTTTCCGCCGTTGTTTGAAAATTTTCTGACAAAAAGTGCCGGAGTTCAGCACTCCGGCATATTTTTTTGGAAATTCCCGAACATGTAAATTTGTAGGTTTGTCAAACATATTGGACAGTATGGGAATGTAAAAATTCAGAAGGAGACAACCAATGAAGAGGACGCATCGGCATATTATTAGAGCGTCTTAAGTAGATGGAAAGTTGGTTTTCAAAGTCCGCTAAAGAGTAAAAATGGTGTTTGTCATAAAAGCGTTTTTGGTCTTCGCGATGACTGCGTTCCACTTTCCCGTTGTGCCTTGGGGTATAAGGACGAATTAACTTGTGCCGGATATGAAGTTTAGCGGCAGTGGCCTCGAACAACGTCAGCAGATGTTTCTTGGAAGGTGAGAAACGGTTGGGGAATTCAAAACCGTTGTCAGTTTGAACGCATTCCACACGAACGCCGCGCCGGGCAAACCATTCGACAGCTCGTTTTAGAAAGTCAGCAGAAGAGTAAGTACTCTGTTCAGGGTACGCTGCCAGAAAACGCAGCCTAGAAAATTCATCAATAGCTGTGTACTGGAAAAGCCGAAGCTCAGGGTTGGCAATACAGCGCTTTGGAACTACTTTTACATCGATCTGAATGCGCTCTCCGGGATGCGTCATTTGCACATATGGCTTTGGCTGATATTTCTTCTTTGGTTTTGATTCTGGGAACATTCCCATTCGGCGCATTACACGGAACAGACTTTCCGGACATCGTGTGTATCCCCGATTTTTTAACCGAGACCATAGTTCAATCATACCGAGGTCGGGATTTCTGCGCCGCATGTCGCGAATCAGCTTTAACTCGGCAGGTGTATGCTGGTTTGGATGACTGTGAGGCCTCCTAGACCGGCAAGCCAACGATTCTAATGTACCGTCATACCGGGCCATCCAGAAATAGATAAAGGAACGGCTTTTGTTGTATTTTCGGCTCGCACGGCTAACACCGTACTTTTGAGCATAGATCATTAGGGATTGCCTAAACTTCATGTCTTGTGTTACACTATTCATGCAGAAATGGGCACTTCCTTTCGGTATCATTTAGTTTTGGTAGCTTTATTGTAACCGATGTGTCCATTTCTGTTTTTATTTTTTCTCAACTGTCCAATATGTATTGTAGTCCTACATTTGGAAATTCCCGAACATGTAAATTTTTATTGACAAAGAGGGGAAAAATCTCTATAATAAAGAAATGTAGCGCCGAGGTGGAGTATGCTGCTTAATTTAAAAAAAATATTTTCTCAGGAAAACGAAAGCTGCTCATTCGATTATAGCATGGACCTGTCGTCTACCGAATTAAACGGAGCTTTCCCGTTTGTTTCTCCGGTGGCGGTGAAAGGTACCGTCGAAAGCCTCAACGGCTCCGCAAGGCTGAAAGCGAATGTTTCATTTGACTTTTCAATTCCATGCGACCGATGTGCGGAACGGATCGACAGGCACTATGATTATTCTTTTTCCCATATTCTCGTGCGTTCTCTTGAAAACAGCGAGGATAACGATCGATTTATTGAGATTCCGGATGAAAAGCTGGATCTGGATGAATTGATGCGGGAAGATATTTTACTGGAGCTTCCAAGTAAGTTTTTATGCAGGGATGACTGCAAAGGATTGTGCCCAACCTGTGGGAAAAACTTAAACGAAGGGCCTTGTGGCTGTAAAAAACACACCACGGATCCGCGTTTGGAAGTACTGGAGAAACTGATTCATTAAATGTAAAAGATCTGTAAGGAGGTGCTGAAAATGGCGGTACCAAAAAGAAAACAGTCAAGCGCAAGACAGAATAAAAGACGTTCCAATGTTTGGAAACTGACTGCTCCCGCTCTGGTAAGATGCCCTAAATGCGGAGAACTGACAGCGCCGCATAGAGTATGTGGCAACTGCGGATATTACAACGGCAGGGAAGTAATTAAAAAGGAAGCGTAAGTTCGTTTTTGTTTTCCGAAAGTCAGAGAAGGAGCAATCCTTCTCTTCTTTTTTGTCTTCCATTACGTCTAAAACAAAGGAGAAGGGCAAAATAATCCCGAACTGTTACAGCGGGATTGGTTCATGATAAATGCAGGGAGGGTACCAATCATTATGGCTTTACCGGTAGTCGCAATTGTAGGACGGCCAAATGTCGGGAAATCGACGTTATTTAATAAATTAGCTGGAAGACGTCTGTCCATTGTGGATGACACCCCCGGAGTAACTCGGGACCGCGTCTATGCGGAATGCGAGTGGGAGGCGCGCCGGTTTTCCATTGTGGATACGGGCGGCATAGAATCGGGGGAGGATGTCATTCTTGCGCAGACTAGAGCACAGGCACGCCTAGCGATTGAAGCGGCTGATGTTGTGGTTTTTGTTACAGATGTCCGTACCGGGCCGGTTGCTGCTGACCATGAAATCGCCGCAATGCTGATAAAAAGCGGAAAACCCGTTGTGCTTTGCGTCAACAAGTGCGACAGCATCGGGGAGCCACCGCCGGAATTTTATGAGTTTTACAATTTGGGTTTGGGCGATCCGGTTGGGGTTTCTTCCGTTCATGGGCATGGCACCGGGGATCTTCTTGATTGCGTGATTTCTCATTTTCCCGAGGAAACCGGTGATTTGGGTGAGCAGGATATCATCCGAATTGCGGTAATCGGCAAGCCAAATGCGGGGAAATCTTCGCTTGTGAACAAAATAGCAGGGGAAGAACGCTGCATCGTTTCCGACGTTGCCGGAACTACGAGAGATGCGATTGACGTCACCGTGGAAAACGAATATGGAAAATTTCTCCTCATAGATACCGCCGGGCTGCGCCGTAAAAGCAGGGTGTCCGATAATATTGAACGGTACAGCATGCTCCGTGCTCGGATGGCTGTGGAGCGTTCTGACGTTTGTGTTATCATGCTTGATGGTACCGTTGGCTTTACCGAACAGGATTCTAAGATTGCAGGGATGGCGCATGAAGCGGGCAAGGCTTGTGTTATCGCTGTGAATAAATGGGATGCGGTTGAAAAGAATGGCTATACGCTCGATGCGTATAAGAAAAAACTGCAACAGGATTTTTCCTTCATGCCGTATGCCAAAATTCTGTTTATTTCTGCAAAAACCGGTCAGCGTCTTAATCGCCTTTTTGAAGCAATTCGGGATGCAGCTGCTTCCAATTCACGCCGCATCCCCACCGGTATGCTCAACGATGTTTTAGCGCAGGCAACCGCAAGAGTTCAGCCACCGACTGACAAAGGCCGCAGACTGAAAATTTATTATTTAACTCAGGTTGGCATTCAGCCGCCTACCTTTGTGTTTTTTGTGAATTCTAAAAAGCTGTTCCACTTTTCTTATCAGCGCTTTTTGGAAAATATGATTCGTGATACGTTCGGCTTTGAAGGTACGCCTATTCGTTTTATAATCCGTGAGCGCGGTGAAAAATAGGAAGAGTACCTGTGCTGCAGTTTTTTCTCGTGGAATAATTCATTTAAAAACCCGTATCGACAGATTTTCTGCCGATACGTTTTTTTAATGTGTTACAAAGAACTTTTTTACTTTGAAATGGTTGACTTATTTTAATAAATCACTATAATATAAAACATACTATTCATATATGCAAAGGGGATATTTAAATGAAAGTTTTTTTATTTTCAATGTGTTGTATGTGCTAAAATTATTGTTCAACGAAAAGTTTTGCCTTTTTGCAAGGAAATGGTAACTACGATCATTGAGGAGAAAAAGCATGACAATATTTTATTCGGTTTTGTTATTGGCGGTATTCGCTGGTTTTGAAATTTTGCTGTTTTACATGGGCAGAATGAAAGTATCGTTTACGGTGCGGATTATGACTGCTCTGCTTTTGGGCCTGTTTTATGGTGCTTTTTTGCAAGCTAAATTTGGGGCGGATGACGCGGTGACAACCCTGACAAACCAGTGGTTTGGAATCGTTGGCAGCGGCTTTACAAAAGCACTGCAATTTTTAATTGTGCCTGTTGTCCTAGTATCAATTATGAACGCAATTACAAAGGCGGGAACGGGGTCCAGAGCAGTTCGCTCCAGTGTAAAGATATTATCGATTCTGCTTGGAACAACCGGAATTGCAGCACTAATTGGTTATGGAACGGCACTGGTGTTTCGTCTGGATGCTGGAAATCTCATTTCTGGTGTGACAAAAGCCGATCGGGCGCCGACGGATATTCCAACGTCCATCCTAAATTTTATTCCATCCAATTTATTTGAAGCGTTATCAGGAAACAGCGCGATTCCTGTGGTGCTGATTGCTGTCCTGATTGGAATTTCGATTCTAACAATCCGGAAAAACAATTCGACTTTGGGTGAAAAATTTATCCGCGGCGTGGCGGGTGCGAATGAACTGGTGATGACTATCACTGACTACATTATTGGTTTTACGCCTTATGGCGTGCTGGCTCTGATTGCCAAAATCGCATCCACAAAAGACTATCAGAGCGTTTTGATACTGCTTCTGTTCGTTGTTGCGCTTTATGTGGCAATTTTTATCATGTTCGCAGTTCATTTACTGATATTGGCTGCGTTGAATGTTAACCCAGTGAAGTATCTTCGCAAGGTCCTTCCAACATTGTTGTTTGCCTTTACATCCCGCAGCAGCGCCGCTACACTTCCGATGACCATTAAAACTCAGATCGATCTTTTGGGGGTGGACAGCACTTCTGCCAATCTGTCCAGTGCTTTTGGAACTACAATCGGTCAGAATGGATGCGCAGGGATTTATCCCGCAGTGGTAGCGACTGTGATTGCCAAAGCACTTGGTTGGAATATTACGAGCATTGGATTTTTATTGCTCTTGGTTTTTTATATCATGATTACTTCATTTGGGATCGGAGGCGTAGGCGGAGGAGCAACGAATGCAACGATTTTGCTTCTTGCTCTGTTTGGTCTTCCCATCGATCTTGTGGCGATTCTGATTTCTGTAGATTTTATTGTGGATATGGCTCGTACCGCTCTGAATGTCAATGATTCTATCCTCGCAGGAATCGTTTCCTCTAAAATGGATCATTTATATAACGAAGCTGTATTTCACTCAGAACAGCCTGTTTCACAACCATCTGTAGAGTGATATTTTTGTTAAACCCAATCAAACAATCCCCCAGCAACGGCCATGGGAGATTTCTATTTCCAACAGGCTTCGGTATGTGAGTTTGAAGATGTGCTTTGTTTGCAAAAATGCAGAGGATTACACCAAGCAATATAAAAAAGGAACCGACCATGGTCGATTCCTTTTATCTTTATATTTTGAAAATAAGGTCAGGTATCAGATGGCTCTGGTGACTTTGCCGGAACGCAAGCAACGGGTGCAGGCGTAAATACGCTTTGGAGAACCATTTACAATTGCTTTAACGCGCATGACGTTGGGTTTCCATGTGCGATTGGAACGTCTGTGAGAATGGGATACCTTAATGCCGAAAGAAATGCTTTTGCCGCAGATTTCACATTTTGCCATTGGTCTGCACCTCCTTTAAAGGGCTTTTCATCGCAACAGTATTATGTTATCAGATTTATCCTGTAAATGCAAGCTTTTTTTCCGGTATCATTTATCGAAACAGTATTTTTTTCGTTTTTCTTTTAAAATCTGCGCTTTGCTTGCCTTTTTATCCTCTCCGTATTATAATCATAACCATAGTAAGGAGAATGTGTATGCTGATTGATTTATTAAGAAGTTTTTTTTACGGTGGATCTGTAGACCTAATTTCCGTTATTTTTCAGATTCTCGCCGCACTGTTTGTTATATTCTGCATTCTTCCGCTTCATGAGTTTGCACACGCATGGGCAGCGGGCAAACTGGGGGATCACACCGCGAAATACAATGGTCGGCTGACCATGAATCCACTTGCCAGTTTTGATCCGATTGGTTCCTTGTTCCTTCTTTTGTTTGGCTTTGGATGGGCCAAGCCTGTTCCGATTGATCCCCGCTATTTTAAGAATCCAAAACGTGACATGGCATTGACCGCCGTAGCAGGGCCGCTTTCCAATCTTTTAGCAGCATGGGTTGGCGCACTCATCTATATCGGACTGCAGCTTGCTCTCAAAACGTCGCTTCCCTCGTTCGTATACATTTTTTTCGATGTGTATATTACCATTAATGTAGCATTAGCGGTATTCAATCTGCTGCCGATTCCGCCTTTGGACGGTTCGAAGATTCTGGGGGGCTTTCTCAGCAACCGCACACTATATAATTATTACCGTTATCAAAATATCATTGTGATGGTTGCATTTCTTATTCTGTTCAGCGGTGTGCTGGATAGACCAATTTATGCACTGGAAAATCTTTGCCAAAGCGGTGTGTATTGGCTTGCGTTATTGCCATACCGCTTGTTTGGTCTGATATCATAAAGAACAAAATTATGGATAAAATATGTTATAAACTGGAAACTTTTGAAGGCCCTCTTGATTTGCTTTTAACCCTGATTGCAAAGAATAAGCTTAATATTCTGGATATACAGATTACCGAACTTGTGGATCAGTACCTAGAACAACTGGATGCCATGCGCGAGCGAGAAATGGATGTGACCAGCGAATTTTTGGAAATGGCCGCACGGCTGATTTATATGAAAACGGTTTCTCTTTTGCCTAAGCATGAAGAAGCGGAACAACTGAAAAAAGAATTGACCGGACAACTGATTGAATACAGGGACTGCAAGCGTGCGGCTACGCTGCTAGGCAGTTTGCTTCGCTTTGATTCCTTCACCCGTGCACCGGAGAAAATTGAACCGGATCGCCGGTATCGGGGACATCACACGCCGCAGGAACTGTATGCGGCCTATCTCAGTGCGGTGGGTCGCGGCAAACGTTTTCTCCCTCCGCCGCAGGAAGCTTTTTCCGCCATTGTTTCTCACAAAATCATTTCTGTTTCCTCGCGCATTATATATGTTCTCCGTCGGCTGCGGCTCAGGGGTAAACAGAAGTATTTGTCCTTATTCGAAGGAATCCGCAACCATTCGGAAAGAGTTGCAACATTTCTTGCCATATTGGAATTGGTTAAGAGTAAAAGGGTGTATCTCGAAGGAGAGCGCAATCCGGAAGTAAAATTGATAAACGGCGGTGTAAAGCATGAAAATAAAAAAGCTTCAAGGGGCTATTGAAGCCATTCTCTTTGCAAGCGGAGAACCTGTCCCCGTAAATCGCATTGCGGAAGCGCTTGAAATTGACCGGGACACGGCAGGAAAAATGCTGGAAAATCTTGCCGATCAATATAATACGGAACATGGGGGCATCCGCATTGTCCGGTTGGAAGATGGCTATCAGATGTGCACAAATCCGGAACATGCGGCCGCTGTGCGCGCTGCGCTGGAAATTCGACGAAATATGCCTCTTTCACAAGCGGCACTTGAGGTGTTGGCTATTGTAGCGTACAATCAGCCTGTTTCCAAAGCGTTTGTTGAGCAAGTGCGCGGAGTGGATTGCTCTGCCGTTATCAGCGGGCTTGTTGCCAAAGGGCTGATTGAGGAACGGGGCAGATTGGAATTGCCGGGACGCCCGCTTATTTATGGAACCACAACGAATTTTCTGCGCTGCCTCGGTATTTCATCGCTTTCCGAACTGCCGCAGCTGCAGAAAGAATCTATGGAAGACGAGAATATGCCGACTTACCATAAAAATCTTCAGTCTACCGAAGGAAATACAAAATGACGGGGTTTGTGGTAGCAGGTTTCATCCTTTTTCTTTTTCTGTTGATGCTGTGCTGCCCGATTTCCGTGGAGGCCGGTTTTCAAGATGAATTTTCAGCAAGAATCGGGTTCCTTTTTTTGCATTACCGTGTTTGGCCGCAACCGGAGAAAAAACAGAAAGAACCGGTAAAGCAGGAAACTCAAAAAGAGAGCAAACCGCCTGAGGAAAAAAAGTTTTCCAAGGTAAAGAAACTTTTTCAGCAAAAAGGATTTGCGGGTTTTATGGAGCTGTTGCGGGCTTTTTGCAAAGTGGCATCCTCGGGCGCAAAAAAATTTTTTTTCCACACGCAGATCAGTTGCTTGCTGCTGCATCTTACCGTCGGTGGAGAAGATGCGGCCCAAACAGCGATCCAATACGGCAAAACATGCGCACTGGTATCTACGGCACTTACAGCTTTGCTGTCCGCTAAAAATTGCAACAATAGAGATGTACAAATTGTGCCGGATTTTCAAAATGGGAAAAGCAGTGTGCAATTCCTGCTTAAAATTAAGATAAGGCTGATTTTTTTGTTGATAGCAATAGGCTCTGTTCTGATTGGCTTTATCAAAATATATCTCAAACTCAATGAGAAAGAAAAGGCGGTGCTGAAAGATGGCTGAACATCCGATTGAAGGCATGATGGATACAACGCTTGAAAAAATCAAACAAATGGTGGATGTAAATTCCGTTGTCGGCGACCCAATTACATCACCGGACGGAACAGTGATTGTTCCCATTTCTAAAATTAGCTATGGATTTGCTTCCGGTGGTTCCGATTTTCCGGGAAAAGCGCCGGAAAAGCAGTTGTTTGGCGGGGCATCGGGAGCTGGAGTTACCATTAATCCGGTGGCGTTTTTAACCATTTCAAACGGAAATGTCAAGTTGCTCCGCGTGGATCCCGGAAACACTTCTGTTGATCGGATTATCGATTTAGCGCCGGAACTGATAGATAAAGTCTCCTCTGCTGTCAGTTCGGCTTTTCATAAAGACAGCAAGAAGGAAAAAGACGAATCACAACAGATATCAGCTGAAGAAATTGCCGGGGATCCTAAAATATAAAAGTGAAAAAGTGATTAGTATTGTCTCAGCCGCCTGCATATAAATAAATCGGCAGGTGGTTGATTTGTTAAAAAAAGCAGTAATTTTTGCATGTGCCGCTTTGACGATGCTTTTTCCATGGTCCGTCAGTGTTCGGGCCGCACCTTCCGTTTCTGCAAAATCCGCAGTACTGGTCTGTGCAGACAATGGAAGGGTGCTGTACGAAAAAAACAGCCATGAGAAACTGCCCATCGCAAGCACAACGAAAATTATGACGGCACTTCTGACCCTAGAAGCCGCCGCCCACAGCGATGATGTGGTGAAGATTACGCCCGAGATGGTTCAGGTGGAAGGGTCATCTATGGGACTGAAAGCAGGCGATCAATTGACTTTAAGTGCGCTTGCTCAGGGAATGCTGACCGTCTCCGGCAACGATGCCGCAAATTCCGCTGCAATTGCTATTGGCGGTTCCATCCCGAAATTTGCGGAACTGATGAATCAAAAAGCGGCACAGCTCGGTCTTTCCGAAACACACTATGTGACCCCATCGGGTTTGGATCAGGAGGAACATTATTCCACTGCAAGTGATTTAGCAAAATTGACCGCGGCTGCGCTAAAGAATTCTGCATTTGCAAGCATAGTTTCCCAAAAGAAGATTCAGGTTCGTTTCTGCAATCCGAATCAGACGGTCACTTATACCAATCACAATAAGCTTTTGAGTATGTATGAGGGCTGCATCGGCGTAAAAACCGGATACACCCAAAAAGCCGGCAGATGCCTTGTTTCGGCAGCAGAACGGGGCGGTGTGCGTTTAATAGCTGTAACGCTCAGCGATCCGGATGACTGGAACGATCATGAACAACTCCTCGATTACGGCTTTTCCCGTGTGATTCAGTATCAGCCCGATGACTCCGAGTTAGAACTGAATTTGCCTGTGGTTGGCGGAACGGAGCGCACGGTGTTGGTTTTGGGTACGGACGGCGATGCGGTTGTCTTACCTTCCGATGAAGTACAGAATCTGCGCCGTTCGGTGGAATTGCCGCAATTTCTCTATGCACCCGTGAAAAAAGGCCAAGTGCTTGGATGTGTCCGATATTCAAACGATTCGGGCACAGTTGCGTCAACAAAGCTGATTGCTGGAACGGATGTTCCTAGGGAGATTATTGAGAAAAATATATTTGAGAAAATATGGACTTGGATCCGAAAATTGATTTCGGTTTAAAGGATGTGTGAAATCGGTTGGGCGATAAAATTAGACTACAAAAGATTCTCTCACAGGCCGGAGTTGCTTCCCGACGGAAAGCGGAAGAACTTATTGCGGCCGGCAGAGTCAGTGTTAACGGTGTTGCGGCAAAAATTGGTGAACGTGCTGATCCAAGCAGAGACCGCATCACCTTGGACGGCAAGCTGATTAATCGGAAAGTGGAAAAAGTATACCTGATGCTTCATAAACCGCGCGGTTATATTACCACCATGCATGATGAAAGGGGCCGAAAATGTGTTGCGGAGTTGGTGCGCGATATACCGGAGCGTGTTTTTCCTGTCGGAAGACTTGACAGAAAATCGGAAGGCCTGCTTTTCATGACAAACGACGGCGAATTTGCAAATGCGATGATGCATCCCTCACATCATGTTCCAAAAGTATATCGCGTTACTGTGCGTCCTGGCATAACGGAAGAACAACTGGTTCAGCTTTCTGCCGGAATGATGATTGACGGCAGAAAAACGGCACCTGCTGAGGTAAATGTTCTTTCCCAAGAATCCGGGCGCGCTGTGTTGGAAATTATTCTGCACGAAGGACGGAATCGACAGATTCGCAAAATGTGTGAACAGTTGGGCCTTGAGGTGGCCCGTTTGCGCCGTACCGCGATTGGATTTTTAAAATTGGGTATGCTGCCTCCAGGAAAATGGCGCATGTTGACCACCGAAGAAGTTCGTCACCTCATTCGTTCGACAGCTCCGCATAAATTTTCAGGTCCCGCTTCTCATAAAACACGTTAAAGGAAATTTCAAACAAAAAGTGAAAGATTTCAGTAGTGACAACACTATATAATGGCTTGCCATTTAACAGCGAATCGTTTATAATAAACACAATATTTATTGTCTGATGTAGGAGGAAAATCCCTTAAACGGAGGAATGAAAATGAAAAGTGTCAGCCACGCCGAAACAGCGCAAACGGGACAGGATATTACACATACCAAGGGATATTTGCGCATTGTTTCGCTGCTTGACGAAGGAAGCTTTCATGAGATAGACGGTCTTGCAAAATCGCAGGGAGGATATGCGGAAGCGGTTGCCGGTTACGGCACTGTAGAAGGATGCCCTGTTTGCGTCTTTTCTCAGAACAGCGATGTTGCAGGGGGGGCTATGTCCAAAGCACAGGCTTCCAAGATTAAAAAAGTTTACCAGTTAGCAGTGAAGACTGGAACGCCGGTCATAGGTATTTTTGATTCCGCAGGCGGGCGATTAGACGAAAACGGCGATATTCTTGAGGCATATGGCGAAATATTGCTCCATGCTAATAACATTTCCGGCGTGGTTCCACAGATTTCCTTAATTCTAGGACCATGTATTGGTACTTCTGCCATGATAGCAGCAGGGGCTGATTTTGTTGTCATGTCGGATAAAGGGGAACTTACCATTGCCACAAACGGTGAGGGAGGATCCCCGGAAGAGGCCGCAAAGATGGGTTTATGCCATGTGGCTGCAGTCAATGAGGCAGAAGCAGTCCAAACGGTACGCAGATTGGTATCCATGCTGCCTTCCAACAATCTTTCCGCTCCGCTGATGTCCGAAGGTGCGGATTCTTCAACCGGTACTATTTCTGCCGAAGAAACCAATATTGTGAACTTAATCGGTTCTCTGTGCGACGGCGGAGAATTTTTGGAACTCAGCCAGAAATTTGGGACATCCGCTGTTACAGGCTTTGCATATATGGGCGGTTCTGTTGCGGGCTTTGTTGGTTATTCGGGAACGATTGATTCTGATTCCTGCTCAAAAGCGGCACGCTTTATACGGTTTTGTGATTCATTCTCCCTGCCCATTGTCACAATTGTAAATGCGGAAAAATTTGCATCACTCAGGGAGGCCTCTAAGCTTTCATGCGCCTATTCGGAAGCAACAACCGCAAAGATTACTGTCATCACCGGTTCGGCTTATGGTGCTGTATATATTGCGGTTGCGGGCAGAGGAGCAAATTCCGACTTTACAATGGCTTGGCCGGATGCGGTTGTTTCCGCGGTAGCACCGGAAACCGGGGCAATCTTTCTTTGGAATGATCGGCTCGCCGGTTCGGAAAATCCTGTAGAAGACCGGAAAAAGCTGATAGAGGAATACAGAAAAACAGAAGCCTCTGCGCAGAAAGCAGCGGCAGAAGGCATGATTGAAGCGGTGGTTGCTCCGGAAGCAACTCGCGCGGAGATCCTTGCAAGTTTGGACATGCTCAGCGGAAAAAGGGTTTCCAACCTGCCGAAAAAGCATGCCAATATACAGCTTTGATTGAAAAGGACAGGGGGATTTCATGATGATAAAGAATCTTAAAATAACAGTCAATGGCACAGCATATGATGTACAGGTAGAAGATCTTGGCGCGTCTGCGGCACCGGCACAGGCTCCGGCAGCTCCTGCTCCCAAAACAGCAGCACCGGCTGCACCTGCTGCGCCGGCAGCTGCGGCAGCACCTGCACCGAAGCCCGCTGCGCCCGCAGACGGCGAGACTGTTGCAAGCCCAATGCCCGGCACGATTGTTTCCACGAATGTAAAACCGGGGCAGAGCGTCAAGAAGGGCGATGTGCTTGTTGTGCTGGAAGCTATGAAAATGGAAAACGAGATTATGGCGCCGCATGATGCGCAGGTTGCGGCCGTCTTGGTCAATAAAGGGGATAGTGTGGAAAGCGGAACTCCCCTTGTTACCCTCCAGTAAGGGGGCGGTGTAAACGATGCAGAAGAAAAAAATAGAAATTACGGAACTTGTCCTGCGCGACGCGCATCAATCTCTGCTTGCAACTCGTATGCCGCTTTCCGATATGCTTCCGATTCTTGATAAGTTGGACAAAGTTGGATTCCGTTCACTGGAATGCTGGGGCGGAGCTACATTTGATGCTTGCCTGCGTTTTTTGAATGAAGACCCGTGGGAACGTCTGCGGGTTATCCGCAAACATTGTCCGAACACTAAACTGCAGATGTTATTCCGCGGTCAGAATATGCTGGGCTATCGGCATTACGCGGATGATGTGCTGGAATATTTTGTGCAGCGGTCGGTGGCAAACGGAATCGACATTATCAGGATTTTTGACGCGCTCAACGATATTAAAAATCTTAATGTCGCAATTAAGGCCGCTAAAAAAGAAGGGGCTCATGTTCAGGTTGCAATTTCTTACACAACGGGCCCTGTATTTACAGATGAATACTATGTTCAGTATGCAAAAAGGATAGAGGACGCCGGCGCAGATTCCATCTGCATCAAAGATATGGCTGCGCTGCTCACGCCATACAAAACCTATAACTTGGTTAAGGCTATCAAGTCTGCGGTAAAAATTCCGCTTCAGCTGCATACACATTACACTTCCGGCCTTGCTTCCATGTGTGAGCTCAAAGCTGTGGAAGCCGGTGTAGATATGCTGGATACCACGATGTCTCCGCTTGCACTTGGTACATCCCATACTCCGACGGAATCCATGGTAGCTGCACTGAAAGATACACCTTATGATACGGGATTGGATTTGATGCTGCTCAATGAAATCCGAGAGTATTTTATGACTCTGCGCGAAAAATATATCAAGAGTGGCTTACTCGATCCCAAAATGCTTGCAACCAACACAAAAGCTTTGGTCTATCAGGTGCCCGGCGGTATGCTTTCCAATCTGCTGTCGCAGCTTAAGCAGGCAGGTAAGGAAGATCAGTTTGAAGCCGTTTTGGAAGAAGTGCCTCGCGTGCGCAAAGATGCAGGTTATCCGCCGCTTGTCACTCCGACTTCTCAAATTGTGGGTACACAGGCTGTGTTTAACGTCATCACCGGAGAACGGTATAAGATGTGCACAAATGAATTTAAAGATTTGATTGCCGGAAAGTACGGGACGACGCCTGTTCCGGTGGACGATGAGTTTGCGAAAAAGATTATCGGTGACAGACCGCGCATTACCTGCCGTCCGGCAGATCTTTTGAAACCGGAGTTGGAAAGCCTGAGAAAGGAATGTGCCGAATGGATCGAGCAAGAGGAAGACGTACTCTCCTATGCGCAATTCCCGAAGGTTGCTACGGATTTCTTTAAAAAACGTGCACAGCAAGAAAAATATGCGCATTGACGGATTTCTTTAAAAAAGCACGCTAACCAACAAGAAAAAGTTCATCCTGTTTGATGATTTTAGCTCCGTGTCTGGTCTACACGGAGCTTTTTATTCGCCTGTGTATAGGGGTAAGCCGCAGTTGACAATTTGCCCGTGAAGCTGATAAAATAAATAAGATTATGATTGATGAATGAATAAGTATTTTCTATTGCTGCAATGATTTATTGGAAGAATATAGAGATGAGATGATAGTAAAGTGATTAAGAGCATGACCGGCTTTGGCAGATGCGAGAAAATCATTGGAGGGCGGGATATCACACTGGAAATCCGGTCCGTCAATCACCGGTATTTTGATTATTCGTCCCGCATCAGCCGTGGGTACGGTTTTTTGGATACTAAACTGAAGTCTTTCTTGCAAGACAGGATTGCAAGAGGAAAAATAGATGTCTTTGTTTCGATTGAAACGCTCGAAAGTGCGGATACAGAGATTTTGGTGAATCATTCCCTAGCTGCGGGGTATATCGCCGCTCTGCGGGAACTTCAAAAGCAGTATGGACTGCGGGATGACATTTCCGTTATGACGGTTGCGCGTTACTCCGATATTTTTACAGTCCGTCAAGCTCCTGAGGACGAGGACGAAATATGGAATGCTGTGCGGCAGGTCGCCGAAGAAGCCTTTCAGTCCTTTTCCGAAATGCGAGAGGCGGAAGGAAGCCATTTAAAGGAGGATTTTTTGAACCGAACAAAGAACATTTTGGAACTGGTCCGTAAAGTGGAAGAACGTTCCCCACAGACTGTCAAAGAGTACCGTGAAAAATTGCTTTCACGTCTGCAAGAAATGTTGGCCGATGCGAACATTGATGAGCAGAGAATTTTAACGGAAGCTGCGATATTTGCAGATAAGGTTTCTGTCGCGGAAGAGACAGTCCGTCTGAGAAGCCATGTCAGTCAGTTCCATTCCATGTTGGAATCCAATGAAGCGGTCGGCCGAAAACTAGATTTTCTGGTACAGGAAATGAACCGCGAAGCAAACACAATCGGATCCAAATGTGTGGATGCTGAAATTGCACACCTAGTTGTAGACATGAAAGCTGAAATCGAAAAAATCCGTGAACAAGTTCAAAATGTTGAATAGATAAAGTTAAAGGGGATTTTTATGAAATTAATCAACATCGGTTTTGGCAATATGGTATCCGCAAACCGCCTAGTCGCAATTGTCAGTCCGGAATCAGCTCCGATTAAACGCATTATCCAAGATGCAAAGGAACGCGGAGCTCTGATTGACGCGACTTATGGACGCAGAACTCGGGCGGTTATTATTACGGATAGTGACCATGTTATCCTTTCTGCTGTGCAGCCGGAAACGGTTGCCAACCGCCTAAACGACAGGGACGAACTTTCGGAAGAGGAGCTTGATGAAGATGCCGAATAACGGGCTTTTGCTGATTCTGTCCGGACCATCAGGAGCTGGAAAAGGAACTGTGGTTAAAAGCCTTTTAACTCAGTGCCCGGGAGTCCGTTTATCCGTATCTGCCACAACGCGAAATCCTCGGCCGGGAGAAACGGACGGGAAAGACTATTATTTTCTCACCCGCGACCGCTTTCAGGAGATGGTCAGAGAGGGAATGATGCTTGAAAGCGCTGAGTACTGCGGAAACTACTATGGTACTCCTTTGCAGCCGATTCGTGATTGGACGAGCAAAGGATTGGACGTCATTTTGGAAATTGAAGTTCAGGGGGGTGCGCAGGTCAAAAAGAAACATCCGGATGCAGTGGGGATTTTCATTTTGCCGCCTTCCATGAAGGAACTTGAACACAGGCTTCGACAGCGCGGCACAGAAACGGACGAAGTTATTCGCGGTCGTTTACAGACAGCGAGAAAAGAACTATTACAAGCTGTGCACTACGATTATGTCGTTATCAATGATTCCGTAGAGTCTGCGGTGGAGCAAATTCGTGCGATTCTTACCGCTGAAAAAAATAGTGTAAGCAGAAATCAAGATTTAATTGAAAGGATCCTGAAGAATGATTAAACCAATTGCAGATTTAATTCTTACTCCGGACCAAAGCCGCTACTCCCTTGTGGTGGCTATTTCGAAAAGAGCACGCCAAATTACAGAAGAAGCGGAGAAAGAACGGAAAACATTGGAAGAAAAACCGGTCGAACAGGCTGTGCAGGAGTTTGTCAGACGTGAATTTACCATGGTTGAACCAATGCCGCAGAAGAATAATCAAGGCTAAAAAGCAGTTCTGAAAGGTGAGGGTCCCAGTGATCGCGGCAAAAGTTGCGGTAGAAAATACGGTTTATCACTTTGATAAACCGTTTGATTATTATATTCCGGACTCTCTTCTTTCAACGGCAAGGGAAGGCTGCCGTGTCTTGGTGCCATTTGGCAGAGCAAACGCAAAACGCCAAGGAATTATCCTTGAGCGGATTCAAATGGCAGACGGCGAGGGGCAGAAGTTAAAATCAATTGCATCCGTTTTAGATCAGGAGCCGCTTCTGTCACAGGAAGCACTTCGAATGATTCCTTGGATTGCGGAGCATACCTTTTGCACGCTTTATGAAGCAGCACGGTTGTTCTTACCGGCAGGAATCCTTTTTCAGGTAAGTGACGAGTATATGCTGGCAGGCCCGGCAGATGAAATTGCTGCTAAAACGGAAAATGCGGAACAAGCACAAATTGTCGCTTATCTGTCTCATAGAAAAGCGGTCAAAAAGGAAAAGCTGCTCAAGGATTTGGGCCTTTCGGCGGACAGCGGTATACTAGATCAAATGCTTCGGAAAGGTTTTATTCAGAAAAACAGTACCGCCTTCCGCAGAATCGGGGATGCAACCCAAAAAATGGTGCGTTTTACAGAGCCGCAGACATTGCCGAAATTGACGCCAAAACAGAAATGCGTTCTTGAAGTGCTTCGAAGCGCCGGTACTGCCTCCGTCAAGGAGGTATGCTATTTTGCCGGCGTTACTCCTGTGGTGGTTGATGCACTGGTAAAAAAAGGTGTGGCCCAATATTTCGATGCGGAAATTTACCGTAATCCATACAAGAAGATGTCTTTGGATCAGACTCCTTCCTTGCCGCGGGCAAAGCTGACTGCCGGGCAGGAAGAAGCCTATCGGAATCTGTATAACCAGTATCGTTCCGGCAAGGGTGGAGTCTCTTTGTTGTACGGCGTCACAGGCAGCGGAAAGACGCAGGTTTTCATGAACCTTATCGACCGTGTTTTGGAAGATGGCCGCGGAGTGATTGTCATGGTGCCGGAAATTTCTCTCACGCCGCAGACCATCTCTTTGTTTCATGCAAGATACGGCGGGGGTGTAGCGGTATTTCACAGCGGATTATCCCTTGGTGAGCGGTTGGATGAATGGAAACGAATCAAAAATGGCAGCGCTTCCATCGTTGTGGGTACTCGTTCTGCGGTATTCGCGCCGTTTGAAAACCTTGGTTTGATTATCATGGATGAAGAGCAAGAGGGTACCTACAAATCCGAATCGACTCCGCGGTATCATGCCAGAGAGATTGCAAAATACCGGTGTGCGTATCATAAATGCCTTTTGGTACTTTCTTCCGCAACTCCTTCTGTGGAAAGTTATTACAACGCTCTGTCAGGCAAATATACCCTGAATGTGCTTCCGGAACGTTTTGGCCCTGCGCGCCTTCCGGAAGTTGAAGTAGTGGATATGAATAAGGAGATTGAAAAAGGCAATACGGGTATTCTCAGCGAAACTTTGGCAGCCTCTCTTCGAAAAAATTTTGAAAACGGAATGCAGTCTATTTTATTATTGAACCGAAGGGGATATAATACATTTGCCTCCTGCCGCGCGTGCGGTCATGTTGCCACATGTCCGAACTGCAGTATTTCCCTCACATATCACGCGGCAAACAACCGTCTGATGTGCCATTACTGCGGTTATTCAATTCCGTTTACAAGAGAATGCCCTAACTGTCACGCCGAGCGGATGCGATATTCTGGCTTTGGAACTCAGCGAGCGGAGGAACAGCTGGCACAGCTGTTGCCGGAAGCGCGGATACTGCGGTTGGATGCGGATTCCACAATGACGCGGTTTGCCTATGACAAAAAATTAAAACAGTTTTCAGAAGGCGCATATGATATCATTATCGGAACGCAGATGGTTGCAAAGGGCCTTGATTTTGAGAATGTAACGCTAGTGGGAGTCCTTTCGGCTGATCAGGCGCTTTACGGCGATGATTTCCGCAGCTATGAACGTGCCTTTGACCTGTTGACGCAGGTGGTGGGACGTTCCGGGCGAGGAAAATATGAGGGAAAAGCTGTGATACAGACTTTTACTCCGGAAAATGTGATTATAAAACTCGCAGCCCAGCAAAATTACACGGAGTTTTACCAACAGGAGATAGCACTGCGCAAATCGCTTTTGTATCCGCCTTATTCCGATATTTGCGTCATCGGTTTTGCTGGGCGGGAGGAAAAAAGGGTTCAAGCGGCCAGTATGGATTTCTTTACACTTTTGTGCAAAACTGCGCAGGAGAGCTATTCGGATCAGCCACTGCGAGTGCTCAGACCGTCACCGGCGCGGATTGAACGTGTGAGTAATCGGTATCGGTATAAGTTGATCGTAAAATGCCGAAACAACAGACGAATCCGCAAGATGATTTCTGATTTGCTGATTCAGTTTTCGGCGGATCGAAAGCATGCGGATGTGACGGCTTTTGCGGATATGAATCCTGAAACAATTTTTTAGAACGGAGGAATAACATTGGCAATACGGAACATTATAACAGAAGAAGATCCGTTTCTTCATAAAAAATGCCGTCCGGTTGAAAAATTTGACAAAAGACTTTGGACTTTGCTGGACGATATGAAAGAGACGCTTCGTGAGGCAAACGGTGTTGGCTTAGCAGCTATTCAGGTTGGTGTACTTCGCCGTGCAGTCATCATTGATGTAGGAGACGGCGCAGGAGTGAGAGAATTAATTAATCCTGTAATTCTTGAAAAATCAGGAGAACAAGAGACGATGGAAGGCTGTCTTTCCATTCCCGGCAAATGGGGAATCACCAAGCGGCCGAAACACGTTAAAGTACGTGCCCAGGACCGAAACGGAAAGTTTTTTGAATATGAAGGGGAAGACCTTTTGGCAACGGCTTCCTGTCATGAAATTGACCATTTGGATGGAATTTTGTTTTTAAGTCATGTTGTCAGAATGTTAACTAGGGAAGAGTTGCAGCAATTAAATTCTCCGGAGGGCTGAAATTGAAAATCGTTTTTATGGGAACACCGGAATTTGCGGTTCCGCCCCTTCAAGCACTGATTAACGCCGGGCATGAGGTTGCGGCTGTCTTTACGCGTCGGGATAAACCTGTGGGAAGAAAACAGATTTTAACTGCACCCCCTGTTAAAACTCTGGCCGTGGAGAACGGGATTCCCGTATTCCAACCGGATACGCTGCGCAGTGCAGAAACGGAAGAAATTCTTCGCCGCATAGCACCGGATGTAATCGTTGTTGCGGCATATGGAAAAATTTTACCCAAGAATATATTGGAACTTCCCCGTTTTGGCTGCGTGAATGTCCATGCTTCTTTACTGCCTAAGTACCGCGGTGCGGCACCGATTCAGCAAGCTATTCTCGATGGAGAGAGTGTCACAGGTGTTACCACGATGCAGATGGCCGAAGGACTTGACACCGGCGATATTCTTCTTAGCGAGAAAACGAAAATAGACCCTGAGGAAACTGCGGGTGAATTGACGGTTCGGCTTTCTGAAATCGGTGCGCATCTGATTGTAAAAACACTTACCGCGCTGGAAGCCGGAACAGTCACCCCCGTTCCTCAGAATGACGCAGAATCAAGTTATGCACCCATGCTGACAAAAGAGCGTTCCCCCATCGATTGGAAGCGCACAGCGGTTCAGATTCACAATCAGGTAAGGGGTCTGTCCCCTTGGCCGAGTGCTTGCACTGTCTATCAGGGAAAGAAGCTGAAAATTCACCGAACCCGCCTCGCAGGAACTGCTGCAGGAATTCCGGGTCAGATTCTTGCAGGTAAAGAGTTTAAAGTTGTCTGCGGTGATGGAACAGCATTGGAATTATTGGAAGTTCAGCCGGAAGGCAGAAAAAAAATGAAAGGTTCGGATTTTCTGCGCGGACACCCCGCGGATGGAATTATTTTGGGAAACTAATAAAGGAGGTTGGCTGATATGTACGGATTTTATTACTTTGATTATACATATTTTTTAATCATGGTGCCCGCACTAATTGTCACCATGATAGCGCAGTCTCGGGTTACTTCAACCTTTTCGAAATATTCGCGCGTCCGTACTATAAATCAGATTACCGGGGCAGAAGCCGCAGAACGTGTAGCACGTTTCGGCGGGGTCAACCGTTTGTTTATTAAGCGAATTGCCGGAAATCTGACCGATAATTTTGACCCAAGAAATGATACAATCAGTCTTTCGGAAGCCGTTTATTCCTCCGTTTCCGTTTCAGCAGTCGGCGTAGCTGCGCATGAAGCAGGGCATGCCATTCAAAATGCTGAAGGGTATTTCCCAAATAAAATTCGAACCGCTTTGGTACCTGTGACCAATTTTGGTGCCCAACTTTCCATGCCGCTGATTATCATCGGACTGATTTTACCCGTTCAGTATGATTTTGTGGTATACACGGGAATTGTTCTTTACAGCCTTGTCGTGTTATTCCAGTTTGTTACGCTTCCGGTTGAGTTCAATGCCAGTTCACGTGCCATTCGTGCCCTTAATGACGCGGGAATTCTCTATCCGGATGAGCTCGAAGGGGCAAAAAAGGTTCTTCGTGCGGCTGCAATGACCTATTTAGCGGCGAGTTTTACAGCGCTGATGACGCTGCTTCGTTTTTTAATCATTGCAAATAACAGGAGAGGACGCCGCTGATGGCGGGTGCGCGGGAAGCGGCGCTGAAGGCTCTTCTACGGGTCGATGCGGAAGGCGCGTATTCCAATTTGGTGCTGGATCATGTTCTTTCCAGCACTTCGCTGGAACCCAGAGACAAATCGTTGGCAACAACCATCTTTTATGGTGTACTAGAAAGAAGAATCACGCTCGATTATGTGATTGAGCATTTTTCCAGCATTCCACTGAAAAAAATTTCCCCAACCGCTCTTGAGATTTTAAGAATCGGTGTATATCAAATTTTATATTTGACTAAAATCCCTGTTTCAGCAGCGGTCAATGAATCCGTTCAACTTGCGAAGACCTGCGGTGCTAAAAGGGCTTCCGGCTTTATTAATGCAATTCTCAGAAGTTTTATCCGAAGTGGGGGGAAAATACCGCCTTTTTCGCCAAATACCAAGGAACTTAAAAAGCTGAGTGTGGAGTATTCCTGCCCGGAGTGGATCATATCGCTTTGGAACAAGTCATATGGCAGAAAAACGGCACAGCAGCTGTTAAAAAGCATGATGCAAAAACCGAATCTTTTTGCTCGTGTGAATAATACACGCACTTCAGAGGAAGAATTAATCGAAAGACTTCGGCAGGAGGGAACTGCCGCAGAGCGTGTGGCATGGCCGAACTACGCCGTGCAGTTTCTCAGCGGAGCTAATGTAGCAGAAAGTGAATGTTACACAGATGGGCTATTCCATATTCAGGACCTTTCCTCGCAGATTCTCTGTGCTTTCGTGGATCCACAGCCCGGAGAAACCGTCATCGATGTTTGTGCTGCGCCGGGCGGCAAAACATTTACCATAGCTGAGCGGATGGAAAACCGCGGCAATGTTCTAGCTTATGATAAATATCCGAAGAAAGTCCACCTAATTCGAGAGGGTGCCAACCGTCTTGGCCTTTCCTGTATCAAAGCCGAGGTTCGTGATGCAGCGGCCCCAAAAATCAATCCGAATAAGGCGGACAGAGTGCTTTGTGACGTGCCGTGTTCCGGCCTTGGCGTTTTAAGAAGAAAGCCGGAGATTCGTTTTAAATCCCCGCAGCCTATTGACAGCCTGCCCGATTTGCAGTACCTTATTCTGTGTAAATCATCCGAATTAGTCAAAGATGGAGGGCTGTTGTTTTACAGTACCTGCACACTGAATCCAAAGGAAAATGGGGCAGTAGCAGGCCGTTTTTTGGCTTCTCATCCCGAATTTTTGCCCCATCCGCTTTCCCTGCCAAAGCATTTTTGCCATGCGGTGGAGGAACCGGAATATCAGATGACGTTTCTGCCGCATATTCATGGCACTGATGGCTTTTTTCTCGCGGCGTTTCGTAAAAAGTAGGAGGTTATTTTGAACCGCACAGACTTAAAATCGATGACGCTCAGTGAAATGAAAACTGCGTTTGCCGGGCAGCCGGCTTTTCGCGCGTTGCAAGTGTATCACTGGCTCCATAGGGGTGTTTCCGATTTCGAGGAAATGACGAATCTTCCCCGGGAATTCCGCACGAAGCTGGCGGCTGAGTATTACATAGCCGCTGCCGGAATAGAACGTAAATACTGTTCAAAGCTTGATGATACAATCAAGTATTTGTTTCGCTTTCACGACGGTGAAATGGTTGAAGGTGTGCTGATGCGCTACCACCACGGCCGGACTATCTGCATTTCCACGCAGGTTGGATGCAGAATGAATTGCGCGTTCTGCGCAACCGGGAAGAGCGGCTTTTCTCGGAATTTAACCGCTTCCGAGATGCTGTCACAAATTCAGGCAGCCCAAATCGATACCGGTGAGCGTATTTCCAATATTGTTTTAATGGGTATGGGCGAACCTTTGGATAATTATGAAGCAGTCCTCCGTTTTTTGGAGCTTGTTACCTCAAAAGAGGGTATGAATATAGGAATGCGGCATATTTCTCTTTCAACCTGCGGTGTTGTAGACAAAATATACGACCTTGCGGAAAAGAAATATCAGCTAACACTTTCGGTGTCATTGCATGCGCCGAATAATCGCATTCGTTCTCAAATTATGCCTATAAACCGCAGGTGGAATATTGATGAACTGCTTCAGGCATGCCGGTACTATATCAAACAGACCGGACGCCGTATTTCTTTTGAATATGCCATGATGGAAGGAGTTAACGACAGCGCTCAATGCGCAGAAGAACTTGCCAGAAGGCTGCGCGGTATGCTTTGCCATGTGAATTTGATTCCGGTCAACCATGTGAATGGTTCGTCCTTTCGCAAGAGTTCGCGGGATCGGCTGCGAATTTTTCAGGCGATTTTGTTAAAACATGGACTTACCGCAACGGTGCGCAGAACGCTGGGAGCGGATATTCAGGCCTCCTGCGGCCAGCTGAAGCGCAGATTCAATGAGGAGGTGGCCAATGTTGAAAATATTCAGTAAAAGTGATATTGGCCTTGTTAGAAAATCAAATGAGGATGCGTGCAAAAGCGGCCTTCTTCCGGACGGTGCGGCTTGGGCTGTTGTTTGTGACGGAATGGGAGGTGCAAACGGCGGTGATGTTGCCAGCGGAATTGCTGTGGAACGTATTTCTGAGCAGATTGTTTCCGGTTATTCCGCTGAAATTTCTGCATCTGGAATTCGAAATTTGATTTCGGACGCAATACGCAATGCCAATGATGCAGTTCATGAGAAGGCAGATATGGATGAATCCCTAACCGGAATGGGGACGACTGTTGTAGTTGCAGTCGTATCCAATGGGGTAGCGCACATCGCGCACGCCGGCGACAGCCGCGCTTATTTAATTACTCCGGACGATATCCGCCAACTGACTACAGACCACTCCATGGTTCAGGAAATGGTAGATAAAGGAGACCTGACCGCTCAGGAAGCGAAAAAACATCCGCAGAAGAATATCATCACTCGGGCGTTGGGTGTGGATTCTTTTCTTCAAACGGATTATTGTGAAGTTCCGTTTTCTGTTGGCGACCGACTGCTCATTTGTACCGACGGTCTGACAAACAACGTGGATGAAGAACAAATTTTTCTCCTTGCAAAAGAATTAGACGCCGATGAACTAACAGCGCGTCTTATCGCTTTGGCCAAGCAGGCGGGCGGCAGTGATAATATCACTGTCACCGTCATAGAAAATTGAGCCGCTAAGGAGTTGATTGCATGGATAAATATACCGGTAAACGGCTTGATGGACGCTATGAGATACATGAGTTGATCGGCGTCGGAGGAATGGCTGTGGTTTACCGCGCCTACGATACGATTGACGACCGAACTGTGGCCCTTAAAATTTTAAAAGATGAATTTTTAGGCAACAAAGATTTTATTCGGCGTTTTAAAAATGAGTCTAAAGCAATTGCCGTATTGTCCCATCCGAATATTGTCAAGGTGTTTGATGTCAGTTTTGGCGATAGGATTCAATATATTGTAGAAGAGTATATTGACGGCATTACGCTGAAGGAATATTTGGATCAGCAGAAAAAAATTAAGTGGAAGGAAGCAATTCACTTCACGGTTCAAATTCTGCGAGCCCTTCAACATGCACATGAAAAGGGGATTGTTCACAGAGATATTAAGCCGCAGAATATTATGCTGCTTCAGGACGGTACCATTAAAGTGACAGATTTCGGCATTGCTCGCTTTTCCAGAAGCGAAACTCGCACGATGACGGATAAGGCAATCGGTTCCGTCCATTATATTGCACCCGAACAGGCGCGCGGTGATATGACGGATGAAAAAACGGATATCTATTCGGTTGGTGTTATGCTGTATGAAATGCTGACCGGTCAGCTTCCTTTTGAAGCTGATAATGCTGTTTCGGTTGCCATCATGCAGCTGCAAACAGATCCGAAACCCCTGCGCGAGCTAAATCCATCCATCCCGGAGGGACTGGAAGAAATCACACTGAAGGCAATGCAGAAAAATCCGGAGCAGCGCTATGGTTCTGCCGCGGAAATGCTGCGGGATATTGAAGTATTCCGGAGAAATCCAAGCACGAAATTTCAGTATAAATATTTTATCGATGAAAAGCCGACGAAATATATTGATGCAATTAACTCCGTAAAAAATAATGATCCGGATAGCTATCATGACAATTACGATTACGACTATGATTATGAGTATGAAGAAGATTTGGATGAAGAGCCGGTTAGAAAGAAAAAACCGGTTGCTGTTTTCATTATCGCCGGTATTGCAGCGGCTTTTCTGATTGTTACCGTCAGTTTTGGTATTGCCGCGTTAATGAAGAGCTTGAATTCCGGCCCGAAAGATGTTGAGCTGCCAAATTTTGTAGGCAAGAATATTAATGAAGTGTTGGATGACCCCACTTACAGTTTTACTTTTGAACAAGAACAAAAAAGTGACCCGGATGCGGCAGAAGGCACAATTTTAGATCAATTGCCGAAAGCCGGAACAACGGTGAAGGAAAACGCGGTTGTTACATTGACTGTAAGTACCGGCAGCCCGACGCTGACCCTTGAAGATTACTCCGGAAGTTCTCAGGAGGATGTTGAAGCTGCACTGCAAAAACTTGGTTTGGACTATAAAATTTTGACAATACCGAGTGATACAGTCGATGAGGGAACCGTAATTCGTACGGAACCGTCCCCAAAAGCAGAGGTGACGGTGGGCGAAGATACTATTTACGTTTATGTCAGCTCAGGACCGGAAATTAAGAAAGTTCCTGTGCCAAATGTAGCGGGTCAGACATTGGAAGACGCAAAAAAGATGATCACAGCAGCAGGTTTAACGGTTGGAGAAGTGAAGGAACAAGAAAGTGATCAAGCAGAAGGCACGGTAATTGAGACCGATCCGCTCAACGGCGTGAAATTAGATGAAGGCAGTACAGTGAATCTGATTGTCAGTTCCGGTCCGGCCCAAAAAACGATTACCGTTTATGTCCAGCTTCCAAAAGATGTGACCCACGATATTCAACTCAAAGGTTATCTCGGCAATGACCTAGTGGTTACTAAAACCGTCAATCCTTCTTTTAACGATGTGTGTGAATTGAACTTTACCGGCACCAGCGGAATCGAGACGCTGACCATTACGTTGGATGGAAAAAAATACAATATTTATTCTCTGAATTTTGATACGGGAGAAGCAAAAAAAGATTGGTATACGGATTATGTAGATCCAAACCAGAATTCTTCCTCTCAGAATCCTTCCAGCGAAGATGAGACAGATGCTGTTAATGAGCCGGAGGATGATTGATGGGATGATTCAGGGATTGATTTTGCAGGGAATCGGCGGTTTCTATTCGGTGGAAACCGCCGATCGGATTTATGAATGCAGAGCAAGAGGAATTTTTAGAAAAAATGGGATAACACCGCTTGCGGGTGATTTAGTCAATATTTCCGCTGAACCGGACGGCACTGGAGCGATTGAAGAGATATTGCCGCGCCGTAATTTTCTGTTTCGCCCTCCGGTTGCTAATTTAGATCAGTTGGTTATTGTTGTATCTTCCTGTGAACCATCGCCAAACTTTTTAAATACGGACCGCACCATTGCCATGGCGTTGGACAAGGGAATTGAACCAATTCTTGTTTTTACGAAAAGCGATCTTATGCCGGCAGAACCCTTACAGGAAATATATTCTGCCACAGGAATTCGTTGTTTTGGCGTATCTTGCAAAACAGGTGAAGGCGTTGAAGATGTGAAGCGGATTTTGCCGGGAAAAATAACGGCGTTTACCGGCAACTCCGGCGTAGGCAAATCAACTTTGCTAAATTGCATGTTTCAAGATTTGAATCTTCAAACCGGAGAGATTAGCCGAAAATTGGGCCGAGGGCGTCATACTACCCGAAAAGTGGAACTGCTAAAATTGGAAAATGGCGGTTATGTAGCGGATACACCGGGATTTTCCTCTATTACCTTGGAAAAGAATCATGTGCTCGATAAGAAAAATTTGCCGCATTGCTTTCCGGAATTTATTCCTTATCTTGGACAGTGCCGATTTTCTTCCTGTTCCCATACCTGCGAAAAGGGCTGTGCAGTGTTGCAGGCAGTACAAGAAGGTACAATCAGCCGTTCGAGACATGAAAGCTATGTAGCCATGTATCGGGAATTGGATGGGATAAAAGAATGGCAAAAAAAGTAAAGTGCATTGTGATTGGTTCAGTAAAAATTGAAAACGGGAAAATTTTTCAGGAATACAATCTGGAAGAATGCTATATCATCTGTGCAGACGGCGGATTGGACAATGCAAACCGTTTTGGTATAAAGCCGGACCTAGTCATCGGTGATTTTGATTCTTACCAAGGTCAAATGCCTGTGCAGACGGAAACCATTCGGCTCAATGTGGAAAAAGATGAAACGGACACTTTGGCTGCGGTCAGGGAAGGTATGAAATGCGGCTACCAAGACTTTATATTGCTCGGCGTGTTGGGCGGCGAACGCATAGACCATTCGTATGCGAACTTTTGTGTTCTGCAGTATCTGTGCAATCATGGCTGTAAAGCGGTATTAATTGGCGAAACCTGCAAGGTATTTCTGCTTTCCGGCGGATGCTTAACTCTCAGTGGCGTCAAGGGTGCAACAGTATCCGTCTTTCCCTTTGGATGTTCCGCATGCAGAGTCAGTTATATCGGTCTAAAATATCCCCTAACAAAAGCTTTACTTCATTCCGATAATCCTCTGGGTGTCAGCAATCGGACCGAGAGTGATGAAGCTGAAATTTACGTTCACGATGGAAACGCCCTGATTTTTGTGCAATTCTAAAGCTAAACTCCTTTGCACATATTTTTCCCCGCTGTATATACTGAAATTAGAACATAAAATTACGGCGGGGCGGTGAGTGTATGGGAGGCAGAAATAAATGCTGCTCAAAAAACTGGGCACATTATACTGTGGCATTCGGTCTCGGACTGCTTCTTTCCTGCTTTTGCCCCATCGGATTAATCATGTTTATAGCATCCATTATCATTATTGCGCTGGGCATCGCTCTTTTTAAAGGGTGCTGAACATAATTCCGGGAGGGATACATCCATGAAGGTTGTTGTAGTTCGTAGTTCGAAGTTCTGGAGTTTTTTGCTGCGCAGAATGTTCAACATTAAAAAGGAATCTTAAATTTTGCCAGCCCCCGGTTTACCGGGGGTTTTATTTTTTTACAAAATAATGAGTGCCGATTTTTTTCGTTTATGAGGTATAAATTAGACAAGACTCGAATAACAATTACGTAGAATTAAAAAAAGGAGAGGGCCTCTATGGATTATATGCTTGACCGCGAGGCAATGGCAGTCGGCGAAGTGGTTTTCGATGGATGCCAAGAACAGCCTGTCGATCTAAACATCAGCCTTCCGGATTACTGCCCGGATATACAGCGAATTTTGAAATGCCAGATTTACCCGAAAATAGGGTCACGGTCGATTACCGGCGACCGTTTGCTGCTGGAGGGAGGCTTTACCGTAAAGGTCTTTTATCTTGACCCGGACGGGATGCGGATACGCTTCTGCGACAGTACCGATACCTTTTCGGCGGAAATTGCTTTAAAGCAGACGGCTGAAAATGCGCAGATTTATGCTTTCCCGCGGGTGGAATATATTAACTGCCGTGCGACCAGCCCGCGGCGCTTGGATATTCATGGCGCGTTTTCGCTCTGCGCCAAGGTGGTGGCGCAGGGACGCAGCGAAATTGTCAGCAACATTGATGGCTCAGATGTTGAGCAGCTGAAAGATACGATGCGTGTGAACAATTTGGTTGGCTTCTGCCAGCAGCAGTTCAGTGTGGATGAAATTCTTGAATTGGGCGACGGCAAACCTCCGGCCGACAGCATCATGCGTACCAATGCGTTTGCTGTTCTTCAGGATTTTAAAGTAGCTGCGGAAAAACTGGTGGTAAAAGGCGAAGTGTGTGTAAAATTCCTTTACGAAACGGTGGAAGAAAACAGTGTTCCGGAGGCAATGGAATTTACAATTCCGTTTAGCCAGATGCTCGACTGCGAAGGCGTGACAGATGACTGCCTGTGCGATGTAAAACTCGAAGTCGTCGGGGTGGAAGCGCAGATTAAAAACGATTACTCCGGTGACAAGACATTTTTTGATACCCAGATTCGCCTTTTTGCAAGTGCAGCCGCCTATCAGCAGTCGCAGATTACGGTGGTCAACGATGCTTATTCTAGGGATTATGATTTGAACATTGAGTCTAAACAAAAAACGATGGAGAATCTATCGGAACTGGTTGGAGATACCACGGTACATAAAAGCACAATTTCTCCGGAGGACAGTACGGTTTCCCGGGTGATAGATATCTGGAGTGAAATGGGCAGTGCTGCAGCGGAGGTTCAAGGAGGACAGATTGTTTTTAAGGGAAAATACAATCTGTGTGTTCTGGCTTTGGATGAAGAAAACAAACCATTCTATTTTGAACGACTAATCGATTTTGAATATGCCCGTGCCTGCGACAGTTCCGGCGATAATTTGAAATGCGATGCGCAGGTTGCTGTGGGCGGAATCAGTTTCCGAATCATGGGCAGCGGAATCGAAGCTAAAACCGAACTGCGCCTGACTGCGGAAATTTACAACCGATATACCTATAAAGCAATCACGGCAGTTACGGCGGACGAAGAAAACCCGGTGGCCCGCGATAATTCAGCAGCCCTGTGTATTTACTATGCCGATGCCGGCGAAAATCTTTGGGATATCGCCCGCAGTTATCGTACTTCAGTGGATACCATCAAACAGGAAAACGGAATCACCGGTGAAGTGATGGAAAACAGAGGAATGCTGTTAATTCCTATGTAAATAACGGTGAATCTGTACCGGAAAAATAACTCAGCCTGAGGGGGAGGTAAAATGGAAGAACACGGCAGCAATATTTATAAAGATATTTCGGAGCGCACAAACGGTGATATATACATAGGGGTTGTCGGCCCGGTCAGAACCGGCAAATCCACTTTCATCAAGCGCTTTATGGACACGATTGTTATTCCGAATATGGACTCCAGCTACAAGCGCGATCGAGCGGTTGACGAGATGCCGCAGTCGGCCGCGGGACGGACGATTATGACAACGGAACCGAAGTTTGTCCCGGAGCAGGCCGTTACCGTCCATATTGATCAGACAGCCACGTTTTCCGTCAGGATGATTGACTGTGTGGGATATATTGTTCCAAGCTCGCTCGGATATATTGAAGACGATAATCCGCGCATGGTCATGACCCCGTGGTATAACGATCCAATCCCGTTTAACATGGCGGCGGAAATCGGCACCAAAAAGGTCATTACAGAACATTCGACAATCGGTCTGGTTGTCACCACGGATGGCAGTATCAGTGATATTCCACGGGAGGAATACGAGGAGGCAGAAGAACGGGTTATCGATGAATTGAAAAAAATTGATAAACCATTTATTGTTCTGCTCAACTGCATTGAACCGGAAAGCAGTGAAGCCGCTGCGCTTGCAGAACAATTGCAGAACAAATACGGTGTACCTGTTTTACCCGTTAACTGCCTGCGAATGGAAGAGGCGGAAATTCGAACGATTCTTGCGAAAATCCTGTTTGAATTTCCGGTCAGAGAGATTCGATTCGACATGCCGAAATGGCTCTCCGGTTTGGAAAAAGACCACTGGCTTCGCGGCACTGTTTATTCTGCCATTCAGACGGCTGCTTCCAAAGTTGGCCGTATCCGTGAGGTGGAGAACATTGTTGGAGAAGTCAGTCAGTGCGAATATGTTGATTCTGCTAAAACCGAATCCGTCGAACTTGGAAACGGGCATGCGCGTATCGGACTTACACTTCAGCCCAATCTGTTTTATAAAGTGCTGGGCGAAAAAACAGGACTTGAAATTAATGATGAGGGCACTCTGATGGACCAGGTGCTTCAGATGGCGGAAATGAAAAAACAGTACGACCGCATTAAAGACGCATATCATGATGTTGAGGAAAACGGCTATGGTATCGTTATGCCCACGGTGGAAGAACTTAGCCTGGATGAGCCGGAAATTATTCGGCAGGGCAATAAATATGGCATACGGCTGAAAGCCGCGGCCCCGTCCATCCACATGATGAAGACGCGTATCACAACAGAGATTACACCGATTGTCGGTTCGGAGCAGCAGTCCCAAGAACTTGTGGAGTATATTCTGCAGGAATTTGAGTCTAATCCGGCTCAAATCTGGGAGTCCAACATTTTTGGAAAAAGCCTGCATGAGTTGGTCAACGAAGGCCTGCATAATAAGCTCACGCGGATGCCGGACGATGCGCGTGACAAGGTTCGCGAAACCATCGAAAGGATTATTAATGAAGGCTGCAACGGTTTAATTTGTATCATCCTTTAATATATACATTTGCGGAATGCTAAGACAGAAAGTCCCTGAGAACAAATTTTGTTTTCAGGGGCTTTCTGTCTTTTCTTAAATTGCAATAACAAATTGAACACTTTCACTAGATAAAGTTATTTACTGGTTGGAAGTGTAAATTCTGTCCAATTGTGCATCGAACAGTTCCTCAGGGGTCTGATAAGCTAATCGTTTCCTGGGCGTGGCGTTTATCTCATCGGCAAACATTAAGATTTGTTCGGCAGAAACGTCATTGATAGAGCAACCCTTTGGGATATATTTTCGTAGTATGCGATTGGTCCTCTCATTTACAGGTCGTTCCCAAGCAGAATAGGGATGAGCAAAGTAGATTGCCGTGCCTAGTTCTTCAAAGGCCGAAAATGCGGCAAACTCACTGCCATTGTCTGTGGTAATACTGCGAAATACCTGGGGGAATTTCTCGCCATACTGTTCCTTTAGCTGTTCCATGGCACTGGCAACACCGGTGGTTGTTTTGCCGTCAATCCGAATGGAAAGATAATAACCTGTCAGCCGCTCTACAATGGTAAATACAGCTGCCTCACCACTTCTTTTTCGGCCCAGTACCGTATCAGATTCCCAGTGTCCAAATGTGTTCCGCTCTGCTACCTCAGGTGGCCGCCAATCAATGGATTTCCCATTGATACGCTTAGAAAGCCGTGGTTTTCTGCGAGAATGCCTGCTTAATACCTCAGGGAGTTCAAATAGCGTGAGTGGTAATTCCCCCTTCCACAGCATGTTATACAGAGTTTTAGTACAGGGGATTTCCTTAACCGGAAAACGGTGTTCGCGCCGTGCCCGACCTACGCACTCATCAAAGGACCAATTATATTTGCGAACCTTTTTGACCATCCAACGAATGAAGTCAGAGTCCCCGGATACCGTTCTAGGGCGATGGCAGCGACTGCGATTCTCCTTGTATACTGCAGCTCCACGTTTGGCTGAGTAGCCGGGTTTGCGCCCACGGCCGGAGTATTCCGGCGTGCCACGCCGCAGCTCATAGCCTACGGTAGAAGGGCTGCAATTGATTGCACGAGCAATCTTTCGATTGCTAAATCCCATCTTCTTTAACTGTTGGATTGCGCCACGCTCTTCTGCTCTAAGATGCTGTCCCCTCTTGCGTTCTTCGATATTTATGATAGAATGGTTCTTGTCCATAGTGTTCAGGCCTTTCTGTCAGTATTCAGTGTAGTAACTTTATCCTAACAGATCCCTGAGCGCTATGGAATCTTTTTATGTGTTCAATTTCATTTTACAATCTACCCTTTCTGTCTTTTATAAATTTCTAATAATGACACAATATTGTAAATTGTCTAAAATGAGACGAAGTTTGTCGATTTTTTATCAATATGACGAAAAAGATTGTTAAATTAACTACTTTATTATACATTATTTACAAATAACATCAAAAGTATTATACTGGAAACAGAAAAACATGAAAGGAGTCTTTAAAGAATGAAAAAATTAGCAGCGGATCGTTATGGCCTGTATATTGACGGTAAATGGGTAGAATCCGAACAGGGCGAAACTTTTCAATCTATTTGTCCTGCAAATGGAGAAGTACTCTCTGTGTGCGCGGAAGCCAGCAAAAAAGATGTTGATCGGGCTGTCGATGCTGCATGGGCTGCTTGGGAAAGCTGGAAGAAAACAACGGCATCGGAACGAGCCGATATGCTGATGAAGATTGCAGATGTTATCGATCAAAATAAAGAGCATCTTGCTATGATAGAAACACTTGACAATGGTAAGCCAATCAGAGAAACCATGGGAATGGATGTTCCGATGGCTGCAGATCATTTCCGCTATTTTGCGGCCTGCATCCGTGCGGAAGAAGGCTCCGCTACGATGCTGGACAATAATACACTCAGTCTGATTCTCCGCGAACCGATTGGCGTAGTTGGGCAAATCATTCCGTGGAATTTCCCGTTCCTGATGGCAGCATGGAAACTTGCTCCGGCGCTTGCCGCAGGATGCTGCGTGGTTTTGAAGCCTTCCAGTCAGACTTCTTTAAGTGTTTTGGAGCTGATGAAGCTCATTGATGGAATTTTGCCTCACGGTGTTGTTAATGTTATTACGGGCCACGGCTCAAAATCCGGCAATTATATGTTAGAACATAAAGGATTCCGCAAACTTGCTTTTACGGGTTCAACGGAAGTTGGCCGAAATATTGCCCGCGCTGCTGCAGACAAACTGATTCCGGCCACACTGGAGTTAGGAGGGAAATCGGCCAACATTTTCTTTGCGGACTGCGATTGGGATATGGCTATGGATGGCCTCCAGCTCGGCATATTGTTCAATCAAGGACAAGTCTGCTGTGCAGGGTCGCGTGTATTTGTTCAAGAGGATATTTATGACCGCTTTGTGGATGAAGCAGTTCAAGCGTTTGAGCATGTAAAAGTCGGTTTGCCGTGGGAAGAAAATGTACAGATGGGCTCTTTGATTGACGAAGCGCAGATGAAAAAAGTTCTTTCCTACGTGGACATTGGGAAGAAAGAAGGAGCACATGTTGCCTGCGGCGGAAAACGAATTATGGAGAACGGCCTTGACAAAGGCTATTTTATGCAGCCAACCCTGCTGACTGACGTCGACAACAAAATGCGTGTTGCTCAGGAAGAAATATTTGGCCCTGTTGCCGTTGTGATTAAATTTAAGACGGAGGAAGAAGTCATACAAATGGCAAATGACAGCGTCTACGGGCTGGGCGGTGCTGTTTGGACTCGTGATATTAACCGTGCAATTCGTGTGTCTCGCGCAGTGGAAACAGGGAGGATGTGGATTAATACATATAATTCGATTCCCGCAGGTGCGCCGTTCGGCGGCTATAAACAGTCTGGTATTGGCCGCGAAACGCATAAAGTCATTTTAGACCATTACAGCCAGATGAAAAATATTATGATTAATCTTTCGGAGACTCCGTCCGGCTTCTATCCCAAGGTATAATGTTTATTCCGAGCAGACGTTGAAGGCAAGCTGCGTGCTCCGGTTTGAGCAAATGAGAAATTTTGAGCAGAGTGTCAAGTATTCATAACATAACAGTTGCAGCACTGTTTCAAAAAACTGCGGCTTTTATAAAGGCGGGCGTGATAGCCTGCCTTTTTCTTTGATATAACAAACACAATTGCTGTGTTTTTTTAAGTAAAAGCGATTTTTTTATTAAATTGATACAGATAGGCAAGGATAAATTTACTATTGCAAAATCCAGAAGAGTATGCAATAATTATTCATATATTCGTATAAAATTTATCAATCTTAATAGGAGTTGAAATTATGTTTCCTATTTTAGAAAAAAGAAAGCTCAACGACTCCATGACGCTTATGGTAGTCGATGCACCTTTTATTGCCAAAAAGGCAAAGGCGGGTCAGTTCATTATTCTGCGTGTAAATGAGTTTGGGGAAAGAATTCCGTTAACCATTGCGGATTATGACAGGGAAAAGGGCACTGTCACCATTATTTATCAAATCGTTGGAAAAACGACGATGATGCTCGATCAGCTTAATGTTGGCGATGCAATCCTCGATTTCATCGGTCCGCTCGGAAAAGCATCCGAACTGGAAGGCTACAAAAAAGCTGCTGTTGTCGGCGGTGGTGCAGGATGCGCAATAGCTTATCCACAGGCCAAAACACTGCACCAGTTAGGTACAAAGGTGGATATGATTGCAGGCTTCCGCAATAAGGATATTATTATCCTTGAGGATGAGATGCGTGCGGCGAGCGACAATCTAATCATTATGACCGATGACGGTTCCAATGGAAATAAAGGATTTGTTACAGATGCGCTGAAGAAAAACATTGAAGCCGGTGCCGGGTATGATCTTGTTGTTGCAATCGGACCTTTGGTTATGATGCGTGCTGTTTGCAATTTGACAAAAGAATATGGAATCAAAACGATTGTCAGCATGAACCCGATTATGATTGACGGAACCGGCATGTGCGGCGGATGCCGCCTGACTGTTGGCGGAAAAACGAAATTTGCCTGTGTGGACGGCCCGGATTTTGACGGACATGAAGTGGACTTTGATGAAGCCATCAAGCGTGCCAAAACATATTCCGAGATGGAAAAGAAAGCAGCTCACGATTATAAATGTCATTTGATGGAGAGTGTAGACAATGCCTAATATGAATCCGAAAAAAACACCAATGCCAGAGCAAGAACCAAATGTTCGCAGTAAAAATTTTGACGAAGTGGCGCTTGGGTATACGGAAGCAATGGCAAAAGAAGAAGCGGAACGCTGCCTTCATTGTAAACACCAGCCATGTGTTTCCGGCTGTCCGGTAGGCGTGCATATTCCGGATTTTATCCGCTGTATTGCGCAGGGAGATATGGAAGGCGCCTATCAAACAATTAAATTGACAAATTCTCTGCCTGCCGTCTGCGGCCGTGTTTGCCCACAGGAAAATCAGTGTGAACATAACTGCGTACGCGGTATTAAAGGTGAGCCGGTTGGCATCGGACGCTTGGAGCGTTTTGCAGCGGATTGGCATATGCAACACGGAAAAGAAGAAGAATTCCATGTGGAGAAAAACGGTCACAAGGTTGCCATTATCGGCGCAGGCCCGGCCGGTTTGACCTGTGCGGGAGACCTTGCTGCTAAAGGATACTCCGTCACAGTGTTTGAGGCTCTGCATGCACCCGGCGGCGTTTTGATGTACGGGATTCCGCAGTTCCGTCTGCCAAAGGAGATTGTGCAGAAGGAAGTGGATGCCCTGAAACAGAAGGGTGTCGAAATTAAAACCGATATGGTAATCGGAAAAGTCCTTTCTGTCGATGAGCTGTTCGACATGGGCTATGAGGCTATTTTTGTAGGAACCGGTGCCGGTTTGCCCAGATTTATGAATATTCCGGGAGAAGGTTTGGTTGGCGTTTATTCTGCCAATGAATTTCTCACTCGTGTTAACCTCATGAAAGCATATAAGCCGGAATATGATACACCGATGATTGAACCAAAGCAAGTGGCGGTAATCGGCGGAGGAAACGTTGCTATGGACGCTGCCAGAACTGCTTTGCGTTTGGGTGCTGACAAAGTCCACATTGTCTATCGCCGTGCGGAAGAACAGATGCCGGCACGTCGGGAAGAAGTTCACCATGCAAAAGAAGAGGGTGTCGAGTTTAATCTGCTCTGCAACCCCGTAGCGATTCACGGCGATGAAAACGGTAAGGTCAAATCCATCGAATGCGTTCGTATGGAACTTGGAGAGCCGGATGAATCCGGACGTCGTAAACCCATTCCGGTGGAAGGTTCAAACTTTGAGATTCCGGTTGACTGTGTTATCATGGCAATCGGCAATTCACCGAACCCACTCATCCGTACAACAACCGAGGGACTGGAAGCCAATAAACGCGGCTGTATCGTTGTTAATGAAGAAACTATGCAGACTTCCCGCGAAGGTGTCTATGCTGCAGGAGATGCTGTCAGCGGTGCGGCAACCGTTATCCTTGCAATGGGCGGCGGCAAGGCTGCGGCTCGTTCCATTGATGAATACATTCAGTCCAAACATAAAAATTAAAATCATCTAAAATAAACAGCCCCTGCCGAATAAAAGGCGGGGGCTGTTTTCGATAACGAGAAAATTAATAACCAAGTGTTTCAGGCAGAAGGAAGACTTTTACCCTGCCGGGTTCGCGCTGAAAGCTGCTGATGAGCGTATTGCAGCACATGCGGTCCGGACTTTTGCAGTCGGTGCATTGGCCTGTGATGGAACAGCCGGTGGTGTGGACATTCAGGCGGTAGCAGTTGGCAGCAACGGACCAGTTTTTGACTCGGCTTTCCGCTTCAGCAAGGTTCTGCACCAATTTGTTGACGCCGGCGATTACTACCACATTTCTGGGGCCGTAAGCGATTGCCGCTATGCGGTTGGAATTGCCGTCGATATTATAGAGTTGTCCATCCATTGTAATTGCATTGGAACTGGTAAAATACCAGTCACAATCCAGAGAGCGAAGAAAAATTTCACGTCTTTCTTCTGCTGTCATACCTTCGCGATAACGGTCCAAATATTGAAATTTTCCGCTCCGCAGAAAGTCCATCACTCCGGTTTCGCTTAAGGTAACAGACCCTCCGTTTGCAACGACGGCGTTTTCGGGAATCATCTCATCCAGAATTTTCAAAAGTTCTTCCCGATTCGGTACAAAACGCGCATCAAAACGATTGGCTTTTAAGGCTTTTACCGCAGATTCAATTTTTTTCTGTGCCATTTGTGTTAAAGCAAGATTCATACTTTATCCCTCTTTTCTAAATCTAAGTGTATCTTAGCAAAAGTATCTGTCTTTTACAAGAATGTTTAACAGGAAATTTAGCCGTATTGGGGTTATATTTTGATTTGGTTCTGTTTCTGCGCATTTTTTCATATGATTATTTGAACGTAACTTTCAGGAGGACTTCATATGAAGCAAAATGCGAGAATGGACACGCAGCGGAAAAAACAGCATCCGGTGGTTACCGGTTCAAAGGCTCGAAACACGTGGGAAGATCCGGACGATGTGGAAGAGGAACTGTATGAAATGGAGGAAACAGAGCCGGAAGATGAACAATTAAGCCGAAAAGGAAGCACTCGGCTTCTTACAACGATTCAAATCATTGCCTGCACAGCAATATTAATAGGGGCGGTTGCCCTGCGCCTCAATGGAGGTGACATGTATCAGAAAGTAAGACAGTGGTATTTTGAGTCGCTCAATGATTCGATTGTGCCCCAGCCGCAGATGGACAATATAAAACATGTGGTGATTGATTTGTGGTCCACACTTTCCGCTTCTAGGGGGGAAAGCAGCAGTCAGACTCCACAAGTCTCGTCATCCGCTTCCGAAAATGGAACAGATTTTGTCACCTCACAGCCACAAGAAAATGCTTCTGATTCGATATTGCCGAACGAACAATCCAATGTGTCATCCGGTGCAGATGCTTCCAGCCAGACACAGCAAAGCAGTTCAAATGCTTCTTCTGCGGTGGGGAATGAAGCGTCCTCACCGGTTTCGTCATGAGCTTTACAATCGGCAGATGTCAGGTTTCTTTCAGCTACTTTTTCTTTTTGCTGATTGCCATTTTGCTCCTGTTTGACACAAGCGGAGTTGCTGCGGCGGGTTTGGCGGCGACGGCTCTTCACGAATGCAGCCACCTTTGTTTTATGTATGCCTTTGACAGTGTGCCGGAAAAAATCCGCTTTAATGCCTTCGGTATTGATATTGTTCGGACTTCCCGACCGGACCACGGATATTTAAGAGATGCAGTGGTGTCACTGGCCGGGCCCGCAGCCAATCTGCTGGCCGCAGGACTTTTTTTCGTTGTCTGCGGTTCAGCGGCAAAAAAATTGGTTTTGGCCAATACCGCTTTATTTTTATTTAACCTTTTGCCTATAGAACCACTTGACGGAGGACAGGCCATTTACGCTCTTTTGTGTATGTGCTTGGAACCGGATGCAGCGGCAAGAACGGTTGAAATTCTTTCGTTTTTGGTGCTGCTTCCTCTTTCTGCCGTTGGATTTTTAGTGTTGTTTCGTTCCCCGGGAAATTTTACTTTGTTGTTAGTTTGCTGTTATTTAATGTTTATGTTGGTTTTTAAAAAAGGAAAATATTTTTAACTTTAACTGAAAATAGGTAATAAAAACAGTTGCGCAGTTATCCAGAATGTGATATGATAAAAAGGCATTTGAGATCCGTCGGGAAAACCCGATGGGATTCAACGCCTAAAACCCAGGGCATTGAAACGGACAGTCCTCTGCCGCCGGCATGAATGTCTGAAATTTAGGAGGATTATGAATGGACGCATTAAAATTAATTGCACAAGATTCAATGAAGTCAGAGTTGCCTGCATTTGAAGTCGGCGACACTGTGCGGGTAGATGTTAATATCCGCGAAGGCGATCGTGAAAGAATTCAGGCTTTTGAGGGCACTGTGATTGCTCGCAAAGGTTCCGGAGTAGGAGAGACTTTTACTGTACGCCGCGTTTCTTACGGTGTAGGCGTAGAAAGAGTATTTCCGCTGCACTCTCCAAATGTGAAAGGGATCAAAGTGATTCGCAGCGGCCGTGTCCGCAGAGCAAAGCTGTATTATTTGCGTGATCGCGTAGGTAAAGCAGCGAAGGTTAAGAGCAAGATTCGGTAAGGGAATTCATAACGATGTTTGTGAAGGGACATTTCGGTGTCCCTTTTTTGTTCTTTTTGATCGGAGGATATGGTATGAAAGATATGTCGGATCCCGATCTTGCACAGAAAACGAATACCGTGCGGAGAAATCTGGCTGAAAATTGCTATGAGTGGGTGGAAGCCCTGATTCTTTCGATGTCTGTCATTATGGTGCTGTGTGTTTTTTTGTTCCGTGTTAATATTGTTGTGGACGGGGACTCCATGCAACCGAATTTTAACAACGGCAACCGAGTGCTTGTCTCTTGCTTGGACAGAAATTTTTCCATGGGGGATGTCGTTGTTATTGATGCAAATGGAACCGGACTAAAGGAACGGATTATCAAACGGGTTATTGCAACAGGAGGACAGACGGTAGACATTAACTTTACAACGGGTGTTGTTTCGGTGGACGGCAAAGAGCTCGACGAATCGGCATATATCCAAAATGGTATTACGAAAGATCAGTACGATGTCACTTTTCCGCAGAAAGTTCCGGAGGGTCACATTTTTGTTTTGGGAGACAACCGAACAATATCGGAGGATAGCCGATTCCAAGAGGTAGGCATGGTAGACTGCCGGTATGTAATTGGCAAAGTTGTTTTCCTTTTAAATCCATTTCATTCGGTTGCAAGATAGCGTGAGATTTAATTTGGCAAGGAGTTGACTTCCCTTTGGAGAAAACGGAACCGGAAGCTGAAAAGGAAAAAAGACCGTTTCAAAAAAGCGGTTTTGTCATATGCTGCTATGAATGGATGGAGGCACTGATTTGTGCCCTGATTATCGTGACGTTTTTGTTTTCCTTTGCTATGAGAGTGGTCAAGGTTAGTGGTCCTTCCATGCTTCCCAATCTGCATTCCGGGGACAGAGTTCTCCTATTTAGTGAGTTTTATAAGCCTCATCAGGGTGATATTGTTGTCATTACTCATACGCAGGGGCTTTCTGAACCGATTATCAAGCGTGTGATTGCGCTGGAAAATCAAACGGTAGACATCGATTTTTCAACGGGTACGGTTATTGTTGACGGAAAGCGTTTGGACGAATCCCGCTATATAAAAAACGGGATTACAAAACAGCCATCCGATTACCGGTTTCCGCTTACCGTACCAAAGGGCTGCGTCTTTGTTTTGGGGGACAACCGTATGGTCTCCAATGACAGCCGAAGCCGTGACGTGGGAATGGTGGATCAGCGCTTTATTCTCGGCAAAGCTGAATGGATTGTGTATCCGTTTGACCGTTTTGGGAAAGTGAATTCGTAAAAGGAGGAAATTTCCATGCAGGAAGGTCGGCCAATTCAATGGTATCCCGGCCATATGGCAAAAACCCGCAGGCAGATGGAAAAAAATATTAAGCTGGTGGATGCGGTGGCCGAGGTTATCGATGCTCGAATTCCATACAGCAGCCGAAATCCGGATTTAGACCAATTGGCAGGAGAAAAACCACGTGTTATACTTTTCAATAAAGCCGATTTGGCCGACCCATCCCTAACCAAAGAATGGCTTTCCTTTTTTCAGAAACGCGGCCAAGGTGCTATTGCGGTGAATTGTCGCACGGGAAGCGGGCTGAATGAGTTTTTGCCGCTTGTGAAAACCGTTCTTGCGGAAAAGCTTGCAGCATGGAAGGAAAAGGGCATGACGGGGCGTAAAATCAGGGTTCTCGTGGCAGGTATCCCAAATGCCGGAAAAAGTTCTCTGATTAATCGCTTGTCTAAAAATAACCGTGCATCTGTTGCGGACAAGCCCGGTGTTACGCGCAGCAGCCAGTGGTTTCCGGTAAGCAAAGAAATGGAAATCCTAGATACTCCCGGTATTCTGTGGCCAAAGTTTGAAGATCCTATGGTTGGAGAACATCTGGCGTTTACCGGGGCAATTAAGGATGATATAATAGATATGGAAACCCTTGCCTGCCATTTGCTTGAGATTCTGCGGGACAGTTATGCAAAACTTTTGGTTGGCCGATACCGTTTGGAGGGCGATATATCCGGTTTTGACGGGTATGCGCTGCTCGAGCAAATCGGCAGAAAGCGGGGTATGCTGATTCGCGGCGGAGAAATTGATACAGAGCGCGCAGCAGCTGTTTTTCTTGATGAATTCCGGGCAGGTAAAATTGGCAGAATTACATTAGAAAAAGCCGGAGTGGCAGATGACTGATTGGTTTTTCTACGAAAACGCAGCCCGAAACGATGGCTGTAAGATGGTTTGCGGGATTGACGAAGCCGGACGAGGCCCTTTGGCCGGGCCGGTGTTTGCAGCCGCTGTTATTTTGCCGGAACATGCGCAAATTGAAGGACTGAATGATTCCAAAAAACTGACCCCCAAAAAAAGGGAAGCGCTTTATGACGTGATTGTGAAAACGGCGGTTGCTTGGGGCATCGGTTTTGCAACAGAAGCTGAGATCGACAAAATCAACATTCTTCAGGCAACTTTCCTCGCTATGCGAAGGGCAGTTGGCAAACTTAGCCCCAAACCTGACTGTGCACTGGTGGATGGCAACAGAATGCCGCAGCTTGGCATGGAAACCAGAACGATTGTCAAAGGTGATTCTCTTTCCGCCAGCATTGCCGCGGCTTCCATTCTTGCAAAAGTCAGCAGGGATCGGCTTATGTGCCAAATTGATGAAATTTATCCGGAGTATGGGTTTGCTAAGCATAAAGGGTATGGAACCAAACAGCATGTGGAGATGCTGCGAAAAATCGGCCCATGTCCGGTACACCGCAGAACTTTTCTGAAAAAGATACTTCCCGGGTATGACGATGAATAATAAATCCGGCCCATTTGGAGAACAGTGCGCGGCTGAATATCTAAAAAGAAAGGGTTTTCGGATTTTGGCGCGCAACTATCGCAGCCGATTCGGGGAAATCGATATAATCGCAGAAAACAACCAATATATTATATTTGCCGAAGTGAAAACAAGAGAAAGATTTTTTATGGTTGGTCCGGAAGAGGCTGTTACACCCGCAAAGCGAATAAAAATTGCAAAGACTGCGCTGATGTATCTGCGGAAAAATCCAACTCAACTGCAGCCGCGGTTTGACGTTATCGGGGTTATCACTTCGAAAAGCGGAAATCAAGTGCGGTCGCTGCGCCACATTGAAAATGCATTTAGCGTTGCATCTTTTTATTGAATTGACTTTAAAAACACCGGACTGCATATTCCGGTAAGGGGGATCAAATATGAACTACCAGTCGACTAGGAGCCGTTCGGAAGCAGTTTCTTCTGCGCAGGCCATCTCTCAGGGACTCTGTAGGGACGGCGGCCTTTTTGTCCCGGAAGAATTTCCTGCTGTGAGGTCTCAAGAGCTTTCCGCAATGGAGGGCGAAAGCTATCAGCAGCGCGCCGAGCGAATCCTTTCCAGATATCTGACTGATTTTACCGGTGAGGAAATACACGAATGTGTTTCCTTCGCATACAATGCCAAGACTTTCCCGGACGGGCCAGCTCCTGTCGTTAAACTGGGCGGAGGAGTTTTTTTCTTAGAACTTTGGCACGGCCCTACCTGTGCATTTAAAGATATGGCTCTCCAGCTTCTTCCGCACCTGATGACGCGCTCCCTAAAGAAAACAAATTCCGGTAAAGACGCTCTGATTTTGGTGGCTACTTCCGGTGATACCGGTAAAGCCGCGCTGGAAGGATTTAAAGACGTTGCAGGAACAAAAATTTTGGTTTTTTATCCCAAAGACGGTGTCAGCCCCATGCAGGAACGGCAGATGCGGACGCAGGAAGGGCAGAATGTTGCCGTCTGTGCGGTTGAAGGAAACTTTGACGATGCGCAAACCGGTGTCAAAAGGATTTTCAATCATCAGGAAATCCAGCATGCACTTGCACAAAAAGGTTTGATGTTTTCCAGTGCGAATTCCATCAACTGGGGACGGCTTTTGCCCCAGATTGTGTACTATTTTTCTGCTTACAGCGACCTGTGTGCTTGTGGGGATATTCAGCGTGGCGAACCCATTAATTTTGTTGTTCCAACAGGCAATTTCGGAAACATCTTAGCCGCCTATTATGCAAAAAAAATGGGTCTGCCGATCAAAAAGCTGATTTGCGCTTCCAATGCAAATAACGTGCTCACGGATTTTTTGACAACAGGAGTTTACAGCCGCAACCGTGAATTTTATACGACCATTTCCCCTTCCATGGATATTCTGATTTCCAGTAATCTAGAACGTCTTCTCTATGATGTGACAGACAGGAATACCGAACAAGTATCGGCTTGGATGAAACAGCTTGGTGATACCGGCGAATATCGGGTGGATGATGGAAGCCTCACAAAAATCCGCGAACAGTTCCACGCGGGATTCTGCAATGATGACGCAACTAGAGAAGAAATGAAGTCCTTATTTACAAAACATGGTTATCTTTGTGACCCGCATACAGCCGTTGCTGCTCGTGTCTATCACAGCTATCGCAGTGAAACCGGTGATGAAACTCCAACCGTTATTGTCTCCACGGCAAGCCCGTACAAATTTGCGCCGGAGGTTCTCAGAGCATTGGAGGGGAAGGCCTCGGGTGATGATGGATTTGAAGCGGTCAAACGTCTTTCTTCGCTGACCGGTACTCGGATTCCACAGCCAATTGCCGCACTTGAATCAAAGCCGATCCGTTTTTCCTCCACATGCAAGAAGGAGGAAATGGGTGCCACAGTACTGAAAATACTGGATTCAAAATCCGTCTGAGAGTGTGCCGACATGTCATTGTTTGCAATAGCTGATCTTCATCTTTCCCTTGGCACCGACAAACCGATGGATGTATTCGAAGGATGGGATCATTATACGGAACGCCTGAAAAAAAACTGGAGTGCGGTGGTTGGAGAAGGGGATACCGTTGTCATCGCAGGGGATATTTCCTGGTCGATGAAACTGGAAGATGCAGAGAAGGATTTTCGCTTTATTCACGAACTGCCGGGAAGGAAATTGATTCTGAAAGGGAATCACGACTATTGGTGGTCCACTAGGAAAAAAATTGAGCAGTTTTTTTCAGCAAATGGTTTTACGGATTTTGAGGTGATACACAACAGTGCTTCTGCGGTGGAAGACAGAGCAGTGTGCGGTACACGCGGATGGCTTTACAATGCAGAAACTCCGCAGGACAAAAAAATAGTAAGCAGGGAAGTTGGACGTTTGAACGCATCTTTGGACGATGCCAGACGTAAAGGTTTGAAACCGATTGTTTTTCTGCACTATCCGCCTGTTTATGACGGTATGGAATGCAAAGAAATTCTTGATGTTTTGGAAAAAAATCAAATCAGTGACTGTTATTTTGGGCATATTCATGGCAGCGTCGCAGCCAAGCGAGCACCCGACGGAGAATACCGACGGGAATCCGGATGCATTTGATTTCTTGTGATTATCTCCGGTTCATGCCAATTTTGGTAAAATGAATAAATTAAAAACATTTCAGCGAAAGGTAGAAAGTTTATTAGCCATGTGCTATAATAACTTCGACAATCGCAGATTTGCAGGAGGATATGAAAGATGAGTTTAAAATCAACCACGCAGGTGGAAAAGAACCGTTATCAGTTGGAGGTTCTTGTAGACGCGGAAGAATTTGAAAAAGCTGTAGATGCGGCTTATCATAGAGAAAAAAAGAAAATTACAATTCCGGGTTTCCGCAAAGGCAAGGCACCCCGCAAGTTTATTGAAAAATATTATGGTGAAAATATTTTCTACGATGAGGCAATCAATTCCGTATATCCCGGTGCTTTGGAACAGGCAATTAAAGAAGCAAATTTGGAAATGATTGAGGATAAAATCGATTTTGATTTGGTCTCCGCCGGCAAAGACGGCCTTGTGTTCAAAGCTACAATTACTACCAAACCGGAAGTGGAAATTGAGGGGTACAAAGGAATTCCGGCAACGAAAAAGATTAAAGAAGTAACCGATGCGGATGTGGATGCGGAAATCGAAAAGGTTCGTGACCGTAATTCCAGAATGGTAACAGTGGAGGATCGAGAAGCGCAGAACGGCGACACCGTTGTTCTTGACTTCGATGGTTATGTCGACGGCGAGGCATTTTCGGGCGGAAAGGCCGAAAATTATAGCTTGCAGCTTGGTTCCGGCCAGTTTATTCCGGGGTTTGAAGACCAGATCGTTGGCCACAAAACCGGCGACGAATTTGATATTAATGTTAAATTCCCGGATGACTATGGCGCAAAGGAACTTGCGGGAAAAGATGCGGTTTTCAAAATCAAATTACACGAAATCAAGATGAAAGAACTCCCGCAGGTCGACGATGATTTTGTCAAGGATGTCAGTGAGTTCGATACACTCGACGCATACCGTGCGGATATCCGCGAAAAGCTTGAAAAAGCCAGAGAAGCACAGGCTAAGGACGATTTGGACAATAAATTAATTGATGCAGTTATTTCCAAACTGAAAGCAGATATTCCTCAGGCCATGTTTGAAAATAAAATTAACGATGATATCCGTGACTTTAGCTATCGCCTTCAGTCGCAGGGACTCAATATTGATACCTATATGAAATATACCGGTCAGGATATCAACGCAATCCGCGACCAGTTCCGTCCGCAAGCTGAGCGTCAGGTTAAACTGCGTCTTGCACTTGAAAAGATTGCTCAATTGGAAAACATTGTTCCTTCTGATGAAGATATTGAACAGGAGTATACCAAACTGGCAGAAGGTTACAAAATGGATCTGGATAAGGTTAAAGCTCTTATCCGCAAAGAGGATCTTGCAAAAGATATCGCGGTAGAAAAAGCTTTCGATCTGGTGCGTGACAGCGCTGTGGTCGCAGAAGAGAAGGAATAATTGGAAAGGAAACAGCCGGTTCAGTAAAAAAGATGCCGATCAGCGGAATAAATGACACAATTCCGCCAATGCTCTAATATTGTCGGCTACTGGAGGGATTAACAATGAGCAGTTTGGTGCCCTATGTAATTGAACAGACCAACCGGGGCGAGCGCTCCTACGATATTTTTTCACGTTTGCTGAATGACAGGATTATAATGTTGACGGACGAAGTGAACGATGTGACCTCCAGCTTGGTGGTCGCCCAGCTTCTATACCTAGAAGGTCAGGATCCGGCTAAAGATATTAGCCTTTATATTAACAGTCCCGGGGGTTCGGTTACAGCGGGACTTGCAATTTATGACACCATGCAGTATATTAAGTGTGATGTCTCTACTATCTGTATGGGCATGGCTGCCAGCATGGGCGCATTTCTGCTGGCAGCGGGTACAAAGGGCAAACGCTATGCGCTGCCGAACAGCGATATTATGATCCATCAGCCAAGCGGCGGGGCGCAAGGGCAAGCCACGGATGTAAAAATTCAGGCGGAGCATATGCTGCAGATTAAGAAAAGATTAAATGAAATCTTGTCCGAGCGCACCGGGCAGCCGCTTGAAGTGATTATGAGAGACACCGAGCGCGACAATTTTATGACCGCAGAAGAAGCGGTACAATATGGGTTGATAGACAAAGTCATTACGAACAGATGAGATAGGGTGATAAAATGCCGAACAAGGACGATAACAAAGGAAGGGAAATCTGCTGTTCCTTCTGCGGAAAGCCGCAGAGTGAGGCGCGCCGCTTAATAGCAGGGCCCGGCGTTTTCATCTGTGATGAATGCATTGAACTTTGCACATCAATTTTAAATGATGAAAAAAATCTTTCCACAAGGAAAGAAAACCGCAGTGAATCAACAACTGAATTGCCAAAGCCAGAGGAAATTAAAAAGCAGCTTGACGAATATGTGATTGGGCAGGAAGATGCCAAAATTGCACTTTCAGTTGCTGTTTATAATCATTATAAAAGAATCTACTATGGCAATGACACAGACGATGTGGAATTGACAAAGAGCAATGTCTTATTGCTTGGTCCCACCGGCGTTGGCAAAACTTTGCTGGCTCAAACGCTTGCAAAGATTCTGAATGTTCCGTTTGCCATAGCAGATGCGACCACATTAACGGAAGCTGGCTATGTTGGCGAAGACGTTGAAAATATCCTTCTGCGCTTGATTCAGGCGGCGGATTTTGATATTGAGAAAGCGGAACGCGGTATTATTTATATCGATGAGATTGACAAAATTGCAAGAAAATCAGAAAATCCATCTATTACGAGGGACGTCAGCGGTGAAGGTGTGCAACAGGCGCTGCTGAAAATTCTGGAAGGAACTATCTCCAATGTCCCTCCGCAGGGCGGAAGGAAACATCCACAGCAGGAATTTTTGCAGATCGACACAAAAAACATTCTGTTCATTTGCGGCGGCGCATTCGACGGTCTGGACAAGATCGTGGAACGGCGTTCTGCACACTCTTCCATTGGGTTCGGCGCACAAGTGCGTAGTAAAGCGGAACTGGATTCCACTTCATGGATGAAGGATGTTATCCCGCACGATTTAGTCAAATTCGGACTTATTCCGGAATTGGTCGGAAGATTGCCAGTCATTGCGGCACTGGACGGCCTTGATGAAACTGCATTGGTCCGGATATTGACGGAACCGAAAAACAGCCTAGTCAACCAGTACAAGAAATTGTTTCAACTGGATAAGGTGGAATTGGAATTCCAACCGGAAGCGCTCCGGGCAATTGCGAAAAAAACTTTGGAGCGAAGAACGGGAGCCAGAGGCTTGCGCTCTATTTTAGAAGAAATTTTAACAGATTTGATGTATCATGTTCCATCTGATTATACGGTGGAAAAAGTAGTGATTACACAGGACGCAGTGGAAAAAGGAGCAAGACCGGAAATCACTTATAATCCTGAACGTAAACCGGTCACGCTCAAGATAAAGTCCCCAAGTAAGAGGGGAAGAAAAAACACCGCTTCCTGACCGAACTATTTGCCTGTTGCAGCGCGGTACCGTTCGCTCTGCAACAGTTTTTTTTCAAGGAGTTCGAGGAGTTTTTTATATGAATGTCAATGCAACTGATATACAGAACGATACTATTATCACCATGCCGGCGCTGGCATTAAGAGGGCTTGTTGTTTTCCCCGGTATGCTGCTCCAGTTTGATGTCGGCCGCCGTAAATCCATATTGGCCCTTGAAAAGGCGATGGAAGACAATCAGCTGATCTTTCTTGTTGCTCAAAAGAATCTTTCAGACAATGACCCAACCGGGGATCAGATTTATAAGATGGGGGTCGTTGCGAAAGTTAAGCAGGTGATTCGCCGCAGCGACGACGGTGTTCGTCTTTTTGCGGAAGGTTTGTACCGTGCTTCCATTGTATCCTATGAATCGGAGAATCCATATTTAAGCGTCCGCTTAAAGCGGGCTGATACGCTTCCCGCTCGCATGACCCGCCGGTCGGAAGCTTTAATTCGCTATACACAAAACTTGTTCGAACAATTTATCCAAAACTATACCCATATCCCTCCGGATATTGTCATCGGAGTTGTACAAAAGAAAGACTGCGGTGAACTGGCGGATTATATCGCATCCAACATCATGTTTGACTTCGAGGAAAAGCAGACCATTTTGGAAGAACTGCACCCAACTCGAAGACTTGAAAAGCTAGCCGCAATTCTAAAGAAAGAAACGCAGGTTCTTTCTCTTGAAACAAAAATCAGCGAAAAGGCGAAAAACGCGATTGATCGCAATCAGAGAGAGTATTTCCTGCGTGAGCAAATGAAGGCAATTGCAAGTGAGCTTGGCGAAGATGACAGTCCTCAGCGGGAGGCAGAGGAACTGCGCAGCCGGATTGAAAAACTCGGTTTGCCGAAGGAACAACACGACAAACTGATGAAGGAATGCGATCGCCTATCAAAAATGCCGGAAGGTTCTCATGAGGGAAGCGTTATCCTTAGCTATCTTGAAACTTGTTTGGAACTGCCTTGGAATGTTTCAAGCAAGGAACATATTAATTTGAAAAAGGCCCGCAGAATTCTGGACCGCGACCATTATGGCCTGAAAAAGGTAAAGGAACGTATTTTGGAAACACTGGCAGTCAAGAAACTATCACCGGAGACGCAGAGTCAAATTATTTGTCTTGTCGGTCCTCCGGGCGTTGGAAAAACGTCGATCGCTCGTTCTATTGCGGAAGCGATCGGACGCAAATATGTGCGTGTATCCCTTGGCGGTATGCGGGATGAATCCGACATCGTGGGGCACCGCCGCACCTATATCGGTTCCATGCCGGGGCGTATCATTAACGCTTTGAAACAGGCTGGAACCAATAATCCACTGATTTTGCTAGATGAAATTGATAAGATGGGCAGCAATTTCCGCGGAGATCCTTCTTCCGCACTGCTTGAGGTTTTGGATTCCGAGCAGAATACTGCTTTTTACGACCACTATATCGATATGCCGTTCGATTTAAGTAAAGTGATGTTTATCACCACGGCAAATGATGCCAGTGCGATTCCGGAACCCTTGTATGACAGAATGGATGTCATCACGCTTGGCAGTTATACGCATTTGGAAAAATACAATATTGCGGTCAAGCACTTGATCCCCAAACAACTTAAAAAACATGGTATTAGTCCATCTCAGCTGAAAATTACTCCTGCAGCAGTTCATAAGTTGATTGATGGTTATACACGGGAGGCTGGCGTTCGAACACTGGAACGCCGTATTGCATCCATTTGCAGAAAATGTGCGAAGGTTTTTGTAGAAAACAAAGACCAAAAAATAACGGTCAATGTAAAGAAGCTGAAAGAACTGCTTGGGCCGGAGAAATATAAAGACGACAGCCGCAATAAGCAGGATATGATAGGGCTGGTCAATGGTTTGGCGTGGACCAGTGTCGGTGGAACGCTTTTGCCGATTGAAGTAGCTGTCATGCAAGGAACGGGCAAACTGGAACTCACCGGTTCACTTGGCGATGTGATGAAGGAGTCCGCGCGTACTGCAATCAGCTGCATCCGGACACGAGCCAGTACCCTCGGAATTAGCCACGATTTTTACACAAAGTATGATATCCATATTCATGCACCGGAGGGTGCTATTCCAAAGGATGGGCCTTCTGCCGGTACGGCGATGGCTACTGCAATTACATCTGCTCTTTGCAATATTCCCGTGCGGCATGACGTCGCAATGACCGGTGAAATTACCCTGCTTGGCCGGGTATTGCCGATTGGTGGATTGAAAGAGAAGACAATGGCGGCGTATCGTTCGGGTATTAAGACCGTTATCATCCCCGCGGATAATGTTTCGGATTTGGAAGAAATCGACAATACGGTCAAAGAGTCCATACAATTTAAGCCCGTCGATAAAATCGATCAGGTCCTTGAAATTGCACTGACAGAAAAACCGTCTCCGCAGAAGACATCGGACGCTGCGGATACCTCGGAAAACGTGCCGCTTTCAACTGTAAATCAGATGGAGCACTCGAATACCGGGGCAACCACATTTCCTCAGTGACGGTGACGGATATGAGTATTGAAACAGCATTTTTTGAACTCTCCGCTGGTCGCGCGGACCAACTTCCCGCTTCGACTTTGCCGGAAATTACATTTTCCGGCAGGTCGAACGCCGGAAAGTCCTCATTAATCAACCGCTTACTTTCACGCAAATCCCTTGCCCGCACCAGTTCGGCTCCGGGGAAAACAGCAACCATTAATTTTTATAATCTTGGTTTTTGTCGTTTTGCTGATTTACCCGGGTACGGGTATGCAAAGGTCTCCAAAGCAGAAAAGCAGCGATGGGCGGAATTGGTGGAGGGCTATTTTCAGCAAAACAGGAATATCAGTCTTGTTGTGCAGCTGATGGATTTGCGCCATGCTCCAACACAGGATGATCTGCAAATGGTGCATTTTCTTTATGAAAATAGGATTCCTTTTCTTATTGCTGCCACAAAGTGTGATAAGCTTAGGAAAAACGCTCGTATACAGCAAGAGGTTGCGTATCGTGCGCAGTTTGAGCCGTACTCCGGAATCAAGGTTGTGTTTTGCTCAGCCAAGACCGGGGAGGGCGTTGAACTTATCAAAAATGAGATTCTTACAGTTTGCCAAGCTGCGGAAAAAAATATAGTTGGCACTGTTTGACTTTTCTGCGCTAAAATGATATCCTGTGAAAGTTGGGAGAGTGGTTTTATTGAACTCAAAACTGAAAGATAGTAGTGTGGATTTTTTATTCAACGCTATTCTGACTTTGCAAACTCCGGAAGAGTGCTATGCGTTTTTTGAAGACCTATGTACAGTGTCTGAAATCAAGGCCATGTCGCAACGTCTTCTGGTTGCTCATATGCTGCGCAACAAGAAGGTATATAGTGATATTGTGGCGACCACAGGCGCTTCCACAGCGACCATAAGCCGTGTAAATCGTTCCCTTCATTATGGGTGCGATGGGTATGAATTGGTCTTTAAACGGCTGGAAGACAAAGCGAAGATTAAGGAATAAAATGGGATATGGAATTTTTGCGCGTTATTATGATGCACTAATTTCGGATTTTTCCTATGCTGAGTTGGCTGATTATCTTTTTAGGATTTTCAGCCGTTTGCAGCATTCTCCGGGACTAACGCTGGATCTTGCCTGTGGCACGGGCAACCTAACGTTGGAATTGCTTCGGCGCGGGGTCGATGTCTTTGGCGTTGACGCTTCTGCCGATATGCTGACCATCGCTCAGCAAAAGCTTGCGCGGGCAGGATACTCTGTTTTACTTTTAAACCAAAGGATGGAAGAATTAGAACTTTGCGGTACGGTTGATACCGTGATTTGTTCGCTGGATTCAATTAACCATTTGGAAACGGAAAGTCAGGTGTATGAAACTTTCCGCCGAATAGCGCATTATCTGAATCCGGGCGGGTGTTTTGTTTTTGATGTAAATACTGTGTATAAACACCGTGAAATCCTGGGGAATCATACGTTTGTTTATGACACAGAGGATATTTTTTGTGTTTGGCAAAATGAATATGAAGACAAGACAAACAGGGTTTCTATTTCTCTAGATTTTTTTGAACGGCAGGGAGAAGTCTATCGGCGCACTTCGGAGCACTTTTATGAGCGAGCTTATGAGGAAAATACTTTGTGTTCTCTTTTGAAGCGGGCGGGTCTGCATATAGCCGGAGTTTGGGCGGATAAAACTTTTTTGCCTCCGCAACAAAAGACGGAAAGAATTGTGATTGCCGCAAAGAAATGAGTGTTAAATGGTGGAATATACTCATCCCATTTCTGCAAAACGCTGTAGCTTAATAAGATAACAAAAAATTAAAAAAAAATAGATTTTCCTGTTGACAATTGCGGCTAAATATAGTATCATATAACACGTCGCTGATGAAAAGGTGAAAACAACTGAGGGAGCATAGCTCAGCTGGTTAGAGCATCTGCCTTACAAGCAGGGGGTCATAGGTTCGAGTCCTATTGTTCCCACCATTATTCATTAGATGGCTCGGTAGTTCAGTTGGTTAGAACGCTAGCCTGTCACGCTAGAGGTCGTCGGTTCGAACCCGATCCGAGTCGCCATTTGCCTCTGTAGCTCAGTTGGTAGAGCAGGGGACTGAAAATCCCCGTGTCGGTGGTTCGATTCCGCCCGGAGGCACCAAGTATGCGAACGTAGCTCATCTGGTAGAGCGCCACCTTGCCAAGGTGGAGGTAGCGAGTTCGAGCCTCGTCGTTCGCTCCATTTTGGCGTCATAGCCAAGTGGTAAGGCACGGGTCTGCAAAACCCTTATCCCCAGTTCGAATCTGGGTGACGCCTCCAAAAGTGGGTAGGAGAAGGAGAAATCCTTCTCCTATTTTTTAGCTTTATGTCAAGGCTCTATGTCAAGGCTCTATGTCAATAGTTGGGGTAACCCAAAATGGAAAGGCTCTATGTCAATAGTTGGGGTAACCCAAAATGGAAACACCGGATGGAGCGGCGTTAAGCTGCTCCATTTTCCGTTGAATGATGGAACATGTGAAGAATACGATTGCGGAAGCGACGAAAATTACGATAACCGTAGGCATTGCGTTTGAGTACCTTAATCTTGTTGTTAACCCCTTCGGTAAAACCATTGGTGTAAGGACAATCAAACGAATTTAGAATACCTTGGCTCTATGTCAATAGTTGGGGTAACCCAAAATGGAAACACCGGATGGAGCGGCGTTAAGCTGCTCCATTTTCCGTTGAATGATGGAACATGTGAAGAATACGATTGCGGAAGCGACGAAAATTACGATAACCGTAGGCATTGCGTTTGAGTACCTTAATCTTGTTGTTAACCCCTTCGGTAAAACCATTGGTGTAAGGACAATCAAACGAATTTAGAATACCTTTTGACCAGCGGACCATGGTATTTCCACAAGCAACAAATCTTGAAAGTTCACTGTTTTGTGCGGCCATAATCCAATGGGATAGCGCTGTCCGTGCGGACACGCTGTCAGAAGATTCAAGGACTTTGAAAAACTGTTCTTTCAGAGAGTAGGCTGTCAGCAGACGGTTGCTTGTATAAAGCATAATGTTAACCTGTTGTCTTTGCTCTGGAGTGAGAAATTGGTATCGTTTGTTCAGCAAGATTCGGGAGCGTTTAAAATAAATTCTTCGGGTTTTGCTAAACCTTTTCTGTTCTTCCTTGCGAACGGCTTCAAAGGCCCAAAATACTTGACGAATGTAATGATATTTGTCAATGACATAATTTGAATTTTTAAAATATGTCTGAGCAATATTGGCATATGTGCTCCACATATCGCTGACGAAATGCTTCGTTTTAGAACGGTCAAGCCGGCCGAAATATTCTGTCAGTTTGTGGTTGTATCGAGTAGGAAGAATATCAAGGATTCGGTGACGGACCGGATCGGTCAGAATGCACTGATATTTCTCGCCGCTTGTATTGCCTTTAAACTCATCAATCGATACAACTTCGGGTAATTTCTGCGGTTTACCATAGTTGATACAATCAAAAATCCGGATAATAGTTGCAACCGAAAGATTTACTTCACGTGCTACACTGGTAAAAGAACGCACGTCGGAAAGCTTTGAAATGATATATGAGGCTAAACGGTTTGTCATGCGATGATATCTAGGCAAAAACGAGTTATCTTCAAAGAAACGCTTTCCACAAGAATGGCAGCGATATCGGCGCTTTCGTAGAATCAGGGAGGTATGTTTGCCAAAAGCGGGAATGTCTTTTACTGTTTGACAACGGTAATCATGAACGTAGCTGGTTTGATGGCCACAACAGGGGCAAACATGCGGTTTTCTCGGTAACTCAATAAAAATTTCCGTTTTATCAGGCAATTGCCTCACATTTTTTACGATTACCCCTTTTAATCCAAGCAATTTTTCGATAGAATGAGTACAGAGCATATCGATGACCTCCCAAATGGTGGTGTGGTAATCTCCATTTTAAAGGTTTTTCATCGAATATGCTCTACTTTTTTTTACTCTTTTTCTCAGGCTCTATTCGTTACACCCCAACATTTATTATAGAGCCAATACCTTTTGACCAGCGGACCATGGTATTTCCACAAGCAACAAATCTTGAAAGTTCACTGTTTTGTGCGGCCATAATCCAATGGGATAGCGCTGTCCGTGCGGACACGCTGTCAGAAGATTCAAGGACTTTGAAAAACTGTTCTTTCAGAGAGTAGGCTGTCAGCAGACGGTTACTGGCATAGAGCATAAGATCGACCTGTTGCTTTTGCTCCGGAGTGAGAAATTGATATCGCTTGTTCAGTAAGATTCGGGAGCGTTTAAAATAAATTCTTCGGGTTTTACTGAATTTTTTCTGTTCTTCCTTGCGAACGGCTTCAAAGGCCCAAAATACTTGGCGAATGTAATGATATTTGTCAATGACATAATTGGAATCTTTAAAATATGTTTGAGCAATACTAGCATATGTACTCCACATATCGCTGACAAAATGTTTGGTTTGAGAACGGTCAAGCTGGCCGAAATATTCTGTCAGTTTGTGGTTGTAACGAGCAGGAAGAATATCAAGGATTCGGTGACGGACCGGATCGGTCAGAATGCACTGATATTTCTCGCCGCTTATATTGCCTTTAAACTCATCAATCGATACAACTTCGGGTAATTTCTGCGGTTTACCATAGTTGATACAATCAAAAATCCGGATAATAGTTGCAACCGAAAGATTTACTTCACGTGCTACACTGGTAAAAGAACGCACGTCGGAAAGCTTTGAAATGATATATGAGGCTAAACGGTTTGTCATGCGATGATATCTAGGCAAAAACGAGTTATCTTCAAAGAAACGCTTTCCACAAGAATGGCAGCGATATCGGCGCTTTCGTAGAATCAGGGAGGTATGTTTGCCAAAAGCGGGAATGTCTTTTACTGTTTGACAACGGTAATCATGAACGTAGCTGGTTTGATGGCCACAACAGGGGCAAACATGCGGTTTTCTCGGTAACTCAATAAAAATTTCCGTTTTATCAGGCAATTGCCTCACATTTTTTACGATTACCCCTTTTAATCCAAGCAATTTTTCGATAGAATGAGTACAGAGCATATCGATGACCTCCCAAATGGTGGTGTGGTAATCTCCATTTTAAAGGTTTTTCATCGAATATGCTCGACTTTTTTTTACTCTTTTTCTCAGGCTCTATTCGTTACACCCCAACATTTATTATAGAGCCAATGGAAACACCGTATGGAGCAGCGTTAAGCTGCTCCATTTTTCGTTGAAACATGGAACATGTGAAGAATACGATTGCGGAAGCGACGAAAATTACGATAACCGTAGGCATTGCGTTTAAGAATCTTAATCTTGTTGTTAACCCCTTCGGTAAAACCGTTGGTGTAAGAGCAATCAAACGAATTTAGAATACCTTTTGACCAGCGAATCATGGTACTTGCACAAGCAACAAATCTTGAAAGACCACTGTTTTGTGCGGCCATAATCCAATGAGACAGCACTGTCCGTGCAGACACATTGTCAGAAGGGCTAAGTTTTAATCCATGCAATTTTCGGTAGAATGAGTATAGAGCATATCGATGACCTCCAATATGGGGATAGAGTACAATAAAGTTCGCAATTTCATAAAGGCATAGAAAAGTCATTGGGACTCCGATAAAATGAATGGTGATAAGACATTCAAAGAAGGAGAGATACCCAATGACTCAAAAAAAGAATACCACAGATTTGACAGAATTGCTACTAAAATGTATGGCGCAGCCGGATCCAATGCTGTCAATGCTGGAATGGCTGTGTACCCGTCTAATGGAAGCAGAGGTCTCCGGTATCGTTGGCGCAGAAAAGAATGCACACAATCCGTCCCGCCGTGATTACCGCTGCGGCTATCGGCCACGTCGATTGGATACTCGTATGGGGACGATGTATCTGATGGTACCAAAACTCCGAAATCAGGGCTATATCCCGTTTTTCGTAACAGAACGCAAGCGCAGTGAAGCAGCGCTGATTCAAGTGGTTCAAGAAGCGTTTGTGCAGGGTGTATCTACGCGAAAGATGGAGAAACTAGCTCGCAGTCTTGGAATTGAGAATCTTTCCCGCAGTCAAGTCAGTGAAATGACGAAAGGCCTTAACGAGCAGGTGCAGTACTTCCGCAGCCGGCCTCTGACGGGTCGCTATCCTGTCATTTGGACAGATGCACTGTATGAAAAAATTCGTATGGATGGCCGGGTCGTCAGCATGGCTGTGATGGTAGTTTGCGGCGTCAATGAACAGGGGCATAGGGATATCCTCGCCGTGGAGCCAATGCTCGATGAATCCAAAGAAAGTTATTCTCAATTGTTTCAAAGTCTTCTCGATCGTGGTCTGAAAATACCGCTCCTGGTGATTTCAGACGCAAATAAAGGGCTGATTGCAGCCATCCGTGAGAGTTTTCCGGGAGCCTCTTGGCAACGGTGCAAAGTCCATTTTATGCGAAATATTTTGGCTCATGTACCCCAGAAGGAAAAAGAATCCTTTGCGGCTCAGTTAAAAGAGATTTGGCTGGCACCTTCCGCTGAAATAGCTAGGCAACGCGCAGAGCAAATATCAGAACAGTATGGAAAACGCTTTCCAAAAGCAATTGAGCTTCTGCAAGATGGACTGGAAGATTCTCTAGCCTTCTATGCTTTTCCGGAACTCGATGCTCGCAAAATTTCCTCGACCAATATGTTGGAACGACTAAACAAGGAAATCCGCCGCAGAACCAGCGTAGTCGGAATATTTCCCAATCCGGATTCCTACCTACGGTTGGTAACAACATGTCTCATGGAATATGCGGAAGACTGGTCTGTTTCTAGAGCATACTTAAACCCAAAAACCATTCTTTCACTGTTAAACGTAGCCTAATTCATTTTTCGGAGCCCCTAAATTGCGAACTTCCCTTGACACTAGGAATATGGGATAGTGGTAATTTCCATTTTAAAGGTTTTTCATCGCATATGCTCTACTTTTTTGCTCCTTTTTGGCAGACCCTATTCGTTAAACCCAAACATTTATTATAGAGCTGTTCTGCCGCAGGGGATGCAGTGACAGCAGATTAACCGGATTACCCCTTTTGTGGCGTATCGCCTGAGTTTTGCTGTAATATCCAGCTATATGAGCAAACTCTGAGACAGCTTTTTGCATATATATTCACCCCCCGGATGAGCCGGGGGGTGAATATTATCATATGTATTTCGTGCTAACTCGATCAGCGATTTAAGCGAGAACTGCCGCCCTTTTTCATAGCAGCACGCACTTCCGATTCTGTTACTAGGTTTAGGTCTCCGCTAATCATCAGTTTTAGTACGCTGGCTGCAATAGCGAACTCCACAGTTTCCTGTGGATCCATTTGGTTCACAAGACCGTGTATCAGACCTGCACCAAAAGCATCTCCAGCAGCAACGCCTTCCATGACATGTACATGGTGAACGGGACTCTCATAGAATTTGCCGTCTTTTAGCAAAATTCCCATCCAGTCGCTTTCCTCTACCGATTGAATATTACGCAAAACGCTGGCGACCATTTTACAGCGAGGATAGCGTTTCGTAATTTCTTGCATACCGGCGCGGAAACTGTCAATTTGCTCAATGCCACGTGACATGTCTCCGTCAAAAGCGGAAATGCCAAGCGTAGCTTCAAAATCTTCATCATTTGCAATGCAGATATCGACAAATGGCATCAGTTGCTTCATAACGGCCTGAGCTTTTTGCGGAGACCACATTTTGCCGCGATAATTTAGGTCGGATACAACAGTAATACCGTGATCTTTGCAATAGGTGAGCGCATCTTTTACCGCTTTGGCAAGCTCCTCAGAAATAGCGGGGGTAATACCGGAAAAATAAAAGATATCAATGCCGTCCAGCAGAGTGGGCCAATCAAACTCTGTGTGTTTAGCAGTTGCAATGGAACTGCCCGCACGATCATAAACCACACTGGTTGGCCGGCTGCCTGTCCCTTTTTCAAAGTAATAAGTTCCCAAACGGGGACCGCCGCGCAGAATTCGGCTGGTGTCAACACCGAAGCGCCGTAACGTATTTAAGGCAGCGTCTCCCAATGGATTATCCGGAAATTTAGTCAGATATGCCGCATCATCATGAAAAAGGGAAAGTGAAACGGCAACATTCGCTTCAGCTCCGCCATAAGTTGCTTCAAACGTATCAGTTTGCAGAATACGGGAAAAACCCGGCGGCTTTAGCCTCAACATCATTTCTCCAAATGTTAAAATTTTCAAATTTAATGCACCTCCCTGTGTGTTACAACAAATTTAAAAGGTAATCAAAGTATACGCTGATAATAAAAGAAACCTTTTCTATTGTCTGCAAACTAAGTGCCACATAGATTAAAAAGTTTTGTAAAAGGTCTTTTTATCAATCTTTAGTATATTTTTAAAAAAGTTTTGTGTCAACTTTTAGGCTTTTGAGCTTTGCGTGGTGGTGCTTAAATCGCAAGGATGGCGTATATCGAAGGAGAACAACAAATTTGGAATTTTACTGCAAGATTGTTTTTGTAGGTTTGTCAAACATATTGGACAGTATGGGAATGCAAAAATTCAGAAGGAGACAACCAATGAAGAGGACGCATCGGCATATTATTAGAGCGTCTTAAGTAGATGGAAAGTTGGTTTTCAAAGTCCGCTAAAGAGTAAAAATGGTGTTTGTCATAAAAGCGTTTTTGGTCTTCGCGATGACTGCGTTCCACTTTCCCGTTGTGCCTAGGGGTATAAGGACGAATTAACTTGTGCCGAATATGAAGTTTAGCGGCAGTGGCCTCAAACAACGTCAGCAAATGTTTCTTGGAAGGTGAAAAACGGTTGGTGAATTCAAAACCGTTGTCAGTTTGAACGCATTCCACATGGACGCCGCGCCGGGCAAACCATTCGACAGCTCGTTTTAGAAAGTCAGCAGAAGAGTAAGTACTCTGTTCAGGGTACGCTGCCAGAAAACGCAGCCTAGAAAATTCATCAATAGCGGTGTACTGGAAAAGCCGAAGCTCAGGGTCGGCAATACAGCGCTTTGGAACAACTTTTACATCGATCTGAATGCGCTCTCCGGGATATGTCATTTGCTCATATGGCTTTGGCTGATATTTTTTCTTTGGTTTTGATTCTGGAAACATTCCCATTCGGCGCATTACACGGAACAGACTTTCCGGACATCGTGTGTATCCCCGCTTTTTTAACCGAGACCATAGTTCAATCATACCGAGGTCGGGATTTCTGCGCCGCATGTCGCGAATCAGCTTTAACTCGGCAGGTGTATGCTGGTTTGGATGACTGTGAGGCCTCCTAGACCGGCAAGCCAACGATTCTAATGTACCGTCATACCGGGCCATCCAGAAATAGATAAAGGAACGGCTTTTGTTGTATTTTCGGCTCGCACGGCTAACACCGTACTTTTGAGCATAGATCATTAGGGATTGCCTAAACTTCATGTCTTGTGTTACACTATTCATGCAGAAATGGGCACTTCCTTTCGGTATGATTTGGTTTGCGTAGCTTTATTTTAACCGATGTGTCCATTTCTGTTTTTATTTTTTCTCAACTGTCCAATATGTATTGTAGTCCTACATTTGGAATTTTACTGCAAGATTGTTTTATTCTTTACAATTACCTCTGAGTGTATTATATTAGAAATTCAAATTGTTTTATTTAAATCATACGATTGCAAAACTGTGCGACATTTTATCAAAGCTTAGGAGGCTACCGATGATATTCCATGAAAAACAGGTTACACTAAACAAGAAAAACGGTGTTGCTTTTTTAACCTTCCCGGTGTTGGAACAGCTGCCGTTTCTGCGCCATGCCTTTTCTACCCGCATTGGGGGAGTTAGCTTCAATGAGTTCTCTTCGTTGAATTTAGCATTTGGCAGAGGAGACACAGATGAAAATGTTTTGGAAAATTACCGCCGTATCTGCACGGCTGCAGGCTTTGATGTTGATTCCATGGTCTCCTCCGCGCAGGTGCATGGTACGGTTGTCCGCAGAGTTGGGCGTGAAAACTGTGGAGAGGGATTTACTAAGCCGAAGGTAGCCGGTGTGGATGGTTTAATTACCAATGAACCAAATGTAACGCTTGTCACGCATTATGCGGATTGCGTGCCCCTCTATTTTGTAGACCCTGTTAAGAAAGCAATCGGTCTGGCACATGCTGGTTGGCGGGGAACAGCCGCGCGGATTGGCGCGGAAATGGTTCACAAAATGGCACAGGAATTTGGCAGTCAGCCAAAGGATTTGATTTGTGTCATTGGCCCATCCATCGGACCCTGTTGCTTTGAGGTTGATACTCCCGTATATGAAATTTTTGCACAAATGCAAGACCTTTTACCTATGGAGTGGATTCAGGCTGACGGAGGCGGAAAATATCATATCGACCTGTGGGAAGCTAACCGTCGTATTCTGCAAAAATGCGGTGTTCCGCAGGAAAACATCACGATATCCGCATTATGCACACAGTGCAATCCGGAACTGTTGTTTTCCCACCGTGCAAGCGGAGGAAAGCGGGGAGGATTATCTGCCTTTCTTGCGATTAAGGGGAATAACAATGCGGATTGAACACTGCGTACTTTGTCCGCGCCGCTGCGGTGCGCTGCGGCAGTCCACACAAGGGGATGGTTTCTGCCGCATGGGTGCGGATCCGGTGGTGGCACGTGCGGCACTGCATTTTTGGGAAGAACCGTGTATCAGCGGAACGCGCGGTTCCGGCGCCGTATTTTTCACAGGATGTTCTCTTCAGTGCGTTTTCTGTCAAAATTATGAAATCAGTTCGGAACGGAAAACCGGTAAGGTGCTAACCCCGAAAGAATTGTCCAATGTGTTTCGCCGGCTGGTTTCCCAGGGCGCGCACAATATTAATCTTGTGTCAGGCACGCATTTTGTTCCGGCGATAGCAGAGGCGCTGTCATTGTGGAAACCTCCTGTTCCGGTTGTGTATAACTGCGGTGGGTATGAAACAATTGAAACACTGCGCATGCTCGAAGGGATTGTTGATATCTATCTCCCGGATTTGAAATATGCCGACGATGCGTTAGCATTTCGTCTTTCGGGCGCAAGAAACTATGTCTCTGTTGCGCACGAAGCTATTTTGGAAATGGTCCGTCAGACCGGCCCTGCTGTTTATGACAAGGATGGTATTATGCAAAAAGGGACTTTGGTGCGTCACCTGATATTGCCCGGCCATACCAATGATTCTATTGCGGTATTGAATTGGGTTGCATCGCAGTTGCCCGGTGTTCCCGTTAGTTTAATGGCCCAATATGTTCCTTGTGGAAAAGCGGAAAGTATGCCGGACTTAAATCGCAGAATAACAAAAAGAGAATATGAGAAGGTGCAGAACCATCTGTTTTCTTTAAATCTTGATGGCTATGTACAAGAAAGAAAATCTGCACATAAAGAGTTTATACCTTCATTTCAGTTAGAAGGATTAGATGACATTGACATAGAATAAATATTGATATACACTATTATACATAGTATTGAATACCATGTATAATGGAGAATGATAATATATGACAAGCAATGTTGAGAAAAGCAGTCTGAAATTAGGCAGGAAAGAATTGGGATTGCCACAATACACCACCTTGGAAGAAATTTTCAATGCGGTGACGCACGGCATAGGGGTATTGCTTTCGGTTGTAGGATTGGTTTGGCTGCTGCAAAACGCGCGCAGGGATGCCCTTACCTTAGTCAGTGTATCGGTTTTCGGAGACAGCCTGATTTTGCTCTATTCGGTTTCCACGCTCTATCATGCCATGGGCGTATGCAGAGGGAAGTGTGTATTAAGAACGATGGATCATTGTACCATATTCCTTCTGATTGCCGGAACCTACACGCCTATTTCTCTTCTTTGCTTTCAGGGAGCAACCGGCTGGACGATGTTTGCGATTGTTTGGGGAGTATCCGCAGCAGGAATTGTATTGAATGCAATTAGCGTACAGCGATTCCGCGTGTTTTCCATGATTTGCTACATTGGGCTGGGCTGGTTGATTATCTTTTTCTTTAAGCCTATGATAGCTTGTTTGGATGCTGTTTCCATTCGTTACCTAATATGGGGTGGAATATTTTATACAGTTGGAGCTATCCTTTACGGAATTGGGAAAAAGAGGCCGTATATTCATTCTGTCTGGCACCTATTTGTGCTTGCAGGAAGTATATTTCATTATTTAGTGATATACCGAATTTCGGTGCCGCGGTGAGAAATGAGTATAACTAATTTGTGATATTTGTAAACCCGTCTCCATATATTAAACGGAGGCGGGTTATTTATGTTCTTAACAATTAGAATTCAGCGTTTTGTTTTGTCAGTTATGGCAGCAGTATTGATGCTTATCTGTTTTTGCGGCGGCACTGTGGCTGCAGTGCAAACTTTGAAAACAAACAGTGGTGTGCCGCTTCCTATCATCATGTACCATAGTATTTTGCGTGAGTCGAACCGAAATGGCAAATATGTGGTATCTCCCAAAACATTGGAAAGCGACTTTATCTGGCTTCGGGAAAACGGCTATCATCCGGTGGTTGTGGAAGATCTCCTTAACTATGTGTATCATCAGGTTCCCTTGCCGGAAAAACCCGTTATGATTACATTTGACGATGGCTTTTACAATAACTATTATTATGCGTATCCGCTTGCAAAACGATATCATATGAAGATAGTGATTTCCCCCGTCGGTTATTATACTGATTTGTATACGGACGGGGATGCTGATCATCCGAATTATTCCTATCTGACGTGGGGAGAAATTAAGGAAATGATAAATTCCGGAATGGTAGAAATACAGAACCATTCCTATCATTTGCATGAAACTGGACCGCGCTGCGGGGCACAAAAGATGAAGGGGGAAAGTGTTTCGCACTATCAGGCCCTTCTTCGCCGAGACCTAGAAATGATGCAAAAGAAAATGAAAGACAATACAGGGTACACGCCCACCGCTTTTGTTTATCCTTTCGGCGCCGTCAGTGAAGAGTCAGTTCCTGTTCTGCGGGAAATTGGCTTCCGGGCGAGTATGAATTGTATGATGAAAATGAACTATATCACACAAGACCCGGAGTGCCTGTTTGGGCTTGGCCGGTATATCAGACCGGCCGGTATTACCAGCGATTCTTATTTTCATAAAATCGGATTAACATAAATTATCTGCGAAGGATAATGCGTTCAATAAAATGATATATAGCTGCCATGAGACTTGCGGCAAATAAAAGCATTGGAATCAGTACCAGCAGCATGGGAAGGGTAAGAGCGGTTACCTCAAACAGGGAGGGAAAGAAGACCAGAGCAAACACAAAAGACACAACCATGGTGAGAAACAGGATGACCCTTGCCGTGTTAAATGGAAAACAGACCTTAAACAGGATGAACAGCCCCGTAAATCCGGTAATCAGCACGGCAATGGTGGACTGTTCCGCTTGTGAAAATCCGAGAAAAGAGGAAATGGCGACAAGTAAAACAATGTTCAGCGTCATGGTCAGTGCGCCGGGAATTGATTTCTGCAGTACATTGCCGATGAAACTTCCGTGAAGCCGCTCTTGATTCGGTTCTAACGCAAGGATAAATGAAGGAATTCCAATGGAAACCGCATTGATGAGGGTAAATTGAATCGGCTGAAACGGATATGCACATGTTAAAAACAGGAAAAACACCGCAATGACAGCAGAAAACATTGCTTTGACAAGGAACAGCGATGCCGAGCGCTGTAGGTTGTTGATACAGCGGCGTCCTTCCGCAACAATCCGCGGCATAGTTGAAAAATTAGAATCCATCAGAATCATTTGAGAAACTGTTCGCGCGGCATCACTGCCGGATGCCATCGCAATACTGCAGTCGCTTTCTTTTAAAGCCGGAACGTCGTTTACACCGTCTCCGGTCATGGCAACGGTGTGATGGTTTGCTTTCAGAGCGCGTATTAATCCGAGTTTTTGCTCTGGAGTAACTCGTCCGAAAACAGTGTACGACTCCGCAGCTTTTTTTATTGCTTCTTCAGTTTTTAATTTGGTTGCATCCACATATCGGTCGGCATTTTTTATTCCTGCCTTCGCCGCAATACTTGCGACGGTTTTGACATCATCGCCGGATATGACTTTCAGTTCGACTCCCTGATTTTCAAAATAGGACAGAGTTTCCCGTACTCTGGGGCGTAATTTATCACTGAGCAGGACCAACAGCAGCGGAGTTAGTTCATTCGGCAGCTGCCGGTCGCCAAGCGGTTGTTCCGAATGTGCAAAAAGAAGCACGCGTTTTCCTTGTTTTGCGTATTGTTCTACCTGAGGCTGAATCATATTAAATCGGTCTTTTAAAACAAATTCTCCTGCTCCGAGAACAAAACTTCCTTTTTCTTGAAAATAGGCGCCGCTCCATTTGCGTGCCGAAGAAAAGGGAATGCATTTTACGCAGTTCCAACTCGGTGGCTGCGGCATAATTTCTCGAATGGCATTCATAGTGGGGGAGCGGTCCTCAGTTGCGGCTGCGAGCGCCGATAGAGCCTCTTCTGCTTCTTTTCGTGAAATATCACACAACGGCACAATTGCTTCTGCCTGAAGAATCCCCTGTGTCAATGTTCCGGTTTTATCTAAGCAAAGTGTATCCACATGTGCCAATGTTTCTAAAGAATAAAGATCTTGCACCAGTGCTTTGTGGCGGGAAAGGCGCAATACTCCAACTGCCAGAACAACGCTTGTCAGCAGAACAAGTCCTTCGGGAATCATGCCGATTAAAGCAGCAACTGTTCCAACAACAGTGGGGCGGAGTGCTTGTTTTAAAATGACCAGTTGTTTATAAAACATCATGATTCCGATTGGTAGAATGGCAAATCCTGTTATTTTTATGATGCGGTTAACCCACGTTAGGATTTCTGAATTTGGCATTTTCAGATAACGGGCACTGCCGGCGATTCGGGAAGCGTAGTTTTCCATTCCGATGTGTTCCACCTGAGCCCTGCAGTTGCCGCCCACAAGGAAACTGCCGCTGAGCAGGCTGTCGCCTTTCTGTTTTGGAATTGGGTCTGATTCTCCGGTAAGAAGGGATTCGTTCACTTCACATTCCCCGTTTAAAATGATGCAGTCTGCGCATACTTGATTTCCGGTTTCTAGTACCATGACGTCATCCAAAACGAGCTCGGAGACGGGAATTTCCTCTTTTTTTCCGTCGCGCACCACATGTGCTTTCGGTGCGGTAATCAGTGAAAGGCGGTCAATTGTTTTTTTGGCCCGAATTTCTTGGATGGTACCAATTAAAGTGTTGCAGACAATTACACCCAGAAACAGCAGGTTTTTGTATGAGCCAACCATTACAATCATTGCAGCAAGAATGAGATTTAATATATTGAAGGGTGTAATCAGATTACTTCGCACAATTTGACCAATGGTACGAGTGCCGGATTCCTCCACGCCGTTGGCAAGCCCCTGATTCCGCCGAGAGGCGACCTGTTCATGGCTCAACCCGAATGAATAGTCTGGATGAAACCGCTCAGAATAAAGGTTGATATTTTCCATAGTTTGGCTTTCACCGCTTTGTTTTACCATTCTTTTATACGTCTATGGTATCACAAAAAAAGATATAGCTATAGAATGTTTTCAGTTAATTGTGAAAAATTTTAAAAAAAATTCATAATTTTCGTTATAATTAACAAACAATGTTGATTATTTGCTTGTGATTCGTTTCATAATTTATCTTGTTTCATATTTGTGATGTGATATAATTGTCAATTGTGATTTAAAAAATAAACAGAAAGGGGTTGACTGTTATTATTCAAGCAGTAAAAGAGAGTTTTAAACTTGATTTTTTAAAGAACCTCCAACTGGTCTATGAGGACTTCGACCGGTTTTTGGTATTGCTGCTGGCTGCTTCAATATTTGCCCCGTTTTATATCAGTGTGATAATTGTCAGCGGTATTGCGCTGATGACTATTGTCAACTGCAAAAAGAGAGTACGTGCATTTGAGGCACCTTATACAAAGTTTCTGTTTGGTTTTTTGATTGCTACTTTTTTTATCGCCGCAATCTATGATAATTATATTGGCATGGTATATTCCATATTAATTTATGTGGTTGTCACTTGTGCATTGTATATCCGCAGTGTTATGACCCGTTCCATGTTCAACCAAGCCATGGATTTAATTTGTATCGGCAGTATTTTTAGTTTGTTTGTTGCCCTGTATCAAAAGGCTTCTACATTTGCATCCATGCCGGGTTACCGTCCGGTTTCTGTGTTTGCCAATGCAAATTATTATGGAATGGTAATTGAATTTGTCGTGCTTATCGCACTTTATCGAATTTTTACCAATCCGGAATTAAGTGCTTTTTATTTTGCAGTCATTGGACTTAATTTTATTGGCTTGTATCTTACCGCAAGTTTTTCTTCATTTATGGCTTTATTTGTTGCTGTGACTCTTATGTTATTTCTGAAGCGGCAAAAGAAAATTGCGCTGATTGTGATGGTTTCAGTTGCTTTGCTGGTTATTCTGTTATCTGTTTTTCCACAGCTTTTGCCAAGGGGATCACAGGCGATTGACCATACAATTGCCCAGCGGTTTTCCATTTGGACTGCTTCTGTCAAAGGAATAGAACATCATTTGTTTTTTGGCCGTGGAGCCATGGCTTATCAGATGATATATGAACAGTTTTCTGGTTACAAAACATATCATTGCCATAATTTAATTCTAGATATTTTACTTAATTTTGGAATTGTCGGATTTATTGCGATTGGAATATACGTTGGCGTGCAGGCAAGGATTGTGCAGTTGCGGATTCGTAATAACATCTGCATGAATATGAACTATTTGCTTATTGCGGCTTCCACTGCAGTTTTTGTTCATGGTTTGACCGATGTTACAATTCTTTGGATTCAAACAGGAATGCTATTTGCGCTGATCTATGCTTCTACGGGAATTGGATCGAGCTATATTGAAAAAAGTATTCGGCTTCCAAGTTTGTTTTCCGAATATGCTGCAGATTCTGCCGCGGTTTTATCGTTGGAAAATTAGTGATGCGCCCCTGTCGGCGGGGCGCACTTTTTTCATTATATTGGCACAGTTATGCCAGCGGAACCAAGAATTCTTTACCCAGAAAATACGTCGGAAAATTTGGAATTTATGGTTGCTGTAGGTTTGTCAAACATATTGGACAGTATGGGAATGTAAAAATTCAGAAGGAGACAACCAATGAAGAGGACGCATCGGCATATTATTAGAGCGTCTTAAGTAGATGGAAAGTTGGTTTTCAAAGTCCGCTAAAGAGTAAAAATGGTGTTTGTCATAAAAGCGTTTTTGGTCTTCGCGATGACTGCGTTCCACTTTCCCGTTGTGCCTAGGGGTATAAGGACGAATTAACTTGTGCCGGATATGAAGTTTAGCGGCAGTGGCTTCGAACAACGTCAGCAGATGTTTCTTGGAAGGTGAGAAACGGTTGGTGAATTCAAAACCGTTGTCAGTTTGAACGCATTCTACACGAACGCCGCGCCGGGCAAACCATTCGACAGCTCGTTTTAGAAAGTCAGCAGAAGAGTAAGTACTCTGTTCAGGGTACGCTGCCAGAAAACGCAGCCTAGAAAATTCATCAATAGCTGTGTACTGGAAAAGCCGAAGCTCAGGGTTGGCAATACAGCGCTTTGGAACTACTTTTACATCGATCTGAATGCGCTCTCCGGGATGCGTCATTTGCTCGTATGGCTTTGGCTGATATTTCTTCTTTGGTTTTGATTCTGGGAACATTCCCATTCGGCGCATTACACGGAACAGACTTTCCGGACATCGTGTGTATCCCCGCTTTTTCAACCGAGACCATAGTTCAATCATACCGAGGTCGGGATTTCTGCGCCGCATGTCGCGAATCAGCTTTAACTCGGCAGGTGTATGCTGGTTTGGATGACTGTGAGGCCTCCTAGACCGGCAAGCCAACGATTCTAATGTACCGTCATACCGGGCCATCCAAAAATAGATAAAGGAACGGCTTTTGTTGTATTTTCGGCTTGCACGGCTAACACCGTACTTTTGAGCATAGATCATTAGGGATTGCCTAAACTTCATGTCTTGTGTTACACTATTCATGCAGAAATGGGCACTTCCTTTCGGTATGATTTGGTTTGTGTAGCTTTATTTTAACCGATGTGTCCATTTCTGTATTTTATTTTTTCTCAACTGTCCAATATGTATTGTAGTCCTACAGATTTTATTTAATTTCTTTGGAGTTTTAGTCTTGACACTCCCATTGAAAGATGATAAAATAACTCTTGCGTCACAAGAAAATCAATAGATAGGGGTATAGCTCAGTTGGTAGAGCAGTGGTCTCCAAAACCACGTGCCGAGGGTTCGAATCCTTCTGCCCCTGCCAAACAATTATGAAGAATGGAACAGCTATCCGGCGATAGGTCGAACGGCTGTTCCATTTTATTTTATCATACTAAGAACTTCCGACGCAGCAGGAAGTTTTGATATGATAATAGTAACCCCCCGGCTAAGCCGGGGGTTCTTCATATGCGGGCAAAGCCCTGTTTTACTGGCCGCGCCTCAAGGCGCTGATACGATCTGCCACTTGCGAAAAGTTTGTTACTTGCTACCCGTAAACGGGTCTATATACTCCTTAAGTGTCATTTGATCCTCAATTTGATCTTCCTCTAACTGATTTTTAATGTACTTGGCTATTGCTTTATCATTTTTCCCTGCTGTATCTACAAAATAGCCCCTGCACCAAAATGTTCGATTTCCATACTTGTACTTTAGATTTGCATGTCGCTCAAAAATCAGTAGTGTGCTTTTTCCTTTAAGAAATCCCACAAACCCCGAGACACTCATTTTCGGTGGTATCTTAACCAACATATGAATATGGTCGGGGCATACCTCTCCTTCTATTATTTCTACTTGCTTCCAATTGCATAGTTCTCTCAATATTTTTCCTATTTCTATTCGTAGTTTTCCATATGCTACTTTCCTACGATACTTAGGTGCAAAAACTATATGATATTTGCAATTCCAACTCGTATGATTTAAACTATTTATATCATTCGTTTTCATTTCGAATGTCTCCTTTTGATATATTCTGTTGCAGTTGGCAGACCGCAACTTCATTATATCAAAAGGATCTTTTATTTTTCTCATCGCTTAAGCTTTTCTGAACATCCCGGCATAGCCGGGAGTTTTCATATGATAATAAAAAGTCAGAAATCCATATGATTTCTGACTTTTCTTGGTGGACCTGAAGAGATTCGAACTCTCGACCTCTCGGATGCGAACCGAACGCTCTCCCAGCTGAGCTACAGGCCCATGCATAATTCAATTTTGCGACGGTTGATATTATATCACGTTATTATAAAGATTGCAACCATAAATTCCAAATTTTCCGATGTAGGACTACAATACATATTGGACAGTTGAGAAAAAATAAAATACAGAAATGGACACATCGGTTAAAATAAAGCTACACAAACCAAATCATACCGAAAGGAAGTGCCCATTTCTGCATGAATAGTGTAACACAAGACATGAAGTTTAGGCAATCCCTAATGATCTATGCTCAAAAGTACGGTGTTAGCCGTGCAAGCCGAAAATACAACAAAAGCCGTTCCTTTATCTATTTTTGGATGGCCCGGTATGACGGTACATTAGAATCGTTGGCTTGCCGGTCTAGGAGGCCTCACAGTCATCCAAACCAGCATACACCTGCCGAGTTAAAGCTGATTCGCGACATGCGGCGCAGAAATCCCGACCTCGGTATGATTGAACTATGGTCTCGGTTGAAAAAGCGGGGATACACACGATGTCCGGAAAGTCTGTTCCGTGTAATGCGCCGAATGGGAATGTTCCCAGAATCAAAACCAAAGAAGAAATATCAGCCAAAGCCATACGAGCAAATGACGCATCCCGGAGAGCGCATTCAGATCGATGTAAAAGTAGTTCCAAAGCGCTGTATTGCCAACCCTGAGCTTCGGCTTTTCCAGTACACAGCTATTGATGAATTTTCTAGGCTGCGTTTTCTGGCAGCGTACCCTGAACAGAGTACTTACTCTTCTGCTGACTTTCTAAAACGAGCTGTCGAATGGTTTGCCCGGCGCGGCGTTCGTGTAGAATGCGTTCAAACTGACAACGGTTTTGAATTCACCAACCGTTTCTCACCTTCCAAGAAACATCTGCTGACGTTGTTCGAAGCCACTGCCGCTAAACTTCATATCCGGCACAAGTTAATTCGTCCTTATACCCCTAGGCACAACGGGAAAGTGGAACGCAGTCATCGCGAAGACCAAAAACGCTTTTATGACAAACACCATTTTTACTCTTTAGCGGACTTTGAAAACCAACTTTCCATCTACTTAAGACGCTCTAATAATATGCCGATGCGTCCTCTTCATTGGTTGTCTCCTTCTGAATTTTTACATTCCCATACTGTCCAATATGTTTGACAAACCTACAAAAACTCCAAAGAAATTAAATAAAATCAATTCTCTGCATATTTTAGGGGAAGTTTTGCGTTTTAGCGGAATATGTTATAATACGTATTGTCTGATTATTTTGAACCAATGTATTTCGACACAAAGCAGAAGGGATATATCATGAAGAAGCTAAAAATAATCGTTTTCACAGTTCTAATTTTCCTCTTTGGCTGTATCATATTTTTTACTGCTCCGAATTTAAGCCCTTTTTATCGGGAAGGTATCAGCTTTTGGGGTGTTGTGATAACATCTGTTACGTTGGTACTTTGGATTTTGAAAATCGGAACACACCAAATTTTAGGTGTATCTGCTGGAATTAATTTATGGCGTAATGGTCGCAAATATTTCATTGCCGCGGCGGCGCCATGGGCTATTTTAGTACTTGTAAATTTGTATTCCTGCGTACTGTTCCATGTTGAAAGATATAAAAATCAGATGCCGGAACCTGAAAATAGAGTGTTTTCTTCGGATGTGCAGGCCATTGATATCTCCCAGCTTCCTGTGGTAGATGAGAGTTTAGCATTGCGTCTGGCAGACAAAAAACTTGGAGAAAAGCCCTCTCTTGGCAGTCAGGTGACGTTGGGGGAAGCTACCATTCAACAAGTGGACAATAAATTGGTGTGGGTTGTACCATTGCTGCATTCCGGATTTTTCAAATGGATTTCCAATCTTGGCGGAACGCCGGGTTATATTCTGGTTTCAGCTACAGACCCCCAAGATGTCACTTATGTGGACAAGTATTCGATTAAGTATCAGCCGAATGCGTATTTTCTGGATAATCTGCAAAGGCATGCGCGTTTTTCCGGCGGACTGTTTACAGGATTGACAGATTATTCTTTCGAAATTGATGATGACGGCAACCCCTATTGGGTTGTTACAACCTATAAGAATCTTGTGGGATATAATCTGCCGGAGGCCGATGGTGCAATTATTATTGACGCGCAGACCGGAAAAAGCGAAAGATATAGCATTCATGATGTGCCTGAATGGGTCGATCGCGTACAGCCTGTCGACTTTGTTATGACGCAAATTGAAAATCGAGGAAAATATATACATGGACTTTTTAACTTTTCCAATAAAGATAAATTTCAGACATCTGAAGGAAACGCCATTGTTTACAATAACGGAAGATGTTATTTGTACACCGGATTGACGAGTGTCGGCACCGATGAAAGCACCACAGGGTTGATTATGGTTGACATGGTAACCAAAAAACCATATTGGTATCAAATTGGCGGTGCGACAGAATATGCGGCGCAGCAGTCGGCGGAGGGAAAAGTTCAGAATATGCATTACCATGCGACTTTTCCGCTGATTACCAATGTGGACGGACGCCCGACTTATTTTATGACACTCAAAGATGACGCAGGATTGATTAAACAGTATGCCTTTGTTTCGGTTACGGACTATACCAGTGTTGGAACAGGTGAAACAATAGGTTCTGCCATTGCAAACTATCGGTCCGTTCTAAAAAATAGCAGCGAAAGCTCCTCGATTGATTCCGGAGACCAAGAGCAGACTCTGCGCGGTACGGTTAAACGAATTTCTTCCCAGATTGTAGGCGGCAATACCGTTTACTCTATGATTATTAAGGAGAAACCCAGCAAAATATTTACGTCTGTTTCCGATATCAGTCCGGAATTGCCATTGACAAGGGCGGGGGATAAGGTACAAATCTCTTATGTTATGGCAGAGCGAGAAGTGATCAATATCATTTCTTTTGACAATTTGGAATATACGCAGAACTAATACAGCGGCACTGCTTTCGGCTCAGACGGTTAGGAAACCGTGCGGATGCGGCAGTTCCATAAGCGTGGCGATTCTGTTGGGCAATCCAGTAAGGGCATTTGGTTGCCTGCGTCATAAAGGCGGAGTATAATATGTAAAAAAGAAATGCTGATCAGTATATACCGGCAACAGCATGTTTCTGCCGGATGCATCTGCTTTTATACTTTGATTATGGAAGGAAAAAGAGGAGAAAATAGATGAAACGTGAGACGGAAAAACTCTATGATTTAAATCCAAAGCTGAGAACATTTCAGGCTCATGTGTTGGAGTGTGTCCCAAAGAATGATCGGTTTTCAATCATCCTTGACCGTACAGCTTTCTATCCGGAAGGTGGAGGGCAGCCCTCTGATAGGGGTGTTTTGAACTTTGCCAATATATTGGATGTCCAAGAAAAAGAAGGCGTGATTTATCATATATCGGATAGACCTGTTGAGGTTGGCACTCTTGTTACAGGGGGAATTCATTGGCCTCGCCGTTTTGCGCTGATGCAGCAGCATACTGGGGAACATATTGTTTCCGGGTTAGCACATCGCTTGTTTGGATTGGACAATGTTGGTTTCCATATGGGCGAACAGTTTTTGACTGTCGATTTGAACGGAACACTGTCGCCGAACGACCTTGAACTGATTGAACGTTTGGCTAATGAGGCTGTCTGGAAAAACGTGAGTGTAAAAGTATGGTATCCTTCTGCCGAAGAGTTGGACAGAATCCCTTACCGCAGCAAAAAAAAGCTGACAGGAAAAGTTCGCATTGTAGAAATCCCAGGTTTTGATATTTGTGCCTGTTGCGGAACCCATGTTACCCACACCGGGGAAATCGGTGCAATCAAATTGCTGTCATCTCAGCGGTACAAAGGCGGAACCAGATTAACTATGACTTGTGGAGCACAGGCGCTGAGAAACTTCAGCGAAAAATTAACCAGCGTTTCTGCTGTTTCTGCATTACTTTCCGCAAAACCAACGGAAATTCAACAGGCTACGGAGCACATGCTGAAAGAGAATTCGGATTTAAAGCGCCGAGTATCGGAACTGCAGTCGGAGGTGTTCCGCCTGAAAGCCTCTGCCGTTCCAAAAGGCTCGGGCAAGATTCTCGTTTTTGAAGAGAACTTAACTCCTGACGAGATCCGCAAATTTGCTTTGATTCTGTCGGAGCACTGTTCGGCAGCGGCAGCAGTGCTGTCCGGAAGTGATACTCAAGGATATCGGTATGCTGTGGTGGATGCAGCGCAGGATGTCAGACCGATTGCAAAAGAACTGTCCTCTGCCTTTTCCGGCAGGGGCGGCGGTCCTAAAGAGTTGGTGCAGGGTTCGGTACAAGGTAAGCAAAAGGATCTTATTGCGTTTTTTGAGCAAAAAGGATTTCACTATTACAAGTTGTAAAGCAAACTGCGGATTATACAAAAATTACCAGATCTTCTAAAAAATATTGCATCGTTGAAAAAAGCATGCTACAATAAAAAGGACATTTATGGAAAAGTGGTGTGCACCGTTGGAAAGCAGGACCATTCAGATTCATTGTAATCAAAACAGGGAGATTGTTTTAAATATTATTCCCGGACATTTTGCAACCTCGCATTCCCACGTTAATTACTACATTGATATGACAAGTATTAAACATCATTGCAAGATTGCTAGGCAAGCAGCGGACTTTCTAGCACAAAAATATATGAATTCCGTTGCAGTGGATACCATTGTGTGTATGGATGGCTGCGAGGTAGTTGGCGCTTTTTTGGCCGAAGAACTTTCCAAGTCCGGAATAGCGTCTTTAAATGATGGGGCGGATATTAAAATTATAACTCCCGAATATCCCAATGGGCAGCTTCTGTTTCGCGACAATGTGCAGGATATGATTTGGAATAAAAATATTCTCTTGCTTGTCGCTTCCGCAACAACCGGCAAAACCATCAGCCGGTCACTCGATTGTATTCGCTATTACGGTGGCAGAATTGCAGCAATTTCTGCAATATTTAGCGCGATTCCGGAAATCAATAAGATAAAAATTGATTCTATTTTTACCAGTGAAGATTTGCCAAATTATTGCACCTATCCTGTTTCCGAATGTCCATACTGCCAAAATGGCCAGAAAATTGATGCAATTATTAACAGTTTCGGTTACTCCAAAATTTAAGGCTCTATGTCAATAGTTGGGGTCACCCAAAATGGAAACACCGAATGGAGCGGCGTTAAGCTGCTCCATTTTTCGTTGAATGATGGAACATATGAAGAATGCGATTGCGGAAGCGACGAAAATTACGATAACCGTAGGCATTGCGTTTAAGAACCTTAATCTTGTTGTTAACCCCTTCGGTAAAACCGTTGGTGTAAGAGCAATCAAACGAATTTAGAATACCTCTTGACCAGCGAATCATGGTATTTGCACAAGCAACAAATCTTGAAAGACCACTGTTTTGTGCGGCCATAATCCAATGAGACAGCGCTGTCCGTGCAGACACACTGTCAGAAGATTCAAGGACTTTGAAAAACTGTTCTTTCAGAGAGTAGGCTGTCAACAGACGGTTGCTTGTATAAAGCATAATGTTAACCTGTTGTCTTTGCTCTGGAGTGAGAAATTGGTATCGTTTGTTCAGCAAGATTCGGGAGCGTTTAAAATAAATTCTTCGGGTTTTGCTGAACTTTTTCTGTTCTTCCTTGCGAACGGCTTCAAAGGCCCAAAATACTTGACGAATGTAATGATATTTGTCAATGACATAATTTGAATTTTTAAAATATGTCTGAGCAATATTGGCATATGTACTCCACATATCGCTGATGAAATGCTTCGTTTTAGAACGGTCAAGCCGGCCGAAATATTCTGTCAGTTTGTGGTTGTATCGAGCAGGAAGAATATCAAGGATTCGGTGACGGACCGGATCAGTCAGAATGCACTGATATTTCTCGCCGCTTGTATTGCCTTTAAACTCATCAATCGACACAACTTCAGGTAATTGCTGCGGTTTTCCATAGTGGATACAATCGAAAAGCCGGATAATAGTTGAAACAGATAGATTTACTTCACGTGCTACACTGGTGAAAGAACGCACGTCAGACAGCTTTGAAATGATATACGCGGCTAAACGATTTGTGATGCGGTGATATCTCGGCAGAAACGAGTTATCTTCAAAGAAACGCTTTCCACACAAAGAGCAGCGATACCGGCGCTTTCGGAGAATCAAACTAGTGTGTTTACCAAAAGCAGGGATGTCTTTTACTGTTTGACAACGGTAATCATGGACATAGCTGGTCTGATATCCACAGCAAGGGCAAACATGCGGCTTTCTTGGTAACTCAATAAAAATTTCCGTTTTATCGGGCAATTGCCTCACATTTTTTACGATTACCCCTTTTAATCCTAGCAATTTTTCGGTAGAATAAGTACAGAGCATATCGATGACCTCCAATATGGGATAGTGGTAATTTCCATTTTAAAGGTTTTTCATCGAATATGCTCTACTTTTTTGCTCTTTTTTCGCAGGCCTATTCGTCACACCCCAACATTTATTATAGAGCCAAATTTAATTGTAACAGGCGCGGATGTATGCGCCTGTTTTTTTATATCATTTTATATAAAAAATAAGTTTCAAAATTTAAGCTTTAGCTGTTTTGCTTTATCTAAATTTTATAAAATATTTAAAAGTGAAACTTGCAACTTAAAAGATATTGTGATATATTTAACATAGTCTGTTAAATAAACGGCAAAATCGGATGAATTTAAGAATGGAAAAGAATGGAGGAACAGTCTATGTCAAGAAAAATTGTTTTGGCTGGTGCTTGCCGTACGGCAATTGGAAAATTCGGCGGTACCTTGTCCAATGTTTCCACTCCCGAACTTGCTACAATAGTTGTTAAAGAGTCTTTGAAACGCGCAGGTATCGCCCCTGACCAAGTCGATGAGGTGATTCTCGGCTGCGTGTATCAGGCGGGTATTGGTCAGAATCTTGCACGTCAGGCTTCTGTTTATGCAGGAATTCCGATCACTACACCGGCATTCACACTGAATAATCTGTGCGGCTCTGGTCTGAAGAGTGTGAATGTTGCTGCGGCTCTCATTGAGGCCGGCGAAGCAGACGTTATTGTTGCAGGCGGTGCGGAAGTTATGTCCGGGGCACCTTATCTATTGAAAAATGCACGTTTTGGCTATCGCATGAATAACGGCCAACTGATTGACTCCATGATTTATGACGGCCTAGAAGATACCTTCCATCATTACCATATGGGTATTACGGCGGAAAATGTCGCAGAAAAATACGGCATTACGCGTGAGATGCAGGATGAATATGCTGCAATGAGCCAGAACAGAGCAGAAAAAGCTATTGCAGAAGGCAAATTTAAAGATGAGATTGTTCCGGTAGAAGTCAAACTAAAGAAGCAAACTGTTATATTTGATACCGATGAAGGTCCCCGTAAAGGTGTGACAAAGGAAAGCCTTGCGAAATTAAAACCTGCGTTTAAACCGGATGGCACTGTAACAGCAGGAAATGCGTCGAGCATTAACGACGGTGCTTCCGCGATTGTTGTCATGACAGAGGAAAAAGCAAAAGAGCTTGGTGTAAAGCCGCTCGCTACTTGGGTTGCAGGTGCTTCAGCTGGTGTGGATCCTGCTTATATGGGACTTGGCCCGATTGATGCAACCAAAAAAGTTATGGCAAAAACCGGCATGAAGGTTTCCGATATGGATCTGATTGAAGCAAATGAAGCATTTGCTTCTCAAACAATTGAGGTTGCGCGTGAACTCAACTTTGACATGGATAAAGTAAACGTTAACGGCGGCGCCATTGCCCTTGGACATCCGGTTGGATGCTCTGGTGCACGTATTTTGACTACGCTCATTTATGAAATGAAGAAGAGAAAGAGCGAATACGGCCTTGCAACGCTTTGCGTAGGCGGCGGCATGGGCGTTGCTACCATTATTAAGATGGAAGACTAATCGTCTTCTATAATTTATTTCGGAAAGAAGGCAATGAAGATGGGCTATGTGAGATACGAGCAGAAAGACCTAATCGGGATTGTCACAATCGACAGGGAAAAAGCTCTGAACGCCCTTAACGATGAAGTCCTTTCTGATTTGGAAGCAGTGATTGATGCAATCGATCCGAATCAAACTCGCTGCGTTATCATCACCGGTGCCGGGCAGAAATCTTTTGTCGCCGGTGCGGATATTGCTGCAATGAGTACCATGACGAAAGAACAAGGCAGAGCCTTCAGTAAGCGCGGAAATGACGTGTTCCGGAAGATTGAAAATCTTCCGGTGCCCGTTATCGCAGCGGTTAACGGTTTTGCCTTAGGAGGCGGCTGCGAACTTTCGCTCAGCTGCGATATCCGCATCGCCTCTGAAAATGCACTGTTTGGTCAGCCGGAAGCCGGGTTAGGTATTACCCCGGGCTTTGGCGGAACGCAGCGTCTTGCCCGCACTATTGGTGTGGCTAAGGCTAAGGAATTAATTTATACTTGCCGCAAGGTAAAGGCAGACGAAGCTTTGCAGATTGGTCTGGTCAATGCTGTATATCCTGCCAATCAGCTCATGGATGAATGCATGAAACTGGCAGAAAAAATTGCACGCAATGCTCCAATTGCGATTCGTCAATGCAAAAAAGCAATCAACATGGGCTTGCAGATGGATATTGATTCGGCTGTTGCTTTGGAAGCGGAGCTGTTTGGTTTTTGCCTTGATACAAAAGACCAGAAAAATGCGATGACTGCTTTCTGTGAAAAAAGAAAGCCGGATCCGTTTGTCAATGAATAAATTTTAAAGTGAATCATTAGGAGGGTTTGTTAAATGATCGTTGGTGTTATTGGAGCAGGTACAATGGGCTCCGGCATTGCGCAGACTTTTGCGCAGACGGATAATTATTCCGTAAAGCTTTGCGATATTAACACAGAGCTGGCGGCAGCCGGCAAAAAAAAGATTGAAAAAAGTCTGTATAAGCTTGTTTCCAAGGGGAAAATGGAACAGGCAAAAGCTGATGCAATCCTTGCGAAGATTACAACCGGCACGAAAGAAATCGTTTCCGATTGCGATTTGGTTGTAGAAGCGGCACTGGAGCGGATGGATGTTAAGAAAGAGCTGTTTAAGGAACTGCAGGGTATCTGCAAGAAAGACTGCATTTTTGCAACAAACACTTCTTCTCTTTCCATCACTGAAATCTCCAGTGGTTTGGATCGTGCTGTTTGCGGGATGCATTTCTTTAACCCGGCTCCGGTTATGAAATTGGTGGAGGTTATTGCTGGTATTACAACTCCCGACTCCACTGTAGAAAAAGTTAAGGCAATTGCTACGGAGATTGGCAAAACACCGGTTCAAGTTAAGGAAGCAGCCGGATTTGTTGTAAACCGTATTCTTGTTCCAATGATCAATGAGGCAGTTGGTATTTACGCTGATGGAACAGCTTCCGCAGAGGATATCGACACTGCTATGAAACTTGGTGCAAACCACCCGATGGGTCCTTTGGCACTGGGCGATTTAATTGGTCTGGATATTGTTCTTGCCGTTATGGAAGTCCTTCAGAAAGAGACGGGAGATCCAAAATACCGTCCTCATCCGTTGCTCAGAAAAATGGTACGCGGCGGTTTGCTTGGTCGGAAGACAGGCAAGGGCTTTTATGATTACAGCAAGTGACTCTGGCATGCTAATATGAATTTGGAGGAACGAGTATGGACTTTCAACTGAGTAAAGAACATGAAATGGCTCGCACTCTTTTTAGAGAGTTTGCGGAAAATGAAATAAAGCCATATGCACAGGACGTTGACGAGAATGAACGTTTCCCGAAAGAAGCGTATGAAAAATTCCGTCAGTATGGTTTTATGGGAATTCCTTATCCGAAAGAAGTCGGCGGCCAAGGCTGCGATACCTTGACATATGCGCTTTGTGTTGAAGAAATCGCAAAGGTCTGCTGTACATCCAGCACGATGCTTTCTGCTCATACATCTCTTTGCACTTGGCCGATTTACAAATATGGTACTCCGGAGCAAAAGGCAAAATACTTACCGAAACTGACTTCAGGGGAATATCTGGGAGCATTCGGTTTAACAGAGCCAAACGCAGGTACCGATTCTTCCGCTCAGCAAACAAGAGCGGTGCTCGAAGGCGACCACTATGTCCTGAACGGGAATAAGATTTTTATCACCAATGCTGGTTATGCCGATGTTTATGTAGTGTTTGCCATGACGGATAAAAGTCAAGGCAATCATGGAATTTCTGCGTTTATTGTGGAAAAGGATTTCCCCGGCTTTTCCGTTGGCAAAAAGGAAAAGAAGATGGGAATTCGCGGTTCCTCAACCTGCGAATTGATTTTTGAAAACTGCATTGTTCCGAAAGAAAATCTTCTTGGACAGGAAGGCAAAGGCTTTAAGATTGCTATGACTACCCTGGACGGCGGACGTATCGGCATTGCTGCGCAGGCCCTTGGTTTGGCGGAAGGCGCACTCAATGAAACGATCAAGTATGTTAAGGAAAGAAAACAGTTTGGGCGTCCGCTTGCAAAGTTCCAGAATACGCAGTTTGAAATTGCCGATATGTATACAAAGATTCAAGCTGCCCAGTTGCTGCTTTACAAAGCGGCAGTTGCCAAAGACCACCAAAAGAGTGTTTCGCTTGAAGCAGCTCAAGCTAAGCTTTATTGCGCAACTGTTGCCATGGATGTGACCACTCGCTGCGTGCAGCTGCACGGCGGCTATGGCTACACGCGTGAGTATCCGGTGGAGCGCATGATGCGTGACGCAAAGATTACCGAGATCTATGAGGGTACCAGTGAAGTTCAGAAGATGGTCATTTCCAAATACGTTTTCAAGTAAGGCGGAAACTCTAAGGAGGGAAATTCGTTGAATATTATCGTTTGCATAAAACAGGTACCAAACACAAATGAAGTTAAGCTGGACCCTAAAACCGGAACACTAATCCGCGAAGGTGTACCGTCTATTATCAATCCGGATGATAAAGCAGGGTTGGAAGCGGCACTCCGCTTAAAAGATTCACAAGGAGCTCATGTCACAGTTCTTTCCATGGGACCGCCGCAGGCGGAAACCGCACTGCGCGAAGCACTTGCCATGGGTGCTGATGAAGCGGTGTTAGTTACAGACCGTGCGTTTGGTGGCGCGGATACATGGGCTACTGCTTACACAATTTCTGCGGCTTTGAAAACCATGGATTATGATCTTATTATCACAGGCCGTCAAGCAATTGACGGTGATACCGCACAGGTAGGTCCGCAGATTTCCGAAAACCTGAACATTACCAACATCAGCTATGCGGAAGATATCAAAGTGGAAGGCGATTCTGTTATCGTCAAAAGGCAGTTTGAAGACCGCTATCATATCATCAAGGCTAAAATGCCCTGCCTGATTACCGCATTGAGCGAGCTTAATGAGCCACGCTACATGACCCCGGGCGGAATTTTCGATGCTTATCAAAAAGAGATTAAGATTATTACTCGCAAAGATCTCGATGTTGACGACAGCTGCCTCGGCCTGAAAGGTTCGCCGACTCGCGTGGTCAAAACGTTCACTAAGAGCGCAAAGGCTGCGGGTACCGTAGTCAACAATCTGAATCCTCAGGAAGCGGCCGAGTACATGCTCGAAAAGCTCAAAGAAAAATTCATTATATAGTTGAAAGTGGTGAGCGAGATGGATATTCAGGAATATAAAGGCGTTTATGTATTTGTCCAGCAGGTGGACGGTCAAGTGGCCGGTGTCTCCCACGAGCTGCTCGGTAAGGCTAAAGAACTTGCAAAGGATATGGAAACAGAAGTAACCGCAATTTTGCTCGGCTATAACGTTTCCGGTTTGTGCAAGGATTTGGCAAGCTATGGTGCAGATAAAATTGTAATGGTGGATAATAAAGATTTGGAACTCTATTCCACCAAACCATATACTTACTGCCTTTGCCAGATTATTGAGAAATACAAACCTGCAGTTGTTCTCTACGGCGCCACTGCGATTGGCCGTGATCTTGCTCCGCGCGTGGCTGCTAGAATTCGTACCGGTTTGACTGCGGACTGCACAAAGTTGGATGTAGCAGACGATGGTACCAAGAATCTTAGGATGACCCGTCCGGCATTTGGCGGCAACATTATGGCTACTATTGTTTGCCCGGATTATCGTCCGCAGATGGCGACGGTTCGTCCGGGAGTTATGCAGAAGATTAAACCGATTGAGAACGCTTCTGCTCCGGTTGAGCAATTGGATATTGAAATTCCTGCCTCTGAGAAAGATGTTGAGATTCTGGAAGTTATCAAGAAAGAATCTCAAAAAATGGATATCCAGGATGCGAAGATTCTGGTATCCGGAGGCCGTGGCATGGGCTGCCCGGAGAACTTCAAACTGTTAGAAGATTTGGCTGAAGCACTTGGCGGAGCCGTGAGTTCTTCCAGAGCCTGTGTTGATGCCGGTTGGGTAGAAAAGGACATCCAGGTTGGCCAGACCGGTAAAACAGTTCGTCCGAATCTCTACATTGCCTGCGGTATTTCCGGTGCAATCCAGCACTTGGCCGGTATGGAAGAGTCCGATATCATCATGGCGATTAATAAAGATGAAAGCGCTCCAATCTTTGAAGTTGCTGACTTTGGTATTGTCGGTGATGCTCTTAAGATTCTTCCTCTGTTTACAGAAGAAGTTAAAAAGGCAATGGCTGAACGTAAAAAATAAGCAGTTTTCCCAATGTAATAAAAGCCTGACATATCCTTTGATATGTCAGGCTTTTTCATATATAAAGAGTGTGTTTTTAGTATCCCATGCGCTGAAGGCTATTTTCCACAATATTTGTTAATTTCGTCTCAGCACCCCAACTGATGTTGAAAAGGACTCCGTTTCCTCCGCCAGCACCGATAGCGGAAATAAAAATCTGGTCGTTATTGCTAACTACGGTCAAATTTAGACTAGCGCGGCTTTTGTTTCTCATAAAATATTTATCATATACACGCACAGCAATTTTAGTATTTCCACATTGAAAATCGCTCTCATCCACCAGATTCATGCTAAGCCCATTCTCTAGAATATCATGCTCAAGATTTGCGACAATTGCATCAAAATTTCCAGTTATTTGCTTTTCAAATTTTGCCATTTGTTATCCTCCTAAAATATGCGGTGCTGTGCTACGATAAAGCACAGAGTTCCTTGTTCGACGGTCTCAATTCCAAAACACATGCTATCACAGGGAAGAAAGTGAGCGGACTTTTTGAATGGCCGTTGGTAAAATACGAAGAATTTCGTTCACTTCTTCTTCTGTATTTTGGTAGGATAAGGTTAGCCGCAGGGAGCCGCGTGCCAGTTTGGGTGGCAAGCCAATGGAACGAAGGACATGGCTCGGTTCCAGAGATCCGGCAGTGCAGGCGGAGCCTGCGGATGCACAAATTCCATTTTGGTCCAAAAGCAGAAGGAGAGATTGGGCTTCCACATTTTCAAAACTTAAATTTACATTGCCAGGTAACCGTTGAACAGGATCCCCGTTTAAATAGGAACCGGGAATTTTCAATGCTCCCTCGATCAATTGGTCACGCAAGCGGGATAATCGGGACGCGTTTTCTTTCTGTTTTTCACAAGATTCTTTCAATGCGGCAGCAAGGCCGACGATACCAGCCACATTCTCCGTGCCTGCACGCATGCCGCGTTCCTGCGCACCGCCGTCTAGCATGGAGGAAATTCCGGACCCTTTGCGAATATATAGCACGCCGACACCTTTCGGTCCGTGAAATTTATGAGCGGAAAGAGAGAGTAAATCCACATTCATTGCCTGCACGTCAAGGGGCAAAATACCGGCTGCCTGCACAGCGTCCGTGTGGAATAAAACACCGGCCGCACGGCAAATAGCTCCGATTTGTGCAATCGGCTGAATCGTTCCAATTTCATTATTCGCAGTCATGATTGTAACCAGTGCGGTATCCGGCCTTAAAGCGGCTTGAACTTCATCGGGCTGAACAATGCCGTTTTTGTGCACAGAAAGCATTGTAGAGGAAAATCCTTCTTTTTTTAGAGAGTCAATAGAATGCAGAACCGCATGATGTTCAAACTCTGTGGTAATCAGATGTGTTTTTCCGTTTTCTTTTCCTTTTTTGGCAGACATCTTAATTGCCCAGTTATCGCTTTCAGAACCGCCGGAGGTGAAAAAAATTTCGTCAGGGCGTGCATTTAAGCATTCTGCAACGGTTTCTCTTGCTGTTTCCAAAGCTTTTTTTGCCCGACGCCCGGCTTTGTATAGACTGGAGGGATTGCCAAATTCTTGTGAAAAATAGGGGAGCATCGCTTTTAGCGCTGATTCCGAGACGGGAGTCGTTGCTGCGTTGTCCACATAAATCATATATTGTTGCCTCCGTGCCTATGCTTTTCAGCTTCTGCTACAGCTAGACGGTCACAGATTTCATTTTCCGGGTGTCCGGCATGTCCCTTAACCCAGTTCACCGTCACATGATGTATTTCCAGAAGTTTTAATAAAACTTCCCATAAATCACTGTTCAAAGCCGGTTTCTTGTCTGCCTTAATCCACCCGCGCTTTTGCCAGCTTTTTGCCCAGCCTTTGGTGATGGCGTCACAGACATAGCGGGAGTCGCTGGTTAAAATAACTTCACATGGCTCACGGAGCTGCCGCAATGCTTCGATTACACCGGTCAGCTCCATTCTGTTGTTTGTGGTCACGGCTTCACCGCCGCTCAATCTTTTCTCCCTGTTGCCATAGCGCAAAATTGCTCCCCAACCGCCCGGGCCGGGGTTTCCGCTGCAAGCGCCATCTGTAAATATTTCAACCCGCTTCATCATATCACCATACGTCTTTCGATTTTTTGTCATTATATCACAAAGGCTTTCAGTATACAAATGTCAGATATCACGCATATAAATTTTTTCTCAATGTTTGTGATTAGTGATTGTGGGATTGGTTATAATATAATCTGCAAAAAGAAAATCATGTTGACAGCTTATGGGAATCAAGGTACAATGTAAAGGATATTAGTATTTAGTTTTAGGCGATTCGCGGGGATAATCCCGCTTTTTTGCACATATAGAAGCAGTTCTATACATTTTTGCGCGGGCCCGGTGCAGCGTAGAAAAATAAAAATTAAAAAATAGAGGGGAGCCAGGTCCGTTTGACCCGATTGTCGACGGATTCTACATGGCTGTGCTCAAAAAACGATGGAGGTCATTTTGTGACAGAAAGACAATTTAATAGTTCGGCTGACAGCCAGAGTGAGGAAACTCAAAAAGTTGAAGCGGGGATGGGAAAACTGTATCAAAAAATCACGTTGCCCCAACCGCCGGCGCAGGAGCAGGAACAAGCAAATCCTGCCGCTCGGCAAAGCAAGCGCAGAAGCGTGAAGAAAACCACTGGCACCGAGAACTCTGCGGAACACAGGAATGTGGGTCGGCAATCCAAGGCAGAACATTCGTCTGTGCCGCAAAAACAGCAGGGGGCGGAAGCAAAACAAAATGCTGATTCTGCGCACCAAACGGAAGCTAAGACGAAGAAAGGAACACGCCAGCAGAATGGTCAAAAGCAGCGCAGCAGGCAAAAGAATGCTTCAAAGCAGCCTTTAACGGCCATTCAGAAAACCGTTCAGCAGTATCTGGCGGAACAGTCAGCCAAAGAAAAGAAAGCAGCCGCCCAGAAAAAACGTGGGCGCAAAGGTCGGCAGAATCAGCAAAAGCCGTCCATTAAAGCCTATTTCCTTGGTGGTTTGAACGAAGTCGGAAAGAACTTTACCCTATATGAATGCGAAAACGATATGGTAATCGTTGATTGTGGAATGGCTTTTCCGGACGGCGACATGCTTGGCGTGGATTTAGTGATTCCCGATTTTACCTTCGTGGAGCGCAATGCCGATAAAATTCGAGGTATTGTTCTCACTCATGGGCATGAAGACCACATCGGTGCATTGCCTTATTTGCTGAAAAAGGTCAATGTCCCAATTTTTGGAACTCCGTTTACTCTTGCGCTGGTTAACAGCAAACTAAAAGAGCATGGCCTTCAGAATTCTGTGAAGGCTGTTGTTGTTCAGCCAGGTGAGCATGCTCAGCTTGGCTGCATGGATATTGAATTTATTCACGTGAACCATTCTGTGCCGGACGCGGTGGCCGTTGCAATTCATTCTCCCGCAGGTATTGTGGTTCATACCGGTGACTTTAAAATTGATTGCACACCGGCTATGGGAAAAATGATTGATCTTGGACGCTTTGCTGAACTTGGCAATGAAGGGGTACTAGCACTGCTGTCGGATTCCACCAACGCGGAACGAGAAGGCTATACCAGTTCAGAGAGCAAGGTTGACAGTTCTTTTGATATGCTCTTTAAAGAGGCGGAAGACAGACGCATCATCATTGCAACATTTGCTTCCAATGTCAGCCGTGTGCAGCAAATTATTAACTGCGCGGTTAAATATGGGCGAAAAGTGGCACTCTCCGGCAGAAGCATGATTAATGTCATGACAATTGGTGTGGAACTGGGATATTTGGATGTTCCTAAAGGAGTGCTCATCGATATCGACATGCTCAACCGCTATCCAAAAGAGCAAGTGGTGCTTGTCACAACGGGTAGTCAGGGTGAGCCAATGAGTGCGCTGACGCGGATGGCTTTTGCGGATCATCGTAAGGTGGAAGTAGGCCCCGGGGACTTTATCATTATTTCTGCTCGTCCGATCCCCGGCAATGAGAAAACCATCGGCAATGTGATTGATGAATTAATGAAGCGCGGCTGCCGCGTTGTGTATGAGTCGATGTATGAGGTACATGTTTCCGGCCACGCGTGTCAGGAAGAACTTAAGCTGATGCAGGGTATTGTCAAGCCCAAATATTTTATTCCCATCCACGGTGAACAGAAAATGCTCCGCAAAAATGCGGAACTATCCTACGCAATGGGCAGGGACCCGAGAAATGTGTTCATTGGGGATATCGGCGACGTTGTGGAAATTAATGAAAATTATATGAAGCGTCTTGCGCCGGTTCCGGCCGGACGTGTGTTGGTGGATGGTTTAGGCGTCGGTGATGTCGGAAGCATTGTTCTGCGAGACCGCAAGCATCTTGCTGAAGATGGGCTGATTGTAGTCGTTTGCACAATTTCATGCACGGATGGGCATATTATATCGGGACCGGATGTTGTATCCCGCGGATTTGTATATGTCCGCGAATCCGAACCATTGCTTGATGAGGCGCGTGATTTGGTTTCATCCGTTTTGCAGAGATGCGCAGAAAATAAGATTCATGACTGGGGTACGCTTAAAACACAAATTAAAGATGATTTGTCCCGTCTTCTGTATAACCGCACGCGCCGCAGTCCGATGGTTTTGCCCATTATTATGGAAGTGTAATCATCCCGGATCAGTTTTAAGGGGTAATCAGTTTGAAAAGAAAAGTATGGGCTTCCTCTCCAATTTTGTTTGTCCTTTCAGCGGCTCTGCTGGTGATGGCAGGTCTGAGCTGGTTTTGGAATACCATCATCTTTGTTGCGGAAATTTCACTTGCAATCGTGTCTTTTGCGGTTGTTGTGATTGTGAACCGCCATTTTAAATCGTATATTTCCTATGCGGCTAAGAGCGTAGGAGAGGCCTTAGTTGGGGATCGGTACCGTTCCCTGCAGCAATTTGCACTGCCTGTTGCCATTGTTGGCGATGAAGGAGACATCATCTGGGTAAACAATGCTTTTTTGGAGCAGGTCAGCGCAAATAAGGAATGTCGCGGCGACAATATTATGAAGTTTATCTATCCTGCTACGAAGGAGCAAATTCTGTCCTCCGCAGGGATCGATGTGACATTTGGTTCGCGGCGATACACGGTGTACGGCATACAAACGGATGCGGGAAGTGCCCTGTATTTTCTGGATAACACGGCTTTTTGGGAAATTAGCCGCAATTATGAGGAAAGCCGCCCGATTGTCATGCTGGCAAGTTTTGATAATCGAGAGGAATTGACTAGGAATTCAAGTTCCAGCGAGGAAACCAGATTAACTTCCGAAGTGGAAGAAGTCTTAAATCGCTGGGCACAGACCTTAGGCGGTTTTTTTAAACGTATCAGTGGAGGACGTTATCTGATTTTAACAGATGAAGCACATCTCCGCGCGGAAATGAAAAAGCGTTTTCCGGTACTCGACGCGGTGCGAGATATCAAAACGGAGGAACGAATGTGCGCTACGGTATCCATCGGTGTTGCCCGCGGGGCGAAAAACCTGCAGGAGGCAGATGATTGGGCTCGAAATGCGCTTAGCATGGCTCTTGGCCGCGGCGGCGATCAAGTCGCGGTCAAGCAGTCTAAAAATACATATGAATTTTTCGGCGGACTTTCCAGCGGAGTGGAAAAGAGAGATTCTGTGCGCACACGCGTTTTTGCAGCGTCTATTTCGGATGATATCAAAGAGAGCGACATTGTTTTGATCATGGGGCATAAATATTCAGACCTAGACTGTGTCGGCGCGGCGATTGGTATGTGGAATGTTGCCTGCAAGACACTTCACCGCCCCGCTTATATTGTCTTAAATCAAGCGCAGAGTCTAGCGTCCCCGCAGATTACGGCACTGCAAAACACTTATCCGGATGAAAAGATTTTTATTACTCCGCAGGAAGCACAAATTTTGGCAACGCAAAGCAGCATGCTTGTGGTAGTCGATACGCATTCGCAGGATTTTGTGGAGAGTGCGGAGCTTTTGCAGGCTGTTTCGCGCGTTGTTGTCATTGACCATCACCGCATGATGGTTCGGCACATTGAAAATGCGCTGGTCTTTTTTCATGAACCGTATGCAAGTTCCACCTGTGAAATGGTAACGGATCTTCTGCGGTATATCGGGGATAGTCAACTGACCCAGACAGAAGCGGAGGCTTTGCTTTCCGGTATTATGCTGGATACTAAAAATTTCGTCCTGAAAACCGGCGCACGTACGTTTGAGGCTGCGGCATTTCTCCGCCGTAAAGGAGCAAATACCGTAAATGTTAAACGTATGTTTTCCAATTCAATTGAAGCTTATAAGGCAAAATATAAAATTGTTTCCAATGCGGAGATTTTCGGACGCTGCGCTGTGGCATCCACCGAAAAAGAATTCCCAGATATTCGTATTGCCTCAGCACAAGCGGCGGATGAGCTGCTTTCCATTCAGGGAATTGATGCGTCATTTGTTTTGTTCCCCACAGGAGATGCAATCAATATTTCTGCGCGTTCCCTTGGTGAAGTGAATGTTCAGCTTATCATGGAAGCTTTAGGCGGAGGGGGACACCTAACCATGGCCGGTGCACAGCTGAATAGTCTGACGGTGGCTGAGGCGAGGGAACGCTTAATTGAAGTCATTCAGGGGTTTATGGAGAAAACATCCAATCATACAAACGAAAATTCTTAAATCATAAGGAGGTACCCGATGAAAGTAGTATTGCTTCAGGATGTGAAAGGAACCGGTAAAAAGGGTGAATTGGTTCAGGTTAGTGACGGTTATGCAAGAAATTTTCTGCTGCCGCGCAAATTGGCAAAAGAAGCGAATGCACAAGTGATGAGCGAACTGAAAAGTGCGGAATCCGCCAGAAAATGGCGCATTCAGAAAGAAACGGAAGAAGCGAAGGCGGCCGCCGCTTCCATTAACGGAAAGACGATTCGTCTTTTTGCAAAAGCGGGACAGGGCGGAAGACTTTTCGGTTCGATTACATCGAAAGAAATTGCAGAGGAACTGAAAAAGAGTTTCAATGTGAATGTGGATAAGCGTAAAATTGTGCTCGATGGTGACATCCGCGCTTTTGGTACCTATGAATGTGAGGTAAAACTTTATACCGGAGTTTCTGCCAAAATTTATGTTCTGGTTGGAGAACAGCAGTAAAATAAATATTAAATTGATTTTCAGGAAAGGGAGGGTACAAAATGGATCCGATGGGAACGGGCGCGTATGCCGGATTAAATCTGCCGTTTAGTCCGGAAGCGGAACAGTCCGTGCTCGGTGCGATTCTGTTGGATTCTTCCTGCCTGAATCGTGTGGCGGAAATTCTTCCCCGCCCGGAGTATTTTTATCAGACCAACAACAGCCTGATTTATGAATCAATGCTGGAACTGTTTACCCAAGGCCGGCCGGTGGATTTTGTCACGCTGCTGGAAAAACTGCGGCAGACCGAAGGATTTGAGGAAAATGGAGGAAAAACCTATCTGCTTCAGCTTGCACAGTTGGTTCCCTCCATATCCAATGTGGAAACTTACGCCAAAATTGTCCGCGATAAATATGACATCCGTACACTGATTACTACTGCGCGGGATATCATTGAAGAGGCCTCATCGGGGGAGGCCGATTCTGCAACTCTATTGGACAATGCAGAGCAGCGTATTTTTGATATTCGGCGCGGAAAAAATATGCAGGGGATGCAGCGGATTGATGAAGTTATCGTCAAAGAATTTGACCGGCTGGATCTTTTGAATTCACCGGATGCGGACCAATATAAAGGTGTGCCGACCGGTATTCATGAATTGGATGAAACCATCACGGGTTTAAACCGCTCTGATCTTATTTTGCTTGGAGCGCGCCCCGGAATGGGAAAAACCAGTTTTGCCTTGAATATTGCTCGGCATGCCGCAGTAAAGGCCCAAAAGCGAGTGGCTTTTTTTTCGTTAGAGATGAGCAACGAACAGCTGGTTTCCCGATTGCTTTCTACGGAAGCGATGGTTGAAGGGACAAAGCTCCGTACCGGAAAGCTGAATGAAGATGAATGGGTGCGGCTGATAGAGGCGGGCGATGTCCTTTCCAAAGCCCAGCTTTATTTAGATGATAATCCGGGTATTACAGTACCGGAAATTAAAGCAAAACTCAGGCGGCTGCATGGTGTCGACTTAGTTATTATCGATTATCTTCAATTGATGACTTCATCCATGCGAATTGATAACCGCGTTCAGGAAATTTCACAAATTACCAGAAATTTAAAAATTATGGCTAAAGAACTCAACGTGCCGGTTTTGACTCTTTCTCAGCTTGCACGTGACAGTGAAAAGCGAACAAACCATCGCCCGGTTCTTTCGGACCTTCGAGACTCCGGTTCCATTGAACAGGATGCGGATATTGTTCTGTTTTTGTACCGTGACGAATATTATCAAGATGCCGGCGAACCTTCGGAGGATACGGACCGCAATCAGAGCGAATGTATCATTGCGAAAAACCGGCATGGACAAACAAAAACGGTGCCGCTGCACTGGCAGGGAGAATATATGCGGTTTACCGCACAGGAGGTTGTCCACAGTGAATGACCGGATTGCGGCACTGGAACATAAAATTGTACAAACCATTGAGGAAGAACGCATGTTTCCGGATGGTTGCGGGATTGTCGCCGGCGTTTCCGGCGGCCCGGATTCCATGATGCTGATTCATTTTCTCCGCAGATTTGCTGGTGAAAGAGGTATTCCTTTATTGGCGGCGCATGTCAATCATGGATTGCGCGGAAAGGAATCGGATGGGGATGAGGCGTTTGTCGCGTCTTGGTGTGCTGAAAATGGTGTGGACTTCCGTGTCCTTCATGCCGACGTGGCATCGCTGGCGAAAAAAGAAGGACAAGGTCTGGAAGAATGCGGACGAAATGTCCGCTATACTTTTTTTCGCAGCCTCTGTGGGAACAGGACGCGGATTGCAACCGCGCATACATTGACAGACAGCACGGAAACTGTCTTGATGAACCTTGCAAAAGGTGCGGGGCCTCATGGGCTGTCCGGGATTCCTCCTGTCAGGGACGAAATTGTGCGTCCGTTGATTCGTGTGACACGAGAGGAAGTGGAGGAATACTGCCATTATTACGGCCTGCGCTATGTTACAGACAGTTCGAATCTTACCGATGAATATGTGCGCAATAAAATTCGTCACTCTGTTGTTCCTGTTCTGCGCGGTATCAACCCTGCCTTTGAACAAGCAGTATTCAGAACGACGCGCTTGCTTCGTCAAGATGAGGAATACTTCAGGAGTGTGGCGCGGCAGGAACTGCAAAAGGCAGCGAACGCGAACGGCGGATATTCCCTGCGTCATATGGAGAGCCAGCCGGATGCCATTTTATCCCGTATGATTGTTTTGGCAGTTCAAAAGGAGACCGATGCGCGCCTTGATTATGCGCATATTGCTTCTGTAATTCATATGATACGTTCCGGCAAAGGAAATATTACCCTGCCGGGAAGAATACAATGCTGTATTAATGGCAATACTCTTTTTGTTCTTTCTCACATGGAACAGCCTGAACAGTGGAGGGTACCGCTCCAAATTCCGGAGACTCTGTTGCCGGATGGCAGGGTCTTTTGTATTCGGCCTTTGTCCGGCAAGATAAAAAATCATGCGAAAATTAATAATTTGTTATTTAATAATTTGATTAACTATGATACAATATTGAAAACTAATAGTTTTATTCGAAATAGGCTACCCGGCGATCGATTTAGCCCTGTTGGCCGAGGAATCACCAAATCTTTAAAAAAGTTATTCAATGAGCAGAAAATTCCTCCGTTTTGCCGAGGCCGGTTAGCTGTTCTGGAATGCAACGGAGAAATTCTGTGGGTGGAAGGAATCGGGCCGTCACAACACGCGGCGGTTACAGGCGATACCCGTCAGGCGGCCGAAATAATTATCAAGGAGTGCTAAAACCTGTGCATCAGTTAACCGACGACATTCAAAAAGTATTATTCAGTGAAGAAAAACTTGCCGATATTGTGGCTCAAATGGGGGCCAAAATCAGTGAGGACTACAAGGATAAAAATCTTTTGCTGGTCAGCATATTAAAAGGCTCTGTAGTATTTATGTCAGACTTGATGCGGTCCATTACTATTCCGTGCAGCATCGATTTTATGGCAGTTTCTAGTTATGGCTCCGGCATGAAAACATCCGGGGTTGTTAAAATTATTAAGGACCTTGACATCAACCTCAAAGGGTATGATGTTTTGGTTGTGGAAGATATATTAGACAGCGGCCTTACCTTAAGCTACATACTGGAACTTTTGCAGGCTCGCATGCCGAAGAGCATACGCCTGTGCACATTGTTTGATAAGCCGGACCGCAGAACCGTTGATATTAAAGCGGATTATGTGGGTACGGTAGTTCCGGATGAATTCATTGTCGGGTATGGCCTCGATTATGATGAAAAATACAGGAACCTTCCATTTGTAGGCATCCTGAAACCGAAGGTTTACGGGGACTGAACCGACTTGAGGAGGGCCGACTCATATAAGGAGTGAAACGTATTTGGATAACAGAAAGACCGTAAAAAATATTGCTGTGTTCCTGGGCATACCGATTTTGCTGCTGATTTTGCTGGCAATGGTTTTAAATGGTCATTCCGATAAAACCTACAATTATTCTGAAATTCTGTACTATTTTGAGGATCAAAGAGTTACTTATTATTCCCTCGATCTGGGCAGCGGCGAAATGATTATTAAGCTGGATGATAATTCTCAGATTTCCTATGTTGCTCCCAGCGCCATGCAGCTGATTGAGGACATCAAGCCGTATGTGGAACAATACAATGAGGAACATCCGGATGCTCGCATGACGTTTAATTGGAAGAGACCGGCCGAAACAACATGGCTTTCCAGTTTGCTGCCCATGCTTTTAACCCTTGCTGTAATGCTGCTGTTCTGGTGGTTCATGATGAAGCGCCTGAACACATCCATGGGTGATGCCGGCAAGCAGATGAATTTTGGCAAGGCCAAAATTAAGCAGATGGCTGATGAAAAGCGCAAAACCACTTTTGCAGATGTGGCAGGTGCGGATGAAGAAAAAGAAGAACTGCAGGAAATTGTAGAATTTCTCAAAAATCCTAGAAAATATAACGAGCTTGGCGCACGAATTCCGAAAGGCGTCTTGCTTGTGGGCCCTCCGGGTACGGGTAAAACTTTGCTGGCGCGTGCTGTTGCAGGAGAAGCGGGTGTTCCGTTTTTCTCCATTTCCGGCTCCGACTTTGTAGAAATGTTTGTAGGTGTCGGTGCATCCAGAGTGCGTGACCTGTTTGACCAAGCAAAAAAGAATTCTCCCTGCATTATCTTTATCGATGAGATTGATGCTGTGGGGCGTCAGCGCGGAGCAGGATTAGGCGGCGGCCACGATGAGCGCGAACAGACTTTGAACCAATTGTTAGTTGAGATGGACGGTTTCGGCGCAAATGAAGGTGTCATTATGATAGCGGCCACGAACCGACCGGATATCCTTGACCCTGCTTTAATGCGCCCCGGACGTTTTGACCGTCAGATTATGGTTGGCTATCCTGACATTAAGGGCCGCGAGGAGATTTTGAAAGTTCATGCCCGCGGCAAGCCAATTGCACCGGATGTTGATTTGAAAACGATTGCAAAATCAACTGCCGGCTTTACAGGCGCGGATTTGGAAAATCTGCTGAATGAATCCGCACTGCTTGCTGCAAGAAGGAATTTGAAAGCCATTACGATGGAATTAATTGAAGAAGCAACTATAAAAGTTGTTGTCGGTACGGAAAAGAAGAGCCACGTGATGACCGACAAGGAAAAGAAAATTACTGCATACCATGAAGCAGGACATGCAGTTGCAACGTTCTATTGCCCAACTCAGGATCCTGTTCATCAGATTTCAATTATTCCGCGGGGCATGGCGGGCGGTTATACCATGCAGATTCCTACAGAAGACCGCGCCTATCGTTCCCGCAGGGAAATGGAAGAAGATCTTATTGTTATGCTAGGCGGCCGCGTTTCGGAGGCACTTACTTTGGATGATATTTCAACAGGAGCTTCCAATGATATTGAGCGTGCCACAAAGCTTGCGCGGAGCATGGTGACAAAATACGGTATGTCGGATGAGCTAGGCCCAATTACTTACGGTCAGGACGAAGGTGAACCATTCCTCGGCAGAGATATGGGGCACATCCGGAATTATTCGGAAAGTACATCGTCCGCCATTGACCGTGAAATCAAGCGTCTTGTGACTACCGCGTACAAGAGAACGGAGGATATTCTCAAAACCCATATGGATAAGCTCCACGCAGTAGCACAATATTTGTTTGAACATGAAAAAATGAGCGGCGAAGAATTCGCTAAAATGATGCAAGAGAACGACCCGGAGCCAACGTCTCCATCGGACGGCACGACCGGCACAACATCCGAAAACTCGGACACAAATATATTGGGAGAGACCGGTTGATTCAATGAACAGAATCAAATTAAAGGGGGAATGTTACAGCATTCCCCTTTTAACTGTCCTAACATAGATTGGCAAAATATTCATGGAAAAAACAATTTTAGGGAGGCCCCTGAATGGCACGAAAACAGGCATATGGGAATGAAAGTATTTCGTCCCTAAAAGGCGCGGAACGTGTGCGCCGCCGCCCGGCCGTTATTTTCGGTTCGGACGGGATCGAGGGATGCGAACATTCCATATTTGAGATTCTGTCTAACGCGATCGACGAAGCGCGAGAGGGCTATGGAAAAGAAATAACGGTAACGCGATATTTGGATCATTCTGTGGAAATAGAAGACCACGGACGCGGATGCCCCGTTGATTATAACCCGAAAGAAAAGCGGTATAACTGGGAACTGGCGTTTTGCGAGCTATACGCCGGCGGTAAATACAACAACGGCGCTGATGAAAGCTATGAGTATTCTCTTGGACTCAATGGTTTAGGCCTTTGCGCAACGCAGTATGCTTCAGAATATATGGATGCGGATATACGAAGAGACGGATACCGTTATACACTGCATTTTGAGCATGGTAAAAATATTGGCGGGCTGAAGAAAGAAGTATATAAAGGAAAAGATACCGGTTCCCGCTTTCACTGGAAGCCGGATTTGCAGGTTTTTACAGATATCGATGTCCCGGTTGAATATTATTTGGATATGCTCAAGCGGCAGGCGATTGTCAACGCGGGGATTACCTTTTTGTTCCGCAATCAGACGGAAAACGGATTTGAAACAACAACGTTTCGGTATGAAAACGGCATTGCGGACTACGCCAAAGAAATTGCCGGGGATGATGCTATGACACCCGTGCAGTTTTGGCAGGCGGAACGGATGGTGCGCGACCGGCCGGACAAACCGGAATATAAAGTGAAAATAAACGTCGCCGTCGCGTTTTCCAACAGAAACCGATTGATTGAATACTATCACAATTCCAGTTGGCTGGAGCATGGCGGAGCTCCCGATAAGGCGGTCCGCAATGCTTTTGTGTACCAAATTGACTCTTATTTAAAACAGACCAACAAGTACAATAAACACGAAAGTAAAATCAGTTTCGCGGATGTAGAAGATTGTCTGATTCTGATTATTTCCTCTTTTTCTAACCGTACATCCTATGAAAATCAGACAAAAAAGGCCATTACCAATAAGGGAATTCAAGAAGCTATGGTGGATATGCTCCGTCATCAGCTAGAAGTCTATTTTATTGAAAATCCAGCCGATGCGGAAAAAATAGCCACACAGGTACTTATTAATAAACGCAGCAGGGAAAATGCGGAAAAAACGCGGCTGAACCTAAAAAAGAAATTGACAAGCAATCTGGATCTGACCAATCGTGTGGCCAAATTTGTAGACTGCCGAAGCCGGGATGCCAGTGAGCGCGAAATCTTTATTGTGGAGGGAGATTCCGCACTTGGTGCTTGTAAGCAAGCCCGCGACCCGAATTTTCAGGCGATTATGCCAATTCGCGGCAAAATTTTAAACTGCCTAAAAGCGGATTATGATAAAATCTTTAAAAGTGACATTATCACGGATTTGATTAAAGTGCTCGGTTGCGGTGTGCAAGTTAAGACAAAGGCAAGCAAAGAACTTTCTTCCTTTAATATCAAATTGCTTCGTTGGAATAAAATTATCCTGTGCACCGATGCCGATGTGGATGGATACCAGATTCGGACATTGCTGCTCACGATGATTTATCGCTTAATGCCGGCCTTGATTGAGCAGGGGAAAGTCTTTATTGCGGAATCTCCGCTTTATGAAATACAGACCAAGAACGAAACTTATTTTGCCTTTACGGAGCAAGAAAAAGAAGAGTTTATTTCAAAACTGAAAGGGCAGAAAATAACAGTTCAGCGTTCTAAAGGATTAGGTGAAAATGAACCGGATATGATGAACCTGACGACGATGAATCCGGCCACTCGCCGTTTGATTCGTGTTCTGCCGGATGACGCGGAACAGACCAGCCGCATGTTTGATCTTCTTTTGGGGGATAATCTGGAAGGCAGAAAAGAGTTCATTGCACAAAACGGGTATCAATACATTGATACATCCGAGTTGAGCTGAAATTATTTAGAGTATTGCAACGAATGGTGGTGCGGCAGAATTCATGCCAAGGAAGAAGAAAGAACCTGTTCAAAAAACGACAGGTGCCCACGGTGTAATTAACGGTGCGGGCGAGATTGTTGAAGAAAAAATAACGGATACGCTTGAAAAAAATTATATGCCATATGCCATGAGCGTTATCCTTTCCCGGGCTATCCCGGAAATAGATGGTTTTAAACCGTCCCATAGAAAACTGCTTTATACTATGTATAAAATGGGTTTGCTGGGTTCGGCGAGAACAAAAAGTGCGAACATTGTTGGCCAGACTATGCGATTGAATCCACACGGTGATGCCCCAATTTATGACACCTTAGTACGGTTGAGCCGCGGCTATGAAGCCCTGCTTCATCCCTATGTGGATTCCAAGGGTAATTTTGGCAAATTTTATTCCCGAGATATGGCCTATGCAGCTTCCCGTTATACGGAGGCAAGACTGGATAATATCTGCGAAGAATTGTTTCGTGATATCGATAAGGATACTGTCGACTTTGTTGATAATTATGACAGAACCATGAAAGAACCCACGTTGCTCCCAGCGACTTTTCCATCCGTGCTGGTCAACGCGAATACGGGCATAGCGGTGGGAATGGCCAGTTCCATTTGCCCGTTCAATTTAGCGGAGGTATGCAAAACAACAGCATCACTGATTAAAAACCCGAAGCATGATATTTATTCCACTTTGCTTGCACCGGATTTCCCGGGCGGCGGGCAGATTTTGTTTAAAAAAGATGCTATCAAAAAAATTTATGAAACGGGGCGTGGCTCCATTCGTATTCGGTCACGCTATCGGTACGACCCGGACGCACATTGTATTGACGTGCTGGAAATTCCGCCAACTACAACGGTGGAGGTCATAGTTGAAAAAATTGTTGATTTGGTTCGGCAGGGGAAAATTAAAGAGATATCCGATATACGCGATGAAACCGGTTTGAACGGCCTGAAGATTACCATTGATCTCAAGCGCGGCACGGATCCGGATAAGTTAATGCTGCGTTTATTTAAAATGACACCGCTGGAGGATAGTTTTTCCTGCAACTTTAATGTTTTGATAAACGGGACGCCGCGCGTGATGGGCGTGAGAGAATTGCTCAACGAATGGACGGCATTTCGGATAAAATGTGTTCGCCGCAGGACAGAATTTGACCTAAAAAGAAAACAGGAAAAGCTTCATCTCCTTAAGGGCCTTCAGGCCATTTTGCTTGATATTGATAAGGCTGTGGCGATTATCCGGTCTACTGAAGAGGAGGAAGAAGTCGTTCCAAATCTGATGATTGGGTTTGGCATCGACCGTACACAGGCAGAATATGTTGCAGAAATTAAACTGCGTCATTTAAACCGTGAGTATATTTTAAAACGGACGGAAGAAATCGCGCAGTTGGAACAGGAAATCAGCCATTTGCAAATGATTTTGGGCAGTGAAGCTGAAATCCGCAAAATCATTATCAAAGAGCTCAATGAGGTCGCTGCAAAATACGGAAAACCTCGCCGCTCGGAAGTGGTTTATCCCGGAGAAATTCAAGAATATACCGAAGAGGAAATACCGGATTATCCGGTGAATTTATTCTTGACAAGGGACGGGTATTTCAAAAAAATTACGCCGCTTTCACTGCGCATGAGTGGTGAACAGAAACTAAAGGAAGGAGATGAGGTGAGCCAGCATCTGGAGAGTACTAACTCTGCGGAGTTATTGTTCTTTACGAACCGATGCACGGTTTACAAGGCGAAAGCCGCCGATTTTCCGGATACTAAAGCAAGCGTCTTAGGGGAATATATTCCTGCCAAGCTGGGAATGGAAGAAGGTGAATCGCCAATCTATATGGCGGTTACGAAAGATTATTCCGGCTTTATGATATTTTTTTATGAAAATGGTAAAGCCGCGAAGGTTAATTTGTCATCTTACGCGACGAAAACGAACCGCCGCAGGCTGGTCAATGCCTATTGCAATAAAAGTCCACTGGTTTCCTGTGTTCAAATAGCGGATGATCAAGAATTTTTATTGACATCTTCGCAGGGCAAATTACTTCTCATGCATTCCGGAGCTATTCAGAGCAAAGCCTCTAGGAACACACAGGGTGTCACGGTAATGACGCTTCGAAAAGGAGCCAGACTGCTTCGTGCTGAAAAATATACGGAGGGAACATTGAAAAAGCCGAACCGATACCGCAAGACGATTCCGGCAGCAGGTTCCCTACCAGCTGCAGAGGACACTCAGGGGGAACAGTTAAAGCTTTAAAGATTAAAGATAATAAAATAACGCCGCTGAAAAACCAATAGCTTTCCAGCGGCGGGACAGTTGAAGCGGCAAACGCAAATTAAAGAGAAATACGCTTTTCTTTGTCCGTAAGATATATTTTCCGCTCCTGTGCGGTATTATACATTTTTCTTCGTTTCTTTTTGAAATATATCGGACAATTGTAGGTTTGTCAAACATATTGAACAGTATAGGAGTGTAACAATTCAGAAAGAGACAACCAATGAAGAGGGCGCATCGGCATATTATTAGAGCGGCGTGAGTAGTTGGACAGTTAGCTCCCCAAAGTTCGCTAGAGAGCAAAAATGGTGTTACCATAAAAGCGTTTTTGGGCTTCGCGATGACTGAGTTCTACTTTACCATTGTGCATGGGCGTATAGAGATAATTAGCTAACGTTTCGGTAAGATTTTGTTTGGCAGCTTTATTTTAACCGATGTGTCTTTTCCTGTCTTTATTTTTCCCAACTGTTAGATATGTGTTGTAGTTTTACACGATAAAAAAGAAAAAATGATGAATTTGTAGGTTTGTCAAACATATTGGACAGTATGGGAATGTAAAAATTCAGAAGGAGACAACCAATGAAGAGGACGCATCGGCATATTATTAGAGCGTCTTAAGTAGATGGAAAGTTGGTTTTCAAAGTCCGCTAAAGAGTAAAAATGGTGTTTGTCATAAAAGCGTTTTTGGTCTTCGCGATGACTGCGTTCCACTTTCCCGTTGTGCCTAGGGGTATAAGGACGAATTAACTTGTGCCGGATATGAAGTTTAGCGGCAGTGGCTTCGAACAACGTCAGCAGATGTTTCTTGGAAGGTGAGAAACGGTTGGTGAATTCAAAACCGTTGTCAGTTTGAACGCATTCCACACGAACGCCGCGCCGGGCAAACCATTCGACAGCTCGTTTTAGAAAGTCAGCAGAAGAGTAAGTACTCTGTTCAGGGTACGCTGCCAGAAAACGCAGCCTAGAAAATTCATCAATAGCTGTGTACTGGAAAAGCCGAAGCTCAGGGTCGGCAATACAGCGCTTTGGAACTACTTTTACATCGATCTGAATGCGCTCTCCGGGATATGTCATTTGCTCGTATGGTTTTGGCTGATATTTCTTCTTTGGTTTTGATTCTGGGAACATTCCCATTCGGCGCATTACACGGAACAGACTTTCCGGACATCGTGTGTATCCCCGCTTTTTCAACCGAGACCATAGTTCAATTATACCGAGGTCGGGATTTCTGCGCCGCATGTCGCGAATCAGCTTTAACTCGGCAGGTGTATGCTGGTTTGGATGACTGTGAGGCCTCCTAGACCGGCAAGCCAACGATTCTAATGTACCGTCATACCGGGCCATCCAAAAATAGATAAAGGAACGGCTTTTGTTGTATTTTCGGCTTGCACGGCTAACACCGTACTTTTGAGCATAGATCATTAGGGATTGCCTAAACTTCATGTCTTGTGTTACACTATTCATGCTGAAATGGGCACTTCCTTTCGGTATGATTTGGTTTGTGTAGCTTTATTTTAACCGATGTGTCCATTTCTGTATTTTATTTTTTCTCAACTGTCCAATATGTATTGTAGTCCTACAGATAAAAAAGAAAAAATGATGAATTATAATTGAAATAAGACGGGCTATCAGTTATAATTAATAACATGTTCAACACTTTTATACTTACATTGACTGGAATTTTAATATTTGGAGTGGAGAAGTAACAATGAACTTTGAACAGGAGCTACAAATATCGCTTACAGTCCTGCTCACAGGGCTTGTGGTTGTCTTTTTAATGCTGATATTTCTGACGCTTGTCATCAAAGGGTATGGCAGTGCGGTGCAATTCCTGCAGGCTAAATACCACAAAAGACAACCAAAAAATCAACTTTCGGTTTCTAAAACGGAATCTGTTTCAGCGCAGTCCGTCCATGATAACATGCAAGCGGAGCCCAATCAAACTGTTGAAGATGGAATTTCTGAAGAAGTGTTGGCTGTCATTGCAGCTGCCGCTTACAGTGTGATGCCCGGTGGAAGAATAACATCGGTTCGTCGCTCCGCACAGGCTGGCCGAAATCGGTCTGCATGGGGAATGGCTGGATTATTGGAAAATACGCGTCCGTTTTAAAAGTGATACCGGTGGCATAGGGAAGGATTGGTAAAGTGGTTGTTATTAATGAGTTTTTCGAATCAATTGCAAAAATATATCAATCATCAGGTTTGGCACACAATGATCCAAGAAACTATATTATGATTCTCATTGCGGGCTTCTTGATTTATCTGGCTGTCAAAAAACAGTTTGAACCGCTGCTGTTGTTGCCTATTGCGTTTGGCATGCTTTTGGTAAATCTGTATCCTCAGATTATGGCTGCTCCCACAGCTACGGAAAACGGCGGCTTATTCTATTATCTGTATCTTGGTGTAAAACTGGGAATTTATCCCCCATTGATTTTCCTAGGAATTGGCGCAATGACGGATTTCGGTCCACTCATTTCCAACCCGAAAAGTTTCCTTTTGGGTGCGGCTGCACAGATTGGCATTTTTATAACTTTTATCGGTGCGATTTTTCTTGGATTTGAAACAAACCAGGCAGGTTCCATCGCTATCATAGGCGGTGCTGATGGTCCAACAGCTATTTATGTTACTTCCAAACTTGCTCCGGAGTTCCTTGGTCCAATTGCGGTGGCCGCATATTCGTACATGGCACTTGTACCGATTATTCAGCCTCCAATCATGCGGGCTCTAACCACAAAAAAGGAACGTCTTGTGCGAATGAAGCAGCTGCGTCCGGTTTCAAAGCTGGAGAAGATTCTGTTCCCCATTATTGTCACGATACTGATTTCGCTTCTGCTTCCCGATGCAGCTCCGCTGATTGGCATGCTGATGCTTGGAAATCTCTTCCGTGAAAGCGGTGTGGTTGACCGTATTAATAAGACCGCGCAAAACGAGCTGATGAATATCATCACTATTTTCCTCGGTACCACGGTCGGTGCAACTGCCACCGGTTCCCTCTTCCTTTCTTGGGGAACTATCAAGATTGTTATTCTCGGCTTGTTGGCTTTCTCGATTGGTACCGCCGGCGGTGTCCTGTTCGGTAAAATTATGTGCCATTTGAGTGGCTACAAGGTTAACCCGCTTATCGGTTCTGCGGGTGTTTCCGCAGTTCCTATGGCGGCGCGTGTATCCCAAAAAGTTGGTCAGGAAGAAGACCCCGGCAATTTCCTGTTGATGCATGCCATGGGTCCGAATGTGGCAGGCGTAATTGGTTCTGCTGTTGCGGCAGGTGTGCTGCTCAGCATTTTAGGTTAATCATTTTGCATCTTAACCCGCACGTCCCAGCGGCGTGCGGGTTGTTTTTGTGAACGCTCTGTTTGCGGTGCTGCATTTGCACTTTGCACTTAAATAAGATACAATGGGGAACACATGGGCTTAATGCCTGATTTTAATGTCTGGCGGTGAAATACATGTCTCAATATAATGAACTTCGGAAAAAAGTTCTTGAAAAAGAATTTTCACGTATGAATTCAAGACAACGGGAAGCAGTTTTTTCGGTCAATGGTCCGCTTTTAATTTTAGCCGGTGCGGGAAGCGGGAAAACAACCGTGCTGGTTAACCGCATTGCAAATTTAATTCGCTATGGCAATGCTTATTTTTCAGACAACGAACCGTCCTTAACCTCAGAAGATGTTGAGAATATTACGCACTTTTTGGACGATGGACAGGAACTGTCTCCACAAACTTGTGCGCGGCTTGCGGTGGAACCATGCCCGCCTTGGCGCATTTTTGCCATTACATTTACCAATAAGGCCGCGGAAGAACTGAAAAACAGACTGGCAACCATGCTCGGTGATGACGGAAATGAGGTTTGGGCTTCCACGTTTCATTCCTCGTGTGCCCGCATGCTGCGCCGCGACGGGGAACGTCTTGGTTTTACAAGACATTTCACCATTTATGATACGGAAGATTCCCGCAGGGTGATGAAGGATTGCCAAAAGAAACTCGGCATTGATGATAAAAGGCTGTCGTACAAAGTCATTCTTTCCGAAATTTCGCATGCGAAAGATAATTTGATTGGTCCGGATGAGTACCTCAAGAATGCCGGTGGAGACGAACGCGCGGAGAAAATCGGAGCTGCATATCGGCTTTATCAGAAAACTCTAAAAAAGTCGGATGCTATGGATTTTGATGATTTGATCTTCAATGCTGTTCGGCTATTTGAGAAAAATCCGGATGTACTGGAATATTATCAAAATCGATTCCGTTATTTCTTGGTGGACGAGTATCAGGACACAAGCCATGCACAGTATGTTTTTATTAGGTTGCTTGCACAGAAAAGCCGAAACCTTTGCGTAGTGGGTGACGATGATCAAAGCATTTACAAATTCCGCGGTGCTACAATCGAAAACATCCTCAGCTTTGAAAAAACATTTCCGGATGCAAAGGTCATTCGGCTGGAACAGAACTACAGATCCACAAAAACGATTCTTTCTGCCGCCAATGCGGTGATTTCGCACAATGAAAAACGGAAAGGGAAAAACCTTTGGACCGAAAATCCAACAGGTCGCAAAATTCAGGTCAGAACGGCATACAGCGAACAAGATGAAGCAACTTATATAGCAGATAGAATCCTGGAAGGTGTGGCCTCGGGCCGTAAATTTTCAGATTTTGCCGTTTTATACCGGATGAACACACAATCGAATGTGCTGGAAAAAGTTTTTACCAAGTCCGGCATTAAATACCGGATTATTGGCGGACAGAGGTTTTATGACCGCCGGGAAATCAGGGATATGATTGCTTATCTGAATGTCATTAATAATCCGGACGATGAAATCAGACTTCAACGCATTATTAATCGCCCGAAAAGGTCTATTGGAGACAAAACTATTGCCCAAGCATCCGAAATAGCGGCGCAAATAGGGGAGAGTCTGTTTACCGTCATTAGTCACGCAGATGAATTTGAGCCGCTCAAGCGTGCTGCCGCCAAATTGCTTTCCTTTTCAAAAATGATACAGGAACTTTCGGAACTGGCATCGGACGGAACAACCAGCTTGGGAGAACTGTACCAGCAGCTTCTTCAAAAGACGGGCTATTTAGAATATTTGTTGGCATCCGGTGAGGACGATGCACAGGACCGTGTCGACAACGTGCGCGAGCTTTCGACTAACTTGATTAAATATGAAGAAGATAATGGGGAAGAAGCGAGCCTTTCCGGATTTTTGGAGGAAGTTTCACTCCTGACGGATATCGATAATTACGACAGCTCGTCCGATTCCACTGTTCTGATGACCATGCACTCGGCGAAAGGTTTGGAATTTCCGGTTGTTTTTCTCCCTGGATTTGAAGAAGGCATTTTCCCCGGTATGCAAGTGCTTTACCATCCCGATGAAATTGAAGAAGAGCGCCGGCTGGCTTATGTGGCGATTACGCGTGCCAAAGAGGAACTTTATATTTTAAATTCAGAGTACAGAATGCTGTTTGGCAGCAGTTTGCACAATCAGCCTTCTCGCTTTTTGCAGGAAATTCCGGAAGAACTGACGGAAAAGAGCCGCTCGCGTTCTTGGAAGAAACCGGATCCCGGAATTGTGCTTCCAACATCGTCAAAAGAAGCAAGGGCAAAGACCACAAAGACCGCACGCAGTTTTGGGCCTGTTTCAAAATCTGCTGCGGATCAGAAAGTCAGTTATCGTGTGGGAGATTGCGTTGTCCACAAAACATTTGGAACCGGAGTGATTTTGTCTGCTACCCCCATGGGGAATGATACGCTGCTTGAGGTTGCATTTGATAAAGTTGGCACCAAAAAGCTGATGGCAAATTTTGCACGTTTGCAGAAAACCTAGCTGTAGGGGCATGTGACGAAAATACGCCCCGTCTGAACATTTGTCAGACGGGGCGTTTGCTTACTTTTTCTCGTCTTTTTTGCGTTTCTCGCCGGTAAAATCGCTCACCTTCGGTGGGAAAAAGTCTTCGGCAGGAAATTCTATGCGGCGGAACATTTCGCGCGGGCTGTCAGATGTGGGCTGATATTCCTGCTCCGGAATGCAGAATTCATAGGTAGGAACTAACAGCGGTACATCACGAACCAATTGAACAATGGTGAATAAACCGATTGTTGCATAAATGGCGTGACTGCAGCCGTAATCGAATTCTGCACCGTACAGTTCACTGATGCTGTCAGGGATTCCGCTGCAAACATCACAGCCTTGCGGCGGGCGGTCGCAGATTTTTGCCGAAAGGCCGATTGGTTCGGAGACTCTGCAAACAGCTTTTGGAAGAACTTTTCCGGTGGAGATTTCTACGTCAGGATCTGCAGAGCAGCCGGAAACAAATGTTTTTACATTGCCGTCGCTGCCAAACAGAATGACGCGCTTATTTGCAAGGCAGACGCCGTGAACCACATTCGGGCAGGCAGATTGCGGCAGGAATACGTCGAGGCATACATCAAAGAAGAAGTTCATGTCTACGGCATAGAAACCTTGGTTGAAAGGAACGGGTTCCAGATGCAAAAACACTTTGATTACTTCAGCGCCTCTGATTCTTACGTTGCAGGCATGTTCTATCAGTTCATGTTTGTCGGGGGTGAAAAAGACCCTCATATCTTCTAGGTATTCTTTGGAACTGCATGAATCATACACCCGCTCCGCGTCGATGCAGACAGCTTCTTTTATATTTCCTGTTGTTTTGTTTAAATCGTTTTGCACATTCGGTGCTGCTACAGCCGCTTCTGTACTGTTATTCATAAAATCATCCTCCTAACACAAATTGGAGCCTTGTATCTCTATACCATTTTATGGTGAGAATTTCATTGTGTTACAGGAATTCTTTTATGGATAAATGCATTTATGTGCGGCTGGTTTATCCGATGAATTCTATGTTGCCCTGCTCCAGATTTTTTACGGCGCTTTGAATTCGGTGCTTTGCCTCCTCGCTGCTGGAGGACTCTTTTACATAGCGGATCACTGATTTTTGTTTTTCATCATCCAGCAGACTGAAATTTTTCATGGCATTTTGATGTTTTGTCAAAGATACCATTAAGCCAACCGGCATGTTTGCTGCTTTGGATTCTTTCTTTTTCACTTTAACCCCTTCTTTTCCATCTGTTTTATCTGTTAGTATTTTTGCTGAAATATGCTGTTTTGATACAGAATTTTAAGATACCAAAATATGTCATACAGGGAATGCATCAATTGAAAAGTTGCATCGCCATGGATATTTTGTTATAATAAGCCGAATTGAAATCTATGATTAAGAGTTGATTAAAATGGCAAAAGTTACATTAATCGCATATACGCCGCATCCGGATCAGGTAGTGGCACAGGCAGCAAGACTTTGTTATTCGTCTGCTAACATTGAAGAGATTCAAAAGAATCTGACCCCTGAAAAAACGGCGTCCATGGTAGAAATGCTTTCCCAGATGGGGCATGAAAGCCCTACGGAACATGCATCTTTCACATTTGGTATAGAAGGGGTGTCAAGGTCCTTTCTCGCCCAGATTACCCGGCATCGAATTGCATCATACAGCGTAAAAAGTCAGAGATATGTCAATGAAGAAAATTTTGACTTTGTTATTCCCCCGGAAATTGATGCAATTCCAGAGGCACGGGAAGAATTTCTTGCCGCAATGGAGGATGACCGAAAACGATACAAAAAAATTTCCAGCCTTTTGGAGCAACAGCATAAACAGCGCTTACTGAAAGCAGGCAAATCAGAAAAAGAAGCGGCTTCTGCGGCCCGCAAGCTGGCAAATGAGGATGCGCGCTTTGTTTTGCCAAATGCCTGCACCACAAATATGATTTGTACGTTTGATGCACGGTCGCTCAATCATTTCTTTTCCCTGCGATGCTGCAACCGTGCGCAGTGGGAAATCAGAGAAGTTGCGGTGCAGATGCTCCGTCTTGCACGGCAGGCAGCGCCGGAACTGTTTCGTCAGGCCGGTCCCGGATGTGTGCGCGGTGCATGCACAGAGGGAAAAATGACTTGCGGCAAGGCGGAAGAAGTCAGAAAATTTTTCACGCATCTGGGGCAAGAAAGATGAAAGGCCATCTTATTACAATTGACGGTTTGGATGGCAGCGGCAAGGCCACTCAGACCGAATTGCTTTGCAGGGAATTAAAGCGGCGCGGTGTTAAGTTTCGGCATGTGTCCTTCCCGGATTATGAGCAAGCATCCTCCGCACCGGTTAAAATGTATTTAAACGGGGAATTTGGCGGCAAGCCTGAAGATGTGAATGCCTATGCGGCGTCGTCATTTTTTGCTGTTGACCGATATGCCAGTTTTGTGCGCCGTTGGCGTGAGGATTATTTAAGCGGTGCGCTAATCGTGGCGGATCGGTATACAACCTCAAATATTATTTATCAGTTGCCCAAGTTGCCCAGGGCGGACTGGGATTGTTATATGGAATGGGTACAGGATTTTGAATATGAAAAACTGGCACTTCCGAGGCCGGATCTTACCATCTATTTGGAACTTCCAACCGAGATTTCTCAGCAGCTTTTGGACAAACGATATCGGGCCAACGGCGGCAGAAAAGATATCCATGAAAGCAATACGGACTATCTTTCCGCTTGCCGTGAAAGTGCGGCATATGCTGCAAAATGTCTTTCTTGGAAAACTGTTATCTGTGAAAGAGACGGAAAACCGAGAAATGCGGAAGATATCCATGAGGAAATCTTAAAAATTGTTTTGGAGGAACCTTATGTTAACATTTAAATATCCTGAAATATCAGATAGGGAGTGGTTAGCACCAAAGCTGTCTGCAAGCGGAAAAATCGGCAGCGAGGGAGCGTTTGGAACACTTTTTATCTGGAAGAACACCTATTTTTCAAAAATATGTCGTTTAGATGATTGTATATTGTTTTGCTTCGGCGAACCATTGTATTATTATAATATGCCTCTATGCGATAAAAGTCGTCTCCCGGAACTGATAGAATTGATGATAGCAGACGCGGCAGAACGGGGACATCCGTTCCAAATGCGGGGAGTGACTGAAGACCATGTGAAAGAACTCGAGCAGCTGTTTCCGGGTCGTTTTCAATTTCAATTGGACCGGGATAGCTCCGATTATATCTATAAAGCGGAAGATTTGATTCGTCTTTCGGGTCGGAAATATCATGGTAAAAGAAATCATATATCTCAGTTTATACGAAAGTACGAATGGAGTTACGAAGATATTTCCGAAGAAAACTTGGAAGACTGCCGCTATATTGCAAAACAATGGTGCAAAACGCACGGCGGCTGTCTTGATAAAAACGGTTTTGCAAGTGAGCCATGCGCCCTTGACCGTGCGCTTAAATATTACAAGGAACTTCATCTTGGCGGAGGTATTATCCGAGTTGAAGGAAAACCGGTTGCCTTTACCATCGGGGAAGAAATCAACCCAAAAGTTTATCTTCTGCATTTTGAAAAAGCTTTGGATGGTTACGATGGGCTTTATGCCATGATTAACCATGAGTATGCTGCAAGGCACTTAAGCGGTTATGAATTGATTAACCGCGAAGAAGATTTAGGAATTGAAGGCCTGCGTAAAGCAAAGCTTTCTTATCATCCAACTATAATTTTAAATCGATATCGGGTAACTCTTGCTCAGCAAAATGGAGATGCTGAAAATTGATTAGTCTGGCCGGATGGGAAATGCGTCCGGAACTTTCTGAACTCTGGCAAATTTGTTTTCATGAACCCAAAAGATACCCGGACTATTTTTTAAATAATTATTTTCGTCCCGAAGACTGCTTGGTATATCGGGTGTCGGGGAAGATTGCTGCTGCGGTTTATTTGCTTCCTGCTCAAATTGCTCTGGACAATGGGCCAGCGCAAGCTCATTATATTTTTGCAGCGGGAACTTTGCCGCGCTTTCGCTCTCGGGGCTTTATGGCTTCGCTATTGGCTTATGCCGCCATCTACGGTGCGAAACGCGGCGATCGGTATTCCATTGTCCTGCCGGCAGACCAGCCGCTTTATTCCTTTTATGCACGAAATGGATATTTTGATTATTATAAAATTAGATCCGTGCGTATTGCGCGCGGTCGTTTGGAGCAGATGGCGGATGAAATTCCTTGCGGAAGAATTTTAGCATCTTCTGCGGAACTTAACAGCATTCGCAGCGCTGTTTTATCGCGTCGGAAAGGCTCTGTTCTTTGGAGCAACGAGCGATTTCATTTTACAATAGGCTTTGGCTCTGCTTACGGGGATCAATTAGTCTGTTCCGGGCAGGCAGGACACAGATCTTATGCGATTTGCCGAAAAGTAGATGAAAAAACCTGTTCCATTCGGGAAGTGATGACATCACCAAATGGTTTTTCGGGGCTTGCAGCGGCTGTCCTGCGGCAGGTTCCGGCAGAGATTTATGAGTTTCGCTTGCCTGTGGGAGATGGTCTTTTCCCAGGAGAGGGAACAGAGGAACGCTGCGGAATGCTGCGTCCGGTTGGGGGAACCCCGGAAGAAGAGTGTGCCGCATCCGGACCATATCTTGGATTGGCTTTGGACTAAGAAATTCGATTCAAGGAGGTAATAGTATGATTTATTTATTCCTTGCTCAAGGATTTGAGGAAGTGGAGGCGATTACTCCGCTTGATTTGCTGCGCCGTGCCGGTGCATCGATTAAGACTGTAGGGATTGGCGGGCGCCAAGTCACAGGTTCGCATGGAATTGAAGTGACTGCGGATTTAGACGAGAAGCAAGTTGACATGCAAAATATGGAAATGATCATTTTGCCCGGAGGGGTGCCGGGAATTAACAATCTGGAGAAGTCGCCGGTCGTACAGGAAAGTATCAATTACTGTGCGCAGAATGGCAAAAAGATCGCGGCTATCTGTGCAGCCCCGTCTATTCTGGGACGCATGGGTGTACTTGCCGGTCATTGTGCTGTTTGTTATCCCGGATACGAGAATGAACTCAAGGGAGCTGAGGTCAAAACTGACCCGGTTTGCGTCAGCGGCAATATTATTACTGCACGCGGTGCCGGGGTTGCGCTGCCGTTTGGGCTAAAATTAGTGGAAATTCTGTTTGGAAAACAGAAATCAGATGAGATGAAAGAAAAGGTTCAATGCGTGTGAGAAATATAAAAGAAGTAAAGAAAAATCTTCGTTCGCAGTTAATGCAATACCGCGAGCGGATGGATCCGGCAATCAAAGCCCGGCATGACGCAGCCATTCTCAGCCGCGTACTTTCTTTAAGAGAATATGCAAACGCACAGATTGTGTTTACCTATGTCAGCAAGCCGATAGAGGTAGACACAACTGAGTTAATCCGCTCTGCCTTAAAATCGGGCAAAAAGGTTGCCGTTCCGCTTTGCATTCCGGAGACGTATGGTATGGAATTTTATGAAATAAATTCGTTGGACGAGTTGTCCAGTGGTACCTACGGGGTTTTGGAACCGGATCCGTCCCGCAGCCGCCGGGTTGAGAATCAAAAAAACAGCATTTGTATTGTCCCCGGGCTCAGCTTTGATTCCCAAGGGTATCGGTTAGGGTACGGCAAAGGATATTACGACCGCTTTTTGTCCGGATTTGTGGGAACTACCGTTGGATTATGTTATGCCAAATGTATGAAATGGAACCTTCCGCATGGCTATTATGACCAACCGGTGGATCTTCTCATTACAGAAAAATATATCCGCAGGATTTCAGGGAAAAATACCTGATTTTAGGAAAGGAGGGCGCATATGAAAGATGACGAACAGCGGGCGGAACGCGCGCACCGAAAAAGAGTAGAAAATTTTCGCCTTCAGATTAAAGATGATATGGAAGGTCTTTCAGGCCAAGATATTTACAGCCACGGTTTAGATGCAGAACAAAGTTCCGCTTCTTCAATCAGCAGTTATAGTGAGATGAGGCCGGACGATGAAAGGCAGGCTGAGGCTCAGCGAAGATTTTTAGAACTTCATCGTATGCGTAACCGCGAGAAAGGACGGAAAAACAAACGTTTTTTCCGTTTCGTCTGGTTCGTTATGGTTTTGTTCATATCGCTCCTCCTTGGTCGGTATTTGGTTGACGGTGTTAACGATATGCTGGCGGTTGGGCGCGAGGGCTTTGATGTCACGGTTGATATTCCGCAGGATGCTACCGAAAGCCAAGTGGCACAGGTACTGTATCAGGATGGGATTATCCGAAACAAGGACTTTTTCCGGCTGTACGCAAGATTAACCAAGGCACCCAAGCAGTACCGCGGCGGGAGTTTCCAGCTTCGCTCCGACATGGATTACGAAGCACTCATTAATACCTTACAATCCTACACCAACCGCGTGGATACAGTGAAACTGACCTTTACAGAAGGAATGAATGCTTTGGAAGTTGCAGAGCTCATGGAGAAAAATGGGGTGTGTTCTGCAGAGGATGCGAAAGAGGTCTTTAACAGCGGCAGTCTGGACGAAAAATATGAAATGCTGCAGCAAATTACAAATGCCTCCGAACGCTATTACCAGTTGGAAGGATATTTGTTCCCGGATACGTATGAATTCTATAAAAATGAGGATCCGGAACAGGCTGTTAACAAGCTGGTTAAAAATTGCAACCGAAAATTGACGAAACAAATTCGTCAGCAGGCTGAAGACGAAGGAATGACAGTTGATCAGTTACTTACGCTTGCTTCCATGATTCAAGCAGAAGCGGCGGATAAGGAAGATATGTATAAAGTCTCCAGCGTGTTTCATAATCGTCTAAACAGTGACAGAGAGGATTTGCAGCATTTGGATTCAGATCCAACCATCTATTACCCTTATCGTGCGCTTTCTCTCGTTCCGGAAGACATACGTGACACTTTTAAGAGCCGGTATGACACATATACGGTTGAAGGACTTCCGCCGGGTCCCATTTGTAACCCCGGAATGGATGCAATTGATGCGGCGTTAAATCCTGCTTCAACAGACTACTACTATTTCTGCCATGATGAGGACGGAAATGCCTACTATGCGAAAACGGCCAGCGGCCATCAGGCAAACCTGAAGAAAGCGGGGTTGCGATGACTGCAGAAAAATTTTACCGCCCGGAACTCTTAGCACCTGCCGGTGACCGGGAGAGGTTAGAAGCGGCGGTGCGCTTTGGAGCGGATGCGGTTTATCTTGCCGGCAAGGAATTCGGAATGAGAACTGCTTCCCCGAATTTTGGGGCAGAGGAACTTGTTTCGGCCGTTCAATTTGCCCATGAGCATGGAGTGAAGGTGTATTTAACCTGTAATACCATCGCACATCATGAAGAACTTTCACGGCTGCCGAACTTTTTTCAGCAGGCAGATGAAGCTCAAGTTGATGCTTTAATTGTTGCGGATCTCGGCGTCTTTCGCCTTGCGCGCCGATATGTTCCTCATTTGCCGGTGCATATTTCCACGCAGGCCGGCGTAGTCAATGCCGAAGCGGCAAATGCGTTTTATGAAATGGGTGCAAAGCGTATTGTACTTGCCCGCGAGCTTACCCTTGCAGAGATTGCTCAAATTCGGAAAAACACCCCGCGAGACTTGGAATTGGAAGCTTTTATTCACGGCTCTATGTGTGTTTCCTTTTCCGGAAGATGCCTTCTTTCCGATTATTTGACCGGGCGCGACGCTAATCGCGGCGATTGTGCACAGCCATGCCGATGGAAATATGCTCTGATGGAAGAAAAGCGGCCCGGACAGTATTTCCCAATTGCGGAAGATGAACATGGTGCCTATATCCTGAATTCGAGGGATATGAACATGATTGAACATATCCCGGAATTGGTTGATGCAGGGGTCAGTTCGCTGAAAATAGAAGGGCGAGCGAAATCCGCGTATTATGCGGCGGTTGTTACAAACGCTTATCGGCACGCAATCGACCATTATTGTCATCATCCCGAGCAGGATTTACCCGCATGGATTCCGCAGGAGCTGGAAAAAGTCAGCCACCGCGAATACAGCACGGGTTTCTACTTTGGAAATGAACCGGGGCAGGTTTTAGAAAACGGCGGCTATGTGCGCAACTATGAAGTGATTGCGGTCTGTACGGGGAAAAGCGGCTCCCGTGCCGTACTTGCTCAGCGGAACCGTTTTTTCCGCGGTGATGTAGCCGATGTACTCGAGCCGGGAGCAGAACCGTATCTTCTCCCTATGGAAAAAATTTATGATGAATACGGCGAACCGCTGGAAATTGCAAATCATGCCGCTATGACCGTTTTGCTGGAAACGGACCGTGATATTCCGATTGGCACTATCTTCCGCAGAAAAATGAATGATGATTAAAAATTCCTCCCGCGGGCAATGATAGCCTGTACGGGGGGATTTTTATGCCTAAAAGAATCGTCGGATTTTTTTCCGTGTTTATGCTGACGATGTTTTTGTCAGTTTTAATATTATATCGGATTTCCAACGGAACGGAACTTGCACAGACTGCGAAAAGTCAATCTAACTACAAACTGACGGTTGCATCCACGCGGGGTACTATCTATGATTGTAACCTATCCGCTTTTACCGGTGCCGAAAATGAGTATGTTGCGGCTGTTGTGCCGGGAATTGAAACCTCCGCTGCACTCAGCCGTATTTTGCCGGCTTCGAAAATGGAACAGGTCTACGACATATTGAGTGAAGGTCATCCGTTTACATTGACGCTTCCATCGAATATTCAGCAGACAGGAATAGATGTTTTTACCATACAAAAACGATATTCGGATTCCGGCCTCGGTGTTCATATTTTGGGCTATCTTGACGGAACGGGCAAAGGAGCAGCAGGAATTGAAAAAGCCTTTGATTCTGTGCTTAGCAGCAATCAGGGGAGAATCACTGTTACGTATAAAGTGGATGCGCTCAACCGCGTTCTGGCAGGTGAAGAAAAAACAATCAGTGACACAACAGACCTCGGCAAGAGCGGTGTGGTCCTCACATTGGACAAATACATTCAAACCGTTGCAGAACAGGCAGCGGACAAATACCTGACGAAAGGGGCTATTGTTGTTTTAGAAGTTCCGTCTGGTAAAATTCGTGCCATGGTTAGCCGCCCGGCTTATAATCAGAATGATGTTGCATCGATTTTGGATGCTGAGGATTCTCCGCTGCTCAACCGAGCAGTGTCGGCTTATAGTGTGGGATCCGTCTTTAAATTGGCAGCAGCGGCAGCCGCTCTTGAATACGGAATTTCACCGGATTATCAATACACTTGTACCGGCGGAATTGATGTGGATGGGAATGTGTTTCATTGTTATAACTCTGAAAGTCATGGAGAGCAGAACATGGAACAAGCGATTGCAAACTCTTGCAACACATATTTTGTCAATCTGATGCAGCAAGTTCCGCAGGAGAATTTCCTCAATATGGTTCGTTCTCTCGGCTTTGGGCAGACATTTACCCTTGCGCCGGGGCTTTCTTCGGATGCGGGAGTCCTGCCGTCCTTAAAGAGTTTGAGTATTCCCAGAGCGCTTGCCAATTTTTCGTTTGGGCAGGGTGAACTGACTGCAACGCCGCTGCAGGTTGCGGCAATGACAAACGCTATAGCGTCAAACGGCGTGTTCCGTGTACCCGTTCTTTATGAAGGAGTGGTCAATGAGCATCTGGATTATACCGCTCGTGCGCCGCAGAATCAGGGAACACAAGTGATGTCGGAAAATACCGCAAGACTTTTGCGGGAATTTATGCATGCATCCATTGAAGGGGGAACCAGCAGGGAAGGAAAACCGGACACAGGCGGAGCGGGTGCGAAAACCGCAACGGCGCAGACCGGGAAATATGTGGATGGGAAGGAACTTGTGGAATCTTGGTTTACGGGATTTTTTCCGTACGATAATCCCAAATACGTCGTTACTGTTTTTGAGGAAGGCGGAAACGGCGGCGGTCGTACCTGCGGCCCTGCATTTAAGGAAATCGCGGATGTACTCAATCGGGTTCTCGGTTAGTTTTGCAGAAACACCCCAATTGTAGGTTTGTCAAACATATTGGACAGTATGGGAATGTAAAAATTCAGAAGGAGACAACCAATGAAGAGGACGCATCGGCATATTATTAGAGCGTCTTAAGTAGATGGAAAGTTGGTTTTCAAAGTCCGCTAAAGAGTAAAAATGGTGTTTGTCATAAAAGCGTTTTTGGTCTTCGCGATGACTGCGTTCCACTTTCCCGTTGTGCCTAGGGGTATAAGGACGAATTAACTTGTGCCGAATATGAAGTTTAGCGGCAGTGGCCTCAAACAACGTCAGCAGATGTTTCTTGGAAGGTGAGAAACGGTTGGTGAATTCAAAACCGTTGTCAGTTTGAACGCATTCCACACGAACGCCGCGCCGGGCAAACCATTCGACAGCTCGTTTTAGAAAGTCAGCAGAAGAGTAAGTACTCTGTTCAGGGTACGCTGCCAGAAAACGCAGCCTAGAAAATTCATCAATAGCTGTGTACTGGAAAAGCCGAAGCTCAGGGTCGGCAATACAGCGCTTTGGAACAACTTTTACATCGATCTGAATGCGTTCTCCGGGATATGTCATTTGCTCATATGGCTTTGGCTGATATTTCTTCTTTGGTTTTGATTCTGGGAACATTCCCATTCGGCGCATTACACGGAACAGACTTTCCGGACATCGTGTGTATCCCCGCTTTTTTAACCGAGACCATAGTTCAATCATACCGAGGTCGGGATTTCTGCGCCGCATGTCGCGAATCAGCTTTAACTCGGCAGGTGTATGCTGGTTTGGATGACTGTGAGGCCTCCTAGACCGGCAAGCCAACGATTCTAATGTACCGTCATACCGGGCCATCCAGAAATAGATAAAGGAACGGCTTTTGTTGTATTTTCGGCTCGCACGGCTAACACCGTACTTTTGAGCATAAATCATTAGGGATTGCCTAAACTTCATATCTTGTGTTACACTATTCATGCAGAAATGGGCACTTCCTTTCGGTATGATTTGGTTTGTGTAGCTTTATTTTAACCGATGTGTCCATTTCTGTATTTTATTTTTTCTCAACTGTCCAATATGTATTGTAGTCCTACAGGTTAGTTTTGCAGAAACACCCCAATCCGATTGACATTTCTTTTCAATCGGATTATAATCAAAAAGTATTGAAAACTGTTTATATCGGACAGGCGAAGAAGGGCAGAATATACGCACGTTCCGCTGCAGAGAGGAAACCGGCGGCTGAAAGGTTTCTGCGGAAAAGACGTATATGGCCGGCCCGGAGCATCGCGGTGAAGAACCGCGGCGTTTCCCGCGTTAAGGGATAGAGAGCGGCGCTTTTCCTGTAAAAGCGCAATTTGGGTGGTACCACGGATTTTTCCGTCCCATATGGGCGGGAAAGTCTATTTTTTTTGCAAATCATGCCTACTTTTAAGGTGGATAGGAGATTCTGATCAGATATGAAATGGACAGGATTAAATGAATTAAGGGAAATGTACCTTTCTTATTTTGAATCGAAAGGACATCTTCGGCTTCCAAGCTTTCCGCTGATTCCGAAAGATGACAACAGCTTGCTGCTCATCAATTCCGGAATGGCGCCAATGAAAAAGTATTTTACGGGTGAAGTGACGCCGCCGAGCAAGCGTGTGACGACCTGCCAAAAGTGCATCCGTACGCCGGATATTGAACGCGTTGGCATTACCGCGCGGCACGGCACTTTTTTCGAAATGCTCGGGAACTTCTCATTTGGAGACTACTTTAAGCGCGAAGCGATTCCATGGGCATGGGAATTTTGCACAAAAGTGCTGGAACTACCGGTGGATCGGCTTTGGGTCACAATTTACCTCGACGATGACGAGGCGTATGATATCTGGGTAAATGAAGTTGGAATCGACCCGAAACGTGTGGTCCGTCTTGGCAAAGAGGATAATTTCTGGGAACACGGTTCCGGTCCATGCGGCCCATGTTCTGAAATTTATTTTGACCGCGGTGAAGAATATGGATGCGGCAAGCCAACTTGCGGTGTCGGCTGCGACTGCGACCGCTATGTCGAATTCTGGAACATTGTGTTTTCTCAGTTTGACAGCGACGGCAAGGGTAATTACCCGCCGATGGAACATCCGAATATTGACACAGGCATGGGATTAGAACGTTTGGCCTGCATTATGCAGGGCGTGGACAACCTGTTCCTTGTGGACACTGTTCAAAACATCATGAAACATATTTCTAAAGTTACAGGTGTTCAATATGGCGAGGACCCGAAAAAGGATATTTCTCTGCGTGTTATTACCGACCACATCCGCAGTACCGTGTTCATGATTGGTGACGGAGTCATGCCGTCGAACGAGGGACGCGGCTACGTTCTTCGCCGTTTGCTGCGCAGAGCTGCGCGTCATGGTCGCTTGCTCGGCGTTCACGATACATTCTTGTGGCAGATTGCAGATACCGTCATTCATGAAAATTGCGGCGCTTATCCGGAACTTAAGGAAAAGCGTGACATGATTGTAAAACTGCTGCGTGTGGAAGAAGAGAGCTTTTCTAAAACGATTGACCAAGGGCTTTCACTGGTCAAGGGATATCTGGATGAAACGGTCAGAAAAGGCGGAAAAGTCTTTTCCGGTGCGGAGGCGTTCCTTTTAAGCGACACATATGGTTTCCCGATTGACCTTACGAAAGAAATTGCGGCTGAACGCGGCCTTACCGTAGATGAAGAAGAATTCGCTCGACTGATGCGTGAGCAAAAAGAGCGTGCGCGTGCGGCGCGTAAGAATGCCGGAGCGGATGCATGGGCCGGAGAAAACGATGCGCTGGATGGTGTGCCGGAAACCTGTTTTGTCGGCTATGAGACCACGCAGACAGAAAGCAAAGTGCTTGCAATTCTGAAGGACGGCGTCCGCGTTGATTCGGCGACAGCCGGGGATGAAGTCGCCGTGGTGTTGGACAAAACCGCTTTTTATGCGGAGAGCGGCGGTCAGATTGGGGATACCGGAACTTTGGAGTCAGAGGGCACTGTTTTAATGGTATCCGATACAACAAAGAATCTTGCAAAGAACTTTTTACATCACGCAGTTGTTAAAGCAGGGGAACTGCATACCGGTGATACAGTAACAGCTAAAGTGGACGCGGAACGCAGAAAGGCCATTATGCGCAATCACACATCAGCGCATTTGCTGCAGGCTGCGCTGCGCAAAGTCCTCGGAACGCATGTGGAGCAGGCCGGTCAGCTGGTCGATGAACATCGTGTGCGCTTTGACTTTACACATTTTGCGGCCCTGACGCAGGAGGAGCTGCAAAAGGTTGAGGCACTTGTAAACAGTGAAATCCTCAGCGGTCTTGCGGTGGATTGCCGTGAAATGCCGATAGAAGAAGCAAAGAAACTTGGCGCAATGGCGCTGTTCGGTGAAAAGTACGGCAGTGTTGTGCGTGTTGTTTCGGCGGGTGATTTTTCTAGGGAATTCTGCGGCGGAACCCATGTGGACAACACGGCCAAAATCGGTCTGTTTAAGATTGTTTCCGAAAGCAGCGTTGCTGCAGGTGTTCGGCGTATTGAAGCTGTGACGGGGAAAAATGTTCTGGGTTATCTCGATGAAATGGCCGATGAACTCCGAAAAACGGCTGCGGTGCTGAAAGTGAATAATACGGCCGAACTTGCGCAGAAGGCGGAGCAGATGACGGCGGAACTGAAAGAAAAAGAACGTGAAATTGAGTCGCTCAACAGTAAGCTCGCTGCCATGCGGATGGAAAGTCTGTTTGCGGGAGCAAAAGACATCGGTGGGGTTCGACTGATTGCAGCCAAACTGGAAGGGACGGATCCGGAAGTGCTTCGGTTGATGTGTGACCGCGTAAAGGAACATGCACCGGATATGGTCGCCGTCCTTGCAGGCGTCCGCGGCGGAAAGGGCAATATAGCGGTTGCCTGTGCGCCGGATGCACGGAAAAAGGGTGCGCACGCCGGAAAAATCGTTAAGGAAGTAGCCACAGTGGCCGGGGGCGGCGGAGGAGGCCGTCCGGACAGTGCCATGGCAGGAACCAAACACCCCGAAAAACTGGATGAGGCTATTGCAGCGGCGGAAAAAATTGTTGCTAATATGATTAAATAAGTTTATAATTAATTTTTGGAATCTGATGCAAAGGAGGATTTGCCTTGGATTGTGTGTTTTGCAAGATTGCCGCGGGAGAAATCCCGAGCAAAAAAGTATATGAAGATGAGCAAATTCTTGCGTTTTATGATTTGGAACCGCAAGCTCCTGTTCATATTCTTTTAATTCCGAAACAACACATCGGCTCCGCCGCCGAAATCACCGAGGAAAACAGTGCAGTTGTAGCGCATATTTACGAAGTAGCGGCGCGCCTTGCAAAGGAACAAAATTTAAACGGCGGTTTCCGCATTGTCTGCAATGCGGGAGCGGATGGAGGTCAGACTGTGCCGCATCTTCATTTCCATTTGCTGGGCGGCCGTTCCATGAAATGGCCTCCGGGCTGAAAAAGTCAGACGGTATTAATTTTGGAAAGGTCGATCTTTTGTCATGAATGAAAAGTACTACCATATGACCATTGCAGGCTGTGAACGTGACCTGCCGATTTGTCCGATCGACGAACATCTTGACATAGCGGGCTTTATCATGCTGGGCGATGTGGAAATCACGGAAAAAACCGCAGCGGCTCTGCTCGAAAAATGCCCGGAACATGATGTTGTGGTAACTGCGGAAACAAAGGGGATTCCGCTTTGTTATGAAATGGCACGTCAGGGTTGCCGCAATTATGTTGTTGCCAGAAAAAGTGTTAAGGCATACATGAGAAACCCAATTTCCGTAGAGGTAAAATCTATTACTACGGACCATGTGCAGAAACTTTTTCTCTCTGAAGAAGATGAGAAAATACTGCGCGGCAAACGCGTTTTGATTGTGGATGATGTTATTAGCACGGGTGAGTCCCTTGCTGCGATGGAAAAGCTGGTTAAGCTCTACGGTGGGGAAATTGTTGGCCGTGCCTGCGTGCTTGCAGAAGGCGACGCAAAGGACCGTGATGATATTATTTATCTAGAACCTTTGCCGCTGTTTTTCAAATAAGCAGCTTTTTTGGGGGAGATTCTATGAGACGGCCGCTGGTGTTGGTAGGATTTTCTTATCTGCTGACGCTGGCGGCCGCTGTATATCTTGGTGCGCAACTTTCGTTTGTGCTATTTTGGTGTTGTCTTGCGTTGTTTGTGGTAACCGCTCTCTTTAAGAAAACACGTACCGTGATGGTATTTCCTGTTGCCTTTCTCACCGCGGCGGCTGCGTTTGGTGCCTTTGCAGGTTACTCCCGTGCGGCAGTGGAACCGCCCCAAATGCTGGATGGATTGGACGCGACCATCAACGGCACCATTTGTGAACTGCCGTATTCGCAATATGGGCGTTGGTATTATATTGTCAGCCTAGATTCTGTTTCCGTTCCGGATGCACCGCAGAATTTTAAAATTCGACTTTCTTCACAGCAGAAACTTACTTCAGAACCCTATTCGTGTATTCATGGAAAGGTGCATTTTTTTCGCCCGCAGGGAGGAAACGGTTATACGGCCGAGTCTTATTACGAGTCTCGCGGAATTAGACTGTTTGCATATCTGTATGAATACGATGAGTCTGTGCGCGTTGAGCCTCCGAAATCGAAGCCGATTTACTATTACGCGCTTATGCTGCGGCAAAAAATGATTGCCTCGGTGGAATCTATGCTGCCGGAAAAAGAGGCCGGGCTTATTAAAGGGATGTTGCTGGGGGATAAAACAGCCCTTCCTTCGAAAACAGCGACAAATTTTCGTGCTGCCGGTGTGTCCCATCTGCTCGCTGTTTCCGGATTGCACATGGCAACAGTTGCTCAGTTATTGCTCCTGTTGCTTGGATTGTTTCAAGTTCCGAGAAAATGCTCTGCAGCACTGGCAGGTGCAGGCATTTTGTGCTTTATGGCAGTTACCGGGTTTCTTCCGTCCGTTGTGAGGAGCGGAACTATGTTTCTGCTTTGCTTAGCTGCCCCGCTTGTTTCTAGGCGGGCTGATCCCCTCAATTCATTGGGAACGGCCATTCTGATCATTTGTCTTCCGAATCCTTACGCTGCCGCAGACGTAGGTCTGCTGCTGTCCTGTTCCGCCACGCTGGGACTAATTTTGTTGGCTCAGCGGGTGCAGGATTGGCTTAATGCCCGTCTGGATTGCTTTTGTTTACTCCGCCCTTTGGTGCGTGGAATTAACAGCATTCTTTCAACGACATTTGCTGCCACTCTCTTCACTCTGCCGGTTGTTATCCTCTCTTTTGGCAGCATTTCATTGATTGCTCCGCTTTCCAATTTGCTGATGTTGGTGCCGGCCTCTCTAATGATTAGCTTTTCTGCTGTGGGGGCAGTCCTAGGTATTTTCGCACCGCAGTCGTATTTGCTGATGCCGTTTGCGCTGATAAGTGGGAGCCTTGCGAAATATCTGCTCGCCTGCGCGCGTTTGCTGTCGCAAATCCCGTGCGCAAGTGTTTCTGCTTCCTACGGATATGTATATCTTTGGCTGGCCGGTTCTATCTTGTTGTTTGCAGTGGCTTTTGTTTCCCGCTCAGGGCGAAAATTGATCATAACATCAGTTACTCTGTGCTTGGCTATGCTTTGCACAGGGATACTAAGTTATGGAATTTTTTCGCGGGGCGTCACACGAATTGCCGTGCTTGACGTTGGGACTGATCTTTCCGTTGTTGTTACAAAGGATGATGACGCCGCTGTGTTCGGCTGTGGCGGCTATCAATCGGCAAAAATTGCTGGTTATCTGTCCGGCAGGAATGTACGCTGTATTGACAGTTTGAATTTGCTGACAACCGATAGGGAAGAAGCCGTCAATTCTGCTGATTTGGCGGAACAGTTTTCACTAGGTGTCCTTCGTGCTCCGTCGGATTCTCGGTACGATGGATTTGTGCAGAAAGCTGCAGATTGTTCCGCTAAGGTATCTTGGCTGGAAAATCCATTGACCACTATGTTATGGCGGGATGTCAAGATACAACTATATGATTGTGGGGGCAGCCAAGCGGCACGTATGGAATCGCAGAATATCTCCATTTTGATTTTGCCGGACGGTGCGGATGTATCCATGATTCCGGCGGAGTGGTATGGTCCGGATTTCTTAATTACGGATTTGCCGCCGAATAAAACAGCGCAGCTGCACCCGCTTTGTACGGTTCTTTCTATGGATTATCAGACTATAAATGAAATTCCGCAACCAAAAGAAAATCGTATTCTTTGGACGGGCGGGTTCGGAACGATTGAACTGCAATTGAAAGGTGACCGCACATTGTCGGTCAGGAGGGAATCATAATGCCGGAAATTACGGAAACGGAACTCAGAAAACAAATCAGGCACAAGAGTTTTGCAAATCTATATTTTTTGTACGGCGAAGAAAAATATTTGATATCCTACTATCTTAATCAGCTTGCAGGTAAGGCGGCCGGCGATCAGTTTACCGATTTCAACTTTCAGCGGTTTGATGGAGGCGAAACAGGGGCAGACCGTATTGCGGAGGCTGCACTGGCACTGCCGTTTTTTGCCGAACGAAAATGCGTTGTTGTCACAGATCCGGACGCGGATACAATGAAAACGGTGGAAACTGAAAAATGGAAAGAGCTGATATCTTCTCTGCCGGATACAACTGTCTTGATTGTGGCTCTGCCCAATTTGGATGCCGATGAGAAGAAGAGCAAGAACTGGAAAAAATTCATCAATCTGATGAAAGATACCGGAAATGTCATCCGTTTTCGCAGAAGAACGGATGCACAGCTTAAAAAACTTCTCCAAGAGGGTGCAGAAAAACGTGGATGCCTGTTATCGGCCCGAAACGCTGATAGGCTTGTTGCTTCCTGCGGTTCCGATTTAACAACTCTTTTGCATGAGCTGGAAAAGCTCTGTTCCTATGTAAAGCAGGGAGAAATCACAGCGAATGACATTGATTTGCTTGCTGTTAAAAATCTGGAAGCACGAGTCTTTGATCTTTCCAAGGCGATCCTTTCCGGTTCCGGCGACCGTGCCTATTCCATTTTGAACCTTTTGCTCCAGCAGGGAGAAGAGCCGGTTGTTATTCTTTCGGTGCTGTCTTCCGCTTATATTGACCTCTACCGCGTGCGGACCTCGATTGAGAATGGATATGATGCGATGGAACCGGCAAAATATTTTGACTATGCGCGTAAGGAATTTCGTCTTAGAAATGCTCAGCGGGATGCGGGACGGTATCCGGACGGGATGTATCGAGAAAGTTTAAAAGAACTTCTGGCAGCGGATGTTGCACTAAAAAGCTCCCGTGGAAATCGCCGCACCGTGCTGGAAAAGTTGATTGCCAGACTTTTAATTTTGGCAGAACGGGGGAATACGCCTTGATTCACGTCAAAGAAGCTGTTATTGTTGAGGGAAAATACGATAAGATTAAGCTTTCTTCTCTTATAGATGGCCTTATTCTGCCGACAAACGGATTTCGTATTTTCAAAGATCCCGAAAAAATGGCGCTGATCCGATCACTAGCGGATACACGCGGCCTTCTGATTTTAACAGACAGTGATTCCGCAGGCTTTTTAATTCGCAATTATCTTTCCGGTTGCATTGCGCCGGAAAAAATTCGGCATGCTTACATCCCGGATATTCTCGGCAAAGAAAAAAGAAAAGACAAACCCTCCAAGGAGGGCAAACTCGGCGTAGAAGGTGTGCCAATTTCCATATTAAAAGAAGCACTGCTTCGTGCGGGCGTCAGTGTGGATGAAAAAACGCCTCAGCAGAGCCGCCGCATCACAAAAACGGATTTATATTTAAATGGTTTGTCCGGCGGACCGGAGAGTTCAAAGAAACGTGCTAAATTGCTCAAACGTCTTTCACTTCCGGAACATTTATCGGCCAAAGCATTGCCGGAAGTACTCAATAGTCTTATGAGTTACGACGAATTTGTCAAAATCGCAGAGGAACTATAAAAAAGTAGCAGATTTGTAGGTTTGTCAAACATATTGGACAGTATGGGAATGTAAAAATTCAGAAGGAGACAACCAATGAAGAGGACGCATCGGCATATTATTAGAGCGTCTTAAGTAGATGGAAAGTTGGTTTTCAAAGTCCGCTAAAGAGTAAAAATGGTGTTTGTCATAAAAGCGTTTTTGGTCTTCGCGATGACTGCGTTCCACTTTCCCGTTGTGCCTAGGGGTATAAGGACGAATTAACTTGTGCCGAATATGAAGTTTAGCGGCAGTGGCCTCAAACAACGTCAGCAGATGTTTCTTGGAAGGTGAGAAACGGTTGGTGAATTCAAAACCGTTGTCAGTTTGAACGCATTCCACACGAACGCCGCGCCGGGCAAACCATTCGACAGCTCGTTTTAGAAAGTCAGCAGAAGAGTAAGTACTCTGTTCAGGGTACGCTGCCAGAAAACGCAGCCTAGAAAATTCATCAATAGCTGTGTACTGGAAAAGCCGAAGCTCAGGGTCGGCAATACAGCGCTTTGGAACAACTTTTACATCGATCTGAATGCGTTCTCCGGGATATGTCATTTGCTCATATGGCTTTGGCTGATATTTCTTCTTTGGTTTTGATTCTGGGAACATTCCCATTCGGCGCATTACACGGAACAGACTTTCCGGACATCGTGTGTATCCCCGCTTTTTTAACCGAGACCATAGTTCAATCATACCGAGGTCGGGATTTCTGCGCCGCATGTTGCGAATCAGCTTTAACTCGGCAGGTGTATGCTGGTTTGGATGACTGTGAGGCCTCCTAGACCGGCAAGCCAACGATTCTAATGTACCGTCATACCGGGCCATCCAGAAATAGATAAAGGAACGGCTTTTGTTGTATTTTCGGCTCGCACGGCTAACACCGTACTTTTGAGCATAAATCATTAGGGATTGCCTAAACTTCATATCTTGTGTTACACTATTCATGCAGAAATGGGCACTTCCTTTCGGTATGATTTGGTTTGTGTAGCTTTATTTTAACCGATGTGTCCATTTCTGTATTTTATTTTTTCTCAACTGTCCAATATGTATTGTAGTCCTACAAGGAACTATAAAAAAGTAGCAGATTTGTGTTGACAAGTCAGTGGTAAAGATGATATAATACCTCTTGCTGAGCGCGAGTGCTGGAATTGGCAGACAGGCACGTTTGAGGGGCGTGTGTCGTATGACGTACGGGTTCAAGTCCCGTCTCGCGCACCAAACCTCAAAAACCGCATGAACACTGAATGATTCAGTTGTTCGTGCGGTTTTTCTGGCTCTATGTCAATAGTTGGGGTAACCCAAAATGGAAACACCGGATGGAGCGGCGTTAAGCTGCTCCATTTTCCGTTGAATGATGGAACATGTGAAGAATACGATTGCGGAAGCGACGAAAATTACGATAACCGTAGGCATTGCGTTTGAGTACCTTAATCTTGTTGTTAACCCCTTCGGTAAAACCATTGGTGTAAGGACAATCAAACGAATTTAGAATACCTTTTGACCAGCGGACCATGGTATTTCCACAAGCAACAAATCTTGAAAGTTCACTGTTTTGTGCGGCCATAATCCAATGGGATAGCGCTGTCCGTGCGGACACGCTGTCAGAAGATTCAAGGACTTTGAAAAACTGTTCTTTCAGAGAGTAGGCTGTCAGCAGACGGTTACTGGCATAGAGCATAAGATCGACCTGTTGCTTTTGCTCCGGAGTGAGAAATTGATATCGCTTGTTCAGTAAGATTCGGGAGCGTTTAAAATAAATTCTTCGGGTTTTACTGAATTTTTTCTGTTCTTCCTTGCGAACGGCTTCAAAGGCCCAAAATACTTGGCGAATGTAATGATATTTGTCAATGACATAATTGGAATCTTTAAAATATGTTTGAGCAATACTAGCATATGTACTCCACATATCGCTGACAAAATGTTTGGTTTGAGAACGGTCAAGCTGGCCGAAATATTCTGTCAGTTTGTGGTTGTAACGAGCAGGAAGAATATCAAGGATTCGGTGACGGACCGGATCGGTCAGAATGCACTGATATTTCTCGCCGCTTGTATTGCCTTTAAACTCATCAATCGATACAACTTCGGGTAATTTCTGCGGTTTACCATAGTTGATACAATCAAAAATCCGGATAATAGTTGCAACCGAAAGATTTACTTCACGTGCTACACTGGTAAAAGAACGCACGTCGGAAAGCTTTGAAATGATATATGAGGCTAAACGGTTTGTCATGCGATGATATCTAGGCAAAAACGAGTTATCTTCAAAGAAACGCTTTCCACAAGAATGGCAGCGATATCGGCGCTTTCGTAGAATCAGGGAGGTATGTTTGCCAAAAGCGGGAATGTCTTTTACTGTTTGACAACGGTAATCATGAACGTAGCTGGTTTGATGGCCACAACAGGGGCAAACATGCGGTTTTCTCGGTAACTCAATAAAAATTTCCGTTTTATCAGGCAATTGCCTCACATTTTTTACGATTACCCCTTTTAATCCAAGCAATTTTTCGATAGAATGAGTACAGAGCATATCGATGACCTCCCAAATGGTGGTGTGGTAATCTCCATTTTAAAGGTTTTTCATCGAATATGCTCTACTTTTTTTTACTCTTTTTCTCAGGCTCTATTCGTTACACCCCAACATTTATTATAGAGCCGGTTTTTCTTTTTATCCTTTTACCCTTAAATTTTCGCCTGTACGACAGTTGTACGACACCTGTACCGAGTTTTTCGCCAAGGCCCATATTTTTCGGAGTACTTCATAGTCGTTGTAGACATAGATTTTATCCGTTACGAGAACACCACTTGCCTTAAAAAACATTATTGCATTTACTCATAATGAATGACTTAAAAGCATTAGCATCCCCAACAGTAAAGCAACTTTTATTTAGCATTAATCCTTGCTTTCCAATCATTAGGAGATAAAGACTATTTGTCTCTATGAATTTTGTAATTTGACTGTAATTTATTTTCTTAAATTGCAATAACAAATTGAACACTTTCACTAGATAAAGTTATTTACTGGTTGGAAGTGTAAATTCTGTCCAATTGTGCATCGAACAGTTCCTCAGGGGTCTGATAAGCTAATCGTTTCCTGGGCGTGGCGTTTATCTCATCGGCAAACATTAAGATTTGTTCGGCAGAAACGTCATTGATAGAGCAACCCTTTGGGATATATTTTCGTAGTATGCGATTGGTCCTCTCATTTACAGGTCGTTCCCAAGCAGAATAGGGATGAGCAAAGTAGATTGCCGTGCCTAGTTCTTCAAAGGCCGAAAATGCGGCAAACTCACTGCCATTGTCTGTGGTAATACTGCGAAATACCTGGGGGAATTTCTCGCCATACTGTTCCTTTAGCTGTTCCATGGCACTGGCAACACCGGTGGTTGTTTTGCCGTCAATCCGAATGGAAAGATAATAACCTGTCAGCCGCTCTACAATGGTAAATACAGCTGCCTCACCACTTCTTTTTCGGCCCAGTACCGTATCAGATTCCCAGTGTCCAAATGTGTTCCGCTCTGCTACCTCAGGTGGCCGCCAATCAATGGATTTCCCATTGATACGCTTAGAAAGCCGTGGTTTTCTGCGAGAATGCCTGCTTAATACCTCAGGGAGTTCAAATAGCGTGAGTGGTAATTCCCCCTTCCACAGCATGTTATACAGAGTTTTAGTACAGGGGATTTCCTTAACCGGAAAACGGTGTTCGCGCCGTGCCCGACCTACGCACTCATCAAAGGACCAATTATATTTGCGAACCTTTTTGACCATCCAACGAATGAAGTCAGAGTCCCCGGATACCGTTCTAGGGCGATGGCAGCGACTGCGATTCTCCTTGTATACTGCAGCTCCACGTTTGGCTGAGTAGCCGGGTTTGCGCCCACGGCCGGAGTATTCCGGCGTGCCACGCCGCAGCTCATAGCCTACGGTAGAAGGGCTGCAATTGATTGCACGAGCAATCTTTCGATTGCTAAATCCCATCTTCTTTAACTGTTGGATTGCGCCACGCTCTTCTGCTCTAAGATGCTGTCCCCTCTTGCGTTCTTCGATATTTATGATAGAATGGTTCTTGTCCATAGTGTTCAGGCCTTTCTGTCAGTATTCAGTGTAGTAACTTTATCCTAACAGATCCCTGAGCGCTATGGAATCTTTTTATGTGTTCAATTTCATTTTACAATCTACCTGTAATTTATTTTTAAGTTTGATTTTGCAGACGTACATTTAAAATCATTTTCAAAAAATGTAAATGTAAACTTGGGGTGTTGCCCATATAATGCTTTTAGATTTTTAACAGTTTGATTCATTCTAAAAATATAACCTTTAAAAAATATAAAAAGGAAAGACGCTGCCGCTAGAAGCATTAACGCAGAATACCAGTAAAATTGGACGACCATCTCTGCAATAGCCAAAAATGCTGAAGCAATGGCCGCTAATAATACAGAGATACGATATTTTTTTCTATAAACTTTATATGTCTTTTTTGAAAATTCAGTAAGCACTTTTTTTGTTATATCTGTTTTGTTTTCAAAAATTATATCCATAATAAATTCCTCCCAGCATATGTTTCTGCTCATTAATTATATAATAGAACATTTTAATATTCTACTAATCTAACAGATAAAATACAAAAGGGAAATATGTCCGGGGCAGATTTTAGACGAATACAAGGAAGAAATCATTGAGAATATGCGGCTGCCAGAACCTATAAAGATAGCTTTGAAAATACGATTGAGCCTTTGCTCGGGAAACTATAGATTACGAAGCTACTTGCGAAGCGTTTAAAAAACTTGACAGCAATTTATGGTAAAACATACGAACCAGACCGGTGCGGAGAATATTTATAGCCAAATCTCCCTCTATTACAGCCGAATGTGATAATCAGTATGGTATTCTACTGTACCGAGTTTTTTCGACAAGGTGCATGTTTTTTACCCTATTTTAATCGGTATGGTATGCCATTTTAGAATGGTTAAGTTACAATATTTGATAAGCTTGTAACTGTAATGTGAGAGAAAAATATTAAGGGTTTATTCTCAGGGTAGCAATACACTTACAGAAACCTCTATTATATATGAGTATTGCTTGTGTCTTGCGTCTTTCAGTACAGGTACGTATTGCCAAGAGGGCTTGCAAAATTTAGATGATTTTTGTATGATAGACACGCATCTGAAATTTTACAGGAAAAGCGAGGTCATTCTTACGAAAAAAAGTCGAACCTGAGCAGTGATTTAATCTGTTTTAATGTGCATCATACCTTCAATCGTAAAAAACATTCTCAGGGTAGCAATACACTTACAGAAACCTCTATTATATATGAGTATTGCTTGTGTCTTGCGTCTTTCAGTACAGGTACGTATTGCCAAGAGGGCTTGCAAAATTTAGATGATTTTTGTATGATAGACACGCATCTGAAATTTTACAGGAAAAGCGAGGTCATTCTTACGAAAAAAAGGAACAAATCGTTTTGGTCATGGATTGTACTAATAGTTGCCGTAATCGTTGCCGCGGCATTGCATTCGATGCCGTCTGCGCAAGAAGGAGAGGAAAAAACAAATTCGTCCCCTTCATCGTCCGAAATTTTGAATGTATATTATCTTGATGTAGGGCAGGGAGATTCAGAATTAATCGAATTGCCAAACGGGCAAACAATGCTGATTGATGCAGGAAATCCGGAAAACGGCGGCCAGATTAATCATTTTTTGGAAGAGCAGGATATTGATACAATAGACTATTTGGTAGCAACACATCCACACGCCGACCACATTGGCGGGATGGCAGAAGTAGTCAGTGCGGTAGAAATCGGTTCGGTCTATATGCCGAAAGTTTCCACCACTTCTAAAACGTTTGAAAATCTGCTTTCCACAATCAGCCAAGAGGGTTTAAGTATAAAAACCGCAAAGGCCGGTGTCGAACTGTTTCATCAGGACGATTTAAAAGCGGTGATGGTTGCACCGGTTGGAAGCAAATATTCGGATTTAAATCAGTATTCTGCTGTTATCAAATTGACTTATGGAAATACTTCATTTTTGTTTACGGGTGACGCAGGAGAGGAATCGGAAAAAGAGATTACAGCGGATGTAAGTGCGGATGTGCTGAAAGTAGGACATCATGGAAGTGATACGTCTTCCACACAAGCATTTTTAAACCGCGTTTCTCCGAAATATGCAGTCATAGAAGTTGGTAAAGATAATACATATGGCCATCCGGCAGAATCAACTTTGAAAAAGCTGGAACAAATGGGAACAAAAATTTATCGCACAGATGAAGATGGTACAATTTTGTTTCAGTCAGACGGAACAAACATCACAGTAAAAACACATATATCCGGCATGGAAGCTCAGGATAGTTCCATGAAATCGGCAGCTTAATCTGTTTTGTGAGGGGGATTCTTATGGAAGCGGTTATCGATAGATATGAAAATGAGATGTGTATTTTAGAATTTGATGACGGCCGGCTGATACCATTCCCTAAATGCGATCTCCCTCCGGAAGCCCGTGAAGGTGATGTTGTGACAATTAGTTTTCAAATCAATCGTGAACGGACGGAAGAACGCCGCAAGAGGGCTTTAAAGTTAATGGAAGATGTTTGGGAAGATTAAACTGTTGCAGACTGACTGCTTGAGAACAGGTACGCTGCAAAAACTTTTACACTTTTGTTTGCGGTACTTTAAGAGATATTTTTACGTGCTGCATGGTATGCGCAAAGTATGCCATATGTGGATGCCATTTGCTGGAATGTGTGTCTAAAGAATGCTCGGTTGGTGTAAAATATTCGGATAACCGCATATACAATTATCGCTATAAATTAAACTACCCGACAGGAACTAGCCGAAATTTTTGCGGATTGTTGTAAATACAACGGATATCATAACTTCATTCCGGTATAATGAAAGCAATTCATATAAATTGTACCGGGAGGATCACCATAATGATTAGAAAAATCATAAAGATTGATGAAGACTTATGCAATGGATGCGGGCTTTGTGCTCAGGCGTGTCAGGAAGGAGCAATTGCCATGGTAAACGGTAAGGCTCGCCTTGTCCGAGAGGATTACTGCGATGGTTTAGGCAATTGTCTGCCGGCATGTCCAACGGGCGCAATTACTTTTGAAGAGCGTGAAGCGCCTGCTTTTGATGAAGCTGCGGTGGAAAGAGCGAAAGCAGCGGCTCAAGTGCCGTTTGCCGGTTGTCCCGGCAGCATGGCAAGGACGCTTCGCAAGCCGTCGGTTTTACAGCAAGCACCGTCAACGGCTCAGGAAGTTGCCTATGGCCCGGTAGTGAGCGAACTGACACAATGGCCTGTTCAGATCAAACTGGTTCCTGTGCGCGCTCCGTGGCTCGACAATGCCAGCCTGTTGATTGCGGCCGACTGCACAGCTTTTGCATACGGTGATTTCCACCGTAAATTTTTGAAAAATCATGTAGTTATGATCGGTTGTCCCAAGCTTGACGAAGGGGACTATGCGGAAAAGCTGACGGAAATCTTCAAAAATAATCGTATTAAAAATATTCATGTTGTGCGGATGCAGGTTCCATGCTGCGGAGGAATAGAAAACGCGGTAAAACGTGCTTTGCAAAACAGCGGCAAAATGATTCCGTGGCAAGTGACAGTGATTGCACCGGACGGGCATATTGTGGAAGAATAAAGTGATTGGATGACATATGGACATTGATTATGACTTTTTAGCGGGAATCCCTTTATTTGACGGTATTTCATCGGAGGAACTGAAATATTTATTGCCCTGTTTAAACGCAAAACAGCAGTTCTTCACCAAGCAGGAAATTTTAATGTTGGAAGGACAGCCGGCTTCCCTTGTAGGTATTGTGCTTTCCGGCAGTGTATTGATTGTGAAAGAAGATTACCGAGGGAATAGGATGATTTTGGCTGAAGCATCTGCCGGAGAACTATTTGCAGAGGCTTTTTCCTGTGCGCAGATGGAGCATCTTCCCGTTACAGTTGTCAGTGCCCAAGAGAGTGCAGTGCTTTGGATTGATTATCGGCGAGTTGTATCTGTTTGCTCTTCTGCCTGCGGTTTCCATTCTAGGCTAATCCAGAATATGCTGCGAATCCTTGCCAGCAAAAATATGCTGTTGAACCGCAAAATTGAGTATCTCTCCAAACGTACCATTCGTGAAAAACTGCTCGCATTTTTATCTGATTACGCAGCGGGAGCAGTGGAAAAGGAATTTTCCATTCCCTTTAGTCGTCAAGAGCTTGCCGATTATCTCTGCGTGGATCGCAGCGCGCTTTCCGCGGAGTTAAGTAAAATGCGCAGGGAAGGATTGCTGGAATTCCGCAGAAATTGCTTTACACTCCATGTGTCGGCTTTATCTGAATAAAAGGTAGGCATACAGATCTATCATGATGGATCTGTATGCCTTTATTATCATATGAAAACTCCCGGCTATGCCGGGATGTTCAGAAAAGCTTAAGCGATGAGAAAAATAAAAGATCCTTTTGATATAATGAAGTTGCGGTCTGCCAACTGCAACAGAATATATCAAAAGGAGACATTCGAAATGAAAACCTAGTGTCAAGGGAAGTTCGCAATTTCGGGACTCCGGAAAATGAATTAGGCTACGTTTAACAGTGAAAGAATGGATTTCGGGTTTAAGTATGCTCTGGAAACAGACCAGTCTTCCGCATACTCCATCAGATGTGTTGTTACCAGCCGTAGATAGGAATCCGGATTAGGAAATATTCCGACTACGCTGGTTCTGCGGCGAATTTCCTTGTTTAGCCGTTCTAGCATATTGGTTGAGGAGATTTTGCGAGCATCGAGTTCCGGAAAAGCATAGAAGGCTAGAGAATCTTCCAGCCCATCTTGCAGAAGCTCAATTGCTTTTGGAAAGCGTTTTCCATACTGTTCTGATATTTGCTCTGCGCGTTGTCTAGCTATTTTAGCGGAAGGTGCCAGCCAAATTTCTTTTAACTGAGCCGCAAAGGATTCTTTTTCCTTCTGGGATACATGAGCCAAAATATTTCGCATAAAATGGACTTTGCACCGTTGCCAGGAAGCTCCCGGAAAACTCTCACGGATGGCTGCAATCAGCCCTTTATTCGCGTCTGAAACCACCAGGAGCGGTGTTTTCAGACCACGATCTAGAAGACTTTGAAACAATTGAGAATAACTTTCTTTAGATTCATCCAGCATTGGCTCTACAGCAATGATATCCCTATGTCCCTGTTCATTGACGCCGCAAACTACCATCACAGCCATGCTGACGACCCGGCCATCCATACGAATTTTTTCATACAGTGCATCTGTCCAAATAACAGGATAGCGACCCGTCAGAGGCCGGCTGCGGAAGTACTGTACCTGCTCGTTAAGACCTTTCGTCATTTCACTGACTTGACTGCGAGAAAGATTTTCAATTCCAAGACTGCGAGCTAGTTTCTCCATCTTTCGCGTAGATACACCCTGCACAAACGCTTCTTGAACCACTTGAATCAGCGCTGCTTCACTGCGCTTGCGTTCTGTTACGAAAAACGGGATATAGCCCTGATTTCGGAGTTTTGGTACCATCAGATACATCGTCCCCATACGAGTATCCAATCGACGCGGCCGATAGCCGCAGCGGTAATCACGGCGGGATGGATTGTGTGCATTCTTTTCTGCGCCAACGATACCGGAGACCTCTGCTTCCATCAGACGGGTACACAGCCATTCCAGCATCGACAGCATTGGATCCGGCTGCGCCATACATTTTAGTAGCAATTCTGTCAAATCTGTGGTATCCTTTTTGTGAGTCATTGGGTATCTCTCCTTTTTTGAATGTCTTCTAACCATTCATTTTATCGGAGTCCCAATGACTTTTCTATGCCTTTATGAAATTGCGAACTTTATTGTACTCCATCAATGAAAACGAATGATATAAATAGTTTAAATCATACGAGTTGGAATTGCAAATATCATATAGTTTTTGCACCTAAGTATCGTAGGAAAGTAGCATATGGAAAACTACGAATAGAAATAGGAAAAATATTGAGAGAACTATGCAATTGGAAGCAAGTAGAAATAATAGAAGGAGAGGTATGCCCCGACCATATTCATATGTTGGTTAAGATACCACCGAAAATGAGTGTCTCGGGGTTTGTGGGATTTCTTAAAGGAAAAAGCACACTACTGATTTTTGAGCGACATGCAAATCTAAAGTACAAGTATGGAAATCGAACATTTTGGTGCAGGGGCTATTTTGTAGATACAGCAGGGAAAAATGATAAAGCAATAGCCAAGTACATTAAAAATCAGTTAGAGGAAGATCAAATTGAGGATCAAATGACACTTAAGGAGTATATAGACCCGTTTACGGGTAGCAAGTAACAAACTTTTCGCAAGTGGCAGATCGTATCAGCGCCTTGAGGCGCGGCCAGTAAAACAGGGCTTTGCCCGCATATGAAGAACCCCCGGCTTAGCCGGGGGGTTACTATTTTGATATCATTTTGACTTATCCCTTTAATTGTATCAACTATGAAAAGCCGTAATCATTACCCAAAAGGACATGTGTTTTGAATGACCTGACCGTTTAGACACGAAGTGCTTTATTTGTGATATGTGAAGTACATATCACAGTATTGCTCAAACATACTTTTGAAAGTTCCGTTTTGATGTTATCTCTTCATCCTTCACATCGAGTGCAAAAGAAAACCCGAAAGAATTAACGTTCTTTCGGGTTTTTCAAAACTGTTTTAGCAACAGAAAAGGTTAAACAACTTGGGTAATCACAATATTCGCTTGGACCGGCAAATCCCCATATAAAACGGCACTGCCCGTGGTGTTTACAAGGGCCAAAGTGGATGGCACCGTACCGATTGTGAGGAGTGAACTTCCGGAAAGTTGCCCTTCGATATTCGGCATCGCGCTTGGAATGTCGGTAGAATCGTTTAGACGCAATGCAAATGCTACGGATGACGGTCCTGCGGTTCCGGCAACAGCAACCCACCAATTTACCAAATACGTTCCCGTCTCAGAAATCGTAAAGATTCCTGTATTGGAATCATAGGAAATGGAAGGGCTGGAAGTATTCAGCAAGGAATCAAACAGCACATTGACATTATCCTCCAATGTATTGGAGTTCTGATTTAGCATTTGTGCATGAATACCTGCCAGAGTTTCTTTTGGCCCCCTCGGCCCAGTGGGTCCGATCGGTCCCTGTGATCCGGTTGGCCCTTGTGGTCCGGTGGGCCCTGTTGGTCCCTGTTGCCCCTGCGGCCCTGTCGGCCCGGTTGGGCCAAGAATTCCAATGGTAGGACCCGCCGGTCCGGTTGGACCCATTGGCCCTGTAGGGCCCTGTGGTCCCGTTGGTCCGGTTGGACCAAAGCAGCAGATACATCTGCTATGGCAGCCGCAGCAGGGATGCCCATAATTCATATCTGCGCAAAAAGGAGGCCAATGGCAGGCAGAAACATCGCCTGCATTGTTTAACTGATTTCGAAAATATGTGTAGTAGTCGCTTTGAGTTTTTCCGGTATACATCTTACAATCTCCCATCTATATAGCGATTTCAATAATATCGTTGCTCAGTACATGATATGAAAAAAATTTGTATTTGGTTAAGATTTGGGTCAGGAAGATTGTATTGCTTGACCGGAATATGCTGTTATCGCTCTAACGTATCTGTGTCTGCTGAATTTTGCCGTACAACGATATCTGAAAATTCTTTGTGCTTTGCAAACCAACTTTTGGCGTAAGAGCAGGTCAGCATTGCTTGTTTCCCTTCTGCCTGCAGCATTTTAGCTGTTTCCTTCATCAAGCGGGAAGCAACGCCCTGCCCGCGGAGAGAATCATCGACAAATGTATGATTAATGTCTACAAGATTACCACGAATTTCAGGAAATGTCACTTCCGCAATAACCGTACCGTTTTGGTCTACAGAGTAAATTCGTCCGGGCTCATATTTTAGATTCATGTTTAAAACACCTCATGATACAGTATAACACGCGGAAACCTTCTTTAAAAGCACAGCACCCGGCAATTATTGTCGGGTGCTGTAGATATATGATAGATGCGCCATGGGTCAAAACCGCGGTATCTTCGTGCGAAAAATTTCAGCAGTTTTCATGCTCGCCCGGCGCAGATTTATCGGAAAGTCAATTACTCAAACCAATGAATTTAGTTCTATCCGCAAATTATCTTCTGCAGAAATAACAGCTGAGGAAACGGAACAGCCGGCATAATTCACGATTGCTTAATGTGCTGAAATCCGCATTCACCAGATTCCTTAATTCATCGATTGCTTCCGTAAAATTTTCATTAGATGCAAGATTTTCAAGGGCATTTTCAATATCCGAATCGTAGTCGTTACTTTCCCTGTAATGATAGTGATGATAGCAACACGGCATTCATGACACCCCCTTTCCCTAGTTCTCTATATACTATGGAACAGGAGGCCGGCTTGTCAATATGGGATATAGGAATTGCTTTTTAGGTTATACAAGCGGATAAAAATAGGGAGCGCACCCCATTGTACGCTCCCCGGGAGGATCCGGAGGGAAAACTCCTCACCTCGCATCAATTAGTATGAACCATATGACATGGCATTAAACATCAATTGGTAAAAATTAATGAATTTTTTGTTTCTGGTGAACTGTCCGCCTGATTTCAGTTTATGTACATTCAATACTTTGCATTTTCATGGATTTTTGATATACTGAGAAAAATTGAAATTCAGAGGAATGTGTATGGAACTTGAAAATCGAAATACTTTAAAAAATCCAGCGGAACAATATCGACTGCTGAAAATGCAAATGACAGAGTTGTTAAAAGGAGAAACCGACTGGGTAGCAAATCTGGCAAACGCGGCTGCGCTGCTTTACAACGCATTGCCAAATATCAATTGGGTCGGTTTTTACCGCCTTAAAAACGAAGAACTGCTTTTGGGGCCTTTTCAGGGGAAACCAGCTTGTGTGCATATTCCGGTCGGCAAAGGCGTATGCGGTACGGCAGTGGAGCATGATGCCACGCAAATTGTGCCGGATGTGCATTGTTTTCAAGGGCATATTGCCTGTGATTCGGATTCTGCTTCAGAACTGGTCATTCCTCTTCATTCGGATGGGAAAATTATAGGGGTTCTGGATATTGACAGTCCTATGTTGAATCGGTTCAGCGATGAAGATGCTGGCGCACTTGAAGAAATAGCTGCACTGATTTCACAAAACTGTGTTTGGAGTGATTGATTCTGCCCTGTATATATAACTTTCGCACATGCAGTTTGTGTGTCCTGAAATAGAAGCAATTTAATAAGTTACGGACAAAATATCTTTGTTGTTGGCTTAAAATAAGCAAAGCTAAGTATCAACTTCATGTACTATTTTTTTATCCTTTTTACTTAAAGCCAACATACCGCCTGCGCCCACCAAAATAAAGCCGGCCTGAAACAGCCATATCAGTAAAAATCCAATTGGTTCCACTGTTTTACCGATAATCAGTGGCCCTAAAGCCTTGCCGGCCCCCTGAACAAACATAGAAAGTGAATTTATCCTGCCTAAATACTGCGGCGGTGTCCGATTTGCCAAATAGGGCCGCATATGGATGCTGTTCAATATTTCTGCTACCGTGAAAATTGTACCTGCCAACAAAAACAGCGGCATTGAGTGCCCCACAGCAAACATCAAATAGGCAGTACTGAACATCGCACCGCTCAGCGCCACCATGTGAAGCGAATGATGGCGATGCGTCAGCATGGTCAGAACGGGAGTAAAGAAAACTACAATGAACGGGAGTAAAGAAAACTACAATGATTGCATTTAATGCTGTCAAGATACTAAAACGGAATGCTCCGCCTTCCCCATAATAATCGCCCAATTGGAGCGGCAAAAGAAATCCCCACTGGGAATAGGTAAATTCATAGGTAAAATTAAAAAGAATGACAAGCAGAAGAATTGGAAGAAGCCGAAGCAAAGAAAAAATTCCACAACTCTCCAATGACGCTTCCTGCGAAAAATGGTCGGAAGTTTTCCGCCAGTGAGCTTCTTTTATAAAAAAGGCAATCAGCAGTGCAGCAAGCAGAGTCGTCGCTGCATCCAAAAGGAACATCAGCCGCAGGTGATTCCTAAAGAGCAGCCCTGCAAAAATTGAACTCACTGCCGCGCCTATGTTAACGCCTAGGTAAATGAACGAAAAGGACGCAGTTCGTGTTTTGTCCGTGGAATAATCCGCTGTCATAGACTCATAAGCCGGAGCGGCAGCTACATAAAAATCCGTAGCAAGCGTAATAAACGGGAGCATCAGTACGTGATTTGGAAACAGGCCGCAGAGAAGATAAAAAAAAGACCCGGCAATCTGGCAGAAAACCAGAACTTTTTTTCTTCCAATCCAGTCCACCAGTTTTCCTCCTATGATTAGGGAGGGGGCTTGGGTTAAAATAATAAACGCTGAAAAGCCGCCCGTCACCGCGGCCGAATACCCCAGTTTCTGTGTTAAAATCAGCGTTAGAAGAGGTTGAATAAAGCCTCCCAAACAGGTAATAACCCTTGCTGCAAACATGATATAAATTTCCCTTGAAAGATTTTGGTAAGGGGCAAAATATTGATTTTTAAAAAAATTCCAAAGCATATAGCTGTTAACCTTCTGATCCATTCAATTTTGATATCCTTTGTTCGGTTTGTACACTAAAAGCTAAAATCTTACCGTCTGATCATTCATACAGAGCATATTGATAAACCTCTAAAATAGCAGTCCGTTTTAGAGGTTTTTATCGAATATGCTCTGTTGTTTTCCTTAGCATTGGATATAGGTGTTACGGAGTCTATTGAAACTTATGTACTTATGTCTTTTACAGCCCGTTTACAATATTATTGGGCCTCTTTCCTTGGGCCGCTAGGAACAGATTGTTCCAAATATTTTTGTGCAGTTGATAAAAAACTCCGTTGGTTGTTCCGCCAATATGAGGGGAGAATACAACTCGGAACCGACAGCTTTCACTAAGGTTTAAAAGAGGGTTATCCAGTGTAGCGGGTTCGGGGTACAGTGTATCCAGTCCGGCTCCTGCAATGGTTCCGTTTTCCAAAGCTTCCGCAAGAGCTTTCTGGTCTACAATTTCGCCCCTGGCAGTGTTGATTAAAAATGCAGATGGCTTCATTTTTCTCAAAAAATCGCGGTCGACAAAACCAATCGTTTCCGGCGTTACAGGCAAATGAATACTGATGATGTCGCATGTAGAAGCAAGTTCCTCCAAAGGAAGATATTCAACTTTTAATTTCTGTTCTTCCTCTTTGCTTAATCGATGTCTGCTGTAATAGCTTACTCGGGTGCCGAATCCTAATAATCGTTTAGCGGTTGCTCTTCCGATATTTCCAAATCCGATAATTCCTACATGGCAGAATTCCAACTCCGGTATGCCGTCCAAAATAAAGGATTCTTTGGCTTGACCCTGCTTGCCTTCTCTGACAAGTTTGTCTCCTTCCTGAAATCGACGAAGAAGTGCAAGCATGAGTAAAATTGCCTGTTCCGCAACGGCACCGCTGTTGAGTGATGCATTGTTGCAGACAAAGATATTTCTTTCTCTCGCAGCCTGCACATCAATTTTGTTGTAGCCAACTCCTTCGGAATGAATCAGCCGCAGATTTGGCATATTTTCTATTAAGTGGCGTGTCACAGGGCTTATTGCATCCACAATAATAAAGTCTGCATCTTTTCCACGCCGCAGAGCCTCTTTTTCGTCATAAACGCTGTCTAAGTAAATCATTTCCCAGTCGTCCGGAATTTTAGAAAAATCCGTGTATTTTTCAATACGTTTTTTGGATGTTAAAACAAGTATTTTCATTGGAAATCCCCCCATCTGTTCTTCAAATTCCGTTTTTTAGCGAACACAATTCTTGTTGTCTTATGCAGTACTCGGATATTTGTTTCATACCGAGGTGCAGGTGCAAACTCACTTTTTCAGAACATGTTAATACTATACCCCACCAGTATTCGGTTTGGCAAGAAAAGAAAGGATACATTGATGGCGTAAATGTATTTGCAAAATAATTCTTTATTCTTGCATGTAAAGAGACACAATGATTTCGCAAAGATTGATTTTTAAGGAAGTTATCATGGGAGGTATATCAATGTTTGCTGGGCCTTCATATATTTTTTGGAAAAGCGGTTGTATGCCATAAGAGTATCCTAATTAACCAAAAAAATAATCAATTATTCTGCAACAAATATCCATAATCTATATCCTTTTAGTCTTAATAAGAATTTTATTAAATTAAGTATTCTATACATCAAATATTGAATATTATTACATTTGATGCGCATATCTGCCTGAATATCAATAAAATAGAAAAAATAGGATGAAATTTTTTCTTGACAATGATGCAATATTTCTCTATAATTTTACTTAAAGTTTTCACGTGGCTTGGCATGCAATAGCTTATTGCAACTTTTAATTTTCAACTTTCATAATACTAATGTTTCATAATACTAATAATTGATATGGGAAGTGGTTTTAGAAAAGCGGAGATTACCACCTCTCTAATTTTATGGTTAAAATGTTTCTTATTTAGCAGTTATACATGCCAAAGACATATTACAATGTAGACTTGTGGGTTTAGATAGTAGTGCCTAATGCCTCGCCTGTTTTGTTTTTAATGGCGTTTTCCGCGGGTGTGATGCTCTTAGTAGTTGCATATGCATGTGGGACGCTTTGTTCATTTACAAAGCAAATTATTGATTCGATTTGTAAAAATCGAATTTGTGGATATTAATTCAAAAATATTCAGGCAATTGATTCCATGAAGATTTATTGGGTGGCAGGCGCATTCTCACGGTGAATGTACTTGCCATTTTTTAATTTAATGTGCAAGAGAAAAAAGGGGGATATATTTTGGGAGCATATGCCATTAAAAGAACCGGTTATGCCTTACTGACTATTTTTTTCATTTCAATCATTACTTTTACACTGATGAATTTGATACCGGGCGGTCCTTTTTTAAGTGAGAAGAATATCCCGGAGGAAACGGTTGCAGCTTTAAATGCGAAATATGGGTTGGACAAGCCGCTGCCACAACAGTATTTAAATTACATGGGAAAATTGCTTACCGGCGACTTAGGGGAATCGCTAAAACAAAAGGGTCGGACAGCAAATGACATTATTTTCTCTGCTTTTCCGGTGTCCGCTAAATTAGGCGGTATTTCTATTTTAATCGCCGTTATTTTCGGTGTCTTGATGGGCTCAATTTCGGCGTTAAAGCGCGGTCGCTTTACAGATCGTGCACTTATGGTCTTAGCAACACTCGGTATAGCGGTTCCAAGTTTCGTCACGGCGGCAGTATTGATGCTGATTTTTGGGGTTAAACTTAAATGGCTGCCGACTTTTGGTCTGCGCTCGTTCCAAGCTTATATTATGCCTTGCATTACGCTTGCCATTTATCCAATGTCCTATATAACGCGGCTGATGCGTTCCGGCATGCTTGATGCACTTGATCAGGATTATATTCGTACTGCAAAATCTAAAGGTGTTGGAAGGGCGATTCTGTTATATAAACATGCTCTTCGAAATGCAATTTTGCCGGTGATAACCTATCTTGGTCCCTTGTTGGCTTACACCGTTACAGGCAGCTTTGTGGTGGAAACTATCTTTAACATTCCCGGTCTTGGAAGGGAATTTATCCAGTGTATTACTGCGCGCGATTATCCATTGGTAATGAGTACGACCATTTTCCTAGCTGTTTTGATTGTTGTAATGAACCTAGTGGTTGACCTCTGCTACAAGCTGATCGATCCGCGCATCACATTGCACTAAGGGAGGATACGGAAATGGAAGGAATCAAGAAACCGCTATCCCTTCAATTGAAAGCAGAAGATTTTCTGCCAGCTGATGAGTCCGAAAAGCAGCAGCTTGTCATCATGAGGGAGAGCACCACTTTTTGGAAAGATGCTATGAAACGGCTGTGCCATAATAAAGTGGCAATGTCGGCGTTTTTTGTAATTATTTTGATTATGATATTTGCATTTGTTCTGCCGCAATTTTATCCTTATTCCTACGATCAGCAAATCCGCGGAAGTGAATTTTTGCATCCGATGCAGTATTCTGAAGAAGAAATGGAAATCATAAATTCGGGCGGCAGTGTTTTTCCGCATATTCTTGGTACGGATATGCACGGACGTGACATGGCTATTCGGCTCATGATGGGGACGCGTGTATCTCTGTTGGTGGGAATCATTGCCAGCATACTGGTTCTTTTAATTGGAACAATCTACGGTGCAATTGCCGGATACTTCGGCGGAATAGTCGATCTGGTCATGATGAGAATTGTAGATATTATCTATTCCATACCGGACATGCTGACGATAATTTTGCTTCAGGTTACTTTGAAAACACCTCTTACAAATTTTTTCGATGCACATCCGGCCTTTTCTGGACTGCAAAGCTTAGGTGTTCCTATGATTAGTATCTTTATCACATTCAGTTTATTATATTGGGTAGGAATGGCAAGAATAGTCCGCGGACAGATCATGGCACTCAAGGAGCAGGAATTTGTCACAGCAGCACGCGCATTGGGCGCCTCTCACCGCAGAATTATCACAAAGCATTTGATTCCAAACTGTATTAGTGTGCTAATTGTTATGACTACACTGGAAATTCCGAGGGCAATTTTCACAGAAGCATTTTTAAGTTTCTTGGGACTTGGTGTTATGTCGCCAATGGCCAGCCTTGGATCTCTTGCTTCCGACGCGATTGGCGGACTTCAATCTTACACCTATTTGCTCGTTGCACCGGCTGTCGCAATCAGTGTCGTCATTCTCTCCTTCAACCTGTTTGGCGATGGACTGCGGGATGCATTTGATCCGAAGATGAAGGAGAATGCAAAATGAAAAACAAACATCTGCTTGAAATAAACGATTTAAAAGTGTCCTTTTTTACACCAGCTGGTGAAGTCAAAGCGGTGAATGGAGTATCCTATACGCTTGACTATGGAGAAGTTCTCGGTATTGTGGGGGAATCCGGAAGCGGCAAAAGTGTTTCTGCCTATACCCTAATGGGGCTTGTGGATAAGCCGGGCAAAATTGTTGGCGGAACAGTTAATTTTAACGGACATCAAATAGAAAAACTTTCAGAAAAAGAATTTCGAAAAATACGCGGCAGCGAAGTTAGTATTATTTTCCAAGATCCAATGACATCATTGAATCCCGTTTACACCATCGGTAATCAACTGACTGAAATGCTGCGGCTTCATACAAATAAAAATCGTGAAGAACGCCGCCAACGAGCGATTGAACTGCTGAATTTGGTGGGTGTAAACGAGCCTGAAAAAAGGCTGAAACAGTATCCGCACGAATTTTCCGGCGGAATGCGTCAGCGTGTTATGATTGCGATGGCGCTGGCTTGTGATCCGAAATTACTGATTGCGGACGAGCCGACTACTGCGCTTGATGTAACCATTCAAGCTCAGATTATGGAACTGATGGTGGAACTGAAAAAGAAAATCGGCATGTCTGTCATGCTGATTACCCACGATTTGGGTGTTGTTTCTGATGTATGCGACCGCATAGCGGTTATGTATGCAGGAAAAATTGTTGAAATTGGCACGGTTGACGATATTTTCTATCATCCAAAACATTGTTACACCGTTGGGTTGCTGCGTTCTATTCCTAAAATCAACCAGTCCAGCCATGAAAGGCTGGTACCTATTGAGGGGACTCCAGTTGATCTTTTGAATCCCCCGGCGGGCTGTCCATTTGCGCCAAGATGCGAATCTTGTATGAAAATCTGTTTGAAAAAAATGCCCGAGTTTACGCAGATTTCTCCAACGCATAAGAGCGCCTGCTGGTTAAATCAAAAGGAGCAGTTTGAAAAACAGGAAGGAGCCGCCAGCCATGAGTGAAAAATTATTGGAGGTTCAGCACCTCAAACAGTATTTTCCTGTTAAAACAGGCGCATTTAGCAAAGGCTATATTAAAGCAGTGGATGATGTTAGTTTTTACATCAATCGAGGTGAAACCTTTGGGCTAGTGGGGGAAAGCGGCTGCGGGAAAACCACAACCGGCCGTACCATCCTTCGGCTTTATGAGCCTACCGGCGGCAAAATTATTTATAATGGCGTTGATGTTACGCATGTTGATTTTAAACCCTATCGTAAGAAAATGCAGATTGTGTTTCAGGATCCATATGCTTCTCTCGATCCTCGAATGACTGTCGGAGACATTATTGGGGAAGCAATTGATATCCATGGGCTTGCTTCTTCCAAGGCTGAACGCAAGGAAAAAATTTTGTCCCTGCTAAAAAGAGTGGGACTTAACAGCGAGCATGCGAACCGCTATCCCCATGAATTTTCAGGCGGTCAGCGTCAAAGAATTGGTATTGCGCGTGCTCTTGCGGTCAATCCGGAATTTATTGTCTGTGACGAACCGATTTCTGCATTGGATGTGTCCATTCAAGCCCAAGTAATCAATATGTTTGAAGACCTGCAAAAGGAACTGGGATTGACATATCTCTTTATCGCCCATGACCTTGCTGTCGTAAAACATATCAGCAATAGAATCGGTGTTATGTATTTGGGAAAAATGGTAGAGATGGCAGACAGCAATTCGCTGTATTATAAGCCTTTGCATCCATATACCCAGAGCCTTCTCTCTGCAATTCCAATTCCGGACCCAAATGAAAGCCGGAAGAAAAAAAGAATTGTGCTGGAAGGTGATGTGCCAAGTCCGCTTCATCCGCCAACAGGCTGCCGCTTCCGGACAAGATGTCCTTATGCAGTGCCAAAATGTGCTGAAGCAGTCCCTGAAATGGCGGAATATGAACCGGGACATTTTGCAGCTTGCCATAGAATCCGCGAAATCAATCAGAAAAATGTGCATTAGGACTTCATTGCAGAATTCAACGGTTTCATTTGTATGTGAAAACAAGTTTTCAGTTGCATTTAATTGAGTTTGTAGGTAACAACATTGCTAATTTGGTGTTGCCTGCAGGGCTTCATTGTGAAATCTTTGAATTCGTGCAATGGTCTTTAATATAAAATGCAAAATTTCCATCAAGAATTTTTTGGCTCTGTAAAGTAAACATGAAAGAATAGCGCTGAGGAACAAGGAATTTCATCAAGCGACAAGCAAAAGCCTGTATTTGCTTTTGGGTGGAAGTTGAAGGCCGGCAACTTGGGCCGGGGTAAGGCCGTCGAGTGCGGAATGGGGACGGACGAAATTGTAGAAGAAAAGGAAAAGCGAGATGAGGTTGTTGGCGGAATCGAAAGAAGCGAACCCTTGTTTAGTTTTGTACCAGGCTTTGAACTGCTTGTTAAAGCATTCGATCAGATTGTTGGTAATGTCGTCGCGGAAGCTCTGAACCCGGATATGTCTGACGCCCAGGACGGCTTTCACCGGGACTTTGTAGGCGCTGTAACGGTCGGTGACAACGGCCCCGGGCTTGCCGAGATGCTTGACGGAATTCAGTAAGGAAAAAGCCTGAGGGCTGTCCCTGTGCCGGGACAGGTGAAATCCAAGGACGAAACGGGTCTCGCTGTCCACGATCAGCCAGAGGTAATACTTGACGCCGCGGATTTTCACGACGGTTTCATCCGCGTGCCACTCGTCGGAGTTAAAATTGAGCGTCGGGATCAGCTGGAGCGAAATGTTTTGAAACAAAGGTGCGAACTTCGTACACCAGTTGCTGATGGTAGTGTGAGAAACCCGGATATTCATAACGGCCCGCAGAATCAAGGCGATATTCCGGAAAGAGTTCTTTCCCATATAGAACATCGACAGCGCCGTCAGAATGACATGCACAGGATAGTGCATTCGCTTGAAATCGGTTTTTCCCGACAACTTGGACATGGAAGGCGCTGAAATGGCTGCCGGCTTCGGGACGAAAATGGAATGGCCGCATTTCTTGTCGCAGCACTGGTAATTTGAGTAATACTTGTGGTCGTGGTGGAGGAACATGGCCTTTCCGCAGACAGGGCAGGTCGGATAAGAACGAATATGCGGTCTGCCGAGCTTGCCGGTCGCAGGGTTATCCGGCGCAAATTGATACCCGCATACGCGGCAAAGATATTTCTGATTCCCATATTTATCTTTGCCATAACGATAAAAGTTTTGATGGTTGTTGCATTTCGGGCAGCAAATCTGGTATGATTTTGCCATGAGGACTCGTCTCCTTTCGGGAGTACAGTGTTTTGTGACAAAACCATTGTACCAGAAGGGCTGACGGGTCCTCAACTTTCATTTAACTTTACAATACGAATTTTTTTAGTTGGAGGGAAAATTATGAAAAAAAGATTTTTGGCTTCGGTGCTTGCCGCCCTCATGATTGCAACGGCATTCACCGGATGCGGCGATTCGTCATCTTCATCTCAGGAGGCAGGTTCTGAAGGTAATTCTGCTGCAGAAACCCAGCCGGTTTCTTTAACCGTACAGGTAGGAACGGAGCCGGACTCCATTGACCCTGCGTTGAATACTTCAGTTGACGGCTTCATTTATATCGAGCATATGTTTGAAGGCCTGACAAAACTGGATCAAGACGGAAACATTGTCAACGGACAAGCTGAAGATATTCAAATCAGCGATGACGGTTTGACTTACACCGTTACGCTGCGCGACGATATTAAATGGTCCGATGGAGAACCTGTTACTGCACAGGATTTCGTCTATGGATGGCAGCGTGTGGTTGACCCAAAGACAGGTTCTGAGTACAGTTATATGTTGGATCCGGTTGTAAATGCTACGGATATTTACACCGGCAAAAACCCGGATGTGACTAGTTTGGGTATTACCGCAAAAGATGATAAAACGCTCGAAATTAAACTGATTGCACCCTGTGCGTATTTCCTAGAGCTGCTCAGCCGTCCCATGTTTTATCCAATGCGCAAAGATATTGTGGATGGAAACGATAAGTGGACACAGGATCCGTCAACCTATATTGGCAATGGTCCTTATCAAATGAAAGAATGGAATCATAAAGAAAGTATTGTTGCCGAAAAGAGCGATACGTACTACAATAAGGACGAAGTAACAGTTGACAAGATTACATTCATGCTGATGGACGATGACTCTGCCATTCAAGCAGCATACCAGAACGGTGAACTGCAGTTTGCGGATTCCTATCCTGTAGAGGAGCAGGACACTTGGGCTGCTACCGATGATTACCACAACATGGCACAGCTAGGTACGTATTACATCGCATTCAACTGTGAGAAAGAGCCCTTTAATGATCCAAGAGTCCGCAAAGCGCTTACACTTGCAATTGACCGCAATTATATTGTAGAAAACATCACCAAAGCAGGACAAATTCCGGCGGATGCCTTTGTTTCCACCGGTGTCAGCGACGCGGACAGTTCCAAACAGTTCCGTGATGTGGGCGGTTCGTACTTCTCCACAGCAGAGGAAGATTATGAGAAAAATGTAGAAGAGGCCAAAAAACTTCTAGCAGAGGCCGGCTATCCAAACGGTGAAGGCTTCCCGACTTTTGAGTATTCCTATAACACAAGCTCCGGCCATAAGGCGATTGCGGAAGCACTTCAGAACATGTGGAAAGAAGAACTCGGCATCAATTGCACTTTGGCTTCGCAAGAGTGGGCTGTATTCATTGACAGCCGCCAAAAAGGCAACTATGAAGTTGCACGTGACGGCTGGCTGGCCGACTACAACGACCCGATTTCCTATCTGGACTTGTTCTTGACTGATTCCGAAAATAACGATCCTCACTGGTCCAATCAGGAATTTGATGATTTGATTATGCAGGCAAAATCCACCGGTGATCAGGAAGTGCGTATGCAGGCTATGCATGACGCAGAAGATATTTTGATGGAAGAAATGCCTGCGTGCCCGATTTATTTCTACACTGATGTGTATCTCCAGAAGCCGAACATTTCCAATGTTGTTACCACACCGTTGGGTGATAAGCTCTTCACTTATGCAAAGGTGAGCTGATTTATCAGAATCACGGTGCATTAAAATCCCCGAATGATCCCATGGATCACTCGGGGGTTTCTTTTTCTGGCTCTATAATAAATGTTGGGGTGTAACGAATAGAGCCTGAGAAAAAGAGTAAAAAAAAGTCGAGCATATTCGATGAAAAACCTTTAAAATGGAGATTACCACACCACCATTTGGGAGGTCATCGATATGCTCTGTACTCATTCTATCGAAAAATTGCTTGGATTAAAAGGGGTAATCGTAAAAAATGTGAGGCAATTGCCTGATAAAACGGAAATTTTTATTGAGTTACCGAGAAAACCGCATGTTTGCCCCTGTTGTGGCCATCAAACCAGCTACGTTCATGATTACCGTTGTCAAACAGTAAAAGACATTCCCGCTTTTGGCAAACATACCTCCCTGATTCTACGAAAGCGCCGATATCGCTGCCATTCTTGTGGAAAGCGTTTCTTTGAAGATAACTCGTTTTTGCCTAGATATCATCGCATGACAAACCGTTTAGCCTCATATATCATTTCAAAGCTTTCCGACGTGCGTTCTTTTACCAGTGTAGCACGTGAAGTAAATCTTTCGGTTGCAACTATTATCCGGATTTTTGATTGTATCAACTATGGTAAACCGCAGAAATTACCCGAAGTTGTATCGATTGATGAGTTTAAAGGCAATACAAGCGGCGAGAAATATCAGTGCATTCTGACCGATCCGGTCCGTCACCGAATCCTTGATATTCTTCCTGCTCGTTACAACCACAAACTGACAGAATATTTCGGCCAGCTTGACCGTTCTCAAACCAAACATTTTGTCAGCGATATGTGGAGTACATACGCCGGTATTGCTCAAACATATTTTAAAGATTCCAATTATGTCATTGACAAATATCATTACATTCGCCAAGTATTTTGGGCCTTTGAAGCCGTTCGCAAGGAAGAACAGAAAAAATTCAGTAAAACCCGAAGAATTTATTTTAAACGCTCCCGAATCTTACTGAACAAGCGATATCAATTTCTCACTCCGGAGCAAAAGCAACAGGTCGATCTTATGCTCTATGCCAGTAACCGTCTGCTGACAGCCTACTCTCTGAAAGAACAGTTTTTCAAAGTCCTTGAATCTTCTGACAGCGTGTCCGCACGGACAGCGCTATCCCATTGGATTATGGCCGCACAAAACAGTGAACTTTCAAGATTTGTTGCTTGTGGAAATACCATGGTCCGCTGGTCAAAAGGTATTCTAAATTCGTTTGATTGTCCTTACACCAATGGTTTTACCGAAGGGGTTAACAACAAGATTAAGGTACTCAAACGCAATGCCTACGGTTATCGTAATTTTCGTCGCTTCCGCAATCGTATTCTTCACATGTTCCATCATTCAACGAAAAATGGAGCAGCTTAACGCCGCTCCATCCGGTGTTTCCATTTTGGGTTACCCCAACTATTGACATAGAGCCCTTTTTCTACGAAGCACATATTATCCGAAATGGTCAATACCTATCTTTAACAGCCGTGACATCAGTATGAATCGATTTTGTAGTGTAGGTGTTTTGCAAGGATAAAACAGAAATGATATAATGAGACCTAAAAATCGGGAATGGCATAGAATGAAAGGAAGGGCTTGGATTGTCTATTACGGTAGAAGATGCTTTAAAGATTGGTGCGATGAAATCTTGCAAACTGATTGCGGGACAAGATGGTATTAATCGAACGGTCAGCTATATCGACACCATGGAGGTTCCCAATATCAAGCCGTGGCTGAAAAAAATATGCTTTTGATTACAACAGGGTATGCGATCAAAGATGATGCGGATGCGCTTTCAAGCCTGATTCGGGACTTAAAAAAGGCGGATGCGGCTGGACTTGCTGTGAAAACAAGATTTATAGGTGATATTTCTGATAAAACAGTTGAGCTTTCCAATCGTCTTGCGCTTCCGCTGATTGAAATTCCTAAAGATATTGCATTTGTTGATATTACAATGCCGCTTATCAAAGCCATTGTCGATGAACATAACAAAAATTTGGAGTTTTCGGAGGAATGAATAAAAAATTTTTAGAATTAGAGTTAAATGACAGTGGCTTTAGTGGAATTGCAAAGACACTTTCTAATTTAATCGGACTGCCAATTGTCATTGTATCACGCTCTTTTTCTGTGTTGGCAACAAGCGATGACAAAGGTTATTTAATCCCAAATTCCGTCATTGAATCCGATTCCCTGGGAAACCCAAGACTAAGCAGGCTGATTTCTTCACAAATTACGCGGAAAGATATACTACAACACCTGACTGCCCCTGACCATTCCTTGATTTTTGTCAGAAGTATAGCAGTGAAAAAACAGATCTGTGGGTATATTTGTATCATCAGCCGTACCAAAACACTTGATGACATGCAACTGATTGCTCTAAATCATGCAGCGACCAGTGTAGCTTTAGAAATTTCCAAGCTGCAAAAGCTGGAAGAACATATAAATTTTCTACAGAACAGTCTTTTTCTGGATATTTTGGCAGGCAACGTAAAAACTAAAGATGAGGCTCAGGGCAGGGCAAACCTGCTTCATTGGCCGACTCCGCCAATACGTGTTGCCGTGGTAGACATTAACCATTTCGAAAGCGTCTGTAAAAGCATCAGCGAAGAAAAAGTTCAGAAGCTTAAAGAAAGTATCTATTATCTCATTCGCGATCGTCTGTATTTTGGGAATTGTATTGTTATGCTCTACAGTGACAGTTTTGTGGTGTTACTTCCAAATTCAACATCTGTAAGCAAGCTGAAATTAACTTTTGAGAAAATATACACATTAATTAAAAAGCAATATCAGATTTCTGTGACAGTTGGAATATCTGACTTGTGCGGCTCCTATTTGGATTTGCCTCTTCATTATGAAGAGGCATGCGACGCGATTGCAATCGATTGCAATCGGGAGAACCATGGATTCCGACGGCCCGGTTCAAATAATAGACAATGTGCGCCTTGAACAGGCAATGCTGAAAAGCTGTTCTACACCTTATTTTAGCAAGTATGTGACAAATACGATTGGAAAATTGGAACAATATGACAGGGAACATGGCACGGATTTGACGAATACTTTGGATGTTTTAATTCAGAATATGGGCGCAAGGCAGAAAACGGCAGAAAAACTTTTTATTCATCGGAATACGTTAGCAAATCGTATCAGCAGAATTGAGAAAATTACCGGTTTGGATCTTTCTAAAAATGAGAATTTGTTTCGCTTAGGATTTGCGTTAAAAATTCGATTTTATCTTTGAATGTGCAAGACGCACACTCTAATTATGCATTTTGATTCACTTTGAATATCGACATTTAGTAGAAAAATTGATATACTTAAGGCCAAACAGAGCGGTGAAAGTTGAGGAAAACATTAATTTTGCGTTTCGTTTTGTGAAAAATGTGCTCCTACAGGCTTAATGCAAAATTCCATAGGGACAGAAGGGACGCTTGTTCACCGACTTTTGCCTGATTTTACACCGGGCAGGTCAGCGTGCCCGATTTTTAGATGCAAAGAAGCATACTGGTTATTTTCTGCTGGTATGCTTTTTTTGCATATTTAACAATTGGAATATTCAATTTTCCTCACAAAGGGTTCCTTCTGTTTAATCTGCATTTACGTGTAGAGGTATTAATGTTGAAAAGAAAAGAGGAATGGTTTATGAAAAAAAGGCTTGCACTGTTTATGGCTGCTACAGTACTTGCAACCATGTTGGCCGGATGCGGTTCATCATCGTCATCTTCGGCCGGGGCCTGCGGACATTTTATTGGACTATATGGCTAATCCCATTTTGATTCTATATTCTGCTGGACTCCATCCTCCAAGAGATATTTTGATTCTCGTATCCCGATACCATACCATGTAAGCTTCAATTTGCTGCATAAAATCTTCTACTGTGATACCTTGCCAAGAACGGCCGTAGAACATCTCATTCTTCATTCTTCCAAAAAAACCTTCACAGGCTGAATTGTCCGGTGAACACCCTTTTTGAGACATTGATCTGATCAATCCTGCCTTACGGGTTCGATCTATCCAGCCCGGCCATCGATAGTGACAGCCTCGATCTGAATGAATAATCGGATGCGCATCTTGAGGAAGTGCACTAATTGCACGATCCAGCATACGGTTTACCAATTGTGCGTCTGGTTTACAGCTAATGTTCCATGCTACCGGCATACCATCATAGCAGTCAATAATAGGAGACAAATATACTTTTCCTGCTGGAATTGAGAACTCCGTCACATCAGTCAACCACTTCTGATTTGGCTTGTCAGCTCTGAAATTTCTTCGAATCACATTGGGTACTTCAGGGCTAATTTCTCCTTTGTAAGAGCAGTATTTTCTCGCTTTTCGGCCTTTCACAACCAAGCCATTTTCACGCATAATTGACGTATCACCTTTTCGGATAGGGTATAGCCCTCTCGGTTCAATACTATTTTAATTCTACGATATCCATATCTTTCCTTATTGTTGTGGAATATGGTCGCAACAGCTTGATAATCATCTTTATGCTTCTTTGCAAAACTGACACGTTTGTTTTGATAGTAATAGCTGCTCTTTGCCAGTTTGAGTTTTTTTATCAATACAGGCAGTGGATACTTCTCTTTTAAGGCATCAACAATTACTGCCTTCTCCCTGTTGTTCAAGGGACTCTTGTTGACGCCGGGGTCTTTTTTTAGCACATCAATTGTTTTTTTCAGAATGTCAATTTCTAACTGCATATCTTGGATTTTTGCTTTCAGTTCATCAAGTTCCTCTGAAGATGCAGCTTTTCCTTCCGTCAGTTTCCCTCTGGCTCGCTCATTGGATGCATTCATTAATGCCGCAGCACCTTTCTGGATATATTTGCGCCGCCAGTTATATATACTTGCTGTGCTATATCCCACTTCATTTGATACTAATTGTACATCTTCTCCCAGCTCAAAGCAACGGTGTAAAATCTCAAGCTTTAATTCTATAGGTGGATGGCGAGGGTGCTCCGGTGTATTATATCCACAAAAGGTGCATCGGTCTTCCGGCAACATTCGTTTTCGATTGATCCAATTGTATAGCGTTTGCCTGCGTGCCGGATATCCCAAAATCGTTATTGTTTTTGTTACCGATTTCGTTTCTTCATAAACCTCCAGGGCTTTTCGATATTGTTCCTCTGAATACATCCTCTATCTCCTTCCTGAGTGTATTCAGTCCAACTTTTTGTCCGCACCCCCCCTAGCAGCTTGCGGATGGACACAAAATAGCAGTTATGGTACCGGATGGTGCGCAGGAACAGCAGGCTAAGGAATGGTGGGGCAGTGCAGGAGTTGATATTCAGGTGGTTTCTGCGTCACCATATGGGGAAATAGAAAAGATTAGGGCCGCCGCACGCTCTTTAAAAGGCTGCGGTGCGCCATTTTTATGCATGGATTGTATGGGATTTTCGCAGGAGATGAAGCGTGTGGCGGGAACAGCCTCCGGTTTGCCGGTGCTTCTTCCCCGAACGTTAATTGCCTCTATTACAGCAGAACTTCTGTCGTTTCAAAATCCAAGGGAACAAGCGTCAGCACAAAAATAAGAAATTGGAAGGATGTAGCTTGGCATGGACGACTTGTCACGTGGATGTGAAATCATCCTAAAACAATGTATGGGAACAAAACCGGGAGAACGCGTGCTCATTCTGACTGATGACAATAAATTCAAGATTGGCCGGGCACTTTATCAAGAGGCAAAACGCGAAGGTGCCGATGCCGTGTTAATGGTCATGCCGGTTATGCAGATTAGTGGGCAGGAGCCGCCGCCGGCTGTTGCTGCTGCGATGCTGGCTGCAGATGTCATTATCTGCCCAACAGAAGAATCTATTACACATACAAACGCAAGAATTGCCGCAGTAAAAAATGGTGCTCGGGTGGCTACTATGCCGGGTATTACAGAAGAAATGTTCAGCAAAGGACCAATTCAGGCTGATTATGAGCAGGTTGAGCGTTTAACAGAACACTATGTTTCCATGCTTTCTGAAGCTAAAACATGCAGAATTGTTACATGCGGCCATGAACTGGTTTTGGATTTAAAAGGCAGAAATGGAATACCCAGTACCGGTGTGTATCGTCAAGGCGGGCAAAGCGGTAATTTACCATCCGGAGAGGCATATATTGCGCCCGTAGAAGATGGAGCCAACGGCGAAATTTTGATAGATGGGAGCATCGTAGGCGTAGGGCGTTTAAAAAGCCCGGTGATTTTGACCATTCAAAATGGAAAGCTGACTCAAATCAGTGGGCCGCAGGCTGCAGCGGTGGAACGCGCTATCCCGAATAACACGCTTTCCCGCACAATCGGCGAACTTGGCATTGGTACCAATCCAATGGCGGCAATAACCGGTGTCATACTGGAAGATGAAAAAATCTTTGGTTCGGTACATATTGCGTTCGGAACCAATGTTTCGTTCGGCGGAACAGTAAAAGCCGAGTCGCATATTGACTGCGTGACGCTGAAACCGTCGGTTTATCTGGATGATGTTCTTGTAGCACAGAATGGAAAACTGCTTTTTGAATAAACTTAGCCGGAGTGCAATCAAACATAAAAAGTAGATGGGACTATTTGACCTATTATGATATGTTGTTTAGAAATTTAAATCGGCAGAGAGGAAGTTGCCTCTCTGCCGAAGTGCTAAGATAAATTAATTTACTGTAATGGGCAAAAATAATTGATCAACCGGTTTCGTATTGAAAAGTTTCCTCTGTCCATTTTGCTATTTCGTCCTCGTTAACAAAAACAGGGGGTTTGCCACTGTGATACAGTGCAAGATTTTCCACGTGCCGAATGGTTTCACCGGGTTTTACCTCATACATGGGGCTTAAGGATGACAGTTCGGCAAAGTCTTCTGTCAAACTAACTTCGCAGTAACTTCCGCCATCCGGATAGGCCGCTTGCGGATTCGGTACAATTCTTTTGACAAATGTAAAATTATTGCCCGCATAGGCTGCCCATCCGGGAAGATTATTCGTTCCTATTCTGAGTGCCGTTTGATTGCCTTTTTCTTGTGCAACGGTGATAAACCGATTACCATAAAAGATCCTCGAATCATTGATATCTGTTTCCGGCCATAGGTTTATGGTTCTGTTCGGACATCCGGGCTGTGTTTTTTGGTTTTGCTCAATCACGGCGATTCCACCGCCTTCTAGAACCGTGGCAGGAAACAGGCTGAAAATCATGGTTTTGCGGGAACAATTTTTCGCCGTGTGGACAACCATAATGTCAGAAGCTTCTTTTCCCATTATGATTTCAAAGGATAGTTGGATTGCCAACTGTTTCGGCTGTGGTGGTGTAAATGTTACGCCTTCTGATTGAACGCCGTAGACGACGGGCAGGTTGTCAGGCAAATCTGTATGATGGTTTTGACATATCTGAAGGCGATGTCCACCATAAAGATAGTACACGGAGTTTTTAACGGATACGGAGGTGTTGTTCTCTGTCTGATGTTTATATTTACGTTCTAAGTCCGTATAAAAAACATTTTTTTCACCGGTAAAACCAAAATGAATGATACGAGGACCACATTCAATCGTAACAATGCAGTCTAGGATACCATTGGTGATCTTGATGCAGCGGCCAAAATTTTCATATTCTATTTCGCTTAGTTCCATACACCAAAACACCCTTTTAGGTTAAAGTGTTATGATTTTTTCGCTCCGATCTAAACCACAAGGAGCGATTTTTGGCATAAACAGCGCATATAAATCCGCTGCTCGGCTTTCCAAGTCTGCAATACTTCTGCCCCTTTTGTCTAGTGAGGAGAAGTCGGAAACCCGTGAAATAATTGGAAGCTTTGCTGCCGTTTTAGCCTTTTGCAGAATCTCCGCCCCATGAGGACCAATACCCAGAATACGAAGATAAGGGGGCAAACCGGCTATATATTGATTTTTTAACCCCAGAAAAGCAGAAAGTACCACTCGGCGGATTCTTGCAAGCGGATAGCGCTTAGTTTTTGCCAAAAAATACAGTTCTTCAAGGCTGGCAGCCTGTTTGACTGCGTTGTAAATCCGGTTTTCCAGTCCTTCACTGATGTCTGGCAGTGCAGAAAAATCATCTCTTGTCATGCTGCGAAGGCGTGCCAGCACTGCCCTCTCGGCTAGGAACAGATTTGCCGGGGCTTTACCCGCCTTGATTTCTTCCTGCACAACGGAAAAGGCTTTTTCGGGCATCATGAAAGAGCAGTCCTGTCCTTGCAGCAGCATGGTGCGAATTTGCTTAGATGAAGCATAAGGACTTGTTTTATCCTCCGCATCGTGTGCAGATCCACAGCGCTTAATTGTAACCGGCTTTATATTGGAACCGATTGTTTTAATTGCTTTTAAATATTCAATTCCCAGAATATTGTTTGGGCTTCGCAGCAGGTCGGCTGTTGTTTTCCCGTAAAGACGTTCAACGGCGGACTGCCGAGCTGCTGCAAAAGTTTTTCCCTTCTTCAGAGTTTGCAGCATCGTTTCCCGCAAAAGAGGGGAGAAAAGCGCTTGAGAAGCTTTTTGCAGCTGCTCAATGCTTCCGCACTCGCTGCCAAAACCAATTAGATCGGCTCCAATTGCATCAAGCAGTGAAACCCCGCCCATGGCAAAACGTTCTGCTCCGGCGGCAGCCCAAGGAAGGGGAAGTTCTATTACTAGGTCGACACCGCTCAGGAGAGCTTGACGCGCTCTGGCGTATTTGGATAGGATTGCGGCTTCACCGCGCTGAACAAAATTGCCGCTCATAACGGCGACAATATGCGTTGCACCGTTTGCGCGCAGCTGACGGATCAAATATTCATGCCCTAAGTGAAAGGGATTGTATTCACTAATAATTCCTGCTGTTAACATTTTATAAGATAACCTTGAAATTATACCTTTCCTGTATTATGATATACTATATTACACGATTCTAACAGAACTTACAACAGTTTTTGCAGTGAACGAACGTATAAATTTTTTGGAGGTAATGAAATGAAAGTACTAGTTATCAATGCAGGCAGTTCATCGCTGAAATATCAGCTGATTGATATGGAGACAGAAAAAATGCTTGCAAAAGGTCTTTGCGATAGAATTGGAGTGGATGGTGTATTTCAGCATAAAACGTCGGACGGCCGTGAGAAAAAAGTCAATGTTGAAATAAAAGATCATACAGCAGCATTTGAACTTGTGACTGACGCTCTTTTGGATCCGAAGGTTGGCGTTGTTTCCAGCTTGTCTGAAATATCCGCCATTGGCCATCGTGTAGTTCAGGGGGGCTCTATTTTTGATAAGTCCGTTTTGGTGACGGATGAGGTTATTCGTCAGATTCAAAGCTTGATTCCTCTTGCTCCACTTCACAATGGTCCGGAGGTAAATGCGATTTTAGCTTGCCAGAAAGTATTTGGAAAGGACAAGCCTCAGTGTGTTGTTTTTGATACTTCGTTCCATGCAACCATGCCTCCAAAGGCATATATGTATGCTATTCCTTACGAATATTATGAAAAATATAATATTCGTCGATATGGCTTCCATGGAACATCTCACCGCTATGTGAGCAACCACTGTGCGAATTTAATGCATCAGCCGCTTGAGGACATTAAAATGATTACCTGCCATATCGGAAACGGATCGTCTATTACGGCAATTCAGAATGGTAAAGTAATCGATACCAGCATGGGGCTGACTCCTCTCGACGGCTTCATGATGGGTACACGTTCCGGCTCTCTTGATCCATCCGTTGTAACATTTATCATGGAAAAAGAGGGACTTACCCCAAAAGAAATGAATGAGATTTTAAATCGCAAGTCCGGAATGTATGGTATTTGTGGCTTTAGCGATGACCGCGATGTAACAAAAGCTGAAATTGAAGGTGATCCCAAAGCTATTCTTGCACATGAAATGCTGACTTATCAGATTATCAAGCAGATTGGTGCATATGCGGCTGCTATGAACGGTGTCGACTGCATCGTCTTTACCGCAGGATTGGGCGAAAATCAAGCACCGTTGCGCTATGGTATTTGCAGAGGTTTAAAATATTTGGGAGTTAAAATTGATCCAATCAAGAATGATGAATTGGTCCATGGCAAAGAAGGAAAAATCTCTGCGTTTGATTCTACTGTATCTGTTTATGTTATCAATACCAACGAAGAACTGGTTATTGCTCGGGACACAAAAGATATTGTGAGCAGATTGGAATATGCATCCGCGCCGGATCAGACGAATGTTGACCCGGAAGATGTCTGACCGTAGAATCAATTTAGAAACAGGATATCCGGCAAATAGCACATATCGGATATATAGACATATTAGACCAAGACATACACACAAAAAAGCTTCCCAATTTGGGAGGCCTTTTTTATGCCGTTTTATTAGATTTCTGCCGTTTGATAATTTTCATGCGTGAAAAGTCTTCGCGATCTTTTTCCTCAAGAGCTTCAGTAATCGTTTTCACTGTTTGCTCAAAACGTGGAATCAGGATATTCTTCAATGCGTTTGCACGTTTTTGTGTTTTCTTAACAGCATAAGCAAGTCGATAAACACTGTTCTCCACTTCGGCAAGTTCAGCAGTCAGCCTTTTCACTTCATCAAATTTTAAATAAGCTTGGTCTAGCAGGATATTAGTGGACATCAAGCCAAATGGAAGCGGTTTTTTTTCTGTGTGAAGAGATACCATTGGAACTTCGACGCCCATAATACTGCGGAATGCAACATTTAATCCTTTTTCAACCGGGACGGTTTGGGAAAGTTCTTTTACAATTCCAAGTGTGATATTGGCTCGCTGCAAAGCGGCATAGGCTTCCTCATAAGCCTTATCAATTTTCCCTTGGAGCTGATTTGCCCTGTTAATTAACGACATCATTTCTCGGATTAAGATGTTGCGTTTCCGATCCAGCAGTTCAAAACCGGTGCGTGAAAGTTCCAGCGACTTTTTTGTTGCAAGAAGATTTCCTTTCGTGGGTACAATCTGTTCGCTCATGTTATTTCTGCGCCTCCGTCGCTGTTTTCATCTTTCGCATCATTACCAATTTGCTGTACATGATTCCAAAAAACCTGTGATGTTCCTTCTTTTGAATGATTATCGGACAGGCGCTTTTTTGCAGGTTCATAATACTGATCAAGCATTTTGTCATCAATACGGTCCAGTGCTTCCCGCGGTAACGTTGCGAGAAGTTCCCAGCCCAAATTAAGGCTTTGCTCAATGGTTCGGTTTTCCGTAGGACCTTGATTTACAAAATGCCGTTCAAACTGTTTTCCAAATTCTATATATGTTTTGTCTTCGGGCGACAATTCCTCTTCGCCGATAACAGATGCCAGAGAGCGAACATCCATAACTTTTGCATAAGCAGCAAAAAGCTGGTTGGCAAGTGCGGCATGGTCTTCACGAGTATATCCTTTACCAATACCATCTTTCATCAAACGGGACAGAGATGGAAGTACGGCAACCGGCGGATAAATACCCTGCCCTGCAAGAGAACGATCCAAAACAATCTGACCTTCCGTAATATAGCCGGTCAAATCGGGAACAGGGTGCGTTACATCATCATTCGGCATGGTTAAAATCGGGAGCTGTGTGACGGAACCGGTTTTTCCTTTTACCATTCCCGCACGTTCATAAAGAGAGGCAAGGTCCGAATACAGATACCCCGGATATCCCTTGCGGCCCGGAATTTCGCCCTTAGAGGAACTGAATTCGCGCAAAGCTTCTGCATATGCAGTCATGTCCGTCATAATGACAAGAATGTGCATTCCAAGTTCAAAAGCTAGATATTCCGCAACTGTTAACGCGCAGCGCGGGGTTAGAATTCTTTCAATAATCGGATCGTTGGCAAGGTTTAAGAACATGACAACATGCTGCAGAATACCGGATTCACGAAAGGACCGACGAAAATAATCTGCTACGTCGTTCTTAACGCCCATGGCGGCAAAGACAATGGCAAAGTTGCTGTTTTCATCGGTAATTTTCGCTTGGCGGGCAATCTGAACGGCAAGCTCATTGTGTTTCATGCCGGAACCGGAGAAAATTGGAAGTTTCTGACCGCGAATCAGTGTCATCAATGTGTCTATGGTGGAAATGCCGGTATTGATATAGTTTCTTGGGTAAATTCTTGAAACCGGATTAATCGGCGTTCCGTTTACATTTGCTTTTTTTACAGGAAAAATATTTCCCAATCCGTCGATCGGCCGTCCGGAACCGTCAAAAATACGGCCGAGAAGTTCCGGGGAGAGCGGCATCTCCATGGGATGGCCTGTCAGCCGTGTTCTTGTGTTGGTCAGAGAAATTCCCCTAGTTCCTTCAAATACCTGTATGACAGCACGGTTTCCTTCCAATTGAACAATACGGCCCTGGCGGATACTGCCGTCATCCAAGCGGATGTCTACAACCTCTTCAAAAAATGCGTTTCGGACATCATCAAGGACAATGAGAGGGCCATTGATATCTTTTACACCGATATAATCAAGAATCATGTGAAACCGCCTTCCAAAGAATCATTTTAACAAAAGACAAGAAAACGGGACAGACAATCCGGCCCGTTACGCGGATATAATTTTCGAAAGAGTGTTGTCGATTTCTTTCATATAGTCGTCAAACATTTCCGGTTTGTTGTTTGGTATATCGTATTTCATTTTTACTAATTTGTCGAACAGGCCGGTCTTTATGATGTCGGATATTGGTATGCTGGCCGAAATTAAATGTTTGGCTTTCTTATTAAGGTATAAAATGACTTTCATCATCAACTTTTGTTTTTCAAGCGGTACATAGGTGTCTTCCGCATGAAAAGCGTTTTGCTGCAGAAAACCGACGCGAATGACACGCGCAATTTCAATAATTAGTTTCTGATCGTCCGGAAGTACGTCCGACCCAATCAGTTTAACAATTTCCATCAGTTTGTTTTCCTGTTGGAGAATATTATTGATTTTATTTCGATACTGGATAAATTCTTCTCCGAGATGTTTTGCATACCATGGATCAAGATCGGAAAAATATTCGCTGTAGCTTTGCATCCAGTTAATTGCAGGGTAATGGCGGGCATATGCTAATGATTTATCCAGCGCCCAGAAACATCTTGTAAAGCGTTTTGTGTTTTGGGTAACAGGTTCAGAAAAATCGGAACCCTGCGGAGATACGGCCCCGATGATGGTCACGGACCCTTCAGTGCCATTTAAGTTTTTCACCATACCGGCACGCTCGTAAAATTCGGCAAGCCGACTCGGCAGATAGGCAGGGAAACCTTCTTCTGCCGGCATTTCCTCCAGTCGGCCCGAGATTTCACGCAGAGCTTCTGCCCAACGTGATGTGGAATCAGCCATCAGCGCAACATGGTATCCCATATCGCGGTAATATTCGCCCAGCGTGATACCTGTGTAAATGGAGGCTTCACGCGCCGCCACAGGCATATTGCTCGTGTTTGCAATCAATACGGTTCTATCCGTCATAGGGCGGCCAGATTTTGGGTCAATCAGTTCAGAAAATTCCTCCAAAACCTGACTCATTTCATTACCGCGTTCTCCGCATCCAACATAAATGATAATATCCGCGTCACACCATTTGGCAAGCTGATGCTGCGTCATCGTTTTTCCGGTTCCAAAACCACCGGGAATCGCTGCAGTTCCGCCTTTGGAAATAGGGAAGAGGGTGTCTATCACACGCTGACCCGTAATCAGCGGTATATTAGGGGGCAGGTGATCCGAAACGGGGCGTGGAATACGAATAGACCACTTTTGGCACAGGGAGAGTTCATGCACTTTGCCCATGTCGTCTTTTAGTTCTACCACAGTATCATTTACATGGTATTTGCCATTCTTTTTTACCGAAACAACAGTTCCGGAAAGTGAAGGCGGCACCATGCATCTGTGACGAATAATCGGCGTTTCCGGCAGTTCTGCATAAACATCGCCGCCTTTTAAGCGGTCTCCTTCTTTTACGGTAATCGTAACGTCCCATTCTTTGGTTTCGTCCAGTGCAGGGATATTGCTGCCACGTGCGATGAATGCGCCGGACTGTTTGGCAACTTCTTTTAAGGGGCGTTCGATTCCGTCAAAAATGTTATCTAAGATCCCGGGGCCGAGCGTGACGTTCATCGGACTGCCGGTGCCATAAACAGGTTCACCGGGACGCAGACCGGTAGTTTCCTCGTAGACTTGTATCGTGGTCATCTCATCTGAAACGCCGATCACTTCGCCAACCAAACGTTCCGTTCCCACAAATACCATTTCCATCATGGAAAAGCTACGAGAGTTTTTGACGGTTACTACCGGCCCGTTGATTCCGTATATTGTGTCTTTATAATCCATAACTTCATCTCCGAAATCACTAATCCGTTTCCAAACTGCTAAAGAGGGTGTTCAGCGGTTTTTTATACAACGGCCAAACCAGACTGCTCTTCAAACCATTCCCGCTGGCTTTCCAGCAGTGTGTCGAGTGTTGCGTCGGCTGCAAGTCCCATTTTGTCGTTACGGGCCCTTATTCCGCCAATGCGTATACTTTCAAGCGGCTGCATGGAACAAGGATGCTGAAATGCAGCCCGAATATCTTTTTCGTATTTTTCGTCACCGGGCTTGAAGAAAATGATGGTTCCTTCTTCCTGCAGTGTTTTGGAAAACTGCTCCGCAGTTTTTTTCAAAAAGTCAACGTAGCGTTCCGTTTTCACAAATTCAGCCAGTTTGTCCGCAGCACGCCGAAAAACATCATCGGTAATTTTTTGCCTTTGCTCGAGCAGCTGGCGTTTCAAATTCATTTCTCGAATAGCCATCTCTCTGGAAATGCCGGTTCGCATTTGTGCCATTTCTTTTTGGATCATACGGTAACATTCTGTTAGCACTTCCATTTCTGCATCGTAGAGTTCTTTTTGCTTAAATGCAGCAATTTCTTCCTTAATTTTCTTCCTTTGTTCTTCGGCATAATGATTGATGGCCATATAAAATTTATCTTTTTTTTCTTCGATGTTAGCCATTGATGAACCCCCGTTTGACCATTAAATTTCACTAAATCTTAACGCCAATCGCTTCACGGACATAACGGGTGATGGAATCCTTTGTTCTCCCGTTTCCATGGCGGTCAGGGATTTCGACAATCAGCGGCCGTCTGCGGTTTAGTTTCAAATTATAAATCATTTCGGGACATAGGGAAAGCAGGGTTTCGGTAATTAGAACCACAGCAATATCTTCCTGCTCCATTGCGGCTTGGAGAGCCTGCCTAACCTCATCTTCTTTATGCACAACAACGCCTTCAATGCCCGCAAGGCGCATTCCCACCTGTGTATCCACGTTGTCACTAATCAAATAAAAGCGCATAAGTCGGCCTCCGTTTATGAAATCTTCAGACCTTGTTTAAAATCAAAATTGAAATCAGAAGTCCGTAAATGGCAATACCTTCACCAAGAGCCACAAAAATCAGTGCCTTACCGAATGTTTTCGGATCTTCACTGGTGGCCCCGATTGCAGCAGGAGCGGAAGCCGCAACGGCGATACCGCCGCCGATTGCGGACAGGCCAATGGAGAGTGCGGCCGCAATCATGGTAATACCGAATGAAGAATCCGGGGTGGAAGCCGTTTCAGTGGTTTCTGTAGCGGGTGCATCATTATTGGCAGAGGCAGCATGAGCAACTGTCGGTGCTGCAAAAGTGATTAGGCATACTGCAAGGAAAGCGAGAATTTGAGCGGTGAGTGCACTGCGTTTTGTACGGCCGTGTTTTACAGCGCGGATGGCAAGATAGGTGGACGAAAACAAAAAAATCACAGGAAGAGCAAGGTAAACATAATTCATAAATCATTCCTCCTAAATGTACCAAAATTCAAGATTCTTGACGGACGACAACCGGCAGGAATGGCCGGCCTTCACCGTCAAAGAATCGGCTGAACATTTCGTAGAATTCCAGTCTTAAAGCTTGGATTCCCACTAATAATCCTTCCAGTGCAATGACAAATATATTTCCGATTATGACAACAAGTGCAAATCCAATGCCGGAAAACATTTCCGCAAGCATAAATACAACCATCATCATTCCGGCGTGAACCAGAACAAATGCTCCAACCCGGATGAAACTCATGGTATTTGTCAGAAAACTCAGCAGAAATTCGAAAACCTCAAAGAAATTCTGCATGATATAATCGCTCCATTTTTCCGGTTTCCAGTCCGGCCTAGCTTCTGCCAATCCGCCCAGAATATCGCGGAAAAACATCAAGATTATGGGGAGAACGATAAAACATATAACATAGGGAACATTTACAACGTTTAAATTGAACATAAACTGCCCACCAAAACCGAGCACGATTGCAAGATAAAATATCAATCCGGCCACTCCGTTTGGGCCAAAGAACGCACTGGTATATCTTTTTCTTCGCAGGGAAGAATAGATGTTGATAAGAATCGCGGTAATGACTAAGGCAATGCCAAGCCCAACAGATGAAAAAATAATCATGTTGGTGGTTTCCGGTTCCATGACGGAAATCGGCTTTTCTTCAAGGCCAAACAACGTATGGTACAAAGGATCCAACACATGTTCAAAGCCGAAAAAAGCACCGAAAAGCGTTCCAAAAAATGCCGAACTGATGCCGCAGGGAATCAAAATCCTACCGAGTTTCATTTTCATCTTTTTCCACATAAAATAGCCGGCAAGCGTAATGCACAGCCCTTGCCCTAAGTCTGCAAACATAATACCAAACAGGAGGAAATAGGTAATCGCCACCATAATGGTCGGGTCGACCTCATCATAAGAAGGCAGACCGTATATTTCCACGAAGTATTCAAACGGCTTAAATAGTTTTTTATTTTTCAGCTCAACCGGCGGCGAGTGCATAAGAACCTCCGGATCTTCGCCACAGTCAAATGTACATTTAATCGATTCCAATTTGTCCAACTGGGATTGAATCTGCTTTTCGTGGTCAGCAGGAATCCAGCCTGTGAGAATGAAATTATCCCCATATCTTGCGGCGTAACGGCGGATATTATAATAAACATATTCTTGCGAAAGCCAGGAATAAACGTTTTGGATCATCTGTTTTTCTTGATTCCACAGCGTTTCGATTTGGCGGTTAATTTCATCTTTCTGCTTTATAATTTCCGCTTGCTGATTCTTCAAGTGCTCCATTGCCGTTTGCATGGTGCCGGTTAGCTCATGCAGGCGGGTACGTTCAAAATAAAGGCCGGAAAAAATACGGTCAACCTCCGCTATTTGATCAATCGGGGCACAGTACATTCCCCAGTAATGCTCTTTGTCCACACTGCCAGGGAAGAAAACAACATAAGGGTTGCTGTCATAACTTGCAAGTTTTTCATAACTTTCAATTGGAAGGGAACCAAAGCGGATTTTAATAAATCTGCATTCTCGCAATTCATCTAGATTTAGGTCCAATCCCATAAAATGGCTGACTTTTTCAATTTCCCGGGTAGTTTGCGCAAGCTGTTTGTCTAATTCATCACGCTTTTTCAAAAGATCGCTGACCCGGATGGATAAATTTTTGACATAGCCACGCCAATTTTTTATGGTAGGCGCAATTTTTTCCACCATTCTCACACTAAGAAGATCCACATGTTTATGAATGAATTTCAGCGTTTCTTCCAGTGTGTGCAGGGCATCCGTATAGGGGTTTTCGTCATTTAATGGTATAAATTCCGAAGTATCGGAATAAAAAGCCAAAGCATTGTCCGGGTGAAATACCCCGGATTTTCCAAGTATTGTGGTGACTTCATCCAACTCGGATATTCTCCCGATTACATTGAGGACTTTGATTTTCACAACGGCCATGCTGATGTCCCTTCTTTCAAAGTTCATTATTCACAATAACGAGCAGCTTCTTTATTTCCTCCGCTGGCAGCTGGTAGCGGATACCCTCAACAATAGTGATAATATCATTAATTTCCGTCTCACTGGTAAAGATGTAGGAAATTAGAACAACGGAAGGGTGCGTGGAAAAGTCGATATAATGGCGGCAGTTGCGATAGTTCATGCGCCGTGGGATTTCTCCTACGTAATCATGCTTAAATTTTAAAGCGCGTTTTCCAATTTCGGTGGTTCCAAGAATTGAAATAAGTTCCTCTTCACTTTGCGCTTCAATCATTTTATCGAGCAAGCGTTCACTGAAAGTGCCGTAGGGAAGCAGAGCTTTTTTGATAAACTCCGGATCCGAATGATAAGATATTTTCAGCCTGACGATTCTTGCAAAATTTGTCAGATCAATATAGGATTTTAAAATATTGTTTAATTGTCTTGCGGCTTCACCGTGTATATATTTTTTTATAATGCGGAATATGTTCCGATACAAATGAGAATAAAGGGCACTTTCGATGCCTGTATAATTAATCCAGCCGCTTGCGTCCGGTTGAAATGGTTCGAGCATACTGCGGTATTCTGTGCGGTTTAGGGTGCGAAGCAAATCGTCAAAACTTTTAATTTTGCTCAACGATTTGAGGTTAATTTTTGTGTGGCGCAGCAGGTAAGAAGGCATATTGAACAGATATTCTTCCGGCATTCCGGCGTCTAACAGAAGAATAGCATGGAGAATTTGTTCAATTTCGTTTCTTTCAATGAAATACTGCGAAAAATGTTCCCCCACCGTAATTTCATAGTGGCACAAAGAAGCATAATCTTCCCACAGCTTTTGCTTTAATTTAGCTTCCAATTGGCCGCGGTGGATTTCGGATGTCTCTATCCCGGAAAGGATTTTTCCATATACTGTATGATCTTTTAAATAACTGGCGACTTCATTGACCGATTGGCAGGCCAGCAGGTCATTATAGTTTTGCATAGTCAGCCTTTTTCCGTACATGGCGCGCGCTTTAGAGAGAACGACATTTGAAGAAAACTCAAGAAACATTCGTTGTCACTCTCCTAAAACTCTTGCCACGATTTGTTCCACCCACTGGTCTCCTTTTTCACGGTAAAGTTGCTCGAGATGCTCCGACAGTTGTTTTCCCTGCTGTTCTTTGATTTTCCATTCGGCCTCAGCGGCGGCACGTTCTTTTGGTTCGTTTTTTGCAATCCTTTTTCTAGCTTCTTCCATATATTTTTGGCGGATTTCTTCTCGCTTTTTTTGTATTTCTTTCTCGGAATCCACTTTTTCTTGTTGGGCAGCTTCCGTAATCTGCCGGGCTTTTTTGTCCATGTCAATGATCTGTTTCATAAGATCCTGCATATGGCATTCCCTCCCGCTGAATAATCTAAAACAGGCGATGCGCGATAAAGTGTAATATTACAAACGAATAAAAGTTACTTGTGAATCATTAAAATGTAATCAGCTGTACTGATGGCATTAGCATTTCCGGAGAAATGAGCCGCATACGTGAAGCATGCGGCTATATGATGACAATACCCCTATACGATTAGGTTTTAGGGCTTGCCGACATTTAAGGGAGTCGTTCTTACTGATATTCAAACAACCTGCTTTTTTCAGGAAAAACTGCCTTAAATGGTATACCAAAAATTTGAAAAAGTAATGGAGTAAAAGAAAAATAAGAACTGTAAGAAAATAAATTTTTAGTATTTATTAATAATAATTTTAGCTATAATTTGTGAATGTTTTGTTAACAGCTTAATTTTTCAAGCTTTGAATTGGCGCAGGGATTCTTCCACCCCTTTGGATCATCTTCAGTGGGGAATAGCGGTTGACTTCCATAACGGGGCCACCTCCCAGCAAGCCGCCGAAATTCAGTTCGTCTCCGGCTTTTTTCCCGATAGCCGGAATCAGTCTGACAGCAGTAGTTTTTGAGTTCACCATACCAATTGCCGCTTCGTCTGCGATGATGGCAGATATAATTTCCGGTGGTATGTCTCCGGGAACTGCAATCATATCAAGACCAACAGAGCACACAGCCGTCATAGCTTCAAGTTTTGTTAGGCTCAGGGAGCCACAGCGCGCCGCATCAATCATGCCGGAATCTTCAGTAACGGGAATAAAGGCTCCGGAAAGGCCGCCAACATGGGAAGAGGCCATTACGCCGCCTTTTTTCACGGCATCGTTCAGCAGCGCCAAGGCCGCGGTAGTGCCGTGCGCACCACAGCTTTCCAATCCCATCTCTTCAAGAATATGTGCAACGGAATCGCCAATAGCCGGTGTAGGGGCAAGGGATAAATCGATAATTCCAAAAGGAACACAAAGCCTTCTGGAAGCTTCCTGTGCAACAAGCTGCCCCATTCGCGTTACTTTAAATGCTGTTTTTTTAACAATATTGGCAACTTCATCTATTTTGCAGTTGCCCGCCTTAGCCAGCGCAGCGCGTACTACACCCGGTCCTGAGACCCCAACATTGATGACGCAGTCCGGTTCACCGGGGCCGTGAAATGCACCCGCCATAAACGGATTATCTTCCGGCGCATTGCAGAAAACAACCAATTTTGCAGCGCCGATGCATTCTCTGTCTGCAGTTGCTTTGGCAGTTTCCAAAACAATATGTCCCATTTTCTGGACAGCATCCATATTGATGCCCGATTTGGTTGACCCGATGTTCACGGACGAACAGACAAATTCCGTTTCGCTAAGCGCTTGTGGAATGCTTTCGATAACAGCGTAGTCTCCCGGTGCAAAACCTTTATGCACCAGAGCAGAAAAACCACCAATGAAATTGACACCCGTTGTTTTTGCTGCGCGGTCTAACGCTTTGGCGAAACGGACGGGATTTTTGTCAGGACAGGCCGCGGCGACCATGGAAATCGGCGTGACTGCGATGCGTTTATGTATAATTGGAATGCCATATTCCTGTGAGATGTCTTCTCCGGTTTTGACAAGATTTCCGGCATATCTGCAAATTTTGTCGTAAATTTTATCGCATGCGCGGTCAACATCGGAATCAATGCAGTCGAGCAAAGAGATTCCCATTGTGATAGTTCGCACATCAAGATTTTCGTCATCGATCATCCGTATGGTTTCAAGAATGTCGTGAGAATTTATCATGGTTATATTCAGCCTTCCTTTGAAATCTGATTAAATGCGATGCATAGAATTAAAGATATCTTCGTGCATAACGTGTACGGTAAGATTTAATTCCTTCCCGGCATCGCTCAGCTGTTCTGACAGTTCAGAAAATGGAACTTTGCATTTTGCAATATCCACCAGCATAATCATAGCGAAAAGGTCCTGAAGAATGGATTGAGTCACCTCCAGAACATTCACATCATTTTTTGCACACACGGAAGAAATACGAGCAAGAATTCCAACCATATCTTTGCCGATTACAGTAATAACAGCCCGCATTTTACCACCCCCAAAATTTACAAATTTGTTAAAATTGTTAAATTTCCATTATTATGTGCGGAAAAAGTATCTTTGTCAAGCTGAAGGTTTTATGAATGTGCATGAATTTGCTTAAGAAGAATCAAATTTCGTTTATGATAGGCACAATAGCTCTATGATTCAAAGGAGAATTGTGGTACTATAATAAAATAAAATCATAATACCGGATAGGAGGATGTCATGAGTATTCAATACATATCGGATTTTCACATGCATACGGATTGTTCCCCGGACGGCACAGATTCCGCAATGATGATGTGCGAAAGTGCCGCTCGTCTGGGGTTTTATGCTGTCGCTATTACAGATCACTGTGAGTGTAATCGGTATCATGCGGACGGCTACGATAAATCCATTCGTCAAGCTTGCTATGAATCGAAAAAAGCAGCGGCTGCTTTTCATGGACGTCTTCACGTTTATTCCGGAATTGAACTAGGCCAGCCGACACAGGACACACAGGCCGCTGAAGACGCTCTTGGCTGGTTTCAATATGATTTTGTTCTTGCTTCCCTGCATAACATCAAAAATTATCAGGATTTTTATGAACTGGATTATTCATCGCAGAATATTGACCGTATTCTAAACAAATATTTTGATGAAATTTTAGAGATGATTGAATGGGGAAATTTTGACTCTCTTGCACATTTAACCTACCCATGGCGCTATATTGCAGGAAAAGGCGGAATACCTATCCGGAATTTTTGGTTCGCCAACAGAATTGATGAAGTTTTAAAACTGTTGATCAAAAAGAAGATTGCCCTTGAAGTGAACACCTCCGGATTTCGGCAGAAATTGGGTGTTTCTATGCCCGATTTTTCGGTTATCAAACGGTATAGAGATCTGGGGGGAACCTTGATTACTCTTGGTTCCGACGCACACCGCTGGGCGGATGTTGGAGCCGGAATTGAAAAGGGATTAGAACTCCTGCGTCAAGCCGGGTTCCATCATTATACCATTTATAGAGGGCGCAAGCCTCATTTTTTGCCGGTTGAATAAAAGTGGTGAAGGAGAGTAGTGAAAATGGATCGTTTACTGACCTTATTAAATGAAAACGCACGGCTGAGTACAAAACAGCTTGCAGTGATGCTTGGAAAAACGGAAAGTGAAGTAGAAGACGCGATTGCCGCCTATGAAAAGGCAGGAATTATTCGCGGCTACAAAGCGCTGATTAACTGGGAGAAAGTAGACAAAAACAAGGCGAGTGCTCTCATCGAATTGCGAGTTTCCCCAAAACGTGAACGCGGCTTTGACGAGATTGCAAACAAAATTATGCAGTTTGAAGAGGTGGAAAGTGTATACCTCATGTCCGGCGGATATGACCTTGCGGTTAAAGTCCACGGAAAGAGTATGCAGGATATTGCCATGTTTGTAATGCGCCGTCTTTCCACGCTGGATTCTGTTCTTTCTACTGCAACCCATTTTATCCTGACTCGTTACAAAGACGGGGACGTTATTCTTAACAAAGAAGACGAAAAGGATGAAAGAAGGAGTGTGCTCTGTGATTGATTATCAGCGCATGCTCAACAAACAGATTCAAGGCATAAAACCTTCCGGCATACGCCGTTTCTTCGATATTGCGAGCGAAATGGACAACGTGATTTCTTTATCGATTGGAGAACCTGATTTTACAACGCCGTGGCATGTGCGGGAAGAGGGTATTCGTTCCCTGGAAGACGGGAAGACATGGTATTCGCCCAATCGCGGATTCATCGAATTAAGGGAAGAAATCTCCCGATTTTTGCAGCGTCATTCCCATTTGGATTATGATCCGAAGACGGACATTTTGGTCACGGTTGGCGGCAGTGAAGCCATAGACCTTGCAATACGCGCTTTGGTTGAACCGGGGGATGAAGTTTTAATCCCGGAACCTAGCTTTGTTTGTTACAAGCCGCTGACTCTTGCGGCGAGGGGCGTTCCGGTGGTAGTGGAAACAAAGCAGGAAAATTTGTTCCGGCTGACCCCGGAAGAACTGGAAGAGAAAATTACACCGCGGTCAAAGCTTTTGATTCTTCCGTATCCCAATAATCCCACGGGAGCTGTGATGCGCCGCGAAAATTTACAAGCTGTGGCCGAGGTGGTTCAAAAACATAATCTTCTTGTTCTTTCTGATGAAATATATGGAGAACTTACTTACGGTGATTACCGTCATGTTTCATTTGCGCAAATTGACGGAATGAAGGAAAGAACCATTTTAGTCAATGGATTTTCCAAAGCGTTTGCTATGACCGGATGGCGTCTCGGCTACGCCGCCGGACCAAAAGAACTGATTCAGCAGATGACAAAACTGCATCAATTTGGCATTATGAGCGCTCCCACCGTGGCACAGTATGCGGCCATTGAGGCACTGAAAAACGGGGATGGAGATATTGTTTCCATGCGCGAACAGTACGATTTGCGCAGAAAGCTGATAGTGGACGGTTTTAATTCGATGGGGCTGTCCTGTTTTGAGCCCGAAGGCGCATTTTACGTTTTTCCATGCATCAAAAGTACGGGGTTGACATCGGAAGAGTTCTGTCAAAAGCTGCTTTATGCAGAGAAAGTAGCAGTTGTGCCGGGCAACGCATTTGGCGACTGCGGAGAAGGATATGTCCGCGTTTCATACTCTTATTCCATCCGGCATATTACGGAAGCATTGTCGCGCATTGAGCATTTTGTCCGAACATTGCCAGGTGGACGCCATGCCTGATTTCATCGAAAATGCCTATGCGAAAATCAATTTAACACTGGATATTACAGGGAAACGTGCGGATGGCTACCATACGCTTCGTTCTATCTTTCAGAGTGTGACACTTTGCGACCGCGTTTCGCTGACGCGGCTGTCAGATGGCAAAGTCCATGTTTCCAGTGATAATCCGGCGCTGCCGTGCGGGGAGGAGAATACGGTATATCGTGCGGCAAAAGCTTTTTTTGCTGCAACCGGAGCAGTGAATTGCGGCGTTTCCTTTCATCTGGAAAAAAACATCCCTTGGCAGGCCGGTTTGGGTGGCGGAAGCGCTGATGCTGCCTCGGCGCTTCATTTACTAAATCGGTGTTTCTCTACGAAGCTGAGTGACAGGGAGCTCTCGGAAATCGGAGTGACCGTTGGAGCAGATGTGCCGTTCTGCCTTCTCGGCGGGACGGCATTAGCTGAAGGTATTGGAGAAAAACTGACTCCTCTGCCCCCTCTGCCGCCCTGCTATATTGTTCTATGCAAGCCTGCAATGGGGATTGAAACTAAAAAAGCTTATCAAGCAATTGATCGTCATGGTTTTTCCATGGATGGTGATACAGAGAAAATGATTGCACAACTGCGGCATGGCAGCTTACCAGGTATTGCGAAGCATGTAGGGAATGCCTTTGAAAAGGTAATGTCTTTGCCGGAAGTTTCAAACATTAAATATCAAATGCTGGAATTCGGTGCAGACGGGGCTTGTATGACAGGCAGTGGATCCACAGTTTTTGGATTGTTTCGGCAGGAAGAACAAGCTAAAATTTGTGCAGAACAACTTTTGAACCGTTATCCAAATGTTTTCCTTTGTAGGCCATATCATCCTAAACATACGTTTGCAGAATAGCCACATGACTATATAGTAGGCAAATGATAAAAAACAATCTTTTGGCAAGTGACAGCAGACCTAAAAAACGCCTTAAACGTTTTTCGGGTCTGCTGTTTTGCGTACCGTGTAGGAACATAGGGACAATTTTTGGCATCAGCGAAACGTAAAATAGAGTATCTGCAATTTGGGTCAATACATTCAAAAAATTCTAGCATCTTTATGCACTATATACTCATTCATTTTTTGTTATAGTGAAATATTTTCATAAAAAAAGAATAAATTGGAAAAAATTGGTCAATGCTCTTTTTGCAACATAAAAAGGGAGCGGTTTTATGAAAACGTTTGGAAAAGCACTTTGCCTTGCGTTTGTGCTCGCTGTTCTTTTCAATTTTACATGCTTTACTGCCGAATGTGAGAAAATTCCGTCTCAAGTGCTTCGACTGCATGTTCTTGCAAATTCCGATTCCCAAGAAGACCAGAGCCTGAAATTGAAAGTGCGGGATAGGATTCTTCAGGAAAGTGACGGAATGCTGGATGGTGTGGGAAATCGCCAAGAAGCGATAGAGGCAGTTCAAAAAAATCTTCTTCGGCTGCAGCAGGCAGCACAGGACGAAGTGAAAAAGCAAGGATATCATTATCCTGTAAAGGCCGAAATTACCAAAACATATTTCACAACAAGGACGTACGGCGATGTTACACTGCCCGCAGGTGAATATGACGCTTTGGAAGTAACCATAGGTTCCGGAAAGGGGCATAACTGGTGGTGTGTTATTTTTCCTCAGCTTTGTCTGCCGGCTGCCGAAGATAAAAAACAGCTGAAAGACATTCTCAGCCCCAATGAACTGCGTATTGTTCGGAATGCAAACGGGTATCAGGTGAAGTTTAAAACGTTAGAATATTACGAGCAGCTAAAACACTGGCTGAAATACAGATAACCAAACACGGAGCATGGACAATCTTTTTTCACGCAGCATTTTATGCTATACTTTCTTCAAAAGGAAGTGAGGCATCAATGCTGCGTTTTGTTTTAGGCCGCGCCGGCAGCGGAAAGACACACACCATCCGAAACGATCTTAAAAATTTAGCAGAAGCCGGAGAAAATAGGCTGATGTTGATTGTGCCGGAACAGGCATCGTTTGAAAACGAGCGTGCTATGCTAAAGTTACTGGGGCCGGTGCTTGCTAGGCGTGTGACTGTTACCAGCTTTTCAAGGCTGGCGGAAGAGGTATTTCGGCGCTGCGGCGGCTTTGCCGGAAGAAGACTGAATGACGGCGGCCGCAGCATTTTCATGAGCCTTGCGTTGGAACAGGTGAAAGACCAGCTGGATATTTACCGCCGCAATGCGGACAGTACGGAGTTAATAGAACTCTTGCTGGATGTCTGTGCGGAGTTCAAGATGTGTGCTGTTACACCACAGCATCTGGCTGAAGTGGCGAAAAAAATGCCCGAAGGAACTTTGAAACGCAAAGTTTCAGAACTATCGTTAATTTTGTCTGCGTACGACGCACTGGTGGCTCAGAGCTATATCGACCCAATGGATGATTTGACACGGCTAAAGGAAAAACTGGAGCAGCACAATTATTTTGAGGGTTACACCGTTATGGTGGATTCTTTTCAGAGCTTTACCGTACAGGAATACCATGTTTTATCGCAAATTCTTATGCAGGCAAAAGAAGTTCGTGTAGCTCTGTGTACGGACCGGCTGGACGACCCGGAATGCGGTGCAGGGCTTTTTTCGCTCATTCGAAAAACTGCCCGCGTATTAATGCGCATTGCAAAGCAAAATGGAGTTTCCATTGCTGCACCCATTGTGCTTGAAAACGGTGTCCGCTTTCAAAATGAGGCTTTAAAAGAACTGGAGAAGGGGGTTTATCGTCCGGCCCATCGAAAACCTTTTTCCGGGGAAAGTAAAGCCGTTACTGTTTATGAAGCCAAAAACAGTTATGACGAATCGGCTTTTGTTGCTGCAACCATCCGCCGCCTCGTAATCGACGAGGGATACCGTTACCGCGATTTTGCTGTAATTGCTCGCAACCCGGATTCCTACCGCGGCATCCTTGACGAGGCATTGGAAAAGTGGGAGATTCCGTATTTTATGGACAGGCCGGAGCAGATTGATGCCGAACCGCTGATGCGTCTTGTTTTATCTGCATTTCAAATTACGCAAAACGGCTTTCGTTCCGATGATATTTTTCTGTACTTGAAAACCGGTCTCTGCGGTCTGACGCCGGAAGAGATTTCTTTGCTTGAAAATTATACATTTCTCTGGAATGTTTCAGGTAAAAAATGGAAAGAAGAATGGACGGATAATCCTGAAGGTTTTGCCGGAGAGCAGACGCCTGCCGACAAAAAACTGCTTGCCAAAATCAACGACTGCCGCCGAGCGGTCATGACCCCGCTGGAACATTTCGCCGAAAGGACGGCCAATGCCAGCGGTGAGGAAATGGCAGCAGCTGTGTTCGGCTTATTGGAAGAAGTGCATGCAGCGGAACATTTAAAAAAATTTGCAAAGCAGTTATCCGACAATGGAGACCCGGCTTTGGCGGAACGGGAGCTGCGCATCTGGGATCTGCTGATGGAAATTTTGGATCAAACAGCCCTTGTCCTCGGAAAAAATAAGGTGACAGGCGCACGTTATGCAGAACTGCTGCATATGGTGATTCTTTCCAGCCGAATAGCAAGCATTCCTCAGGGGCTTGACGAGGTCACCGTCGGTGCGGCGGATCGTTCCCGGCCGGCGGATCCAAAGGTTGTGTTTTTAATTGGGTGTGCGCAAGGAGAATTTCCTATGACCGCCGGCAATGGTGGGCTCATTAGCGACAGGGAACGCCATGAACTGATAGAACTGGGATTGGAGCTGAACGATACTGCGGAAGGTGCCGCAGTGCAGGAACGTTTTCTAGCCTATTCTGCCATGTGTTCCGCTTCCAGACGGCTGTTTGTCTGCTACCCTGTGTCTGACACGGAGGGAAAAGGGAATTCTCCGTCATCCATCGTAACGGAGGTGCGTGCTGTTCTACCAAATGTGCAAACGTTGAACGAACTGTTGCTGGAGCAAACCTATTTTGCCTCGGCACAAAGCCCGGCACTGGAACTTACCGCGCAAAGGTGGCATACAAATGATGTCCTTTCCGCCTCGTTAAGAGAACTTTGGTCTCGCAGAGGTATGCAGGATCGGATACAGTCCATTAGTAATGCAGCGCAAAAACGGCCGTTTTCTTTTCAAAATTCTGACAATGCTGTTAAACTGTTTGGCAACCATATGCATATGTCCGCAACACAGATTGAAAAATACCATCTTTGCCGATTTCAGTATTTTTGCCGGTATGGCGTGGATGCACGAGAACGAAAAACCGCTGAACTGGATGCACTGGAATACGGCAGTTTGATGCATTACCTTCTGCAACGCCTGTTTCAAGAAATCGGCAGTGCAAAAATTGCAGAAATGAGCGAAGATGAGCTAAATGAAGTCATTTTGCAGTTTCTTGCAGATTATGTGGAAGTAAGATTCGGCGGGCTTGCCAATCGGACGCCGCGCTTTACATATTTGATTACCCGATTGGCGGCATCGGCGCAAATTGTATCCCGCCATATTGCGCAGGAGCTGGTGCAGAGCAGTTTTAAACCGGCTGATTTTGAACTGTCAGTCGGCGATGAAATCCCATCCTTGGTAATCCCTCTGCCGGATGGCGGAAAAGTGGAAATTGACGGAAAAATCGACCGGGTGGATATCATGACGCGCGGCGGAGTGCGTTATTTGCGTGTGGTAGACTACAAAACAGGGCGGAAAGAATTCCGGCTTTCCGACGTAATTTACGGCATGAACCTCCAAATGCTAATTTATCTGGCAGCTTTGTGTGAAAATGGCAAAGAACGCTATGGACAGATTGTTCCAGCCGGTGTTCTATACATGCCGGCAAACCGTCCGTCCCCACCCTCTCAGCGTGGGGAAGAACAGGAAAAAAGGAAAAAGGAGTTTCTAAAACAGCTCCGTATGGACGGGCTGATTTTGAACGATGCGGAAGTGGTCGCCGCAATGGAACCGGATGGGAAAGGAATTTATATCCCGGTTACCCTGAAAAAGGGAGTCCCTTCGGGAAGTGGACATTTGGTCACCCAACAGGAATTAGAGCGAATATTCCGATATATCCGCAGTTTAATTGAAAATATGGCCGGTGAATTACGGCAGGGCAATATTGCAGCTGTGCCGCTTTCCGGGGGATATGATGCCTGTGCTTGGTGCCCGTATGCAGCCGTCTGCGGCCATGAGCGGGATGACCCAATACGTGAAATGCAAAAATGGGACAGGGATGCCGTAATGGAAGAATTGTCGAAAGAAGGAGAAACACCGTGAGCAGAAACTGGACGCAAAGTCAGAAAAACGCAATCTATGCCCGCGGGGGGACTCTCTTGGTTTCGGCCGCGGCCGGGTCAGGCAAAACCGCTGTTTTGGTACAGCGCTTTATTGAGCGAATTACTGACAAGGCTCATCCGGTTGACGCGGACCGAATGTTGGTTGTCACATTTACAAAAGCTGCGGCGGAGGAGATGAGAGGACGCATTGCCGCTGAAATTGCCGCCATGCTGGAACAGGATCCGGGAAATGTTCGGCTGCAGCGTCAGCAGATTCTTCTTTCTCGCGCGAAAATTGGCACCATAGATTCCTTTTGCAGCGACTTGGTGCGTGAAAACTTTTTTAAACTGGGCATAGCACCGGATTTCCGCATTTTGGATGACGGAGAAATGGCGGTCCTTCGTTCGCAGGCCGTTTCCGACACTTTGGATGAATTTTATGCGCAAGGAGATCCGGCTTTTTTTGAATTTGTGGAAGAATTTTCATCTGGAAGAGACGATGGCCGCATCGCAGATACCGTGAATCGTCTGTATGATTTTGTCCGCTCGCATCCGTTTCCAAAACGCTGGCTTGCCGAAAAAGCCGCATTGTATGACAGCCATGCGCCCATTGAAGATTCCCCGTGGGGCAGAGCCATCTTTTCCTATGCAGAAGAAGCCGTGGCGTACGGCATTTCACTAACGCAAAATTCGCTTTCACGAATGAGTTCGGATCAAGAGATATTTGACGCATACGCCGAAGCCTGCCAAGCAGACCTTGCAAATCTGTCATCTCTGCAGGAAGCAATTGCATCCGGCGATTGGGATTTGTGTGCAAGCAGGTGCGCTAAATTCACTTTTCCGAAATTCCGGCCCGTCAGGGGACGCAAAGAGGATCCTCTGAAAAATGCAGTGACAAATGCACGCAAAGAGGTAAAATCCGTTGTTGGAAATCTAACAACATTGTTTGGATGCACTCGGGCGGAGTGGGAACAAGAACTTTCGCGGCTTGCGCCGGCGATTCGGATGTTGTTTCGTGTAACGGAGCGGTTCGGTGAGATACTGCAGCAAAGAAAAGCGGAGCGGCGCGCCGCAGATTTCGGTGATTTGGAACATTGGGCGTTAAAGCTGTTGGTGCGGGACACCGGCAATGGATTTAAAAAAACTTCGGATGCGCTGGAACTTGCCGAACAATATGAAGAAATTATGGTGGATGAATATCAGGACACTAACGAAGCTCAGGATATGATTTTCCGTGCCATATCCCGTGATGAAACAAATCTGTTCCTTGTGGGAGACGTCAAACAGAGTATTTACCGATTTCGTCAGGCTATGCCGCAGATTTTTCTCCGTCACCGTGCCGCTATGCAGCAATATGATCCAGAAAGAGAAAACTTTCCGGCCTGCGTGGTGCTGGACCGTAATTTCCGCAGCAGAAGCGGTGTGACGGCGGCGGTCAATTTTGTATTTCGGCAGTTGATGAGCAAAACTACGGGCGAGCTTGATTACACAAAAGCTGAGGAACTCGTTCCCGGTGCCGAATATCCGCCGCAAACCGAGCCGGCGTGCAGCCTTGAAGTCATCGATCTGTCTGATACGGAATTTAAGAAAGACTCTGATATGATCCATGCGGAATGTCTTCACATTGCAGAGATGATTTATTCTATGACGGACGGTTCTTACACGGTTACGGACCACGGAAAGCAGAGGCCCTGTGTTTACCGCGATTTCAGCATTTTACTCCGCAGCGCAAACCAATATGCCCATGAGTATGCCCGCGAACTTTCTGCACTTGGCATTCCGGCGTGGGCGGACACAGTCGGCGGTTTTTTTGCCGCAAGTGAAGTCAGCACCGTTTTGTCGCTGCTTCAAGTCATTGACAATCCTATGCAGGATATCCCGCTCCTTGCAGTGATGATGAGTCCGCTTTACGGTTTTACGCCGGACGATGTGTCTCAAATTAGGCTGGGTTCGCGTAAAGGCCGTCTTTATCCGGCAGTCACTGCGGCTGCGCAGTCTGGAAACCACAAGGCTGCTGAGTTTTTAGAGGAAATCAAACGCTTTCGGACGCTGTCCGCCACAATGCCGTCCGACCAGCTCATTCAGCGTGTGTACGATCGGACGGGACTCCCCATAATGGTTCAGGCTATGTCTAACGGAGAACTTCGTTTGGCTAATTTACGCCTTTTGCTTTCCTACGCCCGTAAATATGAATCATCCGGCTATAACGGCCTTTCCGGATTTCTTCGTTTTATTGAGCGCATGAGAAAAAGCAACGCTGATCTTTCTGCAGCGTCTACCATCAGTGAGTCGGCAAACGTAGTGCGGATCATGAGTGTACACCACTCCAAAGGCCTCGAGTTTCCAATCTGTATCTTAGCAGGATGTTCCCGCGGTTTTCATAAAGAGCATTCCGATGTTCTGCTGCATCCGGAACTCGGTGCCGGTATTAGGCTTAGAGACCCGGATACCGGCGTGAGGTATTCGACTGTTGTGCGGGAAGCTGTGGCATTGGAACAGGAACGGGATGAGATGAGTGAGGAACTGCGCGTGCTTTATGTTGCCATGACACGTGCAAAGGAAAAATTGATTATGGTCACAACGCTGGACAATGCTTCCAAGACGCTTAGTACTTTGGCTTCTCGGCTCACAGCTGAGAAACGAGTTTCTCCCTACGTCGTGCGGGGAGCATCCAGTATCTCGGATTGGGTGCTGCTCTGTGCTCTAAGACATCCGGATGCCGGATGCCTGCGGCGGCTCGCAGGTGTTTCCGATCAAATCACAGTGCCGGATACGGAAAAATGGTCAGTCCATGTGGTAAAGCCCTGCGTGCAGGAGCAGGAAGAGACGGAATCGGAACAAGAAACCACAGCTCAAGTGGATGCAGGTCTGCTTGCAAAATTGGAATCGGATCTTAATTTTGTTTATCCGTATTCCGGAATCAATGGGATGTGTGCAAAAGTGGCTGCCTCGGAACTGGCTGCCAGTAAATTTTCCGCCCGATATTCCGCATCTTCCAGACCGGCTTTTCTCAGCGAAACAGGACTCACTCCGGCAGAGCGCGGCACGGCACTGCATGCTTTCTTTCAGTTTGCGGATTACCGCAGTGCATCTGCAGACCCGAAGGGAGAACTGGATCGTTTGGTGAAAGAAGGGTTTTTAACCTCATGGCAGGCTCAAGCGGTCGATTTGGAAGCTGTACGCATATTTTTTCAAAGCAAGATAGCAAAGAGAATCTTGTCGGCTGCGCATTTGGAGCGTGAATATCGATTTACCGTGGAAATACCGGCGGGAGAGATTCGCCCTGAATTAACCGGAGCACTGGCGCAGGAACCTGTAATTTTGCAGGGGGCGGTGGATTGTATGTTTGAAGAATCCGGCGGATTGGTCATTGTAGATTATAAGACGGATCGCACGCGCAGTGCCAAAGAACTGTGGGTAAGGTATCGGGAACAGTTGGATTGGTATCGCCGTGCTTTGGAACTTTGTTCCGGGAAAAAGGTCATACAGTGTTTGCTGTATTCATTTGCCCTTGGCAAGGAAATTACCGGACCGTTAAAATAAATCTTGACAAACACAGATTGTGCCAGTATAATTAATTTTGTGAAAACAAAGTGAAATATGGCAGTTACACGCTGTATTTCCACCTGTGGGGTTTTCGTCCGTCACGGGTCAATACGTTTGATAATTTCCTTAGGTTTTGATTTTAGGGAAACGAAAGTATTGATGCACGGGCGGAAATTCTGTCCGTGCATTTTTTATGTGATTTACGTGTTATGGAGGTGCTTAACTATTAGCAACAAGGAACTTCAGGTTAACGAACAAATCCGCGACAAGCAGGTGCGGTTAATTGGCTCGGATGGCACTCAGCTCGGGGTAATGTCATCCGCGCAGGCTCTGCAGAAAGCGATGGAAATGAATCTGGATCTGGTAAAGGTCGCGCCCCAGGCGAATCCGCCGGTTTGTAAAATTATCGATTACGGAAAATTCAGATTCGAACAGGCTAAACGCGAAAAGGAAGCAAAAAAGAATCAGCACACGGTCGATATTAAAGAAATTCGGCTTTCGCTGAATATTGATGTGCACGATTTCAATACGAAGCTGAAGCATGCAGTGAGATTTCTGAAAACCGGAGATAAAGTTAAAGTTTCCATACGTTTTCGCGGCCGCGAAATGGGGCACCCTGAGCAAGGCCATGAAATTATGAAACGCTTTGCCGATGCTCTGAGCGAATTTGCCAATGTTGAAAAACCGCCTAAGCTGGAAGGACGCAACATGTTGATGTTCCTTGCCTCCAAACCCGTAAAGTAAAGTTTCAATAAGGAGGGGCAGTCATGCCTAAAATTAAAACACATACCGGTGCGAAAAAGCGCTTTAAACTTTCCAAAAGCGGTAAGGTTATCCGCGCTCATGCGAATAAATCTCATATTTTGAACAAAAAAACAACAAAACGCAAACGCGGACTGCGCAAGACCGTTGTTACCGATAAAACAAATGTGGCCAGCATTAAAAAGCTGCTTCCTTATCAATAACGGACCGCTCGGAAATCGGAAAGATACCATTAATTTGGAGGTAATAGAATGGCACGTGTTAAGGGTGCGCTGATGACGCGCAAAAGAAGAAAAAAGACATTAAAACTTGCAAAAGGTTATTTCGGTGCCAAAAGCCGTCACTTTAAAATGGCCAAACAGGCCGTTATGAAATCCGGAAATTATGCGTTTATTGGCCGTAAGGCGAGAAAAAGAGATTTTCGCCGCCTTTGGATTACCAGAATTTCGGCCGCATGCCGTGCCAATGGCATCAGCTATTCCGTGTTTATGAACGGTCTGAAAAAGTCAGGGGTAACGCTGAACAGAAAAATGCTCGCGGAAATTGCTGTTGCCGACGAAGCGGCGTTCAAGAGCTTGGTGGAAAAGGCAAAATCTGCAGTTTAATAACCATAAATCGCGCCCGGATGGTCCCGGGCGCTCATTTTATCCGTTGGGAGTTCTTGCCGAATGCCTAAAATGATTGTCAGCCGCAGTAATGAAACAATCAAAAAAGCTGTGCGGCTATCTAATTCCGCTCAATATCGTACGGAATGCGGATTGTACTTTTTGGAAGGGGCACGTCTGTGTGCGGACGCCGCATACAGCGGCGTAGTCATCCAAACGCTGATGTATACGGAACACGCCGCGGAAAAGTATGAGCAATATCTTCGTCCGGTTATGGAAAAAGCACAGGAAATTTATCTTGTAGGGCCGCAGGCGGCGAAAGCTTTGTCGTGCACAAAAACACCTCAGGGAATTTTCTGTATTTGTCAAATGCCGCACAAAACGGCCAAAGAATCCAATATAACGGCGCCCGGTGCCTATCTTGCACTGGAAAATTTACAGGATCCTGCTAACATGGGGACCATTCTCCGTACGGCGGAAGCGCTTGGCGTCAGTGGAATTATCTTAGGCGGCAGCTGCTGTGATATCTATTCTCCAAAGGTGCTTCGCGCATCGATGGGAGCTGTGTTTCGCCTGCCGTTTTTTATTGTGAAAGACCTTCCGAATTTTTTATCCGGTCTCAATCGGCGCGGATTTGTTACAGCCGCTGCTGTGCCGGACAGCAGTGCGCAGCCCATAACAACCATACATTTACGCCAATGCGTAATGGTTGTGGGAAATGAGGGGAACGGCTTGACACAGGAAACGCGAAATGCCTGTTCCACAGAAGTCACTATTCCCATGCTTGGCCGGGCGGAATCTTTGAATGCATCCGCTGCGGCAGCAATTTTGATTTGGGAAATGATGAAAGAGCAAGCGGGAGGAGCTGCTTTATGAGCCAATATGATCCGAGGGCTTTCTGGCTTTGGCTGCAACATGCACTTGGTGCAGGCAGTTCCAAACAGAACCGTATCTTAGAAGGGTGGAAAAGTCTGGAGGATTTTTATGCCGGGGGAAGAGAAGCATGGCTTTTGGAAGGATACTTTACTCCAAAAGAAATTCGTAATATGGAAAATTATACGCTTTCCGATGCACAAGCTCTTTTGGAGTACTGTGAAAAAATCGGACAGGCAGTAGTTACCCCTGACTGTGATGAGTACCCGGCTCCACTGCGCCAAATTCGCAATGCGCCGTGCGCACTGTATATAAAAGGACATTTGCCGGATTTTAGCTTGGAACCGGCCATCTCAATCGTTGGAACCAGAAAGGCAACGCAAACCGGAAAGGCCGCTGCACGAAGTTTTGCATATGAGCTTGCAAAAAACGGTGTTATTGTTGTGAGCGGAGGTGCCTTGGGAATCGATACCGCGGCTCATCAAGGTGCACTGCAAGCCGGAGGCAAAACTGTTTGTGTTCTGGGCTGCGGTATCGATACGGACTATCTGGTGACAAATGCATCACTTCGGGATACCATTGCAGTAAAAGGTGCACTCATCTCCGAATTTCCGCCGCAGACGCAGGCAACCGCTTCAAATTTTCCCATTCGCAACCGGATTATTTCGGGGTTGTCTCTCGGAACCCTTGTGGTGGAAGCTGCTGCGAAAAGCGGCTCACTGATTACAGCGGATTATGCGCTGGAACAGGGCCGTGATGTTTTCGCGATTCCGTGCAGTATTTTTAGCCCGGTCTCGGCGGGGGTTAATAATCTGATTAAAGCCGGGGCAAAACCGGTCAGCGGAGCAAAAGAGATACTTGAGGAATATCCTGAATGGGGAAAAAGCAAAATTTTTCTTGACGATGCCAAAACAAATGTTATTATAGAAGAGAATAGCACAAATAGTAATTCGTCTGCGGAACATTCAAGCCGGGTTATGCCCTGTGCGGATAAATTTTCCCCGGATGCACAAATACTATTATCCAGTTTAACCGATATTCCTCGGCCTATTGCCGAACTGATTGAGATTACAAAGATTCCGGCAGCAAGGTTACTTTCTGCCATAACGGAATTGGAATTGGAAGGTGCTATTAAATCCCATTCCGGCAGGCGATACAGCTTGCCGCGTTAATTGTTTCCTTCCGCATGTGTTGCCGCGGATTGGAAAATGTTTATAGATGTGAGGTGGTTTTATGTCCAAGCTGGTGATCGTGGAATCTCCGGCTAAAGCAAAAACGATTCAGAAATATTTAGGAACCGGTTTTGAAGTTGTCGCATCAATGGGCCATGTGAGGGATTTGCCTCAAAGCCGTTTAAGTGTTGATGTTAAAAATAAATTTAAGCCAAAATATGAAATTATTAAAGGTAAGGAAAAACTGGTGCAGGAGCTCAAGGAACGTGCGGATAAGAGCGAATCCATTCTTCTTGCTACCGACCCCGACCGCGAAGGGGAGGCGATTTCCTGGCACCTTGCTTATATCCTCGGCCTTGATATGAATGAAAAAAACAGGGTCACTTTCAATGAAATTACGAAAACCGGTGTGACACATGGGATGCAGAATCCTAGAACCATCGACCTCGACTTGGTTAACGCCCAGCAGGCGCGCCGTATTTTGGATCGATTGGTTGGATATAAGCTCAGTCCTTTTTTGTCCCAAAAAATCAGGCGCGGCCTTTCCGCAGGACGAGTGCAGTCCGTTGCGGTTCGCATCATTGTGGATCGGGAAAACGAGATTCGTAATTTTGTACCGGAAGAATATTGGACGATTGATGCAAAATTTGTGCCGAAAGGCTCCAGAAAATCTTTTTCTGCAAGTTTTTACGGCGATACAAACGGTAAAATGAAAATTTCCAGTAAAGAGGAGTCGGACCGTATTCTGGAAGACTTAAAAGATGCCGATTTTAGCATTGTTAAAGTCAAAAAAGGCAAAAGGCGTAAATCTCCGGCTCCGCCGTTTATCACTTCAACACTCCAGCAAGAAGCCTCTCGCCGTCTGGGGTTTCAGGCAAGGCGGACAATGAAGGCTGCGCAGGAGTTGTATGAAGGTGTGGAAATTCCTGGACTCGGAGCCGTTGGTTTAATTACCTATATGAGAACGGACTCGTTGCGTATATCGGAAGATGCTCAGAAAGAAGCGAGGGATTATATTCGCGAACGGTGGGGTGAACAGTATCTGCCGGAATCCCCACGGCATTATAAATCCCGGGCAAACGCGCAGGATGGTCATGAAGCCATTCGTCCAACCATGCCATCCCTTCCACCGGAAAAGGTAAAGGATAGTCTGTCTTCCGACCAATATAAGCTCTATAAATTGATTTGGGAACGTTTTTTGGCAAGTCAGATGGCAAATTGTATCCAAAGTACCACTCAGGCCGATATTCAAGCCAAAAACTATATCTTTAAAGCTTCCGGATACACAGTTGCGTTTGACGGCTTTACCGTTCTCTATGAGGAAGCTAAGGACGAAAAGGACTCGAAAAGTGTTGCGCTTCCGGATTTGGAAACCGGAATGTCTCTGAAACTAAAAGAAATCGCCGGAAGTCAGCACTTTACACAACCGCCTCCGCGTTATACCGAAGCGTCATTGATTAAGGCTCTGGAAGAAAACGGGATTGGCCGTCCGTCCACCTACGCCACAACGATTTCAACCATAACCGCAAGAGAATATGTAGTCCGCGAAGGAAAAACACTCAAGCCAACGGAATTGGGCGAAACCGTTACCAATTTAATGAAAGAAAGATTTCCCAAAATCGTCAATGTAAAATTCACAGCGCAGGTGGAAAGCAACCTTGACGAGGTTCAAAGAGGGAAGACCGATTGGGTACAGACACTAGAAGAATTTTACAGCGATTTTGACAAAACATTAAAAACCGCAAAAGAAGAGATGAAGGGTGTAAAAATCCAGCTCAAGGAAGATGTGACGGACGTTATTTGTGAAAAGTGCGGCCGCAACATGGTCATTAAGAACGGCCGTTACGGTAAATTTTTGGCGTGCCCGGGGTATCCGGAGTGCAAAAATGTTAAAAAATATGTGCAGGAAACCGGAGCAGAATGTCCAAAATGCGGCGGAAAAGTGATTGTGAAAAAGACCAAAAAAGGACGCGTATTCTACGGCTGTTCCAACTATCCCAACTGTGATTTTGTTTCGTGGGATGAACCGGCCATGGAGAAGTGCCCCAAATGCGGCAAAACTCTTTTGAAGAAAAAAGGAAAGCACCCGAAATTATATTGTATAACGCCCGATTGTGGTTTTGAAAAGATGGAGGACGAATGAGCATCCAAGTTATAGGAGCAGGTTTGGCCGGTTGTGAGGCAGCGTGGAAGATTGCACAGGCCGGTTATCCGGTGGAATTGTATGAGATGAAGCCAATTCGCTTTTCTCCGGCGCATCGCAGTGAGAATTTTGCGGAACTGGTATGTTCTAATTCCCTGAAGGCGGAACGGCTGGAAAGCGCTGCAGGTCTTCTGAAAGAAGAGATGCGAAGATTGGGGTCGCTGACACTTTTGTGTGCGGATTCCTGCCGTGTTCCTGCCGGAGGGGCGCTTGCAGTTGATCGAACCGCTTTTTCGGAAGCCGTAACCCAAAAAATCATCTCTCATCCATTGATTCATATTCATCGAGAGGAAGTCACGAACATTCCTTCGGACGGAATTACAGTGATTGCGACAGGGCCGCTGACTTCTGATGCGTTTGCAGAAAAAATCTTTCGGTTGTGCGGAGGAAGTCTCAGCTTTTTCGATGCCGCTGCGCCAATTGTGACAGCCGAAAGCTTAAATATGGATCGGATATTTGCCGCTTCCCGTTATGGCAGGGGAGAAGAAAATGCATATCTTAATTGCCCGATGAATAAAGAGGAATATGAAACATTCTATTCTGAATTAATTGCTGCTCAGCGGGCACCTGTTCATGAGTTTGATGCAGCTGACCCGAAGGTGTATGAAGGGTGTATGCCGATTGAGATTATGGCTCGCCGTGGTCCGGATACTTTGCGGTTTGGACCGATGAAACCGGTGGGCTTGCGCGATCCGAAAACAGGGCATCGGCCGTGGGCGGTTCTTCAGCTCAGGCGCGAAAACGCCGAGGGAACCATGTATAATTTAGTCGGTTTTCAGACCAACTTGAAATTCCCCGAGCAAAAGCGAGTGTTTGGCCTTATTCCCGGTTTAGAACATGCAGAATACATGCGGTACGGTGTTATGCACCGAAACACGTTTTTAAATTCTCCGAAAGTCCTAACTTCCGGCTTTGCCTTCCGTGAGAACCCCAACCTGTTTTTCTCGGGTCAGATAACAGGCGTGGAAGGTTATATGGAATCCGCTGCGTCGGGAATCATGGCCGGTGTGAACGCCGTCAGACGCATGCGTGGAATCGAGCCGCTCACATTGCCGGCAACGACAATGATAGGTGCTCTGAGCCGCTATGTGGAATCCGGAGGAGCAGGAGATTTTCAGCCGATGGGTGCAAATTTCGGCATCATTCCTCCTCTTGCGGAACGAATTCGGGACAAGCGGGAGCGTTACGCAGCGCTTGCTGCGCGCGCACTTAAGGATCTTGACAGAACTTTGGCGGAAGAAAAACAAAGGTTCATTTGAATCGAGGTGCTGGATATGAAAATTATCGTCGATGCGTTTGGCGGGGACAATGCTCCGCTTGAAATCATCAAGGGATGCGCAGATGCTGTAAAAGGCTTGGATGTAGATATCCTTCTAACCGGCAGGGAACAAGAGATCCGCAGCACAGCGGAGAAGAACGGGATATCTCTGGAGCGGATGGAAATTTGTGATGCTCCGGATGTCATTACAATGGAAGATTCCGCCGGCGATATTATGAAGTCAAAATCGAAATCTTCCATGGCAGTTGGGCTGCGGCTGTTGACGCAAGGGAAAGGAGATGCCTTTGTTTCCGCAGGAAACAGCGGTGCATTGGTTGTCGGGGCCACTCTAATCGTCAAACGCATTAAGGGTGTGCGGCGCATTGCTTTTGCACCTGTCATACCGAAAAACAAGGGTTGCTTTATGTTGATTGACTGTGGCGCAAATGTGGACTGTCAGCCGGAAATGCTGCAGCAGTTTGGAATTATGGGTTCTATTTATATGGACAAAGTGATGGGAATTCATAATCCGCGCGTTGCGCTTGCAAATATCGGTGTGGAAGACCATAAAGGAGGAGAACTCCAGCACCGGGCATTTGCCTTGCTGAAAAATTCGGGCGTGAATTTTGTCGGAAATATTGAAGCACGGGATATACCGGATGACGCAGGAGAGGTTATTGTTGCGGATGGTTTTACGGGCAACGTGATTTTGAAATTATATGAAGGCGTTGCACTCATGCTGATGGGCAAATTTAAAGAAATTTTTACAAGAAGCTTAAAAAACAAATTGGCAGCAGCAGCTATTCTGAGCGATGTGAAAGCATTAAAGAAAAATTTCGATTATAATGAATATGGCGGAGCTCCGCTGATGGGCTGTTCCAAACCAGTTTTTAAGGCACACGGCAGTGCAACAGCAAAAACGTTTTACAATGCACTGCGGCTAACTAAATCTTATGTAGAGGGCAACGTGGTGTCGGAAGTTGCGGACAGCATTGCAAAATATGGAGCTCTGGGAAATAAAACATAAATTATATCAAAACACTGGGGGTGTATCTGTTGACTGAACTGGAAGAAAAAATTGGCTACCGATTTAAAAATCCAAATTACCTGAAAACTGCACTGACCCATTCTTCCTACGCAAATGAACATAAGATCCCAGGAGGAAGTAATGAAAGGCTGGAATTTCTGGGAGATTCCATTCTTGGAATGGTGGTATCCGATTATTTATTCAAACACTTTCCTAACCTTCCTGAAGGGGATTTGACCAAAAAGAGGGCAGCTTTGGTTTGTGAAAAAGCTTGCTGTGGTTTTTCTCGCCAGCTTGATGTGGGAAAGTATCTCTTGTTAAGCCGGGGAGAACAGAACTCAGGAGGAAGAACTCGTTCTTCTATTCTTGCGGATGCGTTTGAATCCATTACCGCTGCCATTTATTTGGATGGTGGAATGGAGGAAAGCCGCAAATTTGTCCTGCGTTTTGTTCTGCCTCTCTTAAAAGAGACGAAGCCGCGTGTGTTTAAAGATTACAAAACATTTCTACAAGAAATTGTGCAAAAAAATCCGGAGGAAACACTGGAGTATGTTTTAACCGGGGAAAGCGGCCCCGACCATGACAAGCATTTTACGGTTGAAGTTCGTCTGGACAACAATGTAATTGGCAAAGGCGGGGGACGCAGCAAAAAGGAAGCGGAGCAACAGGCGGCGCGTGAAGCGCTGAAGCTGATGGGTTACTGATGCGGCACGCAAATGTTGCTCTTTTTGTCCCCAATAACGGCTGCCCGCATGCGTGCAGTTTCTGTAACCAAAAAAGCATCACCGGTAAAGCTGTTCAGCCCACTCCGGCAGATGTGGTTTCCGCAGCAGAAACGGCCTTGGCTCATTTAGGTTCTGCTGCAAAATCCGCAGAGATCGCATTCTTTGGCGGCAGTTTTACCGCACTGGAGCGAAATTATATGATTTCGCTTTTGGAAGCGGCGGCTCATTTTATTAGAAACGGCTCTTTCTTAGGAATCCGCCTCTCTACGCGGCCGGATGCGATTGATCCGGAAATTCTTTCGATCCTGCGGGATTACGGTGTTACAACCATTGAACTCGGTGCCCAAAGCATGGATGACCGTGTTCTTAAACTAAACGAAAGAGGACATACCGCAGAGCAGGTTCGCACTGCTGCTGCGTTAATCCATTCCTATGGATTTTCACTTGGACTTCAGATGATGACAGGTCTGTACGGAGACACGCTGTCCGGGGCGCGGAAGACCGCAGAACAGTTTGCCGCATTGCATCCCGATTGTGTTAGAATTTACCCTACCATTGTCATCAAAGGAACTCGGTTGGGTGAACTGTTTTTGCAGGGCAAATATACTCCGCCCGGTTTGGACGAAACAGTCACTTTATGTGCTGATTTGCTTGACTTTTTTGAAAGCAGAAACATTCCGGTTATTCGCTTGGGTCTGCATGCTTCTCCGGAGTTAGAGCGGGACAGACTGGCTGGTCCATGGCATCCGGCTTTTCGCCAACTTTGTGAAAGCAGACGGATGCTCACAAAGATGATTCATGTTTTGACAGCGAATGAGGTGGCAAAGGGTAATATTATTGTGCGTGTTCATCCTGCCAGTGCATCCGTTGCAGTCGGGCAGAAAAAATCAAATATGAAAACTTTATCTGAACTTGGCTACAACGCGTCACTGGAGTATGACCCAACTTTAAAACAAGGAGATTTTCAAATTTTGGATATAGGAGGAAATAGGATTGCTGCTGAAATCGCTGGAACTTCAGGGGTTTAAGACGTTTCCGGATCGAACTACGCTGACCTTCCACAACGGTATTACAGCAGTGGTTGGACCAAATGGGAGCGGAAAGAGCAATATCAGCGATGCGGTTCGCTGGGTGCTGGGGGAACAGTCTGCCCGCGCTTTGCGTTGTACAAGAATGGAGGATGTCATTTTTGGGGGGACGCCGGCGCGCAAGCAGCTCGGTTTTGCAGAGGTTACCCTAAATATTGACAATACCGAGCGCCAACTTCCCTACGATGCTGACAGCGTTTCCGTAACGCGGCGCTATTATCGCTCCGGTGAAAGCGAATATCTGATTAATAAAACAAATGTCAGATTAAAAGATATTAATGAGTTGTTCATGGATACCGGCCTTGGACGGGACGGTTATTCCATGATTGGGCAAGGTAAAATTGATGCGATTGTTGCAGCTCGCAGTGAGGATCGGCGGCAGATTTTCGAGGAAGCTGCGGGAATTTCACGGTTTCGCTACCGCAGAGAAGAATCCGAACGGCGCCTTTCGCAGGCGGAGGAAAATCTTCTCCGCCTGAATGATATTTTGGCAGAACTGGAAAGCCGTGTAGGCCCGTTGGAAGAACAGGCAGAGAAAGCAAAGGAATACCTGAAACTGTCTGAGGAAAAAAGAAAATTGGAAATCAGCTTGTGGCTCAGAACGCTGAATCAATCCTCTCTGACTCTGCGGGAGCAGGAAGATAAGATTTTAGCGGCAAAATCCCAGTATGATTCCGCTGAACAGGCAGTGGACGATATAGATGCGGAGCTGGAAAAAATTTTCAGCCGCTCTAATCAGTGTTCCGCTCAAATTGATGAGGCTAGAAAAGAAAGCATTTCTTTGGACGAAAGCGCCGCGCAAAAAGATGCGGAGTCCTCAGTGCTTAAAAATGATATTTTACATAACAAAGAAGATATAGAACGAATACGCGCTGAAATTGAGCAAAATCGTCTTTCCGAGGAAGAACTCCTTCGAATGATTCAAGAAAAGGAGGAGCAAATTTCTGTAAAGACCGAGTATATCAAATCAAGAGACGCAGATTTTGCCGACTGTTCCGCACGGCTGGAACAATTGAAAAACAGCCTAGACGAAACGGCGGGCAGGATGGACGGCTTTACTCGTGAAATAACGAAATTATCTTCGCAGGCGACGGATTTAAAGATGAGCGAGATGACCGCCTCCACTTCTATTGCTGAAATTCAGCTTCGCCTGCATGAAATTCGCAAAAATGTGGAGGAAATAAGTTCAAAAAGTGAATCACTCCAAAAAAAGGAGGCAGAATATCAACAAAAACTGGAAAAATTAAACCGGCAAATTGAATCGATTGGCAATACGGTGCAAGGCCATGAAATGCGCCTGAAAGCCCGCAGGGATCGCATGGAGGCTTCACGCAGGCAAAGTGAGACACTGCGGCTGGATTTGGAAGAACACCTGCGCAGAGCACGTCTGTTGGAGGATTTGGAACGCAATCTGGAGGGCTTTGCCCAAAGCGTCAAAGTGGTTATGAAGGAAGCGGCACGAGGGGCATTAAGCGGTATACATGGCCCGGTTTCCCGCCTGATTCGCGTGCCTAAAAGTTGTTCGGTAGCGATTGAAACCGCACTTGGTGCCGCCATGCAGAATATTGTTGTCGGCACGGAACAGGATGCGAAACGTGCTATTGCATTGTTAAAAAACAGAAATGCCGGGCGTGCTACTTTTCTGCCTCTTTCCGTGATTCGGGGGCGTGTTCTCTCCGAGCAGGGCCTTGCGGATTGCCCCGGTTTTGTCGGGATTGCATCGGAATTATGCTCCTGCGACCCAAAATATCAGGAGATTTTAAATTCTCTTCTCGGCAGAATTGTAGTTGCTGAAAATCTTGATTTTGCAGTTCAGATTGCCGGTAAATTCCGGTATCGGTTCCGCATTGTTACACTGGATGGTCAGGTTGTGAACACCGGCGGTTCGTTAACAGGCGGTTCGCTGGCAAAAAATTCAGGATTGCTCAGCAGGGTTGCTGAAATTGAAGCTTTGAAAAAGAAAGCTCAAGCGCTTAAAATAAGAGCAGAAAATGCCCAAGAGGCGCTGAAATTAGCGATGCAGGAAGTGTCAGCTGAAGAAGCGGCTCTGTCCGCCGCAAAAGGTGAATTGGCAACCGCACAGGAAGAAAGAGTCCATACCGATGCAGAACATCGCAGAATTTTGGCAGAGATGCAATCCGCACGAAAAAATTTAGAACATCTTAAGCAGGAAGAATCGGCGGCAACCACGCGCTTGGAACAACAAAAAACAATTGTGCAAGACGCGCAGCAAAAGTCCGCGGAATTGAACGTGCGGATTGAAGCGCTTAAGAAGGAATTGGAAAAGGCTGGTGGCAATCGCGAAGAACTCAACACCAAGTTGAATGAGCTGACCAATGCCTTAAAACAGATTGAGTTGGATCGCCTTTCTGCTCAAAAGGATGTGCAGTCCATCAGGGCCAGCATTCAGGATTTGCACGAGAGAAGATTGGGTCAGAAGGAAAAACAAAGCGAACTTGCGGACAAGATAAAAGAGCTGGAATCTTTAACCGCAGAACTGAACGTCAAAATTGAGGAACTCGGCAATCAGGCTGCAGAACTGAGGCGCAAATCAAAACAGGCAGCACAAAGAGCCGAAAACCTTAATCAGGAACGTATGGAACTTGAGAAAAAATCGGTGGAACTGCGCACCTTGGAGCGGGAAAAATCGGAGGAAAAGGAAAAAATCGGCCACGAGCTGGCGCGTCTGGAAGAACGCCGAAACAGTCTGCAGAAGGAATACGATGAAATCATTGCGCGTTTGTGGGAAGAATATGAATTGACACGCCGTGAGGCGGAACAAGAGGCCGAGCCTGCATCTGACCCAAAAGAAACACAGCGCCGATTAAGTGAACTGAAAAGCCGCATTAAATCTTTAGGCACTGTGAATCTGTCCGCTGTGGAGGAATACAAGGAAGTATCCGCACGGTATGAGTTTATGAAGGCGCAGATTGCTGATGTCGAACAATCACGGGACGAATTAAAAAAGCTGATTCACGGACTGACAGATCGCATGAAAGACCTTTTTTCAGCCCGATTTGAGCAAATCAACCGTTATTTTTCTGAAACATTCCGTGAATTGTTTGGCGGCGGCAAAGCCAAACTCTCACTCACAGAGCCGGACGATGTGCTCGGCTCTGGCATCGAAATTTCCGTTCAGCCACCCGGCAAGATTGTTTCGCACTTGGAAGCGCTTTCCGGAGGAGAAAAGGCTTTGGTGGCGATTGCGCTGTATTTTGCCATCATGAAAGTTAATCCGCCGCCATTTTGTGTATTGGATGAAATTGAGGCGGCTCTTGATGATGTCAACGTCAATCGATTTGCTGCATACCTGCGCAGAATGACGCAGAATACACAGTTTATTGTTATTACGCACCGCCGCGGCAGTATGGAGGAAGCTGATGTACTGTATGGGGTTACTATGCAGGAAGAAGGCGTTTCCAAAGTACTGGAAATGCCGGCATCTGAAATTGAAACCAAAATGGGAATCAGGCCCTAATGGGCGGAAAGGAGAAACGCATGGGTCTATTTTCTAAAATTAGAGAAGGCCTTAAAAAGACCAGAGAAAGCATGAGCGCTTCTGTTTCAGCTATGCTCCATTCTTTTACAAAAATAGATGAATCTTTGTACGAAGAGTTGGAAGAACTTCTGATTATGGGGGACGTTGGAGCTGCTACTTCCGCACGTATCTGTGACGAACTGCGGCAAAGAGTAAAAAAGCAGGGTGTAACAGATCCGGATGCTGTTTACAGTTTGCTGCGCTCCATTGTTGCGGATATGCTCCGCGGCGGCGAGGAATTGAAAATCGGAACAAAGCCGTCCGTCATACTTGTTATTGGGGTCAATGGAGTAGGGAAGACAACTACCATCGGGAAGCTGGCCGCAATGCTGCAGAATCAGGGAAAAAAGGTCATTCTTGGTGCAGCGGATACATTCCGTGCAGCAGCAATTGAGCAGCTTGAAATTTGGGCCGAGCGCTCCGGAGCGGAGATCGTAAAGCAATCACAAGGCAGTGATCCTGCATCCGTGGTGTTTGATTCCATCGCAGCAGCAAAGGCTCGCGGAGCGGATGTCGTCATCTGTGACACAGCCGGACGGCTTCATAATAAGAAGAATTTAATGGAGGAACTCGCCAAAATTAACCGTGTCATTCAAAGAGAAGCTCCGGATGCGGATCGGGAAGTGCTTTTGGTTTTAGACGCGGCAACTGGGCAGAATGCTGTCAATCAGGCTAGGGAATTCCAATCTGCTGCCGATATCACTGGAATTGTTTTGACAAAATTGGATGGTACACCAAAAGGCGGCGTTATACTTTCCATTAAGGAAGAGCTTGGCTTGCCGGTCAAATTTATCGGAGTTGGAGAACAGGTGGATGACCTGCAGCCATTTGATGCGGATCAATTCGCACAGGCGCTGTTTGAAAGACGGGAGGAATCGGATGGAACTGATCATAGCAACGCATAATCAGCATAAAATTCAAGAATTTCAGCGGATATTATCTCCATTGGGTGTCGAAATAAAAACAGCTCAGCTGCAAGAAGTGGAGGAAACCGGACGCACATTTGAAGAAAATGCACTGCTAAAAGCCGAAGCCGCGTGCCGAGCCACAGGCCTTCCGGCAGTGGCGGATGATTCCGGATTGATGGTGGACGCATTAAACGGGGAGCCCGGTGTTTATTCCGCGCGGTACGCCGGAGAAGGTGCAAGCAGTGAAGCCTGTAACAAAAAATTACTCAGGGCTCTTAGCAATGTTCCAAAGGAACAAAGAAGCGCCAAATTTGTCTGTAGCATTTGCTGTGTTTTCCCAAACGGTGACCGCATTACAGCACGCGGAGAATGCAGAGGAACCATCGCATTTGCGCCGCGGGGCACAGGGGGATTCGGTTACGATCCACTGTTTTTGGTGGGTGAAAAATCTTTTGCGGAATTGTCCGGAAAAGAAAAAGACGCAATTAGCCATCGCGGTCGGGCCTTGCGTCAATTTGCTGAAAAATTGAAAGAATATGAGGAGCAATCAAAATGCTGACTGGAAAACAGCGCGCTTATTTGCGTTCACTTGCTAATTCAATGGAAACGATACTGATTGTTGGAAAATCCGGAATTGGGCCCGATTTAATCAAACAAGCCGATGATGCGCTCACTGCGAGGGAATTGATTAAGGGACGCGTGTTGGAGACGTCTCCTGTTTCTGCAAGAGAAGCAGCAGATCAGATTGCCGGTGTCATTCATGCGGAATCAGTACAAGTAATTGGTTCCAAATTCGTTTTATACCGTAAAAATGAAAAAGAACCTAAAATAATACTTCCCAAACAAAGGAAAAAGTAATATGATAAGAAAATAAGGGATAGCAAGGTGAAGCCATGCAGAAGATAGCAATCTTAGGCGGTACCTTTAATCCAATCCATAATGGGCACCTGCATTTGGTTCGTCAGTTTTCTCAGATTATCAAAGCAGATAGAGTTTTGCTGATTCCCACCCGAACACCGCCGCATAAGGCTGCGCCGGATTTAGCGCCAGCGCAGGACAGATTGGAAATGTGCCGCCTTGCGGCAGAGCCGGATGGATTTGAAGTCAGCGATATGGAAATTAGAAGAGAAGGTCCCAGCTATACATCGGATACCTTGCTGGAATTAAAACAGAAATATCCTGATTCACAACTCTTTTTTATCACCGGTGAGGATATGTTTTTAACGCTGGGGAAATGGCACAAACCGGAAATTGTGTATTCGTTGGCCACGATTTGTGCCGCCCCGCGGAGCAGACATGGCTGCACGGCACTGAATCAATATGCGGAAAAAGTCCGTAAGCTAGGTGCGAAAACAATGATTTGTGATATTGAGTACCTTCCGATTTCTTCCACTATGGTTCGCCGTGCAGTACATCGAGGCGAAAATCTTCTTGCCTATGTTCCAAAGCAGGTTGCCGATTTTATATATGAACATCATCTGTATTTGGAGGAACGACATGAATCTTGAATCCTATCAAACAGCAATCCGAGGCCTTCTGAGTGATAAACGTTACCATCATTCTCTTTGTGTGGCACGTGCAGCGGCACAGCTAGCCCGCCTGTATGGTGCGGATGAGTCAAAAGCGGAAATCGCCGGAATCCTTCATGATATTATGAAGGATTTACCTCCTCAGGAACAAAAAAAACGCATGCAGCAGTATGGAATCAAACTTTCGCAAGTGGAGCAAAGTGCCCCAAAGTTGTGGCATGCCATTCTTGGGGCGGAATATATCCGCAGAGAACTGGATGTGACAGATGAGGAAATTTTGCAGGCTGTGCGGTATCATACAACCGGGCGGGCCAATATGACCCTTTTAGAAAAGGTTCTGTTTATTGCTGACTTTATATCGGATGACAGGGATTACCCCGGTGTTCAAAAATTACGGGAAACTGCGAAGAATAGCCTAGAAAAGACGATGGTTGAAGGAATTGTCTTCACCGTAAAGGAGTTGGCGGATGCGAACCGGCCCATTCATCCGGACACAATTGCGGCCTATAACGATATCATTTTGAAAAATCAGAGCTAGAAAAAGGAATCAGAAAGGTTGTTGAGAATGACTTCACTGGAACTAGCCGTACAGGCTGCGAAAGTATTGGACAGTAAAAAGGCGAAGGATATCAAGGTCATTGGTATTCGGGACGTTTCAATTATTGCGGACTATTTTGTGCTTGCTACGGGCACAAGCAGTACTCATGTGAAATCGCTGGCGGATGAAACGGAATTCCAGCTTGAAGAGTCTGGATTTAAGCCGGGACACAAGGAAGGTTACCGTTCCAATTCTTGGGTTTTGCTGGATTACGGAAATGTCGTGGTTCATGTTTTCACAGAGGAATCCAGAAAGTTTTATGATTTGGACAGGCTGTGGCAGGATGGTGAAATTGTAGATCTTTCCAAATATTTAAATTGACTTATAACGCGGTAAAAATTTTCACTGCGTAAATGATATGAACTTAGGGGCGAATGAATCAATGAAATATGATCACAAACAGATTGAGAAAAAATGGCAGGATCGCTGGGAAGAAGCTGGAGTATTCCATGCTTCCGATGATCACGATAAGCCGAAATACTACACACTGATTGAGTTTCCCTATCCGTCCGGACAGGGACTCCATGTAGGACATCCACGGTCTTATACAGCAATGGACATCATTGCGCGCAAACGCCGCATGCAGGGATACAATGTGCTGTATCCAATCGGCTGGGATGCATTCGGGTTGCCTAGTGAAAACTATGCAATTAAAAATCATGTTCATCCCGCTGAAGTAACAAAAAAGAATGTGGCAAGATTTAAACAGCAACTGAAATCTTTGGGCCTTTCTTTCGACTGGACGCGCGAAATCAATACAACCGATCCGGAGTATTATAAATGGACCCAATGGATTTTCTTGCAACTGTTTAAGCGTGGTCTTGCTTACAAAAAAGAGATGGCAGTCAACTGGTGTACTTCCTGCAAATGTGTTTTGGCAAACGAAGAAGTTGTCAACGGCGTGTGCGAACGCTGCGGCAGTGAAGTCGTGCGAAAAGTGAAATCACAGTGGATGCTGAAAATCACGGCATATGCCCAGCGCCTAATTGATGACCTCAAGTTAGTAAATTATCCGGATCGTGTAAAAGCGCAGCAAATCAATTGGATTGGACGTTCTACGGGTGCAGAAGTCGATTTTAAGACAACAACCGGAGATACACTGACTGTTTACACCACACGTCCGGATACGCTCTATGGTGTTACTTACATGGTTGTTTCACCTGAGCATCCGCTTTTGAAAAAATGGAAGAATATCATAACAAATGCAGATGAAGTAACTGCCTACCAGGTAGCCGCTTCCAAAAAATCCGATTTTGAGCGCACAGAAGTCGCAAAAGATAAAACCGGAGTTCGCTTGAATGGAATTAACGCAATTAATCCGGTAAACGGAACGGAAATTCCAATTTTCATTTCTGACTATGTTTTAGTCTCCTATGGAACCGGTGCAATTATGGCAGTGCCGGCGCATGATACCCGCGACTGGGAATTTGCCAAAAAATTCAATCTTCCCATTATCGAAGTGGTAAAAGGCGGGAACGTGCAGGAAGAGGCTTTCACAGACTGCGCAACCGGCGTTTTAGTAAATTCCGGAATTTTAGATGGCCTGACAGTTGAAGAAGCGAAAAAGAAGATTATTAAATACCTTGAAGAAAAAGGAATTGGAAGAGCGAAGGTAAATTATAAGCTGCGTGACTGGGTGTTTTCGCGTCAGCGCTATTGGGGAGAACCAATCCCGATTGTAAACTGCCCAAAGTGCGGCTATGTACCTGTTCCGGAAAGCGAATTACCGATTCGTTTACCGGACGTAAAGTCATATGAACCGACCGATAACGGAGAATCACCGCTCGCTCATATGACGGACTGGGTGAATACCACATGCCCGCGTTGTGGCGGCCCGGCAAAGCGTGAAACCGACACCATGCCACAGTGGGCAGGGTCCTCTTGGTATTTCCTCCGCTATACCGATGCCCATAATAAAGATGCACTCGCAGGGCCGGAGGCGCTGAAATACTGGACCCCTGTGGATTGGTACAACGGTGGTATGGAGCATACAACATTGCATGTGCTGTACAGCCGTTTCTGGCATAAATTCCTGTACGATATCGGCGTTGTTCCCACTCCGGAACCGTATGCCAAACGAACCAGCCACGGTATGATTCTCGGTGAAAACGGAGAAAAGATGAGCAAATCCCGCGGTAATGTTATCAATCCGGATGATATTGTCCGTGAATATGGTGCCGACACAATGCGGCTTTATGAAATGTTCATCGGCGATTTTGAAAAAGCTGCGCCGTGGAGCACTAACGGCATTAAAGGATGCCGCCGTTTTGTTGAACGCTTTTGGAATTTGCAGAATATTCTCTGCGACGGAGACAATATCCGCAGTGAACTGGAGGTTGCGTTTAACAAGACAATCAAAAAGGTTGGCGAAGATGTTGAAAATCTGAAATTCAATACAGCCATTGCAGCCTTAATGTCGCTTATGAATGACATTACAGCGGTTGGTTCCATTACACGCGGTGAACTGCGCATCTTTACGCTTCTGCTGAATTTGTTTGCACCGCATGTTTGCGAGGAAGTTTGGCAACGCCAAAACTTGGGAGAAGGCATGGTTTGCCAGCAGGAGTGGCCAAAATATGACGAAAGAAAATGTGTAGATGAGACAATTGAAATTGTTGTTCAGGTAAACGGCAAAGTAAGAGCACATCTCACTGTTGCGCCGGATATAGCAAAAGAGGATGCTTTAGCACAGGCAAAGGCAAACAAGAAGATTGCCGCAGAAATTGCGGGCAAGACACTTGTCAAAGAAATCTATGTTCCATCCAAATTGGTTAATCTTGTTGTCAGATAAGGCGGTTTGGCCGTTCCTTTGCGGAACGGCCTTTTTTGGGATATTCGAATAAAGCAGTTTAAAGCAGTATCTGAGAGGAGAATACTCGCATGAAAAAGGCTTTGATTGTTGTGGATTATCAAAATGATTTTGTCACCGGAAGTCTTGGCTTTTCAAAAGCTGTTTTGTTGGAAAACAGGATTGTAGAGAAAATCCAGGAATATCGGCGCACCGGCGGGGACATCCTCTTTACATTTGATACCCATGAAGACAACTATTTAAAGACTCAAGAAGGACAAAAACTCCCTATTCCGCATTGTCTGAAAAACACGGATGGATGGAATTTGTACGGTAAGGTTTCTGCCGCTCGCGCTGATTCCGATAAATGTTTTGAAAAAAAGACGTTCGGTTCCATTGAACTTGCTAAATATCTTGCAAAACAGGACTACGATTTGGTGGAATTGGTCGGCTTAGTTTCTAATATTTGCGTTCTTTCTAATGCAATTTTGGCAAAATCAGCGCTTCCTGAAGCAAAAATCATTGTGGATGCGGATTGTACTGCCAGTGCGGACGAGGATATGCATCAGAAGGCGCTGGATGTTATGCGAGGCGTGCAAATAGAAATTATTAAAAAATCTGTAAAGAATTAATTCTTCCAGCAATGCGTGTTTTATCAAAGGTTTTTAACTAAATGAAATTTAACAATTTGAAGTTATTTGCCACCGGGTAAATAATGAAGTGCCTTTCCATTCCGTTAGGTCTTAGAAGGAATGGTTTAGGCACTTTTTATCTCGTAGGAGGTATCATGCAGCATCTAACAAAAAGATCTTTAAAATACGTGAGTTTTAACATAATCGCAATGATTGGATTTTCCTGTTATATTTTGGCAGACACATTTTTTATTGCAGATGCGTTAGGAAGCAATGGACTGGCGGCGCTTAACTTTAGCATTTCATTTTTCAGCATATTGCAGGGATTGGGATTGATGATAGGTATAGGTGGGGCAACACGCTTTTCCATTTTAAAAACTGACAGCAGTCAGAAAAAACAAAGCATCGTTTATATGCATTCTTTGACCATGGGCGGTTTTGTTGCTCTTGTCTTTGTAATCATCTCTATATTTTTTACTACACCATTGTCAAGGATTCTTGGCGCGGATGAAATCACTTTACCTCTTACAAAAGTGTATTTGTCCACAATACTAGGATTTTCCCCTTTTTTTATCATGAATAACATTTTACTGGCGTTTATTCGGAATGATAATAATCCAAAACTGTCAATGACTGCGATGCTAATCAGCAGTTTTTCAAATATTATTCTGGACTATATTTTTATGTTCCCTTTGTCACTGGGAATTTTAGGTGCGGCAGTGGCTACAGGTTTGTCACCTATAATCAGCTTGTGTGTGTTATCCATACATTTCATTCAGAAAAAACAAGGGTTTCACCTTTGCAGGTTTAAAATCCATATTTCCGAATTTATAGATATTATTTTGCTTGGTTTGTCTTCTTTCATTGGAGAACTTGCATCTGCAATTTCTCTTTTTACATTCAATTTAGTCATTTTAAAGCTTGCAGGGAATACCGGGGTTGCAGCATATGGCATCATAGCGAACATTGCCTTGATTGCCACAGCTGTCTTTACGGGCGCTGCACAAGGAATTCAGCCTTTAGCAAGCGAGTATTATGGCAAAAGAGATATCGGTTCTATAAGAGATATTTTACGATTTGGAACGATAACATGCATTGTTTTGGCTCTTATAATGTATGCAGTTGTGTTCCTTTTTTCCGATCTCATTGTTGCTATTTTTAACAGTGAGGGAAATAAGATGCTTGCAGAAATTGTGTATGCTAATATAAAAGTGAGCCAAAAAGTGGCTCTGTGCTAACGAAAAAGTGATCCACTTTTCACAAAAAAACCTGTAAAATTTATTATGCAAGATAAGTTTTACAGGGGGTCGGAAGGTGTGATTATCAGCGTGAATCTATACCAAAAGATTAGGGAAATGTATACAGTACATCAAATGTCACAGAGAGCTATAGCCAGGGAATTGAAAATTTCAAGAAATACTGTAAGGAAATACTGCAAAGGTGACAATGTTCCTTGGGAGAGAAAAGAATATTCCCGTGAGCCCGATGTCTTAACACCTGATGTTATAGATTTTATCAGGCAGTGCATTGAGGAAGATGAAACAGAAGGAATAAAAAAACAACAGCATACAGCTAGAAGGATATATCACCGTCTGGTAGAGGAAAAAGGATTTAAAGGTGGAGAATCCACTGTAAGATTGGCTGTACAGCGACTCAAGGATGAGATACCAAAAGCATTTGTTCCACTTGACTTCGACCCAGGAGAAGCAGCACAGGTAGACTGGGGCGAAGCAACTGTGTACCTTGACAATACAAAAGTTACTATAAATCTTTTCTGTATGCGGCTCTGTTACAGTTGTGATATTTTTGTAATGGCCTTTTATCGCCAAAATGAGGAATCATTTTTAGAAGGTAATGTAAAAGCTTTTGAGCATTTTGGTGGTGTTCCACACAAGCTGATTTTTGATAATGCCAGGGTTGCAGTAAAGGAAGGTTTTGGGACTTATGCCAAGCCTCAAGCCCGTTATCATGCATTGAGTGCACATTATGCATTTAAAATGGAATTCTGCAATCCGGGTAAAGGAAATGAAAAAGGACTGGTAGAAAATCTGGTAGGCTGGGTTAGACGTAATATTTTAGTTCCTGTGCCTAGAGTAAAAAATATTAATGAGTTAAACCAAGTTCTGTTGGCAAACTGCTTGAAATACCGTTCCCATCAAATACGCGGTCGTGAACAGACGGTCGGTCAAATGTATGAAATGGATAAATCATTATTATATGCACTTCCGAAATATGTGTTTGATTCAAGTAAAAGCATATCAGCTGATGTAGACGAGTATTCAACAGTACGCTTTGACAGAAACAATTATTCAGTACCAGTAAAATATGTAGGCAAAAGCGTCAGCATCAAGGCATATGGGAATATTTTAAACATCTTCTACCGAGGGCAGGAGATTGCTCAGCATAACAGAAACTATGGTTCCAACAAAACCACCTACAAATTGGAACATTACATAGACCTATTGGAGCAAAAGCCCAGGGCTGTATTCAATGCAAAACCTGTAAAGGACCATGTTAAAAAAGAATTATTGGAGTGGGGACAAATACTTCCGGGTGGAGCTAGGGACATGGTAAAAGTTCTGCGACTTTGTGTAGACTACGGTTCAGACAAGCTTCTTGAGATCAAGCAGCAAATTCCAGCAGGTGTGACGCCTACTGTTGATTTAATCCGCAGCTATTTAATGGAGCGCAGTACACCAGTGAAAAGTGCACAAAAGATTATAGATACCGTCAAGGTAGAAGAAGTTGATTTGAGTATATATGATAGACAATATGGGGTGGCACAATGAGTGAGATAAATGTAGCTGAAGAAACAATAAAACTTTATGCCAAGCAGCTGAAATTACCGACTTTTACACAATACACAAGTATTATTAGACGGATGGATAGCAATATGGGATATGAGGAATTTCTCATAGAATTAATGAAAAAAGAAGTAGCTTCCAGACAAGAAAACCAGCAAAAGCGCCGTATACGTAATGCAGGATTCCCTTACCTGAAAACCCTTGATGAATTTGATTATACCAGACTCAAATACGTCAAACAAGCCTTCATATGGGAACTTGCTACCTGTGACTTTATATCTAAACGACAGAATATTGTTATGATCGGAAATACAGGCACTGGAAAGACCCATATCTCAATAGGTTTAGGACTAAGGGCTTGTAAAGAGGGGTATAGCGTAAGGTTCTATACTGCAGCCAATCTTATTACTGAACTTACAGAAGCTCAGGAATATAGAAGGCTTCTGAAACTTGAAAGGCAACTGGAAAAGGTGGACCTATTGATTCTAGATGAACTCTCATATCTATGCTTTAATAGGAACCAGGCTGATCTATTATTTAGGGTAATTTCAGACCGTGCTGAAAAAGGAAGTGTAATTGTATCTACGAACCTTGAATTTTCGAGATGGACAGAAATGTTTGAGAATACTACTATGGTTGCGGCGCTAGTAGATCGTCTGACCTTCCGTTCACATGTATTAAATATGAATGGAAATTCTTTCAGGCGGGATAATTCGTATAAATGAAAGGAATTGCCACCCGCCCTGACAGATACTTCGTAAATTCTGATTTTAGTAACTGTAGGTTAAGAGGACAGATATATTTTAAAAACCTACATATCAACCATAGGGAAAGTCTTTTAGTTATGGCTCAGAAATTCATTAGCACATGGATCACTTTTTCAATAGCAGAAGTGGTTCAAAAATTCATTAGCAAGTGGCTCAAATTTCTATTGACATTCACACAGAAATTGCAAATTCTGGATTAAAGATATATTTTGCAGGTTATTTTTTTGCAGGAGTGAATATTGTATTCATTGCTTTTCTGAGCGCTGTTTCCCAGTCCAAACCGGCTATGCTTTTATCTGTTTTACGCAGTTGTGTATTTTTAGTGCCGTTTGTTTTGTTGCTTAGCATGATTTTTGGTACATATGGTGTTTGGCTTTCTTTCGTTATCACAGAAGTTTTGGTTTTTCTGATTTCCGTTTTTTGGTTGATGAGTTTTAAAAAGATATGAAAATATGTCAAGGCTCTATGTCAATAGTTGGGTAACCCAAAATGGAAACACCGATGCAGGATTACAATTGATGTGCTACAAATAAAAAGAGTACAAATAAAGTTTACAATCTGCTAATTGCGAACTTTATTGTACTCTAGGGCCTGCGGACATTTTATTGGACTATATGGCTAATCCCATTTTGATTCTATATTCTGCTGGACTCAATCCTCCAAGAGATATTTTGATTCTCGTATCCCGATACCATACCATATAAGCTTCAATTTGCTGCATAAAATCTTCTACTGTGATACCTTGCCAAGAACGGCCGTAGAACATCTCATTCTTCATTCTTCCAAAAAAACCTTCACAGGCTGAATTGTCCGGTGAACACCCTTTTTGAGACATTGATCTGATCAATCCTGCCTTACGGGTTCGATCTATCCAGCCCGGCCATCGATAGTGACAGCCTCGATCTGAATGAATAATCGGATGCGCATCTTGAGGAAGTGCACTAATTGCACGATCCAGCATACGGTTTACCAATTGTGCGTCTGGTTTACAGCTAATGTTCCATGCTACCGGCATACCATCATAGCAGTCAATAATAGGAGACAAATATACTTTTCCTGCTGGAATTGAGAACTCCGTCACATCAGTCAACCACTTCTGATTTGGCTTGTCAGCTCTGAAATTTCTTCGAATCACATTGGGTACTTCAGGGCTAATTTCTCCTTTGTAAGAGCAGTATTTTCTCGCTTTTCTGCCTTTCACAACCAAGCCATTTTCACGCATAATTTGACGTATCACCTTTTCGGATAGGGTATAGCCCTCTCGGTTCAATACTATTTTAATTCTACGATATCCATATCTTTCCTTATTGTTGTGGAATATGGTCGCAACAGCTTGATAATCATCTTTATGCTTCTTTGCAAAACTGACACGTTTCTTTTGATAGTAATAGCTGCTCTTTGCCAGTTTGAGTTTTTTTATCAATACAGGCAGTGGATACTTCTCTTTTAAGGCATCAACAATTACTGCCTTCTCCCTGTTGTTCAAGGGACTCTTGTTGACGCCGGGGTCTTTTTTTAGCACATCAATTGTTTTTTTCAGAATGTCAATTTCTAACTGCATATCTTGGATTTTTGCTTTCAGTTCATCAAGTTCCTCTGAAGATGCAGCTTTTCCTTCCGTCAGTTTCCCTCTGGCTCGCTCATTGGATGCATTCATTAATGCCGCAGCACCTTTCTGGATATATTTGCGCCGCCAGTTATATATACTTGCTGTGCTATATCCCACTTCATTTGATACTAATTGTACATCTTCTCCCAGCTCAAAGCAACGGTGTAAAATCTCAAGCTTTAATTCTATAGGTGGATGGCGAGGGTGCTCCGGTGTATTATATCCACAAAAGGTGCATCGGTCTTCCGGCAACATTCGTTTTCGATTGATCCAATTGTATAGCGTTTGCCTGCGTGCCGGATATCCCAAAATCGTTATTGTTTTTGTTACCGATTTCGTTTCTTCATAAACCTCCAGGGCTATCTCCTTTCTGAGTGTATTCAGTCCAACTTTTTGTCCGCACCCCCCTAGCACTACGATGATCATTAGCATGGGCCTTCCTGTGGAAGTTGTAGGTTTGGTAACAGGAATTTACAGAATCATTGATCAGATACATACAGCCACAAATGCCACCGGCGATTTGGTTATCGCAACATGTATTGCTCACACAGAAGGGCAGCTTGATAGAGAAATTCTTGAAAGCGATAATTTAAATTATGAACAAACATCTGAGCGTGAATCCATAAACGCATAGAACTAAAAGTCCATTGTGATAAACATTTGAAACCTTGGGCAATTTTTGGACCTGAAGCGAACACCCAAAATTAGAAGAAGCAAAATTTCATGTAAAAATTAAATATGAGGATGAGGCTTCCGTTCAGACAAGAAGATTGAAAAAGTACATGTCTGAACGGAAGCCTTTTTGATAAATACCATATCGGAAAGGCTTTTGGCACTAATGTTGATAATTTGGGAAACTTCAAGCGAAAATACCGAAAAAGCAGTGCTGAGCGATTATAGATATAATAAAAGTAAGATTTGTGTAGGTTTGTCAAACATATTATGACTGCGTTCCACTTTCCCGTTGTGCCTTGGGGTATAAGGACGAATTAACTTGTGCCGGATATGAAGTTTAGCGGCAGTGGCCTCAAACAACGTCAGCAGATGTTTCTTGGAAGGTGAGAAATGGTTGGTGAATTCAAAACCGTTGTCAGTTTGAACGCATTCCACACGAACGCCGCGCCGGGCAAACCATTCGACAGCTCGTTTTAGAAAGTCAGCAGAAGAATAAGTACTCTTTCGCTCTCCATTACTTGCTGGAGAACATCACGGAACATGTCTTTCATTGCTTCCATGACATCCGCAGTGCTGCTAACTTTACACAAAATTTTATGCGGTCTCACGTACTAGCGAATTTTAGGCTTATATCCAATGCTCGCACAGAATGAGTGAGTGCTCCACAAGAAATAATATCAACGCCTGTAGCTGCTACAGCACTAATATTTTCTTCATCAATATTTCCAGAGGCTTCAAGCAATACTTGCCCGTTTACTAACTGCACAGCTTTTTTCATTTCTTCATAATCCATATTGTCGAGCATAACAATATCAGCGCCGGCTTTGACAGCTTCATGAAGCTGCTCCAGATTTTCTACTTCAACTTCTATCTTGATGGAAAACGGCGCCTTTTTTCTAGCTAAATACACCGCTTGTTCAATGGAGCCTACGGCCGCAATATGATTATCCTTGATGAGAATCAAATCAGAAAGATTCATACGATGGTTTGTACCGCCACCCACCGCTACAGCATATTTGTCAAGCAAACGGAATCCCGGCAGTGTTTTGCGGGTATCAACTAGGCGAGCAGGATACTTCTGAATAAGGTTACACATACGGCGAGTCTTCGTGGCAATGCCGCTCATCCGCTGCAGAATATTGAGCGCTACACGCTCTCCTTTTAAAATTGCCCGCGTGTTACCTTTTATTTCCGCAAGTATTTCTCCCGGTTGAACCGTTTCTCCATCTTTCTTATGAAATATCACCGAAACATGCCCGTCAAGCAATTGGAATACTCTGGCAAACACAAAAAGTCCTGCTACCACGCCGGCTTCTTTTGCCACAAGCCGACAATATGAAACTTGCTCCGGGCTAATAAGATTGTCAGTCGTTACATCACCCGAGGCAATATCTTCCTTGAGAGCCGTTCGCAAAAAGTCATCCAAAATTAATTCGTTCATCATAATCCATACATCTCACATTCAGCTTTGGTTTTAACAATATAATGGCTGCCAATACTGTGGCCGTTTTTTGCCGCAGCACGTACAATCAGCCTTGCCGTTTCTGCCATATTCGCTATTTCGTATTCTTCTATGGTTTTCAGGTCAACGGGGTCAATGTCTTTCTGCTGCACCTGTTCAATGGTGGCAAGTGCCTGCCGCAGTTTCTGCTCACTGCGGACAATGCCTACTTTTTCGGCCATTAGTTGGCGCAAACCGGCGCGCAGCCTTTTCGGATTACTCAATCCTCTTATTTTCTTGCTACTATAAATTTCATTTTTGATATTGACATGAGGTATGACACGACCGGCTATGGCATCTGCTGTTCGAGCAGCAAAAACAGCAGCTTCCAAAAGTGAATTGCTGGCCAGTCGGTTAGCTCCATGTACACCGGTACAGGCGCATTCCCCGACAGCATAAAGTCGGTCGATATTAGTACGTCCATTATAGTCGGTGCGGATACCCCCCATAAAATAATGTTCACATGGAACTACAGGAATCCAATCTTGCGACATGTCAATGTGATATTTTAGACATTCCTTGAAAATCATGGGAAAACGCCGTTTCAAAAACGCACGACTTTTCTTGGTGATATCAAGATAAACGCATGGATGATTTGTTTTCTTCATTTGGTCAAAAATAGCCCTCGCTACAATATCCCGTGGAGCAAGTTCTAAACGAGAGTCGTAGTGCTTCATAAACCGTTCCCCGTTCTTGTTGCGAAGCAGTGCACCTTCCCCTCGCACTGCCTCCGAAATTAAGAATGCTCGCTCTGCGTTTGACGATGTGTAAAGTGCAGTGGGATGAAATTGAATATACTCGAGCGAATCAAGTGTTGCACCGGCTCGGCTCGCGGCGGCGATGCCATCACCCGTGAGAACCACTGAATTCGTAGTGACGGGAAATAATTGTCCAATGCCTCCAGTTGCCATCACAACAGCGGGAGCAGAGAGATAAAACCGCTTTCCGGATGTTTCTGCAATCACACCGCAACATATTCCCTCATGGGTGACAAGGTCTAAAGCAAAAGTATGCTCAAATAAAGATATATTATCTCGCATAGCACAATCAGCAATCAGCGCCGTCATGATTCCTTTGCCGGTGCCATCGCCGTTTACATGCAGAATACGTTTGGCCGAATGGTTTCCTTCCAGAGAGCGTTGAAAATCTCCGTTCGGTTCACGATCAAAAGCCACCCCTAACGCAATCAGTTTTCGAATCGCCGCTTCGGACTCTTCAACCAAAATTTGCACAGCCCGCGGGTCATTGATACCACATCCGGCATTCATGGTGTCATTGATATGCAATTCACGGTTATCATTACCAATACTCGCCGCTATGCCGCCTTGTGCTATGTAGGAGTCGCATTCTTCAACTGCGCCTTTGCATAGGATAGCTATTTTCATTTTATGTGGCAAGTTTAAAGCACAAAACATCCCAGCTAAACCAGCACCTATGATGACTACATCAAACGATGCATGTTCCATAACCTCTGTATTAAAATTCGAAAGATACCGGGTCACAATAAATTTCCTCCTATGGCGAGTTGTACCTCTATTGCCCCGCCACTATCATCATGCGATTCATGCATTCAAAGGCTTTTTTCATGATATGTTTTGGCAGAGTTACTTCATGTTTCATGGATGCTAAAGCATCGTAGACACTTTGTAAAGTTATTTTTTTCATATCTGCGCACAAAAGATTTTTCTGCAGCAGATAAAATGCTGCATCGGGACGAACACTGCGAAGTTTTTCCAAAACACCCATTTCGGTACCAATAATGAATTCTTTGCAATCGGACTTAGCTGCAAAGTTTATAATCTGCGCTGTACTGCCCACAAAATCCGCATGAGCGTGTATTTCCGCCGGAACTTCCGGATGCACAAGCAACAATGCCTTAGGATGTGCTTTCCTTGCTGCTGTCACATCCGCAATAGAAATATGCGAATGGACAACACAGTTTCCCTGCCATGGAATGATTTTCTTTTCGGGCACTAGTTTTGCCACATGGGATGCAAGGTTGCAATCCGGAACAAAAAGAATTTCTTCCTCCTCAGTTGCCTGAACAATCCGCACAGCATTGGAAGAGGTACAGCAGATATCGCTTTCTGCCTTTACCTCGGCGCTCGTATTGATATAGCACACGACCGCAGCTTTTGGGTGAGCGGAGCGAGCTTGCTGAAGTTGAGACACTGAAATAGAATCTGCCAGCGGACAGCCTGCATCTGCAACCGGCAAAAGGACAATTTTATTCGGTGATAAAATCTTTGCACTTTCTGCCATAAAGCGTACACCACAAAAAACAATAATATCGCAGTTTGTGTTGGCTGCTGCTCTGCTCAGTGCAAAAGAGTCTCCCACGAAATCCGCGATTTTCTGTATTTCGGGCGGCTGATAGTTATGTGCTAAAATAACAGCGTTCTTTTCTTTACGCAACCGGTTAATTTTACAGAGAAGTTGGGAGGTATTCACTCTATCCACCTCACTTTTAATTATGTGACCATTTTTAGAAGTCACTGGTATGCCAGTTTGGGTTAAACATGTAAAGTTTTGATGGCCGATGCCCTTCGTCTTTTTTTACCCGATCAGTTTCAATCACCATATTTGCAATTTTGCGGCGAAAGTTTGCCTTTAAAAGTTCTTTTCCTAAAATAATTTCATAGACCTGCTGCAGTTCAGTCAGAGTAAAATACTGCGGCATAAGATTAAAAACAATGTCAGTGTACTCAATCTTGTTGCGCAGACGCTCGAGCCCGTATTGAATAGCCATTGCATGATCAAATGCAATACCGTTATTTTTTAAAACACGCCTGCAAACTTTTTTTACACGCCCTATGACACGCTTTTGTATTCCTACTACAGCGGAAAGAATTTCGTTTTCACTGGAAAGCGTTAACTTGATCTGATTTTCAAAGATATAGCCGTTTGAGCATTTCTTTTTCTTTTCTTCCTGCAATTCACAGCGAAGCGTAAACCACTTCGCATCCCATGTATCCCTGCCTGCCCGAATTTGAAGTTGGGAACTGTCCACCAGCGACATGTAAGAACAACTAATCACACGTGTTCGTGGATCCCGATCCACAGCTCCCCAAGTATAGAGTTGTTCCATATAAATATCGCTGATATTGACTTCTTCTTTCAGTTCGCGGTAGGCAGCCTCCTCCAAACTTTCCTCCACGGATATAAAACCGCCGGGTAACGCCCATTGGCCTATAAACGGATGGTTGCCGCGCTTGACCAGTAATACTTTGATCTCTTTTTCCGGAAGTTTTCGATAATTGTATTTTGGACCATTTACTACTGTAAACAGTAAGATATCGACTGAAACAGAAGGCCGTTGATATTGGGTAACATCGTATTGCTGCAGAAATTCCTCTTCTGTTAATCCATCTGCATTTCGAAGAGAGTTGTCTGCCATGTGTTTCTGTCCCTTCTCTCTATGCAACTGTTAGTATTAATATGTTAATATGAAAATGTTATTATCATATTACTCTTAAGATGTTTATTTGTCAACTTAATGTACGATAAAGTTCACAATTTTATAAAGGAATAAAAAAATCATAGGAATTCCGATAAAATGAACTTCTGTAATCATGTTTGGGTATAACAAAGAGGACTTGAGAAAAAAGAGCAAAAAAACAGAGTATATTTAATGATTCAACAAAAAATGGAGCAGCTTAGCGCCGCTCCATTCGGTGTTTCTATTTTGGGTTACCCCAACTATTGACATAGAGCCCAATATAATAGCAAATAAATACTAATAATGCAATGCAGCAGTATAAATTTTTTCTTCGTACGTGAGCGCTTCCTTTCCTGTGGAGTCAATTGCCGGAAGAATCCAAAGAAAATTATTCTCAATTGTGTTTCAAAGCCCTCTAGAGCGTGATTTGAAAACGCCGATTTTAATGGCTTCAGACGCCAATAACAGGCTGGCTGCTGCTATATGAGAGTTGAACTTTTTTAAAGTCGCATATGATAGGCATGTCGGTCAGCACCTGCTAAAACGCCTGCTTGCTTTTTTCTATTCGGAAGCCTTTACAGTTGGGTATCTTCTTATCCGGATGCCGATTTGTACCTGCAGGCAGCCGCAACCTATAACACTATTTTGGAGAACCTTATTTGGGAAGGGGCAAATAATTTCATTCACCAACTCCGAAATCCGTATTTTCATACAATACTTCAATCGACGGATCGTCATCGAGATATGCGTATTTGTTTTTAAACCATTCTAATAATTTGGGATCCTGTTGGATTGACGTGGAATTGTTTGTAAACACATTTACAGTTCCCAAACGAAAATATTTTTTTAAAATTCTAATATCGTTGTCAATCATCTCTTTTGTTTGCCCTTTGATGCAAACCATGATGCATGGAGAATCAAAATAGCGCGCAACTTCTTCCGGCGTGCGGAAAGATGCATGTTTGTTAAGGACTTTTTCACGGAATTCGTTATCAAATGTTTCCACTCCAATTTTAAAAGTAATGGGAATTCCCATGAATTCCCGCATTTCATGTAATCGGTTGCGGTATATCCAATGGCTTTCTAAAAATAACCGATGAATATTTTTTTCTTTAATGACTTGGCGGATACGATATAGTGTATCCTTAGGCAATTCAAAACAACTGCCGGAATTGATTACTTCCAACACACCAGTTTTACCGCTGACTTGAGAAAGAACTTGTGCGTTTATGCGGGTCATTTCTTCTTCGTCTCTTGAATTGTCGGAAGTATAATCGCAAAACGTACATTTTCCCCATGCACATGGGTAGCCTTTCAGCAATACAATTTCTCTGGGATTTTTCCTTGTGATAAGGTTATAGCGTCTCATTTGATTTTCTCCTATTGAACAAGGTTTTGAAACGGTCGTCGAGGTGTATTAATATGAGATTAACAACCATGACAGCTATCAAACGGTCTGCATAGTCTGTCAGAATTTGCACAATGAAAGTACTGAAAACTAAGTTCAACCCCATATAATGATGTAAAATCTGCACCAACAAAGATGAACCGGAAGAAGTAACGCCGCCGAATAGAAATGCGGCAATGCAGGAGCTGACAATGGTCCCCGGTATCGTTAAAAATAGGTTGCCTAAAGGAAGTTTCCACTTTTTCAACCAGTTTGTACGGAACAGAAATCCTGCGATGCACCCGGTTATCATCCCCACAGGAATAAAATAGAAAGAGTAGACATCTGCGGTGGCACCGCTAATGATACCGCTCAGAAAGGCGATTAACATACCAAATGAGGGGCCTAGCAGGGCAGAGCCCAATATGGTGCCGATACTGTCTAGATAAATGGGCAGCCGCAGCAGCAGCGCAATGTATGCGCCGGCAATATTAATGACGGTGCAAAGTGCCGTCATTGTTAGTTTTATGGTGGACATCCGTTTCATGATATTACACCTCTGTCATGATTTTAGAAAGAATGGGCTGAATTTGATTCGGTTCTTTTCGAAAAATGCGGGATATGAACATAGTCATAAAATCAATTGGATTGGTTTGGGTAAGGATGTGACTGTTTGGTCTCCTGCGCCAAAAATTCATGGAATCCACTACGGACTGCCCGATACAGATACCGCTCGTTTCAATGGCGGTATAGGCATCAAAACCTTGACAGATATCGGGTTTAACAGCATAAGCGACAGCAAGCGGGTCATTTATCACGCAGCCAATGATACCTTCTTGCTTCCAATGAAAATCCATGTAGAACCGGGTGATTTTTTGAATAAATTCTGCTGTGGCAGGATTCAAGATACGCATATATTCCAGTAAGTTCGGAGTTAGAACGATCTTGCGAGTCACGTCAAGACCGACCATATGAATCGGTTTTCCTAAATTTTCAAAAACTTCGCTCGCGGCGTCCGGGTCGCACCAGTAATTGTATTCGGCCACAGGGGAACAATTGCCGTAACTTCTGAAATTTCCACCCATGGAAATTAATTGACTTAAATTTTCAAAAGCCTTTTTGTCCCGCTTTAGCGCTAATGCAATATTCGTCAGCGGACCGAGAGCAACAATGGTCAGTGGGGCCGTTGTTCGCAGTGTATCCAAAATAAAGTCAACGGCGCCGGTACGCCATGAAATGTTTTGCGGCGATGGTATGTTACTTTCACCTAATCCATCTGCTCCATGCGTATCCTGTGCGCTGACGTAATTGCGCACTAAAGGCGTTTTTGCGCCGCAGTAAACCGGAATATCCAGCCGATTCATAAAATGCAGTGTACGCAGTACATTGTAGGCTCCCATGTCTGAAGGCACATTTCCGCTGACTGTGGTAATTCCACAAATATTCAGTTCAGGAGAGGAAAGCGCCAGCATAAGTGCCAGTGCATCGTCAATTCCGGGGTCGCAGTCCAAAATGATGTTCTTTTTTTCTAACATAAAATCTTCATTCCTTTATGGATATCTTTTTAGACTTTTGAAAGGCTTATCATACAATTTGGAAACTTTGTGTATAGCTTTCTGAGTAGATAACAGCGCATAAAAAAGCCATGCCCCTGCTAAGGACATGGCTCGACCATTTGTTTACGAATCTCATTCCTTAGTTTTTTATACTGGGAGGTTCTCGAACCAGTCCAGGGAACAGTCCCTGATTTTATTTGTCGTGGTTTATTATATCTAAAATTGACCTGCGTTGCAAGTTTTGCCAATAGAGTACGATATGTTTGTGCGTGTGTTTGCCAAATAATAGTAGATATAGCTCATATGGAAGGCGATAACCAGTGAAGCATGCGCAAGGTTGACCGCTTTATTTTAACCGATGTGTGCATTTCTGTTTTTATTTTTTCTCATCTGTCCAATATGTATTGTAGTCCTACAGCAGAATAAAAAAACTTAGTTAGCTTGCTATTGACTTTTTATTTTTCACATGTTATTCTATTAACAAACAATCAAACAGGAACGGAGATGCTATATCATATGCTGACTACATTTAAAGCTACGGCAAAAAAATTACCGGACGGCTTGCAAGTTGAGTCTAATTCCAGAGGATTTAAAATTCTGTATGATGAGCCGGAAGAATTGGGCGGAACAAACGCGGGCATGAATCCGGTGGAAGCTCTTCTTTGTACACTGGGTGCCTGCCAGTCCATTGTAGCAAGTTCCTTTGCTGCCGCGCATGATTTTACTTTCGAGGAGTTTTCCGTTGAACTTGAAGGCGACTTAGATCCGGACGGATTTATGGGAGCTGCGGATGTACGAAAAGGTTTTCAGGAAATCCGTTATGTGATGCACTTTAAGACAAAGGAAAGTCAGGAAAAGGCAGAAGCTTTCGCAGATTTTATTGAAAACACATGCCCGATTGGTGACTGCCTGGCAAATGGAGTCAAATTGGTAAGGGCCGGAGTTGTAAGAGATTAATTAATATCACAATACAGAAAATGAAGTAGGGGATTGCGGCTGCAGTCCCCTATCTGTAATAGGAGGATAATTGTGGAAATTAAAATGCCTATCATTCCGGGCGGTAGAACCGGAAAAGTTGGGAAACTCAGCGTAAAGCCGGGGGACAGAGTAAAAGAGGGTGACATTTTAGTCCATGTTGAAACCGGCAAAGGAAACCGCCCGATTAAAGCTGCCAAATCCGGAACAATCACCAGTGTTTTATGTGCGGAGAGCGATGAGGTGCGTTCGAATCAGGTACTGTTTGAATTGGAGCCGGATACCGTTCAAACAGAAGAAATACAGCATCAGACTTCTGCGCCGGCAAGTGCTGGTTCCTCAGAGGAAATCAAGAATACGGAAACCGATTTACTGATTATAGGAGCAGGTCCCGGCGGTTATGTTGCAGCGATATATGCGGCGAAAAAAGGTCTGAACGTTACACTGATTGAACAGGACAAGCTGGGGGGAACTTGCTTAAACGTAGGTTGTATCCCCACGAAAGCATTGGTAAAGTCTGCTGAAATTTGCAGAAATGTAAAAGAATCTTCCATTTTTGGAATTGAGACCGGCCCGGAAATTCAAGTGGACATGAAAAAGGTGATTGCCAGAAAAAATGAGGTAAAAGAAAAACTGGTTTCCGGTATTAAATTTTTAATGCAGAAAAATAACATCAATGTAATTTCCGGCACAGCCTCGTTCCTATCTAACAAAGAAGTTTTTGTCAAGGGCAAACAAAATTACAAAATAACCGCCAAAAATATCATTATAGCCACGGGATCCAAAATATCCAAAGTCAACATTCCTGGCATTGATTTACCGTTTGTTATGGACAGCACCAAAGCGCTGGATTGTACGCAGCTTCCCAAGTCCATTACCATCATTGGCGGCGGTGTGATTGGTATGGAGTTTGCTTTTATTTACCGAAATCTGGGCGTTAAAGTTCATGTTGTGGAATTTATGGATCGCCTGCTGACTATGTTGGATACAGACGTATCACAAGAAATACAAAATGCCGCAGAAAAAGCAGGGATTCAGATTCATACAAGTTCCAAGGTGCTTAAAATTCAAAGTTCAGCAGATGGTCAGGCCATTGTAACTTATCAGGACAAAAACGGGGAACAGCTCATTGTCAGTGAAAAAGTATTGGTTGCCATTGGCAGGGAGCCGAACATGGAAAATCTGAATCTTGAAAAAACAGATATTCAGTTAAACGACAGAGGCAGAGGTATTGCAGTGGATCAATATATGCGTACCAATGTTGAGAATATCTATGCAATCGGCGATGTGACGAATATCATGCAGTTGGCTCATGTGGCTTCCCGCCAAGGTATAATAGCGGTGGATAATATTTTGGGACACAGTGCGAAACTGGAATACACCACCGTGCCAAATGTAATTTTTACTTCGCCCGAGATTGCCAGTGTCGGATTAACGGAAGACCAGTGTAAAGAACGTGGCGTTGAGTATCGTGTCAGCAAATCTTCATTCCTAAGCAACGGCAAGGCACTTACAATGAATGAATCAAACGGATTTATCAAACTGATAAAAGACAACAAAACAAATCAAATTATAGGCGGAACAATAATAGGGCCGGATGCATCCTCACTTATCAGCACATTGGCCCTTGCCATTACAAACGGTTTAACAGATGTGGATGTAACACGAACCATATTTGCCCATCCTACAACGGCAGAGGTAATTTATGAGTCGGCACTTGGTCTTAGCATAGGAGCATTGCATGAATAATGAACCAAATTTATTTGTCCCTTGAAACGGATCCCTATTTCAATATTGCGGCAGAGTACCAAATGCTGTTGGATGCAGATAGCAGTGTTCGATTCTTTGTTTGGCAGAATCGTCCCGCTGTGATTTGCGGACGCAATCAAAATCTGTACGGCGAGTGCGATGTGGAATATCTGCAAACAAACCATATCCTTCCTGTGCGGAGATTTTCCGGCGGGGGAACGGTTTTTCAGGACTTAGGCAATGTCAATTTCACGTTTCTTACCCGCGAAGAAAATGCAGACACAGAAAAATACATGAACGTTATTCAAAGGGCTTTGTCTTTCTTTGATGTTACCTGCCAATTCAGCGGGAGAAATGACCTGCTTTGCCAAGGGAAAAAGTTTTCGGGCCATGCTTATTACACAGAGAACGGAAATCATATGTATCATGGCACAATTATGGTAAATGTGGATATGGGTACTCTTGACAAAGTGCTAAAACCTTCGTTCATTAAATTACAGTCCAAGGGAATCTCGTCGGTGCGAAGCCGTGTGGTGAATCTTTCGCAAATCAACCACAACATAACGGTAGAGTCCATGAAACAGGCGCTTATTAGGGCTTTTATTGAGATTTATGGAGAATGTGAGCCTGTACATCCGGTAAACCGAAAAAATACCAAAGCACCGCTTTTTGAAACCATCCGCACCCAGCAGTGGATATTTGGGGAGTCGCCGAATTACAGCATTAGCTTTGAACAAAAACTTTCCTTCGGCAATGTCACCATCTGTGCCGATGTAACGGATGGAATTATCCGTTATATTAAGATTCACACGGACAGCCTCACTGTTTTTGATTTCTCAGCCTGTGAAAAACAACTAATAGGAACGGTGTTTCAAAAGAGTGATGTTTTCAAATTTATAGAAAAGTATGTGACAAATTGCAAAAAGCATGCGGAAACAATCAAATAGTGTTATAATTTAAGTGTATTAATTAAGTGTATTATGATAACAGGTTGGGATATTGCAGATGTTTTATTTAGATGATTGTTTCGCATTAATTACTAGCAAGAGTGCCAAGGTATTCAAAGAGTCTTTAGAACGTAGGTTTCGGCGCTTTAATGTTACCAGAGCACAGTGGATGGCGATGTATTACATCTACATTAGTGAGGTGATAACGCAAAGAGAATTGGCAGATAAATTGTGTATCAAAGAGCCCACACTTGCCCGTTTGCTGCAAAAGTTAGAGTTTGACGGCTATTTATGTCGCTCCAATTGCAGCACGGATAAACGCGTTAACCATTTAAGGTTAACGGAGAAAGGGACAAAAATTTGCAAAGATCTTATTCCTGTAGCTGAAAAATTCAAAAACGATACCATAGCCGGAATCGACGAGGAAGATCTTCAAATATTTAAAAAAGTCCTTCATAAAATGACCGTAAATGCGTTAAAACAAGAGGAATAGCAGGATTATATTCCTTTATGCGGTTATCTGTCCGATGAAGGAAACGGGATCAGAAAGCCATGCGTGGTATCGGAAAGTAGTCATATGTTATAATATCAGTGATAAAAATACGCTTTGTTCGGGATTTTGTTCCGATTCAAAGCGTATTTTTATTTATTCAGACCATACCGCTGTTAGAATTGTTTCCCTGCGGAGTATAGCCTTTGCACATAATAAACGGCGTTCGGAAAAATCATTTCATTTGAGCCAATGGATTGATTTATGCTTTTTGTAAAAATCTGGGTTAAACGCATAGAAGTTTTCGGAACCTAAATTGTTGATAGTAATCCGCAGGCCTTTGTCAAAGCGCTAGATACATTTCAATGTATCTTGTATATATAGGGATGATTATGAGAAAAAGAGTTTCGCGTAGTTGACTGTTAGTATCTTTTCCCGAGAGAAAGAGCATCGGCAGGACGCCGTGCGGCTGCGTAAAGCAGAATAGGAATTTCCCGCCCCCTCGCGCAGATTGCTGATTAGTCTTGCCATTTTCGCGCCCCCACAATATGCAGGTAGCGGATTTGTGAAAAGAAATAGTGGGTTAGAGGTTTCATATAGACGTCGTAAGTATGCGCTGCAACGTAGATGTTGTTTTCTTCCACCGCGACTACAACAGGGGTATGGTAAAAATGATTTGCGTTGCCCAGCTGAACCAAGTCTCCCGGCTCAATTGTATCAGAGCTAGTTTCCACAGCATATGGACCGACGGAGTTATTTTGCGTCAAAAAACGATACAGGTATTGCACACCGCTCCAAGCGGCTGCACGGTCGTTTGGAGTATTATAGTACCAGCCGATGTCTTTGGTGTAGTTCATCACGCCGCACCCGGCGAATACGCATTGGGAAGCAAAATTGGTGCAGTCTCCTCCCATTCCGTCAAAGCTGTAATAGGCGGGATTTCGGCTAAGGGCCCATTTTTTTGCGTATTGCACCGCTTTTTCTCGGTTGTATGGAATCTGTATCAGCATTTGTATCCCTCCGCGCATCGGCAGATGTTTTGTCATCAATACCTATGCTGCAAAAGCAGAAAAGTTTCCTTTTAAGGCATACCTATAGGTTTGTTAAACATATTGGACAGTAGGGGCGTGCGGACAAAAAGTTGGACTGAATACACACAGGAAGGAGATAGAGGATGTATTCAGAGGAAGAATATCGCAAAGCCCTGGAGGTTTATGAAGAAACGAAATCGGTAACAAAAACAATAACGATTTTGGGATATCCGGCACGCAGGCAAACGCTATACAATTGGATCAATCGAAAACGAATGTTGCCGGAAGACCGATGCACCTTTTGTGAATATCATACACCGGAGCACCCTCGCCATCCACCAATAGAATGAAAACTTGAGATTTTACACCGTTGCTTTTGATAAAAAGCTCAAACTGGCCAAGAGCAGTTATTACTATCAAAACAAACGTGTCAGTTTTGCAAAGAAGCATAAAGATAAAGAAGCATAAAGATGATTATCAAGCTGTTGCGACCATATTCCATAACAATAAGGAAAGATATAGATATCGTAGAATTAAAATAGTATCGAACCGAGAGGGCTATACCCTATTCGAAAAGGTGATACGTCAAATTATGCGTGAAAATGGCTTGGTTGTGAAAGGCAGAAGGGCAAGGAAATACTGCTCTTACAAAGGAGAAATTAGCCCTGAAGTACCCAATGTGATTCGAAGAAATTTCAGAGCTGACAAGCCAAATCAGAAGTGGCTGACTGATGTGACGGAGTTCTCAATTCCAGCAGGAAAAGTATATTTGTCTCCTATTATTGACTGCTATGATGGTATGCCGGTAGCATGGAACATTAGCTGTAAACCAGACGCACAATTGGTAAACCGTATGCTGGATCGTGCAATTAGTGCACTTCCTCAAGATGCGCATCCGATTATTCATTCAGATCGAGGCTGTCACTATCGATGGCCGGGCTGGATAGATCGAACCCGTAAGGCAGGATTGATCAGATCAATGTCTCAAAAAGGGTGTTCACCGGACAATTCAGCCTGTGAAGGTTTTTTTGGAAGAATGAAGAATGAGATGTTCTACGGCCGTTCTTGGCAAGGTATCACAGTAGAGGATTTTATGCAGCAGATTGAAGCTTATATGGTATGGTATCGGGATATGAAAATCAAAATATCGGTAGATTGTAAAATCAAATTGAACACATAAAAAGATTCCATAGCGCACAGGGAACTGTTAGGATAAAGTTACCACACTAAATACTGACAGAAAGGCCTGAACACTATGGACAAGAACCATTCTATCATAAAGATCGAAGAACGCAAGAGGGGACAGCATCTTAAAGCAGAAGAGCGTGGCGCAATCCAACAGTTAAAGAAGATGGGATTTAGCAATCGAAAGATTGCTCGCGCAATCAATTGCAGCCCCTCTACCGTGGGCTATGAACTACGACGTGGCACACCGGAATACTCCGGCCGAGGTCGCAAACCCGGCTACTCAGCCAAACGTGGAGCTGCAGTCTACAAAGCGAATCGCAGTCGTTGCCATCGCCCTAGAACGGTATCCAGGAACTCCGACTTCATCCGTTGGATGGTTAAAAAGGTTCGTAAGCATAATTGGTCTTTTGATGAGTGCGTAGGGCGGGCCCGAAGCGAACATCGTTTTCCAGCCAAGGAAATCCCATGTACAAAAACTCTATATCATATGCTGTGGAAAGGGGAATTACCGCTCACGCTATTTGAACTTCCTGAGGTATTAAATAGGCATTCTCGCAGAAAACCACGGCTTTCTAAGCGTATCAATGGGAAATCCATTGATTGGCGGCCACCTGAGGTAGCAGAGCGAAACACATTTGGACACTGGGAATCTGATACGGTACTGGGCCGAAAAAGAAGCGGTGAGGCAGTTGTATTTACCATTGTAGAGCGCCTGACAGGATATTATCTTTCAATTCGAATTGACGGCAAAACAACCACCGGTGTTGCCAGTGCCATGGAACAGCTAAAGGAACAGTATGGCGAGAAATTTTCGCAGGTGTTTCGCAGTATTACCACAGATAACGGCAGTGAGTTTGCGGCATTTTCAGCCTTTGAAGAACTAGGCACGGCAATCTACTTTGCTCATCCCTATTCTGCTTGGGAACGACCTGTAAATGAGAGGACCAATCGCATACTACGAAAATATATCCCAAAGGGTCGCTCCATCAATGGCTTTACCGCCGAACAAATCTTAATGTTTGCAGACGAGATAAACGCCACGCCTAGGAAACGATTAGGTTATCAGACCCCTGAGGAACTGTTTGATGCTCAACTGGACACAATTTATACTTTAAACCCGTAGATAACTTTATCCAGTGAAAGTGTTCAATTTGTTATTGCAATTTAAGAAATCAAAATATCTCTTGGAGATTTAAGTCCAGCAGAATATAGAATCAAAATGGGATTAGCCATATAGTCCAATAAAATGTCCGCAGGCCCCGAGGCACTCTTTCTATCTGATGTACTTATGTAAATGTCAACAACTGGTTGCTATCAAAGCCCTTCCTCAATAAATATGGAAATAAGCCGATATAAAAATATAGAACATATTGTAGGTGCGAATGGAATAGATAGAGTACAATAAAGTTCGCAATTTCATAAAGGTATAGAAAAGTCATTGGGACTCCGATAAAATGAATGGTGAGAAAACATTCAAAAAAGGAGAGATACCCAATGACTCACAAAAAGAATACCACAGATTTGACAGAATTGCTACTAAAATGTATGGCGCAGCCGGATCCAATGCTGTCGATGCTGGAATGGCTGTGTACCCGTCTGATGGAAGCAGAGGTCTCCGGTATTATTGGCGCGGAAAAGAATGCACACAATCCATCCCGCCGTGATTACCGCTGCGGCTATCGGCCGCGTCGACTGGATACTCGTATGGGGACGATGTATCTGATGGTACCAAAACTCCGAAATCAGGGCTATATCCCGTTTTTCGTAACAGAACGCAAGCGCAGTGAAGCAGCGCTGATTCAAGTGGTTCAGGAAGCGTTTGTGCAGGGTGTATCTACGCGAAAGATGGAGAAACTAGCCCGCAGTCTTGGAATTGAAAATCTTTCTCGCAGTCAAGTCAGTGAAATGACGAAAGGCCTTAATGAGCAGGTACAGTACTTCCGCAGCCGGCCTCTGACGGGTCGCTATCCTGTCATTTGGACAGATGCACTGTATGAAAAAATTCGTATGGATGGCCGGGTCGTCAGCATGGCTGTGATGGTAGTTTGCGGCGTCAATGAACAGGGGCATAGGGATATCCTCGCCGTAGAGCCAATGCTAGATGAATCAAAAGAAAGTTATTCTCAATTGTTTCAAAGTCTTTTAGATCGTGGACTGAAAACACCGCTTCTGGTGGTTTCAGACGCGAATAAAGGGCTGATTGCAGCCATCCGTGAGAGTTTTCCGGGAGCCTCTTGGCAACGATGCAAAGTCCATTTCATGCGAAATATTTTAGCTCATGTACCCCAGAAGGAAAAAGAGTCCTTTGCGGCTCAGTTAAAAGAAATTTGGTTGGCACCCTCCGCTGAAATAGCTAGACAGCGCGCGGAGCAAATATCAGAACAATATGGAAAACGCTTTCCAAAAGCAATCGAATTCCTGGAAGATGGACTGGAAGATTCTCTAGCCTTCTATGCTTTTCCGGAACTTGATGCCCGCAAAATTTCTTCAACTAATATGCTGGAACGGCTGAACAAGGAAATCCGCCGCAGAACCAGCGTAGTAGGAATATTCCCTAATCCGGATTCCTATCTACGTCTGGTAACAACATGTCTCATGGAATATGCGGAAGACTGGTCTGTTTCCAGAGCATACTTAAATCCAAAATCTATTCAGATACTATTAAACGTAGCCTAATTCATTTTCCGGAGTCCCAAAATTGCGAACTTCCCTTGACACTAGCATGGAATATCAAGTGATTTAACAGATCAGCAATGAGAAATGATTTAAGATTTATTTTAAGGCAAAAAATCGCGCAAAACATCTTCCCAAATATGTCAAACGCCAATTGATCAGGGAAGTACTGTATATCGCAACCAGATGTCAACGGAGACAGCTTCCGCACGATTTTTATCTATATACAACAGTCTATAACAGCCTATGAATTTCTGTCGCCGCGCCCGGATGAAATGTCTGTGAGCAGAAATACTAAAAGAACTGATCACCAAATTGCACGTTGTTGCTAGCCACAGCAAGAATCCGTCCTTCCTTAGATCAGCTCCTGCAATGTTACACAGCTACCAATGCAGACGATAAATACGGTATTGATGAAAAGCAAAAAAGGAGGCGTAACGGATATCATGGGGCATCTGTTTACCATAACTGTTGATGTAACCAATATTCATCATACTGTTACGATCGGAGGAGTGTGATGAAAGAAAGCACTTGAGAACTATTGACTCTCAAAGGCATCTGCGCTGAGGGATCCCTCAAAACTTTTGTAGCTGCAACGTTGGAACTGAGCCTGATCGTTGATATTTCCGAACTTATCAAGCCTAACGAACAGCAAAATTTTCCGAAACACTGGAAGGCTGAGCATGTTTTCGGTTGGATGAATCATTTCCTCAGGTGTTCAAAAGATTACGAAATTCGAGCTTTTTCCATTGCGACTATTATTATCATCTCTAATTTAACTCTTAATTGGAGCGTTTTTGAATATGAGTTCTCAAATTGCAAATTTCTCGTAACTCTATCTATCATAAATTTTTGGTAATATCGCTCCTTCAAACACTCCCTTATATAATCGATATAAAGATGAGGTGTTGGATTATGACAAATGAAATTCGAAAGAAAGCAACAAGAAAATATCTTCAAAAGATGGATGATGTTATTTTCCGTGTGCCCAAAGGGTATAGAGCTGAAATAAAAGCTCACGCTAAATCACTTGGTATGAGTCTAAATGCTTACCTTAACTTCTTGGTAGATAAAGATATGAAAGAAAAATAAAGAGTACCAAAACCCCATGTGTGCTAATCTTTTAGTCAAACGCAGTATGATTTGTAGGACTATAATACATATTTAGTCGGAAATCCGTAATATTTTGTGTGAATTGTGATGTTATTCAGATAAAAACTCAGGTAATTTTTTGATTGGCAACGTAAATTAAAAAATTAAATTTGCTCTTGATTGATCCATATTCTTCAAAGCTGCCGAGGTACGCGCGCGAAGCGTGAGTGCCCAAGTAGCTTTGAGGAAATCCTAATTTTCAAAGACAATCAGTCTGCCAATCGATCGGAAAACAGGATGTTTAGCCGGTTAAACCAAAGTCCCCATTGTGACACCTGCATGTCCAATGTTCGACAATTTTCTTCGATGCTAAATACAACATTTTACGCAGAGAATCATCATTCGTAAAGGATGGCTTATTTTTGGTAATCCTCCAGAACTTGCGATTCAAACTCTCGATGATATTCGTCGTATATATGATTTTCCGAATCTCGACCGGGTATGCGTAGAATGTGGAAAATGTTTCTCGGTTATCTTCCCAATTTTTCACACAGGAAGGATAAGATTCACCCCATTTTTCTTTGATACGACTGAAATTCTCTAGGGCTTCTGTTACAGCTTGGTAAACATGCTTAAGGTCCGTCATCAGCAATTTTATGTCCTTGTAACTTACATAACGGGTACTGGACCGAATCTGATGAATAATGCAACGCTGAATCTGCGCTTTGGGATATCCAGCTGCAATGGCGTCCTGAAATCCCTTCAGGCTATCTACGCAAAACAGGTATCAAGCACACCGCGGCTTTTCAGGCCATTGAGTACACGGAGCCAGAATTTACTGCTTTCGTGTTTTCCAATCCAGACGCCCAGAATATCCTTACGGCCGTCCATATCAATGCTCCTGTTCATTGACGCTGCACACCACCATCACAGCCATGCTGATGACCTTGCTATCCATACGGATTTTTTCAAAGATACCCCCTGCATAAACGCCTTCCTGACCCACTTGAATCAACGCTGTTTTAACTGCGCTTGCGTTCTGTGATGAAAAACGGGCTATAGCCCTGATTTCGGAGTTTCGGTACCATTCAATACATTGTTACTATCCGAGTGTCCAATCGACGCGGCCGATAGCCGCAGCGGTAATCATTGCGGGATGGATTGTGTGCATTCTTTTCTGCGCCAACGATGTCGGAGATTTCTGCTTTCATCAGACGGGTACACAGCCATTCCAGCATCGACAGCATTGGATCCGGCTGCGCCATACATTTTAGTAGTAATTCTGTCAAATCTGTGGTATTCTTGTTTTGAGTCATTGGGTATCTCTCCTTTTTTGAATGTCTTCAACACCATTCATTTTATCGGAGTCCCAATGACTTTTCTATGCCTTTACGAAATTGCGAACTTTATTGTACTCTAGGGCCTGCAGACATTTTCTCATCATAGGAATACATGGCACTCTCCTGTCCTCTTGTGGCCCAGGTTTTACCTTTATTTTTTTCAATCGATTTTAGCAAACTTATTATACGTTATCTTGCTTATTTAATTTAATAGAGAAGTGAATGCTGACAGAGCCACCCAAATAGCAGTACCTATCGTTTATAAAACGGATGTTCTTGATTGCTTTCAATAAATCAGATCTCTTCACTTTTGTTAATAAATCCTTTAAATATGGTTAAAAACAGTATCTTGATATCAAACAGAAAAGTCCAGTTTTCTATGTAGTAAATATCACATTTAATCCGTTCCTCAATGGAGGTGTCGCCTCGCCAGCCGTTTACCTGCGCCCACCCGGTGATGCCCGGCCTCATCAAATGCTTGAGCATATACAGAGGAATCTCCTCCTTAAACTTGTCCACAAAATAGGAGCGTTCCGGTCGCGGGCCCACAAGGCTCATATCGCCTTTTAGCACATTCCAAAGTTGCGGCAGTTCGTCAATACTGCATTTTCGGATAAAGGCGCCGAATTTTGTGCGACGGTCGTCTTGCTTTGTCCCCCATGTTGTCATATCGGAATTTCCATCGCTTACTTTCATAGAACGGAATTTATACATTTTAAAAGGGCGTTTGTTTTTGCCGATGCGTTCCTGTTTATAAATAATGGGACCGGGGGAGGTGATTTTTACTCCCACAGCGGTTATAAGCATCAGCGGAGAAAGTGCAATGAGCGCCAATGCGGAACATACAATATCAAATAAGCGTTTACTAAAGCTGTTTAATAGATTATCAATCGGAACCTTGCGAATATTAATGAGTGGAATCCCCTCCACTTCATCAATATACGGTTTGGTAGGAAGATATTTGATGTAAAATGGAAGCAGATTGGATTTTACTCCTGCTTTGTCACATTTATCGATAATGTACCCAAGTTCTGAGAATTCATTGTAATCTAAGGAGATGATGACTTCATCGATGCCTTTACCATTCAGCAGAGAGGGCAGAGAATGGAATCCACCAACATAGGCAATTCTCCTTCCTGCTGTGTATGCCTTGGAGTGGTCTAAATATCCTACAATTTCATACCCAAGGTTATGGTTAGACGTGATTCTGTCGTAAAATTCGGCGGAGACTTCATTCCACCCGACAATCAGCAGATGCTTTAAATTGAAACCTTTTGCTCTTATTTTTCGAAGCATTTTCCGCAGTGAGAAGCGAAAGAGAGAAGAAAAGGCGGTGTTAATCGTTCCAAACAGTAGAATTACCATTCTGGAAATGTGAACTTCTTTTAAGAAAAATACCAATAAAAAAATAAAAATAACGCCGGAAGTATTTGCTTGTATGATTTTTCCAATTTCAGACAAAACAGACGTATGCCGGAATGAATCATGAAGATCAAAATAATGGTACAGAAAAAAATAGACCGGAATGATATATTTTTGAAGATTGATGTAATAGTCTATTCCCAGGTATCCACTGTCACTATAATGGCTAAAATGTAAGTAAAATGCCAGCATCATTGCACAAAAGCAGATTGCTGCATCTATTGCGGCAAAAAGTGCATTTAGAATTTTTCGGTTATCTTTAATCATAATCATTCCCCAATGTTAAAAATATCCTTACTTATTGTAAAGAATTTGGGAGAATAATACAAGACCGCTTTCGGGAAAACCGGAGCTGTTTGCTACAGTTGTAAGGTTTCGGATTTCAATGGTATAATTTACACATTGCAATCCGCGTGAAGTTGAGAAAATTTTAAGCTTTCTCGACTTTTTATTATTAAAAAGGGTTTGCTTTGACATTTTTTTACTTAAATTGCAATAACAAATTGAACACTTTCACTGGATAAAGTTATCTACGGGTTTAAAGTATAAATTCTGTCCAGTTGAGCATCAAACAGTTCCTCAGGGGTCTGATAACCTAATCGTTTCCTAGGCGTGGCGTTTATCTCGTCTGCAAACATTAAGATTTGTTCGGCGGTAAAGCCATTGATGGAGCGACCCTTTGGGATATATTTTCGTAGTATGCGATTGGTCCTCTCATTTACAGGTCGTTCCCAAGCAGAATAGGGATGAGCAAAGTAGATTGCCGTGCCTAGTTCTTCAAAGGCTGAAAATGCCGCAAATTCACTGCCGTTGTCTGTGGTAATACTGCGAAACACCTGGGAGAATTTTTCACCATATTGTTCCCTTAACTGATTCATGGCACTAGCAACACCGGTGGTTGTTTTGCCGTCAATCCGAATGGAAAGATAATAGCCTGTCATGCGCTCTACAATGGTAAATACAGCTGCCTCACCGCTTCTTTTTCGGCCCAGTACCGTATCGGATTCCCAGTGCCCAAATGTGTTTCGATCTGCTACCTCAGGTGGCCGCCAATCAATGGATTTCCCATTGATACGCTTAGAAAGCCGTAGTTTTCTGCGAGAATGCCTATTTAATACCTTAGGAAGTTCAAATAGCGCGAGCGGTAATTCCCCTTTCCACAGCATATGATATAGAGTTTTTGTACATGGGATTTCCTTAACCGGAAAACGATGTTCGCTTCGGGCCCGCCCTACGCACTCATCAAAAGACCAATTATGCTTACGAACCTTTTTGACCATCCAACGGAGGAAGTCGGAGTTCCTGGATACCGTTTTAGGGCGATGGCAACGACTGCGATTCGCTTTGTAGACTGCAGCTCCACGTTTGGCTGAGTAGCCAGGTTTTCGACCTCGGCCGGAGTATTCCGGTGTACCACGTTGTAGTTCATAGCCTACAGTAGAAGGACTGCAATTAATTGCACGAGCAATCTTTCGATTGCTAAATCCCATCTTCTTTAACTGTTGGATTGCGCCACGCTCTTCTGCTCTAAGATGTTGTCCCCTCTTGCGTTCTTCGATCTTTATGATAGAATGGTTCTTGTCCATAGCGTTCAGGCCTTTCTGTCAAGATTGAGAGTGGTAACTTTATCCTAACAGATTCCTAAGCGCTATGGAATCTTTTGGTCGGGGCCTGCGGACATTTTATTAGCCATATAGTCCAATAAAATGTCCGCAGGCCCTTATCAATCTTTTTATATGTTCAATTTGATTTTACAATCTACCTTGTCCAATTTAAACGTGATTCGTCAGAATTTCTATGCAGATATTTCTTACAGCGGAATAAACATAAAGGATTTTAGAAGGAGTGCGAATTACATGAAACAGAAGTATGGGCATAGGAGTTGGATAATTGGAATTCTTATTTTTATAGGTATAGGAGTAATATTTCCGGTTATCATCAATGAAGCGTACAAATTAAATGTTGGATATCGTACCTTGTGGACTGCATCCGATACTTTATTGTATTATGGTTCTTTTTTGAGTGCTGCAGGGACTATTATTTTAGGAATAGTAGCTTGGAGACAGAATAAGCGACTTCTCCACATTGAAGAAATTTCATTTATCAGTAAAAATTCATGCATAGGTTTTGTAAATAAAGTGGAAATAAACGATTTGAATCGAAAGGTTTGCTCCTTAAACTTACATACTGAACAAATAGTAAGCGCTTTAGAAAACATTAATAATCTCCAAGATTATTCAAGCTATTGTATCAACATCTATATCCACATGAAAGAAAATTTTCCAGTATTAGTAAGAGTTAATCACGTAGTCTTTGCACTTTCTGACGGCAAAAAAACAAAGCCGGAACAAAAGGATTTTCAAAACTTTGATAAGAGATATTCACGTACAGCCATCTATTCAGAAGGAATTTTATTTTCCATTACAATGCTTGTCTCACCAAAAGAGAAACAAGAACTTTTAACTTTTCTAAAAGATAAGGGAAATCAATTATTCTTAGACATCGATTTTACTTTATTAACAGATAAGTTCGTTTCATCCCATTTAAAATGCCGATCAACCTTGTCCTGTACAAAAGATCTAAAATATGAAAATATACAAGTTGATGAGAATAATCCGCCTATTTGTTTTTGGTACGGCAACCGTGTATTGGAAAAAGATGAAGTTGAAATTAAGGATTTGAAATAACCAATCGCTTTTGTAACGAAGGTGAGATGTATCCGGTTTAATAGGGAACCCGGCAGTGTCGAACTGCTTAAAAGCAAACAAAGAAACTGGTTTTACGTCAAAAGGACAGGGGGGATAGTTTGCGGAATTTCCATAACCAACAAATGAGATAACTTCAATCTATTCATACGAATTTATATAAAAAACAAAATATGTAGGTTTGTCAAACATATTGGACAGTATGGGTATGGAGAAATTCAGAAGGAGATAACCAGTGAAGAGGACGCATCGGCATATTAGGCATATTATTAGAACGTCGTAAGTGGATGGAAAGTTGATTTTCAAAGTCGGCAAGAGAGTAAAAATGGTGTTTGTCGTAAAAGCGTTTTTGGTCTTCTCGATGGCTGCGTTCCACTTTACCATTGTGCCTTGGCGTATAAGGCCGGATTAGCTTGTGTCGGATATGCAATTTAGCGGCGGTGGCCTCGAATAGCGTCAGCAAGTGTTTCTTTGACGGAGACCGTATAAAATTTTGTGTAAAAGCTGAATATGAGACTTTCTTTCAGACAAGAATGAGGGTAAGAAAATATAAGTCTGAAAGGACGTCTTTTTGATGAGTAGAGTACCGGCAGAACTTTTAAGAGAGTATGTGAACAGCCAGAAATTCAGCAGCACCGCAGATGTCATGGAAGCAATGAAAGACATGTTCCGTGATGTTCTCCAGTAGGTGATGGTGAGCGAATTGGAGGAAAAGTTAGGCTACGAAAAAAGCAAGAGACTGTCAAATGTTGATGAAACGGCAGGGTCGAAAAATTAAAGAAACGGGTATTCCAAGAAGACCGTAAAAACGCAGATTGGAGAGATTCCTGTAAAGATTCCCCGTGACCGTAACGGTGAATATGAGCCGAAAATCATCGGCAAATATAACCGTAACGCCGACGGAATGGAAGAAAAAATTTTAGCCCTGTATTCCTGTGGGATGAGCCAGAGGGATATCGCTGAACAAATTAAAAATCTGTACGATGTAGAAATATCACCGGAACTAGTCAGTAAAATCACAGACAAGATTATGCCGGAAATTACAGCGTGGCAGTCTCGCCCCTTAAATCCTGTGTATCCGTTTATTTTCATGGATGCGATGCATTACAAGGTGAAAGAGAATCATCAATATCAAACGAAGGCCGCTTATGTGGTACTGGGAATTGATATGGATGGCCGTAAGGATATTTTGGGAGTCTGGATTGGAGAACATGAAAGCAGCAAATTCTGGCTCAGTGTGCTCAATGACATGAAAAGCCGCGGTGTTCCTAATGTTTACCTGTTTTGCGTAGATGGCCTGAAAGGATTTCAAGATGCCATTTCAGCAGTATATCCGCAGGCACAGTTCAGCGCTGTATCATCCATCAGATTCGATCCAGTACCCGCTATGTAAGTTACAAAGACATCAAATCACTGATGAAGGACCTTAAATTGGTATACCAAGCTGTGACAGAAGAGGAAGCCTTAGAAAATCTCAGTCGTTTCAAAGAAAAATGGGGTAAATCTTATCCCTCCTGTGTAAAGAGCTGGGAAGATAACTGGGAAATTCTCTCCACATTTTACGCATACCCGGCTGAGATTCGGAAAATCATAGATACAACAAATATCATTGAGGGACTGAATCGCCAGTTTCGGCGAATCACGAAAAATAAGCCATCCTTTACAAATGACGATTCCTTGCGTAAAATGTTGTATTTGGCGTCGAAAAGATTGTCGAACATTGGACTTGCAGATGTCGAAATTGGGACAAAGTTTTAAATCAGTTAAATATCCTGTTTGCCGACCGAGCGGCAAGCTGATTGACTCTGAAAATTAGGATTTTCTCAAAGCTGCTTTGGCATTCGCGCTTCGCGCGCATACCTCAGCAGTTATGAGGAATATGGACCAATCAGGAGCAAATCCAACCTTTTAATTTGCGTTGCAAATCAAAAAAATCACCTGAGTTCTTATCTGAAAGAAAATTTAATTTACACAAAATATTACGGAGTGCCTATTATTTTTCCTCTCTTCAAAATACGCCATAACGTTGTGCGTCCAATTCCAAGCCGCTTGGCAGTGCTTGATTGGTTCATGTTTTCTTCTGCAAGGACCTGCAACACTACATCATACAAAATTCCGGTTAAAGGTTGCTTAATATTAATTTGTGTACCGTCTGGAACCATTGGCAAAGCACTTTTATCTTCACTTAAAAGCTGACGAATTGTTTTAGCTGAAATCCAAGGGGAATCTGTCATTAAGATCGCTTCGTGCAGAATTCGTTCCAACTGTTTAATATTATGAGGCCAGCTATATCCTTGAAGCACTTCTAGGGCTTCCGGTTCCAGTCCGACGATGATGTTATCAGACGCCCGGTTCTGCTGATTAATATATAAAACCGACATGTTTGGAATATCCTCCAGGCAGTTTCGCAGAGGTGGCAACCGTATTTCCATACAGCCCAGACGTTCCTTCAGTATTTCATAACGATACGTATTTATTTCCACATCGTTGTGCAAAGAATTAATTTCATAAGAAAATATCAGCCGGCTTTTCCTAATCCGAGTTACATGTTCCAAACCTTCTACAAGCTTGTCAAACAAAGAATCCTCCACATTCTGGACATCCTTGAAAAAAACAGTTCCATTTAAAGCATAGAACGGAGATCTTTTTTCATACAGCAGATAATCCAAATCCTTTTGCGACAAAAGCGAACAGTTGACCACATAAAAAGGGCATTGTATACGGCCACTACTCATATAAAGTTGCTGCGCTAAACGTTCCTTTCCAGTTCCAGATTCAGCAATGATCAGCAGAGAAGCATCGGATTTGGCCAAGGCATTACAACGCTTTTCCAATTCTGGATGTCCGATTCCACAAAACAATATTGTGTTGCCGTGTATGCCATTTTGACCAAGATAGTCTTCCCTGTTATATACTTCTACACAGCTTAAACCGGGAACAAATTGAATTTTCAACTGGCTTTGTTCAATGACAAATAAATAATACAAGGAATCGCCAATCAAACAACTTTCACCCGTGATCCTTTTGCGACAAAAGCGAACAGTTGACCACATAAAAAGGGCATTGTATACGGCCACTACTCATATAAAGTTGCTGCGCTAAACGTTCCTTTCCAGTTCCAGATTCAGCAATGATCAGCAGAGAAGCATCGGATTTGGCCAAGGCATTACAACGCTTTTCCAATTCTGGATGTCCGATTCCACAAAACAATATTGTGTTGCCGTGTATGCCATTTTGACCAAGATAGTCTTCCCTGTTATATACTTCTACACAGCTTAAACCGGGAACAAATTGAATTTTCAACTGGCTTTGTTCAATGACAAATAAATAATACAAGGAATCGCCAATCAAACAACTTTCACCCGTGATCATATACAAACAATTCTGCACCTTCTTATGAATTACAGATTTTTCGCCGTTTTTTAGGGATGGAACCATGTTTTTACAAAGTGTAAAAAAAGATTTTCTCTCATAGGGATTGGACTGGTAAACAAGGTTCTTAGCCTTATCCAACGCAATAATTCGTTCATTCCGGGTGCGAAGATGCGACTCTAAAATGGAATGTTCCTTTTTTAACTGGGCGTAATAGGTGCACACTCGGACGGCATCACTGTATGCTTTGTTGATGCTGTCCTGCCCTGAAGTCAGTAATATTGCTTGTATTCCCTGTTCACGGGCATAAAAGACCGATACGGTGTCGCCTATAATCAGGGAATATCCTTTTTCTTTTAAAATTTGAACTGTGTTTTTTGCATCCCGCCAAGAATTGATTTCAAATATTTTATAATCATAGTGCAGAATAGCACAAAGTACCTTCGCTGAATTTGCAATGTTGGGGTAAGTGATTATGGCGATTTTTCCCATATAATGTTCAACCAGTTTAATGATATTTAGTAGATCAAAATAAGAGATAGGCACCTCAAAGACGGGTTTCTTGGTAACTTTTTTGATCTCTAGTAAGGTACCACCACGGGAAACAATTGCATCAAAATTCTCATTTTCATACTGTCTAACAATGTATGCTCCGCCTTCAATATTTCCTACTAGCGCTGTGACTTCGATATCATCTCTTCCACGCGCTGCACGAATCATAGTTTCCTGCATTGCCTCATAAGGGGCAACCCCCAGAATGCGCACTTTTTTGTCCATAAGCAGACTCTCCTTATGTTTCAAATTTAAACATTAAATATCCTTTAAATCAATATATTTGCCTTAAGTTCTCAAATAGTTTCATTATGAAACAATATTTATAATAAATTGCGTTGTCTTGCAAGTCAAGACGTATTAAATTAAAAATAACAATAAATTAAAAGATAGTCAATTAAAAATATCAATAATTCATAAAAAGTGAAACCTTTATAAAATCAATATAAAAACAGAAAGGAGAAGTTTGTATGAACTCTGTCATTCGAGTGAATGAAAAAGACAACATGGTCACATGCCTGCGCCCTATCAAGGCAGGAGAAACGGTTTTCCTTGACGGCCAAAGCTATGTTGCAACCAGTGACATTCCACAGTTTCACAAAATGTCCATTTCTACAATCAAGAAGGGGGAGTACTGCTACAAGTACGGACAAGTTATTGGTGTTGCTATGGAAAACTTGAACCCGGGCGATTATGTTCATGTACATAATATGGAAAGTACCCGCGGCCGCGGTGATAAAAATCAGTGAGGAAGGTGCAAAACATTATGAAATTAACCGGTTATAGAAGAGAAAACGGTCAATTTGGCATACGTAATTATCTATTAATCCTGCCTACGTCTGTTTGTGCAACGGATACCGCTGAAAAAATTGCTGCGCAGGTTCCCGGCGCAATTGCGGTTCCTAACCAACATGGGTGCTGTCAAATTGCTTCCGACCAGGCTCAGACGCAACGCACTCTGGAAGGTTTTGGTAAAAATGCTAATGTAGGTGCGGTTTTGGTGATAGGATTGGGTTGTGATGGGATTCAGGCTGAAAAAGTCGCCGAAACTATACGTGTAACAGGTAAGCCTGTGGAGGCCATTACCATTCAGAAATGCGGTGGTACGCTGAAAGCTATTACAGTTGGAGCAGAAATTGCAGCCGCTATGGCAGCAAAACTATCGGTTGAAAAGCGTACGGATGGCGACCTTAGCGACATCATTCTAGGTATGGAATGCGGAGGTTCTGATCCTACGAGCGGACTTGCGTCCAATCCAACTATCGGTTATGTATCCGATAAACTGGTTTCAATTGGCGGCAGTAGTATCCTCAGTGAGACCACTGAGGTTATCGGTGCGGAGCATCTTTTGGCGGCTAGATTTGCCGACCCTGAGCAGAAAACAAAATTTTTAACTATGGTTTCTAATTGTGAAAAAAGGGCAATTCGTTTGGGCGAAGATCTACGCAGTGGACAGCCAACTCCCGGTAATAAGGCGGGCGGACTGTCCACCATTGAAGAAAAGTCTCTCGGCTGTATGTATAAAGCCGGAAACAGTCCTTTTACCGGTGCACTAGATTACGCTGAAATCCTACCTTTAGACAAGAAGGGCCTTTATTTTATGGACACCCCGGGGCAGGATATTGATTCCATTACCGGTATGGTTGCAGGTGGTGCCCAAATTATTGTTTTTTCCACTGGTCGCGGTACTCCAACCGGTAGCCCAATTGCGCCGGTTATTAAAATTACCGGCAATACAGACACGTTTAACAACATGAAGGACAACATTGATATCAATGCGGGTCGTATCATTACTGACGGCGCTACCATTCCACAGATTGGTGAGGAACTTTTCAACATGATGATCGAAGTCTGCAACGGCAAACGCACAAAAGCAGAAGTACTGGGTCATCGTGAATTTGGTATTTACAAAGTGACTGGTACGTTCTAAATTTGAATGGAGGAAATAAATTCCAATGAAAATTTTGAAAACAGTAAAAAAAATCCCGGGTGGCATTATGATCATTCCGTTGCTGCTGGGTGCATTGATAAATACCTGTTTTCCATTTCTATGGACCTATTTCGATGGAACTTTTACTACTTACCTCTGGAAAAGCGGTGCAATGCCGATTTTGGCCGCATTTTTGTTCTGTAACGGAGCAACAATTGATTTTAAACAAGCAGGAATAACCGTGTATAAAGGGGTCGTTCTGACGGCCATTAAGGTTCTGCTTGGTATGGGCCTTGGAATATTGATCAGCTACCTATTCGGGCCATCCGGAATTTTGGGATTGACGCCTCTGGCGATAATTGCAGCGGTAGCCAACTCCAACGGCGGACTGTATGCTGCTTTGGCGGGGGAATACGGTGATGCAACGGATGTAGGGGCTGTCTCCATTCTTTCCGTTAACGACGGTCCTTTTTTCACTTTGCTTGCATTGGGCGCCGCCGGTTACCAAGTACCGATTTCCACATTGATCGGTTGTATTATCCCGATTTTAGTAGGATGCATTTTGGGCAACCTAGATCCGGATATTCGCGATTTCTGCGCACCAGGTGCTACGCTGCTAATTCCATTTTTTGCATTCCCTTTAGGTGCCGGGCTTACACTGACTTCCATTATTAAGGCAGGCCCTGCCGGAGTTTTCTTGGGTGTTGTTTCCACAGTCCTGACCGGTTTAGGAGGTTATCTGCTTTATAAGCTGTTACGGATGAAACGTCCGGAAGTAGGAGCCGCTATTGGTACAACGGCAGGAAATGCAGCTTCCACGCCTGCTGCGGTTGCTGCCGCTGGGGTTGTTAGTGCATCTGTGAGTGACGTTGCTACCGTTCAAGTTTCTGCCGCTATCATAACCACTGCAATTCTATGTCCCATTGTTGTCACTATGCTACACAAATTTGAAGTAAAAGCACACCCGGAAAATTACTCTGCAGTATTACAGAAGGATATGTAATGTCAGCAATAGCTGTAAACGATTAAATTTGCAAAACAATTAAAGAAAAAACGAAACAATTTGTTTTTTCTTCCTAGAAATGAAGGCAACGTTTCCATTGTGGTGCGTTGCCTTTGGCTTTAAAGAAACCAGAAAGGAAAAAATAAAATGGCTAAAGTACTTATCCTTGCAGATGACTTCACTGGCGCTTTAGACACAGGGGTGCAGTTTGCGGCCAAAGGAGTGGCCACCCAAGTAGTAACCAACCCGAATTATAACTTCGACACAGTATCTGAAAAGATTGAAGTCATCGTGTTTGATACAGAAACGCGTCATGTTTCACCGGACTCTGCTTATGAAATGGTTTATCGTGCGGCTTCACTAGCAAAAAAAATTGGAATTGCTTATTTTTATAAAAAAACAGATTCTGCACTGCGCGGCAACATCGGTGCAGAGCTAACCGCATTAATGGATGCCACCGGTGCAAAACGGCTTCATTTTATCCCGGCTTTTCCGCGAATGGGGCGTATTACCCAAGGGGGCATTCAGTATGTAAACAGTGTTCCAGTTGCAGAAAGTATCTTTGGAAAAGATCCATTTAACCCGGTCGTCTGTTCTTGTGTTTCGGAGATAATTAAGCAACAGTCCGATCGCAAGACTTCAAATGTAAAAGAGGGGGAAAAATTTCCCCAGCAAAACGGAATTTTCATTTATGATGTTTCCACCGATGAAAACTTGAAAAATATTGCAGATAGTCTTGCAAAAAGGCAGGAGCTTCATTTTTTAGCTGGATGTGCCGGCTTTGCCTCTGTTCTTCCTGCGCTGCTGAATTTGGAGGGCGCCATCCCAAAAATTGAAAAGCTACCGCCCCATCTACTAGTTATTTGCGGAAGTGTTAATCCTATTACTGTGGCACAACTGGAGGAAGCGGAGAAGGCAGGTGCCCCACGGTTCCGAATTCTTCCTGAACAAAAGCTGGAACCGTCATGGCAGCAGTCATCCGAAGCCACAAGCGCATTGAATAATTGGGAAAAAGCGTGCAGGAAAAACGAGATCTGTATTCTGGACACCAACGATTTGCCCGGTACGGAAGATACGTCACACTACGCTTCTGCACACAATTTCCCTCTGGAAGAAGTGCGAGTTCGTATTTCCAGCAATATGGGGGCAATGGTAGAACAGCTGTTAGAGCGTGATCTAAATTGTACTTTGATGATTACCGGCGGGGATACTCTACTAGGTGTTATGAATCAAATCGGAGTTGATCAAATTACTCCGGTGGGTGAACTCATAACTGGTGTGGTTTTATCTCGAATCAGCTTTCAAGGAAAAGAGTATCCCGTTATTAGTAAGTCCGGAGGCTTTGGTTCCCAATCGCTTCTAATTGATTTAATGAAAATCATTCGCAAATATGGCAATTAAATTCAAAATAAACGGAAGTAGCATATCAAAAAAAGGAGTAATATTTATGAATTCACGTCCAATCATCGGCATTACAATGGGAGATCCCGCAGGGAACGGCCCCGAAATCACCATTAAGGCACTCTCGCATGCTGAACTTTACAATCGCTGTTGCCCCATTGTGATCGGTGATGCCAAAATACTGGAACAGGCCAAACAGTTTGTCAAACGGCCTGACATTCAAATTCATTGCATTGAAAAGATAGAAGATGCTCTCTTTTCTCCGGGAATAGTCGATGTTCTGCATCTGGAATTGATTCCGGATATTTCCACGTTTCCCATTGGTAAGGTCAGCGCGGAAGGAGGTAACGCGGCTTGGCAATGCGTTAAAAAAGTAATTGAGCTTGCTCTGGCTGGTAAAGTAGATGCAACTGTAACCAATGCCTTGAACAAGGAAGCTTTAAACTTAGCTATTGCTCCCCAAGGACTCCACTTTGATGGACATACAGAAATATACGCCACGTATACACATACTTCAAAATACGCCATGATGCTTGTTTATCATAATTTAAAGGTGATTCATGTTTCAACTCACTGCAGCCTTCGTGAGGCTTGTAACCGAGTAAAAAAAGCTCGTGTTTTGGAAGTAATTGAGCTTGCCGATAAGGCATGTCGAGATATGGGATTCTCAGAGCCCAAAGTAGCGGTGGCTGGTCTGAATCCGCACTGCGGAGAGAATGGGATGTTTGGCAGAGAAGAAATTGATGAAATTTGCCCGGCAATCGAGGAGGCGAAGGAGGAAGGAATTCATGCCATAGGCCCGATACCGCCTGATAGCGTTTTTTCCGAAGCGTTAGGCGGATGGTATGACATTGTTGTCTGTATGTATCACGATCAAGGCCATATTCCTCTGAAAACATTAGGCTTTCGTTACGATGGCACTGTGCAGCAATGGAAAGCAGTAGAAGGGGTAAACATTACCTTGGGATTACCCATCATCCGAACCTCTGTGGATCATGGCACCGGTTTTGCAGTTGCAGGGAAAGGCACTGCAAATGAGTTCAGCCTTATGAATGCGATTCATTATGCCGTTTGTCTAGCAAAGAATAAAAAATAACAACCCTTTATGTTAACCCAAACTGGAAACAGGATAGAGCGGCGCTATGCTGCTCCATTTTGCGTTGATTTATGGAACATGTGAAGAATACGATTACGCAAGCAATTAAAACTACGGTAGCTACAGGCGTTGCGTTTGAGTACTTAATTTTTGTTGATAATCTCTTTAGTAAAGCTGTTAGTGTAAGGGGGTCGAATGAATTCGGAATACCTTTTGACCAACGCACCAGTGTGCTGCCGAAATCGACAAAATCTTAAAAGACTACTGTTTTGTGCGTCCATAATCCAATAGGAAGCACTGTCCATGTGGACTGAATGTCGGCAAACCGTTGCGAGCATAGAGAATAAGGTTAACCTGTTGCTTTTGCTTTGGATTGAGTAATTAGCACTGCTTGTTCAGCAGGATCCGGGAATATTGCTTGTGTCAAGAGAAGTTAGCAATTTGGGGACTCAGAAAATTAAATCAGGCTACGCTTAACAGTGTCAGCATGAATTTTGGGTTTAAGTATGCTCTGGAAACAGATCAGGTTCATTCGTTCCAGTATGTTGGTTGGGAAAATTTTGCGAGCGTCTAGTCCTGGAAAGGCGTAGAAAGCTAGTGAGAAACGAGAGCAAAAAACATTTTGTGTTAAAGCTGAATATTAGACTTTCTGTCAGACATGACTGAGGGTAAGAAAATATAGATCTGAAAGGAAATCTTTTTGAGAGTAGAGTACCAACAGAACTTTTAAGGGAGTATGTCAACAGCCAAAAATTTAGCGGCACTACAGATGTCATGGACGCAATGAAAGATATGTTCCGTGATGTTCTCCAGCAAATTATGGAAAATGAATTGGAGGAACAGTTAGGTGATGAAACAGCAGAATCAAAAAATTTATGTGAGTTACAAGGGACATCGAACCGCTGATGGCAAACTTGACGCTTGTTTATCAAGCTGTAACAGACGAAGAAGCCTTAGAGAATCTCAGTCGTTTCAAAGACAAATGGGGTAAATCTTATCCTTCCTGTGTGAAAAGCTGGGAAGACAACTGGGAAACAGTTTCCACATTCTACGCATACCCGGCGGAGTTGTCACCGCCGGGATATAATTGAAGTAAAACGCCGGGTAAGAATTGACCCACACCAAATCAAAGGCCTACCATAGAGTTTGAGAGAACTTGTATGGGAGATGGCCGAAATGATAAGAAGTGGGCTCGTAAATATGATACGAGAAAAAGCGATGGAAGGCAAGAGTGCGTACGCAATCAGCAAAGAAATCGGCGTGGCGGAAAACACAGTGAAAAGGTATATCAGCCGACCGGTAACACAGCATGGGCTGCAAGGGCGTGTGAAAGGATCCAAACTAGATCCGTATAAGCCGCAGATCGATGCTATGCTTCAGCAGGGAATCTTTAATTGTGTTGTACTGCTTGAAAGATTGCGAAAGGCAGGTTACAAGGGTGGAATCACAATTCTGAAAGAATATGTTCATCCGCACCGCCCACCAAAAAGCAGCCCGGCTGTAAGGCGTTATGAAACCTTGCCCGGTAAACAAGCCCAGATGGATTGGGGAATCTGCCATTACACAGACGAGGATGGCAATATTCACAAGGTACCCGCGTTTGTCATGGTTTTAAGCAGTTCCAGAGTGAAATATGTGGAGTTCACAAAGCGCTGTGATTTCTACAGCCTGCTGCGGTACATTGTCCATGCCTTCGATTCCTTCGGCGGTGTGCCGGAAACGGTTCTCACCGACAATATGAAAACTGTAATTGATGGACGGGAAGCCGGAAAACCACTTTGGAATAACCGGTTTGAAGATTTTGCTGCAGAAATGGGATTTGTTCCGAAAGTCTGCAGACCTCGCAGGCCACAAACCAAAGGAAAAGTGGAACGGCTTGTCGATTATGTGAAAGGCAACTTTCTTCCAGGTCGACAGTTTCACGATGTCAATGATTTGAATCGTCAGGCGCTTGAGTGGTGCCACCAGGTGGACAGCAAAATGCACAATACAACAGGCCAGATTCCCCTGATGGCTCTGAGTAAAGAAAAACTGCTGCCTCTCCCCACTTCTTCAATCCGGGAAAAGTACAAATGGGAGACAAGAAAAGTAAGCCGGGAAGGTTTTGTCAGCTTTGACGGCGCTAAATATGGCGTCCCCTGGCAGTATAGCGGCAGAGAGGTCCGAGTCCGTATTCTGAACGGTATTTTTGAAGTATACGATGGAGAAATCAGGATTGCTTGTCACAAAGCCGAATATATATCCGGCAGAATCACATGACTTCCGGGACAGTATCAAGGACTTGCTGAACGAAATGGTATCGCAATGCCGTTCCCATATGCCAAACAAATATCGGGTCATTCCGTAGAAGTACGTGATTTGAGTATTTACGATAAAGTTGCGGGGGTGGCATCTCATGGTTGAGCTAGAACGCAGCCGGGAACTCCTCGAGAATTTCGGACTTGCTACGGCGGCAGAACTGCTGGATGCTCAGTTGGAACAAGCTTCCCACGGCGAAATGACCTATGTTGCTTTTCTGTGCAGCCTTTTAAAAACAGAGGAACAAGCAAGAAGGCACCGCAGCGAGGAAACTCGTCTTAAGCTTTCTCGTCAGCCGCATCGAAAGACGCTGGATGAATTTGACTTTTCATTTCAGCCGAGTATTGACACAAGGCTGATGAAAGAACTGTCCACACTTGCTTTTGTGGCAAGAAAAGAGAATGTCATTTTTCTGGGACCACCCGGCGTTGGGAAAACGCACCTTGCGGTTGGTTTGGCCATGAAGGCGATTCGGGCAGGCATGACAGTTTACTTTACTGAACTATCAAAACTGGTTGTGGATTTGAAAAAAGCAGATAAGCAAAACAGGCTAGAACGGCGCTGGCGTGTTTATACCAGACCGGACATTCTGATTGTTGATGAAGTGGGCTATATGCAGCTCGATCGGAATGCTGCAGAACTGTTTTTTCGGCTCATCTGTTCAAGGTACGAGAATGGAAGCATCATTCTGACCAGCAATAAATTTTTTAGCGACTGGGGTGAATTGATGAATGATACGGTCATTGCTACCGCAATGCTCGACAGGCTTTTGCATCATTCGCATGTGATTAACATTCGTGTGGAATCTTATCGGTTGAAAGACAGGCTCAAAAGCGGTATCCAGACTGTTCCACCTGCCAATGTTTCGGCGGTAGAACATTCGGTGTAACGAGAGCCGGCGAGTGGTTACCCGGCGTTATTTTCATCGGCGTTTGGGTCAAATTTTGTCCGGCGTTTCCATCATTTTCTTTCCGGCGTTGACACTTCTGTACTCGTTATCCCCGCATAATTTCTTTCGTTCCCATACCGAGACCGCAAAAAATTTTGTGTAAAAGCTGAATATGAGACTTTCTTTCAGACAAGAATGAGGGTAAGAAAATATAAGTCTGAAAGGAAATCATTTTGATAAGTAGAGTACCGGCAGAACTTTTAAAGAGAATATGTCAACAGCCAGAAATTTAGCAGCATTGCAGATGTCATGGAAGCAATGAAAGACATGTTCCGTGATGTTCTCCAGCAAGTAATGGAGAGCGAATTGGAGGAAAAGTTAGGCTACGAAAAAAGCAAGAGACTGTCAAATGTTGATGAAACGGCAGGGTCGAAAAACTACAGAAACGGATATTCCAAGAAGACCGTAAAAACGCAGATTGGGGAGATTCCTGTAAAAATTCTCCGTGACCGTAACGGTGAATATGAGCCGAAAATCATCGGCAAATATAACTTGTAACGCCGAAGGGATGGAAGAAAAAATTTTGGCTCTATACTCCTGTGGAATGAGCCAGAGGGATATCGCTGAACAAATTAAAAATCTGTACGATGTAGAGATATCCCCGGAGCTAGTCAGTAAAATCAGGCTCTATAATAAATGTTGGGGTGTAACGAATAGGGTCTGCGAAAAGGGAGCAAAAAAGTAGAGCATATTCGATGAAAAACCTTTAAAATGGAGATTACCACACCACCATTTGGGAGGTCATCGATATGCTCTGTACTCATTCTATCGAAAAATTGCTTGGATTAAAAGGGGTAATCGTAAAAAATGTGAGGCAATTGCCTGATAAAACGGAAATTTTTATTGAGTTACCGAGAAAACCGCATGTTTGCCCCTGTTGTGGCCATCAAACCAGCTACGTTCATGATTACCGTTGTCAAACAGTAAAAGACATTCCCGCTTTTGGCAAACATACCTCCCTGATTCTACGAAAGCGCCGATATCGCTGCCATTCTTGTGGAAAGCGTTTCTTTGAAGATAACTCGTTTTTGCCTAGATATCATCGCATGACAAACCGTTTAGCCTCATATATCATTTCAAAGCTTTCCGACGTGCGTTCTTTTACCAGTGTAGCACGTGAAGTAAATCTTTCGGTTGCAACTATTATCCGGATTTTTGATTGTATCAACTATGGTAAACCGCAGAAATTACCCGAAGTTGTATCGATTGATGAGTTTAAAGGCAATACAAGCGGCGAGAAATATCAGTGCATTCTGACCGATCCGGTCCGTCACCGAATCCTTGATATTCTTCCTGCTCGTTACAACCACAAACTGACAGAATATTTCGGCCAGCTTGACCGTTCTCAAACCAAACATTTTGTCAGCGATATGTGGAGTACATACGCCGGTATTGCTCAAACATATTTTAAAGATTCCAATTATGTCATTGACAAATATCATTACATTCGCCAAGTATTTTGGGCCTTTGAAGCCGTTCGCAAGGAAGAACAGAAAAAATTCAGTAAAACCCGAAGAATTTATTTTAAACGCTCCCGAATCTTACTGAACAAGCGATATCAATTTCTCACTCCGGAGCAAAAGCAACAGGTCGATCTTATGCTCTATGCCAGTAACCGTCTGCTGACAGCCTACTCTCTGAAAGAACAGTTTTTCAAAGTCCTTGAATCTTCTGACAGCGTGTCCGCACGGACAGCGCTATCCCATTGGATTATGGCCGCACAAAACAGTGAACTTTCAAGATTTGTTGCTTGTGGAAATACCATGGTCCGCTGGTCAAAAGGTATTCTAAATTCGTTTGATTGTCCTTACACCAATGGTTTTACCGAAGGGGTTAACAACAAGATTAAGGTACTCAAACGCAATGCCTACGGTTATCGTAATTTTCGTCGCTTCCGCAATCGTATTCTTCACATGTTCCATCATTCAACGGAAAATGGAGCAGCTTAACGCCGCTCCATCCGGTGTTTCCATTTTGGGTTACCCCAACTATTGACATAGAGCCCTATTGACATAGAGCCTTTCCATTTTGGGTTACCCCAACTATTGACATAGAGCCTAAAATCACAGACAAGATTATGCCGGAAATTACAGCGTGGCAATCCCGTCCTTTGAATCCTATGTATCCGTTTATTTTCATGGATGCGTTTCATTATAAGGTGAAAGAGAATCATCAATATCAAACAAAGGCGGCCTATGTGGTATTGGGCATTGATATGGATGGCCGTAAGGATACTCTGGGCGTCTGGATTGGAGAACATGAAAGCAGTAAATTCTGGCTCAGTGTACTCAATGACCTGAAAAGCCGCGGTGTGCTTGATGTTTACCTGTTTTGCGTAGATGGCCTGAAAGGATTTCAGGATGCCATTTCAGCAGTATATCCGCAGGCACAGATTCAGCGCTGTATCATCCATCAGATTCGGTCCAGTACCCGCTATGTCAGTTATAAAGACATCAAATCGCTGATGAAGGATCTGAAGTTGGTTTACCAAGCTGTGACAGAAGAGGAATCCTTGGAGAATCTCAGTCGTTTCAAAGAAAAATGGGGTAAATCTTATCCTTCCTGTGTGAAGAGCTGGGAAGACAACTGGGAAATTCTCTCCACATTTTACGCATACCCGGCTGAGATTCAGAAAATCATAGATACAACAAATATCATTGAGGGACTGAATCGCCAGTTTCGGCGAATCACGAAAAATAAGCCATCCTTTACGAATGATGATTCCTTGCGTAAAATGTTGTATTTGGCGTCGAAAAAGATTGTCGAACATTGAACCTGCAGGTGTCGAAATTGGGACAAAGTTTTAAATCAGTTAAATATCCTGTTTGCCGACCGAGCGGCAAGCTGATTGACTCTGAAAATTAGGATTTTCTCAAAGCTGCTTTGGCATTCGCGCTTCGCGCGCATACCTCAGCAGTTATGAGGAATATGGACCAATCAGGAGCAAATCCAACCTTTTAATTTGCGTTGCAAATCAAAAGGTTTGTCAACGCCGTAAAGAAGATGATGGAAACGCCGGATGGAGCGGTATTAAGCTGCTCTATTTTTTTTTATTTTAGATAATCCAACTATTGACATAGAACCTAGGAACTGAGCATAATTTTTTGACCCTATTTTGACCCTTCGTGTAAGGTCAAATGCGGTCAAAAGCGGTATTTTTAAAGTTAATAATAAATATCAAAAAAATCCGCAATGCTTAGAGCCATGCGGATTTTTTTGGAGCTGCTAACCAGATTCGAACTGGTGACCTCGTCCTTACCAAGGAAGCAATATACCGCATAATAATGGGAAAAATCAGCTATTTGTAAGCAACGTGTATGAAACGTCTATTTTCAAGCATTTTGTAAGCAATTTGTAAGCAACGTCATAATTTTGATATGCCTTCTTTCAGCTGTTTGATGTTCTCATGAATATAAACATCTGCGGTTGTGGTATAGTGCGCGTGCCCAATCAGCGTCTGCAATGTTTTTGGCTCCACGCCTGCACGAACCGCAAGGCTGGCAAAGGTATGACGCGTGGAATGTGGGGTAAGGCGTGCGTATTTACTTGCCGGATGGTCTTTGTCAATGTGTGGCTGAATGCCGAGGTCTCCAAGTACCTTGTAAAACCCGCGCTTCCGGAAATTATTGGCCTGTATTTTTCCGCCTTGGCTGTTTACAAGCAAATATTTATATCCGTTTTTCTTTGATGTATCGTACCATTCGCGGATAAAAGGCATGATTTTACTGTTAATCGGCACTACTCGGTTTTTCCCGGCTTCCGTTTTTTCTCCGGCAATGATATATCCGTCATCGATATTCACGTTAGAAACTTCAACACTTAGAAGCTCATTCAGACGAAACCCCGTGTAAATCAACGTTAGAATAATTCGTACGTTTTTGTCATCGCTATGGGCAAACAGCGTGGCAATTTCTTCATCTGTGAATATTGTTTTTTCTTTCGTGGTATTTTTGGGCAATACCAGAAATTGCGCATAGTTTTTACTGATGGTGTCTTGTTGCATGGCGTATTTGCATAATTGACTGGCAAGATTCCGAATCTTTTCGCAGATACTACGAGACTTACCTGCCGCAGTTGCTTTGTCAATGACGGATTGCAGGATATCCGTTTTTACGTCACGCATTTTTATATGCTTTATTTCATCAAAATACGTCCATGCGGTTTCATATCCCTGCACGCCCCAGCTCGATAACTCCGGAAAATGCACTTTTTTCCAAGCATCATAAACTGATGCAATGGTATCGTTGTAACTGTCCGATATCTGTTTTGCAGAAGCTCTGCTGATGGCTAACATTGCCTCTGCTTTACTTGCATAAAAGCCTATATAGACGCGTTTCTTGTGGGATTTACTGATTACCGCTGCCCATGGCCTTTTGCGTTTCCCCGGCAGTTTATAGACACTTCCGGCACCATTAGGTCGCTTCTCGTGTTTTAATTTATCTCTGAATTGTTTTCGGCCACACCAAGGGCAATATTTCGCGCCATCTGGTATGGTCGCCTTGCATTTTTTACAATTCATATAATATAACCACCTAAAATTATGATAACCCATTACAAGCGTATTTTTATTTACATATTTTCAATTTCTTCTAATTTACTTATTCTGAAAAAATCATCTCTCGCAATATGTGTTAATTCATGCCTAATTGCTTTTTGTTGGCTTTCGTAGCTGAGCCTTGCATTGATATAGACATTAAAAAATCCTTCCTCGTCCATAACAGTAACACCCTTTACTGTACAAGGAAGGTTGATATAGCGAATAACGTAATCCAATCATTCTTCGCCTTCCTTTTGGTCTTTTAATGCCTCAATTATTTTGACAGCTCTTATAATATCTTCTTTTGTAGCATTTTTGCTTACGGAAAACAGCATCTTCATTTCCGGTTTGGAACGCAAACTGTCTATCAGATCACGGGTTTCATCGTCCAGCACAACAATATTATTGTTTTCATCTCTAACCTGCACGTTCTGTGCAGGCTTTTCTTTTTGCGTATTTCCAAGAAGATAATCGATGGATACACCAAAATAATCAGCTATTTTTGACAAAACATCAAAGCTTGGATTTGCTCCCGTGTTTTTCCACTTTGCGCCGAGAGATCGGCTTAAATTCATTTCTAAACATGCTCTACTCGGCGAAACGCCTTTTTTATCACACAGCTCTTTGAATATGTCATAAAACACAATTTTCACCCCATAAAAATATGCACTCTCACAAATATTACGAAAGTAATCATTTTGGGGGTTGATATTATTACGAAGGTATGCTAATATAGAGCCAAGATGATTACCATCGTAATAAATTCTTGACTTACGTAATATTTGTGCTGAATTTTGTTAGCATTATTATGTTAGCACAAATGATTACAAAGTTCAACAAAACAACTTGTATGGAGGTGATTTTTGTATGCCTGCACAATGGACAGGTGAAATTATAGGTAATTTGCACCTACATCACTTAACAGCTAAACAGCTTTCAGAACAGCTTGGCTACAATCCCAAATACGTAAGCGCTGTTCTAAATGGGCATCGCAGCCCCAAAAATGCCGAACAAATCTTCCGGAAGGCGTTGGATGAGCTTATTCATAAAAAAGAGAAAGAGGGTACATAAATGATTTAACAGTTTTCAATTTTCAATAGCAAAACCGAAAACCGAGCTTGTTTAAAAAATCCAGTCTAATAGCAAAAGGTGATTCAAATGAAATCGCTTGACGAAGTTAAAGCCTGCAACCGCGAAGTTCTCCTTGCATCCGATATAGCGGAAATACTGCAAATGGATGCGCAAGACATCAGGGAACTCGCAAGAGAGAAACCGGAAATGCTGGGTTTTCCTGTAATTGTATCAGGGAGGCGAGTGAAAATACCGCGCAGACCATTTATAAAGTTTATGGAGGGATAAAGATGAACATTCCTGAACTGATTAAGGTACTGCGTGAAAAGCGGACCATGATGTGCCTACATGGAAGGGAGAGTACTTGAAAAAAATAATAGCGTTTATAGTAACACTTTTGATAACAATTGGTCTTTGCAAAATGATAGGACTTTCCGAGTGGTGGGCGTATGATTTTTGCGCTTGTATCGTATTGTTATCCATGTTCTTAATGAATAAGAGATAGGGAGGGACAAGCATGAAAATCCAATCTGACAGTGAATACCGCCAACTTAAGCAGGACATCGCAACCGCCCGTAAAATCATTGCAAATGCGACCGCCCAATACCGTAAGCGCAAACTTGGATTGCAAAAAAAGCGGCAATTAAAAAATCTGCAAGAAGCATATGCGGACCTCAATAATTACGGCAGCAGAGATGACATCATAGAGGCATATGGATATGGAATTATCTCAGAATCAGAACGGGACCGATTGCTTGACCTATGGGACGGCAGGGAATTATCGAAGAAAGCCAGCGAGACATATGAGGACCGTGTGATTGAAATGCTTGGCGTAGCATATCGTGCAGTTGATAAAGCCTATCTTGATGACTTGTACGAATACGAGGAAAAGCGAAAGGAGAAGAAAACATGAATGTACATGAACTGATTGGCGCATTGAAGAGCCACAAGGCTGGGTGCAGCGGCTGTGGATATGAACACAACTGCAAAGATGGACACTGTGCACTGATGACGCAGGCGGCAGACGAGCTGGAACGGCTGAACGCTTTTGAGGGTAGCCAATCTCAGCAGGATAACCAAATGGAAATATCTGAAATCATAAGTGGCCTCAAAGATTTAATTAAAGACCGAGAAGCATTGATGGACGATGACTGCGATAGTGTGTTTGCGCATGACAAAGCCGTGTTGGAGACCGCTGTTCAGATACTGAATCAGAAGTTGGAGCCTACACCATGACCGCCCGTTGCACAGTCTGCGGCCGCGAATGGATTATTGCCGCTGAACAAGATAAGCCCGGGTACATATGTCCGTCATGTGAGACACGGTTTCAGCTAATCAAAAAAGGAATTTTGAAAGGAGAAAACGAGAAACATGGATAACAAGAAAAAGATATGCCCTCTGTTTAGCATCATGCCAAACCAACTTAAGCAGGATTGCACATGTATAGAATCTGAGTGTGCTTGGTGGTGTGAGCGAACTGGTTCATGTGCTATGACTCCAATACCTGACGTGAAAGCCTGCATAGATAAATTGAGTAGCACAATGAGTGGAATAAATGGTCGATTACGCTGGATGGTTTAACAATTACCAGCTGGAGGTATACATATGAAACACATCAGATTAAGTTCCAAAATCGCCGTATTGGTTGGCGTTGGGTTGTTTGTCGCCAGCGCCCCTGTTTGGGCCGTAACAGGTATCATTGGCGCAGTAACGCTGATTGCAACCGGCACTATTGGGTGCATCGAAACGGAGGCCTGAGTATGATTGACCCATGTCTTCGTTGTCCATGCAAACAGCATAAACGAACATGCCGCAAATTCTGTAAGAAATATAAATTAGCTGTCAAACGAGATACAAAAATCGGTATGGTGCAGATGGGGCTATATCTACATGAAAAAATCCGGCGAGGTGTTAGAACGTGAAATGCAATCACGATTGCTTTCACTGTAAAAAAGCAGATTGTACACGTCAAACGATGAGCAAGTGGGAAAGAAAAGTTATGCGCGGTGCCCACGGTGAATGGGATCTTGAAAACGCTGCAAAAATTTACACACGAATGAAATCTGCAGGATGGACTTCATATAGAATTAAGGCAGCGTTAGATGTGACAAACAGTGAGTTTGCAAAAATAAAAATAGCCGCTCTCCGACTGGCATCGAAAAAGCGGCTCTTGTGAAAAGTAACAAGAAACAATATATATTTTAGCAATTCAGAAGAAAATGTCAATTAAAAACAATTAGGAGGGACAAAAATGCGCAGATGCGAATCCTTTGCCTCGGCCTTGCTGTGGGAACTCGTCAAGCAGCAGGTTCCGCAGTTAACGGAGGATGAGTACCATGCTGCGCTTCGGTACACCGCTCAGAAACATCATATGGCAATTGAGTATATAGCGGCGCTGGTTGCCGAAGCGGTTGGACAGGCAAGGCTATCGGAGGGAACGCTTGATATTGCCCGTAACGACCGGAATTTATATCTAAAATCAGAAAGGAATGAAACAGCGTGACAAAGAAAACCATATTTGACAATGTGGCAAGGGAAGTACAGGTTAAGGCCCAGTGGATTGCAAGCCGACGCACCCCGGAAGAAGCCAAGCGTGAATATGATATCGGAACCGGCTATCTTTGTGCGCTATATGACGCATCCGTGTTTGACCGGGAAACTTATCAAGTTGCGGCAGATTTGCTGAAAGCGGCATATCATGCAGCACTGCAAGTGGCAGAAAAAAAGGCCGCTCTCGGCGCTGACAACACCGAAAACGGCAAACCAAATCCCTTTAATTTAAGTATAGCAATCATCGTTTCAAACGTCAAGAAAGAAGGTGAATTTGCATGAAACTGCTGTATTTGGCCCTTGACCATTTTAAGGGTGTGAATCGATTTGAATTTGCGCCCAATGGCCATGATGCGGATATCTACGGTGACAACGGAACAGGAAAGACGACCATTGCGGATGCCTATTTCTGGCTTCTGTTTGGCAAAGACTCCTCCGGAAGTTCCAACTTCGATATTCTTCCGAGAGACGAAATGGGCCATGTGGTGGATGGATTGGAGGCATCCGTAACAGGAAAATTTACGGACGATGCCGGAGGAACATTTACTCTGCGGCGGGTATACCATCAAGTGTTTACTCGCAAGAATGGTGAGGCGGAACGGAAATTCAAGGGAAACACAACAGAATTCTATATTAACGATGTTCCAAAACCGCAGAAGGAATATAACGCGTTTGTCGCCGGGCTTTGTGAGGAAAAGACCTTTCGACTGCTGACCGACCCGGATATGTTTGCAGGAAAACTCAAATGGAATGAGCGGCGGGATATGTTAATCCAAGCGTTTGCTCCGAATTTAGATGACAGGGAAATCATCAATGCACATAAAGAACTGCAATCTCTCGGCGGCTACATAGGGTTTAAATCCGTTGATGAATATGTGGAGATAACCAAGGCACAGCGCCGTAAAATCAATGATGAGCTGCGAGGGATGCCAGAACGGATTGATGAGGCTGAAAAGGCTAAGCCTGTGGATTTACCGGAGCCAAATGACGGACCGGCGATGGCACGGCTGCAAAAGCAGAAAATCAAACTAGAAAGTGAAATCAGTGCATTGCTCAACGGAGAATCGGTTTCTGCGATTCGCAGGCAAATCTCCGAGATTCAGGCTGAAATTTCAAAGGCATCGGTAGAGTACAACCGCCGAACAACTGCAGGAAATGCCGGAATCGAATCGGAAGCCGCAAAGCTCCGAGCCGAGATTGCAGAACTTTCCGGAAAGATAGCTTCCACTCAAACTAAATTGCAGTCCGACGAGGAATTTATTAATCGCATGACAAAAGAAATGGATGACCTGCGGGAGCAGGGAAAACAAATCTTCGAACAGGAACTAAACCCGGAAGATAACATCTGTCCCACTTGCGGACAAGAGTTCCCTCCGGACAAGCAAGAGCAGATTCTGAACGATTTCAATGAGCAGAAAGCGCGGAAACTCCGAGAAATTTCGGAGAAAGGCAAGAGCCTGAAATCCACCCGGGACAGTATGGTGCAGGATGCCGCGGAACTAAAGCAGCAGCTTGAAGAGGATTCCCAAAAGATGAAGAGCCTACAGTCCCGCCTTGACCACTGCATCAAGCAATATGTGAAGCCTGCACCGTTTGAATCTACGGATGAATTTCATGAGCTGAACCGAAAATTACAGGATGCTCAAAAGCAGCTTGAGACGGTGCTGTCAGCTTCGGGACAGCGGGAGACTATGCTCAAGGAACAGATTAAAAATGTGTCAGCTGATTTGGATCAATTGAAAAAACGTGCTCTCAACAAAGAGATTGCAGCCCGTCAGGATAAGCGGATTGAGGAATTGAAACAACGGGAAAAGGAACTTTCCGGGATGCTGGCTACATATGATAAAGGCTTACAACTTGCTGAGCAGTTTACGCAGCAGAAAGCGAAGGACATTGAAGAAAAAGTCAACAGCGCATTTCAGCTGGTCAGGTGGAAACTGTTTGATATGCAGGTGAACGGCGGCATAAAGCCCTGCTGTGAGGCAACGGTCAACGGTATCGAATATGGAACCAATCTGAACAGCGCCGCACGGCTCAACGCCGGACTGGATATTATCAATACGCTTTCCGGTGTGTTTGGAAAATCGGTTCCTGTATGGATTGACAATGCAGAATCGATTACGCAATATTTTCCGATTCAATCACAAGTTATCCGACTGCATGTGTCCGCGTCGGACCGGAAACTTCGAGTGAAAGTGAAAGAATGAGTGTACCGATTCTAAAATTAATAAGGAGGATTCTATATGAGTAACGCAAAGGAAATGACTGCTGCAATGCAGGCAAAAGATATTACGCTTGGAACCAATATTTTCAGCGGATTCCAAGAGTTTCAGGTGGCCCAGCGTATGGCGCAGGCCCTTGCCAGTTCCACTATCGTACCGAAAGATTATCAAGGCAATATCGGCAACTGCATCATTGCCCTGGAAATGGCGAACAGGCTGAACACCAGTCCCATGATGGTGATGCAGAACCTCTACATCGTCAACGGCCGTCCGGCTTGGAGCAGCCAGTATATTGTGGCGATGATTAATGCAAGCCGAAAATACAAGACGGAATTGCAGTATCATCTGGAGGGAACCGGCATGAATATGTCCTGCTACGCCTATGCGGAGGACCATAACGGGCATATTGTGAAAGGCCCGGTTATCACCATGCAGATGGCCAAAGATGAAGGATGGCTGGATAAGAACGGTTCCAAATGGAAAACCATGCCGGAAGTCATGCTCCGATATCGTGCGGCTTCCTTCTTCGGCCGACTGAATTGTCCGGACATGATTATGGGTATTTACAGCGCCGACGAGGTCGTGGAACTTGGACCGGACGCATATCGGGAAATCGATCCCGCCGAGAAAGTACAGCAAGAAATTCAAGAAAAAGCAAATCAGGAGCCGGTTGACATTCATGTGGATCAGGATACCGGTGAGGTAAAGAAAGAAGCTCAGAAAGAGGCTACTGCATCGGCACAGGAGACGCCCAAACAGGCATCGAAAAAGCAGAAGCAGCAGAAATCCGAGCCTGCGGAAAAATCGTTTGATGCCGCTTATGACCCGGGGTTTTAATCCATGATTGAAGTTACGTGCCTTGCTTCCGGAAGCTCCGGCAACTCCTACGCTGTTGACGACGGTGAGAGTGTCCTGCTTTTGGAAGCGGGCATTCCCGCTAAAAAGATGTTATCCGGCTATTTGGACTTGCTGCCCCGTGTATCCGGTTGCCTAATCACTCATGAACATATGGACCACGCAAAAGGCGCCGCAGGACTGGCTTCCAGAGGAATTGACCTTTACGCGACTGCAGGTACATTTTCAAATATCAAAGACATAGACAGGCCCTACCGCAAGCATGTAGTCCGCGTCAATGAGCAGTTTTATTTAAAAAGCTGGGCTGTTCTGCCGGTCGAAACAAAACACGATGCAGCGGAACCATGCGGATATCTGCTCTATTCCATGGCGGCAAAGGAGAAACTGCTGTTTGTCACAGATACCTATTACCTACTGAATCGATTTAGCAACTTGAACGTTATCATGATTGAATGCAACTACAGCCTTTCAATTTTGGAGCAGAACATTCGGAACGGACTGGTGCCGGAATCCATGAAACCAAGACTGCTGCGTTCTCACTTTGGCTTGGAACATGTGTTGGATTTCTTCAAGGTAAACGATATGCGGACAGTACGTCAGATTTATTTACTGCATCTTTCCTCCAATAATGCAAATTCAAAACAGTTTCAAAGGGTAATTGAGCGGGCAACCGGAAAGCCTGTAACGGTATTTTAAAAAGGACGGTGTAACAATGGCATGGATTCAGGTGGACGACGGAATCCGAGAACACGATAAAATTTATAATTTGGCAGATGCCTTGGGCATCACAAACGCACACGCCGTTGGCCTGATGGTTTGTTTTTGGACATGGGCCGCTGCGGCTGCTCCGGATGGCGACATCACAAATTTCCCCCCAAGGGCGATTTCACGGGCTGCGGGCTGGGACAAAGGCGGTTCAAAAGGTGCGCTGAAATTTTACAATGAGCTGATTAGAATTAATTTCTTAGAAAAGCACGAGGACGGAACGATACATATCCGGAATTGGGAACAGCGTGCAACACTTCTTTTGGACTATATAGAAAAGCAGCGAGAAAATACACGTCGTCGGGTTCAGAAATGCAGGGAGCGGAAAAAGAAAAAACAAAGCGTTACAGTAACGCCAAAGCAAGAAGAATCTGTAACACCTTGTAACGGTGATTGTAACGTTACAGAAACGTTATGTAACGGTACTACCTTACCTAACCTAAAAGTACCTAACCATAATAAGCTTAGTGTAATAAATACCCCATCATCTTCTACGGTAGAAGGCGTTACATCGAACGTTACATCCGACGGTGGGGCGGAGAAAAATTTTGAAACGGTCTGTCAGGCGTTCGAGGAAAAAGTCAATCCTATGCCGTCAGCGAAAGACGGAAGTATTTTGCAGGAACTGTTTCAGACCTATCCCGTGTCGCGGATTCTGAAAGCGATAGAGGAGACCAGACGCTGTAAGGGACGGTCGGCTTCGTACGTGCGCAGTGTTTTGCAAAACGAAGACAGGGAAAACAAGGAACGGTCACCGACGCAAGGGCCGGACTTTACAGACCCGAACCGCTATAAAGCTTTTGCGAGGTGAATCATGTGATTGACGAAAAAATTCTGCAGCGTCCGGATGTTTTCGATACCGGCGAAATATGCCCAAAGTGCGGAGAGCATATCTATGCGGTCGGTATTCGGGTCGGCGGCAAACGGGCGATTTATAAAAAGCCGTGTTCCTGCCGAGACGCTGAAATTAAGGCCGAAGATGCAAAAAGACGAGCGCGTGAACTGGAAGCAGCACGTCAGCGCCGTCGTCAATGGGCGGATATTCCGGATATGTTTTCAGGCGCAACGCTGAAAGGCTATCGCCGTGTTCCCGGGACGGAAGGAGCGTTCGAGGCCGTAAAGGACTATCTTCTGAACCGTGAGGAAAATTTCCGCACGGGGCGCGGATTAATCTTGATGGGGGCTGTCGGCTGCGGAAAAACGCATCTTGGCTGTGCAATTTTGAACTGTGCCCTGCAAGACGGATACCGAGCGGTCTATTGGAACGTTCCGCAGCAGCTCGAGATGATGATGTACGGTCATTCCGACGAGGAAGAACAGGTTCGAATTTTGGACAAGGCAATTCTGGCGCAGGTGTTGCTCCTCGACGACCTTGGGGCTGAAAAGTCCAGCGAATGGACGCGCAAGGAACTCATGGTGATTCTGGATGAGAGATACCGCAACAACAAGCCGACCATCATCACCAGCAACTTGATGCTGACGGATAATGAGTTGCGAAAAACTTGCGGTGACCGCGCTTACAGCCGGCTGTGCTCCGACCATTACAAGGCAGTGGCACTGACAGCGGGAGATTACAGGAGGCGAAAGGCATGAGCACAAGATTTATTCCGGACTTTGTCCCACCATCAAGCACAATTCGGAAATCGACACGGCCACGGCAGAGCAGGCAGAACAAATATCGGAACAGAAAAACCGTTGTGGACGGCATCACTTTTGACAGCAAAGCGGAGGCCCGACGGTACTGTGAACTGAAGAACCTGAAAGCCATGCAGAAAATTGCATGGTTTAACCGCCAGCCGAGTTTCTTGCTTCCCGGAGGAATCCGGTATCGCCCGGATTTTATCATCTGCGCCGGCGGCCGGATTTGGGTGGAGGACGTCAAAGGAATGGAGACCAAGGAGTTTAAAATTAAGCGAAAGCTGTGGGATGAGACATATCCGGGGTTGCCGCTGAAGATTGTGAAATAGGCTGCATGATTTTATCGCACACAGAAAGGATGGTTTAATGACGGTCGATGAAGTGAAAAATCTGCTGAAAATTTATTATGACATTCCCACGATGATCGCCGAGGAATTTGCCACCATCCGAAACTGTGAAATGGAAAAAAATAAGGTTGTCCTGCCGCCTGCCAACCTATCGGGGCTGCCCGGCGGCAAGGGTATGACCACAGACCTTACGGCATCCATGGCACTTGCCAACCAAGTCCGGTATTATGACGATGAAATCAAGCGCTGTTCCCGTCGCATCGCGGAGTTGCGAGACGCAAAAAACTGGCTGGGTGTTGCCCTCGGCAAGCTGGATCCGACGGACCGGTACATATTGGAGCTGCGCTACATGGGTGACCCGAAAAATCGAAAGCAGGCACATAAACGCAGGCCGACGTGGAAAGAAATTGCTGAGCTGGTGCATTACAGCAAAAGCCAAACAAGAGAACGTGCTAAGGTTGCACTTTTACAATTGATGCAAGGGGCTGACCAGATAGTTTTTTCAGAATCGGTTTATCAAGATCATAATTTGTTCACAAATTAAAGTTGACATTTTTCATTGAAACGCCTATAATTATGTAAAATTAATTTTCTGGAGGCGTTGCCAATGAGCGAATCCAAGAGTTTCAGAACCAATCCCTCAGTTGCTACTGTGATTGTTCAGAGTATCGCAGACGCAGCAGAACAAGTGAAAGAAGAGATTGCTCAGCAAAACTTTATTACCGGAAATGGTACGCCAGGAAGATTTTGGGATTTTGTAAATACAAATCTCTGTAAGAAGCTCGGAAATGTGAACTGTAAGACGCATATAACAAAACGCGGCTATTGGGCTACGGTTTTGATTTATGAGTCTAAGCCTGGATATATTTATACCCTTATGCGAGAAAATAGATATTCTCAAGTATCTGCTGACATTCTTAAGCGGAAAAACATGCACTACATAGATATTCTTTCTCACTATGTCAATGCGGATTTATTAGCGTATCCAGGACAATTGCGCTTGTATTCCAATTTTCAAGATGAAGACCGATTAAAAGAAAAGTTTACAGACCTAATTCAGGATTCTTTTGGTCCAGTGTCTGATATAAAAAGGTATGTACTGGTTCTGTTTGATGCGTCACAGGGTGAGTTGCATTCCGTACGAGCAGTTACACTGGATGCTAATCTAGACATAGTGGATGAAGCAAATTGGAGTGATTACATTCCTGTTAATGAGAGCATCATTGTTTCTACTGTAAGTGACCCGCATGATCCAGCCAACCATCCTACACACAACTTAACGCTACAAAATACGAGCCTTTCCAGAGTTGCTAAAAGAAGTGGAAATCCTTTAAAAAAGGACACTTCTCCAGAAAAAACAGACACCGCTGAAGGGCCCATTAACAAATGATATTTTTCTAACCGAATGAATGGAGGAACTGTAATGTCTGTCGAGGCATTTCAAGGGACTAGATTAAAAAAAGCCCGTATATATAATGGGTTAACCGTTGCAGAGTTATCAAATAAAATTTCTTGCTCAAGACAAACATTATCGATGTATGAATCTGGATTGAACCATCCAAAAGATATGGAAACAGTTAATAGAATAGCTTCGGTTTTAGGTTTTCCAACGAACTTCTTTTTGGAAGAGGACATTCCAGTTGCTACCGGTTCAACGTATTTTCGTGCGCAATTAACGACAAGTAAAAAATATCGTGATGAACAAATTCAGAAGATGAATTTAATTGCAGCCATTTATTCTTTTCTTCAAGAATACATCAAATTTCCGCAATATTTAGCTGTGGATTACTCAGAACTTAGTCCTGAAGAAGCTGCTGCAAAACTGAGGAACCAATGGAACTTAGGTAATGAACCAATCAAAAACTTGGTGTACGAGACAGAACAACATGGTATTTTAGTTACTACATTTCCCACACGAACCGACAAAATTGATGCATTCAGCGCTATGGTAAACATTGATGGCAATGCTGTTTACCTGATCGCATATTCAAGTAATAAGACTTCTGCTGCAAGAATTCATTTCGATGTTGCCCATGAGCTTGGCCATATCTGTTTGCATGAATGGAGCGAAGACATAGAAGCATTAGACCGGGATGAATTCAAGGAGCGTGAAGATGAAGCCAATAGATTTGCTTCAGCTTTTTTGTTGCCTGAACAAACATTTCGAAGAGATGTAGAAGGGCATGCAACAGAACTGCCATATTATACTCAATTAAAAGCAAAATGGAAAGTATCCATTCAAGCAATGATTCGTCGTTCTTACTCTTTAGGAATAATCTCTATGGATGATTATCAAAGGATGATCCGAACCCTTCAGAAAAGAGGACAAAGAAAATCCGAGCCTTTAGATGATAGACTACAAACTGCATCTCCTTCTATGTTAAGGGCAGCTGTTAATATGCTTCTTGAGGAAAATGTATTTACGCCGGATGAATTTATGGAAGAACTTGCAAATTCTATGAACCTTAGTCTTAGACCTAAAATGGTTGAAGAACTTCTTGATTTACCGGAAGGAACATTGTCTCGTCCTAAAGTTATACAGTTTCCTACATTGCAGCTCAAAACGGATTAGTATTAAAAATCCCGGCACTTTCCGGCAGAAACCAGTTGAAATCGTTCTTTTCCAGTATTTTATTTATGGTACTATATAATCAAGGAATTTCGCAAAAGGCGTCCGGTACACATCGGGCGCTTTTTCGTGCCTTAGAACGTGCGGGGCCGACAGAAAGGAGCCGCATGGAAGAATATATTAATCACATTTACAACATGGATTGCATTGCCGGTATGACTATGTACCCGGACAAAAGCATTGACATGATTCTCTGTGATTTACCTTATGGCATCACGGACTGTAAGTGGGACAGCGTAATTCCCTTTCCGGAACTCTGGCATCAGTACCTAAGAATCATTAAGGACAACGGCGCAATCGTGTTGACGGCTTGCCAGCCGTTCACCACCCGACTGATTTCAAGCCAACCAAAACTGTTCCGGTATTGTTGGTACTGGTATAAAAATATGCCGACCGGATTTGCCAACGCAAAAAGACAGCCACTGCGCTGCATTGAAGAAGTTTGCGTGTTTTATAAACACCAGCCGACTTATAACCCGCAGGGTATCATTGTGTTGGATAAGCCGATAAAGCGGCGTGGAAAATCACTACCGAAACATGGTGATTCCGTTTATCGCATGGATGGAAGCCTGTCACATGACACTGAAACCTGCATTGTCCATTATCCCCGCCAGCTGCTGGAGATTAAATGTGAACGCGGCCTGCATCCGACGCAGAAACCGGTCGCACTGTTTGAATATCTTATCCGAACATACACAAATCCCGGGGAACTGGTTTTGGACAGCTGTATGGGCAGCGGTACGACAGCGGTCGCCTGTATTCGGAGCGGGAGGAAGTTTACCGGGTTTGAGATGGATAGGAAGTATTTTGAGACAGCAATAAGGCGAATTAGCAGTTAGATCAAATAAAGGTTTTGTAGGCGCTTTTTTCTTGAATTTTGTTCAATTTAGAATTATAATCAAGAAAAAAGGAGTAGATGGTAATGGGATGGTACGATGCAGTCAAAGACGCTATATCAGTTGCCAAAAAAGCTGGTGATATCGGCTTATACGAAAAGCTACTTGATTTACAGCAGGCTATGAGGGATATGCAACAGGAAAATAACGAGCTTCGAGAGCAACTGAAAAGTTTACAGGATAGTATTAACCTTGAAAATGAAATGGAACCTGACTATGATAACAAAATGTTTTTTAGAAAACACAATAATGAAAAGATTGGTCCATATTGTCCTGTATGTTGGCAAAGAGATAAAAAACTGTGTTTGCTGCAGCATGGTGGATATCATGACATAGATCTTGTATGTCCGGTATGTTCTTACCAAATTGATTTGGGTGGCCGCAAGCAACAAAGCAAAAATATGGCAGATACAATTAGCAGATTGCCCCCTCATCCAGGATTTAAGTTGTAGGTATTGTTTATAATGAGCTACTGTATATTTTGTGAATTTTAGGATGCATTTCAGTTTACTTTCTTATTTTCCACCTTTTCAACCAACTTTTCAACATATAGCGCTTGCCAACTACATAACAACAATATATTGGACGACCTGCGGGCCGTCCTTTTTTACACGCATTTTCAGGAGGTGGCGGCAGTGTGCAGTCTGAACTGCGTATGGAATCAATATCGGCGGACCGGTGCGTGGGTGTGTGCGCTGCCGAGGTGTCCGTATCAATCGAAGCGAGGTGGTGACCCTTGTGGCGAAGGGCAAATATCAAAAGTGGCTGACAAAGGACGGATTAACTATGTTGGAAGCCTGGGCAAGGGATGGATTGACGGATGAACAAATTGCTAAAAATATAGGAATTTCAAGGTCAACATTAGCTGAATGGAAAAAGAAATATTCGGACATATCGGACACCCTAAAAAAGGGTAAGGAAGTTGTTGATATTGAAGTTGAAAATGCCTTGCTTAAAAGAGCCTTGGGTTATAAATATGTTGAAGTAACTAAAGAAAGAGTTACTGAACTTAACCCACACACTGGTGAGTCTGAATCAAAGTTGGTAGTTACAAAAGAAGTGATCAAAGAAGTTCAACCTGATGTTACTGCACAGATATTTTGGTTGAAAAATCGTAAACCTGATGTGTGGCGGGATAAGCGTGATTTTGAATTAAGTGGTGAACTAAATCAAAAATCACCTTATGATGAATTGACGGTTGAGGAATTAAGGGCTTTAGCAAGGAAATGTGAAGAAGATGGTTAAGCTTAATTTAGTTGAAATTAAAAAAGCATTGGCAAGAAAAAGCTTCTTTGATTATTGTAATTTGAAAGCCCCTGATTTTTATAAACCAAACCGTCAATACCTGGTCAGATTATGTAATGAACTTCAAGAATTTTATGAAAGTGATGATGAAGTTTTAATCGTCAACTTGCCCCCAAGACATGGGAAGTCAAGAACAGCAGGATTATTTGTTGAATGGGTTCTTGGTAAAGATAAGACACAAAAGATAATGACCGGGTCCTATAATGAAACACTTTCAACAATGTTTTCAAAGAATGTTCGTAACTCCATCATGGAAGAAAAGGCAGACCAGTACAGGCCTGTGTTCTCAGATGTATTCCCTGGTGTAAGGATTAAGCAGGGAGACGCAGCCATGAACCTTTGGAGTTTAGAGGGCGGTTATAACAATTACCTTGCTACTTCTCCAACTGGTACTGCAACAGGCTTTGGCTGTAATCTGATGATTATTGATGACCTTATTAAGAATGATGAGGAAGCATATAACGAGAATGTTAAAGATAAACACTGGACCTGGTTCACCGATACAATGCTATCCCGCCTTGAGGAAGGCGGCAAGATAATCATCATCATGACCAGATGGGCCAGTGATGATTTAGCCGGCAGGGCTTTGGAATACTTCCAGGGAATAGGTTGGAAGATTCGCCATATTTCCATGAAGGCTTTAGTCGATCCAGAAAAGAAGCAGATGCTTTGTCCTGAAATATTATCATATAAATCTTACATTGATAAGACAAGAGCTATGGGAGAGGAAATAGCAAGTGCCAACTATCAACAAGAGCCTATTGATCTTAAAGGCAGGCTGTACAGTTCATTTAAGGTTTATGAAGATATTCCAAAAGATAATAAAGGTAATACATTATTTACAGCAATTAAAGCATACTGTGATACTGCTGATGAGGGAGATGATTTTCTTTGCAATATCATTTACGGAGTGTACCAGAAGGAAGCTTATGTATTGGATGTTTATTATACTAAAGAACCTATGGAAGTAACAGAGACTGAAACAGCCAGAAGATTATACGAGAATAGTGTTACATGGGCAGACATTGAAAGTAATAATGGTGGCCGTGGCTTTGCAAGAAATGTTCAAAGAATTCTCAAAGAAAAATACGGATGGATAAAAACACATATTCACTGGTTCCATCAGGATAAAAACAAAATTGCCCGTATTTTATCAAATGCAACTTGGGTTATGGACCATTTATACTTTCCTGTAAATTGGAGAGACAGATGGCCGGAATACTATTCAGCCATGACAAAATATCAGCGTGAGGGTAAGAATAAGCATGATGATGGTCCGGATGCAACAACTGGTGTTGCTGAGAATTGTGATAAACAAGGCATGACAGTATTAAAATAGATGAGGTGAAGATATGGAATTCAGAAATGATATAAATATGCTGACTACTCCGGAACTGATTAAGATTTACATAGATGAATTCGAGCAGTCTAAAAAACGTCAGCTCATGATTAAGGGCGAAAAATATTATAAGGTTGAGAATGATATTCTGGACCGGAAAATGTACCGATATGAAAATGAAAAACCAATACTGGATGAAACAAAGCCCAATCATAAGTTGGCACATGGCTTTATGCATGAGTTTGTTGAGGACAAGGTGAATTATCTCCTGTCTAAGCCATTATCAATGACATGCGAAGATAAAAGATATTTAGAATTAGTTCAAGAAACTTTAGGCAAGCGTTTTCAGCATAGACTGGTGCAGCTGGGTACCGAATGCAGCAACAAAGGTATTGCATGGACTTATGAATATATAGATGAGCAGGGACAGAAGAGATCAAAGAAAATCCCTTCTGAGCAGTGCATACCTCTATGGGTAGATAATGACCACGAGGAACTACAGGCCATGATACGGTACTATCAAGTTGAAGTGTACGAAGGTAAGGAAAAGAAGTATGTCACCAAGATAGAATACCACACTCCGGATGGAGTCGAATATTATGAAATGACCAAAGACGGTGAAGTCATCCTGGATGCAGAAAAGTATTTAGACCAGCCGGATGATAGTAGCATACTGGTACCACATTTCACGATTAACGGTGTACCTGGTTCGTGGGAGAGAGTTCCATTTGTACCATGGAAGAACAATGACTATGAACTTCCAGATCTTCAATTTATTAAGACGTTGATAGATGAATATGATCTATCCCGGTCTGATGTGGCCAATCTGCTGGATGAAATCAAGGATATTGTATATGCCCTGAAAGGATACGGTGGTGAAAGTTTATCTGAGTTTATGCGTGACCTGGCCTATTACAAAGCGGTTAAGCTGGATGAAGATGGTGGGCTGGATAAGATTGAACATACTATTAACATTGATGCAGCTGAAAAGCATTTCAAACAGTTACTTAAAGACATATATCGCTTTGGCCAGGCAGTTGATAAAGGCCAGGACAGCATTGGCAATAGTCCATCTGGAATAGCTTTGAAATTTCTTTATTCTGGATTGGACCTTAAATGCAATAAGTTGGAGGATAATTTTAAGTGGAGCTTTGAACAGCTCCTTTATTTTGTGAATAGATACCTGGAAGTTACCAGAAAAGGTACTCCATCCGACAAAGAGGTAATTATTATATTCAACAGGGATATAGCCATCAATGAATCAGCTGCTATAACAGACTGCCAGAATAGCAAAGGCATAATTTCTAACCGGACCATTATTGCAAATCATCCATGGGTTGAAAACGTGGATGAGGAAATTAAACAGATTGAGGAAGAAAATAAGACAAATGAACCACCGATGTTTAACAGTGAAGGTGAGTCTTAATGAATGAGAAAGATAAGCAATATTGGGAAGAAAGACAAGAAGAAACCTTCCTTGCAGGGGAGAAAAAAGTTAAAGAATATTATCAGGATTTAGAGAAAGCATTTGAACAAGCAAAAAAAGAGATACAATCAGTTATTAATGATTTCTATGCACGATATGCTGATGAAAACGGAATATCTTATGCAGACGCACAAAAAAGTTTAGATAAAATTGAATTGGGAGATTTGAAGGATTTTATAGAACTTGTTAATAAGAGCTTAAATAAGTATAATCAAAAACTTAATAATATGTCTATAAAAGCAAGGATAACAAGGTATCAAGCATTGGAAAAACAAATAGATGCTATATTACAGCGACTATACGCTGTAGAATATCAATGCAAAGGAGAAGAAACCCTAAAAGAAGTATATTCGGATTCCTATTATAGAACCTGGTTTAATATAGATCAGTACCATGGATTTCACAAAGAATTTGCACAGGTTAATTCCAGGACTGTTGAAGAGTTAATTAGATATCCTTGGAACGGTGCAGACTTTTCAACAAGAATATGGAAACAAAAAGATCATATGCTACAAGTGCTAAGTGAGAATATTACCACCATGCTTATACAGGGGAAGAATCCTCAGACACTAGCAAAGGATTTTGCAAAGAGATTCAAGACGAAGGAATATGAAGCATATAGGCTGCTGCACACGGAAAGCAGCTTTATTATTGAACAGGGGACTTTAGCAGCATATAAAGAAGATGGAGTAGAAAAATACCAAATACTTGCAACTTTAGATATGAAAACTTCTGATATATGCAGGAGTGAAGACGGGAAAATATATGACGTAGATAAAGCTGTAGTAGGAGTTAATTATCCACCTTTTCACCCTTTTGCCGAACCACTACTGTGCCAGTGTATCTTGATAACACGGAAATTGGCACACGTGTATCAAGAGACAGTAGTGGTAAAACCTACAAAGTGCCATCAAACATGAGTTACAGAGAGTGGCAAAAAGAATACGGAGAATAGGAGGTGAGAATGTGGTAAAGAAGTTAATACTTAAAGACGACTTTGTTATACCAAAGGGAACAGAGTTTCACCTAATTCCAAGTAATACAGTTAGAACTTATGGTGAGGGGAATTATGAGGCTGATATTGCAACCAGTAAAGATACTACCATGAGCATAGTAATAAGTGAAGATGAATTAAAATGTAGTGGGTTATTTGAGATATCTGAATAAGATATCTTTTTTTAATCGTCTTTTTAGTATTGCAGACGGTAAAGAACAAGACTACAGAACTGGACTGAACCAGGTTAAAAAAATGAGTGTGAAAGGATGGTTAATTTATGAAAAAAGAAGATTTAATTAAGTTAGGACTTGATGAAGAAATGGCACAAAAGGTTGCTGAAGCATCGGCAGAAGAGCTTAAAGGGTTTATTCCAAAAGCACGATTTGATGAAGTGAACAATGCAAAGAAGGACCTGGAACAGCAGCTGAAGGATAGGGATAAACAGCTGGACGATCTGAGTAAAAAGACTAAGGACAATGAGGAGCTGTCAAAGCAAATCAAAGATCTGCAGGATGCCAATGATGCTACTAAAAAGCAGTACGAAGCTAAGATTAAGGACATGCAGATTGAGGCTGCTATCCGTGAGAAACTGACTGATACCAAGTATCCGGACCTGCTTGTAGCCAAGTTCGACAAGTCAAAACTGGTTGTAGCAAGTGACGGAACCGTATCCGGTATTGATGACCAGCTGACACAAATTAAAGAGCAATACAAAGATTTATTTATTCCTGAAGTCAAGGGTAATCCTCCCTTCAATAATGATAAATCCGCTTCCGGAATAAAAAATCCTTGGGGTAAAGAACATTTTAATTTGACAGAGCAAGGCAGGATTATGAGAGAAAATCCTGAACTTGCAAAACAATTAATGGCAAGTGCAAAAAATTAAAAAAAGGAGAGATGATTTATGCCTACAAGAATAGCGGACATAATTGTCCCTGAAGTATTTAATCCATATGTAATTCAAAGAACAGCGGAGCTTTCCGCACTATCCCAGGCAGGTATTATCAGTAACAATCCTGAACTTGACAGGCTTGCATCCTCAGGAGGTAGACTTATCAATATGCCATACTGGGATGACCTTAGCGGAGAAGACGAAGTGCTGTCCGACAGTGAAGCGCTTACTCCTGGTAAAATCACAGCTGGCCAGGACGTAGCTGTACTCTTCATGAGAGGTAAAGCATGGTCCGTAAACGATCTTGCAAAAGCTTTATCCGGTGACGATCCAATGAAAGCCATTGGTGATTTAGTTGCCGGTTACTGGGCAAGACGTAGGCAGGCACTGTTATTCTCCATGCTTAAGGGGGTATTTGCATCTGATTCAATGTCTGGAAATTTACATGATATATCTGCAGAAACAGGAGATGCTTCATTGATCAGTGGGGCTACGTTCCTTGATGCAGCCCAAAAGATGGGTGATGCGAAGGAGAGGCTCACTGCAGTGGGTATGCACTCTGCGGTTGTAACATATCTTGCAAAGAAAGATCTAATAGAAACTGTCCCAGACAGTGAAGGAAAGTATACTATAAAGACGTTCCTTAATAAGAGAGTAATTGAAGACGATGGTTGCCCTTACGACAGCACCACTGGCGTGTACACTACGTATTTGTTTGGAGAAGGTGCGATTGGCCTTGGCAATGGATCTGCACCTGTTCCAACTGAGACAGACCGTGACAGCCTTGCCGGTGATGATATCCTGATTAACAGGCAGCACTTTGTCCTGCATCCAAGAGGAGTTAAGTGGACTGATAAGAGCGTAGCTGGATCCAGCCCTACAAACGCAGAAGCAGAAAACGGAGAGAACTGGCAGAGAGTATACGAAAACAAGAACATCCGGATTGTATGCTTCAAGCATAAAATCGGATAGGAGGTTACAATAAATGAGCGTAACAGGATTTAATAGGCGAAGAAGAATGATTGCGGATATGAGAGCCAAAGCAGAGAAAGAGGTCAGGGCTAAAGAGACAAAGAACAAAAAGAAACAAACATCCAAGAAAAAGACTAATGAGGGCGCTGAGTAATCAGCCCCTCTTTTTGAAGGGAACCGATATCAGTGACCAAAGAAGAGATGCTTAATAAAGTCAAAGAGAATCTTGGTATTTCGGATGATTTCAAGGACCCGATGATATCAGATGTTATCCAAGATGTCATGAACTACTGCAATCTAACAGAATTGCCGGAAACCTTAGAGCCCTTCATCCGGAAGAAAGTCCAGACTATAATCCTTTATGAAAAAGAAGTAGGTACCGAAGCTGTGTTTGATGTGAAGTCTATTAAAGAGGGGGACACCTCTATAACCTACAACACCGATGAAGTCTCCAGAGAAACTATTTACGGTCTTTCCGACAAAGACAAACAGGTCTTAATGCAGTATCGGAGGATGCGGCGATGAGTGTATTACAAAGACTGTGGAAAGACAGAATGGATATTTATAGATGGGTTGAGGTAGTAGAGGGAGGTATAACAAAACAGAAAAAAAAACTTATGTATAGTGGCATAAAATGCCACTATAGTAAAGGATCATTGGCTGATATAGGTAATAGTGATGGCGTACCAAGGCTAATTAATTCTTATACTCTGTTTTGTAGCTTGGATACAGATTTACAAGAAGGTGACAAAGTTGTTGTAACTCAAAGAAGTGGAAGACAGATAACTCTTACAGTAGGTGAGGGATTTTCTTACAGCACACACCAGGAGTTCTCAGTAAAGAGAGAGGACACAGTATGAGCAGTAATTATCGCAGGAATAAGGCATTTATAGATAAGTATAGGAAAGAGCTCCGGGCCATGCTGAATGATATATCTGAAATTGATAAGAAGGTACTTAATAAGTCGGTAAATGTCGGTGCTGCATATGCAAGACGGAATACTCCAGTAGATACAGGTTTTATGCGTAGAAGTTGGCATAGTATGCCTACCAAGAAATCTTCAAAGGGCGTAGAAAAGGAATTAACCAATTCGGCAGATTATAGCAGCTTCGTGAACTATGGACATAGACTAGTTAGTAGCAAAGGCGAAACTATTGGTTGGGTAAAAGGCAAGTTTATATTAGAAAAGGCTATACATAGAGTTGATAAGGCGCTTGTAAGAGAATTTAAAAAAGAAGTGGAGAGGGTGAACAGAGAACATGATAAATGATGTTAAACAAGCTATTGTAAATAAGCTATTAGAGCTGTATCCGACTTATACGATTTATGATGAAGATGTCCCTCAAAACTTCAAAAAGCCTTCATTTCTAGTTACCATGATTGAACAGAACTACGGAAAAAGACTCAATAATAAATACAATAGCACCATTGCCTTTGATGTAGCCTATTTCAGCGATAAAGGGAAAAATGAGATAAAATCCGATTGCCAGGCGGTACAAGTGAACCTGCTCCGGACTCTTAATACATTGGACACTTTTAGAGTGCAGAATTTACAAGCTAATATAACTGACAATGTGTTACATATAACCTTTGATGTAAGTTATTCAGAGATTAAGACAAAAGAATTTTCAAAAATGCAAAAACAAACCACAAATACGAATATATAAAGGAGTGATAACATGGCAGGAACGTGGACCAGTCAAAATAAGATTTTGCCTGGGGCGTACATTAACTTTTTAACTAATGCCCCTTTGTCTATCACTGTAGGCGATAGGGGTATTGTTGTATTGTTGCAGGAGATGAGTGTAGGCACAGCAGGACAGATGTATCGTATTACTGCAACGGACCAAAACGAGTATCCAGAAGGTGTGACTGATGATGATAAATTACTTGTAAATGAAGCTCTAAAGGGGGCACAGACGGTGCTCGTATACAACCTAGGGCAAGAGCATACAGGCATCACAGAGGCATTAGAAAAGCTCAAAACAGAGGTATTTAATACATTATGCTATCCATATGACGGGATAGAATACGAATCAAACAAACAAGAAATTGCTACATGGATAGAAGCTATGCGAGATGATGAAGGCGTTAAAATCCAAGCTGTACTAGCTAATCATAAAGCAGATAGCGAAGCTATCATTAATGTAACTCAAGGGGTAAAACTTGCAGATGGGGCAGAATTGACACCTGCACAATGTACCGCATGGGTGGCAGGCGTTACAGCAGGAGCCAATATAAATCAATCCAATACTGGCCGTAAATATGTAGGTGCTATTGATGTAGTACCTAGGTTGACCAAAACTGAAATGGAAACTGCTATTGAAAATGGAGAATTTATATTCAAAGTTGATACTGCTCAAAATGTTACTGCAGTATATGATATAAATTCCCTTACCACTATTACTCCAGAAAAAGGCAAACAGTTTACTAAGAACAGGCTAATCAGGACCATAGACGGCATTAACAATGATATAACGACCATATTCGAATCAAATTATGTAGGAAAAGTAAATAACAATGATGACGGCCGGTCTTTACTGCGAGCCACTCTGATAGAATACTTCAACGAGCTTCAAAGGTTAAATGCTATTCAAAATTTTGCTCCTGAAGATGTAACAGTATCACCCGGAAATGATAGCGATGCAGTAGTTATTGATTGCTACATCCAGCCGGTAGACAGCGTCGAAAAAATCTATATCACAGTGAACTTATCATAAAGGAGGTTAGAACATGGCTGAAAATTATACTAGATTAGCTGATACTATCTCCTCTCATGAAGGAAAAGCGTATATAACCATAGACGGGCAAAACAGAGAGCTATTCGAGGTATCTAGCCTAACAGCACAGATAGATTACATCGTACAGGAAAGACGTATGCTAGGACATAGAATGACTCAACACAAAATAGTTGGAGCTACTGGAACAGGCTCTATGACGATATATTTCATGAATAGTGAAATGTTGAATCAAGCAATTCAATATTTGAGAACTGGCCAATACAGAGGATTGAAACTGCAGATAAAAAGCGAAGATCCGCAAAGTACCGTTGGGAAACAGGAAGTAGTGCTGTCAAATGTCATTCTAGCCTCTGTTCCCGCTGCTATACTTGACGACCAGTCAGATGATCCAATTACCTTTGATACTGATTTTACTTTTGATGACATTGAGAATCTTGAAAGCTTTCAATTACCGGAGAATTACAGATAATACAAACGCCCCTTGCAAATATATACCATGTTTTGTAAAATGTAGTTGGTAAATAATATTTACAAGGGGGACTATATTATGGTGAATATGGTCATTGCAGGCGATTATAAAGGTGCGGGCATTGCTATGGGTTTTAACTCTTTAACAATTTGTAAAGGTTTTAAGCGCATAAAACTTACAAAAGACATAGTGGAGTCATATGAAGTAATGACTGAAGAGCATAGAAAAAGTGCTAAAAGTGGTGTTGCAAGAGGTTTGATAGGTGGTGCACTGTTAGGCGGTGTTGGTACTATAGCAGGTGCAGTATCGGCAAAAAATAAAGGCACATATCAAGTGGCTGTTTATTTCAAGGACGGAAAAAAGAGTTTGTTGCAATTAGATGATAAAGCTTACAAAATATTAATAAAAACATTATTTTAAGCACCTGCTTAAGCAGGTGCTTTTTTATTACTTAAAAAAGGAGTGGATAACATGAGTTCATTAAAAGCATTTTTAAATCCAATAAAAGTAGAGAATAAAGAGGTGATTATCTCTAATCGATTCCAGGAAAATGGTAAACCTGTTCCTTTTATAATTAGGCCTATTACCCAAAAAGAAAACGAACAACTGATAAAAAAATATACAAAACGAGACAAGAAAGGAAACGAAACATTTGATAGAACAGGCTATATTCACGAGTTAACAGCGAGGGCTGTTGTATTTCCTGATTTAAAAAATGCCGAACTGCAAAAGGCATATGGTGTATTAGGAGAGGTAGAACTTCTCAAAACAATGCTGTATGCTGGTGAATTTGCAGAGCTTGGCCAAGCAGTACAAGAACTTTCTGGATTAGAAACAGATATAAATGAGGAGATTGAAGAAGTAAAAAACGGATAAAACAGGGCGATGCTGAATTTAACTTAGCTCACTTTGCCCTGCAAAAACTTCATATTTTGCCTTCTACCCTGGTAGAAATGAGCGATCGGGAGAAGGCCTTTATTTATGCCAGTATACAATTGCGCATAGAAGATGAGAAAAAAGAAGCAAACAAACTTAAGGCAGCCAGGAGAGCACGCCCGAGAAGGAGGCGACGATAATTGGCCACATTAAAAGCAATGTTTAAGCTGTTTGATGGGTATTCGAGGACCATCAGCACAATAAATAAGAAAACTGATGAAGCAACTAATAAAATACTACGTGCCAGCGGAGTAACAGACGAATTCAATGATAAACTAAAAAATATGGGAGCAAGTGCAAACGTAGCAAATAGTGGATTAGGCAAATTTATAAGCCTTGCCGCTACGATAGCCGGTGCAATTAAAGGAATAAATCTTATAGACGAATATACAAATACTGCTGCTAGACTCGATTTAATTAATGATGGCCTCCAAGACCAAGCAGAACTGCAAGAGAAGATATTTGCTGCTGCCAATAGGTCACGTGGAGCATATAGCAATATGGCAAACGCAATAGCCAAGATGGGGTTATTAGCCGGAGAGGCCTTTACATCCAATGATGAGCTAATAGCCTTCACAGAATTACTTCAAAAGAGCTTTAAAGTGGGTGGAGCAAGTGCATCAGAGCAAGCTTCAGCCATGTTACAATTAACTCAAGCCATGGCTGCAGGAAGGCTACAAGGTGATGAGTTCCGCTCAATCATGGAAAATGCTCCAATGATAGCAGATGCAATCGCCAAATATATGGGGAAAACAAAGGGCGAACTAAAGGAGATGTCAGCACAAGGAATTATCACAGCAGACGTCATTAAAAATGCTATGTTCATGGCCGCAGGTGATATTAATGATGCATTTAGAGAAATGCCTATGACATTTGCAGATATATGGAATCGGATTAAGAATGCTGGAACACAGGCATTCTCAGGTGTTATGGTAAGCATAAACAAGCTGATTAATACTGAGGGTTTTCAAAAGTTTATTAATGGTATAACGATTGGATTTGAATTTGCGGCTAAAGCAGTGGATTGGCTTGTTAATGCGATTGCAACTGGCTGGGATACAATAGGCCCCATACTCGGGATAATTGGTGGTGTGTTGTTGGTAGCTATAATTACTAAGCTATGGGCTATGATTCCTCCGTTGATTGCTCAGGCAGGAGCATGGTTGGCAGTCTATTGGCCTTTATTGCTAATTATTGGAGTGATTGCTTTGGTGATTTCTGCAGCAAGGCAGTTAGGCGCAACATGGGAACAGATAATAGGCTTTGTAGGCGGAGTTTTAGGAGTATTTGTCACATACTTTTATAATGGTTTTGTCTATATATGGAATGCAGTAGCAGCCTTTGTTAATTTCTTTGGTAATGTGTTTAAAAATCCGGTAGCCTCTGTGCAGGCACTGTTTTATGATTTGATGGTTAATGTATTAGGGTTTATTGAGACTATGGCTAGAGGGATTGAAGCTTTATTAAATAAGATCCCAGGTATAGAAATAAACATCACGAGCGGAATAACTAATTTAAGAGATAAGTTTGCTGCTAAGTCAGCTACAATAAAAGATGAAAATGATTTAGTAGAATTCGTTCAATCAAAGGAATTCATGGACTACTCGGAAGGGTTTGCAAAAGGTAGAGATTTCGGTAAAAACTTGTATACAAATATAAGTGATAAATTAGGAAGCTTAACTGATACAATGACTGGGCTAGGTGCCGAATTTGATATGAGTAATTTTGGCACACCAGCCAATCCTATAACTGTTCAAGGTACCGGATCAGGTGGAAAAGTAGAAGTCGATATGGCAGATGAGGACCTAAAATATCTCCGAGATATAGCCCAGAGGGAATATATCAACAAATTCACTACTGCAACACTTGCTCCCAATATCAGCATAAAATTTGGTGATGTGAGGGAGACTGCCGATGCTGATAAGGTAGCTAAACGGATAAGAAAGATACTTCAGGAAGAAATAGCCATGGCCGCAGAGGGGGTCTACTCATAATGAGTTATGCAGTATTTTTTGATAAAGATAATGCTACCTATAGACTTCCTACCAATCCAGAACAAATAGAAATATCCAGCGCACAAGCTATAGAAAAGTATGAAATATTAAAACTAGGGCAAATTGCAGTACCCACGCATATGGAGCTGAAAGAATATACTTTTGAATGTGAATTCCCTCATAATCCGTTACACTATGTTGAAACTTCTGGGGAATTTAAGGATCCAGATTTTTATATTAATCTATTTCAAAGATGGAGAGATGAAAAAACTCCTGTTAGATTTATTGCATCAAATGGGATTGGTGAGGATATAAATACTCTAGTCCTAATCGAAGAACTAACTACCATTGAAAAGGCCGGTGAAGAAGGAGATAAATATGTTTCTTTTAAACTTTTGGAATATAGGGAATTTGGAAAGAAATCTGTAGTTGTAGTACAGCCTGCAACAAATACTGCAACCGTTAAGAAAGAAGAACCAGCGCCGAAAGTTAACCCAAAATCAAATGGAGTACATGTAGTTCAATCAGGAGACACCCTTTGGGCTATAGCTAAAAAATATTATGGGAATGGAGCTCAATATACTAAAATATTTAATGCTAATAAAGACAAAATCAAAAACCCTAACCTTATATATCCCGGGCAAAAATTAACCATCCCGAGTTAGAGGTGCTGTATATGGCAAATATGGAATTTTTAGTTGAGATAGATGGTAAGATATACGAAATAAGCGAGCTTGTGAAGTCTGTTTCATGGCATGATGCTCTTAATGACGGATGTAGCAAGCTCGAATTTTCTTATATAGACGATGACCTGGTTATCAAAAATGGCAATGTAGTGAGGTTTAAGTATGATGACACTAACATTTTTTATGGTTATGTGTTTAAAGTAAGCAGGAACAAAGGCAAAGAGATAACAGTAACGGCTTATGACCAACTAAGATACTGCAAAGCAAAAGATACGATTGTAGTGAAGAACGATACCATTGATAGCCTTGTTCGGAAGATGTGCAATTACTTCAACCTCAAAGTAGGCACACTCGCCAGTACTGGCTATAAACTGCCGGTTAGCGTCCAGGACGACAAGACCTGGCTGGATATAATTTACACTGCCATAAGCGACACACTGATGAATACAGGAAAATGGTATTGCTTAAGGGATGAATTCGGCAGTATAGCGGTCAGAGATTTGCAAGACTTACAGCTTGACCTTGTGCTTGGTGATGAGAGTTTGGCTTATGATTACAAATACGAAAAATCGATTGACGACAATTTTTATAACCAAATAAAGATAGTTTCTGACAACGAAACTACCGGCAAAAGAGACGTCTATATCACTAAGGACAGTGGCTCCATAGCTAAATATGGCCTCCTGCAGTATTTTGAGGTGCTTGATAAAAATGCCAATCCCTCACAAGCCAAGTCGAAGGCCGATACACTCCTGAAGCTTTATAACAGGGAAGTTGAAACCTTGGAGCTGGACTGCCTTGGTGATGTGAGAGTAAGAGCGGGAACGAGCTTTTACGGACAAATTGAGGACATTCAATTAAATAGAAGGCTTATTGTGAGGTCAGTTACTCATAAGTTTATCCCGGTTCACACCATGAACCTGGAGGTGATGTTATGATCAATGAGATAAAGGCCATAATCCAAAATTACCTCAACAATGCCAAACTATGCCGGTTTATGATAGGCACGGTAACAAGTGACGGAATTAAGGTAAGCGATAAGCTCATTATACCTAATGAACTTATAGTAGGTAATCTTAAGAAAAATCTAAGCGTTGGCCAAAAAGTGAGGCTCCTACGAAATCATGGTGGCCAGCAGTTTTACATTTTGGAGGTGATAGATGAGTGATACCTCAAAGCAATATAGATGTTGAATTAGCTTTAGATGAAACTACAGAAACTAGTAGGACATATAAAATTGTTGGCGATAGGATTCAAGGCTATACAGATGGCATTGATGCCCTCAAGCAAGCTATATATAAGGTGCTGAATACTGAAAGGTATGAGTATCCAATATATAGCTTTAATTATGGCATCGAGCTTGAAAGTTTGCTAGGTAAAGACCCTATTTATGTCCAGATAGAGTTAAAACGCCGCATTCGGGAATGTCTCCTACAAGATGATAGGATCACCGAAGTAGACAATTTCAGGTTTGAGGTTGCCGGCGACACAATAAAGTGCACCTTCGATGTTCATAGTACATTTGGCAATTTCACAGCCTCCAGGGAGGTGAACATTTAGTGTTCGAAGATATTACGTATGAGAACATATTAAACGACATGCTTTCAAGGGTACCAAATGATATTGATAAACGTCCCGGTTCGATTATCTATGACGCTCTAGCTCCAGCGGCTTACAAACTAGCTGAGGCATATTTCAAGCTGCGCAACTACGTTGACCTTTTCTTTGCTGACACAGCCGTGGGAGAATTCCTCTCCCGTAGAACTGCAGAATTGGGTATTGTGAGGCAACCTGCCACAAAAGCAATACGCAAGATTATTACTGATGTCCCAGTGGACGTAGGCACAAGATGGGGCTTGGAAGACACGACATATATTATCACAGAGAAAATATCTGACACAGAATATAAGGCCGAATGTGAGCAACTAGGAAGCATCGGAAACGCATATTCAGGCACCTTAGACAACATCGACAACATTTCCGGTGTAACCGCTGAATTAACCGATATTCTCATCCCGGGGGAGGACGAAGAAACAGACGAAAGCCTGCGGCAGAGGTATTTTGAAAGCCTAGTCAGCCAGGCTTACGGAGGAAATATTACCGACTATAAAGAAAAAGTTAGCGCCCTGCCTGGTGTTGGAGGGGTAAAAGTAGAACCGGTGTGGAATGGCGGGGGAACTGTGAAACTGACAATAATCGATAGTGATTACAATAAACCATCGGCTACACTCATTGATGAAGTGCAGACCGCTGTTGATCCCGAACAGAATCAAGGAAAGGGATATGGGATAGCACCCATTGGACATGTTGTCACAGTCGTTGGTGCTGATGAAGAGGAAATCGATGTAGAACCGGAAATCACCCTACAGACCGGCTATACCTGGGAGGACGTGAAGTCAGCAGTAGAAACTGCTATAAATGACTATTTCAAGGAATTGCGAAGCGAGTGGGCTGAATTTAATTCTTTGGTGATTCGGATTAGTCAGATAGAGGTACGAATACTGGATATTGCCGGGATTGTAGACGTGCAAAACACTAAACTGAATGGTCAACAGCAAAATATAGAGCTAGGTCCATACGAAATCCCAGTAGTGGGCGAGGTGACGCCACAATGACAAAAATAATGGATTTATGGCCACCAATAATGCAAGAATTGAAGGAGTTTCAGAAAATAGCGGAGATTGAAGAGGCTTTTTTTGAACGTCTCAAGCAGGAAATAGAAAACATTGTAGATGACCAGTTCATTCAGACGGCAACAGAAAAGGGTATTGCTAGACGGGAGAAGATGCTGAAAGTTGTTCCTTTCGCTGATGATACCCTTGAAACAAGGCGGTTTCGGGTCCAGGGCGTATGGAACGATAAATTACCTTACACCTATAGGGTGCTTCTTGAAAGATTGGACAGTTTATGCGGACCTGATGGATATGAGATTGCATTGAATACTGGTGAATATAGCTTGAATATCAAAATTGAGTTGACAAAGAAACGTATGTTTGATGAAGTTGTTAAAATTAGCAGGCAGATGGTACCGGCAAACATTGCTATTACGGTTGAGTTGAGATATAACCAACACCTTACTCTAGCGAATTTTACGCATGAGCAGTTAAGCCAGTACACACATTACCAATTAAGAAATGAGGTGATTAGCTGATGGCTGAATTTACGCCGAATTATGAGCTAAAAAAACCTGGCGCCGATGATTTTTATGATGTGAAAGATTTTAATGATAACATGGACAAAATTGATGCGGAATTGAAAAAAGCGCAGGACCACAGAGAGAATATATCAAATCCTCACAAGGTGATGGCGAACCAGGTTGGCGCGATCAATCCGAATCTGCTGATTAACGGTGATTTTCAGGTTTGGCAACGTGGAACAAGTTTTACCGGCATTGGTATGCTGAAATATACAGCTGATAGGTGGAGATTAAATGCAAGTGGCAGTGCAGAAACAGTCATAGTTTCAAAAGCTGACGACGGAATGTATGTTTCAATCGGTGACGCTCCGAATTTAGTGCTATGTTATACATTTGAAGATTCCGAATGGGTAAAAATCGAAGGAAAAACGGTAACATTATCATATTCCATTGATAATGAAGTGAAAACAAGAACGTTTACAATGGAACAAGATGATAGTGACCCGAACAGCCTTGCATTTTTTGTTGACTACGGGGATAAAACAGAGTTTACCATAAATTGGGTCAAACTTGAATTAGGTTCGGTTGCAACCGATTTTTCTCCCCGCCCATATGCGGAAGAATTGGCGATGTGCCAAAGATATTTCCAGCGAAAAAACAGTGCTAAACAACCATATAACACAATAGGACAATGTTTTATTTACAACAATAAATGCTTTGCGCTAATCCATTTACCCGTGAAATTACGCACTGTACCTACTTGTACGCAAAAAGGGGTTCTATGTGCGACCGCGGATATGGAACCTGAAATTACAATACAATCGGTAAATGGAATTAGTGACGACATATTGAAAATATATTGTTCAAGTGAACAATCGTTTACAGAAAATTGCCTATTTGAACTGCGCGCAAACAATGATGTAAACGGTGATATTTGGATTGACGCAGAAATCTATTAGGGGGTGATACCGTGAAAAAATTAAATCATACAGTTTACGTCAAAACGAATGGCAACGGCTATATAACCGCTGTCAACAGTGATGTTTTTCTATCCGATGTGACGGGCTGGACGCAGATTGACGAAGGCACAGGCGACAAATACGCCCATGCACAGGGCAACTATTTTGAAAAACCGCTTGTGGACGAAAACGGTTGTTACAATTACAAGCTGGAAAATGGAAACCCGATTGAAACAACCGATGATGAGAAACAGGCGCAGATTGATACTCGCCCGGCATCACAGCCGACGGAAATAGATGTACTCGGTCAGCAGCTTGCAACTCTGTCTTTATCCGATGCGCAAAAAAATATACTGATTGCGCAGCTGGGTTCGCAGCTTGTGCAGGCACAGCTTGACATTGCGGCGCTGAAAGGAGGTGCGGCATCGTGAGTTTTTGGAAATTAGCATATCAACAGGGTTGGGCAACCAAAGACCAGCTGAAACAGGCAGTCGAATACGGCCTTATACAGGATACCGATTACAAAGCAATCACCGGCGAAGATTACAGCGAATAGCCGCTCCAAAAACGGGGCGGCTAAAATTATGCTCTATTACATGATGAGAAATATTTTGAAAGGCGGGATATGAATGAGTGAAAAATGGATTGACGTATCCTATCACAACGGCAAAATTGACTGGGAAAAAGTTGCCGCATTTGGTATCAGAGGCGCTATTATCCGAGCGGGATACGGCGGAGAGCTTACCCAGAAAGATAAACGTTTTGATGAAAATATGGTTGGTGCGATTGCGGCGGGGCTGAAAGTTGCCGTTTACTGGTTTGGGTATCCGGACAGCGCCGATGATGCCAGAAGAGAATGGAAAATCTGCAAGCAGGTTATTGAGCGGTACAGAGATAAAGTGCTGTTTATCGCCTATGATTATGAATACGACAGCCGAGGATACTTTAAGGAACTGCACGGTTATTATCCATCCAATACGCTCATCAACACCATGGTAACAGCGTTCCTGAACGCAGCCAAAAGCGATGGTTGGAAAACATGCCTTTACATGAACAACGACTATCGTTTGCATGTTTTTAATGCGTCCACATTGGAAACGCCTGACTATCTGTGGCTTGCGGATTATACCGGCGGGCCGGACATCCCATGCGCAATTCAGCAGACCGGGAGCACCGGACGCGTTCCGGGTATTGCCGGCAACGTCGATATGGATACGGTATTTATATCAATCGGTGTTCCTGATTTCAAATGCGATACCACCATGGACGTTACCAGGGTGCCCGGCGGATGGTATCAGTTTAAGTTAACATCGGACAAGAACCCGAAGGTCAATGTTGGTTCCGGCGGAGTGGCTACAATTCTTCCACGGTATCAGCTCGGCAGCGATTATTTTTATTATATCGTTGCCTATGGGAAACCCGGCACAGAAACAGGTGTTTATGTGAACGATATTCTGCAATTTAAATTCAAAGTAAAATAATTGCCGGGCTTACCCGGCAGAAAGAAGAGGTACATATGGATAAGGTAAAAGTTGTTTTTATTACAGTTGTAACGGCCCTGTCCGCATGGCTGGGAGTTTTAGCGGTACCGGTGCTGATACTGGTGTTACTGAACATTACGGACTACATAACCGGTCTTGTGGCCGCGAAATATCGCAGTCAAAAAATCAGTTCGTATGTTGGCTTCCGAGGAATCGCAAAAAAGGTCTGCATGTGGCTGTTGGTTGGTCTTGGCGCGGTCATTGATTGGCTGCTGACATTTGCATCTCAATCCGTCGGCATTACGCTTCCGTTCGGGTATGTGGTAGCCTGTCTGGTTGCTGTGTGGCTTATTTGCAATGAACTTATCAGCATTTTGGAAAATATCAGCGACATCGGTGTGAAGCTGCCGCCGTTTATGATGAAATTAGTATCACAATTAAAGTCGAAAGTTGAAGATAGCGCGGATGCGGCGGTGGATGGCAGTACAGACGGCAAATCAGTATGAGACTACAAAGGTAGAAAAGGTTCAACAAGCGGTATAAGTATCATGTTAAGGGGCATATCGGATTGGTTTCCGGTATGCCCCTGTTTTTTATTGTATGATGAAAAACCACTATGCCGGTGGTTAGCTATTTATTTGCTTGGGGTTAAGTGAATGTAATATTTTCGACATCAAGCTCGAATGGTGAGAACAGAAGTGCGTGATTTATGGAATTCCAATTTGAATACCTTCCCACCATTCATATTTATCGGAGCTCAAATGATTTTTCTATTCCTCTTCGAAATTGTGAACTTTATTGTGCTCCATCTGTTGTTTGAGAAATTTAAGGAACACATGCTTATATTTCAACCATAATATAATGTATAAGCATACAGAGGAGCTGATTAATATGTATAGAAGGTGCCATTGCCCTGGTTATAAACAAAATTCCAATATTGTTTATAAGGATTACGGGCAAGAACCGTTTATCATCAATATCGATAAAGCGACGAAGCAAAATCAAACATTTCGTACCGCATTGTGGACAGGTAATCACTTGCAGCTAACTTTAATGAGTATCAAAGCAGGGGAGGATATTGGACTGGAAAATCACCCAAATCTTGACCAGTTTATAAGGATCGAGCAGGGTTGTGGATTTGTAGAAATGGGAAGTAGTAAAGATAACCTTAATTTTCGGAAAAAAATTTCTGATGGTTATGCGTTTATTATTCCTGCCGGTACGTGGCATAACGTAGTCAACACGGGCAAGAGTCCTTTGAAATTGTATTCTATTTATGCGCCGCCTCAGCATCCAAAAGGGACAGTCCATAGGACGAGAGCAGAGGCAATGGCTGCCGAGCAGAATAGTTACAAAGAATGAAATAATGTTGCAATAGTGTCAAGTGAAGTTCGTGCTTTCGGAACCAAGAAAAATAAATTAATAACAGTGTCAGTATTGTTTCTATTAGAATATCAGCTGACACGGATAATAGTTGCATCGATAGTCAGTGCGGGATAGAATGGTGGGATTTTTTGAGAGATTTGGGTTATCTCTCTTTTTTGCATGTCTTTAAAACCATTCATGTTATCGGACCCCCACTGACTTTTCTATGCTTTATGAAATTACGAATTTTATTGTACTCTATCTGACATTGCCGCCGTTTATGATGAAACTGGTATCACAGTTAAAGTCCAAAGTCGAGGATAGCGCGGATGCGGCGGTGGATGATGATTCAGACAGCAAATAAATACGAGTTTACCGTCAAGGTGGACCAGACAGCACCGATGGTATAGATATAATTCAAGGGCATATCGGATTGATTTCCGGTATGCCCTTATTTTTTATTGTATGATGAAGTCCTATTCAGTTTTTGGCTGCTCTACTGCAAACTTGATTGTATTTTATCATAAATACTGACTTTTTCAGTCGAATATGGTAAAATTCATATTTAGAAATGCTGTAAAAATCAGTTTTTCATTGGAGGTACTTGCACATGTCAGGAAAAACAAAGCGAAAATTCAAGCAATTTAGTATTACCTGTGCCGAGGACGCTTGTCTTGCATTGGCAATGTTAATATCTGGAGTGAGTGTTAATCTGGATAAATACAAGGAGTATGCGGCTGAGGCTAAAGCATTATTTGAACGTGTTCAAGAAGAATATGTTCCCGCTAAAGAGTATGACGATGTTAATGATAAGCTACTCTATAGACAGCGTGAGATTTTGAAGTTTACAGCGGATCATCAGAGCAGTTCTTTTTCATATATAGATTTGCGAAAGTTGCTGGAGAAAAATAACTATGTCTCATCATCACTTTCAAAAGAAGTAACTAAAATTCTCTCTGAATTGCTTGACGTACGGAATTGGACTTTTCACAATCCTCAATCTTTAATAGTGGCCGCTAAAGAAGTCGCAGAAAAACGTATACCCGATTCACTAAAAGAGATTGTTCAAGTAACACCGCAGTTGAATCCAGTACTTATAAAAAAAATCAATCGGTACAAATTGCCCATGCTTGCTTCACTTATAAGACATACAGAAAAACGCATTGAGAAGTTTGAAAAGGTACTTGCAAGTATGAAGGCCGACTACCAAGAGATATATGATTCTATTGATCATAAGCCTTACTTAATGACCCCCCACGGCCTTTCAAACAGAGTTCAGTATATTGAAATGCATATTACTTCTGATTTATCAAGTGACGATAGTGATATCGCTCAAATATCCATGGCAATTCAAAAATCCAAATATGATGGAACAGATGAAACGTTTAATGAGTGGGCTGTAAGACCAACATCGGATGAGCCTAAAAAATTCTGAATATCGGCGTTTAGGCGAATGCGAAATGAAGCAAATCACGAATAAAGAATATGCAAAGTGGATGCAGCATTTGCATAAGTGCAAGGGCAAAGATATGCAAGCTATGATCTAAGAAGCATGACTCAATGCGGAAAAAACTCGGCGGTTTATTGATAATTCCTGCGCGACGGTATCATGAAAACAATCGGGACAGCCATTGATAAAATTATGCCGCCCATGTCGCGTTTTGGCGGCGGCAGGGATGTGAAAAAGCGGGGGATTATCGAAAAGCTGCAGGAATTCTTTAAGAAGTATTTTGGGCTGGTATAGTAATGAGAGCTGAGATGATTGGCCGTGAGTTTTGAAATGGTAGATGCTCCTCAAAAATTTCATTTTATCGTTTGTGCTGTGCTATTTGGTTGTGACGACTCGCTGGTGGGCCTTGATCTGGGAGAAGGAATAACAATTGCTAGAAAATCTCTCATACCAAATGACCAATGCCGATTGGATGAAATTTTTGAAACGGATGCTGTGGGATTGAGACGTGAATATGATGCTGCAAGATTGAATCATGAGACATTAGACGTTGCATGTATAGACAGTAACTATGAATTCACAGGAACTGTAAAAGCTGCAAAACGGTATTTTGATCAGAAAACGTCTGAACTATTTACATACTTGGATGATCAGATTAGGACTATTCGATTATTGCTCGAAGGGCCGGTAAGGTATAAAAAACTAGCAATTAAAATGGAAAGCGAACACTATAAACTTGGTGTGAATGATATGTGTCATAAATTTAGTTGGATTTCACCTATTGGTGAAGCTTATGGCGTTACAACAATTCAAAAAGCACATTGTGATGATATTGAACAGCTGCGTCTCAAAATGGATAGAATATCATTTCCACTCTGCAAACAAGATGATAAGTATAAATATATAAACCAAGCTCATATGTTTTATGATCGCTCCTACCTTGTCACTTTATACGAGGCAGAAGTTCTATTAATAACAAGTCTGGAAATCCTTTTTCTGGATTCCGAGAAGGGCAAAAAACAGCGGTTATCGAAGCGCTGTACGACTTTTTTATGTGAATCACAATATGAAAGAGCGCAAACGTATAAGAAACTTTGCGAGGAATATAAAAAACGTTCTGATTATGTTCATGATGGGAGTGCGACGAACATTTCACAAGATGACGTCATATTTTTGCGTAAATGTGTTCGCAAATCTATTTTAAAGCTATTAGAATCTCCCATGGATAAAAAAGACTTAATAAAAAAACTGCAAGAAAAGATACAGTCACTTGATGATTGGAAATCATCCTGATTATCTCTTAATTATTCTGTGTATAGAAGAAGTTATGCTAGTTGCGAGATAAAAATCTGGATACTAGATGCAAATAAAAAACTGACAAATATCAGGTCTCTGAACTAATTTAGCAGCTTCTGCATGGGACACTAAGAAATATCTCAATTTGGAACAACTGTTCTGGATGGAACAGATGCCACAACATTCTGCCAGCTAGCTACTGGCAAACTGACGGCATATATTAATTTTGCGAACTTTTTAATATCACCTAGAAACAGCTCTCGGAGAAATCCGGGGGCCTATTTTTTATGCTAAATAGAAGGAATTCACAACGTGATTTTTTTCCTAATCAACGTCAATAATTGTAAGCAACAGTGCAAGTAACGTGCAACATTTAACAACCATTTCGTGCCATTTTATACTATTTTCATTTTTTTATCAAAACAGCGAAAAAGACCGCCAGTCCTAGATTTTCTAGGGCTGGCGGCACATTTCTATGGAGCTGCTAACCAGATTCGAACTGGTGACCTCGTCCTTACCAAGGACGTGCTCTGCCAACTGAGCCATAGCAGCATATTGGCGACTCGGATCGGAATCGAACCGACGACCTCTAGCGTGACAGGCTAGCGTTCTAACCAGCTGAACTACCGAGCCATACTGCGTATCTAAGCAGTGACAACGTATGTAATTATACTGAAGTATGCGGAATTTGTCAATATCTGATTGATAATTTTAATTCATACAATATATTGTGCTAATATAAAACAATCCCAAAATTTAATCATATATATTGATGTTTTATTTTAAATTAGAATTAAAAAATTCTTTGTACATTTTATTTCTTTTAAAAAGAGATGATTATTGAGATGCAAAACAATATTTGACAGAAACAGCAGACAGGGGGGAGTATACTATATTCCAATCCGACAGGGGGAAGGGGCATTGAAACAGACCATATACATAGATATTCTGTTTGGCGTCAACCTGTTCATTAATTATCTGCTGCTGTGCTGTGTTTCAAAGTTTCTTTCTCTTAACGGAAACCGTAAACGACTTGTGTTTGCGGCCTTATTCGGCGCTTTTTTTTCATTTATGATTCTTCTTCCAAAAATCAGCTTGACCCTATCTTTAACAATTAAACTATTCATGTCTTTGAGTATTGTTATTATTGCTTTTGGCTACCGGGGACTGAGGGAACTCATCCGAGAAGCGGTGGCGTTCTATCTAATTAGTTTCGCTTTTGCAGGATTTATGTTGGTGCTTTGGTACTTTTTTGCTCCGCAAGGGTTAATGATTCGAAATTCAGTGGTTTATTTCAATATTTCGCCGTTGGTATTGATTCTATTGACCGCTATATGTTATGGCGGCATAACTCTTTTCCATCGTATTACGGGCAGACAGATGCCTCCAGAACTGAATTGTCGAATTCTAATTGAGTGTGGAGGAAAGACAGGTGTTTGCTCTGCGCGGGTGGATACTGGAAACTCGCTTAGAGAGCCGTTTTCAGGCGATCCGGTTGTAGTGGTATATAAACCGGTTATTGCTGGAATGATACCGCCGAAAGATGAGCTAAATTATCGACTGATTCCCTTTAATGCAATTTCAGGCGGCGGATTGCTGGAAGCTTTCCGGCCGGATAGAATCGTTATTTGCTGTGGAAAAAAGAAAATTGAGACTAAAAAAGTCTATGTTGCGATTGCCAACACCAGATTTGGGGAGTTCGACGCTCTGTTAAATCCGGATTTACTGCAAAAAACGTCCGACTAAATCTAGCCGTAGACGGACGTATGAATAAAGCCGCAGACGGCGGCGGCAAAAGGAAATGAGTGGAAATGAGCATGAATGGGCGAATCAGGGAATGCTACAACAAACTGCTGCTACTGTTTCATCGGTTGCAGCTCAATGGGCAGATCCATTACATCAATGGACCAGAGACACTTCCTCCTCCTCTGACAAAGCAGGAGGAAGAAACTGTCATGAACAACATTATGAACAATGTTCCAAATGCACGTGAACCGTTGATTACGCATAATTTAAGGCTGGTGGTTTATATAGCGAAGAAATTCGAATCTTCCAGTGCAAATGTAGAAGATTTAATTTCAATCGGAACCATTGGCCTTATCAAAGCAGTTAATACTTTCTGCCCCGAACGCAATATCAAGCTGGCAACCTATGCTTCACGCTGTATAGAGAATGAAATTCTGATGTACCTGCGGAAAACATCTCAGCTCAAAAATGAGATTTCTATCGATGATCCTTTAAACGTGGACTGGGACGGCAATGAACTCCTTCTTTCTGATATTCTAGGCAGCGATCAAAATGCTGTGAATATGAATATTGAGGAAGAGGTGGAACGTGACCTTTTGCGCAGTGCTGTTTCCCGTCTTGCTCCGCGCGAAAAGAAAATTATGCAGCTGCGGTTTGGTTTGAACAATCAAAGAGAACATACCCAAAAAGAGGTAGCCGATACGCTCGGCATTTCACAATCTTACATATCCCGCTTGGAAAAAAGAATTATTGAACGCCTGAGGAAAGATTTAGAACGGGTCAGCTGAGCGGAACGGCAGAGTCAGCAGCTTTTCGTACAACCCTATATGCGTTCAGCAGTTTTTCATAGTTGTAAAATCTGCAGTTGGCGGGGCTGGTGGATGGCAGCGGCCGGGCAGGCAATCCGGTTTGCTTTAGGCAGAGCCGCCGGTAAAGGGCAGTGGCCTTTGTTCCAGTTGTAAAGACGGTATGAATATGGGTTTGGGCCAAAAGTGCGGCAATATCATTTGGCACTGGTTCCCGAATACTGCTGTCATCCGCTCCTTTTATGATACAACTTTTCAAAACATCCCATAGGGCGATTCTGTGTGCAAGCAGAAGCGCCTTTTTTTCGTCATTAGTCCGGGGAAGCGGTACCTCATAGAGGTCGGAAATAATCCGCCAGAACCTGTTTTGAGGGTGGGAATAGTAAAAGCCATACTCGCGTGATTTCGGAGAGGGCATAGTGCCCAACACCAATACGCGGGAATTTTCGTTGTAAATCGGTTTTAGCGGATGAATAATTCGTTCCATTAATGAAGTTCCTTCCTTTTTCGTTTTGCATAGTTTAGCAGAGCATCGCGTTGATTCGGGCATGTACCGTCGAGTACCGCGTTCAACAACTGTGAGAGCAACAGACCCACTTCGCTGCCTTGAGGAATCCCCGCCGCAATTAAGTCATCTCCTTTTACGGCAAGATCCCGGAGGGAAAAGCACTGCTTCTCCTTAAGAATACGCTCCAAAACCTCTTGCGTTTTATTAAGCAAAGACAGTTTTTGTTGATCTTCCGGACATTTTGCAAGAGTGTCTGCCGCGCGAATCTTGATTAACCGGCGCAGATTTTCTTCACCCAGCCGATTCAGACGCCGCCGGAGGATTTTTTCATTGTCCGGCAGGGATAAATCGTGTTCCCGGACTAACAGCGTGACATCACGGATGATTTTTTTGCTGTAACGAAGGCGTTTCAATATGGATTTTGCCAGTTCTGCGCTGGTTTCCGGGTGGCCATAGAAATGACCTGTTCCATTTTTATCTTCAGAATAGCACAATGGTTTTCCAAGATCATGAAAAAACATTGTTAAACGCAGTACAGGATCTGGTGGTATGGCGGCAACACTTTTGAGTGTATGCTCCCACACATCATAAATATGATGTGGGTTATTTTGCGGAAAATCGAAAGCAGCTCGGATTTCAGGGATAAACTGGGCGAAGACTTCACGGTATTCCCGCAGCACTTGTTCTGCACCCGGACCGCAAATTAATTTTGTAAATTCTGCGGAAATGCGTTCCCGAGCAACATGATCGAGCATGTGTCGGTTTTTTATAAGACTGTCAGATGTTTCGGCCTCGATTGCAAAATTAAGCACAGAGGCAAAACGCAAGGCGCGCAGAATCCGAAGACCATCTTCCTGAAATCTGCGGTCCGGGTCTCCAACGCACCGAATGATTTTTCGCTGAAGGTCTTGCTGTCCTCCAAATTCATCCACCAGCTCACCGGTTCTTCGGTAGGCCATGGCATTGACGGTGAAATCCCTGCGGGAAAGATCCTCCTGAAGAAGTCGTGTAAATGATACTGAATCCGGTCTGCGGCCGTCGGAATAAACCCCGTCAATACGATAGGTGGTTACTTCCACTGGCATACCATCGCTGATTACTGTTACAGTACCATGTTTTAATCCTGTTTTTATGATTGAAAATCTGTTTAAAACGCGCATGGATTCTTCTGGCAGCGCAGAGGTTGCAATATCCCAATCTGTCGGTGTTTTGCCGATAAGACTGTCGCGTACACAGCCGCCTACCACGCAGGCGTCAAACCCGCTGTGGGTCAAAATTTGCAATATGGAATCGACCTGAGGGGGGATTTTTACTATCATGCTGTTTCCTCGCTTTTCAATCAAATCCTGTCGAAAACATAAAAGAATATTTCTGTGATTCCCTGCATGATCTTCCGCATTCATGGTAATAATGACAATGAAATGCGGCGGACGGGGGAATGTGAAGTGCAATATAATAAAGTGGAAATTTGCGGGGTTAACACTTCCAAACTGAAAGTTCTCACCGAAAAGGAAAAAATGGAACTGCTTCGCCGCGTAAAAAACGGGGATATGAAAGCACGCGACGAACTCATCAGCGGAAATCTCCGACTGGTTTTAAGCGTGATTCAGCGGTTTACCAACCGCGGGGAAAATTTAGATGATTTATTTCAGGTTGGCTGTATCGGGCTGATTAAGGCAATCGATCATTTTGATATTAATCAAGGAGTCCGTTTTTCCACCTATGGTGTCCCGATGATTATCGGTGAAATTCGGCGGTATCTTCGCGATAACAACAGTATCCGTGTCAGCAGGTCACTGCGGGACACGGCGTATAAGGCCATGCAGGTTAAAGAAAAAATGTTGGCCAAAAACAACAGGGAACCATCCGTGGAAGAAATCGCCAAGGAACTAAAACTTCCCCGGGAAGAGGTTGTTGTGGCACTGGAATCCGTGGTTGAGCCGGTGTCCCTGTACGAACCGGTGTTTTCTGACGGCGGAGACACCATATATGTGATGGATCAGGTGGGCGACAACAACGATGACAACAATTGGCTCGATGAAATCGCACTGAAAGAAGCTATTAAAAATCTAAACAGCAGAGAGAAAAATATTCTTGCAATGCGATATTTTCAAGGAAAAACTCAGATGGAAGTGGCCTCGGAAATCGGCATCAGTCAGGCTCAGGTTTCGCGCCTGGAAAAAGCCGCTCTTGATAAAATAAAAAAGGATATTTGATTTTTGAGAAATGGACCGCAAAACAAGCGGCCCTTTTTCATTTATTATGGGTGTTTTAAGTTTTTTTATTTGATACGAAATATTTTAACATTTCTTTCCGGCCCAATCAAATAAATCCTATTAGCGGCATAACAATAGGATACAGGGGGTGTGGAATTTGACTTGCAGGATGATAGATCTGCGGCGGAAAGAAGTAATCAATATTAAGGACGGAATGCGGCTAGGCAGTGTAAATGACATTGAGTTTGACACAACGAATGCACGGGTAACGGCAATTGTTATTTACGGCCGTCTGCGCTTTTTTGGACTGTTCGGCAGGGAAGACGATATAGTTATCCGTTGGCAGGATATTCAGGTGATAGGGGATGATACGATTCTGGTAAGTTACAATAATTACATTAAGGCCAAAAATCCTTCGCACAGTCTTGCATCTTTTCTGGGATTAAAATAATGGTTTTTGTTTTTAATTATAACACTGTGTAAACATGAATTTTTTCAGCGTGGCCTAATCATATTGATTGATAGAAATATGAAAAATATTGAGAAGCTTGCATTGAAAACAATTCTGGCGTAAAATAGCGAAAGTAAATGGTATGCACAGTGCAGACAAATCAAGACAGGCCAAATACAGTGTTTTTTATTAGGCCATGTTCCGAAATGAAAGTGGAACATGGCCGACTTAGCCTATGATGCTGTACATTGACAAAAGAGACTAAAAAGGTATATAATCTAGGCACAAAAGAATATTTTAAAACATATCTGAATGGTATGATATTTTATAGATTAAGGTGAATCCAATGCAACACAGTAAAGAAATTGAAACAAGCATTTTTAAAAGGTACAGAAGAAAAATATGGATTCCTTTCTTAAAAGCGGTCAAGGAATATCAGCTTATTCAGCCCGGCGACAGGGTAGCCGTTTGTATCTCGGGCGGCAAGGATTCCATGCTGACGGCCAAATGTATTCAGCATCTGCACAAATACAGCGATTTTCCGTTTGAAGCAGAATATCTTGTGATGGATCCGGGATATAGTGCAGAAAATAGACAGCGGATTGAGGATAATGCCGCATTGCTGGATTTGCCAATCCGGATTTTTAACACCAGAATTTATGATGTTGTGGCTAAGATGGAGGGATCCCCCTGTTACATGTGCGCCAGAATGCGAAGGGGGCATTTGTATCAGCACGCACAGGAGCTGGGATGCAATAAGATTGCGCTTGGACATCACTTTGACGATGTGATTGAAACTACTTTATTAAGCATGCTTTACGGCGCAGAAGTCAAGACGATGCTGCCAAAACTGCGCAGTAAAAATTTTAAGGGAATGGAATTAATTCGCCCGATGTACCTAGTGCACGAAGCCGATATCATTCGCTGGAGGGATTCCAACGGGCTCAACTTTATCCGATGTGCCTGCCGCTTTACAGAAAACTGCGAGCTGCACGGTGGAACTTCCAAACGTCGGGAAGTAAAGAACTTGATTCAAAGACTCCGAAAGACGGATCCCGGCGTGGACAAAAATATTTTTCACAGTGTCCATAATGTTAACCTAGATATGGTGCCCGGCTACAGAAGCGGAGGAAAATATTACAGCTTTGTAGACCGATACAATAATAAAGAATATGAGATATGATACATGCAATGCGCTAAGTGTTCTTGCTGTAAAATATATTTTTATAAACCATCGTAGGTTACACTAACAAAAAATTCCATGGTTGCCAAAATAGAATGGCGAAAAATATACAAAGGTGCAATTAACTAAGATGCAGGCAATCATAAGCGGGAGTGGAAATACTTATGATAAGAAAGGCAACAATTAAAATTGCCGGTATGTCCTGTGCGGCATGCGCGGCAAGAATTGAAAAAAGTTTAAATAAAGTCGAAGGGGTAAAATCCACCAATGTAAATTTAGCGATGGAACGTGCTGCTGTTGCATACGATGACAGCAAAGTTGACCTTGAAAGGCTGAATGAAACCATTGAACGTCTTGGTTATTCCGTCATTCGGGAGGAAGAACCTCAAATCGGTAAAACGGTTTTGAATATTACCGGCATGTCCTGCGCAGCGTGTTCTGCCAGAATTGAGAAAAAACTAAGCAGGATGGAAGGCGTACACACTGCAGGTGTTAATCTTACTACGGAAAAGGCAACGGTTGAATATGATCCGAATACTGTTGGAGTGTCGGACCTGATTCATGCAATTGAGTCACTTGGGTACGGTGCGGAAAAAGCAGAAGAGATATCAAAAGACCGAGAGAGAGAAGTTCGAGAAAAAGAAATACAGAGCCTGAAGTATTCTTTGATTGCATCCATCATTTTGAGTTCACCACTGCTTTTGGATATGATCTTTGCCATGTCAGGCCTCAATGTGCCGCTATTGCATAGCCAGTATTTCCAGCTTGCGGTTGCAACGCCGGTACAGTTTCTCATCGGCTGGAGATTTTACCGGAATGCCTATTTTTCACTTCGTTCCGGCAGTGCGAATATGGATGTGCTCATTGCCATGGGTACGTCCGCAGCGTACTTTTTCAGTTTATACAATGTTTTCTTTGAAGCTCCGACAGTCAACGGACACAAGGATCTTTATTTTGAAGCGGCGGCCGTGGTGATTACCCTGATTTTATTGGGCAAATATCTGGAGGCTGTGGCCAAGGGAAAGACGTCGGAGGCTATTAAAAAGCTGATGAATCTTCAGGCAAAGACCGCCAGAGTGATCCGAGATGGTAAGGAAACGGATATACCGGTAGAGGAAGTACGGATTGGAGATCGGATTATTGTACGGCCGGGCGAACGAATTCCGGTTGATGGTACTATCGTGGAAGGAACTTCTTCCATTGATGAATCGATGCTGACAGGCGAAAGCATACCGGTTGAGAAAAAGCCGGGAGATCTGTGCATAGGCGCAACCGTGAACAAATACGGCACGTTTACGTTTGAGGCCTCACGAGTTGGCAAGGATACAGTTCTTGCCCAAATTGTCAAAATGGTAGAGGATGCGCAGGGCTCCAAAGCACCGATTCAGAAAATTGCCGATAAGGTTTCCGGTGTGTTTGTTCCAACTGTCATTGGAATAGCCGCTGTGACCTTTCTTGCTTGGATTTTTTCAACCGGGAATTTGAATCAATCCATCGTGAATGCAGTTTCTGTTCTGGTCATTGCATGCCCGTGTTCGTTGGGATTGGCAACTCCGACGGCCATTATGGTCGGAACCGGTCTCGGAGCGGAAAACGGGATTTTAATTAAGGGCGGCGAACATCTAGAGATGGCTTACCGAGTAAACGCTGTGGTTTTGGACAAAACCGGAACTATTACAAAGGGTAAGCCGGAGGTAACCGACATTGTTAGACTTGGAAACATGGTGGAAAATGAAATTTTAAAGTTTGCAGCTTCTGCAGAAAAAAGATCGGAACATCCTCTCGGTGTTTCTATCTATGAAAACGGTCAGAGTAAACTGCAGACTATTCCGGAGCCGTCGCAGTTTGAAACCATTCCGGGACGCGGCGTACGTGCTGTTGTGGAAGGAAAGAATATTCTCCTAGGCACACGTAAACTGCTGGAAGAAAACGGTATTGATGCAGCCGGAGCTGCTTCCGTTTTGGAGAGGCTTGAAAGCGAAGGAAAAACAGCTATGCTGATGACCATTGATGGTCGTGTGGAGGCAGCCTTTGCGGTAGCGGATACGCTGAAAGAGCATTCAGCGGACGCAGTCGAAGAGCTGCGCTCCATGGGCGTTGATGTCTACATGATTACGGGGGATAATAAAAGAACTGCCGATGCCATTGCAAAGCAGGTTGGCATTGAGTATGTTCTTGCGGAAGTTCTTCCGGAACACAAGGCGGAAGAAGTGGAGAAACTCAAAAAATCCGGAAAGGTGGTCGCCATGGTGGGCGATGGCATTAACGATGCACCGGCACTGGCGACGGCGGATCTTGGAATGGCAGTTGGCACTGGAACAGATGTTGCGATGGAAGCGGCAGATATCACGCTGATGCGCGGCGATTTGCGCACCATTGCCGCTGCGGTTCGTCTTTCCAGACGCACTATGCGTAAAATCCGGCAAAATTTATTTTGGGCTTTTTTCTATAACACCATTGGTATCCCGTTTGCCGCATTTGGATTTTTAAATCCGATGATTGCGGGAGCGGCTATGGCTTTTAGCTCTGTGTCAGTCGTCACCAATTCCCTGAGTCTGAAGCGGTTCAAGCCCATGCAAAGGCCCGCTAAAAATTAAAAGGAGGTTTTTCAAATGTCAGTAAAGGAATTAGTTTTGAATGTAAACGGTATGTCCTGCAGCCATTGTGAGCACGCGGTGAAAACTGCTGTGGGGGCATTGGACGGAGTCGAAAGTGTTGATGTGGATTTGAAAGGAAAAAAGGTTACAACCAAGTATGATCCCGCTAAGACCAATCCGGATCAAATCCGGAATGCGATTGAGGACCAGGGTTACGACGTGGTCTGAATTGAATCCCAAAATGCAGCGGGCGTATAATTGCATCCGCTGCATTTAAAAAAGATTTGCCTTCTGCTTTTCAATGTCCAAATTTGTTTGTAAGTTAATGGTATACTGAACAAATTTATTAATGTGAATTTAAAAGAAAAGAAAAACTTTTAATGTAAAGCATTGACTTCAACGCAATGCGCGGTTATAATATATAAAAATTCATTTATTAAACGCGATGACAAAGAGAGTAAATTGTCCATGGCACCAAACAGAGAGCATTCCACGGCGCAAGCCATGCTGAGAGGAAGCTGGGGCAGGGCAATTGAAAATCACTTTCGAGCGGCGCACCGAGACGAATTTCGTTTAAGCTGCGACGGGATTTCCCGTTAACGAAACAGGGTATGATATCGTTTTGCGATCGTACCCGATGAGGCCTGTTGCCGTAAGGCGCGGGTAAATGGAAGTGGTAACACGGGATTATCATCTCGTCTTCTTAATTTATTTTAAGAAGACGAGATTTTTGTTTTATAGAAAAGTTTGCATGAAATGGAGCAGACTAATCTAACTGGGAAACACCAAATTTTCAGTTTCTGATGTGTTTTGTTAGTGGTTTCCCGCATGGTCTGTCAATCCATCAGTAATAAATAAGAGGGGTGTTATCCATGAACAGTGATGCATTGAGAAACAGTATGCCGAAACGTTCCCTGCTCCACGCACTGGGACTGACTAACGAAGAAATCGATCGTCCGCTAATCGGTATTGTCAGTTCCTATAACGAAATTGTCCCGGGACATATGAATCTGGATAAAGTGGTGGAAGCCGTCAAGTTGGGGGTATCCATGGCCGGCGGAACTCCACTTGTTTTCCCGGCTATCGCAGTTTGCGACGGCCTTGCCATGGGGCATTTGGGAATGAAGTATTCGCTTGTTTCCCGTGAACTGATTGCCGATTCCACAGAATCCATGGCATTGGCTCACGCACTTGATGCTCTTGTAATGGTACCTAACTGCGATAAAAACGTGCCCGGTCTGCTGATGGCGGCAGCTCGTTTAAATCTGCCAACTGTATTTGTGAGCGGCGGACCTATGCTAGCCGGAAAAGTTAATGGAAAAAAAGTCAGCTTCTCCAGCGTTTCAGAAGCAGTGGCGGAATACGATACCGGAAAAATCAGCAAGGAAACGCTCTGCGAATATGAAAATAAGGGCTGTCCCACCTGTGGCTCTTGTTCCGGTATGTACACGGCAAACAGTATGAACTGCCTTACGGAAGTGCTCGGGATGGGTTTGCCGGGCAACGGCACTATTCCGGCGGTTTATTCCGAGCGGATTCAGCTTGCAAAACGCGCCGGTATGCAAGTAATGGAACTTCTGCGCCGAAATATTCGGCCGCGCGATATTATGACAGAAGGTGCTTTTCATAACGCTGTTACCATCGATATGGCGCTTGGCTGCAGTACCAACAGCATGCTGCACCTGCCTGCCATCGCACATGAATGCGGAATAGAACTCAACCTCGATTTTGCCAATGATATCAGTGATCGTACTCCATGTTTATGCCATTTAGCTCCTGTTGGACATACATATATTGAAGAACTTAACGAAGCGGGCGGTGTTTCCGCTGTCATGCATGAAATTAATAAACTGGGTCTTTTAAAGACGGATTTGATAACTTGCACAGGCAAAACAGTAGGGGAAAACATCGCAAATGCTGTCAATCGAAACCCGAATGTAATTCGCCCGGTTGAAAATCCGTATAGCAAAACCGGTGGCATTGCAGTGCTGCGCGGCAATTTGGCGCCGGATTCCTGTGTAGTTAAGCGTTCTGCCGTGGCGCCTGAGATGATGACCCATGAGGGACCGGCGAAAGTGTTCGACTGCGAAGAAGATGCAATCGAAGCAATTAATTCCGGAAAAATTGTTGAAGGCGATGTTGTCGTGATTCGCTATGAAGGTCCAAAGGGTGGACCCGGCATGCGCGAAATGCTCAATCCGACAAGCGCCATTATGGGACGCGGCCTCGGCGGCAGTGTGGCTCTTATCACTGACGGACGATTCAGCGGCGCAACCAGAGGTGCGGCAATCGGCCATGTGTCACCGGAAGCTGCGGTTGGAGGTCCGATTGCTTTGGTGCGTGACGGAGACCGAATCCGCATCGATATTCCAAACAATCGTGTCGATGTTCTGCTTGATGATGCGGAGCTGGAAGCACGTCGGAAAGAATGGAAACCGAAAAAGCCGAAAATTACAACCGGATATCTGGCAAGATATGCCGCGCTGGTTACTTCGGGTAATCGCGGAGCAGTGCTGGAACTTCCAAAATGCTGACATTTTTGCTTTGAAAAAAGAACCCCGTGAACCAATATGGATCACGGGGTCATATTATCAAATAACCCATCCGTCGCTTAATGCTTTGGATGGGTTATTTAACAATCTTAAATTGCAATAACAAATTGAACACTTTCACTGGATAAAGTTATCTACGGGTTTAAAGTATAAATTGTGTCCAGTTGAGCATCAAACAGTTCCTCAGGGGTCTGATAACCTAATCGTTTCCTAGGCGTGGCGTTTATCTCGTCTGCAAACATTAAGATTTGTTCGGCGGTAAAGCCATTGATGGAGCGACCCTTTGGGATATATTTTCGTAGTATGCGATTGGTCCTCTCATTTACAGGTCGTTCCCAAGCAGAATAGGGATGAGCAAAGTAGATTGCCGTGCCTAGTTCTTCAAAGGCTGAAAATGCCGCAAACTCACTGCCGTTATCTGTGGTAATACTGCGAAACACCTGCGAAAATTTCTCGCCATACTGTTCCTTTAGCTGTTCCATGGCACTGGCAACACCGGTGGTTGTTTTGCCGTCAATTCGAATTGAAAGATAATATCCTGTCAGGCGCTCTACAATGGTAAATACAACTGCCTCACCGCTTCTTTTTCGGCCCAGTACCGTATCAGATTCCCAGTGTCCAAATGTGTTTCGCTCTGCTACCTCAGGTGGCCGCCAATCAATGGATTTCCCATTGATACGCTTAGAAAGCCGTGGTTTTCTGCGAGAATGCCTATTTAATACCTCAGGAAGTTCAAATAGCGTGAGCGGTAATTCCCCTTTCCACAGCATATGATATAGAGTTTTTGTACATGGGATTTCCTTGGCTGGAAAACGATGTTCGCTTCGGGCCCGCCCTACGCACTCATCAAAAGACCAATTATGCTTACGAACCTTTTTAACCATCCAACGGATGAAGTCGGAGTTCCTGGATACCGTTCTAGGGCGATGGCAACGACTGCGATTCGCTTTGTAGACTGCAGCTCCACGTTTGGCTGAGTAGCCGGGTTTGCGACCTCGGCCGGAGTATTCCGGTGTGCCACGTCGTAGTTCATAGCCCACGGTAGAGGGGCTGCAATTGATTGCGCGAGCAATCTTTCGATTGCTAAATCCCATCTTCTTTAACTGTTGGATTGCGCCACGCTCTTCTGCTTTAAGATGCTGTCCCCTCTTGCGTTCTTCGATCTTTATGATAGAATGGTTCTTGTCCATAGTGTTCAGGCCTTTCTGTCAGTATTTAGTGTGGTAACTTTATCCTAACAGTTCCCTGTGCGCTATGGAATCTTTTTATGTGTTCAATTTGATTTTACAATCTACCGTTATTTAACAATCTAAGATTTTTTGTAATTTGAAAAGCATATGTACTGTGTTTAGTTTATGTTCAGTCTTTCTTGCATCGCTTTCCGTTGTACACAATTCCACGGGAAGCGTCCACTGTAACAGCAGTTCCGCTTTTCAGCAACTGTGTGGCGTTTTGCGCTTCAACAATAACTGGTTTGCCAAGCGTTAATCCGACGATAGCGGCATGGGAGTTCATGCCACCTCGTTCTGTGACAATTGCGGAAGCTGTCTTCAGAATAGGGAGTATCTCATTTGACGTTTCTGGAATGACCAGAATATCGCCTTCTTTAAATCGCTCGTACGCTTCCTTTTCATTTTTGCAGACGCATAAATTGCCGCAGACACTATTTTTTGTTACACCTCTGCCGAAAACCAGCACATCTCCAACGAGCTGTACTTTTAGCAGATTTGTGGTTCCGGAAAAACCAAGGGGAAGGCCTGCTGTAATGACAACCAAGTCGCCGTCTTGCACCAAACCGCGGTTTCTTGCCGTTTCTACAACGTGGTCAAACAGCTCATCTGTGTTGTTTTTCTCTTCCACAAGGATCGGCACTACTCCCCATGAAAGATTCATTTGGCGGAGTACAGTCGGATCCGTTGTACCGCTGATGATAGGATGGGACGGACGATATTTGGAAATCATGCGGGCGGTTCGGCCTGTTTTGGTCACCGTAATAATAGCCACGGCACCCAAGTCATACGCTGTTGTACAGGTTGCGTGAGAAATGGCGGAGGTAACATTTGGAGGCTCATGAAAATCTCTCTTTTTGAAGCGCTCCATATAGTTAATGTCGTTCTCCGTACGTTCTGCAATTTTAGCCATGGTTTCCACAGCGAGTACTGGGTATTTGCCTGCGGCGGTCTCTCCGGAAAGCATAATTGCACTTGTTCCGTCGTAAATCGCATTAGCAACATCGGTAGCTTCCGCACGGGTTGGACGTGGATTTTTTATCATGGAATCCAACATTTGGGTTGCTGTTATGACTTGAAGACCTGCTCCGGAGGCTTTTTTAATCAGTTTTTTCTGAATAATAGGAATTTCTTCCAGCGGAATTTCAACTCCTAAGTCGCCTCTTGCAATCATGATGCCGTCTGAGACTCGGATAATTTCGTCGATATTTTGCACACCGTCGGTATTTTCGATTTTCGCAATAATCCGGGTTTTGTGACAACCCAATTTCCGCAGTTCCGAACGAAGGTCAATGATATCCTGCGCACTGCGGGTAAAAGATGCGGCGATAAAGTCAAAATTCTGCGCTACGCCAAAGGCAAGATCCTGACGGTCCTTTTCGCTGATAAATGGAATGGAAAGATGGACACCCGGTACATTAATTCCCTTGTGGGAAGAAACAGAACCTCCATTTTCCACGGTACAATGGATATCAGTGTCTGTGCAAGAGTCCACTATAAGTTCGATGAGCCCGTCGTCAATTAAGATTTTAGTGCCGGGATGGACTTCCTTAGGCAAACGATCAAAACTGACCGATACACATTCGTTATTCCCAACAACATCGCGTGTTGTCAGTGTGAAATGATCTCCGGTTCGTAAGGTTACGGACGACTGTTCAAATTGGCCAATTCGAATTTCCGGACCTTTGGTGTCCAGAAGAAGTGCAACCGGCAGATCAAGTTCCTCTCGCAGCTTTTTGACCATATCGACGTAGGGCTTTTGGTCTGCTCCGGTTCCATGTGAAAAGTTTAGGCGCGCAACGTTCATTCCAGCAAGCATCAACTGACGAATGGTTTCTTCATCTTTGCTTGCCGGTCCAAGGGTACAAACAATTTTTGTTTTTCTCATTTTTGCAGCCTCATTCCATACCGCTCATTTATACTATTACTACAGCATAAATCATACAAGAAACACCCCAAAAAATCAATGAAATAAAAATTAATCGGCAGTGTTTCTGGAAAAGATTTATTTGTTGCATTTATTTCAGATAAGATATACAATAAAAAAATAAAAAAATTTTGTGAAATGTACGGGATGGATGATATAGATGAAAAGGCGACGGGAAAAAGTTTTAAAAACACGTCCCCAGTGGCGCAATCAGAATCAGATGAAAAAGATAAAGATTGGAATGACGGTTATTATTATTGCCATTGTCCTTTCTGTGGCAGCTGCCGGACTTTTGGCGTGGTCCCAAATCCGCCGTATGGGGCTACCGGAACCGACTATGGAAGAAACAGTGTTGTCTTCCGGTGTGGTTTCAACTGGGTCCGATGAATTGCCAATCTATGATAATTCATTCAATTTGATGCTTGTAAATTTATCACAGCCTTTAGAATCCGGATATCAACCTAAGTTGACGAGTTTTGAGGGATATCAAGTGGACGAGCGAATTGTGCCTGCGCTAAAAAAGATGATGGAACAGGCTCAAGCGGATGGCTGTCCTCTGACACTTTCCGGCGGATATGTTAGTCCCGAGGAGCAGAATGAGCTGTATGAGGCGGAGGTCCAGCGTCTGATGGAAGAAGAAAATCTATCCCGTGTCCGTGCGGAAAATCAGGCGCAGAGCAACGTTGGCAAAGGCGGGTATAACGAGAATCAAACCGGTTTGGCCGTTACATTTTCCGCCGATGGTAAGCAGGGTGCAGAGTTTGCCTCTACCAAGCAATATCGCTGGTTGTCTCAGAATAGTGTTTACTACGGTTTTATTCTTCGATTTCCGGAACACAAGGAATCTATGACAGGTGTGAGTTTTCAGCCGGATCATTTTCGTTATGTTGGAACAGAAAATGCGATAAAAATGCGGGAATATTCCTTGTGTTTGGAAGAATATGTCACATATTTGAAAAAACAAGCACAAAATTAGAAACTAGCTCAAATATTTCTTGCAATTGCTTTCAGGGTATGTTATAATCTTCGCAGTATGGTTGATAAAGAGGTGACAGGAATGAAAGAAAAAATCCATCCGCAATATAAAGATACAACAATCACTTGTGCATGCGGAAATGTAATTCATACAAGATCTACAAAGGAAAACATCCATGTTGAGATTTGTTCCAAATGCCATCCGTTTTTTACGGGTAAGCAGAAGCTAGTTGATACAAGCGGCCGCGTTGATATGTTCAAAAAACGTTACGGCATTGGCGAGTAAAGCAATTTTGTATGGATAGACGGCGCGTATCGCCGTCTTTCTTTTTTTCGGGGGAGACGGGAATGCAGGAAGAATTTCGAACATTAAAAGCGGCTGCATCCGCGGAGTTTGTAGAGCGCCGCTCTAAATTTATCAGTGATGCCGCACCCGCTGCTACCGAGGAAGAAGCTGCGTCTTTTTTACAGTCGGTGAAAGCCCGGCATCGTGAGGCAACACATCATGTTTACGCTTATATACTCAGGCAGGGAAATATTACACGGCATTCCGACGACGGAGAACCGCAGGGTACTGCGGGACTGCCTGTATTAGATGTATTGCGAAAAAACGGCATTACAAACGCGGTGGTTGTGGTAACCAGATATTTTGGCGGCACTTTGCTAGGAACCGGAGGATTGGTTAGGGCCTATTCCCGAGCTGCTTCATTGGTTTTAGAACAAGCAGGAATTGCTGTAATGAAGTTCTGTTCTGTGGTATCTGTTCGCTGCAGTTATTCCCAGTACTCCGCCGTTGCTGCATTGATTTCGCAGCATGGTGGGAAGATAGAACACACTGATTATTCCGAATCGGTTCAGATTCGTTTTTATATAGAGAACAAAAGTTTGCAAGGTTTCCGCAGGGCGTTGTCCGATTTAACCTGCGGTACATGCAGTGCAGAAATTTTGTGTGAAAAATATTTTGACTTAAACTAACTTTTTTTGCTTTGACACAAGGAAAATTGGACGAAGCTTGCGTATAATGCAAACAGATATGTATATGCGGAAGAAGGGGTATTGTTATGACTGTTAGTGAACGGTTACAAAAACTGGAAAAACAAACCCTATCGCCCTATGCCATGCTATCAGTCAATTCAGCCGGTCGAAAAATTCCGGAAAAAGAATGTGACCTGAGAACGCCCTACCAGAGGGATCGAGATCGTATTATCCATTGCAAGGCATTTCGCCGGCTAAAACATAAGACACAAGTCTTTCTTTCCCCGGAGGGAGATCATTATAGAACACGTCTGACGCATACGTTAGAAGTAGCACAAATTGCGCGGACCATTGCACGGGCATTGAACCTGAATGAGGATTTAACGGAGGCTATTTCACTTGGGCATGATTTAGGACATACTCCATTTGGGCATGCAGGGGAACGGGCCTTGAATGAAATAGTCCCGGGAGGATTCCGGCATTATGAGCAAAGTGTGCGGGTAGTGGAGCGGCTTGAAAAAAATGGCCGTGGACTTAATTTGACAAAAGAAGTACTCGATGGTATTTTATGTCATACTACCGGAACCGATGCTATGACGATGGAAGGGCGCATTGTCCGCGTAGCGGATAGAATTGCATATTTAAATCATGATATTGATGATGCTGAACGTGCCGGTGTACTGAATGAGGAAGATATTCCTTATGACATTACATCTGTCTTAGGACATAAGAAATCACAGCGGATTGATACGCTGGTGCGCTCGGTGGTGGAAAACAGCACCGAAGGGACCGTGCGCATGTCAGCAGATGTTCAAAAGGCATTTGACCGCCTCAATGATTTTATGTATCAAAGTGTGTATCAGAATCCTTACGCAAAAGGTGAAGAAAGAAAAGTACCATATTTAATTGGTGCGTTGTTTGAACATTTGCAAAAACCCGAAAATTTACCGGAAGATATGCAAAGAATTGCCGAACAGGAAGGCTTAGCGCGAGCCGCCTGTGACTTTATCGCCGGAATGACAGATCACTATGCAATAGAACTTTTTAAGTCTATTTATATTCCCGCATCCTGGAAAATGTAAGGCGAACCGGGAAACCGATTTGCAAGGGAGGTGGCTGTATTGCCTTTGCCGGAACCCTTTTTGCAGGAATTAAAGGCAAGAAGTGATCTTGTGGAGATTGCATCTGACTATGTCAGTTTGAAACGCAGCGGCAGAAACATGGTTGGCCTTTGTCCATTCCACAGTGAAAAGACACCGTCTTTTAATATTTATCCGGAGAATGGATCCTTTTACTGCTTTGGCTGTGGAGTTGGCGGCGATGTCATCACATTTGTGCGCCGGATTGAAAATCTTGACTATATGGAAGCAATTCGCTTTTTAGCGCAGCGAGCCGGAATGCAGGTTCCGGAAGCTGAAGTTGACGATAAAATGACCAAACTTCGCACCCGGATTCTAGAAATCAACCGAGAAACCGCGCGGTTTTATTATTCCGTCTTAAACTCTGACGCCGGCAAAGAAGGAAGAGAATATTTTACCCGCCGCGCTTTAAAACCGGCAACAGTCAGACATTTTGGGCTTGGTTATGCACCAAATTCCCGTTTTGCGTTGGTTGATATGCTGGAGAAAAAGGGATATACTCAGGACGAAATGATACTCTCCAATGTTGCTTTTAAAAGCAGAGGAGGCCGAGCGGTTGACCGGTTCTATGGTCGGGTCATGTTTCCTATTATTGACCTTCGCGGCAATGTCGTTGCGTTTGGCGGAAGAACCTTGGGCGACGACAAGCCAAAATACTTAAATACTTCCGAAACGCCTGTTTTCAATAAGGGCAATATGTTGTTTGCTCTAAATTTTGCAAAAAATTGCAATTCCGGGAGGCTTATTTTATGTGAAGGCTATATGGATGTCATTGCATTGCATCAGGCGGGATTCCGGGATGCAGTTGCAACATTGGGAACTTCATTGACGCCGGCGCAAGCTCGGCTGATGGCTAGGTATGTGAAAGAAGTTGTGATATGCTATGATTCCGATGCACCAGGACAAAAAGCGGCTTCACGAGCTATTCCGATTCTGCGCGATGCAGGCCTTATCGTTCGTGTATTGACAATATCGGGAGGCAAGGACCCGGATGAATACATAAAAACATATGGCCCAATTAAATTTAAGCAATTACTCGATGCCTGCGGTAATGATGTGGAATATCGTTTGCAAAAGGCTAGACAGGGTAAAAATTTGCAGAATCCGGAACAGCGAGTGGAATATCTCAATGCTGCCATCTCTATTCTTTCCACTTTGGAAAATCGAATTGAGCAAGAAGTATACGCAGGACGCCTTGCACAGGAAGCTGGAATTGCTACTTCCACGGTTATGAATCAAATTATCGCTTTGAGCAAAAAGAACCGTAAAAAACAGATGAAAAAACAGTTTCAGGCCATGCAGAGGCAGAGTGCCGGTTTTCGGGATTCCGTCAATCCGGAAAAAGCTGAAAATCTGCGTGCCGCTACCGCAGAAGAGGCGTTGATTGCTTATTTACTAAAATTTCCAGAATCTTCAGGGCAAATTATTTCTACTTTGCCTCCAGAAAAATTTATAACAACGTTTAATCGCCGTGTATATGCGTCAATTGTGGGCAGAATTACAAAGGGAAATAGCGTTGATCTTGCTGTTTTGTCGGAAAAATTTACCATGGATGAGATTTCATCCATTGCAAGAATTCTTGCTTCATACGACGGAATTACCTTAACACGGCGTGATGTAAATGAATATATCAATATTATTTCCCAGGAAAACGATAAAAAGATAATAAGCCAAGCCGAATCGGTACCGGCTGAAGAAATAGAAGAGTATCTTAATAAATTAAGGCAGCAGAAGAAATAGGGGGACAAAACATGGCAATGCCGGATAAGAAAACGGTTATTAAGGATTTGATTGGACAGGGAAAAGCAAAAGGACAGCTTTCAACAAAGGAAATTCTTGATGCATTGGGAGAATTGGATTTTGATCCGGAGCAAATCGAAAAGTTTTATGATGCCTTGGAATCGCAGGGTGTGGAGATTGTTGAGGACTTTGAAGATGAATCTCTGGAAGATCTTGGGATAGATCCTAAGATTGCTGCAAGTGAAGACCTTGAATCCACCCTAAGTACGGAAGGTATTGCGATTGACGACCCGGTTAAAGTCTATTTAAAAGAAATCGGCAGAGTGCCTCTTTTAACACCGGAAGAGGAAATAGACCTTGCAATTCGTATTTCCGAAGGAGATGAAGCTGCAAAAAAGAGACTGTCTGAAGCAAATCTCCGTTTGGTTGTCAGTATCGCAAAGCGATATCTTGGCAGAGGAATGCAGTTTTTGGATTTGATTCAGGAAGGCAACTTAGGACTTATTAAGGCAGTGGAAAAATTTGATTATAAGAAAGGCTTTAAATTTTCCACTTATGCCACTTGGTGGATTCGTCAGGCTATTACCCGCGCTATTGCAGATCAGGCACGAACAATCCGCATTCCGGTGCATATGGTTGAAACGATTAATAAAGTGAAAAAAGTTTCCAGCCAATTGTTGCACACTAGCGGCCATGAACCCACAGCGGAAGAAATTTCAGAAGAACTGGACATGCCTGTTGAAAAGGTGCGAGAAATTATGCGTGTCGCTCAAGAACCAGTGTCACTGGAAACACCGATTGGCGAAGAGGAGGACAGCCATTTAGGAGATTTTATTCCAGACGATGATGCTCCGGCTCCTGCGGACGCCGCTTCACATACTCTGCTGAAAGAGCAGTTGGCGGATGTGTTGGGCACGCTTACGCCCCGTGAGGAAAAAGTTCTTCGTCTTCGCTTTGGATTGGAGGACGGGCGTTCCCGCACGCTGGAAGAAGTGGGAAAAGAATTCAATGTTACACGGGAACGTATCAGGCAAATTGAAGCCAAAGCGCTTCGCAAACTTCGCCATCCAAGCCGCAGCAAAAAGCTGAAAGACTTTTTGGATTAAAAGTAAGGAGCGGTTTTTAGCTATGGTTTTAACACTTGAAGCAGACTATGCGGTTCGTATTGTGGACGAATTGGCACAGTCAAAACAAAAAGTTGACGCAAAGACTCTTTCGGAACATACACGCGTCCCGCTTCGCTTTGCACTAAAGATTTTGAGAAAATTGGTTGCTTCCGGGCTGATTGTGTCCTATAAAGGTGCACACGGCGGCTATAAACTGGCCGGGCCCGCCGAGAAAATTACCCTGCGTCAGGTTATTGAATCCGTGGAAGGCCCTTACATGCTCAGCCGATGCCAGCAGGACGCTTACAGTTGCTCGCATGATACATGTTGCAGATTTCATGACATATATGATGAAATTTCAGCTATTGTAAGGGAAAAGCTGGATTCATATACATTTGCTTGTCCTTCGGAAGACAAACCGCAGAAAACAGAGTAAACTGCGAAAAATAACAAAAGCCGGAGATAAACTCCGGCTTTTCAGATTGTCGAATAACCCATCCAACGCATCAAGCGAAGGATGGGTTATTCGACAATCTGAAATCTGATAAATATCAGATTCTACCTTTTTTCTGGATACCGGAGGAGAATATTGATCAGCGTGTGCGGAGAGATCATGTGCCTTATGATGTCTGGGAGAGGCAAGGCTTTTTATATACCACCGAGGGTAACGTGGTGCATTACGGTTTTATCGAGACATTTATTGAGGAACTCGGTATGAAATATAACATTAAGGAAATAGCCTTTGACCGCTGGGGCGCAATTCAGATGACGCAAAACCTCGAGGCTTTGGGGTTTACGGTTGTTCCATTCGGTCAGGGTTTCAAGGATATGTCGCCGCCTACAAAAGAGTTGATGAAGCTGACATTGGAAGAACGCATTGCCCATGGAGGCCATCCAGTACTGCGCTGGATGATGGACAATATTTTTGTACGGACTGACCCGGCAGGAAATATAAAGCCAGACAAGGAGAAATCCACTGAAAAAATTGACGGTGCTGTGGCAACAATCATGGCGCTTGACAGGGCAATAAGGCATGGCGGTTACAGTGGAAGTGTGTATGATGAGAGAGGGATTTTGATTTTGTGACCGATATCTTACTGTGATATACTAGGCTTAATAAAACGAATTGGGGGCGAGCGTTCGTGTTGAATAAGTTGGAAATTATGGCATGGAATATTCATGGGGCTGGTGGCTACGGAAATTATGCTATACCTAATTTTGTTGCAGATAAAATTTTAAACAAAAATGTAGATATTGCTATTATCGTAGAGTTTATAACAGGGAAAGGTTGGGATTATTTAATAGGGACGCTAGAAAAGTCTTATGATATATTTATTTCGCCATATACAAGTGGAATAAATCAAGTTATGATTGCTTTGAAAAAAGAAAAAGGGTTTGAAGTAAAAAGGATTCTAACAGAGAACCCTATAGAAAAAGAAAAACCAGAGTTTTTACAAGTTGAAACAGAATTAGAAGGCAAATCTTTTGCAATTATAGGAGTGAGAATTAAGACCCAAGGAACTAATAAACAGATAGACTCTCAATTTGAATTCTTAAAAGATCACTTGAAAACATTAGAGAACTCAAATGTACTTTGTGCAGGTGATTTTAATGTATGGAAAACCCCTCTTTCAAAAAAGTTGAATATAACTTCAAAGTACATTTTCACCCCAGAGTACTCAATGGTGGACGGTGATTTTAACACTCTTGACACTTGGAGTGCGGTAATCAAAAATTCTAAAACTAATGTAGTTGGTAAAGCTTTAATCGATCATATTATTGCAAAAGGAGTAGGAATAAAAGAAGTAATTGATTTAAAATACTCATGGGATTTTGTTTCGGAAAAAAATAGTTATGGTAACTTAAAACCAGAAGATTATAAATCTCATCTGGTTGGTCTTCCAGACCATGCAATTTTATCTGCAACAGTTGAATTGAAAGATTAGAAAACAAATAATAAATTTGGTATTATAAGCATCTCACGCGAGGTGCTTTTTTCATGCCTATTTTTAGGAGAGTGATGCCTATGAGAATATTTTCCCGCCTGTTCAAAGCAAGGGATAAGCCTAAAAACAGCCTGTTTGGTAATGCATATAGCTTTTTCTTCGGCGGCACATCCAGCGGAAAGGCTGTCAATGAGCGGACTGCTATGCAGACAACGGCAGTGTATGCCTGTGTAAGGATACTTGCAGAAGCCATCGCCGGGCTTCCGCTTCATGTGTACCGCTATAAAGAAGACGGTGGCAAAGAAAAAGCGTTGACCCACCCGCTCTATTATTTACTCCATGACGAACCAAACCCTGAGATGACTTCATTCGTGTTCCGGGAAACACTGATGAGTCATCTTCTTTTATGGGGAAATGCTTACGCTCAAATTATTAGGGACGGTTCCGGACGAGTGCTGGCGCTTTATCCACTTTTGCCAAACAAAATGACGGTAGACAGGGCTCCAAACGGAGAACTGTTTTACACTTATCGGCGCGACAGCGATGAGAGTAGGGTTAATCCAAAAGCAGGCCTTATATACCTACGAAGTGATGAGGTTCTTCACATCCCGGGACTCGGTTTTGACGGGCTGATTGGATACTCCCCTATTGCTATGGCCAAGAACGCCATAGGCATGGCTATTGCCTGTGAGGAGTATGGTGCATCCTTTTTTGCCAACGGAGCAAATCCGGGTGGCGTTCTGGAACATCCCGGTGTACTAAAGGATCCGGCAAAGGTGCGGGAAAGCTGGAACGCTGTTTATCAAGGAAGTGCCAATGCTCATCGCATTGCAGTTCTGGAAGAGGGAATGAAGTTTCAACCAATCGGCATTCCACCCGAACAGGCACAGTTTTTAGAGACAAGAAAGTTTCAGATAAATGAAATTGCTCGGATATTCCGAGTACCTCCCCATATGGTTGGAGATCTTGAAAAGTCAAGCTTTTCAAACATCGAACAGCAATCTCTGGAATTTGTTAAATACACGCTTGACCCGTGGGTGGTGCGTTGGGAACAGGCTCTCCAAAAAGCGCTGCTTTTGCCGTCGGAAAAGCGGACATACTTTGTCAAGTTCAACGTGGACGGCCTTCTGCGCGGTGATTATGCAAGCCGCATGAATGGTTATGCTGTAGCTCGCCAGAACGGCTGGATGTCGGCTAACGATATCCGCGAGCTTGAGGACATGAACCGGATTCCGGCGGAGTTGGGTGGAGATCTGTATCTTGTTAACGGTAACATGACCAGGCTTGCCGATGCAGGTGCCTTTGCAGGCAAAAACAATGCTAAAACGGAGGGATCAAAAGTTGAACAAATCACAAAAACCAAAACCGGTTCGCCGCTTCTGGAACTGGATACAAAACGATGATGGCAGCCGGACATTATATATTGACGGCCCAATAGCTGAAGAAAGCTGGCTGGGAGACGAAGTAACTCCCAAACAGTTCAAATCAGAGCTGTTGTCCGGAGAGGGTGATATAACGATCTGGATCAACAGCCCTGGCGGAGATATATTTGCAGCTAATCAAATTTACAACATGCTTATGGATTACAAAGGCAAAGTGACGGTAAAGATTGACGGTATTGCAGCCAGCGCCGCTTCGGTCATAGCTATGGCCGGAGGTGCCGTCTTTATGTCACCAGTCAGCATGATGATTCACAACCCTATGACAATAGCCATCGGTGATACAGAAGAAATGGAGAAAGCTATCGCAATGCTGGAAGAAATAAAGGAATCCATCATCAACGCTTATGAGCTGAAAACCGGACTTTCCAGGGCAAAAATATCGCACCTAATGGATGCAGAAAGCTGGTTTAACGCAAGAAAAGCGGTGGAACTTGGCTTTGCCGATGGAATCTTGTTTATGGAGGATGAATCATTCCCATCCGAATTTGAAGTATCAGGAGGAATGATCTTCAGCAGGCAGGCAGTAACAAATTCCATCCTGCAAAAGCTTAAATCAAAAGAAAAACCAAAAGGAACACCAATTGAGTCGCTTGAAAAGCGGCTTTTTTTATTAAAACCTTAAGGAGGATTTGATTATGAGCAAAATACTGGAACTGCGTGAAAAACGCGCTAAAGTATGGGAAGCTGCTAAAGCTTTCCTCGACAGCAAACGCGGGAACGACGGACTGCTTTCACCGGAGGATACCGCGACTTATGAAAAAATGGAAGCCGACGTTATTGCGCTGGGCAAAGAAATAGAGCGTCTTGAGCGTCAGGCTGCCATAGATTTGAAACTGTCAAAACCGTTGAATATTCCTATTACAGACAAACCCACTTCCATATCTGGCAACAATGAAAAAACCGGACGTGCCAGCGATGAGTACAGGCAGTCTTTCTGGAACATGATGCGCGGCAGGCGCAAATATGACGTACACAACGCGCTGCAGATTGGAGAGGACACCGAAGGTGGATATCTTGTTCCCGACGACTTTGAGCGTACTCTTGTGGAAGCACTGGAGGAGGAGAATATCTTTAGGCAGATTGCCAATGTTATTACCACGTCCAGCGGTGACAAGAAAATTCCTGTGGTGGCAAGCAAGGGTACTGCATCCTGGGTGGATGAGGAAGGCCAGATTCCCGAAAGCGATGACTCCTTTGCACAGGTATCCATCGGCGCATATAAGCTGGCTACTATGATCAAGGTGTCAGAGGAATTGTTAAACGATAGTGTGTTCAACCTTGAACAGTATATAGCCAAAGAATTCGCCCGCCGAATCGGAGCAAAAGAGGAGGAAGCATTTTTTATCGGCGACGGATCTGGCAAGCCAACCGGTATCTTGGCGGATAACGGCGGTGGCGAGATAGGAGTAACTGCGGCGAGTGCAACAGCCATTACACTTGACGAGATCATGGACTTGTTCTACAGCCTAAAGTCTCCGTACCGCAGGAACGCTGTATTCATTATGAATGATTCGACAATTAAAGCTATAAGGAAGCTCAAAGACAACAACGGTCAGTATCTCTGGCAGCCTTCTGTAACTGCTGGAACACCGGATACTATCCTCAATCGTCCAGTTAAAACTTCTGCATTTATGCCAGCCATTGCCGCCGGAGCAAAAACGATTGTATTCGGTGATTTTTCTTATTACTGGGTGGCAGACCGTCAGGGCAGGGTTTTTAAGCGGCTTAATGAGTTGTATGCTGCGACCGGACAAGTTGGATTCATGGCAACCCAGCGTGTAGATGGCAAGCTGGTGCTGTCTGAAGCAGTCAAGATACTGCAGCAGAAATCAACTTAATGAAAACGGAGGTGCTGCGGCATGGAACTTTTGGAGAAGGTTAAAGCAAACCTCATATTGCAGCACAGCGAAGATGACGCACTTTTACAAGAGTATATCAAAGCTGCAGTGGCCTATGCGGAAAGTTACCAGAAAAAGCCGGAAGGATATTATGCCGAAAACCCTATGCCGCCTACTACTGAGCAGGCTGTCATTATGCTGTCGAGTCATTTTTATGAAAGCAGGGATGGTTCGACGGCTGGCTTTTTTGGGGATAGTGTGCAGGCTGGACAGCAGGTATGGAATACAGTTAACCTTTTGCTGCGGCTTGACCGGGATTGGAAGATATAGGGGCCCCCGCAAAGTCATCCGACTTTGTGGGGAGAGGACGAACAACGGAATGAATGAGCTTTTCGCGCTTGCGCGGAAACGAATGATATGGAGTTTGTGAGGACGATATGAGCTTTGGGAAAATGAATACTTTCGTGGACATTATCTCAGTCAAGCCGGTTAAGGACGGTGAGGGTTTTACTGAAAAAGGTGATGTCATTCTTGCTTCGGTAAGGGCATACAAGGAAGACAGGCATGGCAGTGAAAAATGGGCAAACAGGGCGGCGTTTTCGCAGGCGTCTGCCCTGTTCCGCTTCCGTAGGATCCCTAACCTTGAAATTACTACAGATCTTGTACTCGTTTGCCGCGATGGCCGGTACAACATTATCAGTGTAGAGGATGTGAAGGGACGCGGAATGTATATTGAGGTGCTTGCGGAAAAGGTGAAATCAAGCAAAGCATAAAAGGAGGGGCTGCAACGTGGCTAAGGTGGAAGTTAAAATGCCGGAAGAGTTCTTGCTCAAGTTATCCAGACTTGGAGAAAGAACAGACGAAATCATACCTAAGGTGCTGGAAGCAGGCGGGGAAGTGGTTCTTTCAAAAGTGAAGTCCAATCTTCAGTCAGTTATCGGGAGCGGCACTAAATATCCGTCCAGAGCAACCGGTGAATTGGTAAATGCTTTGGGACTCTCTCCTGCCAAACAGGACAGGGATGGAAACCACAACATAAAAATCGGCTTTACTGAACCAAGGAAGGATGGGGTAAGCAATGCGAAGATTGCTAATATTATTGAGTACGGCAAGTCCGGGCAGCCTCCAAGGCCCTTTTTGAAACCGGCAAAATCAGCTACAAGGAAGTCCTGCATCGAAGTAATGAAGTCAAGACTGGAACAGGAGCTGGGTCGTATATGAGCATATTGTCAGAATTAAACTCGTTATTAGATGGTTTGGGTATCCCCATTGAAACCGGGGTATTTAGCGGTGTACCGCCAGATGAGTACCTTGTCATTACTCCGATGACAGATACATTTGAAGTTTTTGCAGACAACCGGCCTCAGGTAGAAACCCAGGAGGTAAGGTTGTCTTTATTTACCAAGGGAAACTACACTGTACGTAAAAACGAAATAGTGAACACATTGCTCCAAGCGGGCTTTACCATTACCGACAGGCGGTATATAGGCCATGAGGACGATACCGGCTATCACCACTATGCCATTGATGTGGCAAAAGAGTATGAAGTAAAGGAGGAATGAAAAACATGGCCACAATCGGACTGGACAGGTTATATTATGCCAAAATAACTGAGAATGAAAACGGAGAAGAGACATACGACACGCCTGTTCCGCTGGCTAAGGCTATTACGGCAGAGCTTTCTGTGGAGCTGGCAGAGGCGACACTTTATGCCGATGACGGGGCGGCAGAAGTGGTCAAGGAATTTCAAAGCGGCACACTGACTCTTGGTGTTGCAGATATCGGAGTAGACGCTGCTGAGGTTTTGACGGGAGCCACCCTTGATGACAATAAGGTGCTGATTTCCACCAGCGAGGATGGAGGCGCGCCTGTGGCAATCGGCTTTAGAGCCAAGAAAGCTAACGGCAAGTACAGGTATTTTTGGCTTTACAGGGTTAAATTCGGAATCCCGGCTACAAATCTCCAAACGAAAGGTGATAGCATTACCTTTTCGACACCCACCATTGAAGGGACAGTCATGAGACGTAACAAACCAGATGGCCAGGGAAAGCACCCTTGGAAGGCAGAGGTCAGCGAAGACGATCCCGGTGTATCGCCTGAAACTATTACCGGCTGGTATACGGAAGTTTATGAGCCGGTATTTGCTGTGGGAGGAGGCAGCGAATAATGCAGGATAATGACAGAAGCGCAATTATCAAAATCGGCGATGAAGAATATCAGCTTATTCTAACCACTAAAGCGACAAAGGAGATTGCAAAAAGGTACGGCGGTCTTGAAAACCTCGGCACGAAACTGATGAAAACCGAGAACTTCGAGATGGCTCTTGACGAAGTGGTATGGCTGATTACACTGCTGGCTAACCAGAGCATTTTGATACACAACCTCAAAAATCAGGATAAGCGTGAACTCCTGACTGAAGAGACAGTGGAACTTCTCACATCTCCCTTGGAACTGGCAGCATATAAAGACGCTATCATGGAAGCAATGTTCAAGGGTACCAAAAGAAACGTTGAAAGTGAGGATGATTTAAAAAACACACCGGCCGAGTGAGCGATGAGGAATTGTTCACTCGGCTTTTATATTACGGCACTGTCCAGCTTAATCGTTCAGAGGAAGAAGTATGGCTCATGCCTGTTGGATACCTGCTTGATTTATGGGAGTGCCATAGACAGTTTTTAGGGCTGGCGAAACCAAAGCGTATGTTTACCATTGATGATGTGATACCTTATGGAATATAAGCAGCAAAAAAGCAGGGTGGCTGTAATCCCTGCTTTAAAAAGCTGCTTTTATTCCATTTGCAGAAACTCTGCCGCTGTTACGATCTTTGGGTTTGTTACGCCGGATTCAAGGAAATCCCTATCTCCGGTTACAAGCACGTCAGCTTTTGCCGCAATAGCCGCCCTGAGTATTGGCCTATCGGATGCGTCCCGGACAAGCGCCTCATCCGACACGTCAACTGCGGGAGTTGGAACAACTTCAAGAACGGTAAGCGCAATCGCCAAAAAGCGTTCAAGCGCCTGGATCTTATGGGGGAATTTCCGGTTGTATACCCGGCGAAGCTCATCGATGTTTTGATCGCAAACCATACCGTGGTTAGGGTGTGTTACAGCTTTAATGTACGCTTGATAAGGCGTTCCTTCGCAGCTCAAGGAAGCGGAGATTAGGATGTTGGTGTCAATTAACACTCTCATAGCCCTTCAATCTCCGCGCGGACGTCCTTCACCAGATCCATAACATCGTCATCATTGCGGATCCCGGCTTTTTCCGCTTCGCCCTCCATTTCTTTCTGCAGCATTTTCATGGCGTAGACAGCGGAGTTCATAAGGATAACCCGGTCTTCCTCGCAAATGAGGGTGACGCGGTCTCCGGTGGAAAGGCGAAGTTTGGAGCGGATATCTTTTGGCAGCGTGATCTGGCCTTTTGCCATTACCTTTGCATTATCAACTATGGGAACGTTCATGCTAAGTCCTCCTTTTTAGGATTTGAAAAGCAGGAAATTCCCTACTTTCCCTACTATTAGTATATGCCAAACCGCATTGAAATACAATAGCCTTTTATAATTTTTTAATTTTTACTCGAAAGGAGGCGGTTATGTGGCAGACAATTTTGGCTTGAAGATCGGGATTGAAGGCGAAAAGGAGTTTAAAAACGCCATTCGTGAGATCAACCAAAGTTTTAAGGTACTGGGTAGCGAAATGAACCTGGTTGCATCTCAGTTCGACAAGCAGGATAAGTCAGTTGAAGCTGTTACTGCAAGAAACAAGGTGCTTAACAAAGAGATCGAATTGCAGAAAGAAAAAATAGCTACTTTGGAGAAAGCGCTTGCCAATGCCGCCTCATCTTTCGGAGAAACCGACAAGCGGACGCAGTCCTGGCAGATACAGCTCAACAACGCCAAAGCCGAGCTGAACAAAATGGAGCGCGAGCTCGAACAGTCTGCTGAAAGTGCAGATGAACTTGGGGACGAATTGAAGGAAAGTGGAGACAATGCCGAAAAATCCAGCTCGAAATTTGAGAAGCTGGGCAGCGTTCTTAAAGGTGTTGGCGCGGCTATGGGTGCTGCAGCGGCCGCAGCGGGCGCGGCTGCCATCAAGCTGGGAAAAGAGGTCGTGGAGCAGTTTGGTGAGCTTGAGCAGAACCTTGGCGGTTCTGAAGCTGTGTTTGGAGAATATGCTGCACGTATCCAAAAAACGGGAGAAGAAGCCTACAAGAATCTGGGCTTGTCCCAATCCGAGTACCTTGCCACCGCCAACAAAATGGGCGCACTGTTTCAGGGTGCTGGTGTCGATCAGCAAAAAAGTCTGGAGCTTACTGAGAAGGCCATGCAACGGGCGGCAGATATGGCTTCGGTTATGGGCATTGACATGCAGACTGCCATGGAATCCATCGCTGGCGCAGCCAAGGGTAACTTCACCATGATGGATAATCTGGGCGTCGCCATGAACGCCACTACCATCGAAGCTTATGCTCTTGCAAAAGGGCTGGATTTTGCCTGGAATAGCGCAACCAATGCCGAAAAGGCCGAGATCGCCATGCAGATGTTTTTTGAAAAAACCGAACAGTATGCTGGCAACTTCGCAAGAGAGTCTACCCAGACCATCAGCGGTTCCATTGGTCTTTTACAAGCCTCTCTAAGTTCGTTTATAGCAGGACTTGGCAATGCGAACGCTGATATGACGAACCTAACACAAAATCTTGTGGATGCCTTTCAGGCTGTAGTTAAAAATATTGTACCGGTTTTGGAAAATATAGTGGCTGCTCTGCCGGAGGCAACCGGTGCGATTATCTCAGCAGTCAAAGATCTGCTTCCCGTGCTGTTGCAAACTGTAACTGAATTGTTCTCTCAGGTGCTTCAAACTCTCTTGAGCCTGCTGCCGGAGCTGATCCCGGCGGCAGTAGATGCAGTCATGACCATTGCAGGTACACTCATTGATAACCTGCCTTTACTCATTGATGCAGCGGTGCAGCTAATCACAGCGTTGGTAATGGGGCTTGGAGAAGCATTACCTGAGCTAATTCCAGCAGCAGTTCAAGCAGTGATCACCATTGTGCAAGGGCTGCTGGATAATATGGACAAAATCCTTGAAGCTGCTTTTACATTGATTCAAGGACTGGCGCAGGGACTTTTAAATGCATTGCCAGAACTAATTGAAGCACTGCCGAGGATAATTGCAACAATCATTGACTTTGTGACGAACAATAAGCAGTGATCACCATTGTGCAAGGGCTGCTGGATAATATGGACAAAATCCTTGAAGCTGCTTTTACATTGATTCAAGGACTGGCGCAGGGACTTTTAAATGCATTGCCAGAACTAATTGAAGCACTGCCGAGGATAATTGCAACAATCATTGACTTTGTGACGAACAATATGCCGAAGATCATAGAATTGGGAATTACGCTTATCGTACAGCTTGCTGCCGGGCTTGTGAAAGCCATTCCAGAACTAGTAAAGTCTTTACCTCAGATTGTTGCGGCTATTATAGAAGGTTTGGGCAAGGCGGTTGTTTCAGTGGTTGAGATTGGTAAGAACATTGTAAAAGGCATCTGGGAAGGTATTAAAAGCCTTGTTACCCTTACCAGCAGCGATCCGTTGAGGACGCCAAAACTTCTGGAAATACAGCTTCATGATATACCGAAAGCGCCCTATGAGAAACTAGGCTTTGCCCGTCCTGTGATTTTGGACAAAAACGGAGCATGGGAAGCTGTTCTTGAAAATGCCTTTGATATCATTGTCACTGGTGAGGTGAACGGCGCGGATACGCTGGAATTCAAGCTTCCGTTCCATGATCCAAAAAGAAGCACACTGGAAAATGAAAAACAAGTGCAAATCGTAAATGACATTTACCGGATCCGAACCTTAACGGACAATAAAAGCGAAGATGGGCGTGTTATTACGCAAGTATATGCTGAAGCGGTATTTTACGATCTGTCTTTCAGTGCGGAAAAAGAACCTAGAGAATTCAATGCAGATACTGCAGATGTTCCGATGCAATATGCACTTTTGGGTACAGGTTGGACAGTAGGAAATGTTACTGTCACTACGAAACGGACATGGCAGTGTACAGAAAAAAATGCCTTATCCATCCTTCGCACCGTACAGAATATTTATGGCGGCGATCTGGTGTTTGACAGCGCCAACCGCCAGGTACACCTTTTGACTTTTAGTGGTACTGATAGCGGAGCGCTTTTTTCATATAGAAAGAATTTGAAAAGTATTCAGCGGGTAGTCGATACACGTGAATTAGTGACAAAGCTCTATGCTTATGGAAAGGACGGATTGACCTTCGCTTCAATTAATGGAGGTAAGGAATACGTGGAAGATTACACTTTTTCCAGTGAAGTAAGGGTGTCGACGCTTGATTGTTCGTCGTTTACAAATCCATATCAGATGCTGGAATATGCAAAAATGCGGCTTGCAGAATATTCGAAGCCTCGCGTGTCATATGTGCTGTCTGCTATGGATTTATCTGCGCTAACCGGTTATGAGCACGAAGCATGGAAACTGGGTGATATTGTTACAGTGGACGATAAAGAACTAGGCCTTTTGGTAAAAACACGTGTTGTGCGAAGGCAGTATAACTTGCAGGAACCATGGAAAACAGTGATCGAGCTTTCAACTAAACTGCGGGAACTCGGCGATTCTTCAGCACAGTGGGACAAGGCAGCGGATGCACTGTCCTCAGCAGAGTTGATAAACCGTCAGGAAATTAAAGATATGGTACCATTCAACCATCTGCGCAATTCCAGAGCGGATGATGGTTTTGCCTACTGGGTCAATTCCGGCTTTGAAGTGGATACTGAGAATGGTGTTTCGGGAACTGCTTCCTTCAAGGCTGTTGGTGTACCTGGTATGACAAAGAGTCTGTCACAGACGGTATACCCAGCGACACGTAAAAGCTATACATTTTCAGCGCAGATTGCTTCCGAAAACCTTGAAAAGGGCGAAAACGGCCAAGTTGGTGTTGAGATAGTCATTGAATACGAGGACGGTACAACAGAAACAAGATTTATAGACCTGATTTGAGGGTGATGATATGGCATATTTCAATCAGATTGCACACAGTATTTCTCCCAAAAGTATCAGCAGAGTCAAATCTATCACCATCAGGCTGTGCGTCACTGACTGCACCGGCACAGTGTACTTTACAGACTTATTGCTTCAGGGCGGTTCGGTTTCCACTGGATGGATCGGGCATGTATGCGAAATCCGGTGGACATTGGACGGGTAATGAGCCGCTAAAATTATTTTCTGCCTAACACATGCTCCCAGTAGCATCGGAAAAGGCAGAGCCACTGAACATAAAGAATCTCTGTAGGAGTAATATTTTTATTTTGCACACCAGCCTGACGGAATGCCCTAGATAACTGCTTGCTTGTAAAAAGACTGCGGAATCCATATTTTAGTGCCTTTGAAACAAATTGTTCATAGGCAAACCACTGGTTTGCGGGTATGTCCGGTTGGCTCTTTTTCTTAAGGTGAAGAAGTACTACATCAACGCTTGGTTTGGGATGGAAATCCTCCCTGCTGAAATAGTAAGCAATATCTAAATCGAACTTGGGCTTTATAAGCAGAGAACGCAATGATTCTGAAGGCTCACCCATAAAACGTTTGGCTGCGCCTTTTTCCATGGTAAGCCATGCTTCAGAAGGTGCGTTTTTGCATTCCGTCAATTTTCGCATAATATCCGTAGTGAAGCAAAAAGGGATATTTGAAAAAACTTTATAATCTTCATAATTAGGAAGTTTCCATTTCAAAAAGTCCTGATGATATATACGGATATTTTTGACGTCCTTGAATTTTGCTGTCAATTTATTATATAAACGGCCGTCAATTTCAATTGCCGAAACTTTCCGGCATCTTTTTATCAAGAAACCTGTTATATGACCCTTTCCCGGACCAATTTCAATAACATGATCTTTTTTGTTAAGGGTTGTTCTGCGAATAATTCTGTTGATAATTTTGTAACTTGTTAAAAAGTTTTGAGATACCCAAATGGGCGGAGTTGTCCCTTTTTTTCTATTTTGGGGCATAAAAATACACCTCTTTCGTTTTTTCGTAATCGAAAAAGGTGCACAAAAACAAAGATGCTGCTATGAGCTATCTTTCTTTCTGTGCACTTTTATTTACCTGTGCACTTTTATTTACGAATACGAAAAATACCATACATAGGTGTATACTAGCCTCCAAATATAAAATCAAATTATAGTTTAGCATTAATGCCTATGTTTGTCAAATGGTTTTGGAGGAAAAAACTATGAAGTTTTCAAGATTTACAGAAACCATACAACTAAAAAGCAATAAACATGTGGTGGGCGTTACTGTGATACTCAAGATTTCCGACTGTACCGGAATAATCTATTTCACCGACCTGCAGCTTCAGGATGGAGATCAGTTGACAGGCTATACCGTCCACACGAGCAAAATGCTAACGAAAATGCAGGAAAACGGGCAGCCAGTTCCGCCCCGGCATTATAACGGTGTGGTGCGAACAGCGGAGACTGTAATTTTATTCAACCTGGGCAAAACTTCTGCTGGTCTTGACTGCTATATCTATCCTATACAGGATATGGCCGCAGGAAGTATTGAAATATCCCAAGGTATGGGCGCGCATAAGGTAAGGTTTCTTGACTCGGTTAACGCAGGCGATGAGCTGACACTCAAGGCTTCCACCCGCCAATGCCTAAAAAACGGAAGTCAGACTCCTAAGGATGGGTTTTATCAATATTCTGCGGCATGGGACAGCAAACATACAGTGAAACTGGAAGAGAGAAAATCGGCGCGGTTGCTCTTTGAATTTCAGGAGATGCAGGAAGGCGGTGACCGGTTGTGAGGGATTTCTTAAAAGGCAAACGTTGCATGGTGTGGAGTTTTATGGGTAATTCCCGAATGTATGAGGCGCTTAGAGACTACGGCGACCGCTTTGATACGGTAGGCATTTTTACTTTTGAGGTTGACGAAACAGGCACAATTACTGAAACCGGTACAAGCATCAGCAGCATGCTACCGTATATTCAGAAATGGCCTCATATTAAGTGGCTGCTCACAATTATGAATCATGGAATAGCCAATATTTTTACTGCACTTCGCAACAACGAAAACGGTGCAAAGGATAAGTTTCTCACTGAAATCATCCGAATAATGAACAAGTATCCATGGTGCGCTGGGGTAGATATTGACCTTGAGCGCGGTGGAGGTTATGAAAACAAGGATGCGGCGAATGCACTATTTAGGGATATATACAATACAGTTAAGTCTTATGATGCAACAAAGCTTGTCAACATCTGCCTGCCTGGCATGACCGGCGTTCAAGGCTCGGTGGGCGGTGAAGACTGGTGTGTTTATGCCGATCTTAACGACTATTGCGATACCGCCGCCATCATGAGCTATGGCATGGCATGGGCGGGCTCTGCTCCCGGCCCAGTATCTCCTCGTGACTGGCTTGAGGGCATATATGATTATGCTGTTTCCGTTATGTCACCCGACAAGATATTCATGGGATTGCCTGCTTATGGTTGGAACTGGAGGATTCATGATACACCTGAAAACCTTGGAATAACCTATCGAGGAGTGTCTAATACCTACTATGCGGCAAAATACTGGATGACTGGGGTTTACAATTTCACAGGCGATGCACCGCCCCAGCCGTTTATTCCAATTGTGGCTTACTGGGATGACTATAACAAAGTACCTTGGGCTCTTCCTCATGTATATGATTATATGGAAGGATGGGATGCTGTATCTTGGGAATATCCGCTGCTAAAAGGGGTTTATAACAGGCGAAGATATTTGACAAGCTATGGCAAGGAGCAGAAAGCGGAGTTCGGAACCATTTATATTGACAGGAACGGAGTTCCGGATGAATACGAAGGAAATGTCATTATTACTGATGAGATGGCCTCACTTGGAGATGACCAGGCGTCAGCAGAGTACCGTTTTGAGATAAGAGAAGCGGGATATTACGATATTGCAGTACAGCTTTGCTTTCCTTACTGGGACAAAAATGCGATTATTGTTTCCCTTGATGGTATATCAAAGACTTTCAGCGAGAACCGTTTATGGTGGCCATACTGGAGAAGAGTTTGCTGGTTGACACTTGCAAAAGGTGTATTTCTCCAAGAGGGAACGCATGCTGTCAGCATAAGCGGTGGTGTGCCGGGAGTCCAGTTTTACGGTTTTAGGGTTTGCAGTGGATTTTCGGAGTATCCCTTTGCCGGTGAAGCCAGCTTTATGCTCTCTCCTCGTCGGTTCAAGGATGTCAATGGTGTGATGGTTGAGCCGGATCGAGGTTTTAAACTGACCTTTGAAATGTTGCGAAGAAAACCCGACTCGGCGCTTATTTGGTATGAGGATTTTCGGGACAGGAACATCCTGCCTGAAAATTACTGGACTGTGCTGGATGGCGAATGGGATGTTTGGCAAGATCCAGACAGCACAGAAAGTCGCCCATATTCCCAGCTCGAGGGATATGGCAAACTTGCATGGAAATACGACGGGTTTTCCGATATTCATATCCGGGCAAGGCTGGCTTTCCCTCAAAATAGCAGTGGACGGGCTGGGGTGTTCCTTGGAGATATTTTCTGCTGCTTAAATTATGACACGCAAAGAGTCGAGCTTTATCAAGGTAATTCCTTGCTTGGTAGCTATTCCACCAGTTTCTCAAAAACTGCAGATGCCGATCTTCGTGCTAATCCGAATATGTATACTATAGAGATGCGAAAACGCGGCAATAAGGTAAGAGTATATTCAGGTGCAGCTTCAACCCTGCGTTTCACAGTGAATGTAAACGGTGGTAGTGGTTATGCAGGGTACTGCTCGGACAACCGGACGGTATGCGAGCTACTGAGACTGGGCGATGCATGGGTATATGAACCATACGAGCGTTTTGATGTGGAACTCCCGGATGGAACTATAACCAGCTTTGGCAGGCTTGCTCGCACTGGTGTCACGTGGGATGATGAATTTCAGGTGTTTTCAGTAAATAGCGATGTGGAGGAATCGATAACTCGCAGTGAGGACATTTCGATGGACTATGACTTCTTCCACTCACAACTTTTGGCTCTTTCTTGCGGTAATGACTATGAAGTAAAGATTATACCGAAAGACATCAATATCTGGATATCCCGTCTCTTCCTCGGAGATGCAGATGGTTTTTCTATTCTGTATTATCAGGATGTGGACAGCCTTGTTTACTGGGCAAACGAAGCGGCTTATCGATGGAAATTGCGAGGTATAGCCATCTGGTCGCTTGGTCAGGAGGATATGCGGCTGTGGGAGGCGCTTCCGAAGCAAATGTAGGTTAAAAGTTTTATATATTCAGCGCTTTGCTTTAAGGCAAGGCGCTTTTTTATATGCAAAACTCAAGTTGAACGGAGGTTTAAGACAATGAAAACAGTATGGAACTGGGTGCAGGCGGTTTTTACTGCTATTGGCGGATTTCTTGGCTGGTTTCTTGGAGGGCTGGATGGATTTTTATATGCACTCATCGCTTTTGTAGCCATTGACTATGTGACCGGAGTGATGTGTGCCGTTGTAGACAGAAAGCTTTCGAGTGAAGTCGGGGCCAAGGGCATCTTTAAGAAAGTGCTTATTTTTGTACTTGTAGGAGTAGGACACATCATCGACAGCCAGGTGCTCGGCAATGGCGGGGCAATTCGGACAGCAGTGATTTTCTTTTACCTAAGTAATGAAGGAGTTTCAATTCTTGAGAATGCAGCACATATAGGACTGCTGAAGAACGCATTGGAACAACTGCATGGCCGCTCAAATGAGGAGGATGAAAAGAAATGAAGCTTTTTACTAAATACATGACGCGAAACGATTGCTATACAGCTGGTCGAAAAATCACGCCTAAAGGAATCATGGTACATTCGACAGCTGTGCCGGGTGTAATGGCGGCAAATGAGGAGGATGAAAAGAAATGAAGCTTTTTACTAAATACATGACGCGAAACGATTGCTATACAGCTGGTCGAAAAATCACGCCTAAAGGAATCATGGTACATTCGACAGCTGTGCCGGGTGTAATGGCGGCTGAGTGGTTTTCCCGTTGGAACAAATCTTACAAAGCCGGTGAAATAAACAGGCAGGTATGTGTTCACGCTTTTGTAGACGATAAAGAGGTTTGGCAATACTTGCCTTGGGATCATCGCGGGTGGCATGCGGGAGGAGCAGCCAACAATACCCATATTGGCTTTGAAATCTGTGAGCCTGCTGGGTTTTCGTATAAATCCGGGTCGGTAATGGTGGGTTATGATGCAGCAAAGCAGGAAGATTATTTCCGTAAAGCGTGGCAGAATGCTGTTGAACTCTGCGTTATGCTCTGCAAGAAGTACGGTCTTAATGAGAATGACATCATCTGCCACTCCGAAGGATATAAGCTCGGTATTGCCAGCAACCATGCTGATGTGATGCACTGGTTTCCCAAGCATGGGGAGAATATGGACACTTTCCGTAAAGCAGTAAAAAAAGCGCTGGAGAACAGTACAGATATCAATACTGATATTGGAATTGGAGATATGGTGGAGTTTAAGGTCAGTGTAAAGAATTACTACCCCGGCAGTGTGGAAGTTCCAACGTGGGTCAAAAATGACTATTACCACAGGGTCACACAGACTTTATACAAAGGCAAGCCGGTCATAAAAGGCGGCAAAGAATGTGTATTGCTTGGCAAAAAGGTTAAGAAATCCGGCGGTCAAGAAATCGCAGGCATAAACACTTGGGTAGCAAAAGAAAACCTTGTAATTGTAAACAGCATTCCTGATAACAAGTGCAATAGAACCTATACAGTGCAAAAAGGCGATACCTTATGGAGAATAGCGGAAAAAGAACTCGGTAGAGGAACAAGATATCCGGAGATTAAGAAACTCAATGGTCTGACTTCAGATACTATTTACCCCGGACAAGTTCTGAAATTGCCGGAATAACGATAAAGGACAGCCAATCGCGGCTGTCCTAAGTTTTTATAGGAGGTGCTTGAATGATAGAGGCGGCTAATCATTTACCATATAACCCGCAGGAAACGAAATATTCAAAGATAACACAGGAGGAAATTCAAAGAGAGGTTGATTACTGGCGGGCATATAAAATCCTGCAAAAGATGCTTAAGGCGGGACTGATTTCAGAAGAAGAATTCAACAAAATCGACAAATTGAACCGCAAAACTTTCTCGCCGATGTACGCACAGCTTATGGCCTAATTAGCTTGCTATTAGCGGCACATAGAGGTAACATGTCACATGCCCAAAGGAGGTGAAAACAGTGAGAAAGGTAACAAGGATTGATGGAAACAATGCTCTCCAAGCTTTCAAACCAAAGGTAAGAGTGGCAGCTTATTGCAGGGTTTCAACAGACAGTGATGAGCAAATGGCAAGCCTGAAAGCACAAAAGGACCATTATGAATCCTATATAAGAGCAAATCCTGATTGGGAATTTGCAGGGATTTACTATGATGAAGGCATTTCAGGTACAAAAAAGGAGAACCGGACTGGACTTTTAAGGCTGCTTGCAGATTGTGAAAACAAGAAAATTGACTTTATTATAACCAAGTCGGTCAGCAGATTTGCCAGAAACACAACCGACTGTATTGAGATGGTGAGAAAACTTACCGATCTCGGTGTTTTCATCTATTTCGAGAAAGAGAATATAAACACGCAGCGCATGGATGGCGAATTAGTGCTGACAATTCTGAGCAGCCTTGCGGAAAACGAATCCTTATCCATTGCTGAAAATAGTAAGTGGTCTATCAGGCGCAGATTTCAAAACGGAACATACAAGATTTCATACCCTCCCTATGGTTACGATTATGTGGATGGAAAGCTATTTATCAATAAAGAACAAGCTGAAATCGTAAAGCGGATTTTTTCTGAGGCATTGGCCGGTAAAGGCACACAGAAAATTGCAGATGGGTTAAATTCGGATAAAATCCCAACAAAGAGAGGTTCACATTGGACAGCGACCACTATCCGCGGTATTCTTAACAATGAAAAATATACCGGGGATGTCCTTCTGCAAAAAACCTATACAGATGAGAATTTTAAGCGGCATTATAATCATGGGGAAAAAGATCAATACATGATAAAAGATCATCATGAAGCCATTATATCCCATGAGGAATTTGAAGCCGTCAAAGAAATATTGAAGCAAAGAGGTAAAGAAAAAGGCGTAATCAAGGGAAGCAGTAAATATCAAAACCGCTACCCTTTCTCGGGGAAAATCAAATGCGCAGAATGTGGCAGCAGTTTAAAGCGTCGAATTCATGGCAGCGGTGACCGTAAATATATTGCATGGTGCTGCACAAAGCATATAAAGGACGCATCAAGCTGTTCCATGAAGTTTGTCAGAGAGGATGCGATCCATCAGGCCTTCGTTGTTATGATTAATAAGCTTATTTTCGGACATAAGTTCATTCTAAGGCCATTGCTGCAAAGCTTAAAGAAAACAAATTACTCAGATAATCTAGCGAAGATTCAAGAACTGGAAACAAAAATCAAAGAAAATACAGAGCGGGTTCAGGTAATTATGGGACTTATGGCCAAGGGATACCTGGAACCCGCTCTTTTTAATACACAGAAAAATGAGCTGCATAAAGAAGCGGCTTTATTAAAAGAGCAAAAAGAAGCCATAAAACGCACAATCGATGGGAGCATGACTACTCTTGTTGAGGTAGAAAAACTTCTAAAATTTGCAACGAAAGCTGAAAAGCAGATTAATGCATTTGATAGTGAAATATTTGAGGATTTTATTGAAGAAATCATAGTATTTTCACAGGAGGAAATAGGTTTCAAAATGAAATGCGGGTTGAAATTAAGGGAAAGGTTGATGAAATGATGAGCCATATACCTTTTGGATATATCATTCAAAACGGCAGGGCTGTCGTTAATGAAGAGGAAGCAGTTAAGATTGAGAAACTATTTGAGGCTTATCTTTCCGGGCTTTCTTTAACCGAAGCGGCGCAAAAAGCGGGTATTAAGCGTTACCATACATCTGTTGCAAGAATGCTGGCAGATAAACGGTATGTTGAGTACAAATTCTATCCGCCAATTATCAGCAAGGACACATTCGAAAAAGCACAACTGGAAAGACGCAGGCGAGCAGAGGAGCTTGGTAGGATTTATGAACATAAAGGAAATGAAAAGAAAATCTTAAATTTTAGGTTTCATGCTTCAATGCCAGATAATCTATACGATGATCCATTTCAGCAGGCAGAGTATGCTTATAGTCTTATTAAGAGCGAGGTGATTTTAGATGACAACCAGGAATGTTACGGTAATTCCTGCCCGTAAGCGAATTGGGAATAGTGCAAAGGCCGAGGAATTGCCTAAGCTTCGGGTAGCAGCTTACTGTCGTGTTTCTACGGACAGCGAGGAGCAGGCAACCAGTTATGAAGCGCAAATTGAGCACTACACAAACTACATCAAAAGCAATCCCGAATGGGAGTTAGCAGGCATATTTGCAGATGAAGGTATTACCGGAACTAACACAAAAAAGCGTGAAGAGTTTAACCGGATGATAGAAGAATGTATGCAGGGTAAAATCGATATGATAATTACGAAATCTATCAGCCGGTTTGCAAGAAATACGCTGGACTGCCTAAAGTACATAAGGCAGCTTAAAGAAAAAAATATTCCAGTTTACTTTGAAAAGGAAAATATAAACACATTGGATTCCAAAGGGGAAATCCTGCTGACCATTATGGCTTCTTTGGCGCAGCAAGAAAGCCAATCGTTAAGCCAGAATGTAAAACTGGGTATTCAGTACCGATATCAGCAAGGAAAAATCCATATTAATCACAACCGGTTTCTTGGCTATACAAAGGATAAGGATGGCAATTTAGTTATCGTACCTGAAGAAGCAGAGATCGTTAAACGCATTTACAGAGAATACCTTGAAGGTTCCAGTATGCTACAGATAGCAAGAGGTCTGGAAGCTGACGGAATTCTGACAGGTGCAGGCAATCACAGATGGCATACCAGCACCATCAATAAGATTTTGAGGAATGAAAAATATATCGGTGATGCGCTGTTGCAGAAAACCTATACAGTAGATTTTTTATCGAAGAAAAGGGTGGCCAATAACGGCATAGTTCCTCAATACTATGTAGAAAACAGCCATGAGCCCATAATCCCGCGTGAAATTTATATGCAGGTTCAGGAAGAGCTTGTCCGCAGAAGATGTGTGCATATAAGTAAGAACGGAAAGAAGAGAAACTACAGCAATAATCATCCCTTATCCCAAATGGTGTTCTGCGGCAAGTGTCATGAAGTATTCCGCAGGGTTCATTGGAATAACCGAGGGAAAAAATCCATCGTTTGGAGATGCGTCAGCAGATTGGAAAACACCGGTTTGTTTTGTACCGCTTCCACTATACTTGAAGATACTCTCAAAGAGAAGATTGTAGAAGCTATCAATATAGCCGTCAGCGGGAAAAACTCTTTCCTGGCCATACTGAAAAAGAATATTGAAACCGTATTAAACGAGGATTTGGACGAGAGTACGGCAGATATTGATAAAAGGCTGGAAGAGCTTCAAGCCGAGTTGATCCAATTGGCAAATTCAAAGGAAGCATATGATAATATTGTCAATGAGATTTACCGCTTACGGGACTTAAGGCAAGAAACCCTTTCAAGAAACGCTCTCCGTCAAGATAAGCGGGATCGGATCGCTGAGATGACGGACTTTCTTAATATGCAAACCGGTGGTATTACGGAATTTGATGATAAACTGGTTAGAAAACTAGTTGAAAAAGCAATTGTATATGATGACAGGTTAGTGGTAGAGTTTAAGTCGGGGTTAGAAATAGAAGTAAACCTATAAGCTCGTATTAAGATAGCCGCCAGTAGGGGAAGAGTACTTATACTATTATAAATAACTACAGGAGACATAATTGGATTACCGATTGCGGGAGCAGAAGCAAAATGCGCTGGTTAAAAATGCAGAGCGTGAAGGAAGAAGCAGCGAATAGCTGAAATGACAGACTTCTTGAATGAACAGTCCTATGAGCTGGAGGAATATGATGAGCAACTGGTAAGGCGGCTTATTGAAAAAGTTACGGTATTTGATAATAAGCTGACCGTTGAGTTTAAGTTTGGAGTAGAGATTGATGTATTAATTTAAAATGAACTTGACCGCCGATTGAGGAGAAATACTTCTTGATGGGCGGTTCTTTTCTATTTATACTTGGGGATAATCTAATAAGTGAACTCGTTTCAGCAAGCTGAAACATCGGGGAATCAGATGGAGAGTCTACTCCACCTGATTAAAACCCACCTACGCTGCGCTTAGAGGTGGCGGTCTTGACCGTAAAGCTAAAAGATAAACACACTTGAACAATTACTCATATGTTTTTATTGACAAACGGAGAATTGAGGTTTATAATACATATGAAAGCTTATTCAAGTGTTCAATTGAATGATAAGGAGGTGATATAAATATGGCAAAAAAAATTCAACCAATTGAAAGATGCGACTCTGATGTAATACATGAGGAAATTGTAAATAAAGTGCGAGAAAAAATGCCTCAAGAAGAAACTCTATATGATCTAGCAGAACTATTTAAAGTTTTTGGAGATTCAACAAGAATTAAGATACTCTGGGCATTAGATGAATCAGAGATGTGCGTTTGCGATATTGCATTCTTATTAAATATGACCCAATCAGCAATTTCACATCAGCTAAGAGTCTTAAAGCAGGCTGGACTAGTAAAGAGCAGAAGAGAAGGAAAGATTGTATTCTACTCTCTTGAAGATGAACATGTAAAGCAAATATTTGACCAGGGATTAATTCATATTTCAGAAGAAAGTAAGTAAAGGAGGGTCAGTAATGTTAAAGAAGGAAGTAATTTTAGAAGGTTTAGATTGCGCAAATTGTGCAGCTAAAATGGAAAAAGAAATAAGCGGTCTAGAAGGAGTTGAATTTGCTGCAGTAGATTTTGTTTCGAAGAAACTAACACTGGAAATAAGTCCGAAAGTCAACCGCTCTGAGTTAAATAAGAAGATTGAAGGCATAGTAAAGAAAATAGAGCCAGATGTAAAGGTCATTTTTGAGGAGAATAACTCCAAGACCAAAATAAACGAAAATAACGAAGAGGAAGAAGAAGGTGTCAACAAAAAAGAAATCATAAGACTTGTGGTCGGTGGAGCAATATTTGCCGTGGGAATCATCTTTAATTTCCAAAATTGGCTTGAGCTTACCTTGTTTATTATTAGTTATATCATAGTTGGTGGAGAGGTTGTCTTAAGAGCAATAAAAGGTATTGCCCGTGGTCAGGTATTTAGTGAGCATTTTTTGATGAGTATTGCTACCATTGGTGCTTTCTTCGTTGGAGAGTATCCAGAAGGTGTAGCAGTTATGCTGTTCTATCTGGTAGGTGAATTGTTTCAGGATATAGCTGTAGGTCACTCCAGAAAATCAATAAGTGCTTTGATGGATATTCGTCCTGACTATGCAAATCTTAAAGTTGGCGATGAGATCAGGAAAGTATCTCCTGAAGAGGTAAACATAGGTGACATCATTATTGTTAAACCAGGAGAAAAAGTTCCCCTCGATGGCAAGGTTATAGAAGGAAACTCAATGGTTGACACTGCAGCGTTAACAGGGGAATCTGTTCCTCGTGAACTCGGGCCAGGAGACGATGCATTGAGCGGATTCATTAATAAAAATGGCGTTTTGACAATAGAGGTAACAAAGGATTTTGGTGATTCAACTGTATCTAAAATTTTGGATCTGGTTCAGAATGCCAGCAGTAGGAAGGCTCCTACAGAAAAATTTATAACAAAATTTGCCCGTTTCTATACTCCGATTGTAGTCTTTGGAGCATTAGCCTTAGCAATCATACCTCCATTGGTGATCCCCGGTGCAACTTTCTCTACATGGATATATCGAGCCTTAGTGTTCTTAGTTATATCTTGTCCATGTGCGTTAGTGATTTCAATACCATTGGGCTTCTTCGGAGGGATTGGCGGAGCGTCTAAGCGGGGGTTATTAGTAAAAGGCAGCAACTATCTTGATGCGTTGAACAATGTGGAAACAGTTGTTTTCGATAAGACAGGTACTTTAACTAAAGGTATATTTGAGGTTGTGGATGTTAACCCCCAAGCCGATTTTACTGATGAGGAATTGATTGAATATGCGGCATTTGCTGAAAGTCACTCAAGTCATCCAATTGCACTATCCATTTTGAAAGCCTATAACAAAGATGTCGATATTACTAAAATTGAAGACTATGAGGAAATTGCAGGTCATGGGATTCGGGCTAAAGTTGGTGGTAAAGAGATTCTTGTCGGAAACAGCAAACTGATGAATAAAGAAAACATTAAATATCAGGAAGTTGAGACTCTAGGTACAATAGTACATGTTGCAGTAGACAAGAAATATGCAGGCAATATTGTAATCTCTGACGCAGTGAAGGAAGATTCAGCTGATGCGATTAAAGGATTGAAGGCATTAGGTGTTAGAAATACTGTTATGCTTACTGGTGATTCGAAGGCAGTTGGGGAAAAAATAGCAACCCAACTTGGAATTGACAAGGTGTATACTGAATTGTTACCGGCCGACAAGGTAGAAAAAATTGAGGCTCTGGATGCTAAGAAATCTCATAAGGGGAAAATTGTATTTGTTGGAGATGGTATCAATGATGCACCAGTACTTGTGAGAGCTGATATTGGCATGGCAATGGGCGGCTTGGGGTCTGATGCTGCAATTGAAGCAGCTGATATAGTTATCATGACGGATGAACCATCAAAAATTGTCACTGCAATTAAAGTAGCAAAAAGGACTAGGAAAATTGTGATGCAAAACATTGTGTTTGCATTAGGGGTTAAAGCCATATTCCTTGCACTTGGTGCGGTGGGAGTTGCAACTATGTGGGAAGCTGTATTCGCTGACACGGGTGTGGCAATAATCGCAATATTAAATGCAATGAGGGTAATGAATACAAAAAGTATATAGGACTACATGATTTATTAACCCCTTGATTTATTTCCTCAAAGATAAAGGCTCTATGTCAATAGTTGGGGTAACCCAAAATGGAAACACCGGATGGAGCGGCGTTAAGCTGCTCCATTTTCCGTTGA
>CP181261.1:1565000-2650324 GCA_047833665.1 Clostridium sp.
TTTGTTCAGCAAGGTTCGAGAGCGCTTAAAGTAAATTCTTCGGGTCTTGCTAAACCTTTTCTGTTCTTCCTTGCGAATAGCTTCAAAAGCCCAAAATACCTGACGAATGTAATGATATTTGTCAATGACATAAATGGAATTTTTAAAATATGTCTGAGCAATACTAGCATATGTACTCCACATATCGCTGACAAAATACTTGGTTTGAGAACGGTCGATCCGGCTAAAATATTCTGTCAGCTTGTGGTTGTAACGAGCAGGAAGAATATCAAGGATTCGGTGCCGGACCGGATCGGTCAGAATGCATTGATATTTCTCATTGTTTGTATTGCCTTTAAACTCATCAATTGATACAACTTCGGGTAATTGCTGCGGTTTTCCATAGTGGATACAATCGAAAAGCCGGATAATAGTTGAAACAGATAGATTTACTTCACGTGCTACACTGGTGAAAGAACGCACGTCAGACAGCTTTGAAATGATATACGCGGCTAAACGATTTGTGATGCGGTGATATCTCGGCAGAAACGAGTTATCTTCAAAGAAACGCTTTCCGCAGGAAGAGCAGCGATACCGGCGCTTGCGGAGAATTAAACTGGTGTGTTTACCAAAAGCGGGAATGTCCTTTACCGTTTGACAACGGTAATCATGGACATAGCTGGTTTGATGTTCACAGCAAGGGCAAATATGCGGCTTTCTCGGCAACTCAATGAAAATTTCCGTTTTATCGGGTAATTGCCTCACATTTTTTACGATTACCCCTTTTAATCCTAGCAATTTTTCGGTAGAATAAGTACAGAGCATATCGATGACCTCCAACATGGGATAGTGGTAATTTCCATTTTAAAGGTTTTTCATCGAATATGCTCTACTTTTTTTACTCTTTTTCTTAGGCTCTATTCGTTACACCCCAACATTTATTATAGAGCCAAAATCTCTCATACCCATTTCTCCTGAAATAGTAACCCCCCGGCTAAGCCGGGGGTTCTTCATATGCGGGCAAAGCCCTGTTTTACTGGCCGCGCCTCAAGGCGCTGATACGATCTGCCACTTGCGAAAAGTTTGTTACTTGCTACCCGTAAACGGGTCTATATACTCCTTAAGTGTCATTTGATCCTCAATTTGATCTTCCTCTAACTGATTTTTAATGTACTTGGCTATTGCTTTATCATTTTTCCCTGCTGTATCTACAAAATAGCCCCTGCACCAAAATGTTCGATTTCCATACTTGTACTTTAGATTTGCATGTCGCTCAAAAATCAGTAGTGTGCTTTTTCCTTTAAGAAATCCCACAAACCCCGAGACACTCATTTTCGGTGGTATCTTAACCAACATATGAATATGGTCGGGGCATACCTCTCCTTCTATTATTTCTACTTGCTTCCAATTGCATAGTTCTCTCAATATTTTTCCTATTTCTATTCGTAGTTTTCCATATGCTACTTTCCTACGATACTTAGGTGCAAAAACTATATGATATTTGCAATTCCAACTCGTATGATTTAAACTATTTATATCATTCGTTTTCATTTCGAATGTCTCCTTTTGATATATTCTGTTGCAGTTGGCAGACCGCAACTTCATTATATCAAAAGGATCTTTTATTTTTCTCATCGCTTAAGCTTTTCTGAACATCCCGGCATAGCCGGGAGTTTTCATATGATAAAAAGAAAGAGCCCGACAAACCGCATAACGCGATTTATCGGGCTCGTAGCCTCTGTTTTTATAGATTTAGTATAGCATATTTCAAAGAAAAATTCAATAAAGCATACAAATTCAGTAAAGCGTTACTTGTAGGACTACAATACATATTGGACAGTTGAGAAAAAATAAAATACAGAAATGGACACATCGGTTACAATAAAGCTACCCAAACCAAATCATACCGAGAGGAAGTGTCCATTCCTGCATGAATAGTGTAACACAAGATATGAAGTTTAGGCAATCCATAATGATCTACGCTCAAAAGTACGGTGTCAGTCGTGCAAGCAGAAAGTACAACAAAAGCCGTTCCTTTATTTACTTTTGGATGGCCCGGTATGACGGTACATTAGAATCGTTGGCTTGCCGGTCTAGAAGGCCACACAGTCATCCAAACCAACATACACCTGCCGAGTTAAAACTGATTCGCGACATGCGGCGCAGGAACCCAGAACTCGGTATGATTGAACTATGGTCCCGGTTAAAAAAGCGCGGATACAAGCGATGTCCGGAAAGTCTGTTCCGTGTAATGCGCCGAATGGGGATTTTTCCAGAGGCAAAACCGAAGAAAAGATATCAGCCAAAGCCATATGAGCAAATGACGCATCCCGGAGAGCGCATTCAAATCGATGTAAAGGTAGTCCCAAAGCGCTGTATTGCCGACCCTGAGCTTCGGCTTTTTCAGTACACAGCCATCGATGAATTTTCTAGGCTACGTTTTTTGGCAGCATACCCTGAACAGAGTACCTACTCTTCTGCCGACTTTCTTAAACGAGCTGTCAAATGGTTTGCCCGGCGCGGTGTTCATGTGGAATGCATTCAAACTGACAACGGTTTTGAATTTACCAACCGCTTTTCCCCATCAAAGAAACATCTGCTGACGCTCTTCGAGGCCACTGCCGCTCAACTGCATATCCGGCACAAACTGATTCGGCCTTATACGCCCAGGCACAATGGTAAAGTGGAACGCAGCCATCGCGAAGACCAAAAGCGCTTTTACAACAAACACCATTTTTATTCCTTAGCGGACTTTGAAAACCAACTTTCCATCTACTTACGACGCTCTAACAATATGCCGATGCGTCCCCTTCACTGGTTATCTCCTTCTGAATTTTTACAATCCCATACTGTCCAATATGTTTGACAAACCTACAGCATACAAATTCAGTAAAGCGTTACTTTACTTTCAGGAATTATGTGGTAAAATGTTAGGCTCTGTAAAGTAAACATGAAAGAATAGCGCTGAGGAACAAGGAATTTCATCAAGCGACAAGCAAAAGCCTGTATTTGCTTTTGGGTGGAAGTTGAAGGCCGGCAACCTGGGCCGGGGTAAGGCCGTCGAGTGCGGAATGGGGACGGACGAAATTGTAGAAGAAAAGGAAAAGCGAGATGAGGTTGTTGGCGGAATCGAAAGAAGCGAACCCTTGTTTAGTTTTGTACCAGGCTTTGAACTGCTTGTTAAAGCATTCGATCAGATTGTTGGTAATGTCGTCGCGGAAGCTCTGAACCCGGATATGTCTGACGCCCAGGACGGCTTTCACCGGGACTTTGTAGGCGCTGTAACGGTCGGTGACAACGGCCCCGGGCTTGCCGAGATGCTTGACGGAATTCAGTAAGGAAAAAGCCTGAGGGCTGTCCCTGTGCCGGGACAGGTGAAATCCAAGGACGAAACGGGTCTCGCTGTCCACGATCAGCCAGAGGTAATACTTGACGCCGCGGATTTTCACGACGGTTTCATCCGCGTGCCACTCGTCGGAGTTAAAATTGAGCGTCGGGATCAGCTGGAGCGAAATGTTTTGAAACAAAGGTGCGAACTTCGTACACCAGTTGCTGATGGTAGTGTGAGAAACCCGGATATTCATAACGGCCCGCAGAATCAAGGCGATATTCCGGAAAGAGTTCTTTCCCATATAGAACATCGACAGCGCCGTCAGAATGACATGCACAGGATAGCGCATTCGCTTGAAATCGGTTTTTCCCGACAACTTGGACATGGAAGGCGCTGAAATGGCTGCCGGCTTCGGGACGAAAATGGAATGGCCGCATTTCTTGTCGCAGCACTGGTAATTTGAGTAATACTTGTGGTCGTGGTGGAGGAACATGGCCTTTCCGCAGACAGGGCAGGTCGGATAAGAACGAATATGCGGTCTGCCGAGCTTGCCGGTCGCAGGGTTATCCGGCGCAAATTGATACCCGCATACGCGGCAAAGATATTTCTGATTCCCATATTTATCTTTGCCATAACGATAAAAGTTTTGATGGTTGTTGCATTTCGGGCAGCAAATCTGGTATGATTTTGCCATGAGGACTCGTCTCCTTTCGGGAGTACAGTGTTTTGTGACAAAACCATTGTACCAGAAGGGCTGACGGGTCCTCAACTTTCATTTAACTTTACAATACGTTGAATGTAAGATGGTAAAATAGAAATGGGTGATGAAAGATGCTGGAACGAGGAAAAATGCACAGGAATGCAGTAGAATTTGTCAATATAGACCTATTGGTGCCGCAGGAGCATTTGTTGCGTAAGATTGATAAAGCGGTAAATTTGAGCCATATTTATGAGTTTGTAGAAGAATTATATTGTGAAGATAATGGCCGTCCCAGTGTGGACCCAGTAGTCCTATTTAAGATAGTGCTAATCCAGCATCTATATGGAATTCCTTCGCTGCGTCGAACCATGCAGGAAATCGATATGAATATTGCTTATCGATGGTTTTTGGGATATACGCTAAACGAAGAATTGCCGCATTTTTCTACTGTAAGTTATAATTTTAAACACCGGTTTACAGAGGAAACTGTAGAGAAGGTGTTTTCATGGATATTGCAGGAAGCAAACCGCGCAGGGTATTTGGCACCGGAAGCAGTATTTGTGGATGGGACACATATCAAAGCAAACGCCAACATCAATAAGAAAATCAAAAAGGCGGTTCCTCAGGCGGCAAAGCGATACGCTTCAGAGTTGATGGAAGAAGTCAATGCAGATCGGAAAGAGCATGGAAAGAAGCCGTTTGACAGTACCCAAAAACCGCCGGAGGAAAAGGAAATAACTGTCTCCAAAACGGACCCGGAGAGCGGATTGTTCCAAAAGGGAGAACACAAGAAATGTTTTGCTTACGAAGCGCATACGGCCTGCGACAAACACAATTTTGTACTAGGAGTTGAGGTAACTCCCGGAAATGTGCACGACAGTGTGGCATTCGATGCAGTCTATGACAAAGTGACAAAACAGTTTCCTAAAATTGAGACAGTGGTGGCGGACGCTGCCTACAAAACACCGCATATCTGCAAACGGGTCTTTGATGACAAGCGAGTACTATCTACAGCATACAAAAGACCGATGACCAAAGCCGGCCATCTTCAATGGTGGAAATATGTATATGACGAATATTATGACTGTGTGCTATGCCCTGAATATCAAGTTTTGCACTATGCAACAACCAATCGTGAAGGATACCGAGAATACAAAAGTAGAAGTTATATTTGCAAAAAATGTCCGTCCCGTTCCCGCTGCACAAACAGCAAAAGCTATACGAAAACTGTGACAAGGCATGTGTGGCAAAATTATGTAGAACTAGCGGAGGACATTCGGCATACTCCAAAATACAAAAAGCTTTATCAAAAGCGAAAAGAAACCATTGAACGTGTATTTGCTGATGCAAAAGAAAAGTATGGAATGCGATACACGCTCTACCGGGGCTTAACTCAAGTGACAAATTGGGTTAAGCTTAAGTTTGCTGCCATGAATCTCAAAAAGCTGGCAATGTGGAAGTGGAGGGATGGTCATCCTTCCTCTTTTGTCTGGATATTATATCGCTTTTTTCATTCCTGCAAAAATAACCCATCCTTCGCTTGATGCGTTGGATGGGTTATTCGACAATCTGAAAAGCCGGAGATAAACTCCGGCTTTTTATTATCACATAATTTTTGCAAAATTAAAAAATATCTTGACAACCACCATATCTTGTAATACAATAATATACTGCATCATCATGGCAAATTGTATGCATGTCAATTTTTTCTTATCATATCACAAATTGATGAAAAAGGCAATAGTTTATCTGATGCAAGCAAAAAAATATGGAATATATAAAAACTTTTTGTGCTTAATTTATGCCGCGGAATGTTAAATCTATGAATGGAGTGATTGAGCCAATGGTGAATGTCAAACCGGTTAAGGTTGGCAAAAATACCCGAATGAGTTTTGCGCGTATTAATGAAGTCCTTGATATGCCGAATCTTATCGAAGTACAGAAAAAGTCCTATCAGTGGTTTCTTGATGAAGGACTTAAGGAAGTATTCAAGGAAGTATCCGGTATCACCGATTACACGGGCAATCTCGTACTCGATTTTGTCGACTACAAACTGGATGCCGACAAACCTAATTACAGTGTGGAAGAATGTAAGGAACGCGATGCCACTTATTCCGCGGCATTACGGGTCACGGCTCGTTTGCTGAATAAGGAAAGCGGCGAAATCAAAGAATCTGAAGTTTTTATGGGGGATTTTCCCCTGATGACCGACAGCGGTACTTTTGTTATTAACGGTGCAGAACGCGTTATCGTTTCCCAGTTGGTTCGTTCGCCCGGTGTCTATTATAAGATGGACTATGACAAAACAGGCAAGGAACTTTACAGTGCCACCGTTATACCCAACCGCGGTGCGTGGTTGGAATACGAGACCGATCCAAATGATGTGTTCTATGTTCGTATTGACAAAAACCGCAAAATTCCCGTTACTGTTTTTATCCGCGCGCTTGGTCTTGGCACCGATGAGGAAATCCGCGAATATTTTGGTCATGATGAGCGGATTGATGCGACCATTGAAAAAGATCCCTGCAAGAATATGGAGGAAGCTCTCTTTGAAATCTACAGAAGGCTTCGTCCCAGTGAACCGCCTACTATTGAAAGCGCACAGGCTCATATTAACAGCCTGTTTTTTGATGCTAGACGTTATGACCTCTCTCGTGTAGGGCGTTATAAATATAACAAAAAATTGAATCTTGCCGGCCGTATTACAGGCCAGAAACTTTCCAGACCGATTGCAGATCCTCGCACGGGGGAAGTACTGGCAGAGGCAGGCACAGTTGTCTCCCGCCAACTTGCCGAGCAGATTGACAATGCCGGTGTCTCTGTGGCTTTCGTGCAGGTAGGGGATCGCGAGGTAAAGGTTATTTCTAACGGCATGGTTGATATTCAGAACTTTGTCAATTTTGATGCAAAGGCTGAATGCAATGTCAATGAACGCGTTCGTTTTTCTATCTTAAATGAAATTTTGGAATCGAGTTCAACCGACGAAGAGATTAAGGAAGCTATCTCCGCAAGAATAGACGAACTGATTCCGAAACACATTATTATCGATGATATTTTTGCTTCCATTAACTATATGAATTGTTTGGCTGTCGGATTGGGCAGTGTGGACGATATTGACCATTTGGGAAATCGGCGTATCCGTTCTGTTGGAGAGTTGCTGCAGAACCAGTTTCGAATCGGTTTTTCCCGTCTGGAACGCGTGATTCGTGAACGCATGACACTTCAGGCTCAAGACCCTGAGGTTTTAACGCCTCATTCCCTCATTAATATTCGTCCTGTTGTTGCGGCTATTCGTGAGTTCTTTGGGTCTTCTCCATTGTCGCAGTTTATGGATCAAACCAATCCGCTGGCGGAATTGACTCATAAACGCCGTCTTTCCGCACTCGGACCCGGGGGCCTCTCAAGAGACCGTGCCGGATTTGAAGTCCGTGACGTTCATTACACACATTACGGACGCATGTGTCCAATTGAAACACCGGAAGGTCCTAACATTGGTTTGATTTCCTATCTGGCAACTTTTGCACGTATCAATGAGTATGGGTTTATTGAGGCTCCGTTCCGCCGTGTTGACAAAAAGACCGGTGTCGTTACGAATGAGGTTGTTTATATGACGGCGGACGTTGAAGATGACTATGTCGTTGTGCAGGCAAACGAACCACTTGATGAGGAAGGTCATTTCATCAATGCGAAGGTTAACGGCCGTTATCGTGACGAGTTTGTCGAAGTAGAGCGGGAACAAGCAGATTTTATGGATGTTTCGCCGCGCATGGTTGTATCTGTTGCAACCGCGATGATTCCGTTCCTTGAACATGACGACGCAAACCGCGCTTTGATGGGTTCAAACATGCAGCGGCAGGCTGTTCCGCTGCTCAGAACAGAAGCTCCTATTGTTGGAACAGGTATGGAGTACAAAGCCGGGGTTGACTCCGGCGTCTGTGTGATTGCAAAACGCAGCGGCGTAGTAACTAGTGTTTCTGCGGATGAAATTAAGATTCTTACAGATGACGGAGAAATCGACACTTATCATATTATCAAATTTATGCGTTCCAACCAGGGAACATGCATTAATCAAGTACCGATCGTCGATGTAAACCAGCGAGTTGTTGCCGGTGACGTAATTGCAGACGGTCCAGCGACCAAAGACGGTGAAATCAGCCTTGGAAAAAATGCGCTGATTGGCTTTATGACATGGGAAGGTTACAACTACGAGGACGCCGTACTGATTAGTGAAAAAGTTGTGCGCGACGATGTGTTTACTTCCATTCACATCGAAGAATATGAAACAGAAGCGCGTGATACTAAACTTGGTCCGGAAGAAATTACACGCGATATTCCAAACGTCAATGAAGATTTACTGCGTGATTTGGACGAAAATGGAATTATCCGTATCGGTGCAGAGGTTCGCGCAGGAGATATTCTTGTTGGTAAAGTAACGCCGAAGGGAGAAACCGAACTAACCGCGGAAGAACGGTTGCTGCGTGCTATTTTTGGTGAAAAAGCGCGCGAGGTTCGGGATACTTCTTTGCGTGTTCCGCATGGCGAAAGTGGTATTGTTGTGGATGTTAAAGTATTTACCCGTGAAAACAGCCATGACGAACTCAGCCCCGGTGTCAACAAGGTTGTTCGCTGCTATCTCGCACAGAAGAGAAAAATTTCAGTGGGCGACAAGATGGCAGGCCGGCACGGGAATAAAGGTGTCGTTTCACGCATTCTTCCGGTAGAAGATATGCCGTTCCTGCCGGACGGAACTCCTTTGGATATTGTACTGAACCCATTAGGTGTGCCGTCACGAATGAATATTGGGCAGGTGCTGGAAGTACACCTTGGGCTTGCAGCGAAAGCTCTCGGATGGAAAATCATGACCCCGGTTTTCGACGGTGCGCATGAGGATGATATCGTCGAATGTCTAAAGCAGGCCAATTTGAGTCCCGACGGAAAATTTCGCTTGCGGGATGGCCGCACAGGCGAATACTTTGACAGCCCGGTTACAGTTGGGTATATGTATTATCTGAAACTTCATCATTTGGTTGATGATAAAATTCATGCGCGTTCCACCGGTCCTTACTCCCTTGTTACACAGCAGCCTCTGGGCGGCAAGGCTCAGTTTGGCGGACAGCGTTTCGGAGAGATGGAAGTCTGGGCGCTGGAAGCTTATGGTGCGGCATATACGCTTCAAGAGATTTTAACTGTTAAATCAGACGATGTGGTTGGACGTGTAAAAACTTATGAGGCAATTGTAAAAGGCCAGAATATTCCGACCCCAGGTATTCCTGAATCGTTTAAAGTGCTGATTAAAGAACTTCAGTCTTTGGCACTTGACGTTAAGGTTCTGGATGCAAACAATGATGAAATTGATCTGAAACAGAATTTTGACGATGACGATCTTGGATTTAATCCGCAGGAAGAAAATTTCAATGAACCAACGGTAGAGGACGGAAACCTTGAAGGCTATTCTGTTGATGAGGTTGAAGATGATGGTGCTTTGTTTGACGACTCCGATGGTTTTACGGATGCAAATGGCGATATGTCCGGTAATTCCGGAGATATTGTGACAGATGATCTGTTCGATTTGAATTCTGATGAAGATAAGATTTGACAGGAAGGGGTCGAAATATGGAATTTAACACATTTGAATCCATAAAGATTGGACTGGCTTCACCTGAGAAGATCCGGGAATGGTCGCACGGTGAGGTGAAAAAGCCGGAGACAATTAATTACCGTACTTTAAAACCGGAACGTGACGGTTTGTTCTGCGAACGCATTTTTGGGCCTACAAAGGACTGGGAATGCCATTGCGGTAAATATAAAAGAATTCGGTACAAAGGGAAAATCTGCGAGCGCTGCGGGGTAGAAGTAACACGTGCCAAAGTCCGCCGTGAACGGATGGGGCATATTGAACTGGCAGCTCCTGTTTCTCACATTTGGTATTTTAAAGGGATCCCTTCCCGTATGGGATTAATGCTTGACATTTCTCCGCGCATGCTTGAAAAAGTATTGTACTTTGCCCTTTATATTGTTACGGATCCGGGAAATGTCAGAGAACTGCAAAAAAAGCAGTTGCTCAATGAAAAAGAATATCGTGAGATGCGCGAAAAATATGAAGATGATTTTGAAGCGGGCATGGGTGCTGAGGCTATAAAGAAACTTTTGGCTGAGATAGATCTGGATGAACTCTCGGCTGAGTTGAAAGCAGAACTGGCCCATGCCACGGGGCAAAAACGGGTGCGTATTCTAAAACGCCTTGAAGTTGTGGAAGCATTCCGCCTTTCGGGTAACAGGCCTGAGTGGATGATTTTGGACTGCATTCCGGTTATTCCGCCGGATCTGCGGCCAATGGTTCAGCTCGATGGCGGTAGATTTGCAACATCTGACTTAAATGATTTATATCGCCGCGTAATCAACAGAAACAACCGATTAAAAAGACTGTTGGATCTCGGTGCTCCCGATATTATTGTACGTAATGAAAAGCGCATGCTGCAAGAAGCGGTCGATGCTCTGATTGACAACGGACGCCGCGGACGTCCTGTAACGGGTCCGAATAACCGTCCGCTCAAGTCCCTTTCCGATATGTTGAAAGGAAAACAGGGCCGCTTCCGCCAAAACCTTCTCGGCAAACGTGTCGATTATTCCGGACGTTCCGTTATTGTTGTTGGACCGGATTTAAAAATGTATCAATGCGGCTTGCCAAAGGAAATGGCTTTGGAACTGTTCAAACCGTTTGTTATGAAACGCCTTGTGGAAACACAGGCTGTGGGTAATATTAAAGCTGCAAGAAAAGCAGTGGAACGTGCGAAACCGGAAGTTTGGGATGCTCTTGAAATCGTAATTAAAAACCATCCGGTTTTGCTAAACCGTGCACCGACATTGCACCGACTCGGCATTCAAGCTTTTGAACCGGTACTGGTTGAAGGCCGTGCTTTGAAACTGCATCCATTGGTATGTACTGCGTATAATGCGGATTTCGACGGCGATCAGATGGCTGTACATGTGCCGCTTTCAGCGGAAGCTCAGGCAGAAGCACGTTTTTTGATGTTGGCGGCCGGTAATCTTCTCAAACCATCCGATGGACGTCCTGTCACTGTTCCAACACAGGATATGGTTCTTGGCTCTTATTATTTGACACTGGATAAACCGGGAGAAAAAGGCGAAGGAAAGTGCTTCCGTGACTTCGATGAAGCCATTATGGCTTACGACGAGCATCTCATTGGTTTACATGCGAAAATTAAAGTGCGCAGAACTTTAACAATTGATGGAAAGCCCGAAAGTGGTATTATTGAAACGACGGTTGGAAGGATGATTTTTAACCGTCCGATACCGCAGGATCTTGGCTTTGTGGATCGCTCCAAACCGGAAAATCGTTTTAAGCTTGAAGTGGATTTCCTTGTGGGCAAAAAGCAATTAGGGCAGATTATTGAAAGATGTATTAAGGTTCACGGTGTGCCAAAGACTTCCGAAGTGCTGGATGCCATTAAAGCACAAGGATATCATTACGCTACACGGAGTGGCATCACGGTTTCTGTCAGCGATGCGACAATCCCGCCTCTCAAAAAGAAGATTATTGCAGATGCGGAACAGAAGATTGATCAGATTACCGAACAGTACAAAATGGGTCTCCTTTCAAACGGCGAGCGCTATAATGCTGTTCTGAAAACATGGTCCAAAGCAACGGAGGATGTTTCCACAGCGCTTCAGGAAAATTTGGATCGCTATAATCCTATTTTCATGATGGCGGATTCCGGTGCTCGTGGTTCTATGAGCCAGATCCGTCAGTTGGCAGGTATGCGTGGCTTGATTGCAAATACGTCCGGTAAAACCATTGAGATTCCAATTCGAGCAAATTACCGCGAGGGTTTGAACATTCTGGAATACTTCATTTCATCCCGCGGTGCTCGTAAAGGCCTTGCTGACACAGCTTTGCGTACGGCGGACTCCGGTTATCTAACCCGTCGTCTTGTGGACGTTTCTCAAGACGTTATTATTCGTGAAGAAGACTGCGGCACAACAGAAGGGCTTGAAGTCTTTGATATCAAAGAAGGTAAGGAAATCATTGAGACCATGCATGAGCGCCTGATAGGCCGTTATTTGCTGGAAGACTTTGTTGATGAAGAAACCGGTGAAGTTTTGGTATCCAAAGACAAACTTATGGATGACCACGATGCAGATATCATTGTTTCTAAGGGTGTTACCAAGATTAAAATTCGTTCTATTTTGGAATGCCGTGCAAAACATGGGGTCTGCAAGAAATGCTATGGCGCAAACCTGGCAACACGGATGCCTGTTACGGTTGGCGAAGCGGTTGGTATTATCGCCGCACAGTCGATTGGTGAACCGGGTACTCAGCTGACGATGAGAACATTCCACACCGGTGGTATTGCAAGTGCCGAAGATATTACACAGGGTCTTCCGCGTGTTGAAGAACTTTTTGAGGCCAGAAAACCAAAACATCTTGCCATCATCAGTGAAATTTCCGGCAAAGTTTCTTTTGATGAAATTAAAAAGAGCCGCCATGTCGTGGTTACAAATTCTGAAACTGGGGAAAGCAAATCTTATCTTATTCCTTATGGTTCGCGCATTATCGTCAATGAAGGCGATGAAATTCAAGCGGGTACTCGCTTAACCGAAGGTTCAGTCAATCCGCATGATGTTTTGGCTATCAGCGGCACACAGGCGGTACAAGATTATCTGATTGAGGAAGTTCAAAAGGTTTACCGCATGCAGGGCGTTGATATCAACGATAAGCATATTGAAGTCATCGTGCGTCAAATGCTGAAAAAGGTCCGTGTGGAAGACCCGGGAGATACTACTTTGTTGCCGAGCGCGTTGGTTGAAAAGAGTGAGTTGGAAGCAGAAAATCAAATGATACGCGATCGTATTGCCGCTGGCGAAACCGATTTGAAAGAAGCAACTGCAACACCGGTTTTGCTTGGTATTACAAAAGCTTCTCTTGCAACAGAATCTTTCCTTTCTGCAGCTTCCTTCCAAGAAACAACTCGCGTGTTGACAGATGCTGCTATCAAAGGCAAAGTTGATCCTCTGCTGGGCCTGAAAGAAAATGTCATCATTGGCAAATTGATTCCAGCAGGAACCGGCATGAAACGCTACCGCGATGTTGAAATTGTGCCAAATCGTGAAAACTTGACAAACAATGCAGTCTAGGTTTATAATATAAAATCGTGGCGGCCTGCGTTTCAGTACCACGATTTCTAGTGGCAGGCTGTTAAATTTTAGTTGTTCTTGCTGCCTGGAAACGAGCGGCTTGACATAAATATCTTTGTTAGGAGGTGTCATATGCCAACCTTTAACCAACTAGTTAATACTGGAAGACAAGTTTCCACCAAAAAGGCGAAAGCCCCTGCACTGCTGAAGGGCTGGAATTCAAAAAAAAGAATTCCTATTAACCAGAATTCTCCCCAAAAACGCGGTGTTTGCACAGTGGTCAAGACTGCTACTCCCAAAAAGCCAAACTCGGCTTTGAGAAAGATTGCGAGAGTTAGACTTTCCAATGGAATAGAAGTCAGTGCCTATATTCCAGGTGTCGGCCACAACCTGCAGGAGCACAGCGTCGTGTTGATTCGCGGCGGCCGTGTTAAAGACTTGCCGGGTGTGCGTTACCACATTATTCGCGGAACTCTGGATGCACAGGGTGTTGCCCAGCGCATGCAGGCGCGTTCCAAGTATGGTGCGAAACGCCCCAAAGCCGGTGCTGCAAAAAAATAATCGGCTTCGCTTAATGATGACAGAAACCTGACGGCTGCATGTTGAAAGACAGAATTGCAGCGGCGTTTATATATATAGAAGCGCCTCTGTACTGGCCACGGGAGTTATGTCGCTTTCGAGTACCGATGAATTCATTTCTGTGAAGGAGGGAAGTAAAGTGCCAAGAAGAGGTTCAATTGCAAAACGCGATGTTTTGCCGGATCCACTTTATAATTCCAAGCTTGTTACACGACTCATCAATAATATCATGTACGACGGAAAAAAAGGTGTCGCTCAGAAAATCGTTTACGGCGCATTTGATATTATTAGGGACAAAACAGGAAAAGAACCTTTGGAAGTTTTTGAGCAGGCCATGGAAAATGTAATGCCTTCTCTGGAAGTCAAAGCCCGTCGTGTTGGCGGTGCCACCTATCAGGTTCCTATGGAAGTTCGTCCGGAAAGACGGCAGACATTGGGACTGCGTTGGATAGCAACTTATGCAAGACAGCGTAACGAAAAGACTATGAAAGAGCGACTTGCTGGCGAAATCCTTGATGCTGTGAACGGTGCTGGCGGTGCTGCCAAGAAACGCGATGAAACGCATAAGATGGCAGAGGCAAACAGAGCATTTGCACATTACCGTTGGTAATGGCCGAACTGCACATTTTTCAGTATATTTTAGGAGGAAATTATGCCAAGGCAGGTACCACTTGAATTAACCCGCAATATCGGCATTATGGCTCATATCGATGCCGGTAAAACAACAACTACCGAACGCATCCTGTATTACACCGGAATTAATCATAAAATTGGTGAAGTGCATGACGGAGCCGCGACAATGGACTGGATGGTGCAGGAGCAGGAGCGGGGCATTACCATTACTTCTGCCGCTACCACCTGCTTTTGGAAAGGTCACCGCATTAATATCATTGATACCCCGGGTCATGTGGACTTCACTGTGGAAGTTGAACGTGCGCTGCGCGTTCTTGACGGTGCTGTAGCGGTATATGATGCTAAGGGAGGCGTGGAACCGCAGTCTGAAACTGTTTGGCGTCAGGCGGAACAGTTTGGTGTTCCACGTATAGCTTATGTCAACAAGATGGACATTATGGGTGCGGATTTTTACCGCACTGTCCAAATGATGAGGGACCGCCTGCATTGTAACGCCGTTCCCATTCAGCTTCCAATCGGCAGTGAGGATACTTTCAAAGGTATCATCGATCTGATCGATATGAAAGCCGATGTTTATTACGATGAGATGGGCAAGGACATGAAAGTCGAGGATATCCCCGACGACATGAAAGAACTTGCAGAAAAATATCATAACGAACTTTTGGAAGCCGTTGCTGACCTAGATGACGACTTGATGGAAAAATACCTTAACGGCGAGGATATTACAAAAGAGGAAATCAACAAGGTTATTCGCAAGGCAACCATTGCCAATAAGTTCGTACCAGTGACTTGCGGAACTTCTTACCGCAACAAAGGTGTTCAGAAACTGCTTGACGCGATTGTGACATATTTGCCAGCACCGACTGACATTCCGGCCATTCGCGGAACTAATCCGGACACCGGTGAAGAAGAAGATTGCCACTCTACTGACGATGAGCCCTTTGCAGCACTTGCATTTAAGATTGCAACGGATCCTTTCGTTGGAAAACTGGCATTCTTCCGTGTGTATTCTGGAACATTGAATGCAGGATCTACCGTTTATAACTCCGTTAAAAATACGAATGAGCGAATGGGTCGTATTCTGCAGATGCATGCAAACCATAGGCAGGATCTTGAGACGGTTTATGCCGGTGATATTGCCGCGGCCGTCGGTCTGAAAAATACTACAACCGGAGATACCCTCTGCGATCCGAAGAGGAAAATCGTTCTGGAATCGATGGAATTCCCGGATCCGGTTATTCGTGTAGCTATTGAGCCGAAGACTAAGGCCGGACAGGAAAAAATGGGTATTGCTTTAGCAAAACTTGCGGAAGAAGACCCAACTTTCAGAACTTACACGGATGATGAAACCGGACAGACCATCATAGCCGGTATGGGCGAGCTGCATTTGGAAATTATTGTCGACCGTTTGATGCGTGAGTTCCACGTAGAAGCAAATGTCGGTAAGCCGCAGGTAGCTTATAAGGAAACTGTGCGCCGTGTGGCAGATGTTGAGACAAAATATGCAAGACAGTCTGGCGGTCATGGTCAGTACGGGCATGTTAAGATTAAGCTGGAACCAAACCCGGGCAAGGGTTATGAATTTGTAAATGCAATTACAGGCGGTGCAATTCCGAAGGAATTCATTCCGGCTGTTGACCAGGGAATCCAAGGAGCCATGCAGGCTGGTGTTGTTGCCGGTTATCCCGTTGTGGATGCGAAGGTAACACTGTACGATGGATCCTTCCATGAAGTGGACTCCTCCGAACTTGCGTTTAAGATTGCCGGTTCGATGGCGTTCAAAGAGGCAATGGCTAAGGCAGACCCCGTAATTTTGGAACCAATTATGAAAGTTACCGTTACTGTCCCTGAGGAATACATGGGGGACGTTATGGGGGACTTGAATTCCCGTCGTGGCATGATTGAAGGAATGGATGCTATTCCGGGTGCGCAGCAGATTCGCGCATTGGTGCCGCTTTCAGAAATGTTCGGCTATGCAACTGATTTACGTTCAAAAACTCAGGGACGCGGACAGTATATCATGGAACCTGGCAATTATGCAGAAGTGCCGAAAAACATTTCGGAAAAAATTATTACTTCCCGCAACAAAAAAGCGGAATAATCAGAAAAATATGCTTGATTTTTAACTTTATTATTGTTAGAATGTTAAGCATAATGAAAAATTTTATTGAGTTCGGATAAATAAAAAGGAGGATCTCCAATGGCAAAAGAAAAATTTGACAGGTCAAAACCTCATGTAAACATTGGTACCATCGGTCACGTTGACCACGGTAAGACCACATTGACTGCAGCTATCACGAAGGTTCTTAACTTCAAAGGCGAAGCAGATTTCGTTGATTATGCAAACATCGATAAGGCTCCGGAAGAAAGAGAACGTGGTATTACCATTAATACTGCACATGTTGAATATCAGACAGATAAGCGCCATTATGCTCATGTTGACTGCCCTGGTCATGCTGACTATGTTAAAAACATGATCACCGGTGCTGCTCAGATGGACGGTGCTATCCTTGTTGTTTCCGCTGCAGATGGTCCGATGCCTCAGACTCGTGAGCACATTCTTCTTGCCCGTCAGGTTGGCGTGCCTTATATTGTTGTTTATATGAATAAGGTCGATCAGGTTGACGATGAAGAACTGCTTGATCTTGTTGAAATGGAAATCCGCGATCTGCTCAATGAGTATGAATTCCCGGGCGATGAGACCCCGATTATTCGTGGCTCCGCTTTAAAAGCTCTGGAATGCACCTCCACTGATCCCAATGCTCCTGAATATAAATCTATTTGGGAATTGATGAATGCAGTTGACGAATTTATTCCTACTCCGGATCGTAAAGCTGATCTTCCGTTCTTGATGCCTATTGAAGATGTTATGACAATCAGCGGACGCGGCACTGTTGCAACCGGTAGAGTTGAACGCGGTATGGCTAAGATTGGCGATGAAGTTGAAATTGTCGGTCTTTCCAATGAAAAGAAGAAGTCTGTTATTACAGGCCTTGAAATGTTCCGCAAGTCCCTCGATTTCGCAGAAGCCGGCGACAATATCGGTATGTTGCTCCGCGGTATCCAGAGAGAAGAAATCGAACGCGGTCAGGTTATTGCAAAGCCGGGCAGTGTGCATCCGCATACCAAATTTGTCGGTCAGGTTTATGTATTGACCAAAGATGAAGGCGGACGTCATACACCGTTCTTTAATAACTATCGTCCGCAGTTCTATTTCCGTACAACAGACGTTACCGGTATCATTTCCCTTCCGGAAGGCACTGAAATGTGTATGCCTGGTGACAATGTTGAGATGACCGTTGAACTGATTACTCCGGTAGCTATGGAAGAAGGACTTCGTTTTGCTATCCGTGAGGGCGGACGTACGGTTGGTTCCGGTGTTGTTTCCAAAATTATTGAGTAATATTTCCTTATAGGGTGTTTAGTTAGGCAGGGCCGATGTTATCATCGAGCCCTGCTTTGTTTTTAGGCTCTAATGTTGCCCTACAATGTTGGGGTGTGGCGGATAGGCACTAAAAAAGAAGGGCTCTATAATAGATGTGATAAGGGGGTGCGGACAAAAAGTTGGACTGAATACACTCAGAAAGGAGATAGAGGATGTATTCAGAGGAACAATATCGAAAAGCCCTGGAGGTTTATGAAGAAACGAAATCGGTAACAAAAACAATAACGATTTTGGGATATCCGGCACGCAGGCAAACGCTATACAATTGGATCAATCGAAAACGAATGTTGCCGGAAGACCGATGCACCTTTTGTGGATATAATACACCGGAGCACCCTCGCCATCCACCTATAGAATTAAAGCTTGAGATTTTACACCGTTGCTTTGAGCTGGGAGAAGATGTACAATTAGTATCAAATGAAGTGGGATATAGCACAGCAAGTATATATAACTGGCGGCGCAAATATATCCAGAAAGGTGCTGCGGCATTAATGAATGCATCCAATGAGCGAGCCAGAGGGAAACTGACGGAAGGAAAAGCTGCATCTTCAGAGGAACTTGATGAACTGAAAGCAAAAATCCAAGATATGCAGTTAGAAATTGACATTCTGAAAAAAACAATTGATGTGCTAAAAAAAGACCCCGGCGTCAACAAGAGTCCCTTGAACAACAGGGAGAAGGCAGTAATTGTTGATGCCTTAAAAGAGAAGTATCCACTGCCTGTATTGATAAAAAAACTCAAACTGGCAAAGAGCAGCTATTACTATCAAAACAAACGGGTCAGTTTTGCAAAGAAGCATAAAGATGATTATCAAGCTATTGCGACCATATTCCACAACAATAAGGAAAGATATGGATATCGTAGAATTAAAATAGTATTGAACCGAGAGGGCTATACCCTATCCGAAAAGGTGATACGTCAAATTATGCGTGAAAATGGCTTGGTTGTGAAAGGCCGAAAAGCGAGAAAATACTGCTCTTACAAAGGAGAAATTAGCCCTGAAGTACCCAATGTGATTCGAAGAAATTTCAGAGCTGACAAGCCAAATCAGAAGTGGTTGACTGATGTGACGGAGTTCTCAATTCCAGCAGGAAAAGTATATTTGTCTCCTATTATTGACTGCTATGATGGTATGCCGGTAGCATGGAACATTAGCTGTAAACCAGACGCACAATTGGTAAACCGTATGCTGGATCGTGCAATTAGTGCACTTCCTCAAGATGCGCATCCGATTATTCATTCAGATCGAGGCTGTCACTATCGATGGCCAGGCTGGATAGATCGAACCCGTAAGGCAGGATTGATCAGATCAATGTCTCAAAAAGGGTGTTCACCGGACAATTCAGCCTGTGAAGGTTTTTTTGGAAGAATGAAGAATGAGATGTTCTACGGCCGTTCTTGGCAAGGTATCACAGTAGAAGATTTTATGCAGCAAATTGAAGCTTACATGGTATGGTATCGGGATACGAGAATCAAAATATCTCTTGGAGGATTGAGTCCAGCAGAATATAGAATCAAAATGGGATTAGCCATATAGTCCAATAAAATGTCCGCAGGCCCTAACGTATAATAAGTTTCGCAAAATTAATTGAAGCAAAAAAGTAGACATAGTCGATTGCCGTCGGTAAAATAAAGTTACCACACAAAATCTACCAAGGAGGCAATAAACTATGTCTGATAATATTATACAACTAAACGAAGACCTGATAAAGAATAATCTTAAAGATCTTGTCCGTAGTAGTGTGGAAGAAACACTGAATGCACTACTCGACCATGAAGCTGATGAGCTTGTTAATGCCGAGCGATATGAACGCTCTGGCGACCGAAAGGGGTATCGCTCCGGCCATTATGAGCGAAACTTTTCTACGACATCCGGAAATGTAAAACTCAGGGTTCCAAAGCTGAAGGGTATCCAGTTTGAGACAGCCATTATTGAACGCTACAAACGACGGGAATGCTCTGTAGAAGAAGCCTTGATTGAGATGTATCTCGCAGGTGTTTCAGTACGCCGTGTGGAAGATATTACTGAGGCTCTCTGGGGTACAAGGGTGTCTCCGGGAACAATTAGTAATCTTAACAAAAAAGCCTATGGACATATTGAACAATGGCGTCAACGTCCTCTTTTAGATGAATATCCGTACGTTTATGTTGATGGTATTTATCTCAAGCGCAGTTGGGGTGGCGAAATACAGAATGTGTCTGTACTCGTTGCCATTGGCGTAAACCGTCATGGATATCGAGAAATCATTGGCGCTGCGGAAGGTTTGAAGGAAGATAAAGAAAGTTGGAAAAACTTCTTTGTCGGCCTAAAAGAACGCGGATTAAAGGGCGTTCGCCTTATTATTGGAGATAAGTGTCTTGGAATGTTAGAAACCATTCCAGAAGTCTTCCCCGATGCCAAATATCAACGTTGTACCGTTCACTTTTATCGCAATATCTTTCGTGTTACACCGAAAAACAAAATGCGCTCAGTCACGTTAATGCTCAAAGCAATTCATGCCCAGGAAAGTAAAGAAGCTGCCCGCGAAAAAGCTGCTTCAGTTGCAGCTAAACTTCGTGAAATGAAATTGTCTGCGGCAGCTAAAAAGGTCGAAGAAAGTGTTGATGAAACTCTAACTTACATGGACTTTCCAACAGAGCACTGGACCAGAATTCGTACGAATAATGTAACCGAACGCATCAATCGAGAGATTAAACGCCGAACGAAAGCAATTGGTGCTTTCCCGGATGGCAATAGTGCTTTGATGCTGGTCTGTGCACGACTTCGTTATGTGGCAGCTTCTGCATGGGGAACGAAGCGTTATCTCAACATGGAGCACCTATTCCAGATGGAACTGATGCAACAACATTCTGCCAGCTAGCTACTGGCAAACTGACGGCATAGATGGATTTTGCGAAATTTTCTTGACACGGCCATAGATGTTGGGGTTTAACGAATAGGCCTAAGAAAAAAGAGTAAAAAAGTAGAGCATATTCGATGAAAAACCTTTAAAATGGAAATTACCACTATCCCATATTGGAGGTCATCGATATGCTCTGTACTTATTCTACCGAATTATACCGACCGTACGCAGGGAGGAACGATTTTGTAATTCCACGCAGTGCGGCATTTAGACCCTGCAGTCACCCATCCTGATTAAAATTCCAATTCGTTTCATTGTCCGTTATCGTTTCTTTTTGAACTTTCAGATTTTTCACCGAATGTTCAGTTGATGTAGGATTCTTCGAATCCAAACAGCTTTTTGCGTATTGACAAGCTATTTTCATCAGCTCATCCTGACAGCTCAGCGGTGTTTTTCCTCTGCGGTTTACACGTGTATAAGTTCCGTCGGGATGCATTTCTCTCGCATTTTTGTTATCATTCAGCAGCAGCTCCACTATGCGGATTACTCTGTCTCGCAGTAACTCATCTTCTATCGGAAAGACAAGTTCCACTCGGCGATCAAGATTTCTTGGCATCCAATCGGCACTGCCAAGAAAAACCTTAGGGTTTCCTGCATTTTCAAAGATAAAAATTCGGCTATGTTCTAAAAAACGCCCAACAATACTTCTCACAGATATATTCTCGCTGAACCCTTCTTTATGCGGTACTAGGCAGCATATGCCACGTACAATTAGTCGAATTGGAACTCCTGCGCCGGAGGCTTGATAGAGAAGTCGGATGATCTCGGGATCTACTAGAGAATTTACTTTAGCAGTAATTCCACATGGCAGGGATTTTTTTGCGTATTCAATTTCTTTCTGTATCATTTCGGTAAAAAAAGTGCGCAGACCACTCGGTGCCATCAGAAAACGATTATATTCTGGAGAACGGGAGTACCCGGTTAAAACATTGAATAGGGAAGAAGCATCGATTCCATAGGGCTCTCGACAGGTAAATAATCCGATATCCGTGTATACTTTTGCTGTAGAATCATTGTAGTTGCCGGTTGCTATATGAACATATCGGCGAATTCCGTCTTCATCGCGCCGAACCACTAAAAGTATTTTGCAGTGTGTTTTTAATCCCGCTAGGCCATAGATTACATGGCATCCGGCTTCTTCCAACTTTTTTGCCCACATCACATTATTTTCTTCATCAAATCTTGCTTTTAATTCCACCAATACAGTTACCTGCTTTCCATTTTCGGCGGCCCGAATCAGCGCTGCAATAATAGGAGAGTGTCCACTGACACGGTAAAGTGTCTGCTTAATTGCAAGCACATTCTTGTCTTCTGCGGCAGTTCGTACAAAATCGATAACGGTTTCAAAGCTTTCGTATGGATGATGAACCATACGGTCTCGCTCGCGAATTGCTTTAAATATATCGTCGTAGTTTACAAAATCACCGGGTGGATAAGCCGGGCACAACGGTTGGTAACATAATTGCCTGTATTTTGGCAGGGAGGCAAAAGCAGTGCAGAAATTTAAATCTAAAGGGCCAGAAATCTCGTAAATTTGATGTTCTTCTATTTCCAGCATATCCTTTAAAAACATTGCAATTTCATGGCTGTGTCCCCGAGAAAGTTCAAGACGTACAGGCTTCCCTCGTTTGCGCTTTTTAATAAATTTCTGTACTTCAACCAACAGATCACGTGTATCTTCATCAATATCTAAATCAGAGCTTCTCGTAATTCGAAATGTACACGCCGACCGTATTTCATTGAGCTCAAACAGTGCTCCAAGTTTATGAATGATAACATTTTCGAGTAAAATATAGTCATTTCCGCTTTTGGATGGAAGACTTAAAAAACGCGGCAATATTCCTGGAACTTGAACGACGGCAAAATAGGACTTATTTTTTCTTTTTAAGCGTACCGCTATGTTTAAACTGCGATTGGACAAAAGCGGAAACGGTCGGCTTTTGTCTACGGCCAGTGGAGTTAGAACAGGAAACAAAACCCGGTCAAAATATTCTGAAACATATTTTTCCTGTTCGTCACTCAGTTCCTCCGGTTTTAGAAAACGAATTCCCTGCTTTTTTAAAATGGGCAGAATAGAGCGGCTGTAACACGAATACTGTTTTTCTACAAAACTGTGGATTTTCTGAGATAAAATTGCCAGAAGCTCCTCAGGAAACAGCCCGGAAAGATCTCGGGCGAAATAGTGGGAATCAACCTGATCTTCCACTCCTGCAACACGTACCATGAAAAATTCATCAAGATTAGAGGCAGTAATGCCCAAAAAACGCATGCGTTCCATAATAGGATTTTCTTTCCGGAAAGCTTCTTCCAGAACGCGGTAATTAAAGTCTAACCAGCTTATTTCCCTGTTGATGTAAGGTATGGCAGATTTTTCACTCAATTGTTTCACGTTCCTTTTACAGAAGGTTAGATTTTAAAATTAATTCCGGCTTACAGCCAAATACCTCTCTAAAATATGGCGCACATTGTGCAAATGCCCATTGCTCCAAATACAGATCAGCATCGGATTGAACTGAAATAGTTAAATGCTCTTTCTTAAAACAAACTTTGATATTGGATAGTTTTTGCTTTTGAGATTTGTCAAGTGCATTTGCCAGACGAAATATTGCCACCAATTTTGAGACAATCAGCCGGTTTTTATCACTGAGCGAGGCGAAAGAAGTATTTTCGAGATTTGGCACATCGTATTCATTGTGTCGGGCTACAAAGGCCGTGAGCAGTATTGCTTCATCTGTTAGACCGTAGATATCTGTATCTTTGATAATATCGAACGTACTCTGCAGGTGTTGTTTGGCGGTAACATAATGTCCGCATTCATGCAAAATAGCCGCAAGTTCAAGCAGCAACCGTTCCTTACTGTCTAGACCGTGAATTTTTTTCATTTTATCAAAAATTTTGCAAGAAAATTCCCGCACGCATTCTGCGTGAGCGCGGTTGCAGCAATAATAATCAGCAATTTTTCTGGCGCATGCGGTTGCACTGGCACATACATGGCGCTGATATTGTTCACGGCTTTTAGGAATTAACATTTGATGGAGCAGCGCATCCCATAAATCTACATTTGGTGCTAGAATCGCAGCTGAAGTGGTATATTGCAAAAGTTTAACCGCGATTGCCAGAGAAGAATATAAAAGTTCAGAGGTTTCTTCTGGAAAGTTATATTTTTTGCTGATTTGATTCTGTGGCATTTTACGTATCTTTTCAAAACAATCGTGCAGACGCAAAGCATCCAGTTCATGTTTTCCATCTGTTACATCAAATGCGCAGACTTTTCCTATCAGCCGTACACCGTTTCCTGTTAAAATGAGATGATCTGCTTTACCGCTTTCTAGAGGAATGTTGATATGGCATAAAATCGAGTTTAGGTATTCATCAATCACCGTGTCAAAATTCTCGGTCATATTTTGCATATTGTCCAGCATATCATGAAGCCTTAATGACCCCATTGGAATATTTTGTGAGAAGATTATCTCATTCCCGTCATATACAGCAATCCCAACGCTTCCGGCACCAATATAGCAAATCAGAGCGCTTTCACTTTTTCTCTGTTCGCTTTTTCCAAGATAATTTAAAACTTCCCAATAAATCAGAGCTTTTTCTTGGTTGTCTTCCAGCACTTCAACGGGTATTCCATTCTGAATTCTAAGCTGATCCATGATAAACGAACGATTCTCCGCTTCACGTAAAGCAGTAGTAGCCACTGTTTTGACGTTTTTTACTCCATATCCGGCTAACACGTCTTGATATCCATGAAGAAGAGAAGAAAGTTCGCGAAGGCTTTCAAAACTGATTTTTCCATTTCTGAACACCTCATAACCGAGCCGCATTGGATATTCGAGGATATCAATATCGGCAATTTTTCCTTTTTTTAGCTGTGCGACCTTCATTTTAAGCGCATTGGAGTCAATATCAATTACGGCCGCCGATCGGTGGGGCTTTTTACTGTTCAAAAAGATACCTCCGTTTGCAGAGTAAGTCATAAGATAAATCATAAATTTTAAAACGTTTGATTTGATTTTCAAAAGGATAATTGGAAAACTATTGATATAAAGTATGGTCTTAATTGTCTAAGTATGATATACTGTTATCATTCCCCAAGGAAACTAAAACAACAGGAAGGTAAACGGTATATATGAGAAAAAGAAACCAGTCAGTTGTTCGAAAAACTGCAATTATTTCTGGTATTGTTATTTTGTGTGCTGCGTTAGCCGTTGCGGCTGCATTGTATTTTGGACAAATCCCAAATTTAGATCAAAAAGAATCATCTTCTAATGTTACCCAATCTTCTTCTCAGGTATCTTCTTCCAAAGTTTCTTCTTCCAAACCGGAACAAAAGCCAGTTTCTATTACTATTTTGGGTGCCGGGGACGATTTAATTCACAGTACTCTGTACAATCGTGCCAAAAAATTGGCGGGGGGAGATGGATATGATTTTGACCCCATGTATGAACGAGTGAAAAGCCGCATTCAAAGCGCTGATATTGCTGTGATTAATCAGGAAACTGTATTAGCTTCAGAAGTCGCGCCGATCTCCGGTTATCCTCTGTTTAATTCCCCAACCGAAGTGGGGGATGAGCTGGTAAATCTCGGGTTTGATGTCATTAACCATGCCAATAATCACCTTCTTGATATGGGAGAAAAGGGAATTAAAGCTACATTGGACTACTGGGATACTAAACCGGTTACAGTTGTTGGTGCATATCGAAACAAAGAGGATTTGCAAAACATCCGGATTGTGGAAGCTAAAGGTATCAAAACCGCTCATATTGGCATAACAGAGATGACAAACGGCCTATATCTGCCAAAAGATTCAGATTACCAAATTATTTATGCCAGTGATACGGATTTAATTAAAAGTTTGATTCAAAAAGCTAAAAGTATGGCGGATGTTGTAGTTGTTTCCGTTCATTGGGGCAACGAAGATACCTATACTCTAACAGAGAAACAAAAAACATTGGCTCAGCAAATGGTGGATTGGGGAGCAGATATTATTTTTGGCAATCACCCGCATGTGGTGCAGCAGCTTACTCTGCTTACACGGGAGTCGGATGGTGCAAAATGCCCGGTTATTTATGCTTTGGGGAATTTTATTTCCGGCCAGCTTTATGGCAGAAATATGGTAAGTGGTCTATTGACTGTCACCATGACAAAAGACTTTGAAACGGGCAAGACAACATTTTCCGGTATGGAATTCGATCCGATTGTCACACATTATGAGGCAGGGTTTAACAATCTTGCGATTTACCCGTTAAGCGAATATTCAGAAGAGCTTGCCAGCAAGCACGGCGTTCGGAGAAGAACCCCCGAATTTAGTATGGAGTATATTCAGGATATTATTGATAGAAATATTCCAAAAGAGTATCAAGCCGTGTCTTGACAAAAAATTTATGCTTATGTTATACTATTAACAAATAAATAAGTAGTTCTCTTCGGGGCGGGGCGAAATTCCCCACCGGCGGTAAAGCGGCAAATGCCGACAAGCCCGCGAGCGGAAACGCAGATTTTGGTTAGATTCCAAAGCCGACGGTATAGTCCGGATGGAAGAAGAAAACGAACGTAAGATTACGTTGTGATTTCGTCCCGCAGAAACTGCGGGACTTTTTCTGTTTTTTACTTGTCTTTGCAAAGCATAAAAGTATCTGAATTTATTCTCAGCAAGTTTCATGAATATTTTCAGGGCGGGGTGAGATTCCCCACCGGCGGTAAAGCGGCAAATGCTGACAAGCCCGCGAGCGGTAAGTCAACCGCAGATTTCGGTTTGATTCCGAAGCCGACGGTACAGTCCGGATGGAAGAAAAGGAGAGAGCAATATGAATTATGAAAAAGTAAGCAACAAACGTCAAGGCTTTCAATTGGATGCACGAATGATCGCGCAAATCGGCGTCCTTGGAGGAATTGCTTTTCTGTTGATGATGTTTGAATTTCCTCTATGGTTTGCACCGGGTTTTTATCAATTGGATTTTAGTGAAATTCCTGTTCTGATTGGCGGATTTGCCATGGGGCCTGTGGCCGGCATTTTGATTGAACTGATTAAAGTAACTTTGTATATGTTGATTCATGGGAGTTCCACCGCAGGCGTAGGCGATCTTGCAAATTTTCTCATTGGCTGTTCCTTGGTAGTCCCGGCTGCAGTGATTTATAAAACGCATAAATCCAGACGCAATGCAATTATTGGCCTTGTGGTGGGAACTTTGTCAATGGTTTGTGTGGGAAGCTTGATGAATGCCTATGTTCTTCTCCCCGTTTATGCCGCGGCATTTCATATGCCGATGAGTGCACTAATCAGTGCGGGCAGTGCTGTTAATCCTTCTATTACAAGTCTTGAAACTTTTATCCTGCTGGCTGTCGCGCCTTTTAATCTGTTTAAAGGAGTAACGGTTTCGTGTCTTGTTATGCTGCTGTATAAAAGGGTTAGCCCTATTTTGCACGGTACCTTGGGAAAATAAACCATTTGCTGTGTATTTTACGAAAATCACTTTACAAATTTCTCAGTCTGTGATAATATTGGTACTAAGATAATTGAATAAGCCCTTATCAAGAGTGACGGAGGGAACAGGCCCTATGATGTCCGGCAACCTGCTTTTGGAAAAAAGTAAGGTGCTAAATCCTGCGGGAAAGCCGAAAGATGAGGTAGATTGGTGCCGTCCGGTTTTCCGGACGGTTTTTATTTTTCCTCGTCAAAGGACGGAGGAAAGTCAGGAGGATGCTAAATTATGGCAAAACATTTTTTTACTTCCGAATCTGTAACGGAAGGACATCCCGATAAAGTGTGCGACCAGATAGCGGATGCTGTATTGGATGCAATCATTGCACAGGACCCTGCCGCACACGTCGCCTGTGAAGTCACGGCGACAACGGGGATTATCCATGTGATGGGTGAAATTTCTACGACCTGTTATGTTGACATTGCTTCCATTGCGCGTGATGTGGTCAAGGATATTGGGTACAACAATCCGGATTGTGGATTTGACGGTAATACGTGCGGCGTTATTACTTCCATAGATATGCAGTCACCGGATATTGCTATGGGAGTTGACTGTTCTTTGGAAGCTAAAAACGGTGCATCGGATGAGGACGACCTAATCGGCGCAGGAGACCAAGGACTGATGTTTGGGTACGCCTGCAATGAAACGCCGGAATTGATGCCGCTTCCGATCTCTCTGGCTCACAAATTGTCAAAAAGGCTGGCCGAGGTGCGTAAAACCGGACTGATTCCGTACCTAAGACCCGATGGAAAAACGCAGGTCACCGTTGAATATGATGAAAATCGCCCGGTTCGCGTAGACACTGTGGTGGTATCTGCTCAGCACAGTCCGGATGTCACTTTGGAACAAATACGCAGTGATGTTTTAAAACATGTTGTTCAAGCGGTGATTCCGCAGAAATGGCTGGATGAGAATACAAAGTATTATGTGAATCCAACCGGAAGATTTGTCATCGGCGGACCCGTTGGAGACAGTGGACTGACAGGACGTAAAATTATTGTGGATACTTACGGTGGTTATGCACGTCACGGCGGCGGAGCTTTTTCCGGGAAAGATCCCACTAAAGTCGATCGGTCTGCATCATATGCCGCACGTTATGTTGCTAAAAATATTGTGGCAGCAGGAATCGCCGAAAAATGTGAAGTACAGCTTGCTTATGCAATTGGTGTTGCAAGACCGGTTTCCATTCGAGTTGATACTTTTGGCACCTCTGAGTTCTCAGACGAAGAACTGGCTACTGCGGTTGCAAAAACATTCGATTTGAGGCCCGGAGCAATTATTCGCACACTGAACCTCCGTCGTCCGATTTACCGTTCTATTTCCAATTATGGGCATATGGGCAGGGAAGACCTCGGCATGACATGGGAAAAATGTGACCGTGTGGACGCTTTGAAAGCCGCACTGAAAAAATAGTCAATCAAAATTCCATCCCGACACATAGAATGTGTTGGGGTGTTTTTTATGTTTGAAATCATTATAAAAGTCGTTTTCGTCTTGTTTGCTATTTTTGGAATGGTAGAGTCTTTTCGCATCGTTCTGTTTTGGTTTTTGGAAAAACCAACATGTGGAAAATTTTATTATGTTATTCCTATGAGAGGGCATAACGAGGAAGCGGAATTGATTCTGAGAAGTGCATATGAGCGTGTTCAGTGGCTTCCAGACCGTGAAGTGCAAGTCCTTGTTGTGGACTGTGGTATGGACGATGAAACCCGGCAGATCTGTGAGCTGACAGTCTTTGATCTTCCGGAAATACAGCTTTGCTTTCCGGAAGAGATTGATGGGATTTTCCGTTGCTGATTTGCAAATACATAGAGGATCGTTTATACTAAAATTATCTGATTGGGAATAAGAGGGAACTCGATGGCGGAAACAAAACTTCTGGAAATGACCGGTACAGTGGAGCAAGTGATTTTTCGCAATGAAAAGAATGGATATGCCGTAATTGAGATTAATAATGGAGAAGAGATAATCACCGCAGTAGGCAATATGCCTTTTGTCGGTGTAGGTGAAGAACTGCATATTGTTGGGACTTGGACTACAAATCAGAACTATGGAGAGCAGTTTCGTGTTGAAGCATTTGAACGCTCAAAGCCGGCAACGGAAGCAGCTGTGTTAAAATATCTTTCATCCGGTGCGGTGAAGGGAATTGGTCCGTCAACGGCACAAAAAATTGTGAATTTATTTGGTGCAAATTCGCTTGAAGTGATGGAGAACGAACCGGAACGTTTATGCGCAGTAAAAGGTATTACTAAAGCAAAAGCCCAAAGAATCAGTGAAGAACTCAAAAGGCTTGGCGGCATCCGTGAAGTGATGGTACAGCTTGGTAAGTATGGTATTTCTCCTGAAGAAGCTGTTCGTGTTTGGAAGTATTACGGCGCGCAGTCTATTGATCGTATTCGAGAAAATCCCTATTGCCTTTGCGAAGAAGGAGTGGGTATCAGCTTTGACCGTGCCGACCAAATTGCGGCTGCTTTGGAACGCCCACAGGATGATATCTGTCGGATACGTGCGGGAATTTTGCATGTTATCCGGCATAATCTTGGAAATGGACATACCTGCCTTCCGGCGGACAAGCTTACGGTAACCGCAGCACGCTTGTTAGGTGTTGAGCAGAGTCTGGCGCAGGACATCCTCCAAACTCTAAAAGATGATACATCTGTGGTTGCACGTGTTTTTGACGGCAGAGAATTCATCTTTTTACCGGAATTATACCGCTCAGAAGTTTATTCGGCAGAGCGAATTAAAATGCTATTGCGCTTTCCGGCTCCTACCATTTCAGGGGTGGAAGAGCGAATTGAAGAAATAGAAAGAGAACTTGGCATCAAATACGCTGCAGGACAGAAACAGGCTGTTCGCGAGGCATTATCCAAAGGTATCCTGATTTTAACCGGAGGACCGGGTACGGGCAAAACAACTACGCTAAATGCCATTATTCGCCTGTTGGAGGCGAGTGGGGAAAAAGTTTTGCTCGCTGCGCCGACCGGCCGGGCCGCAAAACGAATGTCGGAACTAACAGGAAAAGAAGCCAAAACAATACATCGCCTGCTTCAGGTGGAATGGAATGAAAACGACAGGCCGGTTTTCGCAAAGAATGAAAAAAATCTATTGGAGTGCGACGCTGTTGTCATAGATGAATTGTCCATGGTTGACACGTTCCTCTTTGAAGCACTGCTGCGGGCGCTTCCGTTGGGGCGCCGGCTGATTTTGGTAGGTGACTGCGATCAGCTTCCCTCTGTCGGGCCGGGGAATGTGCTCGGAGACCTCATAGCTTCCGGACTTCTGCCAGTTGTTCAGCTTTCTCAGGTTTTCCGCCAGTCTATGCAGAGTTTGATTGTCCGCAATGCCCACCGGATTGTTGCGGGTGAAATGCCGGAACTTAATATCCGAAACGAAGATTTTTTCTTTTTACGCTGTGGGGAGCCAACAGAAATCAGCAGAATGATTGTGGATCTATGCTATCGACGACTGCCGGATAGCTACGGCTTTTCCCCATTAACTGATATTCAAGTTCTTTCTCCGTCGCGAAAAGGGGAACTAGGGACACAAGAATTAAATAAAAAGCTTCAGCAGGCAATTAATCCACCGGATGGTCGTAAAGCAGAAATTCGCGTCAACGGTATCCTGTTCCGCGAAGGGGACAAGGTGATGCAGGTCAAAAACGATTACAACCTGCCGTGGACCCGTACTGATGGTTCTGTAGGAGAAGGAGTATTTAACGGTGACCTCGGTATCATTCAAAAAATTGACCGACGCGCATCCGTTATTACGGTGCTTATGGATGACCGAATTGTGCCATATGAACTGGAAACGGCTGCAGAACTGGAACTTGCCTATGCAATGACGGTACACAAAAGTCAGGGCAATGAATTTCCGGCCGTTGTAATTCCCATATTTCGGGGAGCTCCTCAGCTTGCTTATCGAAATCTGCTCTATACTGCTGTCACTCGTGCGAAATCACTTCTGATACTTGTGGGAACTCCTAATACCGTACGTACTATGGTAGAAAATAATCGAAAAAACAAGCGATACACTGGTTTGTTCTATTTTTTAACCGGGGGCGAGGCGGATGGCACTTAAAAAATTTCTTCTGTTTTTTTTAGAACTTTTATTTCCGCCGCGCTGTATTTTCTGTGACAGTGTAATTGCTCCGGGAACAAAGATTTGTAAAGAGTGTGCTGACACTATTTTGCCCATCGATGAAATCCGCTGCATGAATCTTCCCAATTTCGGACAAAATATTCCTTGCATTGTGCTTTATTCTTATGAAAACCAAGTCCGCGATTCTATGATTCGGTTTAAGTTCCGTAATGAAAAGAGATACGCGGATTTTTATGCGGAACAGCTTGCCAAATTGATAGCAAAACATAGCCAGCTGCCAGTGTTTGACTTCGTAACAGCAGTTCCAATTTCCCGGGAAAGAAAACAAAAACGTGGATATAATCAGTCTGAACTGATTGCAAAAAAGGTAGCTGTCAGGCTGAATTTGCCCTATGAGAGCTGCCTTGATAAAATTCGCGACAACCCGGAGCAGCATAAACTTTCACGTTTGGAGCGGATTAAAAATGTCCGGGGGGTATATCGTGCCGATAAGAAGAAAACAAACGGTAAAAGCATCTTGCTCATCGATGATATTGTTACCACGGGCTCTACGCTTTGTGAGTGTGCGTATGTCCTTTTAACAAGCGGTGCACGAACTGTTTTTTGTGCTGCTGTTGCGCAGGTTAGCTGACTTCTAGTTGAAATCAAGTGCGTTTTATTTTATAATAAACCAAGTGATTTTTTGTTTACATTCGCTTTTGAGAATGTGTTTTATAAATAGGAAATGGATGTGATTTTGTGCTGGGAACCGACCTTGCGATAGACCTCGGAACGTCGATGACCAAGATTTATTTAGACGGTAAGGGGATTGTTTTAAATGAACCTTCCATCGCTGCGGTGAACGTCGAAACAGGAGAGGTTGTTGCAACGGGGAAAGAAGCCTATACCATGATTGGGCGGACTTCCAATAAAATTAATGTTTGTCTGCCTTTGGAAGGCGGAGTGATTTCCAATTTTGACTTAGCGCGATTTCTGATTGAAACGTATCTAAAAAAGGTCAGTCAGAGTCGTGTTGTTATGCCGCGCGTTGTGGTAAGTGTTCCCTGCCAAATCACGGAAGTGGAAAAGCGGGCGGTTGTAGATGCCATTAGTTCTGCCGGTGTACGAAAAATTTGCCTGATAGAAGAACCAGTGGCGGCAGCGTTAGGTGCAGGTGTTGATATTTCACGGCCTCATGGAACCCTTGTGGTAGATATCGGCGGCGGAACGACAGATATGGCGGTTTTATCGCTTAGCGGCATTGCAATTTCTCGCTCAATTAAAATAGCAGGCAATGCGTTTAATGAGGCGATTATCAAGTATATCCGAAGAAAGTATAATTTGATTATCGGGCGCCGCATGGCAGAAAATGCAAAACTTGCAATAGGATGTGTTTATCCGCGAACAGATGCAACGGTATTTCGTGTAAAAGGCCGCAATGCTATGACAGGTTTGCCGCAGTGGGTCGATATTACCAGTGATGAGATTCTTGAGGCACTGATTGACAGTGTTATGCAGATTATCCGCGTAATTCAGGAAATGTTGGAAAAAACACCTCCGGAATTGATTGGAGATGTTTATTCAGACGGCATGATTTTAACCGGCGGTTCTGCTCAGCTTTACGGTTTTGATAAGTTGATTTCCAAGAAAGCTAAGATGCCTGTGCATATTGCAGAGAATCCTCAAAACTGTGTAGCCATAGGAGCCGGGAAAGCAATTCGCTTTATTGACGATATGGATAATAAAGGATATGGAATCATTAATCCTTTGAGCGCCGCTTATTAGGCAAAAGAAAACGCCGCTGTAATTTAAGATTACAGTGGCGTCCGGGAGTATGAATTGTTTATTTGCTCATCATATAATTAATAAACATTAGTTCATCTTCAGGGTTTTCCACATTTAATTCTGCAGATATAGTTGAGTTTTTGGTTTTTTCAAGTAAAGCTCTTACACCATACAGCTGGCATAGTTTACTTTTTAAATTTAATTTATTACCATCCTCGGTTACCAGATATACATTTCCTTTTGCCTTGTCCAGCAGTTCAATTAATTTAATAACATCAATATCATATAATTTCAAAATGAGCACCACCTTATCTGTTTTATTTGATTTAATAGTTCAATTATACGATGTATATCTTAAAAAAACAACGTTTTTTCCATCATTATAAATTAACATACCTTATATTCAAACCAATTTTCATCAGATGCCGAAAATTTACACAATGTTAATTAAATAGTAGAGCAAGCAAGAGTAAAATAAAATTGATCTTGTGATTTCAGTGTAAATAAGGATGATTTTTTTGTTTGGTTATGTGAAACCAAAGAAATCGGAACTTCTGGTACGGGAGCTTGAGGTATATAACGGAGTTTACTGTTCGCTTTGCAAAAAACTTGGCAAGGTTTATGGTCCTGCGGCAAGGCTAGCCTTAAATTTTGACTGTACTTTTTATGCGCTTGTCTTGATTTCAATTTGCAAAAATCGGCTTCCTCAATTTGAAGCAGGCAGATGTGTTGTACATCCGCTGAAAAAACGAATATTCTGCAATTCTCAGGGAGAAGAATTTCATCAAGCCGCAGCTTTGACCGTCATTTTACTGTATTATAAATTGCTTGATGATATTCAAGATTCCAAAACAATCAAAAAACTGCCGAAATTTCTTGTTTTGCCCATGATTAGGCATGCTTATCGAAAGGCAGTATCTGATTTTCCTCACTTGGGAGAATTTGTTGCGGAAGCCATGAAAAAGCAACGCGAAATTGAAAGCAGTGAAAAGCCCGGACTTGACCAATGTGCAGAACCAACAGCCCACATGATGGAACAGATTATGGAGTTTTCTTCCGGAGAAGAACAAACATCGCCAAAATCGAGGGTATTGAATCGTTTTGGCTACTACCTTGGCCGTTGGATTTATTTTATTGATGCTGCCGATGATTTAGAAAAAGATATCAAATCCGGCGCTTTTAATCCTTTGGCAATCCGTTTTCATTTGGATTACAACAGTCCAATTTCTGATATTTGGAAAGCTAGGGCATATGCGAATGAAGTTTTAAACCAAACATTGTCACAGCTAAGTGCGGCTTTTAACCTGATGGAAATGAATGAAATGGGGTCTATTGTCCGGAATATTGTGATCCTTGGACTGCCGCAGATGCAAAAGGAACTATTATTTGAAAAGGAGAACCCAAATGTCTGATCCTTATAAAGTCCTCGGTGTATCGCCGAATGCAACGGATGATGAAATAAAAGCCGCTTACCGGGAATTAGCGAAAAAATATCACCCGGATCATTACGCAGGCAGTCCGTTGGCGGATCTTGCCAGCGAAAAAATGAAAGAAATTAATGAAGCATATGACCAAATTGTAGCGGAGCGCAGGCAGCGCAAAAACGCCGCGCAGGGTTCCTCCTATACCGGTTATTCCGGATATGGAGGTTATTCCGGAGTAGGAACGGGTTTTTACGACGTTCGTAGACTCATCAATGCCGGAAGAATTGCTGATGCCGAACAAATTTTGGATGGAGTTCCATTGGAAAACCGCAATGCCGAGTGGTATTTTTTGAAAGGAACTGTACTTTACAGACGTGGCTGGTTGGATGAAGCCTATAATGATTTTGCACGTGCATGCCAAATGGACCCAAACAATGCGGAATACAGAGCGGCATTTAATCAGGTGACAAATCAGCGGAATGGAATGTTCGGGGGATATAATCCTAATGTTCCGCAGTACGGCGGTATAGGTGGATGTGATTTATGCACTTCTCTTTGCCTTGCTGATTTGTGCTGCGACTGTTTCTGTGGAAATACGTACTCTTGCTGCTAATTTATACCTGTTTCGCTGGAGGGAGGAATTTCGTTGAGTCATAGCCTTCGTCTGGCACTCTGCTCGATGATTGCTGCGATGGGAACTGCGATCATGTTTTTAACGGGACTGATACCTTTTGGTACTTATGCTTTGCCAGCCTTCGCGGGTATTCTTTTGTTTCCTGTGGTGATCGAAATAGGAACAAAATGGGCTGTCGGCATATTCGTGGCTGAGTCTGTTTTGTCAGTTTTTCTGGCACCGGATAAAGAAGCTTTGGCGTGTTTTATATTGTTTTTCGGCTATTATCCAATTTTAAAAGCTGTTTTGGAACACCGTCTGCAAAAACGATGGATATGTATGGCCGTGAAACTTTTAGTTTTTAATACGGCAATGCTGCTGGAATTTTGGATAGCCGTTGCAGTTCTTCAAACGCCTCTTGAAGCTTTTTTTGTTTTTGGAGTATTTATTCCTTTTTTATTAATCCTAGCCGGAAATATCCTGTTTATAATTTATGATTATGCGTTATCCCTATTGGTAGTTTCTTACTGTAACAGGATACACATGTCAGTACGCAAATGGTTTCATATGAAATAGTCAATTTGTATGGAAACTGTAAGTTTTCACTTGATTTTTTATAATGGTAGAATTAGAATAAGGTGAGACTGGATTTATATCCGGCCACTATTTTTGAATAGGGATTTTTCCTATGGTTCGGCAGTACCGCGCGAGCCGAATCAAGGAGGATTTGCGCGGAGAAAAGGCGGAAATGTAAATGGATAATTTGCTTGCTGCAAGAATTCAAAACAAAATGGGAAGCTTTTCAAAAGGACAAAAGCGGATAGCTGCCTATATTCAGGAACATTATGATAAAGTAGCGTTTATGACAGCATCCAAACTCGGCGCTACTGTTGGAGTGAGTGAATCCACGGTTGTGCGGTTTGCCACTCAAATAGGTTATGCGGGCTATCCACAGCTACAGCAGGCTATTCAAGAAATGATACGGAACAAACTCACTACCGTCCAGCGAATGGAAGTTACAAGCGAGCGAATCGGAAACTCAGATATACTGGATTTTGTATTCAGTCAGGATATCGATGTTATTCGCCGCACAATGGAAGAAACTAGCCACGAAAGTTTTTATGAGGCAGTAGATTCTATTGTTAAGTCCAAAAAAATATATATTTTAGCGGCAAGAAGTGCGCTTGCTCTTGGCACATTTTTGTCATACTATCTACATCTGTTGTTTGAGAATGTTTTGTTGGTACAATCTACCAGCGAAGGTGAGATTTTTGAGCAAATGATACGTGTTGACGAACAGGACGCAGTGATTGGCATTAGCTTTCCGCGTTATTCCAAAAAGGTTGCAAAAGCAATGCAGTTTGCCCACGATAGAGGAGCAAAAGTTATTGCCATTACGGACAGTTCTATCTCTCCGATTGCAAAGGTTTCAGACTGCGTCTTGCTGGCAAGAAGTGAAATTGCTTCCATTGTCGATTCACTTTGTGCACCACTTAGTTTGATTAACGCTCTGATTGTTGCAACTTCACTGAAAAAGTCTGAAGAATCGAAAAAACTCTTTCAAAATCTGGAAGATATTTGGGACGAATACGGCGTCTATGAAAAGGTGGATGACAACTCGAATTGAAATATGACGTTTTAGTGATCGGAGCGGGTGCCGCCGGGATGATGGCAGCCGGAACCGCAGCTCAGAGAGGTCTTCGGGTCTGTTTGCTGGAAAAGAATCAAAAGCCCGGCAGAAAAATAGGGATAACCGGAAAGGGAAGATGCAACCTAACGAATAACTGCAGCGTTCCGGATTTTATTGCTTCTGTTCCAACGAACGGGAGGTTTTTATTCAGCGCTGCTTCTCGGTTTTCACCTCACGATACGATGGCCTTTTTCGAAGGATTAGGGCTGCCGCTGAAAACAGAACGTGGCAACCGTGTGTTTCCTCAGTCTGACAGGGCATCGGATGTGGTCAAAACATTGGCTGGGTTTGTTGCGTCATCCGGGGTCAAAATGGTAACCGGGGAGGCAAAACAGCTCCTTTTTTCTGAAGGTCACGCCCGCGGAGCAAAGTTAAAAGACGGAAGAGAAATTTTAGCCGAAAATGTGGTGGTTTGTTGTGGAGGAAAATCTTATCCTGCCACTGGCTCAACGGGCGACGGATATCTTTTTGCAAAACAGGCAGGTCACACCATTGTACCTTTGCGGCCGTCCTTAGTGCCTTTGGTTGCACGGGAAACGGACTGCGGAGATATGATGGGACTTTCTTTAAAGAATATTTCCATATGCGTTGTGGATACGATAACAAATAAAACCATTTATCAGGATTTCGGAGAACTACTTTTTACTCATTTTGGACTGTCAGGTCCAGTTATACTCAGTGCCAGTGCGCACATGCGAAACATGGCACCAGGGCGTTATCAGGTCATAATTGACTTAAAGCCTGCGCTCAGTCCGGAAAAACTGGATGCTCGGCTGATTCGTGTTTTTAAAGAGAATCAAAATCGAGATTTTTCTAATTCACTCTCATCACTTTTGCCGAAAGCTATGATTCCAGTCGTAGTTCGCCGATCCTGCATACAACCACATACAAAATGCAATCTGATTACCCGCAAACAACGCCATGAATTTGCAGCACTTTTAAAATCTTTTACCATAACGATTGAGTCTTTTCGTCCGATCCAAGAGGCTGTTGTGACATCGGGAGGAGTCTCTGTCAAAGAAGTGGACCCAAAGACTATGCAATCTAAGCTTGTAAAGGGATTATACTTTGCAGGAGAAATTCTTGATGTGGATGCTTATACTGGTGGGTATAATCTTCAGATTGCATTTTCTACCGGCCGTTTGGCTGGAAATTCTGTTAAAATGCAGGGGGGGAGATACATGATTGCGGTTGCCATTGATGGGCCAGCCGGAGCAGGAAAAAGTACTGTTGCTAGGAAAGCGGCAAAAACTCTCGGCTTTATTTATGTGGATACCGGCGCATTGTACCGAGCGATCGGTCTGCATATGCTGCAAAATAATATCAGCCCGGCAGATAAAGAACTTGTCTGCTCGGAGCTTTGTAATATTCAAGTCAAGCTTACTTTTCAAAACGGTGAACAAAAAGTGCTGCTCTGCGGCAGGGATGTGACTTCAAAAATCCGCACGGAAGAGGTTTCTGCTGCAGCATCTAAAGTGTCTGCTATTCCGGAGGTTCGTAAGTTTTTATTTTCTATGCAGAGAGATATTGCTCAGCAGCAGAATGTTGTAATGGATGGCCGTGATATTGGTACAGTGGTACTTCCAAATGCTCAGGTTAAAATTTTTTTAACCGCTTCACCGGAAGAACGTGCTAAAAGAAGATACCAAGAATTGCTGCAAAAAAAGTGTAATGTGGAATATGCGGATGTTTTAACAGATATGATACAGCGCGACTATAACGATTCCCATCGCACGGTCGCTCCGTTAGTTGCGGCGCAAGATGCCATTACCATTGACACAACAGGCATGACGCTGGAACAATCCGTTGCTCGAGTTGTGGAGGTAATACGACAGAACTTGAGAAATTTAAATGAAAAACGGTGAAAACATGAAACGTACACCACTTTATTCATTTGCAAGAACATTTTTGCCATGGTTTTTTCGCACCCTAATGCCTATCCGGGTTAGAAATGCAGAAAATCTACCGCGAAGCGGCAAGGCGATTCTGTGCTGTAATCACATGAGTATGACGGATCCTCTCCGGCTTGCGTACAGCCAGAAACGTCAGATTTATTTTATGGCAAAAGAAGAATTATTTCATAACAAATTTGTTTCTTTCATACTTACTGCGCTCGGTGCTTTTCCTGTGTCCAGAGGCAAAGGGGATAAGAGCGCGATTGCTACTGCCCAGAAGATTTTAGACAGTGGACAAATTTTAGGTATTTTTATAGAAGGAACCCGCACCAAAGATGGTAATTTCCTCCGGCCAAAATCCGGGGCGGTTATGTTGGCGCACAACTGTCATGCTCCAATTGTCCCATGCTGCATTACACCAAAGAAAGGTAAAATGCCAAGGTTATTCCATTCTTGTTATGTTTCATATGGTGCTCCAATTTCAGAGGAAGAACTTGGAATTCATAATGGCACGCCATCGGAATATCGAAAAGCTAGCATGCTGGTCATGAGTCGTATTGCTCAACTGCGCGAAGAGGATTATAGACAGTCCACGGGTGAAACACAGAAACAATGAAACAAAATCGCTTTTATACCTCGTTGGTGCGTGTGTTTGGGCCGGCGGTAAAAGGTTTATTTCAAGTTCGTTATGAAAATGTGGACAATATTCCGAAGGCAGGAAGACTCATTGTCTGCTGCAATCATTTATCTGTCTTCGACCCTATTTTGTTGGCTTTGCCGTTTCGGCGACAGATTCGATATATGGCAAAGTCTGAGCTATTCACGGAACACGGAATGCTGTTCCGAAATCTTTTGTATCAGCTCGGTGCTTTTCCCGTCCGCAGAAATACAGGAGATGCTTCTTCTATAAAAACTGCAAAGCGGATTCTGCAAGATGAAGGAATTGTGGGGATTTTTCCTCAGGGCGGTTGCTTTCCGGGCGGGAAAATAACGCGGCTAAAAGCCGGAGCTGCAATGATTGCTGCTCAAACGCAAACGCCCATTTTGCCTGCCGCTATCTTGTGCCGTAACAAACCTTGCCCACTGCACAAAACTGTAATTCGTTTTGGGAAACTTATTTCCACAGAGCAGTTTCCTCTTAAGAAAGATTGCTCTAAAGATTGCTCTTATGATATTAGGCAGTTGACAAATTTGTTACGGGAAAATATGAATGAACTGCTTGAGGTGTCATTGTGAAAATTATTGTTGCAAAATCCGCAGGATTCTGTTTTGGAGTGAATCGTGCGGTTCAAACGGTCAGTAAACTGTTGGATGAGGGAAAACAAGTCTGCACGCTTGGACAAATTATTCATAATCCGCAAACACTGCGCCATTTTGAACAGCGCGGCGTGAAAATTGTCAGTAAGCCGGAAGAAGTTCCCAAAGGAGCCACTCTGGTTATCCGATCTCACGGTGTAGCAGACAGTGTTATCAAGGAAATTGAACGCCGAGGAATTCAATATTGCAATGCAACCTGCCCGTTTGTGCAGAAAATTCAAAAAATTGTAGCTGATGCATCTAAACAGGGAAAAACGGTCTTAATCGCAGGCGATGCTTCACATCCGGAGGTAAAGGGAATTATCGGGCATTGTCACGGCCGTTACTTTGTGTTTAAAAACGCTGAAGAACTGCAGAAAATTTTAGAACATGCCTCATTTGGGGCTAAAGAACCACTTTGTATCGTCGCACAAACAACATTTAGTGTGAATGAATGGGAAAATTGTTTAAAAATCATCAAAAGGGTATATACAAATGCCTCAGTTTTTGATACAATATGTAATGCAACTGCGATACGTCAGTCGGAAGCGGCCGAACTGTCGCGGCAATGCGACGCAATGGTGATTATTGGCGGAAGGCAAAGTTCCAATACCGCTAAACTTTTTGAATTGTGCAAAAAGAACTGCGCCGCATATCTTGTCGAATCTGCGGACGAGCTTCCGCTGCCGGCCCTGCGGCGGGCCGAGTGCATTGGCATTACTGCGGGCGCGTCGACGCCGGCAAGCATTATAAAGGAGGTACTTGATACCATGTCAGAATTAAACCAGGGTGCCGGTCCCAAAGAGAATAATACCGAGGGAAGCTTTGAGGAGATGCTCGAAGAATCTCTCAAAAATTTAAATACAGATGAAAAGGTTCGCGGTGTTGTTGTTGGGGTGACCCCGAGCGAAGTCTTAGTGGATGTAGGAAGAAAACAGGCGGGATATATCCCGGCATCTGAACTTTCTGCTGATCCAAATGTAAAACCGGAAGATGTAGTCAAAGTCGGAGATGAGTTGGATCTCCTTATTATGCGCACAAATGACCAGGAAGGCACTATTATGCTTTCCAAAAAGCGCATGGACGCCAACAAAGGTTGGGAAAAGATTGTTGCAGCCGAAGAGGATCAGTCTGTTCTGGAAGGCGTAGTAACTGAGATTGTCAAAGGCGGACTGATTGCCGTAACAAATGGTGTACGTGTGTTTATTCCCGCGTCACAAGCAACGGCATCCCGTAGTGATCCTATTGAGGACCTCCTGAAGAAAAATGTCAAATTCCGCATTATAGAAGTCAATCGCGGCCGGAGACGCGCAGTCGGATCTATTCGTTCCGTGCTGAGAGATGAGCGTAAAAAGCTGGCCGAAAAATTCTGGGAAACAGCAGAGGTTGGAAAAGTTTACACGGGTGTTGTCAAATCTTTGACCTCCTATGGCGCTTTTGTTGACCTCGGCGGAATCGACGGAATGATTCATATTTCTGAACTTTCTTGGACAAGGATTAAACATCCGTCCGAAGTGGTAAATGTCGGTGATCAAGTGACGGTGTATATCAAAGGGCTTGATCAGGAAAAGGGCAGAATTTCACTTGGCTACAAAAAACCTGAAGATAATCCGTGGGAAATCCTCAAACGCGAATATCCGGTGGGCAGTGTTGTAGATGTAAAAATCGTTGGTATAACGACTTTCGGGGCATTTGCTCAGGTGATTCCCGGCATTGATGGATTGATCCATATTTCTCAGATTGCAGATCACCGGATTGACAAGCCTCAGGATGTTCTCAAAATCGATGACGTTGTAAAGGTTAAAATTACGGATATTGATTTTGACAATCACCGTGTAAGCCTTTCAATTCGCGCTTTGCTGGAACAAGAACAGGAAGAGGAAAAGGAAAATGAGCAGCCCGCGGAATCCACTGCGGATGAAACGGCAGAATAATGAGCTTATATTCTAAATGAACAACGGGCACAAAGATTCGAAAGCATCTTTGTGCCCGTTTCATTCACAATATGATTCCTTCCGGTATATTATGCAGTAATATACTTTGGGAGGTGTACCCCATGAGGCGCAGAAGAAGAAATCCAATGCCTGTTCGGGGAAAGCTTATTCTTTTTCTTGTTGTATGTTTTGTGTTTTTATGGATTTTCAATAGTCACATTAGACCTGTTATTGCATCTATAACAGCAAATGAAGCGAAAATCCAATCGGTGGAAACTATTAATAATGCCGTTATGCAGGAGCTAACTCGTGACAATATTTCTTACGATGACTTAATTACGGTGGAACGCGGAATAAACGGTAATGTTCTTGCTATTACAACCAATATGGTAAAAATGAATGAGCTAAAAGCTGTCATTATTTCGGATATTCAAGAGAAATTGAACAATGATACATATACAACCGTTTGGGTTCCCATCGGAACATTAATCGGCGGAGACTTTTTCCATGGGAAAGGCCCGAAAATTCCCCTAAAAGCATCCCTTTCAGGGAATGTAACAGCCCAGTTCAACAGTACACTGACTTCGGCAGGCATCAACCAGACAAAGCATCAAATCTATTTAGACATCAGTGCAAGTATCTATTCTTTTTTACCGGGATTTGATACAACAACGGATGTTCAAACAAATATCCTTGTTGCGGAAACGGTTATTGTCGGTTCAGTACCGCAGGTGGTTGCTAATTTGAACTAAGGTTGTAAAAAACTCACAGGAGGCGGAAAGCATTGGAATTAGAAGAAGCAAGGCGGCTAGCTGAGCAGCTTGCGGAACAAATCCGGTATCATAACCAAAAATATTACGTGGAGGATTCTCCGGAAATTGATGATTTTGAGTACGATGAACTGTATAGGCGTTTGGAACAGCTTGAAGCCGAATTTCCGGAGCTGGTAACGCCCGATTCCCCGACGCAGAAGGTTGGCGGAAAGGCACTCGATAAATTTTCTCCTGTTACCCATACGGTTCCGATGGAAAGTCTGCATGATTCTTTTTCTGAGGAGGAATTGCGGGACTTTGACCGCAGAGTTCGTTCTGCGGTAGAAGACCCTGTTTACATTGTAGAACCTAAATTCGATGGATTATCGGTTTCCGCCGAATACCGAGACGGCATATTTGTGCGAGGCTCCACGCGCGGGGATGGAACAGTGGGTGAGGACATTACAGAAAATCTTCGCACCATTCGCAGCCTTCCGAAAAAATTAAAGCAGCCTTTGCCATTTCTAGAAGTGCGCGGAGAAGTTTATATGTCGCACCGCAGTTTTTTTAGGCTTTCCGCTCAGCAGGAACTAGCGGGAGAAAAGCCGTTTAAAAATCCGCGTAATGCCGCCGCAGGCTCCCTAAGGCAGAAAGACGCAAAAATAACCGCTGCCCGAAACTTGGATATTTTTGTTTTTAACGTGCAGCAAGTATCCGGCGCCGACTTGCAGGGACATAAACAATCGCTGGATTTTTTAAAGGGACTCGGATTCCCGGTTCCGCCGTTTTATAAAGTTTGTTACTCCATTGATGAAGTTTTAGAGGAAGTCAAACGCATTGGAGAACTTCGCGGAAGTCTGGATTATTCAATCGATGGCGCTGTTGTAAAGGTAGATTCCTTTGCACAAAGAAAAATTCTTGGCAGTACCGCAAAATTCCCCCGGTGGGCAGAAGCGTTCAAATACCCACCGGAAGAGAAGAGCACAAAACTTCTAAATATAGAAGTAAACGTCGGCCGTACCGGGGTGCTCACGCCGATTGGAATTTTTGAGCCGGTAGAACTAGCCGGCACAACGGTTAGTCGTGCAACACTGCATAATCAAGATTTTATTGAAGAAAAAGGGCTGCGTATCGGAGATACCGTCATACTGCGCAAGGCCGGGGAAATTATCCCGGAAGTTGTCCGTGTTGTAAGCCACGCAGAAAATTCTTCGCCCTTTTTGATGCCATCGGTATGTCCCTCATGCGGAGCACCTGTTGTGAGGGAAGAAGGAGAAGCCGCAATTCGTTGCACCAATCCGGAATGTCCTGCTCAGCTTCTGCGTCATTTAATTCACTTCTGCAGCCGCGATGCGATGGATATTGATGGAATGGGTCCTGCTGTCATTGAGCAGCTGGTAGATAAAGGGTTGATTTCTTCTCCCGCTGACTTGTATTTTCTAAAACGTGAACAAATTCTCCAATTGGACCGCAAAGGGGAAAAATCAGCGGATAATCTGATCAATGCGTTAGAAAAATCTAAGCAAAACGATTTATACCGTCTGATTTTTGCTTTGGGGATTCCTCATGTGGGTTTAAAAGCGGCTAAATTGTTGTCTGCACGTTTCAGGACCATGGATGGTTTTTTTAGTGCAAAAGAGGAAGAGATTGCTGCGGTAGACGGTATTGGAAGCATTATTGCACACAGCGTACGCCAATTTTTCAATTTGCCAAATACAGCGCATTTGATTGGGCGCTTTAAGGATGCAGGCGTCAATATGACATGTTTAACGATTGCTGATGATAACCGTTTGCAGGGAAAGACATTTGTTTTAACCGGTACATTGCCAAATTTGACCCGGTCCCAGGCGACAGAACTGATTGAAAAACATGGTGGCAGAGTTAGCAGCAGTGTTTCAAAAAAGACTGACTATGTTGTAGCAGGGGAAGATGCAGGCAGTAAATTGGCGAAAGCCCAAAAGCTTGGCATTACAGTTATCTCGGAGCAGGATTTAGAAACTATGCTGCAAAACAACTGAAATCAGCAGTTTAAAATGATTTTACAGCATTCGCCGGCTGCTAGTGTCAAGGGAAGTTCGCAATTTCGGGACTCCGAAAAATGAATTAGGCTACGTTTAACAGTGAAAGAATGGATTTCGGGTTTAAGTATGCTCTGGAAACAGACCAGTCTTCCGCATATTCCATCAGACATGTTGTTACCAGCCGTAGGTAGGAATCCGGATTAGGAAATATTCCGACTACACTGGTTCTGCGGCGGATTTCCTTGTTCAGTCGTTCCAACATATTGGTCGAGGAAATTTTGCGGGCGTCGAGTTCCGGAAAGGCGTAGAAAGCTAGAGAATCTTCCAGCCCATCTTGCAGAAGCTCAATTGCTTTTGGAAAGCGTTTTCCATACTGTTCTGATATTTGCTCTGCGCGTTGTCTAGCTATTTTAGCGGAAGGTGCTAACCAAATTTCTTTTAACTGAGCCGCAAAGGATTCTCTTTCCTTCTGGGGTACATGAGCCAAAATATTTCGCATAAAATGGACTTTGCACCGTTGCCAAGAGGCTCCCGGAAAACTCTCACGGATGGCTGCAATCAGCCCTTTATTTGCGTCTGAAATCACCAGGAGCGGTATTTTCAGACCACGATCGAGAAGACTTTGAAACAATTGAGAATAACTTTCTTTGGATTCATCGAGCATTGGCTCCACGGCGAGGATATCCCTATGCCCCTGTTCATTGACGCCGCAAACTACCATCACAGCCATGCTGACGACCCGGCCATCCATACGAATTTTTTCATACAGTGCATCTGTCCAAATGACAGGATAGCGACCCGTCAGAGGCCGGCTGCGGAAGTACTGCACCTGCTCGTTAAGGCCTTTCGTCATTTCACTGACTTGACTGCGGGAAAGATTCTCAATTCCAAGACTGCGAGCTAGTTTCTCCATCTTTCGCGTAGATACACCCTGCACAAACGCTTCTTGAACCACTTGAATCAGCGCTGCTTCACTGCGCTTGCGTTCTGTTACGAAAAACGGGATATAGCCCTGATTTCGGAGTTTTGGTACCATCAGATACATCGTCCCCATACGAGTATCCAATCGACGTGGCCGATAGCCGCAGCGGTAATCACGGCGGGACGGATTGTGTGCATTCTTTTCTGCGCCAACGATACCGGAGACCTCTGCTTCCATTAGACGGGTACACAGCCATTCCAGCATTGACAGCATTGGATCCGGCTGCGCCATACATTTTAGTAGCAATTCTGTCAAATCTGTGGTATTCTTTTTTTGAGTCATTGGGTATCTCTCCTTCTTTGAATGTCTTATCACCATTCATTTTATCGGAGTCCCAATGACTTTTCTATGCCTTTATGAAATTGCGAACTTTATTGTACTCTATCCGCCGGCTGGTTTTGTGTTTGCCGGGTACAATTTCATATCACATCAACAAAAAGAACTCTCCGGTTTCTTGGCGGAACCGGAGAGTTTTTTATCTTTATGCAAAAGAAAATTTTAATGAGCCTTTCATCAGACATGTGATTTTGTGTTCTAATCTTTTCGGATTGTCCATATCTATTTGATGAAGGGAGAGGACAAGTCAATGATGAAAGAAAAGGACGAGCGGTTTGATACCGCAGCAAAATGTATTTGTGAAAGGATTTATAAGTCCTTAGCTAATCTGCCTGCGGATGTTAAAAAGCACACGCAGGAAATTCGACTGCGCGTGAATCAGCCCGTTTGTATCTGCTGTACGGAAGGTGTTTATTTTTTGGAAGCTGGAGGGGGGCTGACCTGCAGACCCGTATCCGGATTATTAGTGGCTGAGCCAAAGGATATGGAAGAAAGCTTTCGAAATTTATGCAGTTATTCCATTTATAGCCATGAAAATGAAATTAAGAACGGTTACATCACTTTAAGCGGCGGACATAGAGCGGGAATTTGCGGAACGGCAGTCATACAGTCATCAAACATCTGTTCTGTGCGGAGTATTTCGTCTATTAATTTAAGAATTTCGCGCGAAATACCGGGAGCTGCCAACGAACTTCTGGATCAGCTTGGTAATCGTCTGCATGAAGGTCTTCTGCTTGCCGGAGCACCATCCAGTGGCAAAACAACTATTTTACGTGATATCGCACGCCAGATGTCAAGTGGGCTGCGTGGCAATCTGAAAAAAGTTGCCGTCATTGATGAACGTGGAGAGATAGCAGGTACATATATGGGAATTCCACAAAATGACTTGGGGAGTTGTTGCGATGTTCTTGACGGGTACCCGAAAGCGGAGGGGATTTTAATTGCCGTTCGAACTTTATCACCTGAAATCGTCATTTGCGATGAAATCGGTTCTGCAAGTGAAGTAAACGCGGTGGAAGAAGGATTAAATACAGGTGTCACCATGATTGCAAGTATTCATGCAGGGTCCATAGATGAATTTACAAGGCGAAATCAGGCGCAGAAACTTTTGAAAACGGGAGCTTTTGGAAATATTGCGGTTTTAGATGCAACCAGTGGGCCGGGAAAAATTGCAGGAATCTATAAAGCGGGTGATTTACTTGCTAAAGCTTGCAGGGGCATTGCTGCTGATGATGGCGGGAAGTCTCTCGGGATATATGGAATCGCGTAAACTTTTTGTTCGGGTTGATAGTTTGGAGTTGTTTTTACGTTTTTTATCCGCTGCCAAAACAGAAATTCGCTATTCTGCTGTTCCGGTTGTTCAGGTTATCAAAAGGCATAGTTCCGGTTTCAAATTTCTTGAGGAATGTGTAAGCAATTGTGAACAGGGGAACGGTTTTGCAGCTGCATGGAAATATGCAGTGACATATTGTGCGAAGCAGGACGGCTTTGCAGCAAACGATATAAAATTATTGCTTTCTTTTGGGGAAGGATTCGGCGCAAGTGACACAGATGGTCAGATTGCCCATTTGGAGCTGTATTCCGAGTTGTTTGACACAAATTTGAAATCTGCTCGGGAAGACCGAAACCGGAAGTCCAAATTGTATCTGATGCTTGGCATTTTCGCCGGTTTATCGTCGGCATTGCTGTTGTGCTGAAAACGGAGGAAGAAAAATGGATGTGGATTTAATCTTTAAAATTGCGGCAATCGGAATTATTGTTTCGGTTTTAAATCAAGTTTTGGCGCATTCCGGTCGTGAAGAACAAGCTATGATGACAACTTTGGCAGGGCTGATAGTGGTATTAATGATGATTGTTCAACAAATCAGCACATTATTTAAAACGATTAAATCCATATTTGGTTTGTAAAATGAATGTCGTTGGAATTGCAGGGATAGCTGTCTGCACGGCGGTAATGGCCGCTATGCTGCGCAGATATCATCAGGAATATGCTGTACTGCTAAGCATTGCAGCAGGCGTTGTCATCTTGCTTGAAATTTTTAAGGGAATTGCTCCCACCATAAAACAGGTTCGTACATTGTTTTCTGCATCCGGATTGTCAGCAGATTATATTTTAATTTTATTCAAAACCCTTGGAATTAGCTTTCTTGCTCAATTTGCCTCCGATGCTTGCCGTGATGCGGAGGAAGACGCGCTGGCTTCTAAAATGGAGCTTGCTGGAAAAATTGCGATTGTGGTTTTGTCACTGCCTTTGTTTGAGAAAATAGCGGAGACAGCAATAAACCTGATTGGTGGGTAAAACATGAAAAAAGTATTCTGTCTGATTGCTGTAATGATTATTTTGTTTCTGCCCTGCCATTCGGTGAAAGCGGCAGCAGAGGAAATTTCTTTCCAAAATAACATAACGGAGCAGTTTTATCAAGACCAGTTTAAGGAAAGCGGGGCAGAGGATCTTCCAGACAGTTTATCTCCGGAAACAAAAAAAATACTACGGGACCTCGGCGTGGAGGAAACCGATTGGAACTCTATTGTTTCTATTTCCCCTGAAAGCTACTTTCAAAAAATTCTAAATATCTTTTCAGGACAAGCCAAAAATCCATTGAAAATTCTTTGCGGTGTTATCGCTGTCATTTTGCTCTGTGCGCTTTTAAATGGCATGAAACTGTCATTTGGTGAAAAGCAAATGGGCGAGGTGATTGGCATGGTAGGAACGCTCTGCATTTGTACCATTGTTGTTACGCCGCTTGTTTCCTGTATTCATGATGCTGCGGATGTATTAAATGCCGCTTCCGGATTTTTACTGGCGTGTATTCCAATTTTGACGGGAATCATGATAGCTGCCGGGCAGCCTGTTTCCGCTGGCTCCTATCATCTTCTGATGCTTGGTGCGGGCAACATCATTTCAGTTCTGTCATCCAATTTTTTTATCCCCATGCTGAATATATTTCTTGCCTTGTCCATTGTGTCGGCTGTTTCACCTGATATTCATCTGAACGGCCTGTGTGCCGCTATGAATAAAATGGTCAAGTGGATTATGGGACTTTGCATGACGCTTTTTACCGGATTGATTACCATGCATTCTATTGTGTCATCATCTCTGGACAACACAGGCTCGAAAGCGGCAAAGTTTGTTGTCAGCAGTTTTGTTCCTGTTGTCGGCAATGCATTGGGTGAAGCACTTCAAACTGTAACCGGCTGCATAAAGCTGCTTAAATCCGGTGTCAGCGCTTTCGGACTCCTTGCCGGGATTTTTATTTTTCTGCCCATCATCGCGGAATGTATGCTCTGGATTTTGACGCTGGATCTCTGTGCAGGTATTAGCCAAATATTTGAACTTGATGGTATCACATCTCTTTTAAAGGCATCGTCCGACGTTGTTTCCACCATGCTGGCTATTCTTCTGTGCAGCATGATGATTCTGATTATTTCAACAGTTGTGATGCTGATTGTCGGAGGCGTGAAATGAGCGGTATAAGAGAATGGGCAATGGTGATTTGCCTTGCGGCTTTATCTGCGGCCATGCTGCAAAGCCTTGTACCGAGCGGTTCAATGGAGCGAATGGCAAAGTTCGTAATCGGCGCTTTTATCATCTGTGCTCTGATTTCGCCGATTTCCAGAGCAGCTCCGCAAATCAATGCCATGCTAAAAACGGAAGGGCGCCCGGCCGAGGAAAATAAAATGCTCAATTCCACCGTAAATGAGCAATTTGAAGAAGCCGCAAGGCAGAGTATCATCGGTTTGGTTCAATCGGAGCTAAAACGGATGGGGATATTTTGTAAAAATGTTCAGGTAATTATGGATACGAATGACAATGGCAGCATATCAATTAATAAAGTCATTGTAACTCTTGACAGAGAAGAAGTATCCGGACACGCAGATGTCTCGTCCGAGCTGGAAAAAACGCTGGGAATTAAAACGGAGGTCGTTTCCGATGAAGGCTGACATAAAAGAAGGAAAAGCCCGGGGGACCGGCCTGTTCGATCTTCTGGCAGCAAATGAAAATTATCGCAAAATCATATTGGGCGCAGGGGTGATTGGAATTGCATTGATTTTTCTTTCTAGCTTTCTGACAAGCGGTGAAAATACAGCGCCGAAAACAGACTCATCGCAAAAAACTTACACAGCAGAAGAGTATGAAACACATCTTGAACAGGAACTGACGGATCTAATTACAAAAATTCAGGGAGTTGGAAATGCCAACGTCATGGTGACACTGGAACGAACCAAACAATCGGTGTACGCAAAGGAAGAAAAAATCAGCGGTCAAACAACAAAAGATCAATCGAATGGTTTAACACGGGATGAAACTGACCAAAGCAATGAAACCAATTACATTCTGGTAAAAGGCGCTGATGGCTCTGAGCAGGCGCTTTCAGTAACGGAGATTCAGCCGATTGTCAAAGGTGTGGTTGTAGTTTGCGACGGCGGCAGCAGCCCGGCGGTTCAGCAAAATGTAATCGATGCCGTTACAACGGCTTTGGGCATTTCTTCCGCGCGGGTGTGCGTGATAAAAGCAAAATAAAGAAAACAGGGGGAATTTACGTATGAATATGGGCAAACGACAACTTGTTCTTGCGGCTTTGGTTGTTGCGCTGGGAGCGGCCGTATATCTTAACTGGGCGCTGTCGGGAAACACGCAGCTTCCCGCAACGGATGCTGTCACATCAGGTCGGGAGTTAGGAGAAACTTTGCTTGTAAACGCTTCTGGAAATGAAAGCAGCAGTACCTCCGATGAAAATACCTCGGCTGTTGACACAAGTGCGAGCGTTGCGGCAGATGATTATTTTACTTCTGCCAGACTTTCGAGGGAAAAAGCAAGGGATGAAGCAGTTGAAACACTGCAAAAAATCATCAACGGTTCAAATCAAACAGATACCGCAAAACAGACCGCTACATCGCAAGCTAATGTGATTGCAAAAAATATTGTTAAGGAAACTGAAATTGAGAATTTGATAAAAGCAAAAGGATTTGAAGACTGCGTTGTGTTCTTGCAGGATGATGAATGCAGTGTAGTTGTAAAAACCAAGTCAAATTCTCAAAATGACGCGATTGTCATTCGTGATATCGTGGCAGACCAAGCAAATATTTCTTATGATAAAATCAAGATTGTTGAATGTGAATAGTTGTGTTCACTGACAAATGTGGTATAATAATCCCCGTGGATGATACGGTGAAACAATGGAGCCCTCCACAGCGTGGAGGGTTTGTTTTCATAAAAAACTATAGAATCACGGGGGACAACATGAAAAGACGCGAAGCGCGTGAACAGGCTTTTTCTTTGCTTTTTGCAAAAAGCATCAATCATGACAACATCAGGAATATTGTTACGGCGGCAAATGAAGCAAACGATCAACCAATTGATGATTTTGCGGAAATGACTGCTGCAGGCGTAGAAGAACATCTAACAAATTTGGATGAAATGATAGAAAATTTCACTCGCGGTTGGAAAGTGCAGCGACTTTCAAAAGTTTCGCTCTCTATTCTGCGCCTTGCGTTTTACGAAATCCTTTATGAAAAAGATATCCCAACCAGCGTATCAATTAACGAGGCAGTGGAATTGGCTAAGAAATATGGAACCGCAGAGGATGCTCCGTTTGTCAATGGCGTGTTGGGGTCCTTTGCAAAAAAGCAGGAATCGGAACATGCCTAACGTTTTGGGAATTGACACCAGTAATTATACGACGTCTGCGGCTCTGTTGGAAAATGAAAAGATTTATCAAAGCAAGATGCTGCTGCCGGTTAAAAAAGGACAGCTTGGCCTTCGCCAAAGTGATGCTGTGTTTCATCATGTTGTTCAGCTGCCACAGGTGCTTTCCAAGCTTCCCATCGGAGAGTCGGACCTTCTGGCTGTAGGTGTATCCAATCGCCCGAGAAATATAGAAGGCTCGTATATGCCGTGCTTTTTAACAGGGTTTGGTTCTGCACAGGCGATTGCACAAGTAAAGCAAATTCCGCTTCACCCCTTTTCCCACCAGCAGGGGCATATTGCAGCAGCTCTTTATTCTGCGAACAAACTGACACTTTTGCACGAGCAGTTCCTTGCTTTTCACGTTTCCGGAGGAACTACGGAAGCCGTTTTGGTTACTCCGGATGACAATGAGATCTTTCATACTAAAATCGTTGCACGTTCCTTAGACTTAAAAGGAGGACAAGCCGTCGACCGCGTTGGTGCCATGTTGGGGCTGCCGTTTCCGGCAGGAAAAGAATTGGAGAAACTTGCGCAAAAATGCAATTGCAATATATCTGTTCGGGCGACGATGAAAGGAGCCGATTGTTCGCTGTCCGGTGTGGAAAATCGCTGCCGGGCGATGCTGGAGCGCGGTGCTCCTCAGGAGGAGATTGCCGCGTTTTGTCTGGCTTCAATTTTAGCGGCGCTGGAAGGAATGACAGAGGTTTTACTGAAACAATTAGGCAATCTTCCGCTGGTGTTTGCCGGCGGTGTCATGTCTAATTCTATTTTGCGCGCTGCGCTAGAGAATAAATACGGAGCTTTCTTTGCAGAGCCGGATTTTTCCTGCGATAACGCTGCGGGGATCGCAGTACTTGCTGCATGGAAAGAAGGGCTTTTACAATGAACAAAATGACACCAATGACGCCAATGATATTAAGTGTTACTCAGTTGAATACGTATATTCGTTCCATCTTAGAGCAAGATCCGCATTTAATGCAGGTATTTGTGGCCGGGGAAATATCTAATTTTAAAAACAATTATCGGTCCGGACACTTTTATTTGTCATTGAAAGATGAGAAAAGTGTTGTGAAAGCTGTGATGTTTTCCCGTTATACCCAGCGACTGCGTTTTATGCCGGAAGATGGTATGAAAGTTATTGCCCGCGGATATGTGAGCGTCTATGAGCCATCCGGACAATATCAACTTTATATTGAAGATCTTCAGCCGGACGGAGCGGGTGCCCTCAGTATTGCGTTTGAGCAGTTGAAAAAGAAACTGGATGCGGAGGGATTGTTTGGCAATCATCGGCCGATTCCAAAATTCCCTGAAACAATCGGGGTGATTACATCGCCGTCCGGAGCCGCTGTACACGATATTTTTTCCGTGCTGGAACGGAGATATCCCATTGCTCAAATCGTTTTCTGCCCGGTTCCGGTTCAGGGAACGGATGCCGCACCCCAAATTGCAAAAGCAATTGAAAAGTTTAATCAGCTAAAATGTGCGGATGTCTTAATTGTTGGCCGCGGCGGCGGTTCTTTGGAAGATCTCTGGCCTTTTAATGAGGAAATTGTAGCCCGTGCGGTGGCGGCCTCCAACATACCGGTAATATCAGCGGTCGGCCACGAAACGGATTTTACCATTTGTGATTTTGCCGCAGATCTACGTGCTCCAACACCTTCCGCTGCGGCAGAACTGGCCGTGCCGGATCAAGCGGAACTGATGGCGGAACTTAAGAATCTTCAACAGCGTTTGAAACAAGCAATGGATTCGAAACTAGCGGCAGCACGCCATAGATTGGACAGACTGTTAGAAAGCCATGTTTTTCGAAATCCGCTGGAACGCCTTGAATTGCAGAGAATAAAAATCGATCAGCTTTCATCTGCTTTAAAATCAGATATCACAAGGCAACTTCAAAATTGTAAAAATCTGCTTGCAGTTGAAAGTGGCAGACTGAATGCACTAAGCCCCCTCGCCGTTCTGTCACGCGGCTATGCTGTAGCCTGCAACAGAGATGGCATTCCGCTTGCTCACGCATCGCAGGTGCAAAAAGGAAGCACTCTGTTGCTGAAAATGAACGATGGTGACATCAACTGTACTGTAGAAGATGTTAAAATCCGAAGTATGAAACGAACGGAGGAGGGTATCCTGTGAAACAGAAGATGACCTTTGAAAAAGCCATTGCAAGGCTGGAGGAAATTGTTGCACAGATGGAGACCGGGGAATTGACGCTGGAAGAATCTCTCAAACTTTTTGAGGAGGGTTCCGCTCTTTCCTCCTTGTGCTACCATAAACTTTCGGAAGCTGAGCAAAAGGTTCGTGAAATTGAGGAACTCAATGAAAGGGAAGGAACAGTGGATGAGTCGAATTGAACCGCAGAAATATGGAGAAGTAATAGAGGCAAGCCTTGAAAAATATGTTCCGCAAGTCAACCTCTTGCAAAAGCGTTTGTTTGAGGCTATGCGATACAGTCTTCTTTCGGGAGGAAAGAGAATTCGCCCAATTCTGCTGCTGGAATTCTGTGGCGTTTGCGGCGGAGACCAACAATCCGCCGTTCCATTTGCCTGCGCTGTTGAAATGATTCATACCTATTCACTCATTCACGACGATCTTCCATGCATGGATAATGACGCAATTCGGCGGGGAAAACCGGCAAATCACATTGCCTTCGGTGAAGCACAGGCTTTGCTTGCCGGAGATGCGTTATTGACAATGGCGTTTGAGACGATGCTCTCACCGGATAGTATTGCAGCAGTAGGGCCTCAGCGGGCAGCAGCAGCCGCCGGGATTTTGGCGAAAGCATCCGGTGCATACGGCATGGTGGGCGGACAGATGATTGATTTAGAAAGTGTCGGAAAACAGGTTTCCGCAGACACGCTGATTCAGATGGATCAGTGTAAAACCGGAGCATTGATTTGCGCGGCAGCTAAAATGGGATGTGTTTTGGCCGGTGCAGGGGAAGCAAAACTGCATGCTGCGGAGAAATATGCAAATTCTATTGGTTTAGCGTTCCAAATTATGGATGATATCTTAGATGTAGAGGGAGAACAAGATTCACTCGGCAAACCGGTGGGCAGCGATCAAGAAAAAGGGAAAAGTACTTATGTTTCCATTTTAGGTTTGGAAAAAGCCCGTGCTTTGGTGCAGGAGTTAACAAATGAAGCGATTTCTGCACTGGACTGTTTCGGAGAGCAGGGCAACTATTTAAAAAACCTTGCAGTGCAGGAGACAAATGAACTTTCTGTTTCGGAGAGCAGGGCAACACGTGACACTTTCTTCACGGAAAAATTGAGAGTTGTTCCATTGACAGAGTTGACGAAATATGATATGCTTAATAAGCCGCTTATTCCGGGCTGTAAGCTGTAAGAGGGAAACCCGCCCGAGAATAGCGAGACTGAAGTAAAGGCAGGGCCTAGTTATGTTTGCAGTAATTGAAACAGGCGGCAAGCAATACAAAGTCCAAAAGGACGATGTTGTTTTTGTGGAAAAGCTTGCGGCAGAAAAAGATTCCACTGTTCAATTTCCTGTACTCGCTGTAGTCGGTGAGAATGGGATAAAGGTTGGTACGCCTTATGTGGAAGGCGCTACTGTCACGGCGAAAGTTCTGAAAAATGGGAAAGGGAAGAAGATTACCGTCTTTACCTATAAACCCAAGAAGAACGAAAAGCGCAAAAAGGGTCACAGACAGCCATACACTCAGGTTCAGATTGTTGAAATCAACGCTTAATGGCTTAATTTATGATTTGTGCTGAGTTTTTTACGTTTCCCGACGGAAAGGATGCCGGATTCCGTATTAGCGGTCATTCCGGAGCCGGAGAAGAAGGTAACGACATAGTTTGTGCTGCGGTTTCTTCGGCCGCATATATGACAGCGAACACGATTACAGACATTGCTGGTATTCATGCCTCGGTCAGCGTAAAAGATGGTTATATGGATTGTAAAATTGCTCCGGAAGACGCAAAAGCCTGCTCTATCTTATTAAAAGGACTAAGGCTTCATTTATCGGCGCTCCGTCAGCAGTATCCTCAAAATATTCAGATCATTGATACGGAGGTGTAAAACATGCTTCAGATTAATATTCAGCTGTTTGCTCATAAAAAAGGAATGGGCTCCACAAAGAACGGTCGTGACTCCGAGTCAAAACGCTTGGGCGTAAAACGTGGGGATGGTCAGTTTGTGCTCGCCGGAAATATTCTGGTAAAACAGCGTGGCACCCACATTCATCCGGGCAAGAATGTAGGAATCGGTTCTGATGATTCTCTGTTTGCTCTGATTGACGGTAGAGTAAAATTCGAGCGTTATGGCCGTACCCGTAAGAAGGTCAGTGTTTACGCCGAATAAGAAAAGACTGCGTTTTAAAGCACATACAGAATTCCGGGTAGAAATTGCCCGGGATTTTTTTTACCAATCCTGAAAAACTATAATATACTGGTAAATAAAAAGTAGAAAAATGTTTTACAAATATGCTGAAACAAAGGAGTTTCGCGTATGTTTATTGATTATGCCAGAATCAAAGTGAAGGCAGGAAACGGCGGAGATGGAGCCGTTGCCTTCCATCGAGAAAAATATATTGCATCCGGCGGTCCGGATGGTGGAGACGGCGGCCGTGGCGGCGATATTATTTTCCAAGTAGATGACAATCAATCCACACTGTCCGATTTTCGTTACCGCAGGAAGTTCGTTGCGGAAAATGGCCAAAATGGATCCGGAAACCGTTGCAGCGGACGCCGTGGAAAGGATCTTATTATTCGCGTTCCGCGCGGCACATTGGTAAAAGATGCCGAAACAGGCAGACTAATTGCTGATTTGTCAACGGACGAGCCCCAAGTGATTGCAAGAGGCGGACGAGGCGGATGGGGCAATGCACACTTTGCAACAGCGACCAGACAAACACCGCGGTTTGCTAAGCCCGGTGCGCCTGGTGAAGCCTTCGACCTTCAACTTGAATTGAAATTACTTGCAGATGTCGGATTGGTCGGATACCCAAATGTGGGGAAATCTACACTGGTATCCGTTGTCAGTGAGGCAAAACCGCAAATTGCCAATTACCACTTTACCACATTGACACCGGTTTTAGGTGTAGTACGCACGGAATCCGGTAATTCTTTCGTAATAGCCGATATTCCCGGTCTGATTGAAGGTGCGAATAAAGGAGCAGGACTTGGCCATCAGTTTTTGCGGCATGTGGAGCGCTGCAGGCTGCTTGTTCATATTGTTGATGTTTCCGGAAGCGAAGGGAGAGATCCCAAAGAAGATTTTCGAGTGATTAATTCAGAATTAAAAAAATTTAATCCGGAACTTACCAAAAGGCCAATGCTTGTTGCGGGAAACAAATGTGATCTTGCTGAGGAAGAACAGATTCAGGACTTTGAAAAATTTGTCCATGACCAAGGATATGAGTTCTTCCCAATGATGGCTGCCATCCGTTATCAGGTGGATCCTCTTTTGAACAGGATTGAAGAACTACTGCAGAAACTTCCGCCTATCATTCGTTATGAGCCGGAGCCCGCACCACAGCGTCCAGCAGAGAAGATTGACAAACATCAAGTGAGCATTCAAAACCGCAATGGCGTTTATGTAGTAGAAGGAGAATGGCTGATTCCGGTTTTGCGTTCTGTCAATTTTGACGATGCTGATTCTCTGCGTTATTTTGAACGTGTATTACTCAAAACCGGTGTAGATGAAGCATTGCGTGCAGCAGGGGTACATGAAGGAGATACGGTCAGTATTTATGGTATTGAATTTGAATATATGGAATAGGAGTGCGCTGGTTGGAACGGTTTTATAATGCTTCTTGTGACCCAAAACAAATGGGAGCTTTAACTTTAGCCTTTATTGGTGATGCGGTATTTGAAGTGTTTGTGCGTGAAAGATTAGTTTGCCAAGCTCAACGTCCGGTTTCACAATTACATCGGGCCGCAGTAGAGCAAGTATGCGCCAAGGCACAAGCTGGTTTTGCACGGAAACTGTTACCTGTTTTAAATCAGGAAGAGCAAGACATCCTTCGACGCGGCAGAAATGCCCACAGCAATCATGTCCCCAAAAATACCGATCCCGGAGAGTATCACGCTGCAACAGGTTTTGAATCTCTGTTTGGATATTTGTATCTGAGCGGAAAATTGGATCGGCTGCGTGAACTGTTTTCGGCTGTTTGTGAGGAGGACTAAACATTTTATGCTGCTGAGTCTGAAAAATGAAGCCAAAGAATGGCTGCAAGACTTGCTGTATTACACGATAGGCAGTATTCTTTACTCCATCAGCGTCAGAATGTTCACTGCACCAAACCATATCGCACCGGGCGGCGTGACAGGTTTGAGTACTGTGCTAAATTATCTGTTTGGTTTCCCAATCGGCATGACCAGTTTGTTGCTCAATCTTCCTATTTTTATCTGGGCAATTTTGCAAATTGGCTATAAGCTAGTTGGAAAAACTATTATTGCGACAGTTTTTGTTTCCAGTGCAATCGATATTTTATCCATGGTCATTCCACCTTATCAGGGAACTCCCATGCTTGCTGCAATTTTTGGCGGTTTATTGGAAGGCATCGGGCTGTCGCTTGTTTTTATGCGCGGTGCAACCACAGGCGGCACCGATTTAGTTGCCCGCCTTTTAAACAGAAAGGTTCGATTTGTTTCCATGGGCAAACTAATGCTTTGTGTCGACTTTGTCGTGGTACTATTCTCAGCGTTTGCCTATCAAAGTATCGAAAGCGCATTATATGCTTTTATCGCGATATTTGTTTCTACCAAAATGATTGATACTATTTTGTATGGCACAGATGTTGGTACCGGAAAAGTGATGTTTGTTATATCCGAAAAGAGTGAACAAATAGCACAGGAAATTCTAAGAGACGTAGAGCGCGGTGTAACTTATCTGGACTCTAAGGGAGCTTATACTGGGAGAAAGGGAGAAGTTCTTCTATGTGCCGCACGCCGTTATGAAGTAGTGAAAATTAAGGACATTGTACGTTCCATTGACAAAAACGCGTTCCTTATTGTGGGAGACGCAGGCGAAATTTCGGGTGAGGGATTTCGAGTGGATCGTTCTGAAGACAAAACATTGCCGGAGCTTTTGAACAAATTAAAATCGTCAAAAAAATAACCGGGCGGATCCCTTGGAACCGCTCGGTTCATTCAATATATCAGTAATTTCTAGACTTTTTAGCCTTTGTTCCAATATGACAGATAGTGAATAATAATCCAAAAATTACTTTTAAATAGAAAATATTTTGACGCGGAGTTATACAATTCTTGCAAAATATAATTCTTTTCAGAATAATTATATCTGAAATACCGCTGTATAAAGGCTTTCTTTCATCAGAATAATGAATGAAAGTCTTGAAAATATTGCAGGTAAATGTTATAATTTAGATTAAATATTTACAATTTTATTTTTAAGAAAGAAGGCTTTTTAACATGCAGGAGATCAGTGTGCAGCTGACAGATCATCCGAAACCAAAACCTGCCGATGAAAGCAAGTTGGGATTCGGCACTATTTTTTCGGATCACATGTTTGTTATGAATTATGATGAGGGAGAAGGATGGCACAATCCGCGTATTGTTCCATTCGGAGATTTCAGCATATCTCCGGCGGCAATGTGTCTGCATTACGGCCAGTCCGTATTTGAAGGTATGAAGGCGTACAGAGCCGTAGACGGCAGAATTTTGCTTTTCCGCCCGGACAAAAATATGGCTAGACTTAACTCTTCTTGTGAACGCCTCTGCATACCACTGATTGATGAAGAATTTGCAGAAAAAGCCATTGAGAAGCTGGTTTCCATTGAAAAAGACTGGGTGCCACATCAAGATGGTACATCCCTGTACATTCGCCCATTTATTATCGGTGTTGATCCACATATTGGAGTTCATCCTGCCAAACACCTCATATTCTTCGTATTATGCTCTCCATCCGGCGCTTATTATCCGGAAGGGCTGAACCCGGTGAAAATCTATGTTGAGAGAAATTATGTACGAGCTGTACGCGGAGGAATGGGATACGTAAAAACCGCAGGCAATTACGCCGCTTCTTTAAAAGCACAAGATGAGGCTGAGAAGCAAGAATATACACAGGTTCTTTGGCTAGACGGTGTGGAGCGCAAATACATCGAAGAAGTTGGAACAATGAACGTATTCTTTGTCATTGATGGTGAAGTCGTTACACCGGCTCTTCAAGGTTCCATACTTCCCGGCATTACGCGCATGTCTACACTGGAACTGCTGCGTTCATGGGGGATGAAAGTATCCGAACGGAGAATTTCCATTCAGGAATTGGCAGACGCTTATAAACAAGGCAAGCTGGATGAGGCATTCGGAACAGGAACAGCCGCCGTCATTTCTCCAATTGGACATTTGAAATGGGGCGACGAAGTCATGGTGATTAACGATGGCAAGATTGGACCGATTTCTCAGCGCTTGTATGATACATTGACCGGTATTCAATGGGGCAAAATAAAGGATACATTTGGCTGGACTGTGGAAGTAAAATAAAACATCATAACATAACAACCCCCCTATTACAGTTTCCTAGGCTGTAATAGGGGGTATTACTGTATGCGGATTATTTTTTTAATTTTGTCTCTAAAGCGTTTAGTGTTTCCTGAAAATCAGCCGCAGTGATTAGAATGGATATGTCCACTTCAGAAGTTGTTATTAATCGAATATCAGTGTGCACGGATGAAGCAATATTGAAAACCTCTGCCGCAACACCGGGAGCATTTTTCATGCCTGGATCATAAACGGATATCTTACAGTTTCCGCTGCTGACAACGACACTAATTTGGTTTTTCAGCCGCAAATCAGATGTAAAGTTTAATATCTTGTCAAGATCGCTGTCTGCAATTGTAAAGGATACGGAAGTAAAGGCACCTTGTGTGGGCGCCAGAGATATCATATCAACATCAACGCCAAATGCGGCAATCTTTTGAAAAATATCTGCAATAAATTTTAAATCGGAAGGACACTTTTGCAGGGTAATCAATGTAATGTCCGTGGCAGTGGTAATTTCGGGAGACAAATCCATCTTAATCCTCCTGTTGTATAAGATCAGCCATTGAGTAAAGTCCTTTTGCTTTACTGGATAAAAACACCGCTGCATTCAGTGCTCCGCGGGCAAAGATTTCCTTTGACTGTGCGGAGTGCGAAATAGTAAGGACTTCATGCGGGCCGGAAAAAATAACTTGATGTTCACCAACTATGGTCCCTCCGCGAATGGAGTGAATACCGATTTCGTTCGCAGGGCGTTTTTTCCTTCGAGAATGACGATCATACATATAGTTTAACGGAACATCGGAAGCCTCTGAAATAGCGTCGGCTATCATTAAGGCAGTTCCGCTTGGCGCATCGATTTTTTGATTATGATGCGCTTCAACAATTTCAACATCAAAACTGTTTCCAAGAACATGTTCAGCTTTTTTCGCAAGTTCAATTAGCAAATTAATCCCCATAGACATGTTCCCTGAGAAAAAAATCGCGATTTCCTGTGAAACTGTTTGAATGGTTTTAATCTGCTCTGCATTATATCCAGTTGTGCAAAGTACAAGTGGAGTTTTTGTTTGTTTGCCGTATTCCAAAAGTGGATATAATAACGACGGATTTGAAAAATCAATTAAAACATCTGCTTTACAATCGATTTGATCCGGCGAAGAGTAGATTGGATAGCCATAATTGGAATCAGTTTGCAAATCAATTCCTGCTACAATTTTCACGTCATCGCGTTCTGCAGCACAACAGGAAACAACTTTTCCCATTGAACCATTGCATCCGCTTAAAATGATCTTTTTCATTTTGGCCATCCCTTTTTTTAAATTTCTGGTTATTGAACTACCTCATACTTCTGAAGGACTTTATAAAGTTTATCGCTCAGTTCTTTACTCATGTTAGTAAGGGGAAGACGACATGGACCACATTCAAACCCCATGAAATTCATCGCTGCTTTTATCGGAATAGGATTCACATCCCAGAACAAAGCATCCATGAGTTCCAGATACTTTAAAAATGTTGTACGTGAAGCTTCCACATTACCGCTTAAATAATCCGCGCATATCTGTTTCATCACTTTGGGAAGAATATTTGCAAACACGGAGATAACTCCTTTTCCGCCGAGGGAAAGGATGGGCAAAGTTTGATTATCTTCTCCTGAATAAACTGCAAGATCATCCCCGCAAAGTGAGATGGTTTTTGCGCAGGCGGCAAGGTCACCGTTTGCTTCTTTCGTACCTACTATATTTGGATGCTTTGCCAATTCCAGATAGGTTTCGGGTTTAATATTGCATCCTGTGCGGGAAGGAATATTGTACAGAATCATCGGAATATCGACTCTGTCAGCAATATAATGAAAATGTTTTACAAAGCCCGCTTGGGATGTTTTATTGTAATAGGGTGTAATCAACAGGAGGGCATCGGCTCCGGCATCTTGCAATGAGCGTGACAGTTCAACTGCGTATCTGGTATCATTGCTTCCGGAACTCGCAATAACCGGAAGCCGTTTGTTCACCTTTTTTACAATGAATTCAATAACTTTGCAGTGCTCTTCGTGGCTGAGAACAGGAGATTCTCCGGTTGTTGCGCATGCAATAATTGCATCAGTTCCGTTTTGAACATGAAACTCTATCAAACGTTCGAGAACATCATAATTGATAGAACCGTCCTGTTTCATAGGAGTAACCAAGGCAACACCGGAACCCGTAAATACAAGCTTTTTCATCTTAATTTTACCTCCCTGTCGACCATATATTAATCCATAAAGCCTTTAGCGCAGAGATATTCTGCCATCAGTACACCACCGCCGGCTGCGCCGCGGAGCGTATTGTGGGACAAACACACGAATTTTACGTCATATTGACTGTCCGGACGCAAACGCCCAATAGAAACAGCCATGCCGTTTTCAAGATTGCGGTCCAAACGTGTTTGAGGGCGATCTTCTTCTTGGAAATAATACAAAAACTTTTTAGGTGCACTGGGCAAGCCGAGTTTCTGAGGTTCTCCGCTAAAGTTATTCCAGCGTTCAATGATTTCATCAATAGAAATTTTCTTTTCATAAGAAAGGAAGACCGCTGCAATATGACCATCAGTGACCGGAACTCTCAGGCATTGCGTTGTGATATTGGGGGCAGGAGCGTTGACAATCGCACCGTTTTCAATATGACCCCAGATTTTCATCGGTTCGTTTTCTGATTTTCCTTCTTCTCCGCCGATAAACGGAATCACATTGTCGACCATTTCCGGCCATGTTTCAAATGTTTTTCCGGCTCCGGAGATGGCTTGATATGTGCAGGCTAGGATTTTGGTAACATTCAAATCCAACAGGGGAGTGATAGCCGGCACATAGGTCTGTATAGAACAGTTCGGCTTTACTGCGATAAATCCGCGGCGAGTTCCAAGCCGTTTCCGCTGTGCGGGAATAATGTCCGTGTGTTCCGGATTGATTTCGGGTATCAGCATAGGAACATCCGGAACCAATCGGTTTGCACTGTTGTTCGATACAACAGGGCATTCTGATTTTGCATACAGTTCCTCTAATTCACGTGTTTTCTGTTTATCCATATTGACTGCACAAAAGACAAAATCAACCATCTGAACAATTTTGTCTTTATCTTTTTCTGCATCCAAAACAACCATATTTTCCATACTTTTCGGCATTGGGGTGGTCATTAGCCAACGTTTGCCAACGGCTTCCCGGTATGTTTTTCCGGCAGACCGCTCGCTTGCAGCCAGTGCAGTGACAGTAAACCATGGGTGATTTTCCAAAAGCACGGCAAAACGCTGTCCAACCATACCTGTTGCGCCGATAATTCCAACCCGATAATTTTTCATAAGAACAGGCCTCCTAAATAATTATGAAAAAAGAAGCAAAAATATCCGCGTAATAAAAAAGCCGGTAAATACCGGTCATCAGAAAATTGTGGCACTTTCGATTTTCATTCCATGCAACAAATGCCACATGGATATAAAAAAGTCGATAGCTCTCCATCAAATAACTGATGACAGTCATCATACTGTTCGCATGATAACCAGGCGGATACTCTGCCACAGTACCCCCTTCGGCGATTTTCCCTTTCACGGGGATTCATCGGCTCCGGCAGCCTCGCCCCCGCTACTCTTGAAAGTCGCGCCTCTATCTTATTTTCGATTTATATGAACTTTTTCATCATAAATCTTAGATTATAATAGCATGGGTTGCTATTGATTGTCAATTTATTTATAATAAACTATTAGTATTTTATTATTTTATTTATTGGGCTGAATGGGAGAATGAAAATGGGACTTGACTTAAATCATTTAAAAACAAAAGATTTTTACTATGACCTACCTGAAGAGCTGATTGCTCAGACTCCGGCGGAACCGAGGGATTCATCCCGCCTTATGATTTTGAATAAAAAAACAGGCGAACTGGAGCATCGGCATTTTTACAATATCATTGATTATTTAAATCCAGGTGACTGCCTTGTGCTGAACGACTCTCGTGTGCTTCCGGCAAGATTGTATGGCATTAAAGACGGTACCGGGGCTAAAGTGGAGTTTTTACTGTTAAATCACCGCGAGGGTAATGTTTGGGAGGCACTGACTGGCCCGGGACGCCGTGCGAAAAAAGGCGCTAAATTTACATTCGGAGACGGTTTACTTCATGCGGAAGTTGTCGATATTATTGAGGACGGAAACCGACTTGTCCAATTTACCTGTGACGGAAATTTTTATGAAATTCTGGATAAAATAGGACAGATGCCACTTCCACATTATATCAAGAGCGAACTGAAAGACAACGAGCGATATCAGACCGTTTATTCCAAAGAGGTCGGATCGGCCGCTGCTCCCACTGCTGGGCTTCATTTTACACCCGAACTTCTTCAAAAAATCAAGGACAAGGGTGTTGAACTTGCCTTTGTTACACTTCATGTGGGACTTGGCACGTTCCGTCCAGTTACGGCGGAAAATATTACAGAGCACAAAATGCACTCGGAGCATTACCATCTTTCTGCACAAACAGCAGACATCATCAATCGTACAAAGCAACGTGGTGGACGTGTGATTGCAGTTGGAACAACAAGCTGCCGAACCTTAGAGACAGTTGGAACCAAAGAAGGCTGTATCCGGGAAAGTGCCGGATGGACGGATATCTTTATTTATCCGGGATATCAGTTTAAAGTTCTGGACGGATTGATTACAAATTTTCATCTTCCCGAAAGTACATTGATTATGCTGGTTTCCGCACTTGCAGGGTATGAACACACGATGAATGCCTACCGCGTTGCTGTCCAAGAGAAATACCGCTTTTTTAGCTTTGGCGACGCAATGTTCATCAATTAAGATAAAATAAAAGGATGGAAAATATGTATCATCTTATTAAAAATTGTGGTGCGGCACGGAGAGGTGAATTTCACACTCCTCATGGCACAATTCAAACACCTGCGTTTATGAATGTAGCAACCGCGGGTGCAATTAAAGGTGCAGTATCCGCGCTAGATTTAAAACAACTCAAATGTCAGGTGCAGCTTTGCAACACGTATCACCTCCATCTTCGTCCCGGTGATGAAACAGTTCGCAGGTTGGGCGGACTGCACAAATTCACACGCTGGGATGGTCCCATTTTGACTGACAGTGGTGGATTTCAGGTTTTTTCACTCGCCAAACTTCGTAACATTACAGAAGATGGTGTAACATTTGCGTCCCACATCGATGGCCGCAAAATTTTTATGGGACCGGAAGAAAGCATGAAAATCCAATCAAACCTTGCTTCCACCATAGCGATGGCTTTTGATGAATGTGTTCAAAACCCCTCACCGTACGAATATGCCCGCGAATCCTGTGAAAGAACAATTCGCTGGCTGAAACGCTCGAAGGCTGCTATGGATCGCCTCAATCAGGAATCAAGCACCATAAATCCGCGGCAGATGCTGTTTGGCATCAACCAAGGAAGCACCTATGAAGATTTGCGCATCGACTGTATGAAAAGGATACGGGAACTGGACTTGGACGGATACGCGATCGGCGGATTAGCAGTGGGAGAGAGCAGTGAGGAAATGTACCGGATCATAGAAGCCGTTATCCCTGAAATGCCAAAGGACAAGCCTAGGTATCTGATGGGAGTGGGCACGCCGGAAAATATCCTAGAAGCAGTCAAGAGAGGTGTGGATTTGTTTGACTGCGTAATGCCTACCCGCAATGCAAGACACGGACATATTTTCACATGGCAGGGTCGTCGCAATTTGCTGAACGCAAAGTATCAATTGGATGAATCTCCGCTGGACGACAACTGTGATTGTCCTGTGTGCCAAAATTTTACCCGCGCATATATACATCATTTATTTAAAAGCGGTGAAATGCTTGCAATGCGGCTTTGTGTTATGCACAACATTTATTTCTACAACAGTCTTCTTGAAAAAATCAGAATCTCTCTAGAAAATGAGACATTTGAACAGTTTTATCGAGAAAATGTAGAGATTTTAGACCGAAGAATTTGAGAAAGTCTTGCATGAAAATATTTTTGCTGATATAATCTAAACATTAAAAGAGAGGTGTTGTTTTTTAATGAACTTTTTGTTAACTGGAGAAACTACTGGAGCAGGCAATGGCCTTTTTGGTATGATTATTTACATGGTCGCTATTGTTGGCATCTTCTATTTTCTTTTGATAAGACCTCAGCAGAAAAAGAAAAAACAAGAAGAAAAGATGCGCAACAGTGTACAGATTGGGGATGATATTACTACAATTGGAGGAATCATGGGCCGCGTTGTAGGTATCAAAGAAGACACCGGTACCCTTATTATTGAAACAGGAACGGATCGTGTGAAAATGAAGATAAAAAAGTGGGCAATCGGAAGTGTCGATACCATTCATGATGATGCGGAATAATCCTCTTATATAGCAGTCATATTGGACGCCCCTGCTGAATATCTATATGTCAGGATATTGGAGGGGGCGGTTGCGATAAAAAGTTCTAAGTCAATAAATAAACAACCTGCGTTGGATGCCGTTCGCGCCATTGTGATCGGCTCCGTTACAGGTGCGTTGTTGTGTGCAATTTTTCTTGGAATATCATCGTTAGCTTTCGTGTCTGCAGAGAGCATTCCTCAAGGATTGCTGTCGCCCCTTGTAATTGCTGTATCTGTTCTGAGCTCTTTTGGGGCCGGTTATACTGCGGCGAAAATTTCCGGCAAACGAGGGTTGCTGTTTGGGGCGTCGGCAGGGATGCTTCTATTTGCGCTTTTTCTCTTTTCCGGACTTGTAATTTCGAATAAAACTACTGAACCAGCTCAGGCTGGAACGCGGTTGCTGGCTATGGTTTTGTCCGGTTCAATTGGTGGTTTTCTTTCCGTAAATAAAAAAAGAAAACCAAAACGAAAATAATTTTGACTATTTCTTTTATCGTTGTTATAATATGATTTGTCCTTATCTCAACAGTGAAACGGAGGCATTTAAGTTGAAGCAGATTAGAACGCTGAATCAAGCAAACTTAAAGGAAAGTGCTGCTAAAGGCGGCTGCGGTGAATGCCAGGCTTCTTGCCAGTCGGCCTGCAAAACTTCCTGCACAGTTTCCAATCAAAAGTGCGAAAACAAAAACAGATAACTACATTATAAAGGATTGCAATTTTGAATTCCTTAACTTCTTTCATAAAAGAAGTTTCAGTGGTTTTCTGAAATGAGCGCAAAAAGGGACAGTGAACTGTCCCTTAAATTATGTTCAAATGGAGAAATGTAAATGATACATAAGTATTCTTTAAACGGATATAAAATTGTTTTAGATACCAACAGCGGTGCGGTTCATCTGTTTGACGATGCCCCGTTTGACATCTTGGACTATTTACAGGATGAAAAAATTCCAGACCAACCGCCGGAAGATATGATGAATGCTTTGAAAACTCGCTATAGCGAAGAAACATTACGCGAAGCTTATGAAGAAATCCGGGAATTATATCAGAAGGGGCAACTATTTTCACCGGACGGTTATGAAAAATTTGCCTCTATGCTAAAAGGTGCGCCAATTAAATCCATGTGCCTAAATATCGCTCATGACTGTAATTTACGCTGCAAATATTGTTTTGCAGCGCAAGGGGATTTTGGTGGACAACGAATGCTTATGCCATTTGATGTGGCAAAGAGTGCAATCGATTTTTTAGTTGAAAAATCGGCTGGACGTCACAATCTGGAGGTCGATTTTTTCGGCGGCGAACCTTTAATGAATTTTGACGTGGTGAAGCGTACAGTAGAATATGCTCGCAGCATTGAAAAACAACACAATAAAAATTTTAGGTTTACAATTACAACAAACGGACTATTGCTCAGCGATGATAAAATTGATTTTATCAACCGTGAAATGTCAAATTGTATTTTGTCTTTTGACGGCCGAAAAAGTGTTCATGATCGCCTGAGGATAAGGGTTGACGGTTCCGGATGTTATGACACCATTTTGCCAAAATTCCAAAAGCTCGTTGAAAAACGCAGCAAAGACAAAGATTATTATGTGAGAGGTACTTTCACCAAATACAATTTGGATTTTACGAAAGATGTTGAGCATCTGCTCAATCTTGGGTTTAATGAAATTTCGATGGAACCAGTAGTTTCAGAAGAAAAACTTGATTATTCCGTTAAAGAAGATGATTTGCCAAGAATTTTTGAAGAATATGAAACACTGGCAAATTTAATCATTGAGCGCAGTAAAGCAGGGAAGGGGTTTGATTTTTATCACTTTATGATAGACTTAAACCAAGGCCCATGCGCTATTAGAAGACTGCGCGGATGCAGCTGCGGAAATGAATATATCGCTGTGACTCCTTCCGGAGATATCTACCCATGTCATCAGTTTGTGGGGCAAGAACAGTGGAAAATGGGAAATGTTTTAGATGGCAGTTTAAACGAAACTATGAAGGAAAGTTTTGCGCAGGCAAATGTTTATTCAAAACCTGAATGTAAAAACTGCTGGGCAAAATTTTATTGCAGCGGCGGCTGTAATGCAAACAATTGGCAGTATGAAGGTGATATTCATAAACCTCAAATTTAATATCCTGTGCTTTATGAGACTTAAAAAGGCCCACGACTGCGCGGATGCAGCTGCGGAAATGAATATATCGCTGTGACTCCTTCCGGAGATATCTACCCATGTCATCAGTTTGTGGGGCAAGAACAGTGGAAAATGGGAAATGTTTTAGATGGCAGTTTAAACGAAACTATGAAGGAAAGTTTTGCGCAGGCAAATGTTTATTCAAAACCTGAATGTAAAAACTGCTGGGCAAAATTTTATTGCAGCGGCGGCTGTAATGCAAACAATTGGCAGTATGAAGGTGATATTCATAAACCTCATGCCATATCCTGTGCTTTAGAGAAAAAACGTTTGGAATGTGCTATTATGATTCAAGCCGCATTGGCTGATGTTAATTAAATAGAATTTTTATCGAACCGTTTCCATGGTATACATAAAAGTATTATGTGTTTTTAGCAATTTCAATAAAAATAAAAATCTTGTATGATTTTGTATTGATTCGGGTTCGAAATAGGTTTAGTATTAAAATATCAAATTTGACCGGAGGCAGGAAATGAAAGATTTCAAAGTCGGATTTATCGGCGGTGGAAATATGACGTCGGCCATTGTCGGCGGAGTGGTTAAAGCTAAGACATTTCCGCCTGAACAGATGTATGTTTTTGATATACATGATGACAAGCGAGAAAATCTGAGAAAAAAAACAGGGATCAATATTCAAAATTCTGCTGGCAGCCTTGTGAAAACATGCGATATTGTATTTTTAGCGGTAAAGCCACAGAGTTTTCCTTCCATGTTAGAGTCAATCCGTCCGTATGTTGATGAGGAAAAAACTCTGGTATCCATTGCCGCCGGTATTTCAGCTGATTCTATTACACAGGCGCTGGCCTGCCGCTGCCCCGTTATTCGTGCTATGCCAAACACTCCTCTTTTAATGGGGGAGGGTGCAACAGCAGTCTGCAAAACCGAAAATGTAGACAATGACGTTTATCAGCTCGTCTTAAAGCTTTTTTCTTCTTGTGGCATTGTCGCGCAGATTAAAGAAAGCCAGATGAATGCTGTCATCAGCGTCAATGGAAGCAGCCCTGCGTATGTTTATTTGTTAGCTAAAGCTGTAGTGGAAAGCGCTGAAAAACAGGGGATAGAGCCGTCTGTTGCCTTACCGCTCTTTTGTCAAACCTTAATAGGCAGCGCAAAAATGCTTTTAGAGTCCGGTGATACGCCGGACGAGCTTATTCAAAAAGTTTCTTCCCGCGGCGGAACAACAATTGCAGCTTTAGATGTATTGAAAAAATACCATTTTGAACAAATCATGGATGATGCTATGAAAGCCTGTACGGCACGTGCTGAAGAATTAGGAAAATAAACATAGAATCCGTTTGTCCCTCATACATTTTTGATAGAAGCTCCATTGGGAGGAATGTATGAGTATGAGCAGGGTAATTGTCGTTGCTCGAGGAATTCGGAAAAGATCAGTTTCTTGCGGGCACGATTTATTAAAAGCGGCTCGCCTTAACTGGGAACTGGTATTTTTGGCAATCATTTTTTTAGCCGGAATGTCAATAGGGGCAGTGTATGCGCGAAATGCAGATATACATGCACTGGAACGGTTGGATTTTCTTTTTGCCGGAAATTTCAAAGCACGCTTGACTGAGTCTTTCCTTTCTATTTTTACAGCATCTTTTGCTTCAGCGTTTCTATTTGTTTTTGCCTGTTTTTTATGCGGTTTGTCCATATGGGGCATGTTTTTGATACCTTTTATTCCTTTTTTTCGTGGTTTCGGTCTGGGCTTAACCGCTGGGTATCTATATGCGTGTTATGGTGGGAAAGGTGTTCTGTTTACTTTCATCGTGATTTTGCCCGGAGCTTATATTTGCTGTTTGGCCATATTGTTGGCAGCAAGAAATGGAATTGGCTTTTCTCATTTATTGGCTTCCTTAAATTCCAATAAAGTAAACCATACAAAGTTAAAAATTTACACACTTCGTTTTGGTGTAGCTTTAGGCATTGTGTTTTTAGCGTCATTAATTGATCTACTCTTATCCGTCTGCTTCGGCGGCTTATTTTCCTTCTAACTCATCGAAAGGATAGAACAAGATGAAGGATTTTTGTTCAGAATTCAGTGAATATCTTGTAAATCAAAAATCGGTTTCAGCTAATACACTTGAGTCTTATGTACGAGACGTAGAACATTTTATCGACTATCTTTCTAGAATTGGAAAAGAAGATCCCGTTTTAGCTGATACTAATACGATATATTCTTATATTGAATATATGAAGTGCAGTAAAAAATCCGATGCTACTATTACAAGAAACATTGCTTCTATTCGGTGCTTTTATCAATATATGGTTATGATTGGCTATGTTGATACCAATCCGGCAAAAGCTGTTCGGTTGGAAAAAACAGAAAAAAAGTTTCCACAGATATTAAGCGGCAAAGAAATTGAATTGTTGCTGTCACAGCCTGACATCCGTGAACCAAAAGGGTGCAGGGACAAGGCAATGTTGGAATTGCTCTACGCAACTGGAATCCGCGTATCCGAATTGGTTGATCTTGATATAAGTGACATCAGTCTTCAAACCGGTATGCTGCGCTGTAATTCCTACAAGCATGAACGAGTAGTTCCTGTATACCCCACGGCAATTAATGCCATTACGGACTATATTGTGCGGGTCCGCACCAAAATTATAACCCCGGCTGGAGGACGAGCTCTTTTTGTAAATTTAAACGGAAGGCGTCTAACTCGACAGGGTTTTTGGAAGATTGTAAAAGGATATGCAGAACGTGCGAAGATTGTCAAAGAAATTACGCCTCATACGTTACGTCATTCTTTTGCTTTGCATCTTTTGGAAAATGGTGCAGAATTAAAAGATATTCAGGCGATGCTAGGCCATGCAGATATTTCTTCCACGCAGATGTACGTTCATTTACTAAATGACCATTGCAAAGAAGTATATAATCAATGTCATCCAAGAGCTAAATTAGGGTAGGGGAGGTTTATTTTGAATCTTTTCCGTTTTAATTATGATCGCCCGGGGCCCGGCGTAAGAAAAGACGAACCACAAAAGAATGCGTTTATTCGCTTTTTTGCAATCCTATTCCGAAAATTTACACAATTTATAGAGCTCAATCTGCTATTTGCAGCTTTTGTTTTCGGCGCGTTTGTCGTGGTTTATTTGGTATCCAGCTTTATACCTAATATACCTGATTGGTTGATACTTTTTCTCATTATTCTGTTAGTTTCGCCATTTTTGGCAGGGCTTACATTTGTTACCCGCAATTATGCTAGAGAGGAACATGCGTTCCTAATGTCTGATTTTCTTGAAGCGTCTCAAAAAAATTGGAAAGCTTTTTTAATCAATGGAGTTGTTTGTTATTTTCTTTATTTTATTCTTAGTGTTGCTATAAAATTTTACTACAGCAAATTAGCGTATGGTTTGTGGTACGGATTTTCGCTTTGTATATGCATAGCGATTGCCTTATTGCTGATTTTTGCTCAATATTATGTCCCCGTAATGATTATTACATTTGATTTGAAACTAATACAAATATATAAAAATGCATTGATTTTTGCTATTCTTGGGTTATGGAGAAATCTGTTGCTCACTATTTTTCTAGGACTTCTTGCGGCCTTTCTTTATTTTTCCTCCGCAATTGTTCTAACCTTTTTAATTGGAATTGCATTTACTATCACGTTATTATTTTCTTTTAGTTCTTTTTTGATTAACTTTACAATCTATCCTCTGATTTATAAAACGATGATTCTTCCACAAGAGAAACCGGATAATAATAGGAAATGAAATCACAATGACCACATACTTTGTCTGTATGTGGTCATTGTTTGTATTATTTGCTTCGCTATTCTATCATTATTTTCGGTGGTGTTCTTGCCTTACCGGAGGAGATGTACTCACTTTTTGTGTTACGTGGGATAATGGATTTGCCTTTGCAGCAGTTGCCATCTGTTCACTGGATAGGTGAGTATAGATTTCAGTAGTGCCAAGATTTTCATGCCCTAATATGTCTTTCAAAACTCTAATATCAACATGACCATATTGGTACATTAAAGTTGCAGCAGTATGGCGCAGCTTATGTACTGAATAACCGGGGCCGCCAAGACCAATTTGAGCAAGGTATTTTTTTACTAAATACTGAACAGTTTTAGGACTAATCCGCTTTTTCTGTCTGCTGATGAACAGAGCGTTTCGATCATGCAAACCATCCTTTGGCCGAACTTCTAAATATCGTTTTAAAGCATCAATACAAGCATCATTTAAATAAACAATTCTTTCCTTATTACCTTTACCGGTTATTTTAACGGTAGAGCTTGCAAAATGAATATCGTTCAAATTCAACCCAACCAATTCGGACAGACGCATTCCGCAGTTCAGAAAGAGCATCAAAATACAATAATCTCTTTCTTTTGTTTTTCCATCAACTTTTTTCAATAACTCCAAACTTTGCTCCAGCGTTAGATATCTTGGAAGAGATTTCTTAATTTTTGGAGTTTCCAATTCCTTTACTGGATTTACTTCCAATTTACCTGCTTTATTAGTTAAATATTTAAAAAAACTGCGAAGACTTGATACTTTACGCGAACGCGTTGCAGAGTTGTTTTTTCGCTCAGTGTTGAGGTAGTTCATATATTCAAATACCTGTGTCAAATCAATAGTCTTAATAAGATCAATATCAATGTCTGAAATACTTATCTTTTCAAATTCCGTATCGGGCGGAACAAGACCACGCCGCCATTTAATATATCGAAAGAAAGTCCTTAAGTCCAAATAATATTCTTCAACTGTTTTTGGTGATTTTCCGCGAATTGTACCCATGTAACCTAAAAATTCACTAATGATTGGTGGAGACTCCATAAGCAATTCAGGTTTCATATGCAAATCCTTTCTAAATATCTAAATAAAAAAGTTGATTATTTAATAAAAGAATTTTCACAAAACTCTTTCGACAACCTAAATTATACAAAATACTTATTTTGTATAATTATATAAGCTTTTTTAAAGATTGTCAATATTTTATTGCTTTTTCTCCATTAACGGAATCATTCCTCCGATATCTAAAAGCGTTCCTTCCGAAAGCACGGTTATTTTGATTTGTCTGCGTTCAAGAAAAGCTTTTATTTTTAGAAAATCCGGATGATAAATTGGATTGCCAGCAAATGCTAAATGCTTACGTCCAATCATTCCGCAGCAACCGCCAATAAAACCATATGAATAACCCGGAAGTTTAATATATCCCGGCCTAATTTTTAACACATCAATCCCTGCTTTTTCTGCTGCCTGCCCAATACCATTATCCGACGTTATAATAGAATTTTCGTCTATAACTGCTACGGAACATTTCGCATAACCCTGTTTTACCTTTATAGGTGTAATATCAGCTTTAAAACAATAGTCAGAAATTTGTGGATCAAGAGATTTAAAATTAGCTATTAGGCAATTGCCAACCCTTGCTGCATTTAAAACGGTATCTTTGGGATACGGGCTTGTAATTAGTGTAGTCGATTCCGTAACATTAAAACCATATTTTTTTAATTCTGATTGTAAGATGTTTTCTCTTTTCGCCACAACAATATGAGAGTCTCCCAAATGATGGCATAAAATGTCCGCATGACTTTGAATGGGTATTTCCAGCATCGGCATTGGTTTTACTGGAATTACTTCAATTCCTATTTTTTTTAGCGCTATAAGAATCTCTGGATATGTAGCGGAAACGGCCATTAGACCGACATCCGCCTGAGGAAGATTGGGTGTTTTAATAAATCGCATGTTTATTTTATTCCTCTCTTAATGCATCCACTGGTTTGAGTTTAGCTGCCTTATATGCCGGATAAACCCCGAAAATCGTTCCAAAAAGAATGGAAAAAGCTGTAACCATCAAAATAATATCTGTTCTAATGGCAAGTTCCACATGAAAATATGCAGACCAAAGATAAGAAATCAAATACCCTGCACCAATACCTAATACACATCCAAAAAACGAGATTAAAGATGCTTCAAACAAGAATTCCAGCATAATTGCACCGCGGGTTGCACCTAATGCTTTTTTGATACCTATTTCACGCGTTCTTTCATTAACAGAGACAAGCATAACAGTCATAATACTCAAACTTGCTACCAACAGAGAAATAGCACCTACAGCAGAAAGAATCCATGTAATAATATTAAGAATTTGGAGTAAACCATCTTTTTGTTTTGCAAGATTGTTTGAAGTAAAAGCATCATCTGCCATGTTGTTGATATTCAAATGATTTACAATCATTTTTCCAACATTTTCAGCATTACTTTCTGGCCGAATTTTCACAGCAATTTCATCAAAATTATTTCGTCCTGCGGATGCCTGCATAGTAGTATATGGAACATAAATAAAGGTTGGAATATAGTCTCCAATCATATTTTGCAAAAGACCTGTTCCTGTTTTTATAATTCCAACAACTGTAAATTGTTGCTCCACTTCCCCACACTGGAAATTTATTGTCTTGCCAACCATATTATCGCGTTTATATACACTTTGAGAAAACTGTTCATCTACTAAACAGACATTTGCACATGTATTAATATCTCTTTGGGTAAATAATCTGCCATATAAAACCTGCAAAGATATAACATCACTGGCACCGGAATCAATACCCCACAGCAATGCAGTTGTAGTTTTGTCTCGCATGGCTATACTTGTATTTTCCACTAATATAGGAGAAGCCTGTTCTACCTGACTAAATTTGCGGATGAGGCTCAAATCTTCGGACGTCATAGTGGCGTTTTTTCCTTCTTTGACAGTGATGGATAATCCACTTAATCCGAGACTGTCTAATTCTTCATTCAAAGAATTAGCTCCACATTGACTGATATTGGCAATGATGATAACAGAGGCTACTCCAATTGCAATCCCAAATACCGTTAAAAATGTTCTTGCACTTTTGCGTCCCAAATTTCGAAAGGCGGATTTTAAGTAATCAATCATTCTCCGTTCACCGCCTTGTGAAAAATGGGGATAACACGTATTCCAGCAGAGAGATTTTCCGGATTCGTCACAATCCAGTCATCTGCAGTAACTCCGGAGACTACTTCAAATCCATTGTCGAATTCCCGCGCGGTTTTAATCGGAGTTTTAACAGTCATTCCTTCCACAACCCGCAGCACATATTCTGCGCCGTCTTGGTCGGCCTGAACTGCACTATAAGGGACCACTAAAACCGAAGAATGATTAGATGTAATAATCTTTGCTTTCGCCGTAAAACCCGGTTTAATATCTTCTTTGGGCTGATTGACAGTGACGAGAACCTCCACTACAGTTTCTTGACCGGATGCAGTCATAATCTGCTTCGCTTCAGATGCTATTTCTGTGACTGTTCCGGAATAACAGGAATTTTTAAACCCAACCCCAGTGATTTCGACATTCTGCCCTACCTTTATATCCGAGATTTGTGATTCATTAACATTTAAGCGAACTTGCAGTCCAGTATCTCCACGAATGATTATAGCCGGTGATGTGGAACCCACACAATAACCTTCAGCCACAGCAGGAATAAACGCGATCGTGCCACTGATAGGTGCTGTTAATGTTTGAACTGTTTCCAAATTACTGTCCGACTGATTATCCGCATAACAGGCATAAGACTCCTCTGAATTGGAATCTTGTAAGGAGTTTACAGCAATATCCATTAAGGCCTGTCCTTTTTCAACTTTTTGGCCTACATTTACATAAATCTTTTTTGCAATAGCATTAGCCGGGACAAACACATTTTGTCCAGAGATAGTTTCTACCTTTCCTGTACAAACCACTGACTCAACTTCAGAAACGGGTTCCAGCTTGATTACATCAACTTTTAAAATGGATTTTTTTATGGTACTGCCCACTGCAAAAATTGCAGCTATTGCAATTAAAGTAGAAATAAAGAGAATGATATATCGCTTCATTTTAATTCCCCCATCACTGTTATTTTGTGATGGGGGTAGAAAAATATAACATTCACATGTTAAAGTTGCGGCGAATAAATGATTTAAAAAACAACAGACTATAATCGAGGTGAATCTTTATGAGTATCATTCAATGTGATGTAGACTGTATTTATCAGAAGGACGGTTACTGTACACTGGAAACTCCCTCAGCAATAACCAATTACACTGGAGATGGATGTGTACACTGCATAAAAGTAACTCCTCGGTCTAAAGATGATGTTATTAAGTCGCGGCCTCAAACGCCTCCCTCACATTTTTGACACCAATTAATTTTATTCCGCTCCATTTCGTTCTAGTCCGTTTTAGGCTATGATAAGGCAAAATGCAGGTTTCAAACCCTAGACGTTTTGCCTCACTGATCCGTGCATCAATTTGCGTGACAGAACGAAGTTCCCCTGCAAGTCCAATTTCACCAAACACAATGGCAGAATCTTGGATTGGTTGATTTTTTAAACTGGAAATCAAGGATAATGCAACCGCAAGGTCACAGGCCGGTTCATCAAGACGCAATCCCCCTACAACATTTACATAAGCGTCGAGATTGGAAAAAAAGTATCCGGCCCGTTTTTCCAACACAGCAAGCAACAGTGACATCCGGTTATAATCAAATCCGGTAGCCATACGGCGTGGTGTGCCATAGCCGGAAGTAGTTGCAAGACCTTGAACTTCTGCGAGAATTGGTCGGGAGCCTTCCATAACACATGTGACACAAGTGCCCGCCACATGACTGGGCCTGCCAGAGAGCATTGCTTGGGAAGGATTGTCCACGGGGTGCAGCCCATCTTCAGCCATTTCAAAAACACCGATTTCGTTTGTTGACCCATATCTATTTTTAATGGCCCTTAAAAGCCGATAAGACATTTGTCTGTCCCCTTCAAAATAAAGGACAGCATCCACAATATGCTCCAAAACCTTAGGTCCAGCAATCGCACCGTCTTTGTTTACATGACCCACAATTAGCACCGGAATTTCCAAAAATTTCGCGGCACGCATAATTGCATTTGTGCATTCTCTAACTTGTGTAACACTTCCGGGAGACGAATTCAAATCTGTAAAGTTCATGGTTTGGATGGAATCAATCATTACAAGGTCCGGCTTTTGTTCCCGCACTTGCTCTATGACAACTTGGATATCAGTTTCCGTCAATATAAAAAGGTTTTCGCTGTTAACGCCCAAACGTTCCGCGCGCAGTTTAATCTGATGTCCGGATTCCTCGCCGGAAACATATAGAATTTTAAGGGTTTGCCCGAGATATTGGCAAATTTGAAGTAAAATCGTTGATTTTCCGATCCCCGGTTCTCCGCTCACTAATACTAAAGAACCTTTTACAATTCCTCCGCCGAGAACGCGGTCTAATTCGCCCATGCCGGTATGGTACCGTTCTTCCTCAGATGCGGAAAGTTCCGAAAGAGATACGGCTCTTGCTGACACCGCTGTTCTTGCTCTCCCGCGTCCAGATGATTGTTTTGGTTCAGATTCAACTATTTCTTCGTTCATTGTATTCCAGCGGCCACAATTCGGGCATTTTCCGTACCATTTTACAGATTCTAAACCACATTCGGAACATATATAAACGCTTTTTTTCTTCCCCACCGTGTTTTCTTCCTATCTTATTTAATATATTTATTATATTAGACTAAATTTTAAAATTCAAGAAAACAGCTAGATATTGGAACAGTAATTGAGCACACCGCTATAAATAGAAAACGCCATTTTATGCTGATAAATAGGGTCTTTGAGTTTTAATTCCTCTTCAGAATTAGATAAAAAGCCACATTCCACCAATACTGCCGGGACCTTTGACTCTCGAAGAAGATAAATAGAATCTCCTGCTGGCTTTGTTTCTCTCTGATTATCTTTCTGAAGCAATTGGATTACTTGCTCTCTGATATTTTCCGCAAGGATTTTACTGTTTGGATCATTAGTTGAGTAGAAAATCTGAGTGCCGTTATATTGAGATTGGGTAAAATAGTTTTGATGGATACTTATAAAAACACAATTTTTTTGTTCTTCCAAAATTTTTAGACGTTGATGCATATCACTAACTTTGCGTTCATGTACCGTTTTGAGCGAGTTATCGCCAATTGCCACATCTTCTGTCCGAGTCATAACTACATGATATCCCGAAGCTACCAAAAGCTGTTCCAAGTCTTTCGCAATGGCAAGATTAATTTCTTTTTCCGGTGTTCCGGTACTGCCAGATGCTCCTCCGTCTTCCCCGCCATGACCTGCGTCAATTACGATTGTACGGGGTGGACTGCCAGCCTCAAGATTAGAAGCAATTTGATCAATCCGCTGATAGGAAATATAGGATAACAGTAAAAAAGCAAGGCAACATACAATTAGGACAATGACAGGGATAATATTCCCTAAGATACAATTTTTTGTATTGCCCAAAATGCATCACCCCACGCATCCATTATATGCGAAGGGTGATTTATGATATGCTTTCAGTCTTGAACTATACTGCCCAACAAATCATTTTGTAGGTTTGTCAAACATATTGGACAGTAGGGCCTGCGGACATTTTATTGGACTATATGGCTAATCCCATTTTGATTCTATATTCTGCTGGACTCAATCCTCCAAGAGATATTTTGATTCTCGTATCCCGATACCATACCATATAAGCTTCAATTTGCTGCATAAAATCTTCTACTGTGATACCTTGCCAAGAACGGCCGTAGAACATCTCATTCTTCATTCTTCCAAAAAAACCTTCACAGGCTGAATTGTCCGGTGAACACCCTTTTTGAGACATTGATCTGATCAATCCTGCCTTACGGGTTCGATCTATCCAGCCCGGCCATCGATAGTGACAGCCTCGATCTGAATGAATAATCGGATGCGCATCTTGAGGAAGTGCACTAATTGCACGATCCAGCATACGGTTTACCAATTGTGCGTCTGGTTTACAGCTAATGTTCCATGCTACCGGCATACCATCATAGCAGTCAATAATAGGAGACAAATATACTTTTCCTGCTGGAATTGAGAACTCCGTCACATCAGTCAACCACTTCTGATTTGGCTTGTCAGCTCTGAAATTTCTTCGAATCACATTGGGTACTTCAGGGCTAATTTCTCCTTTGTAAGAGCAGTATTTTCTCGCTTTTCGGCCTTTCACAACCAAGCCATTTTCACGCATAATTTGACGTATCACCTTTTCGGATAGGGTATAGCCCTCTCGGTTCAATACTATTTTAATTCTACGATATCCATATCTTTCCTTATTGTTGTGGAATATGGTCGCAATAGCTTGATAATCATCTTTATGCTTCTTTGCAAAACTGACCCGTTTGTTTTGATAGTAATAGCTGCTCTTTGCCAGTTTGAGTTTTTTTATCAATACAGGCAGTGGATACTTCTCTTTTAAGGCATCAACAATTACTGCCTTCTCCCTGTTGTTCAAGGGACTCTTGTTGACGCCGGGGTCTTTTTTTAGCACATCAATTGTTTTTTTCAGAATGTCAATTTCTAACTGCATATCTTGGATTTTTGCTTTCAGTTCATCAAGTTCCTCTGAAGATGCAGCTTTTCCTTCCGTCAGTTTCCCTCTGGCTCGCTCATTGGATGCATTCATTAATGCCGCAGCACCTTTCTGGATATATTTGCGCCGCCAGTTATATATACTTGCTGTGCTATATCCCACTTCATTTGATACTAATTGTACATCTTCTCCCAGCTCAAAGCAACGGTGTAAAATCTCAAGCTTTAATTCTATAGGTGGATGGCGAGGGTGCTCCGGTGTATTATATCCACAAAAGGTGCATCGGTCTTCCGGCAACATTCGTTTTCGATTGATCCAATTGTATAGCGTTTGCCTGCGTGCCGGATATCCCAAAATCGTTATTGTTTTTGTTACCGATTTCGTTTCTTCATAAACCTCCAGGGCTTTTCGATATTGTTCCTCTGAATACATCCTCTATCTCCTTCCTGAGTGTATTCAGTCCAACTTTTTGTCCGCACCCCCGTATGGGAATGTAAAAATTCAGAAGGAGACAACCAATGAAGAGGACGCATCGGCATATTATTAGAGCGTCTTAAGTAGATGGAAAGTTGGTTTTCAAAGTCCGCTAAAGAGTAAAAATGGTGTTTGTCATAAAAGCGTTTTTGGTCTTCGCGATGACTGCGTTCCACTTTCCCGTTGTGCCTAGGGGTATAAGGACGAATTAACTTGTGCCGGATATGAAGTTTAGCGGCAGTGGCTTCGAACAACGTCAGCAGATGTTTCTTGGAAGGTGAGAAACGGTTGGTGAATTCAAAACCGTTGTCAGTTTGAACGCATTCTACACGAACGCCGCGCCGGGCAAACCATTCGACAGCTCGTTTTAGAAAGTCAGCAGAAGAGTAAGTACTCTGTTCAGGGTACGCTGCCAGAAAACGCAGCCTAGAAAATTCATCAATAGCTGTGTACTGGAAAAGCCGAAGCTCAGGGTTGGCAATACAGCGCTTTGGAACTACTTTTACATCGATCTGAATGCGCTCTCCGGGATGCGTCATTTGCTCGTATGGCTTTGGCTGATATTTCTTCTTTGGTTTTGATTCTGGGAACATTCCCATTCGGCGCATTACACGGAACAGACTTTCCGGACATCGTGTGTATCCCCGCTTTTTCAACCGAGACCATAGTTCAATCATACCGAGGTCGGGATTTCTGCGCCGCATGTCGCGAATCAGCTTTAACTCGGCAGGTGTATGCTGGTTTGGATGACTGTGAGGCCTCCTAGACCGGCAAGCCAACGATTCTAATGTACCGTCATACCGGGCCATCCAAAAATAGATAAAGGAACGGCTTTTGTTGTATTTTCGGCTTGCACGGCTAACACCGTACTTTTGAGCATAGATCATTAGGGATTGCCTAAACTTCATGTCTTGTGTTACACTATTCATGCAGAAATGGGCACTTCCTTTCGGTATGATTTGGTTTGTGTAGCTTTATTTTAACCGATGTGTCCATTTCTGTATTTTATTTTTTCTCAACTGTCCAATATGTATTGTAGTCCTACAGAACTATACTGCCCAACAAATCATTTTAGCTTGAATTGTCATCAAAAAAGAGGTATGATAAATTCAAAATAATATTATAAAGGTTGATTATCTTATGGATGCGGACAGAAATAAACCTCTTTCTGCAGCTGTGGAAGAACAAATTATTGCTATGATTCAAGCAAAAGGCTTGAAACCAGGAGATCGCCTTGAGAATGAATATGAACTGGCCAAACAGCTGCGTGTTGGCCGGGGAACCGTTCGAGAAGCAATCAAAGGACTTGTGTCCAGAAATATTTTGGTGGTTCGCCAAGGGTCTGGTACGTTCGTTTCTCCACGCCAAGGTGTTCCGTCAGATCCTCTAGGCTTAGTATTTGCAAAAAAAGACAAACGTCTAGCTTTGGATCTTTTGGAAATTCGTTTAATTGTAGAACCTGAAATTGCATCTCTTGCAGCAGTTCGGGCTACAGATGAAGACATTCAACGAATAGAATTTCAGTGCTCGAAAGTAGAAAAACTGATCAAAGAAAAAAAGCCCTACCATCAGCAAGATGTATTGTTTCATCAATATATCGCACAAGGCAGTCAAAACCAAGTTGTTAAAACACTGGTGCCTGTTATTTACTCCTCGACAAGTTTGAATATCGATCTCACTCACAATGAGTTATTGGAAAACACCATACGATTTCATAGACAATTAGTTGATACAATTCGCGAACATGATCCTCAAGGTGCAAGATATGCAATGATTTGTCATCTATCCGAAAACAGAAAAACGATTGCTAACAATTTCTAAATTCTTATTTTTGCGAAAAATCATCCGATGATTTCATGTTACCTTTATTTCATATTTAATAAAACAATTTGGTGTATATAGATAAACTCATCGATTTCAATTGTAAACGCTTCTAAATTTGCAGCAATATGTTCAAAAATTGTTGACAAACGCTTATCTGCGAGGTAGGATGAATTTGCAATTTAATTTTAAGCAGCATCCACAGTTTAACCGTTTCTGAAGTTTCTACCGGTTCTCAAAAGGTTAGCCAAACGGTTTTAAAATGCTCTTTTAACCAGTCAACTGGCAGCCCGAAAGTTAAGGCTATCCAAAAGAGTTTGATTGGGAGTACAAAATTATTGCTCATCGCCTTCTTAGGATGCCTTGCTCAAACGAATATTGCCGCTAACATCGCTTTAGTGCTTTGGTTCCGGTATGGCCATTTCTGCGGCTATGGGAAATATTTTTGGTTCGCGACAGGCTATATGCCGAGCATCTGGAGTATGGGCTGTATGATTTTAGTAGCCTTTATGGCGAAAAGACACGGATATGTCAGTATGGATTCCGAAAATGCTTGGATTAATCACCGTGTAGTTCTCTGGGCTGAATTTTGAAATTTAAGGAAGGACTGATACATATGAATCCCAAAATTATCAAATGAATGAATGGGCAAGTAAAAATATTCAGGTAAATGCGATTGCTCCCGGTTATATGGCAACTGAGATGAATACAAAGCTTATTGAGGATAAGTCCAGAAACGCTGAAATCCTTGGCCGTATTCCGGCAGGCCGTTGGGGTACTCCGGAGGATATGAAGGGAATTGCCGTTTTTCTTGCCTCCCATGCTTCGGACTATATTAGCGGCGCTGTCATTCCGGTTGACGGTGGTTATCTTGCAAAATAATCCCAATAATTAATATTGAAAGGAAGCCAATCATATGGATAAGATTGATGTGAAGGATCTAGAATTTGAAGTTGCTCACATTGGTATTAATCAGGATAATGAAGAAGAAGCAAAGAAAACCGCTCAGATATTGTACGAACTGTTCGGTTTTAGCTGCAGAAATACTCCCGGTTCCATTTTTGTAAATGAACAGTTCGAAATTATGAAAACGAAATTTCTTGGCCGTTTAGGACACATTGCCATTCGCACAAAAGATATTAACCGTGCAAAGGAGTATTTAGAGTCCAAAGGAATTGCTTTTAATGAAGAGTCTGCAAATCGCGATGAAAATGGAAACTTAATGACAATTTACTTAAAAGAGGATATTGCAGGATTTGCCTTTCATTTGTTACAAAAAAACTAATAGGGCCACACATATTATCACTTCATCTGGGCCATGGGTGGAGAAAATAAAGCATTTGATGATCTGGATGAAATTCCGATTCTGGAAATGCGCTGATTCTGTTGAAATCAAAAGTTAGGGATCATTTTCAATTTCTTTCATTTCGGTAATGATTTTGCACTTAATTTTGATAAAAAATCTTTGCACGAAAACTGGAAAACAAGCAGAATCAGAAAGATAAAGGAGAATCTTCAATGAAGAATAAAATCATGTTAGTTGGGGAACCGATGGGTCTTTTTATTGCAGAAGAAGAAGCTCTTTTGGAAGATGTTCGTCATTTTTCCACATCGGTTGCCGGCGCGGAATTCAATGTAGCGGTAGGTTTGGCACGATTGGAACACCCGGTCGGTTATTTAACAAAACTTGGGGATGATCCATTCGGTCGTCAGATTATTAAGGCCATGAACCGTAATTCGATTAATACCTCCATGGTTATAAAGAGCAAAGACCACGCAACAGGTTTTATGCTAAAAAGTAAAACTAGCCACGGTGATCCTGACATTTTCTACTACAGAAAAAATTCAGCCGCATCCACTATTTCTCCAGCAGATTTGGAGAACCTGGATCTGTCTGATTATTGCGCGCTACATATGACAGGTATCCTGCCTGCGCTTTCCTCCTCCGCTAAGGAAAGTGCATATTTCTTGATGCGAAAAGCCAGGGAATCTGGTCTCACCATATTTTTTGACCCAAACTTGCGTCCCCAGCTCTGGCCTAGCCGTGAAATGATGATCCAAACAATTAATGAACTAGCATCCATGGCGGATTACGTCCTGCCTGGTGAAAAAGAAGGTGAAATCCTTTGCGGCTCAAGGGACGCGAAGAAAATCGCAGAATTTTACTTAACAAAAGGCGCAAAAACAGTTATTGTAAAGGTTGGGCCAAAAGGCGCTTATGCGGCTACTAAAAATGGCAGCTTCCTCTCCCCCACTTATCCTGCTGAAAAGATAGTGGACACAGTTGGAGCCGGAGACGGTTTTGCAGCAGGGGTCATCAGTGCGGTAATAGAAGGTTTGTCTCTTGAAGAGGCTGTACGTCGTGGAAATGCCATAGGAACCATACAAGTTATGAATGTAAGCGATAATGAAGGTTTGCCTACACGTAAGGAATTAGAACTGTTTATGACAAAATATCAGCAAAATGCTGAATAAGGAGGTTTACATGATGACTGACTTGACACGGCAATTATACGAGATTGGTATTATTCCCGTCATTAAGATGGATTGTGCAGAACATGCAATTCCTTTGGCTCATGCCCTAAAAAAAGGTGGATTACCGGCTGCCGAAATTACCTTTCGCAGCGATGCGGCATCGGAATCTATTCGTGCTATCGCGCAAGAAGTTCCGGATCTTCTGGTTTGTGCAGGTACAGTGTTGAATGTTGAAAACGCAAAGAAGGCAGTGGAAGCCGGCGCCAAGGCAATCATCAGTCCAGGTACTAATCTTGCAGTGGTTCGCTGGTGCATGGAGCATGAGATTCCTGTTTTTCCGGGTTGCTCTACACCGACGGAGATTGAAACCTGCATGCGAGAAGGACTTAAGGTAGTGAAACTGTTTCCTGCGGAAGTCGTAGGCGGCGTTGCCATGCTAAAAGCGCTCTCCGGACCATATTCCGGAATGCAATTTATGCCAACAGGAGGAATCAAGCCACATAATGTGAAAGACTATCTTTCTCAGAAGAATGTATTGGCTTGCGGCGGCACTTGGATAGTTCCCGATGCTTTGCTAACAGCCGGAAAATTTGATGAAATTGAATCCCTCGTCAGTCAAGCTGTGGCACTGCGAAATGAGGTTCGCTGATTTTTAATATAAAATAGAATAATTTTTCTTCCTTTTAAGTTTTCCTCAAAGCCATATGTTAGTATTTCAAATAGTGACTAGGAGCGGCTTTGAGGATTTTTTATATCGATAGCATACAAATAAATTTTTGGAGTGTCTGTCAATGGGTAACCCAAAATCAAACCTAATCGACGCGCCAATAGCCGCAGCGGTAATCACTGCGGGATGGATTATGTGCATTCTTTTCGGTTCCATACAATATAAATTTGTTCAGCTAAGATTTGAATTTTTTCTTTTTATGCTAAAACATGATCTCTATAATTATTTAAGCCTGCTGGATAATTTATTTTGAATGTTTAAGTCAAATGCCGTCAAATAAAAAATATGCAAGAAACAAAACAAAAAGTATTTAACTTACCGGCAAGTTGTGATAAAGTTATCGGCATTAAAGGACACTCAATAAAAATCACAGTTCCATGTCAGATTTTTGCGAAAAGAGGTCAAAATGATGGAAAGCAGGATAGAGTATGATTCCATTGGCAGCATGAGAGTACCAGCGCAGGCATATTTTGGTGTGCAATCTTTACGCGCCAAAAACAACTTTCCTATTACAGGAAGAACATTACATCCTGAATTTATTGTATCGCTTGCTCAAATCAAAAAAGCCGCAGCGATAACCAACCGCAATGTGGGCAATTTAGATGTTACAATTGCAAATGCGATTATTCAGGCCTGTGATGAAATCATTGATGGCCATTTGCAAGAACAGTTTATCGTTGATCCCATACAGGGCGGTGCCGGCACTTCTTCTAACATGAACACAAACGAAGTAATTGCCAACAGAGCATGCGAAATCTTAGGAGCAGCAAAAGGTGAATATAAAGCAGTTCACCCGAATGATCATGTGAATATGTCACAGTCTACCAACGACGTTTTTCCCACGGCAGGAAGAACATTACATCCTGAATTTATTGTATCGCTTGCTCAAATCAAAAAAGCCGCAGCGATAACCAACCGCAATGTGGGCAATTTAGATGTTACAATTGCAAATGCGATTATTCAGGCCTGTGATGAAATCATTGATGGCCATTTGCAAGAACAGTTTATCGTTGATCCCATACAGGGCGGTGCCGGCACTTCTTCTAACATGAACACAAACGAAGTAATTGCCAACAGAGCATGCGAAATCTTAGGAGCAGCAAAAGGTGAATATAAAGCAGTTCACCCGAATGATCATGTGAATATGTCACAGTCTACCAACGACGTTTTTCCCACGGCAGGAAAATTAACCGTACTAAAATTACTGCCCAGGCTAATTTATGAGCTTGAAAGACTTGCTGACGCCATGGACCAAAAAGCTGCTCAGTTTGATGGCATCATAAAAATGGGGCGCACACAGTTGCAGGATGCTGTCCCCATCCGATTAGGGCAGGAGTTTGCCGCATATTCCTGTGCAATAAAGCGCGATGTGGTACGGCTGAAAAAAGTGCAAGATGAGATGCGCGTTGTAAACATGGGCGCAACTGCCATCGGCACATCGTTAAATGCCTCATCCGCTTACATTTGTAATATTACGCCAACTTTACAAAAAATCACAGGAATTAAAATTCATCAAGCTGAAAATTTAATCGACTGTACTCAAAATTTAGATGCCTTTACCGTGGTGTCTGGTGCACTGAAAACTTGTGCCGTCACACTGTCCAAAATCGCAAATGATTTGCGACTGCTTTCCAGCGGTCCTAAAACCGGTCTCATGGAAATTTGTTTACCGGCAATGCAGAATGGTTCGTCAATCATGCCAGGAAAAGTTAACCCTGTAATTCCAGAGGTTGTCTCACAAGCAGCTTTTAATGTAATTGGCAATGACTACACCATCACTTTGGCTGCAGAGGCCGGTCAACTGGAGTTAAACGCATTTGAGCCCATTTTGTTTTACAAAATCTTCGAATCGATAGAATGTCTTGAAGGGGCAGTGAAGACGTTCGTAGACAACTGTGTTGTGGGAATTACCGCAAACGCTGAAATCTGTCAAAAGCATGTGGAAGAAAGTGTCGGAATTGTAACGGCACTGTGCCCGTATATCGGCTATGCAAAATCCGCCGAACTTGCCAAAGAATCACTTAAAACAGGGGTTCCTGTCTCTGTGCTAGCCTTAAAAAAGGGCGTGTTAAATGAACAACAGCTCCAAACTATTCTCTCTCCTGCGGGCTAGTGTCAAGGGAAGTTCGCAATTTTGGGACTCCGGAAAATGAATTAGGCTACGTTTAATAGTATCTGAATAGATTTTGGATTTAAGTATGCTCTGGAAACAGACCAGTCTTCCGCATATTCCATGAGACATGTTGTTACCAGACGTAGATAGGAATCCGGATTAGGGAATATTCCTACTACGCTGGTTCTGCGGCGGATTTCCTTGTTCAGCCGTTCCAGCATATTAGTTGAAGAAATTTTGCGGGCATCAAGTTCCGGAAAAGCATAGAAGGCTAGAGAATCTTCCAGTCCATCTTCCAGGAATTCGATTGCTTTTGGAAAGCGTTTTCCATATTGTTCTGATATTTGCTCCGCGCGCTGTCTAGCTATTTCAGCGGAGGGTGCCAACCAAATTTCTTTTAACTGAGCCGCAAAGGACTCTTTTTCCTTCTGGGGTACATGAGCTAAAATATTTCGCATGAAATGGACTTTGCATCGTTGCCAAGAGGCTCCCGGAAAACTCTCACGGATGGCTGCAATCAGCCCTTTATTCGCGTCTGAAACCACCAGAAGCGGTGTTTTCAGTCCACGATCTAAAAGACTTTGAAACAATTGAGAATAACTTTCTTTTGATTCATCTAGCATTGGCTCTACGGCGAGGATATCCCTATGCCCCTGTTCATTGACGCCGCAAACTACCATCACAGCCATGCTGACGACCCGGCCATCCATACGAATTTTTTCATACAGTGCATCTGTCCAAATGACAGGATAGCGACCCGTCAGAGGCCGGCTGCGGAAGTACTGTACCTGCTCATTAAGGCCTTTCGTCATTTCACTGACTTGACTGCGAGAAAGATTTTCAATTCCAAGACTGCGGGCTAGTTTCTCCATCTTTCGCGTAGATACACCCTGCACAAACGCTTCCTGAACCACTTGAATCAGCGCTGCTTCACTGCGCTTGCGTTCTGTTACGAAAAACGGGATATAGCCCTGATTTCGGAGTTTTGGTACCATCAGATACATCGTCCCCATACGAGTATCCAGTCGACGCGGCCGATAGCCGCAGCGGTAATCACGGCGGGATGGATTGTGTGCATTCTTTTCCGCGCCAATAATACCGGAGACCTCTGCTTCCATCAGACGGGTACACAGCCATTCCAGCATCGACAGCATTGGATCCGGCTGCGCCATACATTTTAGTAGCAATTCTGTCAAATCTGTGGTATTCTTTTTGTGAGTCATTGGGTATCTCTCCTTTTTTGAATGTTTTCTCACCATTCATTTTATCGGAGTCCCAATGACTTTTCTATACCTTTATGAAATTGCGAACTTTATTGTACTCTATCCTCCTGCGGCGATGACAGAGTGCAAAAAAAATGTTGCCGTTTACAAAATTCCTATATAAAATTACATCATCTGTCAACGTGCAGTGGTAAATTGGTCTTAAAACTAAAACTATTAAAAAAGCCTAGCTTTCGCTGGGCTTTTTACTGTTTGAACATTCTTTCGAAGTCTTTTCATCATTAGAAATAATTATTTCATCTTTCGCAAGATAGCACCACACGCTATCGGAGTTGACAGCGGTTCTTATTTATGATATTTCCCATTATTCACCATTCATTTTATCGGAGTCCCAATGACTTTTCTATACCTTTATGAAATTGCGAACTTTATTGTACTCTATCCTCCTGCGGCGATGACAGAGTGCAAAAAAAATGTTGCCGTTTACAAAATTCCTATATAAAATTACATCATCTGTCAACGTGCAGTGGTAAATTGGTCTTAAAACTAAAACTATTAAAAAAGCCTAGCTTTCGCTGGGCTTTTTACTGTTTGAACATTCTTTCGAAGTCTTTTCATCATTAGAAATAATTATTTCATCTTTCGCAAGATAGCACCACACGCTATCGGAGTTGACAGCGGTTCTTATTTATGATATTTCCCATTATTCATAATTTGAAACGCGCGGTATACTTGTTCACAAAGCATGACGCGCGCCAGCTGATGAGGAAAAGTCATTGCAGACATAGAAAGTTTCAGCATAGCCCTATCCTTAACCATGTCCGAAAGACCATAGGAGCTGCCAATAATAAAACTGATATCACTAATGCCTCGTACGCCGGATTCACGAATAAAATCTGCTAGCTGCATGGAAGAAAAAGACTTGCCTTCAATGCACAGCGCAACAATAACAGAATTTCCTGCTGCAGATAAGATACGTTCAGCTTCTGAGTCAAGCGCAGATTGAATCTGTGCCTTGCAAGGCCTATCCGGCAAACGGCTTTCGACAAGTTCGGTTATGGAAAATTTGCAAAATGACCGCAGGCGTTTTTCATACTCCTGAACAGCTTCACGCCAATAGTTTTCCTTAAGTTTTCCAATACAAATTAAGTGGCATCTTAGCATCTTAAAAGATAATCATTTTCCCTTCGTTATTTTCTTTAGGGGCAACATAAAGTTCAAAATCAATTCCTTGCTTGAGTCCAGACAATGATAAGGCGCATAAAGAAGTTTGATACGCTAATTCCGGGGTGTTGTTTTCAGAACTGAGGTGTGTTAAAACAAATCTTGTTGTACCGCTGGATGCAAAGCCATACAGTTCATCGGCACAAGCAGTATTGGATAAATGTCCTGTTTTAGATAATATGCGCCGTTTAAGCGGGTACGGATATGGCCCATTTTGAAGCATGCTGACATCGTGATTGGATTCCAACACAATCATGTCAGCACCTGTCATCTCGCGCCGAACTTCTTCCGACAGATAACCCAAGTCTGTTGAAATTGCAATTTGTCTGCCATCATGCGTTTCTATGCGGTAACCAATACTTTCAGCACTATCGTGGGATGTATGAAATGGTTTAATAAACATTCCAGCACATTCCATGCCGGTACTTTCAATCGTCTGTGCTTCATATTTCGTGCTCAGACAGTTTAAGCGTTCTAACTCCGCTAATGTGCCTGCAGATGCAAAAACCGGCAGGTGATGCTTGGATGCAAACACTCGTAATCCCTTGATGTGGTCAGAATGTTCATGTGTTACAAAAATACCTTGAATAGCTTCGGATGATATTCCACAACGCGCAAGCATTGCATCAAGCTGTTTCGCTGTTCTTCCTGCATCTAATAGAATACCTGCCCGTTCAGATCCTATGTAATAACTATTTCCGCTGCTACCGCTGAACAGCGTGCAAAAACGTGCCAATCTATTTCCTCCATATGTTATGTGTAATATAAAATAAAAAGGGACGACGTTTTGTCCTCCCCTAAACAACTTTTGCAGATTCTGCGTCGGGAATATGAGTACGGCGAATTTCTGCTCCCAGCATTTTTAATTTAGTTTCAATATTCTCATACCCACGTTCTATATGGTGAATATCCTCAATCTGTGTTGTTCCATGGGCACAAAGAGCAGCTATAATCATTGCAGCTCCCGCACGAAGATCTGTTGCACGGACTGGAGCAGCATTCAAATGATCCACACCCTCAATGACAGCCAATTTGCCGTCAACCGAGATTTGTGCACCCATACGTTTTAGTTCCTCCACATAGCGGAAGCGATTATCCCACACGCTTTCATTAATTATGCTTGTCCCTTTTGCAATAGAAAGAAGCACTGCAATTTGTGGATGCATGTCTGTTGGAAAACCTGGATGAGGCATGGTTTTAATATTGCATTTATTTAAAGGTCCACTGCGAGACACCCGAACCGAATCGTCAAATTCTTCTACTTGCACACCCATTTCCACCAGCTTGGCAGAAATAGATTCAAGATGCTTTGGTATAACATTTTTCACTAAGACGTTTCCACAAGTGGCTGCGGCTGCAACCATATATGTCCCAGCTTCTATTTGATCCGGAATAATGGAATACGTCGTACCGTTTAAATGTTTCACTCCATAGATTTTGATAACATCCGTTCCGGCGCCGCGTATATCAGCACCCATGGAATTTAAAAAGTTAGCTAGATCAACAATGTGAGGTTCCTTTGCTGCATTTTCAATGATTGTAGTACCCTCCGCTTTTACTGCCGCCAACATAATATTAACAGTAGCGCCCACCGAAACAACATCAAGGTAAATGTTGCTTCCAACAAGACGATCTGCTGAAACATCAACCATTCCATTTTCAAGCTTATATTTCGCTCCTAATGCCAAAAAGCCCTTTAAATGCTGGTCAATAGGGCGAACACCAAAATCACAGCCACCCGGCATGGCAACAACCGCATGATGAAACCGACCCAGTAATGCACCCATCAAATAATACGAACCGCGAATATGTCTTGCAAGTTCATCCGAGACAATATGGGTATGAATCGGCCTAGCATCAATTTCAAATGTGGATTTATTAATAATACGAATTTTCGCCCCTATATCATATAAAATACCTGTAATAGACGTAACATCCGTGATATTAGGGACGTTTTCAATACGACACACTCCATCTGAAAGAATTGCCGCTGGAATAATGGCCACAGCAGCGTTTTTTGCTCCGCTGATATTAACTTCCCCAAAAAGGCGGCATCCGCCTTTAATTACAAATTTATCCAATGCGGTCGCTCCAATCTTTAATAAACAATATTATTATAACAAGTTTTTTGCAAATATATTAAGTATTTTTCATATACTAGTACATGTAAATATTTCAATGAAAACACCTAATTTTATGCATAAAAAAAGGTATAATTTATCATCAACGCAAAGAAAATATGAGTCTTATGACACATTATTGATAATAATACAAGGTACCGTAAAAGTCAATAAGTACCCAAAAATAATTCGCCGTAAGAAAGAAACGGCGAATTATTTTTTAATTGCGTACGTATCCCAAAGGATTTACTTTTTGGCCGTTTTTTATAACTTCGAAGTGGCAGTGTGGTCCGGTAGAGTTCCCTGTGCTGCCTACCAGTGCAATTGCCTGTCCTTTCGAGACCTTTTGCCCAACAGAAACAAGTAGTTTACTGCAATGTCCATATAATGTGCTTAAAGTATTATTATGGCGGATGACAACCCGATAACCGTAACCGCCATCCCAGCCTGCAGCAGTGACAACACCACCATCGGCTGCAACAATTGTTTTGCCATATGCACTCGAGCCGGAAATATCAATCCCATAGTGAAAACTTCCCCATCGCCAGGTAAAATACGTTGTAATTGTATGAAGCGACGGAACCGGCCACATCAAACTTCCAGTGCTGACACCACTTCCGGTCTTTGGACGTTTTTTGGTTCCGGTTACAACCACCTTGTCAACAGGCTCGGAAATGACTGTTTTGCTGACAGATTCACGCTTTACTTCAATTCCATTGACAGTGTAAACCTTATCAACACATTCCTGCAGCCCTTCAACCCCTTCTGTTAGAACTTTTGTATAATCTGTGTATTTAGAATCATCTTTTTGGGTAATAGTTTTATACGGTATGGGTACTTGATATCTCTCAGTTTTTATTACTTCGACTTTTAACCTTGGTTCCGCTATTTCAATATTGATTAAATCTCCCGGATGGATCGAATCCCCAAGCTGATTCCCATTGAGTTTATTCAGCTCGGAAATGGTCATATTGTGCGCCTTAGCGATGGAAGTAACGGTATCCCCTTCTTTCACCGTATAGGTCACACCGGCTTTTGAGGTACTCGTGATGATTTTTTTCATATCATCTGTGGAAATAATTGAAGTAGTCGGATACAATCCACTTTCAATCTCTACATTTTGGACAAATTGGGCGGTAGCATTTTCATCATCGCCCCGTGCATCATCCAAAAGACTCTGAAGCATATACCTTAAATCTGCGGCACTTTTTACAACGCCCAGCAATTCACCATCAACATAAAGTCCACTGGCCTCTTCAATAATACCATTGGACTGTTCAATCAACTTATCGCACACATAAGAAGCGGTGGCAAATGTGCTGCTAGCTACGGAAAGCTTAAAATTCGGTTTGAAATTCAGTTGTAAATCATCCTCTGCCGTATCGTGAACCATGCGTTGATTCACCATTTCTGTGGCCTGCTCATAGGTGTTTTCATCCTGAATAACCGCAATTTGCTCCCCGTTATTTTCCAAAATTAATCCATAATTTAATTGATTCCAATACTGAACTGTGAGAAGAAGTAGCAAAATTGATACCAACGGCGCAACGATATTAAGAACTGAACAGACAAAGTTCTTATGAAGTTTGAAGCTAATATGAGTGACATGAAAAAATTCTTTAAACGCCACCGCTGTTCCATCACGCTTCGCTTGTGCAATTCGCCGTTTTGCAACGGTAAATCCTCTGTGTATGGAACTGATTTCATCTTTCAGCCAAAGTATTTTTCTTCCAATAATAATAAAATATAAACGCTTACTTAGATTGGTAAATGGACGGAAAAAGATAGATAAATTCCTCCGCCAATGTTTTAAAATACGGAGAGATTGAATCCCTACAATATATGAAAAGCGGCAAAAATAAGTAGTCACATTTTGCATCTTGATCTTTGCCGCTGCCCAATCTATGTTTGGCAACTGAGTCAGCTTTCGAATCCACATGCCAACAAATCCCTTCAAAGGTTTAAAAAATTACAACTTTGTAACCCATATGAATAATAATATAACAAAAGTTACAAATTTGCAACCCTTTAAAAGGAATTTCGAAAAGTTATGAATTATATTTCAAATTTTCCGGTTTCCAATGCTCTATGACAGGCAGAAAGGCTTTTGCTTCACTTACAGCACCGGCCAAATCATGTTCAAGATAATTACCACATTCGGACGCGGATGCCCCCGGAATTGGTCCGTCATATTCTGCTATTTTCCGAAAAGTATTAACAATTAGATCAATAGCGTCCGTATCCTTAGTATTACGCAACAAGAGATAAAATCCTGTTCTGCAACCCATTGGGCCAAAATAAATGACATTCTCTTTTAGCTCAGAATTTCTGGCAAAAGTAGCGAACAGATGCTCAATGGTATGAAGAACCGGATTTGCAAGATAAGGCGGTACATTAGGTTTTCTCATCCGTATATCATACGTTACAATATCCCCATCGACACGGGATATATAAATTCCGGGCAATAACTTATTATGGTCCACACAAAAACTGGCAATACGCTCCATGTATATTTCCTCCTTAACCAAATGGAATTCCATGCGTTAATTCCTGCAAATCTGCAGTATGAAATTCCTTAATAAATTTTATGCTTTCTTGAATAGACTCTGCATAAAGATCCAAAAAACTTTCTGTTCGAAAGTCCACATCTTTCTCAGTCCGTTTCCATTTGGAATGCAGAACATTTGCATAGTCGAAATCATCCGGTTCACTAATTGCACGGATCGCACTTGAAACAACATATTTGTGAGTCAATTTTTCCAGTGCCTGCGCAATCGGTTTTTTAATCATATATTTATCATTCAGAAGTCCGCATATTGTTCTGCAGTGGGACATTGCTTGTAATACATCGCTGTGTTTACCGTGAATTCCATACAACCGTTCAAATATGTAACAATACAGTTTTTCTATTTGAGTCTGCACTTCTTCATTTTTCGGTACTGTCTTTTTCAAGTCAAAATCAACTGCTAATTGTCCTGTGGCAGAGCGGAGAATAATGCCGTCAAGAATGGATTCTACATGATTATGCAAAAAGCTGTCGCTTCTGCCCGGATAAATATTTTTTAATGCTTGTACATTCCAATTCACAAACGGATGAGCTGTTCGGTCCAGACTATAGTGACATAAAAAACCGCGAACATAGAACTCTGTTATTTCGCTGTCGTTTTGATTTAAAAAATCGCGCATTACAGACAAAAGTTTGGCTGGATTCTCATGGTGCAGCTTACTGCCAAGTGAGCGAAGATTTTCCCTCCGTGGCAGGAACAAGTTATGATAATATAGGAAATCCGGTCCCTGGGCTCCCCATAGAAAAGCATCCACGGAGTTTGATCCATGCATTTTTCCATATACTTTTAAGACCTCAAGTGCCTGCTGATAATGCGTAATGGCCGCGGGCATTCTCAATCACCATCCAAATCAAAAAAAGGAACACAGCAATCCGCTGTATTCCTCATTTTAACACAGATGAATAACCTTTTAAAGGACCTTTGATAAAAAGTCTTTCAGTCTTGGGTTCTTGGGTTGGTTAAAAAATTCATCAGGTTTTGCTTCTTCTAATATCTGACCGTCAGCCATAAACAAAACGCGTGTTGCTACTTCTCTTGCAAAGCCCATTTCATGTGTTACTACCACCATGGTCATTCCATCATCTGCAAGTTCTTTCATCACCTGAAGAACTTCACCGACCATTTCTGGATCAAGCGCACTGGTGGGTTCGTCAAACAGCATCACATCCGGTTCCATCGCAAGCGCACGTACAATTGCTATGCGCTGCTTTTGACCTCCGGAGAGCTGCCCCGGATAGGCGTCTGCCTTATCGGCAAGACCGACTCTCTCCAACAATTGTATTGCCTGTCGATCCGCATCCGCTTGTGATTTCAATTTTAACGTAACCGGTGCAAGCGTAATGTTCTGCCGAACAGTCAGGTGTGGAAATAAATTAAAATGCTGGAATACCATTCCCATTTTTCGGCGAAGAAGGTCAATATCGCATTTTGGTGTATTGATTTGTTGGCCTTCGAACCAAATCTCGCCGGATGTGGGTTGTTCTAAAAGATTCAGACAGCGCAGAAATGTGCTTTTCCCGGAACCGGATGGCCCAACAATGACAACCTTTTCTCCCTTTTCAATCTCCTGATTAATTCCCTTCAACACTTCAATCGTTCCATCCAGTGTTGAAAAACTCTTGCTCAAATTTTTAACGGTTATCACTTCTGTGAAGCCTCCCTTCCAGACGGGTCAATATCGCGGTCAAACCTACGACGATGATTAAGTATACTGCGGCAGTTGTTAACAAAGGAGTAAACGGAAGATAAGTAATACTACGGATAATGTCTCCGCCTTTGGTCAGGTCTTGAATACCAATATAGCCGGCAACGGAGGTCTCTTTCACAAGAGCAATAAATTCATTGCCAATAGCTGGCAGTACATTCTTCAAAGCCTGAGGAAAAACAATTTTGACCATGGTTGTACGCTGATTCAAGCCGAGTGAACGTCCCGCTTCAATCTGGCCTTTATCTACGGACTGAATTCCACTGCGAATTACTTCGGCAACATAGGCCCCGGAATTAATACCAAAAGCCAAGATCGCCGCCGTGATATCATTCACTTTCGTTTGGCTCAAAATAACATAATACATGATCATCAGCTGAACAACAACCGGAGTTCCTCGAATCAACGTCAGATATACATTACAAATGCCGTTTGCAAATCTAAGTTTTTTCGGGTTGTTGTTATGCCCTACTTTTACTAACGCGACCAACGTCCCCAGAACAACACCTAAAACAATTGCAAAAAAAGTAATTATTAACGTATTTTTTAAGCCATCTGTAATATAGCGATAACGATTTTTATAAATGAGGCACTGGTAAATCTGGTCCCATAATTGCACAAAAAATTGTGAAAAGCCGTTGCCTACAGCATTAGTCAACGGCATTGGATGTAGAGATAATAATAGTAGATTCATCGTATCCTCCCGCTTCTCTAGAAACAACATAATGCAGGGAGCGAAATCATTTTCGCCGCCCTGCACAGTTATTGTGTTGTTCCGGACTTTTATTCACCCACAAGCGCGGACTGGTACTTTTCAATAATCTGATCCAGTTCACCGCTGGATTTCATTTCATCTAATACGGAATTGATCTGTTCCAAAAGCGCCGCGTTGCCTTTCTTCACCGCGATTGCATATTCTTCCGTTGTCAGCGCATCATCCAATTTCATAATTTTATCCGGATTTTTTTGAACAAATTTTGTTGCCGGGAAATCATCAATAACCACAGCGTCTATTCGGCCGTTGATCAAATCGGAAATTGCGTCCGCTCCCTTATTATACCGCTTTACAGAACCTACCTGTACTTCGCTGGAACCATCTTCGTTGGTGCAGTATGTGTCGCCGGTGGTACCCTGCTGAACGCCAACAGTCTTGCCGTTTAAATCCTCAGGACTTTTAATATCGCTATCCTTTGGCACAATAATGGCCTGAGAGGCATTAAAGTAAGGCTCAGAGAAATCAACATTTTTCAGACGATCGGGTGTTATTGACATACCGGCTGCAACAAAGTCACATTTGTTTGTCTGAAGTTCCATAGTCAAAGAATCGAAAGCGATGTCATTGATATTCAGCTCAAGATTCAATCGCTCGGCAATTTTGTTGGCAATTTCCACATCAATGCCCACAATATCGCCACCTTCTTTATATTCGAACGGCTCAAACTCTGCGTTTGTGGACATCGTCAGTACACCATCTTGAATGGTTTCAATGGCAGTGGTTTCAGAGGTTTGCGAAGACGCATCAGCGAAGGAAGAAGCATTTGATGTATTAGACTCTGCCTCACTGGAAGAACTACTGCTCTGCGAGCAGGCAGCCAAAGATGCGGTCATGGCAATTGCAAGAATAAGAGTTACAATTCTTTTCATTTTTTTCATAATAGACAGCCCCTTTACTTCTTTCGTAAATCCCTATATCTGCAAAGCATTATATCGCATAAATATACATAAATCAAGTAGTCTATGAAATAACAATGAAACAATATTCAAATTTTTTTATTTACCGAACCATTTTTAATAAAAAGAAGCAACTTTTGCATATCTTCCGGTAAGTCTTGCACAAATCTTAATTTTCGTCTGCTGACAGGATGCACCAACCGAATTTCTCCACAGTGAAGTGCTTGCCTTTGTATCAATAAAAGGCTGCCGCCATAAAAATCATCACCTGCGAGAGGATGGCCAAAGTTTGACAGATGGACACGAATTTGATGTGTGCGCCCCGTCCTTAAATGTAATGCCAACAAACTGTGTCCGTTACCGGTACAAAGACTTCGCCATCTGGTCACCGCACGTACTCCGTCAGGCCGAACTGTGCGCTGAATTTTATGCCCATCCTTTAATCCAATTGGCAAATCAATCACACCACTGCTGTATAGTATACCTTCACAAATTGCAAAATATGTTTTTTGAACATTTTTCGCAAGCTGTGAAGCAGCATAAGAATGCTTTGCCAATAGAATGAGACCAGTGGTATCTTTATCCAAGCGATATATCGGACGATACGCAAACTTTTCATCCCGAAGCGAATAATAGTATGAAAAAGCATTCAAAAGACTATCCTTATCATGCCCCGGTGTTGGGTACATTGGTACACCGCTGGATTTATTCACCACTAAGATATCCTGATCTTCATAAATCACAGCAAAAGGTAAATTAGCTGGCGGCGCATTGATCTTTGCATCATCACGAGGAAGGTTTAAGCAAACATGATCCCCTGCTTGCAAGGTATCGGTTGCAATTGCATGGCGACCGTTTATCATAATACCCATCGGTTCCTTTTTGAGCTTTGCAAGCAGACGGGCAGATACATTGCAATATCCTCGAAGAAAGCTTTTTAATTTGATGCCATGAAAGCCGGATGGAACTATAAATTCAATCTCACGCATTGTAAGCCCCAAAATTTAAAAGAGCAGAACGCTCATCATTCCCTTTTATGATCTATTTGCCTGCAATTACTGTACCATAATCAAAAGAAAATGTACAGTGTAAGATTGAGCTGGCAAGGGTGTTAGCCGTGCGAACAGATTGAAACGGGCTGTCAAGGAGAGATAAAATTTTTCCCATTTTTCTTTTGTTTTTCGGCTCATATTCACCGTTACGGTCACGGGGAATCTTTACAGGAATCTCTCCAATCTGCGTTTTTACGGTTTTCTTGGAATACCCGTTTCTGTAACTTTTCGACCTCGCCGTTTCATCAACATTTGACAGTCTCTTGCTCTTTCATAGCCTAACTTTTCCTCCAATTCGCTCTCCATCACTTGTTGGAGAACATCACGGAACATGTCGTTCATTGCTTCCATGATATCTGCAGTGCTGCTGAATTCTTGGCGGTTGACATACTCCTTTAAAAGTCTTGCCGGTACCTTACTCATAATAGTAACCCCCCGGCTAAGCCGGGGGTTCTTCATATGCGGGCAAAGCCCTGTTTTACTGGCCGCGCCTCAAGGCGCTGATACGATCTGCCACTTGCGAAAAGTTTGTTACTTGCTACCCGTAAACGGGTCTATATACTCCTTAAGTGTCATTTGATCCTCAATTTGATCTTCCTCTAACTGATTTTTAATGTACTTGGCTATTGCTTTATCATTTTTCCCTGCTGTATCTACAAAATAGCCCCTGCACCAAAATGTTCGATTTCCATACTTGTACTTTAGATTTGCATGTCGCTCAAAAATCAGTAGTGTGCTTTTTCCTTTAAGAAATCCCACAAACCCCGAGACACTCATTTTCGGTGGTATCTTAACCAACATATGAATATGGTCGGGGCATACCTCTCCTTCTATTATTTCTACTTGCTTCCAATTGCATAGTTCTCTCAATATTTTTCCTATTTCTATTCGTAGTTTTCCATATGCTACTTTCCTACGATACTTAGGTGCAAAAACTATATGATATTTGCAATTCCAACTCGTATGATTTAAACTATTTATATCATTCGTTTTCATTTCGAATGTCTCCTTTTGATATATTCTGTTGCAGTTGGCAGACCGCAACTTCATTATATCAAAAGGATCTTTTATTTTTCTCATCGCTTAAGCTTTTCTGAACATCCCGGCATAGCCGGGAGTTTTCATATGATAAAAAAAGACTTCCTTTCAGACCTATATTTTCTTACCCTCGTTCTTGTCTGAAAGGAAGTCTCATCTTCAGATTTTACACAAAATTTTATGCGGTCTCTTTAAAAGATTGTGTTGGGGTTCTACGCCTTTTCCAAACTCAACGCTCGCAAAATTTTCTCAACTAATGTGCTATTAAATAGCTGAATAAACAAATCCGTCACAGGACCAGCGTAAGTTAGTGCTTATGTAGAATTCGGCACTCTTTAATCTTTTTTCATATCTTCATTTACCAAGAAGTTAAGGTAAGCATTTAAACTCATACCGCGTGATTTTGCGTGAGCTTTAATTTTTACTCTATGACCTTTAGGTACACGAAAAATCACATCATCCAGTTTTTTTAAATATTTTTTGGTCGCTTTTTGTCTGGCTTCATTTGTCATGATTTAACACCTCATTGCTATATATTTGCCTTGCTATTGGTATATTTACAAAAGAAAAATTGTATCCGCTCTTTTCATTAATATCATTCAAGTTTTCTTAAAACATTTTTCCACAATTGCAAGAAGGTCCTTAGGAAATTTGGTATCCTTTCCTTTTATTTCGTAGATTGACCTTTTTACTTCCTCTTTACTGGCATAGCCGTAGTTTAACCAGTCTGGATTCTGCGGATGAAATGATGTTTTCAAATCTATGGCATCAGCTACAATACAAATTTGTGCCTCAGGCGCAATGCTGGATGCTGTCAGTCCGCGCGGATATCCGGAGCCATCCATGCGTTCATGATGCTGCACAATGATATTGCGGCAAATTTCACTGAGTCCTGCTTCCTGAACCATGTCGCATCCTAATTCACAATGTTGCTGTAGAATTAACGTCTCTTGGGTAGTTAAGTTCTTTTCTTTCTTATTCAAGATGGATTTTGGAATTAATACTTTGCCAATATCGTGCAAAAGAGTGCCAATGCCTATTTCGGTCAAGCGATTATCTCGATAGCCAAGTTCATAGGCAATAAGCAAGGAAATGAGTGCAACATCGATTGAGTGAGTATATAACCATCCTCCATGATGCCATAAAGTTACTATATATAGGTGCCATGGTTGCTTATTGTCGGCAAATAACACCGAATTCAGAACTTCCGTACACACATCCATTTCTACACGAGCCGTAGCTTTTTGAAAAGCTTTTTTCAGCTTGTTAATATGCGCTATGGTTTCTGTTTTTTGTACTGCGGAAATTCCAGATTCTTTATCATTAGTGTGTTGAAGTGGAAGTGGAGGAATGTCCTCTTGGCTTTCTGAAAACTGAGAAATTTCCTTTGAAAGGCCCATCTCACGCAGTTTAGATACTACCCAAGGGGTCAGTTCTTGGCCTTTTGCGTACAGTAAAATTCCATCTTTACTGTATATATCTTTTTTTGCGTACCTTGCACTCATAATACTGCAACCTCTTTTCAGATCATATTTGTCGTTGCGCTGAACAGATTTTTCTGTGCTTCATACTTGATACTCTATCTAATCCGTTTTTTAAATAATAAGAATATTTTTATTCTAAACAGAAAAGCTAGTGTCAAGGGAAGTTCGCAATTTAGGGGCTCCGAAAAATGAATTAGGCTACGTTTAACAGTGAAAGAATGGATTTCGGGTTTAAGTATGCTCTAGAAACAGACCAGTCTTCCGCATATTCCATGAGACATGTTGTTACCAACCGTAGGTAGGAATCCGGATTGGGAAATATTCCGACTACGCTGGTTCTGCGGCGGATTTCCTTGTTTAGTCGTTCCAACATATTGGTCGAGGAAATTTTGCGAGCATCGAGTTCCGGAAAAGCATAGAAGGCTAGAGAATCTTCCAGTCCATCTTGCAGAAGCTCAATTGCTTTTGGAAAGCGTTTTCCATACTGTTCTGATATTTGCTCTGCGCGTTGTCTAGCTATTTCAGCGGAAGGTGCCAGCCAAATCTCTTTTAACTGAGCCGCAAAGGATTCTTTTTCCTTCTGGGGTACATGAGCCAAAATATTTCGCATAAAATGGACTTTGCACCGTTGCCAAGAGGCTCCCGGAAAACTCTCACGGATGGCTGCAATCAGCCCTTTATTTGCGTCTGAAATCACCAGGAGCGGTATTTTCAGACCACGATCGAGAAGACTTTGAAACAATTGAGAATAACTTTCTTTGGATTCATCGAGCATTGGCTCCACGGCGAGGATATCCCTATGCCCCTGTTCATTGACGCCGCAAACTACCATCACAGCCATGCTGACGACCCGGCCATCCATACGAATTTTTTCATACAGTGCATCTGTCCAAATGACAGGATAGCGACCCGTCAGAGGCCGGCTGCGGAAGTACTGCACCTGCTCGTTAAGGCCTTTCGTCATTTCACTGACTTGACTGCGGGAAAGATTCTCAATTCCAAGACTGCGAGCTAGTTTCTCCATCTTTCGCGTAGATACACCCTGCACAAACGCTTCTTGAACCACTTGAATCAGCGCTGCTTCACTGCGCTTGCGTTCTGTTACGAAAAACGGGATATAGCCCTGATTTCGGAGTTTTGGTACCATCAGATACATCGTCCCCATACGAGTATCCAATCGACGTGGCCGATAGCCGCAGCGGTAATCACGGCGGGACGGATTGTGTGCATTCTTTTCCGCGCCAATAATACCGGAGACCTCTGCTTCCATCAGACGGGTACACAGCCATTCCAGCATCGACAGCATTGGATCCGGCTGTGCCATACATTTTAGTAGCAATTCCGTCAAATCTGTGGTATTCTTTTTGTGAGTCATTGGGTATCTCTCCTTTTTTGAATGTCTTATCACCATTCATTTTATCGGAGTCCCAATGACTTTTCTATGCCTTTATGAAATTGCGAACTTTATTGTACTCTATCACAGAAAATTATCTGACAAAGTGTTTATATTTTTTTCTTTATGGTGTATTATAAAAGATAAAGTGTTGTAGATGATTCGCAGTTTATTAGAAACCATGCCGCTTTTATTGTAAGTACTGTATCGCTCAGGTTTATTAAGGATTTCTGACGGCGCTAGTGACGGCGAATGTGTCGCCTTCTGCATGCATGACGTACATAGCATTTAACTTATCAATTGCTTTCTTTTTTTGCTCATACAAGGAGTGTGCGTAAATATTCAGAGTAATAGATACATTGGCGTGGCCTAAAATTTCGCTAAGTGTTTTGATATCTACACCGAGTTCCAAAGCACGGGTTGCAAACGTATGCCGGATAGCGTGAAACTTTCGCCTTTTTACATTGGCGTTTGTAAGTAAAGTTTGAAATAGTTTTTGATATCTGCGCGGGTCCATTGGAACTTCTCTATTAGTAAGCACAAAGCAGTCTTTATGAGAGGAGTCTATGTTAACTCTTTTGGCGAAATCCATCAAAAATCTCGGTAAAGGGATTTTTCTGATAGATTTTAAACTTTTAGGGGCTCCAACACAAAGCATGGTTTTTTCTCCAGTTGTCCTAAAATTTTTAACACGAGAAACTGTTCTGGTAACAACGAGAGAACCTTCTTCCATATCAATATCTTCCCACTTTAAAGCACAGATTTCACCTAGGCGGAGTCCTGTGTAAAAGCACAGCAAAAAGCCAAAGGATAACTGGTCTGGAAACTCCATCGCGGTTTTTTCAATCAAACGCTGTTCTCTTACTGAAAACACCTGCACTTCGCCGGGCGATACTTTTGGCATAGAAACCGCGCCTAAAATTGCTTCACATTCGTAAGAACCTTTCAGCAGCTGTCGCAAAGCTGTTTTATAGATGGTTAGTATTTTTCTCCTGTAAGATGCCGAAAGACTCTGATTGTTGTTAATCCGACGCGAAAAATCTGAAGTTGTTTTAACTGTAATATGTTCATGACCCTTTTCCTCATAAAAAGGAATAACATATTTTGTAATGCACCGATAATAACTTTCATATGTTGACGGCTTAACTCGGCATATGAGATCTCCGTTCAGCCATGCATGAAATAGTGCAGCGGCATTTTTGTTCATTGGTGATTTTTGGGGAGAGTTCTTAGTCATGGCTTCCTGCAGTAACTTCTTTTTTTTCCTTCACCTCTTTATACGTTTTTGCATAGACATACTTGTATTTTCCATCATAGTTTAGTACACGGCCTTCCCAACGGCCATCTTTTCGCTTATAGATATTTTCTCCACGTCTTGGCATAAACAGATAACTCCTTTGAACTAAAATGACCGCTTTTTTGACGGCGAATAACTAAAACGACAGCGAAACATTTTTTATACCAGCTGGTTAAGCCAAGTGAACAATAGTGTGATAATCTATTGGAAACCGTTTTTTTACCACTGCAAGAATTGATTTTTGATGCAGTGATGCTATTGACCTTGCAAATAAAGTTCTGAGACACACGTTGTTGAATACTGTTTTGACCTTGCAAATAAAGTTGAATATAATTAAAATTAATAAATTTACAGATTAATAAAGAGGCCGCGGTTTCTAATAAACCGCGGCCTCCAGCCTGTCGAAAAAGTCCAGCGAAAGCTGGGCTTTTTCGACAGGCTGTGTATTCCAGCGAGGATTCGCTGGAATACGAGATGTTTTTACACACATAAAAAATATTAGGAAATGGGGAGCTCAGGATAGAATTTCTGAGACACACGTTGTTGAATACTGGCGCGAAAATCTTTTAATAGATGGAGAGATACCCCTGTCCCTTTTGAGATTGAATTATTCTTCAGAAGTAAAGAGGCTACCAGAAGAAATGCATTCAATACTATTGACCACGAAGTTCGTGTTCTTGGTGGACGAGTAATTCAAGAGTGCGTCTTAAGTGAAATTTCTTATCATGGTATACTAATTGAGTTGCCTCGGGCTGCAATAGAAGATTTAGTCGATCACTATGAAGACATTGAATTAGCTCAAGTAGACGATATTATGTTCTTCAGGCCGACATGTCAGTCCATGTTTGTTTCACAAACCGACTCTGGGCCTTGTACTATGCCTATTCCTCCATTAGAATTAGAAACCACTGATCCAGTTATTGCTGTTTTAGATGGAATGCCAATTCAAAACCATCCCTTACTTCAAGGCAGAGTCATTGTTGACGATCCGGATGATTATGCTGACGGATATAAAAGTACAGATCGTATTCATGGTACGTCTATGGTTTCGCTTGTAATTCATGGCGATCTAAATCGAAATGATTCCCCTATTAGTAGTCCGGTTTATGTCCGTCCCATTTTGTATCCGAAACAAAGTGGTCTTGATTCTGTAACGGAATGCTTTCCAGATAATAGATTGTTTGTAGACATCCTACATCGAGCAGTAAAGCGGATGATGGAAGGAGAGAACGGCGAAAGTGCTGTTGCTCCAAACACTAGAGTGATCAATTTGTCAATTGGTGATCCTGTACGCCAATTGGCAACTATAATGAGTCCAATAGCGCGACTTATTGATTATCTTGCATATAAGTACAAAATACTTTTCATAATTAGTGCCGGCAACCATCCCGAGATTCTTGACTATGTTGATCACTCTTTTTCGGACTTAAAGGCCCTTGACATTTCGACAAGGAACCAGGTTTTTGGGAGGGCAATAAAGGATAATCAACGGAATTTGAAGGTGTTAGCTCCGGCTGAAAGCCTAAACGGATTAACAATTGGTGCCTTATATGATGATTTTACTAATCCAAGCGAATCCGATCGACTAATATGGGCCGTTGAAAAGGGATTGCCTTCTCCCATATCAGCATTTGGTAAAGGTTATCGTTCAACAATCACCCCAGATTTGTTTTATTATGGTGGCAGAAAGTTTATTAAAGCAAAATATGATGGCACACTTGATTGGCATTTATCAAATAATGAGCCTGGGTGTAAAGTGGCTGCTCCCTATAAGGATGGAAACGTTGCGGGACAAGCTTATTCATTTGGGACCAGCAATGCGGCTGCCCAGATAACTCATGAAGCTGCAAAATGTCATGATGTTTTAGACCAAATTTTCCTCCAAGAAACAGGTGAACATATCCCGGATGACTATAAGGCAATACTTTTGAAAGCAATGCTGACTCATGGAGCATCTTGGTCTCATATTGCAAACAAAGTCGCTGCTGCTACGGGTGATTCTACAAAAAAATTATGCAAGTGGATAGGAAATGGCGTACCTGATATCAGTCGGGTAATCGAATGTACAAAAGAACGCATAACACTCATTAGTCTAGGTGCATTGAAGAAAGAAACAGGAGATATTTTTAAGCTCCCACTTCCGATAAATTTTTCGTCTAGGTTAATAAAACGAAAGTTGACGGTTACATTGGCATATCTTTCCCCTATTGCATCGAATAAACAAGCGTATCGATGTGCGCAACTTTGGTTCAATATAGATGATGGTGGGAAAGGTCTTGTTCCATACCGACAAAACACCGAATGGCAAGCCACTCGTAAAGGAACCTTACAACATGAGATTTTTATAGGTGAAAGTCCAATTGTTTGGAATGATGATAACCTCATTATAAAAGTGAATTGCACAAAGGACGCCGCAACGTTTAATGAGGCGATACCGTATTGCTTATTTGTAAGTTTTGAAATCGCTAAGGGATATGATATTGATTTATACTCTGATGTGAAAGCGAAGATACATCAGCGCGTACAAATTTCTAATACTTAAAGGGATAGAAACGTCAACATCAGAATTGCAGTAGGAACTTGCGTTACCGTATTTAAAAAGAGCATGGGCGATTTTCATCTGTTTGTTGCAGTAAATTTAGAAAACGTATAAAATTTTGTGTAAAAGCTGAATATGAGACTTTCTTTCAGACAAAATTACAAATCTGAAAGGAAGTCATTTTGATAAGTAGTGTTAACAGCCAGAAATTCAACAGCACCGCGGATATCATGGAAGCCATGAAAGATATGTTCCGTGATGTTCTCCAGCAAGTGTTGGAAAGCGAATTGGAGGAACAACTAGGTTATGAAAAAAGCAAGAGACTGTCAAATGTCCATGAAACGGCGGAGTCGAAAAATTACAGAAATGGGTATTCCAAGAAGACCGTAAAAACGCAGATTGGAGAGATTCCTTTAAAAATTCCCCGTGACCGTAACGGAGAAAAGGTAAAAGAGAATCATCAATATCAAACGAAGGCAGCTTATGTGGGTAAATCTTATCCTTCCTGTGTAAAGAGCTGAGAAGACAACTGGAAGATTCTCTCCTCATTTTACGCATACCCGGCTGAGATTCGGAAAATCATATATACGACCAATATCATTGAGGGACTGAACCGCCAGTTCCGGCGAATCACTAAAATAAGCCATCCTTTACGAATACGATTCCTTGCGTAAAATGTTGTATTGGGCGTCGAAAAAGATTGTCGAACATTTGACCTGTAGGTATCGATATTAGGACAAAGTTTTAAATCTGTTAAATATCCTGTTTGCCGACCGAGCGGCAGGCTGATTGACTCTGAAAATTAAGATTTCCTCAAAGCTGCTTTGGCATTCGCGCTTCGCGCGCATACCTCAGCAGTTTTGAGGAATATGGACCAATCAGAAGCAAATCCAACCTTTTAATTTGCGTTGCAAATCAAAAAAATCACCCGAGTTCTTATCTGAAAGAAAATTTAATTTACACAAAATATTACAGAGTGCCGTTTATTTGTTTAAAACAAAACTTCGAATACGCCGATATATCTTCAGGGTTAAGCATGTAGTATTTTTCTTTGACTTTAACAAAATATTTCCCAATCAATTCTTTGGATATTATACGATTAGAATGCGCATCCACTGGCAAACCGTCTCTGGTATGCCGCCATGGTTCTTCCAGATGCGTAAACTTCTCTAGCGTTTTTCCGCTATAACAGCAGAAATTCTTAATAACACTATCCAATATAGCTTTTTCAGAAGTTGTAAAAACTGATTCATCGAAAGCTTCAACACTCTTACTCTTAATGGGGTCAAACCGATAAGATGAATACCTGTAATATATATCTCTGTAAACCGGTCCATGAACCCATGCCTCACAGTCTTCCTCAAAAAGAAATCGTCCTTCAAAAGCATAATAAAAACCCTGGACATAATATAATGCTTTTTGCAAAGCTAAAGGAGTTATGTCCTCGCATTTATAAAGCAAATATTTGATAATTGAATCCAGCTTTGAACACGTTTTGTTTTTTTCTCCAAGCAGTTCCTGTACTTTCCGCTTACTTTTTTCATATGCCTGCAGAGATTTTAAATTGCCCTTATTTTTCTCCAGCAATTCTTTATAATATGCTGGATCATCATAAATTTTTTGAAGAATATCCGAATACTGTTTTGTAGGCATATCACCTTCACAATATCTCGAAAAAGTCATTTCTCCCCAACCTAAAAGCAATGATAGCGGACGTTTGCCAATATTGTATTTCTGAGGTATTTTTAATATCTTCTCCTGCGAAATAATGCCATTTTTTTGACGGTACGTGTCATACAAAGCCTTTAGATTTTCGTCCTCTATATCCGCTACATAGACTTCACTCCCACATTCCGTACAAATAGCCTTCTTTCCAGTATACTCATATTCTTCGCCTTTAAGTTTACCCTTTATTATTGTCGTTTCTACCATGTATTCGACATCTCTTCTGCATTCCTCACAAAATGTCTTATTCCTATTCATAAGGCGGCCTCCTTTCAAAATTTCAAACTCTCCGATTGATCATCGGAAAAGATAATCAATCGGCTTGTTTCGCTTATGAAATGATATAACAACCACTCGTTTGCCACTCTCACTATCAATTAGATTGAATTTCGTATATATATCAACTAACTCCTTGATACCATCAAAGTTAAATAACGTAACCTGGGGACAAAATACATATAGAACCTCATGTTCAAATCCTACTTTCGTATTTTGCAATGAATGGCAAAAATCTTCTGTTTTTATTTTCAGTAAAATCTCCTTTTGCCTTCTGCTGTTTAGATTATATTCATTTATAAAATCTATGTTTTCTTGTCTATTCTCATTTTTTGATATAATGAATCTGCCCTCTCTAATACAGTTATGTATCATTGCCAAAATCTTATCAATCTGTTCCCAGGTATAATTCTGATTATAGTGCTGATTCATTTCATCACCTCATTTGTGATACAATGATACTATATTATATGCTCCTTGTCAATGTTTATGCATCAATTAATACATTTTTATAGTGTATAATAAAGTCCTCAATTTCATAAAGGAAATATAGAAGTCGTTGGAACTTCGATAAATTGAACGGTGTCGAAAACATTCAAAGAAATGGAGATAACTCAATAACTCAAAAAATGAAAAATCAGCCTGATTCAGCCCCTAATGGTATGAAACTTATACGATATAAAAAGTCTCTTTTATGTTTTGTATTGAAATGGAACCTTGATTCAACGCAAAATGGAGCAGCTTAGCGCTGCTCCATTGTAAGGTTACCCCACCTATTGATATAAAATCCGCAAAAATAGAACCGTTTTAGAACCGATTAGTAAAAATTAAGGCCATAAAACCGCTTTACAGCTGATTTTATGGCCTGTTGTATTTTATTCCCACTCTATCGTTGCAGGTGGTTTTGAGGTAATATCGTAAACAATTCTATTTACATTTTTCACTTCATTAATAATACGGCTGGATGTCTGCTCAAGTACTTCATACGGGATACGCGCCCAATCTGCTGTCATAAAATCAGATGTTGTAACTCCACGGAGGGCAATTGTATAATCGTATGTGCGTTCGTCGCCCATAACACCAACACTTTTAATGCCAGTCAGTACAGCAAAATACTGGTTGATTTTTCTGTCCAACCCTGCCTTTGCAATTTCTTCACGGAAAATAGCGTCCGCATCTTTTAAAATGGAAAGCTTTTCTGCTGTTACCTCCCCCATGATGCGGATAGCAAGTCCGGGCCCCGGGAAAGGCTGACGCCATACAAGTGTATCCGGCAGCCCAAGTTCAGTACCGACTTTTCTGACCTCATCTTTGAACAGGTATCGCAGAGGTTCTACAAGTCCTGTAAAACCGATATCTTTCGGGAGACCTCCGACATTGTGATGACTCTTTATGACTGCGGCGTTCCCTGTTCCGCTTTCCACTACATCCGGATAAATGGTTCCCTGACATAAAAAATCAACTTGCCCGATCTTTTTAGCCTCTTCTTCAAAAACACGGATAAATTCTTCACCAATAATTTTTCTCTTTTTTTCCGGTTCCGTTACACCTGCTAATCGGTTCAAAAAACGCGACTGTGCATCTACGCGGACAAGATTCATATGGAATTGATTTCGAAATACACGTTCCACTTCGTCTCCTTCCCCTTTACGGAGAAGACCATGGTCGACAAAAATACAAGTGAGTTGGTCACCAACCGCACGGTGTACCAGCGCTGCCGCAACGGAAGAATCCACACCACCGGAAAGCGCACAAATCACTTTTTTATCTCCGATGGACTGTCTTATCTGTTCCACCGTTGTTTGTACAAAGGAGTCCATTCTCCAATCACCGGTGCAGCGGCAAATACGATAAAGGAAATTATGCAAGATCTCTTTTCCGCAAAGCGTATGTTCCACTTCCGGATGAAACTGCGTAGCATAAAGTTTCTTTTCAGCATTTTCCATAGCAACCACAGGGCAAGTGGGACTGACTGCCGTAATATGGAATCCTGCCGGGGGAGTCTTAATGTAAACAGTATGACTCATCCAGCAAATGGATTTTTTTTCAATGCCATGGAACAGTTCGGAATCCGCGGTAATCTGATATTCTGTTTTACCATATTCTCTGACTGGTGCACCGGCTGTCTGCCCGCCAAGTGAATATGCAATAAGCTGGGCACCATAGCAAATACCTAAAATAGGAATTCCAAGACTAAAAATTTTCATATCGCATTTCGGCGCATTTTCATCATAGACGGTATCGGGCCCTCCTGAGAAAATAATGCCTCGGTAACCGGCAGAAGCGATTTCCTCAGCTGGGGTTCGATACGATTTAATCTCACAATACACATTCTGGTCGCGTACTCTTCGGGCTATCAGCTGACTGTATTGTCCGCCGAAATCCAGTATTAAAACGGACTCTTTTTGTTTCATACGGTTTCTCCTTATCCAACGGTAACTGATCTGATTGCAGATTTCTGATTAATCTGATTAAATTAATAAAAATAAAGCGATTTCTTTTTTATACCTGAGAATGAATAAACCGAAAATGTCGGCAGACGGATTGCCATCAACAAACCGCCAACCGACTATTTCAGTGATGGGTAAAAATGTTTATTTCGTTAACGATAGAGAATGTCTTCGCGGGATGGGCCATTGGAAACCATGTGAATCGGCACTCCAATCTCCTTTTCCACAAACTCCACATAGTTTCGTGCGTTTTCCGGAAGATCTTCATATCTCCGAATTCCTCGAATATCACATTTCCAGCCAGGAAGCTTCTTCAAAACCGGTTTACAGCGCTTTAATTCCGCCGTTGTTGGGAAATAATCAATTGTCTTTCCATCAAGTTCATATGCAACACAAACAGGAATCTCGTCAAGATATCCCAACGCATCCAAAACAGTGAACGCAACAGAAGTAGCTCCCTGTACGCGGCAGCCATAACGGGTTGCTACCAAATCCAGCCAACCCATTCTGCGAGGACGTCCTGTGGTCGCCCCGTATTCTCCTCCGTCTCCGCCTCTGCGGCGCAGTTCGTCAGCTTCTTCTCCAAAAATTTCGCTCACAAATTCGCCTGCTCCAACTGCACTGGAATACGCTTTGACCACCACAATAATATTTTTAATTTCATACGGCGGCAATCCCGCTCCAATCGCACCATAACCTGCTAATGTATGTGAGGATGTAACCATGGGATAAATGCCAAAATCAGGATCTTTCAATGCGCCAAGCTGACCTTCCAAAAGGATGTTTTTCCCCTGCTTTACAGCTTCATAAAGGTAGCTGAAAGTATCTGTTACATAAGGTTCCAGAATATTTTTATACTTTTCCAGATACTGCATGATGTTGTCAACGGATAGCTTAGGCTGATGGTATAAATGTTCGTAATAAACATTTTTTAGTGTTACAATACGTTCCACTTTGTCTTTTAGATCTGCCTTGTCTCCAAACAGCTCACTGATTTGAATCCCGATTTTAGCGAATTTATCGGAATAAAACGGTGCAATTCCGGATCTTGTGGAACCGAATGACCGCGAAGAAAGCCTTGCTTCTTCGAATGAGTCAAGCTGAATATGATACGGCATAACTAACTGCGCCCGGTTAGACACCAAAATCTTCGGCTTTGGCACACCGCGTTCTTCCAGAGACTTTAGTTCTGTGATAAACTGATCTGCGTTTACGGCTACACCGTTCCCAATGATATTTGTGATATGGTCATAGAATACACCGGAAGGAAGCTGATGCAAAGCAAACTTACCATAATGATTGATAATTGTATGGCCCGCATTGCTGCCCCCTTGAAAACGGATTACAATGTCGGATTTAGCCGCTTCCACATCAGTAATCTTGCCTTTTCCTTCGTCTCCCCAGTTTGCACCTACAATAGCTGTAATCATCTTTTTCATCACTCCGCCGTGCCGCTACGGTAAGAAATTACTGCCCTGCGGCCGGATTTTAGGCAGCATTCATACAATAATTTATCATAACATAAACAGATATCAAACTCAAATCTTTACACAGTAATATCTGGCTTTTTTTCTTCAATGTTTTGATATTTCCCCAATATTGGCTGAACAACCTGACGGATAAAATCTTCCGTTTGCTGTGGAGCTCGTCCCACATAACGTTCCGGACGGACGGTTTGTTCCAATTCTTCCCGTGTCACTCCAAAAACAGGGTCAGCTGCAATCCGATCTAAAAGGTCATTCTCCCCGCCCTCTTCTTTGATGATGCGGGATGCCTCCATGGAATGAACTCTGATTCGCTCGTGAAGCTGTTGGCGATCCGCTCCGCGCTTTACCGCGTCCATCATAATATTTTCTGTTGCCATAAACGGCAATTCACGTTTTAAATGCTGAAGAATGACTTTCGGATAGACAACCAAACCATCTGAGACATTTCCATAAAGATTTAGAATACCATCCACTGCAAGAAATGCTTCCGGAATACTGATACGCTTGTTTGCAGAATCATCCAGCGTACGCTCAAACCACTGCGTTGCTTCGGTAATGCACGGATTGAGACTGTTGATTATGACATATCTTGCAAGAGATGCTATACGCTCACTGCGCATCGGGTTTCGCTTATAAGCCATTGCTGAAGAACCAATCTGATTTTTCTCAAAAGGTTCCTCTATCTCTTTTAGGTGCTGAAGAAGTCGGATGTCGTTTGAAAATTTTGCAGCACTTTGCGCGATTCCGCTCAAAACAGCAAGCATACGGCTATCCAGTTTTCTGGTGTATGTTTGCCCGGAAACCGCAAAACATGTTTGATATCCCATTTTTTTTGCAATTAGTTCGTCTAAACGTTTGACTTTCTCATGGTCTCCGTCAAACAGTTCGAGAAAGCTTGCCTGTGTGCCGGTTGTTCCCTTTGAACCAAGCAACTTAGACTGGGACAAAAGATATTCAATATCATCCAAATCCATCAAAAGGTCTTGAATCCAAAGGGTTGCACGTTTCCCAACCGTGGTTGGCTGAGCGGGCTGGAAATGCGTAAAGGCCAATGTGGGAAGATCCTTATATTTCATCGCGAATTTTGACAGCGTACGTACTACATTGACCACTTTGTCCCGCAGCAAATGGAGAGCTTCCGTCATGATGATAATATCTGTATTATCGCCCACATAGCAGGAGGTCGCTCCAAGATGAATAATCGGTTTTGCCTTCGGGCATTGTTCACCAAACGCATAAACATGGGACATGACATCATGCCGAACAATTTTTTCCCGGGCCTGTGCCACTTCATAGTTAATGTCGTCCTGATGGGCAATCATCTCATCAATTTGTTCTTGGGTAATGTTGAGCCCGAGTTCTTTTTCGGCCTGAGCCAGAGCAATCCAAAGCCTGCGCCAAGTTCTGAACTTTTTTTCCGGAGAAAATAAATAACTCATCTCACGGCTGGCATATCGTGTGGACAATGGTGTTTCATATGTGTTCTTCAATGGTTTTGGCCTCCAAGTAGATTAAAGCCGTTTAATAGGCATACAGTAATCATAATTTTTCTGTGCAACAAGATAATCCGGGATTTCCGCCGGATATTTCCCGGAAAAACAAGCATCGCAATATCCAGTACACGCGGCACCGGAAACATTCAGCATTTCCGGCAGATTCTCAAGTCTTAAGAAATCAATCGAATCTGCAAAGCTCATTTTGCCAATTTCCTCAATACTGTGCTGACAAGCAATCAGCTCATCTTTGGACGGTATATCCGTTCCATAATAACAGGGCCATAAAAATGGCGGAGAGCTGATTCGGAGGTGAACTTCTTTTGCACCGGCATCTTTTAACATCGAAACGATGCGCGCACTCGTTGTCCCGCGGACAATGGAATCATCCAACATGATGACGCGTTTTCCTTTGACCGCTGTGTGAAGAGCATTTAGTTTAATGCGTACGCTGGATTCCCTATCTGACTGATTCGGCTTAATGAATGTACGCCCAATATAGCTGTTTTTAACAATTCCTTTTTGATAAGGAATTCCGGATTCTTCACTGTAACCGATGGCGGCATCTATCCCGGATTCCGGAACACCGATTACAATATCTGCATCAACGGGATTTTGTCTTGCCAATAGGCGCCCCGCCTTTTTTCTGGCCTCATAAACGCTGATGCCATCTATGACACTGTCCGTTCTTGCAAAATAAATATACTCAAAAACGCACAGGGACTTTTTTTCTGTTACAGGGTCATAGATAGAACGAAGACCATTTTCATCCGCCACCACAATTTCTCCCGGCCGTACATCACGCACAAATTCCGCTCCGCAAGCGTCCAATGCGCAAGTTTCAGACGCAAACACATAAGAATGATTGATTTTTCCAATACAAAGCGGGCGGAAGCCATGTACGTCGCGTACAGCAATCAACTTTTGCGGACTCATAACCACCATGGAATAGGAACCATGGACTTTTTTGGTCGCCCGGTGCACAGCCTCTTCGATTGACGGCGCGTCCACGCGTTCCCGAGCAATCATGTATGCAAATACTTCCGTATCGATGGTTGTCTGGAAAATACATCCCTGACGCGCAAGCTGCTGATGCAATTCATAAGCATTGGTCAAATTGCCATTATGCGCAATCGCCAGCGTTCCTTTGATATAGCGCATAACAAGCGGCTGAGCGTTTTCCCGTACACTGGCACCGGCAGTGGAATATCTGACATGGCCTACCGACATTTGCCCTTTCAACCTATTTAAAATCTCATGATTAAATACTTCCGAAACAAGGCCCATGTCCTTGTAATAGGAAATAACACCTCTGTCATTCACTGCAATACCACAGCTTTCCTGCCCTCTGTGCTGCAGGGCAAGCAAACCGTTATACGCTACATAGGAAGGGTCTATGGTGCCGTCGGAATAAACACCGAATACACCACATTCTTCATGCACATGTCCGAAATCGTCCTCCGCGACGGAACAGTTCAAAAGATCACCATCCATTCCTTATAACCCAATTCTCTGCATAACCTCTTGGTAAGCTTCTTCCACTCCGCCCATATCACGGCGAAAACGGTCTTTGTCCAACTTTTCATGGGTGTTTACGTCCCAGAAACGGCAAGTATCCGGGGAAATTTCATCCGCTAATATGATTTTGCCATGATAACGGCCGAATTCAAGCTTAAAATCAATCAGTTCAATGTTGACCGAACGGAAAAAGTCACATAAAATTTCATTGATTTTAAGCGCCATCTTTGAGATTTCGTCAACCTCTTCTTTGGTGGCAAATCCCGCTGCAAGAATATGATACTCATTTACCATGGGATCATTCAAAGCATCGCATTTGTAGCAAAATTCCAGCACCGGGCATTTCATGGCAGTGCCTTCTTCCAAACCGAGCCGCTTTGCCAAACTGCCAGCAGCTTTGTTTCTGACAATAACCTCCAGCGGAACGATTTCCACTTTCTTTACCAGTGTTTCACGATCGCTGAGTTGCTCCACAAAATGGGTTGGAATACCATGCTTCTCGAGCAATTGGAAAAGGTAGTTGGACATCTTATTGTTCACAACGCCCTTCCCCATAATCGTTCCCCGTTTCTGACCATTGAATGCAGTTGCATCATCCTTATAATCAACGATGCAATAATCTGCTTGATCAGTGGCAAAAACCTTTTTTGCTTTTCCTTCGTAAAGCTGCTCCAGTTTTTTCATTTTCTTTCCTCCAGATGCTTAAATAAAGTTCACAAATGTGGATATTTTTGTAATATCAATGACGGACAGTTTCATACTGTCCACATGAAGTGCACAGTTTAAAAATGCGTTCGCGGTGTCAAGTGATGTAAGGCATGGAATACCAGCCTCAACTGCATTACGGCGAATGAGATATCCATCGCGCTTATGCTCATCCACTTTGGATGGAGTGTTAATCACAAGATCTATTTCTCCAGAGATAATATGATCTAAAATATCCGGTTTTCCAGCCCCGATTTTCTTTGTTCGAATGGTGGGAATACCATGGTCGTTGAGAAAATCCGACGTACCTGTCGTAGAATATATCTTCCAGCCAAGGTCATAAAGTCCTCTGGCGATCGGAAGCATTTCTTCCTTATCGCCGTCCTTAACGGTAATGATAACATGCCCATGTTTAATCATATGGACACCCGCACCGTAGAAAGCTTTGATTAATGCCTCTTCATAGGTACGAGCAATACCGAGCACTTCACCGGTGGACTTCATTTCAGGGCCAAGATTCACATCCTGCCCATACAGTTTTTCAAACGAAAAGACGGGCATTTTAATAGCAACTAAATCGTGCTCATGCTGCAAACCGTAATGATACCCCATATCCGGCAACTTTTGCCCAAAAAATGCTCGAACTGCCAAGGGTACAATCGGAATACCTGTCACCTTGCTGATATAAGGAACAGTACGCGACGAACGTGGATTCGCTTCAATGACATAAACCTCGTCGTCTTTTACGATATACTGCACGTTCAACAGACCGACTACATTCATGGCTTTCGCCAAGCGGCGAGTATATTCCACAATCTTATTCTGCATTTCTTTTTTTACACCAATAGCCGGGTAGACAGAAATGCTGTCGCCTGAGTGAACGCCGGCACGCTCAATATGCTGCATAATTCCGGGGATCACAGAGTCGGTACCATCGCAAACAGCATCAACTTCCACCTCAATACCCATGATGTATTTGTCAATAAGAATCGGGTGTTCCTGCGTTACACGATTGATAATTCCAATCTGCTGAATAACATCTTCATCAGAATACGCAATCTGCATTCCCTGTCCGCCAAGAACATAGGACGGACGTACCAGCACCGGATAACCGAGTTCTCGTGCTGCAGCCAATGCTTCGTCGCAGGTAAACACGGTTCTGCCTTCCGCACGCGGAATACCGCATTGTTTCAAAATTGCATCAAAACGCTTGCGGTCTTCCGCTGCATCTATACTGTCATAATTGGTGCCCATCAGAGGAATTCCCATTTGCTCAATCGCCTGAGCCAGCTTGATAGCCGTCTGTCCGCCAAACTGCACAACGGCACCATCCGGTTTCTCTAACTGCACAATATGGAGGATATCTTCTTCTGTAAGAGGTTCAAAGTACAGTTTGTCAGCAACATCGAAGTCCGTACTGACGGTTTCCGGGTTGTTGTTTACAATGATGGTCTCATAACCAAGCTCTTTTAACGCCCAAACACTATGCACGGAACAAAAATCAAATTCAATGCCTTGTCCAATGCGGATAGGTCCGGATCCTACCACAAGGATTTTTTTCCGTCCTTTTCCGGGGATGGATTCATTTTCGGTTCCGTAGCTAGAATAATAGTATGGCGTTTCCGCATCGAATTCGGCAGCACAGGTATCCACCATTTTATAAACCGGGTGGATATTCCATTTTTCTTCCAATGACCGAATCTCTTCAACACTTTTGCCGGAAAGTTCAGCAATGGTCTTATCCATAAATTCGTATTTTTTCGCCTTTAAAAGCAGACTTTTTGTCATCTCTTTTTGGGCTAACTCTTGTTCCACCTGAATAATATTATAAAATTTCTGCAAGAACCACCGGTCAATCTTTGTAATCTCAAAGATATGGTCAAAGGAAACACCACGGCGCAAAGCTTCCGCTACCGCCCACATACGGCGGTCGTCCACAACATGAAGTCTTTTTTCCAATTCAGAATCCGACATCTCGGCAAAAGTAGCATCTCTGAGACTAAATACATTTTGTTCCAAGCAGCGGATGGCTTTCATCAGCGCTGCTTCAAAATCCGGAGCAATTCCCATTACTTCACCGGTTGCCTTCATCTGTGTTCCGAGCGTGCGTTTTGCAAAAACAAATTTATCAAATGGCCAGCGTGGAATTTTAACTACACAATAATCCAAGGTTGGCTCAAAACAAGCAAACGTTTTCTTTGTAATCGCGTTTGGAATTTCGTCAAGGGTATATCCGAGTGCAATTTTTGACGCCACTTTTGCAATCGGATAGCCGGTAGCCTTAGATGCAAGCGCAGAGGAACGGCTTACACGCGGATTTACCTCAATAACCACATATTCAAAACTATCTGGATTTAACGCAAATTGTACGTTACAGCCGCCTTCCACTTTTAATTCACGTATAATGGACAAGGCCGCGCTGCGCAGCATTTGAAGTTCTTTATCCGCCAGTGTCTGACAAGGTGCCACCACAATGGAGTCGCCGGTATGAACGCCAACAGGGTCAATGTTTTCCATGTTGCAAACTGTGATACAGTTGTCATTCTTGTCCCGCATGACTTCATATTCAATTTCTTTCCAGCCTGCGATGCTGCGTTCAATCAAAACCTGATGAACACGGCTTCTGTGCAATCCAACGGTAGCAATATTAATCAGTTCTTCTTCATTAGAGGCAATTCCGCCACCGGTGCCGCCAAGCGTATAGGCGGGACGAACCACAACGGGATATCCGATTTTGTTGGCTGCTTTTATACATTCATCCAAGTTTTCAGCAATAAGACTTTCGGCAATTGGCTGATGAATCCGTTCCATTGCCTCTTTAAATAATTCACGGTCTTCTGCCATTCGGATTGTGTTTGCATTGGTTCCAATCATTTCCACATGATTGTCTTTTAAAAATCCGGATTCTTCAAGTTCCACCGCTAAATTCAGCGCATTCTGTCCACCCAAAGTTGGAAGAATACTGTCCGGATTTTCCTTGAGTATAACTTTTTTGATTGTTTCTGTGGTCAGCGGCTCAATATATACCTTATCGGCAATCTGACGATCGGTCATAATGGTGGCAGGATTTGAATTAATCAAAATAACTTCTATGCCTTCTTCACGCAGGGCGCGGCAAGCTTGAGTGCCCGCATAGTCAAATTCTGCCGCTTGTCCAATAATTATGGGGCCGGATCCAATGATAACAACTTTCTTGATATCTTTTCTCTTGCTCACAGGCGGCTCCCTCCCATCAGAGAAATAAACTTGTCAAACAAAAAGCCGGTATCAAGGGGACCCGGTGAAGCCTCAGGATGAAACTGCGCGGAAAAAACTTTTCCATTTTTATAATTTAATCCCTCAATGCTGCCATCGTTCATACTGACAAAACGAATGTCTGCAATTGAAGGATCAATTGTTTCGGCATTAACTACATAGCCATGGTTTTGGGAAGTGATGAAAACCCTGTTTTCAGCAAGATCTTTGACAGGGTGATTAATTCCTCTGTGACCATATTTTAATTTATATGTATCAAAGCCCATGGCAAGAGCCATCAGCTGATGTCCAAGGCAAATGGCAAATGTAGGAATGCCGTATGCATATACTTTTTTCAGTTCTTCGATTGATTTTTTGCAATTTTTTGGGTCTCCCGGACCATTTGACAGCATGATTCCATCCGGCTGAAATTCCAGCATTTCTTCAAAAGATGTATCAAACGGAAAGCGCTTTACAGTGCATCCCCGCTTTACAAGAGAACGAATGATATTGTTCTTTACACCATAATCAACAAGTGCTACACGAATCGGCCCGTCGCCATAGGTAGAACTCTCCTTACAACTGACAAGCGGGACGGTTGGCGGCATAGAAAAAGATTGCAGTTCGCTTTTCATTTTTTCCGTATTAACATGATCCCCAAATGCAATCATTCCACGCATCGTTCCGCTTTCGCGCAAAACTCTTGTGAGAGCCCTTGTGTCAACACCTAGCATGCCGGGAATATGATTGTTCTTTAAAAACGTATCAAGGTCCGTTTCACTGCGAAAATTGCTTGGTATCTCGGACAGGGTATGCACAATGAATGCAGAGACCCAAGGACGTGTGGATTCCATATCATCATAGCAGATACCATAGTTTCCAATTAACGGGTATGCCATAACAACCCCTTGACCCGCGTAAGAGGGATCCGTCAGGAGTTCTGAATAACCGCACATGGCGCTATTGAAAACCACTTCACAAAGGGTATCGTGTTCATCACCGAACCCTTCGCCTTCGAAAATCATGCCGTTTTCGAGCATGAGTTGTGCTTTCATTCCATCACCAACCATTCTTGTATCTCAGTCAATATATCCCAAACGATTTATGATTGTTTATGATGCGGAAAAAGCATCTACAATCCGCTCAACTGCTTTTTTTGTGTTTTCCATAGTATTAAAACTGGTAAGGCGGAAATAACCCTCGCCTGCCTGTCCAAAGCCGGAACCAGGAGTACCAACGACACCGGTTTTTGAAAGCAGCAGATCAAAAAATTCCCAAGAAGAGAGACCATCCGGTGTCTTCAGCCATACATAAGGTGAATTGATTCCGCCGTACACTTCAAATCCGGCTTTTGTGAGACCATCGAGCATAATTTTAGCATTGTTCTGATAATAGGAAATATTTTCACGAATTCCCCGTTGCCCTTCTTCGGAATAGACCGCTTCCGCGCCGCGCTGTACTATATAAGACACACCATTCATTTTGGTTGACTGACGGCGTTCCCAAAGACGATTGAGCGACACTCCGTTAAATACAAGATCCTTTGGCACCACTGTAAAGGCACAGCGAACACCGGTAAAACCAGCGGTCTTGGAAAAACTGCGGAATTCAATTGCGCACCGTTTTGCTCCATCGATTTCATAGATGCTATGCGGCATATCAGGATCTGTGATAAATGCTTCATAAGCTGCATCGTAAAGTATGATAGAATGATGCTCTAAAGCATAATCCACCCATTTCTTCAATTCATCCTTATGAATACCCATGCCTGTTGGATTATTCGGGAAACAAAGGTAAATCAAATCAGCCTGTTTTTTAGGAAGTTCCGGCAAAAATCCATTCTCTTTGCTGCACGGCATGTAAATAATTTTGCTCCATCCGTGTTCAGGGGAATATTCACCTGCCCTGCCCGCCATGACATTTGTATCTACATAAACCGGATAAACAGGGTCGCAAACAGCTACGGTATTATCTCGGTCAAAAATATCACCAATGTTGCCTGTATCACATTTTGCACCGTCACTGACAAAAATTTCATCGGGAGTGATATCTACGCCTCTGCTCTGGTAATCATTTTTGCAAATTGCATCTCGCAAGAATAAATATCCAGCCTCAGGGCCATATCCACGGAAAGTTGATGCATCCCCCATTTCCTCTGCAGCATGCTTCATAGCATCCACAACAGCCTTTGGAAGAGGCCTTGTTACATCGCCGATCCCCAGCTTAATTACCTCTGTTTCGGGATGTTGCTGCATAAATCGCTCAACTTTTTTTGCAATATCCACAAATAAATAACTAGCTGGCAGCTTTACAAAATTCTCATTAATTTTCAGCAAATTCGGCCATTCCTTTCCCAAACAATTCATAATATACATTCTGAATGAATATTATATCAGATTTCCACTGTTCCGTCAAAGACGAATTCAGCAGGTCCTTCCATAAAAATTTCACCAGTTTGCTCATCCCATCGAATCAAAAGATCTCCGCCTTTTAAGTGAATTTTAACATTCCTTTCCGTCACCCGATTCCATGCTGCTGCGCATGCAACAGCACACGCACCGGTTCCGCAGGCAAGCGTTTCACCGGAGCCTCGTTCCCAAACACGCATTTTCAATTCAATTTTATCTAGAATCTGAACAAATTCTGTGTTAACTCGGTCAGGAAATATCGGGTGGTTTTCAAATAGAGGTCCGATTTCTTCCAATTTTAAATCATCCACATTTTCGACAAATACAACACAATGCGGATTTCCCATGGAAACACAGGTAATATGGTATTCCTTTCCACCCACGGTTAGTGGTTCATTAAGCACCTGATCTTTAGAAAAAAGAACTGGAATATCAGCGGACTTCAGAATGGGCTTTCCCATATTGACTTCAACTGTTTTCACTTGCCCGTCTGCAATGTTTAAGTGCAGCGTTTTGATTCCGCTTAGAGTTTCCACCTGCAGTATTTCCTTTTTGGCAATCCCTCGTTCATAAACATATTTTCCAACACAACGAATCCCATTTCCGCACATTTTTCCTTGGGAGCCGTCAGCATTATACATATTCATTTTACAATCTGCGACTTTTGAGGGTTCAATAAAAATAATGCCGTCCGATCCGATGCCGAAATGGCGGTCGCTCAACCGAACGGCAAGTTCTGACGGATTCTCAACTTTTTCTTCGAAACAATTCACATAAATATAATCGTTGCCAATGCCCTGCATTTTTGTAAATTTCATTGCACTGCCTCCCTATGAATTCAAGACAATCATGGCGGATTCCACCATCTTTTTTCCCGTATCCATGCTCTTTTTTTGCAAAAATCGGTGTGCCTGTGGTTCCGTAAAGTGGTTGCGTTTCATCAGCAGGCTCTTTGCATCTTGAATCAGTTGTTTAGCATCATAGTTTCCTTCAGCTAGCTTTTGTTTGATAGAAGGAGAAGTATAATTCGCCAAATTCAAAAACATATTCACTGTGGAAATCAAACTCATTCGGTTAATCGGCAACATTAGAGTAGCGTGTTCCAAAGACTCACACATAGAAGTAAGCTGTGAACTAACCAAAAAAAGAAAATCATAAGAATTTCCCACCAGTTTCGGGAGATTGATAGCCGGCATATCTCTCAACTTCACACTACAGACCGCAACACCGCCGTGATAATGTTTGCTCGTAAAATTCATAACCTGAGCACCTGTTGTACAGACAGCCCCAACGTATAAACCGCTAGACCGAAGAACCGCCGCTATTTTTTTCGCATGTTCCGGATTCGAATTCGCTACAACAATGCTGCTCATATTGCTAACAACTCCGTAAGGGAAAAATAAAGGAGCCTGTAATAACGCCACTGGAAATAACGGCGCAATTCCTATTCTGGCACGCAAATAAAACCTTGGCACTACTCCTTTTTATCTGTCTCAATATAGTAATAGAACATGAGATCTTTCCTATCTTTCAATCAAGTGCCGAACAATCGGATTCCCAGTTAAAAATGGCACAATAGTATGTTTATAATTTTATGCTTTTTCAAAAGCGGTGTCAATCTTTTTCCAATTGAAAGAGTGATTTCTGTTTTATGCACAAAAATTGGCCGTATTGAAGCAAAATTCATTATTTTTGCAGTTTTTCTTAAAAGCTGATGCAAAATACTGATAATAGTAACCCCCCGGCTAAGCCGGGGGTTCTTCATATGCGGGCAAAGCCCTGTTTTACTGGCCGCGCCTCAAGGCGCTGATACGATCTGCCACTTGCGAAAAGTTTGTTACTTGCTACCCGTAAACGGGTCTATATACTCCTTAAGTGTCATTTGATCCTCAATTTGATCTTCCTCTAACTGATTTTTAATGTACTTGGCTATTGCTTTATCATTTTTCCCTGCTGTATCTACAAAATAGCCCCTGCACCAAAATGTTCGATTTCCATACTTGTACTTTAGATTTGCATGTCGCTCAAAAATCAGTAGTGTGCTTTTTCCTTTAAGAAATCCCACAAACCCCGAGACACTCATTTTCGGTGGTATCTTAACCAACATATGAATATGGTCGGGGCATACCTCTCCTTCTATTATTTCTACTTGCTTCCAATTGCATAGTTCTCTCAATATTTTTCCTATTTCTATTCGTAGTTTTCCATATGCTACTTTCCTACGATACTTAGGTGCAAAAACTATATGATATTTGCAATTCCAACTCGTATGATTTAAACTATTTATATCATTCGTTTTCATTTCGAATGTCTCCTTTTGATATATTCTGTTGCAGTTGGCAGACCGCAACTTCATTATATCAAAAGGATCTTTTATTTTTCTCATCGCTTAAGCTTTTCTGAACATCCCGGCATAGCCGGGAGTTTTCATATGATAAAAAAGTACCTGTTTGGACTTCTCCAAACAGGTATATTTTTACGGTGTTATTGTAATTTTATGGTATACTTTTTTCCCTTTTTTGATAATTAAACAAGATTTGTCAGCTTTATGAAAATCTTGTTCTGTAAATACTGTTGTTGGGTTTGTGACCTTGCTGCCGTTCACACTAACACCGCCCTGAACAATCAAACGTCTTGCTTCACCGCGTGAGGACGCAAGTTGTGCCTTAACCAAAATATCCAAAATCCCTACGGAACCATCTACAAAATCATCCGGCGTTAGATTAGTTGCAGGCATGTGCTCTGTATCTGTGCGGTTGTGAAAGAGTGCATATGCCGTATCTCTGGCTTTGATAGCTTCTGCCTCACCATGAATCTGCTTTGTCACTTCAAAAGCTAAGAGTTCCTTTGCCGGGTTGAGCTGTTCACCGGACAAAGCAGCAAATTGGTTAATTTGCTCCATTGGCACAAATGTTAGAATTTTTAAACACTTCAGTACATCAGCATCATCGACATTTCTCCAGTATTGATAAAACTCAAACGGAGAAGTTTTTTCAGGATCCAGCCACACAGCACCTTTTTCCGTTTTACCCATTTTTTTGCCTTCGCTGTTTGTCAGCAGGGTTACGGTTATGCCATAAGCTTCCTTATTTTCCTTGCGGCGAATCAATTCTATTCCGCCAATGATATTGCTCCATTGGTCGTCACCGCCAAGCTGAAGTTTGCATCCGTACCGACGGTACAATTCCAAAAAGTCATAGCTTTGCATAATCATATAGTTCATTTCAAAGAATGAAAGGCCACGTTCCAGACGCTGCTTATAACATTCGGCGCTCAGCATACGATTAACGGAAAAGCAGACACCAATATCACGCAGGAAATTGATATAGTTCAGATTTGACAGCCAATCCGCATTGTTTGCCATAATTGCCTTATCGTCTGAAAAATCAATTAAACGTGACATTTGCTTTTGGAAACAGGAAATATTATGCGCAATTTCTTCTTCCGTCAACATTCTGCGCATATCCGTTTTTCCGGATGGATCGCCCACCATACCGGTCCCGCCGCCAAACAGTGCAATCGGTGTATGCCCTGCACGCTGAAGATGCGCCATCACCATAATCGGAATAAAATGTCCTACATGAAGACTGTCCGCAGTTGGATCAAAACCAACATAAAACGTGGTTTTTTCCTCATTTAACAAGTGACGAACCTTCTCTCGGTCCGTTGTTTGTGCAATGAGTCCCCGTTCTTCCAACGTTTCAAAAACACCCATGATTTCATCCTCCAATTTTTGTCAGGGAGCTATTAAAAAAGCCCCCTGCAAAGTTTTGCAGAGGGCGGAAAATTCCGCGGTACCACCTCAATTTACCGTCTTCCTCACGAAAGCGGCCTTACCGGGTACAAACATACCCACGCGCTGTAACGTGCGTTTCCACGGCCGAACCTACTAAATACGGCCTAAATAGGGCGTATTGTTCAATCCGGCAGCTCCGGGATGTATTTCATTCGGCATCCGCACCTGCTTTCACCAACCGCAGGCTCTCTGAGCGTTTGCTACGAATTACTTCTTCCCATCTTCGCTGTTATGAGATATTATATTTTGAATTCTCCTCATTGTCAAGGCTTTAGAACCGCTTTTCAGCCAAACATGTAGCTCTACAATCCGTACTGCATATAATTTACCAATGCATGCTTACCAATTCATGCAATGTTTTCTGAATTATTTATTTCAAATAATTCTTTTAAAACGTTCAATATAGGTTTTGTCCAATTGCACTAATTCAATGTTATCTTCAGATGATATTTTTTTTACACCTTTTGACATAATGATTTTGTCAATGTTTTCAATTTGCGAATAGGTATCATGAGAAGCCTCCCCGCTCATATCCATCAAGTTGATTTTAGTTCCGTCATCAAACGTCACAATATAATAAAAATCACCTTTATCTCTTACAATAGGAATATCATTTCCATATACTCCTGTTTGAACGGAACTAATATCAGTGTATAAATATTCTTTCGCAACCGGATGAATAAATGAATAATTTATAATCTCTTCGCCTGTAAATACACTGACACTTGTAATTTGAACATACAATAGAACAACCGTGATAATGGAAGCAAGAATCAAATTTTTTTTATTAACCGGTTTTGTTTTCTTCTCATGAAATAATTTCAGCCACAAATCAGAAATCAGAAATGCGATTATAAAGAAAACATATTTTCCGGGCGGATTAACTGTCCATATCAAGTAATCCTTTGGCACGAACAAGAACGCTTGTATTAATCTAAGAATGACAGCAAACAATATGACACAAAACAAAAGTCCAATTATCAGCAGAATAACTGAACCAACACTTCGCAGTATACCAATTAGTTTCTTCATATTAGTCCTCCTAAATGGAGTTGTGCACAAGTCACTTGCAAGATTGCCCGATTATATTTACAATAAATTCCAATGTAATTTTAACTAATAACTCAAATCGTCAACAAAATAATGGGGCGTAAAGCTAAAAATCCATATTGGACAGTTGAGAAACTTCGGATTTTCTGTACACTGATGCGCTTTCAAAATACGCCAATGCATACCCTCCTTCTGAATTTTCATATTCTCAGACTGTCCAATATGTTTAAAAAATCTACATTAAGACGGAAGTTTTCGATTTTCAGCAAGCCGCAGCATTTCTTCAGCGTTTTGGAGCATTAAAGGCGTGATGTTTTCTCCGCCCATAATGCGCGCAAGTTCCTGACGCCGTCCCTCTCGATTCAGCCGGTCAACCTGTGTGAAGGTACGGTTGTCTCTGACTTGCTTGCGGATTAGAAAATGCGTATCAGCCAGCGCCGCAATTTGAGCCAGATGCGTTACGCAAATAACCTGACGATTTTTAGAAACTTCCTTTAATTTCATTCCAACCTTCTCTGCTGCACTTCCACTGACTCCTGTATCGACTTCATCGAATATCAGGGTGCCAACATCATCCCGGCCGGCCAAAACGGTTTTAATGGCAAGCATAATACGCGAAAGTTCACCGCCGGATGCCACCTTTGCGATCGGCTTAGCAGGTTCCCCCGCATTGGTTGAGATATAAAATTCTATTCTATCACAGCCTGTTTCATTCATGGGAACATGGCTCTGCCGAATTTCAAAAGTGACATTTGGCATATTCAAAAATTGAAGTTCTTCTTTCACCTTTTGTGTAAAAACCTTCGCGGCTTGTGCACGCCAAGCAGAAATTTGAGCAGCGAGGGATTCCGCCTGCGAACGATATTTTTTGTATTCTTCCTTAAATTTCGCCGCGTTTTCATCCGAAAGCTGTATCTCTTTGAGTTCTTCTCTGCATTTTTCAAGATATGCGAGCATCTCTTCGATGGAGCCGCCATATTTTAGTCCAAGCCGATAAATTGTATCAAGTCTTGCTTCAATTTCATCAAGTTCAGACGGATCATATTCCAGTTGTGAAGAATAATTGCGCAGCTCATCCTGGCAATCTTCCAAATCATAAGAAATAGACTGCAGTCGATCCGCCAGCTCGTGCAGCCCCGGCAGATAACTTTCGGCATCTCGCAGCGCCTCTGCAGCATCCGAAATAGCTGAAACAGCCCCCAGTGTTTCTTCATCACCGTTAAGAGCTGCTTTCGCTTGCAGAATGGCCTGTGCAACCCGTTCGGAATTGCGGTACAAATTCTTTTGATTTGTCAATTCTTCCTGCTCCCCCGGACGCAGGTTTGCCGCCTCCAATTCATTAATCTGATATGTTAACAAATCAATTTGCCTTGCTTTTTGCGCCTCGTCCATCTGACAAGATTCCAATGCTGTTTTGGCATTTTGCATGGCGTGATATGTTTTCTGATAATTTTGCAGCAGTTCCTTTGGCAATCCCATGCTATCTAGATAACCAATATGCAATTCCGGGGACAACAAACCGTAGCTTTCATGCTGACCATGTATATTGATAAGCAAATGTCCTATTTGCTTTAACACGGATACCGTTGCAGGACGTGCATTAATCCGGCAGGAAGATTTACCGTCAAGCGAAATAATGCGCTGGACCATGATACTGCCGTCATCTTCCACCGTGTAGCCTAATTCCTGAATTTTTCGCGCTGCCTGCTCATTGTTCACATGAAATACGGCGGATACAAGAGCATGATCTGCACCTGTGCGTATCAATTCTCTTGATGTCCGTTCGCCCATAATCGCATTAATAGAATCAATCACAATCGATTTGCCTGCGCCGGTTTCACCGGTCAGTATATTAAAACCGGCACCAAAATCAATCTGCGCTTTTTCTATAACAGCTATGTTTTCAATATAAAGCTGTGACAGCATGGCAATCACCTGATAAATTCATTCAATTTTGAAGACAATCTTTGAGCAGAACTTTCATCCTTTGTTAAAATAAAAATCGTATCATCTCCGGCTAACGTTCCAACAACATTTTCCCACTGAAGACTATCCATCGTAGCGCATACAGCGTTAGCCATTCCGGTTAAACATTTTACCACAACAATGTTTTGTGCATAATTGACGGAACGAGCGGCGTCAGAAAACAAAGAATAAAATTTTGTTGTGAGTTCCTTTGATTCTTCCTGCCCCACTGTATATCTGTATTTGCCATTTGCAGTCAAAGTTTTAATCAACCGGAGTTCTTTAATGTCCCGGGAAACGGTTGCCTGCGTTACTTCAAATCCTTCCTCGCGCAGTCTCCGAAGAAGTTCCTCCTGCGTATCGATAAAATATTTATTGATTAATTCCAAGATTTTCGCATGTCGTCGTTCTTTCATGACTCATTTCTCCTTTCTCCAAGTTTATCGGTTACGATTTCATAAAAATTATTGTTTTTCAGCTTTAATATTTTAACAGTGCTTGAGGATTTGGAGAATTCAATTTGAGTGTCGTCCTGAATTTTGAGAAATACTTCACCATCAATTGTAAGAATAATTTCACTTTCATAATCAGAATGAGCCTGAATGCTCAGCTTTGCATTCGGCCCAAAAATGACAGATCTGCTCAGCAAAGAATGAGGGCAAATCGGAGAAAGAAGAATACAGTTCATCTGTGGGTCTATGATGGGGCCTCCGGCTGAAAGAGAATAGGCTGTTGATCCTGTCGGCGTAGCGATAATCAGTCCGTCCGCACGGTAATCGCAAACTTTTGTGTTATCCAATCGGACTTTAAAATCAAGAATACGCGAAAGTGTTCCCCTTGCAACTACGGCATCGTTAAACGCGGTAAAAGTTTTTATCGTATTGTTTTCATGCACACGAACTTCCAGCATCATGCGCTCTTCAATAAAATAATTTCCATTTATCAGTTTTTCCAGACAGTCAAATTCGTTTGTTTCCAAACCGGCGATAAAACCTAGCCTTCCAATATTGATACCAAGAATCGGCTTTTTTGCAGATGCGGCATTTCTTGCACAATGGATAATAGTTCCATCCCCGCCTACCGCAATAATGATATCGCAGTCTTGGATCATCTCTATCATATCGGAATAAAACTGAACATCTTGTTCCGCAAAAAACGGCCGAAGATCTTCTTTCATCAAAACTTTTATACCAAGATCATGGAGCTTTTGAATTAATTTGATTGTGTGATAGCTTGCATGATCCCGGCTGAGATTTGGAATTACCGCAACATTCAATCTGTTTCACCGCCATTTAATTTCCGGTGGGATTCTTCCACCAAAGCCACAATATCCGGTGTATGATTTTCCGGGAAATCGGATTTCTGCAAATATAAAAGATATTCAATATTTCCCTCCGGACCTTTTATCGGAGAATAGGTCAGCCCTAAAACGGAAAATCCATTTTCCCTAACAAAATCCACTATGCGGGAAATAACTTGAATGTGAACCTTTCGGTCTCTTACAACTCCTTTTTTTCCCACGTTCTCCCGTCCTGCTTCAAATTGCGGCTTAATTAAACACACAGCCTGACCGTTCTCCTCTAAAAACTGACGCGCAACCGGCAAAACCAACCGTAACGAGATAAAAGATACATCCACACTAAAAAAAGAAATTGGCTCCGGAACCTGCTCTTTTGTCAGATAGCGGACATTAGTCCGCTCCAAATTAACCACGCGGGGATCAATGCGAAGTTTCCAAGCAAGCTGACCATATCCCACGTCTATTGAGTAAACTTTTTTAGCACCATTTTGAAGCATGCAGTCTGTAAATCCGCCGGTAGACGCGCCAATGTCCATGACAATTTTATCTTTTAGACTGATTGGAAACACCTGAAGAGCCTTTTCCAATTTCAGCCCTCCGCGGCTTACATAGGCAAGTTTGTCACCGCGCACTTCTATGGGAACATCCACTGGAAACATTGTACCCGGTTTATCCTGCTTTTGTCCATTGATATATACTTTACCTTCCATAATAACCGCTTTGGCTTTTTCTCTGCTCTCTGTAAAACCGCGGTCAAAAATCAAACAGTCCAGCCTTTTTTTCTGAATCAATGTGAGCACTCCGATATAATCATTTTAGCCATTTCCTCTGCGCTGAGCCCTAACTCTTCCAAGGCTTCTTTCATAGTCTCATGTGGGACAAAGCCATGTATCGCGCGCAGATAAAACTTTCCCTTATAAGCAGCTTGATGTAACAAATAAGCAAAACGCTCGCCAATACCGCCTTGTTCAATTCCTTCTTCAAAGAAAAAAACAGCCTCGGCTTTTAAAGCGCTTTGAATTGCCTCTGGATCAACCGGAAAAATCCGGTTTAATTTGATAATACGGGCATTCAATCCCTTGGACTTAATGTCCATCAATGCCTGACAGGCATTGGAAAACAATCTTCCATAAGTGACTAAGACAATTTTCGAAGATTCATCCCCGTAAAGGTCATAGGTGTTCCGACTTCCGTGGAAATCGAATGGACAGAAAAGCTGTCCGCCCCTAGGATATCGAACCGCGGCTAGTCCTTCACAATGATACAAAGCCTGATAGAGACAGATTTGCAGTTCGTCATAATAGGACGGAGAGTAAATTGTAATCCCTGGAATGGTGCTGAGAAAGGCAACATCGAAAATCCCCTGATGGGTTTCTCCATCTTCTCCAACAATTCCGGCACGGTCAACAGCAAGAACTACCTTTGTTCTTTGCAAAGCAACGTCATGAATAAGCTGGTCGTATCCTCGCTGTAAAAAGGAAGAATAGACAGCAAAAACAGGAAGCATCCCTTCGCAGGCAAGACCTCCGGCAAAAGTAATCGCGTGCTCTTCTGCAATACCGGTGTCAAAAAAACGTTTTGGAAATTTCTTTGCAAAAGCTGTTAAACCCGTTCCTTCCTGCATCGCAGCCGTAATCACACAAATTCTTTCGTCTGCCTCTGCAAGGGAACAGATTTTATTCCCAAAAACAGAAGAAAAACTGCCGCTCGATTGAACCGGCTTTCCGGTTTCCACATTAAAGCGGGAAATTCCATGAAAAGCCTTTGGATTTTTTTCTGCGAACGAATATCCGCGTCCTTTTTGCGTCATCACATGGATTAGTACAGGATGTTGTATGGTTTTTACATTATTGAATACTTCAATCAATTTTTCCGTATCATGACCGTCAAAAGGACCGTAATAATAAAAGCCCATGTCTTCAAAAATGGTACTGTTGTATAAGAGCTGTTTTAAAACGGCTTTAGATTTTGTCAATGCATACCGGAACGGCCTTCCGACTCCGGGAATATGATCTAAAATAGTCTCAATATTTCCTTTAATTCTAAAATAAGATGGTTTTGTGCGAATCCGTGCTAGGTAGCGCGCCATTGAGCCAACATTGCGAGATATGGACATTTTATTGTCATTCAAAACAACAATAAAATTTTTATGAAGCCGCCCCGCATTGTTCAAACCTTCATATGCAAGGCCGCCGGTGAGAGCACCATCGCCAATGACAGCGATCACATGCCCTGGTTCATTTTTTAATTCTTTTGCCTTGAAAATACCCAGCGCAGCCGAAATAGAAGTACTGCTGTGCCCGGAGGTCAAAGGATCATGCGGGCTTTCATTCCGGTTAGGAAAACCCGAAAGCCCTCCGCGAGTTCTGATACTGTCTATACGGTCAAGTCTGCCTGTCAGCATCTTATGGGTATATGCTTGGTGTCCTACATCCCAGATAATTTTATCTTCCGGTGAGTGAAAAACACGATGCAAGGCGACTGTAAGCTCGACCACCCCAAGGTTTGATGCTAAATGCCCGCCGTTGGTTGACACCGTTTGAATGATTTGTTCCCGAATTTCAGCACAAAGTTGTTCCAATTGCTCCGATGACAGTCGCTGCAGGTCTTTTGGAGAACGTATAGAGCGTAACAAATTGCTCATAGAATCAGCAGACTTTCTTCCGATTAGGGATACCATTTTGTATTTTAGCAGCGGTAACTGTGTTGCGCAGAAGCATTGCAATCGTCATTGGACCGACACCGCCCGGAACCGGCGTAATATAAGATGCTATCTTGCTGACGCTTTCAAAATCCACGTCACCGCATAGCTTATTATTTTCATCTCGATCCATTCCGACATCAATCACACAAGCGCCCGGTTTTACCATATCGGCTGTGATAAATTTTGGTTTTCCTACAGCGGCAACCAAAATATCCGCATTTCGGCAGATTTCATTCAAATTCTTTGTTTTGCTGTGGCATATGGTGACTGTGCCGTTCGCATGCATCAGGAGCATTGCCATCGGCTTGCCAACTATGTTGCTTCGCCCAACAACAACACAGTTTTTACCCGTTACAGAAATTTTTTCTCTACGAAGCAGTTCCATAATGCCCGCAGGAGTGCATGGCAGAAAACGGTGATTGCCAATCATGATACGTCCCACATTGGATGGATGAAACGCATCGACATCTTTCCATGGGTCAATAGTTTCTATGACAGATTCTTCATCCAGCCCGTCCGGTAAAGGCAGTTGCACCAGAATACCGTGAATTTCTTTTTTGTGGTTCAGACGGTTTACTAAATCAAACAATTCATCTTGATGTGTATTTTCGGGCAGAGCGTACTTCTCCGAATAAATACCCACTGCCGCACAGGCTTTCTCTTTATTTCTCACATAAGTTTGTGAAGCGGGATCATCGCCAACTATAACCACCGCAAGTCCGGGAATAATACCGCTTTTTTTCAGTTCCTGCACCTCGAGTGCAATTTCGGCCCGAATATCTGCTGAAATTGCCTTCCCATCAATCAATTTTGCCATCTTCTGCATTTTCCTCCTTTTCTTCTCCTGCTTCTGAGGAAGTACCTTCACTGTGCTGCGTCTCTGCTGTGCTGTCAGTATCTGTTCCCTTTAAATTGCTAGTGTTCTCATCGTCCGATTCACTTTGCATCAAAGCTCTGGCTTCTTGTGCAGAATCAAAAATCGTGCTTGTGCCGTCATCGATGTAAGTATCTTCCACTTCCTCAGGTTTTATTTCATCCACAATGGAATTAAGTTCCATTATTTTATGTGAGCCACAGCCGGTCAATACCGTTCTGTTCCGAAATACAACCAGTAACACAATGGAGGTAATTACTGTTGCTGCCGCTACAACCTGGGATACCCTAAGAGGAATAATCGGTGTAATCAGGCTATCGGTTCTCAGGCCTTCTATAAAGAAACGCCCGGTACCATACCAAAGGATGTACAGCAAGAACACCTGTCCATCGTATCTTCTATACTTTCTGCTGAAAATATGTAGCAGAATAAAGCCAATCAGGCACCAGATGGACTCGTAAAGGAAACAAGGATGCACGCCGGTGGCGGAAACAAGGGTGGTATTCTCGCTCACCATTCGCCATGGCAAATCTGTTTCTCTGCCAAAAGCCTCCTGATTGACAAAGTTACCCCAGCGTCCAATGGTTTGGCCGATTAAAAATCCTAGGGATGCAAGATCAAGTGTAGCCGGAATGCTGAGTTTACGGAATTTCGCCATGAGGGAACCAAACAGCAATCCGCCAATAATACCGCCATAAATACCCAAACCACCGTTCCAGATGTATAGAACGCTGATTGGGTTTTTAATATATTGGTCGCTGGCATCAAAAAGCACATAATACAGTCTGGCGCCAATGATTCCAAAAATAATGCCGACCATAACGACATCAACGAAACGATCTTGATCGACATGAAATTTTTTGCAGCTTACCATTGCATAAAAAAATGCCAGAAGAAATCCCGTTGCTATGATGATTCCGTACCAAGCAATCGGATGATTTCCTATTCTAAAAGCGATGGGATCCAGAGTAACATTGATACCAAGTCCCGGAAATTGAACATGATACATCCTTACACCACCATTTCTCCACGCAGCACAAATTTAGATTGCGAATATCTGCTGAGCTTTCGCGTGGCAAGCACCAGCAGTATGAAATGCTATTTATTTGGGCAAAACGACGGAAAGGGAAGAATATTCTGGACGAAGCTGTGTTTCCAGCCTTTTCATTACAGAATCCATATCTGCTGCCGCAACAGCGTCAATATATTCAAACAATTCACGTCCGGAAAAAGCCAGCGATACCAGAGAATTGGCAATACTTCCCACATTGTTTAGTGAAGCAATATTTTTCCCATAGACGGCTTTTTTCGCGCACTCAAAAATCTGCCGTTCAAAGCCATTGTTCCGGATTTTTTCAATTTCTTTTTTGATTTCCTGTGCCACCTGTTCCGGATTTTTTGATTCGCCGGAAAAGATAACAGAAGCATAGCCAGGGCCTTCAAAATATTCGTATCCAAAAGATGCTTCGTTAATTAATTCAGCATCCATCAAACGGCGGAATAAAGGAGTTGCGTTGGAAGACAGTGCTTCCAAAAGGATTTCGGTTTCTGCAATCTCTTTTGAGGAAAGGCGCTCTTTGCCGACTGGTTCCTTAAATCCAAGTTCAAAAAGCGGAACTGCAACAGAAAGTTTCTGCTCAACTTTTGCCTGTGCAATATGAGCAGGCTCTTCTTCAAAAATCCGTTCAACCTGAATCGGTTGGGAAGGTTTGAGCATCTTGTCACAAATTTCCGCCACCTGTTCCGGCTGTACATTTCCTGCAATGCATAATACCATATTATTTAAGTTGTAAAAAGTATTATAACATTGATATAAAAGTTCCGGTGTAATCTGTGCAATACTTTTCACCGTGCCGGCAATATCATTTTTGACCGGATGTTTATGATAGAGCGCTCCAAGCAGATTAAAAAGAACCCTCCAGTGTGGGTCATCATCGTACATTTTAATTTCTTGTCCAATAATCCCCTGTTCTTTCTGTACAGTAGCCTCCGTAAAATACGGTGACTGCACAAAATCCAACAGGATTTCGAGGGATTTATAAACATTCTCCGTACAAGAAAAAAGATAGCAAGTCATATCAAAAGAGGTATATGCGTTTGCGGAAGCCCCAGTCTTTGCAAAACGTTCAAACGCATCACCGTCTTCACTTTCAAACAATTTATGCTCTAGATAATGAGCAATGCCTTCCGGAACTTTGTGTGTTTCTTTTTCTCCATGAATTTTGAAACAATTATCAATGGAACCATATTTTGTTCCAAAAATTGCATAAGTCGAATTATTCTTTTCTTTAGGGTAGATATATACAGTCAGCCCGGAAGGATGTTTTCCGGTAAAATAACAATCTCCTGTGCGTTCTCCCTCAACTTTTTTAAGCCAATCCATCAGACGTTCCCCCCTTTTCCTTCCAAGCGATAAACAGTATCCAGTGTTATCTTTTGTGCAGCTTCTATGACTTGTTCACGTGACACACCATTAACTAATCGAGCCTCATCCTCCGGTTGTTTCACATGGGGGCGAAATGTCTGGGACAGATACCATGCTTCCAGACCATTTAATGAATCCGATAAAGTATGGTAGCTGTTGCAAAGGCTCAATTTGGCTGCAGACAGTTCATCATCATCAAAATGACCTTTTTTAATTTCTTCTAATTGATTCAAAATTTCTTCTTTTGCCCGGTCTACATTTTTTGTTTCGACTCCGCTTTGAACTAAGAGAATTCCTTTCATCGGGTTGTAAAGCGAGCTGCAGTAATAGCAAAGACTCAGCTTTTCACGCACATTCATAAACAATTTAGAGTTTGGAGTTGCGCCGAACAAGGCATTGAAAAGCTTCATGGCCGGCACTTGATTCTCCGGTTCAGCACATCCGGTTCGAAAGCCCATTACCAGCTTTGATTGCACAACATCCATTTTTTCCGTGGTTTCCGTAGTGTTTTGTGCAGTGGGTATTACTTTAGTTGGGCAGTCAACCGTTTCAGTTCTGGCAAGATTGTGAAATGCGGCATAGAAATCTTGATAGACAGGTTCCGGATCACAATCACCGAGGACCATGATTTCTACTTTCGCATGATGTATCAGATTTTCCCAAACTTTCGTCAATTCTTCAAGTTTAAGATCCTGAATCTGCTGCCGAGTTCCGCAGCGTCCAATTCCATATGGTTCGTTTGCACACATCAGTTGTTCGCAGCGCAGTTTTGCATACATACGCTTATCGTTAAACTCAGAATCCACCATCTCAATTAATTGACGCTTTTCTTGTTCGAAACCTTGCCTTGGAAAACAACCGTTTTCCAGATGCGGATCAAATACAATGCTGCAGAGGAGTTTAGCCAATTCTGCAGATACGCTTTCACCATTTAACGAGTATCGATCAGCAATTCCGGATGCAGAAACGGATAAAATTTGAACATCTCCAAGTTTTTGCACATCCGCATCAAGTACCGCGCCATAAAGTTCGGCAAGATGAGCATTCAGTTTCGTAAAATCAGGATATTTTCTGCTGGCACGGCTCAGCAGAAAAGGAAGAATGGCATTTGCAGAAACAGTCTCTTGTGCAAGAGGGTACAAAAAATGAACTGACATGCGGATTGTTTTAAAGCGATCATCCCGTATGCTGCGGAAATTCACGCCATCGCAAACAGTCCGCTGTTCTATTTTTAACATGATAAATTTCATCTCCACAACAAATTCGGTGAAACGAGAATAATTATACCACAGTTCACTAATTTAGAAAAGATTGCATCAATAGGATTCCTCCAAAATTTACAAAATAGAAACAGAATCACATTTTCTGTATTGCTGGTTTGGAAAAGCAATGTTATAATATCCATTAAAAAAGTCATCATTCTATCTAAAACAATTTGAGGTGCTATTTTGAAAATTCTCAGAAGTCGATCCTTCGTAGCCGAACTTGGCATTGTACTTGTCACTATGATATGGGGAAGCAGCTTTGTAGTAGTCAAAAACGCCACAGATACGGTCCCCGCTGCAACAATGATTGCTATAAGGTTTGGTATTGCGGCTATTTCGCTATGCCTAATCTTTTTTCAGCGACTGAAAAAGCTCACAAAATCCTACATAAAATTTGGGCTTTTGATAGGTCTTGAAAACTTCCTAGCCTTCGAGTTGCAAACAGTAGGAGTCAAATATACAACCGCCGGCAATAATGCGTTTTTAACGGCTGTTTATTGCGTGATAGTTCCTTTCTTATATTGGGCAATAAAAAAACAAAAGCCGCGAGCTTTTCATCTAATTGCGGCCGGTCTATGCATTACCGGAGTGGGTTTGCTTTCCATTCAAAATGATTTTACCATGAATTTCGGCGATCTTCTTTCCGTATCTTGCGGCCTGTTTTTTGCCCTTCAAATTGTAACTATAAGTATTCTAACCGAAAAAAACGACCCTATACTGCTCTGCATCACACAGTCCGCCGCTACCGCTCTTTTTGCACTGCCAGTTGCATTCTTTACTGAAGACATTCCTTCGTTTCTTCCAACCTCTTCTGTGTTATCCCTGCTTTATCTAGCATTAATCGGTACCATGCTGACAATTGTTCTCCAAACAGTGTGCCAGAAATACATATCACCATCGAAAGCATCTTTAATTATGACGCTCGAATCCGTATTTGGCACTATCTGCGGCATAATCTTTTTGCATGAGTCCCTTACACTGCGTTCCTTTGCCGGGTTTGTTCTGATTTTTATGGCAATTTTGCTTTCGGAACGCGGCGACCTCATTTTTTCTTCAAAAAAGCACAAAGCAAAACTGTTAAAAAGCAAATGACAAAAATGACCTCCGATTTTCATCGGAGGTCATTTTTGTCAGAGGAAATATTACTGTTAAAGTTTTTCTAAAGCACCGCGAATATCATCCAAAATATCTTCAATATTCTCAATACCAACGGACATGCGGAGCATATTCGGGCTAATGCCGGCTTGCTTGAGTTGCTCATCATTTAACTGCCTGTGAGTTGTGCTTGCAGGATGCAATACACAGGTTCTCAAATCAGCAACATGGATGACAATGGAAGCAAGTTTCAAATTTTCCATAAACTTTGCCGCTGCTTCTCGTCCGCCTTTGACACCAAAGGAGATAACTCCGCAGGTACCGTTAGGCATATATTTTTGGGCGAGGTTATAATATTTGTTGCTTTTTAAGCCCGGATAGTTCACCCATTCAATTTTATCATTGTTTTCCAAAAATTCGGCAACAGCCAAGGCATTGGAGCAGTGGCGCTGAACACGAAGCGCAAGCGTTTCCAGACCTAGATTCAGCAAAAAGGCGTTCATAGGTGAAGACTGCGCCCCAAGGTCGCGCATTAAATGCACACGTGCTTTTACAATATAGGCACTGTTTCCGAAATCTTTGGTATAGACAGTCCCATGATAGGATTCATCCGGTTCGGTCAGCATCGGGAACTTCCCGTTGTTCCAGTCAAATTTGCCGCTGTCTACAATAGCACCGCCAACTTGCACCGCGTGCCCATCCATATATTTTGTGGTTGAATGTACCACAATATCCGCTCCGAATTCAAACGGGCGGCAATTTACCGGCGTTGGAAAAGTATTGTCCACAATCAGCGGAACACCATGTGCATGTGCTGCCTTCGCAAATAGTTCCAAATCCGTGACCACAAGTGCCGGATTAGACAGTGTCTCTGTAAACACACAGCGCGTATTGTCTCGAAAGGCAGCGTTAAGCTCCTCTTCCGAACAATCCGCGGGAACAAAAGTACATTCAATTCCCATTTCACGCATAGTTTTATTGAACAGGTTGAACGTTCCGCCATAGATTGCGCTGGATGCAATCATATGGTCTCCTGCACGGCAGATATTTAAAACGGAAATTAAAGAAGCAGCCTGCCCTGCGGAAGTTAACAGTGCTCCAACGCCGCCTTCCAAAGCGGCAATTTTCTTTTCGACGACGTCGACCGTTGGATTACCGATTCTGGAGTAGAAGAAGCCGTCCGCTTTCAGGTCAAAAAGCTCTCCCAGTGTCTGCGCACTGTCGTATTTAAAAGTCGTACTTTGTACAATTGGGACAACGCGCGGCTCCCCGTTTTTTGGTTCGTATCCTGCGTGTATGCACGCCGTATCTATATGTTGTGGCATAAAACAAACTCCTTTTTGAATATTCTTTTTATTTTAGACAAAAATTGATTTTAGAAAATCAATGAATTGATCTGTAAAAAAGACAACAACAGCAACCAGACTCAGGAACAAAATAGCGGTCATCATTCTACAATAAGCCAGTTTGACTTGGTTCTTGTTTGATTTCTCTTTTTCTTCGGTTTCGTCAATCTCCGAAACACAGTCGTTTTCGCCCGATACCCCAATTTCCTGTAAGATTTCCTTACAACGCTCTACTGCTTGAAACGGTACAAAGATATGGTAGTTTGCGTACGGCGCTTTCCCGTACAGAATGGAAGGTGGGGCACCGGGCCCGCACATTCGTTCTTCATGCGGGATTTCATTTTCATCTAAGGCAGCACGTATGTTATCGAGATTCGTCTCATCCGCCGTATATAACAAAACAGGGTCGTTGTGCCCTACCTCACGAAGCTTTGTTCCTCCGCAGGAAGGGCACACATCCCCTGTTGTGACAAGCATCTGACACTTTGAACAGTAAAGCATTGCAGATTTCACTTCCATTCTTTTATCATAATAACAATTTTTGATTTCATTTTCAAGCTAGGCGTCCATATTTTCTATCTCCAAACGGGCTGCAATTGTTTTCCTTCTAACGCGGCAAGAGCTGTTGGAAGAATCAGGCTGAAATCCGCCACAGCGGAATGCGGCTTTTTTTCTGGATTATCCTGCCGCATGGGCACAAAATAAATATCTTTTACATTCATCAATCTGCCAATATTTTGCGCGGAAGCTGCTAAGGCATCATTGGTCGCAGGAGCCAATACAACCGGAATGCCGATTCTCAAACAAGATTTTACAGCCATTGTCACCGCTGTATCTGTAATGCCATTTGCCAGCTTTGCAAGTGTGTTGCCCGTACAAGGCGCTACAATCATTAAATCCACAAGCTTTTTCGGGCCGATTGGTTCGGACCCTACAATACTGGTAATCACATCTCGGCCGCAAATATCGCTGACCTGCCAGAGAAAATCCTTTGCACGGCCAAAGCGGGTATCTGTGGAAGAAGCGTTTTCCGACATAATCGGCAAAAGGCGATACCCTTTTTTTGCAATTTTTCTCATTTCATCTAATACGCTGTCAAACGTGCAAAAGGATCCGCACATAGCGAATCCGAAAGTTATCTCATTCAAAGCTGTTTCACTCCTTCAAAATATTGAAAATGGTTTCTTTGATGATTTCACCCGCAGCTTTCGGCGCAACTTTTCCCGGAAGGGACAAAGCCTGAATCACTTGGATGCCAAATTCATCCGCGGCTTGCCGATCCACGCCGCCGGGCAGTGATGCAAGATCAATGAGGGCAGGACGATACTGCATTTTTTTCAGCACAGAACGGCTGAACACCTGACTTGGCACTGTGTTAAAGATGATATCGTATGTTCCCTCCCCCACATGTTCTGTCAAAACTGCAGAGTATCCATAGGAACGAATCCACGCCAGATCCGATTGCCTTCTTGCGCTGACCGTTACCACGGCGCCGATGCCGCGCAGCATCCATGCAAGCACTTTCCCGATGCGGCCGAATCCCGCAACCAAGCATCGGCTGCCGTTGAGTGTGCCGGGATATTTCTGCATTGCAATGCTGATGGCTCCTTCTGCAGTGGGAACTGCATTTTTCACGGCAAATTCTTCTCTTAAGCTAAAATCATGGGTATTGATACAATCCCACAGCCTGCTTGTCTGAAAAAGCTTCTCCATTTTTCCGCCAAACACCTGTTTGTCGCGCAGCAATTGTGCAAATTCGTCATTAAGAACGACCTTCTCTTTACTGAAATCCATTTTCAGGTGAACTCCGTCCGACGTGACCGGCAGGGGCAGGATGATATTTTCATGATTCTTAACTGTTTCTGTTAGTCCCGATTTTATGACGCCGTCTGAAAAACTGACATTGTCAAAGCCGTAAACAGATACTGCATATCCGTCTGCAGCTATGGATTCCACCATTGCAATTTGCCGCCTATCACCGCCCAGAACGCCGAAACTGCCGTCGATATGCATGAAAAATCCCTCCAAAATTGGTCTCCTACTATAGTATGGAGGGCTGAGATTCTGTGTGATTCCCAAGAAGTATTGCAAAACTATATTTTCTGTTGCATATATTCCAAAAGATGATTATTATAAATATGTTTGGCAATATATTTATTTGAGCGATATTTTATGAATTAAGATGGTAAGGAGTATTATAAATGAACGATACTGATATCCTGTCAAAGGTAAAGAAAATACATTTTGTCGGCATCGGCGGTTCCGGCATGTGCCCAATTGCTGAAATTCTGCTTCATAGAGGTTATGAGCTGACCGGTTCCGATATTAATGAGTCCGATACGCTGGAGCGGATTCGCTCTCTCGGAATTCCGGTTTTTATGGAACAGAAAGCAGAAAACATTAACGGAGCGGAACTGGTGGTTTATTCTGCCGCGGTAAAGCAGAATAACCCGGAATTGGTGGCCGCACGGGAAAAGAAAATTCCAACGGTGGAACGCTCCGTTATGCTTGGAATGGTGGCACGGCGCTACAAAAATACCATCGCTGTTTCCGGAACACATGGAAAGACAACTACAACCGCTATGATCACGCAAATTCTGCTAGGTGCCGGAAAAGACCCTTCAGCTGTCATCGGCGGCAAACTGCCTTTAATAGACGGAAACGGCCGGGCCGGACACTCCGATACCATCGTGTGCGAGGCCTGCGAATATGTTGATACCTTTTTACAGCTACATCCATCCATATCCGTCATTTTGAACATCGACAACGACCACCTTGATTATTTCGGTACGGTGGAAAACATCATCCGATCCTTCCATCAATTTGCCAAGCAAACGTCCCGTTTAATCATTGTGAACGGCGATAACGAAAACGCCAAAAAAGCAGTCGAGGACATCAGCGGCCCGAAAATAGTTACCTATGGCTTTCAGAAAAACAACGATTATTACGCTGGCGACATCTGCGACACCTCACGTGCACGCGAAAAATTCAGCGTATACCGCCATGGTGAGAAATTAGCCGAAATCGATCTGAGCGTGCCGGGCAAACATAACATCTACAATGCCCTTGCCGCTTTTGCTGTTGCAGATTCTTTTGGCATTGCGCCCAATGTCATTGCCGAAAATCTGCATCGGTTTACCGGAGTTCATCGCCGTTTTGAACTTTTGGGTGAATTTAACGGCATTACAGTAGCGGACGATTTTGCGCATCATCCAACCGAAATAGCCGCCACGCTTACCGCTGCAAAACAAATGGGCTTTTCACGCGTTTGGGCGGTGTTTCAGCCCCACACATATTCCAGAACATTTAATCTGCTGAATGATTTTGCAAAAGTGCTGCAAATTGCGGACAAAGTTGTGCTTTCCGAAATTTTGGCTGTACGCGAAACGAACACCTACAACATCTATGCAAAAGATCTTGCCGCTAAAATTCCGGGCTGTGTCTGGTTTAAAACCTTTGAAGAAATTACAGATTATGTAACAGCTCACGCAAAAGACGGTGATTTGATTCTGACTCTCGGCGGCGGCGACGTCTATAAATGTGCCAATTTAATCGTTCAAAAATACCGTCAGCAAGAAAAAAACAACGGCTGATATTTTCTAGCGCAACTGCAAAAAAAATGATGGAATCGGGAAAATGATTCCATCATTTTTTATTATACTTTTTCAAGCACATCCGATAGTACTTGCGTTTGTCATTATGATTCCGCGGCATTATCCTCTGACAGCATTTTTTTCAGATACTGCCCCGTATAGGATTCCGGAACCTTTGCAATTTCTTCCGGAGTTCCGGCTGCCACAATCTGTCCTCCTGCATCTCCGCCCTCCGGGCCGAGGTCAACAATGTAATCCGCCGTTTTAATCAGGTCCAGATTGTGTTCAATGACCAAGACAGTATTGCCGCCGTCCACCAGCTTTTGCAGTACTTCAATCAGTTTATGAACATCTGCAATATGCAAACCGGTGGTAGGTTCATCTAAAATATAGATGGTACGCCCTGTGGAACGTTTTCCAAGTTCCGCCGCCAATTTGACCCGCTGCGCTTCCCCGCCGGAAAGAGTTGTCGCGGGTTGGCCGATTTTTATATATCCCAGACCTACATCTTGAATGGTCTTCAATTTGCGTGCTATGCGCGGAATTTCCGAGAAAAATTGAAGTCCTTCTTCTACGGTCATCTCAAGAACATCGTAGATACTTTTGCCTTTGTATTTGATTTCCAGCGTTTCCCGATTATAGCGTTTTCCCTTGCACACATCGCATGGGACATAAACGTCCGGCAGAAAATTCATCTCAATTTTGATAATTCCGTCGCCCTCGCACGCCTCACATCTCCCGCCTTTTACATTAAAAGAAAACCGCCCCGGCGTATAACCGCGCAGCTTTGCGTCAGGCGTGGAGGCAAATAACTCGCGAATATCCGTAAATACACCCGTATAGGTTGCCGGATTGGAACGGGGCGTGCGGCCAATTGGGGATTGGTCAATCTGAATGACTTTATCCAGTGCATTAAGGCCCGTAATTTTCTTAAAAGCACCCGGGCGCGTTTTTGCGCCGTTGAGTTCCGCCGCAAGATATTTGTAAAGAATTTCATTAATCAGTGAGGATTTTCCTGAGCCGGACACACCGGTAACACAAATAAATGTGCCGAGGGGAAAGGTTACGTTAATATTTTTTAAATTGTTTTGCGATGCTCCGATGATGGACAGTTTTTTCCCGTTTCCCTTGCGGCGAACGGAAGGAATTTCCACTTTTCTGCGGCCGCTGAGATAGGCAGCGGTAATGGAATTTTTGCATTTTAAAAGATCCTTAACTTTGCCGCTGAAAACAACTTTCCCGCCATGCACACCGGCGCCGGGCCCTATGTCCACAATATGGTCGGCGGCCAGCATAGTTTCCTCATCATGTTCTACGACAATAACTGTGTTTCCAATATCCCTCAAATGCTTCAGTGTATCCAACAGCTTGGCATTATCCCGCTGATGCAGACCAATGCTCGGTTCGTCAAGGATATATAAAACGCCGGTTAAGGAAGAACCAATTTGAGTTGCCAGCCTGATGCGCTGACTCTCCCCGCCTGAAAGCGTCCCCGCGGAACGAGAGAGTGTTAAATACTCCAAACCTACGTTTTTTAGGAAACCAAGTCGGCTGCGAATTTCACGCAAAATTAAACGGGCTATCATGTTTTCACGGTCAGAGAGTTTCAGATGATCAAAAAAATCGAGTGCCTCTGTAATGGATTTATCGCACAGGTCTGCAATATTAATACCGCCCACCGTAACAGACAGGCTCGCGGGGGACAGCCTTTTGCCATGGCAGGCATCGCAGGGAATCGCGCTCATATAGGACTGAATTTCTTCCTTAATCCAGTTGCTCTGAGTGTCCCTGTAGCGGCGTTCCAAATTGTTAATGATGCCTTCAAACGTCGTTTGATAAACACTGTGCGCAAATTCTGTGCTGCGTTCCACTGTTATTTTTTCGCCGTTTGTGCCATACAGCAAAATATCTATAATTTTCTTAGGCAGCTTTTTAATAGGAGTGTCAAGAGAAAAATGATAATGCTTCGCGAGCGCACGGAAATACATTGCCGCAATGGAATTTCCCTCCATTGCCCATCCGCTCGCTTTGATGCCTCCTTGATTAATGGAAAGAGATTTATCCGGAATAATGCGGTCGGGGTCAATTTTCATAAAAACACCGAGTCCCGCACATTTCGGGCACGCCCCAAATGGACTGTTGAACGAAAACATTCTTGGCGCAAGTTCTTCCATGCTGACACCGTGTTCCGGGCAAGCATAGTTTTGCGAAAACACGTGATCTTCTCCGTCCACAACGCTGATGACGGTCAACCCTCCCGATAAAGAGGACGCGGTTTCTATCGAATCCGCCAAACGGGAGCGTACGCTTGGGTGAATAACCAGCCGGTCTACCACTATTTCAATAGTATGTTTCTTATTCTTTTCCAGCTTAATTGTTTCGGATAGATCATAGATTACACCGTCCGCGCGGACACGAACATAGCCGCTTTTGCGTGCAGCTTCCAACGTTTTGAGATGTTCTCCCTTGCGTTCACGCACAACCGGTGCAAGTACAAGAATTTTTGAATTCTCCGGCAAACTCATAACCTGATCGACAATTTGGTCCACCGTCTGCTGCCGGATTTCTCTGCCGCAAACAGGACAATGCGGAATTCCAATTCTTGCGTATAGCAGTCTCAAATAGTCATAAATTTCCGTTACGGTTCCCACTGTGGAACGCGGATTTTTCGAGGTTGTCTTTTGGTCAATAGATATGGATGGAGACAGACCATCGATAGAATCAACATCCGGCTTGTTCGCCTGCCCGAGAAACTGACGCGCATAGGCGGACAGCGACTCCACATATCTTCGTTGTCCTTCAGCGTATATTGTATCAAACGCAAGCGAGGACTTTCCGGAACCGGAAAGTCCAGTAAAGACAATCAACTTGTCACGCGGAATCTTTAAATCAATATTTTTTAAATTGTGCTCTCTTGCACCTTTAATCAATATATTTTTTGCTGGCATAATACCTCCGTTATTCCGCTATTTTCCGCTGCTAAGCTCCTTGATACGATCGCGCAGCCATGCAGCATGTTCAAACTCCAGCAGCTTTGCAGCCGCTTTCATTTCCTTGGTTAATTGCTCAATCATTCGTTTTCTTTCGGAAGCTGTCAAGCGCTTTTTCTTTTTCCCTTGTCCGGCTTCCTCTTTATGCGTACTGATTTCCAAAATCTCAGGAACATTCTTAATAATTGTTTTAGGCGTAATACCGTGCTCCTTGTTGTATTTCATCTGGATATCACGTCTGCGCTGCGTTTCTCGAATAGCAGCCTCCATGGACGGTGTGACAGAATCAGCGTACATAATCACCTGACCGTTTGCATTTCGGGCTGCGCGGCCAATGGTTTGGATAAGCGACCGCTCACTGCGAAGGAAGCCTTCCTTGTCCGCGTCCAAAATGGCTACCAACGATACTTCAGGAATATCCAGTCCTTCACGCAGCAAATTGATACCCACCAGAACATCAAATTCTCCCAGCCGCAAGTCGCGTATAATTTCCATCCGTTCAATTGTGTCAATATCGTGGTGCATATATCGAACGCGAATTCCCATGGACTCTAAATAAGCTGTTAAGTCTTCCGCCATTTTCTTTGTAAGTGTGGTAACAAGCACGCGCTCTTTTTTTGCGGTCCTGATGTTAATTTCGGAAATGAGGTCATCAATCTGTCCATCCGTGGGCTTCACGATGATTTCCGGATCGACCAACCCGGTTGGCCGAATGACTTGTTCCACAATTTGAGCTGATTTCTCCTTTTCCAAATCGCCCGGTGTTGCGCTGACAAAAATGACCTGATTAATATGGCGGTAAAACTCGTCAAAGTTTAGCGGTCGGTTATCATAGGCGGACGGGAGGCGAAACCCAAAGTTTACAAGCGTTTCTTTCCTTGCTCTGTCGCCCGCATACATAGAACGCACCTGCGGCAGCGTCACATGGGATTCATCCACAAACATAATGAAATCCTTTGGGAAATAATCAAGCAGAGTAAACGGCGAACTGCCCGGTTTACGGCCGGAAAGAATTCTGGAGTAATTTTCAATGCCTTTGCAAAATCCTATTTCGGACAACATTTCCATGTCATACCGCGTTCTTTCCTCAATCCGCTGGGCCTCTATTAGTTTGTTTTTACTTTTAAACATCGCTACTTGTTCTTCCATTTCCCGATTGATTTCTTCGATGGCACGCTGCATCTTTTCTTTAGGCACAATATAGTGTGACGCAGGGTAAATTGCAATATGTTTGAGATCGGATTTTACTTCTCCTGTTACCGGATTGATTTCTCGAATGCGGTCTATTTCATCGCCAAAAAATTCAACACGGACAGCGGTATTGTTGGACTGTACAGGAAAAATCTCCACCACATCACCGTGAACGCGGAATTTATTCCGAATAAAATTGACATCATTGCGCTCATACTGAAGCTCGACAAGCTTTTTTAGCAACTCGTCCCTATCCTTCTTCATCCCGGGGCGCAGAGAAATAACCATGGTGCGGTAGTCAATCGGGTCACCAAGGCTGTAAATACATGAAACGCTTGCAACGATAATCACATCCCGCCGTTCCGAAAGTGCAGAAGTGGCAGAGTGTCTCAATTTATCAATTTCATCATTAATTGCAGAGTCTTTTTCGATATAGGTATCCGTCGTGGGAATGTATGCTTCCGGCTGATAATAATCATAATAGCTTACAAAATATTCTACAGCATTTTCCGGAAAAAATTCACGGAATTCCGAGCAAAGCTGAGCCGCAAGTGTCTTGTTATGAGCCAAAACCAGTGTAGGCCGGTTCATTTGGGCTATCACATTCGCCATGGTAAATGTCTTGCCGGAACCGGTCACGCCCAGCAAAGTCTGTTCTTTATATCCTTTTTTTAGACCTTCCACCAACTGCCGGATCGCTTTCGGCTGATCCCCCGTTGGTTTATATTTCGAAACTAATTTAAAATCCATAGTTTAAATTTACTCCAATTCAGAGTTAAACAGTTCGGGCATTAATTTGCTTTTTGCTATGGAAAGATAATCATTTCCGCTGACAATGATATGATCAATTAACCGGACTTCCACCGTATCCAGCGCTCTATAAACCCAGCGTGTTGTACTGAGATCCTGCTTAGAAGGAAGGCAGTTGCCGCTTGGATGATTATGGGATAAAATTGCATAAGAAGCATCATACTGTACCGAAAGTCTCACTATTTTTTTAATGTAAATATTTGCTGAATTAACAGAACCTTCATCCACAATATCACAATACAAAATGCGAGTTTGGCTGTCGAGCAACATCAGTATAACGACTTCGTTCTGCCGCCCAATAAATTTATTCATTAAGTGCTTGCCTGCTTCATCGTAGCTGTAAATCACCGTTTTATCTCGGTCAAGGTCTTCCTGATATCGGCGGCAAAGTTGAGGAATCAGTTTAATCAACGTCGCAGCAGATTTTCCAATTCCCTCAACTTTTAAAAGTTCTTCGAACGGAGCGTCAAAGGTTCCGGAAAGGGAACCGAACTTCTGTATCAGCCTATGCGCAATTGGATTGGTATCTTTCAGAGGAATCGCATAATATAAAAGAAGTTCCAAAACGGAATGAGATTGAAAAGAATCCAGTCCGGACTTAAGAAACTGGTTTTTCACTCGTTCCCGATGTCCGCTATGCAAAGATTTTGTTTTGAGCGGTTTTTTCTTCTCAGTACTGGTGTTTTTCTTCAAAACAGCCGCTCCCTTTTTTTCGAATCAACTCTTTCTGCTGCCAGGTTTCTCCGGAGCAGGGGCTCCTGCTTTGCACAAAGGGCAGTTCTGCGGTTCCCACGACTCTACTTCCATGGATACAACTGCCTGATACGGTACACCAAAATCGATTTTTCCACCCGTTCTGTCCACGATGGAACCGACGCCAACAACAATTCCGCCGCTCTGCTTGACAAGTTCAATCACTTCACGCACAGAACCACCGGTTGTGACGACGTCTTCAACCACCAAAACACGCTGTCCTGGTTTGACGGCGAAACCTCTTCGCAAAGCCATTTTTCCATCTTGGCCACGCTCAGTAAAAAAGTTTTCACATTGCAGCGCCCGGCTAACTTCGTACGCCATCTGTACTGCACCCATTGCAGGACCGATGACAATTTCAATGTTTTCATTTTGATATTTTTCTGCAAGTGCGGTGCAGAGTTCTTCACTGTATTTTGTATTGCGGAAAATTTTTGCACATTGCAGGTAGCGGTTACTGTGTCGGCCAGAGGTCAGCAAGAAATGCCCTTCCAACAACACACCAGCCTCTTTAAATATTTCAAAAGCCCGTTCCTGTGTCATTCATGAAATCTCCTTTATCCCTACTATTTTCCCTATTATATACTAAATTATTTTTTTTGAAAAGCCTTTCCAGATTTTCGATGTTTTTAAATTTATGCTATAATCAATTTTAAGCAAATGGATTACAGGAGTATCAAACATATGAAAAAAGTCATTATCGGTGCAAACGATGCAGGGCAACGTCTGGATAAATTCCTGACAAAAACCTATCCCAATCTGCCACAGTCAATGCTATACAAGAGTATCCGAAAGAAAAACATCAAGCTAAACGGAAAACGCTGCACCAATTCAACCAGGCTATCGGAAAATGACGTCCTGACGATGTATTTAAAAGACGAATTTTTTCAAACAGAGCCAAAGCAATATGATTTTTTAAAAGCACCCAACCGGCTGAATATTGCCTATGAGGATGAAAATTTGCTGGTGCTGGACAAACAGCCCGGTCTAATCGTTCATCCGGATGAAAATTACCATTTTGACTCCCTAATCGCACGCGTTCAACATTATCTTTTCGACAAAGGTGAATATAGCCCTGACGAAGAAAATTCCTTTGCGCCTGCTTTAATTAACCGCATTGACCGCAATACGGGTGGGCTTGTGCTGGCTGCGAAAAATGCGGAAACACTTCGGATTATGAACCAAAAAGTTAAGCAGCGAGAAATACAAAAGTTATACCTCTGCGTTGTATGTGGGAAGCTTCAAAAAAAAGAAGCTACACTGGAAGGTTTTTTACAGAAAAACGAAAAACAAAATCGTGTTTATATTTCAAAAAAGCCCATGCGAAATTCCAGAACAATCCGAACTCGATACAGAGTTCTAGCAGAGCGAAAAGCGTTTAGCCTACTGGAAGTGGAACTGCTGACCGGCCGCACACATCAAATCAGAGCACATCTCGCTTCCATTGGACACCCACTGGCCGGAGACGGCAAATATGGCACTAATGCCATGAATAAAATTTCTGGTTTTCCATATCAGGCTCTTTATTCCTATCGTTTAAAATTCCGTTTTACAACGGACGCCGGGATTCTCGAATATCTAAATGGTAAAGAAATAGAGGCAAAAAACATCTGGTTTTTGGAAGAATTTTATCGCTTTCCCTAATGGAGAATAAAAAACTGAGGCACCGATGCCGTTTGCATTGGTGCCTTTTTCACTACGAATTTTTATCAACCTGATGGAATTTTTTCAGATTTCCTGTTTTTTGGCTTCTTTTGTTGAGTTCTGCTTCGATTTCTTCCGGAGAAATTCCTTCATTTACCATCAGCACGGTCAGATGATACAACAAATCCGAAATTTCCGCAACCGTATCAGCATTCTTACCATTCTTCGCGGCGATAATCACTTCACTGCATTCTTCCCCGCATTTTTTCAAAATCTTGTCTAATCCCTGTTCAAATAGATAGCAGGTATAGGAACCCTCGCGATGCTCGGATTTTCGGCTTAACACAGTTTGGTACAAATTCCGCAGTACATCATTCATCGGTATCCCTCCAAATTTCATTAAAAAAGCAACTATGCGAACCGGTATGGCATGCTGCGCCGGTCTGCTTGACAATAACAAGCAAAGTGTCGCTGTCACAGTCCCCAAAAATTCTAATTACTTTCTGCACATGACCAGACGTTGCACCTTTATTCCATAATTCTTTGCGCGACCGGCTGTAAAACCATGTATAACCTGTTTCCAGCGTCTTTCTCATAGATTCCCGATTCATATAAGCTAGCATTAAAACTTCGCCGGTTCCTTCTTCTTGGATAATAGCCGGAAGGAGGTCTGCTTTTTGAAAAAAAGGTTCAATATCTTCTTCACGGATTTTGCTTCCATGTAAGTTCATACCGTTTTAAGATCCCCTTTCTTTTCGTTGCAAAGGGCAATGGCCTCTTCCAGCCGAAGCGTTCCTGCGTAAATCGATTTTCCGCAAATTGCACCATACAGCCCTAAATTAGACAAATCGGAAATATCTTGCAGACTGCGGATACCACCGCTGGCAATAATCCGGCATGAAACATTTTTCTGAAGCTGTTTCAGCATGGTAAGATTCGGCCCGGACAACGTCCCGTCACGCGATATATCTGTAAAGATAATATACTTTACGCCAGCTTGTTCCATCTTTTTTGCCATGGTGAGATAGTCAACACTGGAAGTCTGAGTCCATCCCTGCTGTGCCACCATTCCATTACGCGCGTCAATGCCGACCGCGATTTTATCCCCATATTTCTTCACTGCAGCTACAACAAGCTCCGGATGATTCACTGCGGCTGTGCCGAGAATCACCCGGGAAATGCCGTTTTGAAGATAAAAGTCAATTGTAGACATATCGCGAATTCCGCCGCCAACTTCGAGTTTCAGTCCCGTATTCTTCTGAATTTGGAACATCAAATCTGCATTCACCGGTTTGGCACTTTTTGCACCGTTTAAGTCGACAACATGCAGCCATTCCGCCCCGGCTGCTTGAAACGAACACGCCGTCTCCACCGCATTCTCTGCGACGCGATGAGCCGTGCTGTAATCGCCCTGAAACAGGCGAACACATTCTCCGTCTTTTAAATCGATTGCCGGCAATAATACCATGGAATATCCTCCTGACGTTACAAACTCCCCTTCGTTGAAAGAGGGCCTTTCCCTGCCGGTGTGACAGCAAGTCGAATGGCATGCCCCAAAGCCTTAAAAACAGCTTCCGTCTGATGATGAGCATTCGTTCCATATTTAACAGAGATATGGAGAGTTATTCCTGCGTTAAAGGCGAACGCTTTTAAAAATTCTTCCGTCAGGCAGGAATCGTAATCTCCAATCCTTTCTTGATGAAAATCGGCATCAAAAACCAGAAACGGACGCCCGCTGATATCAACTGCAGCGAAGGCCAGCGCCTCATCCATTGGAACGTAAAAATGACCAAATCTCGCAATTGAGGAACGATCCCCAATTGCCTGCGCAAATGCTTTTCCAAGAACAATTCCCGTATCCTCCACCGTATGGTGTCCGTCCACATTCAGGTCGCCGGAAACAGAGACTTGCAACCCAAATCCGCCGTGAACCGCAAATGAATGAAGCATATGGTCAAAAAATCCAATACCTGTGGCAATTTCAATCTTTCCGCCATCTAAATTCAATTGCACAGAGCAATCTGTTTCCTTTGTCTTGCGGGTCTGTTTGCCAACCCTCACTGTATACACCCCTCCTTTGTTATAAGGCCGCCTCAAAATGTCTTAAAAATTCTATATTCTCTTCTGGAGTGCCTGCGGTAACGCGTATATAATCCCCAAAAAAGCGGACAACAATCCCGGCTTTTAAAAGAGCGTCAAACACACGCTTACAGTCAGCTACACGAACAAGAGTAAAATTTGTCACACTATCGTAAACCTTGATTTGATCTTTGTGGCTGTATTCGAGCGAACGCAACATGGCAAAAAGTTCTTTCTGAGATTCCTTAATCTCTCTCAATCCCGAACGAATCCAGTCTTTTTCCTTTAAAACAATTGACCCGATTTTCTGCGAACATGCATTGACATTATAAGGGGACTTAACAGCGCGAATTGCATTTGTCAGCGATGAATTAGCCACCGCAAATCCCAGACGCAGTGCTGCCATTCCAATGACTTTAGAGCAGGTTCGCAGAATAATTAAATTCTCATACTGATCCGCTTCTTTTAACAAAGACTGATCCCAAAAGTCCATATAGGCTTCATCCAAAATGATAAGGGCATCAACGGAGCGAACCAGCTTCCTTACTTCTTCTCTGGCCAGTCCTTTACCTGTCGGATTGCAGGGATTTTAAAAAATCAACGCCTTTACGTTATATTCTTTAACAAGAGAAATCAGTTCGTCCAAATCAACGGAAAAATCCTTCTTTTTCTGGTATTCAAGACATTTGACTTCATTCAAATGGCCATAAAAACGGTACATGGAAAAATCAGAAGAGAGAGTCATAATAGCCTCGCCCTTCATGACGAATGCACCAAGAATCACAGAAATCAGCTCATCGGAACCGTTTCCCGCAGTGACATTTGAGGCGTCAACTTCATACAAATCTGCAAAACTGCGGCATAATTCCTTTGCATAGGGATCCGGATAACGATTAAACACAACTTCCGCCGAGGCCTGTTTGATTTTGGCAATCATCTCGTCCGTCGGTTTTCGGAATGATTCGTTTGCATCAAGCCGAATGGAATAATTTCCCTGTATTGGCGTATAGGGTTTCAAATCTCTGATTTTTGCATTTAAACTATAAGCCATTTTGATTCCTCACCCTAATTGAATTTGCATGCGCAGTTAGACCTTCTGCCTCGGCAAGTGCCATAATATCGTCTGCTACCGGGTTTAGTGCCGTTTTCGTATAGTAGAGGAAACTGGATTTTTTAACAAAACTGTCCACGGAAAGCGGTGAGAAAAAGCGTGCGGTTCCGCTCGTGGGCAGTACATGGTTCGGCCCGGCGAAATAATCTCCAAGTGGCTCCGGAGAGTATTCACCTAAAAACACCGAGCCCGCATTATCAATTTGGCCAAGATATTCCATAGGCTTTGATACGCAAAGCTCAAGATGCTCCGGCGCAAGTTCATTCGCAAATGCGACAGCATCCTCCATATTTTTACAAACCACGACAGCACCATAGGTTTCAAGTGACTTTTCAATTATTTCACGGCGGGAAAGGGTTTGAATCTGGCAGGATATCTCATCAAGCGTCTGTTCCGCAATTTTACGGGAAGTTGTCAACAGAATCGAGGATGCAAGAACATCATGCTCTGCCTGAGACATTAAATCTGCCGCTAAAAAAGCAGGATTTGCGGTTTCATCCGCTAAAATTAAAATTTCACTTGGCCCTGCTACCATATCGATTCCAACTGTACCGTAAAGCTGTTTTTTTGCAGTGGCCACATAGATATTGCCCGGCCCCACAATTTTATCTACCATGGGAATGGAATCTGTTCCAAATGCAAGGGCGGCAATCGCCTGCGCTCCTCCCACCTGAAATACTCTATCCACCCCGGCAACATATGCGGCCGCAAGAATATTGGTATCCGGTTTTCCGTTTTTGCCAGGCGGGGTTGTCATGACAATCTCTTTTACACCGGCAATTTTAGCCGGGATGGCATTCATCAGCACGGAGGACGGATAAGCAGCCGTGCCTCCGGGAACATAAATTCCGACACGGGCAAGGGCACGGACTCGCTGCCCCATCATCACACCATCCGGGCGTGTTGTAAACCAGCTTTGCTGTTTCTGCCGATTGTGAAAATCCCTTATGTTTTCCGCTGCTCGTTCCAGCGCTTTTAAAAATGTACTGTTGCAGGACAACGCCGCTTTCTTCAGTTCTTCTGCGCCAATTTCCAACGGTTCAGGCACAGCACCATCAAATTTTATGGTGTATTCACGAACCGCTGCATCACCGGATTCGCGGACGTCCTCAATAATCTGCGCAACCGCACGTTCAATTTCCGGATTGGATTTACGGCTGCGTTTTTTTAGCTGCGCAATCAGCTGTTTCCCGAAGGTCCCGTCGTCCTCCAAAATCCTTAGCACACCTTTTCCTCCTTTCCGCATTCCTCTGACTTCCTGATAAATTGTTCCATTCGGTCTGTCAGTGCTTCAATTTCCACTTTTCTCAATTTCATGCTGGCTGCGTTTACAATCAGCCGCGCAGAAACATCACAGATGTTTTCAATAACTTTCAGACCATTTTCTTTTAATGTAGTGCCTGTTTCAACAATATCCACAATCGCATCGGAAAGGCCCAAAAGAGGTGCCAGCTCGACGGAACCTTCAATTTTAATAATACGGACATCCATTGCTTTGCGGTCAAAGTAGCTGCGTGCAACACCGGGATATTTGGTTGCAATTGTTTTTGCGGAGTATCCGCTGAAAAAATCGGTTCCATTCGGTCCGGCCAATGCAAAGCGGCATTTACCAAAGCCGAGGTCGAGCACTTCGTAATAGCTTCCGCCTTTTTCCAGAATGGTATCTTTTCCCACCACTCCAAGGTCGCAAACGCCGTACTCCACATACGTAATCACATCGGCCGCTTTTGCAAGGACAACTTCAAGTCCATCGCCAACAGGCAGAATCAGTTTTCTTCCCTTGTTCCGCACTGCTGAACAATCAAAACCAATCTGTTCAAACAAATTTACCGTACTGTTTTCCAGCCTGCCCTTCGTCAGGGCGATTCTAAGTGGTTTCATCTCTACCAGCCTTATATCAGATTTATCGTTTTCACGGTTTCACCCACAAAATCAACTCGCTTAATGCCGCTTGACTGGGCATATGCAACTGCTTCATCCTGCGTTGAAAACACGCTCGTCTCACAGCGCAAACCTTTGGCAATCAACTCAGCGGCATATTCGAGCGCTTTCACCTCGTAATTTGTCTCACCGTGAACCAAGATGTCCATAGGAAGAACCGGGCATACATTCCCGCGGTTAATCAATGTTTTTGCAATTGCATCCACATTGACTGCAAAGCCGATGGCAGGCATGGGCTGCCCGAAATGTCCCAGCAAATTATCATAGCGGCCGCCCAGTAATACGGCGTCCCCGATTTCTTCCACGTATGCACTGAAGACAATACCCGTATAATAATCGTTTCGCTGAACCAGCCCTAAATCAATCATCAGCTGACCGCTTTGCTCCAGTTGGGAAAGAGCACGGAAAATTTTTTGCAAATAATCAAGCGTAGCGGAAAGTTGTGCATCTTTCCGCAGAAGGGATGCGCGTTCAAATACCTCTTCCCCGCCGAAAAGCTTTGGCAGTTCCCGCAGCGTACGGATATGGTCATTCTCCGGAAGACTGTCCAACAGCTCATTTAAACGTGCATAATTTTTCGTTTCTATGGCCGTTCGGATGTCTTCTTTCAAATTTTCGTCCGCGGGTACATGTTTCATCAGAGAGCGGAAAAAATCCGCATGCCCTATTTCCAGCCGATATCCCGGAACACATTTTCCTAGGGCTTCCACCGCCGTGGAAATCACGTCTAAATCGGCGCGAATTCCGCCTGCGCCTAACAGTTCAATACCGGTCTGCACAGATTCATCGCTCCGGCCCGTCAATCCCGGATTGTTTCGATAAATCGGCTGTGTGTAATACAGGCGAATCGGCTTTGGAAGATTTTGAAGGCGGGTAGCCGTCAATCGGGCAATTGGAAGCGTTGAATCCGGACGCATCACAATCAGCCGACCGCGTTTATCCGTCATCTTATACATAACTTCCTGGGATATCCCGGAAAAATCAGGGTCAAACACATCATAAAATTCCAGCCCAGGAGTGACTACCTCATGAAAACCATGAGAAGAAAATACATCACTGATTGTTTTTTCGATATATCGCCGGGTCAGGCACTCTTCAAACAGAAAATCTTTCGTTCCTTCCGGCGTAATTCGATTGTTTTTCTTCATGAATGCCGCTCCTTAGTTTCATGCGGTGCACTTTATCGTGCTAACAGGATATCACACTAAAATATTCTTGTCAACTAAAACAGGGAAATCTGGCTGCTTTTTGGAAGATCTTTTAATACGCCTGCGGCTTCCATTGTCTCTATGACAGATTTGGAAACCTTAGCCCTAGCCTGCAAATCATCCACAGAGATATACGGACCTTTTTTCCCAGCTTCCGCCAAGCTTTTCGCTGCTGCTTCTCCCACTCCGGAGAGCGACAGAAACGGGAGTCGAATCTTGTTGTCTTCCACCAAAAACTTTTTCGCGTCGGATTTATACAGGTCAACCGGGAGAACTTCAATGCCCCTTGCAAGCATTTCGTTGACAATTTGAAGCGTAGCGTAGGCGGCTTCTTCTTTTGCGGTAGCCTCTTTGCCCTTCATAGCAATCTCATTCATTCTGCGCCGGACTGCCTCTCTGCCCTGCATAACGAGCGCACCGTCAAAATCCTCACCGCGCACGGTAAAATATGCGGCGTAATATTCTACAGGGCGATGAACTTTATACCATCCAAGTCGAAGGGTAGAAATCATATAGGCCGCGGCATGCGCTTTTGGGAACATATATTTAATCTTCATACAAGAATCAATGTACCACTGCGGCACGCCATGTTCCTTCATCGCTTGGATGTAATCTTCCGTCAACAACTTCGGTGCCTTACCTTTTCGGGTAATTTCCATAATCTTAAATGCCATCTTAGGTTCCAAACCTTTATGAAGCAGATAAGTCATAATGCTGTCACGCGTACCGATTACTTCGGAAATTGTACAAGTTCCGTTTTTAATCAGTTCCTGTGCATTACCAATCCAAACATCTGTTCCGTGGGACAGTCCGGAAATCTGCAAGAGATCCGAAAAAGTTTTAGGCTTGGATTCAACCAACATCTGGCGGACAAAACTAGTCCCCACTTCTGGCAGAGAAAAAGTTCCGGTCTCGGAATCAATATCCTCCGGCTTTACTCCAAGTGCCTCCGTGGAGGTAAACAAGGACATCACCTGCGGATCACTCATGGGAACATCCATCACCGGAATGCCGGTATAGTCTTCCAAATAGCGGTATATGGTTGGAACATCGTGCCCCAGTTCATCCAGTTTACAGATGGTGTCATGAATGGAATGGAAGTCAAAATGCGTTGTAATGCTGTCTGAATTCTGATCGTTAGCCGGGTGCTGTACCGGACAGAAATCATAGATTTCCTTCCCCTGCGGCACAACAACCATGCCGCCGGGATGCTGACCCGTTGTTCGTTTGACACCGGTGCAGCCTGCTGCAAGGCGGAGTTCTTCCGCACGGTGAAGCACAATTCCTTTTTCCTCTTCATATTTTTTAACGAAACCAAGCGCCGTTTTATCGGCAACTGTAGAAATGGTTCCGGCTTTAAACACGTGATCCTTACCAAAAAGCTTTTCCGTGTAACGATGCGCACTGGATTGATATTCGCCCGAAAAATTAAGGTCGATATCGGGGGTTTTATCTCCGTCAAAACCAAGAAAAGTCTCAAACGGAATGGTATGCCCGTCACGGTTGTATTCTGTCCCACAAACAGGGCACTTTTTCGGCGGAAGGTCAAAACCGCTGCCGACGCTGCCATCCGTAATAAATTCACTGTGTTTACATTTCGGGCACACATAGTGCGGTTCCAATGGATTTACTTCTGAAATACCCGCAAGGTTAGCAACAAAGGATGAACCAACCGAACCACGCGAACCGACCAAATAGCCATGGGCGACGGAATCGGCAACCAATTTTTGCGCAATCATATACAGAATGGAAAAGCCATGTTTTGTAATGGAGTCAAGTTCCCGCTCCAATCGGTTTTGAACCAATTCCGGCAGTGGATCACCATAAATTTCTTTCGCACGCGTCCAAGTGATAGTGGTAAGCTGTTCTTCCGCCCCTTCAATAAACGGAGGAAAGGTTCCCTCCGGAATGGGTCGGATTTCTTCCACCATATCGGCAATCTTGTTCGGATTCGTAACGACAACTTCATATGCTTTTTCTTTGCCCAAATATTCGAATTCCTTCAGCATTTCCGGTGTTGTTCTAAAATACAAAGGAGCCTGTTCATCCGCATCTTTAAAGCCTAAGCTATGCATTAAAATCTTGCGGTATTCCCCATCTTTTGGGTCCATAAAATGAACATCGCAAGTTGCAACAACCGGAATATTCAGATGTTCACCCAATTTTACTACGGTGCGGTTAAATTCACGGATTTTTTCTTCATCCGAGACCAGACCTTCCCGTACCATGAAGCGGTTGTTCCCCACTGGCTGAATTTCCAAATAATCGTAGAAAGAGGCAATCTCACATAGAGTCGGCCATGGCTGTGCGCTTGTTATCGCTCTGTAAAGTTCTCCTGCTTCACAGGCACTGCCCACCAGAATTCCTTCACGATGTTTTATTAATTCTGATTTTGGGATACGAGGATTCCGGTAAAAATAATCCAGATGGGATTTTGAAATCAGCTTGTACAGGTTTTTCAGGCCGGTTTGATTTTTTGCAATTAATATCATATGGTAGGACTTCATCTTTTTGATATCGCCGCCGGCTAAGCTGCTATTGATATCCTGTACTGTTTTCGCGCCAGTATCCTCTATAAGGCGCTGAATCAGCCGTAAAAAAATCTGACCCAGCACCGCGGCGTCATCACAAGCGCGGTGATGCTGGAACGGGTCAAGTTTCAGATATTTTGCTACCGTATCCAGCTTTGCGTTTTTAATTCCTTTTAAAAGCGACCGGCACATGGGAACGGTATCTATGTAAGTATTAGAAAATTCAAAGCCGCATCGTTGAGCCGCTACACGAATAAACGAAGTATCAAAATCGGCATTGTGGGCAATCAATATTGCATCTTTGCCGCAAAATTGAAAAAAGCGTTCCAAGGCTTCTCGCTCGGAAGGAGCGTCCTTCACCATCTCATTTGTGATTCCGGTCAATTCCGTGATTTTAGCTGGAATACTGCGTTCCGGATTGACAAAAGTATCGAAAGAATCCTTCACTTCTCCATTGACGATACGCACCGCACCGATTTCCGTTATGCGATCCACCGATGGGCTTAATCCGGTTGTTTCAATATCAAATGCGATAAATTCACCGGATAATTCACGGTCGCAGTTTCCTTTAACGGCCGGAACAAGGTCATTGACAAAATAAGCCTCCGTACCGTAAAGAATTTTAATCGGCTGACCTTTCTTTTTCAGCTCTTCCGCCGTATTCATTGCATCCGGAAACGCCTGTACAACCCCATGATCCGTCACGGCGATTGCCCTATGACCCCAATTTGCCGCCCTGCGGATTAATTCAGAGACCGGGGTAACCCCATCCATTGCGGACATATTAGAGTGAAGATGCAGTTCCACGCGTTTATCCTGCGCGTCATCCGTCACTTGAACTTGTTTTACAGTTGCTATGCTTTTGGGGCGCAAAACAATTTCATGGTCGTATTTATCGTATTCCACATTGCCTCTGACCAGTACGGACATCCCTTTTGCCAGCGTGTCCAGCATTTTGCATTGGGTTGCCATTTCAATTACTTTCAGCGTAATGGAGCTGGTATAATCCGTCACATTGATGGAATAAATCTTGCGCTGTCTGTCTCGGGTTGCTTTTTGTTCAATAGAAAAGATTTCTCCCCAAACCGTCGCGCTTCCAATATCCGGAGTTATCTTGGAAATCGGAATTGGCTTCGCGCGGGGCATATGACCGTAGATTTCTCTTGCACTGTCCAAGATAATAGTGGGATAAAGTGTTTCGCCTTCTCTTACACTGATGGTTTTCGGGGTTGTTTTTCGTTGGAGCGATTCTTTTTCTGTTTCAACTTTTTCAATAATTTCTTGTCTGCGTCTGGTTTCTTCTTTTATCAATTTGCGGTTAATAAATTCGGTAGCACCCTGTTCCGCCTTTAGAACACCGTTAAACTCCACAGCAATATTGATGCCGAATTCTTCGCGGATCAATTCTGCAATCATTCGGTCAATATGGCGTGCTTTGAGGAAATCACCTCCGCCGTGTTTTAACGTAATCAATAATTTTCCGTTATCCAATGTTGCCTGAGCATCCGTAAAAGTTCCGTTCAGACTTGCTTCACGCTGCTTTAATTCCGCAACAATATTTGGAAAATATTCCAATGAAAAGCAAGCCTGCGGAAATGTCGGTTTCACGCAGGCTTTGGAAAGGCGGAGTTTTTTGCAGGAAATAATGCTGTGCTCCACCTGTTTTATTGTGTTCCAGTCGATCAAAGCAGGAAAAAGAACTTTCGCCGTAAGCATTCTCACATGGGAGTCAATCTGCAGGGAAGCAATCGTACCTTCGCGAACCGGTTCCGGAAACCGGGTAATATCCTCTATATATTCACGAAAAAATTCCCCAAATTTTTTCAATAGTCCTCATCCTTTACATTTGGTCGATTTCCTGTAGCAGAGTTTCGACTAACTTGTCTTCTGGAACTCGGCGAACAATTTCTCCCTTTTTAAAAATCAGCCCAACACCATCTCCGCCAGCTATCCCGATATCAGCCTCTCTGGCCTCACCCGGACCATTGACTGCACAGCCCATGAGAGCCACTGTCAAATCTTTCTGTTTGCCGGCTAAGCGTTTTTCTACTTCCTCAACAATGGGAATCAGGTTAATTCGCGTTCTGCCGCAGGTGGGGCAGGACACAATCCTGATTCCCCCACGCAAAGACAGTGCCTTCAGCAAATCAATTCCTGTTTCTACTTCGCGTACGGGATCCGCCGTTAACGACACGCGGATGGTATCTCCAATTCCTCGCTGCAGTAAAGAACCAATGCCAATTGCTGATTTTATGATGCCCATACGTTCGCTTCCGGCTTCCGTCACGCCAAGATGAAGCGGATAATTACATTGGGAGGCAACCAATTCGTTTGCCTGAATCATCCGATTAACATCGGATGATTTAATTGAGATAACAATATCATCAAATTGAAATTTTTCCAAAAGTGAGACGTGATACAAAGCACTTTCTGCAAGTGCCTGCGGAGTAGGCCCACCGTATTTTTTTAACAGGTCTTTTTCCAAAGAACCGGAATTTACACCGATTCGAATTGGAATTTTCCTGTCAGCACAAGCGGCGGCCACTTCACGAACGCGTTCATCAGATCCGATGTTTCCAGGATTAATACGAATGGCATCAACTCCGGCTTTCACGCAAGCAACGGCCAGTCTATAATCAAAATGAATATCGGCAACCAGTGGAATTTTAACTGCTTTTTTGATTGCGGGCACGAGTTCAACCGATTGCGCATTTGGAATTGCGACGCGCAAAATTTCGCATCCTGCCCGCTCCAGCGTTTTTGCCTGCTCTATGTTGCCGCGAACATCCTCTGCGGGCTTGTTCAACATAGACTGCACTGTAATTTTGGATCCGCCGCCAACGGCAACGGATCCGACAAACACTTTTTTTGATGTTCTCATGTGCCGCCCAGTCCCTTTCCGGTAATCAGACGCAGAATGTCACTATAGGTCACAATAATCATAAAGCCTATGAGCAACACAAATCCTGCAGTTTCCACAATTCCAACATACTTTTGCTGCAGAGGTTTGCGTCTGACGGCCTCTACAAGCAAAAGCAACACTTTTCCGCCGTCCAATGCGGGAAAAGGCATTAAATTTACCACACCGAGGTTGACTGTAATAACCATAGTCATATAGAGAATATTATTCAATCCATCGATAAAACTTCGGGCAAGCCCCGCAGAAGCCGCTTGGTTAATGGCACTGACTACACCAACCGGTCCGGCAACATCATTAAAGCCAAATTTCCCAGTGAAAAGTCCTATCAAACTGTACCATATCATACGGACGGTAGACACCGTATCCTGAAAAGATTTTGTGATTAATGTTCCAAAATTCTTTTCGATAGGCATTACATAAAAATCAAGAGTCAAATAATTTCTTCCATTGATTTCTTGGCTGTTAAATTTGATATCATTGAATGTGAGAATTTCGCCGTCCCGCAAAACTTCAATATCAACCGACTCCGGATTAGCCGTGGCCAGCGCAAAACTTAAGTCTCGATCTCCATAGATTCGGTAATGATCCACAGAGACAAACTCATCGCCTTCTTGCAAACCCGCCTGCGCAAGAACGGAATTTGGCCCAAACTGTGCAATTGTAGTGGACGAAAATGCGGCTTCCTGACTAAGAATGATCATCATCAAGACAAGCCCTAACAAAATATTCATTATGGCTCCCATCACAACGACCAAAAGGCGCTTCCAGACAGGTTTTCTTCCAAATGCTTTTTCATCGCTGCTCTCTTCGTCCTCACCCTCCATAGCACAAAATCCGCCGATTGGCAGCAGGCGAAGAGAATAGCGAGTTTCTTTTCCCTGCACATGGAACAAAGTAGGACCCATACCGATTGCAAATTCATTGACACGAATTCCGCATAACTTTGCTGTAAAAAAATGACCGAATTCATGAATAAAGATCATAAATCCAAACAACAAAATTGCAATTAGGATCAAGATTGCTTTTATGATGATAATCACCCCTCAGGTATTCACTGCGTTTAAAACAAAGCTGCGTGCCTGCGCATCCGCCTGTAAAATTTCATCCACATTATGAACCTGCTCCACATCCGGCTGATGTTCCATTGCTTCCCATACCAAATCGCCAATGTCGCAAAAGGATATTTTGTGATTTAAAAACAGCTCAACAGCAACCTCATTGGCTCCATTGGCAGCCGCAGGCGCAAGACCTCCTCGTTGCAAAGCACGTCTGCATGCGGCAAGGCATCGGAATGTGTTTTCATCCGGCCGTGCAAAGGTCAGCGACCCATATGCCGCTAAATCCAGTTCTTCTGTTGCCGAAACAGGTCGCTCCGGATAGGTGATTGCATACTGAATCGGCAGGTGCATATCCGGAACCCCAAGCTGTGCGATAACAGATCGGTCTTCAAATTCCACCATAGAGTGAATGATACTTTCTCTTTGCACCAATACGTCTATTTTTTCGTTGGGCATATCAAATAGCCAAGAAGCCTCTATAATCTCTAAACCTTTATTCATCATAGTGGATGAGTCAATTGTTACCTTGGGCCCCATATTCCAATTAGGATGTTTCAGGGCCTGTTCCGGCGTAACATTTTTTAATTCTTCCAATGTTTTTCCGAAAAATGGACCACCGGAAGCCGTCAGAATAATGCGGCGCACAGATTTCTTCCCCGGACTGCCCTGCAAACACTGAAACACCGCAGAATGTTCGCTGTCTACAGGAAGAATTTTAACTCGGTGCTCCATAGCCTCCCGCATAACCAGATTTCCGCCGGCCACAAGTGTTTCCTTGTTCGCAAGCGCAACATCTTTGCCCGCACGGATCGCTGCAAGCGTGGGCTCAAGCCCAACCATTCCAACAACAGAATTGCAAACAAGGTCTGCCGTTGGCAGGCTGGCCGCTTCACATAAGCCATCCATTCCCTGCACTACCTTAACAGGCAGGTCACTAACCGCCGTTTTCAGTTGTTTTGCAGCAGCAGGGTCAAAAACAGATGCAATCTGCGGACGAAATTCCCTGATTTGCTGTTCCAACAGATCAATGTTTTTTGCCGCCGCAAGCGCGCAGACTTTTAAATGCAGTCTGCGCGCTACATCCAAAGTTTGTGTTCCAATGGAACCGGTAGAGCCCAATACGGATAAACATTGTTTCATTATTATTCACCAATAATCTTGATTATTGCAGTTTACGGATAAATTACTTTCACTTTAAAACGATTGGAAAAATCTGCACAAGAAAGTACACAAAAGGTGCTTCAAAAATCACGCTGTCAAAGCGGTCCAGAATACCGCCATGCCCCGGTATCATCTCGCCGAAATCCTTAATATGGCAGCTTCGTTTAATCAGTGAAAAACTAAGATCACCCAGCATGGAAATGACCGTTCCAAAAATGCCGATGAGAAGAAGGGACAAATAAGATATTCTAACTTTATAAATATAATAGATGACATGAAACAGATAGCCAAAAACCAGCATGGCCGCGACGTTTAACAGCAGGCCTCCCGCTGCACCCTCCACTGTTTTGTTCGGACTGATGTTTGGACATAATTTATGCTTTCCTAAAAAAGTGCCAGCAAAAAAGGCGCCAACATCTGCAATCCACGCGGAAAATATTCCGATGATAACATAAAACATGCCATGCTCGCCGCCGATTTCTCTGAGGCTGATGATAGTACCAAGCGCCGAAGGGATTAAAAGGGACATGCTGTAAATGACGCCAACTTCGCGGAACGTAATTTCAGAGTGATAAAAGATTAATGCGGAAAAGATAATAATGGTATATAAAAAATAGGCGGCGTCATGCCAGTACTGTGTGGTTAAAAACGGAAACACCGCCGAAAACAACAGGCTTGGAATCCGAAGGATCAGATTTTTGGCAAGACCCAGCGCAGTAATAATTTCATTTACTGCAAGAACAGAAATAAGACCGATTGCAAAATTTAGGGCAAGCGGCAGTACACCGTTGCAAATAACAATAGCGGCCAGAAAAACAATCAGGGTGATTGCCGAAGTAACTCTTGTTTTCAATCAAATCCCTCCGAAGCGCCTGTTGCGGGCGGCGTAGAGTTCAAGGGCACGATCTAAGTCCTTCGGCTTAAAATCCGGCCAAAGGATATCCATAAAGACATATTCTGTATATGCGGATTGCCATAAAAGAAAATTTGAAATTCTCTGTTCCCCGCTGGGGCGGATAATTAAGTCGGGATCCGGTTGACCTGCGGTATACAGTTTTCCGGAAAACGTTTCCTCGTCGATTTCATCAGGCGACAGAATACCTTTTTGAACATCACGCGCCAAACTTTTTACAGCATTGAGAAGTTCTGCCCGCCCGCCGTAATTTAAGGCGATGTTTAAAACCATGCCGGTCTTGTCTTTGGACACTCGAACAGTTTCGTCAATCAGTTCCCGCAGCTGTGGATCAAAAACAGTTTCATCGCCAAGAAAACGAACTTGAATATTTTCATCCAGAAAATTCGTGAGCGCATCTCTAAGATATTGTTTAAACAGTTTGATTAAAGCAAGAACCTCATCTTGAGGACGCTTCCAATTTTCCGTAGAAAAAGCATAAACCGTCAAATACCGAATCCCGATTTTGCTGCAATAGCGAACAATGTTCTTAAAAACCGCCGCACCTGCCGCGTGCCCGGCAGAACGCGGCAGTCCCCGTTTTCTTGCCCAGCGGCCGTTTCCATCCATAATAATTCCCACATGTGCGGGCAAGGCTTTTTTTGCCATTACTAAATCTCCAAAATTTCCTTTTTCTTGTTTTCAAAAACCTGATCCGTCTCTTTGCAGTATTTGTCGGTCAAGTCCTGTGTATGCTTTTCCGCTTTCTTTAAATCATCTTCCGTTAATTCGGAATTCTTTTTCATCGTTTTTAATTTCTCCATCGTATCGCGGCGAATGGAGCGAATCGCAACCTTGCATTCTTCGCACATTTTGCTGATCTCTTTGACAAGGTCGCGCCGTCTTTCTTCCGAAAGCGGTGGAAATATAAGACGAATCACTTTACCGTCACTCTGTGGATTAATGCCAAGATCGGACATTTCAATCGCACGTTCCACCTCTTTGCAAATAGAAGCGTCCCACGGTTGGATGGTTAAAACACGAGCTTCGCTGACAGAAATTGCAGCCAATTGATTGATTGCGGTGGGAACACCATAATAATCTACTTTAATCTTATCCAATACAGCAGGATTGGCCCTACCGGCACGGATAGCGGCATAATTGCTTGATAGAACGGAAATACTTTTTTTCATACGAGTTTCTGCATCTGCTAAAATATCTTTCATGACTAATCCTCCTTCACATCATTGACTATAGTACCGATTGGTTCACCACAAACCGCCTTTACGATGTTCTCCGGCTGGTCAATATTGAACACCAAAATCGGAATATGATTATCCATGCAGAGTGATGCGGCTGTGCTGTCCATAACCTGCAGTCCACGGTTCAAAACGTCCAAAAAAGACAGAGAATTAAATTTTACGGCATCCGTATTTGTTTTTGGGTCACTGTCATAGACGCCGTCCACCATGGTGGCTTTTAACACGATATCAGCGTCAATTTCAGCGGCTCTAAGCGCCGCGGCCGTATCGGTTGAAAAAAAGGGATTGCCTGTGCCGCAGCCAAACACCACGACTCTTCCCTTTTCCATATGCCGTACAGCGCGGTTGCGGATATAGGGCTCGGCAATCTGCCTCATTTCAATAGCAGTCTGAACACGAACCGGAACGCCAAGCTGTTCCAAAGCGTCCGCTACGCCGAGGGCGTTAATCGTGGTGGCAAGCATACCCATATGGTCGGCACGGGTACGATCCATTTTCCCACTGCTGCGACCGCGCCAGAAATTTCCTCCGCCTACAACAATACCGATTTGTACTCCCATGTCGGCACATTCCTTGACCGGTCTGCAGATCTCCAGCACTTTGTCAAAATCAATGCCGTGTGTTTGCTTTCCGGCAAGACTTTCACCACTGAGTTTCAGCAATACTCTTCTATATTTTGGCTGCAATTTCAACACTCCTATTCAGTTTATCTTATTTTACATGAAGTCCCGTGCAAAGTAAAGCATTTCAGATTAAATATCGCTATTCTTGCAGCAGGCACAAAACAGCAAAAGATATTCTGAAATATATATCGCGCAGGCCATAAAAACAGCCGCCCTAACTTCAAAAGCAAATGGCGGCTGAACTTCCGCTTTTTAAGCGGTTCATATCAGTATTGTTATTGATTCGTTTTGCTCTTTATAATGCGATTAAGCTCATCCATAAAGGTATTAATATCTTTGAACTGACGATAAACCGAAGCAAAGCGTACATATGCTACTTCATCTACGGTTTTCAGCTTTTCCATCGCATATTGGCCAATTAAACTGGATGGAACTTCACGATCCAATGAATTCTGGAGCATATTCTCTATTTCATCGACAATTTTCTCTAACGTTTCAATGGAAACAGGACGCTTTTCACAGGCCCGCAAAAGACCATTTAGGAGCTTATTGCGGTCAAATGTTTCCCGCGACTTATCTTTTTTAATCACCACGATAGGTACTGTCTCAATGACTTCATAGGTTGTAAAACGTCTGGAACATTTCAGACATTCTCTGCGTCTGCGAATTCGTTCACCCTCGTCTGTTGGGCGAGAATCAACCACTTTGCTTTCGGCATAGCCGCAATACGGGCATTTCATCAGTCCGTCACCTCTGCTATATTATATCAATTTTCCATATTCATATCAAGCGAAACTACCAAATCTTTTCGATTAACTCTTCCACAACGCGTTTAGCAGACAAAAGTTCTTCAAGCTGATTAAAATTTTTCCGGTAAACTTCAATAATCAAGTCTCCGCAGAACTTAAAACTTTTCAGCATACGCACAATAGCCGAATAATCCATGGTACCACAACCTGGAAGCAGACAGTCAAAATTCGGCTTATTGTCATTGATATGAACATGTACAATTCTATCACCCATTGCGGCACAGACTTTGAAAGGATCCTGTCCGCCGCGAACTGCCTGTTTAATGTCCAGAACAAACGCACAATCCTGCCCGCAGTATTGTTTCATTTTTAGAATGAAATCAATGTCGTTGCTTAAGAATTGATTGACATTTTCCTGTGCCACCGTAACGCCGAATGTTTGTCCAACACGGTACAGCCGGCTATACCGCTCAAAATACTGTTCATCCGCAGCAGGCGAACGTTTGCCGCTCCGTTTACCATGCAGAACCAAAATATCTGCTCCAAGCAAATTGCAAACTTCAAAATAGCGTTTGTAAAACTCAAGGCCGTCTAGAAACCGCCGCTCATAATCCGAAAACAGCAGAAAACTTTCATACCCGGAGGTAAACGGATGCAGCGATTTGACACGGCTGCCGGTATCCTCTGTCTTGCGACGAAGATTCCTGACAAAATCCGGCTTCAATTCACTGAATGTATTAATAAAAATCTCAAATTCGTGAAATTCTAATTGCAGTAATGTGGAAAAAGCATTTTCCAGTAACATGGGATACAGGCAAGCCGTGGAAATGCCGGCCTTCATAAAATCACCTCTCAGACATTATATTCCTGCCAAACAGAAAAGTCCAGAAGTAGAAGAAGAAAAGGAGAAACACCATGCGAAATAGCAGAACGGAACACTTTCTTGCAAGCGAGCTGCTCCGAATTTCTCGGCTCAGCACGGAAGCGGCAGAACTAATTATGCCGATGATTCGGGATAAAAATATGGAGCTTCAAGTAAGCCACCAGTTGAAAACATACAGAACCATTGCTGAGCAATGTGCAAATATTCTGCGCAAAAGCGGGCTGAATCCAGCCGAAAAAACAGGGTTGATGGATTGGATGCTTCAGCAATCGATTAAAATGGATACTGCATGGAATCAAAGCGACTCGCACCTTGCTCGAATAGTCATTCACTGCACAGATGCCGCGATGAAAAACCTTATGAAAGCAATGAATCAAACTGCGAATGATGATTTAGAAAGCCACATGCTTGTGGAAAAATATTTGGATGAAGGACAAAAGGACATTGATTTTATGGAAAAGTACCTTTAAAATAGGCGTGGCTTGTTGTAGGTTTGTCAAACATATTGGACAGTATGGGAATGTAAAAATTCAGAAGGAGACAACCAATGAAGAGGACGCATCGGCATATTATTAGAGCGTCTTAAGTAGATGGAAAGTTGGTTTTCAAAGTCCGCTAAAGAGTAAAAATGGTGTTTGTCATAAAAGCGTTTTTGGTCTTCGCGATGACTGCGTTCCACTTTCCCGTTGTGCCTAGGGGTATAAGGACGAATTAACTTGTGCCGGATATGAAGTTTAGCGGCAGTGGCTTCGAACAACGTCAGCAGATGTTTCTTGGAAGGTGAGAAACGGTTGGTGAATTCAAAACCGTTGTCAGTTTGAACGCATTCTACACGAACGCCGCGCCGGGCAAACCATTCGACAGCTCGTTTTAGAAAGTCAGCAGAAGAGTAAGTACTCTGTTCAGGGTACGCTGCCAGAAAACGCAGCCTAGAAAATTCATCAATAGCTGTGTACTGGAAAAGCCGAAGCTCAGGGTCGGCAATACAGCGCTTTGGAACTACTTTTACATCGATCTGAATGCGCTCTCCGGGATGCGTCATTTGCTCGTATGGCTTTGGCTGATATTTCTTCTTTGGTTTTGATTCTGGGAACATTCCCATTCGGCGCATTACACGGAACAGACTTTCCGGACATCGTGTGTATCCCCGCTTTTTCAACCGAGACCATAGTTCAATCATACCGAGGTCGGGATTTCTGCGCCGCATGTCGCGAATCAGCTTTAACTCGGCAGGTGTATGCTGGTTTGGATGACTGTGAGGCCTCCTAGACCGGCAAGCCAACGATTCTAATGTACCGTCATACCGGGCCATCCAAAAATAGATAAAGGAACGGCTTTTGTTGTATTTTCGGCTTGCACGGCTAACACCGTACTTTTGAGCATAGATCATTAGGGATTGCCTAAACTTCATGTCTTGTGTTACACTATTCATGCAGAAATGGGCACTTCCTTTCGGTATGATTTGGTTTGTGTAGCTTTATTTTAACCGATGTGTCCATTTCTGTATTTTATTTTTTCTCAACTGTCCAATATGTATTGTAGTCCTACAGTACCTTTAAAATAGGCGTGGCTTGTTTGCTTGATTTCAACCAGCAATTTCGTTATAATGGTTGGAACAGAGAGCAAATAGTCGCAATTTGTGCAGTGGTGCAATACATAGAGAAGGGTTCAGCATGGGTTTAGTAAGCGTCGGTGGTTTGGAAAAGTCGTTCGGAACGCAAATGGTTCTGTGCGGAATTTCCTTTGAAATACAGGAAAACGATCGCATTGGTCTGATTGGCAGCAACGGTTCCGGCAAAACGACATTACTAAAGTTGTTAACGGGAGAGATAATTCCGGATTCGGGAACAATTTCCATCGCGGGAAAAACTAAAATTGGCTATATGGAACAGCATGTATGCCGAGATCTGGAACGAAGCGCTTTTGATGAAGTGTTGACGGTGTTTTCCCCTCTTCTTGCCTTAGAACACGAATTAGAAGAAATTGGGCAAATTCTTCGCAGCGGTCATGCAGAGAACATCGATGCTGTCGTCGAACGCCAAACGCTTCTGAATGAAAAATTTATTGCGGATGGTGGTTTGACTTTTCGCAGCCGCGCTCGTTCTGCGCTTCTCGGTCTTGGTTTTACAGATGGGGAGATTTCCACCCCCGTTGGTAAACTAAGCGGCGGGCAAAGAGCCAAACTGCAGCTTGCAAAACTTTTGCTAAGCGATGCCAACCTGATGCTGCTTGACGAACCGACGAACCATCTTGATTTGGCATCCGTAGAATGGCTGGAAGAATTCCTCCGTTCTTCCAATGCGGCTTTTCTGGTCATTTCTCACGACCGTTATTTCCTAGACCGTGTGACAAATCGAACCTTCGAGCTGACAAATCACAAATTAAATTTGTATAAAGGAAGCTATACTGCTTATTTGGCACAGAAGGAAAACAACGAGCTTGCATTGAAACGAAAATATGAAAACACACAAAAGGAAATCAATCGGTTACAAGGCATTGTGGAGCAGCAACGCCGCTGGAACAGGGAAAAAAACATCAGAACCGCCGAAAGCAAGGAGAAAATGATTGCCCGATTAAAGCAAACACTTGTAAAGCCGGAAGTGCAGCAGAATACTCTGCATTTTCAATTTGGCGTTAATGTTCGCAGCGGCAATGATGTACTAGCAGCAAATAACCTTTCCCTTTCTTTCGGAAAAAAGCATCTCTTTAAAAATGTTTCTTTCCAAATGAAACGCGGCGATCGAGTTTTTCTGATTGGTCCGAATGGCTGCGGAAAAACCTCTCTTTTTAAAATCCTTCTCGGCAAAATCACTCCCGACACCGGAAACTGCCGATTGGGTACAGGTGTTAAAATAGGATATTATGATCAGCTTCAAACAGGATTGAGGCCCGAAAAACGCGTTATTGATGAAATATGGGATTATTATCCTCAGATGACCGAAACGCAGATTCGAAGCGCATTGGCAGTTTTTCTGTTCCAAGGTGACGATGTCTTTAAGCAGGTTAGCACACTCAGCGGCGGCGAGAGGGCTAGAGTTCTATTACTGCGTCTTATGCTTTCACGTGACAATTTTCTCCTGCTCGACGAACCGACCAATCATCTGGATCTCCCATCCTGTGAGGCATTGGAAAATGCCCTGAAGGATTACGAGGGAACTCTGCTCATCATTTCACACGACCGATATTTTATCAATAAAATTGCAAACCGTATCTATGCTCTGACGCCGGACGGCTTAGAAGACTGCGGTGCAAATTATTCTGAATATCTGGAAAAACAAAAAAATGAGCAGGCCAAAGTGCCCGCCCATAAGATTCGCAAAGAAAACGATTATACCATTAGAAAGAAACAAGCCGCTATTCGGCGCAAACGCAAAGCAGCCATATTAAAATTAGAACAGCAAATTGAACGCAACGAAACAGCAATCGCAGAATTGGAAAAAGAATTGTCAAATCCAGAGACAGCAAGCGATTATCAAGCTGCAATGGAACTTACTGACAAAATCAATGCGCTGCAAACTGAAAATGAAAGCCTTTTGGAAAAGTGGAGTGAACTTTCCGAAAAGCAGGAAGAAGCATAAAAAAAGCAGCGTAGGTCTTTTCAGACGCGCTGCAAACTTATGTTCAAGATCTTACCGATATGGGATCACACTGAAACTGCTGTAACTGTTTGATAAAATCATCTGCATTGTCGCTGTCAACTTCAATTTTCAGTGGCTTGGACAAATCGAGGCTAAAAATACCCATAATCGATTTTGCATCAATTTTATATTTGTCGGTAACAAGGTTAATCGGAAAATTATAACTGTTTGTCAACGTAACAAATTTTTTCACTGCTTCAATGCTGGAGAGAAGGATCGAAGTCGTGTACATACAGTTACCCCCTGATTTATTTATCTCTACAAATATATATCAAATTTAGCGGAAGGTCAATGTTGATTTTGACTAGAAATTTTCATCAATAGCAAAACAAAATATCTATTTTTATAAAAGGTGTACAAATGAAAGTATCTATTATTACCCTTGGATGTAAAGTAAATCAATACGAATCCCAAGTCTTGCTAAACCAACTGCAAGCGGCCGGTTTTACTGCGTGTGACCCTTCTGAGGAAAGCGATGTAGTCATTTTAAATACCTGCACCGTAACATCTACAAGCGACCGCAAAGCCCGCCAATTACTGCACCGGGCACGCAGGAAAAATCCGAAAGCCGTATTGGTTGTAACAGGTTGTCTGCCGCAGGCATTTCCCCAAGAGGCAGACAAACAGCTTGCCGAGGCTGATATTGTCCTCGGTAATTCTAACCGCTCTTCCCTTTTGCCTGACATTGAAAGATTTCTGAAAACTCGGCAGAGAATTGTTGACATTGTACCGCATACATCCGGTGAACCGTTTGAACCAATGAGTACGGACCGATTTTTTGAACGGACGCGCGCTTTTTTAAAAATTGAGGACGGATGCAATCGATACTGTTCCTATTGTATTATCCCTTATGCGCGTGGCCCGGTGAGGTCAAAACCTTTGGATGATTTAAAACGTGAACTGGAACAAATCGCTTCCAAAGGATATCCTGAAGTGGTATTAACCGGTATTAATCTTTCTGCGTATGGTCAGGAATGGGGATTGACACTCTGCGACGCTGTGGAAGCTGCCTGTTCAGTGGAAAAAATTCAGCGTGTCAGATTGGGTTCCTTAGAACCGGAACGGCTGGATGAAGCAGTTATCGCTCGCCTGAAACGTCAGAAAAAACTCTGCCCGCAGTTTCACCTTTCTCTTCAAAGTGGGTGTGATGAAACTTTAAAGCGCATGAACCGGCATTACAACACAGAAGAATATCGCAGAATTGTCCATAATCTACGCCAAACATTTAGCAATGCAGCCATCACAACTGATATTATGGTGGGTTTTCCGGGCGAAACGGAAGAGGAATTTGAACAATCAAAAGCTTTTGTAGAAGAAATTCAGTTTGCAAAAACACATGTTTTTTCCTATTCTCGACGTCCCGGCACCGTTGCAGACCAAGCTCCCGAGCAAGTGGATCCGAAAGTCAAAGAAGAGCGAAGCCATCGTATGATCGATACGGCCCGAAAAACACGAGCCGCTTTTCTGCAAAGCCAATGCGGGCTGACAGAGTTTGTTTTGTTCGAACAAAAAAGTGCTGCAGGTGTTTATGAAGGCTATACGCCAAATTACACGCCTGTTAAAACTCATAGTGCTGAAGATCTCTGCGGAAAAATTTTGCCGGTTCACATCACGGCAGCAACAGATGATTTCTGTCTGGGCGAGCTGGTTTAAGATGAATTGTTTAAGATTTTTACAACATTTTGAACTTCCTGTTTGGTTTGCTCTGAGTCTAAATAATCAGCGGAATAAAACATGAATCCATCACATGAAATTTCGCGCCCATATTGAATCTGAGTGGCCAAAATATTGCTGGAGCTTTTCCAAGTTCCGCTGTCCGTATCAGAGCCAGCCTTATACACGGCAAGTCCGTAATACAGCTTAATATTTTGATTTGTAACCATTTTCCTCCACGCCTGTGCCGCAGTATCAAACGGCAAAACCGGATTTTCAAAATTCACATAAAGCTGAGGACAAATATAGTCCACATACCCGGATGCGGAACACCACGCTGTAACATCCGCACCCATCGCCAAATCATTTTGAATGTTTCCCTGAGGCGCAATCCCAAATGGCAGCGACGGTTTGACGGATTTTATCTTCTGGTAAACAAGCGATACCATTGCGCTGATATTGGCACGCCTCCAGTCGGCAAGGCTCATCGGCGTACCATTTGTTTGAGCAGTTTTGCAATAAGCATCATAGGCCGTCTGATCAAACGCTGCGTCCTGCGTCGGATAAAAATAGTCGTCAAACTGAATGCCATCCACATCATATTTCTCGGCGATTTCTTTGACTCCGTCCGCTATCAGCTGTCTAACTTCCGCATAGGCTGGATTAAAATATTTTCCATTTTCAAAATCCACTACCCAATCGGCTTTTTCGGGATCATTTTTCCATGTATTGTAGATATTCCCAACAGCTAAAATGGATGGGGTATTAGAAACCTGAATTCGAAGCGGATTGACCCATGCGTGAATTTTTAGCCCTTCTTGGTGGCACACCTTGACCATATCCGCTAATGGATCATATCCGGGGTTGACTCCCTGCGTTCCTCCTACCACATGACTCCACGGAAAGTAGGAGGATGAATATAAGGCATCCGCAAAGGGGCGAACTTGGACAATCAGCGTATTCATACCGCATTTTTTAGCATTATTGACAATCGTGTTAAATTTTTTTAAAAAACCCTGTTCGCTCCTATCATCTTCACGACTCATATTTAGGCTGAGATATGGTACCCAAACTGCCCTCATTTCATCATCATTTTGCGTAACTTGAACTGCTGTTTGAACTGTGGAAGAAGCACTGTTTTCACTGGTTGTGGCAGGACTCATTTCCTCAAATGTTTTTTGTGCGGGCAGACCGCGATTAAAATTGACCACCATGGTGATAACGATAACCACTGCTAATACGAAAACGCAAACAATGATGCTATGCTTATGAAACAGCCTGACTACCATTTTTTTCATCCTTTCCATAACAAACATCATTTTACAAAAGCCGCTGTCATAGTATGTAATTTTGGGAGGTGGAAAAATGTTTTTTATCATTGGGATTATCAGCGGGACAACAGAAATTGGTATGCGGCGGTGTGCCTATTTTCCTTGCTGTTCTCTCCGGGAAAATTTAGCGCTTGTTACATGTGCTTACCAACAATTCACCCTTTTCTTCCTGCCTCTGTTCCGATTTGGAAAAAGATATTTTGTATCCTGTCCAAACTGCGGTGCTGTTTATGAAATAAACCGCGATGAAGGCAAGCGTATTGAACATGATCCCAATGCCCAAATCAACCCAGACAAAATGTTCCGTGTAGCGGGACGAACCGCTAGATTTTGTCCGAATTGCGGTGCACAGGTTAACCCGCAAAGTCATTTTTGTCCATACTGCGGCACAAGGCTTTAAAAATTTTTTAAGGGTGTGAATTGTGTCTGATTATATATATTTCATTGTTTACCTAATTATTATGAATTTTATAGCAGCCGTTGTAACAAATTTGGACAAACGTAAGGCAAAACGACATTTATGGCGTGTGCCAGAAAACAGACTCTTATTCCTTGCTCTGCTGGGAGGTTCCCCGGCTATGTTTTTTACCATGCTTTTGATTCGCCACAAAACAAAACACATAAAATTTATGGTTGGCATTCCTGTAATTTTATTTTTGCAAATTTTTGTATTGCTGAAACTGATAACATAGTTCGTTTTCGCACACTGAAACAAAATAGGGAAGGCATCGGATGATTTCCATGATGCCTTCCCATTTTTTATCATATGAAAAAAAAACATCCTTCGCTTAACGCGTCGGATGGGTTTCCTAGGGGGGTGCGGACAAAAAGTTGGACTGAATACACTCAGGAAGGAGATAGAGGATGTATTCAGAGGAACAATATCGAAAAGCCCTGGAGGTTTATGAAGAAACGAAATCGGTAACAAAAACAATAACGATTTTAGGATATCCGGCACGCAGGCAAACGCTATACAATTGGATCAATCGAAAACGAATGTTGCCGGAAGACCGATGCACCTTTTGTGGATATAATACACCGGAGCACCCTCGCCATCCACCTATAGAATTAAAGCTTGAGATTTTACACCGTTGCTTTGAGCTGGGAGAAGATGTACAATTAGTATCAAATGAAGTGGGATATAGCACAGCAAGTATATATAACTGGCGGCGCAAATATATCCAGAAAGGTGCTGCGGCATTAATGAATGCATCCAATGAGCGAGCCAGAGGGAAACTGACGGAAGGAAAAGCTGCATCTTCAGAGGAACTTGATGAACTGAAAGCAAAAATCCAAGATATGCAGTTAGAAATTGACATTCTGAAAAAAACAATTGATGTGCTAAAAAAAGACCCCGGCGTCAACAAGAGTCCCTTGAACAACAGGGAGAAGGCAGTAATTGTTGATGCCTTAAAAGAGAAGTATCCACTGCCTGTATTGATAAAAAAACTCAAACTGGCAAAGAGCAGCTATTACTATCAAAAGAAACGTGTCAGTTTTGCAAAGAAGCATAAAGATGATTATCAAGCTGTTGCGACCATATTCCACAACAATAAGGAAAGATATGGATATCGTAGAATTAAAATAGTATTGAACCGAGAGGGCTATACCCTATCCGAAAAGGTGATACGTCAAATTATGCGTGAAAATGGCTTGGTTGTGAAAGGCCGAAAAGCGAGAAAATACTGCTCTTACAAAGGAGAAATTAGCCCTGAAGTACCCAATGTGATTCGAAGAAATTTCAGAGCTGACAAGCCAAATCAGAAGTGGTTGACTGATGTGACGGAGTTCTCAATTCCAGCAGGAAAAGTATATTTGTCTCCTATTATTGACTGCTATGATGGTATGCCGGTAGCATGGAACATTAGCTGTAAACCAGACGCACAATTGGTAAACCGTATGCTGGATCGTGCAATTAGTGCACTTCCTCAAGATGCGCATCCGATTATTCATTCAGATCGAGGCTGTCACTATCGATGGCCGGGCTGGATAGATCGAACCCGTAAGGCAGGATTGATCAGATCAATGTCTCAAAAAGGGTGTTCACCGGACAATTCAGCCTGTGAAGGTTTTTTTGGAAGAATGAAGAATGAGATGTTCTACGGCCGTTCTTGGCAAGGTATCACAGTAGAAGATTTTATGCAGCAAATTGAAGCTTATATGGTATGGTATCGGGATACGAGAATCAAAATATCTCTTGGAGGATTGAGTCCAGCAGAATATAGAATCAAAATGGGATTAGCCATATAGTCCAATAAAATGTCCGCAGGCCCTGGTCAAGATTCGGGTGATTTTCCAGTCCAATATCCTCCCCTGCTTTGATACTCATTAAAGTTAGCTGCAAGTGATCACCTGTCCACAATGCGGTACGAAATGTTTGATTTTGCTTTGTCGCTTGATCGATATTGATGATAAACGGTTCTTGCCCGTAATCTTTATGAATGATATTGGAATTTTGTTTATAACCAGGGCAAGGGCACCTTCTATACATATGAATCAGCTCCTCTGTATGCTTATATCTTATATTATGGTACAAATATGAGCATATGTTCCTTAGATTTTTCAAACAACCCTAGGGGCCTGCGGACATTTTATTGGACTATATGAACTAATCCCATTTTGATTCTATATTCTGCTGGACTTAAATCTCCAAGAGATATTTTGACTCTCGTATCCATATACCATACCATACTTGCTGTGCTATATCCCACTGTATTGGATACTGATTGTACATCTCTCACAGTTCAAAGCACCGGTGTAAAATCTCAAGCTTTCATTCTATTGGTGGATGGCGAGGGTGCTCCGGTGTATGATATCCACAAAATGTGCAATTGTATAGCGCTTGCCTGCATGCCGGATATTTCAAAATCGTTATTGTTTTTGTTGCCGATTTCGTTTCTTCATAAATCTCCATGGTTTTGCGATATTGTTCCTCTGAATACCATCCCCTATCTCTTTCCCGAGTGTATTCAGTCCAACTTTTTGTCCGCACCCCCCCATCATGGGTTTTTCATAATAATTGGATTTTTTATTACCTATAACATCCTACAAAAATTTCTAAGTTTCCATTTTTAATCTTTGTTTTCCATAGCAGTTCTATAAGCTTCTTCTAATCTCGTGCTTCCTTTCTCCTTGCAACCCTGTACAAAACTATCCCAATTGCTCAATGGTTCTTTACCCATGATGAACTTTTCCATCATGCTTTTTACATAGTCGCTCAGCGTTGCAGAATAAACTTTTGTTTCTTCAAGCTGCTCAATCGAAAGAGGTGCAGTTGGATTAGGCATCGGAACGATATTATCTTGAGCAATCTGTGCAACCAAGTCTCTGTCTTCCTTTGATAGGAAGCCGGTAATCTTATCGATTGATTCGCGGATAACAAAATCGTTAGAGCCTAGTCCTGCTGTGGCCGAATAGTTTACATTCGGGTCTTTTCCATGCATTACACCATCGCTGTCTTTGACAAAGTCTTCGCCTTCAACACCAAAATTGAGCAATACTTCTGCTTCATCAGTATAACCCCAGTCAAGGTAGCTCAATACATCTTGAAGGTGTTCAGGATCATCTTTCAATTTTGACGATAAGCAAATAGCAAGCGACCAAGCGGAGGCCCAACCTAACGCATGATTATCGTCAGTGCCCTTAGGCGGATAAATTACGGAAAGTTCAAAATCGGGATCAATTGCTTTACCCTGCGGGATATATGTGCTTAAATTTTGAATCCAGTCAATCATCATAAATGTTTTTCCCTGAACAATTCTCTGTACATAAACATTGGAATCCAGTGTTGCAAATTCCTCATCCAAAACCCCGGCAGAGTATAATTTGTTGGTATATTCCAACATTTGTTTCCAGCGATCTGTGGTCGGTTCAAATACCCATGAATTTGTATCGGCATGATACATCATTCCATCGGAAAGAGTCCAACCTGCGATTGTACCAAATGCGGCCGCTATATTACACATAATATTAGTTGTTCCTTGCTGTGCAGCCAGTGCTGCTCCCATGAGCACATTACGTAAGTACATAGTAACAGGATATTTAGCATCGTTATTGAGGTAGATCAAAGCAGAAAACCAGTCATTCCAATAAATTACAGATATAAACTATGGCTGTTGTCCCGCTTAAAGATAAAGCAGCTTGATTAAAGATCGGGTAAACCGTTAAAATAACCAGTAATGTCATCAAACAAACGTTAAAAACATCAAAAGCTCTGCTTGCTGCACTTTTTTTCATTTTCTCGCCTTCTTTCCATTACCACAAGCCACAATCCCAAAGCTTATTTGTTAACTTATTAGACAGCCATAACAAAATCAACCCGAGCAATCCTTGAAACAACCCGATTGCAGTTCCGTAGCTGTAATTGTTCCCTACCAATCCGATCCGGTAAACGTAAGTCTGTATTACGTCTGCAGTAGAATAAACAGCAGGGGAATACAGTAATAATATTTTTTCAAAACCAACATTAAGGATAGTTCCAATTGCAATAATTAAGTTAATGGAAATGGTGGGTAGCATCAGTGGCAAGGTGATATAAATCGTTTGTTTCCACCGGTTCGCCCCGTCCACCATGGCCGCCTCATACTGACTTTGATCTGCAGAAGATAGAACCGCCATATAAATAATGGAATTCCACCCCTCCGACGAAACATATAAACTGCCATATATCCGACGAAACATATATCGTTCGAAACCATGAAGGCTCACCCAAAAAATAAATTGATTCTCCACCGAAACGTTCAATCAAAATATTCACAATGCCAGTTGATGGAGAAAGCAGTCCGTTGATGATCATGACTACTACCACTACAGACAAAAATTTCGGTACAATTGTTACTGTCTGAACGATTTTCTTAAATTTTTTCCCAGTAATCTCATTTAACAATAATGCAAAAACAATTGGCAGCGGGAACGAAATTAATAATGTTAAAAAACTGATGATAATGGTATTTTTAAAAACACTCCAAAATTTTGGATCTTTAAAAAACAATTTGAAGTAATACAAGCCCTTCCATTCCACGCCAAAAATAGACTTTCCTGTTACAAATTTTCGGAACGCAATAATGTTGCCAGCCATTGGTATGTATTTAAAAATGATAAAGTAGGCAATCGGAACCAGCAAAAACAAATACAATGTTATGTTCTTTTTTATGCTTCTTAATGTTTGATTTTTGGTACTAATTCTTTTCTCTAAAGAAGCATTACCATTCCTACCAAAAATTTTCTCCATTGAATTTTTCTCCCCTCTTCCTCCTTGAATAATGATAAAAGTTTTGCATTAAGTGCACCCTACCGTACTTCTATTTTACATGCATTAGACACAATATCTTGTGCTGTTGCCCGTATCATACAAGAACCCTTTTTAACTCCCCGAAGGATCATTAGACATTTTCCATGATGGGTCTGAACTTGATTGCTCCGATATGGATTCACATTATAGACATCGCCATTGTCTACGCCCAATATCTTACAATTGTCATCATCAACATGGAATGTTACCTGCTTTTCTAAATGCTCAATCGGTATTCCTTGCTTATCCACTAACTGTGCGGTAACATGCACCACACTGTCAAAATCCAGGCTAACTGTTGATTTGTCGGTTTCAAGTACAATTGCGTGTGCTGCTCCCGCCGTCTTCAACATCGTTTTAACGGTACAGGTATTCTTTTTGCCTACTGCCAATAATTCACCGGATTGAAAAGGTACCGCCCACTTATAAATGTGATCTTCAAAATTCTTTAAATACTTAGTGGACAACAACGTGCCATTCAAATACAATGATACTTCATCACAATTGGTGTACACCTCGACAACTGTCATTTCTTCTTTTTCATAATTCCAGTGATGATTTACATCATGCCATGGCCAAAGTCTGTGTTTCCATGCACCTGGCTGTTTCTCTACCGGTTCACCGGAACTATTCAACACATATAGAGATTTTTCAAGCGTCTGAGTGACCATATAAATAGTGGGCTGGTCTGACCATAGGCTTTTAAACATGTAATAAGAAGGTTTGCGAAATCCCGCATAATCCAATAATCCATGATTAGAACCTTTTTAGGCCACGGGTTTTTTGCCCCCGCCTCGCCCAAATAATCAACGCCGGTCCACAAGAAAATGCCTGGAACATACTCTTTCTCAAGCACTTGTTTCCATTCATGCCACTGTGGAACATTTTCTGTACCCATAATTGGCTTTTCAGGATAATTTTTGTGTCCATACTCATAAACTACCTGCCGATAGCTGTAGCCCACAATATCCAGAGCATCCGTATACCCGGATTCATAACTGGCGCTTGGCAAAATACAGTTTGCAATTACGGGCCTTGTCACATCCAACTCTTTGACCCATTTTGCTAATTTATGAGCTGTCTTACCGATTTCATAGGGATCTTCGGGCAATTTTCTTATATTCTCGCGAATGGTTTTAATATCATACGGCGGTAAGGTCCAAAAGTAATTCCCTGTTGCATCCGCGCCAAAGTATCCTGTTGCCTTATTGTATTTCGGATAGGTCCATTCAATTTCGTTTCCGATACTCCACTGAAAAATACAAGGATGGTTTCTGTCACGCCGCATGGAATTTTGCAGATCTTCTTGTGCGGTTTCCCGAAAAAATTCAGCGTGACCGCGGGTTATATAATCTACTTTCTGTTCTGTACCATTGAACCGCTTATCTTTTGGATAATCCCACTCATCAAAAAATTCTTCTTGAACAAGAAATCCCATCTCATCACATAAATTCAGGAAATCTTCTGAAGGAGGGTTATGCGCTGTTCGAATTGCATTGCACCCACATTCTTTCAATCGTTCCAAACGTCTTCTCCACACATCAAGGGGTACGGCTGCCCCAACCAATCCTGCACAATGGTGAAGGCATACACCTTTAATTAAGGTGTGAACACCATTGAAAAAGAACCCTTTGTTTACATCAAATCGAAAACTACGCAATCCGATCTTTGTTGTCTCTTCCTGAATCTTTTTTTGCTCAACATAGAGTTCTGTTCGAATAGTATACAACCGCGCATGATGAATTTCCCATAGCAGTGGATGGTCTATTTCCCATTGAAGATCCAAAGTTTCGTGTTGCCGCGGATAAAGCAATTTTTTATGCGACGATTGATGCACAACCTCCCCATTTGGTGCAAAAACAGTCAAACGAAGTTCTATACTTTTTCTTTCAAGTGTCTCATTGTTAACAGCTATTTGGCCATGAACAGTTGCTTTGTTTTTGTCCAATTGAGGCGTTGTGAAATAGGTCCCCCATATGGGTATATGTACCTTATCCAATATGTTTAAGGTTACTTTTCTATAAATGCCGGAACCTGTATACCAACGGCTGTCTGCATATCTGGTCCTGTCAACCCTTACGGCCACTATATTGTCCTGATTCAAGTCATTCAAATAATCTGTAATATCCACTAAAAAAGGGGAATACCCATATGCGTGAAATTTCACCAAGTGCCCGTTGCAGTAAATACTTGCACGGTTATAAATTCCATCAAAGTTTAATATGACTTTTTTATGGAGCATATCTTTCGTCGTTTTAAAGTGTTTTCTATACCAACCAATACCTCCCATCAAATACCCTGTGCAGCCCTCGCCTTTTTCCTTATTAAATGGCAGTTCCACATTCCAATCATGCGGAATATTGATTTGTCTCCATTGCATATCGTCAGTGTCTGGCAGGTGAGGAGCCTCCGGTTCATCTAGCGTGAATTTCCAGTCTGCATTAAACGGAATGATTTGCATACCAATTAACCTCCTGGAGAGGAATCTTAAAGAAGCAGGTAGTTTACTTTATTCGTACATTGTACGGCTTGTATAAACCTTTTTCTGCCATTCGTCAAGATCAAATCGCCGAATATATCCCCATTTTCCGCTTACGTCATGACATAATCCCCATTTCATTCCCTGCAATGGGTTATCTTTACTTTCCACATCTCTAAACGGCCCGGCCGCTTCCGGCCCTCCTTTAATGACAGCCTTAATTTCAAAATTAATTCCGTCTTCTGCAAACTGCAAAGTATTTTTCTCCACTCCATCCGTGGTTAAAAACGCGGCGATTCCCCCATTATATTTCCACAAACAGGTTTCATGACCACTGTTAGTGATTGGATTATATTCGCTACGTATATAAGGACCTTCAATCTTATCTGCTATTGCAACACCCCATTTTGTTTCTCTGCCGCCCATATACAACTCTTCACCCATTGGTTCTCCTTTATAGTAAAGGTAGAATTTTCCTCTGAAAGGCAAAAGCAGTGGATCATGAACTTTATGTGAATCAAAACTACCTTTTTTCTTAACTAAAAAGCAATTATCTTCATCGCCTTCCCATTCCCCATCCTTGGTTGGGCATAAGATTGGTTCTGGCAACTTTACAAATGGTCCATCAGGAGAATCAGACTTAGCCATGGCAATATTTTCAAAACTTCTCACCCTATAAGGTGATTGAACGGTCTGATAAACTAAGTAGTATTTTCCTTCATATTCCAATACTTCTGGTGTAAACACGCTTCTGTCGTCGTAGGATCCGGGTTCACCTCTTTGAACTGCCGGCCCTCTTTCTTCCCATTTGTAACCATCTTTTGAAACAGCATACCAAATCTCGCTCTGATCCCATGGAAAAACTTTTGCGTTATCATCCCCTGTGTGAAAGCCAACAGATTCTCCCACTGATTTTGTATACCAGACATAGTACAAGTCCCCTATTTTCAGTACGCTGCTCGGATCCCGTCTATGTACATTTTCCTCATAACCTATACCTTCCACATCACTTAGACGAAAATCACAAAACCATTCGCAACTTTGGTAGTAATTTCGTTCCATAGCTCTCTTTGTTGCACTACTGATTTTCATTCATGCGCTCCTTCTATTGTATACATGCATCTTTAATTTACGGGTTTTATAGTATACTTATTATACACTATATACATTAAAATGCCAACACAGTATTTTAATATTAGATTATATATTATATTTGCTGTCGAATGTTGATATTCAATTGATTTTTATGTATACTTTATATTGAGACATATAAATATTATAGATTGTCTAGATATTTTAAATTAAAAAAGTAAAAGGAGTTATCTATGCCTAAGCTGAGAGGAAAATCTGTTGATATTGCAACAAATAGGATCTTGCGAAAAATTGAAAATTTCGACTTGGCCTCAGGAGAAGTCGTATCTGATTTAGAACTTTCCAAAGAATTGAATATGAGCCGAACTCCTGTACGAGAAGCCATCATGTCCCTTTTAGACGCCGGAATTCTTGAACGTACCCAGACAAAAGTGATCGTTAAACCTTTGACACTAACGGACATTATCGAAATTTTACAAGTTCGCGAAAGTATCGAACTAAAAAGCGCAGAGATCATTCTTGCAAATGGCGGATTAAATGTTGAACAGCGTTCAGAACTAGAAGCTATCCATGATCAGCTTTGGCAAAATATTACCCAAGGTAATTTTTCTGCCAATTTTGAGGCAGACGAAGTTTTCCATCATAAAATCATTGAATTTTCTCATAATTCACGCTTGTTAGACATCTACAAGAGACTGTCGCTGCAAAGCCAACGTTTGCGCTGGTTTACTTTATTAACACCGGACCGTTATGTCAAAACACTTGAGGAACATAAAGAAATCTTGCAAAATTTGTATAGTATGAATCAGGTAGGCGTAGCTAAGGCAATTCGTACTCACATTGCTAATACACAAAAAAACTATCAGGCAATTTTAAATAATAAATGGGATAAAATTGCATCCGAAATCAAGCGAATGAATGCTTAAAAAGCATATGAGTAGTACAGCGTTAAGCGGCTCCGGTTCCATCTTCCTCCCCTTTCCGAAGTGAATATACCATTAAAAAATCAGAAATCGGTAGAATGAGTAAAGAGCATATCGATAACCTCCAAAATGGTTTGTAATCATTTCCATTTTAGAAGTTTTTATTGATATGCTCTACTTTTTTGCGTTTTCCTTAGGGCTATTCATCACACCCCAACATTTTATTTGGAGAGCCTTTTTTAAGCTTTTCTCAGAGCACTATCCGCTGCACCTCAACACTTATTCTTATTATAGAGTCTCTTTTCCCTGAGTCCTATTCGACACCGTATAAAAAAACGCATAATTTTTTGTGATGCAATATCTGTGATTGCTGGTGAAACTGTGTGTACAATAGTAAATTCCGTTCAAACGTCAACATATACAAAAAATAAAGACGAGTTCTGTTGATAGAAATAAAATACCGAAAAAGGATTGCATTACAAAAAAACATAGTATACAATAAGTTAATGAAAACGCAATAAATAAAATACATTACTCCTTTACAGCGCACTAGACAAAAGATGAACACATCTTTTGGTGCACATGTGAAAGGAACACAAAAATCCATGAAAATATTTTGAAAGGAGGAGTAATGGGGGCGGCTCATTACAAAGCAACCATGATAAAGGCAAAGTTTTTAATCGATGGACATTTGCAAGACACTGCGTCCGGGGAAACCATTCAAGTTCTCAATCCGTTTAATAATGAAGTAGTCGGTGAAGTACCAAAAGGCAGTAAAGAAGATGCTGTAGCTGCGTTGCAAGCGGCCCAGAAAGCGCAGAAAGCATGGGCAAAATTACCTGCACAGACAAGAGCGGGCTATGTTTCAGAATTGGCACAGATTTTGGTAGACAATCGGCAAATGCTAGCAGAAATTTTGACTTCCGAACATGGCAAACCTCTTTCCGAAGCTTTGGGAGAGGTAGATGCGTCAATCAACAATTTAACATATGCTGCGGAATCAGCACGCAGAATTGAAGGTAATATCTTTACATCCGAACGCAAAGATGAGCAAACATGGATTCAAAGGGTACCCTATGGTGTTGTTGTTGGCATTGTTGCTTGGAACTTTCCTTTGGCATTAGCTACCAGAAAGTTCGGAAATGCCTTAGTCTGTGGCAATACAATGATTATTAAGCCACCGTCGGAAACACCTCTCACTGTTATGAAATACGCGGAACTGGTTGCAAAATCATCCCTTCCCAAGGGTGTCCTGAACTTTGTAACTGGCTCAGGCAGGGTTGTTGGAGATGCATTGGTACGAAATGACATCACCAAACTAGTCACATTAACCGGGAGCACCCAGGCCGGCATTGAAGTCTTCCGCTCTGCAGCCGATAATGTTGTGGATGTCCATCTGGAACTGGGCGGCAAGGCACCATTCATTGTAATGGATGATGCGGACATTGATAAGGCGGCAAAATGCGCCACCATTGCCAGATTTTCCAACTGTGGCCAAATTTGCACCTGCAATGAGCGCATGTATGTTCATGAAAAGGTATATGACGAATTCGTCAATAAATTTATAGAACACGTAAAGCAGATAGTGGTTGGAGATCCGATGGATCCTAAGACAACAATGAGACCAAAAGTGAGTCGGGCTGAAGTGGATAAGTTAAACAAAATGAAAGCAGAAGCCTTAAACAATGGTGCCAAAGTGCTCTATGAAATGAAACCGGATGCTTTGCCAACAGAAAATGGAAACTGGTTCTATCCAATAGTAATGGAAGTTTACGATAATAAAAATATTCTCATGCAACAAGAGCTTTTTGGCCCGATTGCACCGATTATGAAAGTATCCAGTTTTGACGAAGCGTTGGCATACGCAAACGACTGCGAGTATGGTTTATCCGCGTATCTATTCACTAACAACGCAAAGAACATTATGCGCGCGGTTAATGAGCTCGAATTTGGTGAAGTGTATGTCAACCGTGAAAACGGCGAATTGATCAACGGATTCCACAGTGGCTATAAGAAGAGCGGTATTGGCGGAGAAGACGGAGTATACGGCTTAGAAGGATATTTGCAGAAAAAGACAGTTTATATGAATTACGACTATTAATTAAGTCATTTAGTTTAAGGTGGAGTAAATGAAAGATAATGTAATTAATAAAATAGACATTCAGTACTTTAAGGTTCCACTACAGGATAATCTTGTTGATGCGTTACACGGAAAGCACGATAATTTTGAACTGATTACTGCTACCGTGTATACCAATGATGGACGAAGCGGAACAGGTTATACCTATACCGGCGGTATCGGTGGTAGCGCTATTGTGGACCTTTTAAGAAATGATCTAGTGCCGCGTTTAATCGGTAAAACATTCAAAACGCCTGAAGAAATGAACCAATATATGAATAGAAGTATTCATTACGTGGCAAGAGGCGGGGTTGCATCGTTTAGTATTTCAGCACTGGATATTGCTTTTTGGGATCTTAAATTGAAGACGGAAAACACCGCGCTGGCCGATTACGTTGGAACCAGAAATCAAAAAGTGCGTACATACTATGGCGGAATTGACCTCATGTTCTCAGAGGAAAAGTTGCTAAGCAACATTCAAAAACAACTGGAAAACGGGCACACTGCAATCAAGATAAAAGTTGGTAAAGAGAATGAGGAAGAAGATATTTCGCGCGTAAAAGCAGTACGCAAATTGATTGGCGACGATGCCATGTTCATGGTGGATGCCAATATGGTTTGGCCTGTGGAAAAAGCCATGCGCATGGCAAAGCGCTTGGAAGAGTTCCATATTAAATGGCTAGAGGAGCCAACAAATCCGGACGACTATGAAGGGTATGCACGAATTGCCCAGGCATCAAACACACCAATTGCCATGGGCGAAAATCTTCATACCGTATATGAACATAGCTTGCTTGCGTTGGATGTTGGGCGTATTCAATATCCCATTCCGGACTGCTCTAACGTATGCGGAATTACCGGTTTCTTTGAAGTGGCTAAACTTGCCAAGGAAAAAGGGACAATCTTTCAATTTGCATTGGAACATTTTCGTCGCATGAAACCGCATGTCAGCGGCGTATCTCTGTGCCATTTCATCACAAACTGGCCCATTATCAAGTGGGATATTATCGATTACTATGGTGAAGAAAAATTATCTTACGAATTTGTAAAAAGAAGCTATCAGCCTCTTCTGCCATCGATGCAGTTCGAAAAAAGAAGATGGTTGCCGGGAGAAACTTTTCACTCGCAGCTTTGGGTAGTTAATGATTACTACAAAGAATTTAAGGACCTTCAACTATCGTACGAAATCATTTATCCTAACGGGCAAACCACGAAATCGGCCGAGAATACAATTACCGTGGAGGAAAATTCCTCAAAAAAATATCAAGAAATTCAATTTGTTGTAGAAGGAGAAAAAGGAAGTTTTTTTGGTGTTAAGCTCTTTCTAAAGCAAAATGGTACATTACTCGCTCAAAATGAATACCGGTTATTGATAGACGACCAAGAAGAAGCAAAAAAGAAAGCGTTTGAACTATATACCTATATGCATGAACAACGGAGAAAATATGGAAGAGGTTATTACCGCTATATGCCGGAGTTGGTCTACGACACTGACTTTTCCAAGTCATGCGAAGACTCTGAACCACACGACATGAATTAGTGATCCCCTTATGCTGTTATCTCACCTTTTATGACCGAGATATTTATCCAGAATGGTACAATAAAATGCCGCAGCTGTTTAAAGCCGCGGCATTACTATATTGAGCAATTTATTCCCATATCTTTATCTTATTATACCCCGAGACTAATGTTTCAATCGGTCCTGGCGTTGGTTGTTTTTGACGTAACTGAGAATTAATATCTGTATCTATTCTAAGTATTCCCCCATCGTTTGCATCATACACAGCATTGCTAGTGTCAAGGGAAGTTCGCAATTTTTAGGGACTCCGAAAAATGAATTAGGCTGCGCTTAACAATGAAAGAATAGATTTTGGGTTTAAATAGGCTCTGGAAACAGACCAGTCTTCCGCATACTCCATCAGATGTGTTGTTACCAGCCGTAGATAGGAATCCGGATTAGGAAATATTCCGACTACGCTGGTTCTGCGGCGAATTTCCTTGTTTAGCCGTTCTAGCATATTGGTTGAGGAGATTTTGCGAGCATCGAGTTCCGGAAAAGCATAGAAGGCTAGAGAATCTTCCAGCCCATCTTGCAGAAGCTCAATTGCTTTTGGAAAGCGTTTTCCATACTGTTCTGATATTTGCTCTGCGCGTTGTCTAGCTATTTTAGCGGAAGGTGCCAGCCAAATTTCTTTTAACTGAGCCGCAAAGGATTCTTTTTCCTTCTGGGATACATGAGCCAAAATATTTCGCATAAAATGGACTTTGCACCGTTGCCAGGAAGCTCCCGGAAAACTCTCACGGATGGCTGCAATCAGCCCTTTGTTCGCGTCTGAAACCACCAGGAGCGGTGTTTTCAGACCACGATCTAGAAGACTTTGAAACAATTGAGAATAACTTTCTTTGGATTCATCCAGCATTGGCTCTACAGCAATGATATCCCTATGTCCCTGTTCATTGACGCCGCAAACTACCATCACAGCCATGCTGACGACCCGGCCATCCATACGAATTTTTTCATACAGTGCATCTGTCCAAATGACAGGATAGCGACCCGTCAGAGGCCGGCTGCGGAAGTACTGTACCTGCTCGTTAAGACCTTTCGTCATTTCACTGACTTGACTGCGAGAAAGATTTTCAATTCCAAGACTGCGAGCTAGTTTCTCCATCTTTCGCGTAGATACACCCTGCACAAACGCTTCTTGAACCACTTGAATCAGCGCTGCTTCACTGCGCTTGCGTTCTGTTACGAAAAACGGGATATAGCCCTGATTTCGGAGTTTTGGTACCATCAGATACATCGTCCCCATACGAGTATCCAATCGACGCGGCCGATAGCCGCAGCGGTAATCACGGCGGGATGGATTGTGTGCATTCTTTTCTGCGCCAACGATACCGGAGACCTCTGCTTCCATCAGACGAGTACAAAGCCATTCCAGCATCGACAGCATTGGATCTGGTTGCGCCATACATTTTAGTAGCAATTCTGTCAAATCTGTGGTATTCTTTTTTTGAGTCATTGGGTATCTCTCCTTCTTTGAATGTTTTCTCACCATTCATTTTATCGGAGTCCCAATGACTTTTCTATGCCTTTATGAAATTGCGAACTTTATTGTACTCCATCACAGCATTTACAATACGAACGGTACCCAATGTGTATGTGGTTTGTATCTGTGTCTGTACAGAAAAGAAATTAGGATCCAAGGTAATCTCCAAATAAACACCGGAATCATTCGCCGTAATCTTAACCTTTGGATCATACTCCTTTTGCATATAGTAATCTTTTTCCTTATCAAAGTGATCGGAATTCCGATAGTAAACATTCCCATTGATGTACGCAGGTTGTTTCACACCCTTATACTTATCCAGATCATCATCACCGCCAGCTATAATAAGCTGAAGATATTTTTCATAGCAATCCGGACAACCGTCATATCCATGCGTTCCATAATAAGAATTATTTGGAAGCACATCGTCGTCCCCAATAAATATATTGTTATAAAAACGATCATCCCCACTATAGATAAGGGAAATCCCTTTCACCTGCGTTGAATGCGGCAAATGATAAGGAGTAGAACGGTCTAACACTTCTACCCTGCGCATGGAGCCACAAAATAGATTGTGTACAAAAGCACCCCCCTGGGACATGTTTGAAATATTGCATTTGGAAGCAAAGACATTATTGTCAAATAAATAAGGGCCATGAGACACTTCAATGTTGCAATCACAACCATTAGCATAAAATACATTTTTGCTTATTTTTGTTCCTTGTGCTTGCCAATCTAACCATAAACCAAGTGTGGAATCGTGAATGCAGTTATTAGATATCTGTACATCAATAGGTGCATGAAATTTAATAGCGGCAATTTCCCATCCGAAAAATTCTCTCTTTATTCCGATATTATAGATATGATTGTGCGAAATCTGGCTAAAAATGCATCCCATGTTCCCCACAATTCCATTTTGTCCGCAGTCATAAATTGTATTGTTTCTTACAATATGAGAACCGATTTTTTCCTTGCTCCAACCAATGCGTAACCCTTTAAAAACAGCCTCCAACTGTTCCTGATAACCAGGATGATGCTGAAATCTAGAACAGTCATTATCCCCGGTAGAACCTTTTTTTCCCAGACTAATCCCGCTGCATTTAGAGTCATGAATAATATTATTTTCAATAATCCATCCTTTGCTCCAATTTGCACCCAACAAACCCGCTTGATGCGTTGTTGGAGGCGCCCATGTTGTGGCCGCCTGAGAAAGTTCAAACCCCTGCACGGTTATATAGTTAATTCCAGTCTTGTCTGGAAAAAAACAATATTTTCGCACATTAATTTCTGTGAGTTCCTCGTTTGGATTATACGAATGGAAATTTGCATAAATTGTGGTATTATGTTCATCCACTTGTGCATACCAAAGATAAACGGTGTCCTCCGGGTGAGCCAAAGGGATAGGTTTCGGACCGAAAAAAGGAATTACAATGGATTCTCTAACCGGAGCCTGCTTCACCTCATCTAACGAACGTGCCTCATAGAATGATTTGCCATTTAAATAAACATCTCCTGTATGCATAACCCCATTTTTGGGGTAAAAAAGCCAATCACCAAATATTGTTTGTTTATAGGGATTATACCCCTGAAAAAAAGTATTTGGAATAACGGTTTTCCATACTGTACCCTCATAGACTTCCCAATTTTTAATAACTTCCGAACCCTTAATATGCACCTTTTCATTTTCTGCCGCTTTATATACAATGCGGTCTATCATGCTATTTCCACTGTTTTTAGGTCTTACCCATTCACGATATGTTCCTTCATGGACAATAACAGTATCACCGCTAACAGCAATTTCCGCTGCCTTAGAAATAGTACGAAATGGATGATCTATGCTGCCATCTGATGCATCGCTGCCCGTCATTGCAACATGATATGTACGTCCCATAAAAACCTCCTGTATACAAAATTTTGCCAATTTAGTATACAACAATTATAGCATTAATATTAAAATTCTCAAGCATAAATAACGAGGTTTTGGGACCGAGCACAAATTTTTAAACAATTAAACTTAATTTGCGAATTACGTTGTCTAGTTGCCTGAAAATCGCCATTTTGAGAGAACAAATTGGAGGCTATTGGGCATTAGTTTTTATCTGATAAATCTACAAGGAGCTATTTATTATTCAATGTACTTAAATACCGGTAAATCGTAGGTTCAGAGCAATGGAGCTGCTTTGCAACCTGACTGACTGCACCTTTTAACAAAAACACTCCCCTTTTATTCAGCATATCTACAATACGAATTTTCTCTGATTGAGTGAGGCGTTTTGGGTGTATCTTGCTTTCCGGCAAACAGCTTTCCATTACATTTTCTATAATTTCATCAATATTGTTTGGAAAATTTTCCACTATATCCGGAAGCGCCTTCGGCAACTCCGGAGGAACTGCCTCTTCCACCGAGTCCGTCGGAAGATTACACAACTGCAAAATCTGACGGCTGATATCCCGGTAGCGTGATGCATCGAAGTTGATACACAGCATACCAACTAGCTCATTGTTCTCATCCTTGATAAAGATAGTGGAGGACCGTAAAACTTTACCGCTCTTGGAGATTCCTTTATAATTGAGAATATAATCGTGCGTTTTATAAACCTGTTCTTTTATGATTTTTAAGGCAAGATTGGTGATAGGCGCCCCAACTTTTCTGCCGCTGATGTGACCGTTTGCAATTGCAATAATGGATTGACTGTGAGCGTTAATTTCATGAAGAGCAATTTCATAGTCCGGACCAAGAACTTTGCCTAGAAATTCGACGAGGCTGACATATGGCCTGAGAATTTTCGAACTGGTAGTTTTCACTTGACATCCTTCCGATTCAATCAATATGAATCAGCGCCAAAATATGGCGTTGCTATTTAATTATAGCATGAACGAACAGCACTCTCAATAAAAAACACTCACCAAATGATAATTTTTTATTGATAAAAAATGTAATATTTTACACTTTTTTCTTACTAATCTCCTCTCTGGCACATCACCGTATTCGCGCAGTATTTGATGGACAAACCGTAAATTTGAAACCAGTTTTCACTGAAAAAGAAACCGGTAGAACGGATAAACAAAAATCAGGGTTTGCAAAAATGACAAACCCTGATTTTCAAAATATAGGAAAATTGTCCAAGCAACACCGGCAGTCTGCCAAATTGCATCAAGGCTAACGGACGCCACCGCCTCCGCCGCCTCCGAAACCGCCGCCTCCGCCGGAAAATCCTCCTCCGCCGAAGCCACTGCCGCCGAAGCCGCCGAATTTGCCGCCACCGCTCATATTCAAGTCGGAAAGTCGAGTGGCAGCTGCACCAATCTGCTGAAACGAACTGCCAAGAGCCGCACCGAAATCGAAAGTACCGTGCGATGATGTCTGTCTGCCCCAATACATACGAGGGCCGAACATATAATATAAATAACTGCCGGTAAAATTCGCATTGATAAAGGATTCGTCCGTCAGCTGAGGATATGCCATTTTTAGCTGTTTGCAAACTTCACCGGAAATTCCCATCATAGTGGCGTAAACTAAGTATTCCTCCCAAAGTTCCAGCTGCGGCACACCGTATTCTTCCATTCTAGAAAATTCCATCATGTATTTTTTCAGTCCGTGCCAAACCCCGTATTCATATTCGCCTTTTCGGCTTAACCTCATTTTCGCTGAGCCGCCTGCAATAAGAAGAAACCCAGAGATAAACATGGAAAGCGGTAAGTAGACCAGAAGAACTCTGAATAAGCCTGTGACTGTAAACAAGGCAAACGCGAGGAATAGGAATAAAATTCCCACCCATTTGGCAACGGAAAACAAAACAGGCCGAGCCTCATAGTACCCACGTGTGGCGATTTCCCTTTTTGTGGCATTGAGGAAATCCTCCAGTTTATTGCTGACATATTCACCATGATTCTGAGCATAATCTTCAAACTCTTTCATCGTAAAAGAGTTCTCAAATGACTTGCCCACCGTTGAAATCAATTCCAAAAAGACCTGTTCACTTTCCGTTAACTCTTTTTCTTTCGTGTTTTCCATGACAACAACGGTAAGATGATCTCCAGTACCTTCAAAGCGGACAAAACCCTTCCGAGCAAGACTTAAAAGCGTAGCACTGAACATTCTGTTCTTTTCTTTCTCATGAATGCCGGAGTAAAAATAGAACAAATTTGCTATGCCTCCGGGGCTGTTGCCCAGCGGTATCTCCCGCGTGTATTCCGGCACTGTGACAGAATATCTTTTATTTTTCTTACGAAGCCTGTAAAAAGCATAGAGTACTAGAACAAGCAACAGCACAGCGCTGACCACATCAAGAATGCCAAGCAAAAATTCTCTGCGGAGTTGCTGCTCATATTCATCCGCCCATTGCTGTTCTTCCGCTTGAATTGCGGACAGCACGTTTTGGGAGGATACCTTTGTGGAAAAAGCAAAAAGTTGGGGAGGCATACAAAGCCGAACTTCCACAGAATGTCCGACCGGAATAGACGATGCGGTAAAACTGATTTGATTCTCGGAATCGATTGTTAAATTACTTTGAACATCGGTATGAAGCCAAGCCTGTACCGCTTCTTTGTTTCCGCCGGATGGAAACTGAATGGTCCCGCTCAGAGATTCGACTGGAATACTAAAATTGTTTGGCAAAAAGTAATTGTAAAGTACAGCTGTATCGGCGTAAACATTGACAATATTTTTGATCCTGTAAGTAAATGTGAATGTCCGCACGCCTTCTTCAATGGCAGGCATAAACCAACCCAGCTCAATACTGGTATCCGTCCGATGCAAATAGCATTTGTCCTGCATTTCATCGCCGGAAACATGTTCCGCATCTATATCTCCCGCAAATGAATAGGAGATTCCTCGGTCTTCATCATAAACAGTAAGATCTGTGATATCGTCCACTTTGTCTGTTTCCAAAGGAAAAGTTCTGTACAAGTTCCGATAAGGTCGGCCCCGATCTTCTAAATTAATCTTCCACGTTTCCGAAACCACCATATCCCCGTTTTCCATCAAAACCGCCGATATATTTAATTTTTCCATGATTTGTTTGGAATTTTCACCAAACTGTTCGGAGCATCCAGCCAACGAAATGAGACTAAAAATCAGAGCCGTTAAAAGAAAGGCCCTTAATAATTTACCTTTCATCAAGAATGACATCCTATCATATCTCAATTTCAAAACTTTACCTTCGGAACCACCCGGTCCCCTTCCTCAATTTCGAAATATTTTTTTAGTTCAAAGTGGAACACGGAGGCAATTAGGTTGGATGGAAAATGCATCACATATTCGTTATATTTCATGGCAGTATCATTGTAAAACTGCCGAGACATTGCGATCTTTCCTTCAATTTCCTGCAATTGTTCCTGCAAATTCATAAAATTTTGATTTGCTTTTAAATCCGGATACTGTTCAGCGGTTGCAAAGAGATTCACAATTGCTCTGGAAAGCTTTGCATTGTTTTGCATTGCCTCTTCCGGAGTTTTGGAATTCATCGCAGCACCACGCCATTTTATCACTTCCGTTAAGGTGGACTTTTCATGTGCCGCATATCCTTTGACCGTTTCCACAAGATTGGGAATCAAATCAAATCTTTTTTTTAGCTGAACATCAACCTGCGCCCAGCTGTTGTCCACTCGGACGGAAAATGATACCAGTTTGTTGTAGGCAGAGACGCACCAGAGAATCAAAAGAAGCAGGATTCCCAGAATAACTGCAATTGTCACCCAACCCATAAAACGGCCTCCCTTAAAATTTTATCCATTTGGTAGTATCCAAAAAAATGACCGAAAAATTCTTTTTTATTTGCTTAAAGCAAAAGCCCATCAAGACTCATTTCGAAGCTTTATCCGAAATGCGGTAGCACAATGTCATTAAGCTGTCATTAAGATGAACATTTTCTACAATGGCATCCGGATACTGCATAGCGATATCATAATGGCTGAAATTCCAAAAATTCTTGATACCCAAATTATATAATTTCTCTGCAAGTTCTCTTGCCGCCGCCGGCGGTACACAAAAGATTGCCATCACCGGTTTCTCTTTTTTGCAGAATTCCTCCACTTCGGCAACGTCCCTCACCTTTAAATTGGCCAATTCCATTCCAATTCTATCCGGTGAATTATCAAAGATTCCAATCAGTTTGAATCCATCCGATTCAAATGACATATGTGTGCCAATTGCACGACCAAGGTTGCCTGCCCCAAACAAAATGGTTGGATATTTGGTGGACAGGCCCAGAATTTTTGCAATTTCGTCACAAAGCTGGCTGACAATATATCCATAACCTTGCTGGCCAAATCCTCCGAAACAGTTTAAATCCTGTCTGATTTGTGATGCTGTCAGCCCGAGTTTCTCCGAAAGCTCCGTTGAAGAAATTCTGGTGACACCTTTTTCCTTAAGAAGTCTTAAAAAGCGATAATAGCGCGGCAGTCTTCGGATGACTGACATCGATACATTTTCACGTCTTGGCATGACGTATTCCTCCCATCCTTCATTATGTAAAACATCAAACTCATAAAAGCAACTCTGCCTTTTCTCGTATTGCGGTTAAAAATGTTTCCGTATCCACTGCCTTTTTCTCCTGCATCGTTGTAATAGCGGCAAGATCACCTGTCATGATTCCGCTTTCCACAGTCTGAAAAGACGCTTGCTCCAATTTTTCCGCAAATTGTGAAAGTTCCGGAGTTCCATCCAGTTCTCCGCGTTTTTTTAGGGCTCCGGTCCAAGCGAACAGAGTAGCCAAAGGATTCGTCGAAGTCTTTTCTCCTTTTAGATAACGATAATAATGGCGCTGCACCGTACCATGTGCCGCTTCATATTCATAGACACCTTTTGGTGAAACCAATACGCTTGTCATCATGGCTAAGCTGCCAAAAGCCGTCGCAATCAGATCACTCATAACATCTCCATCATAGTTCTTGCAAGCCCAAATAAATCCGCCCTCTGACCGAATGACGCGTGCGACAGCATCATCAATTAACGTATAGAAATACGTAATACCGGCTTTTTCAAATTTTTCCGCATATTCGTTTTGATAGATCTCTTGAAAAATATCTTTAAACCTGTGATCGTATGTTTTGGAAATTGTATCCTTTGTGGAAAACCAAAGGTCTTTCTTCATATCCAGTGCATACTGAAAACAGGAGCGGGCAAAACTGGCAATGCTCTCATCTATATTATGAATGCCTTGAACAATCCCGGCCGACTGAAATTCTTGAATGGTTGCTCTCTTTTCATTTCCTTGGGCATCCGTTACCACCAATTCAGCTTTGGATCCTGCCGGAGCCGTCATTTCCACATTTTTATATACATCACCATAGGCATGACGAGCTACTGTAATCGGCTTTTTCCAACCGGGAACCAGAGGTGTTATCCCCTTGACCAAAAGCGGGGTACGGAAAACCGTTCCATCCAAAATGGCACGGATTGTGCCGTTTGGCGATTTCCACATTTGTTTTAGATTGTATTCCTTCACCCTAGCAGCATTCGGTGTAATAGTCGCACATTTTACGCCAACGCCGAATTTCTCAATTGCCCGGGCCGCTTCCACTGTCACCTTGTCGTCTGTTTCGTCGCGGTGTTTCAGCCCAAGATCATAATATTCTGTCTTCAGGTCAATATAAGGCGTCAGTAAAATATCCTTAATCTGCTGCCAGATGACTCTTGTCATTTCGTCCCCGTCCATTTCCACAAGGGGGGTTTGCATTTTTATTTTATCTGCCATAAAACATCCTCCAATTTCAGATACAAAGCTTCAGGATACCAAGCACCAGTAAATGTGCGGGATAAAAAATATAAAACGTCCATTTGGAATACCGTCCTCCCCCGCGTTCCCCGCTGTAAAGCGAAAGGATTGGCAGGCAAAGGAAAACTCCCGCTTGAAACAGCTGGCTGTAAAATTGGCGCCCCGCGGACAAAATATCAATAAACACTATGAAAGCGGCCACAATGGAAAACGCCTGCGCCTGACGGCGGAAATTCCCGCGGTTCTGCCAAAAAACGAGTGTAAACAGAATGTCAAAAAACGTCCAGTCCCCCGGTACAGAGAGATTACATAATCCGAGAATAGCCAGGGTTTTAAGTATCGGGTTCCGTATTTCATCATACACACAAATCGCCAAAAGGCTTAAAAGCAGTGTATAAACTACATTGACACTTTCCAAAAATAATCCGGAACCAACAAAACGTAATTGACCGGTCAGAAAGAATGTAAACGGAACTTGCGAAATCAACGCAAACAGTGCCAGACGGCACGCATAGCGTTTAACATTGTGCGTATGGGCATACCCTTCCGCGATGAAAAAGCACATGATGGGCGCGGTAATTCTGCCCACAATATGCATCAATTGCCCCCACACAGAATAAGTCGGCACAAAGGCCCATGCAATATGGTCAATCAACATCGCAACAACAGCAATCCATTTGATTGTGTTTGCCGAGAGTCTTCGCGCCGACAGTTCCAATCTTAGTTCCTCCCGTTTTGTTCTTTCGTATACTGAAGCAGCCCGCCGGCCAGAAGAATGTTGCGCTGACGCTCACTTAATACAGGCTTAACCACAAAGGAAATACCCTTTGTTTTATTGTAAACCGTGACGTCTGCGCCCGCTTGAATCGCCGCGCGAACATCTTTCAGTTCCAGTTCATCCATCTGGTCGATTTTATCATAATCATTTTCGTTTTCAAACACAAGCGGGAGAATTCCGGCATTGACTAGGTTAGCACAGTGAATGCGGGCAAAACTCTTGACAATAACAGCTTTAACCCCAAGGTAAAGCGGAACCAGTGCGGCGTGTTCACGCGATGAGCCCTGTCCGTAATTTGAACCGCCAATTATGATGCCGCCTCCGTTTTCTTTGCAGCGCTGTGCAAAGGACTTGTCGCATACAGCAAAGCAGTACTGAGAGAGATATGGGATATTGGACCGGTACGGAAGAATTTTAGAACCCGCAGGCATGATATGGTCCGTCGTGATGTTGTCCCCAACTTTTAAAACAGCTTTTGCGGATATGGATTCCGTCAGCGGCTTTGCAACGGGGAGTTCCTTAATATTCGGCCCGCGCAATACAGGAAGATTTTTTGCTTCCTCCGGCGGTGCAGGCGGAACAATCATGTTGTCATTGATTTCAAAATGATCCGGAAGAGAAATGACCGGTTCTTCTCCCAGTGTTCTAGGATCTGTTAAAACACCGGCGAGCGCAGACGCCGCAGCTGTCTCAGGTCCTACCAAATAAATTTTAGCATCTGCAGTACCGGAACGTCCAAGGAAATTTCGGTTAAAAGTACGCAGTGAAATTCCGCCGGAATTCGGTGATTGCCCCATTCCAATGCAGGGACCGCAGGCGCACTCCAAAATGCGAGCTCCCGCATTAATTAAATCGGCCAGCGCACCGTTTTTCGCAAGCATGCTGTAAACCTGACGAGATCCCGGAGCAATAGCAAGGCTGACGTTAGGACTGATTGTTTTACCTTTTAGAATAGATGCCACACGCATCATATCGCGCAAAGAGGAATTCGTGCAGGAACCAATGCAAACCTGATCCACCGCAATCGGACCGATTTCTCTCACCGGCTTTACGGCGTCCGGACTGTGCGGACAAGCAGCCAGTGGTTCAATGGAAGAAAGGTCGATTTCCAGCGTTTCATCATAGACGGCATCTTCATCCGCAGAAAGTTCCACCCAATCTTGTTCTCTGCCCTGTGCTTTTAAAAATTCACGGGTGACTTCATCCGATGGGAAAATAGAAGTGGTAGCCCCAAGTTCCGCACCCATGTTTGTGATGGTGGCACGCTCCGGAACAGTCAGCGTTTTCACGCCTTCTCCGGTATATTCTAAAATTTTTCCAACTCCGCCTTTGACTGAAAGACGCCGGAGAATTTCCAAAATTACATCTTTTGCGCTGACCCAAGGGGAAAGAGATCCCTTTAAAACAACGCGCAAGATTTTCGGCATTGTAATATAGTACGGACCGCCGCCCATTGCAACGGCAACATCAAGGCCGCCCGCACCGATAGCCAGCATACCGATTCCTCCGCCGGTGGGAGTATGGCTGTCGGAACCTATGAGAGTTTTGCCGGGAATACCGAAACGTTCCAGATGAACCTGATGGCAAATGCCATTGCCGGGCCTTGAATAATAAATTCCGTATTTTTTTGCAATAGACTGAATAAATCTGTGGTCATCTGCATTTTCAAATCCGGTCTGCAACGTATTGTGGTCAACATAGGCAACGGAGCGTTCTGTTCGCACCCGCGGTACACCCATAGCCTCAAATTCAATATAGGCCATTGTGCCTGTGGCATCCTGCGTCAAAGTTTGATCGATTCTAAGACCGATTTCGCTGCCAACGCTCATGGTGCCGCTGACAAGGTGTTTTTTTATAATTTTTTGTGACAGTGTCAATCCCATATCAGAAACCTCTCCTTATTTTGAATCATCCGCACTGAAATCTGCAGCAAGAGAAATAGATAAATTCATTATGTATGAAAAATCGATTATTGTCAATCAAATAGCTTTTTTATTGGAATTATTTTGGTCTCTTAATACCCTCTAAATGTTCTCTAATTTTAATTTATTGATGAATATAGCAATCAATGATATAATATCAATATAATCATTTTGAAATGTATGTTATGCCCTTCCGCAGGCAAACTAAGTGTTGCGGGAGGTGCCATTATGAGCGAAAACGAAAATAAAGATGAAAGAATAAATCGGTCCATGGACCGTATTGTCGATTCCGGTTCCGTCATTACCGGTGATGGCAAGCATATCATCCAGTGTATAACTATCATTGGCCAAATCGAGGGCCACACCGTTTTGCCCTCGCAAAACAAGACCACAAAATATGAGCATGTGATACCACAGTTGGTTTCTATTGAGGAAGACCGCGAAATTGAAGGCTTACTCATTTTGCTGAATACTGTCGGCGGCGATGTGGAAGCCGGCCTTGCTTTAGCTGAATTGATTGCCGGTATGAAAAAGCCGACCGTTTCCATTGTCTTGGGTGGAGGACATTCCATTGGAGTTCCTCTTGCCGTTGCTGCTAAGCATTCGTTTATTGTTCCAAGTGCAACCATGACGCTTCATCCGGTGCGAATGAATGGACTAGCACTCGGTGTACCGCAGACATTGGACTATTTCGAGCGGATGCAAAAAAGGATTACAAAATTTGTCACCGCACATTCCAATATTTCAGCTGAGCGGCTGATGGAGCTGTCCATGAACACACAAGAGCTTGTACTTGATATTGGGTCTGTTTTGGAAGGAATGGATGCCGTACAGGAAGGACTGATTGATTCTATTGGCAATCTGTCCGATGCAATTGAATGCCTGTATGATATGATTGACAAAGCAAAGAAAAGCGGAAAAAAGAAAACATCAACAGCGCAAAAGGCCGCAAAAAAGAAATAATCCATATCTTTTAAGGGCGGCCGCACACCGTCCTTCTTCCGTTGCTATTAAGTGAGCCATTGCCATTGAGCCGGAACTTTTCCCAATAGCAAAATCTGTTTGCTATCGTCATATTTCATGTTTCACATTGTTGATTGTGCCTTTATAGAATAATTGAAACGGATGAATGCTGTTGGATTTTAGCACTTGAAAAAGTACCGGTATCATAAACAAAAGGAAACAGAACTTAAACGGATAGAGGTGTGCCGTTTGGCGAACAAATTAGAAAGCAAAAATAGAAAATCCAGTCCAAAACATGCGAAAAAAAAGAGGTCTAAGGCAGCGGCTCCCTCAAAAACCGCTGCTTCCGCGGCCATGAAGAAAGCGCAGGCAAACAAACAGCGAAGTCAAATTCATGCCGTCATATTGTTTGCCTGCTCCATTTTGATGTTCTGCTTGGTTTTAATTAGCGGAGAACATATATGGCACTGGTTTCACAACCTGTTGCTTGGCTTATTTGGCAGTTGGGCTATTTTGTGGCCAATCCTACTTTTGTACATATCAATTATAACCGCTTTAGAGCGCCAAGGAACCCACACCGGCGGAAAACTCATTTTAATGATTATCATCATTGCGTTGTTCTGCGCTTCCGGTTATATTTTTTCTGTTTCTGATACCGTAACGCTGCATTCATTTTGGACATCCCTTACCAAGCTGTATCAGGAAGGCACGGAACATGCGGGATCCGGATTTTTCAGCGGATTGCTCGGCATTCCCATCGTTGCTGCATTCGGTGCTTTGGGCGCAAAAATTATTATTTTACTTCTGTTGTTTGTCGCCATTATGATTTTAACAGGAACAAGTTTGATTCAGTTGTTCAGAACGGTTGCTAAACCCGCAGGGATGGTGAAAAACAGTTTTAATACAGTCCGCGAGAAAAGGATTGAACGCAACCGCAAAAGCCTTAACATCGATATTCCTTTGGATGACGAAGGCCTGCCTCTGCATCCTGTGCGTTCCACCTCCAAGAAAGCTGCTAAGAAAAGTGAGAAATTGGAGCGACTGGAAAAAGTTTTTAACATTAAAAGCAACGATTCAAATCCGCAGCCGCCGCAAAAAGCAACATCAGAAGAAGCTGTGCCTGCCATGGCTGCAAAAGAACCGGAAGCTCCTATTGGAACTGTGGTCAATGCGTCCACAGAAAAATCCGTATCGGAAAAGCCGAGTTCTATGCCAGTTGATCCACCGCAGGACGGAACATATCATTTCCCACCGATTTCTATGCTGGAGACAACCCGCGAACTAAGCGAACAAGAGGCCATCAGCGAAATTCAGACAAATGGCCGTATGCTGGTCGACACTCTGAAAAGTTTTGGAGTTCAAACCTCTTTTGTCGGCTACAGCCGCGGTCCTTCGGTCACACGGTATGAACTGCAGCCTGCAAGCGGTGTTAAGATAAGCAAAATTACAAATCTTGCCGATGATTTATCCATGAACCTTGCAACGGCCGGCATCCGCATAGAAGCACCTATTCCCGGAAAAGCCGCTGTGGGAATCGAAGTTCCAAACAAGAAAAATACAATTGTGCGCATGCGAGAATTGATAGAAAGCAATAGTTTTACCGTTGCGAAAAGCCACTTGACTGTCGCTCTTGGACGCGATATTGCAGGTGGCGTAGCCATTGCTGATCTTGCCAAAATGCCGCACCTTTTAATTGCCGGTTCAACAGGCTCCGGTAAATCGGTTTGTATTAACGCCATGATTATCAGCCTCCTTTATAAATCTTCACCGGCAGATGTCCGATTCCTCATGATTGACCCAAAAGTAGTAGAACTGGGCATTTATAACGGTATCCCCCACCTGCTGGTACCCGTTGTGACGGATCCGCGCAAAGCTGCCGGCGCGCTGAGCTGGGCGGTTAACGAAATGCTGAAACGATATAACATTTTCGCTTCGCACAATGTGCGTGATTTATCCGCTTATAATGCACTGGCCGCTCAGCGCAATTACAAAGATGAAGACGGACAGCCGATGGAACGTATGCCGCAAATTGTCATTATTATCGATGAACTTGCGGACTTGATGATGGCAGCGCCGAATGAGGTGGAAGACTCCATCTGCCGACTTGCTCAAATGGCACGTGCCGCCGGTATGCACTTAGTTATTGCGACGCAAAGACCGTCTGTCAACGTTATTACAGGTATCATCAAGGCAAATATTCCAAGCCGCATTGCGTTTTCCGTATCATCCCAAGTGGATTCGCGCACAATTTTGGATATGGGCGGTGCGGAAAAACTCCTAGGGCGCGGCGATATGCTGTTTTCCCCCGTCGGCTCACAAAAACCAATTCGTATTCAGGGATGTTTTGTCAGTGACAGTGAAATTGAATCCATTACGAGCTATGTGAAAAAAACGCAGGAAGCAGATTACAATGAGAACATTGCGGAAGAAATTGAACGCAACGCAGCTGCAGAGAAGGGAGATTCTTCTTCCGGCACCGCGCAGAAAAGCGGCGACCCCATGTTGCAGGATGCCATTAAATGTGTGATAGAGGCCGGACAAGCCTCTACTTCCCTGCTTCAGCGCCGTCTGCGCCTAGGTTACGCACGTGCGGGCAGATTGATTGATGAAATGGAGCAAATGGGTATCATTGGACCCCGGGATGGTTCTAAGCCTCGGCAAGTTCTGATTACGCATCAGCAGTGGCTTGAAATGAATATGCAAAAATCGGACTCCACAACTAACTTTGCAACAAATAAAAGCTCATGAGACGATTTGGAGTTTATCTCAGAAAAGTTCGGTTGCCTATATATACATTTTTGATTCTGGGTATTTTTTTGGCAGTCGGGCGGCCTTACGGTGCTGAATCAGTCTGGAACCATGTATTCTCATTTTTCGGTCTTGGTGATTTTTCCTCCTGTGCAGACCAGTATCCGGCCGCCGTACATATTTTAAATGTAGGCAAAGCGGACTGCATCTTAATCGAATGTGAAGGACATCGGATGCTGGTTGACGGCGGCACGCCTGACTGCGGAGAACGGATTATCCGGTATCTAAAACAGCGCGGTACACCCCACTTGGAATATGTTGTCAACACACATCCGGATGAAGACCATGTGGGTGGATTAAAATATGTTTTGGAAAGTATTCCTGTAGAAAAATTTTTGGTATCGGAAATTCGCCCGGAACTTGTACCAACAGACACTGCCTATACGGACACGATGAACACGCTGCGAAAAAAAGGACTATCCCCTATCATAGCAAAAGCCGGAAATGAATTTTCATTGGGCGGGATGAATATTCATGTTGTGGGACCGGTTTCTCCCGGCAGCAGCACAAACAACAGTTCCATTGTCCTCCTGCTGCGCTATGGGGATATCCGGTTCCTTTTGACAGGAGATGCGGAACAAGAGGAAGAACAAACTCTGCTGTCAGCTCAAACAAATCTTACCGCCGATGTCTTGAAAGTCGGGCATCACGGCAGCAGCACTTCAACTTCTTTGGAATTTCTCAATGCCGTTCATCCAAAATTCGCAGCAATATCAGTTGGGTATGACCGAAACAAGTTGCCAAAAATCGATGTATTAAAACGCTTATACGACGCTAATGTAGAAACTTATCGAACAGATGTTGATGGAACAATTATTTTTCTCACAGATGGAAAAACAATCAAAGTTGTAACAGAAAAATAATCGCAATAAAACAAGCTGTTCTTTGTTAATTTTAATTATGGAATCAGGGAGTGTAGCTTTGATGAAAATGCTGACAATTGACCGGATGGAAGGTATCTACGCAATTTGTGAAGATAAAAACAAAAAATATTACGCCATTGAAATTTCCGATTTGCCGCAGGGAGCATCAGCAGGAGACGTTTTAAAAGTGGACGATGTGGAAGGTACACTGACCATCGACCGCGAAGCTACTTTGGCAAAGAAAAATAGCCGTAAGATTAAAAAATAACAAAAGAGCTGCTTGACGGATTTGCCTGTCAAGCAGCTCTTTTCTATTTTCTTGCAGCTATAATATTCCTGCGGTTTAAAACAACTTTATCCATATTTACGCGGTGCATATAAACATTCAGTACAAGACCAAATCCAAAATACAAACATATGGCTGAAGATCCTCCGTAGCTAAAAAACGGGAGCGTCACACCCATGACAGGGAGTAAATCCAGACACATACCCAAATTGAAAATGGATTGCGCCGCAATCATGCCGAAAAAGCCCATGCAAATGCTGCTGCCCAACAAATCTGTTGATCTTCTGGCAATACGAAGCGTGTGTAGAAGGTAAAAAAGGAGCAATAAAAGAATGGCAGTACAGCCAATAAATCCTAGCTGTTCTCCCGCAACGGAAAAGATAAAATCGCTTTGCTGAACCGGCACCGCGGAACGATTTACCCGAGGGGCTTGGAACAGCCCACGCCCCCACAAGCCACCGCTTCCAATGGAAAGACGCCCCTGAATTTGCTGGTAAGCATACCGTAATGCAGCATTCGGGTCGGAATCCAAACGATAGGTAACCAGCAAACGCTGCTTCTGGTAATCTTCTAAAACATATTTCCATGCTAACGGAAATGAAATCCCTAATACAGCAATGAGCGCTGCGAAATAGCGAAGCTGTATCCCGGCACCAAAAGCCATAGTCAAAAACATACAGAAAAAAATCACCGCGGCCCCATCGTCACCCTGAAAATGAATCAGAACAATGGGTACCAAAGCATGAAAAGCAAGCAAAATAACATGAATCGGGGATTTTAAAAGCCCGCGTTCTTCCAATGCGGAAAGATGTTTTGAAAAAGTAAGAATAAATCCAATTTTAACCAATTCACTCGGCTGAAATGTCAAACCGCCCGGCAAAGAAATCCATGCCTTGGCATTTACTCCGCCGCTGTTGACAACGGCAGAACCGAACAACAGAGTGTATATAATTAGGAATAAACAAAATCCAGCAACAACATACCAGTAATTACTAATTTCTCTATAATCAACCAAGGAAAACAGCACTGCGCCGATGAATCCACCGATCACTGCCACTAACATTGTGGTAAAATAGCCTAAAGTTCTCCCTTCCGGATTAGGGATTGTTTTCATCAGCAGTAAACTGTATCCGGATATTATAAACATGAGAAACCAATACAGTTTGTCCGTACGTTTGACATAATTTTTGATGGATTTCAGTGCGTGCATCATTTCACCTCTTAAAATACGCGGTTCCTACGATAGCTTATTATATGACACGAAACATAAACTTGCAAGGTATTTTGAATATTCAGCACGCAGTATTTTCTATCTGCTCGAATTGTGTTATAATTTTTATAATTTATGTCATGTGTTAGGAGAATGCCAATGCTCGCAGATATTGAAATCGCGCAACAGGTAAAACCAAAACCGATTCGTCAAATAGCGGAAAAACTCGGTATTACAGAGGATGAGCTTGAACCGTACGGTAAATTCAAAGCAAAGTTAAACGATTCTTTGTACCGAAGAATCGCAGACAAAAAAGACGGGAAGCTGATTCTGGTAACCGCCATCAATCCTACTCCGGCAGGAGAAGGCAAAACCACCACCGTTATCGGATTGGGAGATGCACTTTCTAAAATTGGAAAAAAGACCGTTATAGCCTTGCGGGAACCATCCCTCGGTCCGGTTTTCGGAATTAAAGGCGGAGCTACGGGCGGCGGATACGCTCAAGTGATTCCGATGGAGGACATCAACCTCCATTTCACCGGCGATTTTCATGCAATTACCTCCGCTAACAACCTTCTCTGTGCAATGCTGGACAACCATATTCAGCATGGGAATGCCCTGCAAATTGACCCGCGCAGAGTTCTAATACAGCGCTGCATGGATGTAAACGACCGACAGCTCCGCAATATCGTCTGCGGGCTTGGCGGTAAAGCAAACGGTACACCGCGCGAAGATAGTTTTTGTATTACAGTTGCAACCGAGGTTATGGCGATTTTCTGTTTGGCTGAAAACCTTCGTGACCTGAAAAAGCGGCTTGGCAACATCCTTGTGGCATACAATACAAAAGGTGAACCGGTTTACGCACATGATCTGAAAGCCGAAGGTGCTATGGCCGCACTGCTGAAAGATGCTGTTAAACCGAATCTTGTACAAACTCTGGAGGGAACTCCTGCACTGATTCACGGTGGTCCCTTTGCAAATATCGCTCACGGCTGCAATACAGTTCGAGCCACACGCTTTGCGTTAAAGCTTGGCGATTACTGTGTAACAGAAGCAGGATTTGGCTCCGATCTGGGTGCGGAAAAATTCATGGATATTAACTGCCGCCTAGCGGGATTCAGACCTGATGCGGCCGTTCTTGTTGCAACAGCGCGCGCACTGAAATACAACGGCGGCGTATCAAAGACAGAAGTTGAAAAGAAAAATTTACAAGCCCTTGAAAAAGGAATTGAAAATCTTGGAGCGCATATTCAAGGCCTGAAAAAATACGGCGTTCCGGTCGTCGTAGCGATTAATCGTTTTGAAAGTGATTCCGAGGAAGAATTGGAATTTATTGAGCAGTATTGCCATGACAACGGAGCAGATTTTGCCCTTTCCGAAGTGTTTACAAAAGGCGGCGAAGGCGGTGTGGAACTGGCGCAGAAAGTCTGCAAAGCCGCGGAAAAACAATCCGATGTGCGCCTTCTGTACCCCGACACCATGTCGATTCGTGAAAAAATAGAAACCATTGCAAAGGAAATTTACGGTGCGGATGAGGTAACCTATACGCAACAGGCCATTCGTTCTCTGGAAGAAATTGCATCTCTTGGCGGTGATGGTCTGCCGGTTTGTATGGCAAAAACGCAATATTCTTTATCTGATAATCCAAAGTTGCTTGGCAGACCTTCCGGTTTTACCATTACAATTCGGGACGCAAAACTCAGCAGCGGAGCCGGATTTGTTGTTGTGTACACCGGCAATATTCTCACCATGCCCGGACTGCCCGCACACCCTGCCGCAGAACAAATTGATGTGGATGCAGACGGAAAAATTTCCGGATTATTTTAAAATCGCGACATGGTATTAGAAGGTGATGTCATGCAAATTTACCGGACGTCTTCTCCTCAGGAAACCGAGGCATTGGGGGAACAAATTGCTGCCTCCTTAAAAGGCGGAGAAATCCTTGCACTGTTCGGCGGCATGGGTATGGGAAAAACTGCTCTGACCCGCGGAATTGCCCGTGGTCTTGGAATTTCAAGCGGCGTTTCCAGTCCTACTTTTGCGTTAGTGCATGAATACCGAGGACGCTTAACTGTTTATCATTTTGATATGTACCGCGTCACAAGCTGGGATGACCTTGCCTCTACCGGTTTCTTTGATTATCTGGATACAGGGGCGGTTTTGGTTGTGGAATGGAGCGAAAATATCGAAAACGCACTTCCTCCGGAAGCTATCCGGATTTCCCTAAAGCGAGGAGAAACGGACAACGAACGCGTAATTACCATTGAGGGGACTTTTGATGAAAATACTGGCGATTGATTCTTCTGCAGTCACCGCTTCCGCCGCACTGACGGAAAACGGAAAAATACTAGGGGAATATTTTTTAAATACGGGACTGACGCATAGCGAAACACTCATGCCGATGATTGAAAGCATTTTTCAGTGCACAAAAATAAAGCCGTCTGAAATTGACTTATTTGCGGTTTCTTCCGGACCGGGCTCTTTTACCGGCATCAGAATTGGAATTGCCAGCATCAAAGGGCTGGCCATGCCCTTTCAAACAGCATGCGCGGGTATTTCCACATTGGAAGCCATGGCGTATAATCTGGAACATCTGAACTGCCTTGTCTGCGCCGTTATGGACGCACGGTGCGGACAAGTTTATAATGCCCTTTTCCGGGCAAAAGAAGGAAGTATTGAAAGGCTGACACCGGACCGGGCTATCGCCATCAAAGACTTAGCTGCGGAATGCAAAAAATTCGGTGGTCCGCTCTATCTTGTCGGTGACGGAGCCAAACTCTGCGCAAAAGCAGAGTCTTTTCAAAGCTTAAATGCTGTTCTTTCACCGGAACCACTTCAATACCAACGAGCATGGGGGGTTGCAAAAGCCGCAGAAAACGCAGTAAAAAGCGGACGCACAGTCTCCCCTGCCGCTTTAATGCCGTTCTATCTTCGCCCGGCACAGGCCGAGCGTTCACTAAAAAAACAGTATGGAGGAAATAAACTATGATTGCATTAGGAGCCGACCACGGAGGTTTTGCGTTGAAAGAAGCGATTCGTCGCTATCTGGACAGCGAAAAAATCGAATATCGGGATTTTGGCACATTCGATGAAAATTCAGTTGACTACGCTCCCATTGCCGCACAGGTCGCACATTTTATTGCGGACGGCAATGCTGAACTGGGCATCTTGTGCTGCGGCACAGGAATTGGAATGAGTATGGCCGCCAATAAAGTGAAGGGAATCCGTGCGGCGGTTTGTGCAAACGCTTACTGCGCTGAGATTACAAGGCACCACAATAACGCCAACATTCTCTGTCTTGGCGGCAGAGTTATCAACGAACAGCAGGCAGTCGAATTTACAAAACTGTTCCTAAACGCGCCGTTTGACGGCGGCCGCCACCAGAGGCGAATTGATGAAATTGCACAGATCGAGCGTGGCGAATTATAAAGCTATAAAAGTATGTATTTGGAGGATATCAAAATGGAAAATCAAGTATTTATCATGAACCATCCGCTGATTCAGCATAAATTAACTTATTTGAGAGATAAGACCACAGGGTCCAAAGAATTCCGTCAGCTGGTCAGTGAAATCGCAATGCTGCTTTGCTATGAAGCAACACGCGACTTGCCACTTGAGGAGACCACTGTGGAAACACCGGTAGCCACAGCAAAAACCAAAGTCATTGCAGGCAGAAAATTAGCCTTTGTTCCTATTCTTCGTGCAGGTCTCGGCATGGTAGATGGCGTGCTTGAGATGGTTCCCGCTGCGAAAGTCGGTCATATTGGGCTGTACCGCGACCCAAAAACATTAAAGCCGGTTGAATATTACAGTAAACTTCCCTGCGACATTGACCAGCGTGATGTCATTGTGCTGGATCCAATGTTGGCAACCGGTGGTTCTGCCAAAGACGCAATCACCATTATCAAACGCAGCAATCCAAAAAGTATCAAATTTATGTGTGTTATTGCTGCTCCGGAAGGTATTAAGGCACTGACTCAGGCTCATCCGGATGTTCAGCTTTACTGTGCCGCAGTTGACGACCACTTAAATGAACACGGTTACATTATTCCCGGACTTGGCGATGCAGGCGACCGTATTTTTGGAACTCTTTAAGGTTACTTATCGTACGATTACTTTCTCTATGTCCGCCTAACAGGACATAGGGTTTGTGATACATTTCAAAACACACTGTTCTTTTTGTTCAAAACACCGTTCGGGATATTTCCCAGACGGTGTTTTTTGTAATGTATAAATTTAAACAGCACTGCCACTCTTTTATGAAATAATTGTTAAATTTAATCTTGACAATATTTATCCAGAATGATATATTATAAGTGTTAAAAATATCCAATGGAGGCAAACAAGTGCTAATCACACGGGAAACAGACTATGCCCTGCGAACTCTGCGCACACTTTCCGATGGCAGGCAAATTACAACCGCGGATATTTGCAAACAGGAATTGCTGCCGCAGCAGTTTGTTTATAAGATACTAAAAAAGTTGCAGAAAGCCGGTCTTGTCCATATCACACGCGGGAAAGACGGAGGATGCCGCCTAATTGCAGACCTTGAAAAAGTCAGCCTTTATGACTTGATGGAAATTATGGACGCAGATAAATCCATCAGTGCCTGCACACAGCCCGGTTTTTCATGTGCGTGGCGCCAAAAGTACAACAAAACTTGTCAGGTTCATCGGCACTTGCAACAAATACAAAACAGATTGGACAAAGAACTGAAGGCTTTGCCTCTTTCAGAAATATTATCAAATAACTGCTAATGATATTTTGTCATTAGCTGATTATTTTGAATATAAAGTGGACATATATTGTCAAGTATTATTCCATCATTTTTCACCATGGATTTCGGCTCCCGGGCAACGCCGTGAGTAAAGAAATATACAAATAAACTTTGATTCAAGGAGGCCAGTTGAATGTTTTTCAAAACGACAGAAGAACAGGAAGCATTCCGCGCCAAAGTTCGTGAATTTGCGGAATCGGAAATCAAGCCCCTTGCCTTTACCCTTGACAAGGAGAATCGCTTTCCGGATGAAATTGTTCAAAAAATGGGCAAACTCGGATGGATGGGTATCCCCTACCCTAAAAAATACGGAGGCATGGGCCTCGACACAACCAGCTACGCCATCGCTGTAGAGGAGCTTTCCCGGGTTGACGGCGGCACAGGTGTAATCCTTTCCGCTCATGTTTCCCTTGCCTCATGGCCGATTTTTGCCTATGGCACCGAAGAACAGAAACAAAAATATCTGGTTCCGCTGGCAAAAGGCGAAAAGCTGGGAGCTTTTGGTCTGACCGAGCCTGAAGCAGGCAGCGATGCCGGCGGAACAGAAACCACTGCGGAACTCGACGGAGATTATTATATACTCAACGGTGGCAAAATCTTTATTACAAACGCGGATAAAGCCGATATTTACGTTGTATTTGCCGTTACGACACCCGGAATTGGAACCCACGGCATCAGTGCTTTTATCGTCGAAAAAGGCTGGGAAGGTTTTACATTCGGCGACCACTACGATAAAATGGGTATCCGCTCTTCTTCCACTGCGGAACTCATCTTTAATAACGTGAAAGTTCCAAAAGAAAATCTTTTGGGCAAAGAGGGCGAAGGATTTAAAATCGCCATGTCCACGCTGGACGGCGGCCGAATTGGAATTGCGGCGCAGGCTCTTGGTATTGCTCAAGGGGCGTATGAGAATGCTTTGGAATACGCCAAAGAAAGAATTCAATTTGGCAGACCCATTTGCAGACAGCAAAGCATTGCTTTTAAACTTGCCGATATGGCAACAAAACTGCGTGCCTCTCGTTTGATGGTATACAGCGCAGCAGAATTAAAGGAAAACCATGAACCTTACTCAATGGAAGCCGCTATGGCAAAGCAATATGCTTCTGACAGATGTCTGGAAATTGTAAATGATGCACTCCAAATTTTCGGCGGAAATGGATATCTGAAAGGTATGGAAGTAGAACGTGCATATCGTGATGCCAAGATTTGCACTATATATGAAGGTACAAACGAGATTCAGAGAGTTGTAATTGCCTCCCACATCATTGGAAAGATGCCGAAAGATGAAGTTTCACGCAGCGCTAAGCACGGCCCAATCACGGGTGCGCGTAAAAAGATGATTTTCAAAGAAGGCTCTCCCAAAGAGCAAGTCGAGGCACTGGTTGAAGCACTGAAAAAAGACGGCTATGACTTTACCGTTGGAATTGATATCAACACCCCGATTTCGAAAGCCGACCGCGTTGTCAGCGCCGGAAAAGGCATTGGTGAAAAGAAAAATATGGAGCTTGTAAAAGCCCTTGCAATTCAGGCCGGTGCTGCGATTGGCTCATCGCGCCCCGTTGCAGAAACCCTTCACTATCTGCCTCTGAACCGCTATGTAGGCATGTCCGGACAAAAATTCAATGGAAACCTTTATATTGCGTGCGGAATTTCAGGCACTGGTCAACATTTGAAAGGTATTAAGGATGCAACAACCATTGTAGCCATTAACAACAACCCCAACGCACCTATTTTCAAAAACTGCGATTACGGAATTGTAGGTGATGTTTTGGAGATCCTCCCATTGCTGACTCAGGCACTGGACAATGGTGAGCCCAAACGCCCGGCACCGCCGATGAAAAAAATGAAACGCGCGGTACCAAAGAAGGTAAAACCGAACTGGAAACATTACGTTTGCAATGGCTGCGGCTACGAGTACGACCCGGGTATTGGTGATCCGGAAAACGATATTCAGCCCGGAACGCTGTTTGAATCACTTCCGGAAGAATGGATTTGCCCGGAATGCGGCGAAGAGAAAGCAAACTTCATTGAAGCATGATACTTTCTCATATGACAGAAAGCAAAGGAGGATTCTTTGATGTATAATGTCCGCAAAGTTACTGACCAGCTGTATTGGGTTGGTGCAAATGATCATAGGCTAGCCCTCTTTGAAAATATTCATCCCATTCCCTATGGCGTTTCCTATAACTCCTATTTACTTCTCGATAAACAGACCGTTCTGTTCGATACCGTAGATTGGTCTGTTTGCCGCCAATTTCTTGAAAATGTAGAATATGTGCTAAACGGCAGAGATTTAGATTATGTAGTCATCAACCATATGGAACCGGACCATGGAGCTTCTTTGGAAGAAATCTTGTTGCGATATCCCAAAGCAAAAATCATCACAACCGAAAAAGCCGTAATGCTGATGCGGCAGTTTGGCTTTCATGTAGACGGCCGAACAGAGGAAGTCAAGGAAGGTGACACAAAATCGTTCGGCAAACATGTGGTGACTTTTGTTGCCGCACCGATGGTCCACTGGCCGGAAGCCATGGTGACATTTGACACCACGAACGGCGTTCTATTCTCCGCGGATGCGTTTGGTTCTTTCAAAGCGCTTGATGGAAAACTGTTTAACGATGAAGTAAACTACGATCGTGACTGGATTGATGAGGCTCGGAGATACTACACCAATATTGTGGGAAAATACGGGCCATTTGTTCAGACATTGCTGAAAAAGGCTTCCGGAATCGATATTAAAATTATCTGCCCACTTCATGGTCTTGTATGGCGTTCTGACCTCGGATATTTGCTTGATAAATATGATAAATGGAGCAAATATGAACCTGAGGAAAAAGGCGTTCTTCTGGTATACTCCTCCATGTATGGAAATACAGAAAGCGCCGCCAACGTACTGGCAAGTAAAATTGTTCAAAAAGGTATGCCAAATGTGGCGATGTATGATGTTTCAAATACGAACGTTTCCTATTTAATCTCCGAAACATTTCGACTCAGCCACTTGGTTTTAGCCTCGGTTACTTACAATCTTGGTATCTATCCACCGATGAAAAACTACTTAATGGATATGAAAGCATTGAATGTCCAAAAACGTACGGTTGCCATCGTGGAAAATGGCTCATGGGCTTGCAAGTCCGGTACACTGATGCAAAAATTCTTGGAAGATGAAATGAAGGATATGAATGTTCTCGATGAAAAATTAACGCTCAATTCTTCCATGAATGAAGATAATCTTTCGGATTTGGATGCACTTGCTGAAAGCATTGTCCGGTCCATGAAAGAATAAGATTACTTTGCCATCCATACGTTTTAGTCAGCCCAATGGTAAAAAGCAGTCATCCCCCGGCTATGCATGCCGGAGGATGACTGCTTTACTTTTCAAGGAGTGCCAAAACCTGTGCCAAAGAAAGCCCTGTTTCCCGAGCGATCTTCGCTAAATCATCATATTCCGGTTTTGTCCTCTTAACACCCCATCCCTGCGCTTCCTTAATCCGCACGGAACCGGCCGAGGTTTTCACTTCCCGTTCCGTCCTGGAAAGGGTATAGCGGTTGTGTACACTTTCTCGAATACCCAGGGTTGTAGTATGAAGAAAGATTAATTTTACGAATTCCTCCCGCTGTTCCAATCTGCACAGGCAGTTCAACAGCACAGCAGGTCGTCCCTTTTTCATCCCTATTGGCACTGTGTAGACGTCCAGTGCTCCGGCGGCAAGCAGTCTTTCCATTGCAAAACCTATTGCTTCCGGAGTCATATCATCCAGATTACAGCTAAGTTCAGCAATTTGTTCCAGATTTTCTGTCGTTTCTCCCATCAATGCCCGAACGCAATTGGCGGCCTCAAGCTCTTTTTGGCCACAGCCATATCCAATTTTTTCCACACGCATCATCGGCTGCGGGCCAAATTCCGTGACAAAATGTTTTAGAAGAGCTGCACCGGTAGGGGTACATAACTCTCCGCGAATGGACCCCCCGTACGTAGGCACATTGCGTAAAATCCTAGCTGTAGCGGGAGCAGGCACTGGCAATATTCCATGTGCGCAGTGCACTTGTCCGCTGCCCACGTGGATGGGAGAAGCCACAATTTTTTCGGGTGAAAGTTCGTGAATCAAAGTGCATACTGCCGCGACATCCGCCACTGCGTCCAGCGCGCCTACCTCATGAAAATGGATCTCCGTCACAGGTACACCGTGGACGGCACTCTCTGCATCAGCAATGAGACGATACACCGCCATAATATCAGCTCGTACTTTTTCTGGTACCGACAAACATTCCACCAAATGTACAATGTCATTCATGCCAGCATGGTGGTGATGTGCATGTTCGTGGTTGTGGTGATGATGGCCTTGTACACACCCCTCTTCTTGGCCGTTAACAGTTACCCGAATATGTGTTCCTTTGATACCACACCGTTCCACAGTTTCAGCAGAAAACACTACACCCGGCAAACCAATGTGGTTCATCCGATTAATAAAATCATCCGGGTCCGGATGAAGTTCTAACAGCGCGGCCGTAAGCATATCTCCCGCTGCGCCCATACTGCAGTCAAAATACAGAATTTTCATATTCCTTGCACCCCCATATGGTTAATCATGCTGGCTAAATAGCCGGCGCCGAAACCGTTATCAATATTTACGACACTGACACCACTGGCACAGGAATTGAGCATGCTCAACAGTGCCGACAAACCGCCAAAATTGGCTCCGTAACCTACGCTGGTAGGCACTGCGATGACCGGACAGTCAACCAATCCGCCGATGACGCTGGCCAGAGCTCCCTCCATGCCTGCAATGGCAATAACCACCCTAGCCGACATGAGCTCATCCAGGTGAGCCAGTAGTCTGTGCAGTCCGGCCACTCCCACGTCATAAAGTCGTACCACCTCATTGCCCAGCGCTTGCGCAGTCAATGTTGCCTCTTCCGCTACAGGCATATCGCTAGTACCACCGGTAGCTACCACGATCTTTCCATTCCCATCAGGCACGGGCATGTCGCCCACAATACCAACATGCCCCATTTCATGGTACTCCAGAGGAATCCGCTCATTCACTACCTTAGCTGCCGCCGGATCCAAACGAGTGATCAGCACCGTTTTTTGCCCACGCTCCAGCAGTGCCAAGGAAATCTTCGTGATCTGTTCCGGCGTTTTTCCGGCGCCGTAAACCACTTCAGCCACTCCTTGGCGCAATGCACGATGATGGTCTAATTTGGCAAACCCTAAATCTTCAAAGGGTGCTTCCTTGAGGCGCAGCAAAGCTGTTTCAATGTCAATTGTGCCGGCTGCAACCTGCTCCAGCAAGGCACGAGCTTCCTTTTGTTCCATATCCTTACCTCGTTTCCAAATCCAGTAATACCGCTTCAAAATCCGGGCGCAATTGAGAAAGGATTTCTTCTCGTCTCTCCAAGATCTTATTCAGCTGTTCCGATTTTACTTGAATTCGAGCCGCGTCATGATAAACCCGCACTCGGAAATCCCAAAAGCCCATGGAAAATAGAGCTTTTTCCGCCCGTTCCACCCGTGACAAAAGATCTGCGGTCAGGCGCTGTCCTGTGCGAATTCGCGTAGCAAGACAAGCATAGGCAGGCTTATCCCATGTGAACAATCCCGCTTCTTTAGAGAGCCGACGAATTTCCGCCTTGGTCAGCCCGCATTCCCGCAGTGGCGATCGTACCCCCAACTCCTTCAGTGCACGCATACCTGGCCGGTCACTTTCATCATCGGAAGCATTGGTTCCGTCAAGCAGCAAATCATATCCATCTTTTAAGGCACGTTCGCGCAACAGACCAAACAATGCTGTCTTACAGTGATAACAGCGATCGGATGGATTGGATGCCACCGCGTCATTTGAAAGTACATCATGCTCAATAACCGTAATCTGTACACCCAGTTTTCGGCCTAAACGCAGTGCATCCTCGAGTTCAAAATTCGGCTGAAAAGCGGTTTTGATAAAATATGGACGTATATCCGCGCCAGAATGTACTGCCGCCCACAACAGGTAAGACGAATCCACTCCCCCCGAAAAGCCCATGGCTGCCCGGGGATGTTGTTGAAAAAAAGTATCTAGTGTCATTATATATCCTCCTTGACACCAATAGCCTCGACACCACCCTCATCCATTTTTTGTTTGTCATACAAAAGATATTCCGACGCTCCATCAGCAAACAGAGAGCCCTTTCTGATGAGTACTGACCTTGGGCATACCTCTGCCGCAAACAACAAGTCATGGGTAGCGATAAGCATGGTATGAGGCAAAGACTTAAGAATATGAATTAAATTACGACGAGCCTTAGGGTCCAAAAAAGCTGTTGGTTCATCCAATACCAGCATGGATGGGTTCATAGCCAACACTGTAGCCAATGCTGCCAGTCTTTTTTCTCCTCCTGACAACTTCAGCGCGGTCCGCTTTTCTAAATGCCGGATATGGAGTAAATCCAATTGCTCTTCCACCCGTTGATGCACTGTCTCCTCATCCAGCCCCAAATTTCGTGGACCAAAAGCAATGTCATCATAAATAGTGGGAAAAATAAGCTGATCGTCAGGATTCTGAAATACGACGCCGATTTTGGTACGAATCTTGCTTACTGTCTGTTTCGTCAGCGTTATCCCATCCACCGTAATAGCCCCAGTCGAAGGCAGAATTCCCACCAATGCTAGCAACAGTGATGTTTTTCCCGCGCCGTTTGCACCAATTAAAGCTACACGTTTCCCTCTATGTATTGTCAAATCAAAACGATCCACCGCCACGGTACTGTCTGGGTATGTTACACTCAAGTTCCTAATTTTCAGCATTACAATCCCTTTCCCAGCAACATAGGCACATCCACCAAGCGAAACAGCACAGAGAAACCAGAGACTGCAATGAAAAACACCCAATCCTCCACCTGTAACGGATGTTTTGTTTGATTTACGTCCCGCAGAGCATATCCTCGGCATCTCATAGCTTGATAGACTCGCTCTGCACGATCAAAACTGCGCAGCAGCAGTTGCCCAACAATGGGGCCCATATGCCTCATATTCGGCCTCTTCGTTCCTGGGTAGCGCAGTAGATACGCCGTCACCATGGATGAGCCTTCCTCCACAAGAACACTTATATACCGATAAGTCATCTCAAAAAGAACTACGAAAATGTTCGGTATTCGAAGACGGCGCAGCTGATCCGTTAATTGAATAAATGGCGTCACTGCCACCAGACTTAATACTGCAGCCACACACAGTATTGTGCGCATCAAAATGCTCATTAGGGAAACTGCCCCTGCACTGATGGTGATGCTTCCAAAACGCCATAGCTCCACTCGATCCAAATACAGATTGCTGATTCCCGCAAAAAGGCAAAAAGGCACAGCCACCAGCGTCCGTCGGAAAATCAATCTATAAGGAACCTCCGCAAGCGCCAACACCACAGCAGGGTAAAACAGATATGGCATTAGCTGCCATACGGCATACCGGCCAAAAGAAACCAAACACACCAAAAATACTGCCGTAGCTGCCAACTTTGCTAGAGGATGGATCCGGTGAATGATCGTGTTGCCTGAGGCAAGCTGCTCAAGTGCGTGCAGCTGTCCCAAAGCGTTACGCATATCTGCCATATATCCATCCCCTACTTAGAGTTTTCTTTGCGTTTTTTGATTAGCAGAATCATAAGTCCCGCTCCTCCGGCCAAAACAAAGGTAAGAACGCCTCCTACTAATCCGGATAAAGAGGTACCGGAACCTTTACCATCAGGGAAATCATAATCGGGCAGCACAGCTGTTTGGTTTTGAATTCCGGCTGCGACACGATGCAGACTGTCGTCTCGTTCCCATTCTGAGTTTCCTGACGATACTTTTTCTATGGACCACTCCAGCCCATCTGGATAAACCGAAGAAAACAATGACAATCCGCTGCCTAACAAAACCGACAAAATGGCCAGCACTGTTATCATCTTCTTCCGAGATGTACGAACCGGAAGTGCCTTGCGCTCCAAAGCGTTTTTCAAAATCTCCGGGCGCGTTCTAAAAACAAAAACCAGTGTAGCGGCAGTCACAATGCCTTCCACCAAACCGATAGCTAAGTGAATAGGCTGCATCACCATTAAAAATTGAGTGGTGGATAACTCTGTAACACCGGATACGGTGGTCTCCAAAACCACACTAAGCGCTCCTAGCTGAAGCCCGATTACCACTGATAATATAGATGCCAATGTCAATCGTCGGGTATTCAGACCCTTTCGCAGAAGAGGTCGGAACAGCAGTGGGTAGACGATAAGACATGGAATGACTCCCATATTAAAAATGTTGCACCCCAGCGCAAGCAGTCCTCCATCAGCAAAAAATAAACACTGAATCATCAGTACCGCTGTCATCGTTAACAGTGCAGGATATCCGCCAAGTAACCCTGAAAGTAACACGCCACCGGTGATGTGCCCACTGGAACCGGTAGCTGGAATGGTAAAATTGATCATCTGAGCGGCAAAAACAAACGAACCTGTAACCGCCATGACAGGCAACTGTTTTTCAGTCAATTCCTGATGTTTGATTTTAGCTGTGGAAACAGCAATAGAACCTGTGCTTAGCGCCCACATGCCCAACCCCACAGCAGGAGAAAGCAGCGCATCTGCCATATGCATTTTGAAACTCCCCCTATAACAAAATTGCCATAAAGGCGTCACTTTTCCTACCGGGAAATGTGACCACCTTCATGGCAACCATTCCATTCAATAACAGATTATGAACAAATATCTACCAAAATTTTCGCCCACTTCAGCAGGCTCGTCCGTCTCCATGCGGACGCAATACTTTCTGTGTTTCAGGCCCAACTTGGAAATAGAAAATTATTTGACTCGGCTGTGTACGCAACCCCTGCCGCAAACATTGTGTTTGTGACTCTATATATTGCTAAACCTGTCTTGACTCCCATGACACAGCATCCATATTCTACCACATCCAAACGAAATTGACAATACTTTGTCTGCAAAATGAAAATCATCAAATAATCAGATTGATATCGGCAAAATATGCTATATAACTGATCTTTTATCTTTATTTTTCAGTTTACTCAGAGATTGAAAGCTGTTCATTGTTGCTGTTGTGATATTCTTTTGCAGCAGCAATCAAGCCTTGGAAAAGCGGATGGGGACGATTGGGCCGAGACTTAAATTCCGGATGAAACTGAGCACCCATAAACCACGGATGTTCGGGAATTTCCATCATTTCGACAATGCGGTCATCCGGAGATCTTCCGCAGAAAACAACGCCTGCCTTTTCAAATTGATCCCTATAATCATTATTGACCTCAAAGCGGTGACGATGTCTTTCATAGATCAACGGAACATTTCCATACAGCTTGTACGCTTTTGTTCCCTTTTGAAGTTTGCAAGGATATTTGCCAAGCCGCATAGTGCCGCCAAGCTGTACCACATCTTTCTGTTCCGGCATCAAGTCAATAACCGGATGATCACTCTGCGGATCAAACTCGGCAGAATTTGCATCTGTAAGACCCATAGCATAGCGTGCATATTCCACAAGTGCAAGCTGCATACCAAGGCAAATACCTAAAAACGGTATATTGTTAACGCGGGCATAATGAATCGCAGTAATTTTCCCCTCAATTCCTCTTTGACCAAATCCGCCCGGAACCAGAACACCGTCCACATCTGCAAGTACCTCCGAAACATTATCCGTACTAATTGTTTCGGAATCAACCCATTTAATGTTCACTTTTACCTTGTTTCCAAATCCGCCGTGGGTCAAAGCTTCCGCAACACTTAAGTAAGCATCGTGGAGTTCAATATATTTTCCGACTAACGCAATGGTAACACTGTCGGTTAAAGACATAGCTGTATTTACCATTGAAATCCATTCTGTTAAATCGGGGCCGGGTGTATCCAACCCAAAATGCTTGCAGACAATGTCGTCGAGCTTCTCTTCACGCAGTGCCAACGGAACAGAATACAAAAGCGGAAGATCCAGATTTTCAATCACACAGTTTTCTTCTACATTGCAGAACAGAGCAATCTTTTTCTTTATGTCCGTTCCAATCTTTTTGTCCGACCGAAGTACAATAATATCGGGCTGAATCCCAATGGACAAAAGTTCCTTGACACTGTGCTGAGTCGGTTTGGATTTATGCTCATGGGAACAAGCAAGGTACGGAACCAAAGTGACATGAACAAATAGACAATTGCTGCGCCCCACTTCCGTAGCGAACTGACGAAAAGCTTCTAAAAACGGCAGACTTTCAATATCACCTACAGTTCCGCCCACTTCTATAATCGCCACATCCACATTCTCTTTGCCGGCATAAATGCGGGATTTGATTTCATTGGTAATGTGCGGAATCACCTGTACAGTTCCGCCGCCGTAATCTCCATTGCGTTCTTTCTGAATGACATTCCAGTACACACGGCCTGATGTCACATTGCTGTTCTGCGTCAAGTTCTCATCAATAAAACGCTCATAATGGCCCAAATCCAAATCTGTTTCGGCTCCGTCGTCAGTAACAAAGACTTCCCCATGCTGAAACGGATTCATCGTACCTGGGTCGACATTTAAATAAGGATCGAATTTTTGCATTGTGATTCTCAGGCCTCTGGATTTCAAAAGACGCCCCAGAGACGCCGCAGTAATCCCCTTACCAAGACCTGACACAACACCGCCTGTTACAAATACATACTTTGTTGCCATATTGCCCTCCATCATCTATCTATAATTATTTCACTGTCAGCCGCATTTATCAATAAAAAAAGGATATCGCCCATTTACAAATTTTCAAGGGCGATAAATCTATGGAATTAATGTACAATAGTAAACAGGTTTCCAATAAGCGGCAGCGGTTCTTTTTTCCCCTGCAGTGCATGAACCACTCCAATAATAATATAGGAAACCACCAAACACCACCCTGCCAAAGAAAGTAATCCGCCAAACAGGCCTCCCATCCAATAAAATAGTCGAAATCCACCCAATACAAAGCCAAAAGCTATCTGTATAATAGCTTTTATGACGCCAATGGAAAACACGAGGGCAAATTCAAAAATACTGAGAATAATGCCTTGATTGACGTGAAAGATAACATTCGGATTCTTTCTGTCGGCAAACAACCCCACCAGCCAAAGAATACCGATATACGAAAGAGCGGAAAATGCTTTTTCATCATTTGGAATAGGAGCTCCATTTCCCGGATTTTTTCTCTGCCAGTTCTGTGGCTGCCCCGTATAAGGATCTCGGTAAGTGCGTTCCCAATTTGGAGCGGAACCTGCATAAGGTCGTCCATAACCGGATGGTTGCTCATCAGCATTGGTTTTGCCCTGTCCGTTTTGATTTCTCTCATCCATAACGGAACAACATCACCCCTCATACTTTACAATTTCGGCTTTTTGAATGATAACATCCTCATCCGGTCTACCTTGATCATTTGTAGGAACAGACGCGATTTTGTCCACTACATCTAAACCATCGAAAACTTGTCCAAACACCGTATGGCCTTTTTCATCAATATTATAGTATCCGTCCAAGTGAGGATTTCCACCATATTTTTCATAAATTTTGCGGTATTGCTCCGTTACCTTGCTCATATCAATCCATCCGGTGCCATACTGCGAAATAAATTCTTCCGGATTTTGCTGATACATCGCATAGGCCTGGTCAAAATAATCCCATCCCGCAAAAGCTGAAGCTGGAGCCTGATTAATAAAAAACTGGCTTCCGTTTGTGTCCTTGCCTGAATTCGCCATAGACACAGCCCCACGCAAATTCAACAAATTCCGATTAAATTCATCCTCAAATGGTTTGCCCCATATGCTTTCACCGCCGGTACCATCCCCTTTCGGGTCACCGGTCTGAATCATAAAATCTTTGATTACCCTGTGGAAAGTAAGATTGTCGTAATAACCTTTTTGAATGAGTTCTTTAAAATTTTCCACAGCTTTTGGCGCTGCATCCGGGAACAATCGGATGCGAATTGTACCCAAACTAGTTTCCAAAACCGCGATTTGTTCGCCTTTCTGTGGGAGTTGCTTTTGATAACCAATCTCTTTGCCATCATCGGGCCGAATTCTTCCATCTGCCGAGGAAGACGTACCGCCGGAACAAGCCACCAAAAACGACAAAAATAGACATATGCCAATAAAGAAAAGGCGGTTTCTTTTTGCCATCTGCTCAAAATTCCTTTCAGAATCAATATACCGCACTTGAAATCGCTATCTTATTTATTTTATAATAGAACCGACGCAGAATCAAGCATAGAAATCACTTTTTACATTTTGATAATTTTTTATAACGTATGACGCATAAAAATATTGCATATAGATATATGAAGATAAAAGGAGGGAACAAAATGTTTGAGTACTATCCGGAAGGTTGGACCATCGACACCCCTGAAAACCGTGCTGCAACGCAAAACATTTCCGCGGTTAACGACGCCTGCCGGGATGGACGAATTTTGGAAGGACGTGCGTTGGTTTGCGATAGTTCACATAATCTGGTGGTAGACTTAGGATGCATGAAAGGAATTATTCCTCGTGAAGAAGGTGCTCTTGGGATTCGTGAGGGTACTACGCGGGATATTGCCATCATTTCCAGGGTCAACCGCCCTGTCTGTTTTCTTGTTACCGGGTTTGAGAAAAAAGCTGACGGAACCATTACGGCCATTCTTTCCCGGCGAGCCGCACAGGAAAAATGTTTGAAAGAATATATTTCAAAACTAGTCCCCGGCGATGTTATAGATGCACGAATTACACATCTTGAAAGTTTTGGTGCATTTGCAGATATCGGCTGCGGCATTGTTGCTTTACTTCCAATTGATGCTATCTCCGTTTCGCGCATAGACCACCCAAAAGAACGTTTTACGGTCGGAATGGATATACGAGCGGTGCTTCATTCCATAGAGGGTAATCGGGTCACATTAAGTCACAAAGAACTTCTTGGTACATGGGAAGAAAATGTGTGCATGTTCTCCCCGGGCGAAACCGTTGCCGGAATTGTGCGTTCCGTAGAATCTTATGGAATTTTTGTGGAACTTACCCCCAACCTTGCAGGGCTTGCGGAAACAAAAGACGATGTTTACCCCGGCCAACAAGCAAGCGTCTACATAAAAAGTATTATTCCCGACCGGATGAAAGTCAAATTAGCTATTGTGGATACGTTTGATTATTCCTACCGTCCTGCCCCTCCAAAATATTTCTTTAAAGGAAATCATATGGATCGATTCGTTTATTCCCCGCTTGGATGCACAAAAGAAATTATAACGGATTTTACAGCACATAAAGCATAATAAAAGCAAAATATTTGACAGGCTGCTTTATTAGGCAGCCTGTCATTTTTTATTCTTCCGTACTTTTTCCCTGCAATTTTCGAATGTGGGCTTCCAGCAAATCTTTGAATACCTCATTTCGGTGTATCTTTCCTGCAGAATCTCTGTATTTGATAGGGTCATAATACAGACTGTGACGCTGCTGGAGAAGAAAATTCAGTGCTTCTTCCCTTCCTCTGCTGCGTAGTAAGACTTCGGCAGCCTTAATAACAACCATGGCATTGTAGGGCTCAAGGTCATACGCGTGAAGATAATTGGAATACGCTTCCTCTAAATTTCCGGTTTCTTCCAAAGCTTTGGCAAGGTCAATAAAAACTCCTGCCCTGCGGGCGTCACCGTAATCGATCACAATTCCTTCATTCTTTTCCGTCCTGCCGGAAAGAGCATCCCACCCTGCGCTCTCCAAATAACGCTTTGCATATTGAGTCGTTTGCCTGCAATATTTTTTGCCAAGCCAACTGTATGCTTTTTCACACAGGTATAATTCTCTCGGCTCAGAGGAATTACCGCAAAGCTCAATTATTTTCAGCAGTAACTTTTCTTTGTTATTGATTGAATTCCGAATTTCTCCGGCCGTGCGTTCAAGTTTCGGATCATGTGGAACAGGCTCTCCTAAAAGATAAAACAATGCAGCTGCAAGCTCCGGATCCGCATGTGTAGCAGACGTCATGACAAAGCCTCCGTACCTTCTTTCAATGTTTGGCGCACCATACGAGCGCGAATTTTCTGGCGCTCTTCTTTCGTTAGGGCTTCCCCTTGCTCATAAGCAAGCGTAGCCGGCTGAGCTTTATATATCATGGTATCCATATCGCAAATATCAATTCCATGTATCATGCCCACTGCAACTCCAAAGCGAACTGCACTTGCACGTTCCAAAAATTCATCAAAAGACAGCAGGCGAGCATTCTGCAGAATACCTAAATCGCGCCAAATTGTATCCTGAACAAAGACCTGATGGATCAGTTCCTCCCTCATATTTCGCTCGCGGGTAACAATTTGCTTTGCCATACTGGCAAGATTCGCCAAAGCCTCTTTTTCTGAAAGACCCATTGTAACCTGATTGGAAAGGCGAAAAAAAGCCCCCAGTGGGTTTGATTCCGGCCCATACATGCTATGTAAAGTCATTCCTAATTTTGAAAGATTCTGCGCAATTCTTCCCGTAGAACCGGATTCCACCAAAGCAGGGAGATGAAGCCGAATAGACGCAACCATTCCCGTTCCCAAGTGAAAAGGATTCTGCGTTAAATAGCCAAGCTGAGAATCAAAGGCAAAAGGGAGAGTTCTGTCCAAAAAAGTATCTAAACTATCCGCGGCAGAATACGCATTTTCCAGTTGCAAACCGGCAGCATTTGACTGAATAGTCAGATGATCCTCTCCATTGACTGCGATAGAAAGTGACTCATCCTCAGAAACAATTAGTCCGCGTCCGGCTCTTTCGGTCACCATTTCCGCACTGATGAGACCTCGTTCTGCCAAGGATGCAGCGTGAATCTGCGTAACAGATTCTAGGTTGATTTTTGTGCAATGTTCATATTTTGAATAACCGGTCACAGCTGCAAGGACTTTTTTCATGACAAAACGCCGGTCAGACATCATCCTTGAAGGAAACGGCACACCGGTCAAATTACGTGCAAGGCTGATAAATGTGCCGGTTGAAACATCAGCATCTTTTGACGCTGCTTCATACCATTTGCTCATTGGCTGCCTTCCTCCATTTTATGAATCCGATCTCGAAGAACAGCCGCCTGTTCAAAGTTTTCATTTTGAATTGCTTCCTTCAGGCGTCCATGCATGATTGCTAACTGTGCTTTCGGCAGAACCTGTGGTAAGTCTCCTCCTCCGGCAGTTTTGCCGCGATGGGCAACGCTGCCATGAATTCGCCGAATAAAAGGTGCTAACTGGTCAGCAAAAGTATAGTAACATTCTGCACAACCGACTTTTCCGGTCAGTAATATGTCATGAAAGGAAGCTCCGCAGCATTCACATCGCAAAGTTGCCTCATAGTTTTCCTCTTCCGAGAAAAAATCACTTACAGCACTGTCAAACTCGACGTCCATGACGAACATAAGATTGGCGTACCCTAATGCCCGGGCACAATCTGCGCAGAGCGCATATTCCACCGGCTCTCCGCCAACAATAGCCTGCACCCGAATAACGGACGGATTCCGTCCGCATGATTCACACAGCATTTTCATCGCCTCCATGTCTTATGCTGTCAAATATCCAGGACATCGCCAACAAGAAAACTTGTAACACAATTTGTTCTCTCGCAATATTATATACTGTAAACCGAAAGGAGGAAATTAATAATGTGTAACAATGGTTTCTTTGGCTGCGGTAATAATAGTTGCACCTGGGTGATCCTTCTGCTCATCATCTGGGTATGCTGCTCTAGTGGGAACTACGGCTACGGATGTGGCTGTGGTGACAACTGCGGTGGCTGCGGCGGCTGCTAAGTACAAAAACGGGCTGCGAACATCGCTTCGCAGCCCTCAATTTATTGTTGCAGTTCTTTTTCCATTGCCTGTGTGAGGGCTTTAGCCAATTGATCCGGACAGGAAGTTGATTTGAAACCGCAGCGAATCCCCTGTAATTTACGAATGACATCTTCGGCTTTCTGCCCCTGAACAAGGGAACAGATTCCCTTTAAGTTTCCGTCACAGCCACCAATCACTTTGACGGAACGAATTACATCACCTTCCAATTCTATAACCATTTCAGAAGAACAGGTTCCATGTGTTTTATAGCGATATGTCAAGCAAAATTCACTCCATTATCATAATTGTCATATTAAGATGAATTAGTCTCCGAGAGAACCTAAACGAATTAGTTTTTTTAGCTCTGATTCCGGTGTGATGCAGGTGCCAATCGGCAAACTTTTCTTCCGATACATACCGTGAAAATCCGTTCCACCCGTCATAATCAGTCCGTATTTCTGCGCAGTCTGAGAAAAAAGCTGTTCGTCTCCCTCCCTGTTTGAGGGATGCCAAACTTCAACCCCGTCAATTTCATGGTCACGGGCAAGCTGCTGTAAAAGGTCATAGCTGTCATATTCACCGGGATGCGCTAAAACAGCGATCCCACCTGCCTGATGAATACGGGCAATCACTTCATGCACATCTGGATAGTGTATTGGCACATAGGCTAATCCCGTTTTGGTATGAAACAATTGGCGATAAACATCGCCGTAGAATTCATCTGCATAGCCTGCGTCAATCAGTGCATGCATAATGTGCTGTTTATAAACAACAGTACTTTCCTTTGCGCGGTTGAGAACCATTTGCTGCGAAATCGGATAAATTTGCGTTACCCGTTGCATCATGATATCAGCCGCATGATTTCTCTCGTCCCGCATATGTTGACACAAATCTTCAAGATCATGTGGATTTTTGCAAAAGTAGCATAAAATATGTGCTTTCCGTCCTGTGGCCGGATCCATAGCAGAAAACTCTGCACCCGGAATGACTGTAATGCCATACTTCTTGCTAATGATATCTGCATGAACGGAGCCAGAGAATGTGTCATGGTCTGTAACGGAAATTGCAGAAATGCCGCGTCTTGCCGCCAACATAACCGTTTCTTCAACATCAACAGAACCGTCGGACATTTTTGTATGGCAATGCAGGTCAGCGGTCAATGCTGTACTTCCTTTCCAACTCTTTTTGACTCTATTATTATAATCCCAAATGCGGCTAAAGGCAACTAATGCAAAATTTTTTCAGAGGTAAAACGCCGTGCTGAAATCAAACACAAAAGTGCATCCACTATAAACAATGCAAAAGATATAAACATTAACAGACCGGTTCCTACCCGAAACAAACCGGTAAACTGTCCTGTAAACAAAAGCACAATAGGAAGGACAAGATAACCGGAAGTTTGGATTAATTCCGTATATCTTTTACTGCTCACGGAAATCAACGCCATAAATAATGCGCCAAAAATGATAACTGCCGGGGATAATAAAAACACTAGGACAAACCAGTACCAGTTTAAGTAGAAAGGCATGGACAGCATAATATCCCCAACAGCAGTCACAATAGAAAATACAATGAAGGAAACAGCTGTAACAAGAGTGGAAAGAAGGACACAGCCCAAAATCTTGGCTTTAAAAATCTTGCGGGCATTCAAAGAGGTCAGCAACAGTGTTTCAAGAGTTCCGGATTCTTTTTCCCCAACCAAACTGCATGCAGCGGAAATACAGGACGACAAAAGCGGAATCATTAAAAAAAGCATGGGGCAAATCATATTGGTCATCAGGTAAAACATCCCTTGGCGCTGATTCATTCCCGCAGCTTGATCCAAAATCAGCCCAAGCATCCGGTCCACCCCGTTCATACTGTTCAGCGGTGCATGAATCAAGAGGGCAAGAAACAAAGAGGGAAGAATGAATGCCATAAAAAGCGGAACTAGAACCAATGCGCTGCGCGCTGATTTATTGTTCCAAATATCACCGAAATCTTTATACGCCACAGCTTTTTCAGCAGAAGTCCAAATTTTCATTTCATCCCCTCCCCCAAAGAAAGAATCCGAAAATATATATCTTCCAAAGATGGCCGGACCACCTGTGCGGCAAAGACATCAACACCGGAAAGAACGATACCCTTTAATAATGCTGGCATTTCCTCTTCAGCTAAAATTTCTTTTTCCCACAAATTTCCTTCCCGCATACGAAACCCTTCAAGGGTCTGTCCATCACGCAAACGAAACCGGGCACGAAGCGGCATGCCGATTTCTTTACTTAGTGATTCCAAATCACCGCATGCAAGCATTTTACCGTTAGAAATAATTCCATAGCTGTCACACAAATTCTGTGCATGACGAATTTGATGTGTGCAAAGAAAAACAGTAACACCTTCTTGTTGAACCAAGTCAGCAATCATTGTATAAACCTGTTTTGTTGACTCTGAATCCAGACCGGTGGTTGGTTCGTCCAAAAGGAGAATTTGGGGTCTGGAAAGCAAAGCGCGGGCCAGTGACAGACGCCGTGCCATGCCGGCAGAGTATGCAAAAAGGTGTTTATCGCGTACATCCCACAAATCAAGTCTTTTCAAAAGGCTTTCCGCCCGCTGTCTGCACTCTCTTCTTTCCAAACCGAGAACTTGTCCGAAAAACATCAGATTTTCCATCCCGGTTAGGCGTGCGTACATTTTGGCAGTCTCGGTAACTACTCCACAGAGGCGATGGACATGCTCCGGTTTCTTATTTGGTGAAATTCCCAGTATTGTGCAGGACCCTGTTGTGGGCTTTAGCAGCCCTGCCAAGAGTTTTATTGTTGTAGTTTTACCGGCACCGTTTGGGCCAAGAAAGCCAAAGACGGCACCGACAGGAATCTCCAATGACAGATCATGGAGTGCATAAACGGTACCGTCGTAAGATTTTCCCAGATTTTGCGTATGGATCGCGATATTGCCCATCTGAAATCACCTCAGTATGAGAATATCACATTTTTATAGATTATTCCATTTTAACCTGGGAAAAATCATGTTTTATTTTTACATTTTCCGAAATTGTGCGATTGTCCGCCTTTGCCAAAATTGCCGCGCGGTTTTTGCGAATTTTTATGGGCGGCGCGATACCTGCAGGGCCGGAGATGCAACCTCCCTCACAAGCCATACCTTCCACAAAATCTTCTGCAAGGCGGCCGGCATTCAGAATAGCCAATGTTTTTTTACACTCTTGTATCCCGTTGCATTTGACACAAGTAAACGGTAAATCGATATTTTCTTCCTTAAACACTTGTGCAACCGCACCGGCAACACCGCCGCTTTGTGCAAAGCCTTTTCCTGCGCGGCTGCCATCTTGCTCAATTTCCGGCTCTGCTTCCACATCTATCTCCTTGGCGGTAAACATGGCGGCAAGTTCCTCAAACGTGAGCACGTAATCGGCTGAATCAGATACTTTCTGGATTTCGTTCTTCTTTGCAACACATGGACCTATAAATACGACTTTTGTGTTTGGATCCTGAGCCCGAAGATATCTTGCTGTGGCCGTCATGGGGGAAACTGTGTGAGAAACAAGATCCTTCAGTTTGGGATAATGTTTTTGAATTAATTCAACAAACGCAGGGCAACAGGAAGTCGTCATCTTTCTTCCTGACTCCAGCGCTTGCTTTAATTCATGCGCTTCATGGGACGCCACAGCATCTGCGCCTAAGGAAACTTCTATAGCATCTGCGAAACCAAGTTTTTTCAGTGCGCTTTTAATCATTCCCGCGCTTGCCGTTCCAAAATGGCCTTCCGCCGCAGGAGCAAAACAGGCTACAACTCTGACGCCATTTTTAATATCTTCTATAATCGGAACAATCTGAGACCGATCGGTGATAGCTCCAAACGGACAGTTTTTCATGCATGCCCCACAGCTGATGCATTTCGAATAATCTATTACAGAACGTTTGTATTGATCCTTTCCAATTGCATTGACCGGGCAAGAACGAACGCACGGACGCATTGTATCCGAAATAGCATTATACGGACAGGCCGCCGCACAGCGTCCGCATTCCCGGCATTTCTGCGGATCAATATATGCTCCTTTAGGAGTAATGGAAATCGCGCCAAACGGGCAAGCTTCGCGGCATTTTTGTGCAAGACAATGCTGGCAGTTATCCGTGACACGGAATCTGCTAATCGGGCAGCCTTCACAAGCAGCCGGAAGAACCCCGATAATATTCTTCTCCCCTTGTCCCGGAAGATTGCCTCCACGGGCAGAAATCATTCTTTCCCTTATGATTTCACGTTCACGATAGACGCAACAACGGAATGTTGGAAGAGGCCCCGGAATAATATCGTACGGAATATCATCCAAGTGTTCTTCCAACGTTCCTTCATAAGTATAGCGAGCCACCCTAGTTAAAACCTCAAATTTTAACTGTTTGGCCTCGTTATCATACTCGTATTTCATAGATTCCCTCTTTCACAAGAATATGTTAAACTTTTAACATTTGATATTATAACATTTTGCGCATATGTTTACAATAGTATGCTTTATAAAAAAGTTCTCAAAAACCAAAATGTTTTTTATGAATTATATTGAATCTTTCAATGTTCTACACGAGCAGAATAATAAAAATCAAGCGGCAATATCGCAAATTTTGGTTACCATCATCGCAAGTAAAAAGTCCGGCCGCAGCCGGACTTCTGATTCATAGTTTGGCAATATGAACTATTCCAAATTAAGTTTTTTCGTCAACATCCAGTTGGTAAAAATATAAAACGCTGCGGCAAAAACTGCCGAAAAAAGAATTAGCACGAATAATCCAACTTCAAGGTGCTGCGCGAGATTAAAATTGGCCGGCGAATTATTAAAGAATAAAACATAATCTTGAATCTGCTGATGAAAACCAGTAAACAACGTTGAGGTAATAATCTGTTCAACAACACCGAAACCAAGGTATGCACCCACACCCGCAAGTAGTTTGTGCCGTCCGGCTAAATTGCCGATTGTAATAGAAGCATAAATTTGCAAAATGCCAGACCAAAAGCTTACAATTATCAGAATAAGTATTTCCAAAGTAATAATATGTGCAGATATCCCTAACACCTGATACATTTCTCTAATTTGTGCACATGCACGGCTAAACTGCTCCAAAGTATTCGCATCTGCCACAAAAATGAAAATAGACAATGCGGTCACCAAAACGCTCAACACAGACCACATCAGTGTAACAATCAATTTAGCATCGATGTGGCTGTGCGGCTTTACCGGCAAGGTAAAGGAGAGGTATCCTTCATCGCCCAGCAAATTTTTATAAAACCGCTGAATCGTAACCACCAGCGTAATGACAAACGCTGAGACAATAAGCGTGACATACATACTCATCATGATAAAACGCGGAATAACGAAGCTATCCAAATCATAATTTCCAAACAGCCTGTTAATACCCGCTAAGAGAAGAATCAGCCCATAAACCGGGAGGAAAATTCGTGCCGTGGCCGCTGTCTCATATTTTAGCAATTTGCCTAACATTTAAACACCTCCCTGAAAAGCTCGTCGACACTCTTGCCTTCTTTCTCACGGATATCATCAACGGTGGAATGCAGTACAATATTGCCCATGTTGATAAATATCACTTCATCCAGAACCTTTTCCACGTCTGTAATTAGATGCGTTGAAATTAAAACTGTCGCATTTTCACTGTAATTACTGATAATAGTATCCAGAATATAATCCCGCGTTGCCGGGTCTACCCCGCCGATCGGCTCATCTAAAATATACAGTTCTGCCTCGCGGCTCATGACCAGAATCAGTTGTACTTTTTCCTTAGTTCCTTTGGACATTGTTTTTAAACGGTCTTTGGGATTAATGTGCAGCCTACTTAGCATATCATATGCCTTCGCCTTATTGAAATTCTCATAAAAATCTCCAAAGAAATCAATCATTGTATGAACGCTCATCCAGTCATTGAGGTAAGTCCGTTCCGGCAGGTAAGAAACTATCTTTTTCGTTTCAATTCCCGGCTTCATGCCGCCTACCAAAATCTGTCCTGAAGTGGGAGTTAACAGCCCATTGGCAAGTTTTATCAACGTGCTTTTTCCGCTTCCGTTTGGCCCAAGCAGGCCAACAATACGACCCTTTGGCACTGAAAGATTGATAGAATTAAGCGCAAGACAACCGGGGTAATATTTGACAAGATTGCTGCACTCAAGTATGTGCTCCATTCTGTTCTTCCTCCTTCATAATCCGATTAACCATATTGATAGTTTGTTCGGTGTCAAAACCCAAACGATTCATCTTCTGAATAAATTCCTGTATTAAATCAGCCGCAAGATTATTTTTTGTCTGCATGATTTTCTGCACATCCTCCGTGACATATCGTCCGCTTGTTCGCTGTGAATAAATAAGCCCATCACTTTCCAATTTTGAAAGTGCTCTCTGCATTGTATTCGGGTTTACCGAAGCTTCGGCAGCCATATCACGAACAGAGGGTAATCTGCTGCCCGGTGCATATATTCCTGAAACAATCATCAACTGAATCTGTTCGATTAGTTGGGAATAGATTGGTCGGTCCGATTTTAAATTCCATGCCATGTTTTCACCCCCAAAAAACCGGATTATTGTACTAATATAGTAATACAGTTATATAACACTTTTGCCCTTCTGTCAAGGGTTTATAATTCTTTCTAGCGGATATCCTTTTTCTGAAAAAAGATAATGCCCAGTATAACAAAGAAAGCAGCCGTAATAACAAAGATAACAGAAGATTCCATCATCTGCTGCGTGGTACCTGAGGCAATCTGACCAAACTGGGTTATAAGCAGATATTGATTCCATTCAGAATGGCCCAGCAGTTCCAAAAGACCCTGCGGCAAAAATATGGCTGCATAAAATGCAAATACAAATAACGAATTTTTTTGGAATATCATCGCAAAAAAAGCGGCAATCGTAATGGCTGCTACGTAACCGATACAGCTAATACCAACCCTGCTGAAAAAATCCGCTATAAATTCCCCTGTAAACTGAGGATCACTTTTTAAAAACAGCAAAGAACTTCCGCAGTAAAAACCAAGAGCAACTACGCCAACTATAACACCAAGAATGATGGATGCAATAAGCTGCGAACCATAAAGTGTCGTGCGGTTCAGGCCATAGGAAACAGCATTTTTCAGTGTATGTTCCTTATATTCTTCTGCGGCAATCAAATCCACTAAAATCGGCATAATAAAAATCGGCCAAGAAAGGAAATACAGGCGTACCACCATCCAAGAAGAATATGCAGAAATTGAAGTAGACAGCCTTGATAACGAAAAATTGACCAAAACAGCTAAAACCGCCATAACAGCGAGCAAACAATAAAAGAAAATGCGATGAAATACCTTATAAAGATCAGCATGTATTAATTTAAGCAATTTGTTTCCCTCCGACCAAATCAATAAAATATTTTTCCAAGCTGACGCCTGTGCGATATACCTGCGAAACCATAATGCCGGATTCCACAAGAGACTTAACGATGAATTCAGGATGCTCAACCTCATCCGCAATCCGCAGCGCAGTCTCATTGAGAACTTCAATTTGTTGCAAAGACAGAACATTTCTTAACACTTCGGCTGCTTGATTCGAATCGTCTACTTCCAATTTTAAGGTAACACGGCATCTTTGCTCAAGTTCTTCTGCGGTAATACATTCCACCAAGCGTCCGGCGTTAATAAAGCCATAACGAGTTGCAATTTGAGAAAGTTCTCCAAGAATATGGCTGGAAATCAGGATTGTCGTTCCTTTCTCCCGGTTTAACTTTAATAAAATTTCACGAAACTCATGAATTCCCATTGGGTCTAACCCATTAATCGGCTCATCGAGCACCAGAAAATCCGGATCATCTAAGAGAGCAAGTGCAAGGCCCAACCTCTGCTTCATACCAAGAGAAAAATTTTTAAATTTCTTATTCTCTGTGGCATTCAGACCAACAAAACATAAAGCATCATCCACGCAATTTTTATTCTTGATTCCGCGCTGAATCCGGTAGTACTCCAAATTTTGCCGAGCCGACAGATATGGATAAAATCCGGGTGTCTCAATAATACTGCCAATCCGTCTGCGTGCGCGCCCCAGCCCTTTGGCATCCGACTGTCCAAAAAGCTCCATCGATCCAGAGGTAGGCGGGGTAAGGCCACAAATCATTTTCAGCAGCGTTGTCTTGCCCGCTCCGTTTTGCCCTATTAACGCAAAAATATCCCCTTTATTTACAAACATACTCAAATCATTAACTGCAGAAAAATTTCCAAACCGCCGAACCAGTGCTTGTGATCGAAAAACAGTTTCCGACATAGTTTCGTCTCCTTGTATTATTGTATTAATTTATCAATACAATAATACAACAGAAATTCTGCATTTGTCAATGAATTTTTCAAATTTTCATGTTATAATCATGTTATAATATTTAAATAAACAAAAAGCCGCTCAAACGGGAGTTGGATTTAGGGATTTATGAAAACAAGTAAATTTTTGACCGACTCTCTTCAAGCGGAGACAGCAAAGAATGGACTGCACTGAAAGATAAAACCTTTGGTGCAGTCTTTCTTTTTGGACTTAATCCTGCTTTGCGAATTCTTCTCAAGATCTTGAGAGATTGTTGGCTGTATGATATAATGTTCTAAAATATGGCATTGGAGGTTTAATTATGGCAGTTTCATACAATAGGCTTTGGAAACTGCTTGTGGATAAAAATAGTAACAAATCCTGCATCAGAAAGCAGAAAGAAGGATAATAACTTTGTTTGAACTTCCTTATAGACTGCCCACAATTATAAATAAACGGCTTAAAGATCCACATGTTGTAATCATAGGTGCAGGAGCATCCAAGGCGGCCTGTCCCACCGATAAAAATGGAAATACTGTGCCTCTTTTAAGAGATATTCATGAAGTTTTGGGCTTAACAGATAAGTTGAAATCTTATGGATTTTCTGAAAGTGAACTGAGCAACTTTGAACTGCTTTTTTCAAATATAAATAATAAGTCAGAGTATGGTGGTTTGCAGAAAGAATTAGAAGACGCTGTACATAATTATTTCCAGAAGCTTATGATACCGGATGATGTGACTTTGTACGATTATCTTGTTTTGTCATTGACTGATAAAGATGCAATAATATCGTTTAACTGGGATCCGTTTTTATTACAGGCTTATCGACGAAATATTGATGTAGGTAATCTGCCGCAATTGATATTTCCACACGGCAATGTTGGCGTAGGTATATGTTATGATTGTAAAATTAAGGGGTATGCTAACAGCCTATGCAATAACTGCTTTAAGCCATTTTCGGATATGCCTCTACTATTCCCAGTAGGTAGAAAAAATTACTATGACAACAGCATAATTGAAAACGAGTGGAATATTGCGAAGAATTACCTCATCAGAGCCGCCGGTGTGACAATATTCGGTTACAGCGCTCCGGAAACTGATGTAGAAGCCTATCAACTTTTAAAAAATTCTTATCAAAAAAGCCGTATTACAAGTATAGCCCCCTTTACTATTATCAATCTCGCTAAGAACAAACAGGAACAGAAAGCTAAGTGGCAGGAAATTTATAATGATCGGATGCTTCAGTACACGGATGACTTTAGAAATACTATTCTTTGGGAATCCCCTCGTGTCAGTCTTGAAACATTATTTGATGCAATTTTACAGCAACAACCTAGGCATATAGAAAAGTCATTCAAAGATTTTGATACCCTTGAGGAACTTCAGACCTTCGTAAAAACTATAGATGAGTTCGATATGGCAGTATAGAGAAAAGTTTTCATGTACCTTGCGAAGATTTCTTAAGTTCTTGCGAATTTTTTCACTGCATGATAATATTTTAAATGTGGTATAGGAGGCTTAATTATGGCTGTTTCATACAATAAACTTTGGAAACTGCTTGTTGACAAAAAAATGAGCAAAGCAGATTTGCGTAAAGCCTCTGGCATATCTCCAAACACTATGACTAAGCTGCGCCGGGATGAGCCAGTCATGCTTAATGTTTTGGATAAGATATGTAAAACTTTGCATGTCAACTACGGGGATATAATTGATTATATTGCGGATGAAGAAAGGAAGTGATTCAGCCATGACACCTGAGCAAAAAGCACGTCAATCAATTGATGCAAAGCTTAGTGCGTCCGGCTGGATTATCCAAGACTTAAAAGAGCTTAACCTTTCTGCCGGACGTGGAATTGCCGTACGCGAATTTCCTACGAGTACAGGCCCGGTTGACTATGCCCTATTTATCGATGGTACTCTCGTCGGTATAATAGAAGCCAAGAGGGATGATGCCGGCGAGAATATAACTGTTGCTGAAACACAGACCCATCGTTATGCGACCAGTACATTTAAGTGGATCAAAACCGATTATCATATTCGCTTTGTGTATGAGTCTACAGGAAAATTGACACGTTTCACTGATTACAATGATGTAAAATACCGCTCCCGTACTGTATTTAGTTTCCACCGACCTGAAACACTCGCACGATGGTTGAAGGAACCAGATACAATTCGTAATAACATGAAACGTTTTCCTCCTTTTGACACTACTGGGTTTCGTAAATGTCAAATAGATGCCATACACAATTTAGAGCAATCTTTTGCTGCAGCAAGACCTAAAGCTCTGATTCAAATGGCTACTGGTGCTGGCAAGACTTTCACTGCGATTACATCAGCTTATCGTTTACTTAAGTACGCAAAAGTCAACCGCATTCTGTTTCTTGTAGATACCAAAGGCCTTGGTGAACAGGCGGAGCGTGAGTTTCTTGCTTATCGTCCTAATGATGATAATCGTAGTTTTTCAGAAATATATGGTGTATGCAGACTAAAAAAATCGTATATACCACAGGATGCTCATGTTTGCATCAGTACAATACAACGAATGTACTCTATCCTCAAAGGCGAGGAACTGGACGAATCAGCGGAAGAAATATCTCTTAACGAATTACCTTCCGCTGATCGACAAATGCAAAAAGAAGTGGTATATAACGAAAAATATCCTCCTGAGTTCTTTGACGTCATTATAGTCGATGAATGTCACCGTTCAATTTACAATGTATGGAAACAGGTATTGGATTATTTCGACTCGTTTATCATTGGGCTTACTGCCACGCCAGACAAACGTACATTTGCCTTTTTCGATCAGAATGTCGTTAGCGAATACTCGCGTGAACAAGCCATAATTGATGGTGTAAATGTCGGTGAGGATATCTATATTATAGAAACTGAAATTGGAAAAAAAGGCGCTACTATTCTAAAACAGTCAATAGAATACCGCAACCGGTTGACTCGTGAAAAACGTTGGGCACAGTTGGACGAAGATGTAAGCTATCAGCCGATACAGTTGGATCGTGATATTGTCAATCCAAGTCAAATCCGTGCTGTTATTAGGTCTTTTAGAGATAATCTTTTTACTCAACTATTTCCATACCGTAAGGAAGTGCCTAAAACACTTATTTTTGCAAAGACAGATAGCCACGCGGATGATATCATTCAAATTGTACGTGAGGAGTTTGGAGAAGGCAATGAGTTCTGCCAAAAGATAACCTATGCAGCTGATGATCCTGAAAAAGTTCTTTCGTCTTTTCGAAATGACTACTATCCGCGTATTGCAGTTACTGTTGATATGATTGCTACCGGTACAGATGTCAAGCCTATTGAATGCCTGATATTCATGCGTGATGTTCGTAGCAAAAACTATTTTGAACAGATGAAAGGCCGAGGAACACGCGTCCTGTCCAAGGAAGATTTGCAAAAGGTAACACCTTCAGCCACTGAAAATAAAGACCATTTTGTAATCATAGATGCTGTTGGTGTAACAAAATCGAAAAAAACGGATACTCGTTCACTTGAACGCAAACCTTCTGTTAGTCTCAAGGAATTGATGATGAATGTTGCCCTCGGTGCAAAGGATGAAGATACTCTTACTTCTTTGGCCAACCGAATTATTCGGCTTAACGCACAAATGACTGCATCTGAGAAGAAAGCTCTTGCAGAGAAAGCAGGTATCGCTGCCAGTAACCTTGCCGAAGCTTTGCTGAATGTATTTGATGAAGATGTATTAACTGCCAAGGCAAAAGGGCAGTTCAACACTGAGCAACCTACCGAAGCTCAGATTGTCGAGGTGCAAAAGGCTGCTGCTGCCGAAGCAATACAACCCTTTTTGAAACAGGAAGTACGCGAATATATTGAAAACGTTCGTCGTAACCACGAGCAGATAATCGATAATGTCAACACAGACACTGTTATATTTGCCGGATTTGACAGCCAGCGAGAAGAAAATGCTGATCGCATTATTAAGACATTTCAAGATTTTATATCTGAACATAAGGACGAAATTATTGCTCTGCGAATCGTATATAGTCAGGCATATAAGGATCGTCCTATGGTTATTGATAGCCTTAAGGCACTGTATGAAAAATTAAAGGCGCGAGGTGTAACCATTGAGCGCCTATGGGATTGTTATGCCATAAAGAAGCCGGAAAAGGTTAAGCGCGGTACTGTGGCACAACTTACGGATTTAATTTCCATTATCCGCTTTGAAATGGGGTATAGCGATGATATTATTCCGTTTGCGGACAAGGTTAATTATAATTTCATGCAGTGGACGTTGAAGCGCAATGCCGGTGCTGTCCATTTCACGGATGAGCAGATGGAATGGCTGAGGCTTATTAGAGATCATATTGCGACTTCTCTCAGCATTGAGCCGGGAGATCTTGAACTTAGTCCCTTTGACCGGAAGGGCGGGCTGGGGCGCTTTTATGAAGTTTTTGGTGACAACTATGAGAGCATACTACATGAAATGAATATAGAATTGGTGGCTTAGAGGAGAAAAGAGATGAATTCACAATTTATATATACTCCATTTTCTGAAGTATTTAAATGGTGCCAGAAATCAAATATTGGTTCCAGACAAGGAAAAAGTGATGGAAAATATAAACTTTATATAGCAAGCGGAAAAGATTTTAAATATTATGATGAATATCTAGAAGAGGGCGAATCTTTAGTTTTTGGTACGGGTGGTAATCCTTGCATCCATTATGTAACCGGTCGTTTTGCATATACAAATCATTGTGAAGCTGCCCAGAAAAAAAGAAACGATGTTTGCACTAAATTTTACTATTATTATTTTCAAAAAGACAGCTTTGCTCAATTAAGGAGCACATTTGTAGGTGGAGGCATTAAAAACTCTTCAAAAAAGAAAATTGGATCTCTTCTGGTGCCTGTGCCTCCCCTTCCAGAGCAAAAACGCATTGTTGCACGGATTGAGGAACTGTTTTCTCAGCTTGATGCCGGTGTTGCCGAACTCCAAGCCGCAAAGAAACGGTTGAAAGTATATCGACAGGCGGTGCTGAAAGAGGCGTTTGAAGATATCCAAAATATTGTTCCTTTTGGGGAAATTATGGAGTCCCGACTTGGGAAGATGCTTGACAAGCAAAAGAATAAAGGTATCCCACGAAAATATCTTAGAAACATTAATGTTCGTTGGTTTTCATTTGATTTATCCGATTTATTAAAAATGCGAATTGATGAAGATGAAATAGAAAAATACTCAATTCACAAAGGCGATCTTGTAATTTGTGAAGGTGGAGAACCTGGTAGATGCGCTGTCTGGATGGAAGACGAGCCGATTTTTTATCAAAAAGCATTACACCGTATACGTTTTACTGTATTAGCCGAACCTAAGTTTTATATGTATTATTTGTGGTTCGCAGCACAAACTGGTCAGTTGCAAAAATATTTTACTGGTACTGGAATCAAACACTTAACTGGCCAATCTCTTGTAAAAATCCCAGTTCCGTTTACTGATATTAGAACTCAAAGAGAAATCCTTTCTATTATTGAATCCCGCCTTTCCGTCTGCGATAGCATCGAGAAGACAATAGATACTGCCCTGCAACAGGCAGAGGCCTTACGGCAGAGCATATTAAAACAAGCATTTGAAGGGAAGCTGTGATTATGAATCAGGAAAATACATCTGCAATAATTTCTAAGGTTTGGGGAATGTGTAATCCTTTGCGGGACGATGGCGTATCCTACGGAGATTATTTGGAACAACTGACTTACCTTATCTTCCTTAAGATGTCAGATGAATATTCAAAGCCGCCATACAATAAAGAGACTAACATCCCTGCGGGGTACACATGGGCGGATATGAATACGCTTAAGGGTGCCGAGTTGGAACAACAGTATAAAGCTACTTTAGAGAAGCTTGGTGAGCAAGGTGGCATACTTGGAAAAATATTTAAGGGTGCGACCAACAAAATCAGAAATGCAGCGATTCTCTATCGAATCGTGCAAATGATAGATAATGAAAAATGGGTTTCTATGTCCTCTGATGTTAAAGGAGAAATATATGAAGGTTTGCTGCAAAAGAACGCTGAGGACGTAAAGAGCGGAGCCGGTCAATACTTTACCCCAAGACCATTAATCCGCGCTATGGTTAAGTGCCTGCGCCCTGAGCCAATGAAAACCATCGCTGACCCCTGCTGCGGTAGCGGCGGATTCTTCTTGGCTGCACACGAATATATTGCCAACAACTACTCTCTTGATCGTGAGCAAAAAGAGTTTCTTAAAAATAATACATTTTATGGTAATGAGTTAGTAGATAGCACATTCAAGCTGTGTCTTATGAATCTCTATCTACATAATATAGGCGATATATACGGCAATGTACCGGTTGCATTAGGTGATGCGTTGCTTAGTGATCCAGGGATTCGTGTGGACTATGTTATGACCAATCCCCCATTCGGTAAGAAGTCGTCCATTACTTTTACAAATGAGGAAGGAGAACAGGAGGAAGAAGATCTCGTATATAACCGGCAGGATTTTTGGACAACTACTTCCAATAAGCAACTTAATTTTGTACAGCATATCAACACAATCCTCAAATCCACCGGAAAGGCCGCCGTTGTCGTTCCGGATAATGTGCTGTTTGAGGGCGGAGCCGGGGAAGTTGTCAGGAAGAAACTGCTGCAAACCACTGATTTACACACAATCTTGAGATTGCCGACAGGAATCTTTTATAAGCCGGGCGTAAAGGCTAATGTAATATTTTTTGATAAACGTCCAGCGAGTCCGGAAATGCAGACAAAAACCGTTTGGATTTATGACTTGCGTACAAATGTTCACTTTACGTTGAAGCAGAATCCGATGACCGACCGCGATTTGGAGGATTTTATCTCCTGTTATAATCCTCAAAACCGATATGAACGCACAGAGACATGGTCGGAGGATAACCCTGAAGGTCGCTGGCGTAAATTTAGTGTAGAAGAGATATTGGCTCGCGATAAAACCAGTCTCGACATTTTTTGGATAAAGGATAAATCTCTCGCTGATCTTGACAATCTTCCTGAACCTGATGTACTTGCAGATGAGATTATTGAAAATTTACAAAGTGCTTTAGAAAGCTTTCAGGAATTAAAGGCAAGATTACGTTAAACATTGGTTCACCCTGTAATCAAACGTTATACAATCAAAAAGATCGGAGTTATAGACATTGTCTCGAATGGCTTAATGAAGCATCTGGCAATGTCTATTTATTATTCTTTGTTCTTTACTTCTGCCGCCTTCTTCCGGGCATAGCTGGCTCGCCTGTTTCTCCGATTCCGCTCGGCTTGGCAATCCCAACTATTACAATAAAGCTGGCGGCTTGAATGCCGTACAAAGTATTTGCCGCAGGCAAGGCATGAGAGTATCGAGCCTTGCGATTCAAAATAGTTTAAATCTTCATCCACCGGTGGTGCAACGTCAGCCACCATTCTGGAAAAGGTGTACCAGCAAATATCAAATACCGATTGAATGTCTGCTCCGTACATCACTTTTTTGGTTTTCTTATCTAATTTCAGCCTTATACGGAAGTCCGGAAACATATCTATCACTTGGGATATGTGTTCATTATAATTCTCTAATAGATGGGCCTTATATTCCTCATCATCCTCATATTGTCCGTATCGTTCAAGGAATGCAAGACTGTCGCAAAGCCTGCCTTCATAATAAAGATTCCTTGCGTAGTCAATCTCTTCGTAGTATTTAACCCTTCTCAAAGCAAAGTAAAGCTCAAATACAGTACCCAGACTGCATAGATCCTTTATGAATTGATCTACATGGAATGTGGCATCTTTCTGAATCAAATCCATGTACGTTATATGTGCAAACTTCTCGCTATCCAGCATTTCATAAAGACTGTCTATGTTGTAGGGGTGAATATTATTTCTGCACCAATCCCAGACGGCATCTGTAATCGAAACAGTGCTGTCTGGGTTATTTAATTTTCCGTAAAGATTACATAGGCTGACCAATAGTTCCTGCCCGGTTAAGGAGTAATCAGTACCGCTTTCCGGAGCATGGCCCCCTGTGAAGATAGGTTTAATTATTTCGCCGTCATTGTCATAGTCCGTGATATACTCGGGAAATCGCACAGCCCTATATATCATCTCGCCAACGCGATGGAGTACAATAAAGTTCGCAATTTCATAAAGGCATAGAAAAGTCATTGGGACTCCGATAAAATGAATAGTGCTGAAAACATTCAAAAAAGGAGAGATACCCAATGACTCACAAAAAGAATACCACAGATTTGACAGAATTGCTACTAAAATGTATGGCGCAGCCGGATCCAATGCTGTCAATGCTGGAATGGCTGTGTACCCGTCTAATGGAAGCAGAGGTCTCCGGTATTATTGGCGCGGAAAAGAATGCACACAATCCATCCCGCCGTGATTACCGCTGCGGCTATCGGCCGCGTCGATTAGATACTCGGATGGGGACGATGTATCTGATGGTACCAAAACTCCGAAATCAGGGCTATATCCCGTTTTTCGTAACAGAACGCAAGCGCAGTGAAGCAGCGCTGATTCAAGTGGTTCAGGAAGCGTTTGTGCAGGGTGTATCTACGCGAAAGATGGAGAAACTAGCCCGCAGTCTTGGAATTGAAAATCTTTCTCGCAGTCAAGTCAGTGAAATGACGAAAGGCCTTAATGAGCAGGTACAGTACTTCCGCAGCCGGCCTCTGACGGGTCGCTATCCTGTCATTTGGACAGATGCACTGTATGAAAAAATTCGTATGGATGGCCGGGTCGTCAGCATGGCTGTGATGGTAGTTTGCGGCGTCAATGAACAGGGGCATAGGGATATCCTCGCCGTAGAGCCAATGCTAGATGAATCAAAAGAAAGTTATTCTCAATTGTTTCAAAGTCTTCTAGATCGTGGTCTGAAAACACCGCTCCTGGTGGTTTCAGACGCGAACAAAGGGCTGATTGCAGCCATCCGTGAGAGTTTTCCGGGAGCTTCCTGGCAACGGTGCAAAGTCCATTTTATGCGAAATATTTTGGCTCATGTATCCCAGAAGGAAAAAGAATCCTTTGCGGCTCAGTTAAAAGAAATTTGGCTGGCACCTTCCGCTAAAATAGCTAGACAACGCGCAGAGCAAATATCAGAACAGTATGGAAAACGCTTTCCAAAAGCAATTGAGCTTCTGCAAGATGGGCTGGAAGATTCTCTAGCCTTCTATGCTTTTCCGGAACTCGATGCTCGCAAAATCTCCTCAACCAATATGCTAGAACGGCTAAACAAGGAAATTCGCCGCAGAACCAGCGTAGTCGGAATATTTCCTAATCCGGATTCCTATCTACGGCTGGTAACAACACATCTGATGGAGTATGCGGAAGACTGGTCTGTTTCCAGAGCATACTTAAATCCAAAATCTATTCGGATACTATTAAACGTAGCCTAATTCATTTTCCGGAGTCCCGAAATTGCGAACTTCCCTTGACACTAGCGCCAACGCCGCCAATTTCAACGAAACCGAGATTTTCTACCGGTAGTTTTTTCATGGCAATCATCCTTTAAATGTAATCGTTATTGTAAGCGATGAAAAATTTACATCGATTACATTGTATTATACAATGGCATTGAATACAAGAACAAATTGTAAAACTACTTGATTCCCGGTTCCTTGACAACTGAATAGTCCACCCGCAAGAGATACTTTTGCTGCGTCGCCGCCACGATGGTGAAAGCCGGAGCGCTTCTGCTGCAATCGGATACGAGGAGACCACGATCAGGTGGCTGCCTTAGGAACGGTAGCGAATGGTGGATGTAGAGACTAAAACAACTATCAAGACAAGGAGGAAAGAGAAAATGGAAAAGACGACCATGAGTGTGCAGGAACTGTCGGCACAGATGGGCATTAGTCTGCCGAAGGCCTACGAACTTGTAAAAAAGCCGGGATTTCCAGTCATACGAGTTGGTACGAGAATCCTGATTCCGGTTGAAGCCTTTAAGGAGTGGCTGGTCATAAACTCGGCGAACGAATAATGGCAGCACAAAATGCAGCAGAGAGGAGGTGGACAAAACGGCAAACGCAATGCAGGAACTGATGGATATGAAGATATGGTTTCTTTGGCGCAAAGAAATGGATGGCGACCGTATCAACAAAATTCCCTTTGCTGCTGGCGGTGGGGCGACAGGCACTAATGAAAAATACCGGCACACATGGGTTACCTACGACGAAGCACTTAGCTCACTGACTAAGCAAAGCGCTGCAGGTTTAGGTTTTGTAATACCTAAAGGCTACTTCTTCCTTGACATCGACCACAGGCCTATCACAGATCCCTTCGTACAGATACTGCTTGAACGTTTTAACTCCTATACCGAGCGTTCCGTCAGCGGAAATGGTATTCATATTTACGGTAAGTGTAATTTTGAGAAACTACCGACTTATGCAGACAAAAACGGCAATCCCAGACTAGATAAAGCTTACTATATGAAAAATCCAAGCAATCATTTGGAGCTTTATATAGGCGGACTTACAAATCGCTTCGCAGCTTATACTGGTGACATGATTCTGAATGAACCGCTCAAAGAAAGCACAGCAGCCATCTTGCTCACTCTCGATAAGAACATGAGGAAGTCCAAGAAAGCAAGATACAGCCAAAAACGTGACGGTGACCGCACCTATTTCGATATTGTCTGTAACTTACGCAAACAGAAAAACGGAGATAAGTTCAAGAAACTATATGACGATGGAGATATCTCCGGATATAACTCACACTCCGAGGCTGACGCGGCACTGTGCGCCATGATTGCCTTTCGCACTGGGCCTGATCCTGCTGCTATTGATGATATCTTCCGCAGTTCTGCCCTCTACCGTGAAAAATGGGAGCGTGATGATTACAGAGAAGCTACCATCAATGCCGGTATCGATGCCTGTCATGGCACCTTCCATAAATCCAGGATGGAGCATCCGTACTTCATCAAGTTTCATGGCCAGACCGGTGAGCCGTATGTCAGCGTTCCGCTCCTTGCAAAGTACGTACGCGAGCACCTCCGCTATGTGCTTGTAAGGGATAACGGAAAGCAGGGTCTTTTGAAATATGTCTACGAAAACGGCTGTTATCGGTTCTATGCCGACAATATGCTGATGGGCATTATCAAGCAGTACATCGCGGATTATGACGAGGAACTTGTGAGAATGGGCATCGTCAGCGAAACTTTACAGCATATCACCACTGACCTTAATTATGTTAGCCAGGAAGAGCTAAATGCCGATGAGGATTTAATCAACTTCAGGAATGGCCTGCTCCGTATCACTGCAGATAATGCCATTCTTCTACCACACTCCCCGGATATCCTCTCCACCATTCAGATTCCGTGCAACTGGTCGGGAAGGGAAACGCCCACGCCGGTCTTCGACAGGTATATGCGCACCCTCACAGACGGAGACAAGGCCATAGAACACCTGCTCCTTGAGTTTATCGGTGTATGCATCTCCAACATCAAGGGATGGCGAATGAAAAAAGCGCTTTTCCTTGTCGGCGATGGCGACACCGGCAAATCTCAGCTAAAGAGTCTTGTAGAGCGGTTGCTCGGCAAGGGTAACTTTATAGGAATCGACCTTAAGGAGATTGAAGCGCGTTTCGGAACCGGCGCGATATATGGCACACGCCTTGCCGGTAGCTCAGACATGAGTTTTTTATCCGTAGATGAGTTGAAAACATTTAAAAAAATTACCAGCGGCGACAGCCTATATGCCGAGTTCAAAGGACAGCAGGCCTTTGAGTTCACCTACAACGGGCTGCTCTGGTTTTGCATGAACAGACTTCCCAAGTTTGGCGGCGATGATGGCAGATGGGTCTATGACCGTATTATGGTGGTGCGCTGCCCTAATGTCATTCCAAAGGACAAGCAGGACAAAACACTCCTTGACAAAATGTATGCCGAGCGAGATGGCATCGTCTACAAGGCTGTTAAGGCGCTGCAGGCGGTCATTGCAAACGGGTACAGCTTTTCCGAGCCGGACAGTGTAAGCCTTGCAAGAGAGCAATATATGTCGGAGAACAATACTGTGATCTCCTTCTATGAGGAATGTATGTGCGAGCGGTCAGAAGGCAAGTTTAATGATTCCGCTACAACGAGCCGCATCTACGATGTTTACAGGGCATGGTGCCATGACAACAATAACGGTTTTGCCAAGACAGCCAAAGAGTTCAGAGAGACATTGGCATCCCATCTCGGCTGCACCTTTAAGGAAATGACCGTTCATACCAATAAAGGCACCTATTATAAAAACCTCACTCTCACTATTGAGGCAAAGGAGCAGTACAAGAAGGCTTATGGCTATGACAGTACGGATTTTCTTGCTTAAAAGTGACAGAAGTGACAGTCGAGTGACAGTTCTCACAGGCAACTGTCACCGCGAAAACGCCCATATATCAAGGGTTTCCAGCCACAAGTGACAGAAGTGATAGTCTTTCAAACTTCTTAGCGGGAAAAATAAAGTTTGGAATTGTACAGAGAACAAGGAAAAGATTATGAGCAGTGTGAGTATGAAATGAAAAGTTCTGTCACTTTCGTCACTGAAGCTTTAAAAGCCTTGCCGCAAGCCGCTTTCCAGCGTGACAGTTCATCAAAACTACTGTCACTGAACCGTCACTTCTGTCACCGGAAGTATCACTGGAGGGAGGAACAGCTATAGCGATTCATCATGACGAACACTCAGCAATTAGATCTACAGAAAATATCATCAACCGCATTCAAACATCTTAATTTTGAGGAGGGAAAAACATGAATTATCCGCTTATGAAAATGAACAAGGAAGGCACTCTGCTGCGGCCGCAGCACACTTATTATTCCGATGAGTATGCCCATGCCATGTGCGACCTGCATCTTTCCAATGTTGTCATCGAAGACGATAAAGGAAAGTTAAAAATGCGATACCGCCTCCATGCAAAGCATCCTCATACCATTGAAGGGGCTATGGCATATAACATTCTGTGTCCGAAATGCCACCACCACTTGAAACAGGTAGGAAGATCGCTCAGCTACCATGACCTCGGTCTCTATGCCTGTCCATTCTGCGATAAGATTTAAGGAGGGGAACGCCATGAATTATACTGAAGTCAGAGTATATACCGGTCAGCCGGAATACAGCAGGCACTTCTGGAATGCCATGCGCGGCCAGGAAAACGATTATTCCGGACTTTCCGAAGGCCGCAGCAGCGAGACGGGCACTTATGTCATGCCAAACGCCACAAATAACAAATATGAAGCAGCCATCATAAACGAGAGCCTGTTCCGTAAAATCGGCACAACCTTTAACGTATATGAAGGTAGTTATCACATTCTTGCAAAGGAATACGATGACCTTGCGCAGTTTGTGCCGGAAGGCGGCGCTATCCCAGTTTTTGACGGAATAAACGATTTTACTCAATACACCGTTGAAAGCCATAAGCTCGCTGCTCTTGTAAAAATGAATTCGGACTTTGTCCGCGATGCCGCATTCGACATTGAAAGCTACCTTGTAAAGCGCCTTGCCAGGAACTTTGCCAAAGCTGAGGACAACGCCTTTATTAACGGTACCGGCGTACAGATGCCGACAGGTATCTTAAACGGTGAAAACGGCGCTGAGGTTGCCTATGCCGTTGATGAAATCACCTATGATGATATAATCCGCCTGTACTTCTCTGTGAAGCCGGAATACCGCAAAAATGCCGTATGGCTGATGAACGATAAGACAGCCCTTGCCTTGCGTACGTTGAAAGACGAAGCCAGAAACTACCTCTGGCGCAGCAGCGATGATACCATCCTCGGCAAAAAGGTATTTGTCTCCGAGTTTATGCCGGATATGGAGTCCGGTTCAAAGCCTGTTGCCTTTGGTGATTTAAGCTACTACTGGATCATCTGCAGAAGCCCTGTCAGCGTGAGGGCACTCTCAGAGAAGTTTGCCCTGCTCGACCAGATAGGTTACCTTGCCTTTGAGTTTATTGACGGAAACCTTATCCGCCAAGAGGCAGTGAAGGTAATTCAGATGAATACCGAGACCAACGGTTAAGACATATGGTGGAAAGGCACAGTGGAATATCCTGTTGTGCCTTTTCACTTAAAAAGTGCTTTTCAAGATGAAATACACACCAAGTTTATTTCAATTATATGCATTTTATCCCGGTTGTTCCCTTAATACCCCGTTTGAATCCGCGTTTTTTTACGCGAAACCCCACGCCCGTTGCACGATCGAAAGGGTGTAAGGATTTGTTACCCCCTACCCCAATGTCAGAAAGGAGAATTGGCTTATGGCTGAGAAGACCATCTGTGTTACCGAAAAGGTAATCGGTGATACGCTCTACATTATAGAATCGGCAGTCAGCAGCACTGCCAAAGAAACTGCTTATGACAAGCTGAAACGAATGATACTTAACGGCACAGCAAATCTTGAATTAAATAAGGCATCTTAACAAAATACACTTGACTTCTTCGCGGCAGTACGGGAACATAGAGTACCGCTTGAAGACTGTCGGAAAGGAGGTAAACATGAATAGCAGGCAGTCTTATACTGCTGTGAAGAATAACGATAAAATAACCGCTCTGTATTGCCGTCTTTCACGAGATGACGAGCTGCAGGGTGATTCTAACAGCATTAAAAATCAGAAAACCATTTTACAGAAGTACGCTGATGACAACGGTTTTACAAACACTGAGTTCTTTGTGGATGATGGCTATAGTGGTACGAACTTCGACCGCCCGGATTGGAAGCGCCTTATCTCCCAAGTGGAAGAAGGCAGGATTGGCACCATCATTGTCAAGGACATGAGCCGTCTCGGAAGAGATTATCTAAAGGTCGGCTACTATACCGAAGTGCTCTTTCCCGGCTCCGACATTCGCTTCATAGCAATAAACAATAATGTTGACAGTGCCAATCAACAGGACAGTGATTTTACTCCGTTTCTTAATATCATCAACGAATGGTATGCCAAGGATACGAGCAAGAAGATACGCGCCGTTTTCAAGTCGAAAGGGCAGTCCGGCAAACCGCTCTGCACCAATCCGCCTTACGGCTATATCAAAGACCCGGAAGACAAGACACGCTGGATAGTCGATGAAGAAGCCGCCGAAGTGGTACGCGAGGCGTTCCGCTTGTGTATGCAAGGGTATGGCCCTTCGCAGATAGCCAAGGAATTTACAAGGCGCAGAATTATGAATCCAACGGCTCACGCCAAGAAAAACGGAATCAATATTCCGGACAACAGAGGCCATGACGATGATTATGTCTGGCGAGGCAGCACAATAGTTCATATGCTTTCAAGGCAGGAGTATTTGGGACATACGGTTAATTTCAAAACTTACCGCAAGTCCTATAAGCAGAAAAAGCAGATGAAAAATGACCCGTCGGAGTGGATGATCTTCAAGAATACCCACGAAGCAATTATTGAGGAATCCGTATTTGAAGTAGTGCAAAGAATCAGGGATGGCAGACGCAGGCTCACACCGATGGGTGAAATGCCGCTTCTCTCCGGCATGATGTTCTGTGCGGATTGCGGAAACAAGCTGTATCAGGTGCGTGGGCGAGGTTGGAAACATGAAAAAGAGTATTTTGTATGCGCTACCTACCGCAAGATAAAAGGCGGCTGCAGTTCACACCAGATACGCAATGCGGTCGTTGAGGAACTGCTCCTTGACGGCATCCGCCGCGTAACGGCTTTTGCCAGAGACTGTGAGGACGAATTCGTGGAGATGGTAACTAAGAAAACAAGGTCAGAGCTTGACAAAAGTATGCGTGACAGCAGACGCGAATTGGAACAGGCACAGGCCCGCATCGCCAAGCTGGACGAGATTATTCAAAAGCTCTATGAAGATAACATAGAGGGCAAGATATCCGATGAGCGTTTTACAAAGATGACCGCAAACTATGAAGCCGAGCAGCAGACTCTTGAGAAGCGAGTAACAGAACTGAAATCCATTATGACAGAGGAAAAAGAAAGCGCTCTCAATGTTGACCACTTCCTCACTCTGGTTAGAAAGTATACGGACATAAAGGAACTCACAGCCGAGATTATCCGGGAATTCGTTGAAAAAATCTATGTTTACAAGGCAGAGCGCATTGATGGCAGACGTGTACAGTGTATCAAAATTGTATGGAACTGCATTGGCGAGTTTGACCCACCGGTTTCTACATCCACCACAAAGAATGAAAAATCGGCATAGCCGGTAAATACATACCAAACTATGCCGATATTTTTCCGGGATTGATAATCCCTAAGACGCACCCACAAATGGCGGCTTAGTTTGTTTAGTTTATTGTAATATTCTCAAAGTACAGCGTTCAGCATTTACAACACAAAGATAGACGGCCAATTAACAAAAAAGCAGAATTTTGCTTGGCCTGTACTTGCTGATTGTTCAAAAATTTTGAAAGGATGAAATATCTGAACAGTAATCAAAAATATATTGCAGTCTGCACCTATGCAAGTACCCATACTTAACGACGGTGAACCGCAGAAGTTCCTTTTTCCCTTAGGTAGGTACTCTCTAGGTCGGACAGATGAAGCTTAACTGCCAACGGATACTTTTCATAAGCCTGACTAATCGCAAAACTTCCTCCTCTTGCAGCCTCATCAAAACCGCCCATATGCCAGCGGATGGCAATTGCTTCTGATGTTTTCAGCCGGATAAACCGTTCAATTAAAAACACAGATTTTTCCCCGTGGCCATATGGGTAACTGTCTTCAATGGAATAATAGGGGCGTTTTTCCCAAGTTCCTGTTTCTTCATTTTTCACATTTCTAGTACTCACTTTATAAAACTGTGCCTTACATACATCATGCAGCAGTGCACAGATTGCAAAGCTTTCTTCATTGTCCACCTCAGGATCAAAATGTTTTTCGCGCATCACATGGTAAACGCTCACACTGTGCTGCACAAGCCCGCCTTGACAAGCACAGTGAAATTTTGTACTTGCAGGAGCTGTAAAAAAATCTGTTGAATTCAGCCACTTAAGAAATTCAGCCACTTAAGAAATTCTTCCGCACCATTTCTTTTAATCTTTTCCAAATAAATTTGCTCAAATTCTTCTTTATATCCCAAATGATAACCCCCCTATAAGTATATTTTAGTATAGCATATTTTCATATTTTTGCACAGTGTAATGGCATATAGAAACGGAACCATGAAAAAGATGAAAAGGAGTTCGACGTATGTCTGATGAACATTATTTAAAACTGCTTGCCACAAAATATCCAAATGCGGAAGCAGCCGCTTCCGAAATTATCAATCTTCGCGCAATTCTGAGTTTACCGAAAGGAACAGAGTACTTTTTCAGTGATTTGCATGGAGAACATGCATCTTTTCTGTTCCAACTAAAAAGTGCGTCCGGCGTAGTGCGAACAAAAATTGATGAACTGTTCGAACAGTCCATTTCCGAAGAAGAACGCACAGCGCTTGCAAAGCTAATTTATTACCCTGAGCCGGAATTGGCACGTGCCATGCGTCGAGAAACAGAGTTCGACGACTGGTGCCGCATTACCATTTACAGGCTTGTGGAAGTATGCAAAGCCTCAGCTTCCAAATACACACGTTCTAAAGTGCGCAAAAAATTGCCTGAACACTTTGCTTATATTATCGACGAACTTCTGCATTCGGATGGCGGCAAAAACAAACCCCACTATTACAGCGAAATTATTAAATCCATTGTGCAAACCGGAATGAGCGTGGAATTTATAACGGCTTTATGCCACCTGATTCAGCAGCTTTTAATTGACAGGCTGCACATCATCGGCGATATATACGACCGCGGCCCTAGGCCCGATTCTATCATGGACGCACTCAGCGAGTTTCATGACATTGATATTCAATGGGGCAATCACGATATTTCTTGGATGGGCGCGGTTTCCGGCAATATGGCACTGATGGCAAATGTGATCCGGCTTGGAATCAGCTACAATACGTTCGATCTTCTGGAAGACGGGTACGGAATCAATTTAAGACCTCTTTCTGCTTTTGCCGATCGAGTTTACAGAAATGACCCTTGCGAATTCTTCACTCCGCATATTCTTGACGAAAATCTTTATGACCCGGTCGATCTGCCGCTTGCCGCCAAAATGCATAAAGCAATTGCAATTATCCAGTTTAAACTGGAAGGTCAGCTGATTGAAAAACATCCCGAATACAACATGGATGACCGCGTTCTGCTCAAACGGATTGATTTTGAAAAAGGCACCATAACACTTGATGGAAAAACCTATCCTCTCCGCGACAAATTATTCCCCACTGTGGACCCGAACAATCCGTTGGAACTGACCAAAGAAGAAAAGGAACTGATGAAGTCGATTTCATATTCATTTCGCCACAGTGAGCGTCTGCAAAAACATATCCGCTTTTTATATTCACATGGAAGCATGTATCTTCGCATGAATTCCAACCTTCTGTACCACGGATGCATTCCCATGACGGAGGATGGGGAATTCGATACGGTCAACCTAGATGGTCAAGACCGAAAGGGACGCGAACTTCTTGAATATCTTGATTCTGTGGTAAGAAGTGCTTATTTTGCTCCGGAAGGTACTCCGGAACGTGAATTCGCGCAGGATATGATGTGGTATCTATGGTGCGGTGTTAAATCTCCTCTCTTCGGAAAAAGCAAAATATCCACATTTGAAAGGTACTTTATTGAGGACCCTGAAACTCATGTGGAAACAATGAACCCATATTATCATTTTATTGAACAACGTGAACCGTGTGAAAAAATATTAAGGGAGTTTGGACTAGATCCGTCAAATTCCCACATCATTAACGGCCATGTTCCAGTTAAATTAAAAGAAGGAGAAAGCCCTGTAAAAGGCGGAGGCCTGCTGTTCATGATTGACGGCGGCATTTCCAAATCCTATCAAAAGCAAACAGGAATCGGCGGGTACACGTTTATCGCAAATTCCCGCTATTTAGCACTTGCAGAACATAAGCCGCTAAAACCCGGCAGTATGTATGGAGAAGATGCTCCCAAAGTGATGATAGTAGAGGCTACCAAGCAACGTGTGACCGTTGCGGACACGGATACCGGCCGAGAGCTAAAATCTCAGATTCAGGAACTGTCCGAACTGCTGCAGGCCTACCGCAATGGCGTTATTAAAGAAAAATAGGATACATAAGGAGAGGCAACGGATTCATCCGTTGCCTCAGATTGTCTTGATTCAAACGGTTTCTGTGAATCGGCTGATGATAAAATATTCAGAACATATATGTATTCTGTAAATTTATTACAGACCGCCTGTTTCTTATCTTTTGAGCCATACCGATCATATGCCAACCAATTTTTACCACGCTGTTATTCCCCCACAATGTCACAAAATAACTGATTAGTACAAAAAAAAGGTCATAAATTTATACAGTTATACAATATTACGCAAAATTCGAAAAGCATTTTTGTTTTATATTGACTACTTAACATAAAACAGGTAAAATAGATTAAGGAAAAAGAAGGAAATATTATCCTTCTGCAATTTCATTAATTCTGATTACAAGAGTAGCATTAGGACACATACTTCTTTTCACAAAACGGAAAACGCCTTCAGATAACCTGAAGGCGTTTTCCGTTTTTTTATACATCAAACTGCGCAATATAATACTCAGTTACACCGTACGCTTAGAACCTTTCCGTCACTCTTTAGCCAAAACGCGGCATCAATTCATTCTTGATAAAATCATCGGAACTCTGTTGACTAAACCGGTGTTATTGATCCTATCATTTCGCCTCTGTAAAAAAATACTACGAAATTGATCAATTCATGGGAATGATTTATCACTTTGGATTAATACTATTTTAAAGATGCAAAAATTATAAAACAAACGAAAAGTGATTTGGCAACTACCACGATAGTCTTATCTAAATGAGGTATAGTAATATTTAGTTGACATAATTTGAACAATATGCTATTTTAAATATAAATATTGGCACTCTTACAATACAAGTGCTAAAAAATTGTGTTTGGAATACAAGGAGAAAAAATATGGGACATTTTGAAACACGATTAAAAAATAATGACAATACCTATAAGGAACTATTTATACGGTATCCTAATAATCCAATTTTAACTGCAAAAGACTGGCCATACGCTGTAAACAGTGTCTTTAATCCGGCCGCCACAGTATTTGATAATAAAATTCTTCTTCTTGCCAGGGTGGAAGATCGACGCGGATTTTCCCATTTTACAAAGGCTGTCAGCGATGACGGCGTAACCAATTGGCAAATTGATACATGCCCCACTCTGGAGGCAAATCCGGATTATCCGGAAGAAGCTTGGGGAATTGAAGATCCCCGCATTACCAGAATTGATGAATTAAATCGCTGGGCAGTTGTATATACATCTTTTTCGCATTCCGGGCCTACCGTTTCCTTAGCACTGACGAAAGATTTTGAAAATTTTGAAAAAATGGGTTCCATTATGCCGCCGGAAGATAAAGACGCGGCACTATTCCCCAGAAAATTTAAAGGCAAATGGATTTTAATACACCGGCCAATCGGAACCCATATTGGCAACGTGGCTCGGCTGGGTCCCGGAGCACACATCTGGATATCTTTCTCAAGCGACCTAAAGTACTGGGGCGACCACAGCATTTTGATTAACGCAAGAAGCGGAGGCTGGTGGGATGCTAATAAAGTTGGTCTGTGTTCACAGCCTTTGGAAACTCCTGAGGGTTGGTTAATCCTGTATCATGGTGTAAAGCGCACAGCTTCCGGTTCCATTTATCGTTTGGGGCTTGCTCTGCTGGATTTGGAAGCCCCTTGGAAAGTACTGCACAGAAGCGATGAATGGATATTTGGGCCGGAGGAAATCTATGAACGCGAAGGAGATGTGCGCGACGTCGTTTTCCCATGCGGATGGGTGTTGGATAAAACATCCGGAAAAGTAAAAATGTACTATGGCGGTGCCGACACATGCATTGCCTTAGCTACGGCCTCCCTCAGTGATTTGCTGGAATATATTAAAAGTTGTCCAATGCCGAAGGAATAATTAGCCTTCGGTTTAACATAAATAACAATAACGACAAAGGAGGAATGCAAGAATGAAAGCTCTTTTTTTAGCAGGAGGAAAAGGAACGCGACTCAGACCTCTTACCAATCATCTTCCTAAACCGATGGTTCCCGTTATGGGGCGGCCTCTCTTGGAACGGAATATAGATGCAGTGAAAAACTGCGGAACAGATGAAGTTGTTTTCAGTACATGTTATCGGGCCGAAGATATTGAGCGGCACTTTTCCCGTAATGATTTTGGGGTTAAAATTCAATATGTGTGTGAGGATATCCCCCTCGGAACCGGCGGAGCCATTAAAAACTGTGAAAAGTATTTTGACGATACATTTTTGATTTTTAATTCCGACATTGTCAGCGACATTGATTTAAGCGATCTTGTTCGTTTTCATAAACAAAAGCAAGCCGATGTGACTATCGCTGTAACAAGAGTGCCGAATCCCTCCAATTATGGAGTCATTGAATATGATGAATTTGGTTTTGCCACAACCTTTACAGAAAAGCCAAAACCCGGCGAAGCAAAATCTGATTTCATTAATGCCGGTATCTACGTATTTGAACCGAAAGTTCTTGATAGGATTCCCGCAAACCGAGTCGTCTCAGTGGAAAAAGAAACATTCCCGACTCTTTTAAAAGAGGGTTATAAAATCGCCGTATATCATGGTGGATCTTATTGGATTGACATTGGAACCCCTGAAAAATATGCTCAAGTTCATGGGGATATTTTCAGCGGCTTATGCAAACTTCCGGAAAATAACTTTTTCCAGAACCAAGTGTTTGGCATGGAAAATGTACAGCTGCATAAAACAGCGAAAATAATTGGGCCGGTATGGTTTGGAGAAAATGTGAGAATCGGCGCTAATGTTACAATCGGGCCAAACGTTGTAGTGGGTAACGGCTTTGAGAGCGGAAGAGGATGTACCATCAGCAATAGTATCATTTGGGATAATGTGTCTATCGGCAGCGGTGTTAGAATCTCCAAATCCGTAATCACCTCCGGATGTCATATTGGAAGCGGTATTCAGCTGGCTAATACAATTTATTCACAGGAAAGCAAACGTCATATCGCTATATAAAAAAACAAAATAAAGCAAAATAAGAAGAAAGGAACGTCATACATTGAACCAACAAAAAAAATTGAATACCCTGTTTCTAAGTACCTATCCGCCACGGGCGTGCGGAATTGCGACTTTTACGCAGGATTTGGTGAATGCACTCCAAAAAACCGGAAAAATAAACACTTCCATTATAGCTATCAATGATTCGGATTACTCCTATCCGCCAAACGTAAAGTTTACAATTGAACAGCAGAGCAAAGAAGCCTACACCGAAGCCGCTGAAAAAATTAATGGCTCCGGCGTTGATCTTTTAATGGTGGAACACGAATTTGGTATTTATGGTGGAACATCAGGAGAATATCTTCTCGATTTAACCGAACATCTTCGAATTCCCTATTGTGTAACTTTGCATACGGTTCTTCCTAATCCCGATGAACAGCAAAAGAAAATCATTGCTACGCTGGCGGCCAAATGCTCCAAATTGATTACCATGGCCGCCAACACCGTTGAAATCTTGCAAAACACCTATGGGGTTGATAAAAATAAAATTGAAGTTGTCCATCACGGAGTGCCGGAATATCCAGCAGTTGAACGCGACACTCTGAAAAGAGAGTTGGGCCTTTCCGGCCGCTTCATCGTCAGTACTTTTGGACTCATCAGCCCCGGCAAGGGATTGGAATACGGAATTGAAGCCATTGCAAAAGTTGCAAAGAAGCACCCCGAAATTCTCTATTTTATCCTAGGGCAAACACACCCTGTTATCAAGCAAAAAGACGGCGAGAACTACCGCGAAAAATTGGAACGCCTCGTTAAAAATTTTGGCGTGGAAAATAATATTCGCTTTGTCAATCACTATCTTACAATAGAAGAAATCATACGGTATCTTCAATTATCCGATATCTATATGACCCCTTATCTGGGCAAAGATCAAGCCGTCAGCGGTACGCTGGCCTACGCTGTCGGCTATGGTCGGGTTATCGTATCCACTCCATATTTGTACGCACAGGAAATGCTTGCGGAGAAAAGAGGTCTGCTGGCTGATTTTCGCAGCGCAGCTTCTTTGGCTGAATGCATTGAAGAAGTTATCAATCATCCAGAAAAGCAAGAAGATATGGAAAAGCGCACAAGAGAACTCGGCAAAACAATGTATTGGAATCAAGTTGCGCTAAATTACCTGCGCATATTCCAAAAATGCTCTGATAAGGAGATGAAAGCCTGGGATGAATCGAACGATTGACGACCGATATGTTTTCCGAATGACTGACGATACGGGGATGTTTCAACACGCTGTTTCCGGTGTGCCGGATCCGACGGAAGGATATACGTTAGACGATAATGCGCGTGCCTTGATTATGGCGGCTTTGCTCTACAAATTATCTCCCGAAAAAAAATATGAAGATCTTTTATACCGCTATACTTCTTTCCTTCTCTACGCACAAAATCAAGGCTGGTTCCGAAACTTTATGGGCTATGATCGCAGATTTTTGGAAAAACGCGGTTCAGAGGATTCTTTCGGTCGTACAATTTGTGCCCTAGGATTTATTGCATCTTGCAGCGGACTTCCAACTTCAATTAAAGAAGCCTCACAAAAGCTATTATTAAAAACGTATCAAAGCTGTTCCTCCCTTTCTTTTCTAAAAGGAAAAGCCTATGCATTGACAGGCCTGCTCCTGTGGGGGGACTCTGCCGGTCTTCCGGAAGCTAAAATGCTCTGCGACTCCATTGTCGATACATATGTTCAATGCCGCAGAGAAAATTGGCGATGGTTTGAAGATAAAATGACTTACTGCAGTGGAATTCTTCCTCTGTCACTGTGCTACGCTTATGAAAAAGCAAATCAAAAACAAGCTCTCGGCATCGCGCTTGAAAGTCTCGATTTTCTGCTCTCTGCGACGATAAGAGATGGTATTTTCCATCCTATTGGGTGTAAAGGCTGGTATCCGAAAGGTGGGGTACCCGCCGAATTTGACGAACAACCTGTGGAAGCTTGCAGCACAATGCTTGCCTGCTTAGCTGCCCACAAACTAACCGGTGAAGCAAAATACCGTGACAGTGCAATCCGATGCTATCGGTGGTATTTAGGGGAGAATTCCCACCATGTTTCACTCATCGATCCGGAAACCGGCGGTTGCCGCGACGGACTGATCGAAGGCGGAATTAATCACAATGAAGGGGCAGAAAGCATTGTTTGTTGGATGATTGCACACCTTATTGCAATACAGGAAAAATTAATCTGAATCAACATGACATACTGTTCACGTTTGTTTTTTACTCAGCAGTAATAAAAAAAGAAAGTCCGAAAAGAAATACCTTTCGGACTTTCTTCTTTTATGCTTTTGAATTTCTGCGTCCTTTTTCCCGAACATAAATAAACCGCACATTTCCATCCTTGCTGCGGCTGCAGCGAATTTCAAACACTTTCAGAGAGTTTATAAACGGCGTTAGTTTCTTAAATCCATAATTTCGTACGTCAAAATCCGGATAGCGCTTGTTCAAAATATTGCCAACATCGCCAAGTGCAGCCCAGCCATCATCATCGGATGTTTCTTCCACAATGGTGCGGATGGTATTTCGAACTTCATTGAGAGATGTGTGATCCATTTCGCCAACTTCTGCTGCACCGGACGAATTCTGACTATCCGACAGATTCGGTGTCTGCGCAAGGATCTCAAGATATTTAAATTTATTGCATGCGGCAATAAATGCATTCGGCGTCTTTTTCTCCCCCATACCGACCACATACATACCGGATTCCCTCAATCGGGAAGCCAGCCGAGTAAAATCACTGTCACTTGAAACAATGCAGAAGCCCTCAATATTGCCGGCATATAAGATATCCATTGCATCAATAATCATTGCCGAATCAGTGGCATTTTTTCCCGTGGTATATCCGTACTGCTGAATTGGTGTGATGGAATAATCCAGCAAAACCGTCTTCCAAGAACTCATAGTCGGTTTGGTCCAATCCCCATAAATTCTCTTGATTGTCGCAACGCCGTCATTGGATATTTCATCGAGTATGAATTTAATATACTTCTCAGAAACATTATCAGCATCAATCAGAACCGCAAACCGCTTTTCATCAGCCATACACACACCCCAGTTATGAGTTCTTACCAAAAACTCTTTAAATTGATTCTATCAAAAATTCTAAGAAACCGCCCGGTCTTGTAAAAGGAGCACAATAGGTTCTCTTGACTACTTGGCAAGCAAGTCAGTTTTCTCTGCATGTCCGGAATAGGTAGGCACCAATTCATGCACCAATTCCATCATCTTCTTGTTATCGACTCCTGCAACCTTGCGAAGTTCCTCAAGCTGAGATAAAAATGTATTTTCATCAAATGGAATCGGGTTGCCAATGTAAATCAATTCGTGAGAAGTCTTTTTGCAGCCTCCTTCGCAATCGAGCAGAAGTTCTTCGTACAATTTTTCCCCTGGGCGCAGTCCCGTATACTGAATTTTGATATCCTCGTCCGGTTTTAAGCCCGAAAGGCGGATTAAGTTGCGGGCAAGATCGGCAATCTTAACCGGTTGACCCATATCAAGGACAAATATTTCTCCACCCTTGGCCATGCCGCCAGCCTGAATGACAAGCCGAGCCGCTTCGGGTATGGTCATGAAGAATCTCACAATGTCAGGGTGTGTTACGGTCACCGGACCGCCTTCCTCAATCTGGCGCATAAAAAGCGGAATTACGCTGCCGCTGCTGCCAAGCACATTGCCAAACCGAACTGCGACAAATCCTGTCTTGCTGTGGCGGCTGTAATACTGGACAATCAATTCACAAATTCTCTTAGTAGCACCCATAATGTTAGTCGGGTTAACCGCCTTATCGGTGGAAATCAGAACCATGCGCTTTACCCCGAATTCATCGCACGCCTGCGCAACGTTCAGCGTACCAAATACATTGTTTTTCACAGCTTCTCCGGGGCTTAATTCCATCAGCGGCACATGCTTATGGGCCGCCGCGTGGAACACCACATCGGGCCGAAATGCCGCAAATACACTGCGCACCCGTTCTTTGTCACGAACCGATCCAATCACCACATCCATATCAAGTTTTGGAAATCTGCGGTGGAGCTCATTTTGAAGATCGTATGCGTTATTTTCATAGATATCAAAAACGATGAGCTTTTTAGGATGGAAAATCGCAATCTGACGGCAGAGCTCACTGCCAATGGATCCGCCCCCACCTGTGACAAGAATTGTCCGGTTTTTCAGGTATCCGCTGATTTTCTCCACATCCAGATGAATTTCATCCCGTCCGAGCAAATCGACAATATTAACATCGCGGACATTATGCGGATCCGCACTGCCTTCCAGAATTTCATACAACGCCGGAACTGTTTTTAGTTTGCATCCCGTGGACGCACAAATGCGCAAAATTTCATGCTTGTCTTTGGTGCTCGCGGTTGCAATTGCCAATATAATTTGATCAACACGATAGCGGTCTGCCAATTTTGGAATGCTTTCTCTGCCGCCGGCTACCTTTACACCGTGGATGCGTGTGCCTCGCTTTTTTTTGTCATCGTCCACCGCGACCACCGGGATTCTCTTGGACTGCGGAGACGATTTGAGATCTTTAATAATCATGGAGCCCATTTCACCCGCTCCGATTACCATAACACGGCTGAATTCGTCCTTTGTATTTCGAACAGTAGATCGCTTTCGCAAGCTTCTGTGAGCCAGCCGAAAACCAAACCGGGAAGCTCCCACAAAAAACAGCGTCAGTACCCATCCCATAACATATACACTGTTTGGAAAACGATAGATATTGACTCCATTGGAACTAAGTACTTTCGGAAATACTGTATAACCAAGGATGGTTACCGCTAAGCATGCCGCGGTCGTCCCGAAAAAGATTTGCAGCAATTCATCAAGACTGGCAAACTGCCACATCGTACTATAAAATCGGAACAGAGCGAAAATTGCAAGGCAAATCATTGTAATCCACGGGATGCTTGCATGGAACGAAATAATGTCCAAAAACGGAATATGATTTTCGTAGCGCAGCACAAAAGCAATCCAATAGCTGAAAAAAATGCAAATTGCGTCAATTATAATTTGCGGGACCAACTTTCTAAGCCCGTCTTTTTTACCAATCATCGAATTACTCCAATTCTTAAGTTTTAACCGATTAAGTATAACACAAACTTTCAATGAAATAAACAAAGAATTTCTTAATTTTGGAGTGATTCACGAAATATTTGTTTTATTTTGCACCTTTATTGACTATTTTATCCATTATTTTTAAAGGAATTCCATCCAATATATAAATAATATCAGAAAGACGCTCTGCCTCTTTCTGATCGTGGGTCACAAGGATTTTCAATTTTCCCTTTGTTTTCTCTTCAATGAAATTCGCAATACGGCTTCTGTTGCGCGCATCCAGCCTTTGAAATGGTTCATCCAGAAGATAAATATCGCCGCCGTAAGCCATAGCACGTGCAATGGCGATTCGACGCTTCATGCCCCCGCTCAGTTGGCAGGGATATTGATGTTCCGCACCATCTAGGCCGACAAGGCGCAGCCATTCCGCGGCCTGTTTCTCACTGTTCTTACCTCGCAGAACGGCTGAGATATTTTGCACTGCGGTGTTCCATGGAAGCAGCCTGTCTTCCTGAAACAGGTAGCAGATTCGTCTGTCCTTCGTTCCGCATATTTGCCCAGAATCCAGCATTTCCAACCCTGCAAGACAATTGAGCAGTGTTGATTTTCCGCACCCGGATGGTCCGAAAAGACAAACTGTGCCTGTACTAGGCAGCGACATAGAGAGCCTGTCCAACACCTTCAGGCTTCCATATGATTTTACCGCATCCCGAATTTCAATGTTCATGACTCACCTCCGCGGAATAAAAGCCGTACCGTTTCCCCGCAGCTTTGACAGTCCAAAGCAACGCCCGTTCCAACAATACGCTGAACAAAATCACAACGGCAGTCCACGCAAACAGGTCAACGGTTTCAAGATAAATTTTCGAACGGTAGATTTCACCGCCAAGGGACAGCGGGAGGGAAGAAAGAACCTCAGCTGCCACCCCGCCTTTCCAAGCCATTCCCATACCTGTTGTGCAGGCTGCCGTAAAATATGGAAGAACAGACGGCAGGTAGACACGTCGTATGGTTCCAAGTGTTCCAAAGTCATACATCTTTGCCATCTGCAACAACCTACGATCCGTCTTCCGAATACCCTCCGAAAGGTTCGACCACAGAATTGGAAGTACAATCAAAGCGGATGCAAACACGGGAACCATCGGTGACTTCATCCACACCAATGCAAGGATAATGAAGGAAGCCACCGGTGTAGCCTTTACGACACCGACCATTGGGCGAATCAGTGCTTTCGCAACGGAAGAGATTTCGCTTAGAACAGAAGCAAAAGTTCCTAAAAGCACACCCCAAAAGAAACCCTGCACAATTCTGCACATGGAAAAGAAAACGGTCAGCCAAAATTCTTTCTTGGCAACCAGCTCCAAAAGTCGTTTCCACACTTGTGCAGGCGATGCAACCAGTATCTCCTGTCCTACCGCCAAATAGACCGCCTGCCAAACACCGACCCAAAACAGTACAGCGAAGATTCCCGCAGCAATTTTCCGAAGCGCTTTATGATTTCTGATAGTAAAAATCATCCGCAGGTATTTTTCCTCCGATAGATTTTGGATTTGCTTGGTACAGAACATTTAGAAATTCAGGTATTTTTTCCTTCATTTCGGATCCATCCATATAGGTAATAGCGCAGTTTGGAATTGCCTTTTCAGCGATGGCACTATCCATAATACCGAACTGCTCCGATAATTTGGCTGCCTGCGCAGGATTGGAATTTACATATTCTGCCGACGCCTTATAGTCATCTAAGAAAGAGTCAAGCGCAGCTTTATGCTCCTGTGCAAATTCTTTTCTCACAATCAGGCATCCCATGGTTAACACACTTTTCTCATCCGATGCCTTATTCCATTCTTCCGTTAAATCCAAAGCAATTTTAGCGGAATCATTTTTTGCCAACACCTGTGTGACAAATGGTTCAGGCAAGACCGCAATCTTAACCTTTCCTGCTATCATCAGAGAAGCCAGTTCTGAGTGCTCCGCTTTATATTCCACAGTAACATCTTGCCCGGGTTCCAGTCCATTCTGACGAAGAATATAGTTAAGAGCATATTCCGGCGTAGCTCCCTGTCCGGAAGCGTAAATAGTCTTCCCTTTCAAATCCGAAACAGACTGAACAGATTCGCCGTCTGCGGTGAGAACATATAAAACCCCCAGCGTAGTCACCGCCATAAGCTGAACCCCACCATCTGTTTTGTTATAAAGAGTTGCCGCAAGATTAGTCGGGGCAGCCGCTACATCAACTTCTCCACTGCTGAGTTTTGCCACGATTTCATCCGGAGATGAGACAATGGTAAATTGATCATCATCGGAAGCGGTTCCGGCTTCGCTGTCGCTCATTAATTTTACCATACTTAAACCGGTAGGGCCTTTTAGCCCTGCAATGCGAATAACTGTTTTTTCGGTCTGACTGCTGCTTGTATCGTCTGCGGACACCGCAGATGAAATTTGAGATTGCGAAGAAGAACTATCATTTCCTGCAGAACATGCAGATATAGTGAATAAAAGAATAACAGCGAGAGCAATTGCTCCAATTTTTCTTGACAATTTCATACAAATACTCCTTTAACGATTTGTGATAGACTAGGCCTGTACATGCTGCAGACCTTCAGAATTTAAAATTTCCACCCGCCTGCCACTGCGTCGAATCAGTCCATTTTCCGTCATCGAAGTCAATGCCCGATATAGGGATGCACGGCCAATGCCCAGCGTATCGGAAAGTTGTTGTAGGGAACAAGGCAGTTCAACCACATTCTGCGCGTTCTTTTCCAATGCCAACAGAAACCGCGCAAGCCTAGCTTCCGCCGAGCCGCCTGTAAAATGATCAATGCAGGTATTCAGATACCGCACCCTGCTGGAAAGAAATGCGATATAATTTTCTGCAATATGCGGGTCTTTGTAAATCAAGTCCTTAATCAGAGCTTGAGGCAAAAAAAGAACTCGGCTCCGGCGCATGGCAATGATATCCGAAACATAACGGCAGGAACTGTTAAACAGCCCTGCAACGCCGAAAATGCCTCCGTTTTCAAATGTATTTAATAAAATTTCTTTTCCGTTTTCTCTTTTTTTGACGGCTTTCAGCCCTCCGCTGAGCACAATGCCAATGCTTCTTTTAAAATTCTTTCGAGTATAAATATGTTCTCCGTTTTCAAATTCCGCACAGGTGCATAAAGGTGAAGCGTATGCAAATTCGACCAATTTTGAATCAACACCGCGGAACAAAAAAGTTCTGGACAATATTTGCCCATATTTTTTCGTTTTTTTGAGTTCTTTCATGCAACCTCCTATTCTGTATCAAATGGTACAATTTCTCATATAGTATATTAAAAACAGTCCAATAAGTCAAATTACTTTTTTTCTAATCTTTATATGATATAAAATCGGGAATTTATAAAAAAGAAGTCGGTTCCGCCATATTATCCATACAGCTGAACCGACTTTTTGTATCTTGATGGTGAATCAACACATAATCTTTCACAAAACATATTGGCATATCCGGATAGATACCGCCAATCAACAAAAAAATAAGCCTGCGCGGTAATTTCCCGCAGGCTTACTTAAAAATAAGATTTAACAAAAGCAGCATTGTGACTCCTGATATCCCAGCAGCACCAGAAACACCAAGTGTTAAAGGACTAATAGGAAGCGTGACACCTGTAAAACTTCCCGTTAGATTCACAACTGCAAGCGCGCATAATCCGGTTAAAATTCCTCCGATGGCTTTTCGAACCGGCCGCTCCGCTTTCACAATCACCTGAATAATGACCAACAGCGCGAAAATGCCCAACGCGCAAACAATGGTCGGTATATCCTGCAAATTTACACCTCCGTTCCTTATTTTTGGAAGGAAGCGCAGTTAACACCTTCCTGCTTTGCCAGCTTCAACAGATAGCGATACCGTGATCTCAGTTCTTCCCGCTGATAGATACAGGCGTCAATAAGATTTTCATCGGACTCGAGCTGAAACCAGCATTCGTTATAAGCTAACTGACGAGACACATCGCGAATAGCATCAATAATCTGCTGCCGGTTTATGTCATTTTGTGCCTCTTCACAGTTTGTGGTGCGCTGCAAAAGTTTTAATACAGATTCCATACTGACAATTCCGCCTTCCGAATTATATCTATGTCAGTAGGATGGGCATTTATTCCATTTATTATGCAGTGTTTGGAAAAACAAAAGGAAAAATTATTCTGAATGTTCTGCCGGAATAAAATCAATCCGCCCGCTTGCCACATCAGCAGCCACGACTTGGATGCGTATCGGCTGGCCTATGGTTAATTTCTTGCCGGAGTTACGGTCAATTTGTGTCATCATACCATCAAATTGATAATGAGCATCTTTGAAACTGTCCATCGGTACAAATCCTTCCACAGTATTTGCAAGCTCTACAAAAATCCCCCTCGGAGTCACGCCGCTAATGACGCCGTCATAAACTTCACCGATATGTTGGCTGATATATTCGGCCATATAGCAGTCTTCAGCGTCCCGTTCTGCAGCCATGGCACGGACTTCAGCGTTAGAGGAAGCTTTCGCTGCGTTGACTGCAAAATCCTGATATCTGTTAATCTTTCCTTTATCCTTTTCGGTCAGCAGCGTCGTCAATATACGATGAATCGCAAGGTCCGGATATCTGCGGATTGGTGAGGTAAAATGGCAATAATCCTCTAAGGCAAGTCCAAAATGTCCAATTGGCTGAGCCGCATATCTTGCCTTTGCCATTGTGCGCAGCAGCTGATGTGAAATAACTTTTTGAATTGGTGTGCCGGCGGCTTGCTCTAAAATTGCTGCAAAATCAGCGGCTGAAAGCGGTCCTTTTTTCTTTAATGTGTGTGAGTTTAAACCGGCTGCATCAACAAGCTGAATCAATGTTTGGACACGCTCCGGGTCCGGCTGCTCATGAACTCGATATACAAATGGGATGCCTTTTTCTTTTGCCAACTTAGCCGCAGCTTGATTGGCGGTAATCATCAGCTGTTCAATCATCTGTTCCGCTTCTCCGCTTTTTCGTGGCCGAACATCCACACACACTCCATTTTCATTTAAGGTAAACTCGGATTCTGTACTTTCAATATCAAAGGAACCGTTTTCCCCGGAACGCTTTTTCAAGATTTCAGCAAGCTCCCTTGCCGCATTCAGAGAACGAATGACGGGATGATACTTCTTTTTTAGTTCTCGGTCTGCTTTCCCTGAAAAAATCTGGTTCACTTCGGAATAGACACCACGTACGCGGGAGCGAATCACACTTTTGCGAAATTTATATGATAAAATTTCTCCTTGTCGGTTAAGTTCTATGATTGCGGAAAAGGTCAGTTTATCCTCTCCTGCGTTTAACGAACAGACACCATTGGAAAGTTCTTCCGGCAGCATTGGGACAACGCGGTCAGCAAAATACACCGATGTTCCGCGTTCGAATGCTTCTTTATCTAAAGCCCCACCTTCGCGCACATAGTGGGACACATCCGCAATATGAACACCCAGACGATATCCTTTTCTCGTCCTGCTGACGGAGATAGCATCGTCCAAATCTTTGGCACTTTCTCCATCAATGGTGCAGATGGCAAGTTTCCGAAGGTCCAGCCGTCCTTTCAGATCTGATTCGGAAAGCCGGTGCTGAGAAACCTTTTTTGCCTCTTCCAAAGTTTCCTTTTTAAATTTAGTGCGAATACCATATTGGTCTAGAATTGCATCGGCACATATTTTCGCACTGTTTGACTTTCCGTAAATTTTGACAATTTCAGCCTGCAATTCAGATGAATTTTTTGCCCGGCTGATTCTTGCTTGTACTTTATCTCCGTCTTTGCCTTTTCTCAGTGATTTCCGAACAACTCGGATTGGATACCGAATGGCATCATCGGGTATCATTTCACAAAAACCGCGCCCTTTGTGCAGTGTTCCGGTAATGACACGGCTGCCTTTCTCAGAAATAGAGTCTACTTCCGCGCTAGGGCCTTTCGGACTCTGCCGAATTCGGTAAAGCTGCACTTTATCTTTCAGAAAAGCATTCTTTAAATGGTCTGCATGGATAAAAATATCATCTCCGCCGCTGTCCGGACGGGCAAAAGCAAAGCCTTTGGATAACGACACAATTGTGGCGCCGATAGTCGACTTCCCCTTTGTTTTTCGTATTCTGCGCCCTCTGCTGATGGAAATTCTGCCCTCCCTTTGCAATTCGTTCAGGGCCTTATAATAGTCGTTTTTGTTCAATTTTAACCGCTTCCGCAAATTACGCGATGAAATGCTCTGTGGTATCTTATTTAAACATTTTAATATTTTTTCCTTTGCTTCTTCCAATTTACTTCCTCCGGTCTAAAATGATAGAATGAATAACCGTTTACAGAAATCAATCTAGTTTATACAGGCAAAATAGCATCATTTTCCATTAATCGTAAGGTAAATAAGCCTTAACAATAGATTTCCCAAACAAATGAAATTTTAACAATAATGCGGTATTTGTGTCCATACACTGTGATTTAAATACATGTGAAATGAGAAATGCCCCGCTTTTGCCAAGCGGGGCGAAAACAAACTTTTATTCAAGCTCCAAAAAACAGATATGCGTTAATAATGATAACCAGCAAGAAGAAACCTACTGCAATGATTTTTGTCCAGCGAGCCAAAAAAGCATCCACAGAACGAGCCTTATTTTTCGACAAAAAAGTATCCGCGCCGCCTCTAATCACACCGACGTTTTGCTCATGACCTTCCTGCAACAGCACCACAATCGTTATTCCAATGGAAAACAGCATCAGTATGATTCCTAATATAATTTCACCGGCTGACATAAAATACCTCCAAAATCTTCACAAATCTTTTTATATCATGTTAACACAAACAGTACCCGTTTGCAAGAGCATTATCCGATAGATTTCGCAGAGATTTGTAGGACTACAATACATATTGGACAGTTGAGAAAAAATAAAAACAGAAATGGACACATCGGTTAAAATAAAGCTACGCAAACCAAATCATACCGAAAGGAAGTGCCCATTTCTGCATGAATAGTGTAACACAAGACATGAAGTTTAGGCAATCCCTAATGATCTATGCTCAAAAGTACGGTGTTAGCCGTGCAAGCCGAAAATACAACAAAAGCCGTTCCTTTATCTATTTCTGGATGGCCCGGTATGACGGTACATTAGAATCGTTGGCTTGCCGGTCTAGGAGGCCTCACAGTCATCCAAACCAGCATACACCTGCCGAGTTAAAGCTGATTCGCAACATGCGGCGCAGAAATCCCGACCTCGGTATGATTGAACTATGGTCTCGGTTAAAAAAGCGGGGATACACACGATGTCCGGAAAGTCTGTTCCGTGTAATGCGCCGAATGGGAATGTTTCCAGAATCAAAACCAAAGAAAAAATATCAGCCAAAGCCATATGAGCAAATGACATATCCCGGAGAGCGCATTCAAATGCTGACGCTCTTCGAGGCCACTGCCGCTAAACTTCATATCCGGCACAAGTTAATTCGTCCTTATACCCCTAGGCACAACGGGAAAGTGGAACGCAGTCATAATATGTTTGACAAACCTACAAACTCATCATTTTTTCTTTTTTATTGCATCTACATTCATGCACAATTATAATGAAAGAGTAAAAGAAATCGTTGGAGGCATGGCGAATTTTGGGGAACGAAGAATTCAGACGGTCATTCCGCGATCCTTTTCATAATAGCTTGGGACTTGCGGTTTACAGCTGCGGAGTACAGCGGTGCGCTGCCCGCCACTCTTGGGGGCCCGCAGTTCGTGATCATTACCTCATACACTACATTCTCTCCGGGCACGGAGTGTTCTGTTGTGCGGGAAAACAGCATCGGCTTTCCACCGGAGATGGCTTTTTGGTGGTTCCATCGCAGCTTGTGTCCTATACTGCAGATGATAAAGATCCTTGGACCTATTGTTGGGTTGGCTTTAACGGAAGCGATGCAAAGCGTTTGATGGATCAGACGGGCCTTTTGAACCGCGAACCGGTTTTCCATTACAGCGAAGATAACCGTCTGGAACGCCTGTTGACGGATATATGCAACGCATCCGGTTCCAGCCCCAGTGAAGAAGCCCGCATGGAAGCTGGATTACTTCTTTTTTTAGCGGAACTAATCGATCAATTTGGAAAAAACTCTCCGGCGCAGGATCTTGGATATGAATATGTGAAAAAAGCAATTAAATTTATCGATTACAATTATTCGCGCAATATTACTGTCAGCAGTATCGCCGCAAGTGCCGGCATCAGCCGCAGCCACTTATATCGCCTTTTTATGCAGTATATTTCCATGCCGCCGAATGAATATCTCATGCGCTACCGAATTGGAAAAGCCGCAGAACTTCTGAAAAAAGGCGGCTTAACGGTCGGTGAAGTAGCTTATTCCACGGGATTTTCGGATCAACTGTATTTTTCAAGGGTATTTCGGCGGTATATGGGTGTGCCGCCAAGCCGCTATATGATTGGCAAATATGCAGAAAATGGGAAGGAGAAACAATATGAGCGAGGCTACCGATAGGATACAAAAATGGATTGAGGAAATTGAAAAATCGAAACCTGTGGAATGGGATCGTTTGCCGGAAATTTATCTTTACATGGATCAAGTGTTGACTTATATGAATAAACAGCTTCAGTTATATGCACGGGATGAGAACTCGAATTTGTTAACATCCAGCATGATTAACAACTATGTAAAAGACGGTGTTCTTCCGCGCCCGGAACAAAAAAGATATTCTCGGGAACATCTTGCGATTTTAACCGTTATTTGTATGTTAAAGCAAGTTCTTTCCATTCAGGATATTTCCTCTCTGACAAAAAAGCTGCTGTTAAATGCCTCCCAAAGCGAAATGTACAACCGGTTCTGCAGTGCTCAAACCGCCGCAATGAAGGAGGTTTGCGACCGCATTCGGTCCACATCTCAGCAAAGCGAAGCGGATTTGACCAGACTTGCCATAGAGCTTTCCGTTGAAGCAAATGCGCGCCGAACAGCCGCAGAGCGCATCTTAAGCGAGCTTGCAAAATCAGCAGAAAAGCAGCCGGATAAAAAGAAAAAATAATACAAAAACTACACTGATGGAATCCCCCTCCTGCTGTTTTTCGAACCATAATTGCTTTTTTACATAATATGATAATGTAACTTCGAAGGAGGGGGTTCCATATGTGTGGGATTGCAGGTTTTTGTAACTACAATGAAGATTTTTCAGAAGAAGCCCCTTTTCTGGGCCAGCTCGCCCGGCGTATGGGAAATACGCTCAGGCACCGCGGCCCAAATGAAAAAGGGGTCTTCGTTTCCAATCATGCGGCATTTGCCCATCAACGGCTTACGGTCATAGATCCGGAAGGCGGAAAACAGCCGATGACGGCCTATGTGGGCGGATACCGGTACACCATCGTATACAATGGAGAATTGTACAATGCAGACGAACTTCGCCGTGAACTTGAGGCGCTGGATTATATTTTTGAAACAACCAGCGACACAGAAGTTCTTTTAAAATGTTATATTCACTATGGCGAAGAATGTCCCAAAAAACTGAACGGAATTTTTGCGTTTGCCATTGATGATGAAAGAAATAACCGCTGTTTCCTTTGCCGCGATCGATTCGGCGTCAAGCCGCTTTTTTACACCATTGCCGGAGAACGATTGGTATTCGGGTCGGAGATCAAAGCGCTGTTCCAGTATCCCGGAATCAACCCTGTTCTTGACCGGCAAGGTCTTTGCGAGGTTCTTGGAATTGGGCCGGCACGCACCGCCGGCATCGGCGTATTTAAGGATATCTATGAGATAAAGCCCGGATTTTTTGGGATTTTGAACCGTGATGGTTTTTCTTCAAAGCCATATTTCCAATTGGAAAGCTATGAACACACAGACAGCTATGAGGATACGGTCAAGCACGTGCGCTACCTTGTGGAAGATGCGGTTACCCGTCAGCTTGTTTCAGATGTGCCGCTGTGCACATTTCTCTCCGGCGGGTTGGATTCCAGCATCGTCACATCCATTGCCGCACAAAAATACAGAGATTTAGGGCGCACGCTTTCCACTTATTCTTTTGAATTCACAGGAAATGACCGATATTTTAAACCGACCGCATTCCAGCCGGATTCCGACGATTCATGGGCAAAGAAAATGGCTCAATACTGCCAAACAAATCATACCGTATTAAAATGCGATAATTTAAGCCAAGCCGACAAACTTTATGATGCCGTCGATGCAAAAGACATGCCGGGCATGGCGGACGTCGGTTCCTCCCTCCTTCACTTCTGCAGGCTGATTAAAAAGGAACATGTGGTAGCACTCAGCGGAGAATGTGCCGATGAAATCTTCGGCGGCTACCCATGGTTTCATAAAAAAGAAGCATTTGAAGGTCGCTGCTTCCCATGGTCACCCGATCTATCCGTACGGACGGATTTATTAAAACCCGAAATCAATGACGCGCTGGACTTAAACAGCTATGTCAATCAGCGGTATGAAGAATCCATCGCTCAAGTGCCAAAACTCGAAGGCGAAAGTCCGTGGGAAGCAAGGCGCCGGGAAATTTCATACTTAAATATCAAATGGTTTATGAGCACCCTTCTGGACCGCAAAGACCGTATGAGCATGGCAAGTGGTTTGGAAGTTCGCGTGCCTTATGCGGACCATCGGATTGTGCAGTACGTATTTAACGCTCCATGGAGTTACAAATGCCCGGACGGCGTAGTCAAGGGACTGCTTCGGGATGCCGCGCGTCCATGGCTGCCGGAAGATGTTAGGATGCGGCGTAAAAGTCCCTATCCAAAAACACACAATCCCGCCTATGAGCGGATTCTCCGCCGCAGATTGGATCTTGTCATGAAAGATGAAGAAGAGCCGCTTCATACGCTGGTCAATAAAGCAGCAGTAGAGCAACTGCTTAATGAAAAATCAGATTATGGGAAGCCATGGTTTGGGCAATTAATGGCAGGTCCGCAAATGATGGCATATTTGCTGCAGATTAATTACTGGCTGAAAAAATACGAAATCGAAATCGAGCTTTGATTGAAACGACAAAAACCCCAGCCTGTCGAAAAAGTCCAGCGAAAGCTGGGCTTTTTGAATGTAAGATGGTAAAATAGAAATGGGTGATGAAAGATGCTGGAACGAGGAAAAATGCACAGGAATGCAGTAGAATTTGTCAATATAGACCTATTGGTGCCGCAGGAGCATTTGTTGCGTAAGATTGATAAAGCGGTAAATTTGAGCCATATTTATGAGTTTGTAGAAGAATTATATTGTGAAGATAATGGCCGTCCCAGTGTGGACCCAGTAGTCCTATTTAAGATAGTGCTAATCCAGCATCTATATGGAATTCCTTCGCTGCGTCGAACCATGCAGGAAATCGATATGAATATTGCTTATCGATGGTTTTTGGGATATACGCTAAACGAAGAATTGCCGCATTTTTCTACTGTAAGTTATAATTTTAAACACCGGTTTACAGAGGAAACTGTAGAGAAGGTGTTTTCATGGATATTGCAGGAAGCAAACCGCGCAGGGTATTTGGCACCGGAAGCAGTATTTGTGGATGGGACACATATCAAAGCAAACGCCAACATCAATAAGAAAATCAAAAAGGCGGTTCCTCAGGCGGCAAAGCGATACGCTTCAGAGTTGATGGAAGAAGTCAATGCAGATCGGAAAGAGCATGGAAAGAAGCCGTTTGACAGTACCCAAAAACCGCCGAAGGAAAAGGAAATAACTGTCTCCAAAACGGACCCGGAGAGCGGATTGTTCCAAAAGGGAGAACACAAGAAATGTTTTGCTTACGAAGCGCATACGGCCTGCGACAAACACAATTTTGTACTAGGAGTTGAGGTAACTCCCGGAAATGTGCACGACAGTGTGGCATTCGATGCAGTCTATGACAAAGTGACAAAACAGTTTCCTAAAATTGAGACAGTGGTGGCGGACGCTGCCTACAAAACACCGCATATCTGCAAACGGGTCTTTGATGACAAGCGAGTACTATCTACAGCATACAAAAGACCGATGACCAAAGCCGGCCATCTTCAATGGTGGAAATATGTATATGACGAATATTATGACTGTGTGCTATGCCCTGAATATCAAATTTTGCACTATGCAACAACCAATCGTGAAGGATACCGAGAATACAAAAGTAGAAGTTATATTTGCAAAAAATGTCCGTCCCGTTCCCGCTGCACAAACAGCAAAAGCTATACGAAAACTGTGACAAGGCATGTGTGGCAAAATTATGTAGAACTAGCGGAGGACATTCGGCATACTCCAAAATACAAAAAGCTTTATCAAAAGCGAAAAGAAACCATTGAACGTGTATTTGCTGATGCAAAAGAAAAGTATGGAATGCGATACACGCTCTACCGGGGCTTAACTCAAGTGACAAATTGGGTTAAGCTTAAGTTTGCTGCCATGAATCTCAAAAAGCTGGCAATGTGGAAGTGGAGGGATGGTCATCCTTCCTCTTTTGTCTGGATATTATATCGCTTTTTTCATTCCTGCAAAAATAACCCATCCTTCGCTTGATGCGTTGGATGGGTTATTCGACAATCTGACCCGATCAGACATTGTGCCTGATCGGGTTTTGCATGGGGAGAAACAATATTATGTTACAGTAGAAGAAACCGAGGATGAAACCAAAGCCCCGGAATCATCAAACGTATATGTCACGCCGTCAATGGTGCGAGATGTACTTACAACATATTGTCCGTTTTCATAATAGAACTGTTTCCCATCAAACGTTACAAATCCAGTTTCCGGATAAGTAATCTGCGGAAGCTTAAACCATTGCGTCCAATGATATTTGCCGCCTATTACATCCTCATACTTGATATTAACACCGGAGCAGCGGTTATCTACCGCTTTATTTGAGCCAACATAAACACCAACATGACCGGGACTGTATAAAATCAAACCGTGGATACGCGGAAGTGAAGAGGGATCGGAAAGATTGATGGTTCCCTTTTCCGTAGCCGAAGCTAACATCATTCTGGAACTGCCCGCAACAGGAATCAAATTCGGCACAGGGTCATAGGCATCGCCCCACCACCACAGATAAGATTTGATCAAACCAGAACAATCCGTGGAACGAACACCGTTTATATATTGACCGTATCTGCCATAATGATACTGCCATCCTTCTCGATAAGCTTTCATGGCATGCTCCGACAATCCAACACCGGTTTTCGTCTCTACTGCCGAAGCAGGAACCATTTGAAACGCTAATATTCCACACAACAATACACTAACTGCAAGCGCAAAAAACAGCTTCCGCCGGCGTTCCATGGCACATCCTCCCCTTGATTACGAAGATTTAACAATTGTTACAATTTGGTAACATAATATCACATAAATGTAACAATTGCAACAGAAAAAAGATGTGCCAGAAAACATTTATAAAAAATTTACAATTATATCGAAATCAAATTTGTAGTTTTTTACAATTACTAAGCAAATTCATTCAGTAAAAAAGAAACAATCTCCTCTGTGTGCATGGAACGGGACCCTTTCACCAATACTATATCGCCGGAATGCAGTATCGTTTTGAGTATTTCGCACGCTTGCTGATTGTCTTTGCACACACGGCAGTCCATATCCGGACGAACAGACAGCGCACCCTGTGCGATTGCGCCGGCACGCACTCCTACTGTAACAAGAACATCCACTTTGGAATGAGCCGCAAATGCACCAACGTCAAGATGTGCCTTCTCGGAATAACTGCCAAGTTCCAGCATATCCGCAAGTACGGCAACGCGTTTTCCTGTTGCAAAGGACTGCAGAACACCCAAACTGCTTTTTGCAGCATCCGGGCTTGAATTATAGCTGTCGTCAATCACTGTAATGCCATTTGCACGGCGAATTTGCTGCCGCATGGCAGGAGCTTGATACTGTGAAAGTGCTTTTGCGGCCTCAGAAAGCGAAACGCCAAGCTGCTGTGCCACTGCAAGCCCTGCAAGCGCATTGAGAACGTGATGCGCTCCAATGACAGGAATCTCCGCCTGACCGCGCTCGCCGTTCGGTGCGACATAGATAAAACGGGTCGACATCCCAATACGCTCCACTTGTTCTGCGCGAAATGCACAGTGCGCCCCTGTTCCGTATAAAACGGTTTTAAACGGCAAAGTTTCGGAAATTTCACGGAGCATATCGTCATCCCCATTTAGGAAGAGAACGGAGCCCTCGTGAAAGCAATCAGCAATATGCAGTTTTTCTGCAAGAATGTTTTGCCGACTTCCCAACTGCTGAATGTGAGAAACGCCTATATTCGTCATCACCGCGTAATCCGGTGCGGCGACCTGTGCGATTCGGCTCATCTCCCCGAACTCACTCATACCCATTTCCACCACAGCGGCACCGTGTTCTTCAGACAAGCGAAACATCGTCAACGGAACACCGATTTGGCTGTTGTTGTTGCCGCGGGTCTTCATGACATTTAGTCCTGCCGAAAGAGCGAGAGCAACCATTTCTTTTGTGGAAGTTTTCCCAACGCTGCCCGTAATACCGACCACCGGCAGTGAAAAACGTCTGCGGTACGCGGCTGCGATACGCTGTAATGCTTCTTTTGTGTCTTTAACAGCAATCCATGCCCCCGGGCCCTGTGCCGTTTGATGTTCCTGGGTTAGAACAGCCGCCGCTCCCGCTTTCAAAACCGTTGGAATGAACTGGTGGGCATCCACACGTTCACCCCGTATTGGTACGAACAGGGCACCGGGAAGAACTTCACGGCTGTCCGTTGTCACCGATGTTACTGCAGCATGCGGATTACCGCAAAGCAGCCGCCCCCCACAGGCTGAGACAATCTCTAAAACTGTCATGTTCATAGCAATACCTCACAGCTTTCCATTGATAATATCGGCAACAACCTCACGCTCATCCAAATGATATTTAACGCCCTTGATTTCTTGGTAATCCTCATGTCCTTTGCCGGCCAGTACGATAATATCTCCGTCCTGTGCATTCTCCATGCAGTATTTGATGGCCTGCTTCCGATCCGGAATCACAACGTATTTTCCGCCCGTTTTATCGATCCCTGTGCGGATATCCGCAATGATGTCCATAACATCCTCGTCCCGCGAGTTATCCTCTGTCAGAACAGAAAGGTCAGCTAGTTTGCCGCTCTCCTCTCCCATTTCAAAACGGCGGGAGCGCGCGCGGTTGCCGCCGGCACCAAACATGCAGATAAGCCTGTTCGGCCGGTATTCCCGCAGGGTTTCAAGAATATTCCTCATGGCGAGTGCATTGTGGGCGTAGTCAATTAACAGAGTGTAATTTCCCGGAACCTTGACCGGCTCGACCCTTCCTCGTACCTTTACAGTTTCCAATCCGTCACGAATATTTTGTTCCGTAACATGAAAATGCAGACAGACAGCAACAGCGGCAAGGGCATTGTAAACGCTGAATCGCCCCGGAATTCCAACTTCCAGTCCTGTAAGATTCATTTTGCCGGAAAGGTCAAATTTGACACCCAAAAATCCGGGGCGTGAAACCAGTTCCTCATTTTTTGCGGCAAGTTCAGCCTCTGATGAAAAGCCGTAGGTTTCCAGTTTGCAGGTATGCCCTTCTACAATTCCCTGCCAGTTGTCATCATCCAAATTCACAATGCCTGTTTTGCACATGCGGAACAGCATCCGTTTACAGGCCATGTATTCCTTTATATCCTTGTGCTCGTTTCCTCCAATGTGGTCCGGTGAAAAATTGGTGAATACCCCGTAGTCAAACTCAATGCCGGATACGCGATGGTCGCGCAGTCCGATAGAGGAGGCCTCCATAACTACCGCTTTACATCCTTCATCCGCCATCTGACGCAGATAGGACTGAATCTCAAAGGATGCAGGCGTAGTGTTCGCTGTCTTAATGACTCGGTCTCCTATCACCGTTCCGATCGTCCCGATAACACCGGTTTTAATGCCTGCCGCTTCCAAAATGGAGCGAACCATATAGGAAACAGTGGTTTTCCCTTTGGTCCCTGTAATGCCGACTATGGTCATTTGGCGGGCCGGGTAGCCAAACCACGCAGCGGAAATCAAAGCCATCGCATAGCGGGTATCTTCTACCATCACAACACTTGCCCCTGATACTTCCACAGGCCGCTGTGCCACAATGGCGGCGGCTCCGGCCTTTGCTGCATCCGCGGCAAAAATATGGCTGTCAACAGAAGAACCGCACAAACAGATGAATAAACTGCCTTTTGTCACCTTTCGTGAATCATATACCACGTCCGTTATTTCAATATCCGTACGTCCGGTGCAAGTACAATCCAGATTCCGGATTAAATCGGCCAAAATCATGAAAACGCCCCCGCTGTCATATTGTTTTAAGGATGAAATTTCCTGCATTATACCGTAATCCCTGCAAAGTGTCAACTTTAAATGACACTTTGCTGAAAATGTATAAAACAAGGACTTCTTCGATATTATTATGAATAGATTACTCCAGAAAATGTTATTATACAGAAAAATAATCATATCATCTTTCCAATTTTTTGGGATTGCAACCCTTTGAGTCCTATTTTTGTGACACTTTCAGGCATGTGTATAATTTTTGTACTCTGATATAAAACTGTATAATTACATTTTGGTCGAATTATGATATTCTAAACTTAAGTTTGAAGCCCAGGCGGCTAATTATGAGGAAAGGAAGCAGATGTTTATGGGTACTGTAAACGAAAAGCTGGAATCCTACGGGTTGAAAAAAGTTCTTGATTACTTGGACAGCAATCCGGAAGAAAATGTGCCAAAGCTTATCAGTTGGCTGAAAAAATTTGACAAAGATGGTCTTTACAAGAACACTTATGAAATGGTAGAAGGCTTTATGAAGGACCCGCAAAACAACTGGAACCGTCTGATTTCAAGCCTTTACACAGACATAGACGAAGGTGTGCGGAGAAAAACTTTTGAGAACTTTCTGATTCATGCCGCAATTCTCGGCAGCCAAAAAAAGAATAAGCTGGTAGAAAAATACGACTGCAACATTCCTTGGGCCATTCTCATGGATCCTACCTCCGCTTGCAACCTGCACTGCATTGGATGCTGGGCGGCGGAATATGGCAATCGGCTGAACCTGAGCTTTGAAACGCTGGACGATATCGTCCGCCAGGGCAAGGAATTGGGTACATATATGTATATTTTCTCCGGCGGTGAGCCTCTGGTCAGAAAAGACGATATTATCAAACTGTGTGAAAAGCACAATGACTGCGAATTTCTGGCATTCACAAATGGTACTTTAATTGATGAAAAATTTGCGGATGAAATGCTGCGGGTGAAAAATTTTGTACCTGCTATCAGCATTGAGGGATACGAAGAAGAAACAGATTTCCGCCGCGGTGCCGGCACCTACCAAGCAGTCATCCGAGCCATGAAGCTGCTGCGAGAAAAGAAACTTCCGTTTGGCGCATCCCTGTGCTATACACGCAAAAATGCGGAAACCATCGGCAGTGAAGAGTATTTTGACTTCCTTATTTCATTAGGGTGTAAATTTGCCTGGTTGTTTACGTACATGCCGGTAGGTGTCGATGCAAAGCCGGAGCTGATGGCAACCGCAGAACAGCGCAAATTCATGTATGACCAAGTACGAAAATTCCGCGCTACCAAACCCCTGTTTACCTTGGATTTCTGGAATGACGGTGAATATGTCAACGGCTGCATTGCAGGAGGACGTCAGTATCTCCATATCAACGCAAACGGTGATATTGAACCGTGCGCTTTCATTCATTATGCGGACAGCAATATACATGAAAAAACACTGTTAGAGGCATATCAATCTCCTCTGTTCATGCAATACCGCAGAAACCAGCCGTTTAACCGAAATCAACTGCGTCCGTGCCCCCTGCTTGACAACCCGGGCAGACTATCTCAAATGGTGAAAAAATCAGGAGCTGTATCAACCGATTTGGCCCATCCGGAAGATGTTGATCAGCTAACCGCAAAATGTGTGGATGCCGCAAAAGCTTGGGCGCCGGTTGCAAAAGAAATCTGGGAGAACAGCAAAGGCCGCGAACATGCTGACTGGAAAGCAGAGCAAGAAGCAAAGAAAAAAGCGGAAATTCAAAAAAAGGTGCAAGAAAAAAACAGAAAAAAAATCAGAATTTCCTGATAACATAACGATGATTCATAGAAAAGGGACTGTTCCGCTGTGCAGGAACGGTCCCTTTTTATTGATAACGGACTATTTTCATTGATTTTCTATCAGTGCATACAACTTGTTGATTTCATCCTCGTTCGTAAAGTCACATCCGGCAAGGGCCTGCACATATTTTTTCCGAAGATCCGCATTTTTTATCAATTCTTCCAGCCCCGTCTCCACTCCCTGCGTCGTCATAGGGACAATCATCCCATTTTCTCCATTGGTAATTTGATCGGCAGCGGTGGAAAAATTCGTCAGCAAAATTGGGCGGCACAGCACCATAGCCTCATCGACTGCAATAGACTTTCCCTCAAAGCGGGACGGCTGCATATAGATATCGCATTGTTTGACATATGGATATGGATTACCGCGTTCTCCCAAAAACACAACGCAGTCCTCCGCTCCCAATTCTTTCGCCTGCTGTTTCAGACTTGCTTCCTCCGGTCCCACGCCAATGATATACCACCGGATTCGCAGTCCTTTCTGATTCAGTCGGGCAACTGCGGGCATAGCGATATCGAGCCCTTTTTGGTGTGACAGCCTAGCAATTGACAGTACCCGTATGCCGTCATAATCATCATCGAACCCTGTCCCCTTTTCCGCCATGGAGCGAAGAAATGTTGCAGACAGAATGTTGTAAATGACATGAAATTTTGCACGCTGATCGGGAAAAGATGTTTCTAAAGCCGTTTTGCAGGACTCGGAAACCGTACACAGTGCATTGAGTTTTTCAATATACGGCCGGTCAAAATCCCGGCACAGCCCCATGGCCTTGTAATCGCCGTGGATAAAGCCAATTTTAACATCTGCATCAACCTTCTCCACCGCATAATAAAGGGGCTGTCCTTCCATATAGGCAACCACTGCGTCGTAATGCTTTGCAGCCGGCCGAACAAAATGCCGTTCTATTCTCCACATTCTTGTCAGCCTTTCCCCCATGGTGCCGCGAAGCCCGGCAAAACTGACAAGCAGGCGGCATATGGCAAGCAGGGGGTGTCCATGAAAGAACAGAGCCGGAAAAGCACGACGGATATTCAGGCGATATTCCTTTGGAAACAAAGGCGGCAAAATATGAACTTTTTCAGGCACTCGGCTGAAAAAGAGTCCTTCATTCGCAAAAAGCTGCAAATCCACATCATAGTGCAAATCATCAAACAGCGATAAAACAGTAACCAGACTTTTTTCAATACCACCGCTGTGCAAGCTGTAATTTAAAAACAAAACTTTCTTTCGTTCAGGCATAACAGTACTCCCTGATTTTATTTTTTCCGGCTGTCCTTCCTCAACATGCGGGAATAAACGCTGTAAAAAAGATAGACAAAAGGAGTGAACCGGGAGCGGACAACATACAAAATAATTCTATCTGCACGTGTACCGTCTTTCAGATAATCGGAGCGCATAGCTTCCCGCGCATATGGATTTTTCAAAATAGAACGTACTTCCCGATACCGTTTTAAAAAACCTGCCGGATTCTTCGGCGAAAAACAATTGACCAAAGAGGCATGTACCGCTGAGCGCAAAAACCATGCAAGATGTCTCTTTGCATACCTCTCATAAAGGCCGCGCTGTGTCAGAATCTGCCTCACTGCCGTATAGCAGCGCGTCAGCATTTCCATTTTATGTGGCCGATAACGCGTGCTGAGAGAATCGGGATTATATCGGTAGTGATAATAGGCCCCGCCAACCACGAGCACCCGTTTGGCTGCACAGTGCGCCATAATAGCTGCCGGCATATCTTCCAGCATAATTTCACGTTCGTCTCCAAAACGGATTTGATTTTCCAGGTACCAGCTGCGCAGATACATGCGCCGCCATGCACAGCCGAGCATCTCTACATGCCGCCATGCATTGTCCTCTCGGTCCGGTCCAACAAGCTGCGTAACCAAAAGTTCGCCCACTTCTTCGCCGAACTCCGGATAATTCAGCGGCAATTTGCAAACCCGCTGTTCCCCATCCTGAAGATTTTCACGGACAAAGTTAAACACAACCAAATCCGCTTGATACTGAGAAGCAGCTGCATAGAGATTTTTCAGCATATCCTTGTCAATCCAGTCGTCAGAATCGACAAACAGCATATATTCACCGCAGGCGTGCTCCACACCGTAATTTCTTGTATTCCCCAGCCCACTATGCGGCTTGTCCAGAACACGCACACGCTTATCTCCGGCAAAGCGCTTTGCCATTTCCAGCGAGTGGTCGGTGGATGCATCATTAATCAATAGAACTTCAAAATCTGTAAAAGTTTGATTTAAAATGCTGTTGACACAGCGTTCCAAATAGCGCTCCACATTATAAATGGGAACAATAACACTGATTTTTGGCACAGTTATATCCCTCGTTTTCCGGTCTCCGTAAATTCCAACGGCACCAGTATGTGATGAAAACTCTCCTCCCGGGCGAACGCCGTCTGCTCCGCCCAACCCCAGTATATCACCGGTTATCTTATTATTATGCTGCATTATTATAGCATCGTCCCCGCTGAAACACAAGTAAACACCTGCTTTTATCCTGAACTGTGCAGTTGAAATCAAGGTCTGTGTATGCTATTCTGTATGATATTGAGTTCAGAAAACAACAGGGGAGATTTGGTATGAACAATTGTCTTATTTTGATAACAAAAAAATATCCTTTCGATCGCGGTGAGGAATTTATTGAAAATGAAGTTCCTCTGCTTGCTAAAACTTTTCAGCATATCATTCTGATTGCAACATCGGTTTCCGATCGAGCCGAACAGACGCGGCAAGTACCAAACAATGTGGAAGTCCATTATTTGCGGGCCTCTCAAATTCGCCGGTCTTTGCTCCCCTACGCCGCATGTTCTGCAGTACTTCCGCTTCCTCGTATCGTTACAGGAAACGACCGCACACAGGCGCGTGCTTCTCTGCGAAAAAAACTATTCTGTTCTTATTTCCTCGCAAAATCGGAACAGGTGTACAAAAAATGCCGTGCAATTCTCTCAAAGGCTCATCTAGAACAGTATGATGGTGTAACTTTTTACAGCTACTGGCTGTATGACACCGCCATGGCTGCTGCAAAGCTAAAGCGTGAATTCGGCCTAAAAAACAGCCGCGCCGTCAGCCGCGCACACCGCTACGACCTTTACGCGGATCAAAATCCGGCGGGTTTTCTACCCATGCGGGAATACCTGCTGCAAAATTTGGACAAGGTTTATCCCTGTTCAGTAAACGGCGAAAATTATCTAATTAAATATCATCCCTCATTTGAACAAAAAATCCGGACAGCTTATCTTGGAACGCAAGACCGAGGTCTTTCTCCAAAAAATGAAAGCGATATATTTCATCTAGTCAGTTGTTGCCATATTTCCCCTGTGAAGCGAGTCGACCTGCTCGCCCATTCACTCTCTCTTCTCAAAGACAGCGGCCTAAAATTAAAGTGGACGCATTTTGGCGGCGGTGAAGATTTGGAATCTCTTCGCAGCTATGCAAAAGAAAATCTCTCTTTTATGGAGTGCAATCTGGTCGGTGAAATCAGCAATGCCAACCTGATGGAATTTTACAAATCGACACCCGTTGATTGTTTTGTAAACACCAGCAGTTCAGAAGGATTGCCGGTCAGCATCATGGAAGCCGCGTCATTTGGCATTCCCGTCATTGCGACAGATGTGGGCGGAACGGCAGAAATTGTAATCTCGGAAGAAAACGGTTATCTGCTGCCGCAAAATTTCAAACCAAGCGAACTTGCTGAAAAAATCCGACTCTTATGCCGTATGCCCGAAGAACGCCGCAATCAAATGCGGCAGGCAAGCAGAAGTCTTTGGGAAAAAAATTTCTGTTCCAAACAGAATTATATTCGCTTTGCCGCTGAAATCTCGCCAAACAATTCCTAAATATGTACCAACTTCCGCCTTCTCAGGCGGATTTTTTATTTTAAAAAATATTGGCGATAGTTGGAATTTCCGATTCGTTTAGATAAGAAATCTGCTCAATACTCCGGTCGCAGTCCGCAAGAAATTGCTCCGTTCCACCGTATTGACAGAGCATCGGCAATCCTGCGAGCGTATCGTCAATAGCTTCCAGTTTAGAATGGGGCATATACGTGCATAGAACAGAATGGATGGAATGCCAGTCCTCCTCCGCTTTGCGGCTCAGTCTGACCGCTGTTTCTGTATCACCGCGCTGTTCGGCGGCCTTTGCCTGTGAAACAGTCTGAATCATCTGGGCAGTAACCTGATTTGTATACCATATTCCAAGAATGCAGACGCCTGTCAATACAATAAAAATCCCGAGTGAAATCCAGATGCGCTTCATTTGCCACCCTCCTTTTTCACAATGAAAAAGTCGCCTTTCGTGTTCGCGGTCATCAGAAAAATATCACGGACAGCAAGGTGCTGCCCTTTTAGAACCCCATAAAGCCATTCGGTGGTTTTGCCGCACAACTGCAGAGAAAATTGCGAAATGACGCCGTCGCTGATAACAACGGTTTCAATGCCGGTATCCGGAAGGGCAACGGCAAGCATTCCTGCCGTTGGCTGTTCTTTATCGGGCTTTTTAATGACACTCAGTTTTCCGTTTGTCTCCACAATCGCGTAAGCAACATCCTGAATGCTGAAGACGTTTTTTTGCCGCAGCTGTTCGCACAAATCTTCCGTCGACATGCGCAGGCGTCTCATTTCGTTTTGCTGAACTACACCGTTATTGATCACGATAATGGGTCTGCCGCAAATCAGCTTGCGAAATTTTGTGCTTTTCAGCATCAAAACAGAGATGACAATTTCAAACATCACCAAGGCAGCAATTGGTATGAGTCCGCTGACAAGGGGCTGCCCGGAATCCTGCATGGGAATAGAGGCAATATCTGAAATCAGCAACATTACAACCAGTTCACTGGTCTGCAGCTCGCTGATCTGCCTTTTGCCCATTAAACGGACCGCTAAAATAACCACCGCGTACAGCAGCAATGTGCGGATAAAAGAGATTGTCATTTCCATCACCGCAGATTAGTATAAGCGGCGGGCGCTGTATTATGTATGGAGCCGGCAAAGGCAATCAGACATCGGTGACAACAAAACCAAGAAGATCTCCGCCGGCAGCCTTGATGCGGCAGCAGGACTCTTTCAGAGTGTTTAAAGGAGTTTTTCCGTATTTTACAGAAAGGATAACCTGCTTTGCATGGGCGGCAAGACTTTCTGCATCCGGGAAATCAATCTCGGATGGTGCATAGAAGACGACGTAATCGTAGGATGCAGCCGCTTTTTCTGCGAACTTTGCAAATTTTTCAGATGCAAAAAGATCGGACGGATTAATATTGCTGTCCGGAGTACCGAACAAAAAGCTGAGTCCTTTTGTCTGCTGAGCAGAAACCACGGCTTGTGAAAGTTCGCACTCCCCATTTAATACATGATTGAGCGTTTTTTGCGGAGTCATTTTGACCAAGTTTGCAAGTTTCGGGCTGCGCAAATCACAATCCACCAACAGAACGGACTTTCCCGTTACAGCCAAAGCGTTGGAAAATTTAAGGGCGATTTCTTCTCCTCCGTCTTGCTCACATACGTTCGCAATAAGAAAATTGCGACGGTCGCCGGCAGCATGGAGCGCACAAGCGCGTAAAGTGCGTATGGCGTTCTCCCTGTTCTTTGCTGCATGAGGAATCTCCGCAAGCAGACGCACTTTCAGCATTTCTTCGGCAAATCTGCCATTTCGTACTGTTTTGTCGCATAAAACGGCAAGAATTCCATAGCAGATAAACACAATAAAGCCCAAAATCATCCCTAAAATTCCAGCCTTGACCACTGCAGACTTTCTTGACTGCGGCTGGACTTCGGCAGCGTGATCCGTAATACCGGCGGTCAAAACCGGATCCGGAAACTGCTTTATGAGCCGCTGTATCAGCAGTTCAGCAGCCGTGTCGGATATTTGCGCGGTTTTTGCCGCATTTGTAGTGCTGACAGTCAATTTAACCACCGGCGATGAATTTTCCATTTTCGCGGTAATCTGCGTAATTTCAGACGGATTTACACCGACTTCCTCGGCAGTTTGCTCAAGAAGATCACTCCCGGAGGCCAGCGCAACTGCGCTCTGCACTCGACTGTAAAGAATGTTGGTATACTGCAGGTGATAGTCACTGTCCGCGCCGTCCGGTACACCGCATGTTACAGTAAAAACCGTACTTGCCTGATAAACAGGATGGGCAAATTTTACCGACAAAAGGCCGCCAAAAATTCCGAACGCCAAAACCACAAGGAGAAATTTCATCCAGTTGCGCTTATAATAATGCATCACTTCCGAAAAGCTAACAAACAGTTCCATAGGTGTCCTCCCATATACTTTCTTTTCAGGCACCCGCAAAAACGAGCACTCGTTTTAAAATTGCTTTCCAATCGTATTTCTGCCGTGCAAACTCTCGTTCCCGTTTTGACAGGGATGGATCGTCGCGGCAACGCTTTGCAAAAGAAACGACCAAGCCGATATCAACCGGGGAAGAATCATTTGGCAAACGGAGTGCAAACGGAGGATTTTCTTCCATCGCGTCGTCCTCATAGGCATAAAGAAATGGAAGTCCGGCCGCACAATACTCCCGCGCTTTTAAAGACGAACAATGCGTTAAACCTCGGCGGTAGCATCCAAGCGTTGAAACACCAACATCGGCTGACGCATAAACACGCATGAGCTCCTCACCCTGCAAAAAACCGCGGCATTCCACATCATCCTCCAGTCCACGGTTTTTCACTTCCTGCAAAAAGGCAGGCATTTCATTTTTGTCTCCGCCAACCAGAATAAATTTAACACGCGGATCCTCCGGTTTTTTTCTTTCTCGATAAATGCGCATTCCTTCCAACACACGGTCATACGCCTGCCACCAGAGCGTTCCGGCAACACCGACTAGCACGATTTCTCCGCTGTTTCCCGGGCGGCGCTGAAATGAGAATTCATCCACATTGACCCCATTGGTGATGTTGATGGCTGGCAGACCAAAAAAGTGATCGGATTTGTCACCAATCAGAACTGCAGCATCAGCACAACCGCTCAGAAAACATCCGGAAAGCCTGTCTTCGGCGGCGGTACACAAGGCTTTTGCTGCGATTATCGCCTGCCGGGTGATTGGCCGAACACCTTTGACACTTCGAAGGTAATCCCGCAAATATGGATAATTCGGAATTTCAATGATAACACGGCTTGTCCCATTCTTTTTCAGGGTGCGGCAGATGCGGATAACATCAAAGCTGATGCGGTCGAGCCGAAGATATGCAATATCAAAACTGCGACGGCTTAAAAAATCTAAGACCGTCTGTGAAAATCGATGCATTCTGCGGTATCCCTTCGTAACCGGCACACTGATTGTTTCGGAGCCGTGATGAAAGCCGAAGCATTCATTTTTCCAGAGTGTATAGGTGACATCATACCCCAATGCCTCAAAGGCGCGTACCTGCCATCTGATTTTGCGTGTCACGCCTAAATAGAGTTCGGCATCCTCCTGAAAGGTCAGGTAAAACAATTTCATCGGCCAAGCACCTCATAAAATTCAGGATAGTTTTTCTCCGCGCTGAAAGAATGGCTCCAAATAGAACGGGAATTTTGGCAAAGCCTTTCGTATTCTTCTGCATCCATAGAACGGATTCGGTTCAAACTTTCCAAAAGCTCTTCCGGCGCAAATCCGGCATTCAGCAAAAATCCGTTTTCCCCGTCTTTCACAATTTCAGAGGTTCCGCCCACATTCGTGGCGATGACAGGAATTCCAAACGAACATGCTTCCATAATAGAAACAGGAATTCCTTCACTGGAGCTAACATTTACAAAAACCGTAATATCACTATTCTTATAAAACTTTAAAACATCTTCGTTTTTCATCGCACCAGGGAAATCCACCGTCACACAGGACGGCAGAGATTTGGCTAATTTTTTTAGTTTTGCTTTCATAGGGCCGGAGCCGATATGCGTCCACCGAATGGGAAAATCAGCTTTGCTCAATGCTTTTGCAATCAGATGCAAACGCTTGACCGGCACCATGTAGGAACAGGAAAGCAAATGAAACTCATCCCTCTTGCCGCCGCGGTAACCTTCATCGCGCGTACCAAGATGTGCGGTATGCACTTTTTCAGCATACTGCGGAAAACAATTGTGCAAAATTTGCGTTCCTTCATCCGAACAGGGATAAACCGCAGAAGCGCTTTCCAAAAGAAATTTTCGCATTGGAAGATAATGAAAATCACTGCGCTCCTCATGAATATCAAATCCGTGCGCGCGCGAAATCAGCTTTGCCTTTTTCCCCTTTGAACGCAGAAATTCTGTTAGAAGAGCACCTGCCGCCGCCGCGTCATAAAACCAGTAGCTGTAAATTGTCACATCATCGGCGGATAAAACCGTTTTTTCCTGCGTCAGCGCCTGAAAGATGCGCCGTGTATTCTGCATAAAGAACAAGCACTCATGCATCCGAGCAAAAGAAAATCTGCCGGAACGCAGAAGTTCAAAAAGTTCACTGCGGACACAGGGCATGCGAAGCACCGAAGCATATTCCTTCTTTGAAGCAGGCAAGCGTTTTAGAGGAACAGATTCCACCCCTTTCGGCAGGGTGCGCGTCTGCACACTGTTTTCGTTGAGTCCACAGGGGCAGACAAGAATTCTGTCAAAACCGCGGGCATAGCGCAGTTCATTTTCCAAAAACTCCTCGCCGCTGTCAAACGGAAATGATGCGGTGAGAATCAGCAATAATTTCACTTACTTTCCTCTCCCAATTCCGCTATGTGCCGTACCGGGCGAACATGAGTGCCCACTTGCACGGCCAAAAGAGCGGCAAAATAAATCGCAATGTAGAAACACAGGTAAGTCAGATTAAAGACATCCGTTACCCAAAGGAAGGCAAAGCTGCGGGGAATATAAACAAAATTTCTAATCGCCATTAAGCAGGTAGCAATAATCACCCATGACCGAGTCAGCATGGAGGAGAAAAAGCGCAGAATTAATCCAACGCCTGCACTGACAAGCACCACGCCCAAAAAGCCGAACGCCACATAAGATTCCGCCACGAAAGAAGTACCAAAGCCGCCGCCCGACAAATAGCGGATAGGGTCCACCAAATAAGTAAGAGCATGTGCATAATTGTGGGTGGTTTCGGCAAAAGCTCTGGTCTGCACTTCGATAATCGGCGTCAATCCAAACAAAGTGCGTGTAATCAGATTATTATGAACAAATAACTCAAAAGGATAAAAAAGATATTTCCATGTCATGCCATGATCAAACTGATCCCACACGTTAACCGTCTGCACAACAACACGAAAACTCGCTCCCTGCGAGTAAAAAAAGTTGACAACAGTATCGAAAAAATTTCTCTGAGAAAGCAGGCCATATGCGCGGATTTCCGCCAACCGCTGCAGTAAATACATGGCGACCACGCTTATAATGCCGCCACTGATTACGCTTCTCTTCTTAAAAATCCGCTTTTCTTTGTCAAACAGGGAATCACGCAGGACAAAATAAATCAAGATTGTCAGTGTTTCGCAGACGAAAATATTTCTGCGGCCGGTGAGCAGCGTAGCAAGAAGATAAACACCGTAAACCGCCATCGGCAATGTAAGCTGTTTGCGGTTCGGCATAGTTGCAAGAAAAACAGCAAACGATGGAACAAAAAACATAGACAGACGGCTAACAACGGATGGAATATTTGCAGAGGACACCTGTGTGAAAGAACCAAGATATCCATTTCGCAGGACATTTAAAACAGAAAGCATCAGCGTGTAAAACGACGCAAGCGAACTAACCAGCAGCACAGCTACGCTGATTTGGCGGATAACGGGCAGCAGTGAATTCCGCGGCACCGCAGCCCATCCTTTTACTCGGATATTCTTTTCCCTTTCGGCAAAAAAAGGACCCGCAAGCCGATACCCTGCATAAATGCACAGCAAAGATAATGTGACTATCTGAAGAGAAGTAAACAGATTGAGAAAATTTTCAGCCTCCAAATAATAGAGGATTTCCGAATAATGTGCCAAAAAAGACACATAAACTCTCCCTAACAGCAGAATGTTGTAAGTTCCCACAAAAACAAGGAACGGAAAATCGCGCCGAACATGCGGTATCAGGTCACACACAATGCCAAGGTTCAGGACGATATTTGCCGCAAACATGAGATTTGCAGCCATTTGATTCAATAATCCGCCAAGTGCTATTAAAAAATTCGCCGTGAGCATCAGCAGCAGGGCTGTCCCGAACAAAATTGTGTTCCTGAAACTGCTCTTATGCGAAAATTCCGTCATGATACTCCTCCATCTGGTAGAAATCTAAAAAGCACGCGATGCTAAAAATGTCGTCTAACATGCACTGAAAGCAGCATACAGGATTTATGATCGAAATTCCAGCTTACAGATCATAAAGTAAGTTTATAAATAACGCGCAGTAGGTTTCATATGATGCTATTCATGCGAAATATTTCCACCATTTTTCTGCATCATTCACTTGATTCTCATTTTCTCGGCTGCTTCCATATTTGGCTGTGCAAAAACTGTTTTATTTTTAACGTAGATAACCATGCCCGGCTTTGCGCCTTGCGGCTTGGATACATTTCTAACAAGGGTATAGTCCACAGCGACATTGGAAGATTCCCTGCCCTTGCTGTAACAAGCTGCAAGAAGTGCAGCTTCGGCAATAGCGGTAGGAGTCACTTCTCTGCCCTGTGTTTCCAAAACAACATGGGAACCCGGTATGTTCTTTGTATGAAACCAAAGATCGTTCTTTTTCGCCTGTTTGAGCGTCAATAGATCATTTTGGTTGTTGTTTCTTCCCACAAAGATGCGAAACCCATCGGAAGACTTAAACTGCATAGGACCCTGTACAGTTGTACGGCGCTTCGAACCCCGCTGCATACGGACGTAGCCTTCGCTCCGGAGCTCTTCGCGAATCTCGTCTAAATCTCTTTCAGTAGTGGCGCGGCTGAGTTCCTCAAACACCGTATCCAAATATTCAAGTTCTTGTTCTGCACGATGAATCTGGTCTTTTAAGATATCTTCTGCCGTACGCAGCTTGCGGTATTCTTTATAATACTTTTGCGCGTTTTGAGCAGGTGTGAGGGTAGGATCCAGCTTAATGGTAACGTTCGGCTGGCCTTCCTCATAAAAATTTTCCAAAACAGCAAAACTCTGACCTTTTTTCAGGCGGTAAAGATTTGCGTTTATCAAATCCGCATACATGCGTAAAGTATCTCTGTTTGCACACTGTTTCAATTCTTCACGCTGCGCATTTATTTTCCTGCTCAAACGGTCAGAGGCTGTTGTGAGCACCCGCAGAAGATCCTGCGAACGCGCCTTCATCCGTGCAATTCGGTCACGTTCTTCGTAAAAATCGTCCAAAAGGGATGAAAAACTCTCTTCCTGTTTCACTATGGCCGCTGTACCATACTGACCAATGCGCAAAAATGAAAAATCAAGCGGCTTTCCCTGCGTTGTATATGCAATCCATGGGCTGCCGGAAACTTCTTTAATGGTATCTGCAACCCGCCTTAGGAAAAAGGAAAGGCGTTCCCACTGTTCGTCCGTAATGCGCTGCACTGTCAGTTCACTGCCGTGCCCGGTCATAAATGCAATCTCTCTGCACACAACCGGCGACATTCCTTGAAGTGAGGAAAGAAGTGCTTTGGAAAGCTCCATATCACCCGGAATTGCACGAATGCGGTCGAGGATCTCCTCCGGACTGACAGAAAGCAAACAGAGCTTGTCCTGTGGCGGAGGCATATGATACCGAAGGCCCGGCAAAACCAAACGGCCGGAGGTCATCCCGGCATCAACCCGTTTCAGCGCATCAATAATATTGCAGTCCCCATCCATCAGAATAATGTTGCTGTATCGACCCATCACCTCCATGGCGATGGTCAGCCTCACTTCATCACCCAACTCATTAATAGCGTCAAAATCCAAAAAAAGAAGCCGTTCCAACTCCGGCTGCCTAACACCAACAAGACGCGCACCGGAAAGTCTCTTCCGCAAAAGCATGCAGAGCATGGGCGGTTCCTTAGGATTTTCCGGTGCATATTGCGTAAAATGAATTCTGGCACTGTTTGCCCGTGCCGACAAAAGCAACCGAAATACGCCTTCTCTCGAGCGCAGCAATAATAAAATTTCATCCCGATTGGGTTGATAAATTTTATCCACTCTGGCGCCGAGCACATTTTTCTCAATTTCGCTCTTTAAATGGCGCAAAAAAGCACCGTCCAGTGCCATTTATAATTTCCTCCGTAGTTATATGTTATAAATAGTACACAGGCCCGTGCATAGCGCGCGACCGGATAAAGCTCACATCTTGAAAACGTTCGGACAGTTTTTTCATCAGAACAGGTATCACCGGATCTTCTGTTTCAAAATGTCCGGCCGCAACCAATGTAACACCTAAATTTTCCGCGTCTAACAAAATGTTATGCTTACATTCGCCCGTGACAAAAGCTTGGCAACCTGCTTGAGCCGCATCGTAAAGGTATGCAGCGCCTCCCCCGCCGCAAAGGCCCACAGAAGTAATGGGTCTTTTTCCGTCGGTGTAGCGAACCCCTTCGCATCCCAGCGCATTTTTTACAAATTCAGCAAATTCGCGCGGGGTATATTCCTTGTCCGTTTCTCCGCAAAGCGCTTCCGCAAGTCCGCATGCCGAATTTTCGCAGAGCATACGGACATTTTTCAGTCCAAGCCTTTCCGCAAGGCAGTCATTGACTCCGCCCGCAGCCATATCCAGATTTGTATGTGCACAAATCGCTGTAATGGAATGCTGGGCTAACAGATACGGTACAGAACCCTTGCTCAGCTTCTTGAGCGGATGAAAAATCACCGGATGGTGACTCACTATTAGTTGTGCCCCGAGTTCTGCCGCTTCGCGGACAACTTCCGGCGTAATATCAAGCGACAACAAAGCAGTTGTCACTTCTGTATTATCATCCCCAACCAACAAACCGGGATTATCGAAACTCATCGCTGTTTGAAACGGGGCAAATCCGTCGATGAAAGCGTATATATCACCTGTGGTAGCCATGAGAATCCCCTTTCTTCATCAGACCGACTCTGTGGACAAAATTCTTTCAATTTCGCTGGCAAGCGAAAAAAGGCGGTTAGCTTCCTTTCCGTTTCCCGCCTTGTTCAGTCCATTTGCGCGTTTTTTGAGGCGCCTCTTTTGTAATTCCAGATATTTTTTCCCCTCGTCAGTTTCCGGCGTCATTTTGCCGATATAGCAAAACAGTGCATCCTCCTGCCTCATCTCCGGGCGAAAAGAAACCTGCATAACCGAATAAATATGGCCATCTTCCGCTGCTGCCATCTCTTGCTCCACAAAAAAGCCATTTTCAGAAAGATAGCAGCGCAGTTCTTCCGCTTTTGTCATAGGCTGCAGAATCAGACGACGATTCGATGACTTAAGCCAAGGTGTCTGCTGCAAAATATGAATCATCATCAATCCACCCATACCGGCGATAACAATATCTTCTGCTTCATGCGGCAGAATACGTTCAAGGCCATCCGAAAGGCGCACCGAGACAAGGTCTTGTACGCCATACCGCTCAATATTAAAACGCGCTCTTTCAAGCGGACCCGGCCGGATATCTACGGCTATAGCACATCGAATGAGTCCCTGTTTTGCCAGCCAGACAGGCAAATACGCATGGTCAGTTCCCACATCCACAAGGGAAGTTCCATCCCGCACCATGGAGGCACAGAGCGACAATCGCCTGCCTAAAGAAAACAGCGGGCGCGTTCGCCTGGACATGCCGGACGGCCGTCCGGCAGAAGTTCCGTCGGGCGGCCGTTTTTGGTTATTGATGGGATACGAGATGCTCATTGAGTTTCTGAACCATTTCGTCCACATCTACCCCGTGAACCAAACAAGCTTCTTCTAATGATTCACCGCGGGAGGCAGGACAGCCAAGACAATGCATCCCCATTTCGATAAAGAAGGGAGCTGTACTTTCGTCGAGGTCCAAAATATCGCCAATTAAAGTGTGCTTATCAATTGTTACCATAACTCAATTATCCTCCAAAAAAGGTACATATCTGTCACTATGGAATGTCTTTATTATAATACCCCTACAAAATCTTTGCAATACATTTCTGGAGAAAGAGGAGGCATGTGTAGAAGAATTGCTAGTAAGACAGTTAAAATAAAATAACTTTTATGCACAATACACGAAGCTGATGATATTTATTGATTATTAAAAACTCTGAGAGTATACTTAGACACGCTAGCGCCTTTACAAAGCTGTTTAAATTGGGGGGTAATAATTTGACATCCTATCATTTTCTATTTGACCTTGCACTTATTTTGCTAAGCACAAAGCTTCTTGGCCTTTTAACAAGAAAAGTGCAAATGCCTCAGGTGGTTGGGGCTCTGCTTGCCGGTTTAATTTTAGGGCCTGCAATGTTAAACATCCTCAACGAAACTGATTTCATTTCGAAAACAGCCGAAATCGGAGTCATTGTCTTAATGTTTACCGCAGGCTTGCAAACTGATTTTGAGGAAATGAAGAAAACAGGAAAAGCATCTTTCCTCATTGCATTTATTGGCGTTCTTATTCCGCTTGTCGGCGGCTATGCTGTGGCTGCAATATTCAACCGCACCATGCTGCCCGGGGTTGATGCCAGCCTGTTTTTGCAAAATGTTTTCATCGGTGTAGTTCTGACAGCTACTTCAGTTAGCATCACAGTCGAAGCACTCAATGAAATCGGTGCACTGAATACACGGTCCGGAAACGCTATTCTCGGCGCAGCGGTTATCGATGACGTTTTAGGAATTATATGCTTAACATTCGTCACAAGCGCAACGGATCCTTCCGTAAACATTTATATAGTACTGCTGAAAATCGTTGGATTCTTTCTTTTTGCCGGTGCGGTTGGTTATATCTTCTATCGGTTGTTTACCATTATGATTAACCGCAGCGACAAAGATTTGCGGCGTTATGTCATCCTCTCTTTTGTATTCTGCCTGTTGCTTTCTTACTGTGCGGAGCGCTTTTTCGGCGTCGCGGATATTACCGGAGCCTATATCGCAGGCCTAACACTTTCCAACACAAAGGAAACAAAATACATTACCTCTCGTTTTAACACGGTCTCCTATGCGCTCTTGTCTCCAATGTTCTTTGCCAGCATCGGCATCAATGTTACTCTTCCAAAAATGTCAACATCCATCCTGTGGTTTGCCATTTTGCTGACCATTGTCGCAATTCTGACCAAAATTGTCGGCTGTGGATTAGGTGCAAAACTATGCCACTATACTACACGGGAAAGCCTGCAGATCGGTACGGGAATGATTTCTCGCGGTGAAGTTGCACTGATAGTAGCAAACAAAGGCTTTGCTCTAAAATTGATGTCCCCTGTCTTTTTAGGGCCTGTAATCTTAACTGTTATACTAACAACGGTTTTGACACCGATTCTCTTAAAAATTGTTTACAGAAGCAGTGATTTAGCTGCCAATTCTCCTGAAGCGTTAGAAAATAAGGTTGGAGAGCACTATAATGCGCAAACGGACTATGACCGCAAATAGAATTTCTCCAATTCTTTTCAAAAATCATTGCACAAATATAGAATATTAAAAGCAACTGGGATGCAAAATACTTAAAGCGGTAAATAAAAAATGGCTTGTAAGGCAAAATAGTAACCCCCCGGCTAAGCCGGGGGTTCTTCATATGCGGGCAAAGCCCTGTTTTACTGGCCGCGCCTCAAGGCGCTGATACGATCTGCCACTTGCGAAAAGTTTGTTACTTGCTACCCGTAAACGGGTCTATATACTCCTTAAGTGTCATTTGATCCTCAATTTGATCTTCCTCTAACTGATTTTTAATGTACTTGGCTATTGCTTTATCATTTTTCCCTGCTGTATCTACAAAATAGCCCCTGCACCAAAATGTTCGATTTCCATACTTGTACTTTAGATTTGCATGTCGCTCAAAAATCAGTAGTGTGCTTTTTCCTTTAAGAAATCCCACAAACCCCGAGACACTCATTTTCGGTGGTATCTTAACCAACATATGAATATGGTCGGGGCATACCTCTCCTTCTATTATTTCTACTTGCTTCCAATTGCATAGTTCTCTCAATATTTTTCCTATTTCTATTCGTAGTTTTCCATATGCTACTTTCCTACGATACTTAGGTGCAAAAACTATATGATATTTGCAATTCCAACTCGTATGATTTAAACTATTTATATCATTCGTTTTCATTTCGAATGTCTCCTTTTGATATATTCTGTTGCAGTTGGCAGACCGCAACTTCATTATATCAAAAGGATCTTTTATTTTTCTCATCGCTTAAGCTTTTCTGAACATCCCGGCATAGCCGGGAGTTTTCATATGATAATAAAAAGCCCGAAAAAACGTTTTAAACGTTTTTTCGGGCTTTTTCTATGATGCAGGAACATTGGCTCTATGTCAATAGTTGGGGTAACCCAAAATGGAAACACCGGATGGAGCGGCGTTAAGCTGCTCCATTTTCCGTTGAATGATGGAACATGTGAAGAATACGATTGCGGAAGCGACGAAAATTACGATAACCGTAGGCATTGCGTTTGAGTACCTTAATCTTGTTGTTAACCCCTTCGGTAAAACCATTGGTGTAAGGACAATCAAACGAATTTAGAATACCTTTTGACCAGCGGACCATGGTATTTCCACAAGCAACAAATCTTGAAAGTTCACTGTTTTGTGCGGCCATAATCCAATGGGATAGCGCTGTCCGTGCGGACACGCTGTCAGAAGATTCAAGGACTTTGAAAAACTGTTCTTTCAGAGAGTAGGCTGTCAGCAGACGGTTACTGGCATAGAGCATAAGATCGACCTGTTGCTTTTGCTCCGGAGTGAGAAATTGATATCGCTTGTTCAGTAAGATTCGGGAGCGTTTAAAATAAATTCTTCGGGTTTTACTGAATTTTTTCTGTTCTTCCTTGCGAACGGCTTCAAAGGCCCAAAATACTTGGCGAATGTAATGATATTTGTCAATGACATAATTGGAATCTTTAAAATATGTTTGAGCAATACTAGCATATGTACTCCACATATCGCTGACAAAATGTTTGGTTTGAGAACGGTCAAGCTGGCCGAAATATTCTGTCAGTTTGTGGTTGTAATGAGCAGGAAGAATATCAAGGATTCGGTGACGGACCGGATCGGTCAGAATGCACTGATATTTCTCGCCGCTTGTATTGCCTTTAAACTCATCAATCGATACAACTTCGGGTAATTTCTGCGGTTTACCATAGTTGATACAATCAAAAATCCGGATAATAGTTGCAACCGAAAGATTTACTTCACGTGCTACACTGGTAAAAGAACGCACGTCGGAAAGCTTTGAAATGATATATGAGGCTAAACGGTTTGTCATGCGATGATATCTAGGCAAAAACGAGTTATCTTCAAAGAAACGCTTTCCACAAGAATGGCAGCGATATCGGCGCTTTCGTAGAATCAGGGAGGTATGTTTGCCAAAAGCGGGAATGTCTTTTACTGTTTGACAACGGTAATCATGAACGTAGCTGGTTTGATGGCCACAACAGGGGCAAACATGCGGTTTTCTCGGTAACTCAATAAAAATTTCCGTTTTATCAGGCAATTGCCTCACATTTTTTACGATTACCCCTTTTAATCCAAGCAATTTTTCGATAGAATGAGTACAGAGCATATCGATGACCTCCCAAATGGTGGTGTGGTAATCTCCATTTTAAAGGTTTTTCATCGAATATGCTCTACTTTTTTGCTCCCTTTTCGCAGACCCTATTCGTTACACCCCAACATTTATTATAGAGCCGGAACATTTTACGAAACTGCTTTACATGTTCCACTCTTGTTTGAGACACTTAGCAGAGGACAAACTGCCTGAAGGTATCAACGATCTTTGGCATGGTAATACCAGTTATCCCCTTCTGTCTTTTTGGCAACATACATTGCATGATCTGCCTTGACAATCAGCTTATCCACAGAATCGCCGTCCTGAGGATAAAAACTTACTCCAACGCTCAGACAGATTTCCACGGAAACACCATTACAAATGACTGCATCCCGTTTTGCCTGTAAAATTTTAGACATGACAATATTGCAGTTTTCCGGGGTATTAATTTGGGGCAGCAAAATGAGAAACTCATCACCGCCGTAACGTGCAACAACATCGTTCCTACGGGCTGCGGCTGTCAGAATTTCAGCTACCTGCACCAATACCCTATCACCGGCTTCATGGCCGTATGTATCGTTAATCTGCTTAAAATTGTCCACATCAATAAACATTAGACCGAGAATCTCGTGATTGCGTTTTGCCGCTGCCAGAAATTTTTCGGCTAATTCGTAAAAAAGCGTCCTGTTAGCCACTCCGGTCAGCTGATCGTAATATGCGAGATTCTGAATGGCCAATTCTTTTTGTTTAAGCTCACGATTTAACAGGCGGAGCTGATTAATGCTCTCCCGTAACTGACGAATTCTCTCGAAAGATTCTGTCACTTCCGAAAACTCCAGCAGCAAGCGCTTTTGATTCTCTTCTAAAAACCGTGTCACTCGAATGTTATATTTTTCACGGCAGTGGCAAAGGTTGCTATGCATGGCCGCAGAAAAAAAAGGCAATGCCCCCGTTCCAGCGCATCTGCCAACGAATTTTTGAAATAGGGACTGTTAAATCCAGGAATTAAATCTAGAAGTGTGCTGCAACTTTCACCTTTTCCTTGATTCGTCTCAAATTTTTGCATGAAACGGTTTCGAAATAAGATATTCAAATGTTCATCTACAATGACAATACCTAAATTCAGATGATCTAATATTTCTCGCGCAGACTTATCCATTAAAGCCTCGCCTCAATTTCATCAAGCAAATGAAAAAGTTCTTGAATCGATTCTACCATCAAATCTATGACAACGGCTCCTTCAATTTCAGTGTTGTCAATCAGAAACGTGACAAACAAGATGAGAAAAGAATGATTGGTTTGGTCTTCCGCAGTTGGTTTAAAATCATTTTGATTGTAAATTTCTACCCTAGGGAGATCGTAAGTCAGATGAATATGGATTAAATTACCCAGTTCTCCTAAAATACAGTTTAGCAGAATATTACCAATTTCTCGTATCACATCAAAATCCACATCTGAAAATTCGGTATCTTCCGGCAGAACGGAATCCTCTCCGGAACAAAGCGCAACAAGCTTTTTAACTTTGTCCGCTGGAAAAACTAAATTCGCCTTGCCTTTCAGTTTGTCTGAAAAAGATATGGTTGACACCATCAGCGCTGCATCAAACAATTCTGAAAATGGATCCACCTTTTTTTGTGCATCGTCCGCTGTATCCGGAATAATGATCCGCGGCACCTTCAGACTAATCTTTTTATTGACAATTTCAGATAACATATTCGCCGCTTTTCCAACGCCTATGTTGAACAGTTCACTTAGAATATCATAACGAAAGCATTCCCGATTCATTTCCATCGTTCCTTATCATTCGGTCGCACAGCAACCGCATTTTTTCACGGTTCAGGGGTTTATTGACAAACGCTAAAATCTTTTGGGCTTCCATTTCCTCCCGAACACTTTTTTGCACATCTGCGGTTACCACGATGATACCGGAATTGCCTTCTTGTTGGATGGCCTTTATTAAGTCAGTCCCGCTCAATTTCGGCATCAAGAGATCTACAAATATAAAATCCGGTTTCAGCGTCCGAAAAATTTTCAGGCCCTCTTCTCCGTTGGAAGCAAAACTAATTTTTAGATCTTTATCCGGCCATGCTTCTTGTAATAAATGAGCAGTTACTTTTTGTGAAAATACAGAATCATCTACGATGAGGAATTGCACCATAGTTATTATCATCCTTCAGCAGGAAATATTTATAAAACTATTTACACAACCTATTTATGGTAAAAGCCAAAAAAGCGATTTTTTTAATCATAGCATGGAAAAATGACAATGTCAACAAAATTGAACAAGGCATTTTAGGCATAATATTCTATAAACGAATGAAACAAGCAAATCTAAAATCCAGGCAGGGAAAAAGAGAAAGACGATCTCTTTTCCCTGCCAATATTATTTAAACCGATTCAAAAAACGCCTTGATGCCCGCATATGTCATATAAATATCCAGTTTGGAAACAATCTCAAACGGAGAATGCATAGACAATACCGGCACACCGATATCCACAACGTCCACATTCAAGTTAGCGACAAACATAGCAACTGTTCCGCCGCCACCGGCATCCACTTTACCGAGTTCGCCAATTTGCCAAAGCACACCGTTTGCCTCAAACAAGCGGCGGATTTCAGAAACAAATTCGGCAGAGGCCTCGCTGGAACCGGCCTTTCCGCGGGCACCCGTGTATTTTGCCATACCAACACCGTTATTGAGGTAACAGGAGTTCGCCGCCTCGTACGCTTCTGGATAAGTGGGGTCATATGCCGCCGTCACATCGGCAGAAAGGCATTTGGACCGGCTGAGCACATGCCGTACTTTCAAACCTTCCGCTTCCGCCAAATCGGCAATAAAATAATGCATAAACTGACTGTTCAGTCCTGTGTTGCCATCACTGCCGATTTCTTCCTTATCTGCTAGAACTGTCAGTACCGTATGCTTCGGCGTTTTAGCGTTCAGTGCCGCCATGAAAGCCGGATAAGAACAAACTCTGTCGTCATGGCCGTATGCACCAATCATACTGCGGTCAAATCCAATATCCGTTGCACCAAACGCGGGGACCAGTTCCAAATCGGCAGAAACAAAATCCTCTTCTGTCATGCCATATTTCTCATTCAAAATTTTCATCAAATTGAGTTTAACCAGATTTTCTCCCTCATCTGCGCGCACCGGGCGACTCCCGGCCAAGATATTTAGATTTTCCCCTTCAATCGCCTTAGAAAGCGTTTTCTTCATCTGTTCATCTGCAAGGTGAGGCAAAAGGTCCGTTACAGTAAACTGCGGGTCCCCCGGTTCTTCGCCGACACGCAGATCCACTTTCGTTCCATCCTTTAAAACAACTCGTCCATGCAGTGAAAGAGGAATTGCGGTCCACTGATATTTTTTAATACCGCCGTAATAATGCGATTTAAAAAGTGCAAGGCCGTCCTTTTCATAGAGTGGGTGCGGCTTCAAATCCAAACGCGGAGAATCGATATGGGCAGCGGCAATCCGTACGCCGTCGCGGCAGCCTTCCTCTCCGATGACTGCAAAAATCACGGCACGGTCGCGGTTGTTGTAATAAATGCGATCGCCGGCCTTATAGTGCTTTTCCGGTTCATAAGGCACAAATCCGGCTTTTTCAGCGTTTTCAATCGCATAGCGAACTACTTCACGTTCCGTTTTTGCTGTGCCAATAAATTTCTTATAACCTTCGCAAAATTGATCGGCCTGTTTCACTTTATCCTCTGGTACTTGGAAATATCCAGATTTCCGGTTGATTAAGAGCTTTTCGGACATCTCTTTTACCTGAGCTGTCTCTTCTTTTTTCTCCATTTTTTGTATCTCCTTTTATATATGATAAAGCTTTTGATATATTGCATAGCTGTCTTCAACGGCATCTGCATAATTTTGTGTTTCACGATATGGGATTTGACTCAAATTTTTCCCATCTGGGGAAAGCTGCGGATCTTGCAGCCAGCCGTCCACTGTGCCGGTTCCTGCATTATAAGCGCACAGCGCAGTGCGAAGAACCCCGTATTTTTGCAGCATCATGGAAAGGTATCTGCAGCCATAACGGATATTGACATCCGGCCGGAAAAGGTCTTCTTCGGAATAATTTTCATTTTCGCTTTCCTGCAGCCATTGAAATGTTTCCGGCATCAGCTGCATCAGTCCAAGTGCCCCGGAACGGGATTTTGCATCGGCGTCGAAATTACTTTCCGAGCGAATAACCGCGTACACCAGCGCCAGATCCAAATCATACTCCCGGGCATATTTTTCGACATATTCCGTATAGCGCAGAGGATAAAGCGATTTTTGAAATCTGTCATATCCGGTGCGGAGCAGCACAACTGCAGCAATCAGCAAAACCGCCCAGAACAACACAGATTTAATCGATCTCTTAGAGAGCTTCATTCGTCTCCTCCAAAATTTGTCTGAGCAGTTGTGTCACCCTTTCCTGCAGAACCTCATAGGCTGTACACCCGTCAAAAACATACGCTGCCCGTTCCTCATAGAACCGATTCGAATGCTGTGCGCTCATGCGCTGTTTTGCGGCCTCTGCCGTTATTCCGTCCCGCTTCATAATCCTTTTCAAACGGGATTCCGGCGGCGCTGTCACCGCAACTGTCGTATTGCAAAGGGAATCCGCGCCGCTTTCAAACAACAATGCTGCATCCAAAATAATAGCCGTTATATTGCTGTTTTGAAATTCTCGGATGCGACGGGTGGTCTCTTGCAAAATCACCGGATGTGTAATCCTGTTGAGTTTTTCCGTTTTTTCAGGAGTGGAAAAAGCCCGCTTTGCCAGCAATTCTCGATTCAAAGAACCATCGGAGCGTACAATATCTGCGCCAAATTCTCCCGACAATGCATGTAAACATTCGGCGTTTGTCACAGCTTTCCTTGCAAGGATATCCGCGTCAATAATGGCACAGCCGAGGTCGCGGAACACAGCCGCCACCGTGGATTTACCAGCTCCGGTCGGTCCCGTCAGTCCAATAACCGGCTTATTCAAGATGGATCACCTCAAATCCTGCGGCGCGCATCAGCCTGTTGTAAACTGCAAGGCCAACTCCTTTCGGCGCAGGACAGCGCGCATAGACCGTTTTCGCTCCCAAATCGTCAAGACGCCGAAGTGCCTCAAACAATTCGCGTGCCTGAGCCTCCGCATCGCTTTCCGCTCCGTAGCAAACCGCAGGCACTTTTAAAAGGCGTTCTTCCCCATCGTAGCAAAGTGCTGCAACCCCCGGCTGTGCATGGGAGTTGACATAATGAACGAAAGCATCTTCTCCGCCGCTGAGGATGATAACATTTGCTTTCGGTGAATAATGTTTATACTTCATTCCGGGGGACATTGGATGTGCCCCCTTCGGCAGAGGATTCATCACAGCCGAGTCCACATCCACACGTCCCAGCACAGCACGCAGCTGTTCGAGCGTAATCCCGCCCGGGCGGAGCAGCCGTGGCGGCTCCGACGAAAGCGCTACAATAGTGGATTCCACCCCAACACCGCAAGCACCGCCGTCAAGCACAGCATCGATTTTACCATTCATATCTCGCATCACATGTTCTGCCGTTGTGGTGCTGGGGAAACCGGAACGATTGGCAGATGGTGCGGCAATAGGCACACCCGCAGCGGTAATCAGTGCCTGTGCGACCGGATGAGACGGAAATCGTATGCCCACCGTGGGAAGACCGGTACTGACTACATCGGGAATAAGGTCCGATTTCTCAAGTACCATGGTAAGAGGGCCAGGCCAATACGCCGCCGCCAGTTTTTTTGCGGATTCCGGCAGGTTTTTAACAAGAGTTTTCAATTGCTCCAGTCCTGAAATATGGACAATCAGCGGATTATCCTGCGGCCTGCCTTTCGCCTCAAAAATTTTGCGAACCGCTGTTTCATCAAGCGCGTTCGCGGCAAGACCGTAGACGGTTTCTGTCGGCATGCCGACAAGGCCGCCGTTTCTTATTATATGGGCCGCGGTCTCAATTGATTCCTTCTTTGCCGCGTCCAATAAAACAGTTTCCATGTTATTGTTATTCTCCCAAATATGTTCCGTTTTCAGCCGATTTTTCTAATTTTGCGGCTCGGTCCGCCGCAATCAGTGCGTCTAAAATTTCATCCAAATCTCCGTTTAGAATCGCATCCAGCCGATACAGTGTCAGACCGATACGGTGATCCGTCACACGACCCTGCGGATAATTGTAAGTTCGTATGCGCTCGGAGCGGTCACCTGTTCCCACCTGCGAACGGCGTTCTGCCGCAACTTTATCATCCTGTTCCTTCTGTTTGAGTTCATATAAGCGGCTGCGCAGGATTTTTAAAGCACGATCTTTGTTCTTAAATTGGCTTCGTTCGTCCTGACATTCGACTACCATGCCGGTCGGCAGATGGGTAACACGGATTGCGGACGACGTTTTATTGATGTGCTGTCCGCCGGCACCGCTGGAGCGGAATGTATCGATTTTCAGGTCATTCGGATCCAATTCAAACTCAATTTCTTCCACTTCCGGCAAAACGGCAACCGTCGCGGTTGAAGTGTGGATTCTGCCCTGCTGCTCGGTTTCCGGCACGCGCTGCACGCGGTGTACACCGCTTTCGTATTTTAGGCGGGAATAGGCGCCGTCTCCGGTAATCATAAAACTGATTTCCTTAAAACCGCCAAGTTCAGTTTCATTGGCGTTTAAAATTTCCGTCTTCCATCCTCTCGCCTGCGCGTACATACTATACATGCGGAACAGAACACCGGAAAACAGGGCAGCTTCTTCTCCGCCCGCACCGCCGCGAATTTCTACGATGACATTTTTTTCATCGTTCGGGTCGCGGGGAAGCAGCAAAACTTTTAATTCCTCCGCAATTCGTTCGCGGTCCGCGCGCGCCGTTGCGATTTCCTCCTCGGCCATATGGCGCAGTTCCTTATCCGATTCCTCGTTTAAGATTTGTTTAGCGTCTTTTTCTGCTTCTTCCGTTTTTCGGTATTCCCTGTATTTCTCCACAATTGCTTCGATGGAGCGAACTTCTTTCATCAGCTTTCTTGACTGTTCCGGATCGCACGCAACTGCCGGTTCAAAAAGCTTTTGATTTAACTCTTCATATCGTTTTTCAAATACTGCTAAATTTTCAAACATATTATAACTCCTTTGTTCGTTTTATGCTGAAAACAAAGGAAGCTACAAATCATCCTGATTGGTTTCACGAATAATCTTTTTAATATTCTTTTCGCATTTCAGGCGCGGGATCATCACTACATGACCGCATTTTTGGCATTGGATTTTAAAATCCATACCGGAACGCAGTACCAGAAACGTATTACCGCCGCACGGATGTGATTTTTTCATCCGCAGCACGTCTCCCGGTCGGACGTCCATTAAGCGCACCCCTCTTCTGTAAATTAAAATAACGTTTATAGTATAGACCAAAAAACAAAAAACAGCAATACATTCACCTGCTTTTCCCGCACTTGCGGTTTATCCCAGCAGGGCATATAATAAAATCAATCTGAATGATAAGGCTGGGATGACAATGGGAACCAAAGAAGAAATCCTCAACCGTCTCCGTGACAATGGCGGATTTGTCTCAGGAGAAGAACTAAGCGAACAGCTTCATATTTCCCGCACAGCAGTATGGAAATGTATTAATGCCCTTCGCGAAGAAGGCTACGAAATTCAATCCGCAACAAACCGCGGATATCGATTGGAACGCTGCCCGGATCGGTATTCTGAAGCGGAAATCAGTGCAGGACTGGAAACAGAATATTTGGGGAGAAGTATTTTTTGTTATGAAAGCATAGATTCCACAAATGAAGAAGCCAAGAGAAAAGCTCTCGCCGGAGCACCGAACGGAAGTTTATTCGTCTCCGAACAGCAAACCGGCGGCAAAGGACGTCTGGGGCGCAGTTGGGCTTCTCCCGCAGGGACGGGACTGTGGTGCTCCCTGCTGCTTCGGCCCGGTATTCTGCCGCTGCGGATATCCGTAACAACCCTTCTCGCCGGGCTTGCCGTCACGCGCGCCATACGCAGTCTAACCGGATGTGATGCGCAAATCAAATGGCCAAACGATATTATCATTGGTGGTAAAAAAGTCTGTGGCATTCTAACGGAAATGACTGCCGAGGTTGAACGCGTAGAATTTGTAATCGTCGGCATTGGTATCAATGTAAACAATACAGCATTTCCCGAAAATATTCGGGACAAGGCTACCTCTATTCGCATGGAAATCGGAAAGCCTCTAAGGCGCGTTTCGCTTTTGCAGGAAATTTTAATTCAGTTTGAAACGCTGCTCAAGCAAAATGCGGAATCAGATCCTGTATTTTGGGAGGACTATAAAAAGCTGTGTATTTCGCTCGGGCGCCGCGTTAGTTTTACACGCCGAGGCGCTGCGGTCAAAGGAACAGCAGTCGATATTTCTCCAGAGGGAGAGCTTATCGTAGAATTGGATGATGGGACAAAAGAAATCGTCACTGCAGGCGAAGTCAGCGTACAAGGAATTTATGGACAATCCATTAAATAAAACAGGAATATCGCCCGGTGCTGTAAAAACTGCACCGGGCGATATTTTTATCATGACATATAATTATTTTTTCTTTTTAAAGCCGTCTTTAAGCGAAACCGAACGGTTAAACACCGGATGCCCCGGACGGCTGTCGCGGTTGTCCACGCAAAAATAGCCTTGCCGCATAAACTGGAAGGAAGCAGGAGCTTCCACTTCCGCTAACCACGGTTCCACTTTGCAGCCGGTTAGAACTTTCAAAGAATTTGGATTAATTGCTTCCAAAAAGTCTCCGTCTTCCGGATTCGGAACGGTAAACAAACTGTCGTACAGACGTACTTCCGCATCTTTGGCGGTTCTTGCGTCTACCCAATGAATCGTGCTTTTTATCTTTCTTCCATCCGGTGTATTGCCGCCGCGCGTCTGAGGGTCATATTCTGCGTACACAGCCGTAATATTGCCGTCAGCATCCTTTTCACAGCCGGTGCATTTCACAACATACGCAGTCTTTAAGCGCACTTCGTTCCCCGGGAAAAGGCGAAAATATTTTTTCGTCGGTACCTCCATAAAGTCCTCGCGTTCAATCCACAATTCCCGAGAAAAGCTGACCTGACGCGTTCCCTCTTCCGGTTTTTCAGGATTGTTTTCCACTTCAAATATTTCGGTTTTATCCTCCGGGTAATTGGTCAGAATCAGTTTGACAGGATTGAGAACAGCCATGGCACGGCGGGCATTTTTATTAAGGTCTTCCCTCAGGCAATGTTCCAAAAAGCTGTACTCCACCGTCGAATTTACTTTCGCAACGCCGATACGTTCGCAGAAATTGCGAATGGAAGCCGGTGTGTAGCCCCTGCGCCTTAACCCGCAGAGAGTTGGCATCCGCGGGTCATCCCAGCCGGAAACATAGCCTTTTTCCACCAATTCGCGCAGTTTGCGCTTGCTCATGACGGTATTGTTGATGTTCAGGCGCGCAAATTCAATCTGACGCGGCTTTGAAGGCAAATCAATATGTTCAATGACCCAATCATACAAAGGACGATGGTCCTCAAATTCCAGAGAACACAGCGAATGGGTAATACCTTCTAACGCATCTTCTATGGGATGCGCAAAATCGTACATGGGGTAGATGCACCAATCGGTTTTTGTGCGATGATGCGGCGTGTGGTTAATTCGGTAAAGAACAGGATCACGCAGATTAAAATTGCCGGAAGCAAGATCAATTTTTGCACGCAGCGTCATTCGGCCGTCTTCAAATTCACCGGCACGCATACGGCGGAACAAGTCTAAACTCTCCTCAACTGGCCGGTCACGGTACGGGCTGCGCGCCGGGTGTGTCAAATCGCCGCGATATTCCCGGAATTGTTCCGGCGTCAGTTCGCACACATAGGCATACCCGTCGCGGATCAGTTTTTCCGCTAACTCGTACATTTGCGGGAAATAATCGGAGGCATAGTAAAAACGATCATCCCACGAAAAACCAAGCCATTTAATATCTTCCTTAATGGCCTCAACATATTCATCATCCTCTTTCGTGGGATTGGTGTCGTCCATCCGCAGATTGCATATCCCACCGAACTTTTCCGCCGTGCCAAAATCGATGCAAATTGCTTTGGCATGTCCGATGTGCAGATATCCGTTCGGCTCGGGTGGGAATCTTGTGTGAACCTTCTGGCCTTCAAAGCGTCCGCCTTTTGAAATATCTTCTTTAATAATGGTATGAATAAAATTGCCAGTACTTATATCCTCTGGATTTTTAATTTCTTCACTCATGATTCCGACTCCTTGTTCAGTTTTTCCAGTCCTGCTTCCAGACGTCGCAGCGACTCTTCCTTACCAAGGAAGCATAAAATCTCTATGGCACCGCCGGGTGTCACTTTTGTACCTGCCGCCGCAATGCGTACAGGCCAAAGCAGTGTTCCGTTCTTAACTCCTAACTGCTGTGCAAGACCGATTAAAGCATCGTGAATTTCTTTCAGATCCCAATTTTGCAGTGATTTTAGTGTTGGAATCGCAGCTTTGAGCATTTCCGCGCTATTTTCCAAATTCGTCTTACTTTTCTTGTTGATAAAATAATCCGCCGGATAATCAGGCAATTCTTTCAAAAAGCCGAGCATTCCCGGAATATCTTTGAATTTGGTTATGCGCGGCTGCAGAACACTTGCCAACACATCCCAGCGATAATCTCCCTGCGGGAACAACTGCCGAAAATACGGCATCGCGTTTTCCAAAAATTCTTCCTGTGACATGGAGCGGATAATTTCTCCATTAAACCACAGCAGTTTATCATAATCAAACACAGCCGGAGATTTGCTGATTCCGTCAATAGAGAAGTTTTCGACCAGTTCGTCGAGCGTAAATAACTCTCGATTATCTTTAGGACACCAGCCAAGGAGGGCTATGTAGTTCACAATCGCCCTCGCAAGATACCCTTCCTGAATTAAATCCTGAAAACTGGTGGAACCGTGCCGTTTCGACAGTTTGGACACACTTCCATCCGCATTTTTACCCATAATCAGCGGCAAATGCACGTAGGTGGGCACTTCCCATCCGAACGCCTCGTAAAGAAGGTTGTATTTCGGCGTGGAGGACAGATACTCGCAGCCGCGTACCACATGGGTAATTTTCATCAAATGGTCGTCTATGACATTTGCAAAGTTATAGGTGGGATAACCATCCGACTTTAGCAGAATTTGATCTTCCAGTTCCTTATTTTCAATTGTAATGGGGCCATATACGACATCATTGAAGGTGGTAGAACCTTCCAGAGGCATTTTTTGGCGGATAACATAGGGCGTTCCCGCAGCAAGAAGCCGCTCCACTTCTTCCTTTGGAAGATTGCGGCAGTGCCGGTCATATCCACCCCCGTTTTCCTCCTTCGCTTGGTGAAGTGACTCCAGCCGTTCCTTAGAGCAAAAACAGCGGTAAGCCTTGCCTTCTGCTACAAGCTGCTCCGCATATTTGCGGTACAGTTCTTTTCTTTCACTCTGCACATAAGGGCCGTAATCGCCTCCAACATCCGGTCCTTCATCATGTTTGAGGCCGACCATATCTAACGTGCGGTAAATCACTTCCAGAGCGCCTTCCACATACCGCTCGCGGTCTGTGTCTTCAATACGAAGGATAAAATCCCCTCCGTTTGATTTTGCTATCAAATATTCAAACAGTGCTGTCCTCAGATTGCCGACATGCATAATGCCGGTCGGACTGGGGGCAAATCTTGTTCTAACTTTCTTGACCATGAATCATATACCCTCCTGCCGCGTTTGCTGCGGTAAAGATTCTGATTGTAGATTATACCAAATTCCGAAGGGATTATCAACGAACGTCCCCATTTTTTTGCAGATAATCAATATATTCCTCCAGACACAGGTTCTTTTCTTTCATAATCTGAGCGTTTTCTATTCCCACATAGCGGTAATGCCAAGGCTCGTATTTAATTTTGGTAATTTCCTGCTTGTCCTTTGGATACCGCAGAACAAACCCATATTCCTGTGCATGTTCATCCAGCCAGCGAAAAGCCGGCGTGGTATCAAAATCGTCCCGCACGCCGTTTAAATCCAGTGCAAGGCCTGTACTGTGCTCACTGTATCCTGGGCGGGCAACAGATTTCTCCGCATATGCTTCGGCTTCCTGTGGAGAAGAATATGTTTTAGAGTATGCATCTATCTCCCTTTGGAACAATTCTTCCTGCCGCTCGCTGCTGCGGTACGCGGAAGATATCCATAGGGAAATTCCATCCTTTGCAGCGGCGATATTCATTTTCTCATAAGCTTCCGCTGCCCGCCGATTTATTTGCACCCCGTATACCGTAATGAGATCCGGCTGATAGCCCGCCGGCAGTTTATGGTTGTAATTAACTAAAATCAAATCCTCATCCGTAATAACGACCGAATCTACTGCCTCAGAAGCAAGTTCATTTGTGCCCACAGAAGAAATTTTGGAGGAAGCATCTGCCGCACTCTGCGCTTGTTCTCTGCTGTCGTGATAAGAATAAGCTTCGAGAAATGCAAGGACGCACGATGCAAAAAGCACAAATACTAAAACAACTCCCGAAAAGGCAAATAGAAAATTTTTAAGTTTTCTGCTGCGCTTTTTCATTCTTCATTCCCCCTGAAATACAAATTAGTATGGGGAAAATGAAGAAAAAAATTCGCAAGCGGAAGACTTATTCCAAACAAACAGCCGTTCCGGAGGGATAACCATCAACATCCCATTGTTGGCACCTAACACTTCATAGTCCAGTTTAACGCCGACAACGGCATCTGCGCCTAAGCGCCGAGCGCGATTTTCCATCTCCGCAATTGCATTTTCTCTGGCCTGAATCAATTCATTTTCATACGTTCCGGAACGACCTCCGAAAAAATTGGATAGTCCCGCGGCAAAGTCCTTCACAAAATTCACGCATGAGATAACCTCTCCAAACACAATTCCCTTATACTCAACAATTTTTTTGCCTTCAATGGAAGGAGTCGTCGTACATACCATGGGCAGCTTCTCCTTTATAGATGATATTGGGAACACCTAACTTAATTATATTATAGGGTGCCAAATGACGCGTGGCAATAGCTTCTAATCAAAAGTCCGCAGCCATATGCTGTTATGATTTGATTTCTGGGGATGAAAGTATGGGCAAAAATGAATATGGAACAAATTTACTGTTGGCCGCAACGGCATTTGCCCTGGACATTTCCCAGGAATTAAATGCCAACGAAATCAATGTACTCGGCAACTTTTTAAGTGCCGTGGGCAGTCTGCTCTCCCTCATGGCCGCGGCACAAGAAGAATTCATGCCAGACAAAAACACAACCGACCATAAAAAATAAAGTTATACTGCATATTATTTTACTGATATTGATTTATTCACAAAAAATGCTATGATATTTGTTAATATATCCACTACAAGATGGCTTGTCCGAACCGCCGGGGAAAGGCAGGAAACCGAATGAACCTTTTTGACATCATGGGCCCAATTATGGTCGGCCCGTCCAGTTCCCATACAGCAGGTGCTGTGCGAATTGGGCTGATTACAAGAAAACTTTTGGGAGAACCCGTTCTAGACGCAGAAATGCTGCTTCATGGATCTTTCGCTGCCACCGGAGAGGGGCACGGTACCGACCGTGCATTGGTAGCGGGCCTGCTTGGCATGAAGCCGGATAATGTTAAGATTCCCGCCAGCTTTGAGATTGCAAAGCAAAAAGGAATGAAATTCACCATGGGCACTGTTGTGCTGCGGGGTGTTCACCCGAACACTGCAATGCTTCGTGTAACGGGAAAAAGCGGTAAACGACTGGAGGTCGTTGCCTCATCCATCGGCGGCGGAAAAATCCGCATCTGCCGGGTTGATGGAATTGAAACAAACTTTTCCGGCGACTGCCCTACTTTGATTGTTCATAATCTTGACCAGCCGGGTCACGTGGCGCAGGTAACAACACTTTTATCCCAACACTCTGTAAACATCGCGACCATGCAGCTGTACCGAAACGTAAGGGGCGGTTACGCTGTGATGGTGCTGGAATGCGACCAGCCGATTCCCGCACAGCCGCTTGCCTCTCTCGCCAAGAAAGACGGTATCATCAAGGTTACCTACCTGAATTTGGACCAATAAAGGAGAAACGTTATGGCATTTTCATCGATAAAGCAGCTTTTGGCAGCAACCGCGGATCAAAATCTTCCGCTTTGGGAAGTCATTGTAAATGAGGACATAAAAGACCGCGGAAGCACCCGCGAAGATTCGCTTCGGCAAATGAGTGCACTCTGGACTGCCATGCAAACTGCAAGTGCAGAGTACAGTGAGGCAGCACGTTCCAAAAGCGGGCTAGTTGGTGGGGATGGCGGAAAAATGCATGCGTATGCCAAAGCCGGCAGCAGTATTGCCGGCATCTTTCTCTCAAAAGTGATTGCAGAAGCACTGTGTATGGGCGAAAATAATGCTTGCATGAAGCGCATTGTTGCGGCGCCAACTGCCGGTTCATGCGGAGTGCTGCCTGCTGTACTGATTCCGTTCTCCAAGGCAAACAAAACCGATGACAAAGAAATTATTAAGGCACTGTTTGTCGCAGCGGGGTTCGGACAAATCATTGCTTCACGCGCATCAATTTCAGGTGCAGAAGGCGGCTGCCAAGCGGAAATTGGATCAGCTTCTGCAATGGCTGCGGCGGCACTGGTCAGTTTAAAAGGTGGCTCACCCATCATGTGTGCCAACGCGTGCGCTATGGCTCTGATGAATTTGCTTGGTCTGGTATGTGACCCTGTAGCGGGCCTTGTGGAAATCCCCTGTGTGAAACGAAATGTCATCGGAGCTATGAACGCTATTAGCAGTGCGGACATGGCCCTTGCCGGAATAGACAGCGTTATTCCTGCGGATGAGGTGATTGACGCCATGCGCTCAGTCGGTGATTTGATGCCTTCTGCATTAAAGGAAACCGGGATAGGCGGTCTGGCTGCGACGCCGACCGGAACGGCCGAGGCAAAAAAGATATACAGAAGTTTTACTTCTTAAGGTTATGCCGCGGATTCATTTTTACTTTTTTCGCAGCTTCATATAAAACTGTTAGCAAATCGATTTCAAACTGGCTGGACATGGAATCCCATTTGGCATATGCCCTGCCGAGATCCGTGCTCACATATTTTGGGGACATACGATTCAGTGCGTATAAGATCATATCCAACCTGCACCGCTCGCACTGACAGCAGTCTAATGTGTCAATAATCTCATCCAGTTTCTGCTGCACTAGGTCTTCCGTTACATTAACAATATTCATTTCGCACCCACCTTAAAATAGAGTTCACGTTGTAAATTATTTGGATAATTTTACTATAGTCTTTTTTCTCATAAATGTAAATATTGATTGCATCTTTTTTTCATTTTTGTATTGCACTTTTTTAATTTATATGCTATTATATTAGAGTTTCTGAGACATATTTAAATAAAGTGACCGGTACTGTGCGGGCCATTAGCTCAGTTGGTTAGAGCAACCGGCTCATAACCGGTCGGTCCGGGGTTCGAGTCCCTGATGGCCCACCAAGCAAAAACCGCATCAGGCAGCCATTTGTTGGCTGTTTGGTGCGGTTTTTTGTGGCTCTATTTCACGTAAAAACACGCAAATATATGCAATTATTTTAAAAAATGCAAGTCAAGATGCAAGTCAGAACAAATGTTCAAAACATAATCTTAGAGAGAAAAGGTAGAGCCGAAAATCTTCATTTCAATCCACGCCCCTGCGTGAGGGGCGACCAAAGGCGAGGCGTTTAAGAAAATCGAACTCTTTTAAAATCTCATATTATAGGCATTTGCAAGCTATCGACTACCAAAACGCCTACTTTTTCTCATCTATCTTTAAGAAGCTGCATGGCCGGGGTTGTCCCCTATCCAGATTCTACTTGCAGACAGTAACAGCATACCTCGTAAAATATGCTAAAGGCGGGTCTTTCTACCATGACCATGCATACTAAAACTATAATCTATTCTGACATTGTTAAGCTCAGCTTCAAAGTTTCACTTCACGGCTACGTTTTTTCCTATTTTATCGGTTCCACTTGAATTAGTATGCATTAAAGTATTTCACAGCATTTCAAGATCTTCTTTTAGCTTCCTTTTTAGTGACTTGCTGATTGGATATTTTTTTATTTTTTGCAAAATTGATTCCTTGGTTTCACCTTTTGCATAAAGTTCTTTCACTACGGCAGAAAAAATAGCCTCAAATCCCCATTCATTTAAGCCTTCTAAAATAAGTCCAGCCAACCCTAGTGTTGCAATTCCCCCGAGAATTCCTCCAGGCCCAATTGCCGCCAACGCCGCCGTAATGGCAGCTGCGCCTGTAAGTCCTGTAGCAGAAATGGCAACAAGTAATATTAAGCCTGGTACTCCGAATGCACTAATTTTTGAAACAATTTTATCCATTTTTGTTATCCTCCTTGTTTTTATCTTTTTGTTTTTTCCTAGATCTAAGAATTTTCGGTAACCACATACCTGTAATTGTAAGTGGCATAGTAGCAACTCCTAAAAAAGGCAGAGCGGCAACTGTTGCAAAAAGACTTGCCAAAGCTACTCCAGAAACACCGCCACCCGCTGCCGCAGCAACTGTATTAATTTTTTGAGAAAGTTCTTTTTGCTCTTTTTCCGACAAATCATCATTATCTAGCAATATGGAAACAACTTGGGGCAACACAGTGTTTTCTGTATTTGTCTGTATTTCGTGATCTATAACAGTTCGAATAGCAATGTATTGAGTTAATGTCATAGGGGATTTCTTGTTTTCCAAATTGCTAATAGTTGCCTTCGTTACACCAATCATATTGCCAAGCTCTTCCGTTGTCCAGCCCGCAATTCTTCGTATTACAGATAAGTTATCCTGCAATCGAACAATCTGCTTGGTTTGCATAGAATCCACGTTATCACCTCCTTTTGAGAACAATATATCACATAATATTAACAATGTCAAGTATTTAAACTATGTTTATTATTTAATCAAATAGTATACCCATGTTTACCTAGGGGGTGCGGACATTTTATTGGACTATATGGCTAATCCCATTTTGATTCTATATTCTGCTGGACTTAAATCTCCAAGAGATATTTTGATTCTCGCATCCCGATACCATACCATATAAGCCTCAATCTGCTGTATAAAATCCTTTACTGTGATACCTTGCCAAGGACGGCCGTAGAACATCTCATTCTTCATTCTTCCAAAAAAAACTTCACAGGCTGAATTGTCCAGTGAGCACCCCTTCTAAGACTCTGTTTCCATACCATTTGCGAAACATACCACCTTTATTAAGCGCCCATTTATAATTACTGTTCCAAGAATCATTCTCCGCCAAATAAATGTCATTTACATTGACCTCTTGCCAAAATCGTAAGTATAGATCATTATTCCCAGTATGTAGTCCTTGTTTTGGAAAAGATATATTTGATATATTATCAAACATATCAAACATGCGTACAAAATGACTACTCACCCAATATGCTACAGGGCTGCCGGGGATTTTGGCAAAGTTGTCGGCGGAGGCGGTAACGTCCCTCTTGTTGCCCGTTGGAAACTTTTTTGGCTTATCTCCTTGCAATATCAGACATAGTTACATAGTTATATCTACCTTTGTAACCGTCAATATGTACTCCATTTAGATTAGATACTGCTGTTCCAAAAGCAATTCCCATAACCATGTTTTCCATATGGAGCAAATTTGTTATGGTAAAATTGTTAAGTATCTTTGTTCGTAATGTTTTAAAACTTGAAAGGAACATCCAAGATTGCATTGTAACCATACAGTTGAAACCACTCGGATGAATCATCGCAAGCCCACGTTCAATAAATGCAGCAAACAAGTCGCTCTTACCGTCCGGATAGTTTTTCTTCACAAACTTCGAAAGCTTCGCATTCATTCCTGAACTGCTCATATACGGCGGATTGGTCACGACCACATCATATTTCTGCGCCAAAAGCCGCTTAAAGTTCCAAATGCGCAGGTCACGTTCATAGTTATCTTCCCATTCAAGTTGTTCTCCCTCGCCTTTTTCCTGCGGCTTTTCTCCAAGGGAATCCACCTTTACAAGCGAACCGTATTCTTCTCCGTCTTCCCAGTCCACGGGATGATAGACTTGCGGTTTTACGTTTCGGGTCAAGATACGGCGGTCGTACTGACGCGCCTTCATCATCAGCGCAAAATAAGCCAGCTGATAGGCTCTTTCATCAATATCCAAGCCATACAAGTTCTTTTCCAGAATCAACTGCGCGGCGTCGCGGGGGTTGTAACCTTCACTTTCGTAAATCTGCATCAGCACGTCAAAAGCGTATACAAGAATATGCCCGCTGCCCATGCAGGGGTCAATCAGTTTGATATCCTCAGGAGATTTAACAGGTGACTGCGCCCGCAAAACCCGCAGCCGCTCCGCAACTTCCGGCGGTTGCTCCGCTTCGTCAAGATAATATTTCCAGTTGGCTTTCAGTGCGTCATTCGGGTGTGATTCAAGCCACAGCCTGTCTTAGCACAATCAGCCTACTAACCAATCGAAAAACAGACCGTTTAGCCGGTTTAGTGATATATCCCGTCTTTGACTCCTGCATGTTCTATGTTCAATAATTTTTTCAACGCAAATCCGGTAAACATCAAGCACCCCATGTCTTTTCAGGTCATTGCACATACTGAGCCAAAATTTGCTGCTTTATTTTTATAAATTTTTATGTTACTGTTGTAAATAATTAACTTCTATGTAAGACAGCCCAAAGCTGTCCGGTCAGATTTCTGCCATTTACATTGTTCATTCTTAACTTCCTTATTAGAATGCTGGGCATTATTTTCAGCCTCATTGTAATTCTAGAACTCATCATAGCTATAGTTCTCATCGGATATTAGATATTGCCTCTCACCCACCCATCTTCTTCTCCAGATTCAAATAAGGCAAAGGGTCAACAGCCTCACGATTGACTCGAATTTCAAAATGGCAGTGAGGTCCGGTGCTGTCGCCGGTGCTTCCCACTAAAGCAATGACATCTCCCTTTTTCACTTCATCGCCTTCTGAAACCATCAGCTGACTGCAGTGGGCGTAAAGGGTACTGTATGTACCGTTGTGCCGAATCAGAATGACGTTGCCGTAACCGCCGAACCCGCTTCCTGTTTCACCATATTGTGCATACTCCACCGTTCCGGATCCGGCCGCGGTAATTTGAGTTCCTTCCGGAGCGGCGAGGTCAATACCCTTGTGCAGTTCTCCATTCCGATAACCAAATCCACTGGAAACAGTAAATGAACCGTATGGCAGCGGACAGGAAAAATATCCGTTCCCCGGCAGCGCCAAAACAGAGTAATAGCGCAAAACGTGAGGAACATAATCCGTATCGCCATAGGTGTCCCATCCAAGCAGCTTCGCTTTTTGCTGGGAGAATTCCACTGCGTTTGCGTGAGAATATCCGCCCCGTTCTTCTGCCCAACTGATATATCCGCCGCCGAAGTTGTACCCCTGCAAGGCGAGGCTGATTCCCGGAATATCATCCGGCGCTTTCACCTGTGCCGCACGCAGACAGCTTGCAAAATATTGAATTCCCACTTTAATCGAATATTCAGGGTCGGTAATCCCGCCGGGTTTTTGCGGATATTTTAAATTTGCCGGACACTCCGAACTCTGCATCGGGTCGCTGCCCATTCCTCCGCTTTCCTGCTGCATGATTGCCAGCACAAGAGGCACATAATCTGAAATACCATATTGCTCACAATATTCTTCCACCAACGGCTCATAAGCCAAAACTGCTTCGGACAAAGTGCCTCCCTCTTGTAAATAACGGTACTGCGCGATGGTATTGGAGCCCGCGATAACGGCGGCCAACACCATCAGAATCGTGATAATAAAAAAGGCCGGGGCAAGCACCCCGGCCAATATCAAAATCAATTTCTTTCGCATTCCAATCCCTGCCGTTCCTGTTCCCAATCGATGTTCTGTTGGAGTCGTTCAAACTCCAGTCGGTTTTTCATCTCCGACACTTCCTTTTTTAGAGCTTTCTTTAATTGATAGATGCTGCCGGACCGAACATGGAGTAGCTTCTTTTTTGCACGAAGTTTCTGCTTTACCGGAAGCTTTTTCCTCGGTAAGGCTCGTTCCTTCCGCACAGTCTTGTCATACTCCCGCAGTTCCCGCAGCACCGCATTGCCCATCCGGGTGTACAGGTCCTTCCACTTGGTCTGCGCATACTGTTTATACCGATGTGTTGTTCCGACTCCGTACGCTGATTTCAAAAATTGTTCCTGCCTTTGTAAGAGGTCGGATAACTCAGCTATATCCTGACGATGATAGAGGCGAAGATAGCGTTTTGTAAAAGCATCTATCTCCGGCCGAATGGCTGCTAAAGCATTCATATTGTAAAACCACAGTCGTCTGTCAGCGGGCAGTTTTCGGTACAGATTGAGAAATTCTCCCTGCAAATTCCGGTCGCGTGAAACCATGGTTTCCCTCTTTTGCGCTACGATGTTTTCACGGATAATCGTATTGATTTTTGTAAGCTCCGGAGATCGGTTCACAATGCTGTTGACGATTTTTGATTTTACTTTTTGGAGCGTACTGTTCTTCATAGCCGCCGCATACTGGCGCTCTGTGACAGTTCCTTTGTCCGCCGTTTTCACCACAAATTCCTTCATCTTTCGCGTCGGGTTGGGCTCGACCACAGCGATGTGAACATGAATGTTGTCGGTGTTGTAGTGAATGGCCGCACTCCAAACTGCAGCGCCTTCCATATGCTCTGCCTTCAGCATTTCCTTTATTGCTAAACGGGTAACGGTACGAATCGTGCCTTCATCCAGTCTGCGGGAGGAAGAATCATAAAGGCCGGCTTTCTCCAAAAATTGATTTGAAAAACTGATGACCTGCTGCCACATGGGACTCCCCGCTTTCTGCGCGAGTTGAAACTGCCGTTTTAGGATTTCCTTTTCTTCTTTGGTTAGTCTGTCCTTGGTTGCAGTAAACAAAGCGGATGTATTTTTCGGACAGCCGGGCTGTTTTCTCGGGTCATCCATATATCCATCCATATAAACAGAATACAGACCGTAGGCTCTGTTTCGTACGGCCTCCGGTCTGTTAATGTAGTTAATATATTCGGTAAATTTCTGTTTGGAAATCACGAATTTAGATTTAAAAATCACCCCGGGGGATTCCTTTTCAGGCATGGAAGCACCTCCTTTTGTCAGAGCAAATCATCTTCTGAAATCTCTTCGGGAATATGAGTTTCCTGCGGTTTTTTCATTTTCTTTTTGGCCGCATCCAGCTTTTTCTGTCGGAAGTTTGCGATGCGGTCTTTTTCAATTTGCCGTGCTTTGGCAAGCTGGGGTGTGTCATCCACAAACAAAGTTTGATATGGCGAATACGCAAGCAAAGTGTTGACAAGTAACAGAAGAATATCGCTGTTGCGGTCTGCATTGTTAACGCCCAGACGTATCCGAGTCAGCGGAGTTTTCAGTTCCTCGGCAATCTGTTTTGCCATCTCTTTTGCAAAAAATTCTGCCGCCGGAATATCATTTCTATGCTGATGTTCCCGTATGATTTGAGAAAGTGCAGCCGTAAATGAACTCAGATGATTGTCTTTTTGAAACTGCCTAACATATGCGATTGCTGCATCTTCCAGATAAAAATTCTTTCTATGTTTCATCGCCGTCCCCCACTATGTTCAAAACTTTTTGGAGCAAAATACTGTTCTGCCGAATGACATTCAGACACTGTTCCAGCGCTGCGGCATAGCGCTGTTCGAAGTTCTGAAACTCTTCCAGCGCTGCGTAGTTATTAATTAAATTGACGAGAAAAAGATTGCGTGAGATGTTCTGTCTGCGGGCAAGTTCATCAATTTTTTTGACGGCTGCAGGATCAGCGCCGCGCACTTTTACGTCCATTTTTTCACCTCTCTCTTGATACTTTTTCTTTACGAGTTTGCCCGAACAGGGCAATGTGGTTTTCACCACCATGAGGAGTGAAAGAGCATAAGGGGATTCTGTCCCCACGCAAGGCGGGGAGTTAGGCAAAGCCTAACGAATCGGTGGGGTCACCAAAAATCGGCATTTACGTATGTTTTTACGTACAAATTTACCCCTGTTTACGTATGTTTTACGTATATTTTTGAGGCCATTTTTTCACGTTTTCGTTCCATTTTTCAGTGCGTTTTTGACTTTAAGACGAGGAAGAAGCTGTGCTTTTTTTGAGTCGAAACTCAGTTACGGAGAAAGTGTTCCGCTCCTAATATCTCTGAGTTTTTGGTTCAACTTTTCTAATTTTTCCTGCGCGTTTTTGATTTGAGTCCGGTTGTTTTCAATCATATTTTCAGGCTGTTCATGTGCGAAGTTTTACTTTAAATCATGTCAGCAATCAACTAAAAAATCAATCTTGAAACCCATGTAAATCGCTGTTACATTTCATAAAATTGCTTTGCAAAAAGTCCAATTTGGGGTTAAAAACAGAGTGCAAAAATTTAATATCAAGTCGTTACTTTAAAACAAATAGCGGATGATCAGTACAAAGTTTTCTCAACTGTTTGAAGTTATTCGCGAAGTTTTTTATTAAATCTTAATGTTATTGCCATAAATGATTCATAAAAAATCCCATAAAACTTCAAAACCGTTTCATAATCTCAAGGTAGTATATTGTCAGTGAAAAGAAGTACACTGCATCAGGTCAGTGGTGAGGACGGAATACCGGACCACAGACCCGCAGACAAATTACAAGTGCCTCATATGAGGTTTGATATATTTTAAACACTTCCCCTCTTTTTAGAAAGCGCTGCCCTTCGTTGGGCGGCGTTTTTTACGAAGGCTAAACAAAAAGACTTGCCACCTGCTAAGCACAGGCAACAAGCTTTTTGGACTGCTTGAATAATTTTTAAACACAAAAATAATTTCTAACTTTTTCTTAAATTGCAATAACAAATTGAACACTTTCACTAGATAAAGTTATTTACTGGTTGGAAGTGTAAATTCTGTCCAATTGTGCATCGAACAGTTCCTCAGGGGTCTGATAAGCTAATCGTTTCCTGGGCGTGGCGTTTATCTCATCGGCAAACATTAAGATTTGTTCGGCAGAAACGTCATTGATAGAGCAACCCTTTGGGATATATTTTCGTAGTATGCGATTGGTCCTCTCATTTACAGGTCGTTCCCAAGCAGAATAGGGATGAGCAAAGTAGATTGCCGTGCCTAGTTCTTCAAAGGCCGAAAATGCGGCAAACTCACTGCCATTGTCTGTGGTAATACTGCGAAATACCTGGGGGAATTTCTCGCCATACTGTTCCTTTAGCTGTTCCATGGCACTGGCAACACCGGTGGTTGTTTTGCCGTCAATCCGAATGGAAAGATAATAACCTGTCAGCCGCTCTACAATGGTAAATACAGCTGCCTCACCACTTCTTTTTCGGCCCAGTACCGTATCAGATTCCCAGTGTCCAAATGTGTTCCGCTCTGCTACCTCAGGTGGCCGCCAATCAATGGATTTCCCATTGATACGCTTAGAAAGCCGTGGTTTTCTGCGAGAATGCCTGCTTAATACCTCAGGGAGTTCAAATAGCGTGAGTGGTAATTCCCCCTTCCACAGCATGTTATACAGAGTTTTAGTACAGGGGATTTCCTTAACCGGAAAACGGTGTTCGCGCCGTGCCCGACCTACGCACTCATCAAAGGACCAATTATATTTGCGAACCTTTTTGACCATCCAACGAATGAAGTCAGAGTCCCCGGATACCGTTCTAGGGCGATGGCAGCGACTGCGATTCTCCTTGTATACTGCAGCTCCACGTTTGGCTGAGTAGCCGGGTTTGCGCCCACGGCCGGAGTATTCCGGCGTGCCACGCCGCAGCTCATAGCCTACGGTAGAAGGGCTGCAATTGATTGCACGAGCAATCTTTCGATTGCTAAATCCCATCTTCTTTAACTGTTGGATTGCGCCACGCTCTTCTGCTCTAAGATGCTGTCCCCTCTTGCGTTCTTCGATATTTATGATAGAATGGTTCTTGTCCATAGTGTTCAGGCCTTTCTGTCAGTATTCAGTGTAGTAACTTTATCCTAACAGATCCCTGAGCGCTATGGAATCTTTTTATGTGTTCAATTTCATTTTACAATCTACCTTTCTAACTTTTTGGTGGCACTTTAAATTGGGTACTGACGTTGGATTTTTCTTTAGCCTGTTTCAGCTTACCATACCCGGGAAAACAATCTGGTCGGACAGCATGAGAAGATGATGCAGTGCAATCCGCGCTCGTTCTCTTGTTTGGCTTTCGCTGTATTCGACCTTGTCTGCAATAACTTTCCATGGTGGTCGGCGGTACACATGCGTACGGTCGTTCGGGTCTCCCATATAGGCGAGCTCCAAGATGTACCGGTCCGTCTTGTCCAGCTTGCCCAGCGCAACACCCAGCCAGTCCCTCTTTTCACGCAATTCCGCAATTCTGCGATAGCATCGCCTAATTTCCTCTTCATAATATCTTGCCTGGTCATTCAGCGCCATGCTGGCCGTTTGGTCCCCATGCCGACCTTTGCCGACCGGCATCCCGGACAGTTTGACAGACTGTACGGTTATTTTGTTTTTCTCCTCTTCACAGTGCCGGATGGCAGCAAATTCTTCGGCAATCATCTGCGGAATATCGTAATAGATTTTGAGCAATTCCTTCACTTCTTTTGCCGTCATATGGTACCACCCTTTCTTCGGATTGTCTTTCTCTAGGCAGAGAGTCATCCGTTCCGGCACGTTCTTCGCAAGTTCCATGATTCATACCTCCATACTTTTCAAGGATATCATGGGATTTGGACTGTTCTTCCGTACATCGTTTTTACTTTGCGCCGTGTAATCTGTAGTTTTTATATTCCTCGCGTGATATGGTCAGGCAATAGTCTTTTGACCTCTGATACACGCGTCCGCCGATGGCAGGGTCAATGTCCTGCAGTTCATCTATCGTCCATTCACTGGATATAATCGTGATGAGGTCCGGATGAATATATCGAAAATTGAGCAGTTCAAATGCCAAACGGATATCTCCGGGATTCGGCTGTTTGCGCACACCTGTTTCGTCCTTCACAGGCTTAAATAAATCGTCTATGTACAGCACAGAGACCTTTTTCAGCGGGTCAACCAGTTTTGCATATTCAAACTCATCATGGATGGCCGCTTTGATTCGTACTGACTCGTCATTCCACAGCATATACCGGACCGATTTCCCGCGGCGCAGCAGTTCACCTGCAATGGCCGTACAGATATGCGTTTTTCCCGCTCCGGATTGTCCTCCTGCGAAGAACCATTTGCCGTCACAGTCTTCTAGAAACTCCAGCGCCGTTTGCTTCATCTTTTTCTGCAGTAGCATATCCGTTTGAAACGACTCAAAGGTACAGCAATTCAGCAGAGTTTCCAGTCCGCTGCTTTGGATTCTCTTCATGCTGTTGCGAATCTCCCGACATTGGCAGGGCTTTGCTCGGATTTCATCATCGTCACCCACAAAATAGACCACGCCTTTGTTTTTGCATATGGCACAGTCATACCCGGTCAGGTGCCCCGGAGTGGCGTTGAGATAGTCGCACTGCTTTTGCGTATATTCTTTATATGACAGTACCGAGCGGTCTCCGCGGTCTCCTCGGCGGCGCTGCTGGAAGGCCTGAGCTACATTGCATAGCTCTGTTCCCATAGTGAATCCCTCCTCTGTCCTGTTCGCGGGCAAGCCATCCTGTGATAAATTTCAGGATTCCCCGCTTTGTTTTCCGTCTGCGCGGATTGGCCATACACCAGCCGGCCATTTTCCTCAGTTCCTGCCGAACATCCACAGCCGGATATAACCGGCTCCATTCGGCAATCTGATGCTCATAAACCGGATATTCCGTTCCGTCATTCAGAATGAGAGAAAGAAATGGACGCCGATCCGAAGCCGCGTCTGCGGGTTCGGATACTTCTTTCTTTTCTCTATTCTTTTCTTTCTTTTTCTCTTGTTTTATTTTATTTACTTTACTTTGTGGATTATTGTTCTCATTTACGGGGTTTTTGTCAGCATTTATCCAGACAATGTGTGCTTTTGGCACGATTTTGGCAACATCAACTAAGAGGTATTCTTTTCGGACTTTGACGCACTTACGGCGGCTGACAGCTTCAAAATACCTTTTCTGTATCCCACGTGAAGTGAGAATATGGTATTTTTCAAACATGTCCTTGTCAAAAATACCTCTTCTGACCGCGGCTTTGACTATTTCAGAGACGGCATTGCCACCCGACCCGGCGCGATTTAATCCCACGCTCCGGCCAAACAACAATGCAACCTCTTTTGTCCATTCACAGTAGTAACCTCGCGCATACACTCTTTGGTACAGCTTAACAACTACCGCAAACCCTATTAATCCAAATTCGGCCTCGATTAAATCAAACTTCTCGTCCAGCATCACATCGAGTGGAAAGTAATCTACCCCGTCCTTTAATGGACGAGCCAAATGTTATCACCTGCCGAATGATTACAAACCATTTGTTCAAGACACAGCCACTTCAATACAGTATCTGTCGGCCGACTTTTTCTCAAAAAATGACTGTGTTTGAGCCAATGCCCTAATATGTAATTTTCCTTTCAGCAAAACTGTTTTTTATCCTCTTGACGTTTAAGCAAAGAAAAGCTATATTAAAAATGGAATATATTGTTGACCGCCTTTGGTGCTTGCAGCGCCGTGGGCGGCCGTTTCTATATGGTGTTGTTCGACGTTTGCAACAAATTTGTTTATGTTTTTGCATAGTTCTCCGCCTTAAATGCCTTCCGGAAACTTCGACAGCTTCCTGCATCAGCTATGCGGCAAACATCACTTAATTTTTCCAATGTTTCTGCCGCCTGCAGCATCAGTGCACAGTTTCCTTGTTTGCAGTTATGTTCGTATCCACAGTTTAGGCACATCATAGTCCGCTTTTCACGCAATGCCTGAATTAATTCAGGTATCTCCATCGGTCTTTTGCCTCCTTATGGTAGGTATTCTATCGGTGGCTGTTTCGCATTTTAAATTCATGCGATTTCTGCCCCGTTTTTGATAGAAGTGCTCCTGTCTTTCTGATTGAGTTCCCGTTCTGCCTGAGCGATCGCCAACGTTCCGCGGGACAGTCTGTCCTGCCCCACCGCCTCTGCAATCAGATAGCTGATATATTCCGGATTTTGGCGGCTCATCCGTAACCCGCCGCGGTCATCCAAACCATATTTTTGGATGACATACTGAATCGCCCGGTCAAATTCTTTTTCGGTCAGCTCGCCGGGCACCTGCCGCTCTACCTTTCGGTACAGCCTTACGGCATTGAGCGTTTCCCGACGTTTTCGGGCAGAACGAAGCTTTTTGATTTTCTCTTTCGCCCAGACAATACCGCCGAGAAGTCCTCCGCTTACTGCTGCCGCTCCGCAGGTCACTGTCAGCTCCAGCAAAAGGTCAATTGCAGGCTTGTCCATTGTGAACGTCCTCCTTTCTTCAATGCAGAGAGTACTGTCCATTCTGTGAAACAACAAATGTCGAATGGTAATATTAAAATTTCTTTTCACAAATGATTTCAGGCGCTTTTCTGTTTGTCTATATATTCCAGCAAATCATCCTTTTTTACGGCCCAAAGTTTCTTTCCGTTTTTAAAGGCCGGAAATTTTCCTTCCCTAGCGTCTTTTTTCAGCGCATCGTACCCGCGTCCAAGAATCATACAGGCGGTTTGAAGATCCATAACCACAGGCACCTGCGCCCAGTTGGTATAGATTTTCGTTCTCATACAATCACCTACCTGCTCCTATGTAAATCATGCTGTTTTACGGTTTTTCTCAAATACATCGATATCTTCTTGACGGATTCGATATTCCCGGCCGATTTTAATAGCCGGGAGTTTCTTTTTTCGAATCCACTCCCAAACGGTCATAATTTTCACCTTATACATCTCTGCAATTTCTGCACAGGTGAAATATTTCTCCATAAAATCCCTCCTTTTCTGCAAAAAACACTTGCGTTTGCTTTGGTTTTGTGCTATTCTTAGTTTGCTAAGTCAAATATAGCAGCATAGATATCATACTCTATACTATTAGAAACCTTTCTTGTAAATTAGATATCTAAGTTTTGTCAATACTATATCATAGATAACTATGATAGTCAATAGAATTTATCATATAAATCTATATTTATATGCTGTGCACAGAATGGTGGGGATAATTTGGATACTTATGCTAAAATTGAAAAATTGATGGCGGACAGACACATCAGTGCATACCGCCTTTCCAAGGACACCGGAATTTCAACCGGACTTTTGTCCCAATGGAAAAAGCGAATGCAAAATCCATCGGTTGAAAAACTGCAAATCATTGCCGATTATTTTCACGTATCAGTAGATTATCTGATAGGAAATGAACCGAAAGATACGCCCGTTTTGACGGAAAAAGATGAGCGGGATATTTCCAAACGCTTGGACCGGACCTTAGCCGATCTTGAAAATGCGCAGGGAGGACTGATGTTTGACGGTGAACCTTTAGATGATCTTACCAAAGAACTGTTAATCGCCAGTTTAAAAAAAGACTTAGAAATCAGCAAAAAAATTGCTAAACAAAAATATACTCCTAAAAAGTACAGAACAAAATCGGGTGGTTGAATGCGGATAAAACAGGTTGTAGAATCTCTTTGCCGGAAGTATGGCACACGGAATCCTTTTGAATTAGCGGATTACAAAAACATTCAGGTTCTGAAATTGCCGCTTGGCAGCATTAAGGGATATTACAACAAATGTTTTCGGCATAAAATGATACACATCAACAGCGATATACCACTTCAAGAGCAACGTTTTACCTGTGCCCATGAATTAGGACACAGTATTCTTCATCCGGATTCCAATACGCTTTTTCTCAGCGTCAATACCCTATTCCCAATTGGCAGATTTGAGAGGGAAGCAAATTATTTTGCAATAGATTTGTTAATTTCGGATGACGAACTGAAAGAATATCTGGACTATTCCATTCCGGAGATCGCAGCTTGTTTTCATGTAAGTGAGGAATTAATGCAGTATAGAATTAATGAATTAAGCATATAAAAATACCTCCTTGGCATAAACCAAGAAGGATGATGTACTATCAGCAGGGCTGACAGTATAGAGAATTACAATTAAATGAGACCTGTTCAGCCCTCTGAATAAAGGAGGGTATTTTTATGCCTAAAAAACGAAATACAAAACGACAAGATGGCCGTATTGCTGTTCAGGTTTATTTGGGACGAGTGGATGGGAAACGACGATATAAGACCGTTTACGGCAAAACACAAAAAGAAGCGGATGAAAAGGCGTTGCAAGTTAAACTTGCAATGAAAAAAGGTATCGATGTCACAGCTGAGAATGACACTTTTGGGCAGTGGGCTGAACGTTTCCAATCTGCAAAAGCCACGGATGGTTTATCTGTATCGCAAATGAATTCTTATAAAAACTATTGCAATATCCTTTCGCCCCTCAACAATTTACCAATCTCAAAGGTTCGTACTAGTGATATTCAAAATATCATAAATAATCTTGCGGATACAAATCCTCATACTGGGCGACCAACCAGCAAAAAAACACTTATTGCTCTAAAAGGAACGGCAAAGCAAATATTTGGTATGGCCATCAACGCGCGTGTAATAGAGTACAACCCTGCAGATGCCGTCAAGATCCCGCGCAACGCTCCACAGAGTCAACGTAGAGCGCTTACAGAAGAAGAACAGCAATGGATTATTGATACGCCGCACAGAGCTCAACGGGCTGCAATGATCATGATGTACGCAGGTCTGCGGAGAGGAGAAGTAATTGCACTCACCTGGAATGATGTAGATCTGAAAAAGAAAACAATCCGGGTCAATAAAGCCGTTGAAATGATCAAAGGTAAGCCGCATATAAAACCTCCTAAAACGAAAGCCGGAAATCGTACAATCGATATTCCTCAACGCCTTGTTGACTTTTTGGTGCCGTTACGAAAAGCTGACTTTGCACAGTTTCCAAATGTGAAACCCATCAATCTGCTCGTTTGTCGAACTGCTAACGGCAAGATGTTCACAAATCAGGCTTGGAGAACTATGTGGCAAAGTTATCTCACCGATCTAAATGTAAAATATGGTTATCAGAACCGCGTAAAAAAGTTTGCAGCAAACAAAAGAATAGGAAAAAAAGGAAAGCAGGGCAAACTTCCTATGCTCATTCCAAATATTACGCCTCATTGGTTACGACATACTTTTGCAACGTTACTTTATCTTGCAGGTGTAGATGTTCTCACCGCACGAGACCAGCTTGGACACGCAGATATTAAAACCACACTAGCTATTTACACTCACCTGGACAAAATTTACAAACGAAAATCTATGAACCGACTGGACAATTATTTGGATCCCACGAATAGAAAAAATAATGAATGCAAGTCAGATGCAAGTCAGTAATATTAAAAAAATCCAGTATTCATGGGATTTTTTGGCTTTTAAATATCGGCTCATAACCGGTCGGTCCGGGGTTCGAGTCCCTGATGGCCCACCAAGCAAAAACCGCATCAGACAGCCATTTGTTGGCTGTTTGGTGCGGTTTTTTGTGGCTCTATTTCACGTAAAAACACGCAAATATATGCAATTATTTGAAAAAATGCAAGTCAAAACAAACATTCGAAATTCCCCGATTGTCCCTAGTGAGGTCTTTTATTCTTCTGCTTTCTTCATTGTCATTTTCTTTTCAGAATCTTACAGTACCTCATCAACCAATCATTGGGATGCAGACATTTTAAAACATTGTTTGCATCCCCTTCTGTTTCTATCACATTAATTCAATTGTCACACAGCCCTTACGTCACTCACAGTTATTGCATTGTAAAAATGCAATAACTACTCTGCAACAGAAAGCACCTACCTTCTAAATTTCTCGCTTATCCACATTATAACTTGACATACACCAGCTAAAAACAATGCTAAAATTGCACCGGCCATATTTTCCACCTTGCTACATCACTTTGCCTAAAAAAATAAACCATATATTCCCTAATTTGGTATGTATATAAATTATAACACTTTGTCATAATTATTCAATAGAAATATATAATTGACACGCTAATTGCATGTGATAAAATATGAACAAATACCATAAAGTTTGTAATTTAAAAAGTCATTGGTGCTTCCATGCGAATGCCCCCGAGACACTCGTCCACTTCGGCTGATTTATTCCGGAAATCCCGAAATTGCGCCTGCTTTGATACTTGTCCTTTAGCAAAAACTCTTAGAAATCACATAATCAAGATTTGAAGTTGTGAGAAAGGATGTAAGAATGGCTCTGCTTCAAGATGAATTAAAAATAATCACGGTTGATGAATTATTTAAAAAAAAATTAGCCTTACCGACATATCAACGTCCGTATCGTTGGAGTGTTAAATCCACAAATACACTTTTTCTTGATACTTATCATGCATATCAAGAAGGGATACAAGAATATAGACTCGGCTCGGTGATTTTACATAAAGAAAATGTAAAATACAACATTGTGGATGGTCAACAACGAATAACAACACTTTCCATTCTTCTGTACTGCTTGGGTGATGAGAAGCAAGGGCTATTAGAAGAAAAATATAATCAGCTGTCTTATGATGCAATTATAGCGAACCGTGGAATGTTATCCAAGCGTATCAATGAACTTTCGGAAGATGAGCGAGGCAAATACAAAAAATATTTACTCGAACAATGTACTGTAGTTCAAATTGTCACAGACAGCGAGCAAGAAGCTTTTCAATTTTTCGATTCACAAAATTCCCGCGGCAAAGAGTTGGCACCACATGATTTATTAAAGGCATATCATTTACGTGAAATGGACAATGAGAACGAACAGCAAAAAGTAAGCATTATCAACCAATGGGAAAATTTAGACCAAGATGATTTGAATATTTTGTTTAAAAATTATCTTTACCCTTTGACGCAATGGTATAAAAGCAGGAATGGTTTGGGCTATTCTTCGCGCAACATCGATGTGTTCAAAGGGATTAAAAACACAAATGTTTTTAATTTTGCTATCTATCATAAAGCAAGTAACCTATTCGTAGAACAGTTTAATGCAAACGGAAACAGTGAATTACTTGCATGTCAATTACTAAATCAATTTCAATTGACACAACCACTGATAGCGGGCAAACGATTTTTTAAATATAGTCTTCATTATGAAAAATTGCTGAAGCAAATACGAAAAATAATAGATAAGAATTATACGGATGAACAAATCCCGAAGAGAGGTTCCGGGGATGTGTATATCAAACAATTATTTGAATGTGCATTATTATTTTTCGCTGATCGATTTGGTTTAGAAAGTCTAACGAAAGGTGTTATTCAACAATTATATTCATGGAGCTATTCTTTGCGTTTAGTTATGACTGCTGTATATCCTCAGACAATCAATAAGTATGCACAAGGCAAGCACGAACGTCTAAACAAGGGTTTGGATTTATTTGCGAAAATCAGTGAAATGAACGATCCGGAAGAATTAAAGCTTCTTGTTTTGGAACGGCCCGAGGTGGACAGCAATAATCAAAAGAGATTCAAAGTGGTGTATGATTCAATCTGGGAATGGAATGGGTGGACAAACGATGGAAAATGATTTAAAAAAGATATCGGTCGCAAACATTTTTAATAATGCTACTTATGTAGTTCCGATTTATCAGCGGAACTATGCTTGGGGAGAAATGGAAATTGAGCAGCTGATAGAAGATATCGACAGTTCGAATGAGAATGATGCCGAAGACTATTTTCTTGGAAATCTAACGGTTAATCAAACCGATCATAATGTATATGAAGTCATAGATGGCCAACAACGATTAACAACGTTATACCTATTAGAAAATTATCTCAATATGCACTTTGCAAAAGACGCATTACGGTTTGAAGCGCGAGAAAAATCAAACCGTACACTTCAAAATATAGATAAGATTGAAAATTCCGGAATATCGGAGGAATTAGTATCTGATGAAATCTTTCAGGGTTATCAAATCATTAAAAACTATTTCCAAACGAAAACGAAAGATATAGACAAAAATCAATTCGTTAAAAAGCTGGAAAAAGTTTTTCTTGTCAGGGTACAAGTTCCTCAGGGGATAGACTTAAATCATTATTTTGAAATCATGAACACACGTGGAGAACAACTTGAACTGCATGAAATAGCAAAAGCTAAGTTTTTAGAAATTCTGAACACAGAGCACGAGAAAAAAACAGCAGCTTTGATTTGGGAAAAATGCTCTGATATGAACTCCTATGTTCAGATGAATTTTGACTCCAAGGTGAGAAATTCACTTTTTACAGATGATTGGTCCGGTCTTAAGGCTAATATCAGCGATTTTGATTCAATCGCGAAATGTGTTCCGAATGATGATGAAGAAGACAGAGCATCAATCTCTTTGCTTGAGATTCTAAAAAACAATAAACCTATAAATAAGGAAGTGGATCAGAACGAAGTTGAAAATGAACGTTTTGAATCAATTATTTCATTTCCAAACTTCTTATTGCAAGTGAATGCTGCCATACAAGCCAAAGATGACCAAACAAAACTTGAAGAAGATGTAAGTCTTGATGATAAACATTTCTTAGAAAATCTGTCATGGGCCTGGAAGGATGCCAATAAAGCAAAAAATTTTTTATATCATTTGCTAAAATGTCGTGTATTATTTGATAAATATATATTGAAACGAGAATATATCGGAAATTATAAAGAAAACGGTAGATGGTCCCTACAACGTTTGGAAAAATACAGGGATGCAAAAAGTGATAAGCCTAAATATGTAAGCACTTTTGATAATGAGGATATGCAGAAGAATAAAAAACTGAAAACACTGCAATCCTGTTTACGTATCACCTACACATCCCCGAAGACGATGCATTGGATTTCGCTGGTCTTAAAGAAATTATTAGAAAATGAATCATGTGACATCATTGACGAACTTGAAAAATACTGCCAAAAAAAAGTTGAAGAATCAAACTTTGAATCTGTCAATGGATTTGGTTTTGAAAGGATCGTATTTACTTATCTTGATTATTTACTTTATCGAGACGGCTATCAATATGGAGGAGATGAAATTATATCACGAATGCCGGAAAATTGGGAGTTTCAATTTAGAAATTCCATCGAGCATTTCTCCCCTCAAAATCCGGTCGAAGAAAAACGTTGGGATGACGGCAGCTTGAACGGATTCGGTAATTTGGCGTTAATAACCGTTTCGGGGAACTCGAAGTTTTCCAACCTGCCGCCGCAAGGAAAAATCAGTTCATACCCGAGTATCATAAATCAAAGTTTAAAATTAAAGATCATGGCAGCTATGACAAAATCCGGCGATGGAAAGTGGACAAAAGAAAAGGCAAGAGAACATAAAGAAGAAATGTTCAAACTTTTGAAAGGCACCAACAATTCGGGCACTTCCGCAGAAAAATGACTTCATGCAGACCAATAATTTTTCCTGTTGTGCACAGAAGATGAAGAAGCAGAAACACGATTGCGGAGGTAAGGCAAATGTTTCTAAGACGATACCAACCATCAGATTGCAGGGAAATGGCAGAACTTTTTTACAATACCGTTCACACGATAAATGCCAAAGATTATACGAAAGAACAGTTAGATGTATGGGCAACGGGTCATGTAGATTTAGAAAAGTGGAATCAGTCCTTCCAAGAACATTTTAGTCTTGTTGCCATTGAAAATAAAATCATCATTGGTTTTGGTGATATAGATAAAACGGGATATCTGGATCGATTATTTGTCCATAAGGATTATCAGAAAAAAGGTGTCGCTGCGGCTATTTGTGACAAACTGGAACAAGCGGTTAAAGGAAAAATTATCACTCACGCTTCTATCACAGCAAGACCTTTTTTTGAAAAGAGAGGTTATAAGATTATCAAAAAACAACAGCTTAAAAAACAAGGAGTTGTACTGACAAACTTTGTCATGAAGAAAGAATAATCAATTCCGATTTTCCTATCTATAGCATGACATCGGAATCGTTTAAAAAAGTATAAAGTGGAAATATCAGAAAGACTCGGCGGAGATTGATCATCGATGATTAGGGGCGTGCGGACAAAAAGTTGGACTGAATACAACACTCAGGAAGGAGACAGAGGATGTATTCAGAGGAACAATATCGCAAAGCCCCAGGGGTTTATGAAGAAACGAGATCGGTAACAAAAACAATAACGATTTTGGGATATCCGGCACGCAGGCAAACGCTATACAATTGGATCAATCGAAAACGAATGTTGCCGGAAGACCGATGCACCTTTTGTGGATATAATACACCGGAGCACCCTCGCCATCCACCTATAGAATTAAAGCTTGAGATTTTACACCGTTGCTTTGAGCTGGAAGAAGATGTGCAATCAGTAACAAATGAAGTGGGATATAGCACAGCAAGTATATATAACTGGCGGCGTAAATACATCCAGAAAGGTGCTGCGGCATTAATGAATGCATCCAATGAGCGAGCCAGAGGCTAGTGTCAAGGGAAGTTCGCAATTTCGGGACTCCGAAAAATGAATTAGGCTACGTTTAACAGTGAAAGAATGGATTTCGGGTTTAAGTATGCTCTGGAAACAGACCAGTCTTCCGCATATTCCATCAGACATGTTGTTACCAGCCGTAGGTAGGAATCCGGATTGGGAAATATTCCGACTACGCTGGTTCTGCGGCGAATTTCCTTGTTTAGCCGTTCTAGCATATTGGTCAAGGAAATTTTGCGGGCATCGAGTTCCGGAAAGGCATAAAAGGATAGAGAATCTTCCAGCCCATCTTGCAGAAGCTTAATTGCTTTTGGAAAGCGTTTTCCATACTGTTCTGATATTTGCTCTGCACGTTGTCTAGCTATTTTAGCGGAAGGTGCCAGCCAAATTTCTTTTAACTGAGCCGCAAAGGATTCTTTTTCCTTCTGGGGTACATGAGCCAAAATATTTGATGGAGTACAATAAAGTTCGCAATTTCATAAAGGCATAGAAAAGTCATTGGGACTCCGATAAAATGAATGGTGAGAAAACATTCAAAGAAGGAGAGATACCCAATGACTCAAAAAAAGAATACCACAGATTTGACAGAATTGCTACTAAAATGTATGGCGCAACCAGATCCAATGCTGTCGATGCTGGAATGGCTTTGTACTCGTCTGATGGAAGCAGAGGTCTCCGGTATCGTTGGCGCAGAAAAGAATGCACACAATCCATCCCGCCGTGATTACCGCTGCGGCTATCGGCCGCGTCGATTGGATACTCGTATGGGGACGATGTATCTGATGGTACCAAAACTCCGAAATCAGGGCTATATCCCGTTTTTCGTAACAGAACGCAAGCGCAGTGAAGCAGCGCTGATTCAAGTGGTTCAAGAAGCGTTTGTGCAGGGTGTATCTACGCGAAAGATGGAGAAACTAGCTCGCAGTCTTGGAATTGAAAATCTTTCTCGCAGTCAAGTCAGTGAAATGACGAAAGGTCTTAACGAGCAGGTACAGTACTTCCGCAGCCGGCCTCTGACGGGTCGCTATCCTGTCATTTGGACAGATGCACTGTATGAAAAAATTCGTATGGATGGCCGGGTCGTCAGCATGGCTGTGATGGTAGTTTGCGGCGTCAATGAACAGGGACATAGGGATATCATTGCTGTAGAGCCAATGCTGGATGAATCCAAAGAAAGTTATTCTCAATTGTTTCAAAGTCTTCTAGATCGTGGTCTGAAAACACCGCTCCTGGTGGTTTCAGACGCGAACAAAGGGCTGATTGCAGCCATCCGTGAGAGTTTTCCGGGAGCTTCCTGGCAACGGTGCAAAGTCCATTTTATGCGAAATATTTTGGCTCATGTATCCCAGAAGGAAAAAGAATCCTTTGCGGCTCAGTTAAAAGAAATTTGGCTGGCACCTTCCGCTAAAATAGCTAGACAACGCGCAGAGCAAATATCAGAACAGTATGGAAAACGCTTTCCAAAAGCAATTGAGCTTCTGCAAGATGGGCTGGAAGATTCTCTAGCCTTCTATGCTTTTCCGGAACTCGATGCTCGCAAAATCTCCTCAACCAATATGCTAGAACGGCTAAACAAGGAAATTCGCCGCAGAACCAGCGTAGTCGGAATATTTCCTAATCCGGATTCCTATCTACGGCTGGTAACAACACATCTGATGGAGTATGCGGAGGACTGGTCTATTTCCAGAGCATACTTAAACCCGAAATCCATTCTTTCACTGTTAAACGTAGCCTAATTCATTTTCCGGAGTCCCGAAATTGCGAACTTCCCTTGACACTAGGATCACTTAATTTCACTACATAACTCCAGCAACAATAACGTATCAATGAGACAAAATAAAGAGCCGCATAAACAACCGGAAAATCGGTAAAAATCCAGTGTTTATGCGGTCTAACGGAAATTGATTGGTGCGAGAGGCGGGACTTGAACCCGCATGAACGTTTAATGGTTCACAAGAACCTTAATCTCGGTGTTAACGCCTTCGGTAAAACCGTTGGTGTAAGGGCAATCAAATGAATCAATCGACAAATCCGGAAATTCCACTGTTTTGTGCGACCATCATCCAATGGGACAGCACTGTTTGTATGGACCTGCTGTCAGAAGATTCAAGAACTTGGAAAAACCGTTTCTTCAAAGCGTAGGCTGTCAGCAAACGGCTGCCGGCATGAACATCAGATCAACCTGTTGCCCTCACTTCAGAGCAAGAAATATGTATCGTTTATTTTGCAAAGTTTTTTTATCTCTTTGCGAAATGGCGAAATTTATTGCACCCTATCACTTTTTACCCTAAGTTCTTCTGTGTTACCTTTTTGTGCCATTGCTAGTAGTATTTTTGGAAATTTCACCGAGAAAATCAGTGTGCATAAAATGGCCGATGTTGCATCAGCTATCGCTTCCGCGGAATAGACTCCCATAACGCCAATGAAATGCGGTAAAATCAGCGCAAGCGGTACCAGCAGGATAACTTTGCGCAGCAGTGCAATAAACAAGGAAACCTTTGCCTGCCCCAGTGCTATAAACATACTCTGGCATGCGCGCTGAAGGCCAAAAATGCTCATTCCGGCGAGAAATACCGGCATCACTTTTACTACTACATCAATGAGTGCCGCATCATCGGTAAATAACCGCGCTATTGTCCACGGAAACAAAATCATCAGCACAATTAAGAGAAAATTACAGGAAAACATGATGGTAAGCACAATCTTGAATCCTGTTTTTAAACGCTCCGCGTTGCCGTGCCCATAATTATAGCTGATAACAGGAATAATGCCTTGCGAAAAACCACCCAGAGGCGCGGCTACAATTTGCATAGAACTTTGCATGACGGTTAGTGCACTCACATAAATATCGCCAAAGTTTACAAGGTTTCCATTTAAAACAAACCCTACTAAACTTTCCGTACATGACATAACAAAAGGTGAAACACCAAGCGACAGCACAGAGAAAACCACATTTTTGTCCAGCGGCATACGCCTCGGAAGGATTCGCAAAGAAGCCTTCTTTGAAAATAAAAAGCGAAGTACCCATAAAGCACTGAAAAACTGCGAGACAACCGTCGCAGCAGCCGCGCCGGATACACCCATATGCAGTGCAAAAATAAAAAGCGGGTCCAACGCAATGTTTAGAACAGCACCGATTAGAACGGAACACATGGCAATGCCGGGCCTGCCCTGACTGCTGATGAAGCTGTTCAAACCGATGGACATCTGTACAAACAGTGTTCCGATTAGGTAAATCTTAAGGTAATCCACTGCATAGCCGATTGTATCATCTGAAGCACCGATTACACGCAGAATGGACCCCATAAAAAGATAGGAAAAAGTCATGGTTATTACAGTGAAAATCAAAATCAAGACAAAGCCGTTCCCAAGAATCTTTTCGGCCCGCTGCCGGTTTCCTTTGCCAAGCTCTATTGCAGCAAGAGGGGCACCGCCGCCCCCAACAATCATGGAAAATGCGGCAATCAATATGATGATTGAATTGGTAACGCCCACTCCGGCCAGTGCATCTGTTCCAATAGACGGGATATGTCCAATATAAATCCTATCAACTACGTTATACAGCAAATTCACCAGTTGCGCAGCAACTGATGGCAGGGCCATTCTGAAAATCAAAGGCAGCATTGGGTCAGTACCAAGTCGTTTTTCGTATTGGCTATTCAATTGAATACATCTTCCTTACGCTGATTTTATTTATGAGAAACATTTTATCAGTATATTTTAAAAATAGTGCTGGCAATCCGGCTCTTTCAGCCGGATGCTTTGCTGTTTCAATTTTATTTTTCGCCGTATGATGGAATACAATAAAATTCTCAATTTCATAAAGGCATAGAAAAGTCATTGGGACTCCAATAAAATGAATGGTGAGAAGACATTCAAAAAAGGAGAGATACCCAATGACTCACAAAAAGAATACCACAGATTTGACAGAATTGCTACTAAAATGTATGGCTCAGCCGGATCTAATTGTAGGACTACAATACATATTGGACAGTATGGGAGAGTAAAAATTTAGGAAGCTTTATTTTAACCGATGTGTCCATTTCTGCTGTTATTTTTTCTTAAACTGTCCAATCTGTTTGACAAATCTACAAACCGCAAGTTAAATCACTCTGCGGTCGAATCGTAAAAATCAGTCCAACTTCTCCACCCACAGCTAAGCGTCTGATGATAGCACATTGAGCCTCTATATTTTCACGAATATTTAAAAAACTGTTATGACATTTCACTGCCGTAAACTCCATCATGATGAAATATGCTGCACACCAAAAAGGACAGTGAATTCCTGTACAGAAATAGAAGGCTTGATTTTCGACGCCCCACCTGTTCCCCTGAATTTCGGCTCATCTAAGCGGAAACTCCAGCAGATGCTGTGGTGACATTCATATCGGTTCATCGCACTTTTCTCACACGGTTAATCAATTTCATATCATAGCCATGTTATAAAACGGATGCAATTACGTAAAAATACGAATTGCTGTAATTTTTCTACTTGCTGAATTTGTCTGCAATGCTGCTTGCCGCAAAAGAATCCGGCTTTACTTTGCAGTCATAGCCGCAAGCTTTTACCCACGCGACCAGTTCCGGAATTAATGTGCTTGTCTGTCCGTTACATCCTGCGTCAATATGAATGCAAATATTGATTTTGCTCAAGTCCAAACTCATTTTGTCGCACAGGTTCTCAAATTTGGATAACACCCTGTCCGCATACGTCAGACTCATATTGGTTTCATAAAGCAATTTCTGTCTAATGTTGTCGATTCTGTTGATTCGCAAAACATCGTAGAAAAAGATTCCGCCATGACCGATATTTTGAACGGCTACTACAACCACTATTTTGGTATCAGAGAAATTCTGGCTGTCTGTTCCAAAAATTAAACGAAAGCCATGGGATGTCTCGTTATGTGACCAAATGTAATTTGCTATGATATGAATCATTTCCTCATCACTGCATTTCCCGTAGGTTGGACTGATCATCGCGTCATTCCTTTCTGTAAGCAAATTTATGCTCTTGTTTTCGCATGTGTTTATGGTTCACCGATGCGGTTACTTCAGCAAAATTGTCTGCGGCCTATCCGACAAACCACAAAGCAAACTTTTTCTTTTATCCCAAATTATATCACGCGAAAAGGAAATGTGCTACATATAATTCAAATAGAGTACAATAAAACTCACAAATTCGTAAAGAAACAGAAAAGTCATTGGGACTCCGATAACATGAATGGTGCGAAAGACATTCAAAAAAGAGAACCCAATGACTTAAAAAAGAATCATACACAGTCCATCCAGCGCCGTGATAACCGCTGCGGTTATCGGCCGCGTCAGTTAGATACCCGGATGAGGGCGGTACAGCTGATGGTGCTAAAACTCCAAATTCGGAAATATACCCTAACAGACTGCAAGCATAATCTCATTGATTTTTTCAAATCAAAGCATATTGATAAAATATTGATGAAAACGCTCATCCGCAGTAAGTTCTGGATGAAAAGCGGTGGCCAACATATTTTTTTGTCGTGCGGCAATAATGTGCCCATCTAGTACGGATAATGTTTGAACCTGTGTTCCAACTTGCTCAATCCATGGTGCACGGATGAAAACCAAAGGAAGAGGCTTTGCGGACACTTCAGGCAATACCGCAGTGGTCATAAAACTGTTCAGTTGACTGCCGTAAGCATTGCGCCGCACCGTTATATCCATTGTACCAAGATGAGGCATCTCACCGCCCACAATGGTCTTAGCCAAAAGAATCGCTCCTGCACAAGTTCCCCATACCGGAAGGCCTTGTGCAATCTTTTCTCTCAGAGGGTCGATTAAACCGAAATCATACAACAATTTACCCTGCATTGTGCTCTCCCCGCCCGGCAAAATGAGGTCGTCTGCCATATCCAGTTCTTTACGGCTTTTTACTTGAATGGCTTTCACTGTACCAATTTTCTTTAACATGCACAGGTGTTCAAAGAACGATCCCTGCAGGGCTAGTACACCAACGGTTTTCATGATTTACCAGCCTCTGTCTGCCATATGATTTTCGGGGCCCAATGTCGAAAGCTCAATGCCCTGCATGGGTTCGCCCAAATCTTCCGATACTTCTGCAATGATTTCCGGTTTGTTGTAATAAGTGGTAGCTTTTACGATAGCCCTTGCCCGCTTTTCCGGATTGGCGGATTTAAAAATTCCAGATCCTACGAAAACTCCTTCACTGCCAAGTTGCATCATAAGTGCCGCATCAGCAGGTGTAGCAATACCACCCGCGGCAAAATTTACTACCGGCAATCTGCCTTTTTGGGCAACCTCGACAACGAGGTTATAGGGCGCGCCAAGTTTCTTAGAAGCCGTCATTAATTCTTCAGCAGGGAGGGTGGTAAGTTTTCGTATCTGCTCGTTAATGGTTCGCATGTGCCGCACAGCTTCCACAACATTACCGGTGCCTGCTTCGCCCTTCGTACGGATCATCGCAGCACCTTCTCCGATACGCCGCAGAGCTTCCCCTAAGTCGCGCGCTCCGCATACAAAAGGGACGGAAAAAGCGTGTTTGTCAATGTGAAAATTTTCGTCTGCCGGCGTCAAAACTTCGCTTTCGTCGATATAGTCAATGCCCAGTGCCTCTAACACTTGTGCTTCTGCGATATGTCCGATACGGCATTTTGCCATAACAGGAATCGTGACGGCACGTTTGATCTCTTTAATGATCTTCGGGTCGGACATCCGCGCTACGCCGCCTTGTTTGCGGATATCTGCCGGCACGCGTTCTAGTGCCATAACAGCAACAGCGCCCGCAGCCTGCGCAATCTCGGCTTCTTTCGGCGACGTAACATCCATAATAACGCCGCCCTTAAGCATCTGAGCAAGATTCTTATTTAACTCATACCGTTCATTCATATGTATGCCTCCAATTGTTGCTCCGCAAATTTATTTTTAGTAATATTATAAAAAGGCATTATATTTCATTTCAAGAAACGGTGGGAAATCCAGTTGGAAATTGTATCGATACAATTTGATAAATCTTCATCTCCACGTTATCAAGTCTTGGCGGACGCAATAGAGCGTAAATTGGAGGAAAATGGCTGCACCGAAGAAACTCGGCTGCCGCCCATACGGCAACTTTCTGAAAAACTTGGCGTAAGCAATTCTACCGTGGTAGCTGCGTACCGATTACTGGAACAAAGGGGAATTGTATATTCTAAACCCGGCAGCGGTACATACGTTCTTCCAAAAATAGTGACTCCACAGCACAAAGACAAATTTGGCTCATTGTTCCAAGACTATGAGAAACTAAAAAGAGGCAAACTTGACTGCGATGATACCGTGATTGACCTTGCGGGAAATTCTCCTCTCGCGGAAACAGTTCCAGTGGCAGATTTCAAAAAAGCTATAGACACCGTGCTGGATAGGGAAGGCGGCGATGCCTTTTCATACTTAGAAAGCGAGGGGTATCTCCCGCTTCGGCAAATTCTCAGTCGATTCTCTCGAACGCAATATGGAATCCAATGCTGTCCGGAAGATATACTCATTACCTCCGGTACACAGCAAGCACTCGACCTAATTGCCAAAGCCATCCTCAACCCGGGCGACACGGTGCTTGCCGAAATGCCGTCGTACATAGGTATGCGCTTGGCTTTCACAATGAACAATGCACGACTTTTAGGGATACCAGTAGAACATGATGGAATCAACTTAGATATTACTGAATATTATGCGAGGCAGTACAAGCCTCGGCTGCTGTACACAATGCCGGTCTATCAGACACCTACCGGCGTGTGCATGTCTGAAAAAAAGCGTAAACATCTCCTGGCCCTCGCTGAAAAATACGACTTTTATATTGTCGAAGATGATCTTTTTTCGGATCTCAACCTTCGTGGCGAACGGTTGCGCCCCCTCAAAAGCGATGATAATGTCGGACGTGTGTTGTATCTGCGAAGTTTCTCTAAACTTTTGATGCCGGGCATCCGCACAGGTTATATCATTGCCCCCCACACATTATTTGAAAAACTGGCCGCAACCAAATATGCATCCGATATTTCCGGCTCAAGCCTTATACAGCGAGCGCTCACAGTCTATTTCCAAAACGATTGTTGGAACCAAAATCTCCAGAAGCTAATTGTTGCCTGCCGCAAGCGGTTAGAAACAGCACTGCGCGTGGTTTCAAAATGGAAACAGTTTGGCGTCCAGATTGAAAATATAAAGGGCGGTTTTGGGCTTTGGCTAACATTGCCAGAAGGCGTAACCGACCGCAAGATTTACAACTTATGCCGAAAACGCAAAGTATTGCTTGTGCCGGGCAGTTCCTTCTACTTTTCGCCTATGGTGGATTCTGAACAGCATCTGCGCATTAGTTTTACCGCGTCAAACCAATTTGAGAAGGGACTGCATATTGTGGAAGAATGTATCAAATCAGCTGTAAACTGCGTTTCCAACCACACCATTTTTATTTAAAAATATACCAAATAGCAGGCGAAACGGATGGTCGTTAAAAATTTACATTTTTTGTACAGAAACGCGCCCCTTCTTCCGGAAAATCACCCGAGTCTCGCCATGCTAGCGATGCTGGCGAGTGAAATCACAAACATTATTTTGGATTATGTGTTGATTGCTCAATTCGATATGGGTGTACAAGGAGCAGCCTATGCCACAATTATTGGGCAGGCTATCGGTGTCTTGATTGTATTGATAGCATTTTATACACGCAGTAAATCAATTGTAAAACTAACAAAAAAAAGTTTTTCTGTAGACTTTCGTTTAAGTGGGAAAATTATAACCATTGGTTTTTCTGCATTTGTATCGGTACTTGGCGCCAGCTTTTCTGCACTTCTTTTGAACAACGCACTGCAACAATACGGCGGAGATGCGGCAATTGCTGCCATGGGTGCCATCAACAGTCTGTTTACATTTTTCATCATGCCAACGGACGGAATAACGCAGGCGGTGCAGCCGATTATTGGCTACAATTATGGAGCGTCATTATATGACAGAGTCGGTAAAGCATTAAAATTAGGTTTAGTGACAAACATATTTTTTGCATCGGTTATCTTTAATACTGTATGAATGTTTTCCAAAATTTTTCATAGGATTGTTTTTAAAAGCAAATTCCAGTACCATGGAAACAGCTGTTCCGGCTTTGCAACTTTATATGTTGTCCATCCCGGTACTTGGCATTAACATTGTTAGTATTGGGTATTTTCAGGCCATTGCCAAGGGAAGTATTGCATTTGCAATTGGATTACTTCGGCCTTTTGTCTTTTTAATTCCAATGGTTCTTATTTTGCCGCGTTTCTTTGGATTAAATGGAGTTTGGCTAGCACAACCAATCACAGATATTCTTTCCGTTATTTGTGCGGCAATTGCACTTGTTATCAGCTATTCCCATTTACAATCACAGAAAAAAATTTGTAAAACTCTTGAAACTTAGAAAAACAAAAGGGGGTACAAATATGGTATCAGACACACGAAGAAGAATACTCGTTACTGCCGCAAAGCTATTTGCTGAAAACGGATATGAAGGGGTGCGTACAAAAGAAATCGCAAAGGCGTCCAAAATAAGTGAAGTCACATTATTTAAATATTTCCCCAAAAAAGAGGTTCTGTATCATACCCTGCTTGACGAATTTTTCCATACGTTAGATCTTGCTCCATTGGTAGAGAACCTATCCTTCACGGATTTGCATGGAGATCTTTCTCAAATTGCTAACGCAATCAGTGAAAATTTGATTGATAACATCCATATTGTTTTAATGCGCCAGAAAGAAAAAACAGATTTCTTTAGTGACAAAAAATTTAATGCATTTGTGGATCCTAGTTACGTAACCGTACTTCCAGTATTCCAACATTATTATCAAGCAAAAAAAATATCTATTTCCCCCGAAATTGCCTGCAATATTTTTATTACCACTCTTGTAGGATCATTTGGATTGCTGGCTGCAAATAATTTTAATGAAGCATATTTAAAAAAATGGTAGATTGTAAAATCAAATTGAACACATAAAAAGATTCCATAGCGCACAGGGAACTGTTAGGATAAAGTTACCACACTAAATACTGACAGAAAGGCCTGAACACTATGGACAAGAACCATTCTATCATAAAGATCGAAGAACGCAAGAGGGGTCAGCACTTAAAATTTGAAGATCGTTGCAGTATCAAAATTTATAAAAAACTTGGTTACTCCCTTCGTAAGATTGCAGAAGCAATCAATTGTTCTGCTTCTACCGTAATGTATGAACTTCGGCGTGGAACCAGCAAGCGTAATGGAGACAGAGGACGTAATCCTGAGTATTCTGCAAAACGTGGCCAACAGAACTACGAAATAAACAGGTCAAGATGCCACAAGCCACATGCTCTTGATGAGAACTCAAAGTTTCTAAAATGGGTTATTAAGCAGGTCAAGGAACATCATTGGTCTTTTGATGCCTGCGTAGGTTATGCCAGACTTCATGAGCTGTTTCCTGCTGAGGATATTGTTTGTACCAAGACGCTTTATAATGAACTTTGGGCCGGAAATCTGCCGCTGGTACCACATGATTTTCCGGAAGCCTTGTCAAGAAAGCCAAGAAAGAACCAGCCTCGTAAAAGCAAACGTTTTCTTGGAAAAAGTATTGATGAACGTCCGGAAACAGTATCCACTAAAGAGGAATACGGTCACTGGGAAATCGACACAGTTGTCGGACACAAGGCCGGTCATGAATCAGTGGTACTAACGTTGGTTGAGAAGAAAAGCGATTATTATATAGCCATAAAAATACCCGGCAAAGATGCAGAATCCGTAATGGCAGCCATGGAAACCCTTAGAGAAGAATACGGCGAGGCTAAATTCAGTGAAGTATTCAAGACCATTACTGCCGATAACGGTACTGAGTTTGAGAGGCTATCTGAACTTGAAACATGGGGAGTAGGGATCTACTTTACACATCCGTATTCATCCTGGGAAAGAGCCCAGAATGAACGACATAACAGGATTTTTCGCAGATATGTTCCAAAAGGGGTTTCCATTGAGAAATATTCTGCAGAACAAATCCTGTGGTTTGCTGATGAGATGAACGAACTTCCCCGGAAGCATCTTGGGTACCGAACACCGGCGGAACTTTTTGAAGAGTTTCTGGATCAGGTGTATTCAATTGGCAAAGTACAAGGTAACTTAATTACCAGTGGTGTTCAATTTGAAATTGCAATTTAGGAACAAATCTTAATGTTTGCAGACGAGATAAACGCCACGCCTAGGAAACGATTAGGTTATCAGACCCCTGAGGAACTGTTTGATGCTCAACTGGACACAATTTATACTTTAAACCCGTAGATAACTTTATCCAGTGAAAGTGTTCAATTTGTTATTGCAATTTAAGATTTTTTTGTTAACAAAGCCTCTGATTTGGCCGTTTCTTTGCCGATAATATCGCTTGAATCATACAGCGGATACTTTTCCGCTGTATTTTTTCTGTGGCCCTCTTTGCGCTGCATGAAACGATTCCAAATAGTTAGTTTATTCTCCGGCATTTTTTTATTTCTTCTTGCCAGAAGCTTTCACTGTATTTGCAATATCCTTAGCGATTTCATCAACGATATTCCAGCCTTCCTCGCTCAGCTTCATAGCACTTCCTGCCTTTGCGCCCCAAGTTTTCGGAATTTGTCAAGCACTCGCCGCTTTGCTATGATGTCTCCGCCTGCTAATGCAACATTCTTTGCAGAACACATGGCAGGTCAGCCGTCAATGACAAATTATTGCATCTATCATAATCAATTCTAGGACTCCAATTGATTGTTTTCGATACTGCTATAACAGATATCCGCCATTACGGCGTCTTTTTCAATGTCTAAACCATCTTCTTTGAATGCCTGCCGAAACATCTTTTCTCTGCATGTTCGGTGCGCAAGCGCCGAGAAAGATATCATCATGGTGTGCACTACATTCAAGAACGGATACTCCAGTGGTTGACAAAATCACAGCCAAAACATATGGCGAAACCAGATTCAGCGCTCTTCCTTAAATTTGCTGCCGACTGATAAAATAGGAAGTTTTCTAAATCGCCTTGTTTTTTTATGTTTAGATACCGCTGGATGGTTTGCCTTTTTTCACCCTGACAACCGCGCTGTATGCTCCATTTGACGAAAGTGCGACCAATACCGCATTTAACGGAATTGCCGCTGCTGCCGACAACGTCAGTTCACCTGTAAAATAGGTGGCCACATAAAGAATAACAACGGCAATAAAATAGCTTAACCACTGTGTAGGAAGTTTTTGAAACGTATTTTTCAAAAATTGAGTGATAATTCCTGTTGCTGTAGCACATCCGGTAAATGTGACCAAGGTTGACCATGCAAAGAATTCATTCATATCATTTCCCCCTGCAAATTTCAGTCATGGAAAGCTACGCGGATAAGCTGTTCCGCTTAGAAAAGGATGATATCTTATATATATGTTTTCTGCGTTCTTTCATGACTAAAGTAACGCCAGTTATTATGCATAATAAATTGCAGTGCAGAAAGCCAAATTAATTGCAATGTTTTTCATTCTTTCGCTGTGTGTTAGAATATATGTGTGTTGTCGCTACTTTTGATTATTTATAAAGAGAGGAAGAATCCATATGAAATTTGCTGATATGCCCTACCGGCGGCCCAACCTTGAAGAGATAAAACACAAATATACTGAACTTACACAAAAATTTCCAAACTGCACCAGCGCCTCGGAACAATACGACCTGATTTTGCATCATGAGAAGATTATGAGTCATTTTAAGTCCATGGAAACGATTGCTTATATTCGCCACAGCATCGACACCGCAGACCCATTTTACGAAAAAGAAATGGCTTTTTTTGATGCAAACAATCCCGTATTCGAAGACTCAGTCCAAAATTTTTATAAAGTCATTGCTGCGTCCAAATTCAAAGAAGAATTAGCGCAAAAAACAGGCAAGCTGTTCTTTAAAAACATTGAGATATCACTTCGTTCTTTTTCACCGGCAGTCATTGATTTAAAAAAACAGGAAAATGCTTTGGTAACTGAGTACGAAAAACTCCTTGCTTGTGCAAAAATAGAATTTAATGGGGAAACTCTGAACCTTTCGGAGATTCAGAAATATCAGGTTTCACCTAACAGACAGATGAGAAAGGCTGCATGGGAAAAAACGGCCGGTTTCTTCATCGAAAACTCTAAGCGATTGGATGAAATTTACGATGAACTGGTCCACAACCGAACGGAACAAGCAAAAATTCTCGGATATAATAACTTTGTCCAATTAGGATATGACCGCCTGGGGCGCAACTGCTACGGTCCTGATGAGGTAAAAAAATTCCGTGATCAGGTAGCAAGAGACCTTGTGCCGGCAATTCAAGAAATCAAGAAAAATCAGGCAAAACGTCTTGGACTGCCGGATTTAAAATTTTATGACGATAAGTCCCTGTTCCCGGATGGAAACCCCACACCGCAGGGTGACCGCCAAACCCTTGTCAATCAAGCACAAAAAATGTACCGTGAAATGGATCCTTTCACGGGCGAATTCTTTGATTTTATGGTGGACAATGAGCTGTTTGATCTTGACAGCAAAAGGGGAAAGGCCGGCGGAGGATACTGCACGGAAATTCCGGATTTTGATTCTCCGTTTATCTTTTCAAACTTTAACGGCACAGCCGGAGATGTGGAAGTGCTTACCCATGAAGCCGGCCACGCGTTGGCTAGCTATGCATCCAGAAAATTCTCCCTATTGGAACTCAGAACACCCACAATGGATGCTGCAGAAACCCATTCCATGTCTATGGAATTTTTCTCCCGCAAATGGGATCCGCTGTTCTTTCACGATGACACGGAGAAATTTTATCTCTATCAGCTGGAATCGGCGATAAGTTTCATCCCGTACGGATGCCTTGTAGACGAGTTTCAAACCACTATGTACGAGCAGCCCAATCTTAAACCGAACGAAAGAAAAGCAGTTTGGAAAAAACTAGAGAAAAAGTATCGCCCGTGGATCGATTTTGACCACCTTCCCTTTTTTGAAGATGGCGGCGGATACCAGCGCCAGCACCATATTTACTCTTTCCCGCTGTATTATATCGATTATTGCCTTGCGCAGACCACAGCACTGGAATTCTGGATTGCATCCGAAAAAGACTGGAAGGATTCCTTTGCACGTTATCTCGCCTTTGTCAAGGAAGGCGGAAGAAAAACCTATAAAGAACTTGTGAAAGCTTCCGGACTGGAATATCCCATGAAGGAAGGCTGCATCAAACAGTTAAGCGACCAGATTATGGAATGGTTTCGTAAACATTCCAATTAGTTTCCAATCTGATTTCAATCATTAAACAAGCAGAATAGATTTCACACAACAAAAGGCAGGAGACCAATTATATTGGTTTCCTGCCTTTGTAAAATAGGACGAACGCATTTTACGCGTCCGTCCTTCTTTTCTAATTGCTTGAAAATTAATACATGCCACCCATATTGCCATCAGGTGCTCCACCAGCCGGAGCCGGAGGATTCTTTTCCTTCTTATCAGCAACAAGCGATTCAGTGGTCAATACCATAGCTGCAACGGAAGCAGCGTTCTGCAGTGCGGAGCGTGTTACCTTTGTCGGATCCACAACGCCAAAGCTGATCATATCACCGAACTGGTTATTTTCAAAGTTGTAGCCATAACCAATCTTATCGGACTTTACAATGTCATTGATAATGACGGAGCCTTCCAGACCAGCATTGGCAGCAATCTGACGAACCGGCTCTTCCAAAGCACGAAGAACAATTTTAGCGCCGGTCTTTACATCGCCTTCGGATTCATCAACAAATTTCTGAACTTCCGGAATTGTATTCAGCAGAGCTACACCGCCGCCGGCGACAATGCCCTCTTCTACTGCAGCTTTTGTAGCAGCAAGAGCATCCTCCACGCGCAGTTTCTTTTCTTTCATTTCAACTTCGGTTGCAGCGCCAACCTTAATGACTGCTACGCCGCCGGACAGTTTTGCAAGACGCTCCTGAAGTTTTTCGCGGTCATAATCGGATGTTGTCTTTTCAATCTGCGCACGGATCTGGCTAACGCGGTCAGAAATCTTCTTCTTATCGCCAGCACCGTCAACAATAATGGTGTTTTCCTTGTCCACTTTGACTTGGCGTGCGCGTCCCAACTGATCCATTGTAGTATCCTTAAGTTCCAGACCAAGTTCAGACGAAATCACTTGACCGCCGGTCAGGATAGCAATATCCTGCAGCATTTCTTTTCTTCTGTCGCCAAAGCCCGGAGCCTTTACACCTACGCAAGTGAAGGTACCACGCAGTTTATTGAGAATCAGTGTGCTCAGAGCTTCACCCTCAATGTCCTCTGCAATGATAACCAGCTTCTTGCCGGACTGAACAATCTTTTCAAGCAGCGGGAGAATTTCCTGAACATTGGAAATCTTCTTGTCGGTAATCAGAATATATGCATCGTCAATGACGGCTTCCATTTTTTCTGTATCGGTTACCATATAAGGAGTGATATAGCCGCGGTCGAACATCATGCCTTCCACAACTTCGGAATAAGTTTCGGCCGTCTTAGACTCCTCAACAGTGATGACGCCGTCGGATGTAACTTTCTGCATGGCTTCGGAAATCAGTTTGCCAATGAACTCATTTGCTGCGGAAATTGCTGCAACACGAGCAATATCATCCGGACCGGAAACTTTCTTTGAGTTCTTCTTCAGAGCTTCTACTGCAACGTTGACAGCATCCTGAATACCCCTGCGGACTGCCATCGGATTTGCGCCCGCGGTAACATTTTTCATACCCTCACGAATCAATGCCTGGGCAAGCAGAGTAGCTGTGGTAGTTCCGTCACCGGCTACATCGTTCGTTTTTGTGGCAACTTCTTTAACAAGCTGAGCACCCATATTTTCAAATGGGTCATCCAACTCAATTTCCTTTGCGATTGTCACACCGTCATTGGTAATGAGCGGAGCTCCGAATTTTTTATCAAGGACAACATTGCGGCCTTTCGGGCCAAGAGTGATCTTAACTGTATCGGCGAGCTGATTTACGCCACTCATCAGTGCTTTTCTGGCTTCTTCGCCGTAAATAATCTGTTTTGCCATAAGTCTGATTCCTCCAAACGTTTAATTTTGATTCAATCTTATATCTTATTCTACAATGGCAAGAATATCGCTCTGGCGAACAAGGGTGTACTCAACGCCGTCTAATTTTACTTCTGTTCCAGCATATTTGCTAGTAATGACGCGGTCTCCCTTTTTCACATACATTTTAACTTCCTTGCCATCTACCATTCCACCAGGACCTACTTCAATCACATCCGCAATTTGAGGCTTCTCTTTTGCAGAGCTTGCCAGAATAACGCCGCCTTTTGTTGTTTCTTCTGCTTCTTCCATCTTAATAAGCACTCTGTCCAGCAAAGGTTTTACTGTCATAAGATATGTCCTCCTTGATTGTTATTTCTGTTTAGCACTCATTACCCTTGAGTGCTAAACCTATTTTATCTGCTTCCATTCCAAAAATCAAGAGGTTTTTTAAGAAAAATCCGGATTTCATAAATTATTTACAAATTCTGTCCAAGCCGTTTTACGGCCAATAAACCGTGCAATTGTTTCCCGCATTTCTGCGTTTTATTAAGGTCACTATTTAAAATACATATAATACTGGCAGCGAATCATTCCATTATAAAGTTTTCTTCTCTTATCCGCCCTGCGCCCAAAACAGCGCTCAAACATATCATCCGGGCTAATGATGGAATAGCTCCAAAAATGTTTGCGCTCAAAGGTACGCCCCATGATACGGTAAATTTCCTCGGCCTGCTTTAAATCCAGTAACCGCTCTCCGTAAGGCGGGTTACAGATGACACAACCGGAGTCGCCCTCCGCACGAAACCGGGATATATCCCTTTTTTCCGCATGGATACAGTCCCCCACACCGGCTTTTTGGGCATTCTCCAGTGTCAGGGAAACCGCTGCAGGGTCAATATCATAACCGAATGCCTCAAATGGTACATCGCGCCGCACCAAATCCTGCGCACGCTCCCGTTCCCTGCGCCAGATCTTGCTTCCGATTTGAGAAAACTTTTCTGCCGCAAAAGAGCGATTTAGACCCGGTGCTAAATTTCTCGCGTACATTGCGCCTTCGATTAGTATAGTTCCGGAACCACAGAACGGGTCAATAAAGTGAGCATCCCTACGCACACGGGAAAGTGCAACCATCGCCGCAGCGAGGGTTTCTTTAATCGGAGCTTGCTAGTGTCAAGGGAAGTTCGCAATTTAGGGGCTCCGAAAAAATGAATTAGGCTACGTTTAACAGTGAAAGAATGGTTTTTGGGTTTAAGTATGCTCTAGAAACAGACCAGTCTTCCGCATATTCCATCAGACATGTTGTTACCAACCGTAGGTAGGAATCCGGATTGGGAAATATTCCGACTACGCTAGTTCTGCGGCGGATTTCCTTGTTCAGTCGTTCCAACATATTGGTCGAGGAAATTTTGCGGGCATCAAGTTCTGGAAAAGCATAGAAGGCTAGAGAATCTTCCAGTCCATCTTCCAGGAGCTCTATTGCTTTTGGAAAGCGTTTTCCATACTGTTCTGATATTTGCTTCGCGCGTTGTCTAGCTATTTCAGCGGAAGGTGCCAGCCAAATTTCTTTTAACTGAGCCGCAAAGGATTCTTTGTCCTTCTGGGGTACATGAGCCAAAATATTTCGCATAAAATGGACTTTGCACCGTTGCCAGGAGGCTCCCGGAAAACTCTCACGGATGGCTGCAATCAGCCCTTTATTCGCGTCTGAAACCACCAGGAGCGGTGTTTTCAGACCACGATCTAACAGACTTTGAAATAATTGAGAATAACTTTCTTTGGATTCATCGAGCATTGGCTCCACGGCAATGATATCCCTATGCCCCTGTTCATTGACGCCACAAACTACCATCACAGCCATGCTGACGACCCGGCCATCCATACGGATTTTTTCATACAGTGCATCTGTCCAAATGACAGGATAGCGACCCGTCAGAGGCCGGCTGCGGAAGTACTGCACCTGCTCGTTAAGGCCTTTCGTCATTTCACTGACTTGACTGCGGGAAAGATTCTCAATTCCAAGACTGCGAGCTAGTTTCTCCATCTTTCGCGTAGATACACCCTGCACAAACGCTTCTTGAACCACTTGAATCAGCGCTGCTTCACTGCGCTTGCGTTCTGTTACGAAAAACGGGATATAGCCCTGATTTCGGAGTTTTGGTACCATTAGATACATCGTTCCCATACGAGTATCCAATCGACGTGGCCGATAGCCGCAGCGGTAATCACGGCGTGACGGATTGTGTGCATTCTTTTCTGCGCCAACGATACCGGAGACCTCTGCTTCCATCAGACGGGTACACAGCCATTCCAGCATCGACAGCATTGGATCCGGCTGCGCCATACATTTTAGTAGCAATTCTGTCAAATCTGTGGTATTCTTTTTTTGAGTCATTGGGTATCTCTCCTTTTTTGAATGTCTTTTCACCATTCATTTTATCGGAGTCCCAATGACTTTTCTATGCCTTTATGAAATTGCGAACTTTATTGTACTCCATCCGGAGCTTTGGCAGAATTTGCACGGTATCCTCTTTTGTGCAGTCCTTCGCCCGATGTGTCAATCATTAAACTGACTCGATCCTTTAGGATTAGAAACCGAATTTGATATTTCGTTCCTGTTTCTTCAAACCACTGAACGGAATATTTTTGTTTCAATCGTTCCACAATCGCCTTCTTGACAATTGCCTGACAATCCGGCACACTTTTGAGCTTAGAGGACAAACTGGAGCCTTTCACAGGAAACGCGTCTTTTCTTCCAATCCAGCGTTCCCACGGCAAAGCTCTTACGCCCTGAAACAACTCCTCAAAACTGAGTGCCGTAAACTCTCCCATAAAAATCATAATTCGTTCCCCGCAGCGCGACCAAAGGTTGGCACGAGCCAGCATTTCAGCTGATCCTGAAAAAAGAACCCGTCCATTTTAGGCTTGCACGTCTTCCGCTCCCATACGCCTCAGTTCAGCTGCAGCAAGACCTTCTACCCCAAGAAGACAGGGGCAAACCATTCTAAATTTTTCCACTGTATCTCTCCTCAGAAAGAAAGGGCCGCACCCGGCAGCCCCTTCTTCCATAGCATTCCTGTTTTCTCCAGAGTTATTCGGCATCCGGTGTCAACAACCCGTAATTGCCGTCCTTGCGTTTATAGACAACATTGATTTCGTTGTCCTCTTCATTGCGGAACATAAAGAATTGATGTCCCAATAGGTTCATCTGCAAAATCGCTTCTTCCACACTCATTGGTTTTACTAAAAAGTGTTTTGTGCGGACAACTTTATATTCTTCAGGTTCCTCGTGTTCCTGCGACTGCACCTGAGTATCTTCCAAAAGAGCCGTAGAATGAATCTTTTTCTCCAGGCGCGCTTTGTTTCTGCGAATTTGGCTTGCCAGGGCACTGATCACATCATCCAAAGCACTATTCATCTCAGCGGCAGTTTTTTCTGCCCGATAGTACATTCCGCGGGACCGGATGGTAATTTCCACCGTCTGGCGGTTTTTCAAAACCGTAACCACAACTTTCGCCTGAGCATCTTCATCGAATATACGGTCGAAACGAGAAAGTTTTTTCGCGACCAATTCTTTGAAATGATCCCGCAGGTTTACTTTTCTGCCGGTAATTGTGATCCTCATGAAAACATCTCCTTAAAGCGTACTCTGGCGGAAATCTTTCGCCATCTATACTATAACATACGCCAAAGAAAAAGGAAATAGCGGCTGTTTAAATTGTTACAGATGCATGGCGGGTCACATGACACCCCACATTAACAGCTACCGGCAAACCTGCAATATGCGTAGGATACCATTCCACTGCAACCGAAAACGCCGTCGTTTTTCCACCGAACCCTTGTGGCCCAATATTAAGTTCATTGACCTTTTGAAGCATTCTGCGCTCCAAATCGGCATAAAACGGGTCAGAGTTCGGCTCCGACACCGGCCGACAAAGTGCCTTTTTAGCAAGTAAGGCACACAGTTCAAAATCTCCTCCGATGCCAACACCCAGCACCATTGGCGGGCATGGATTGCTTCCCGCAGTTTTGGCTGTTTGAACAACAAAGTCAATGATATCTTCCTCTGTCGCCGATGGTGTAAACATCCGAATCCGGCTCATGTTCTCACTTCCAAACCCCTTCGGGGCCACCAGCAAGTCCACTTTGTCACCGGGGACAATGCGTGTATGCAGAATCGCCGGAGTATTATCGCCCGTATTCACACGGCACAGCGGATCGGCAACCATAGAGCAGCGCAAAAGGCCCTCCTTGTATCCGCGGCGAACGCCTTCATGCACAGCTTCTTCGAAACTCCCTCCGGTTAAGTGAACTTCCTGCCCGATTTGGGCAAAAATCACAGCTGCCCCGGTATCCTGACAAATGGGCAAATTCAAGTCACGGGCCGCTTGAAGATTGGAACAGAGATCCTCCAAAATCGGACGCCCAATAGGAGAAGTTTCCTCATCGGCTGACTGAGCGATACAGTGCTCCAAATCCTTTGGCAGAACGCGATTTGCCTGAATACACAGCCGCGCAACTTCTTCCGTGATCCGTTCGACTGCAATCTCTCTCACAGCGCGTCACCTCCGAAAACGATTTTTCCGCCGGAAATAACGCAAAGCGGCTTGGACTCCAGACGCAGCGGATCCGTGTCAAAAACCGTAAGATCCGCGTCCTTGCCCTCTTCAATCGTACCCACGCGGTCTGCGATACCACAAATTTTCGCAGGATTGACGGTAATGGCACGCAGCGCGTCCTCATGTTCCATTCCTTCCCGTACAGCAAGAGCAGCACAAAGTGGTAGATACTGTATGGGTATCACAGGATGATCCGTAATAATTGCTGTCAAAACTCCGCTTTTTGCCAGAATTCCGGGAGATTCAGGCGTTAAATTTCTCAGCTCCGGTTTGCTGCGATCGCTTAAAAAGGGACCGGAGAGAACTCTAACGTGATCCCGAAGCAATCCGTCGGTAATCAGGTGAGCTTCGGTACCGTGAACGATGACATAATTGAGGTTAAATTCCTTCGCAATACGGATAGCTGTGTAAATATCATCGGCACGGTGTGCATGAAAATGAACCTCGATTTCTCCGCGGAGCGCTGGTAACAATGATTCACATTTCATATCATAATCCGGTGGATCTGTTTCCGCATCCGCTTGAGATTTCTCAAGATTTTGCATGTATCTTCTTGCTTTGAACAACTCTTCCCGAATCAGCGCAGCTGTGGCCATCCGCGTGGATGGAGTCTCATTTTTTCCGTGATAAACGGATTTCGGGTTTTCTCCCATGGCCATTTTGATTGCAAGCGGCGCCTTGACAATCATGTCATCAACTCTTGTACCATATGTCTTAATTGCCGCAAGCTGTCCCCCAATTGGATTGGCACTTCCCGGCCCGGTTACCACTGTGGTAACGCCGGCGGCAACTGCCTCCGAAAAGCAGCGATCCATAGGGTTAATTGCGTCAACAGCGCGAAGCTGCGGGGTAACCGGATCGGTTTCTTCGTTTCCATCGTCGCCTTCAAAGGTCAGCCCATCTTCCCACATACCAATATGGGTATGCGCATCGATAAAGCCGGGATACAGTCCCGCGCCATGGAGATTTAATACCTTCTCGTCAGGACGCGGGGCAAGTTGTGTTGAAGATACTGTTTCGATTTTACCGTTTGTGACTCTAACAGAGCCTTCCGGAATAACTTGTCCTGCCATGGTATAAATTTTCGCATTACAAATTAACATAGCACCCTCCAATGAAAAAAGCGGAGTGCGCGCACTCCGCAAGATTTTCTTTTTGATTTACTTCATTTGGTTGGAGCCGCCGTGCCTAGAAAAGCCACCGCGCTTTGATTCCATGCATCGCTTTAAGTCAGACATTTTTTCATCGCTTGTCTGCTTGAATTTGGACAGCATATCTTCAAAGCTGGCAGATTCATTCCTCCTGCTTGGTCTCCACTCATAACGGCCCGGTCTGGACGGTCGGTTTCCTCCGCCTGATTTGGCAGGTTCCGCAACCCTTTTCATGGAAAGACTGATTTTTCCTTCCGGGGTAATATTCAGAATCTTGACCTTCACCACCTGATTTTCCGACACAAAATCTCGAATCTCTTTCACAAAGGTTGGGGCAACTTCCGAAATATGAACCATCCCAGTTTTACCCCCCGGAAGTTCCACAAACGCGCCAAAATTTGTAATGCCCGTGACTTTCCCTTCCAGAACCGTTCCTACCTCAAGCTGCATATGTAAGTGTTTTCCTCCTTAAACAGAGCTGTTTAATGCCCGCCTATATTAACAAACACACGTTCACCCGGTTTGGCGTAATCAAGCTCTTCTCTCGCTTTGCGCTCAATATAATCGCTTTCTGAATCCGCCTCCGTACTGAGAGCATGTTTTAGATCTGCATTTTTGATTTCCTGAATCTTAATTTGCTGTTGAATCATTTGCAATTCTTGGCGCTTTTTTTGAATTTGAAGCTGCTGATTGATGAGTGTAACCAACATGTATGCCGCAAACACAAAAACTGCCAGCCGAAGTAAAAAAATTTTTTTAGGTTTTCGATTTTCCAGCACTTTCATTGCTTCGCACGACCTTACGTTTTTGTACGATCCAACGCAATCCGTTACGATGATTATACACTAAATCCACCCTGTGTTTCAAGCGTTTTTTCCAATACAACGCTAATTTTTTAAATAAATTTATTGCAAAATGTAATTTTTGGCCTATCCAACTGGAGAATCTATGCAGCAATGCGCCAAACGGGTTAAACAGATAACGGTACAAAAGTTTTGAAAGTGCCCGAAAAAAACGGGCCGTCACCTGCCCAATGGTAAAATAGTAGGCAAACCACCCGACCGCCTCTCCCACAAGCAGATAGAGGCGCACTGCGCCGTTGCCAAGAGGCAACGCCAAAAGAAAAGAAAAGAAAGCACAAAAAACCATGTAAAAAAAATCCTGAAAAAATACGGCACGCTCCTGCGAATGAAAAAAACTTCGCCAAATCCTTAAAATATCATAGAACGCGCCCAACAGAAAACCGCCCGCTACAGACGCAGCAAACCCGAATATTTGAAAGGAAAGGGGTATAACCAACGCGGCTCACATCCCTATTTAAACAGACGGTTTAAAAATCCGCCCGTTGTTGCCCGGTTATCTGTGTAGGACATTGATGTGATTTCTCCGTCGAGTATCAATTCTCCCGAATCGACATTCAGTTTATTGATATGTAGATTGGTTCCGTGAATGACAAGTTCGCCTAAATCGGTATAGGCAACAACTGTCTGTTCATCAAAACTATCAACATTGGAAACACCGGTGGCAGTAAGGGTTTTACGATTTTCAAGAATCAGACTGTGGGGTGTATGAACCGTTTTCTGTTCGGCCAAAGGAATCCCTCCCGCTTTGTACTGTTCCAATTGTATGCAAAACCGGTGGGACATATACTTAATGCCCCACCGGTTCATCAGAAAGAATTTGATACAAATCCGATGCCTGCTCTTTTCTTACAGTTTCGCTGACGCTGAGTACCTTGACCTTAATGCGGCGCGACCCAAGCCCGATTTCAATCAGATCCCCAACTTTCACATCGTAGGATGCGCGTGCAGGCTTAGAATTAACAAGGACACGGCCGGCATCGCAGGCTTCATTTGCAACAGTTCTGCGCTTAATTAATCTTGATACTTTTAAATATTTATCCAGTCTCATGGTTTTCCTTCCAATAAATGAACGGGGCTGTAACAGCATTGACGTTACAGTCCCAAATATCATAGTCCTTCTTTTTTAGTCCTTCTTTTTAGTTGGCTATTGAATCCTTGAATGCCTTCCCTGCTTTAAACGCGGGTACTCTAGAGGCAGGAATCGTAATGGGGGAATTGGTTCTGGGGTCACGACCCTGCCGCTCACTGCGGTTGCGAAGTTCAAATGTCCCAAAGCCCACAATTTGTACTTTTTCGTTCTTTGCTACCGTATCCATAATCGTGCTAAGCATGGCATTGACAGCACTGTCGGCATCCTTTTTTGAAAGCCCCGTCTTTTCAGCCACAGCAGAAATTAAATCTGTTTTATTCATAATAATTGACCTCCATTGTTTATTATTCAACAGCAATTACTGAAAATTTCATTGCTGAGAATTTCAAAGCAACCTGCCCTTTTATGCTTCCGATTCAGAATTTGCGCAAGCAGATCGTCTTTCCTGCTCTTCAAACTTCGCAATAAAGTGATCGCAGGCTTCTGACAGAGCTTGTTCCGCTTCAATATGCAAAATTCCAGAAACTTCAGCTACGGAAAACAAAAGCTGTCCTAAAATCTTCCGCAGTTCCTCTTTAGATGCGGAATCGGCTGAATGTGACAACTGCCTGACATTCTCCTCCAATTGAGTAAGTGACTCAGAGAGCTCAAGTTGTTTGCCTTCCGCCTTTGCGGCCTTTTTGCGAATTTTTTGAGCGCGCATCAGAGCAGGAAGCGCTTTGGAAACACCTTTTAATACCTGCGTATCCGTTTTGCGCCCTTTTTCTTCTTTTTTAATTGCTTCCCAATTGGTAAGAACTTCTTCACTGTTCTGAACGGCAACATCCCCAAAAACATGAGGATGGCGAAGAATCAACTTTTTCGAAACTCCATCCACAACATCTGAAAAAGAAAAAACACCCTGTTCTTTTTCTAATTGGGAATGAAAAACAACTTGAAGAAGCACATCGCCCAATTCCTCACAAAGGAGCTGTGAATCTGATGTATCAATCGCTTCCACAGCTTCATAGGCTTCCTCTAAAAAATTATTGCGAATAGTCTTGTGAGTTTGCTCACGATCCCACGGACATCCCTGCGGAGAGCGAAGAATCTCCATAATACGCAGAAGATCGTCCATAGTATATGTTTCTTTTCTTATGAAATTCAAATCAGTATATCTCCCACTTTGTCAAACTCTGGCAACCCGCTTTTATTCTACCGTATCCAATGATGTTTTTCAAGTATTTTCACAATTTTTTGTCCCTTTGGCAGCATTAAAATATCCTGACGGCTCAGCGCACGAAACCAAAAAATAAAAATCATATAAAGAAATACGGCGACAATAATTGACAATACCGTTGCTAAATCCTCGGAAATTATCTTGGCTGCGGTTTTCTGAAGAAACCAAGCCGCAGTAATACTAATGCCGGAGGCAAGCAGGGGTTTGACGAAAATGGCAAACAAATTCAGCGAAACCTTTGTTTCGCGCATTAAAAAATACAGTGCAAGGAAGGCAATGAGGAAATAACAAACCAAAGTGCCGGTTCCTGCTCCCAAAACATTAACCTCCGGGATGCCAACCAAAGTATAGTTTAAAACAACCTTGACAACCAAACCAACCACCAGCAGTTTCACCGGAAGATCCATTCTTCCTACCGCCTGCAGCATACTGTTTATTGGTGTGCTGATGGAAGCAAATATGGCGGCAAGGCCTAAAATTACAAGAATTCTTCCTACAATGGTCGGGGCATTGCCCGAACGCAGCATAAGTTTTGCAATTGGTGTGGAGAGCATGGAAAGCCCCAATCCGGACGGAATTGCTATTAGTGCTACGACTCTTAAAACAGATTCAATGCTCCGTTTGATTCTTTTGGGATCTCCCTGTGTCCAAGCCGCCGTAACGCTCGGCAGAGCGCTGACACCAAACGCCTGCGTAATCCCAGGCACGAGCATGAAAAAGATTGTGGCGTTGCTAAAGCAGCCAAACAAAAAGGATGGAACCAAGTTCAATTGTATATCGGACTGCGGAATAATACCTTTGTACATATTCAGCAAAACATCCGGTCTGCTGTCCATAATATCCTTAATCCGAATCTGCAGAAAGGTACTGTCAACCAACGTTGAAAGGTTGACCGCAAGAGAACCTAACGCGACAGGCACTGCCGTGCGAATCAGCCGGGCAGAAGTGACACGCATGGAATGGGGCTTGGGAGAACTCAGCAGCATGCGCTTTGTAATCCCGTCGCCGTTGCGTTTATGGTAAAACAGAAGGAAAAGAAATCCCATCATGCCGCCAAGCGTTACGCCAAACACAGCGCCGGCGGAAGCATAGGGCAAAGTAGCAAGTTTGGCATATTCTTCTGATTTTACCGGGACTCCGAACACAGTGCCGGAAACCGCAAATTCCTGCATCCCTTTCCATATGATCAGAGCAGCGGCACTAAGGCCAAAGATAAGCCTGCACAGCGACTCAATCACTTCGGAAATCGCGGTTGGATACATATTGCGCAAACCTTCATAATATCCGCGGTAAATGGACATCATGCTTGTAAAAAAAACGGCCGGGGCCAGCGCGTAAATGGCCGGCAGGGCATTCTCCGGGCTGCCGCTTAACACATAATTTGCGTAGGGTCTGGCTCCAAAAAACATAATGGAGAACGACAGAATACCCAAGGTGAGAAAAATCCTGATGGAAGCCCGATGTATCTGCCGAACATCACGAAAGCGCCCTTGTACGGAATTTTCCGATACCAGTCTGGAAATTGCAATTGGAAAACCTGCAGTTGCCAAACTGTACAGTGGCGCATAGAGGGAATAAGCATTAGAAAAGTAACCGTTGCCGGTAGGGGTCAAAATCCACGTCAGAGGAATCTTAAAAAAAGCGCCGATCAGCTTTTCAATGACATATGCTGCCATCAGGATCAGTGCTCCGTGCAGAAAGCTCTGCCGCCTTGCCGGCGGCACCTTCCTTTGCTCCATTGTAACACATCCGTTTCAAGTAAATCAGGGCTTGCAAAAAACATTTAAACTATAAAAATTATATTGCGTAAGGCAAGTGACTATGAAAACAAAAAAGGAGGGTATCTCACCCTCCGACCCAATCATCAGCTTTCAACCGCAGACCGGTCTTGCGTGGGTCTTGCTTTCGTCTGTATATCTGTATACCGGAAAAAAGCTGTCGTTTTCTGACGCGACAGCTTCCGAAAAATGCACTTTTGGTTTATTCACCCGAGAGTTTTTGGCCACATTTGCTGCAGTAAACGGAACCCTGTGCATTTTCCTGCCCGCAATTTTTGCAAACCAGTTTGGCTCGTGCTGCAGCAAGCTGAGCGTTAATTGCGTCCAGTTGCTCGTAAAGTTCGTCAATTGCAGCGACACTTTCGGCAATTAAATCAGATGTATCATTGCCGGTTTTTTTCGCCTCATAAACCGTGCGGCCAATCGCCTCAAAGCGTTTGGAAATTTCATTATTTAAATCTGCCGCACTGATTCTGAGCTTAGAAATATCAACGATTTTGCTCGCTTTTTTCCCGACAACATTCACTGCCGTTTTGGCGTTCACCACGACATCTTCAAACAGTCCCATGACAGCACACCTCTTTTTCATTTATTATATTATACCACCGAATAAACTGTAAATGCAAGATTTCTGTTAACATATACCGCCGCCGATAAACTCCCGAAGGATGGAATTTTTCGGTATGAGGCTTTCGTCCACCGGCTCAAATCGATTCAGGGTGTTTAGCAAAACCTGCGCAGTTTCCCATCCCGGGTCTTTCTCGGGTACGGTATGTAAAAGACTGACTGCCTGATTTTTCAACACGCAAAGCTCATGGGCATGGAAAGAATTGATTGTAAAATCTGCTGTGGGGCGGTACGGTTTAATATATTTATATTCACCGCTCATCACATTCGGCCACATGCTCAGAGTTTTTACCGCCGGTGTCCCTCGAAAGTTGCGGTCTCGTACGATTCTGCGCACAAGGCGCATCTGGTTTGGGCCTATCAATTCTCCGTTGTCATCCCGAACTCCCTGTTTGACACTGATATAAATCCGTTTAATCCGCGCAGAAGGCAAATCCTTAATCAGTATGGGATTCAAAGCATGGATTCCTTCCACAATAGCAATCTCTCTATCTTTCAAAACAACCTGCCTCTTGTACGGATACGGAAGATGGATAGAAAAATCAAACACGGGCATCTCACAGCGCCCGTGTTCAATCAATTCACCAAGGCAGTGAAGAATTTCAGGAACATTGAGCGCCTGAACACTTTCATAATCGCGGGTGCCGTCCGGCAGCAAAGGTGCTTCATGCTCTCCACGGTAAAAATCATCAAGCGAAATAATCACAGCACCGGTTCCTTTTTCCCGAAGCGCTTGGGCCAAAAGATGCGCTGTAGTGGTTTTGCCGCTTGCGGAAGGGCCGGCAAGCATCACAAGACGGCAGGACGGCTCTTCCTTTACAAGACAATCTGCAATTTGCCGAAGACTATCGTGATATGCCTTTTCACACGCCGCAACAAATTCCTGAGGATCTTGCCGGACCGCTTCATTGATTTGTGCGACACTGTTTTGATATTTGACAAAATTAGTCCGAAAAGCTGTCATAAAACTCCTTCACCATGTCTTTCCTTGTCATCATTTCCGAAAAACGTCCAATATATTCATAAGGATATTTAAAGTTAAAAATTCTCTCTAAGCGATCCGATTCCGGATCATACAGTTTTGAAACCGCGCCGGCACCGCAAGCTAAAATAGTTTCCTTTTCTTCCATAATAAAAATATTATAGTACCCCTCATAACCGGGCTTTGACCATCCTGTATTTTCCAGATTCCCCACCATGCGGCTCTGCCGATAAAGATAATAAGGCCGATAGCCGTTCTCCAGCAATTTCCCGTCCGCGTATGCCAACATGTTCTGAGCCATGTGCGCATCGCCATTGTACGGCCCGGCAGGGTCCAGCGACAGTTTTGCCGCGCGTTTAAGGGCGAGTGTGTGAACAGTAATGCTTTCCGGTTCCAAACCGATTACGCCATCGACTGTATGCTGGAAGCTCTCCTCCGTATCTTTCGGAAGTCCTGCGATTAAGTCCATATTGATATTGTTAAATCCACACTTTCTTGCAAGAGCAAATGCTTCCAGCGTCTGCTTTGTAGAATGTGCGCGCCCAATAGTCTGCAAGACCTTATCATTGAGTGTTTGAGGATTGATGCTGATTCGAGTCGTTCCGCCTTCCTGCAGAGCCGCAAGCTTTTCCTTCGTCACCGTGTCAGGCCTGCCGGCCTCCACCGTTAATTCCCTGCAATGGGACAGGTCAAAATGATTTCTTACAGTTCCAAGTACCTCTGCTAGCTGTTCTGCTGATAAAGTTGTCGGTGTTCCGCCGCCGATATAGACAGAATCACAAGTTAAATGAAGTGCATCGGCAATCTCGGCGGTATGGCACAGTTCTTCACACAGCAACTTTACATAGTCCGGAACCAGCCGGAAAGTCTTTTCCACCGATGTGGACACAAAGGAACAATAAGCGCAGCGCGTTGGGCAAAACGGAATGGAAATATACAGACTGAAAGTCCGCTTTCCCGGTATGGATAGAATTTTTTGCTGGTTGTGGCTGGTCATGCGGCATAACTCCACTTTTTCCTTTGACACCAGCAACTTTTCCTCAAAATATCGGCGAGCTTTTTCTTCGCCTAAACTTTCAGCATACCGTGCAAATAACTTCACCGGCCGAATTCCGGTCAAAATTCCCCACTGCGGACAAAATCCACATATCTCCGAGAGCAATTTGTACAGCAGTACGCCCATGCGGCGCTCCATTTCTTTGTCATCTTCTGCATCTGCGGGAGAAACTATCTCCACTGCTTCTTTCTTACTGCCATTTATATTCACACGGACGATAATTTGTGTTTCATCCGCATATGCTTTTACGCCAGTATATACATCCGGTTCCACTTCCTGTTCCTGAACGGAATGGATTTTTTGGTCCGGAAAAAAGACGCGGCAAAGGTTTGCCATCTCATATTGAAACCTGTGCCCGTCAATACAAAGTGTCATACGTATCCATCCTCAGGAAAGAATTGTTCTTTCGTTCGTAATCAAGTGTACTTTCCGGCCCATGACCCGGATAAACACGATAATTACCCGGCAATTTTGCCAATTTTTGAAGGGAATTCATCATTTGTTGACCATTTCCCGTTGGAAAATCCGTCCTTCCGCAGCTGAACTTCATCAGCGTATCCCCGGTAAAGAGCGCGTCCTCCACAAGGAAACAGCAACCCCCTTCGGTGTGGCCAGGTGTGTGAATCACGCGAATTTTTAAATTGCCAAGTTTAATCTCTTCCCCGTCGTTTATCGGACATTCCACTTGAAACTGCGGAACCTGCACGCCAAAAAAGATGCCGGAAGCATTCAGCGAAGCATCGGAAACAAACTTTATCTCATCCTTATGCAGATAAACCTTTGCGCCCGTGAGTTCCTTCATCTTTGCCACACCGATGATATGATCAAAATGGGCATGCGTCAGCAAAATAGCCGACACGTTATCCGAACCGGCCGCAAGGACGCGTTTCGTTAATTCTTCGCTTTCAAACCCGGGATCGATTACGGCGGTAAGCCCTGTTTTGTCATCGGTGAGCAGATAGCAATTTGTCGGGAGGGGACCGCCGGAAATTGTGGTGATTTTCATAGTACGATATTCCTCCTTGCAGGAAAACGATCCGTCTTAAGGACGTCGCACGGTCAGTATTCCTTTGATTTTAGAAAGACGATCGATAACACTTTGAAGTTGGTCCAATGTGTTGATTGTAATGGTCGCCGTGATTACGGCCTTTCCATCCTTTAATTCTCTTGAGTTGAGTGAATGAATAAAAAGATGCATATTGAAAAACTGCTGAGTGATATCCACAAGCAAGCCCGAACGATCCTGTGCCGTAATTTCAAGCGTTGACTTGAACGCTTCTTTGACCTCTCCGGCCCAGTGGACACGCACCCATCGCTCCGGCTCCGCGGCTTTGGTTAAATCTTTCGGCACATTTGTACAGCTCCGTTTATGAATAGAAACACCAAATCCTCTTGTAATAAAGCCAATAATTTCATCACCCGGCAAAGGGTTGCAGCAGCGGGAAATCTTGATGAGGCAGTTGTCCATTCCTTCCACAATAATTCCTGCACTGGTTCGGCGGACAGACTTTTGAGGTTTTTCCGGGGCAGAAACGGCAGGCGAAGCAGTCGTTTGACGGTTTTTCTGGGCTGCCTCCCGAAGTTTGGGGAGAATTTTCCAAATCTGAATTCCGCCGTAGCCAATAGCGGCATAAACATCCTCCACCGTACGACAGTTATGCCGCGGGCCGATTTTTTCCAAAACCTTCACCCGTTCTTCTTCCGACAGCACAATATTATTGCGTTTTAGTTCCCGTTCCAGTTCCGTTTTGCCCTCTGCAATATTCTCATCACGTTTTTCGTGTTTAAACCAAGTCCGGATTTTATTGCGCGCTTCGCTGGTCTGAACAATCTTCAGCCAGTCTCGGCTGGGGCCGTGTGCCTCCTTGCTGGTGAGAATCTCTACAATTTCTCCGGTTTTCACACGGTAATCAATCGGCACAATTCGTTTGTCTACCTTTGCCCCCGTCATACGGTTTCCAACGGCACTGTGGATTGCGTAGGCAAAATCGATGACGGTTGCCCCGGCCGGCAGGCTGATGACGTCCCCCTTCGGTGTAAAAACAAACACTTCCTCCGGAACCAGATCCGATTTAATCATGCGGACAAGATCCGTTGCGTCCTCGCTGTCCTTTTCATTTTCCAACATCTGGCGAATCCAAGATAGGCGCTTTTCAAATTGATCCTGCTCTTTTGCAGAAAGACCAAGCTTGTATTTCCAGTGCGCTGCAATGCCGTATTCCGCAGTATGATGCATTTCCCATGTGCGAATTTGCACCTCGAACGGGATGCCCTCGCTCCCAATCACCGTTGTATGCAGGGATTGATACATATTGGGCTTCGGTGTGGAAATATAATCCTTAAACCGATTGGGAATCGGCCGAAACATATCGTGGATGATACCCAAAACATTGTAGCAATCGTTTACCGTATCAACAATCACACGGACCGCATAAATGTCGTAAATCTCGTCCATGGTTTTTCCCTGGATGAACATTTTACGGTAAATACCGTTGATGCTTTTGACGCGGCCCTCCAAATACACATTTGGAATCGTGGGGGAAACACGGTCAAAGATTTTACGTTTTGTCGACTCTATGAATTTTGTCCGTTCGCCGGAACGCAGTTCCAGCCCGCTTTCAATTTCCTGATACGCTGTCGGGTCCAGAATTCGCAGTGATAGATCTTCCAGTTCCTCTTTCACTGCCCGAATTCCAAGGCGGTGAGCAATTGGAGCATAAACTTCCATATTTTCCAGCGCCTTGTCCCGCTGTTTTTGCGGCGGCATAAATTCGATGGTCCTCATATTGTGCAGTCGGTCGGCAAGTTTTACGATGATGACACGGATATCCTCGCTCATCGCGATTAGCATTTTTCTCAGGTTTTCCGCCTGCTGCACCTCGCGCGAAGAATAGGGAATGCGGCCCAACTTCGTGACGCCGTCTATCAGTCCTGCTATTTCATCCCCAAAATCTTTCTTAATTTGGTCGAGTCCAATCGGTGTATCTTCCACAACATCATGCAAAAGTCCGGCGGCAACCGATTCCGAATCCATGCCAAGTTCAACCAGAATACAAGCCACGGCCACCGGGTGAGAAATATACGGCGAACCGGAAAGGCGTTTCTGATCACGATGGGAGCTTTCCGCCAATTGATAGGCTCGTGTGATCAGGTCCAGATTGTACTCACGCTCGCTCGAACGAATCAGAGCCAGAAGATCGTCAAAACTTTTCAGCGGCCATGCCATTGTTGTCACCTGCCTTCTCAAAAACTCCCAGAGCACGCATAATGTTGGAATCCATCAAATTGACTTTGCTTTTCTGCGGAATAATCCGAATCTTATATGTATCGGCACATTTCTCTAATTTGATTAATCCTCGCTCCGCAAAAACATCAAGAGCGGTCAGAAGTTTTTCCATGCCGGGTGCCGGCGCAGGAAGGCGGGGCAGCAACTGTTCCGGTCTGCCGCAATAACCGCCTTGCAGCGCACGATAAATGCTTACAAAATCATTTCTTTGCGGCTTGAGCCGTTTTGCTTCGTGGGAGGAAAGCGGCTCTCCGCGGCAAAACTGCTCATAAAGAGCACAGGCTTCTATCATGGAATCCATATCCATACCGGAAAATTTCATATCCCGAATGATAATTGATAAGAGATTTTTCCCGCCGTATTCTCGTTCCTGAAGAGTAACTGCCAAATCCACCCTGTCTCCCGGACGGAAACCGAATTCTTCGAGCGTCGTCCTGAATTTCATACAGCGTACCAAACACCCGTCGCCGCGCACACTCACGCGCAGATGTTTTCCTCCGCCGACCGGTGTTATATCCTCAATGGTCATGTTCGCAAGGCCAAAAACAGGTTCCGGATTCCCGGTTCCAAACGGTTCCAGATATTTCATGGCACGGGGAATTTCCAGTGAAAGTTCCCGCGGTTTTATAAGGCAGTCCACCATGAGTACAGGAGCCGGCATAGGCTGTCCCGTTTTTGCCGCAAATTCATTGATTCTGGCTCGGAATGCTTCAATTTTATCCGTCGGAAGCGAAAGACCGGCTGCCATCGGATGTCCACCAAAGTGAGTTAAAAGATCACTGCAGGCAGAAACTGCCTCGAACATAGAAAATCCTTCCACGCTTCTGCCGGAGCCGCGCGCCTCATCAGCCGTGCGCGAAATGACAATACACGGTTTGCCAAAACGGTCAACCAGCCGGGCTGCGACAATGCCAATTACACCATGATGCCAATCTTCACCATCAACAACCAATACACGGTCATAGAGCAAGGAGGGATCTTTCTTAAAACGTTCCTCTGCTTTTTTTAAAATTTCGTTTTCCACACTGCGGCGATACTCATTGTTTTCACAGATCTTAGCTGCAAGAAATTCAGCTTCTTCCGGTGATTCCGAAATCAAAAGGCGCACCGCCTGATCCGGCGAATCCATACGCCCGGCGGCATTGATGCGCGGTACCAAAATAAAAGCAACCTGCCCTGCGGAAATTTCTCGGCTTTCCAATCCTGTCTGTTCCAACAGTGCTCGAAGTCCCAAACGATCCGTCCGCGGCAGATATCGCAAACCCGCTAAGACCAATGCTCTATTCTCCCCGGTCAGCGGGACAATATCTCCGATGGTCCCAATTGCAACAAGGTCGCCATAGTTTTCCAGCAGAGTCTCCACATCGCATTCCGGCCCCTCCAGCGCCTGGATCAACTTAAACGCAACGCCGACACCCGCAAAGTCGCAGTACGGTGCATTGCTGTCTTTTCTATAAGGGTCTACTACGGCACAGGCAGGAGGCAAAATCTCTCTTGGGCGGTGGTGATCCGTCACTACCGTATCCATCCCCAGACTGTTGGCATAAGCAATTTCATCCACACTGGAAATTCCGTTGTCCACAGTGATAATCAAATTAACGCCCTGCTTGTGCAGCGCATCTACTGCCCCCATATTCAGGCCGTAGCCCTCTCCTTCCCGCTCGGGAATATAATAAATAACATTTCCTCCGCAAGATTCCAAATGGGAATACAATAGCGCCGTTGCAGTAACGCCATCCGCGTCATAATCGCCGTAAACCGCTATTTTTTCAAAATCATCCAAGGCACGGTTAATCCGTTCGGCCGCTTTGCTCATATCCGGCAGCAAAAACGGATTGGAAAAAGACACTGCCGAAGGATGACGCAACTCGTCTGCCAACCCGCGTTCTGCCAAAAGTACAGCAACACAACGCGGCAATTTCAGTTCATTTGCAATTTGGGAAGCGGCGGATTCGTCACAGCGACGAATCCGCCATTTTTTCATACTCAAGTGCTCCACCTACCCCATATTTGATTATTTTATCATTCCACCGTCATTTATTCAACTTTTCTTTTTATGCAAGTTATGCAAGAAACAGTTTGCTGTATTGCATTTTGGGCAAAAAAAGAGGGCGGACATATTTGTCCGTCCCCTCCCATATATAATTAGCCCTGAGCGCTTTGATTCAAACTCTGATATTTCTGCTTTGCCTGTTGTATCTTTTGCTGCTGAGCATCGGGAATATTATACCAGCCGCGTTTTTTCATCTCATCGAACACTTCGGACTGGATTTGATGTTCTTCATTCAGAATTTTCATAAATTCATCCCGAACATTCTGCGTAACGCATTCGTTTGTAAAAGTGTTGTAGGTTTCCGTCATATATTTTTCCGAAGCGAGAGCATCATCCATAATCTCTCTCTCCGGCATTTGACCGCTGGGCTGTGTGCCGCTGTTCTGATTCAATTTTAAATCTACGTCCATCTCTTTCCCCTCCATCCTTAACAATTTAAAAATCCCATTAACTTATCATAGTGGCATTGATGTTTTTGGGCAATTGAACTGCATTTCTGCTTGAGTTCCTGATCAGAGCACATCTGCGAATATGCTTTGTATTTTGTAATCAGAACATGCTCATGGGCAAGCTGATCTTCAATTGCCGTCAGTTCTTTTTCGGATATCATAATACACACTCCTTTTTAATATTGGGTTGTGTGCTTAGTATCCGTAGAAATCAGACGAATATACTTTTGCAATTTGGAAATCAGGCGGTCTATGTAGCCTGCCGCACCTGTTCCTGTTCATTAAGGCCGAAGCTGATAGACAAGGCCTGATCCACCAATGCCATCGCTTTGCTGTCAAGACGTCCCATTCGTTCTTTAAGTCTGTGTTTGTCGATTGTGCGCACCTGTTCAAGCAGCACAATGGAGTCTTTTGCCAGTCCCGTTGTTCTGGCATCTAAAAGAATGTGTGTTGGCAGATTCGCCTTAGAACGCTGACTTGTAATTGCAGCAGCAATCACCGTTGGGCTGAATCTGTTGCCAATATTGTTCTGAACAATCAAAACCGGACGCACACCGCCCTGTTCTGACCCGACCACCGGACTGAGGTCGGCATAATAAATATCGCCTCTACGAATATTCATTTTTCACACTCCGAACAAATTATATAACGCATTTAGGTTTTCGCGAATAGTATTGACGTTCTTAAAAAGATTTATTCGCATTGCGGAGCCTGTTATATAATATTATTCGAAGTGCGGCATTGACAGTAAATTTATAATTCCCCAAGACAACCTAAATTAGAAATTTTTACAAAAAAACCGCCGAAATCCGACGGTTTACATTTTAAATATTATTTTTTAAAATCTTAAAATTTAATCGGGTATAGCATCAAGATTGAGTTGAGCTTCTGCCGTTTCCTGAGCGTAATCGTAGAATTCCGCTTTCACACCACATTCCGGCACACTGAGAGTCAAAATTTTTCCTGTTTCCAAGTCGGCGGTTAATGTATAATCATACCCGGCATTGCCGGAAAACTCGTTGCCATGGGTTGGAGTGAGCGCATCCCGCTTTGCTGCTTCATCCAATGTATCCACAAGAACGCAGGCAAAAGAATCCTGCGGGAGCGGGCAATTTTCATGATTCACCGCCAAGTCTTGATACAGCATTGTAAAGCCATTGCCATTCCAATTCCATGACAGTCCTTCCGCCCCTCCCGAAATAATCTGCAGACTTGCGATTTTAGGGCCTGTGCGCTGAAAAGAACAAGTAAAATCTCCTGCGGAACAATGTACATCCACCTTACAATCAAACTGAAAATCCAAGTCCTCTGCTTGGATTTTCTTTCCTGTACAGCCACTGAGCAGAAAGCAAATCGCCAAAACAGCAGCCAAGATTTTACAGCGCACCGGCATCTCCTCCATACAGACGGCTTTTAAAACCTACCGCCCCATTTTCAAAAACAGCTCCGGCAATTTTCCGATTAGGTCTGTTGGCAGCATAGCGCATTGGGAGAGTGATTTTGCACATTCATCCCCTGCAAGGCCGTGTAAGTACACCGCACCGGCGGCAGCCTGAAATAAATCAATTCCCTGTGCCGCAAAAGATGCGATCATTCCCGCAAGCACGTCTCCGCTGCCTCCCTTTGCCATACCCGGATTTCCGGTTGTATTGCGGTACAGCCGTCCTTGAGGCGATGCGACCAATGTTCCGGCACCTTTCAGCACTAGAATCACACCATATTTTTTGGCAAACCAAAACGCATAATGTTCTCGGTTTTGCTGAACCTCTTTCACTGATGTTTTTAAAAGGCGAGCCATTTCACCGGGATGCGGCGTTAGAACAAGGGGAGCAGAAGCTGTATTCAGTGCATCTATATGCTCCGCCACAATATTTATGCCATCTGCGTCAAGCACCAGCGGGACTTTGGCTGTTTGAAGCAGAAGGGAAACTGCCCCGTGCGCATACGGGCTTTTCCCCAAACCGCAGCCGACAAGGCATGCGCTGGCTCGGGAGAGCGCCGCAGAGATTGTCTGCTCTGCACGTTCCGTCATATTCCCATCCGAAGAAATATCCAGCAAAGAAAAAACCGCTTCCGGTGCAAGAGCGGCTACAATCGGATAAATAGATTTCGGAACAGCGGTTTCCACAATCCCTACGCCGCACCGCAGTGCAGAAAGCGTACTCATAGCGGCGGCACCTGCCATTCCTTCACTGCCGCAGACACATAAAAGCCGTCCAAAATCGCCTTTATTACTTTCCGGATCGCGGGGAGGCAACATGTTGAGCAGAATTTTTTCCCCTTCCGGCCTATTGTGCATTTCTCCGGTGCGGAATATGGACGCCTGTTCGTTTTCCTGACACCCAACAACAGTAGCGGCCGCGGTTGTCGCCGTATGCGTCACGCTAACGGAAAACTGCATCTTTCCTGCCAATTCCGCCGCCTTTCCGGAAAGGCGAAGTTCCGGCCGTTTTCCGGGCATGCGCAGCAATTCCACTTCCCTTAGCCGAAAGCCGCCAATTCCCGTACCAACAGCTTTGGAAAAAGCCTCTTTCGCACAAAAACTCGCCGCGACGCTTTGTGCCGGAAAGCCACGGCGGGCCAACTGCTCATACTCCGTCCGTCCCAAAATGCGGGAACAAAACAGAGGATTTTTCATTGACTTTTCGATTCTTGCGATTTCCACCAAATCAGTTCCGACCAAAAGCATCCATTGCCACCTGCCTAGGCAAAAACGGCCGTATTGCGTCCAATGTTTTTTCATTTGGACTAAAAACCACTAGTACATTTCCTTTTTGCGGATGGCGCGCGGTAAAAAACCATGCGTTTTCCCCGGAATCGGTCTCCGATGCAAAAATGCGTTCGGTATAAGTTTTACCGCTGTGCTTACTTGAATCGTATTTTCCCATTTCCTCCACTGTATGTGCATCAACAGAAATAACACGCTTGCGTTTACGGCGATAAATAATCTTGTCGATCGTAATATCGCCGTTTGTTATACTGTATTCAAATTCAAGGTTTCGGGATGTAATGAAGTAATAGTCGCCGTAGACAATGCCAGCCCAAATAAAAATTGCAAGCGGCGGCACAAGAACTGCAAGCACAATGGCAAGAACAACTGAAACCAAAAGTACAGCCGAAATGAACAAATAGTCCTTTAGCCCAAATTTCTTTTTGATAAGCTGCTCAACAAAAATGTCCATAGGTCTCCCCCTGACAATTCTTTTTCCTTATTTTAGCACAGCCTTGCAGTCTTTACAAATCACCCCCCTGTTTCTCGACAAAATTTTCCGACCATACAATATTTTATTTGCAAGCAGATTCTCCTTGCAATCAGGTTGAATCCGTGCTATATTTTTTACAGAAATCAAACGCGGTGAAAAAGGAAGTAGCCTTTCGGGTTCCGATCCAGAGAAAACGTGCCACCGGCTGAAAGCACGTTTGCGGAAAAGAAAGGTGAAGTTCCCTTTGGAGCGGTGCGGCTGAACCGGAGATGCAGTAGGCCGCAACGGGCGGCGCCGTTAATGGCCAAAAGAGACACAATTAGGGTGGTACCACGGAGCATTAGCCTTCGTCCCTTGCGGGAGGAAGGTTTTTTATTTTATATACAGCTTTTATATACAGCAGAAAGGATGAGCCAAGTATGAAAGAGCAGCTGGAGCTTCTCCGAAAAAAAGCGGAGAAAGAGCTCAAAGAGGCACAAAACCTTCAGAGTCTTGAAAATCTCCGCATTAAATATCTTGGAAAAAAAGGCGAACTGACAGCAATTTTAAAGCAAATGCGCAACCTGTCAGCACAAGAGCGCCCGGTAGTGGGACAATTGGCAAACAAACTGCGTTCTCTGATTGAAACCGAACTAGCTCAGCGGGCAGCAGAGCTGCGCGAAGCAGAAACAGCCCGTCGCCTGAAAATGGAGGAAATTGATGTTACACTTCCGGGCAAACGGCGTATGTTGGGCCACAGACATCCGCTGAGCCTTGAATTAAATGAAATTAAGGAAATCTTTATCGGAATGGGATTCGACATTGTAAGCGGTCCGGAAGTCGAATACGATTATTATAACTTTGAGGCTTTAAACATTCCGAAAGACCACCCTGCACGCGACACACAGGATACATTCTATATTACCGATAACATTCTGCTGCGCACGCAGACTTCCCCCGTACAGGTTCGCGTTATGGAACAGCAAAAGCCGCCGATTCGCATCATTTCTCCGGGGCGCGTTTACCGTTCGGATGCTGTGGATGCCACGCATTCTCCCCTATTCCACCAAATTGAAGGACTTGTTGTGGACAAAGGAATTACCTTTGCCAATTTAAAGGGTACGCTTGAAACACTCATCCGCCAAATGTACGGTGAAGATTCCGTTGTCCGCTTCCGCCCACACCATTTCCCGTTCACGGAACCGTCGGCGGAAGTCGATGTGCAGTGCTTTAACTGCCATGGCGAAGGCTGCCGCCTGTGTAAGGGCGAAGGTTGGATTGAAATTCTAGGCTGTGGCATGGTGCACCCGAAAGTACTCTTAAACTGCGGCATCGATCCGGAAGAATACAGTGGCTTTGCGTTCGGCATGGGATTAGAACGCCTCGTCATGCGCAAATACAACATTGATGACCTGCGCCTGTTCTATGAGAACGACGTCAGATTCCTAAATCAGTTTTAAGGGGGAATTGTGAATGGATTTGTCTATGAAATGGCTCAAAGAATATGTTGAGCTTGGAGATATGCCGATTCGCTCCTTTACGGACGCAATGACAATGAGCGGTTCCAAAGTAGAAGGCTGGCGAACAGAAGGCAGCGAAATTAAAAATGTTGTGGTTGGAAGAATAGTCTCACTGGAACGCCATCCAAATTCCGACCATCTCTGGATTACAAAAACCGATGTGGGAAACGGCGAACCGCTTCAGATTATTACAGGTGCGCAAAATCTAAAAGTTGGAGACCTTGTACCGGTCGCGCTGCATAAATCCACCCTGCCCGGCGGTAAAAAAATTACCCGCGGCAAACTGCGCGGTCTGGAAAGCAACGGTATGCTTTGCTCACTTGGAGAACTTGGTTTGACAAAGCACGATTTTCCTTATGCAATTGAGGATGGCATTTTTGTCATTCAGGAAGATTGCCAACTAGGGCAGCCCATTCAGGAAGCAATTGGCCTAAACGATACTGTTGTGGAATTTGAAATTACTTCTAATCGCCCGGACTGCTTCTCCATCATTGGACTTGCCCGCGAAGCCGCCGCAACTTTCCATAAGCCTCTTCAATTGCATACACCGGTGGTCAAGGGCGGCCACGGTTCCGGCGCGGAAATGCTGCGTGTTTCGGTGGAAGCCCCGGACCTTTGTCCCATGTATTCTGCGCGTGTTGTAAAAAATGTTCGCGTGAAACCTTCTCCGCGCTGGATGCGTGAACGCCTCCGTGCAATGGGCGTACGTCCCATCAACAATATCGTCGATATTACAAATTATGTGATGCTGGAATACGGTCAGCCGATGCATGCGTTTGATTATCGGTTTATTCAGGGCCACAAAATCACGGTGCGCCGGGCAAAGGAAGGCGAAACGATTACAACGCTGGACAGCATCCCGCGCACATTGCATTCTAACAATCTCGTCATAGCAGATGAAAACCGTGCGATTGCCATAGCCGGCGTCATGGGCGGAGAAAACAGCGAAATTGTTGACGACACCACAACAATCGTATTTGAATCCGCCTGCTTTAAAGGCTCCTCCGTCCGCACAACTGCGCGCGACCTCGGCATGCGAACGGATGCTTCTTCCCTTTATGAAAAAGGACTGGACCCGAATAACTGTATTCCTGCTCTCAACCGTGCATGCGAACTGATTGAACTGCTGGACGCGGGCGACGTTACGGACGACATCATTGAAGACCGGCATTTTTCGCCTGAGCGCCGCAGAATTCGTTTTGAGCCGGATTGGATCAATCGTTTCCTCGATATTTCCTTAAGCCCAGATAAGATGAAAGAAATTCTTACCTCTTTGGAATGTGAATTTGATGGTGATGACATCCTAGTGCCTTCATTCCGTCCGGATCTGGTTCACAAAGCGGATATTGCCGAGGAAATTGCACGTTTTTACGGCTACGATAAAATTCCATCCACTTCCCTTAGCGGCGGAGCGCAGGGAAAATACACACCTCGGCAGAAATTCGAAAAGCTGATTAACGACACAATGCTGGCGCTTGGCGCAAGTGAAATTATGACCTATTCCTTTATCAGCCCGAAAGATTACGATAAAATCCTGATGCCGGCGGATTCACCTCTGAGAAATTCCGTTGTGATTTCCAATCCTCTTGGCGAGGATACTAGTATCATGCGCACAACCGCTTTGCCTTCGATGATGGAAGTTTTGGCCCGCAATTTTAACAATCGCAACGAATCTGCCTGCCTGTATGAACTGGCCACGGAGTACATTCCAACTAAGGAAGATCAACTGCCGGAGGAAAAACAAAAACTGATTTGCGGCATGTATGGAAATAACGCAGATTTTTTCACTGCAAAAGGTATGGTAGAGGACCTTCTGGAAAAACTTTGTGTGACAGACTGGGATATTGCTGCCACATCGACAGAAACCGCCTATCATCCCGGCCGCTGTGCGGTTTTGTCCATCGATGGGAAAACGCTCGGCATCATCGGGGAAATCCACCCGAAAGTAACCGAGAATTACGGTATGAACTGCAGGGTATTTAGTTTTACACTGGACGTGGATTTACTTTTCCAAAACGCTCACACAGAAAAAACCTATCAGCCGCTTCCAAAATTCCCGGCTGTCACGCGCGATTTAGCCCTAATCTGCAACGATAAAACGCCCGTGCGAGCACTGGAACAGGCAATCCGTACCGGAGCAGGTGCTCTGCTTGAAAAAATTGAATTGTTTGACGTGTATCGCGGGGAACAAATTGAAAAGGGTAAAAAAAGTGTTGCTTTCCGCGTAACACTTCGTTCCCCCGAAAGTACGCTGACCGAAGAACAGATTACAAAAGCTATGAAACAGGCTATTCAGGAGCTTGAAAACATCGGAGCGGTTCTGCGCTCTTCGTAATTTGCAATTTATTCCTTGCATTTCATCGCCCGTTGTTGTATGATGAACAGTATTGGAGGTGTTCCTATGCTTGATAAAACGGTGACCTTTTCACTTGGAAGCGACCGGGAGGAAAGTATTAAAAAAATCCTTACAGCTGTATATGACGCTTTGAAAGAAAAGGGATATAACCCCATAAACCAGATTGTCGGCTATATTCTCTCGGAGGACCCCACCTATATTACAACTCACAACAACGCGCGGAGCCTAATTCGCAGGATTGACCGGGACGAGTTGCTGCAGGTACTGGTTAAATCCTATTTAGACGAATAACAAAGGCGAGAAAGGCATGAAAGAAGAGGAGGACGACAGCGAATGGCAGCAAAGAAAAAAAGCGCCGAATCACAGTTTCCCATGTATAAAGGGAAGCCACTGGTACGCTGCGGCGATATCATTTATTACGGAAGCATGAAGGACCGTTACGTCGTCAGGCTGGAAATTAAGAGCAAGAAAAAAATTAAGGACTTGGAAGTAGCAGACCGAGTTGGTATTCAATTGATGTTGACAGATCAGACCATACGCAACCGAAAACAAATCGTCAAAACAAGCGAAAAAGATGGGTTATACCGTGCAATGGATTTGGCGGATGTTTGGCTGAACAGAGCATTGGCGGAAAAACATTAATATTACCTTTCTGCTTATCCGGCAAAGAGCGGTGAATATAGAAAATGCGCTTTAAATGGCTAACAGGCCAATTTAAAGCGCATTTTTGTTTTAACTGAGAAGCAAAATTTTAAACATCATGTTGCTCGAATTACAGATCTTTTGTTTTTCCGATATCGTGCCTGTAATGTTCCCCTTCAAAATGTATTTTTGCCACAGCAGCATAGGCTTTTTCCAAGGCTTGGGGCAAATCTGAGCCAAGGGCTGTCACACCGAGAACACGCCCGCCATTGGTGTAGAACTTTCCGTCACGATAAGCAGTTCCTGCATGATAGACGGTAGCACCCTCAATTTGCCCATCATCATCTAAGCCGGTAATTTCATATCCCTTTTGATATTTGACCGGATATCCACCGGACGCCATCACTACACATGCACAGGACTCATCACTCCACTCAATCGGCTGCTGTTCCAATTTTTCGTCCACAACCGCCATCATGATGTCCACCAAATCGGTTTTCAGACGCGGCAGAACCACCTGTGCTTCCGGGTCACCAAATCGAGAATTATACTCTATCACCTTCGGGCCGTCCGGCGTAAGCATAAGGCCAAAATATAAGCATCCCTTAAATGGGCGGCCCTCTTTATTCATCGCCTGTACAGTTGGCAAAAAGATTTCCTTCATACAGCGTTCGGCCATTTCCGGCGTATAATATGGATTCGGGCTAATGGTTCCCATTCCTCCGGTGTTCAGTCCTTTGTCCCCGTCCAGTGCGCGCTTATGATCCTTTGAGGAAACCATGGGACGAATACATTTGCCATCCGTAAAAGCCAGAACGGAAACCTCAGGTCCGGTCAGGAACTCTTCAACCACCACGCGGTTTCCGGATTCACCGAATACTTTATCTTCCATAATGGTCTTAATTCCCGCCTTGGCTTCCTGCAAGTCTGCAGCAATTATCACACCCTTGCCAAGAGCCAAGCCATCCGCCTTAATAACCGCCGGATATCTGCCGCGATCACGGATATATTCGAGTGCGATACCCGGATGACTGAACACTGCATACTCCGCAGTGGGAATCCCATATTTTTGCATCAAATGCTTGGAAAACACTTTGCTGCTCTCAATTTCAGCTGCCTTCGCAGTTGGACCAAATGCACGGATACCGGCATTTTGCAGTGCATCCACCATGCCCGCCGCAAGAGGATCATCCGGAGCAACAACAACTAGGTCAATCCCCTGCTGCTTCGAAAAGTCCACAATGGAATCAATGTCCATCGCGGAAATTGGCACACATTCCGCATCCCGCGAAATTCCCCCATTGCCCGGGGCACAGAAAATTTTTTCCGTTTTCGGGCTCTCTTTTAACTTCCGAACCAACACATGTTCACGGCCGCCGCCGCCAACTACCAATATTTTCATCCTAGTCACCTATTTTCTGCAATACCGTCATTAATGATGGAAAAGCCGCAGGCCTGTGAAAGCCATGGCAATACCGTATTTATCGCAGGTTTCTATCACATTATCATCCCGGATAGACCCTCCCGGCTGCGCAATATAGGACACACCGGACCGGTGCGCCCGCTCAATATTATCCCCAAACGGGAAAAAGGCATCGGAGCCGAGAGAAACGCCTGTTTGCTGATTCAGCCAATCCCGCTTTTCCTCGCGCGTCAGCGGATCCGGTTTTACCGTGAAGAAATTCTGCCAAATGCCGTCTGCCAAAACATCCTCAAAATCATCGGAAATATAGACATCAATGGTGTTGTCCCGATCCGGTCTGCGGATATCCTCCCTAAATGGAAGTTCCAACACCTTTGGATGCTGGCGCAGCAGCCAGTTATCGGCCTTATTGCCGGCTAGACGCGTACAATGAATGCGGGATTGCTGTCCTGCCCCGACGCCGATGGTTCGGCCGTCCTGCGCATAGCAGACCGAGTTCGACTGCGTATATTTTAAAGCGATGAGAGAAAGAATCAGGTCGCGTTTGGCATTTTCGGGAATTGTGCGGTTTTTGGTTACAATATTGGTGAGAAGTTCCGGGCCAATCACCGCTTCGTTGCGCCCTTGTTCAAATGTGATTCCAAAAACATCCTTGTGTTCCACCGGGTCCGGTCTGTAATCCGGGTCAATTCGGATAATATTGTAGGTACCCTTGCGCTTGGATTTTAAAATTTCCAACGCCTTGTCCGTGTAGCCGGGCGCAATCACACCGTCGGAAACCTCGCGTTTTAGCACAAGAGCAGTCTGCTCGTCGCAAACATCGGATAAAGCAGCCCAATCACCGTAGGACGACATACGATCCGCTCCACGCGCCGCTGCATAAGCAGAAGCCAGCGGAGAAAGTTCAAGATCATCCACAAAGCAGATTTTTTTCACTGTATCGGACAGTTCCACACCTAAAGCTGCACCGGCGGGGCTGACATGCTTAAAAGACGCTGCCGCCGGCAGACCGCAGGCCTCTTTCAGTTCCCGTACCAACTGCCAGCTGTTCAAAGCATCCAAAAAATTGATGTAACCGGGACGGCCGTTCAAAACTTCTACCGGCAGAGCGCCGCCGTTTTTCATAAAGATCCGCGCAGGTTTTTGGTTCGGATTGCATCCGTATTTCAGCATCAATTCATTTGCCATTGGAAAGCCTTCCTTTCAGCGGTTTTTGTTCAAAATTCTGGTTTCAGTCAATCCGGTTTTTAGATTGATAAATCGCACAAACAAGGATATTTTATTGTCTTCGTTCAGAGCATTCCAAATGCCATGGGTCAATTGATCGATTCCACCTTCCAGTGACACCCGAACGGGTTCGCCTTCAAACGAAGGAAGTGGATTGCCATCGCCGGAATATGTATGAATCAGCCTTCCCTCTCCCGCTGGGGGATCAACATAGTCAAAAAATTGGCGAAGTGTGGTATTCGGCGATCCATCACCGCTTTTTAAAATGGACAGCGTAAACTGAAGGCAATTACCAACACGTAAAATGCCGGAAATTCTGGGGGTGAAATTTGGTGCGTCCGGTTCAAATGTCCTAGTGCGAAGCGCTTGCTCAAACGATTTTCCCGCCGCGAGGTATTCGCAAATTGTGTCGGTTTGGTCACCATTGGTGACAATGGTGCAATCTTTCATTACCCGAACCGGCGAGTAAATAATTAAAGACGGGTCACTCATCTTGGATTCGTCAAAAGCTTTTGTCCGTATTCCCTGACCCTCTTCTTCAAACACACGATTCCGGCTGTTTTCACTGCGCCCCATGATAAAATAAGCAAGCACAGCAAAATTCTTATCTTCGCTCTTGCCGAAAAGGATACCTCTTCCCGGATACGGGTTTTTACTCAGATAGTCCGTTAAATTTATTCGCTGCATGAAAGATCCTCCTTTACCTTCACAATGCCGTTTTCCACCGTTAAACGTCCGGCGCAGAACAGAGCAACCGCCTTTGGAAGCAATTTCCACTCTGCTTGTTCCATCACCCTGTGCTGCAGTGTTTCAGGTGTATCATCCGGCAAAACTTCCACCGCCTTCTGCAATATAATAGGTCCGCCATCGCAAATTTCATTGACGAAATGCACAGTGGCACCCGTCACTTTTACTCCTTTTTTTAGTGCTGCCTGATGCACACGCAAACCGTAGCAGCCCTCTCCGCAAAAAGAAGGAATCAGGGACGGATGAATATTGATGATGCGGTTGCGATAGCGTTCAATGACCCGCGGACTGATGATGGTCATAAACCCGGCGAGAACCACAAGTCCAATTTTCTCCTGCTCCAAAAGTTCAAGAAGCCGCGCATCATAGTCATCCTGTGCGGGATAATCCCTGCGGCGGAGAATCTCAACCGGAATACCGGCCCGCTTCGCACGGGTGACCGCATAAGCATCATCTTTGCTGGATATCACCAAGGTGATTCTGCCGTTTGGTATCTTCCCGGATTTCTCCGCATCAATCAGAGCCTGCAAATTCGTTCCCCCGCCGGAGACCAGAACAGCGATATTCAGCATAGTTCAACGCCTTCCTCGCCTTTGACAATGGAGCCAATGATACGCGCCGGTGTCCCCGAAGCATTTAAATAATCTACCGCACGGTCAGCATCCTCCGCTGAAATTACGGCACACATACCGATACCCATGTTAAACGTATTGTACATATCGCGTTCCGGAATATTTCCCTGATGCTGCAGAAGAGAAAAAATCGGCATCTTCGGCAATTTGCTTTTCTCTATTTTTGCCGTCATCCCCTGCGGCAGCATGCGTGGAACATTTTCATAAAAACCGCCGCCGGTAATGTGAGAAACCGCTTTGACATGCACCTGTTTCATTAATTCCAGCATTGGGCGAACGTATATTTTCGTGGGCTTTAACAGTTCTTCCCCAAGCGTACAGCTAAGTTCACTAATTTGCATATTCACATTTCGCTCGCTGACATTGAACACTTTGCGAACCAAAGAAAATCCATTGGAATGCAGTCCGGAAGATTCCAAGCCAATCAAAGCATCGCCGGGAAGGACATCACTGCCGTCTAAAATTTTCTCTCGATCCACAACCCCAACGGCAAAACCGGCTAAGTCATACTCATCGGCCGGATAAAAGCCCGGCATTTCAGCCGTCTCCCCGCCGACCAGTGCACAGCCCGCCTGCACACAGCCATCCGCCACGCCGGAAACGATTTTTTCTATGATTTCCGGATGATTTTTTCCAACTGCCAGATAGTCGAGAAAAAACAGTGGCTTTGCACCGCAGCAGATCACATCGTTGACGCACATGGCAACACAGTCAATCCCGATGGTATCATGCTTGTCCATTAAAAATGCAAGTTTCAGCTTGGTGCCAACTCCGTCCGTCCCGCTGACGAATACCGGTGCTTTCATTTCGGAAAGATCCGGCTGGAAAAGTCCCCCAAAGCCGCCGATTCCCGAAAGAACACCCGGAATTTTTGTTCTTTCCACATGGCTTTTCATTCGTTCCACGGCTTGATATCCCGCTGTCACATCCACACCCGCGGCTTTGTAACTTTCACTGTAACTTTTCATTCTATCCTCCAAAATATTATTTCTTCGACTGTCAAAGCTGTTCGGCCTGTGCAGCTATTGCGGCGTCTTTCGCTGCAACCTTTTCCTTCATTTGCAATTTCATCTGCGCCAATTTTTCCGAAAGTGCTTCGTCCCCAACCGCTAAAATCTGAGCCGCTAAAACTGCAGCGTTCTCAGCACCGTTAATTGCAACAGTCGCCACGGGAACCCCGCCCGGCATTTGAACCGTCGCAAGCAGTGCATCTAGGCCTTCCAACGCTGCCGACTTCATGGGAATTCCAATCACCGGCAGGGTAGTGTATGCCGCTAAAACTCCAGCCAAATGGGCTGCCATCCCCGCAGCTGCGATAATAACACCAAATCCATTTGCTTTGGCATTTTTCGCAAATTCGGCCGCTTGTTCCGGTGTCCTGTGAGCAGAAATCACATGAACCTCGACCGGAATTTCAAAAGATTTCAGCTTTTTCACAGCCGCCGACACCACCGGAAAGTCGCTGTCGCTTCCCATAATGACGGCCACTTTCTTCACTTGACTCATGTTCTCTTCTCCTTTGTTCGGTATTGCAAAAATCTATTTTCCTCCGAGATATGTGAAAAATTCGCAAAAATGCCTGCGGCAACCCTACAAAAGAGCATCTGCAAGCAAAAAAGGCTACGCCAATTTTGGCACAGCCTGTAGTTTTATTGTGAAATTTTCACACATCCGTTAAACGGCGCACTGGCAGAATTTTTTTTTGATTCTTTTCAAACACTGCCATAACATGCACCTCCCGAAAACCCAACAGTTTCATTTTAGCCGATATCAAGCCAAAATGCAACCGTTTCTATAAGACCTTGCATTTTTTGCACTGTTTGCGGTAAACGCTTCAAAAAGCTTACTGTTTTTTAGTTGTTTTGGACATATCTTCGGTTTTCGGATCATCCACAACCAGTTCTTTAAGAGACGTTGCAAGACCTGCCAAAGACTGAATCTGAGACGGAATAATAATTTTGGTTGCTCTGCCGTCCGCAGCTTTTTGAAACGCTTCCAAACTCTTGAGCGCAATAACATTTTCCGCCGGATTCGCTTTGTTCAGGAGTTCAATACTGTCTGCCAAAGCTTTCTGAACTAACTTAATTGCTTCCGCCTGACCTTGAGCTTCCAAAATTTTTGCCTGCTTTTTCGCATCCGCACGCAAAATAGCAGATTCTTTTTCGCCTTCCGCAATCAAAATCGCGCTGCGCTTTTCACCTTCAGCCGTCAAAATTTGAGCACGGCGTTCCCGTTCCGCTTTCATCTGCTTTTCCATGGAATCTTGAATTTCCGCCGGCGGAATGATATTTTTTAGTTCCACACGGTTAACCTTAATGCCCCATGCATCCGTTGCCTCATCCAAAATAGTTCGAATTTGTGTGTTGATAGTATCTCGCGAAGTCAGGGTATTATCCAGTTCCAAGTCGCCGATGATATTGCGGAGCGTTGTTGCGGACAAATTTTCAATCGCAGCAAGCGGGCGTTCCACACCATAAGCGTAAAGTTTCGGATCTGTGATTTGAAAATAAACAACGGTGTCAATCTGCATCGTTACATTATCTTGCGTAATAACAGGCTGAGGCGGGAAATCGATGACCTGTTCTTTCAGTGATACCTTTTTTGCAATTTTATCAATAAAAGGTACTTTGACATGCAATCCGGTGTTCCATGTCATATGATACGCACCCAAACGTTCCACCACATAGGCATGTGCCTGCGGAACCACTTTGATGTTGGAAATTAACAAAATCACAACCAGTAAAATTATTATGATGCCGACAATATAGCCCCCCATGAATATTCCTCCATTTCAATCAATCGTTTTTTAAGCGAACAATCAGTTTTACTCCATCAATAGATTCCACCAATACGCGGGCTCCAACGGGAATGACAGAACCATCGTAAGACCGCGCCGTCCACACGCTGCCAAGCACATTGACCTGACCGGTCCCCAGCGTGTTGTTGATTTCAGCTGTAACAACAGCAATCTTTCCAAGATATCGGTCTGCATTTGTGCCGGTCGTCTTAAAATTCAGAACTTTTTTGACCAAAGGCCTGGTTGCAACCAAAGTTGCGGCAGTCACAAGTGCAAATATCAGGATTTGAATGGGAATCGGAGCCCCAAGCAAGCTGCCAATCAGTCCACCGATGCCACCTACGACAAACCAAATGGAAACAAGCTGAGCGGTTGCCGCTTCCAAAATTCCTGCAAGCACCATCACTGCAATCCAGACAAATGGCATATACACATCAGCAGAAAAAATAAAAAAACCTCCTTTGATGGGATAGAGTACAATAAAGTTCGCAATTTCATAAAGGCATAGAAAAGTCATTGGGACTCCGATAAAATGAATGGTGATAAGACATTCAAAGAAGGAGAGATACCCAATGACTCAAAAAAAGAATACCACAGATTTGACAGAATTGCTACTAAAATGTATGGCGCAGCCGGATCCAATGCTGTCAATGCTGGAATGGCTGTGTACCCGTCTAATGGAAGCAGAGGTCTCCGGTATCGTTGGCGCAGAAAAGAATGCACACAATCCGTCCCGCCGTGATTACCGCTGCGGCTATCGGCCACGTCGATTGGATACTCGTATGGGGACGATGTATCTGATGGTACCAAAACTCCGAAATCAGGGCTATATCCCGTTTTTCGTAACAGAACGCAAGCGCAGTGAAGCAGCGCTGATTCAAGTGGTTCAAGAAGCGTTTGTGCAGGGTGTATCTACGCGAAAGATGGAGAAACTAGCTCGCAGTCTTGGAATTGAGAATCTTTCCCGCAGTCAAGTCAGTGAAATGACGAAAGGCCTTAACGAGCAGGTGCAGTACTTCCGCAGCCGGCCTCTGACGGGTCGCTATCCTGTCATTTGGACAGATGCACTGTATGAAAAAATTCGTATGGATGGCCGGGTCGTCAGCATGGCTGTGATGGTAGTTTGCGGCGTCAATGAACAGGGGCATAGGGATATCCTCGCCGTGGAGCCAATGCTCGATGAATCCAAAGAAAGTTATTCTCAATTGTTTCAAAGTCTTCTCGATCGTGGTCTGAAAATACCGCTCCTGGTGATTTCAGACGCAAATAAAGGGCTGATTGCAGCCATCCGTGAGAGTTTTCCGGGAGCCTCTTGGCAACGGTGCAAAGTCCATTTTATGCGAAATATTTTGGCTCATGTACCCCAGAAGGAAAAAGAATCCTTTGCGGCTCAGTTAAAAGAGATTTGGCTGGCACCTTCCGCTGAAATAGCTAGGCAACGCGCAGAGCAAATATCAGAACAGTATGGAAAACGCTTTCCAAAAGCAATTGAGCTTCTGCAAGATGGACTGGAAGATTCTCTAGCCTTCTATGCTTTTCCGGAACTCGATGCTCGCAAAATTTCCTCGACCAATATGTTGGAACGACTAAACAAGGAAATCCGCCGCAGAACCAGCGTAGTCGGAATATTTCCCAATCCGGATTCCTACCTACGGTTGGTAACAACATGTCTCATGGAATATGCGGAAGACTGGTCTGTTTCTAGAGCATACTTAAACCCAAAAACCATTCTTTCACTGTTAAACGTAGCCTAATTCATTTTTCGGAGCCCCTAAATTGCGAACTTCCCTTGACACTAGGTTTGATGGTCACATGTGTGAAAAAGCGTTGTTATAAATTATAGTAACATAAAATTCTTTTGATAACAATATAAAAAAAGAAATGCCCGCACTTTTCTTTGCTGTGTCATTGTACCGTAATCGAGTCGCGTATATGCTCGAAGATGATATCACCAATTCCGGAAACATTTTTTATTTCTTCTGTGGAGCGAAAAGGCCCATTCGCTTCGCGGTAATCCACAATACGCTGTGCAAGCACTTTTCCAATACCGTCCAACCCGTCTTGAAGTTCCTGCGCGGACGCTGTGTTGATATTAATTTTATTTTCTAGGCGCGATACCGTAGGTGTACTTGGGAAAACAGTACTTGGCTGATCCTGCGGCAGAACGACAGATGAGGAAAATTGGGTAACGTCTGCACTCTCTCCTAAAAAAGCGGATGAAGCAGATGCAAAAGAAGAAGTCTGCTTCCATACAATCGTTGCATCCGGCACATAAAAAGCATTGTAACCAATCATTACTGCACAGACAATAGAGGCCAACAAAATTAAAAGCTTTTTTTGCCGCGATTCCTCATCCATTGCGGTGCTTCCTCCCGACTAAGGTTTACAATGGGGTCAGTCGATTTAAAAAACGAGTGAAATAATCCGGCAGTTCGCTGGTAAATTCTAAATACCGTCCGTCACGCGGATGGCGAAAGCCGATAACCTTCGCATGCAGGCATTGACCATTTAAACCCGGTGCCGATTTTTTCGGCCCGTACACAGGGTCGCCCGCCACGGGGTGGCCGAGATATGCCATATGCACGCGAATTTGGTGCGTCCGTCCGGTTTCAAGTTTCAAGCGCACATGGGTAAATCCCCGGTATCTCGCGAGAACCTGAAAATGAGTCACAGCATTTCTGGAATGCTGCTCCGTCACCGCCATTTTTTTGCGGTCGACAGGATGGCGGCCGATGGGTGCATCAACCGTACCGCTGTCTTCTTTTAGATTTCCATGCAGCACCGCCTCATAAATTCGAGTAAAACTGTGCTCCTTAATTTGTGCCGCAAGATTCTGATGGGCAAAGTCATTCTTCGCCACAATAAGCAGCCCGCTTGTGTCCTTATCAGTCCGGTGCAGGATTCCCGGCCGCAGCACACCGTTAATGCCGGAAAGAGACGTTCCGCAATGCGCCAGCAGGGCATTGACCAGCGTTTTGTTCGGATGCCCCGGCGCCGGATGGACCACCATGCCCTGTGGTTTGTTCACTACCAGCAGATCTTCATCCTCATAAGCGATATCCAGCGGTATGTCCTCCGGCAAGACTTCAAGCGGTATCGGATCCGGAATTTGAATTTCCAGCCGGTCGCCCGCGGCACAGCGGTAACTTTTGCTTAAAGGGCGGCCATCTTTTGTAACAAGTCCTTTTTCAATCCATTTTTCTGCTGCAGAACGGGTCAGGCCTTTAATATTTAGGCTGAGGAATTTATCCAGCCGCAGACCTTTTTGGCTTTCTCCCACAATTTTATGCTGAATTTCCATATTTTATTTAGACCTTGACCGCAAAACTTTTTCCGCACCATGCCGATCTTCCATGAAAAACAGGACATGAATCATTAGAAATATTGTTCCCACGGTGACACAGCAGTCCGCAAAATTGAAAATCGCTGCAAAGAAAGATACATGAATGTAGTCCACAACATATCCATGCAAAACACGGTCGATGAGATTTCCCATTCCACCGCCGACAATTAAAGCGGAAGCCGCGTAAGAAAAAAATTCATGGTGCGGATACCGAAACAGCGCATAGATAATCAGCGCACATATGACCACGGTAATTCCGACGAATATCCATCTTTGATTCTGCAGGATACTGAAGGCCGCTCCTCTATTTTCCACATATTGAAACGATAACAAACCATTGATAACTGTTTTGATTCCATCCGGCTTTAAGTATTCAACTACCAGAAGTTTTAAAATTTGGTCAATTGCAATAAACAAAGCCGACAGCAGCAATATAATTAATGGCAAATAAACATCTCCTTTAATAAATATACACTGTTTATTATAATGGCACGTTCATAGTTTGTCCATATAAAAATTGGAATCCAAACTGAGCAGACAAAAAGCCGTACCGAACAGCCAACCAGACTGCCGGCACGGCTCTATGATGGATAGTTTATCTCATTATTTCAATACTTTCGCACAACGTGCGCAGATATCCGGATGTTCCGGATCACTGCCAACAGTATCACTATAACACCAGCAACGGGCGCATTTTTCTCCGTGTGCATGCTGTACTGTAACAGAAAGTTCCGGTAGGTCTTCTCCTTTGAATGTGCCGACGCCTTCGCTGAGCACCTCCACACCGGAGACAATCAGAACCGTCTGCAATTCGTCTTCCACCGATTTTACGAAATCGTAAAGTTCTCCCGTGCAGTACAGCTGAACTGTCGCATCAAGTGACGAGCCAATCGTTTTTTCCTTGCGGGCGATTTCCAGTGCCTTTTTGACTTCATCGCGAATGCGGTGAATGCGATCCCACTTGGCAATAAAGTCCTCATCAGCCTTCACGTCCACAGGAGTCGGCATATCATTGAGCAGAACATGCTCGGCATTTTCACTGCTCAAATGCGGCATGCTGTGCCAAATTTCATCCGATGTAAACCCTAGAATCGGGGCGATGAGCCGAGTTAAACCGGAAAGAATTTGGAACATCGCAGTTTGCGCTGCACGGCGTTCCTTACAATCCGCCTTTTCCACATACAAGCGATCCTTCAGAACATCAAGGTAGAAGTTGGACATATCTACCACGCAGAAATTATGAATAGCGTGATACGCAACATGGAACTCGAACACCTTATATGCCTCGTCAACCTCGCGGATCAACTCGTTGAAACGATTGAGTGCCCAACGGTCAATCGGCAAAAGCGAATCAACCGAAACCATATCTTGATTCGGATTAAAATCAAACAGGTTGCCGAGAATAAATCTGGCAGTATTACGAATTTTGCGGTAGGCGTCGGAAAGCTGTTTCAAAATTTCATTGGAGATGCGGACATCCGACTGATAGTCACTGGAGGCAACCCAAAGGCGAAGAATATCAGCGCCGTACTTCTGAACAACCTCTGCAGGGGCAATACCGTTTCCAAGGGATTTTGACATCTTGCGTCCCTCTAGATCGATCACCATGCCATGCGTCAGCACAGTTTTATAGGGAGCCTGCCCCTTCCAAGCAACACTGGTCAGCAATGAGGACTGGAACCATCCGCGATATTGGTCGTTGCCTTCCAGATAAAGCTCCGCCGGCCAATGCTGATCTTCTCGGCTTGTCAGCACTGCGGCATGACTGCAGCCGGAATCAAACCAAACATCCATGACGTCCATTTCTTTGGTAAATTCCGTGCATCCGCACTCACAACGCGTTCCTTCCGGCAAAAGTTCCTTTGCAGAGTGACTGAACCATGCATTGGAGCCTTCCTTGCGGAAAACGGAAGCAACAGCGTCAATACTCTCGCGGGTAATCAATTCTTTTCCGCAGTCTTTGCAGTAGAAGATCGGAATTGGAACACCCCACAAGCGCTGACGGGAAATGCACCAGTCTTTGCGGTCACGAACCATCGACGCAATACGATCGCGGCCCCATTTGGGAATCCACTGAACTTTGTCAATTTCCTCAATCGTTTTATCTTTAAACGCTTCTACGGAACAGAACCATTGCTCTGTAGCACGGAACAAAACAGGACTCTTACAGCGCCAGCAGTGCGGATATTGGTGAATAATGTGTTTGACAGCAAGCAGAGCACCGATTTCCTTCAGATAATCCCGAATTGCCACATTTGCTTCGTCCGTTGTCAATCCCTCAAAACGTTTTCCTGCCTCCGCAGTCATTCTGCCTTGGCTGTCCACGGGAACAATGACGGGGATTTCCGGATAATTATTATGGCAAACATCATAGTCTTCCACACCGTGTCCGGGAGCTGTGTGAACGCATCCGGTACCGCTTTCAAGTGTAACGTGGTCGCCGAGGATAATCGGGGACGGACGGTCAATGAACGGATGAACCGTTTTAATATATTCGAGTTCACTGCCTTTAAATTTAGCAATCTCTTCATATTCGCTGATATCGGCTTCCTGCATGGTTGCTTCTGTCAGCGCTGAAGCCAAAACATAATATTCGTCTCCCGCTTTAATCAGGGAATAATCGAAATTCGGACCAAGACAAATTGCAGTATTGGCCGGTATAGTCCATGTCGTTGTGGTCCAAATGACAAAATACGTTTTGGAAAGGTCTGCTCCTTTTGCTGTGAACAAACCCTTATCGTCCGTTACTCGGAATTTTACGTAGATGGAGTCGCAGGGGTCTTCGCTATACTCAATTTCAGCCTCCGCAAGTGCCGTTTCATCATGCGGACACCAATAAACCGGTTTTAAGCCCTTATAGATATAGCCTTTTAACGCCATATCCCCAAATACCTCAATCTGCTTTGCTTCAAACTCCGGGCTGAGTGTTTTATAAGGGTTGTCCCAATTGCCGATAATTCCAAGGCGTTGGAACTGCTCCGTCATACCCTTCACATGTGTGAGCGCAAAATTTTTGCATTGGTCGCGGAAATGAACGGGATCATCGCTTCGGCTGTCCAGCCCGACACTGTCGATTGCCTTACGTTCAATGGGCAGACCATGCGTGTCCCAGCCGGGAACATAAGGGGCTTTGTATCCGGCCATATTATGGTACCGAACAATGATGTCCTTTAATATCTTATTGAGAGCTGTCCCCAAATGGATGTTTCCGTTCGCATACGGCGGACCGTCATGGAGAACATACAGAGGACGGCCTTCATTTTTCTTCATCAATTTATCATAAATGTTATCTTCTTGCCATTTTTCAAGCATAGCCGGTTCCCGTTTCGGCAAACCAGCCTGCATGGGAAATTGAGTTTTTGGTAGGTTTAGGGTATTTTTATAATCCATTGGTTGACTCTCTCCTTAAGATTTTAGAATTTAAGCATTCTTTTAGTTCTGATCCGGCTCGGCTTCAAAGCACGAAATGTCCGCCTGGAACATATTCTTTACTTCCTGCTCGGTCTCGGTTTCCGTCATGCTTTTCGGCTCCGGATCAGGCTCTGATACAGCAGGCACCGCAACAGTGCTTTCCTGCTTAACATCTGGCTTGTCGGAAGGCAAAGCATCAATAAGCGTAAGATGTTCCTTGTAAGCGGCAAGCAAACGGGAACGAAAATCTGAAACAGCTTTTTGCAGACGTTCCATTTCCCTTTTTTGTGCTATGGTTTTTTCTTTTGCTTCCTGTTCGATATGCTCCGCTTTCAAATTCGCATCCTTAAGAATAATCTCCGCTCTATGGCGTGCTTCGCGGATGGAGGCATCTCCAACCTTCTGGGCACTGATTAAAGCGTTTTTAATTTCATCTTCCTGAGACCGGAATTCTTCTACCTTATCAGCGAGAATTTTAACTTTTTCCGTCAGCTGTTGATTTTCTTCCTTTAATTTTTCAATCAGTTCCGCCTGTTCGATTTCTTTTTTCTGCATTTGCTCGACAGTGTCCCGGACCTGTTCAATAAAAACGTCCACATCATCGGTTTTATATCCTGAAAAACCGGATTTGCGAAAGCTGACATTGATAATGTCATTCATTGAGAGCATAACAAACACACCCCTACTACAAATATTTTTGGCCCCGTATCAAAAGTCTGCCTTTCTTTGTAACCGGACCCACTTGGTCAAGGATAAACCTGCCCTTTCCTCTCACGGATAGCTTGTCTCCCACATGCACTGCTTCAGCAGGAGCTGCAATGATTTCATGATTTAGCTGTACTAATCCGGAACGAATCAGCTTTGATGCTTTCTCCCGACTGGTGCAGACGGCTGCAGCAACCGCACAGTCAAGCCTTGCGGACGCAATGACTGCGGTCCATTCCGCAAAATGGTGCGCTGCAGGCAGGGGTTCAACAGCCCCGGCCCTCATCCGCACTCCAATGCCACCGATTTTCGTAACTTGAGAAAGCAAAAAGTCTGAAACTTCACGCCGGCAGAAAAAAACGCACCGGCCTTCCTCAACAAGGATATCTCCCAGTGCGCTGCGCTCAATTCCGGCATGAAGCAGCGCACCAAGAAAATCCCTGTGAGAAAGCCTGTCACATTTGCGGTAATCAGCCGTTATAGCGGTGATTGGAAAAGCTTGTTTATCCGGCTGCATAAAGCCGGGAAACACACCAAGCATGACGCGCTCCGCATCAGGATAGCCGCCCCAAAATAAAACATTTTCGGCTTTTTCCCGTTTAATAAGCTCGCGTGCCATGAAAGTTTCCTTTTCATCAAGGAAATATGAAAATCTGATTCTGCCGCCGGCTGCGGCACGGCGAAGCATATCACGAATTCTGGCTTCCAGCGAATTTACACCGGTTTTCAAAGCCATTAAAAATAGGCACCGTTGTTTTCCAGTTCATCCAGAACATCGTCCCCAGTCAAATCGACGTTGTACGGAGTTATAATAAACGTGCTGGTTGCCACACGCTTAATTTTCCCCCCGTTTGCATAGGCCACACCGCTGAGGAAATCGATAATTCTGCGCGAAACATCTTTATTGGTGTTTTCCAAATTCAGAACAACCGTGTGCATTTTCAGCAGCTCATCCGCGATTGCGCAAGTTTCTTCTCCAAAACGTTCCGGCTTAAAAAGGACTACCTGAAGCTGTGCGGTCGCATGGATGTTTACGACCTTATTGTTGGAATTAATTGCCTGCATACGCCGTGCGGCTTCACGCTGCTGAAGTTCAGCTTGCTTTTGTTCCTTGTCGCCAGCCATTGCATTTACCTCTTCTTCCGGCTCTTCCTCATAATCGTATTCATATTCGTCCTCCGGTGGATTCCACATTTCCTTGATTTTCTCAACAAGTCCCGGCATGACACGAGCACCTCCAAAAGCCTATTTATTATAATTCCTTGGTCCGAAGAGCGCAGTACCCACACGAACCATGTTAGCACCAGCAAGAATAGCCTGAGAATAGTCCGCGGACATCCCCATCGATAAAAAGTCCATAGATACATTATCTATTTTTTTGCTCTTTATGTCAATAAAATATTGATTCATCTGCAAAAAATAATTCATTGTTTCCTGTTCCGGTGCCCCTGCAGGCGGAATTGCCATTAATCCGCGGATATGAATTCCGGGCAAAGGCGCAATAGCTTCAATCAGTTCATATAGATTCTGGGGCAAAACTCCGGATTTATTCGGTTCGTTTCCAATATTTACTTCAATTAATATATCGGTTACAAGATTCTTTTGTTCACTTAACCGGGAAATTTCTTTTGCGAGTTTTAAACGATCTACGGACTGGATCATAGATACACGCCCGATGAGGTACTTTACCTTGTTGGTCTGCAAATGCCCGATAAAATGGAGTTCACAGTTTGAAAGATGATAATCATCGTATTTGCCGCACAGCTCTTGAACTCTGTTTTCGCCTATATGGTCAACGCCGAGTTCAATAGCATGATTGATAACCTCAACCGGTACAGTTTTGGTTGCTGCCAACAAAGTGATGTCCTCCGGTTTGCGTCCGGAATGCACAGCAGCATCCGCAATTTTTTCGCGAATTACCTTTAAATTTTCCTCAACATCAGAAAAACGCTGCTCCATATCACTGGACAACTTTTCCATCATATAAATCGGTCCCTTCCACAACAACTTCATCATGCAGTTTTATTGTTTGGCTCGTCATCAGATCCGAATCATCCGGGTTTGGATCACAGATGACGTAATTTTCCGTACTGTAAAGCGGTATAACTTGACGAAAACTGATTTGATTCCCATGAAGCACATAGACTCCGCTGACTTCTCTTTTCTCCGTTTTCACATTTCCGTTTTCATCCTCAATTGTTTTGGAAACGGTTTCAAAATGGAGAGCCTTTTTGCTGACTCGGATGCCCGTATACTGCCGCACAATCACCTGTGCTGTTTCTTTTCGAATAGATGCCAGCGCAGAATTCATGTAGTTGCATCGAAGCACCACTGCTGCCGGTGAATCGGCATCGGACTGATTCACCGCGGCGACAGTTGCGGGAATTACCATATTGGAGACAAACGGGAACTGCAAGGAAACGGTACCACCGTCTGCTAACTGTCTGAACTCCACAGCCTGTTGAGCAGATACTGTAAAAGCAAAATACCATTCATAACTCTGATTAATTTTTCCAAGAGCCGTTTTCTCGGATGCGTCGGCAGCCAGCGCCTGTTGTATCTGGCTGCAGTTTAAGCTGGCTGCTGCAGAAAAATCAATAATCTCTTCAAAGCCGTCAGTCGAGGCAGTAAAATAGCCGGATGCGGGAGAAGTAATACGGCCAAGTGCAGTACCCACCTGCTCACTTAAAGTGTTATATTCTTGCTGCAGTTCACTGAGCCTTTCATCAAAATTATCCACCTGACCTGTCACAATCTGACGCTCATTCATCAAAGACAGCAAATCCTCGCGCGATGTTTCCAGCGATGAAAATTCACCGGAGATTGTTTGGCTTAGCATATTGGAAATCTGACTGTATATCTGTTCGTTTAATGAATCAGGGCTTGCAGCATAAACGTTGCCGGGCGACTGCAGTGCCTCAAGCTGCTCGATTTCTCTGTTCACATGCTCCATCTCATGCCGGGCAGCTACTTGCTGTGCAGTGGAATAGATGAGGGCAACAGTGCCGCCTTTTGAGATTTTATCCCCATCGGAAAGGATATAATCAACTACGCCCTCTGTATTTTCTTGCAGAAGGACTTCATCCCGTATGGCGATTCCTTCGACTTGCACGGAATCCGCTGCGGTAAAATAGGCCGCTGTTTCCGTTTGAACACTGCTGTAGTGTGAACGGTAAATCTGGTAGCCGACATAGAGGAGGAGTAAAAAGGCAATTGCAGATGCCGCGAATCTTCTCAATCGTGAGTCGTTCACAGCTTGCCCCACCCCTTTTTGCGCAGGATTTCATCCGCTCTGTCGCACACAGATTCAAAATCCGGTTCTTCGTCAATGAAAATCCATTCAGCAGTTTCCTGCCTGCGAAACCAAGTCAGCTGGCGTTTGGCATAACGGCGGCTTTCTCGTTTTACCTGCTCCACTGCCTCATCCAAACTGCATTCGCCCCGAAAGTAAGGAAAAAACTCTTTATACCCAATCGCCTGCCGCGCAGTTGTCTCTTCGGGAAGATTGAACACTTGTTTTGCCTCTCGCTCCAGCCCCGCTTTCATCATTGCGTCAACTCGAAGATTAATGGCTCTATACAGCTTTTCCCTATCACGGTAAGATAAACCAATCAAACACGCATCGTACGGGGAAGGTTCTCTGCGAGAGCGTTCAATCTGCTCTGTCATAGTGACGCCTGTTAAACGGTAAACTTCTATTGCCCGAACCAATCTGCCGACATTGTTCGGATGAATTCGTTCTGCGGACTGCGGATCAAAACTTTTGAGTTCTTCCCACAAAACAGCAGAACCTTCTTCCTCGGCTTTGCGAAACAGTGCAGCACGCAGCGCCTCATCCCGGCCGCCCGGCGCAAAATGAAGATGATGCAGAAGCGAACCGATGTAAAGACCGGTTCCGCCCACCACAATTGGAAATTTTCCCCGCTCCCATATGCGGGCAATGCATGCCGAAGCTAGTTCCACATAATCGGCAACGCTGAACGGCTTTTTCGGATCCTGAAACCCAATTAGATGATGGGGAACTCCCTTCATCTCCTCCCGGGTTGGCTGCGCCGTACCAATTGCCAGTCCTCGGTAAATTTGCATGGAATCAGCAGAAACGATTTCACCGTGAAACCGGATGGCAAGCTCCACCGCAAGGCGGCTCTTTCCAGTGGCGGTCGGTCCAACTACTGCCGCAACCGGTATCCGTTCCATTACTGAATCCTCCCAAACTGACGCTCCAAATCTTTCTTCTTAAGCAGAAAGGAAACCGGCCTTCCGTGCGGGCAATAACGAACATCCTCCTGTTCCACCCGACGGGCAAGCGAAGCAAGTTCCAACGCAGGGGTGCTGTCGCCGGCTTTAACTGCGGCACGGCATGCAATATTGTGATACAGCCAGTCAATTTTGCGGACTGTCAGGTCGTTTTTATTCTCGGCAAGATATCCTGCTATTTCCATAACCGCCTCTGCAACGTCTCCATGTTCCAACATCATCGGCGCGCTGCGCACCAAAATGCTTCCGCTGCCGAAATCCTCCAGTTCAAATCCCGCTTTTCTGCAAAGATCAACCGATTCAAGAACGGCCGAATATTCATTTTTATCCAGCGTTACGGTGATCGGTTCCAAAAGCATCTGACTGAATGATTCTCCGCCTGCATGTTTCAACTTTTCATACAGCATTCGTTCGTGTGCAGCGTGCTTATCGACAAATACCAAACTGTCGCCGCGCTCTAAAATAATATAAGTTCCAAACGCTTCTCCTATCAGCTTTTCCGGAACTTCTTGCTCCTTCTGCTTTTCCAAAGACAAAGCAGTTTCCTCGGATGTATCGCTTGTATTCTTTACCGGTTTTTGCGGTTCTTTCAGTGGTTCCGGTTCGCTGAGCTGTAAACTTTCCTTTGATGGGACAGCAGATCTCTTCTGAGAAGGTGGGGCAAGCATATTCGGAGCATCGTCCGCCTCAATATCGCAGGCAAAGTCATGCAGGGCAAAGCTTTTGCCGCGCATGGGCGGTGAAACAGGAGGAAAGGGGACTTCATCTTTCTTGCTTTCCGATTGAAATGGCATTCGGAGCTGTACGGCATTTTCTTCTTTCGGTTTTGGAATTTTCGGTTTTTGCTCCTGTGAAAGTGCAATGACCGAAGGTGTATCCCCACGGTTCAGAGCCGTTTTCACGCCGTGATAAACGGCGTCGAAAATCGGTTTTTCATTGATGAAACGCACTTCCATCTTGGCTGGATGTACATTAACATCCACCGTTGCAAGCGGAATTTGTATATGAAGGACACATGCGGGAAGTTTTCCCACCATTAGAGAACCTTTGAATGCCTCTTCCAACGCAACGGAGGCGGTGCGCGTACGAACATAGCGGCCATTAATAAAGAAATTCTGCATACTCCGATTCGGCCGAGCCGCAGAAGGTTTCGAAATAAATCCGCTGATTTTTACCCCGTTGAGCTCATATTCAACCGGAAGCAGACCAAAGGTAAAATCCCTGCCGTAAACCGCGTAAACAGCGGATTTTAAACGTCCGTCCCCCGGTGTATGAAGCGTTTCCTTTCCATCGCGCAAAAAGCGGAAAGAAATTTCCGGATGGGACAGTGCTGCCTTATCCACAACGGCTGCAACTGCATTGCCTTCTGTTACATCTTTCTTTAAAAATTTCATCCTGGCAGGGGTGTTATAAAATAAATCCCGTACCACAATGGTGGTTCCCTGCGGACATCCGGCGTCCTCGCAGACCTGCTCCCCGTCGCCGTCAATCACATAATGTGTGCCGGCCAACTCATCGGCCGTGCGGGTTAGGAGTTCCACATGCGCAACAGCCGCAATGGACGCCAGCGCCTCTCCACGGAATCCAAGCGTTCCTATGCGGTTTAAATCGTCACTGCCAGCAATTTTACTGGTCGCATGGCGTAAAAATGCCGTTGGAACATCCTCACGTGCAATACCGCAGCCATCGTCTGCCACACGCAGGAACGTGGTTCCCCCGTTCCGAATTTCAACCGTGATGCCGGTTGCACCTGCATCCACAGCATTTTCCACCAGTTCTTTAGCGACGGAAGCCGGGCGCTCCACCACTTCGCCAGCTGCAATCAGCTCCGCGACGTGTTTATCCAATACCTTGATTTTTCCCATAGTGCGCCCCCTTCCAATAACAAAAAGTTTTGAAGTTTTCTATAGATACAGAGACATCATCAGTTTGTCGTAATACTGACTGCCAACACGAAAATAATCTTTCATGCGTCCCACTTTCTGAAATCCAAATTTTTCATACAGTCGGATAGCACTTTGATTATTTGCGTATACGTCAAGGTGAATCGCTCTCAGTGTTTCGCTTTCCCTTGCAAAGCGGATGAGCTCTTTCATCAAGGCGCTCGCAACGCCTAAATTCCAGTATTTTTTTCGAACGGTAATCCCCAGTTCACAGTTATGGGTAATTCTTTTTTTGCTTTCCGCCGCAAGATTGGCAAAACATGCCAGTTCATCACCGATAAATCCGGCTAAATAGATATTGTTAGGATTTTTTTGCTGGTTGCGGAGAAATTGCCGTTCTTCCTCAACGGTAAAACGGCATTCATTCTTCCCGTAGGTCAGAAAATCGCTTTCTCCGCCGACAAGGTTCATGTATTCGACCAGCTGCTGTGCGTCCTTTTCTTCCGCACGCCGAATCAAAAGTTCGCGGCCGTCTTTTAAGATAACCTTTATCAGAGCTCTCACCCCCCTATAAAAGCCCGCCTTATTTTGCAAGCTTCGTCAGCTCAAATAAAGCGTTCATACACTCAATCGGGGTCAAGGTGTTAACGTCCATCTTAGCAAGTTTATCAATAATTTCCGTTTGATTCGGCGGTGTCAGTGTCATCTGCATTTGATTTTGCTCCGCTTCAGATGCTTTTCCGCGCCGCTTAGGCGGTGAAACCTCTTTTCCGCTGTCAAGTTCAGCCAAAATCTGCTTTGCACGTGTAATAATTTTGTTCGGCACACCCGCCAGTTTTGCAACTTCAATACCATAGCTGTCGTCCGCACCGCCGCGGACAATGCGGCGCAGGAAGGTGATGTCATCCCCGCGTTTTTTTACTGCAATATTATAATTTTTTACACCAGGAATCATTTCTTCCAGTGCGGTTAGCTCATGATAATGTGTTGCAAACAAGGTCTTTGCACCAAGCTGTTTTTTGTCCGCTACATATTCCAAAACCGCGCGGGCAATGCTCATGCCGTCATATGTAGAGGTTCCGCGCCCAATTTCATCCAAAATCAGCAGACTATCCCGTGTAGCATCTTTTAAAATTTCCGCTACCTCCGCCATCTCAACCATAAAAGTGGACTGGCCGGAAGCTAAATCGTCCGAAGCGCCGACACGGGTGAAAATCGCATCCACAATTCCGATTTCCGCACTGGAGGCCGGAACGAAACAGCCAATTTGTGCCATAATCACAATCAAAGCAATTTGGCGCATATAAGTGGATTTCCCCGCCATATTCGGCCCGGTAATAATCGCCACACGGTTTTCATTCTGATCCAGTTCCACATCATTTGGCACAAACGGTTCTTCGGAAATTGCCTCCACCACGGGATGGCGGCCTTCTTTTAAAATAATTTTTCCGTTTAAATTTACAGTCGGGCGAACATATTTACGGTCCACGGAAACTTGCGCAAAAGAGAGAAGAACATCTAAGCGAGCAACCGCAGCAGCCGTTTTCTGAACTCTGCTCATCTGAGAAGCAACCTGTTTTCTCACGTCTTCAAAGAGCTGATATTCAAGCTGAACGGATTTATCATGTGCGCCAAGGATACGCCCTTCCAATTCTTTAAGTTCCGGTGTGATAAAGCGTTCACAATTGGTCAGCGTCTGTTTTCGAATATATTCCGGCGGTGCCTGATCTTTATAGGAATTACTGATTTCTATGTAATAACCGAACACACGATTGTACCCGACTTTCAGCTTCGGGATACCGGTTCGTTCGCGCTCCTGCGCCTCAATTTTGGCAATCACGCCCCGGCCGTCACTCATATCGCCTTTGAGCTGATCCAGTTCTTCGCTAAAGCCCGGACGGATAATGCCACCCTCTCGTACGGAAAAGGGCGGCTCGTCCACAATTGCCCTCTCAATCAAATCATGTACGTCCTGAAGTTCGTCAATTTCGCTCCAAATGGTGCGAAGCATCTCAGAGCGAGAGTCTTTTAAGAGTGCTTTCAGGGCGGGAAGCACCCCACACGCAGATGAAAGGGTTTTCAATTCCCTGCCGTTGGAATTTCCATAAACAATGCGCGACATCAAGCGTTCCAAATCATGAATCCCCGAAAGTCTGCTTGAAAGGCCGTCTCGCAAGATGCTGTCCTCTGTCAATTCTTCCACCGCATTGAGCCGCCGTTCAATCTGTGCCGGGTTAAGGAGCGGATTTTCAATCCAGTTGCGGATAAGGCGTTTGCCCATTGCGGTTTTCGTGCGGTCCAAAACCCACAACAGAGAGCCTTTCTTTTCCTTATTCCGCATAGTCTCCAGCAATTCCAAATTTCTGCGCGTATTCAGATTTAAACGCATGTACTGGTTTCCTGTGTAAAGGTCCAGTGTCTCCATGCGCTCAAGCCCTGTCCGTTCTGTTCTTTTCAAATATTTGAGCAGTGCGCCGACGGCACATGTGATTTCTTGTTTGTCTGAAAGGTCCAGTTCTTCTAAATCATTCTTGTGAAACTGCTCCAAAACCAGCGGCGTACAAGTTTGACTGTCAAAGTCTTCATTGGAAAGAAGTTCAATATTGACGCTGAGGCGCTTCTTCATAAAATCAGGAAGTGTCTTTAAGTCAAACACTCCCTGCCCTATCAGTATCTCTCGGGGAGAAAAACGACTCAGTTCGTTGATTAATTTCTGGGTCAGTTCCTCCGCATTTGCGCCGGAAAGCGTGGTAGCATGCAGTTCCCCGGTGGAAACATCCGCAAAGCAAATGCCTGCCTGCGAACCGGATACATACAGCGAGCAGATAAAATTATTTTTAGATTCATCAAGCATACTGCTTTCCAGCACAGTACCCGGAGTTACAACACGGATAACATCTCGTTTTACTAACCCTTTTGTTTTGGAAGGATCCTCCATCTGCTCACAGATGGCAACCTTATAGCCTTTGGCAATCAGTTTTGCCACATACGTTTCATAGCTGTGGAACGGAACACCGCACATCGGCGCCCGCTCCGGCTGTCCGCAGTCGCGTCCCGTGAGCGTCAGTTCCAGTTCACGGGATGCGAGCTTCGCGTCATCGTAAAACATTTCATAGAAATCGCCGAGGCGGAAAAACAGAATGGTATCCGGATATTGTTTTTTCAGTTCAAAATACTGTTTCATCATGGGGGATAGTTCCGCCATATTTGTCGACCGCCTCCATTGACCTGTTCCATTGCATTTTTGTAGTTTTTATGCGAGAGTTTTAAAAGTTAATGGCATCCGCTGCAGGAACCGCATTCACCGCCGCAGGAATGTTCTACATAGTCCGCTGTGTCCGGATCCGCACCGGCAGCACTCTGCTCAATAATTGCATTGACACGGCGAAGTAAGGCATCGAGCTGAGCCTTGGCGTTATTGTAAGCAATCATGCTGGGAATTTTCATAATGGATTCATACAATCCGTTGAGTTCCTGCTGATAAGCCTGTATTTTTTCTTGACTGCGATCCGGCTTTTGAATTTCCGTTTCCAGAGACATACGTTTCAGATTATACTGACCGATCATATCCTGCAGTTTTGCGTCGTTATCCGTATTTTGTATTGCCAACTGCATATTCAGGTAACGCTCGTCCTTTTGAATCTCTTTGCCCAAATCTCTTGCCATTTGAATAATATCCATTTCAGTTCTCCTTTAAATATAATAAATATAAAATTAGTTAAACCAGTTCTCCGCCTAGAATCCAATTGCGTGCACTGGTAATGCGAACATCGGCGAAAGTGCCAATTAAGCTTGTATCCCCGGCAAAATCAACCACAATATTTCCGTCCGTGCGGCCGGTGAGCAAACCGTTTTTCTTGTTTTGCCCCTCAATTAAAACCCTCTGCACCGTCCCTACGGACTCAGCACAGCGCGCTGCCGCAATTTTTTCTTGCTCAGCGCAAAGCTCCTGCAGCCATTTTGTCTTTTCTTCAATCGGTACGGGATCGGGCATTTGTGCCGCCCTTGTCCCCGTTCTGGGGGAATAAATAAAAGTAAACAGTGAAGTAAATTCCACCTGACGAATCAGATCGACTGTGTCAAGAAACTCTTCATAAGTTTCCCCGGGAAATCCTACAATAACATCGGAAGTTAGCGAAAGATTGGGAATTTTTTCTTTCGCATATGCAATCAGTTCCAAATACTGCTCCCGCGTATACCCTCGGTTCATTTCCTTTAAAATGCGGTTATTCCCCGACTGAAACGGCAGGTGCAGATGATGAGAGATATGTTTCCCGGACGCGATAGTATCAATCAGTTCTTTCGTCAAATCCTTTGGATGAGAAGTCATAAAACGAATGCGGTAATCACCCTCAACTTGATCCAGCATGCGCAGAAGTGCCGCAAAGCTGATCGGCTTTGAGAGTGTTTTGCCATAGGAATTGACATTCTGGCCCAGCAATGTAATATCCTTGTAACCGCCCCGGACCAGTCCGCGGAATTCCTCCAAAATAGCCTGCGGTTCACGGCTGCGCTCCCGACCGCGGACATAGGGCACAATACAATAAGAGCAAAAGTTATTGCAGCCGTACATCACGGTCACCCATGCTTTCACCGTACCATCCCGTCTAACCGGCAGCCCTTCCGCTATCTCGCGGTCCTCGCTGTCGTCGCCGCGTTCAAAGACGCGCCGATTTTCTGTCAGCGCACGCAGTAAAAGCTGCGGGAAGCGATGAATGACATGGGTGCCGAACACTAATGTGACAAATGGAAAAACAGAACGAATCCGCTCGGCAGCTTCTTCTTCCTCCATCATACAACCGCAGACGGCGATGAGTGTGGACGGATGACGGCGTTTGATATGTTTGAGTGCGCCAATATTGCCGAACACCCGGTTTTCCGCGTGTTGGCGTACCGCACACGTATTAAACAAAATAAAGTCCGCGTCTTCCTCATTTTCCGTAAATGAAAATCCCATCTGTTCCAGAAAGCCTTTGATTTTCTCGCTGTCTGCCACATTTTGCTGGCATCCGTAGGTGCGAACCAGTGCCATTGGCGTACGGCCATGGACTCGTATTTTCATAATTTGGCGTATTTCCTGGATAGCTTTATTGTTTTCCTGCATCGTCTCCTGAGAAAGCGACGGATTATTAGATGGCAAAATGAATTTCCTCCCATACGTTTGGATTACAGATTATTATAACATAGCACCAATCGTGCTTCAAGGAAAAAACGGTTTTCCAAATCAAGCCATATAGAGCAGCGTTTTTCCATGACGCTGCTTAGCCCTGTGAATAAAAAATGAACAGACTGCTGTCCATGGGGCAAACAGTCTGTTCCCCTTAATTATTTAGGACGGTACAGTCCGGGCGCAAAACGCCACAGCAAAATCTTCCTCCGCAGCTGTGAAGTCATTCTGCGGTCGACAGTCAACAGCTGGCTGTAACCATATTCCTGAAGATAACCACGTACGGTGCGCGTATCATTTCCTTCACGAAGAAGAACATCGATTGAATTTAACACCGTCTGTGGAATTTTAACGCGTTCCCACAGCCTGAGCAGTTCTGTGTCCGACGGACAATTGTCCCTGATGACATCTGCAACACGGAGAGCAGCTTCCACACTTTGGAATATATCCGTTCCAGCGGGCTCTTGCTTTCCGCGGCGAAGTTCGCATGTTGCGTTGCGCTGAAGCACAACGGGCGCCTGTACCACAACTTCAGCCGTCAAAAGGCATCGCGCCACAAATTCTTCAGAATACCCATATCGGCAGGATTCCTCAAATTCAATCCGCTGTTTCAGAAGAAAATCCTTGCGAATCAGCACTGCGGAGACATCAATCGGTGCATCATACAAAATCCAATTCTTAAGATATTTGCTGCCCCGATGAAGAATTGCGCTGCTCAGGGATTGCCGTTCCGCCGCATGAGCCTCGTCGCGGTTTCTGCATCCAAAAACAAAATCCGCACCGGTTCGTTTGGCAGCAGCAAGATAAGCCGGAAGAAAATCTTCATACAATCTGCGGGCAAAAACAAAGGACACATAAGTTCCGTTTGCTTTCTGAAGTCCGGTATTCAGAGCCGCAGAAGCTGATGTTCGTCCGCTTTGAATGACACAGCCATGAAGCCCCATATCTTTTATTCTGTGAACGGCCTGCAAAACCGTACGATCGATAGAGCCCATGTCAACTATGATAACTTGCGCATTTATGTTTTCGGTCTGTTTTTGAAGAAAACGAAGAATTTTAGTGATTTCTTCTTCAACATTTTTGACCGGCAATATCAGGGATACTTCTGTGGCTTGCACGATACTATACACCTCAACTTTTTGATGCCGCAATACCGCTTACTTCATAATCACAGTATATCATACTGCCGGAAAGTGAAAAGTCTTAAGATGGACAGATTTTTTATGTAATGTTTCTCAGAAATCATATATTTTAACAAAACCGTCAAATTTTATTACAGATTTGCCAATTTGTCTATTTCATGTTTTTGGAAGGCGAGGTATCTTAAAAAAGGGGTGTCCTGCATGGAATTCGATACAGTAATCAAGCGTGCCGCAATCGGCGCAACGGTAAGCCTGTCGCTGCAAGGAATTCAGGACGACCCGCGCCGCAGCATGAAAAACGCGGTAGATTTATTCAGTTATATAGCTGCAGACATATTTGGCGACAGCATTATGTCTAAAATCCGCCGAGAAGCAGAAAATCCCAAAAGCTGTTTTTATCGAATGATAACCTCCATGGTACAAAACGTGGACCATTCCATTTTAAAAACAGTTGGAACAAACATGTGTTTTAATCGTGTGGCCATTTTAACTGATTCAGATAATGCTTCCCCCAAAAAAAGTCTTAAATCGTCCTTGCCGTTATCGCGGGATGATTTATGCCGCGCAGTAAAAACCGCAAAGGAACAGGGCGTGTATTTCTTTATTATCTGCGGCCGCCGCCCTCTTTGCTATAAAGACATCATTTTCGACGTATGCCGGAAAAATCGGGATTGTGTGTTTTATATCACAGCCGAAGAAAATGATATTAATGACAATCTTGCGGCAAACATTGTAGAAGCAGGCAACATTATCATAGCTATGAGAATCAGCACAAGCAGCGAACCCGAACATATTGCTAGGCAGTGCCGCCGCTCATTTCAAATTTTAAGAAACAGACAATGCCTGTTCGGTTATATTGCAGAAATAGGCTCGCTGCCTGCCAAAGCATGCTGCAGTGACGGATTTATTAATTACATGGCAAAACTTGGCTGTTTATTCGGTTGGTATTATATTTCAGAATCCGGACGTACAACTGTCTCTTGCCGGCTTGCAGTAAACAAACTGATGAATTCCGCCCTAACCTCCAGAAGCAAACCGCTGCTTCTTCTTAGCCCTCAGACGGACAGAAGGATACTTCGGCGTTTTGTAACAGGCGGACGCTGTTACCTGAGTTTTTCTGAAAATGAAATCCGTTGCCGAAACTTTGTTTCAAAAAGGCATTAGCTCAGCGCCGTTGCGGGCTTTCATTATTCTCTGTGATTGTGCGCAGATATCGAGCTGCCGTAAACTGTTTGCTGTCATCTATAAAATATTTCAGTTTATCAACTAATTCTTTAGGTTGTTCTTTCATGCCTTTGCGCACCCACTGCACCACAATTCCAACAAGACCGTATGTATAAAATTCGGCAATAAAATTTTTGTCTTCCTCCCGCAGTTCCTTTCCTTTTTCCATAGCGTTGATGATTTCAATCAGCAGGCACTTAGTCAGATTAAAAAAATAATCCTGAAAAGCATTTTGTCCCGTCACGTTTAAAGCATTGCGGTAAAAATATTTTTCTCGTTTCATAATATTAAGTATTTCCAGCAATACATCGCTCCAATCATGAAACGATTTTTGGGAAGAAACAACAGAAACAACCTCATTATAATAAATCCAATTGACCAAATCATATTTATCCTTGAAATGATAATAAAATGTCTGGCGGTTAATTCCGCAATGATGGACGATGTCTGCAACGGAGATTTTCCGCAAATCTTCTTTTTTCATCAGTTCTTTAACGGATTGAGCAATTGCCTTTTTAGTAATCAGTGATTCAGACATAAACGTCCCCCATTTTTCAGCTAAATCTAATCTTCGGATTTATCTTCCGCTGTTTGTGCGAGGGGTTCGGGCAGTTTAATACAAACGATTGTCGCATGTCTGGCGGCGGCTTTCGCAACCGTGAATTTTATCTTGTGGAATTCAAAGCTGTCTCCTGCGGAGGGAATTTTTCCAAGCTGTTCCATAATCCAACCGCTAACCGTTACAGAGTCAAACTCATCCTCCGATTTTTTGAGTCCAAAAAATTCGAACATTTCATCCAAATTGGCCGCGCAGTTAACCTCATATGTTAAATCATCTATTTTCTTAAAATAATCAATCACTTCATCGTGCTCGTCCCAAATATCCCCCACAAGTTCTTCTAAGATATCCTCCATTGTTACAATGCCCTGTGTACCGCCGAATTCATCCACAACAACGGCCATATGAGTATTGACTTGCTGCAAAAGCCGCAAAAGATCCGATATTTTCATACCGGGTCCTACATAGGTAACTTTTTTAATAATTGAGGAAATTCCGGTTTCTCCGCTGTAAAGCGCCCTGAAATAATCTTTTTCATGGATCATTCCAATAATGTTATCTATGGAGTCTTCATACACAGGCAGTCTGGAATAATTCGTATTCAAAAAAAGGTCTGTAATTTTCTCCATAGGTGTTTTTTTATCAACAGCTACAATATTCACCCTCGGAGTTAAAATATCATTTGCATCTAAGTCATTAAATTCAATAGCAGAGCGAATTAATTCACCATTACTTTCATCAATTCCCCCATCATTTTGAGCTTCATCTACATAAGTTATCAATTCTTCCTGAGTAACCCTTGTTTCATCTTTTCGCTTAAATATAAGTCTTAAAAGTTTTTTCCATCCAGCTGATAAATAATTTAAAGGGGTAAACAGCATAACGAAAAACCGCAATGCAGGAGTAACAGAAAGTGCAAAACTTTCCGGACTTTCCTTTGCCAAAAATTTAGGCGAAATTTCTCCGAAAATCAATACAATCACTGTCATTACAGCCGTTGAAATCGACACGCCTGCGCCGTCATACAGCGATGTGAAAAAGACGGTTGCTATGGAAGCGCCCGCAATGTTAACAATATTATTGCCGATTAGAATGGTAGAAAGCAAGCTATCGTAATTTTCCGCCAGTTTTAGCGTAGCGGCAGCGCGGGGATTTCCGGTATTCGCAAGGCTTTTGATTCTTACTGTATTTAATGTTGTAAAAGCAGTTTCGCTAGCAGAAAAAAATCCCGACATCATGGTAAAAATCACAATCAGCAATAGTTGATATATGGATTGATCGCTCATGAATATCCCCTTATATAATGTTTATTTTCTATTTTGTCACATATCTTATCATACTTCCCATATTTTTTCAAATTCATTCCTGTATCATATTGCGCAAAAAATTCAAATAATTAAAAAAAACTTATATAATTCGACTATAATTCGACATATTGTTCTGTTAGCTTCCATACAACTTTCTCTCAGAGCGGTGAATTGCTATGCTTGAAAGAATTTTTTAAAATTTTTATTGAAATGTAGGTTTGTCAAACATATTGGACAGTATGGGAATGCAAAAATTCAGAAGGAGACAACCAATGAAGAGGACGCATCGGCATATTATTAGAGCGTCTTAAGTAGATGGAAAGTTGGTTTTCAAAGTCCGCTAAAGAGTAAAAATGGTGTTTGTCATAAAAGCGTTTTTGGTCTTCGCGATGACTGCGTTCCACTTTCCCGTTGTGCCTAGGGGTATAAGGACGAATTAACTTGTGCCGAATATGAAGTTTAGCGGCAGTGGCCTCAAACAACGTCAGCAGATGTTTCTTGGAAGGTGAGAAACGGTTGGTGAATTCAAAACCGTTGTCAGTTTGAACGCATTCCACACGAACGCCGCGCCGGGCAAACCATTCGACAGCTCGTTTTAGAAAGTCAGCAGAAGAGTAAGTACTCTGTTCAGGGTACGCTGCCAGAAAACGCAGCCTAGAAAATTCATCAATAGCGGTGTACTGGAAAAGCCGAAGCTCAGGGTCGGCAATACAGCGCTTTGGAACAACTTTTACATCGATCTGAATGCGTTCTCCGGGATATGTCATTTGCTCATATGGCTTTGGCTGATATTTCTTCTTTGGTTTTGATTCTGGGAACATTCCCATTCGGCGCATTACACGGAACAGACTTTCCGGACATCGTGTGTATCCCCGCTTTTTTAACCGAGACCATAGTTCAATCATACCGAGGTCGGGATTTCTGCGCCGCATGTCGCGAATCAGCTTTAACTCGGCAGGTGTATGCTGGTTTGGATGACTGTGAGGCCTCCTAGACCGGCAAGCCAACGATTCTAATGTACCGTCATACCGGGCCATCCAGAAATAGATAAAGGAACGGCTTTTGTTGTATTTTCGGCTCGCACGGCTAACACCGTACTTTTGAGCATAAATCATTAGGGATTGCCTAAACTTCATATCTTGTGTTACACTATTCATGCAGAAATGGGCACTTCCTTTCGGTATGATTTGGTTTGTGTAGCTTTATTTTAACCGATGTGTCCATTTCTGTATTTTATTTTTTCTCAACTGTCCAATATGTATTGTAGTCCTACAAATTTTTTAAAATTTTTATTGAAATCTCTTGCAAATCCTGTCTAAATATGATATGATATCAAAGCTGTCTAGTGAACGAAAGATTTGGGGTATTAGCTCAGTTGGGAGAGCGCTACACTGGCAGTGTAGAGGTCAGCGGTTCGAACCCGCTATGCTCCACCAAACACAAACCCGCATGGCTTTAAGGCCTGCGGGTTTTTGCTATACAAAATGGTAAAAGGCAATCAGCCTATTTCGGCTTTTCTGGCTTAGGCAGTTGCTCCTAATATTAAAAAGTCCGGAAAGCGCCCCATGCTTCCCGGACTTTTAAAATTCGGCTCTGTGCCGATAGTGAGGTTACCTCAACTATTGACATAGAGCCATTTTTTATATTGACTCTCCTGCATTCTGCGAAAGATTTTCCCTTGCTACTGCAAGCATCAGTTTAATCCTGTTTTCCTGATTGACTTTGGTTGCACTTGGGTCATAATCAATCGGAACTATATTGGAGCGCGGCTCAACCGCTTTGATTTTATGAATCATGCCTTTGCCGCAAATGTGATTCGGCAGGCATCCAAAAGGCTGCGCACAAACAATGTTTTCATAGCCCTGTTCAATCAGCTCCATCATTTCCGCTGTCAATAACCAACCTTCTCCCATTTTATCGCCATAGCCGATAATTCCTTTGACAAGGCTCTTTGTATGAGCATAAGGAGTGGGGGGAAGATATCTAGGCTCGGTCTTGACCGCTTCAATTAGGATATCCTGCATTTTAAGCAGGTAATTCATCAGTTTTTGAACAAAGAAGTGCTTGATGGGATTCCCTCCGTAAAGGTGGATATCTTCCAGACGGTTATCAACCTTAAACAGCGCAAAACCCATAAGCCCCGGTACGTTGATTTCGCAGTCCTGCTCCCGGAGAAAATCTTCCAAATTGTTGTTTCCAAGAGCAGCGTATTTTACATAAATTTCTCCAACAATGCCTACTTTCACTTTGGGAACCTTTTGAATGGGAATCGTTGCAAAATCATGCACAATGCGATGCAGGTTTTCTTTCAGTTCTTTTAAAGACAGTCCACGCCCATGATTAAATTGGTCGGAAAGTTCCGAAATCCATTTTTCAACCTTTTTGTTGCTGTCCCCTTTGTGGATTTCATAGGCCTCTGTTTGGTTGTAAAGCAGCATCAGTGCATCGCCGTACACCAAACCGGCTACAAACTTGCGAACCATGGAAAGAGTAATGTGGAACCCCGGATTCCACTCCAAAAAAGACAGATTGAGGGAAATAACGGGAATTTGCTCTAAGCCCGCCTTTTTCAAAGCCTTACGCAGCAGATGAATATAATTTGAGGCGCGGCATCCCCCGCCGGTCTGCGTGATAACCAATGCGGTTTTGTTCAGATCATATTTTCCGGAATGCAGGGCATCAATAAACTGCCCTATTACCAGTAAAGCAGGATAGCAGGTATCATTGTGAACGTATTTCAGGCCTTCCTGTACAATATTCGGCCCGGTGGTGTCTAAGAGCTCAAAATTGTACCCGCAGTTTCTCATGACGTTGACAATCAGCCGAAAATGAATCGGAGCCATCATCGGCGCTAAGATGGTATACTCCTTTTTCATTTCTTTTGTAAAAAGGAGACGTCCCTTTTTGTTGTATTTTAGCTTTGCCATATTCTCAACTTCCCTCATTCCTCAAGGGCGGCAAACAGGCTGCGAAGCCTAATTTTAACCGCACCGAGGTTTGTAATCTCGTCAATTTTAATCTGCGTGTAGATTTTGTTTCCTTCTTCCAAAATCCGGCGAACCTCGTCCGTGGTAATCGCATCCACACCGCATCCGAACGACACTAACTGCACCAAGTTCATATTTGGGTGGGAACAGACGTATTTTGCGGCAGCATAAAGCCGTGCATGATAGGTCCATTGATTGAGTACATCCGTATGGAATTTTTTAACCTTGTGGCTTACCACATCTTCCGTAATAACAGCCGCTCCAAGGCTGACGATAAGCTTATCAATCCCGTGGTTAATTTCCGGATCCATGTGATATGGTCTGCCGCTTAATATAATAATCGGGATTTGCTCGCGCTCAGCTTGTGCAATCATCTCATCGCCTTTTTGCCGGATTTGTTCTAGGTAATGGTCATACTCCGCATAGGCGGCCTTTGCAGCTTGCTTTACTTCACGCAGGGTAATATCCGGAAAGCTCTTGTGCAAAATCGCATGCATTTTTTTCGGAAAATCGTGTTTTCTGTGGATCCCCACATAATCGTGGATAAAATTGCGTTCAGCAAGCTCCGCCATATTGCCGGCAATGACTTCCGGATAATATGCAACTACCGGGCAATTGTAATGATTATCGCCAAGGCCTTCATCAAAATTATAAGACATACAGGGGTAGAAAATCGTTTGAATTCCTTCATCAATCAGTGCCTGCACATGCCCATGCATCAACTTTGCCGGGAAGCAAACCGTATCGGACGGAATTGTACTCTGTCCGTTTATGTACAGTTCGCGGCTTGACAGCGGAGAAAGCACTACTTGAAATCCGAGTGTCGTAAAGAATTTTTGCCAAAAGGGAAGCAATTCGTACATGTTCAGGCCCATCGGAATCCCAATTTTCCCCCTTGGTCCGGGCGGTGATGTGCGGTAGGAAGACAAAAGCTCCATTTTATAAGCGACCATGTTCAGGGCGCTTTTGGAATTTCGACGGGCAAGCGGCTTTTCACAGCGGTTGCCGCCGATAAATCTTCGGTCTTTTCCAAAAACATTAATGGTCAGCCGACAATGGTTACTGCACAGACCGCAGTTGGTAACTTTCACTTCATGTTTAAAGTTTTCCAGTTCTTCCTTACCAATCAGTGTGCTTTCAGCGGCCGGTTTATTCTTGGCATAGAGCGCTGCGCCGTAGGCGCCCATCAGGCCGGAAATGTCCGGACGGGTAACCTCAACGCCCAATTCTTTTTCAAAAACCCGCAAGACTGCATCGTTCAAAAATGTGCCGCCCTGCACAACGATATTTCTTCCGAGTTCCTCAGCGTTTAAAACACGTATAACCTTATAAATAGCATTTTTCACAACGCTGACCGACAAGCCGGCAGAAATATCTTCCGTTGTCGCTCCGTCCTTTTGTGCCTGCTTAACCTGAGAATTCATAAATACGGTACAGCGCGAACCGAGATCCACCGGATGTTTTGCAAACAATCCAAGATTTGCAAAATCTGAAATCTCATAACCGAGCGTATTGGCAAATGTCTGCAAAAAAGAGCCGCATCCGGATGAGCAAGCCTCATTGAGAAAGATATTGTCCACGGCTCCGTTTCTTATTTTAAAACACTTGATATCCTGCCCGCCAATGTCGATAACAAAATCCACATTGGGCCGAAAATGTTTTGCTCCCGTGAAGTGTGCAACCGTTTCAACAATTCCAAAATCAATACCGAACGCGTTTTTTAGCAGTTCTTCCCCGTAACCGGTGACCGCGCTTCGGGCAATATGAATGTTAGGATATTTGTTGTACAAGTTGAGAAGGTACTCCCGAATAATCGGCACCGGATTGCCAGAATTGTTTTTGTAAACAGAATCAAGGATTTCCCCGTCTTTACCCAGAAGGACGGCTTTCACCGTGGTTGAACCTGCATCAATGCCAAGGAAGGCATCTCCACTATATGTATGAATATCGCCGCGCGGAGCTTTACACCGTGCATGCCGTTGACGAAATTCTTCATATTCCTCTTTGCTGTTAAAAAGCGGAGGAATGGAGAGAAAATCACCTGTTGAACCTTTTGTCCGAATTTTTTCCAGTGCATCGTCTAGGTTGGTTTCTACCGCACCGCAAAACGCCGCTCCAATCGCCACATAATAAAGCGAATCTTTCGGACAAATTCCTGTTACTTTTAGGGCGCGGTCAAAACTGTTCCGCAATTGGGACAAAAAGGTTAAAGGCCCGCCAAGATACACCACTTTTCCGCGAATTGGGTGACCCTGCGCCAGCCCCGCAATGGTTTGGTTTGCAACAGCTGCGAAAATACTTGCGGAAATATCCGTTTTGCGCGCTCCCTGGTTTAAAAGCGGCTGAACATCCGATTTTGCAAAAACACCGCAGCGTGAAGCGATAGTGTAGATCTTTTCATATTGGGCGGCGAGCTGGTCCATTTCCTCAAGCGACACATTCAAAAGAGTTGCCATCTGATCTATAAAAGCTCCTGTTCCGCCTGCACAAGTGCCGTTCATACGCACTTCCAATCCACCGGAAACAAACAGGATTTTAGCGTCTTCACCGCCAAGTTCAATAATTACATCCGCATCAGGAATCAGCTTACCAACCGCAATGCGGGTTGCATAAACTTCCTGAACAAAAGGAAGATTGCACTTTTGTGAAATTCCCATGCCGGCAGAGCCGGTTACAGTCAGCATGGCTGTATTGTCCAAACTGAATTTCTGACGGACTTTTTCCAAAATCTCCGTTGCTTTTTCTGCTATCTTAGAATAATGCCGTTCATATGAACGATACAAAATATTGCCATTATCCTCTAGAACAACACATTTTATAGTGGTTGAACCGATATCCAGTCCAATTTTCATTGCAATGCCCTGCCATTTCTTTTTGATATCTAAATACACGCTAACAGTCATTCTAATTCCATCATAGCAATTCTGTCAAGAGATTTTACATTTAAAATCATTGGATTACCTTGTCCTTTTGTCCGCGTAATGCTAAAATATTAAAAATATATAATAAAATGAAAATAAAATGAAGTACGGGGTGGTTCGGATGCGTTTTTATGACATGATCGATCTGGATCAGTTGTCAGTGGAAGAAATCATGGAACTGATTGCGCTTGCCAACAGTATCCGCAAAAATCCGTGGGCTTACCGGGAATCCTGCCGAGGCAAGATTATGGCAACATTGTTTTATGAGCCTTCCACACGAACAAAGATGTCCTTTCAAACAGCGATGTATCGGCTTGGAGGCGAGGTGATTGGCTTCGACAATCCTGAAAATTCATCCGTCTCCAAAGGCGAAAGTCTCAAAGATACCATCACGGTTGTCAGCGGATATGCAGATCTCATCGTTATGCGCAATCCCTATGAAGGTGCAGCGACTGCCGCGTCATTGTATTCTAAATCTCCTATTATTAACGCGGGAGACGGCGGACACCTGCATCCAACACAGACACTGACAGATTTGGTAACCTTATATAATGAAAAAGGAAGATTGGACCATTTAAAAATTGGTCTTTGCGGTGACTTAAAAAACGGACGAACGGTTCATTCTTTGATTCGTACAATGACCCGCTTTCACGGTTCTTCTTTTGTGTTGATTTCCACCCCTGAACTTGCCTTGCCGAAGTATGTGCGGGATGTGATGGATGCCGCGGGATGTTCCTATACAGAAGTACAAACTTTGGAGCAGGCTTTGCCGGAATTGGATGTGTTATATATGACCCGGATTCAACAGGAACGTTTTGCCGACCGTGCTGAATATGAGCGTCAAAAGGGTGTTTTTATTCTGGACAGAGCAAAACTCCGGTATGCAAAGCCTGATTTAAAAATTCTGCATCCTCTCCCGAGGGTGGATGAGATTGCAGTGGATGTGGACAATGACCCGCGCGCCTCTTATTTTCAGCAGACCATATATGGTGTTTATGCGCGAATGGCTTTGATTTTAACCATCCTTCAAAGCTGGGAAGGTAAAACGGCAGAGAAAAAGCCACCGCATCCTACCCATCCGTACCGCTGCTCCAATCCCCAATGTATCACACAAACCGAACGTTATTTGCCGGCACGTTTTACAGAAGTCGGGGATATGCTGGTTTGTTCCTACTGCGACAGCACAACGTTAGTCTAATCTGCCAAGGTCCTGTAGGTTTGTCAAACATATTGGACAGTATGGGAATGCAAAAATTCAGAAGGAGACAACCAATGAAGAGGACGCATCGGCATATTATTAGAGCGTCTTAAGTAGATGGAAAGTTGGTTTTCAAAGTCCGCTAAAGAGTAAAAATGGTGTTTGTCATAAAAGCGTTTTTGGTCTTCGCGATGACTGCGTTCCACTTTCCCGTTGTGCCTAGGGGTATAAGGACGAATTAACTTGTGCCGGATATGAAGTTTAGCGGCAGTGGCCTCGAACAACGTCAGCAAATGTTTCTTGGAAGGTGAGAAACGGTTGGTGAATTCAAAACCGTTGTCAGTTTGAACGCATTCCACACGAACGCCGCGCCGGGCAAACCATTCGACAGCTCGTTTTAGAAAGTCAGCAGAAGAGTAAGTACTCTGTTCAGGGTACGCTGCCAGAAAACGCAGCCTAGAAAATTCATCAATAGCTGTGTACTGGAAAAGCCGAAGCTCAGGGTCGGCAATACAGCGCTTTGGAACAACTTTTACATCGATCTGAATGCGCTCTCCGGGATATGTCATTTGCTCATATGGCTTTGGCTGATATTTCTTCTTTGGTTTTGATTCTGGGAACATTCCCATTCGGCGCATTACACGGAACAGACTTTCCGGACATCGTGTGTATCCCCGCTTTTTCAACCGAGACCATAGTTCAATCATACCGAGGTCGGGATTTCTGCGCCGCATGTCGCGAATCAGCTTTAACTCGGCAGGTGTATGCTGGTTTGGATGACTGTGAGGCCTCCTAGACCGGCAAGCCAACGATTCTAATGTACCGTCATACCGGGCCATCCAGAAATAGATAAAGGAACGGCTTTTGTTGTATTTTCGGCTCGCACGGCTAACACCGTACTTTTGAGCATAGATCATTAGGGATTGCCTAAACTTCATGTCTTGTGTTACACTATTCATGCAGAAATGGGCACTTCCTTTCGGTATCATTTAGTTTTGGTAGCTTTATTGTAACCGATGTGTCCATTTCTGTTTTTATTTTTTCTCAACTGTCCAATATGTATTGTAGTCCTACAAACGTTAGTCTAATCTGCCAAGGTCCGTGCTTGCCATTCCTCAAAAACTGTGATATGATGAAAATCAGTGCAATTTTAGGTTTGGAGGACTACTTATGTCGGGCCATTCAAAATGGAATAATATTAAAAGAAAAAAAGAAAAAGCAGATGGAGCTAAAGCAAAAATTTTCACAAAAATCGGACGAGAACTCGCAGTAGCAGTAAAACAAGGCGGCGGACCGGATCCCGCTGCTAATTCACGCCTTAGGGACTGTATTGCAAAAGCAAAAGCAGCTAATGTTCCAAATGAGAACATCGAACGAATTATCAAGAAAGCTGCGGGTGAAGGCGACGACACGAAATTTGAAAGCATTACTTACGAAGGTTACGGTCCAAACGGTATTGCAATTATTGTGGAAGCATTGACGGACAACCGCAACCGCACCGCCGGCGATATACGGCATTATTTCGACAAATTTGGAGGAAAACTTGGTCAAAACGGCTGCGTTTCCTACCTTTTTGAACGCAAAGGTGTCATTTTAATTGAAAAGGAAGGCCTTGACGAAGACAAGGTCATGGAAGACGGATTGGAAGCCGGTGCTTCTGATTTTCGCGCCGATGCGGATGTCTTTGAAATTGATACGGAACCGGATGATTTCAGTGATGTCCTGAATGATTTGGAAAAGAAAGGCTATCAATTCGTTTCTGCAGAGGTCGAAATGGTGCCGAGTACCACCGTTACACTGACGGATCCGGATGCGAAATTGAAAATCCAGCGCCTGCTTGATACTCTAGAAGACAACGACGACGTACAGAACGTTTGGCATAACTGGGATAATTCGGATGAAGATGAAGAAAACTAAGCATATGCGGCAAAAGCCGCGAAGGAATGAATGATGGTTCGGAGGCGGCTATATGACTGATCCGGCAAATTTGTGTATGAACTGCATGTCCGACAAAGCTGGAGCGGTAATCTGCCCCCACTGTGGGTTTCGCGGAGATGAAGCTCAAATGCAGCATGCACTCCCGCCCAAAACGGTACTGCAAAAAAGATATTTGGTAGGCATGGCCAAAGAAAGCAACGGAGAAGGCATCACATATATCGGGTATGACACTGTTTTAAACATCCCCATCAAACTGCGTGAATTTTTCCCTCAAACACTCAGTGAACGTGCAAGCAACAAAACGGATGTGCGAGTCATCAGCGGCAGTGAAATTGTTTTTGATGAGATCTTAGCTCAATTTCTAAATTATGCTAGAGATCTCGCTCATATGCGCGAACTTACCGCGATTATGCATATCTACGATATTTTTGAGGAAAATCATACCGCATACACCGTGTCCGAATGGAAGGACAGCATTACACTGCGCTATTTTGTGGAGCGCAGCGGCGGAAAACTCAGTTGGAACACCGCACGCCAGTTGTTTATGCCGGTGCTTTCTGCACTGAGTACTCTTCATGCCCATTCCATCAGACATTTGGGAATTTCTCCGGATACTTTGGAGATTATGGAAGATGGCCGCATGAAGCTTGACGGATTTTCCATTATGGCGGTTAGACAAATGGACACGGATCTTCCCCCGGATATGACAGCTGGTTGTGCTGCCATTGAGCAGTATATTATGGATTATCAACCGAATGAAGCAACAGATGTCTATGGATTTGCAGCTTCTCTGTTTTTTGCGTTAACAGGGAAACTACCTCCGGATGCATTAAAGCGCAAAAATGATCCTCGCCTTTATATTCCTACAGCAGTGCTGCACACCCTTCCTCCTTATGTGGTCACAGCATTGGCCAATGCACTTCAAGTATCGCCGGATCGTCGTACGCCGACATTTGAACGCCTTCGAACGGAACTTTCCGCTGCGCCCGTAACTGCCGTGCTGGAGCAAACACGGCGCATGAAGGCGGTTCAAACGCACAGTGATGTGCATTCGGATAATTCCCACAAAAAGGATAAAAAAAGAAAAAAACGTGAATTACCCGGCTTTGTTTGGGTTCTTGCCTCATGTGCTGTGATGTTGGTCGTTTTTACAGCAATTGGCGTTTTCTGGATTAGTCAGATGTCTCGTGATTCATGGGGGCTTGCAGCGGATACCGCTCCTGAAACGCCAAATAAGTCATCTGAATCCCTAGCAGAAAAATCGTCTGTTAATCTGCTGGAAGCAAATTCTTCTGATGCAGATAAAATTATTGTACCAAATCTGGTGGGTCAAAACTACGAACAACTTGTCTCGGCTTCGTCAAATGAAAATGACCAAAATGCTGATTATCAGGTTCTTCGTTCCTCGAGCAAATTTTCGGATACTGTACCAGAAGGCTGCATTATTTCCCAGCAGCCTGAAGCAGGAGAAAAAATGACAAAAGGGACAGCAATCGTAGTCGTTGTCAGTGAAGGGCCATCCGTGAGAACTCTTCCTGAAATTTCCGGCAAAACTCTGCCCGATGCGTCAGAGGATGTAACTGCCGCCGGTTTTGTTCCAACAAAAACAGAGGATTATAGTGATACGGTGCCTGCCGGCCGTGTCATTGGTTACCAAGACGCCAAAGCAGGCAGCCAAATGGCATATGGTTCCAAAGTAGTTATTGTCGTGAGCAAAGGTCCTAATCCGAATTCATACAATCCTTAGCTTTTTCATATTACAACGGGTAAAATTGAATTAAAACAAAAGGAGCGGTTTTAACTGTTCCCGGCCTACCCCAAAAGCCCAGCGAAAGCCGTGCTTTTGGATTGTCGAATAATCTATGCAACGCATGAAGCAAAAGCTAGGAGTTATTCAGCAATCCGAATGGAGGGTAAGGGATGCTGATCCCTTACCCTCCATTTTTTGCGTCCGTCCCGTGACGAACACATGCAACGGGGTTCGTAGCAGCATTATTCGATATACTAATCGAACTGCCCATCCCATATCGGCATATTAGAGATATACTTTCCTTCCACGGCGGGCACATAGTAGGCGCCATAGGTTTTCAGACCATTTTCCATCTCCATATCAGGCAGTTCCACATAGAAGCGGTAATATGGCATAAAGTATTGCTCCGTACCGCCTGTAAGATAGATTAGTTCAACCTTTGCAACATATTCCAAATCGGGCAATTCTTCAGGAACGGTTGTGATATAGTTCCCATTTTTAAGAAGGTCTTTCGCCTCGTCGGCTGTGATAATAGGGTAATCTCCAACTTTGTCGGATAAATCCGGCTGAAAAACTCTTGCCAAAAACAGTTTTCCGTCATCATTGCAATAAAATGCAACTCTGTTAAAATTGTAGTTTATGATTTGTTTGGTAATATCTCCGCTGCCGTCATAAAACTCTATGCTGTATCTCTGAGCTTGTCGTGTTCCGTAGGTTTTTACACTTTCTCCGGAGAAAATCGAATAGTCTCCCCCGTGAATATTTACTTGGGGATTATCCATTCCAATGAAGTCTTTATATTTTTCTTTTAAATACTCCGCCACCGCAGCAACTTGTTCGTAAGTTGCATAATTTGTGAAGTTGTATTTGTGCGGAAGCGTTATTGCGGGATCAAATGTTATTTTCGCCGTCATTTGCCAGTCAACTTCAATTTTGACACCATTACCCTCTGCCAAAACGGTGGTTGGGGAAAAGAACCCATTCGGAACGTTCTCGCCCACCTGTTCAAATTTTTTCCGAATGGCAGCCTGCGTTTTTTCATTCGGAGCGTTGTCGGTGATTTCCAGGCTATCGGCGTCCATACCCAACCTAGTCGCAACATTGAGCAGAAACTCTTTCATCTTATCAAAATCAGCATCGGAAACCTGATTGTTTTCATCATAAGCCATTGTGTTTTCGTAAACAGGCAATGAGGAAATCCCCGCAGTTTCAGTCCATGGATTATGATTCACAATTTCCGAAATATCATATGCCTTGTATCCCTCAAAACCCATTGCTCCGCCTGAATCCTCTGTGATTGAAAGCATTGGCAGATTCCCCGGTTCGGGCTCAGTCTCGACCGGATTTGCGGGAATCATTTTGATAATCGTAAGCACGGCTAAAGTAAGGCAAGCAGCTAAAGCCCCCCATTTTATCCAACGGCGCTTCCTTGTTGCCTTTGCTGCGGGATTCGCCTCGGCAATATATTCCTCGGAAATTTCTCCGATCTTTTCAAGGAGCTTTTCATTTTTCATATGGTAATCCCTTCCTTCTCAAGATATGTTTTCAGTGCGTTTCTCACACGGAACAACAGGGATTTCGTCTGACTTTCGCTGCTGTCGTACAGGTCTGCAAGTTCCTTTATCGGCATCAAATACCAATATCGCTGAACAAATATCATGCGCTTTTTATGCGGCAATTCTGCAAGAAAACTGTTAAGCGCTTCCACCAGTAATTTCTCATCTGTTGCCTGTTCTGGATCCGACGATGCCGGAATGCAGTCATTCAGTTCAGACAAAGCAAGAGGCACTTCCCCAAAGCCTCGTTTTTCAGCAGTAAATCTTTTATACCTATTGAGGGAAAGATTACGGGTTATTTTCCCTAAAAACACGGATAAGCGCTTCGGCCGCCGCGGAGGCATGGCATTCCATGCGCGCAGATATGTATCATTCACGCATTCCTCTGAATCTTCATCGTTATGCAGGATGTTATGCGCAATAGAATAGCAATACCGACCGTATTTGTTTGATGTTTCAGTAATAGCAGATTCAGAGCGCTCCCAATACAGGTCAATGATTTTGCTGTCTTCCATACATCATCCCCCCTCCTTTGCAGCGTAAAAGCCTTCACTATAATAGACCACAAAAAATAAGCTGCGTTGCACAAATGTATACAATTCAATATACAATTCAATCTGCATGACAGAGTTTATCATCGATATAACGAAATTATTGCCTACAAGAATGATATATCAGCAAGTTAAAAGGGGCAAGCATGATAGCTTACCCCAAAAATTACTGTGGAAACAACACAAATCCCAATTCTTCACCCGTAGGAATTTCCTATTCGCGAAGAGTTCGGATTATATATGCTTAGAATGACTCGTGGGATTCGAATTCACGATTTGTGCATTACGAATGGCTCCTCTGCCAATTCTGCCGCAGAAACATTTATTGCGTAAGATTGATAGGACAGATAACATGGTTTGCCAAGAACTGCAAAACCTCGTTTGGAATTGTAAGCCTCGCGAAATCTGTCATAGAAAAAGTCATCCCGCTGAGAGCGGCATACCGCTACGAAGCTGTGCTCTGCGCCGTCGTCTGATGCTTTCCGTCTGCGGCAAGTAACTGCTCCTGCAAACTCTTTTTAACGCTATTATGAAAGGATGATCGCGACTTTACAGCGTGTATTTTATAACAACTGCCAAGGCAATGGTAAGCGCATACACAGAGTTTATTAATACAAAGTTTTTTACTGCCAATACAAAGGTCTCCGCTTTACTCTGTTTCTCATAAAAGCGTTTGATATTTTTTTGCACCGGAATCACGGTAACAAAGGAAATGAGACAAACCAGCGGAAGAATTTTTAAGAGTAGTAAAATCAGCATAGCTGCATAGCCGATATAGTACAATATTTGATACACTTTTAAGGACTTGTCCCTGCCGATATACAGCGGAAGAGTATATCGTCTGTTTTCAAAATCATCCTGCATATCGCAAATATTATTCGCCAGCATGATGTTAGCGATTCCAACTACAGCGGGCAATGATATGAGAAAAATGAGCAATATTTCAGGAATATTCATTCGAATATCCAATACTCCTTGTTGAAAATCAAGAGATAACAACTCTCTGTTATAAACATGAATATAAACTGCCAATAACGGGATCACAAAACCCATAAACCCACCGGAAAAAATTTCACCGAACGGAGTCCGAGAAATAGGAACAGGTCCAAAAGAATAGAGTATCCCTACCGCGAAGGAAACGGCTCCTATCAACAAAACAACATAATCTGTGTTCAAAAACAATATTAGGCCAAAAGCTATCGCCAGAAACAGTAAAACTGCAATCACAGTGAGAACCGTAGAGTCTTTGAGCTTATCCCTCGCGATGGCATTATATTGTTCATATCCGAATCCGTGTCGTTTTACTGCTTTTTTATAATCCATATAGTTGTTAATGGCGGTGGTAGCCATATCAATGCAGAGCAGCGATATCAACATCAGCAAGAAATTCTTAGCGTTAAATGTATCAAATCGGTATAAGGCATAGAAAGTACCAAACAAGAATGGGATGATGCTGGCAACTTTCGTTTGCAACTCCACTAATTTTAAAAAACTTTTTATAGACATGCCCACGGTCCCTCTTTTATATAAGACTTGTTGTTTCAACTCTTTTGCGCAAATAATGCATTCACAGTTGAATGTTTAAACGGCAAAATGCTGTCTATACAGTTCTACGTTGAGTCAGGCAATTGATTTGGAAACATTGCTGCGCTCAAACCCCAAATAACGCGTGCCCTGAAAAGTCAGCTTGCCCCTGTCTTTTTCCACGAGCATTCCATATTCGGTATTCGGAACTTTAAACTCCATTCGGTCACCACTGGCCACTTCAAATGTAACATAATAGCTGGTATAGGATGACGTGTGGTGCATATTGGTTTCGTTATGGTGATGATACCGTACGTCTGCACGCTTTGCCACTACCGTTGCTTCTACCGTCAGAACCGGTGAATCATTATTTTTCTTCCACTGTTTTACACTCCTCACAGTGTACACAATGAATATTCCGAATACAAAAATAAATCCCAATATCACAATAAAAGGAATCGCTTGGAACATGATGCTGATTCCGGTAATAGGTAAATGATCTATCATATTGTCCTCCTTTTTCGGCGGCTTTCCGCCCTGCGATGTAAAACTGTTACAATTATATCAAATAACTCGGGTGTTGAAAATAAAAAACCGAAAAGAGCGATGAAATATTTGGGGTTTTACGGCCGGAAATCGTGTGGCTTATGCCTAAACTGTGCAAAAAAATTCCGCAAAAATGCCATGACACTGCACAGCAAGCATAAAAGATTTTTTATTCTAATTATGTAAATCAAACGCTTAACGAATAAAAGAACTCTTTTAGGTGGTATGCAATGCAGATTTGCGGACAGAATAATGGCAGTATGATTAGGGAGGTTCCTCACGTGCTGGCTGTTATTTTCAGCATTCTTGCAGGCGCTGCAATGAGTGTTCAAGGGGTTATGAATACGCGTCTGAGCGGCCGCATTGGACTTTATGAATCGAATGTGATTGTGCAGGGCGTAGCATTTCTGTTATCCATCCTTGCTCTGCTGTTCCTTGGCAAAGGAAATTTTGCGGAACTTGGGGGCATCAATAAAATTTATCTGCTCGGCGGTTTTTTAGGGATTGTCATCACCATTGCCGTGATGCTCGCCATTAAGGGTTTAGGACCAACCATTGCGGTCTCCATCATTCTTATTTCACAGCTCGTGGTCGCCGCATTGATCGACGGCTTTGGACTTTTTGATACAGAACGCATCCCTTTTGGCTGGCAGAAATTCGCAGGGGTTGCACTGATGATCGGCGGAGTTTTGCTTTTTAAATGGGAAATTTGATATGAATTTCCTTTTCTATATTCACAATTTAATATACTGAATGTTCGAAAGGATGAGTTTGTTTCATGTATTCCTATCAAAAGACAGAACCCGGCCAATGGAGCGTCGGCATGTTTACAAAAGACGGTGAATGGAAAACCGAAAGCGTTTGGTATACTGCTGAAGAAGCAGCCGAACGCGCTCATTGGCTCAACGGCGGAAAAACTCCGCTTATGGATGACGATGAAGCAACATCCAATGGGCAAAGATAAAAACAACTCAATCGCTGCAAAACAGCTTTCAACAATTATTTTCAAAGATGAAGGCCCGAAAAAGCATTTATAACGCTTTTTCGGGCCTTATTGGAGTCGATGACAAAATGAAAAAAACAGATGCGGATTCATGTTATAAAAACACATCATAGTATATCAAGGGATTTATCCCCCCAGATAGGCCTGTTTTACGGCGCTGTCTTGCAACAGATCGGAGGCTTTTCCTTCCAGAACAATACTGCCTGTTTCTATTACATAGGCGCGGTTGGCAATCGAAAGCGCCATGTGCGCATTTTGCTCAACCAACAAGATCGTTGTTCCGGATTGATTGATTTCCTGAATGATGCTGAATATCTCCTGCACAATAATCGGTGCAAGCCCCATGGACGGCTCATCTAATAATAGAATTTTTGGTCTTGCCATCAGGGCTCTGCCCATGGCGAGCATTTGCTGTTCCCCACCGCTCAGAGTTCCGCCGCGCTGTTTCATACGTTCTTTCAGTCTTGGGAATTTGCTAAAAACCATCTCAAAATCTTTTTTAATGCCATTATCATCTTTTCGGCAGTAAGCTCCAAGCTGCAAATTTTCCATAACCGTGAGATTTGAAAAAATCCTGCGGCCCTCCGGCACATGGGAAATTCCCAGATAAGGAATTTGGTGTGCGGGATAACCGTTCAGCGTTTCTCCTTGGAAGGTAATTGTCCCGCTCCGAATGGGTGCAAGGCCGGAAATTGCGCGGAGCGTGGAGGTCTTACCCGCTCCATTTGCACCGATTAGCGTCACAATTTCGCCTTCGTTTACCTCGATATTGATATCCCTTAACGCATGAATAGCACCGTAATATACATTTAAATTTTCAATTTTAAGCATCGGCAGCCTCCTCCCCCAGATATGCCTCAATAACTCTTTTGTTGCTCTTGATTTCATCAGGAGAACCCTGCGCTATCATCTTGCCATAGTCCAGCACAACGATATTTTCGCAGACTCCCATAACCAATTTCATATCGTGTTCAATGAGAAGGATGGCAATGTGAAACTCTTTGCGAATCCACTGGATTAGCTCCATCAATTCCTGTGTTTCCTGTGGGTTCATTCCAGCAGCCGGTTCATCTAAAAGAAGAAGCTTAGGCTGCGCTGCCAGCGCACGGGCAATTTCCAGCCGCCGCTGCTGTCCATAGGGAAGATTGGAAGCTTTTTCATCTTTCAGTTCATGCAAACCAAAAATTTTCAAAAGATCTTCCGCTTTTTTCCGAATAATTTCCTCCTGCTTAAAATAGGATGGCAGGCGAAGAATGGAAGACGCCAAAGAATAATTTGCCTGATACGCAAATGAGATTTTTACATTATCCAGCACGCTCAGGTTCTTCATTAAACGAATATTTTGAAACGTTCTGGAAATTTTTTTCTTCGCTATTAGATGGGGCGCATTCCCATGAATCTCTTCCCCGTTAAAAATGATTTTTCCGCTGGTAGGGGCATACACTCCTGTCAGCATATTAAATATCGTGGTCTTCCCGGCACCGTTTGGGCCGATTAGACCAAAAAGATCATTTTCTTCCATTGAAAGAGAAAAATCTGAAACAGCCGTAAGTCCTCCGAATTGAATGGTAATATGATCAATTTCAAGCAGCGACATGGTCTTTGCTCCCTTCCGACAGTTTGCTTGCGGTAAATTTAGTGCGCAGCAAACCGGTAATGCGGATATTTTTTACTCTGAGAATCATGATAATGATCAGCAGCAAAGGATAAATCACCATTCTCAGGTCGCCGAGGAAACGAAGAACTTCCGGCAGAAGAGTTAAGATGCTTGTGGACAGTATGCAGCCAACAAAGCTTCCGGTTCCGCCTAACACAACGTATATAACAAAGTCGATGGATTTTAGGAAATTAAAGCTGTTCGGGTCAATGAACATCATCAAAAATGCATAAAGTCCTCCCGCGAACCCGGCAAAAAATGCACCTGTGGTAAAGGCCATGATTTTATATTTCGTCGTATTAATCCCCATGGCCTCGGCGGCAATCTCATCTTCTCTTACCGCAAGCATAGCACGTCCTTGGTTGGCATGAACAATATTATACAAGATAGCAATTGCTGCAATCATTGAAAAGAAGACCCATGGAAATGTTGTCTTTGGCGGAATTCCCGCCAAACCCTGCGCTCCGCCTAAAGCCGAGATGTTTTGGATGGCTACCACTACAATCTGGCAAAAACCGAGTGTGGTAATCGCAAGATAGTCTCCCTTCAGCCTCAAGGTGGGCAAGCCGATTAAAAATCCGAAAACAGCTGCCACAATTCCTCCGAAAATTAGAGCAATCAAAAACGGTATGCCGGTTTTCATTTGAATGAAAGCGGCCGAATATGCTCCAATCGCCATAAAAGCCGAATGCCCAAGGGTCAGCTGGCCGGTGTAATTGATAATCAAGTTGGTGCTTAGCGCTAAAATCACATTGATGCAAATAATCATAAGAATCTGCTTATAATACGCATCAATCAAATTAATTTGAATGAAATAACTGAGTGCGCCAAACAAGATTAGGGAACCAATCAAAAAGACGGCGCCTTTCTTTAAATAGGATTTCAAACCGCCCACCTACACTTTCTCTTTAACCGTCTTGCCCAGAAGGCCGGACGGCTTGATAATCAAAATCGCGATTAATATGACAAACGCAACAGCACCGGATATTTTGGAATTGATAGCCGCCATAAAGGTTTCCACCACGCCCAGAATAATGCCGCCCATGAAGGCACCGGGAATCAGTCCGATTCCACCGAGTACCGCAGCTACAAAAGACTTGATGCCGGGCATCATTCCCATATAGGGGTCAAGGCTTGAATACAAAATGGCAACCAACATGCCGGCTGCACCCGCCAAAGCCGAACCAATCGCGAAAGTCATCGATATGGTGGTGTTGACATTGATACCCATCAGTGCGGCAGCGTCTTTGTCCAAAGAAGTGGCACGCATGGCCCTTCCCATTTTTGTGTAGTTTACAAAAAGATTGAGCAAAATCAGCAGCAGCAAAGAAATGCCAAGAATAATCAGATGCAGTGAATCTGTACGGACCGGCCCAAACATAATGCTTTGCTGTTTCAAAATATAACCGGGATATGTCCGCGGGTTTGCTCCGAACAAAACATTGAAACCGTTTTCCAGCAGCAGCGATACACCGATGGCCGTAATCAGCAAATTGATATTGCTGCTTCTGCGCAGCGGTTTATATGCAATTTTTTCAATTAAGACACCCAGCAGAGCCGAGCCCAACATGGCAATTAGGAGCGTTGGAACAAACGGCAGATGGGTATAGGTTGCTACAAAAAAGCCGATGTAAGCCCCTACCATATAAATATCGCAGTGTGCGAAGTTGATCAAACCAATGATACCATAGACCATCGTGTAACCCAGTGCGATGAGTGCATAAACGCTGCCTAAGGAAATTCCGTTGATCAACTGTTGCAGAAATTCAATCATAGACACTTTGTTGCCCCCTTTGTAAGAGTGATGCGTTTTTAAGAACCATGAGCATACTTCCCCCCTAGTGGGGAAGTATGCTCTGACTGACCAGCAACAGTCAATCTGCAGCAGGGTCTATGGTTCCACTTTGCTGTAAAAGGTTTCTTTGCCGTCTTCCGTTTTAATGATAACGGCTGCTTTCACCGCATCGCGGTTTTCATCAAATTGGATATGACCGGATACAACAGTACCGTCATATTCTGTTAGTGCTTCCTGAATCGCTTGAGCATCGGTAGAACCGGCTTTTTCAATGGACTGGATGAGAACTTTGCCGGCGTCATAGTTCAAAGCAGCCATGGCATCCGGAACTTCATCATCATATTTTGCTTTAAAGGCTTTAATAAACTCTACTACTTCGTCGGCGGTATCATCCGGAGAATAGTGGTTGGAGAAGTATGCACCGTTGACTGCATCTCCGCCGATGTTGAACAGATCCGCGGAATCCCAGCCGTCGCCGCCGAGGAATGTCGCCGTTATTCCGGCACTGCGTGCCTGCTTCGCAATGACGGCAACTGTGGAATAGTAATCCGGCAGGAACAGCACATCCGGATTTGTCGCCGCAATTTTGGTCAGCTGTGCATTAAAGTCTTTGTCGCCGGTTAGATATGTTTCAGAAGCTACAATCTCTCCTCCGGCTTCTTCAAAGCTCGCTTGGAAATTTTCTGCAAGCCCTTTTGAATAATCGTTGCCGTTGTCGTACAGTATGGCGGCTGTTTTTGCCCCCAAATCTGTGCTGGCGAGCTTTGCCATAACTTTTCCTTGGAACGGGTCAATAAAGCAAGTGCGGAAAATAAAATCGCCGGTTTGTGTAATTTTTTCATTTGTTCCGGTTCCGGTTATCATGGGAACACTATATTGCTGAGCAATAGGCGCAAGCGAAAGGGCGCAGTTGCTTGTCAAAGGTCCAACAATTCCGACCACTTTCTCGCTGTTTATCAGTTTCTGTCCCACTGTAGCGGCTGTTGCAGGTTTTCCTTCATCGTCAGCGAAAACAAATTTAACATTTTGCCCGTTGACACCGCCGGAACTGTTCACCTCTTCTTCCAAAAGCTGCAGTGCTTTCTGAGCTGATTGCCCAAAGGCTGCTATGGAACCGGTCAGCGGAAGAACAGCACCAATTTTTATTTCTCCCGAGGCATCGGATGTTGACGACGCTGCCGCGGCAGAGGTCTCTGTGGCAGACGATTCTGCGGTGGATGTTTCAGACGAAGAGCTGGCAGCGCTGTTTTGACATCCGGTAAAAGAGACTGCCAAGGCGGCACTTAATGCAAGTGCTACTAACTTTTTGTGCATAACATAACCCCCTAAAAGTAATATATAATAAAACAAGGGCGTTAACGCCAGCAGATTCACTGCCGGTATTAACGCCTTTGTTATATATAAAATATTAATTATTTAATACCAATAGCGGATATATCTCTTTGTTGCTCCTAATAATACACAATTTATTTCAGTTTGTCAATCAAATATGATAAAATTTTAAAGTCTATCTTTTATATCGTGTAAAAGCATAATTTAGTTAAGTCTTTTTTAACGCTGATTCCGATATGCAAGATTTAAAAATTAAATTTCAAAAGTGCGTTGTCAAATGAATGGAAAAGGGGGGTAAATTTCATTCTTCGTTATACACATTACAAACGTAAGAAATCATTTGATGGAAAATTGTGAATAAACCTTCCTCTTAAAAATGTTTAAATTAGGAAGAAGTTGTATGGTAGACATTTTCGAGGTGCGCATTAATAAAAAATGGTTACAAATTTAATGTTGAAAAAATCACACGTAAGAATATCATCGGAATCCGCTTCACGCAGCAGGATGTAGTTAGCTCCCACGCCAATTAATGTACCGGATTTGTCGGTAAACGTATTAGTTCCAATTAAAAATTCTATTTTCACTTTTTTTCCGATTTGAGTTCTTAAAAAACCATTTAAAAATTCTAGGCTATCAGCTGCCATGGGTGTTGGTTGTGTCATATCTGTAATAGGCATCATTTGTTGAGCGGGAGAAGTTGTCTGACTAGCAGTGCCCATTACAGCTTGCTGTATGCCCGGCTGCTGAATTGCTGATGGAATAACACTTGACTGAGAAGCAGTTCCCATCTCTCTGCCCTGTGCTGTGCTCCCCGATGCAGAGGCCTGCATATGCGGCTGCTCCGGCATTTGTATTGTCATAGCAGTATTCTGCATATCGGTCTGCGGGGAGGATGTGCAAGAACCGCTGGGAGGATAGACTGCGCTGTAACCCGGTAATTGTTGATTCATGGATTCTCACCTCATTTAAGTCTCGGCATATTTTTGAGTCGGCGCATAAAAGCAGTGTTGGTTGATTCTTGTATAAATGATACCGACTCCGCCCGCCGGAAAATAACTGGCACACTTTGGATTGTACGGGTTGTAATAAAAAAGGCAATTACCAACGCCGTTGAATGTGTTGTTAGCAAGCGCCCATTCCGCTATCTCATAATGAATCTCATCCGGGTCCATATTGTAAACATTCTGTGGATTATAAGCACCGCCAACGCTTGTTTTCATACAAGTAAACTGTCCCGGTTGTTCTATAATAGCCCGAATATTTCCTCCGTTGCTGACTCGAAAGAATTCCCCATAGGGTACATTTCTGCGGTTAACAATAACGGATGCGACGGCATACATACCGTTTTCTCCCTCGCCATCCGCTTCACATTTAATCAGTCTTGCTAATAACTCCTTATCGTTGTAAGGCATAAAAATCCTCATTTCTTTTTTTATTTTGAATACTATATAATATGTTGAAATATTTCACCGGACACACTATCAAAAGTAAATTAAATTGGGCAGTCTTGCATCCATAAAGACCAATGTCTCGAATACAAAAATGAGCCGATAAAACACGGAAGACAGAACATCTCAATTGCATCAAGAAAAGGTGCTCTTTCTCTTGCAATTTGGAGATTGATGTGTTAAAATATACACTGTTGTTTCCGGGTGTGGCGCAGTTGGTAGCGCGCTAGACTGGGGGTCTAGAGGTCGCAAGTTCAAGTCTTGTCACTCGGACCAAATTGAAAAATCCTTGATTGATAGCCGTTTTTGCGGTTATTGAATCAAGGATTTTTTTGTGCTTTTTTCAATCAGTCAAGTGACCTATTTGGGCTCTATGTCAATAGGGCTCTATGTCAAATAGTTGGAGTAACCCAAGATGGAAACACCGGATGAAGCGGTCAGAATGCACAGATATTTCTCACCGCGCATCAATCAATACAACTTTCGGCAATTATTGTGGCTCTCCATAGTTGACACGATCAAAAAACGTTTGAAGTAATTTTTCGGCAGAATGAATACAGAACAAATATTAATATAAAAAAACTGCCCCGAAACACGGCGTTGACCGGATTTCGAAGCAGTTTTATTATTTCTTTGGATTTCAGTCGCTGCTAAATGGGAGCAATGCAAGGTGACGTGCACGTTTGATTGCAACCGTCAGCTCACGCTGATGATGTGCACAAGTGCCGGTAACTCTGCGGGGAAGGATCTTTGCCCGTTCAGAGATAAAGCGGCGAAGCTTTGCAACATCCTTATAATCGATGGTATCGACTTTATCCACACAGAAACTGCAGACCTTTTTACGGCCTTTGCGGCCGCTTTTGCGTTCCCGTACGGGTCTGTCGTTTTGATTGTCAGCCATGAGAAACCTCCTTTATTCCATTATCACCAAATAGTTCGTTGTATCAAAGATCAGAAGGGGAGATCATCGTCGGAAGGAATTTCCTCGAAATCGCCAGTATCGCCATTTGCATAGGCGGGTGCGGGCTGCTCACTGCGGTCATCTGCCGGAGCTGAAACACGAGCGGGATAGCTTCCGGAAGAGTTTGAACTGTCGCGCTTTGGTTCAGCAAAATGAATATTGTCTGCGACAATTTCAACCGCCTTGCGCTTGTTGCCGTCTCTGTCCGTATAAGTCCGGGTTTGAATGGACCCCTGAACAGCGGCCAGCTGCCCCTTTCGGAAATATCTACAGACAAATTCAGCCGTATTTCGCCAAGCCACAACATCGATAAAGTCAGTTTGGCGTTCGGCGCCCGCTTTTACATAAGATCGATCTACCGCAAGGGTAAAACTGGTCACGGCAATCCCGTTCTGCGTATGCCTAAGTTCAGGATCCGCTACAAATCTTCCCATTAAAACAGCGACATTCAGCATTTCAAGTCACGCTTCTTTCTTCTCTTCCGTCTTGTCTGTTTCCTTCTTCGACTGTTTTGGAGCTTTCGTCTTTACCGTCAGAGAGCGAAGTACGCCGTCTGTAATGTTGTAAATACGATCCAGCTCAGCCGTGAACTTAGGAGAACTGGTGAAGGAAATCAGCGTGTAATATCCTTCTTCCTGCTTCTGAATCGGATAGGCAAGTCTGCGTTTGCCCCATTCATCAACATTGTCAATGGTGCCGTGTTCCGCAATCAAATCTTTAAACTTTTGGATTGTGGAAGCAATTCCTTCTTCTCCTAATTTGGTGGAAAGAATAAATACGGTTTCATAGGATTTTTGTACATCGGCCATTGTTAAACACCTCCTTCTGGACTGATGGCCCCGAAATCAAGTCCGGAGCAAGGATAAAGCCGCATGAAAAGCGGCTTAACAGAATTCATTATATCAGACGGTATGATATCCGTCAATAGAAATTTATTTTAACTTAAAGTGTTTTACAAATTTCTTTTAGATATGCCCGGAAATCTTGGCCGATATCGGGATGATTCAAAGCAACTTCAACCTGTGCTTTCATAATTCCAAGCTTGTTGCCCATATCATAGCGAGTTCCGGTGTACTCAACCGCAATCATGCCGCTTTTGCGTGCAAGGGTTCGCATGGCGTCTGTCAGCTGAATTTCGCCCCCTGCGCCCGGCTCCGTATGGTCTAAAATATCAAAGATTTCCGGGGTCAAAACACAGCGCCCCAAAATAGAGTAAAGCGAAAGGACTTTGTCCGGTGTTGGTTTTTCAACCATATCGGTGCAAGAAAAACAATTGTCCTTTAATGGTTCCACCTTTAGAGAACTGTATTTGCTGATTGCTTCTTTTGAGACTTTTTTAACCCCCAGAACTCCTTTACCGTATTCCTCATAGGCACGTATCAGCTGTGCGCATGCGGGATCTTCCCCAATAATGACGTCGTCACCATAGAGAACAGCAAACGGTTCGTTGCCGACAAATGATCGTGCACAGCCTACCGCGTGCCCTAAGCCGCGGGTTTCTTTCTGACGGACAAAATAAAAATTAGCCTTGTGTGCAATCCCTATGACTTCTTTTAAAATTGCTTCCTTTTCCGGGCCGCCTGTTGTCAGCCTTGCCTCCAGTTCCGGCACGCGGTCAAAATGATCCTCAATCAGACCCTTGCCGCGGTTCGTGATAATTAGAATATCCGTAATGCCGGAGCGTACGGCTTCCTCCACGATGTACTGAATGGCGGGCTTGTCCACAATTGGAAGCATTTCTTTTGGCATGGACTTTGTAGCGGGCAGAACTCTAGTACCGAGTCCCGCCGCAGGAATAACAGCTTTCGTTACTTTCATATTTTCAAACTCCTAATAAAAAATGGATGGAATATAATACAAAATCAAATAACATATTCCCATACAGACTGCAATGGAAACATTGACTCCGCCTTCTTCCTGCATGCGTACAGCAATTTCAGCGGGGCGCGTGTTTTTTTGCCGGATAGTTCTGATTTTATTCATGCAATGTTTGAAATACATGCGATTTCCGCTAAAGCCAAAAATGAACATCAAAATTAACTGTACGATAACAATCAGAGTGGGAACCATCATCAGAAAGAGCTTGTAGGGAGGCATCTGTGCAAGAAGCACCATCAATCTTTCCATCTGTGCGTCATTGGGAGTTAAAGTACCGCCGGTAATACCCGCTTCAAGAAAAAGTGCCTGGTAAATAGGATATAAAAAGTGTTCGGTCACCCATGCGTATATTATGTATAACGCAAACCTCACTGTTGTAACGATGGAACCGGCTTTGTACAATTTTCGGTACAGCATCCATGCGCCGGGGAATAGAAAGGCACAAAAATTAAACCTGTTTTTTCCGAATTTTTTCAGATTCATAAACACAGAAAGATAATATTGCGTGTTGGTTTGAACAAATTGAGCGATATCGCTCACTGGGATGTCATCAATTTGTTCGTTTGGATTTGGAACAGCATTGGGATGGTAATACGGTTGCCCGCCGGGCATTGGGTTTGGCCCGTATGGACCGTAAAACGGCGGAAAATTATTCTGCGGATTCTGCGAATTGTTAGGGTAGTGCGGTGCTGCATTCGGGGAATCTTGGCGATTCATCGTCAAAGACTGACCGCAGCGTTCACAGAACAAAGCTCGTTCTGAGTTGAAAGCACCACAGCGAGGACAACGCTTGGTACGATTCTGTGTTTCTTCTTTCTTTGTTTGGCTTGGTGGCTTCCATGCATCCGGTGTACCGTGTTTATCCTCATAAACACATTTGCCGGCTTTTGCATAGCAGTCACGATGATACGGCGCCCCGCACTGTGGGCAGACAACAATATCGTCTTCGGCTGTGAATGTTTTGCCACAGACCGGACATTGTAAGCCGACGTAATTCGTCATATAGCAACCTCCTTCAGTATTCTCATTGTATATAAAATTGGCTTAAACTTCAATGTTTTGCCCGTGAAGTTTTCAACTAATTCATAAATTCAAAGGGAATAATGTTCGATTTTATCCTAATTTGGAAACAATTCACTGTAGAACCAAAGTGCTTTTGACTTTACCCTTAAAATATTTTATAATCTAATATAATCTAACGGATAGAATTTATTCTAAATATTCTAAAGGATGATAAGATGCTTCAATATGAAGAACTGAGGCTTTCGCTGCAGACTCATGAGCCGGAGCTAAAAGAACTGGCCGATGCGCTCGGCCTTGATGCTATGCGCAAGGAGATCGCGGAGTTGGATCAAAAAGCTACCGCACCCGATTTCTGGAATGATATGGAAAAATCCCAAAAAATTCTGCAAAGATCCAGTTCACTTAAAAATAAGATAGAATCTTACGAACGTCTGAAAGCCGCCTATGAAGATCTTATGGCGCTGATTGAGCTTGCAGACGAAGAGGAGGATCTTTCTCTTCTGCCACAGGCACAGCAAGAGCTGGAGCAGTTTCGCCAGGGACTGGATAAAATCCGCCTAACAACTCTGCTAACAGGCGAATATGACGCGAAAAACGCGATTTTGACGTTTCATGCAGGAGCCGGCGGAACGGAAGCACAGGATTGGGCGGAGATGCTATACCGCATGTACTGCCGCTGGGGCGAACGGCATGGATACACCGTACAGACGCTGGACTATCTAGATGGGGAAGAAGCCGGGTTAAAAAGTGCCAGCATTCTGGTCAGCGGTGAAAACGCCTACGGCTTTTTAAAGAGTGAGGCCGGTGTTCACCGATTGGTCCGAATTTCCCCGTTCGATGCTTCCGGGCGCAGGCACACCTCGTTTGCTTCGCTGGAAGTTATACCGGAAATTGATGACACGATTGAAGTGGAAATTAATCCGGATGACATTAAAATTGATTATTTCCGTGCGAGCGGTGCAGGCGGACAAAAGGTTAATAAAACTTCTTCCGCTGTTCGGCTGACCCATATTCCAACCGGAATTGTGGTTTCGTGCCAAGTGGAACGCAGCCAGTATCAGAACCGTGAGGTTGCCATGAGGATGCTCAAATCCAAGCTGATGGAGATTAAGGAACGCGAGCACTTGGAGCGTATTGAGGATATCAAGGGTGTGCAGAAAGAAATTGCATGGGGTTCCCAAATCCGCTCCTATATTTTCATGCCGTATACTCTGGTGAAGGATCATCGCACCGGGTTTGAATCCGGAAATATTGATGCGGTGATGGACGGCGATTTGGATGGATTTATCAATGCGTATTTAAAATCTCAAAGCCAAGAGAAAATCGCCCACAGGACATGACTCAAAAAGACTCTATGTCATTAGTCGAGATAACCCAAAACGGAAAACCGCGTGAAGCAGCGCTAAGCTGCTCCATTTTTTTGGTAAAACATTGGATATATTATGAAGATACAATTACGGAAACGGCGAAAATGGCGGTAATCGACAAATTTGGAAACTCCGCTGTTTTGTGTGTCCATAATCTAAGTGAAATAGCATTTTCTGTGCTGATTTATTTCCAGAAAATTTAAGTGCTTTCTAAAACACATAAGAACTTCAGGTAATTGCTGCAATTCTCCATAGTTGATACCATCAAAAAGCCGATTTTACAATTCCCTTTTTTAATCGAAGCCATGTTTCGGTAGAATAAAAACAGAGCATATTGATGGACCTCCAAAATGGTGTTGTGGTTATCCATTTGAAAGGCTTTTCATCGAATATGCTCTACTTTTTTACTTTTTTCTTGAGGCACTATATGAGCCTTATATTCTAAACAGCCTCCGCAACAATCCGAGCCATTTGCGCACAGCCGACTGTAGACTGTCCGGGCATGGCAATATCCTTTGTCCGATAGCCTTTCGCCAATGCAGACTGCACGGCGGATTCCACTGCACGTGCTTCTTCTTCCATACCAAACGATATGCGCAGCATCATGGCGGCGGACAGAATCGTTGCCAGCGGATTTGCAGCATCCTGCCCTGCGATGTCCGGTGCGGAACCGTGGATTGGCTCATACAGTCCGCGAGTTCCGTCGCCCAAAGAAGCGGACGGCAGCATACCAATGGAACCTGCAGCCATGCTTGCCTCATCGGAAAGGATATCTCCAAACATATTTTCCGTCACAATCACGTCAAACTGACCGGGGTCTGAAACCAACTGCATAGCTGCACTGTCCACAAGCTGGTCGCGGTACTCCACTTGCGGAAACTGTTTGCTCAGCCGATGCATGACACTCCGCCACAAGCGAGATGTATCCAGTACATTAGCCTTGTCCACACTAACCAGTTTTTTGCGCCGGCTCATCGCCAATTTAAAAGCAATTCGGCCAATACGTTCAATTTCTTCTTCGCTGTATTCCATGCGGTCGAATGCCATCTTCTTACCATTTTCCTTTGTCACTGTTTGACGCTCGCCAAAATAAATACCGCCGGTCAGCTCGCGTACCAGCATCAGGTCAATTCCATCCCGGACGCGTTCCTCCTTCAGCGGACAAGCCGCCGACAGTTCCTTGTAGAGATAGGCAGGACGCAGATTCGCATACAGTCCCAGTGCACTGCGGATTCCCAACAGCCCGCGCTCCGGGCGTTTTTCCACGGGTACCGCGTCCCATTTCGGTCCTCCGACCGCACCGAGTAAAACCGCATCAGCCTTTTTGCAAGCATCGATGGTTTTTTCCGTCAGCGGTTCTCCGCATGCGTCTATGGAAGCACCACCGATAAGTTCAGACTGGAAATGAAACCGATGGCCGAATTTTTTCTCCACCTGTTTTAATACCGTAACAGCACCATCTACAATTTCCGGGCCGATTCCGTCTCCTTTCAGCAAAACAATGGTCTTTTCCATGTTTTTCACCTCCACACATTCATTTAGCGTTTGCTTAATGAGTTCAAAAGTCCATTGGCATTAATGATTTCGCGGATAAATTCCGGAAACGGTTCCGCTTGATATGTTTCACCCTTGGTTTTGTTCGTAATGGTACCGCTGTCAAAGTCAATGGAAACCTCATCGCCCTGCCGGATGTTTTCGGCGGCCTGCGGACATTCGAGAATTGCCAATCCAATATTAATCGCATTGCGGTAAAAAATGCGTGCAAAGCTTTTGGCAATCACGCAGGATACCCCGCACGATTTAATGGCAAGCGGAGCATGTTCACGGGAAGAGCCGCACCCGAAGTTGCTGCCGCCTACAATGATATCTCCCGGATGCACCTTTTGGGAGAAAGATGCGTCAATATCCTCCATACAGTGCGCGGCCAGATGTTCCGGTTCGGCACTGTTTAAATATCGGGCAGGAATAATGACATCCGTATCGATATTATCACCAAATACAAAAACCTTACCGTTTGCCTGCATAATCATTCTTCCTCCTCTGCAATTTCTTCCGGCGATGCAATTCTGCCCAAAACAGCGGAAGCTGCCGCAACAGCCGGTCCTGCAAGATAAACTTCTGAAGTTGGGTCTCCCATGCGCCCCACAAAATTCCGATTCGTTGTAGCCACTGTGCGCTCGCCTGCCGCCATAATGCCCATGTGTCCGCCAAGGCACGGCCCGCAAGTCGGTGTGGAAACGGCGCATCCCGCCTCAATAAATGTGTCGAGATACCCTAAGCGCATCGCTTCGCGGTAGATTTGCTGCGTTGCGGGAATGACAATGACACGAACGTTGTCGGCAACCTTTTTCCCCTTCATCAGTTTTGCCGCGGTTGCCAAATCGCTGAGTCTGCCGTTAGTGCAGGAGCCAATTACAACCTGATCAATTTTAATTTTCTTTAACTGATCGGCCGGCTTTGTGTTGGAAGGCAAGTGCGGACATGCAACAACAGGGCGGATTTCGGAAAGATTGATTTCCACTGTTTCATCATATTCCGCATCTTCATCCGGCTCATAGATTTGATACTCCCTGTTCACGCGGCCTTTCATATAAGCAATCGCGGTTTCATCCACGGGGAAGATACCATTTTTTGCGCCGGCTTCAATCGCCATATTAGCAATGGTGAAGCGGTCATCCATTGACAGGGCCGCAATGCCGTCCCCTGTAAATTCCAAAGATTTATACCGCGCTCCGTCCACACCGATTTTTCCGATTAGCGTCAGTACCACATCTTTTCCGCCGACCCATTTGCGTGGTTTTCCTGTCAAATGAACGCGAATGGCGGAAGGCACTTTGAACCAACATTCACCCGTTGCCATACCGGCGGCCATATCTGTGGAACCCACTCCGGTGGAAAAAGCGCCGAGCGCGCCGTAGGTACAAGTATGGGAATCGGCACCGATCACCGCTTCTCCCGCGGCAACTAACCCCTGTTCCGGGAGCAAAGCATGCTCAATGCCCATGTTTCCCACATCATAGAAATGCGTGATACCATTGTTTTTTGCAAACTCGCGGCACTGTTTGCACTGCTCCGCAGCTTTGATATCTTTATTCGGTGCAAAATGGTCCAGCACAATCGCAATCTTATCCCGATTGAACACACTGCTGAGTCCATGGCTGTAAAATTCATGGATGGCGACCGGAGTTGTAATGTCATTTCCAAGCACTAAATCCACTTTTGCGCGGATTAATTGGCCTGCCCTCACTTCCGGCAAGCCGGCATGTGCCGCCAGAATTTTTTGCGTCATTGTCATTGCCATATTGCGTTCCTCCTTAATCCTTTCTCATTGCCATATGGTTTAATGCGTTCACATAAGCCTGAAGGCTTGCGCCGATAATATCCACATTGAGTCCTCGGCCGCTGACGATGGTACCATTTGAATTTTTCAGCCGGACAACAACCTCACCGAGTGCATCCTCGCCCTCCGTGACAGCCTGAATGGAGAAATTCTCCAATGTGTAGCCCTTTGCCGTCACCGATTCAATTGCAGAAAGTGCGGCATTAACCGGGCCTGAACCGACGCCGTTTCCTTCCAAAACTTTTTTCTTTCCTTCTTCCTTCACGCCAAGCTTTACCATTGCGGAAGCAGAATTCACAGAACTTGTATTAACCACATAGGATTCCAATGTGTAAATCTCTTCAATCTCCTGTTTCATCGAACCGGAGAGCAGTGCTTCCAAATCGGCATCTGTCACCTTCTTTTTCAAATCCGCCAACTTCTTAAATGCGGTGAAAGCATCCTGCAGCTCCTGCGGAGACAGGTTATATCCGAGTGATTTCAATTTTTCCTCAAACGCATGGCGGCCGGAATGTTTTCCAAGAACCATCGTGTTGTGTGAAATTCCCACACTTTCCGGTGTCATGATTTCATATGTAAGGCGGTCGTTGAGCACACCGTGCTGATGGATACCCGCCTCATGGGCAAAAGCATTTGCGCCAACAATTGCTTTGGTCGGTCCAATCGGCACACCGGTGATAGCGGAAAGTTTTCTGCAGGTTTTGTAAATCTTTGTGGTATTCACACCTGTTTCCGCACAATAATATGATTTCCTTGTCCGCAGCGCCATAACGATTTCCTCTAAAGAAGCGTTTCCTGCACGCTCCCCGATTCCGTTTATAGTGCACTCTACCTGATTGGCACCGGCCCGTACGGCAGCAAGTGAATTTGCTACTGCCATTCCAAGGTCATCGTGGCAGTGGACGGAAATTTCTACGTTTTCAATGCCTTTGACGTTTGCCTTCAAATACGTAATCAAATCAAACATTTCCTGCGGTGTTACATAGCCGACCGTATCCGGCACATTGATGACATTCGCTCCGTTTGCAATCGCCGTCTCATATACTTTGGCAAGAAATTCCCAATCCGTTCTGCTCGCATCTTCTGCGGAAAACTCTATGTCCCCCACCAGACTTTTCGCGTAACGAACCATCTCCCCTGTTTGACGGAGCATTTCTTCCCTTGTCATGTGCAGCTTATGCTGCAGATGGATGTCCGAACTTGCAAGGAATACATGGATGCGCGGTTTTTTAGCCTCTTTCACTGCGTCATAGGCAGTATCAATATCGGATTTAATGGCGCGCGCCAAACTTGCCACCGTCGTTTTCTGCAAAACCGCCGAAATCTGCTTTACGGATTCAAAATCTTCCGGAGAAGATACTGCAAAACCTGCCTCGATTACATCGACGCCCAACTCTTCCAGCTGAGCCGCCATTTCCAGCTTTTCCCCCAGATTCATACTGCACCCGGGGCTTTGCTCACCGTCACGCAGAGTTGTGTCAAAAATTTGGATTCTTCTCATTGACTCCGACATACAATTACCTCCATCCAATTTATTTGATTGCATCACGATTTGCAGAAATTGGGGAAAATAAAAACACCGCCGTCTCGTAAAGAGACGACGGTGAAAACCTGTCGCGGTACCACTCTTTCTTGGCATTTTTAAAATGCCCACTCAGCCTGCATCTAACAATGCAGCTCTCCTGTAACGGGGAGAAACCGTTCCGTTCTACTAGGTGTTAAAACCTTTCGGCGGACTGCTCTAAGGCGAGTTATACATTTGCCCGGTACCGTTTCGCAGCAAACAACGGCTCTCTGAGACTCGGTTACAAATGCTTTTATCCCTTTTCAACGCATTTCGTGATTCAATTTACAGGTATTGTAGCGTAGAAATGACCTCATGTCAAGTCTTTTTATTAATTTTTTTAATTCTATGGGCGTAAATATTTAAAGATCATTTCCATCTTCAATACTGATCTCATTAAAACGATCTGTCAAATCGCGGAGACTTAAAGCTTCTTTTTCTCCATCGCTTGCATCCAATACCGCCCTGCCGCGGTGCATCATGAGCAGACGGTCGCCGTATGCCAATGCAAAGCGGAGATTATGAGTTACCATAAGCGTCGTTAAATGTTGCTCCAGCACAAGACGCCGCGTCAATTCCATTACATTTTCGCTGGAAGCCGGGTCAAGTGCCGCTGTATGTTCATCTAAAATTAACAGATCAATCGGTGTCATCGTGCAGATTAGCAGCGACAGGGCCTGCCGCTGTCCGCCTGAAAGATTCGCAACGGGCAGATCCAGTTTATCTTCAAGGCCCAGTTTTAAAAGCTCAAGCTTAGAACGGTATTCATCAATCTTCTTACGGCTGACCCCGCTGGACAAACCAAAGCGTTTGCCCTTGTGGTCGGCGAGTGACATGTTTTCCAAGATGGTCAATTGCGGACAAGTACCAAGGGATGGATCCTGAAACACGCGGCCAATGCGGCGGGAACGGACAAATTCCGGCTGTTTTGTAATATTTTCGCCCCCAAGTACAATTTCTCCCGCATCCGGTGTTTCGCTGCCGCAAAGCAGATTTAACAGAGTCGTCTTCCCTGAGCCGTTGCTGCCGATGATGCAGATAAATTGTCCGCGGTTAACAGACAGGCTAAAATCTTCAAATAACTTCAATTCGCTTACCGAACCGCTGTTGAATGTTTTATAGATATGTCGCAGTTCCAAAAGGGGTGCACCAGTTTCAGACCTGTGTCCGATTGACATATTTTTTCCCCCTTCCCATAGGAGCTGCTTTATACACCACCAGCACAATGGTCAGCAATACCGCCATTAAAAGTTTCATATAGTTAGTCGGCAGACCCATCTGCAATGCGCCCACAAGCACTCCACGGTACAAAATGGCACCGAAAGCTACCGCTGTTGTGGGCCGCAAAAATTTAATCCCGGCAAAAATATTAACCCCTACAATGACGGCCGCAAGCCCCAGCACAATCATACCGGTGCCGCTGTAAATATCGGCAGATTCCTCTCTTTGGCACAGAATACAACCGGAAAGCGATGCCAAACCGTTGCCGAGCATCAGCCCAAGGATTTTCATGTTTCCCGGGTCCTTCCCCAAAGCTACAACATAGCGCGGATTATTCCCGGCGGCGCGCAGCAACAGACCGGATTTTGTCTTTAAATACAGGTCAAGCAGTACTTTAACAATCATGCAGGAAACAAACGCCACTACAAGCGCACGCAAACTGTTGTGCGAATCCGGAATCAGTGCCGCAAGGCCGGATGTGTAGATAGTCGGCTGATTATAAAACGGTACAACCGCACTTCCCGAAGTAACTGCCAAATTGGCGCTCCACAAAGCCGTCATCACTAAAATTCCGGACAGCAAATCTGTAATGTGCAGCTTTACATGCAGCAGTCCGGTAACCGCACCGGCGGCCGCACCGGCGACAAATGCTGCCAAACATGCCAGCCACGGATTGATTCCGGAGGCAATCATCACACCGGCTACACAGGACCCAAGTGGAAATGTTCCCTCCACCGTCAGGTCAGGAAAATTCAGCACCTGATACGTAATATAAATTCCAAGGGCCATGATGCCGTAAACAAAGCCCTCCTGGAGCACTCCGATGAGAAGTCCCAGAAAAACATCCATATGATTCGCCTCCGATTTCCGTTTCCCAGCTAATTATTCAGCCACATTTTATTCAGCCACATTTTCGGCCGATGCATACTCTTCCGGAAGAGAAAGTCCCAGCTGTTCCATCACCTTTTTATTATAAACAGGTTTACCATCCTGTACTACGTAAACCGGTGTGGAAGCCGGATCGGCTGTCCCGTCCAAAATTTTTGCGGCCATCTTTCCGGTTTCTTCTCCCAAAGCCACAAAATCGATGCTGACAGACGCTAAGCAACCGTCTTTAACCTGCTCCACCTCGGAACCAAAAATCGGGATATTTGCTTCATTAGCCGCCTGCAGAAGCCCCGGCAAATGATTGACCACATTGTTATCGGTAAAATTATTGATGCAGTCAACGCCCTTTGCAATCAGCGTTTTAACAGCCGGTTCCACATCGGAAGAACCTGTCACGCCGATCTCAACCACTTCAAACCCGTATTTTGGCGCAAGGCTTTGGAATTTTTCTAAGCTGGATGTGGAATTCGGTTCACTGGTTGTGTGCAGAATTCCTATTTTCTTTGCATCCGGCAAAAATGCACGAATCAGCTTGATTTGGCTTTCAAGCGGCAAAACATCCGCAGAACCGGTACAATTGACACCCGGCTCTTCTAACGACTTGACAATCCCTGCCGCAACAGGATCGCTGACGGCTGTAAAAACAGTTGGAATGTCCGTCGATTTTGCCGCGCCATACAAAGCCATAGCGGCAGGGGTAGCGATTCCCATTACAAGGTCATATTTCTTTTCGACCATCGTTTTGGCCATTGTTTTCGCATTGTTGGCATCAGCCTGAGAATTTAGCAATTGGACTGTTAGATTTTCTCCTTCTACATATCCGGATTCTTCTAATCCCTTAATAAACCCGGTATAGCAATTATCTAAAGAAGGATTGACAGCATACTGCAAAACTCCGATGGTCTTCGCTGCTTTTTCAGTCGTTTTTTCACTGGAATCCGCTGAATTAACCGATGCTGCATCGGAATTAGCAGACGCAGAAGACGCAGAATTCGCAGATGAGCAAGCACCAAGCACACCGGAAACAAGTACGGCAAGAGCCGCCGCCGCAAATTTTTTGCCGATATGTTTCATCGTAAGAAACCTCCTAAGCCAAATATGTATGATAGAAACACGAACTCAAACTCAGTTTTCGCCACCAACCTTCCGGCACGAAAACCACCCCCGTTCATTTTTCTCTTGCATAATCGGACAAATTTCCGAGAGATTTTCGGCAAGTAGCACCAAAAAAGCTCTTGCCCCTGCAATCACAGGGACAAGAGCCTAAACTCCTGCGGTACCACCCACGTTGACGAAAATCGCCCACTCATTCCATGCACTGCCATGCATGCTTCCTTGATAACGGGTGAAGTTCCCGTCGGAAACTACTAAGCACAACTGCCTTTCATTCCGCCCTCATAAGCCCATTCCTCCGGAACACTTTCGCCGCAATTTCACCGCCTGCGGCTCTCTTTTGAAAATGCAACCCCGGAGTACTACTCTTACTCATCGGTTTTATCGATTATGGTGATGTTGATAGTATTATATGCCGCGTTCAATGATTTGTCAATACATCCCTGTTTCTTTTTAGAGAAGATAACCGTTATCGGCCAACACTCTCCTTTTAACGCATATACGGCAAATACGCAAAAGAAAAATGTTAAAATATGGATGTTTTAGTTCATACTATGTTATAATCATTTAAGATAAAACACAGGGAAAACGGAGGGAATTGAAATGAAAACCGTGATAACCATCGCAAGACAATACGGCAGCGGCGGGCATGAAATTGGACAGCGTTTGGCAAAAAGATTTTCCATCCCGTTTTACGACCGCGAACTGATTGCGGAAGCCGCAAAACGAAGCGGATGGAGCCGTGAAATATTGGAACAGGTAGATGAAAAAGCCGGAAGCAGTCTGCTGTACGCAATGATGATGGGAAATTATCCCTTTATGGATAGTCCTGTAACAGCCAATCAACTGCCGATTAACGACCGGCTGTTTCAGCTTCAGGCAAAACTGATTCGTGAAGCTGCCGATGCTGGACCGTGCGTTATTGTTGGGCGCTGCGCGGATGATATTCTGCACGGCAGAAATAATGTTTTCAGCGTATTCCTTTATGCCGACTTCACATTGCGGCAAAAGCGCGCTGTAGAAGAATATGGAGTGCGGCCGGAAGATGCAGCGAATCAGGTTGCAAGGCAGGATAAACAGCGTGCAAGTTACTATCATTTTTACACGGACAAAAAATGGGGAGAAACCCAAAATTATCATCTGTGCATTAATACTTCTTTTTCGGGAATCCGCGGTACAGAAGAATTGATTGCACAAGCGATTACTTTGCATGAAAACAAAATCGAACACGAATAATTCTATATTTTCGGCACACAATACACAATAATAAATTAAGTGATGAGGTGCCGTAATATGACGAATTTACATTGTGATGTGACAAACTGTGCAAGCAACAAAAATAATTACTGCTGCAGGCCGGATATTATGGTAGGCGGCCCGAATGCAAATGTCAGCGCGCAAACGTACTGCGCCAATTTTGTGGAAGCAAAAAATTGCGGTACAAGCGGACAAAATATGATTGACCAAAAATCTCCGAATCCTTCTTTGAATGTCCACTGTGAAGTGACTAAATGTGTCTACAACGAGCAGAGGGCCTGCAACGCAAAGCATATCGATATCCGCACAACCAGAGTAAACAACGGGCAGGTTAAAACGGAATGTGCAACTTTTGAAAGCAGAAACTCCGTTTAAGGCGCGGAAAAAAAATTTTAAAAATTTGATCAAGTATTCCTTACTTGCTTAGCGCGGCTGAACATCGGCTGCGCTTTTTTTTACCTTTTTTGTGACCATTTTGTATACATATTGGTTCATCCGGTCGATAATTCATAATAGAATTAGTTACGATTCTGATACAATGGTTGAAACTAGATTTTAGGCTATGCTATACTACAAGCAAAATAATGGGGAGGGAAAAGGATGAACAATCGGCATTGGGCCATTTCTACCCTGCTGTGCGCAATTTTGCTGACCGGATGCCAAAATACGCAGACTATCGCACCAACAATGGCTAATTCGCAGTCTTCTGCAGACATTGCCACAGAGAGTTCAAACACATTTTCTTCCGATGCAGAAGCCAATATGAACACGAACAGTGAGTCATCAATCGCTGTTTCTTCCGCAGTTTCCAATGCTGTGTCGACTTCCGCCGGTGCCGACTATACTCCGCCGGTTTTAAAATGTGTTCCGGAAAGTGAGGAAGTGTCGCCTTCCTTCCTCAATAAAGCGGTGTTTGTGGGTGATTCCGTCACGTTGAAACTGAAAAATTACGTGACTAAGAAGCGAAAATCCGACCCGGACTTTTTCGGAACCGCAGCTTTTCTCGCTGCGGGCAGTATGGGCAGCGGAAACGCATTAAAACCGCTCAGCGAGGATTCCATTCATCCATATTACAACGGCAAAAAAGAACTACTGGAAGACAGTGCGGCAGAAATGGGCGCAGACAAAGTCTACCTGATGCTCGGCATCAATGACGTGGCACCCTACGGTGTGGAAGGGGCCGCAAGCAATCTTGAACAGCTTGCAAAACGGTTTGTAGAAAAAATTCCCGGTGTAAAAATCTATATCCAATCAGCTACCCCTATGCTTGCAGACAAACAGAAAAAGCTGCTGAACAATTCAAATCTGGAACGCTACAATGAACTTTTATCCGATATTTGTCAAAAAAACGGATGGTATTTCCTTGATGTGGCCTCTGTGATGCGGGATGATACGGGCGCATTAAAAAAAGAATATTGCAGCGATCCGGACGACCTAGGACTCCATTTTACAGACACGGCCTGCGAGGTCTGGATTCACTATATTCTGACTCATACCGGAGGTTGACACTGAAATGAAACGGACAATTCTTTTCTTACTCACGATTTTTGCAGCGGTGGCTTTATGTACCGGCTGCACCGAATCGACGCCAAAAGAAGCAAATTTATCGCAGGTCATGGAAACCATGAAACAGAAACTCACCAACACAGAAATGATGGATTTGTCCTCCGATGATTTGATGCCAAATTATGGGATAGACACAAATGATGTCAAGCAATTCGCCGCTTATGTGGATTCCACCGGCACAAAAGGAGATGAAATCCTTTTGTTTGAAGGAACTGATGATGACGCGGCCAGCCGAATTGAAGAAAAATTGAACGCTCGTTATCATCAGAAAGAAATAGAGATGAAAGATTACCTGCCGGAGGAATACGCGATGCTGCAGAAATGCAAAGTGGAACGCACCGGTAATTTTGTCGCAATGATTGTCTCTCCGCAATATGAAGAGTTAGAGGAAATTTACCACAACTCATTCAAATAGTTCTGTTCATAAAATCGGCGCCGAAGGGTTCTATCCCCCTTCGGCGCTTTTTCATACAAAACGTTAGAACGCTTATTGAGCAATGTGCTCTCCTTTACACCGCACATAGATAATAAACAGCAGAAACGGCGCACACAAAAACAGGGCAAATACGTAACGAAACTCGCAGTAAGTCGGCGCCGCCAGCATGGTGGTCAGCCACAGCCCCCCAGCCGGTGCAACTGCGATTAACCTGTCATACCGGCGGTGCGCAAACGCATACAGTGCCAAAAAGGCAGTCAGCCACACCACTGCACCAATATTGTTGCTCATTCCGATGGGCACAAAATGTTCCAACCTATCGCTCCAAACCTGAATGTAGGGTTTCGAATTAATACCGGTCAATGTGCCGAACAAATTGTATGGAACCACTCCATAAGTGTCACCGCTCCACGATGTAATGCCGGGCGCTACAACCCAGTTTCCTGTGCCGATATGCCAGTAGCCCAGAGTCTCCATCAGATGCGCTATGATATACTCCTTGCTGTTTTTCACAAACATACCTGCCCAGCTTCGAAAAAACTCCGGTTTATGCTGTGCAAGGTAAGTATAATCAAATTTTTGATTGAATTTTATCCGGTCCACGGTAAACGGGTCATAAACATCCTTGATGACTTCAATCGGTATCACACGGTCCAAAAATGCTCTTTCCTGCTCCGACATCTGCCCGTCTTTGACGGCAACACGCGCCATCTGCTGCAGCGGCACACCGACGGACTCATCAAACCGATTTTTCGGTATACCTGCTAAACGGTACACAGGGCCTTGAATGATTAAAAACACAGCCAGTACCGCCAGCAGTATGGGGCCGATTTTTTTGATATGACGGCGGCAAAATACCGCTAATGCAATAAAAGATAGAACAAGAATATAGATACCATTATTGCGCAGAAAAGCAACCGCAAATGAAGCCAGAATCAGATGAATCAGTCCACGGCTTGTCAGCAGATTTTGTCCCCTTGCCTGCGCCGTGTCTGCAATAAAAAGTGTCAGAAGCAATATTGCCCCGCCAAACAAAACATCCTTCCACATGGTAATCGCATATTTGCCATAGATAGGATTTAAGGCAAAAAACAGCGCCGTTCCCCACAAATACGGCATCGGGCATCCGCGCGCACGGCACCAGTACAGTGCATAGCCCAAAACGGAAGCCATTATCAATAACTGTGTAAAGGAATATACCGCCACTCCGCGGTTGATGCTGCCAAGCAAAACACCTGCCTGATAAAAAATCCGCAGAAAAAGCTGGTACAAAACCGGCTGCTGATTATTAATCGGCGCCCATCCGGCAGCCCGAACCAGACATGCAAAGGAGTCTCCGGTCATCAATCCCGGATAATAAGTTAGAAAATACGGAATCCAAGCCACCGCTAAAAACGCGCTCCACAGCAACCACGATACAAATCGACTGCGTGGATTCTCCTCAAGCGTTCGCTTTCCTGCAGGAAACGGATGACTGTCCGAAAAGCGGAATAACGATAGGGTAACCGCCCAAAGCAGTAAAGCGAGGCAGACAAACAAGAAAAAGTCCTTTCCTCCCACTCCCTCGAAAGCAGGCGGCTGAACCGTGATGTGTGAACCGACCAGAAACATTGCAGACATGGCAGAAGAATAAATACCGGTACAAATCAGCACTCGGCGATTTCCATACCCTGCAGTATATCGAATGCATGCCGCTGTACCGGCCGCCGCTAAAAGCCACGGAAGATAGTGCTTGTACCAAATATGAAACACAACGAACGCCGCGGAAGTCAAAATTGCCCCGGCCGCCGCGCAAAACCAAATTGTATTTTTTACACGGCGCAATTCTCTCATGATTCTTCTCCTTTCCCGAATATCCCGAACATATCTTCTGCCTGCCTCTCAGCAGTAATGAAACATGTGCAACAAAACTCCAAAATGATGTGCTATACTGCTCCGCACAACTTGATACTATTGACTGCTATTTCCATTTCCAATCATCTAAAAAATCCACTATCCGTTTTGCGACAAAATATATTTTTCAATGGCACATGCCACACCGTCTTCTTCATTGGTTGCGGTCACCGCATCGGCATCCCTCTGAATCTCCGGTTCAGCGTTTCCCATCGCGATTCCCAATCCCGCGGCCTTTAACATATTCCGATCATTGTCGCCGTCTCCGAATGCCATAACCGATTCCATCCCGACTCCCAATTTCTTGCAAAGATTGAGAAGTCCGTCCCCTTTATTGGCTGCCGCATCGTTTATCTCAAGATTAATCAATCCGGACGACGTGATGGAATATGGTCCCAAGGCAAGAATTTCTTTTTTAAGACGTTCGCGCTCCTCCGCCGGGACATAGGGAATATTAAATTTCTCAATCGGTTTTCCTTGGCGTTCCAAGAATGACAGAAGGTCGTCCACAAAAGTTTGGGAGGCGTCAATATAGCGAAAAAACTCTTCCGGCAGTCCGGCTGCATGAAGAGCCGGCAGCGCGGTGGAATCTGCGTAAGAAACGCCTGCGCAGTATGCTTCCACAAAATAACCGCGGGAAACCAAAAAGCGAACCAACTTTAGGGCATCCGGAAGCGTCATCGTGCGGGAGTATATAACGGATTGATTCGACAAATCTACGACACGCGCTCCGTTACAGGTTAATAAATAGCGAATACCCGGCAGACAGAGTACTTCTTTCGGAACCATTTTTTCAAAGCGCCCCGTAGCGGGAACAATCTGTATGCCGCGGGACACCGCCTCTCTTAAGGCGCTAAGCGTGCGCGGCGATATGGTTTTGTCATCCCTCAAAACCGTTCCGTCTAAATCAAAAGCGATTAGTTGAATGTTCATTCTTTGTTCCTTTCCTTGTTTTCTGTCATTTTCTTTGCAAAAGTTTCTAACTCTTCTTCTGAAATAGCGATGTAATCCGTCTTTCCATCGCAGGTAATTCCCATCCCTCTGTCTTTAAAAAATTTATTGATCAATACTTTAGAAATACTGCGCTCTAAAAAATTCATTTTTGTAAAATAAACCGCTCCGCCCGGGGTGCACAATGCGGTTAAGTGTTCTACAATTTCAGCGGGAAATCCATTTTCAAGGAACCACCGAATTTCCGTTTTGTCCTTTGTCAGACATGTAAAATAAATTCCCAGCGGTTTTTGCAAAAGTACCCCCAGATATTTCTTACAGTAACTGCGCACTTCCTGTTGAATCTGCCCGCCGTAAACAGAGCTGCCAAGAATGACGCAGTCATAGCAAGAAGGATCGACCATTTTCTTTTTTAGGTCCACCACTTCTGCATTCTCGATTTTCTGTGCAAGCCTGCGGGCACATTCGGCGGCTGAACCGTGTGTGCTGGAATACGCGATGATTGTTCCCAAAGTCATTTCACTCTCTTTTCTATTCCGTGGATACTGCGTAAAATTGGAAATCATAATTCAGTCATACAGTGGATAAGCTATTGTCGGCAGGGAAAATATCGTTTTTTAAAAACATGCTCGTATGCATGGATATTTTTCCTGTTAGGGCGGGCTTACAGCCCGCCCGGTCTTTTTATTTTGATTGTATCGTTTGGGGCAAGCCATGTCAAGGAATCGGCAGGGCAATGCATTTACAGATTTTGCATATCGTGCTATACTGTTACGCAGTGTTAAAAAATGTGAGGTCTGTAGCATTGAAAAAAAGTATTATTTATATTATTTTGGCAACTTTTTTCTTCAGCACAATGGAAATTGCTTTAAAACTGACTGCAGGAAATTTTAATCCCATTCAGCTGACATTTCTCCGTTTTCTCATCGGCTCCGTGATTTTAATGCCGCTGGCAATCAAACAACTAAAACAAAAAAATATTTCTCTGCGGCCTGCGGACTTTGCTTTTTTTGCTCTCACAGGTCTCATTTGTATTAACATCAGCATGATTTTGTACCAAATGGCAGTCTTATATGCTCCTGCTGCCACAGTTGCTGTTTTGTTCAGCTGCAATTCAGTTTTTTTAATTCTGTTTGCATTTTTCCTGCTAGGTGAAAAAATCCAGTTTAATACCGCAATTTGCATTGTTCTGAGCCTACTCGGCATGATTGTAATGATAGATCCTCTTCATTTTGCCGGCAGTGCAGCCGGCACTATTTTGTCCCTTGCGGCAGCCGTGACATTCGCACTGTATAATGCGGTTGGCCATATGAAAAGCAATCGATACGGCGGAATCGTTCTGACCTGTTTTAGCTTTTTATTCGGATGTGCCGAAATGCTTGTGTTAATTTTCATTACACATCTGCGCCCAGCAGCTCTTTTTCTTCAAAATGCAGGACTGACAAAATTCGCGAATGTTCCCGTATTTTCGGGCATTAGTGTATCCTCTCTTCCCGGCCTTGCTTATGTGGGCATTTTTGTAACAGGCTGTGGCTTTGCGTTTTATTTTCTTGCCATAGAAACAGCCGGTGCTGCGAAAGCAGCCCTAGTTTTTTTCTGCAAGCCCGTGCTCGCACCCCTGCTTTCACTTGCCATTCTTAGAGAAACAATTACTCCAAAAATGATGATAGGCATCGCACTGATTGTAATCGGTTCTTGTTTTACATTTTTGCCAAAACCCATGCTGCGACGAACTTCTGTCCCTGCCGGCACCGTTCCTCCTTCACGGAACTCCTCTCAAAAGGATTAAAAGATTTTATCCGGCCAACACTAGGCTGTTCATGTTTGAACGGTCTATTTTTTTCAGCATATTTGCCGTATCAAGTATTTTTAATGCAAATTTCATATAACAATTAAATAAAGATGATAAATTGATTTATAAAGGCATAGTTTCATAAATACATATGAATCGGCTAAGCAGACACACCACAGTGGGAGGTTTCTTTTTGTCATTTGTATCCATCCAGTTTCTCATCTTCTTTCCCGTTGTTACCATCATCTACTATATACTGCCGCAAACAAAAAGATGGATTTGGCTCCTTGCCGTCAGTTATTTTTTTTACATGAGTTGGAACGCCCAATACGGTATTCTGCTTGCCGTTTCCACTGCAATCACATATTTCAGCGGCATTTTAATTGCAAAGGCAGACAGAAGAAACGCCGTAAAAATAAAAAAAGCATGGGTTGCAGCAAGCTTTGTTTTAAATCTTGGAATTTTAGTAATTTTTAAATACCTGGTAGATTGTAAAATCAAATTGAACACATAAAAAGATTCCATAGCGCACAGGGAACTGTTAGGATAAAGTTACCACACTAAATACTGACAGAAAGGCCTGAACACTATGGACAAGAACCATTCTATCATAAAGATCGAAGAACGCAAGAGGGGACAGCATCTTAAAGCAGAAGAGCGTGGCGCAATCCAACAGTTAAAGAAGATGGGATTTAGCAATCGAAAGATTGCTCGCGCAATCAATTGCAGCCCCTCTACCGTGGGCTATGAACTACGACGTGGCACACCGGAATACTCCGGCCGAGGTCGCAAACCCGGCTACTCAGCCAAACGTGGAGCTGCAGTCTACAAAGCGAATCGCAGTCGTTGCCATCGCCCTAGAACGGTATCCAGGAACTCCGACTTCATCCGTTGGATGGTTAAAAAGGTTCGTAAGCATAATTGGTCTTTTGATGAGTGCGTAGGGCGGGCCCGAAGCGAACATCGTTTTCCAGCCAAGGAAATCCCATGTACAAAAACTCTATATCATATGCTGTGGAAAGGGGAATTACCGCTCACGCTATTTGAACTTCCTGAGGTATTAAATAGGCATTCTCGCAGAAAACCACGGCTTTCTAAGCGTATCAATGGGAAATCCATTGATTGGCGGCCACCTGAGGTAGCAGAGCGAAACACATTTGGACACTGGGAATCTGATACGGTACTGGGCCGAAAAAGAAGCGGTGAGGCAGTTGTATTTACCATTGTAGAGCGCCTGACAGGATATTATCTTTCAATTCGAATTGACGGCAAAACAACCACCGGTGTTGCCAGTGCCATGGAACAGCTAAAGGAACAGTATGGCGAGAAATTTTCGCAGGTGTTTCGCAGTATTACCACAGATAACGGCAGTGAGTTTGCGGCATTTTCAGCCTTTGAAGAACTAGGCACGGCAATCTACTTTGCTCATCCCTATTCTGCTTGGGAACGACCTGTAAATGAGAGGACCAATCGCATACTACGAAAATATATCCCAAAGGGTCGCTCCATCAATGGCTTTACCGCCGAACAAATCTTAATGTTTGCAGACGAGATAAACGCCACGCCTAGGAAACGATTAGGTTATCAGACCCCTGAGGAACTGTTTGATGCTCAACTGGACACAATTTATACTTTAAACCCGTAGATAACTTTATCCAGTGAAAGTGTTCAATTTGTTATTGCAATTTAAGTTTTTAAATACCTAAATTTTTTTGATGAAATTTACGCCGACATTTCCTCATTCTTAGGAATGCCGGTCGAACGCTTAGAGTCCGGTCTGCTGCTCCCCGTTGGCATCTCCTTTTACACATTTCAAGCACTCAGCTACACAGTGGATGTTTACCGAGGAGATTTGAAACCGGAGCGACATTTTGGAAAATACGCTCTGTTTGTATCGTTTTTCCCCCAGCTTGTAGCAGGACCAATTGAAAAATCAAAAGACTTGCTGCCTCAATTTAGTAAAACACACAATTTTGATTACAACCGGGCAAGACGTGGTTTTCTCTTAATGCTGTGGGGATTTTTTCAAAAAGTGGTTGTCGCTGACCGACTGGGACAGTTAGTCAACACGGTTTACAGCAGCCCGTCAAAATACGCCGGTGTGGAGATAGCCATCGCAAGCATCTTCTTCGCGTTTCAAATTTACTGCGATTTTGCGGGATATTCCAACATCGCGATTGGAGCCGCTCAAGTACTCGGTTTTTCTCTTTCCACAAATTTCAGCAGGCCCTATTTTTCCCTGTCTATCAAAGAATTTTGGCGGCGATGGCATATTACGCTTGGCGCGTGGTTCCGTGATTATCTTTACATTCCTCTCGGCGGAAATCGCTGTTCTGCCGCTCGGCACTGCTTAAATCTTTTTATCGTCTTCGCAGTTTGTGGTTTGTGGCACGGCGCTTCCTTTACCTTTGTCATATGGGGTATTCTGCACGGACTGTACCAAATTTTCGGTTTATTGCTCAAGCCGGCACGCCAAAAAACAGCCAAGCTGCTGAAAATCAACCCTGATTCCCGCGCAAGCCGTTTTGCAAAAGCGGTTTTTACCTTCCTTCTGGTTGATTTTGCCTGGATATTTTTCCGTGCAGAAACTTTGTCGGATGCATTGCTGTTAATTGGCAACCTGTTTCAGCCAGCGAATCTGGCGGATGGCGCCCTTTTCCAATTAGGGCTAACTGCACCCGAATTTTATGCTGCGGTTCTCGGCATTGCCATTATTTTGGCAGCAGATCTCCTAAGTCGTAAAATCGACATTCGCACGTTACTGCTCCAACGAAATCTCATCACCCGTTGGGCCGTTTACCTCTCGGCAGCTCTGGTCATTCTAATATTTGGAGTCTACGGCTCGCAATATACCGCCCAGCAGTTTATCTATTTCCAATTTTAGAGGGAAACAATTGTGAAAAAGCTGATATACAAAGGATTTTTATTCCTCACCATTCTCACACTGATTTTAGCCTCCCTTTCCAACGTATTCATCTACAAAATTGACCACCGCGGAAAGCTGCTTGAAGGACTGTACATCTCGGACGATCCCTATGATGTGGTTCTAATGGGTTCGAGCCACATAAACGGCGGAATTGACCCGAATGTCCTGTGGAAACAATATGGAATCACCAGCTTTAATTATGCCACCGGCGGACAGCCGCTCGATGTAACGTATTATCTATTGCGCGAAGTGCTAAAAAAGCACACGCCTGCCATCGTTGTGGTAGACCTTTTCTATTTAGGAATGGAGACACCTTATGGCGAAACAGGGTTTATCAGCAACGCCCTTGACAATATGCAATTCTCAATGAACAAACTGGAAGCCATTCAGCACTGTACGCCGCCTCAAGAGTGGATTTCCTATTTATTGCCAACATTAAAATATCATTTTCGCTGGTCGTCCCTAACGGCCGCGGATTTTCCATACGATAGTTCTTCCGTGTACTATTTAAAGGGATTCAGCGCCGGTACACAAAGATATGGAAAAGCGGACGTTTCATACGCCGAAACGGACAAAAAAACGGATATTCCGGAGAAAGGTCTTTACTATTTTCATCGATTCATCGAACTTTCCAAAGAAAAGGGATTTCAGTTGGTCTTTGTAAATATGCCGTGTGACTATACCGAATCAAACCAATCAGATGGATGGGTAAATGACTGCGAAGCCCTATTTAATACGGTTTCTGATCTCTGCCAAAAGGAAAATGTTCCGTTTTTGGATTTGTGCGACCGTATGGATGAAATCGGACTCGATTTTGCACAGGATATGAATAATTCCGGTCATCTCAACATCTGGGGAGCATATAAAACCAGCTCCTATTTTGGCACTTATTTAAAACAGAATTTTAACCTTCCTGACCGTCGAAGCGACGCGGAACTTGCAGCGCGCTGGAATCAAGATTACAGTCATTCGCTTGCAGCCGCAGTTGAAAACGGTACCGCAGGAACATAAAAAACACCCTATATCGGGATTATTCTCGATACAAGGTGTTGTTCTATGCACCAATTATACATTACGTAAAACAAATTATTGAAAAGCACTGATAAAAAGTGCAATATTCAAACCGGTAACAATCACACCGATAATCCAAAGCAGAATACGATCCAGCAGAGAATTTGCGTATTTGCCCATCACGCGTTTGGACGAAGTGAGATAAATCTGAGTAAAAATTGTAATGGGCAATTGTATACTCAAAAGCATCTGTGAATAAATTAGGCCCTGGAACGGAGACGAAATGAGAAAAATCACCGCCGCCGCAGGAACCATGGTCAGCAAAACACCGGTTTTGGAATGGCTGTCCGAAATATCATATGGCTCTGCAAAAATACCGGCAAAAATACTGCCGCCCGCCATACCCGCTGTAATACTGGAGGAAATCCCTGCAAACAAAAGTGCCAGTGCAAACACTATGGAAGCTGAGTTACCAAGCAAGGGACGAAGCATTTCCTGCGCCTGGCCCAACTCATCCACCTGCTCTGAATGTTGAAAAAAGGTCGCTGCAGCCGTCAAAATCATGGCACTGTTAATTGCCCATCCAATCAGCATGGAAAACAGCGTGTCCCCAAATTCATACTTTAGCTGCCTGCGAATCACCGTCTCATCCTGCAAATTCCACTGTCGGCTCTGAATCACCTCGGAATGCAAAAACAGGTTATGCGGCATAACAACTGCACCAAGCACGCTCATGATAACCGGCATGGAACCCTCGGGAAAAGCAGGTATAACCCATCCGGCCGCAGCGGCACCCCAATCAACATGTACCATGTGGAGTTCATAAATAAAAGCAAACCCGATAACGGAGACAAAACCGATAATGATCTTCTCAATTTTCCGGTATGAATTTGTAAACTGAAGCCACAAGACCAATGCGAGAATCAGCACAGTTCCCAGTTTAATCGGCAGGCCGAACAGCATTTGCAGAGCAATTGCGCCGCCAAGCAGTTCCGCCATTGCTGTGGAAACGGCTGCGGCCATTGCACTTATCAGAATCACATTTTTCAGCCTTGCGGGAAGATAATCCGTTGCAGCCTCAGAAAGGCATTTTCCTGTAACAATACCCAGATGCGCCGCGTTGTGCTGAAGCACAATTAGCATAAAAGTGGAAAGTGTAACCATCCATAACAAGCGGTATCCGTACGCAGAACCCGCCGCAATATTGGAAGCCCAGTTGCCCGGATCTATGAAACCAACCGTCACCAACATACCTGGGCCAATATATCGGAAAAAATCAATAGCCGTCAAGCGAGGACGGTGATTATTAGAAAACCAATTGGAGAAATGTCCCATATTTGTACCTCCTTTGCCTTACTATACTCTATTCTGCCGTTTTTAGCAAGGCAAAAAACAGCACACGGCTTCGTCCTGTTCGGATAAAGCCGTGTGCTGTTCTTTTTTTCATATTTCAATTCTTTTTGTAAAGGCCCACTGCATTGAGTACAATTGTTCCAATTCCGCACATGGTAACAACAATGCCCACAATCAGCCCAGCTATGTGAAGTCCCTTTGTCAATGCGATCACCTCTAATACATTGTACCCCCGAAATAAGCCATGTGCAAGACGAGAATTCAGTTATTTGCAGGGCCGTTGCTGAGAATGGTGACGGAAGCAAGCGTTTCACCGTCTGACTGATAGGTCACTTCCAAAATAGTCCCTTCTTGAATCTCCGACAAAGATGCCGTTTCAGCAGGAATGCTATCCTGTGCGATTTGGGAGTCTTGCTGAGTATTTTCTTCAGTCTTGCCCTGCGGTCCGCGTTCTCCTGCCATCTGCTTTTTAGAAAGAATGCTCTCATCTTCAATCACAATGGTCCTGCTCTCACCCGTGAGCGTCAACAAATCCGGCGGCATATTATCATTGGTTTCTGCATTTAAATCAGATTGAGACGCCGCAGTTTCGCCCTCCGGCGGAATATCATTCTGTTCGTCTGGCTGTGCATTGGGTCGCCCGTTTCCCTGCCTATTTGCCTGCCCACTAACCGCTTGGCCTGCCGGCTGAGCATTCGCTGTTGCGCCGCTTAATGCATCGGCCGCGTTCAGCGTTCCAACTTCAAAAGTAATTTCATTCCCGTTTACATCGGCCGCGTTCAGCGTTCCAACTTCAAAAGTAATTTCATTCCCGTTTACTGCGGTAACTTTTCCATAAATCGTTGTGGAATCGGCAGAATTTGAAGAATTTGCATCAGACAAAGTATTTTCTGTTTGTGAAGAGGACTCTGTGGATAAAACTTCAGAAGAAACATCTGTCTGTGGAGAAGAACAGGCACTTGTTCCTATGATGCACGCAAAGGCTAACGTCAATGCTCTAAAACGAATGTTGCGGATTTTTTTCATTGTTCCAGCTCCTATTCATAGGTAGATTTTGTGTTGTCTTTATTTTTAAAATACCGGTCAGATATGAAAGACAAATGAATCGTGCCTTAGATTTTCATGAAAAATGAAATCGCTCTGTAATATTCGCGCTGGCTAATCCATAATGCATTCGTTTGAGCACAACCCCATAAAAAAGCTTCCGCCGAAATAACGACGGAAGCAAGTAAATTCATATGCAGTCTTTTTTGTTTATGCAAGTGCAACCAGTCTGGCACTAACGCCTCCTGCTTTCGCACCGTTTTGTACTGTGATTGCTGTATGAACGCTTTCGCCTCCCGCAATGGAAAAGGTCACATTGGCCGTTCCGGCCTTTTGGCCTACAACTCGGTACAAAAGCATATTTCCGCTCTTTCCGGCTAATTGTACAGTCACACAAGAATTATCGGGAAAAGCCCATATGGAATTAGCAGCAACACCCTTTGTTCTAACTCCAATCGTATAAATCCCGCCGGGCGCCATGGTATAGGACGATGTGTCCACGGTTATGCCCGTGGAGACATTGGCTATCATCTTCGCCCCGCCGATGTCAATGGTCACTTGGCCCTTGCCAACGCCGGTCACCGGATAAATCCATGCGGGATTTCCGCTGCTGTCTTTTACCGCTTTTCCCGCACCGACAGTCGCAATGGATGAATTATATGACATGGAATGCGGTGCTGTGGAATCATTCGTGCGTGCAAGCACCCAATATTGGTCACCTATTAAAATAGAAACCGTAGAAGTATCAAGCGTAATACCATTGGCACTGCTGTTTGTTGAATCATTGACGGAAGTATCTGAATATCCAGTTGTCAGAACACAGGAATCGGATTTGTAGTCTTCCAGACGGTCTCCGTGCGAATCCACAAGGTAACAGATCAAAGTTGCTTTATACATTCCTGTGACACTTGACGGCACCGACACCGTACAGGACAGACCGCTGGAACTGACCGACTTGGAAAATGCCTCGGAGTCCCCATACAATTCCCATATAATTTCTGTTCCTTCCGCAAACTTGGAAAAATCCGGATCCACATAGGCTTTGATAGTTGCAGATTCTCCACTGCTCAAAGACACAGTCTGATTACTCAGTGTAATTCCTTCCGTAATGGATTTTGTCAGAACAAATTTGTCTTCTATTCCGCTGTCCTCTTTTACTTCAAGTCCATAATCATAGAGACGTACATCATCTTCCGAAACAGAGTCACTGTCCGCATAAAACGCCGTATCGCCCTTGCTGACATGGTTGCTGAAAATTAAAAGAGGTTTATCGTCAATGCCATCGTAAACAGTCAGTCTGCCAGAGTGAAAATACAGCGTGCCGGGGCCCACCAAATAATCTAATTTGAGGGAAGAACTGGTCGAAAATTCGGCATCCTCTTGAATAGAAAGCTTTTCCGCTTCTATTTTCTGATCCGCGGTTGCAGTGGTATCTTCTGTAACAATAATTGTACCGAGATCTTCTAAAGCCGGCAGCGTGTCTGTATAATCATCGATTGTCAAAGTTGTATCCGTATCCTTACCACAAATTGCTTCTACTTTCAGTGTACAGTCATTTAAATAAATATAGTCACCCGCTGTTATGGTTCCGGTGATGGTAACATCCGCTCCGGAAGATATGGTAATCTCTTCCGCTGTGATATTGCCGCCAATCTTTACGGTGCCGCTCAGAGTCAATTCTCCTTCCGACTCCACATCGTGCCGAATATCACCACCTTTAATGGTAATATCTCCGCCTGCGTAAACATTTTTAATGTCACCGTCTTTGATAACCACATCTCCATCGCAGGTGATATCATCTATAGTCCCATCTTCGATAACGACATCGCCAGCGCAATCGATATCATCCATTGTGCCGCCTTCAACCGTCAGCGTACAGCTATCACTTGTCACTGTGATATTGTTAACTGTACCGCTTACCACCTTTAAGTTTCCGTCTTCGTCCCAAGAAACATCATCTTCCGTGACTTCTTCAAAATTATCCGAGTCCCAAGTTTTTCCCCAGTCCGAGACAGCGCCTACATATGTTTTCGCCCCATGCATATCAATAGCTCCTGATGACGTTGCTGCAAACGCATGCGGCACACAGAAAGTCAAAAGCAAAAGAGGCAAAACAGCCGCAGTCCATTTTTTCATCATTTTCCCTCCAGAACATTATGATGGAACGACGAAATCCACTTTTGTTTTTTTATCAGAGAGGATTCCTATTCCCTTATTTTCTATATTAAATTATACCTATGGCGGAAAATGATTTCAAGAAATATCAATGAAAAGCGGGAGATATTTCAGCAATATTCCAAATTTTTTGCCACTTTTGGTGATGAATTATGTAAGTAAATGACTATTTTCTTCTAAAAAGCGGCACATTCCTTTCAAAACAGCGAAGATAATTTTTTTCTGCTTCTTCCCAGTTAATCAGGTGCATAAAAGCATCCAAATATTCGCCGCGCCTGTTCTGATATTGCAAATAGTACGCATGTTCCCAAACATCCACCAAAAGCACCGGACAGAATCCGCGGGGCAGCGGGGTATCCTGATTAAGGGTATTAATGATTTTCAGCCTGCCCCGACAATCCGCTACAAGCCATGCATAACCGGACCCGAACTGGCTCAGTGCACATTTTTTAAATTTCTCTTGGAAATTTTCCATCGAACCATATGCAGATATAACCGCATGGATGAGTTTTCCTTCCGGCTGCTGTCCCACGGGATGTTTCATTAAATTAAAATATAGAGTATGATTATAAACACCTCCCGCATTGTTCCAAACAGCCGCCTGCATTTGAAACGGCAGCCGATAATTTTCCCGTATCAGCCGCTCCAACGACCAGTTCTTGTATGCCGGCAGTTTCTCAATCAACTGATTTAAATTGTTAACATATGCTTTGAAGTGCTTGTCATGATGAAATGTCAGCGTCTGAGAGTCAAGGTATGGCTCAAGCGCATTGTAGGAATACGGAAGCGGCGGCAGTTCAAACGGATAATGACTGTTCATAGCAATCGACCTTTCTAATATTCTGATAAATTTATATTCGCATTCACGCAAGGATAGTCAAACGAAAAAATATTTCTTTGATAGAATCGTTGGGAAAAATTGACGGGTTGTCTTTTCCCTTTTTTCATGTTATGATGGGAATATGAAAAGTTACAAATCTGTAATATATATCGATTATCGATTACATATTTGTAACATTTTAAAATTTATTTTTTGAAAAGGAGTCAATTATGAAAGGCAGATTATTGGCACTGCTGCTGAGCCTGATTGTCAGTTCAACAGCCGGACTTTATGCAAAGAATGCCGCATCTACACAAGACACATCATCCGGTGAAAGCACAACATCAGTTGAAACATCCTCTGCTGACTCGCAAAATGCTGCTTCCTCGGATACAGTTTCCTCCGAAGAAATCATCACAACCGAAACTTCCGGCAGCGCTGTTTCCTCTGAAAGTTCTTCATCAGAAACCAGCTCCCAGTCCTCGGAGAGCAGTTCTTCTGATACGGAATCCGTGTCCTCGAACGGAAGCACTTCCTCATCCTCCCAAGATGACTGCTACCAAGATACATACAGCGCAAATTCAAGCAGTAACTCCACTACAACTTCTTCCGACTGCAATACTTATCAAAACTATAACGACTACATGAATGACATCATGAATCAAATAGCAGGAAAGAATTGCCCGCAGACACCGTCCGGCGATGTTTCTTCCCAATCATCCGGTAACGTACCCTCAACAAGTTCCGAAAGTGTTTCTTCCAGCTCTCCTTCTTCCACAGATTCCGCTACCGGAACTTACGCAGATTTTCAGAATCAGGTACTCCAGCTTGTCAACGAAGAGCGCACCAGCCGCGGGCTAAACGCTCTGACGCTGGATGCCTCCCTAACCAAAACAGCAACACTGAAATCAGAGGACATGGCAAATCTCGGGTATTTTGACCATAACTCCCCCACTTACGGCTCACCGTTTGATATGATGAAGCAATTCGGCATCAGCTACCAAACAGCCGGTGAAAATATCGCCATGGGGCAGACTTCACCGGAGCAAGTCATGACAGGATGGATGAATTCAGAAGGCCACAGGGCAAATATTCTCAATGCGTCGTTTACCAAACTGGGCGTGGGAATTGCTCAAGATTCGAGCGGCCGTTATTATTGGACACAGCAGTTTATCGGATAAGTGTTTTAACATTCCTCCAATACAAATAAATTTTAAAACCATAAAACGATATCGGGGCAGCCTCACCAAACGGTACGGCTGTCCCGCTTTTCATTTGTATGCTCAAACCTTCCCTGCATATTTTAGATACCAATTTCTCGCTGGGCCGTAATCCGCCACCGCACGAACACCGAAAACCTCGCATATACTGAAAAAGGCCGCAGTAAGCATCTAAAAGGGCCAGCGCGGCTGATAATATATGTGCAGGTGAACAATATGAGTAATACAGCATTGCAGATTGAACGATCCACGAACGGATCCGTTTCGATCGGAGACAATGTCATCTTTGATACAACCGTATATCTTGCAGGCGATGTCACATATGACAATGCGACAGGCGTTATTACCTTATCAAAAGCAGGACGTTACACACTCAATTGGTGGGTTGCTACACAATCCTCCTTGACAAACAACGGCGTTACGTTCGCCCTATCCTCTTCGCAGGGCGATTTTTTGGAAGGCAGTTCCCCCTTAAAGATGGACGAGATTTCAGGAATTGGAATTATTAATGTGGTCACAGCACCCGTTACCGTTTCCCTTGTCAATGCAGGGTCTGCTGACGTATTCTATGCAACCAATGTTCCGCTAAAAGCCACTTTGACGGTAATAGAAGACGATTTGGTCAGCGACACAGGGCCAACAGGGCCAACAGGCGATACGGGACCGACCGGGCCTGCCGGTGATACGGGACCAACAGGGCCTGCCGGTGATACAGGGCCAACAGGACCCACCGGTGACACCGGACCAACAGGCCCTGCCGGTGATACAGGGCCAACAGGGCCCACCGGTGACACCGGACCAACAGGCCCTGCCGGTGATACAGGGCCAACAGGACCCACCGGTGATATAGGACCAACAGGCCCTACCGGTGATACAGGGCCAACAGGGCCAACCGGGCCGGGTGTGACAACCTATGGGTATGTCTATACTCAAGGTGCCGTAACGGTGCTTGCGGGTGGCGACATTTCGTTCAGCAACAGCGGCACTCTCAGCGGTGTCTCACACACGCCCGGAACTACAGCAGTTGTCGTAATGGTCTCAGGCATGTACCAAATTAATTATTCCGTCAATATCGCAACAACAGGCGTCAACGCTGCCATTGCCATTGCCGTGAACGGCGTGGTTGAAGCTTCAACCGATGTACTCTCTGTGACAGGAACCGGTGTCATTTCCGGCACAGCCATTCTGCCCCTGACAGCCGGTGATTCCGTCACTTTGAGAAACGATTCTCTTGTGCCTATGGATTTAGCTGCAACCGGAAATGGTGCGCAGTTAAACTTGATTTTATTGGGTTAATACTTTCCGATGGGGATGCCACAGCAAGCGGTGTCCCCCTCCTCCAATAAAAGAGGTGGTTTTTATGGGCAAATATAAAATCTGCGTGTACGCAATTACCAAAAACGAGGAACAATTTGTTGACCGCTGGATGGACGCGGTGAGTGAAGCCGACCTTGTCGTTGTAGTTGATACCGGTTCCACAGACCATACGGTCCAAAAACTGAGGGAACGCGGCGCTGCGGTATACTGCGAGGAAATTAAGCCGTGGCGTTTTGACACCGCAAGAAATGTTGCGATGGACCACATTCCGAAAGACGTGGATATCTGCGTTTCCAATGACCTGGATGAAGTATTCGTAAAAGGTTGGAGAGAAAAACTGGAAGCCGCTTGGCAGCCGGATGTAACGCGCGCAAGATATCTTTTTACTTACAGTTATCACGAAGACGGCACGCCGGATAAGCAGTATATGATGGAAAAAATCCACTGTCGGAACGGTTTCCGCTGGATTCATCCGGTGCATGAAATACTGTCTTACAGTGGGGAAAAGCCCGAAAAAAGCGTGTGGGTTCCCGGCCTTGTTTTAAATCATTATCCCGATCCCTCCAAATCAAGAAGTCAGTATTTGCCTCTGCTGGAGCTCTCCGCGCGCGAAAATCCGAATGATGATCGGGTCATTTTCTGGCTGGGCAGAGAGTATTTTTATCATAAAAAATACTCCGAGAGTATCACGACACTTCAGCGTTATCTCGGCATGCCAAGTGCCACTTGGGCAGAGGAACGCTGTGCTGCCATGCGCTTTATTGCACAGTGCTTTGCCGCACAAAATAGGACGGATGAAGCAAAAGCATGGCTGTACCGCGCCATTGGGGAATGTCCAACGGTGCGGGAACCATATTATCAAATGGCACTGCTCGCTTATTCCGAAAATGACTGGCCGCTCCTTTTCAATATGTGCGAACAGGCGCTGAGAATCACCGCTCGCTCCGGCAGCTATTTGTTAGAGCCTGCCTGCTGGGGTTCTTTCTTTTATGATTTCGGGTCCATCGCATGCTATCGGCTTGGAATGTACCAAAAATCTCTTAGCTATGTTCAAAAAGCACTGGAATTCTCGCCAGACGATTCGCGCATTTTAAACAATTTGAAAATCATACGCCAAAGAGCCGAAAAGGAGGGCGTATATCATCAATGAGCCGATATAAAATCTGCGTTTACGCCATCTGCAAAAATGAGGAGCAGTTCGTCGACCGCTGGATGGACTCGATGAGCGAGGCCGATTTGGTAGTCGTCACAGACACCGGCTCCACCGATACAACTGTGGAAAAGCTGAAGGCGCGCGGCGCCATCGTTTACACGGAGGAAATTTCTCCATGGCGGTTTGATAAAGCTAGAAATTGCTCCCTTGACCATGTTCCGCAGGATGTTGATATCTGTGTTTGCACTGACCTTGACGAAGTATTTGAAAAAGGGTGGCGCGGCTGCATCGAATCGGCGTGGCAGCCCGACACCACCATGGGAAAATATCTTTACAACTGGAGTCTGCACCCGGACGGTACGCCCGCCGTACAATTTCACTATTTTAAGTGCCATGCAAGACACGGATACCGCTGGGTATACCCTGTTCATGAATGTTTAAGCTATATTGGAAACAAACCGCAGAAAGAAGTTTTTATTCCCGGCATGGTGCTTAATCACTACCCCGACCCGAACAAATCCAGAAGCTCCTATCTTCCTCTTTTAGAGATGGCAGTCAAAGAAAATCCAAACGATGACCGCATGATGTATTATTTGGGACGGGAATATATGTACCGCGGACAATGGCAGGACTGCATTAACACGCTGAAACGTCACCTCTCTCTTCCCACCGCCACTTGGAGGGAAGAACGCTGCGCCTCCATGCGCTGGATTGCGCTCTCCTATTTTCGCCTTTTTCAGATGAACGAAGCGTACCGCTGGTATTATCGGGCTGTGGCGGAAGCACCATGGATGCGCGACCCCTACGTTGAATTTGCGCAGATGTGCTACCAGCTTGGCGACTGGCCTGCCGTTTTCAGCCTGACGGAACAGGCGCTGAAAATTCATCAGCGCTCTCCCGTCTATGTCAACGCGGCGTGTGCATGGGACCACACGCCCGATGACCTGTGCGCCATCGCGTGTTATCAACTTGGCATGTACGAACGCTCCTATGAACATGCAAAGGCGGCACTGTCATACACACCGAATTCCGCGCGGTTAAAGCGAAATCTTGAGCTGATTGCCAAAAAGGTACGGACCAGCTCTGCAAATCTTACCTAAAGGCAGGAAATCGACACCTTGCTCAAAAATGATCAAGACCTCGGACACTGAAATGTACCGAGGTCTTCACTGTTTTTCAGGTTGGAATCATATACCAAAATCGTTTGACGTGCCGATTTTAGAATATATTGGTGTAAAATGACGCACAATATTTTCTTCCATTTGCACATACAGAATGTATCATGTTTTCTGCCGGTCGTTTTTTCGTGATAACACACAATACTTTCATAAAAAAGGCAGCAAATATATCAAATCGAATATTGACTAAAACCGTTGCAAGACTTATAATTAGGAAACCAAATAGATAGGATTCCTAATTAATTTTAAAAGAGGGGTTATTTGCAAAAATGCCGAATGATGAACATACTGAGTACGCAACAAAAAAACTGCTGGATGCGCTTGTAAAATTTCGCCGCCTGCGGGACATGCCATACCGCGGAAAACATACGGCATCTCCATGCAGGCACAGCGATATGATGATTTTGTTTGCACTGAGTCAGCTGGAGTCTTCATACCCTGAAGGCATCAGCATTTCCGAGCTCAGCCATCATCTGAACCTCAAATCACCAACGGTTACACCCGTTGTTTATCATTTGGAACAAATGAATTTGGTAGAACGCCGCACGGACAATCATGACCGCCGTGTGATTCATATCCGCCTAACGGAAGAAGGCCGCCGGTTTCTTCTAAATCATAAGAAAATGTTTATGGCGCATATCAGGGACTTGGTCAACTACCTTGGTACCGAAAAAAGCATCACCTTGGCCGAACTGCTCCACGAGGTTTATTCTTATGAATTCAAAAAAATTGAGCAACACAATAAACAATCCAATTCATAAATTCCAGGAGGTTTCCGAATGCTGAAAATCTACCGAAACCTGAAGCCATTTGCAGTTTCCATTGTGATGATACTGCTTTTCCTTTTTCTTCAGGTGATGTCCGACCTATACCTTCCCACTCTGATGTCAGACATTGTAAACAACGGAATTCTTAACGAAGATATCGACTACATCTTAAAAACAGGAGGATTCATGCTCTTAGTGGCGGCCGGCGGCGTTATCTGTGCCGTTGCGGCCGGCTTTCTTGGTGCAAAAGTTTCCGTCGGGTTAGGAAGGATACTTCGAAACAAGATATTCCGCCGTGTTGAAAATTTTTCATTGCATGAATTTGACAAATTCGGCTCATCCACATTGATTACAAGAACGACAAATGACATCATTCAAATTCAAACCGTCACCATTATGATTATCAACATGATGGTGCGTGCCCCTTTGACTTGTGTCGGCGGAATTATACAGGCATATCGTCAAGACAGCACGCTAACGCTGATTCTCGCCGTTGCACTGCCGGTTCTGGTTATCATCATTTATTTGGTTACATCGAAAGTCCTCCCGCTGTTTCGTCAAGTGCAAAACAAGTTGGACAAACTCAATCTGATTCTGCGTGAAAATCTGACCGGTATCCGCGTCATTCGCGCATTCAACAAAACCTCCTATGAAAAAGCAAGATTTGATGACGCCAACCTTGATTTAACCAACACTTACATCCACGTCAACCGCATCATGGCATTCCTGATGCCGATGATGATGCTGATTATGAACTTGGTAACCGTATGCGTTATCTGGTTCGGCAGCAAACGAATTGATACGGGAGAAATGAATATCGGGGCGCTGATGGCCTTTATCCAGTACGCCATGCAAATTATGTTCTCCCTGCTCATGTTTGTCATGATGTTTATCATGATTCCACGTGCGCAAGCCGCCGCGGACCGCATCAATGCAGTGCTGGAAACAGAACCGGAAATCATTGACCCTCCTGCGCCGCAGTCCACAAAACAAGAAAAAGGTTATGTGGAATTTCAGAACGTTACATTCAGCTACCCGGGGGCGGAACAGCCCGCTCTGCGCAATATTTCATTTTCTGTAAAGCCGGGCGAAACCACCGCCATCATTGGCGGAACCGGCAGCGGCAAAACAACGCTGGTAAATTTGATTCCGCGTTTTTATGATGTGGATGAAGGCAGAATTCTTGTAGACGGCGTAGACGTCAAGTCTATGACGCAGAAAGAACTTAGAAAAAAAATCGGTTTTGTTCCGCAGAAAGCCCGACTGTTCACAGGGACCATCAAAGAGAACTTGTTGTACGGTAAAGAAAACGCGACGGATGACGATATCCGCCATGCTGCCGAAGTCGCACAGGCCTCGGAGTTCATTTCACAAATGCCCGATGGGTACGATTCTCTGCTTGCCGAAGGCGGGCAGAACCTTTCCGGCGGACAAAAGCAGCGTCTCTCCATCGCACGTGCCTTGGTCAGGCGCCCGGAAATCTATGTGTTTGACGACAGTTTTTCCGCACTGGATTTTAAAACGGATGCAAAACTTCGCGCGGCACTGAAAAAGGACACGCAAAACTCCACTGTCATCATTGTTGCACAGCGCGTTGGCACCGTCATGGACGCCGACCGAATTATCGTGCTGGATGAAGGTGAGGTTGCCGGAATCGGCACGCACAAAGAACTGCTGAAAAACTGCAGCGTCTACCGTGAAATCGTAGCATCGCAGCTTTCTGAGGAGGAATTGGCATGAGTGAAAATAAACATACATCAACTTCCGCCGGACACGGAAGGCACAGTGGCCCACACGGAGGGCCGGGCGGCGCTATCGGAAGACCGGTGGAAAAAGCCAAAGATTTTAAAGGAACGCTCAAACGCTTAGCCGGATACCTCAAGCCGCAGTTTTGGAAATTGACCGCCGTATTCCTCTTTGCCATTTTTGCAACCGCCTTTACCGTTTTTGCACCGAGAATCAGCGGTGATGCGATTAATCAGCTGACGGACGGTTTCATTGCAAAGCGCATTGTGTCCGGGATAACCGAAGCACAGGACTCCATAACCCCGATGCTCAAAGAACAACTGGAACAGATTGATTCCGCACGCGCAAAGGCGCAGGAACAGGCCAAAGCTGCCGCACGTGCAGCACTGGTAGAACGCGGAGCATCGCAAGAACAAATCGCCGCGGCAGAGCAGCAGGCCGCAGCCGCCGCAGACAAAGCATTTGACGAAAATCTTGCAAAATCCATCTCGCAGGAACAACTGGAAGCCATGCGGGAATTTGTCAGCCTCCCCCGCGTGAGCGATATCCCCGAAGCGAATGAAAAAGCAAACGTGGTGGAACAGTTTGTCACTTTGGCAAAAGAAATGCCCCAAACGAACAGCGACAATCAGTCACTTCAGATGAGCGACGACGATTTGCAGAAATACCTAGTTTATATCCGAGAAACCAACGGTGCCATTCCATTTGATGCCATTTGGAAGACCCTGCTGTTTCTTCTGTTTATCTACCTGCTCAGTTCGCAGTTTTCGTTTCTTATGCAGTATGTGATGTCCGGCGTAGCGCAAGAGACGGTTTACAGCTTGAGGAAAGACTTAAATGAAAAGCTAACGCGCCTGCCGCTGAAATATTACGACAATCACACCACCGGCGATGTTCTCAGCCGCATGACCAATGACATCGACACCATTTCGGGCACACTTCAGCAAAGTTTGACGCAGCTGATTCAGTCCGTCTGCCAAATCATCGGTTATATCATTATGATGCTGCTTTACAGCCCGATTTTGACGCTGATTGTGTTATGCACCCTGCCCCTTTATATCGGAGTCACGATGCTCATTGCAACCCACTCCCAGAAGTACTACAAGGCACAGCAAAAGCACCTTGGCGCTTTAAGCGGGCACACGGAGGAAATGTTTACCGGACATGTCATCGTTAAGGCATTCGGCCATGAAAAAGACTCCATTGAAACGTTTGAGAACATCAACGATGATTTGTACGACGCCGGTTGGAAAGCACAGTTTATGAGCGGCATCATGTACCCGCTGATGAACTTTGTAAGCAACATCGGATATGTACTTGTCTCGGTGGTTGGCGGAATTTTCGTCACAAAAAGAATGCTGAACATCGGCGATATTACAGCGTTTATCCAATATTCCCGTTCGTTTTCCATGCCGATTATCCAAACAGCCAATATTGCAAACATCATTCAGTCCACCATTGCATGCGCAGAGCGCGTCTTTGAAGTTCTCGACGAGGAAGAGGAAATTCCAGATCCGAAGGATGCCATTACAATTGAGAACCCAAAAGGCAATATTCGTTTCGAACATGTGTCATTCCGCTACAAAGAATCCGTGCCGTTGATGGAAGACCTAAACCTAGATTTTAAACCGGGTGAAACGGTTGCAATCGTCGGCCCAACCGGCGCAGGAAAAACCACTCTGGTAAATTTGTTGATGCGTTTTTATGAAATCAATCAGGGCAAAATCACGTTTGACGGGGTGGATATTCGAAAAATCGCGCGCGGCAATCTGCGAACCATGTTTGGCATGGTGCTGCAGGATACTTGGCTCTTTAACGGAACCATTGAAGAAAATATTGCCTATGCTAAGGAAAACGCGACGCACGAACAAGTTGTGGCGGCGGCAAAAGCTGCTCACGCGGATCATTTTATCCGCTCTCTTCCGGACGGCTATCAGACCGTGTTAAATGAGGAAGCCTCCAATATATCCCAAGGACAAAAGCAGCTTCTCACCATTGCGCGCGCCATTCTCGCCGACCCGGCTGTGCTGATTCTGGATGAAGCAACCAGCAGCGTTGATACCCGTACCGAACTTCTGATTCAAAAGGCTATGAATGTTTTAATGCGCGGCAGAACCAATTTCGTCATTGCACACCGTCTGTCCACCATTCGGGATGCGCACCTGATCCTTGTCATGAACCATGGTTCCATTATCGAAACCGGAAATCACAAAGAGCTGATGGCAAAGAAAGGCTTTTATGCAGACCTTTACAACAGTCAGTTTGCCGGCGCAAATTTGGATTAGATTCTCCATTCGTTTGGTTAAATAAGACAGCCGCCGATTCTTTCAAGAATCGGCGGCTGTTTTGCTGCTTTCACAGTTGAAAGATAGCATTCTCTGCCTGCGGTGCGGCATGTCCTGTTAAAAAGTGACTTATCACATTAAAAATTGGAAACACAACAACTCTCAAATACGTGAGTTAGCATAAAAGGAGCCTGCCTAAATCTCCACTTAAACTGCGTTTATTAGTTCTGCTATTAGTTCTGCTGCGTCATTCTGCATGTTTTAATTCTTCACGGAGGTTCTCAATGTATGGTTCCAGTTTTTCCTTACGCTTCTGATCGTGCTGTTTTTCCGCTAAACGGTAATAAGCCAGAAACACCCTCAACTTGCTTTGCAGTGCAACTTTAGCATTCGTATCCATCCGAAACCTCCTGTTTGAAATCATATTGTTTATATAATATCATACAAATATGAATTTATTATGAACACCGCAATTAACCACCAAGTGTTACATCACAATTTTGATACCATCTTAAGGCTTCCAAAAAATGCAAGGGTTTAAAATCCGGCCAAAAATCATCCAAAATATAAAAGTCAGCATAAACGGATTGTGCCGGCAAAAAGCCGCTTAGACGCCGTCTTCCGCCCCACCGGATGAGCAAATCAATTCTTGGAATGGCCGATGATTTGATTTTTCCTTCCTCTGCCAAACCCTTTAAATCCCATTCCCAGTCGTAATTGACCAGAAAATTTAAGTTGATTTTTCCCCTTCCAAAGCAAACACGCCGATTTGCATATTTTTTCAGTTCTGCGGGAAAAGCAGGTGACTCCGTATTGCCAACAACATACAAATTAGCATCCTGTCCGCTGAGACGTTCCACGGCGTCCACGCAGGCTTTTGTAAAAGCGTCGCGCTGCCTTTTTGCCCTTTTGTTATTATCTTTTGTAAATCCATAAAAAGTAGCTTCTTTAACACCGTATTCCAGCATCATTTCATACAGCCGGAATCCCGGTTCAATTCCGTATTGATACCCATCTTCTTTTTGTAATCCATGTTCAACGGCCCATCTTCTGTTTCCGTCCGGAATAATGCCGATATGCGCCGGAATTCTTTTAAACTGTTCCATAAACCATCCTTAAATGAGAAATCATACAGCATGCATCGCAGTGAAAACTTCACAGTACGATTTACTGCAATAGAGCTGAGAAAGATTTTTTATCCTTCTTCAATTAGTATGGACCAAGAAAATAATTTCAATCACAAAAATGAAAAAAATTGAAAATTTCATTCCATCATTTTCGCAAATCTGCGGTATCGCTTTCCGGAAACAAGAAAAACGCCGCCCGCACAAAAACGGGCAGCGTCCTTCCGTCAACCTTCTAGGACAATTGTTTCCAGACAGTGAATCAAATCCTGCAGGCTGTGAATTTTAACATCCTTTTTCATAATTTCTTCTTGTAATTCCTTTGAAAGAGAAAGAAATCTGCCTTTTACTTTGGGATCAATTTCTGTCATACCATGATCACCCCAAAATTAGCATATCCCTTTCTTCAAAGAAAAAACATTCATTCAGGTAATTTCAAATAAAACGCAGAAAAGCAAATTAAACTCCGTGCTTGACGCGATCCCGCTCTTCGGCACGTTTCGCATTGTTCCAGCGGTCCATGGTGCCAACCAAATATCCCGTAATTCTGCGAATCCGTTCAAATGGAACCGGCTCCAGTTCATAGGTCAGGTTGACATATTCGCCGTCGGGCTCAATCCGCAGGGATTTTATCGTCCTGTTCGGATTTTTCTTGCTTACATATGCAATATAATTATTGATTTCAGCCTCTTCCAGCTTACCGCCAACCACTGTTACATTGTTCTGCATTCCTGTCACTCCCTTTTATTTATAGCTGTATTATACAACATATAGATGCAATAGTCAATACATAACTATATATTGTTATTAGTTCTATTCAACTTGGACCGCTGAACAGCACTCATTCGTTTTGCCCAAAAGAATGTGATATAATACCGATATTCAGGTTGTAAGGGAGGAGTTAACAATGGTTAAAAAGGCTTTCAACCTCGCAGTAGGGACCGGTTTAGGAGTAACGTGTGGCGGAACGGTTCTGCCCCGTATGCTTCATCCATGGCGTTACAACAGCACCTACCCTCCTATTTTTACACACGCATTATTGAGCTTTGTCGTTACCTTTGCAGTTTGCTTTATGATTGGGCTTTTGATTGAATGGATAAAGTCCAAACTGAAAAAGGAAAATTGAGTTTCCATGTTTTAAGTTCCATACAAATGAAACAGCGGGTCAATCCTCCGAGGAGAATCGGCCCGCTCAAATTAAAACTATTATTTTACTTGTGAAAATCAGTCTTTTGCTTTTGTAGCTACTTCAGTCATTGCTTTGCTGATGAAGTCCTCAAGTTTCATGCTGCCCATGTCCCCGCCTTTGCGGCTGCGGACAGAAACTTCTCCGCTTTTCGCTTCCTTTTCTCCAATGACAAGCATATATGGGATTTTCTGAAGCTGAGCCTCACGAATTTTATAACCGATTTTTTCATTCCGAGTATCCAATTCCATGCGCAAGCCGGCAGCAGTCAGCTTTTCTGCAACCTGACGAGCATAATCATGCGCACTGTCCGAAATCGGAAGAACCTTAACCTGCACCGGTGCCAGCCAAAGCGGAAATGCTCCTGCGAAATGCTCCGTCAAAATACCGATAAAGCGTTCGATACTGCCGAAAATGACGCGGTGAACCATAACCGGGCGATGTTTCTCGCCATCTGCACCGGTGTAAGTCAGGTCAAAGCGCTCCGGCATCTGGAAATCGAGCTGAATGGTACCGCACTGCCATGTTCTGCCGATAGAATCGCGCAAATGGAAGTCTATCTTTGGCCCATAAAACGCACCGTCCCCTTCGTTAATCACATAGGGTTTGCCGTTGGCCTTCAAAGCATGAATCAAAGCATTTGTCGCCATTTCCCACTGCTCATCCGTACCCATGGAGTCCTCCGGGCGAGTGGAAAGCTCCAAACTGTAGTCAAATCCAAAAACCTTATAGAAACTGTCAATCAAATCCATGACCCCAAGGATTTCACTTTCAATTTGATCCGGCGTCATAAAGATGTGTGCATCGTCTTGGGTAAAGCAGCGCACACGCATCAGTCCGTGCAGCGCGCCGGACAGTTCATGCCTATGAACAAGTCCCAATTCCGCAACGCGCTCCGGAAGGTCGCGGTAAGAATGTAATTTACGTTTGTAGACCAGCATTCCGCCGGGGCAGTTCATCGGTTTGATGCAGTAATCCCCGTCATCGATTTTGGTCGTATACATATTATCTTTGTAGTGCTCCCAGTGTCCGGAACGAAGCCACAGATCCTTGTTCAAAATGATTGGTGTGCGGATTTCTTCATAACCGTGTTTTACATGCTCTTCGCGCCAGAAATTTTCCAAAAGATTGCGCAGCACCATACCTTTGGGCAGGAAGAACGGGAAACCCGGGCCTTCTTCGTAAATATCGAACAGGTCAAGGTCACGGCCGAGCTTGCGATGATCGCGTTTTTTGGCCTCTTCCAGCATGGTAAGGTAGGCATCGAGTTGCGAGGCTTTCGGAAACGATATTCCATAAACTCTTTGCAGCATCTTATTGTTTTTATCCGCGCGCCAATAAGCACCCGTGCAGTTTGTCAGCTTAACTGCCTTAACCGGTCCGGTTGTCATCAGGTGAGGACCGGCGCACAAATCCACATAATCTCCTTGCCGGTAAAAGCTGATTTTTTCTCCTTTGCCGGAATGTTCCTGAATCAGCTCCACCTTATAGTCCTGATGATCTTTTTCCATCAGCTCGATTGCTTCGTTCGGCTCAAGTTCAAATCTTTCAAGCGGAAGGTTCTGTTTTACGATTTTTTTCATCTCCGCCTCAATGGCTGTAAGGTCTTCCGGTGTTAATGTGCGCGGCAAATCGAAATCATAATAAAAGCCGTTTTCAATCGCCGGGCCGATGGCAAACTTTGCTTCCGGAAACAGGTGTTTCACCGCCTGTGCCATAATGTGAGAAGTGGTGTGCCAGAAAGCACGTTTGCCCTCTGCGTCATCAAATGTCAGAATTTCAAGGCTGCAGTCCTCGTACAGCGGCGTACGCAAATCCACTGTTTTCCCATTAAGCTTTCCCGCGCACGCGGCTTTATACAGCCCAGCACCAATGGACTTTGCAATCTCTGCGACGGTCGTTCCGCTTTCATACTCTCGAATATCGCCTTTTAAATTTACATGTATCATTCCGTCTACACTCCTTTTACAAAAAGTAAAAGCCCGCCCCACAACATGGGGCGGGCATGAATCCCGCGGTTCCACCCAATTGCGGCGAAAGCACAGCTTTCACCCTCATTGCTGCCGGATAACGGTGGCAACCGGCACACCTTTTGCTCTGGGCTTCGGTGCACACTCAGAGGTGGTAGCCTTCATCCATTCCGTTGCATGCGCTTTCAGCTTATAACGCACGCTCTCTGAAACGGAAACGCAGGATGCGACCTCCTCGTCAACGCATTCAACTATCCTATTTTCATCTATAATATGAATTGTGCATTATCATACCACCGCTTCCACCGAAAGTCAAGACTTTACATAAAGTTGCCGTGACAGGTTATATGGATTTTTATGTATTTAGAAATTCAAAATTTAAGCTAAATCTATCACCGGTATTTCTAAGCAAATTTCTTGACAGACTGGTATAAAAAGTAATACAATTATATTTATAATGCATCATTTTGCATTTTATGGGATAACGCACCCATAACACCAAATTGTATGATTTTTCATTTACGTTACTACAACAAAGAAGAAAGGAGGTGCCAATATTTGACTGTAAGCCTACTAACTTGCATTATTATTGCCGCTATTTGTGCAGTGGTCTCTGCAATTTTAGCATTTATTGCCGGAATTGCACACAGAAAAAAGACCGCTGAATACACAATTGGTTCTGCAGAACAGGAAGCAAAACGAATTGTGAGTGACGCAATTAAAACAGCGGAAGCGAAGAAAAAAGAAGCGATTCTGGAGGGGAAAGACGAAATTCACCGCCAGAGAGTGGAATCTGAGCGCGAACTCAATGAGCGCCGGAAAGAAATTCAACGCCAAGAACGCCGCATTCAGCAAAAGGAAGAAACGCTTGACAAAAAGACTGAAAATTTAGAAGCTAAGGATGAAATCCTGAATAATAAAATCAGACATGCGGATGAACGCCTTAGCGAGGCGGAAGCCTTAAAAAAGCGTCAGTTTGAAATGCTTGAGCGTATCTCCGGATTTACCAAGGAACAGGCAAAGGATTGTCTGCTGAACAATCTTGAAAATGAGCTCACTCATGAAAAAGCCATTAAACTGATGGAATTTGAACAGCAGACACGGGAAGAAGCGGAAAAAACCGCGCGGGAAATCATTTCTACCGCAATTCAGCGCTGTGCCGCAGACCATGTTGCGGAAGCTACCATTTCCGTTGTTCCCCTGCCCAATGATGAAATGAAGGGCAGGATTATCGGCCGCGAGGGAAGAAATATCCGCGCGATTGAAACCATGACCGGAGTCGACTTGATTATTGACGACACACCGGAAGCAATTACCCTCTCCTGCTTTGAACCCGTACGCCGTGAAGTTGCGCGCATTGCCTTGGAGCATCTGATTGCGGATGGGAGAATTCACCCGGCAAGAATTGAGGAAACGATTGAAAAGGCTCGCCGAGAGGTGGATGCCACCATTAAGCAAGAAGGCGAGCATGCTGTAATTGAAGCCGGTGTAAACGGCGTTCACCCCGAACTGGTCAAATTGCTGGGGCGGCTGCGTTACCGCACCAGTTACGGACAGAATGTTTTGAATCATTCCTTGGAAGTTGCCTATCTTGCCGGCATGATGGCAAGCGAACTCGGTTTGGACCCCACTATTGCACGCAGGGCCGGCCTGCTGCATGATATTGGTAAAGCATTGGATCATGAAATCGAAGGTTCCCATGTTGATATTGGTGTCGACATGGCTCGCAAATATAAGGAAAGCGACGCGGTGATACACGCAATCCAGGCACACCACGGAGACGTGGAACCCAAGACGATTGTTGCCTGTCTAGTACAGGCCGCGGATGCTATCAGCGCGGCTCGTCCAGGAGCAAGACGTGAAAATCTGGAAAATTACATCAAGCGCCTTGAGAAACTGGAAGCTGTCGCTTCCTCGTTCGACGGAGTGGATCGCAGTTATGCGATTCAGGCCGGCCGCGAAATTCGTATCATGGTGAAACCCGAAGCAATCGGCGATGACAAAATGGCTCTTCTTGCACGCGATATATGCAAAAAGATAGAAAGTGATCTGGAATATCCGGGTCAAATCAAGGTTACGATAATCCGCGAGAGCAGAGCAATTGAATACGCAAAATAAAAAATAATCCGCCAGCCAACAACGCTGCGGTAAGAGCGCTGCACAGGAAGGGTTACCTTCCTGTGCAGAATTTTTAGAAAACAAAGAGCGACAGCGTGCTGTTGCCTTTTTAATACCATTTCATCCAAAGGGGAAAATGAATAATGAATATTCTGGCAATCGGCGATGTGGTGGGCAGCATAGGCTGCCGTTTTTTGCGCAAACACCTTCCCGCCGTGAAAAAACTCAAGGGAATAGACTTAGTCATTGCAAACGGAGAAAACTCCGCCGACGGCAACGGTCTAACCCCTGCTTCCGCACGTTATTTGTTTGACAGCGGCGTAGATGTCATCACAACCGGCAACCACAGCTTCCGCCGAAAAGAAAGTTATGATTTTTACGATTCCTGCCCTGCCCTGCTGCGCCCGGCCAACTATCCTGCCGCAGCACCCGGCAAAGGACTTGAGGTGGTCGATTTGGGCCGAATTCAGGTCGGCATTGTGAACCTGATTGGTACCGTTTATATGGAAAGCATGGAATCCCCCTTTGACGCAGCAGACCGAATTCTTTCAGCAGGTGTGCCCAAAATCACATTGGTAGATTTCCACGCTGAAGCAACCGGCGAAAAGCGTTCTCTTGCCTATTATTTGGACGGACGTGTTTCGGCAGTATTCGGAACACATACCCACGTGCAAACCGCTGACGAAACAATTTTGCCAAACGGTACGGGCTATCTGTCTGATTTGGGTATGACGGGCCCTATACATTCTGTTTTGGGAGTAAAACCGGAACTAGTCATCCGTAAAATGCGGACCAAGATGCCTGTTCGCTTTGCTGTTGCGGATGGCGATTGCCGAATCGATGGTGCCGTTTTTTCCATTGATGAAAAGACCGGAAAGACCATTTGCATTGAGAGGTTACAAATTTATTGAACATATTTGGCTATTCTGACAACTAATTTTGCAGAGAAAAATTATTTTTTATTAAAATATCTTGCAAAAATTGTTTTTTCGATTTATGATATTATTATCACTAAAAGTTGGAGGATAGCTTATGGAAATCTTAAAAGTGTCTTCAAAATCGGCGCCTAATTCTGTTGCCGGCGCGGTTGCAGGTGTCATCCGGGAAGCTGGCGCAGTAGAAATTCAAGCTGTTGGCGCTGGTGCCACCAATCAGGCTATTAAAGCCATAGCTATCGCGCGCGGATACTTGGCACCGTCCGGAATTGATGCAGTTTGCATCCCCGCTTTCGCAAGCGTTACAATTGATGGAGAGGAGCGGACTGCGATTAAATTGATTGTAGAACCCAGATAGAATTTGGCATATCCTCACCTTGTGTGAGGATATATTTTATTTTGGTGCTTTGCAGCCTGATTTTTATGTAGGTTTGTCAAACATATTGGACAGTATGGGATTGTAAAAATTCAGAAGGAGATAACCAGTGAAGGGGACGCATCGGCATATTGTTAGAGCGTCGTAAGTAGATGGAAAGTTGGTTTTCAAAGTCCGCTAAGGAATAAAAATGGTGTTTGTTGTAAAAGCGCTTTTGGTCTTCGCGATGGCTGCGTTCCACTTTACCATTGTGCCTGGGCGTATAAGGCCGAATCAGTTTGTGCCAGATATGCAGTTGAGCGGCAGTGGCCTCGAAGAGCGTCAGCAGATGTTTCTTTGATGGGGAAAAACGGTTGGTAAATTCAAAACCGTTGTCAGTTTGAATGCATTCCACATGAACACCGCGCCGGGCAAACCATTTGACAGCTCGTTTAAGAAAGTCGGCAGAAGAGTAGGTACTCTGTTCAGGGTATGCTGCCAAAAAACGTAGCCTAGAAAATTCATCGATGGCTGTGTACTGAAAAAGCCGAAGCTCAGGGTCGGCAATACAGCGCTTTGGGACTACCTTTACATCGATTTGAATGCGCTCTCCGGGATGCGTCATTTGCTCATATGGCTTTGGCTGATATTTTTTCTTCGGTTTTGCCTCTGGAAAAATCCCCATTCGGCGCATTACACGGAACAGACTTTCCGGACATCGCTTGTATCCGCGCTTTTTTAACCGGGACCATAGTTCAATCATACCGAGTTCTGGGTTCCTGCGCCGCATGTCGCGAATCAGTTTTAACTCGGCAGGTGTATGTTGGTTTGGATGACTGTGTGGCCTTCTAGACCGGCAAGCCAACGATTCTAATGTACCGTCATACCGAGCCATCCAAAAGTAAATAAAGGAACGGCTTTTGTTGTACTTTCTGCTTGCACGACTGACACCGTACTTTTGAGCGTAGATCATTATGGATTGCCTAAACTTCATATCTTGTGTTACACTATTCATGCAGGAATGGACACTTCCTCTCGGTATGATTTGGTTTGGGTAGCTTTATTGTAACCGATGTGTCCATTTCTGTATTTTATTTTTTCTCAACTGTCCAATATGTATTGTAGTCCTACATTTTGGTGCTTTGCAGCCTGATTTTTAACAATTGAATCAAATGGCGGTGTATGGTATAATGATTAAATAACCGGCAAATACCGGATTTTAACCGCTGTTAGAAATGAGGGAGTGCTGACAAAGTGATTAACGGAAGCGATCTAAAAAACGCTATTATATCCGGCGCAAATAATATAATACGATATAAAACCTCGATTGATGAACTGAATATTTTTCCCGTTCCGGATGGCGACACCGGCACAAACATGTCCATGACCATGGGGTCCGCTGTTACAGAACTTGCAAAGACCTCGTCCAATTCTGCCGGGGAAGTTGCAAAAATTGCATCTGGTGCGCTTTTGCGCGGGGCAAGAGGCAACTCCGGTGTTATTCTATCCCTTTTGTTTCGTGGATTTGCAAAAGGTGTGGAAGGCATGGATGAAATTGGAGGGGCTGACCTTGTCTCCGCGCTCGGTATCGGTGTGGAAGCCGCCTATAAGGCGGTTATGAAGCCAACGGAAGGAACTATTTTGACTGTGGCACGCGTTGCATGTGAGGCAGGCCGAGAAGCCGCAGAAAACAACGATGAACCGGTTGCTGTTTGGGAAGCCGTTTGCAACGGGGCTAAAGAAGCACTTGCTAAAACGCCCGAACTTCTTCCGGTGCTCAAGCGTGCAGGAGTTGTAGACGCAGGCGGAAAAGGCCTGTGCCATATTTTTGATGGCATGCTGAGCGTTTTTCGAGACAACATAGTAATTTCCAGCGAAACGCCGGAAGAGCAGGGGCAAAGTGAAAAAGATAAAACTTTGGACAGCGATTTCTTCCGGAATGCCGCTGCGGAATTTGATGAAGTGATTAATTTTACCTATTGCACGGAATTTATTGTAGAAAGAAACCCGGAATGTGAAAAAGATCCGCAAAATTTGCGTACCTATCTGGAAGGCATTGGAGACTGTGTGTTAGTTGTCCCCGACGACGAAATCATAAAAGTGCATGTACACACGGAAAATCCGGGTAACGCGCTGGAAGCAGGACTGGCTTATGGTCAGCTTCTCACTGTAAAAATTGATAATATGAAAGAACAGCACAGAAAAAACAGCGAAGCAAATGAAGCTGCCAAAGAAAAAGCCGCTGCGCCGGAGCCGGCGGAACCGGTGGAGGAAGTCGGCTTTGTTGCGGTTGCCGCAGGCGATGGCTTAAAAACGCTTTTCACCGACCTTGGATGCGCACAGGTGGTAAGCGGCGGACAGACCATGAATCCAAGCACGGAAGAACTGATGGCCGCAGCCCTTGCAACACCGGCAAAAACTGTTATTATCCTCCCGAACAACAAAAATATTATTTTGGCTGCCGAACAAACAATTCCCCTAATTCAAGACAGGAAAGTTATTGTATTGCCAACTCGTACAATTCCGCAAGGACTGTCTGCACTGCTCGCTTACAATCCTGATACCAGTGTAGAAGTAAACACCGTAAGCATGATGGAAGCCGCCTCCGGTGTGCAGACCGGTATTGTGACATATGCGGCCCGTGATTCCGAATTTGGCGGAAAACGAATTCACAAGGGAGACATTTTAGGTCTTGTCAACGGTAAGCTGAGTTTGGTAGAAAGGAAAAAGGACATCGTTCACGCATGTTCTAAGCTAACCAGATCCATGGTAGGGCGCGGGACCTCGTTTATTACTTTAATTTATGGTGCAGACGTGACCGAAGAAATGGCAAACGATGCATGCAACCGCATTAAATCGAAAGTCAGCAACGATATTGAGATTACCTTAGTCAATGGCGGCCAACCCGTGCATTACTTTATTATCTCAGTGGAATAACAATCTTTCCCGCCTGAATCAACGGAATACTGGTTTGCAGGTGGTAAAATGGCAAGTTTGTACGGACAGGAAATACAAACCTTAAAAGGCGTCGGCAAACAGCGCGCAGAGTTGTATAAAAAGCTCGGCGCGCCTTCAGTCGGCGCTTTGCTGCGTCTATACCCGCGTACCTACGAGGATTTAAGCCACCCATTCACCATTCGTTCCGCTCCGCTTGGCACAACCTGTGCAATTCGCGCTGTTGTAGAACAACCGCCAAAGGAAACACGTATCCGCAACGGGCTAACGCTGTATAAAGCACGTGCATACGACGGGGAAAGCACTATGGAGCTAACTTTTTTTAACAATCGCTATGTAATGAATCTGCTCCGAGAAAATGAAGAATACATCTTCTATGGCAAAGTCACCGCAAATTTTTTAAAGCGTGAAATGGCTTCCCCGGAATTTTATCCCGCCAATTCCTGTCCTCCGGTTTTGCCCGTTTACCGACAAACAAGCGGGCTTTCCAGTCGGATGATTGCAAAAACAGTGCGCGAAGCCCTACGCCTGCTGCCGGACCCGATGAGAGACCCGATTCCACACATGCTGCGCCAGAAATTGTCGCTTTGCCGGCTTGATTTCGCACTGAAAAACATACACTTTCCAGCAGATATGGAAGCCTTAGCACTGGCCCGCAAACGGCTGATTTTTGAAGAACTTCTCATTCTGCAACTGGGGCTTTTGAAACTAAAGAGTCATACTCGTTCTAAAAGCCAATTTCAGCTTCAAACCGACTGGACCGCTGAGTTTTATCGCATGCTACCCTTTAAACCTACAGGCGCTCAGCGCAGAGCCATTCGTGAAGCTATGGCGGATATGATGAGTGGTTTCTCAATGAACCGGCTGATTCAAGGGGATGTTGGCTCCGGCAAAACCGCTGTTGCAGCTGCCCTATGCCACAGCGCTATAAAAAACGGTATGCAGGCCGCATTAATGGCCCCAACGGAGATCCTCGCAAAACAGCATGCCGAGACTCTCACTTCACTTCTATCAAACGCGGGGATACGGGTTGGACTTTTGACGGGATCCCTCCCTGCCGCGCAAAAAAGAAAGCTGCGAAGCGCACTTGCAGCCGGTGAAATCGATCTGATAGTTGGCACACATGCACTGATATCGCAGGATGTTCAATTTCGCCGTCTAGGCCTTGTCATCACGGATGAGCAGCACCGGTTCGGTGTAGCGCAGCGAGCAGCGCTTGCTTCAAAGGGAAATTCACCCCACACTCTGGTTATGAGCGCTACACCAATTCCGCGCACACTTGCACTAATGATTTACGGAGATTTGGATATTTCTATTCTTGACGAATTGCCGCCCGGCCGACAAAAAACGGCAACTTACGCGGTAACGCCGGAATACCGGCCGCGAATCTTTGCCTTTCTTCGAAAGCGAGTTCGCGAAGGCCGACAATGCTACATTGTCTGTCCCACTATTGATGAGGGAACTAACGACATGGTTAGTGTGGAAACATATGCGAAACAGCTGAAAGAGAAATGGCTGCCTGACTGCAGAATCGCCACCCTACATGGAAAAATGAAGCCAAAAGAAAAAGAAGCGGTTATGAACCGCTTTGCCGGCGGCGAAATCGATGTTTTGGTTTCCACCACGGTCGTGGAAGTAGGTGTCGATGTCCCTAATGCGACAGTCATGCTCATCGAAAATGCGGAACGATACGGTCTCTCCCAATTACATCAACTGCGCGGACGCATTGGGCGCGGAACATTTGAATCCACCTGCATTTTGGTTTCGTCATCACAGGGCGAGGAGGCCTCGGCACGGCTGAAAATTCTGTGCTCTACATCGGACGGTTTTCGCATAGCAGACGAAGATTTAAAGCTTCGTGGGCCCGGCGATTTTTTTGGAAGCAGACAGCACGGATTGCCTGATCTTAAGATAGCGAACATGATGACCGATATGGAACCGCTTCATCAGGCCCAAATGGCCGCCAAACAAATACTTGCTTCGGATCCTGATCTTTCCCTTCCCGAACATCGCGGACTGCGCGCCGAAGTACGCCAGCTATTTAAACATTGGTCGGATTAATGTAAAAACGATACCATTTAGCAGAGTGCGCGCAAACAACTCTGCTTTATAATACCAATACTCCGGCCCCGCCATTTGCAGAACCGGAGTATTGGTATTACTTTCTAAAGTGATGTTTTGGTGGAATGACCCATGCAGGAAGAATCTGCTGAAAGACCGCATAATGTTTGTAAGTCACTTTGCGGTCGATATGTAAGGAGCCGAAAAACCATATTTCGTATTGAACTTGCTTTGTTATCTTCTCAAAAAAAGCTTCCAGTTGGTTTTTTGCGTACTCTTCTAACTCGAATGAACCGGAGCCAATTTTAGGCGGGGGTGTGTGGGTTACAATATAATCCACCTTGTTCCCGACAGCCTCTAGGTTTTCAGCACCCTCGCGAATCTCCTCCATAGTTGGCATTTCCCGCTCCCACCATTTGCCGGCTTCCATACGAAACTGTTTTTCCGTACTTTCGCCCCCGCCGAAAGCAAAGATTTTCTTTCCCTCAATCTCATAGACCTGCCCGCGCAGCAAATGATACAGATTGGAATTAATCTTTCTTACCTTTCCGCCGTTCCATTCAGAAACCGGGTAGCGTTCAAGTAAATCGTAATTTTCGTGCGCACCATCTAAAAACAGAATCCGATATTTTTTCTTCCCGAATTTTTTTAATATTTTCTCTTCCGCGGAGTCTCCGTTCCAAATAAATCCAAAATCCCCGCAGACAATCAATGTATCTCCGGATTTTAGTTTTCGCATTTCGCGGGAATGAAATCGATCGTATTCCCCATGTGTATCGGCAGTCAAATAGATCATACCGGCCTCCTCCAATCAGCCCGGTTCCGAAACTATCATGATTTAAATCGCGCATCAGCTAGGTTTTTCTGCTGTAGTTCTTTATCTTTTCGGAAATGGCTGTTATACTAAATACAGAATTATAAAAAGCTCGTTTTATCAGCTTAATCATCATATCACATCGGAGGAAAAATTTCCATGAAAAAAAAGCTAGTATCTCTGTTTTCCATCCTGCTCATCTGCTGTGTCCTGTTGACAAATATTCCTGCCCATGCTGCAAATTTTTCTATCGATTTCGATACTTCCTGCGCGGCTATTGCACTGGTTAATCTGGACACAGATACCACCGTTTATCAAAAAAATGCAGATGCGCGCAGAGAGCCGGCTTCTCTGACTAAAATTATGACGTATATTATAGTCAGCGAGCAGGTCAAAGACCTGCAGGGAACGACAGTCACCGTTTCTAAAGAGGTAATCGACCGTCTGTTGGGAACCGGCAGTTCCATGTCAGGGATCAAAGCGGGCGACGTCTTGACCGTTTATCAACTGTTAAATTGTATGATGGTTCCCTCGGGAAATGATGCTGCACTAGTGCTTGCCGATTATGTTGGCGGCGGAGATGTTGACAAATTTGTTGATCTTATGAATCAAAAAGCACAGGAGCTAGGCTGCACAGGTACCCATTTTGCAAATCCACATGGCCTGCACGACGAAAATCATTATACAACGGCCAATGATCTGGTAAAAATAACACGGTACGCTATGAGCCTGCCTTATTTTATGGAGATCTGCTCCCAAACGCGCTATACTTACACCCCTGTTGGCGGACCGGATGCGGGAAAACAAATGCCTACGCTTGCCACAACCAACTTACTGATTGATCGAAACGCCTTAGGAGGCAAATATTTTTATCAGTTCGCCAAAGGAATCAAAACCGGCCATACCGATGAAGCAGGCTACTGTTTGATATCCACTGCATCCGCATACGGTTACAGCTATCTTTGCGTAGCGCTCGGCGCTCCTTCGGTCGATGCCAACGGAAATAAAATTACAACACGTGGCGAGATGATTGACACCGCCGCTCTCTACCGATGGGCATTAACAAAGCTGACACTGAAACAAATTGTGGGCAAGGATCAATCCCTTGGCGAAGTCAAGCTAAACTATGCATGGCAAAAAGACAGCCTTTTGCTCACCGCTGAACAGAGCTATTCCGCCATTTTGCCAAAAGATGTATCTGCAAGCAGCATTATCATTGACAAAAACATACCGGACCATGTGGATGCTCCCGTAAAAAAAGGAGACGTCATCGGTCAGGCAACTTTGAAATATGCGGATCAGACACTGGCTACCATTAATTTGGTCGCTGCTGAATCTGTGGAGAGAAGTGAACTGCTGCACATGACGGATGTGATAAAGTCCATTTTCACGTCCACTTGGTTTCTGATTATTGCGGCCCTTATTATTCTCCTTGTGATAATTTATATTATTCTCATGGTAATTTATAACCGCAAAAGAAAACATATGCGCAAAGTGAAAAAATACAGAAAAATGTAAGCGCTTTGCCTGCCAAATCATACTTGACGTTAAAACGCAAAAGAATCTAAGCAGACGATTTGGTTAGGAACGTAAGCAAAGCACTTCGCATACGCAAAATTTTATTTTACTTCTATCCATTTTCCATACCTTAGAATCAGCCTGTTTAGCTGCCCAAAAACATAGCTGAGCAAGAGAAAAATGACAAGTGAAACGAAAAAATTATTTCCAAAAACGCTGATATGAACCGATGTGGCTGCATTAAAGGCAAGTATCCAGCCAATGAAATATGCCGCAATATATAATATCCTCCATGGCAAACTCAGCTTTATTTTGCAGCCGCAGTTATCGCAAAATAAACTATCAAAAAAGCTGCGGCATTCTGAGAGAGTATCCAACTATATATTGATGTTTGCATGAAATTTTTGTATCATTCATGATATTTTATTCGCCCCTATGTTGTAGTAATCGGGCTGTGTTTTTTATAAATCTCAAAGATGGTCGATGTAACAATTTGTTTCTTACATAACTGCAATAGCTGGATGAAGAACGATTCCAACCGCATCAATAAATATCTCCTTGATATTACCTTGGAAATTCAATAATGTCTGCCTTATGGTTTTGCAGGGTAGGTATTGCAGGATTCCAAATCCGAATATCCCAAAGGAAAGACACCGAAAAAATACAAAAAAGGCCGCACCAAACAAACCAAAAAGGCTGTTTGATACGGTCCTTTCCTGTTTTATGGTACAGGAGAACAACAGATGAACAAAACTTACTTTAATTCCACTTCTGCACCAGCAGCGGTGAGTTTTTCCTTCATGGATTCTGCATCTTCCTTGGAAACGCCTTCTTTAACAGCTTTCGGAGCGTTGTCAACAAGTTCTTTCGCTTCCTTCAGACCAAGGCCAGTAATCTCACGAACAGCTTTGATGACCTGAATCTTCTGAGAACCTACAGATTTCAGGATAACATCGAATTCGCTCTTTTCTTCAGCAGCAGCGGCACCGCCAGCAGCAGGAGCAGCAGCAACAGCAACCGGAGCAGCGGCAGATACGCCAAACTCCTCTTCAAGAGCTTTTACCAGTTCGGACAATTCTAAAACAGAAAGGGCTTTAACATCCTCAATCAGCTTTGCAACTTTATCAGACATAAGATAGAAACCTCCATATAATTAATAAATTTAAGCTTTAAGCAGATTCTTTTTGCTTTTCAGCAATGGCATTCAATGCAATAACCAGTCCTCTAATAGTGCCGTTCAAAACGGTGACAAGACCAGAAATCGGTGCATTCAAGCCACGCAGCGTCTGGGCAACCAATTCTTCTTTCGACGGGAGAGATGCGAGCTTCTTGATTTCTTCTACGCTTACCGCTTTACCATCAATAAAACCTGCTTTAATGGTAAAAGTATCACTTTTCTCAGCATACTCAGCAATAATTTTGGCCGGAGCAATATAATCATCTGCATTGATAGCAATGGCTGTTGTTCCTTCCAAAACCCCTTCCAGCCCTTCGATTCCTACTTCTTGAAGAGCTCTGCGTAAAATGCTATTCTTGACAACTTTATATTGGCTGCCGGATTCACGCATCTGCTTGCGGAGTTTTGTGTCAGCCTCCACTGTGATACCCTTATAGTCAACAATAACACCCGTGCGGGCAGATTTCAAACTTTCGGAAAGCTGAGCCACAGCTCGCTTCTTCTCTTCCAAAATCTTTTCACTTGGCAAATAGATTCACCTCCGTTTGGTGCAGATCAAGCACGCAACGTAAAAAGCCTTTCCCGCTGCCGCAGAAAAGGCTTTCAACACACAAATGCATATCGAACCTTATTCTCGGCAGGCTGGAAAATCCATTAAGCGTACAGCACCTGCTGTCTTTGAATAAAGAAAAACTACTATTTTAGTTTATTATAGCAAAAAATATTGTAATTGTCAATCAAAATCAAGCACTAAATTTGTTTGGATCGATTTTAATGCCAGGTCCCATTGTGGATGCGACAACGCATGATTTGATATACTGACCTTTTGCCGCAGCCGGTTTTGCCTTGATAATTGCACTTAACAGAGTGTTAAGGTTCTCAAGCAATTTCTCACTGCCAAAGGAAACCTTGCCGATGACGCAATGAATGATGTTGGACTTGTCCAAGCGATACTCAATCTTACCGGCTTTCGCCTCTGTAATAGCTTTGCCGATCTCACGAGTAACAGTCCCTGCCTTCGGGTTAGGCATCAATCCGCGTGGGCCTAAGATTTTACCTAGGCGACCAACCTGTCCCATCATATCGGGTGTTGTGATCAGCACATCAAAATCCATCCAGTTTTCGCTCTGGATTTTCTGAATAAATTCTTCTGCACCCACATATTCAGCTCCCGCAGCTTCGGCTTCCTTTGCCGCATCACCTTTGCACAGTGCAAGAACACGCACCGTTTTACCGGTGCCGTGCGGAAGAACAATGGCACCGCGAACCTGCTGATCCGCATGGCGGCTGTCCACGCCGAGTTTGACATGAACTTCTACGCTTTCGTCAAATTTGGCCGTGCCCGTCTTGATGCAAAGATCAAGTGCCTCACTTGGATCGTAAAGGTTGGAACGGTCAATCAGCTTTGCGCTGTTGTTGTATTTTTTTCCGTGTTTCATTGGTTATCCTCCCTGTGAAGTGGTAAAATCGGATTCATACTTCCTCCCACCCGGGCTATTGTTCAGTCCGTAACTTCAACGCCCATACTGCGCGCGGTTCCGGCGACCATGCTCATGGCAGCTTCTATGGAAGCGGCATTTAAATCGGGCATTTTTGTCTCAGCAATCTTACGGATCTGTTCACGGGTAATTTTAGCCACCTTATTCTTGTTCGGCTGACCGGAAGCCTTTTCAATTCCGCAAGCCTTTTTAATGAGAACTGCGGCGGGCGGCGTTTTTGTAATAAACGTAAATGAGCGGTCGGCATACACCGTGATAATAACGGGAATAATCATCCCTGCTTGCCCTTTTGTACGCTCATTGAATTCCTTTGTAAACGCCATGATATTAACGCCGTGTTGACCAAGAGCCGGTCCCACCGGCGGTGCCGGCGTAGCTTTACCGGCAGGTATCTGGAGCTTTATCAAGCCCGTAACCTTTTGAGCCATTTTAACGCACCTCCAAAATTCGTGGTTGCTGGCGGAGCGAAAAATCCGCTCCTCCCACAGGGGCACTGCCCCTCATAACAGGCGGAAGATTCCGCCATATTACCAATTGTGAATTATTCCATTGCTTGAGCCTGATGCAACTCAAGCTCAACCGGTGTTTCACGCCCAAACATAGATACAGTGACACGAACCCGGTTTTTGTCCTTGTCGACTTCTTCTACAACACCGACAAATCCTTCGAGAGGACCGTCGATAATCTGGACGGAATCGCCGACATCATAGGAAACCTCAACTTCTTTTTTCTCAACGCCAAGCTTTGCTACTTCCTCATCCGTCAAGGGAATCGGCTTAGACGAGGGGCCTACAAACCCGGTACAGCCGCGGATATTCCGCACCACATACCAAGATTCATCGGTTAAAATCATTTTGACAAGAACATAGCCAGGGAAAATCTTCCGCTCCACCTCGCGCTTTTTGTCATCCTTGATTTCTGTGACGGTTTCGGTCGGAACAAGAACTTGCTGGATCAAATCGTGAAGCTGGCGGTTTTCCACCGTTTTTTCAAGATTGGAGGCTACTTTGTTTTCATAGCCCGAATAGGTATGGATCACATACCATCTTGCTTGCTCTGGCAAAGAAAACCCTCCGCTTCTTCAAATTATTTTGAAACATTCAATCAACCCGCAACATTCATGATCAGACCAAGCAGGTTAACCAGCAACGTATCCAGCCCAAAAACGAACAAACCAATTACGATAATGGTGACCAGAACAACACCTGTGTTCTTGAATACCGATTGGGGTGTAGGCCAAACCATTTTTTTGGCTTCACTTTTTGACTCGCGAAAGAATTTTGAAATGTTTTTGCCCATTCTGACAAAAACGTTCTCTTTCTTTCCACTTTTATCGGCCATAATTTTTTTGTCCCTCCGTCCGGATTACTTCGTTTCTCTGTGAAGCGTATGTTTCCTGCAGAACCTGCAGTACTTGGTCATTTCAAGCCTGTCCGGATCATTCTTTTTGTTCTTCGTGGTATCATAGTTACGCTGTTTGCATTCTGTGCAGGCTAATGTTACCTTGGTTCTCATAACGGCACCTCCCGCTGTACGGAAAAATTTTTAAGCCCACAAAAAGGCTTCGGCCTCCCTCAAATAAATGGGCACAAAAAAATAACCCCCTTTACTTGAGGTATAGTCATCATAACACACGGCGGATTCTCTGTCAAGTTTTTTAGCAATTATTTTTACTGATTACAATTTTTTACATTGCGTCGCGATTGTCAGTTATAAGTAATACCGGGAGTTTGTTTGGCAAGCTCCCGGCAATAAAATCATCAAAACCATCGGTACTATCGGTTTTGCTGCTGCAAAATATCCGCTATAAACTTTTTCTTTTTCTTCTTTTTTTCAGGCTTTACTTTTTTGCCTTTGAATTTCAAAGCCGCCTTATAGCTTTTTTGAAGTTCTTCGCTCAACTGTGAACGTACAGTTTCTACAGCACTTTCCCCATCGATGCCGTTGAGTATCACAATTGTAATAATGGATCTCACATCCATATCGCCTGAAACATACATATCATTCAGCAGTTGACAGCAACGGGCAATACGGGACTTTTCGGCCGGATTGTTCACAAGAGCATTAATCTTAGGAAGGAGCTTTTCCCTTGCAAACGTAACCGCACGGACATCCCCATACATGGATTTCTCCGCATTCAGTTCGTCCTTCAGTTCCGGGAACACCCCCACAAACCGGTTGAAAAAAAACAGCGGATCAACATTGCTGTCATCGTCTTTTTTCCGTTTTCTCCGTGTTTTAACTGCCGCTGTCTGTTTTGGGCCCGTCAAGGTCTCCATAAAATCATTTGCAATGCTCTGTGCCTGTGCGGGGGTATCGGTTGCCGGATCATAAAGCCACATGGCAAGAGACTTCCATTTGCCGTCCGGTTTTTCGCCGTCCATGTCGCAGGTGCGCAAACTGAAACGTTTCTCTTTTTCTTGATACAGAACACTGTAGGCATTTCCTTTTCCAAGAAAGAGAACCTCGTGCCCATTCTTCTGTGCTTCGCCTTCCGTTCTGCGATATCCACGCCCGCTCAGAGCGGTTTCCACGCCGCCGGCTACTATCTCAAATGCTTTTTGATCCATACTGGTCGCTCACTCCCGATATCTTAAGACTTTCCGTTAGACTTTCCGTTCCATTTTGTACCTGAAAGCAGTAATTATACTTGATTATACTACATAAACTTTTGTTTGTCACCATACAAATTCATTAGGTCTATATTTCGTGTCTATATTTCGCTAAAATAAGCGATTGCGTACGCGGCAGCTATGTGCTATCATAAGTATTTGTAATATTCTGTTTGCACAAAGCCTACTTGCCGGAATAATGCTGGTCTGCACCACTGATAAACAGGTGCTGCAATGGAGGATGAAGGAATGAACCGTAAAAAAATCGCTGTCTTATTCGGAGGCTGTTCTTCTGAACATGAGGTATCCTGTGTTTCTGCCTATTCTGTTCTGAACAACTTGTCCAAAGAAAAATATGAAGCCTACCGCATTGGAATCACGAAAGATGGGCGGTGGTATTTGTATAACGGTCCGTTAGAAGCTATCCCGGACGGAAGCTGGGAACAAAGCGAACAGAAATGTACCGCATTCCTTTCACCCGACCGCAGCGTGGGAGGACTCGTGGTGTACAAAGGCGACAAAACAGAGGTTTTACCGGTGGACTGCGTTTTCCCCGTTTTGCACGGAAAAAACGGCGAGGACGGAACTATGCAGGGTCTTTTACAGCTTTCCGGACTGCCGTTTGTTGGGTGCAGCACCTTAAGTTCTGCCATCTGCATGGATAAAGCGGTTGCGCATACACTTTTGGCAGGCGTCGGCATCAAGCAAGCGCAGTATCTTTGGTTTTATTATCCGCGTTATCTGGAAAAACCTGATAAAGTCCGCTTAAAAATCAGCGCAAGACTCGGTTTCCCGGTTTTTGTGAAACCGGCAGCCTCCGGTTCTTCCGTCGGTGTCAGCCGCGTTACATGTGAAGAAGAATTAGATGACGCAATCCGCCTTGCAGCCACCGAAGGGGATAAGATTCTAGTTGAGGAAGCGATTTCCGGCCAAGAGGTTGAATGCGCGGTGCTTGGCAATGAAAATCCGGAGGCAGCCGCCAAGATCGGCGAAATTGCCGCTTCCGCTGCTTTCTATGACTATAACGACAAGTATAAATCGGGGAAATCCAAGCTCTATATTCCCGCTCATTTATCCGAAGAAGTGAGTCAGGAACTGCGCTCCATTGCTGTTAGAGCTTACCGCACGCTTGGATGCCGCGGTTTCGCACGTGTGGATTTCTTCGTCCGGAACAACAAAGAAATTTTGCTCAATGAGTTGAATACAATTCCGGGGTTTACACCAATCAGCATGTATCCGAAGCTTTGGGAAGCATCCGGGCTTTCCTATAGTGCGCTTCTGGATCGCCTGATTGACTTGGCACTGGAAAAATAATAAAAAATAGATTAAGTAGGTAATTAGCAGACCGTATTTCAACGGATCTGTGGATCTGTTACTAAATAAACGGAAGCTGAACGATACCATAAGATCACTGAGTATATAGGAGTGTAGGAGTGCTGGAATGCAGGAAAATTATTTGATATCGATCAAAGGCAGGCAAAAAGTGGACAACGAAACCGGAGAAGTGGAACTGACAACGCTCGGTTCCTATGTTCGGCGGGGCGACAGCCGATATATTGTATATAAAGAGTACACTTCCGAAGACAAAACCAAAACACGCACGTCCATTCTAAAAATAGACGGTGAAAACATAGTGACGCTGATGCGCGGCGGCGAGGATAACACCCGACTGATTTTAGAATGCGGCAAACGTCACCTGTGCCAATATGGCACCGAATTTGGAAGCATGATGATCGGCGTTTTTACCAGCCGTGTTCAGTCGGAACTCACTGACATGGGCGGAAGGCTGGAAGTAAGCTACACGCTGGATATCAATTCCAACCTTTCAAGTCAAAATGAGATTTTCATCACCATCAAGGAGGCCAACAGTAAGGATGTCAAAGCTAACGTTACAGGCAACTGATCAATTAAAAAATGCTATCCGTACCGCCATGCAGACAGCGATTCAAAACGGTTCCCTGCCCGAGGCTCCTCTGCCCGATTTTACCGTTGAAGTGCCGGCAGACCACGCGCATGGGGACTGGGCAACCAACGCCGCCATGGTTGGTGCGAAAAATTTCCGCCTGCCGCCGCGTAAAATCGCCCAAGCAATTGCAGATAACATCAACCTCACCGGCACCTATTTTAAGCGAGTGGAAATTGCTGGACCCGGTTTTCTGAATTTTTTCTATGACCCGCGTTTTTATTGCGATGTGCTGAGAGATGTGATTGCCTGCGGTGACAATTACGGCCGCAGCAATTTTGGAAATAAAGAAAAAGTCATGGTGGAATTTGTTTCTGCCAATCCGACCGGTCCAATGCATATGGGCAACGCCCGCGGCGGCGCACTGGGCGACTGTCTTGCTGCGGTGCTCGACGCCGCCGGATACGATGTCACCCGCGAATTTTACGTCAATGACGCAGGAAATCAAATTGAAAAATTTGGTGCTTCGCTGGAGGCACGCTACCTGCAAATTTATCTTGGCGAAGATGCCGTAGAATTTCCGGAAGACGGTTATCAGGGCGACGATATTCGTGAACGCGCACGGGAATTTGCAGACTTAAACGGCGATCGATATGTAAATGCGGATTCGGCGGAACGCCGCGATGCCCTTGTCAAATTCGCACTGCCAAAAAATATCGATAAAATGAAAGCGGATTTGGAAAAATACCGCATCTTTTACGATGTCTGGTTCCGTGAAAGCACCATTCACGAGGACGGCGAACTGCAGGAAACAATCGATATTTTGAAAAAACGCGGTATGACTTATGAGAAAGATGGTGCTCTGTGGTATCGTGCCACAGCACTCGGTGCGGAAAAAGACGAGGTGCTGGTTCGGCAAAATGGACATCCCACATATTTTGCAGCGGACATCGCCTATCATCGAAATAAATTTGCAAAACGCGGCTTTGACAGAGTCATCGACGTTTGGGGTGCCGACCACCACGGCCATGTGGCCCGCATGAAGGGCGCGATGGATGCCATAGGACTGGACGGCAGTAAGCTGGACGTTGTTTTAATTCAACTGGTTCGTTTGGTTCGCGGCGGAGAAGTCGTCCGTATGAGCAAGCGCACCGGCAAAGCCATAGGCCTTTCCGATCTTTTGGACGAAGTATCCGTAGACGCCGCACGTTTTTACTTTAACCTGCGGGAAGCCACTTCACAGATGGATTTTGACTTGGATTTAGCTGTTCAGCAGGATTCTCAAAACCCGGTTTATTATGTTCAGTACGCACATGCACGAATTTGCAGTATTCTGAAAAATCTGGCTGCCGAAGGGATTTTCCCCCGCGATTGCACAGATGAGGAATTGGCGCTTCTCAATTCACCGGAAGAAATCGAGTTAATTCGCCATCTGTCTTCGTACACGGGAGAAATCATCGCCGCAGCACAGAATTACGACCCTGCGCGGATTACCCGTTATGTCATTGAACTGGCAACCCTGTTCCACAAGTTTTATAATGCCCGCAGAGTCAAAGGCGAAGCAGAAAGCCTAACCGCTGCCCGGCTGTTACTCTGCCGCGCCACTGCCATAGTACTTCGCAATGTGCTTTCCATGTTTAAAATTACGGCTCCCGAAAGTATGTGAGCCGTTTAGAAATGCAGGTGTAAAAGAAAAAGCATGAACTTACTTGACCGGCTTCCGCTTCTGTTGGATCCGATTCCCGATTTCCACGCCGCCGGACTACCGGCAGGTGTAGAAAATGAACTGTGGCTTGCGGAACACCCTGACAACACAAAAAACCTGCTGAAAGAGTTTCTTCAGGCCGGAGCGCAGGTTCTAAGCGCCCCCACAGCAGCCGCCAATCGCTTCTGCCTTGCGGCGTGTGACATTACCGGTCTAAACCGCAGCCTGATAGAACTTGCACGGAGCGCTGCTGAGCCCGGAACTCCCGTTTGCGGCGTAGTAGGGCCCAGCGGACTCTTTGTCCCGCCGCATGGAGAATCGGATTTTGATGACATTTACGACGGATACCGCGAGCAAATTCGGGCACTAGCCAAAGCAGGAGCGGATTTTCTGATTTTAGATAGCCTGCAGTCTCTTTCGGATCTGCGAGCCGCCCTGCTTGCCGCACGCACAACCTCTCTGCCAGTCATCGCCCTGATTTCCACAGACTCGAGTGGACACACGATGACCGGCGGGAGGTTTCTGCCTATCCTTATCACACTGCAGGCCATGGGTGCGGATGCAGTTGGCTTAAGCTGCCCTGCAAATCCCGAATTGGCAAAACAGTTTATTCAGGCTCAACAGCATACCGCTGTACCGTTTGCTGTTCGACTGGAAACCGGCAATCTGTCCCCTAAGGACTTGGCAGAAACCGCACTGGTATTTTTGCAAGCGGGTGTCAGAATCTTAGGCGCAGGTATCGGTGCCGGACCGGAACACGTCCGTGCTTTGGCTCAAACCATGCAAAAATTCGGCTCCCCCGAATTACCGGAGGAGCCGGACTGCGATGCCGCCGCCATTGAACAGGAAGCATTTTTCCTCGGCGACGATATTATTCTAAGCGAACCGATCCGTTGCACAAGTTCCCTTGAGGACGATTTGATTGACTTAGATGATGAGCAGGTCACTGCTGCTCTGGTTGATATAACGAGTATGGATGATGCGGTTCTTCTTGGAGAAGTCAGCGGAATGACTCGGCTGCCAATTGCCGTACATGCAGACAATCCCACCATATTAGATGCTGCTCTGCGGTATTTTCAGGGACGGCTTATCATTGATTCCAACTGCCAGATAGACCGCGATATCCTTGAACCGCTGGCTGCAAAATACGGAGCAATTATTTATTAGCCGTTTGCTCCGTTTTCTGCTCAGCGCCGTCCCGAGAATTTGATTCATACATCCACTCATCCCAGCTAAGAAAGCTAAGACACAGCGAAGCGATGCCGAAAAAGCAGGCAATCACGCCGGTTGTCAAAGCCCAGTTCATGATTCCGAACGGACCGATTACCATGGAAATCATTGCAAAAACCAACCCAATATCGAAAAAGAGCATGGCAAGTCTTTCGTTGCTCATCTGTTTTCCTCCAGTCTATTTGAAAGTGCCGCCAACTGATCAAGAGTTAGCTGCTCTGCACGGGCTGTCGGAGGGATATTCGCATCATTTAGTGCTGTAAGCACAAGACTTTTTCCCAACCCCAGCCCCGAAGATACCGAATTTAAAATCGTCTTGCGCCGTTTGCCGAATGCCGCGCGGACAAGGGTGAAAAACGCTTTTTCACTCTTTACTTGTACCGGAGGTTCCCGAAGCACATCCAGCCGGATAACAGCAGAATCCACATTGGGCTGCGGATAGAACGACGTACGCGGTACCTCGAAAAGGATATGCGGTTGAGCATAGTAACGAACGGCAGCACTCACAGCTCCGCACATTTTGCTGCCCGGCGGCGCACACAGGCGCTGTGCTGCTTCCTTTTGCACCATGACCGTTAAAGAGCTGACAGGCAGACGCTCCTCGAGAAACCGCATCAGCACAGGGGATGTGATGTAATAGGGCAGATTTGCACACACCGCGGTTTCCATCTCACCGAATTGCTCCCGCAGCAGTTTAGCAAGATCCAGTTTGAGAACGTCCCCTTGCACGAGCCGCACATTGGAACACCCGCTCAGCGTTTCTTCCAGCACGGGAAACAAGCTTTGGTCCAGCTCAATGGCCACCACCTTGCCTGCCCGAACGGAAAGTTCTCGGGTTAAGACGCCAAAACCGGGACCGACTTCCAGCACACCTTTGCTTTTATCCACGCCGCAGGCTTGAGTCATACGCGGACAAACGGACGGATCAATTAAAAAATTTTGTCCCAAAGATTTTGAAAAGCGGAATCCGTGCCGTTTTAGTACGGATTGTATCGTTGCAAGGTCCGTCAGCTCCATTATTATAAATCCTCCAGTTATTTTCTTGATTATTATATCATATCCATTGCTGAAATTCTAATTGCAAAACATCACAATTCGTTGGGAGGGCTTTTGATGAAACGCACCGACAAAGCAAATTATTATCTTGACATCGCAGAAACAGTAGCGGAGCGCGGCACATGCCTGCGGCGCAACTTCGGCGCAATTATCGTCAAAAACGACGAAATTGTTTCCACAGGATATACCGGCGCCCCGCGCGGACGTAAAAACTGCATTGATACCGGTGTTTGCGTGCGGGAAACGCTGAAAGTTCCCCGCGGTGAACGCTATGAGCTGTGCCGCTCTGTACATGCGGAAATGAATGCCATCATCAGCGCTTCTCGCCGGGACATGATTGGCTCAACTCTGTATCTGGTGGGCCGTGAGGCGGCTTCAGGCGATTATGTGGCAAATCCCGCTCCGTGTTCCCTATGCAAGCGCATGATTATCAATGCGGGAATCATCCGTGTTGTCGCGAGGAACTCCGCCACCGATTTTACCGTGACGGACGTGCAAGACTGGGTGGAAAATGATGAATCCCTAGTAGGCAAATTGGGATATTAAATCTAAAAAAATCAATTCGCGAGGAGGCCGGAAGCCGCCTCGCGTTTTTTGTTTTACTGATTGCCTTCTTCCTTGTTTTCGGGATGTCCTGTTTTATCTTCACGCTTTCCAAAGGCGCGGTCGGCTGCTTCCCGTGCAAGGTCAATCAGAATTCGTTCGTTGTCGCCCTCATCCTTTCTGGGCTTGGCGGGAATTTCGGCATAAACCTCTCCTACTTTGGAGCGCATCCAAAGTCCCGGAATAATCCGCATAGAATATCCGCAGCCCGGCTCCATCATCCAGTCATAAAATTCGGCCCGTGGTAAGCCATACGTTGCAAGGATGGACATAATCACGCCGCCGTGTGTGACAATGACAGCGGAAGTCATCCCGGAGCGCATTAATCCTTCCACGATTCTTTCAAAAGCCGAGCAGACACGCTGTGCAAATGTGGCGCCGTCCTCTCCGTTCGGCGGGGTAATCTGTTTGCCGTTCCCTGCAACCCACTGCCGAAACCGATCGTCCTGTGCAGCAATTTCCTGTGCGGTTTTCCCCTCCCAATCACCAAAATCACATTCTCGTAAATCGGGAACCAAAATCGGCTTGGATTCGGGATATAAAATACCCATTGTTTCAGTGCACCGGCGCAGCGGACTGGAGATATACGCCTGTGCCTGCGGATACGGATGTTTTTTCATTAAAGTGCGTAGATGTTCAGCACCACGCGCAGAAAGAGGCAGGTCCGTAGAACCGATATACCTGCCTTGCTCGTTACCTTCGGTTGTCCCGTGACGGATGAAATGAACAGTGTAGGATTTCATAAAACACTCCTTTAAAAGCCGCCCGGCAAAATTGGTCGCTATATACGGAAGAACACCGATTGCCGAAATACGATATCTAGCGGCTTTACAATTTGTTATATTTATTGTATACTTTACTTCGCGTTTATTATACCGGATTCGACAGGGGATAGTCAAATGAACAGCAGTTTTTCCAGAATCATTACCTTGCTGCGCAAAGAGCGCGGCTACAGCCAAAAAAAGGCCGCCGGAGATTTAGGCATCTCCCAAGCGCTGCTCTCCCATTATGAAAAAGGAATTCGCGAGTGCGGGCTCGACTTTGTCGTACGGGTTGCAGATTACTATAATGTATCCTGTGACTACCTGCTCGGCAGAACCCTTGACCGTCATGGTACAACAATATCTGTGGAGGATATCCCTGAACCAGACGCTGTGGGCAAGGAAAACAACCGGCGGGGCAGCCTTTTGCCTGTGCTAAACAAAAAGCTGATTGCAAATTCCCTCAACATTATCTACGGAATTCTGCAAAAGTGCGGAAACAAAGCGCTGACAATGGAGGTTTCCGCGTATTTGAATCTTGCAATTTATAGAGTATTTCGCATGCTCTACTCCGCAAATCCCAAAAATCCACAGGGACTTTTTGCAATTCCTTTAAAGCTCAGCTCAGGACGCTCCTGCGCTGCGCAGCATATTGCGCTTTCCAATGCGGAATACCTTCTGTCCGGAAACAAAATTGATTCTATGGAAGGTGTGGACAAAAATGCCCTGCCATCCCTTTCTCAGGAAAAGATTTCCGCAGAATATCCTCTGTTTGCTTCTTCCCTGTATAACCTCATTCAAAATTCGGAAGCGCGGATGGGAGCAAAAAAACAGTCTAAGTAAAATTATATCACGGTAAAAGCCGTTTGCAAGCGAAACCAGCTGAAAAATACAGATACAGCCGAGCCGGGGTGCATATGCACTCCGGCTCGGCTCAACTTTTTTAAGAAAGCAGTCCCATGCTGTATTTCCACGCAAGGATGCGCAGAACGGATTCATCCAACCGTTCCATGCTGACCGTTCCGTCTTGCACAGCCGCGTATAAGGCCTCAAAACTGTTTTTCATATCCGATGTCAGCAGAATATCGTTTCCCGCCAGAAATGCCTGCACAACTGCATTTTTATCGTTCGTAAAATCGGTAATCGCCTTCATAGACACTGTTTTTCATATCCGATGTCAGCAGAATATCGTTTCCCGCCAGAAATGCCTGCACAACTGCATTTTTATCGTTCGTAAAATCGGTAATCGCCTTCATAGACAGGTCATCCGTCATAATGACGCCGGAAAAGCCGATTGTTTCCCTGAGAATTCTATGTACTTGGGGCGAAAGGGATGCCGGATTTTGGGAATCCATACATTCTACAATATTGTGGCAAACCATCACACAAGGTGCTCCCGCCTGAATCCCGGCTTGAAAAGGGAGAAAATCGTGTAATTGAAATGTCTGATAGCTGCGCTTGTCCCTCACAATACCGGTATGTGTGTCTCCGTTGTTCCCATAACCCGGAAAATGCTTGAGTGTGCAGGCAATCCCCTCCTGCAAATAAGCATCGACAGAAATACGCACAAATTCTGCAGTCTGCTTTGCATTTTGGCCAAATGCCCGCTCATACATAAAGTCCGACGGATTCACAGATACATCACAGACAGGGGCAAGGTTCATGTTCAGGCCTAAGGATTTCATCAGCTGTGCTTTCTGTACCGTATCCTGCGCAATACCATCGAGTCCGCTCAGGCGGAAAATCTCCTGCGGAGAACGGAACTTCTGCGGGGAGAGCGCAGCGTATTGGCTGATGCGAACAACTGTGCCGCCTTCTTCATCACAGCAAAGTATCATCTTGACTTTGCTGGAATTTTGGTAAGAGGCGAGCGTTTTGCGCACCTGACCGGAAGTTTTGTCCGCAAAGTCCCGAGCCGTTAAACAGTATCCGCCCGGCTGATAGTCATCAATAGCCTTCACTGCACCCGCTTCCGGACAGGTAAAGAAAAACACCTGCCCCACCTTTTCCTTTGTCGTCATTTTCTGAAGACGCTTTTGGGCCGCCTCGCTGTAAGGTGCAAATAAACCATTCACCGGGGTATATGCAGTTGCTTGGTTTGTTTCTTCAGAAGACGACAGCTCTGCCTTGGCCGACGATGTCGACGGCAGAGACACCGTAATTTTTTCAGCCGGAGGGAACATGTAGTCAAGCATCTTGTTCGCAATTTGATAAAATATGATGGCTAAAGCACCCACACAAAGAAACAATAGCAGAAAAAGAATGATTTCCGCAAAACTATGTCGGCCTGTTTTGCGTTGGTATTTCATCGATTTCCTCCCCAGTGCCGAAATTAACCGTTTTTCAAAAGGCTGCGGTACAAGCGAATATACTGATTTGCGCAATGTCCCCAACTAAAATCACATTTCATTGCGCGCCGCATCAGGTCTTGCCATTCTTCTTGATTGCGGTAATCTTGAATTGCTCGATGGATTGCTTGCAGCATATCGCCGCTGTCATAGTTTTCAAAAGTAAATCCGTTGCCCTCGCCGTGGCCGTTATCTGTAACAGAATCCTTAAGTCCACCGGTCGCATGCACCACAGGAATAGAGCCGTATCGCAGGGCAATCAACTGTGAAATTCCGCAGGGTTCACTTTTGGATGGCATTAGAAAAATATCGGATGCGGCATAGATTTTATGAAAAAGCTCTGGGGAAAAGCCAAAACAGACACATACACGCCCGGGGAAATTTTCCTGCAGTTGACGGAAAAATGTTTCGTACTCCCAGTCTCCGGAACCGAGAATGACAAACTGACAGTCCGTGGAATGGAGCAAATTGCCAAGCGAGTCCCGTACCAAGTCCAACCCGTTTTTGGAAACCATGCGCGTCACCATGCTAAGAAGCGGCGTTCGTTCCCCCGGAGTGAGATTCAGCCGTTTCTGCAGGTGAATTTTATTCTCTTTTTTCCCGGAAAGTTCTTCGGCGGAATAGTTAACATAAATATCGGGATCGGTCTCGGGATTATATAAGTTTGTATCAATGCCGTTGAGAATACCGCTGAGTTTCCATTGATGTTCAAGCAAAATACGGTCCAATCCATGAGAATACAACGGATCCAGAATTTCTGACGCATAAGTTGGACTGACTGTGGTTACACGGTTAGTACATTCAATTCCGCCCCTTAGGAAATTGATGCATTCCCCTAATTGCATGATCGACATGGCATTTTTCGGCAGACCGACAACGTCTTGCAGAATCTCTTTTCCATATTTCCCCTGATACTGAATATTATGAATGGTTAAAACCGTTTTCATGCCGCGATACCAATCCTGATGCGCATAAAACATGCTGAAATATACAGGAACCAGTGCAGTCTGCCAATCGTTTGCATGGATAATGTCCGGTTTAAACTCAATGTAAGGAAGCATTTCCAAAACGGCTCTGGAAAAAAACGCAAAGCGTTCTGCATCATCGAAATACCCATACAAGCCGCGGCGCTTAAAATAATGCCGATTGTCAATTAAGTAGTAAATCACATTGCCAACGCGCGTTTCAAATACGCCGCAATATTGCCTGCGCCATGCAACCGGAACCGATAAACTAGTGATGAATTTCAACCTGCCACGAAGTTCTTTCGGAATATCCGCATACAGAGGCATAACCACCCGACAGCCAATTAAACGCAGCCTCAGCGCCTTAGACAGCGAACTGGACACTTTCGCCAATCCTTCTGTGGAAGCAAAAGGCATCGCCTCGCTTGTACAGTACAGTACCTTCATACTGATATCTCCTTATCTATCATTCCAAACCGAGCTAGGCAGCCCGTTCTTCCTCGTCCGTCGGTTTCATTGCGGCCTGTTAATTGCTGAAAATCACTCTTTGCGGAAACTTCGCATCATGCGGTGCGCAAACAAGACAAATTATCCTGCTCTCCCACTGTGGAAAGACTATATTAGTACGATGGGTAAGTCATAACGCCATGCACATTGCTCTTTCACATGCTGTTGCGCCATTTTGGTGTAGATTACATCTATGGTAATTATAGCACAAATTGGAAAAATATCAAGCAATTTTAGTGATTATTTAACGTTATTTTGAATATAATATTTAAATTTTTGTTCATTTTGTTAAAAATTATCGCAAAATCTTTGAATAAAGCTTTTTTCTTATTTATCATATTTTTATCATATCATAGCACATTTGTCGATTTTTGCCTTATCCACACGTCTAGAAAAAATCCTGAAACATTATTTTAAAATAATGCATAAGCTTGCATCTTTTTTTATACTTCTTTCAAAACAGATTCTCTAAAAAAACGATTTTATTTAATTTTTTCGTGCTATTTTTTGATAAAAAATACGTATACAGCGCAAAAAACATTGAAAAATAAAGTTTTTTGTGTTAAAGTGAATAAAAATACTTTTATTCTTTGGGGGAGCAAAAATGAATTATATTGATGAACAACTGGCAAAATTGACTGAAAAAAATCAAAGTGAACCGGAATTTATTCAGGCTGCCACAGTCGTCCTAAAGTCTCTTGCTCCTGTGTTGGAACAAAACCCAAAATATCAGGAAGCAGGCATTATTGAGAGAATCACAGAACCGGACCGGCAGATTATGTTCCGCGTTGCATGGACGGACGACAATGGAAAAGTGCAGGTCAACCGCGGATACCGTGTTCAGTTTAACAATGCCATCGGCCCTTACAAAGGCGGACTTCGTTTTCACCCCTCTGTAAAATTAGGCACTATCAAGTTCCTCGGCTTTGAACAGGTCTTTAAAAATTCACTGACAGGTCTGCCGATTGGCGGCGGCAAAGGCGGCTCCGATTTTGACCCGAAGGGCAAATCCGACCGTGAAGTGATGGCCTTCTGCCAGAGTTTCATGACAGAGCTTTACCGCCACATTGGACCGAACACGGACGTTCCTGCCGGAGATATTGGCGTGGGAGCGCGTGAAATCGGATTTCTGTTTGGCCAGTACAAGCGTTTGCGCAATGAATATACCGGCGTTTTAACCGGCAAAGGTTTAAATTACGGCGGTTCGCTTGCCCGTACCGAGGCAACCGGTTACGGCCTTCTGTACCTGACGGATGCAATGCTGCGCAAGAACGGCGAATCCATCAAAGGCAAAACCATCGCAATTTCCGGCGCGGGCAATGTTGCAATTTACGCTTGTGAAAAAGCGCAGGCACTTGGGGGTAAAGTCGTTACAATGAGCGACTCCACCGGATGGGTTTACGATGCCGACGGCATTGACCTGAAAGCAATAAAGGAAATCAAAGAAGTAAAGCGCGGCCGTTTGTCAGAATACAAGGCATACCGCCCGAATGCTGTCTATCATGAGGGCAAAGGCGTTTGGAATACCCCCTGTGATATTGCACTGCCCTGCGCGACTCAGAATGAACTGCTCCTCGATGACGCAAAGGCACTTGTGAAAAACGGAGTCATAGCCGTGGCAGAAGGTGCCAATATGCCGACCAGCATTGAGGCAACCAAATATCTTCAGGAACACGGCGTTTTATTCGCACCCGGAAAAGCTGCTAATGCGGGCGGTGTAGCTGTATCCGCTCTGGAAATGAGCCAGAACAGCATACGCCTTTCTTGGAGTTTTGAAGAAGTCGACCAGAAACTCAAAGGCATAATGGAAAATATCTTTAATAATATTTCCAATGCAGCGGAACAATACGGCTGCTCGAAAAACTATGTGGCAGGCGCTAACATTGCGGGATTTGTCAAGGTTGCTGATGCAATGCTCGCACAAGGTATCGTCTAAATTCAGAAAGTGCAGACAAGTCCTCCAGTTACATACAACTAAATTGTTTCAAAAAACAGCTCTCTTTAAAAAGCCTCCTGTTGCAGTAAAACTGCGGCAGGGGGCTTTTGATGTGTCGAAAAAAGTCGCGGCTTTTACAAAACACTTTCTAATGCACCCATACGGCACACAAAGAATAAAATATAGCATACATGGGCGTATAGTGCAGCGTTATAAAGTGAGTGAATGTCGTGGCCATTCAGCCTTCTGATTTTACCATAAGCCTGTCCCCCGATCCCGTTGGAATCGTAGTGGGGATGAACAGCAATGTCAGTATGTCTTTTACAAATACAAATACCGTTGACAGGGGGTATAACCTAACAGCGGAACTGATTCTTCCGGACGGAGTATCTTTTGTTGGCAGCACAATTACGCCAACTTCCGTTGTCGCTGGGCCTAACGGAACCATTATTGTCAGTTGGACCAACATAAAGGATCTTGCCCCTAATGAAGTTGATTTTCAGTTTCAGGCAACTGTGCAAGCAGACGAAACCTTTCGAGAAACGGGAGAATCTGTGCCTTTCGATGTACCGATATCGGCTGTGGTGCTAAATGCCACAGTTGATACGCTGCCAAGGGGAAATGATGACCCCGGGAATGAGGAAATCCCAAAAACAGATTCCTCCAATTACATTCCCTTGCGGTACAGTCTTACCAAGACAGCACCGAGTAAAATGCCGAAAGGCGCCGGCCTGTTTATTCCGGAAACGGAGCCGCTGTGGCCGTATGAATACACCCTAACGGTGATGAACAACAGCCGCATGCCTTCCACTGTAACATTAGTGGATAACCTGCCCAACGGCGTGCGATACCTTGGTAATTTGTCCGTGAGCGGGCCGGACGCGGCGGCGCTGTCTTCTCCAACCGTCACGATTCCAAGCCCCGGCCCGGACTGCCAAAGCTTTGTGACGTTGGACTGGGGTACGGTCACCCTATCGGAAAACAGCGTAAACGTCATCACGTTTGAAGCGGCAATATGGGATAATTACACCGTGGCATGTGAGGAAAACACCGGAGAACGAATCCCGCATACGGAAGGACTAACCAATGTGGCGGTTTTAGACGGTTTGTCCGGCCCTGTGGAAGCTTCCACAGTCACAAACGCAATGGACGCGGTCATCTACAAAAGCGTCGCATCCGAAACAACGGAGGTCGGACAGCTCAACCACTATACCCTGAACTACCGAATCAATCAGTATGATGATATTGACTCTTTTGTGATAACCGATACCATCGGAAATGGGCAAAGCTACGAGGACGGCTCTGCGTCCATAGCGCCGAGTTCCGTAACGGTCAATGCCGACGGCACCACGGAATTGGAGTGGATTCTTGGACTGCAGTCAGCGGGGAGTTCGGGCAGTATCACCTTTAATACCACAACGGACGCATCCTATTCCATGGAAGGACCGGTGAGTGCCGATGACGCGCTGGGAAATGTAGCCAACATCAACGGCTTTAACCCAACTTCCGGCACAACAACGCCGGACAGCAGCCAAGCGAGTATCATGGTTACGATTCCAAGCATCACAAAAGAACTGCTGGGCTATTACTACGAGGACGGCACTGCCAAGTCTTATGATGTCGCCGCGCCGGGTGATGAGGTGGAATTCCGCATCACATACAGTTCCATCGGCCTGAACGCACAGCAGAGAGATATTGAAATTGACGAATACGCACCCGAAAATATGGGTCCTCTCACCGCAGCGCTTCCCGTTACCTACGGTGGAACTCTTCCGGGATCTTTTGCCCCTGTTACCGTCTCCCCCAATGGATTGAGATGGAGCCTTGGCACCCTGCCCGGGGACACCCTATGGACGGCCACTTTTAAAGTGCCCGTACAGGATATCGAATTTACCGGAGCGAGAAACAACCTTGCAAAATTAGCGGGCAGCAATACGGAAGAATTTGCGTACAGCGACAGGGATCAGGTGGAAGTCCTATTCGGTGAGCCGAATATAGAATTTGAAAAAACGGTTTCCGGTCCCGATGTAACCGCAATAAAAGCAGGGGAAATCTATACCTATTCCATTACGGTATCAAACCCGCAGAATGAAGATTTAACGGTAACAGACGCGTTTGAAATGGACCTAACCGATGTGATTCCGGATAATCTTTCTTATAACGGGGTTTTCAGTGTAACCGGGACGGGAACCCATACAACGCCTGTCTTTTCCGGGCAAAATGTTTCCATGACAATCAGTCAACTGGCACCGGGCGAAAGCCTGACCTTCAGTTATGAGGTCGTGGTGGAACCCACGGTTGTTGCAGGTTCCACACTGGTTAATGAAGCCGTATTGCAAAGGCCGTACTCCCAGCCCAGCCGATCTTATCAGTTTCCGGGCGATCCTTTCACGGACAGCGCCGTTTTAAATACGGAAGGCCTCGTGATCTCTAAACTGATTACGCCTGTCTTTGCAAAAATCGGCGACACAGTCACCTATATTCTTCAGGTGACCGTCCCCGAAGGCACGGCAGCATACAATGTGCAAACGGTAGACGTTTTCCCTGACGCAACACAGGATTATATTGTGGGGAGCGCTACCAAAGACGGCGTTCCCATCGTTCCTACCGTCTCCGGAGGGACGGTTACGTTCCCAACCGTCCCATTCGTGGATGCCTCTGAGGCAGAGGTCACCATGATTTACTCGTTTAAAGTGAGGATTACCGGCGGAACTTTCGCTTCCCCGTATATCAGTTATCAAACCGACTACGCAACTGTCAGCTGGGATATCGACGACCAAGGAACCCCTGCAGACCCCTTTACAACGTCGGAGGTTCTTCAGGTTAGAACGCCGTCTCTAACCGCAACCAAGGAGCAGCGCAACGCCACCACGGGCGGAAACTTTACCACAAGTCTCCGAAGCTATACTCCCGGCGACGTTATCCAGTACAGAATTACCGTACAAAACAACGGAACGGAAACCGCGTATGATTCCGTCATTACGGATGTCATTGATCCGCTTTTGTCCTATATCCCCGGCTCCATTACGGTAACCAGCGGTTCGGCGGCCGTTACGGGAGGAACCCTTGTATGGAATATTCCCGAAATTGCCGCATCCGGCACTGCTGTGCTGACATTCAGCGTCGATACCCTTGCAGGTGTTGCTTCCAACGGCAGAATAACAAACAATGCCACCTATATTTACAATACAAATAACAACGGGTTTGGATTCCTTCGGGGGCCGTTTACAACCAATACGGTGCAGCTGCGTTCTCCGTCAGCCCGAATTACAAAAACCGCTTCTTTGTCAGAAGGGGAAATCGGGGACGATATCACTTACAACATCACGGTAACAGTACCGGAGAATACCATTGCCTACACCCCTACAGTCAGCGATATTCTTCCGGTGGGGCAAACCTATATCGGGCCCGCCACAAGGCAGCAGCTGCCCCTTCCCGCTGCGCCGATTGTGCCCACTGTTTCCGGGCAAAATATCACATTCCCGGTTAACCCAGACATCACCGCAGTCGGCGGGGACGTAACCATTATTTACACCTTTACCGCAAGGATTACCGATGCCACTCATGCCCAGCCGTATGAGGAAACCCAGACCGATTCCGCCAGAGTGGAATGGGCCATAGAGCCCGGCGGCACATCTGTGCGCAGCAGCAACACATCCCTGTCCATTACGGCAAGGACACCGCATATTACCATTTTAAAAGAACAGCGGAATGACACGGACGGCGGAAGCTATACCACAGCGAATATCTCCGCGCTGCCGGGGGACGTTGTTCATTACAGATTTACCATCACTTCCGACGGCGCATCCCCTGCCTATAACATCAACCTAAACGACGTATTAAGCGACGATCTTTCATATAGCGGAATTGTTGCGGCACCGACAGCGGGAACGGTCACTCCTCCCACGGCGCCTCCCGATGCCACCCTCATTTGGAATATCCCGCAGTTAGACAGCGGACAGAGTGCCACACTGGAATTTGCGGTGATTGTAAACAGCGGAATCGGGGCATTCTCGGCAATTAATGATTTGGCCTCGGCAACTTACGACTCCAACGATGTAAATCCCGTCACCTATCCTGCAGCCTCCAACCAGGTAACTATTGACATTCCTGCTTTGGAATTTGTTAAATCCGCATCAACAACCACGGCAGCCATTGGAGATACCATCACCTATACGCTGACGGTCGAGATCCCCGATGGCGTAGTGGCTTACAATCTGGAATTAAAAGACGAAATCCCCGTGGGGCAGGAATATGTTCCCGGCAGCTGGTCACCCGGAGTCCCTACGTCCACACCCAACGAAGTCATCTATAATGAACCCGTCACTCCGATTGTGGGACCGCAAACACTTGTATTCACCTTTGACACCGTCGTAGTAAGCGGACGGCAAACGCCGCCCTACACACAGATACAGCCCAACAGAGCACGCTTAACTTGGGATTTAACCCCCGACGGGCCTATGGCACCTGCTGTTCTGGACACAATTGATATTGAAGTGCTCACACCCCATATCACAGCCCGAAAAGAGCAGCGCAACGTCACACAGGGCGGAGGGTTCACCACCGACCCACTCATCGGAGTTGCAACGAACGATACGGTTGAATACAGAATTACACTTGAAAACGACGGAGCAGGTACGGCGTACAACATCGTCACGTCCGACACGCTTGACCCCAGCCTGACCTACACGGGTGTTGTGACACCGCCGCCGGGCACCGTGGTATCTTCGGTATCTCCCGGAGACCCCGATGGCACCATTACTTGGACGGAATCCACACTCTCCGCAGGAGCATCCGTTGTACTGGTTTTCTCGGTTCTTGTTAACGCGGGTCCTGCTCCGGGGACTGCCGTTTCCGACCAAACCTCCACGGTATATGACACTGCGCTTGTAAACCCGTCCACCCTCGGGCCGACACTGTCCAACCAAGTTGCTTTTAACTTTAACAACCCTGTTATCACAAAAGCCATTGACAAAGAAAGCGCCTTTGTGGGCGATACCGTCACTTACACGGTATCCATCACCATTCCGAACGGCAATATTGCCTATGATGTTCAGGTAAGCGACATGCTGCCCGCAGGGCAAAGCTATGTTTCCGAAAGTTTGACAAGAAACGGGGTACCTGTTTCCTCGCCGACCCTGACTTTCCCGTCGGAAGGAACCATTGACGCCACTGCGGGAGAGGTAACCATCGTCTATACCTTTGACGCGGTGATAGACAGCATCGCATCTTCGCCGCAGGAGGAACAGATAAACTCGTCCACCATCGAGTGGAACATCGCACCCGGCGGACCTGCAGGCACTCCGCAGAATGCAGAAGTTGGAGTCTTTGTAACGGACAGCAGCATCACCGTTGAAAAGCAGCAAAGGAATTTTACCACCGGCGTTCCGGCATCATTTACAACCGCCCCCGTTGATGTTTCCGTGGGAGATGTGGTCTATTATCAATTTACCGCCACAAACCCGAGTGCGAATACGATTTATAACGTGAGCATAGACGACGTTTTAAGTCCGTATCTGCAGTTTAACGGCAGTGTCACTCCGCCGGCAGCAGGTATCATCACGCATACGGGCGGCACCGTGAACTGGAGCATCGACTCCATTCCCGCCTTCACCTCTTACAGCGCCGTGTTTGCCGTAACCGTTTTACCCGGGGCAAGCGCACAGAGTACCATTGAAAATACGACTTCCGCCACTTTCACCGCGACCGCGACAAATCCCGTGGTGGTCTATGGCCCAACGACATTTAACACCGTCGAATTAATACTGCCTTCCCTGCTCCTTGAAAAGAGCGTATCCAATGAAACGGTGCGGGTTGGGGAAATTATCACCTATACGCTGACTCTGACCGTTCCCGCCGGAACCATCGCATACAATGCTGTGGTATCCGACACGCTGCCTTCCCAGCAACTCTATATGGGCTCCGCGACACGCAACGGCGTCCCCGTATTACCCTCACAAGCAGGCCAAACAATCACCTTTAATACGGAATCGGTGATTGATGCCACTGCGGGAGAAGTGGTGATTGTCTACACCTTTAAAGCGCGTCCCACTGTTGGCAGCAACACGTCTCCTTACACACAGGTTCAGCAGAATACTGCCACCGTCAACTATGATATCGATACCGAAGGCACACCCGCGGTTTCTTCCACCGCACAGCAGGATATCACCGTATTCAGACCGTTTGTGGAAGTCCTAAAAGAACAGCGCACCGTAACCGGCGGCACCGGATTTACTGCGAATGATATTTCCGTTCTTGCCGGCGATGTTGTGCAATTTAGGCTGACTGCCACAAACTCCGGTTCTTCGGAAGCCTATCAAGTTGTGCTAACCGATGTACTGGGAGATTTCCTGCAATATAACGGCGTTGTTTCATCCACCAACGGCACCGTTGTGTATGACAGCGGAACCAAGACCCTAACCTGGACTCTTGACACCATTGCGGCGGACAGCGCGGAAACATTGGTGTTCGCAGCACAAATTCTCCCCGGCATTTCGGCGGGCGGAACAAACAGCAATCTTGCCTCCGCTCTGTACGATTCCGACCCGCAGACACCGATTGAATTCGGCCCGACTGTATCAAACACGGTTCAACAAATTTATCCAAACGTACAAATTACAAAATCCGCCGACCCGGTCAATGCATCCGTTGGGGATATCATCACTTATACTGTTCATTTCCTGCTGCCAAACGGCACAGTTGCCTATAACGCGCAATTTACCGATGTCATCCCGATTGGTCAGACCTACCATAACAATGCCACGTTAGAAGGTGTTCCCATCGTACCCGAACAGGTAAGCGGCCAATTTGTTGCGTTCCCGTCCGTGCCGTTTGCCGATGCCACAGGCGGTGCGCTCGATTTCACGTATCAGTTTGAAACTGTGGTGGTGTCCGCAAATGTCGATCCTGTTACGCTGACCGAAACACAAACAAACGAAGCTCGCGGAAACTGGTATCTGGATCCGGAAACTCCCGCTCCTCCCGTGGACGATACGGCCGACGTCATTGTGACAAACAGCAGCATTACCGTCGGCAAAAAGCAGCGGAATGTCACAACAGGCGGAAACTTTACCACAGACCCCATCAACGCGTTCCAAGATCAAATTGTAGAATTTGCACTTACCGTAACAAACAGCGGGCCGAATACCGTTTATGACGTTATTTTGTCCGATGTGCTTTCTTCAAATCTGGCTTTTGTCAGTGCGGTATCGGTTCCGTCGGGCACGCTCACCCACAGCGGAGAGGCCGCTGGCGGCACCGTCACATGGACTGTTCCGTCCATGAATGCGGGAGAATCTTTGACTGCGGTCTTTTCAGTCCGTGTTCTGGTTGGAACATTGACGACAATCGAAAACGATGCGTCGTCCAGTTTCCGAATAGCCGCCGATAATCCGACCCGCTACGGCACCACACAGGTAACCAATACAACTGAGATTGATGTCCTTCCCCCGCTAAGCTTTGTCAAAACAACTTCCAAATCGACAGCAACGATTGGCGATACCATCACTTATACACTGACAGTTGAAATACCAAGCGGTGTAACCGCCTACGATGTGCAAGTGATAGACACCTTAACGCCCGAACAGCAGTATGTTTCAGGCAGCTGGTCTCCCGGCACACCGACAGTAACGGGAACGGAAATTTCCTACACGGAGCCTGTTTCCCCGCTGACGGGCCCGATGACCTTAGTTTACACGTTTGACGCCGTGGTTGTTTCCGCCAATCTCCAAGCTCCGTACACTCAAATTCAGCGGAACAAAGCGGAAGTTCTCTGGAATATCGAACCATCAGGCCCCGCGGCACCTCCGGTTTCCGACTTTGCCGAGGTAGAGGTTCTTGTGCCGCATTTGACCTCCCTGAAAGAACAGCGCAACGTCACACAGGGCGGTGCGTTCACCACCGCTCCGCTGCTCGGCGTTGAAACCGATGATGTTGTGGAATACCGCATCACGCTGACAAACGACGGCGCAGGCACAGCGTACAATATCGTTACGTCCGACCCGCTTGACCCAAGCCTGACTTTTACGTCCGTTGTAACACCTCCGCCGGGCACCGTGGTATCTTCCGTTTCGCCCGGCGACCCCGACGGCACTGTCACTTGGACGGAAGCATCACTCGCCGCGGGAGCATCCGTTGCCCTTACCTTCTCGGTTGTGGTTAACGCAGGCCCCGCACCGGGTACGGGGGTGTTTAACCAAGCGTCCAGTTTGTACAACACCGCGGCACAAAATCCGACAACGCTCGGCCCTGTTCTATCCAATCAGGTTGGTTTTAACTATTCGAATCCCGTCATGGTAAAAACCGTTGCCCCGCAGAATGTCTTTGTGGGCGATACCGTCACTTACACCGCAGCTTTCACCATCCCCGACGGCAATATTGCCTACGACGTGCAGGTAACCGACCTACTCCCCGACGGGCAAAGCTATGTTCCAAACAGCCTGACAAGAAACGGCGTGCCTCTCTTGTCCTCCCCCACCTTGACCTTCCCGAATGAGGGCACGGTGGACGCAACAGCCGGCGCGGTCACAGTCACCTATACCTTTGATGCTGTGGTTGACAGCATTGCGGTTTCCCCGCATGAGGAACAGGTCAACAGTGCCACGCTCAACTGGAATATCGCACAAGGCGGACCCGCGGGCGCACCGCAGACGGGCACAGTCACTGTCAACGCCACGGACAGCGATATCGTTCTTTCAAAAGCACAAAGGAACTTCACCACAGGTATTCCTGCCGCATTTACCACGGAACAAATCAGTGCTTCTGTTGGAGATGTGATTTATTACGAACTCTCCGTCACAAATCCGAGCGAATTGTACCCCGTTTACAATGTCAGCGCGGAGGATGAGCTAAGCACCTTGCTTCGGTTTGACGGATTGACCGCGCCGCCGGATTCGGGCGTTGTCATTCACTCGGGCGAATCCGCGGGCGGCACTGTTCGCTGGCGCATCAACTCCATTCCGCCGCTGACCACGTACAAAGCTGTATTTGCTGTCACCGTCCTTGCGGGCGGCGGCGTGCAGAGCACGATACCGAACAATTTCAACGCCGTATTTACGGCGGACGACGTGGAACCTCTGATTCTCTACGGGCCGAGGGTTTCCAACACGGTACTGGCAGGAAAAACTTCCCCACTTTTAGACCTGACAAAGAATGTCTCAAGCAGTATTGTGCAGCCCGGACAGATGATCACGTACACGATGAAGCTTGTAATTCCAAAAGGTACCACCGCGTATCATCTGCAGCTTTCTGATGAACTTCCATTCGGGCAGTCTTATGCCGGCAATGCGGCGCGCAATGGCGTTCCGGTGGTTCCCATCGTGACAGATCAAACACTCATGTTCCAAGAAGAGCCAATTTTAGACGCACGGAATGAAGCAATCAGTATCACCTATACGTTTGATGCAAAAATCGATTCCTTGCCTCCACAAAATGAAACACAGACAAATCAGGCAACTGTTAACTGGGCAACTGACCCGCAGGGCACTCCGGGAACACCCGCACAGGCATCCGTTGACATCCATGTTTTGTCTCCGAACCTCATCATTGAGAAAGAACAGCGAAATGCTTCCTGCGGAGGAACATTCACAAAAGATGAAATCGCAGTAAGGGAATGTGACTCTATTGAGTATCGGATTACTGTGAAAAACACAGGCACTGCACCGGCTTATGCCGTTGTGATACAGGATATTTTAAGCCAATTTAACTTCTTCCTAAGGATTAATGAAATATCATCCGGCGATGTCCGTTTCATCGCATTTGGCAACTTTGTAGAATGGACTTTGGAAAGCATAGATGCAGGTGCAAAAAAAGTGCTTACGTTCACTGTGGAGGCCGTTTGCGGTACACCTGCGCACGCACAAACCGAAAACTCCGCTTCTGTCATTTATGCTGCCAATCCTTTCACACCCGTTCCGATTGGTCCCGTTTCATCCAATATTGTAGTGCAAAAATATGCCAATCTGCATCTTGCCATGTGCTGCAATGCCCGCTGTATCAGTCCTTGGCACATCGTAACCGTCCATGCTGCGGTTGCCGTTATGCCGGGCACAGCTGCTTACGATGTAAAATTCAGCGGTATCTTGCCCTGTGGATTGCAATTTGCGGGCAACGCTAAGAGAAACGGATGCCCTGTTGATGTGGAAATATGCGATAATGTCATTCATTTTCCAACCGAAACGGCTATTACTGCAGCTTCCGAAAAAGTTATCGTTTATTATCAGTTTGATATAAAAGCAGATTCCTGCATGAATAGATGCCTTGAGCCGTGCTGGCAGACAGTGATGACCCATGTGGACTGGTCCGTCAATCGTGAAGGAAGCCTTAGATTCTCAGAAGATTCTTGCTGTGAATTACTCGTGAAGGAAGCCTTAGATTCTATTCTTGCTGTGAATTACTATATATAAAATAGCAGCACAAAAGGGTAAATTGAACTTAGATTACGGATACTCTTCTTAATACGCTTGCATGGTAAATGAAATAGGCGGTGAAGGCACATAAAACCTTCACCGCCTATTTATGTTTCATAATTATTGTAACAAATGCCGATGCAAACGATCAGCCATTCTCTCCGCCTTCACCAAAAAAGCGATCGTGGATTGCAGCTACTGCTTTATCCGCGTCTTCTCTGTCGATTAGAACAGAAATTTTAATTTCACTGGTGGATATCATGTGGATGTTAATGTCCGCTTCATACAATGCTTCAAACATGCTGGCGGCCGTACCGCAATGTGTCTCCATACCGGCGCCGACAATGGAAACTTTTGCGACGTTTTCATCATAAACAACCGATGTTGCTCCGATTAATTCCACATAAGAATTTAAAATATTGATAGTTTCCTGCAAATCCGAACGGTGAACTGTAAAGGAAATATCCTTTGTTCCATTTCGGCCAATAGACTGGAGAATGATGTCAACATTTATATTTTTCGCGCCTAATTTTGAAAATATCTTAAATGCAAGACCCGGTCTGTCCGGTACCCCGATGATGGATACACGGGCAACATCCTCGTCTTTTGCAACTCCGCTGATCAACATTTTCTCCATTTTTGTAGCCTCCTTTACAATTGTACCGGGTTTTCTTGTCATGCTGGAGAGTACTTCCAATTCGATGCCATAGCGCTTTGCCATTTCCACAGAACGGTTGTGCAGCACCTGCGCCCCAAGGGATGCAAGCTCCAGCATTTCATCATAAGAAATCACATCGAGCTTTTTGGCATTTTTGACCTTACGCGGATCGGCGGTATATACGCCCTCAACATCCGTGTAAATCTGACACAAGTCCGCATGCATTGCTGCCGCAATAGCAACCGCACTTGTATCGGAACCGCCGCGTCCCAGTGTCGTCATATCGTCATAACGGTTAATGCCCTGAAACCCGGTAACAACGACAATGTTTTTCTTGTCCAGTTCCTTTTTGATTCTTTCCGGTGTAATACGTTTGATTCTTGCACTGCCATAAGCGGTGCTGGTATGGAAACCGGCCTGCCATCCCAACAGCGAAACAACGGGATAACCGAGTTTTTCAATCGCCATTGCCAGCAGTGCCGCAGACATCTGCTCCCCTGCTGTTAAAAGCATATCCATTTCCCGCCGGGATGCATTCGGATTAATTTCGTTTGCTTTTGCAATTAAATCGTCTGTAGTATCTCCCTGAGCAGATACTACAACGATAACATCATTTCCCTTTGCATAGGTTTTGGTTACAATGTCCGCCACATTAAAAACCCGCTGAGCATTTGCAACCGAACTGCCGCCAAATTTTTGGACAATCAGACTCATGAGGTTTTGTCCTCCTATTAACGCAAAATTATTCCATGGATATAACAGCTCCTTGCGGATCAGTATTCAAAACCTGTACCCGCCAGCCGTCAATTTCTTTTTCTTCAAGCCGCGCAACGGCATATTTTGCAAAGGTCTCCGCCCCATCCGCCGGAATCATCGCAATAATGGTGGGGCCGGCACCGCTTATGTAAGTGCCGAGAGAACCTAACTCATAGCTGATGCGAAACACATCGTCAAGATGATCAATTAAACCGGAGCGATATGGCTGATGTATTTTATCCTGCACGGCAACACGCAGATTTTCAAGCCTGCCGGAAAACAAAGAGGCCGCCATCAGTGCAGACCGCGAAAGATTGTAAACCGCATCGCTTCTGGAATACTCCGCTGGCAGCACAGAACGTGCCTTTTCCGTCTTGAGCTCGAACGGAGGAATAAACAAGGCAAACCGGATTTTTTCAGAAACCGGAACACTCACGCTGTAAACGCGCCCCGCCTCAATTGCAGAGGCCGCCAAACCGCCTTCGATGGCAGGCGTTGTGTTGTCCGGATGGCCTTCAATCTTAGCTGCCAGATTAATCAAATCTTGCCGGCTTAGCGGGCTGCCCAACATGCGGTTTGCTCCCAAGATACCTGCTACAATACAAGCGGAGCTGCTCCCAAGCCCGCGCGCCATCGGGATATTGTTTAGCTGAACAATTTTCATCCCGGGCAGCTTGTGTCCGCACAAATCATACAGTTGTTTTGCCGCCCAATAAATCAGGTTATTCTCATCCGTTGGTATTGCCACATTATCCTTAGACGAAATATCGATGGTATCCGATTCTTCCATCCACACTTGATTATACAGCGTCAAAGCAATTCCAAGGGAATCAAAGCCTGAACCAAGGTTCGCACTTGTTGCCGGAACCTGTATGCGTATCATATAACAACAACCTCACAATGAATTACAATTCTCCGATTCGAATGGTATTTTGAATCTCAATTCCAAGGCCGGATAAAACTTCAAGACTCTTTCGGATGTCTTTTTCGGGAGCCTTCTTTGTAACAAAAGCAATTTCACCCTTCGGGCTTCCTTTTCTGGTCAACCGATCCACGGGACCCAATTGACTTTCAATGTTTTTAAAGGCCAAAAATTCGTCATCCGTCATTGCACGCACATAAATGGACACACTATTTTCCAGATAATCTTCCACGTAATCCGGAGATCCTTCACTCCAGTAGAGATATTTTCGAGCCTTCATGTGTTTAACACAGTCAATCACATCGGCCACAACTGCACTGGCCGTTGGAAATTTACCTGCCCCTTTGCCGTAGAAAACCACATCGCCGGTGGAATCTCCCTTTACCAAAATTCCATTGAAAACATCGTCCACAGTTGCAAGCTGGCTGTCCCTGCAAAGGAACATCGGGCAAACAATAATCTGCAATTTTCCGTTTTCACGCATCCGAACTTGCCCAATCAGCTTAACGACGCCTCCCCACGCGGCGGCGTATTCAACATCGGACAGACGGATTTTGGAGATACCTTCCGTATGTACCTGTTCCGGATAAACATGCTTCCCATAGGCTAGGGATGCTAGGATGCAAATTTTTCTGCAGGCATCCATACCCTCAATATCGGCAGAGGGGTCGCGTTCGGCGTACCCAAGCTTCTGCGCCAATGCAAGCGCATCGGCGAATGTTGTTTTCTCGCGAATCATCTTGGTCAAAATAAAATTGGTTGTACCGTTTAAAATTCCTGCAATTTCAACCACATCGTTTGCCGCAAGGCACTGACTGATGGGACGGATAATCGGGATGCCTCCCCCAACGCTGGCTTCGAATAAAAAGTTCAGATTATTTTTCTGTGCAATTTTCAAAAGTTCCGCGCCTTTTGCTGCAACCAATTCTTTATTCGAAGTTACAACGCTTTTCCCGTTCTCAAGGCATGCCTTCACATAATCATAAGCCGGGTGTAAACCACCCATGACTTCCACCACAATGGAAACACTGGGATCATTTAAAATGGTATCAAATGATTTTGTAAACTTCTGTTCATACGGGCTGCCGGGAAAATCTTTTAAATCCAAAATATATTTGATTTGAATTTGCTCCTTTGCACGCCCGGCAATACTGTCGGCATGCTTATCCAGCACCTCCACAACACCGGAACCAACGGTGCCATAACCCATAACTGCTATTTCCGCCATTGACAGCACTCCTTCAATTCCCTGTCTTTGCATATATATTAACCATTAACCACAAAAAGTTCCGTACAGGTTTAAAAAGAAAATCTAAAAGAAAATTTTTCGTACGGATTTATTAAAACTGTAATCAATAGTTTAGCATGAATCAAATACTTATGCAACTAGCAAGTATAAAAATTCATTCGCTGGGTTTAATAGGCTGCTGACGCCACGGCTGGTTTCCATGATCCGCTGCAATTTTTTGAGTTTGCGTACCGGTATTAGGATTCACCGCCGGTTCTGTATTTTCCTGATGTCCCGGTTGGTTCGTTGTTTCCGGTTCTAATTCCGAAGATGGCTCACTGGAATTTAGCTCTTGAGATTCATCTTCTGCGGAGGATGACCCGGAATCATCCTCAGAAAAATCTTCCGACGGATTTTCTTCCGGGGATGCCGATTCTGCACCTTCTGCAGAAGAGCTTTCCGGCTCGGATTCTTCGGTTTCATGCTCTAAATTACAGATAGGCGGCAGGTTGTTTTTATCGTACCAGCCTGTCTTTGTTTCGGTACAAACACCGGGATTAACCAACAGACCACTTTCCACACAGAATTTATAAGGTATCACATTGGGGTCAAGTTCAAAATCTTTCTTCTCTTTGCCTTCAAGATATTGCGTCATAATGGTTTTCCAAACAGCTTTGGCAACCGGTGTTTCGTATCGTGTTAACACTTTTGGCGTTCGGTATCCGGTCCAAACACCCGCGACCGCATAAGGAGTTCCGCCGACAAACCAGCTATCTTTATTGTCGTTGGTAGTTCCCGTCTTGCCGAAAACATCCCAACCCCAAATATTAGCGGAAATACCGGTTCCGTGGGCCATAACATTGTTTAAAAGTTTATGGACAATTGTGGCTGCGGTGGAAGATATCGCCTGTATCGGCACCTCATTCCGGTTATCTACAATCACATTACCGTCATGGTCTTCTATATAGTAAAACGTATAAGGCTTATAAAATTTTCCGCCATTGCCAAAAATCTGGAAACCGGCGGTCATTTCTTTGACTGTAACCCCCTGCGTCATTCCGCCAACCGCCATGGCCGCCAGCGTATTGTCCGCAGCTTCCAGTGAAGTAAAGCCGAGTTTTTCCCGAAGGAAATTAAAGCTGGTATTCGGTGTGAGCATTTTGTCAATCTGCACAGCGGCAGCATTATAAGATTGCTCCAGCGCTTTTTCCACCGTAATCATACCATGATATTTATAATCCCAGTTTGCAGGTCCCGGCTGTCCATTTTTCCAGTTGGGTATCGGTTCATCGTTAACAAGGGACGAATAATTAATAAGGCCCGCGTTAACTGCAGGACCATAAACAGCCAACGGTTTAATGGATGACCCGGGCTGACGCTTTGCATCGGTTGCAAGGTTAAACAGACGGTTGCTTTCTTTTTCCCCTCTGGAACCCACCACTGCCATGACGCGTCCGTTGTAATCCATTGCCACATATCCGCCCTGCAGATTTGGGTATGCAGACGGGAAAGTTTTTCCGTCGTTGAATACATTTTCCGCAATATTTTGCAGATCTGAATTCACCGCAGAATAGATTTTCAGCCCTCCGTGGTAGATCATATCTACCGCTTTTTCGGCGGAGCAGCTGTAAACTTCCATTAAGCTTTCCTTAACGTCCTCAAACAATGCTTCCGTATACCAGTCCCAAACCGAATTTTCATCCACAATATCCTCGGTTTGTTTGCCGGTGAACTGCATGTGTTCGGATTCTTCCATGGCTGCTTCATATTCTTCGTCCGTAATCTTTCCTTGGTCATGCATAGCGGTAAGAACCGTCTGCTGGCGTTCCTTATTTTTTTCCGGGTGGAGCAGCGGGGAATATGCCGTTGGATTCTGCGTAATGCCGGCAATTGCTGCACACTCGGCAAGGTCACAATCCTGTATATTTTTACCAAAATATAGATTGGCGGCAGTTTGAACACCGTTGCATCCACTGCCAAAATTAACAACATTGAGATACGCTTCCAGGATTTCCTCTTTTGAATATTTTTTCTCAAGGTTTAAAGCGCGAAAAATTTCCTTTACCTTACGCGTCAAGCTGACCTCATTTTCCCCCGTTATGTTTTTAATTAACTGCTGGGTAATGGTGGAACCGCCGTAAGTGGTGCTGTCCGACTGAAAAAAGCTAAACAAGTTTACCGCGGCACTAATTGTCCGCTTCCAGTCCACGCCTTGATGTTCCCAGAAACGCTTGTCCTCAATGGCAACAATTGCATCTTTCATCTCTTTTGGAATTTGGTCATAATCCACCCAAACACGATTTTCACTGCTGTAAAGGCTCAGATATTTAACAGGATTAGAGGCATCGTCACCGGGACCGTTTACATAGATAAAACTGGTATAGTTGAGCTGCAATTTATGCAGATCATAATCCACCGATTCATTACGCATACTGTAAATATAAGAAAGCAGGGAAACGGATACAATAATCCCCGATATGACAAAAATCGTAAAGATTGTCATAATGCACCGCAGAATCATTTTAAAAACAGATTTAGCGGTTGAAACGCTGTCCTTTCCTGCGTTTCCACCGCCGGCGAATTGACTGATGTCGGTTTTCCGCATCCATACCACCTCCTCGATATTATATAATATTGACCATTTTTTCAGCAAAGTGCATAAGCTTCCAAATTTTTCAAATAATATTCACAGAGGTGATTCTATTTGAAAAAGGCTTCTATGCTTCTGCTTTGCGTGATCGCCCTGCTGGCGATTCTGGTTGTTGTAGATGTTCCATACACAAATCGGCAGGCCAAAATGGACTCTTCTTCCAACAAAAATGTGTCAAGTAATTTTACCTCAATTGCGCCTTCAAGTCAAGAAACGCAAACTATCACCGCCACAGCAAGTCAACAAGACAGCGATTTATATATTGTAAAAGAATATAAAGGACACATTGCGATTTATATATTGGAATATAAAGGACACATTGGGGTATTTCGCGAGGGGGACAAGCTCCCGTTTAAAGAAATTAACAAAGATATCAGCATTTTTCCGGAGGAGGATCAAAAGCTGCTGCGCGACGGAATTTTGGCAAGGGGTACTGCAGAACTGACCCTTGTGATAGAGGATTATGAGGGCTAACTTATATCTGTGCACAAAAAAAGGACCCCATCTTTTCAGAGGAGTCCTTTTTGATGTAATGGATACACCGGCTTAAATAGAGATCCGGTGGGCAATCTCATACAGATTTTTATCAAAGACGCGCTTCATATTCAGTGCTTCCGTGATATCCAAATCTACAATTTTGCCGCCCCGCACGACGAGCACACGGTTTCCTTTGCCCTTATACAGCAAAGTTGCCGCCATGGAACCCATTTCGCTGCCCACTACGCGGTCACGCAGTGTTGGCGAACCGCCGCGCTGTACATGCCCCAAAATTGTCGCTCTGGATTCAATGCCCGTTGCTTCCTGAATATCGTGTGCCAGCTTTTCCACTCCGCCGACACCTTCCGCAACGATAATGATAAAATGTTTTTTCCCGGTTTTTTGGGTAAAACGCATACGGTCAATAATATCTTTCTTAAAATCATACGGGACTTCCGGCACCAAAATGCTGGTAGCACCAACCGCAATACCCGTCTGCAAAGCAAGATCCCCGCAGCGGCGTCCCATCACTTCCACAACACTGCAGCGGTCGTGGGATTCCATCGTATCCCGAAGCCGGTCCACCATTTGAACCGCAGTATTCATGGCAGTGTCAAATCCTATGGTGTATTCGCTGGAAGCGATATCATTATCAATCGTTCCCGGAATTCCAATGCAGCGAATACCGGCCTCTGTTAAATCTCTTGCGCCGCGGAAAGAACCATCACCGCCAATGACGACTACCCCCTCTATCCCAAGACTGCGGCAGGTGGAAGCTGCCTGCTGAACGCCGGCCGGCGTATTAAATTCCGGGCTGCGGGCCGTATATAGAATCGTTCCTCCGCGATGAATAATATCCGAAACACTCCTTAAATTCATCTCAACGATATCCCCGTTGAGCAGACCATTGAAGCCGCGCTGAACCCCCATCACTCGAATGCCGTAAGACAGCCCCGTACGAACGACTGCACGCACGGCTGCATTCATGCCCGGTGCGTCACCGCCGCTTGTCAGAACCGCAATTGCCTTTGAAGCCATATCTGAAATCCCTCCAACTTAGCCAATGCTAAAATCTCTTTTTATGTCTCTTATATCTTCTTCTAAATATTATAATCGAAAGGTTTGACCGTAATCAAACGAAAAATATGGACAAAAGTTTCCACTATATGGACTATTGTTGCATTTATTCCACAATAGCAACATTTCTGTCACCAAGCAACCGTTTTAATTCCCGAATCAAGACATCATTTAGGCTGACACGCATGGAAATCGGTGCATGATACAGTCTGCGGGAGTCGGCAAAAAAGATGTAAAGAGGGGTTGGGCCATCAAAAACGGCAAGATATTTTTTCGCCTTTTCATATAAGGGACTATCTTTTCCCGGAACTTTGATATAAAGCCCCGGAGGATTTTGCCTATGTCTTGTGGAAGTACCTTTCCCATCCGCAGGCGGAGCCGGTTTTACAGACTCGCAAATCAGCTTTGGATCTTCGTCCTCGCGGATGCTGACATTGGCCTCAATCCTGACGATTTTTCCCTCTGCAATCCATTCGGAATACTCAGAAAGCGTTTTGGGAAATACCAGCATTTCCATGGAGGCGAACATATCCTCAACCATCACAAAGGCCATGGTGCTGTTGCTTTTCGTTACTTTCATGCGTACCTTCGTTAAAATGCCCAGCACCGTGACCCTTTGTCCGTCCTTGATAGTTCCTGTTCCATCCCGTGCGCTTTCCCATACATCGCTTAGCCGGACGGCATGCAGCTTTTCATAAGCCCATGCATATTCTGCCATCGGGTGGCCGGAAAGATACAGCCCGGTTACTTCTTTTTCCATTTCAAGTTTGTCAGATACCGACAGGTCCGGCAAATCCTCCAACTGAAATTCATCGAAGCCGGATTGTTCAACAGAATCAAAGAAACCGATTTGCCCTTCCACATTGCGTTTTTTGTCGGCTTCAAGATAATCCAACACAGCATCCGAACTTGCAAGCATTTGCCTGCGGTTGGCTCCAAGACCATCGAGCGCTCCGCATTTAATCAGACTTTCCAGCATCCTGCGGTTAATGCCATTATAAACACGGCGAACAAAATCAAAAAAAGAACGGAACTTCCCGTTTTTCTCCCTTTCCTTCACCAGTCCGTCAATAAATCCGCGGCCAAGGTTTCGCACTGCCAGCAGTCCGAAGCGAATATCATTACCGGAAACCGTAAAACCCGCATTGCTTTCATTGACATGCGGCGGCAAAACGCGGATACCAATGCGATTGCATTCCGCAATATAAGCGGACAGTTTGTTATTATTATCCAGAACGCTGGTCATCAGCGCCGCCATATATTCCCGCGGATAATGGCATTTGAGCCATGCGGTTTGATAGCTCAGCATGGCATAGGCCGCCGCATGGGATTTATTGAACGCGTAGGAAGCAAAACTTTCCATTTCGCTGAAGATAGCGCGGGCTGTCTGTTCATCCACACCGCGCCGCACACAGCCCTCCACTTCCACACGGCCGTTTTCATCAACCAAACCATGCAGAAAGATTTCCCGTTCACGCTCCATAACGTCCTTTTTCTTTTTGCTCATTGCACGCCGCACAATATCTGCGCGTCCAAGTGAATATCCTGCCAGTGTACGGAATATCTGCATCACCTGCTCCTGATAAACAATACATCCATAGGTGACGTCCAAAATGTCCTTTAAAAGCGGATGGCGGTACGTGATTTTGGAGGGATTATGCCGGTTTTCAATATAGCGCGGAATGGAATCCATCGGTCCGGGACGGTACAGAGATATCACCGCGATTAAATCTTCTATTTTTTCCGGCCCAAGCTGAGAAATTACACTGCGCATACCGCCGGACTCAAATTGAAACACGCCGTCCGTCTGTCCTGCTGACAGCATCTTATACACTTTCGGGTCATCAATCGGGATATCCTCAATTTTAAAGCCGGGTCGGCTTTGCGCAATCATTTTCTCTGCATCATGTATCACTGAAAGATTCCTCAGGCCGAGAAAGTCCATTTTTAAAAGGCCGAGTTCCTCCAATGTGGTCATGGTATACTGCGTGACAACGGAGTCACCGTTTTTTGCAAGCGGTACATATTCCGCTACCGGCCGATCCGTTATAACAACTCCGGCGGCATGTGTAGAGGCGTTGCGCGGCATTCCTTCCACCTGACGGGCCATATCAATCAGCGCATGAACCTGCGGATCGGTGTCATACCGCTGCCGAAGTTCGCCGGAAACTTGCAAAGCCTTATCCAGTGTAATATTTAATTCAGAGGGCACCAATTTAGCAATAGCGTCAACCTGCGCATACGGAATCGCCATCGCGCGCCCCACATCCCGAATGGAGCCGCGTGCCGCCATAGTGCCGAATGTAACAATCTGGGCAACGTGATCAGCGCCGTATTTTTTTACCACATAATCAATCATTTCGGAGCGCCGCTCATCGGAAAAATCGATATCGAAGTCCGGCATGGATACCCTTTCCGGATTGAGAAACCGCTCAAAAAGCAGGTTATACTTAATTGGGTCAATCCCTGTTATTCCGATACAATAAGCTGCAAGGCTGCCGGCGCCGGAGCCCCTGCCCGGCCCGACAGGGATACCGGTTTCCTTTGCATGCCGCACAAAGTCGTGCACAATCAGATAGTAATTGACATACCCCATCTTCTCAATGGTGGCAAGTTCATACTCCAAACGGTCGGTGATGCTTTTATCCGGGTGCTCCCCGTAGTGCCTGTGCAGTCCTTCATAGCATTTTTGGCGGAAATAAGCGACGTTCTCCTGCCCATTCGGTGTTTCAAACCGAGGAAGTTTCGTTTTTCCGAACTCAAATTCCACATTGCAGCGCTGAGCAATCTTGACGGTGTTGTCCGCCGCCTCCGGACAATCCGGAAACAGCGCGCGCATTTCTTCTTCTGTTTTGAAATAGAACTGGTTGCTCCCGAATTCCATGCCGTCCTTGTCTTCAATGGTGTGGTTGGTCTGAATACAAAGAAGGATACGGTGCATCTCACTGTCCTGCGGGCGAATATAATGGCAGTCGTTGGTCAGCACCAGAGGAATTCCGGTTTCCCGGGAAATTTGCCGAATGGAGGGGTTAATCAGTTTCTGTTCGCGCAGCCCGTGATCCTGCAGTTCCAAATAAAAATTCCCGCGCCCAAAAATTTCGTCGTAGCGTAGAGCAGCTTTTTTCGCCGCTTCATAATCTCCCGCTGTCAGGCAGCGCGGGATTTCTCCGGCCAGACATGCGGAAAGCGCAATGAGTCCCTCATGGTACTTCTCCAGCAGCTCAAAATCAACGCGGGGCTTAAAATAAAAGCCCTCCGTCCACGAACGAGACACCAATGCAATTAAATTTTGATATCCGGTATTATTTTCGCAAAGCAAAACTAGGTGCCTGTGTTCGGAATCCAGTTCGTGCACCTTATCAAAACGCGTGCGCTGTGCAACGTAAACCTCACAGCCGATGATTGGCTTGATGCCGCGTTTTTTCGCTGCTTTGTAAAAATCGACTGCACCGTACATCACACCGTGATCCGTAACGGCAACTGCGGGGGCACCGTGTTGGGCAGCCGTTTCGACCAGCCGTTCAATGCGGCAGGCGCCGTCTAACAGACTATACTCACTGTGAACATGCAGATGAACGAACAAGACACCATTTCCCCTTTTGCTTTCTCTTTCATGATTCCATATATATTTCTACGCTGCTTAAATGCTCATGTGGAATATACCGTGCAGATTGATCCGCTTCAGATATGTTCGGGTGATTTCTCATTTGCAGCATGCGGCAAACGATCTGCCAACTCCACAATACGGCGGAGTCTGTGGTTTACTCCGGAACGACTAAGCGGCGGATCCAAATTTTGCCCTAATTCCCGCAGGGAAAGATCCGGATTTTGATAACGCAAAAGCGCGAGCGGACGCAGTTCTTCCGGAAGAATTGACAACCCGCCGCAGGCAAATATTTTTTCCAGTGCCATCAGCTGAGCCGCTGCAGCGGAAGCGGTTTTCTCAATATTTGCGGTTTCAAAATTCGTTTTCCGGTTCACATTGTTCCGTACTTCCTTGAGCATGCGGATTTGCATTAATTCCATAGCGGCATTGCCCGCACCTAAAAAAGTAAGCAAATCTGCAACGTGTTCACTGCCCTTGAGATAAACAACAAAAGACCCCTTCCGGTTCATCATGCCCGGGGTCACATCCAATTCCTTTATATTCTGCAAAAATGCTGTAAGATCCCGCGCAAGATTCAGATAAGGCACTACAAATTCCAGCCGATAATCGCGAGATGGATCGGTCACTGTTCCGCAGGAAAGAAATACACCCCGCAAAAATGCACTGCGGCAGCAATCATTTTCCAAATTTGCCGCATGAATTCGCAAATTAATTTCCTCTCCTGTGTGGCCAAAGCGGTGCAAAACCTGCCTTATCTGGTTTTCTTCGGGAACAGAAACCGTATATGCATTTCTTCGCTTTCCTCTGCGCGGCGGTGAAGCGGTCACATCCACATAGACACCGGTTGTTACCGCGGCCAGCTCGGCCGCGCGCATGGCGGTTGCTCTGTTTTCCGTTGTGAGGGCGATGGACTGCGGGGAAAAACTTTTGCCAAAAAGCAGAATCCCGTAGCACTCCGCTTTTTGGCAGCAGGTATCTGTTTTGAGACGGCAGAGTTCTTTTTTCGTGTCAGAAGAAAACGACATGGCATGGATTCCCCCTACCTTATTGTTTCTGAATATCTCGGTGGTTCACGCTTGTCCTCAAATTCTGCCGCAGCAGATGATTATACAATAGTTCCGTCAAAGTAACGGAACGATGATGTCCGCCGGTACAACCAATGGCAATGACAAGCTGGCTTTTGCCCTCGCTGCAGTAAAGCGGAATCATATAGTCTATTAAATCCAAAAAACGACGGACAAAGCCCTTTGTTTGCTCCCATTTCATCACATAGTCGCGAACCGGTTCATCAAGTCCCGTTAAATTTTTTAGTTCTTCCACATAATACGGATTTGGAAGACAGCGAACGTCAAAGACAAGATCCGCCTCCGCGGGAACACCGTATTTAAACCCGAACGAGATGCAGTGGATCATCAACGCGTCGGATGCATCGCCTAAAAACAGCCCGGAAATTCGCTTTTTCAGCTGCGCGGGGGAAAGCAGCGAAGTATCTATAACATAATCCGCTCTCTCTTTGACCGGGCGCAGCACGTCGCGCTCCAAACGAACTGCCTGCTGCAGCGAACCTAAACAATTATCGGCGAGCGGATGTTTGCGCCTCGTCTCTTTAAAGCGATTCACTAAAACATAATCATTTGCATCCAAAAAGAGCAGCTTATAATCCTTGCCGTCCGATTTCATCTGACTCAGCGTCTCTAAAAGGCTGGAAAACATATCCCCGCCGCGAATATCCGTTACAACCGCCACATGTGACAACGTGCCTTTTGCCTGCCGGGAAAGCTCATAAAATGTGGGAATCAGCTTTGGCGGAATATTATCCGCGCAATAAAAACCGATATCCTCCAGCGCATCCATGGCCCGGGATTTTCCTGCCCCGGAAAGTCCTGTAACAATTAAAAATTCCATATGATCCTCCGGTAGATCAGCCAATTTGTTTCACTTCACATTCTAAGTGTACGCCAGTTTTTTGATAAACAGTTTCCTGAATGAGTTTAATCAAGCGCAAAACGTCATCGCAGGTTGCATTGCCGGCATTGACGATAAATCCGGCATGTTTTTCACTGACCATTGCACCGCCAACTCGCCTGCCCTTGAATCCGCACTGCTCAATCAGTGTGCCTGCATAATATCCCGGCGGGCGTTTAAAAATACTGCCGGCACTCGGCATTTCAAGCGGCTGTTTTGATTTTCTCCGCTGATACAGCTGCCTCATTGTAGAAGCGATCTGCTCCTGATTGCCCGGCTGCAGCTGCAAACGGACGGATGTAATAATGCATCCATTGTCCGTGTAGGCGCTCTTTCGGTAACCATATTGAAGATCGTTTCCTTGCAGTGTTCCTTCTTGACCAGAAGGCGTAACATGACAGCACACTGTAACCACTTCCGACATGGAATGTCCGTATGCACCGGCATTCATAAAGGCAGCACCGCCCACGGAGCCGGGAATTCCCCACGCAAATTCCAATCCGGTCAAGGAATGATCCTTTGCAAAATTGCAAAGTTCCGCCAAGGAAACACCGGCGCCGCACTCCAGCTCACCCGTACCGCAAAGTTCAATCTTTTTAAAACCCTTTCCCAGTGCAATAACTGCTCCCCGAATTCCGGCATCGCTGACAAGCATATTAGAGCCGTTGCCAAGCACACAAATCTTTACTCCAAGTTCCCATGCTTTTCGGAGTACCTGTTGAAGTGCAGGCTTATCATGAACGACTAAAAACAAATCCGCCGGGCCGCCGATTCGAAAAGTAGTATGTCGGCTCATCGGTTCATTCCGATGGGTCTCACACCCAAGGCCTTCGGCAAATTGTTCTAATTCATTCAAAAGATCCAATCAGTCGTCCTCCTCTCATTTGGAACTGGAAAATACCTTCGTATACTGTTTCAGGTAGGAATTAAAACGTTCTATGCTGGAGTTAACCACCAATTCTTCCGGAAAATCGATTTCCTCCAAGAGCTGTATAGACCGGGGAAATCGCCCGACATAGGCGGAAAAATGGGCATCGGAATTTACAATGATGGGTACGTCATATTTTTTGCATAATTTCATAATTTGAGTGCAGTTCGGCACTGATTCCTTCCTGCCGGTAAAGGTGGCCTCGTTAAGTTCGACTAATTTTCCGTTTTGGGCAAACTCGGGCAGAACCTTTTCGTAGTCATAGCGGTACAGCTCGGAACCGCTGTGGCCGATAACTCGGATTAGTGGATTTTTTGCAATTTGCAGCCATGCGTTTGTTACCTTCTCCACTGTTGGAGTCTTGTCCCGCATAGCGGGCTCGTGCATGGATGCCACCACCCAATCCAAACCGGCAACATCCTCGGAGTAAAGGTCGGTATCGCCTTCAAAATTGACCACATCGGCTTCTTGTCCACGCAGTACTAAAACCCCTTCTAAATTGCGGGGAACAACTTTTAAATTGTGAAAATACCACCTTCCGGGAGAACCGGGCATTTCTGCACCATGGTCCGTAATCGCTATGGCATATAGTCCGCGTTCCGCCGCGGCATGAACCATCTCTGTAAGAGTACTGTAAGCATGAGTGGAAGCAATCGTATGCGTATGAGTATCTGCAATTAGATTCATTGTATCCTGCCTTCCTTAAAAATCAAGTTCCAATTTTTTTTCCGTTTCCTGCATAGTGGAAACATCCATTCCCAGGTTACTCAGCAATTCCTGCGCAGCATTGTAACCCATCTTTTTTTGTCGATTGTTCATGGCGGCCACTTCAATAATAATGGCAAGATTTCTTCCGGGCTTAACAGGAATAGTCAAAACCGGGACCTTAATTCCAAGGATTTCTGTATATTCACTATCAATTCCCATGCGGTCATATACTTTCTGATTATCCCAAATTTCCAAGTTAATGACCATGTCAATATTTTCCGTCAGCTTAACCGCACCCATGCCAAAAATTCTGCGCGCGTTGATAATACCTATGCCTCTAAGTTCAATAAAATGCTTAATATTATCCGGCGCTTCTCCGACAAGGGTTTTAGCGGACACACGGCGGATGGTCACCGCATCATCTGCAATGAGACGATGCCCACGTTTGATTAACTCGATTGCAGTTTCGCTCTTTCCAACTCCGCTGTCACCGACCAGCAAAATTCCTTCTCCATAAACCTCTACCAAAACGCCGTGGCGAGTGATGCGAGGCGCCAATTCCACATTCATAAATGCAACCAGCGCCGCGACCAGTGAGGATGTCGTTTCCGTCGTGCTCAGCAGAGGTACTCCGTTCTCCTTAGTAGCTTCCAATAGCTCCGGCACCGGTTTTAATCCGCGGGCAATGATAGCCGCAGGCGGTTTTTGCGAAAAGATTTGTCCCAGCACAATTTCCCTTTTTTGAGGAGAAATGGAGTTTAAAAAGGCTGTTTCAGCATTGCCGAATATGATAATGCGACTGGTGTCGTAATAATCATAAAATCCGTTAAGTTCCAATCCGGGTCTATTGACGTCCATGGACGAAATGAGAATATCGTCCGGGTTACAGGGCATGCTGATCACATCCAGTGACAGCTCTTTGATCACCTTTGAGAGCGGCACAGTGTACTTTTCAGACATGTTATTACCCGCTTTCCTTAAAGAATTGATTAAGAATATTATATCTCAAATCATACAGACTTTAAAGCAATTACTCCCAAAAAATCAGCCGGTGCGCATTTGCACACCGGCTATCATTTCATTTACCGTTTTTTCTTCTTGCCCTTGGATTTCTGGGAAGATTTGGATTTTGATTTTGCTTTCTGACTCTGCGCAGAGGCTGCCGGTTTTTCCGCGCTTCCGGAAGCTTGCGCCTGAGAATCGGAAGACGAAGCTGGGATCTGTGCTGCAGATGCGTTACCGGCCATAGCGGCTACCTTGGCTTTGACCTTATGCTGTTCCCACATCACATAGAGCGGGCCTGCAATGCAGTCGGAAGAATAGCAGCCTGACACAATACCCACCATCATCGGCAGAGCAAAGGTTATAATACTGTTCAAATTGTAAACAATACCCATGACCAGAACAACCGAAATGGCTACGAATGTTGTAATAGACGTAAACAACGTTCTGGAAAAGTTCTGATTGATACTGGTATTGACCAGAGCAGGATAGCCTGCTTTCAGGCCCATTATGCGGCGATTTTCACGAATTCTATCGTAGATAACAATGGTATCGTTGAGCGAATAACCCAAAATAGTGAGTACCACAGCCATAAAGTTAACATCAATCGCCAGCCGCAGGATGACAAATGTAAAGTATACCATCAAAACGTCGTGCAGCAGAGCTACAATACCCATGATGGCAGCGGGCAGTCCGCCAATGTTCTTAAACCGAATGCCAATATAAATAATCAACAGTAAAAACGCAAGCAGTACTGCCACCAGACATTTTTCAAAGAACGACTGTCCCATCGATGCATTAACTGAATTGGACCTCAACTGTTCAAAATTCGCATCCGGAAAAGCCTTGTTCAGTGTCTCAAGAACCTGTTTCTGACTGTCATTGCTAATGCTGTCTGTACCGGCAAAAGATATAGTAGCATTATTCAATGTTTGGTCACTGTCGGCAGATTTTACATTTTTGCTGATAGAAACCGTTACGTTTCGATCCGTTACCTGCTCAACAGCCGATTCAATTTCCGATGCCGTAAGGTCACCGGAATAGGAATATTGTATCATCGCGCCGCCTGTAAATTGAATATCTAATTTTGATCCGAAAGCAATGTTACAGATAATGCCAATCAGAAAAATCGTCAGTGAGATTCCAAAAAATATCTTTCTATGCCCATAAAAATCAATATGAAACTTTCTCATTCCGCGGCACCTCCAAACAGCCATTTCCTGCGTACGCATTTGAAACCGGAAATGGCTTTAACCATCAGTCGGGTTGCCATAACGCCCATAATGAAGTTGCCAATGACACCAATCAGCAGAGTATAACCGAAAGAATAAATTGAGCCGGTTGTAGAGGGGCCGAACAGAACGGACAGAATATTCTTCGGACCGAAAACAAGCATTAACAGAATAGCAACAATGATAATAGTAATATTACCGTCGAAAATGGCCCAAAAGCTGTTCTGGCTTCCTTTATAAATGGCCATATCCAATGTTTTTCCGTTCCACAGTTCTTCCTTAATACGGGAAGCAAAAATGATATTTGCATCGACACCCATACCAATGGAAAGAATAATTCCGGCAAGGCCGGGCAACGTCATGGTAAAGCTTGGCAAGAACGAGAAGTATCCGGATATTGCCGCAAAAGTAAGCCCTATCTGCCCCAAAAGAGCAATCATTGCAATGAGTCCCGGCAAACGGAACGCAAAGATCATTAAAAGGAAAATGAGCCCGAATGCAATAAGCCCTGCATAAAGCATCGCGGTCAGCGACGATTTTCCGAGAGTCGGACTGGTGACCCCAAAGTCGGTGGCTGTCAGTTTAAACGGCAGTGCACCTGCATTAATCTTATTGGCAAGCGAAGAAGCTTCCGCGGCAGTAAATCCATTGGGAGAGTTAATAACACAGTTGCCGTCGGTAATCACATCGTTAACCGTGGGCCATGAAATCATGGTATCATCCATCCAAATGGAAATGACCTGTCCTTTCAAGCGTTCGGTCGCTTCGGCAAATTTTTCAGCTCCGCTGTCACTCAATTTCAAGGCAATCTGATAAGTCGTTAGCCCGGTTGACTGATCCTGTGTCAGTTCTGCTTTTGCACTTTCAATATCGCTGCCCTGCAGAATGATATTGGAAGCTGTTACACCTGTTGGTGTTTTGTAAACAGGATTACCATCGGCATCCGTGGTTTCTGTGGCATATTCCATTCCCTCTCGGAATGTTACCAGTGCGGTTGCGGAGAGTTCGTCGATAGCTTGCTGCGGGTCAAAGTTCTCTTCGTCGCTCTTCCACGGAAAACGAACAATGATTCGGTCGTGATTGTAGTCAGTATAAACCTCATAATCGGTGATATTATTATTCACCAGTCTGAGTTTGATGATTGATTCCGCCGAATCCATTTGCTCTTTTGTTGCCTTTGTTGATGTGGCCGGCGAAAAAGTTACCTCCACACCGCCGTTAATATCCGTTCCCCATCTAATATCTTCGATCCCTTTTATATAGGTGATCGTATTATCCCCGTTTTTCCCTTTTATTCCGAAAACGGAAGTATAAGTTAAAAGCAGGATGAGGAGGGCGACGATGAAAAACACCGGCTTTGGTACTCGTTTCATGCGTAAATCCTCCAATATGTTGGTTTTCCGCGAATTTCGCAGACATACAACAATAATTATATTGTTGAATTTCCAAAATGTCAATCAATTTTATGACATAATCAACCGTTATTGTGTAGGTTTGTCAAACATATTGGACAGTATGGGATTGTAAAAATTCAGAAGGAGATAACCAGTGAAGGGGACGCATCGGCATATTGTTAGAGCGTCGTAAGTAGATGGAAAGTTGGTTTTCAAAGTCCGCTAAGGAATAAAAATGGTGTTTGTTGTAAAAGCGCTTTTGGTCTTCGCGATGGCTGCGTTCCACTTTACCATTGTGCCTGGGCGTATAAGGCCGAATCAGTTTGTGCCGGATATGCAGTTGAGCGGCAGTGGCCTCGAAGAGCGTCAGCAGATGTTTCTTGGAAGGGGAAAAACGGTTGGTAAATTCAAAACCGTTGTCAGTTTGAATGCATTCCACATGAACACCGCGCCGGGCAAACCATTTGACAGCTCGTTTAAAAAAGTCGGCAGAAGAGTAGGTACTCTGTTCAGGGTATGCTGCCAAAAAACGTAGCCTAGAAAATTCATCGATGGCTGTGTACTGAAAAAGCCGAAGCTCAGGGTCGGCAATACAGCGCTTTGGGACTACCTTTACATCGATTTGAATGCGCTCTCCGGGATGCGTCATTTGCTCATATGGCTTTGGCTGATATCTTTTCTTCGGTTTTGCCTCTGGAAAAATCCCCATTCGGCGCATTACACGGAACAGACTTTCCGGACATCGCTTGTATCCGCGCTTTTTTAACCGGGACCATAGTTCAATCATACCGAGTTCTGGGTTCCTGCGCCGCATGTCGCGAATCAGTTTTAACTCGGCAGGTGTATGTTGGTTTGGATGACTGTGTGGCCTTCTAGACCGGCAAGCCAACGATTCTAATGTACCGTCATACCGGGCCATCCAAAAGTAAATAAAGGAACGGCTTTTGTTGTACTTTCTGCTTGCACGACTGACACCGTACTTTTGAGCGTAGATCATTATGGATTGCCTAAACTTCATATCTTGTGTTACACTATTCATGCAGGAATGGACACTTCCTCTCGGTATGATTTGGTTTGGGTAGCTTTATTGTAACCGATGTGTCCATTTCTGTATTTTATTTTTTCTCAACTGTCCAATATGTATTGTAGTCCTACATTTTATGACATAATCAACCGTTATTGCGCATAAAAATAAGGGAGGGATTTTGGTTCCCTCCTCTTACCAAAAACGCTCGTTGTTCTCCGTGTGCGCAGCATACAGAGAACAACAATTTTTTTACTTTTTAAGTAGTTTTTCCGCCGCAGCAAGCTGAACGCAAATGCAGAAAAGCTCCACCGCCTGCTGCAGTTCTTCCACGGGAGGAAATGTGGGAGCAATGCGAATATTGGTATCTTTCGGGTCCTTGCCATACGGATACGTCGCGCCGGCTCCGGTCAATTTCACTCCTGCTTTTCCGCAAAGTTCGACAACTCGTTTTGCACAGCCCTGCAAAACATCAACACTGATAAAGTAGCCGCCATTCGGCTTTGTCCAAGAGGCCACCCCTTTGCCGGAAAGTTCATCATTCAACCGGCTGAGCACCACATTAAATTTTGGCGCTAACAATGCACGATGGCGAGCCATATGGGCACGAACCCCATCCATATTTTTCAGAAACCGAATATGCCGCAGCTGATTGAGTTTATCCGGGCCGATGATTTGGAAAGAATAGCGTCTTTTCAGTACTTGGAAATCCTCATCGCCGGCCGCCATAGCGGCAACACCCGCACCGGGATATGTAATCTTGCTGGTGGATGCAAAGAAAAATGCACGAACCGGATTCTTCTGCCGCGCATATTCCTCCCACAAACTCAGCAATCTATCCGGTGTTTGCGACAAATCATGAACACAGTAAGCGTTATCCCAAAAAATGCGAAAATCCTTCGCGGCCGGTTTCAGTGCGGCAAAGCGCCGTACGGTATCGTCTGAAAAAGTGATACCGGTTGGATTCTGGTATTTTGGAACACACCAAATTCCCTTCACCATTGGGTCTTTGACCATGTCCTCAACAACATCCATGTCGGGGCCATCCGCGGTCATGGGTACCGTTACAAGTTCAAAGCCGAAATATTCCGTTATTGCAAAATGCCTATCGTATCCCGGGGCGGGACAGAGAAATTTCAGGCCTTTCTGTCCACTCCAAGGCGCGCATCCGGAAAAGCCATGCGTCATACCACAAGCAACCGTATCAAACATCATATTTAAACTGGAATTCCCGCCGATAATCACATTTTCCGCCGGGACTTCCATCATTTGGCCCATGAGACGGCGCATTTCAGAAAGGCCGAGCGGGACCCCATAATTTCGGCAATCCTCGCCGCTTTCGGAAATCAATTCGGTGGAAGAATTAACAAGATTCAACATTTCCGCCGACAATTCCAGTTGATCCGTTCCAGGCTTGCCGCGAGCCATATTCAGGTTCAATTTGCGGTCCTGAAAGTTGCGGTAGCGCTGCAGCAAATCTTCATAAACGCGCTGAAGTTCCGGTGTCGGCATTGATTGAAATTCCAAAGTGCGCATCCCCTTCAAAAAAATGCAGAATTTTAATTTAAGCAACCTCTATTCTAATATAAAACCGTAATTATTGCAAGAAAAATCTTTCTAACTTGCATTTTTTTGAAAAGGAATGGGTTTACGTGCATTTTATTTTATGTATTGTGCCAACTCGGAATCGACTTTCTGAATATGGTTTAAAAGCCAATCCATTAAAAAGTAATTAGTCTTGGAAATGGTTGCAATATTTGCACCGTTCTGTTGGATATCTGCTTTCAGTTCAGCAATTTTCCCGGTGAAAAAGTCATGCAGCTTTTTATGTTCCTCCACTTTTGGGTAAGTGCTGGCGCGCTGAAGTTTTTCCTCATCGCCAAAATGTTTTATTGTGTAGCTTTCCAAAAATTCAACCGTGCTAATCAGCTCTTCCTTGCCGCGCCCCTGATTGCAGGCTGCCAAAAGCCTATCAATACGGTCGCAAAGTTCCCGGTGTTCACTGTCGATCAGCGGAACACCGATTTTCAGGTTATCATTCCACATCATAATAAATTACCTCCAAATATTAATTTTAAAATTCTGCTGAACCCGTTGTGCGCGGGAATGGAATAACATCGCGAATGTTTGACATACCTGTTAGGTACATGACCATGCGTTCAAATCCAAGTCCGAAGCCCGAATGTTTTGCACCCCCGTACTTGCGCAAATCAAGATACCAACGATATGCTTCTTCATTCATTCCGTTTTCCTTCATGCGGCGTTGCAGAATCTCCAGCCGTTCCTCACGCTGACTCCCGCCAATAATTTCACCGATGCCGGGCACCAACAAATCAACGGCGGCAACGGTTTTTCCGTCGTCATTAAGCCGCATGTAAAATGCTTTAATGTCTTTCGGGTAGTCCGTAACAAAAACGGGCTTTTGGAACACCTTCTCCGTTAAGAAACGCTCGTGCTCCGTCTGAAGATCCGCTCCCCACTGCACCGGATATTCAAATTTGCTGTTCTCTTTTTTAAGGATTTCAATTGCATCCGTATAGCTAACCCGGGCAAAGTCGGAAAAAGCCACATGGTCTAAGCGCTCGAGCAAACCTTTATCGATAAACTTGCTGCAAAAGGCAAGGTCATCCGGGCACTGCTCCATCACAGACCGAATTACACTGCGAATCATATCCTGTGCAAGTTCCATATTGTCTTCCAAGTCCGCAAAAGCAACTTCCGGTTCAATCATCCAAAATTCCGCGGCATGGCGCTGCGTATAGGAGCGCTCCGCACGAAACGTGGGGCCGAATGTGTAGACCTTCCCAAATGCCATTGCCATACATTCCGCTTCAAGCTGTCCGGAAACCGTCAGCGAAGTATGCTTGCCGAAAAAATCTTGTGAAAAATCCACCGCTCCTTCTTCGGTTTTTGGCAAATGCTCCAAGTCCATTGCTGTCACGGTGAACATCTCACCGGCACCCTCTGCGTCACTGCCCGTGATGAGAGGTGTGTGAACATAGATAAATCCGCGTTCCTGAAAAAAGCGGTGAATGGCATAGGCAGCAGCCGAACGAATGCGGAACACCGCACTAAAAGTGTTGGTTCTTGAACGAAGATGAGCCACTGTACGGAGATATTCAAATGAATGCCTCTTTTTCTGCAAAGGATAATCAGGGGTGGAACTGCCCTCCACATTTACCTGAGCCGCATGAATTTCCAGCGGCTGCTTTGCCTGCGGGGTAAGCACAACGGTTCCAGTAACGGAAATCGCCGTGCCAACATTCAATTTTGCAACCTCTTTGAAATTTTCTATTTTGCCATCTTCAAATACAATCTGTACACCCTTAAAACCGCTGCCATCGTTTAAATCAATAAAGCCGAGCGCTTTCGAATCGCGAATTGTGCGAACCCATCCGCAAACTGTTACAGTTTTTCCATCTAATTTCTGTGCATCTTGGTACAATTGTGCTATATATATTTTTTCCAAAGCCCCTGTTCCTCCTGTAAAACGATTGCTGTCATCATTTTATATCAATATTTCCCAAACCGCAAGGATAATTATCATTTTTTCACCCACCTTCAAATTTTTCACTCTCCTTTAAATTTTATGCGGAAAGGTCTTGATTTTTTTTTAAAGGTTCGCTATAATATGTACGCCGGTTGGGGATAGCCGACCGATATACCATGGAGAGGTATTCTAATTGGTAAGAAGCCACACTGGAAATGTGGTGCACCGATAAGGTGTTGCGTGTTCGAGTCACGTCCTCTCCGCCAAACAAAAAGTCATGTAGGGAATTAAAGTTCCTTACATGACTTTTCTATTTTACCCATATTCAAAATGATGTGCCCAATGCGGCTATTCCATGTTCAGAAAAATAACCTTGCCTCTATGGGGCGTCCGATGTTTACTTAAACAGCTTAAAAATACTTATTGAAGTTTTTCGATAAATTTTGTTGTAAACCGCCTTTTTGGGATTCTTAATCCAGCCCATGCCCTTGCGGCCATAGCCGGGAATAATCGCTCTTTTGACTGCGCGCTTGGCACGTCCCGTGGTGCGTGCTGCTAAAGATTTTTTCAACGATGGCTTACGAATCCCAAATTTCATAGCAAATCCCTCCAAACATACACGAGCTTACAAGGTGAGCAACCACTGCCTAATTTATCATGAATGCTACAACCAAAAGATAATTGCCAAAACAACAGCTGCTGCAAGTAACGCTGCCGTTAAACAGCCGCAGCAGCCGTGGTGTGCACCGCCGCCGATATTTTCCTCGTCATCATTTTCATGTTCGCAAGCAAGGTCATATTCCCAGTAATCATCATCGAAATTTTGCACCACGCATTCCATCCTTTATTTAGATACGGATATAAAGATTTCGATAAAACAAACGGTGTGAAAACAAACGGTGTGAAACATTACAAAGCAGGCAAAATTCCAACTACTCAAACAAATAATACTACAAATCCGACAAAATTTCTACTTTAGTATACGAACACGTTTTTGTCCTTTCTCCTATTGAAGCCTATATGAAAGCATTGCTAACGGTATTCCGATAACGGTAAACTCTATATACAATAAAAAGCGTCTGCTGGACTTTTCCAACAGACGCTTGCTAATAAGCCCGAAGAAGAGGATTTTGAGGTGTTTGCTATGTTTATGCAGAACGTATTCAAGCATACAGAAAGCAGGCATATATTACAAATGAATCAATCAATTTTGTTGGATTCGTTTGGAATTTGCATGCCGGCGGAATCGATTGTGTAGTTGTCCTTGGCAATCAACTGAGAAACCGGCACAATGGTGTACCCTTCGGATTGCAGTGTTTTCAAAATGGTTGGCAAAGCGGCGGGCGTGTTCTTTGCTCCGTTGTGAAATAGAACAATAGAACCCGGTTTCACTTTTTTCGTCACACGGTCTATGATTTGCTGCGGGGTAGGATTTTTCCAGTCTAAGGAATCAACATCCCATTGAATGGCATACATACCCAAGTCCTGTGCAGTCTTTACGACCGCATTGTTGTAATCGCCGTAGGGCGGGCGGAACAGTATTGGGCTGACCCCCGTAATCGCTTTGATTTTTTCATTGCAGGATTCAATTTGCTTTTTCATATCACTTTCCGATAGCTTTGGCATATGCGGGTGCGTATCCGAATGGTTGCAGACTTCGTGTCCGGCCTCGGCCAGCGCTTTAACCGAATCGGGGTATTTGTCGACCCAAGAACCCACAACAAAGAATGTGGTTTTTACATTGTATTCCTTTAAAATATCAATGAGTGTTTGTGTTTCTTCATTCCCCCACGCGGCATCAAATGATATTGCAATTTTTTTCTCCTCCGTTTTAACGTTGTAAATCGGCAAAAGACGTTTGGAGGCGGATGTCTGCACAGCCTGAACCCCGCGAAATCCCGCAGCCCCCGCCAAAACGACCGCCAGAGCGCTAAACAGAACAGTTAAAATTCTTTTGCGGGTAACAGTAATAATACGCATTGTCTATTTCCCCTTTCTGTTCAAAATATATGCGGGAGAAAAAGACATAAAACTCATTTGTTAAAAAACCTAATCTTTCATACAGCACCCTGCTGCATAAAAATGCCCGGCAGCCGTAATGCGCGGATACCGGGCATAATGTTCCTTTATCATTAATTAATGATTTGGCACTTGTATCTGCTCTAATATTTCACCGATACTTCCATGCAGGGCAAGGTTCGCGTTCGCATCCATTGGGGTGGTAGTCTTATTAATCAGCACCAGACGATTGCCGCTGTAATAGTGAACCAACCCGGCCGCCGGATAAACAGCAAGCGATGTTCCTCCAATTATTAGCATATCCGCATTTCGAATCGCTTCCACCGCACCGTACAGAGTATCTTGATCCAGCCCCTCTTCATACAAAACAACATCCGGTTTAATCACGCCGCCGCAGTCACAAAGCGGAATACCCGTACTTTGCCTAATAAATTCGGCATCGTAGAGTTTATGACAGCGCTGGCAGTAATTGCGGTGAACAGAACCGTGAAGTTCATAGACCTTTTTACTTCCGGCTTTCTGATGCAAGCCGTCAATATTCTGTGTCACCACCGCGGAAAGCCGACCCGCCTGTTCCAATTCCGCCAGCTTTTTATGCGCCGGGTTTGGCTCTGCTTCCAAATAAAGCATCTTATTCCGGTAAAAGTCAAAAAACTCCGCGGTATGAGATTTATAAAAACTGTGGCTGAGCATCACTTCAGGAGGATATTTATACTTCTGATGATACAATCCATCCACACTGCGAAAATCCGGAATACCGCTTTCCGTTGAAACTCCCGCCCCACCGAAGAATACAATTCGATGACTTTCATTAACCATCTGCTGAAGTTTTTCTATATCCGTCATATCTCATACCTCCATGCTGTTACCCGCTTTTTCTTTTATCTTATCGCAAATTTTCAAAAATGCAAGGAAAAGACAAGTTTTTGATGGGGGCCTGCGGACATTTTATTGGACTATATGGCTAATCCCATTTTGATTCTATATTCTGCTGGACTCAATCCTCCAAGAGATATTTTGATTCTCGTATCCCGATACCATACCATATAAGCTTCAATTTGCTGCATAAAATCTTCTACTGTGATACCTTGCCAAGAACGGCCGTAGAACATCTCATTCTTCATTCTTCCAAAAAAACCTTCACAGGCTGAATTGTCCGGTGAACACCCTTTTTGAGACATTGATCTGATCAATCCTGCCTTACGGGTTCGATCTATCCAGCCCGGCCATCGATAGTGACAGCCTCGATCTGAATGAATAATCGGATGCGCATCTTGAGGAAGTGCACTAATTGCACGATCCAGCATACGGTTTACCAATTGTGCGTCTGGTTTACAGCTAATGTTCCATGCTACCGGCATACCATCATAGCAGTCAATAATAGGAGACAAATATACTTTTCCTGCTGGAATTGAGAACTCCGTCACATCAGTCAACCACTTCTGATTTGGCTTGTCAGCTCTGAAATTTCTTCGAATCACATTGGGTACTTCAGGGCTAATTTCTCCTTTGTAAGAGCAGTATTTTCTCGCTTTTCTGCCTTTCACAACCAAGCCATTTTCACGCATAATTTGACGTATCACCTTTTCGGATAGGGTATAGCCCTCTCGGTTCAATACTATTTTAATTCTACGATATCCATATCTTTCCTTATTGTTGTGGAATATGGTCGCAACAGCTTGATAATCATCTTTATGCTTCTTTGCAAAACTGACACGTTTCTTTTGATAGTAATAGCTGCTCTTTGCCAGTTTGAGTTTTTTTATCAATACAGGCAGTGGATACTTCTCTTTTAAGGCATCAACAATTACTGCCTTCTCCCTGTTGTTCAAGGGACTCTTGTTGACGCCGGGGTCTTTTTTTAGCACATCAATTGTTTTTTTCAGAATGTCAATTTCTAACTGCATATCTTGGATTTTTGCTTTCAGTTCATCAAGTTCCTCTGAAGATGCAGCTTTTCCTTCCGTCAGTTTCCCTCTGGCTCGCTCATTGGATGCATTCATTAATGCCGCAGCACCTTTCTGGATATATTTGCGCCGCCAGTTATATATACTTGCTGTGCTATATCCCACTTCATTTGATACTAATTGTACATCTTCTCCCAGCTCAAAGCAACGGTGTAAAATCTCAAGCTTTAATTCTATAGGTGGATGGCGAGGGTGCTCCGGTGTATTATATCCACAAAAGGTGCATCGGTCTTCCGGCAACATTCGTTTTCGATTGATCCAATTGTATAGCGTTTGCCTGCGTGCCGGATATCCCAAAATCGTTATTGTTTTTGTTACCGATTTCGTTTCTTCATAAACCTCCAGGGCTTTGCGATATTGTTCCTCTGAATACATCCTCTATCTCCTTCCTGAGTGTATTCAGTCCAACTTTTTGTCCGCACCCCCTGGAGTACAATAAAGTTCGCAATTTCATAAAGGCATAGAAAAGTCATTGGGACTCCGATAAAATGAATGGTGAGAAAACATTCAAAGAAGGAGAGATACCCAATGACTCAAAAAAAGAATACCACAGATTTGACAGAATTGCTACTAAAATGTATGGCGCAACCAGATCCAATGCTGTCGATGCTGGAATGGCTTTGTACTCGTCTGATGGAAGCAGAGGTCTCCGGTATCGTTGGCGCAGAAAAGAATGCACACAATCCATCCCGCCGTGATTACCGCTGCGGCTATCGGCCGCGTCGATTGGATACTCGTATGGGGACGATGTATCTGATGGTACCAAAACTCCGAAATCAGGGCTATATCCCGTTTTTCGTAACAGAACGCAAGCGCAGTGAAGCAGCGCTGATTCAAGTGGTTCAAGAAGCGTTTGTGCAGGGTGTATCTACGCGAAAGATGGAGAAACTAGCTCGCAGTCTTGGAATTGAAAATCTTTCTCGCAGTCAAGTCAGTGAAATGACGAAAGGTCTTAACGAGCAGGTACAGTACTTCCGCAGCCGGCCTCTGACGGGTCGCTATCCTGTCATTTGGACAGATGCACTGTATGAAAAAATTCGTATGGATGGCCGGGTCGTCAGCATGGCTGTGATGGTAGTTTGCGGCGTCAATGAACAGGGACATAGGGATATCATTGCTGTAGAGCCAATGCTGGATGAATCCAAAGAAAGTTATTCTCAATTGTTTCAAAGTCTTCTAGATCGTGGTCTGAAAACACCGCTCCTGGTGGTTTCAGACGCGAACAAAGGGCTGATTGCAGCCATCCGTGAGAGTTTTCCGGGAGCTTCCTGGCAACGGTGCAAAGTCCATTTTATGCGAAATATTTTGGCTCATGTATCCCAGAAGGAAAAAGAATCCTTTGCGGCTCAGTTAAAAGAAATTTGGCTGGCACCTTCCGCTAAAATAGCTAGACAACGCGCAGAGCAAATATCAGAACAGTATGGAAAACGCTTTCCAAAAGCAATTGAGCTTCTGCAAGATGGGCTGGAAGATTCTCTAGCCTTCTATGCTTTTCCGGAACTCGATGCTCGCAAAATCTCCTCAACCAATATGCTAGAACGGCTAAACAAGGAAATTCGCCGCAGAACCAGCGTAGTCGGAATATTTCCTAATCCGGATTCCTATCTACGGCTGGTAACAACACATCTGATGGAGTATGCGGAAGACTGGTCTGTTTCCAGAGCATATTTAAACCCAAAATCTATTCTTTCATTGTTAAGCGCAGCCTAATTCATTTTTCGGAGTCCCTAAAAATTGCGAACTTCCCTTGACACTAGCAAGTTTTTACAACGCTCTGTTTATGAAACACATCATACGCTGACTGTTTTATACAATTAAAGTTTCTTGTTCCAACTTAAACCTTGTTTTTTATCATAAACACTATACATGGTATACAATCCGCCCATTTGGGGATTTCCATTGCTTTTTCAATTTTCGCCGTTTCCGTAATCGTATTCTCCATGTGTTCAATCATTCAACCAAAAACGGAGCAGCTTAACGCCGCTCCATCCGGTGTTTCCACTTTGGGTGACCATAACTATTGACATAAAGCCTTAAAATCGCTGGCGGACGGAAAAGGACCATAGGAAGCTGCACTTTTTACGGCATCTATGATGGCATTTTCAACCGCATGGCAAGCAAGAATTCCAACCGCATCCAACCTTGCATTAACCTTGCCGGAACACATTGTAAAAACCGTATCTCCGTCAAAAACAGTGTGTGCGGGCCTTATCACTCTGGCAATACCGTTTTGTCCAAGAGCAGCAAGTTTGGTTGACTGTGCTTTTGTCAGATTGGCATTCGATATGATGCACCCAATCACGGTGTTGCCGCTGTAAAGATCGGTATTGCTTTTATACTGCTCCAAAAACAGTTTTTCGCTGTTTGCAAATTCATTTTTTCCCTTTTTTCTGGCCCCGGCAATGATTTTCCCCGATTGATAGTCGTAAACATCGCCAACACAATTAACGGCAACAATGGCACCCACATATAATTCACCACACCGAAATGCAGAACTTCCAATGCCTCCCTTCATCGCATACTCAATTCCTGTAATTTTTCCTACCGTTGCACCCGTACCCGCTCCGTAGTTGCCACTTTTCCATACTGCACCTGCAAAAGCATTTTGGCAGGCAGAGTAGCCCATTGCTTTGTCAGGTCTGATATCCGGTCTGCCGCATTTGAGATCGAATAATACAGCCGCACATACATTTGGCACAACAGTGACTGACACATCACGTCCGATTCGTCGTTCTTCCAGAAACTGCATTACGCCGCCTGCCGCATCAAGGCCAAAGGCACTGCCACCCGACAGTAAAATGGCATGCGTTTTTTCTCGATTGTTGATGGGGTTTAGCGCATCAGTATCTCGGGTTCCGGGGGAACCTCCCCGAACATCCACGCCGCTTACCGCGCCCTGCTCACAGATTATCACAGTGCAACCGGTAGCACATTCGTGGTTTTGTGCCTGTCCTATTTTAAAATCGTTGATAACTTCGATGGGGACTTTTTGCATCTCACACCTCACCAATAGCTGAATAGATGGCTTTTAAAATACTTTCTTCCTCTGCCAAAGCACCTTTTCCATACTCACCGCAAGCCAGCAACGATTCTTTCGGTTCAACAAATTGGTAGTTTAAACTCTGCAGTTTTCGAATATTACTTTGTGTAATGGGATTTTGGTACATAGCGGTATTCATTGCGGGGCAAATAATGATGGGTTTGTTCCGCAAAGCCATGACAACGGTTGTAAGCATATCATCCGCAATGCCTGCAGCGATTTTTCCGATGATGTTTGCACTTGCAGGGGCTATCACGCAGCAATCCGCCCTCTGTGCAAGGGAAATATGGCGGACATCAGGGTAATAACTTTCTTCAAACATATCCGTGTATACTTTATTCTTCGTTAAAGTCTGAAAAGTCAGCGGAGTTATAAATTTCGTTGCAGCCGCCGTCATAATGGTATGAACAGAAAAGTTGTTCTTCGTCAGTTGATGCGCAATATCGGCCGCTTTATACGCCGCTATGCTTCCCGTTACACCCAAAAGGATTTCCTTCATTTGCGCTTTCGTCCTTTCTTGTTGTTGCCTGAACAATGCAATCCGCAATTTCGCTTTTGGTTACTGCCTTTATGCAATTCCTTTCGCGGTCTATTAGATAACCGACATGATTTTCTTCGCCGACATCCTTTAAATCATTTGCCAAAACAAAATCACAGTCGTTTTCCTTTAAAACATGGAATGCAGTTTCCATTAAAGTTTCGTGCGGCACATGATCCATTAATTTGAAACCCACAAGTGTCGACTTTGGCGAGCACTTTTTCAGCATGGATATAATTTTGGGAGTCCGTTCCATAAGCAATAACAAATCATCAATCTTGGAATTGATTTTGCCTTCTCGGCACACCGTAATTTCGGAAGTGTGCAGCAGAGAACAAATTGCAGATTTCAAATCCTGTTCCTGTAATTGTGCAAGCGTTTCTCTTTTCTTTACTATGGCATCTGCAATTTTTGATACGGAGGTGACAGCTTTCACACGATAGTCGCTGACAGCCATGCTATGTACAATAATATCTATTTTTTCACGGCTCAAGAGATTCATTATGGTATTTTCCAGACTCCGCACATTGTCTATGTAAATTATTTTCACTTTTTCGCACTGCGGAACCGCGGCCTTTTTACCGCATATGTAATATACCGTATCAACATTGGACAAAGCTGCATAGCGGGATGCAATCAAGCTGCCAAGCCTGCCTGTGGATGTATTGCTGATGCTCCGAACCTCATCTATTTTTTCAGTGGTCCCACCCGCAGTAACCATCACTTTCATATCAGACACATCCCTTCAACACTTTCAGCTGCAAATCGGCTATATTGTACCCTTATCTGAGAGTTTATGAAAACCATATGCGATTTTAGAAAATACAGATATTATTATACACTCTCACAAAGTATCTGACAATATTTTTCCAATCTACCAATATAGCACAGGAACCAAAAGCTTTTTGCTGTTTTTCTGAGGCAGTTAAAAACCGCTATTTTATAGGATTTTTTCTTCAGTGTATGGATCACCATCCGTAAAGATGGCGAAAACGAAATCGTCGAAAAACATCCTGTTCCGGAGAAATGGCGCTGGCATCCCGGAGAAGAACGGCTTGTCGAGTTTCCAAAATTTCGAGGTTTTATTTAAATTAAGTTCTGATATACACAAAATATTACGGAGTGCCAATACCCCGTTTAATCTCAGCGTGTTTCATCAATTATATTTTCTCCCTGTGCTTTCTTGGATTCTTTTTATACTTTATTCAATGATATTTGCAATATCAGCTAGATACGGATTGGATGCTATTACCTTGTCCAACAAAAACTGTGACAAACGTTTATTAGATGCAAATAAATATCCCGTATTGCCTCTGCCCAGATGATTAAATGGAGCATATTTATCCGGCTGCAACTTTAAAATAGTATCCATGTAATCTGATGTGATAATAGGATTTTGAATGTCAATATATTGGCAATCAACTCGGTATCCGTCATCTTCCCAAATTCGTTCCCGCTTTAATTCTTCCGGTTGATGAGCAGAGTAGCAATCGGATAATGCCAGACTAATCGCTCGGATGCCTTTGCTAACACTATGAAAAATGACATCGCCTTTATGTACTTTTTCCATCATAGTCCAATGCGATATTTTGCGGCCATTTTGATCGAACTTTGGAGCCCAGAGATAACCACCGCGACGTTCGGCATCAAAGGACTTGTTTTGAAAGACAAAGAAATACTGCCTGCCCGAAGCATTTGGCCTAATTTGAGGTATCTCAACTTTTGTTATTGCAGCATTTTGTGGTTTATGATACGCGTCGCTTGCCCGAACAGCAGCAAATAATTGTTCCTTTTTCTCAGCGTTAGCTTTTGCTTCCAATTGTTCAATTTCTTTTTGAATGTCGTCAGCAATTTTATCATCAACAGGAGTAATAAAAGTTTTAAATGCATCCGGATATAAAAATCTCTTCTCGCCCTGAGAAAAGGCAATCAAAATGTAATTTTTATCTTGCTGCTTGACAATACCTTTTCCAAAAACTTTGTGTTTTACTTCAATACCTTCTAAATTCATTTTTCACAATCCTTTTCTAATTCAAATTGACTGACCACTAACCTACAACCTTACAAAAATTCAAAAAATCCATTTTGTATATTTGCACATACTGTTAGATAGCTGTTTCCTCCTAGCCGATGACCCATAACCTATTAAAAAAGTCCCTGTACAAGATGATATTTTTGTCGTGAAATTTAAGTACGACATTACTTTTCAAATGACGGAATAATAAATAAAGTACGGCCCTATCAATCGCTAAAGGGCTAAAATATGGTTTATTATTCAATGAATTTTTTAAACAAATCTAATTCCTATTCCTCTTAAATCTTCAATTATTGAAATCATATCATTATTTTCACTATTTACTTCCAACACCATTTTGCGAACAATATTATCATCAAAACATTTTGCAAACTGTAGTAGGAAAGCATTTTTTATTTTTTCATTGTATTCAAAATAACTATTTAAATCGCCGCAATGGGCAATTTTACGACCACTTTGAGACCGCCGTTTACCCCAAAGATGCACTCCTCCAATATGCATTCTTATCTGCTGTGCTTCCTCTAAAAGTTGCAAATACTCGTTTGGCTTTTTCACATTATGGGCAGTATAAACTTGCGGGATATCATAAGCAATTTTTAATTTCAAACCGTAATTCTCAATGTATTCGCATAGCATTTCAATATGGTTTTGCTTAGACACTATAAATTTCCCTCCGCGGTATACAGAACCGCATCGATTCTCCAGCAGGATGTCAACTTCTGGGAAGGCATCTGTAATGATTTGTTCAAAAATAATATATCTGTCGATAAAGCCCCCTATATCAGCATAATCAGAAAATGGTGGATGAATTTCGATGACAGATGGATTTTCTTGTCCTTTAGTTAGCTCAATGATAAATTGGGCAAAATTCTCTGACCATTGTGCATTTTTCCATAGTTGCGGAACACCATCTTTCTGGGCTGATACAAGAGCAGGATATTTTTGAATAATATCACTGTTCAGTCTACGCTTTCCATAACTGTATTCCGTATGCAAAGACTATGAAATAGAAGCATGAAAATCTGCTACATCGAAATGTGCCGCTATTTCTTCAATCTTTAATGGTATATCATAAGGATATCGTTGATTGTGATATTTTATCATTTCAAACATTGCCATTATGTAGGCCCCCATTTAATTATGTTATCCATCCTACAGCCCTAACTGATACTAAAAGTATCTGTCCTGCACATCGTGATATAAATTTTACTCATTATCTTATTTCGCGTGCAGACAAAACCAATTTTAACCGTAGGCCTACAATTCTTAAATTGAAAATAAAAATAGGATTATTTTTTTACATGACAGTTGCGCAATCACCAAAAAAATTAGTTACAATCGCATTCAATTGGCGTGCTATTTCAGGAAAAGGCAAATTCAGATCCAATGTTTTTTTTTTACATGACAGTTGCGCAATCACCAAAAAAATTAGTTACAATCGCATTCAATTGGCGTGCTATTTCAGGAAAAGGCAAATTCAGATCCAATGTTTTTACGCTAATTTTATTGCCGCCCATGTCATAATCGCTGTTCGGGGTGATTGATTCCTGGGTCTTGGCATAGAGCAACATACCACCAACATTACCGGTGTTGTATTTATCCCGATTTTTAACATAAGTAAAAATCTGATATAAGTTAGCAGAATGGATTTTGTGTTTGTCAAATTGCATCTGCATCGTGTGTCCGTAGTATTTTGCATCAATAATAAGCGCCTTTTCTTGATATTCGAGAGTGACATCTGTTTGCATAATGGGCAGAAATTCATCTGTACCGGTACCCAAATTCCACTGGATCTGTGCTGCGGAAACTCGAATGTTTTTAAAGTGGTATCGATAATACTCAAGAATAAAACGTTCATACAAGCGGCTCATATGCTCGTCTGAAAATTCTGCCATTTTATATCTGCCATTGTCCGTGGAGAGAAGAAGCCCGTCCAAAATAAAATAACAGATATTTAATAACATCTTATAGTTTTGATTCCCACGCACTATTTGAATGGTATTCCATGGAATTCGGTCCGGTGAAATAATATCAACCGATATGAAAAACGGTAAAATTTTCCGAAGAGCCGCCTTGTTTTTATCTGAGACGGAGCCTTTCCTGACCAATGCCAGCATGGTGGTCTTAAGAATTTGATTGAAAATATTATTTTCAGACAGTTCATCATATTCGCAGAAAAGTTCTTGCCTGCACTGCAGTTTGTTCCGGATAGTTCCATGCATATTCAATTTGCCGCGCATAACAGATAAACTTTCTGTCTTTAGTACATATTCTCGGTTCAACCCCTGCTTTAGTTGCTGCGCCACGCCTTTTGAGAGAATTGCCGCAAAAAGATCATGGATGTTTGAGAATTTCTCTCCGGCTATTTCTCTATAATTTGTCTGTCTGAGTGCCTGATATGCGTAGGTCAACATATAATAGATGTTCTTGATGAGAATGCCTTTGTCATTAGTCATCAAACACACCACGCAAGATGTTTGCCCACTTCTGCACTTTAGTAGGTTCGTCAAACCAATATTCACTGAGCATTGGCAAAATATCGTATTCAACCACTTCTTTCAGTTGCTCTTCAATATATTGCGTCTGATCAAGATTGCAGAAAAAGCTGTGGCCGATGCAGAAACCTTTACCTAACGCTCCATCAGAAATAATTTCTTTGTTGAGGTCTTTTATATGGTCAATGAGTGCGTTAAAAGTATCATTGTCAAGCTGCTTTTGATACTGCAAAAAACCTTCTGAGTTAAAAGCAGGTCCCATATCATAAAAGCTGAAACGACGCCGCAAAGCGTAATCAATCATGGCAATGCTGCGGTCTGCTGTGTTCATCATACCGATAATATATAGGTTTTTGGGCACAAAGAATGGTCTGCCGTCATAAGCCAGTGTAACCTTGGTACCGCGGTAATCACGTTCAATGAGCATGAGTAATTCGCCGAAGATTTTACTTAAATTACCGCGGTTGATTTCATCAATAATAAAGAAAAAATCCTTGTCCGGTGAGTTGGCCGCTCGTTGGCAAAAGCGATAAAAAACGCCGTACTGCAGTTTAAATCCTTCTTCGTGGGGTTTGTAACCCATAATGAAATCTTCATAAGAATAATTCTGATGGAATTGAATAAATTCTAGACGGCTGTCATCTTTTTCACCCATGATAGAATAAGCAAGACGCTTCGCCGCAAAGGTTTTGCCCACACCAGGCGCTCCTTGCAAAATAATGTTCTTTTTATGCCGAAGCAAAGATACCAAAGTATCATATTGCTCAGCAGACATATAAACTTCGGACAAAAATGCTGCTTTATCATATGAAGCGGCATGGGTAATATTCACAGCCGGTCTGGGATTTTTATCACGGATTATATCCATGATGAATTCGTACTCGCTCTTTGTCAACTTGAACAAACTGCCTTGGGGTTGACTAAAATACTCCATATTCCTAAGTTCCGGACAATTGCGAAGCATAGAATACTCAATAGGAGAAACAAGATCTTCCGTTTTCTTAAAAGATAACGAAGTCCCATCATTTTCCTTTGAAACTTCTGCAAGGGCCACAACACTCTTGACAGGAGTAGATTCATAACAAATAACGGGATCGCCGGCCTTTGCATCTAAAAAGTTCTGAAAAATGCGCCGCTTCCTACCATTGTCATTGTAAATTGTATAGCTTTGTTCCTCACCGACCGCAATATCTGCAAAGCTCCAAATATCTGGATTTGCGGTCAGCCACCAATAGCCGTGTACTTTCGCATTATCTGTTCCTAACAACGCATCTAATGAAAGATCAAAATAAGGTTTTAGTATGAGCTGTTCAAACAGTGGTCTGTCCTGCTCACTAACCATAATGCAGGTGGAATTGTCATTCGGCGTCCACCACTTTTGTGTGTCTTTATAAGGTGAGGTATCCTTTGAATAAGCCACAACAGTGTACTCGCGCTGATACCAACCTCCCTTTTTTTCAGGATTTAGCCGGACTTCATCACTTGTAATTTGTCCAAAAAGACGGATGCTGTTTCCGCGGCAAAGGTAAAAATAATCACCTTTTTTCATGCGAATCATAAAATCTTCGCCTTGGCTTCTTCTGCACATTGCCTTTGGCTTAGTATCTTTATGTACTACAATCACATGGTTATTTTCAAAAATTTCGGCTTCAACGTCAGAAATAAAATCTGTTCCATGGCTAATTTTCCATATTTCTGGATGTGAATAGGCATATAGCGGTATATTGGATAAATCCACTTGCTCAAGTGCCTCTCGCAATTCATCGCGTAATTTCCATATATATGCACTCTCTTCTTGCGTATCCGCATAGCGGCCAACATAAAGGATTGACCACCATTTAGCATTCTCCGCATTTTCCTGCAGCAATGGACAGCCTGTCTTTTCCGCTATTCTTTTGCCTAGAAAGGAAGAACCTATCCTATAAAAATTGGGATCCTGCCCATATTTATCAGAAAGCTGTTTACAGGCAGCCTCCCCTCCATAATCTTTCAGCCGTTTCATGATTTCCAAACTATTTTGTGTAAAAACAGATGAATCGCCCAGTAATTCAACCCATTGTCTAACGGACAGACCCGGCGTATAGTCTTTAGGAAACCATTCAACCGACATATTACGCAAACCTTTGGAGTAAAAACGGGCAATATAGAAACCAACATCAATTGTCAATGTTTTTAGCTGAGAATCCGGATAACAAGAATCAGTGACAGCCGCCCGCATCATTTGTACCAGTTCTTGATCTTGCCGAAGTGCATCACAAATTTCGTTATAAAGTTGAAAAGTGCCAATTACATTCTGTTTCCAGTCTCCTCTTTTAGGTGCAAAAGTACTGTCAAGTTCTTTTGCAACAGCACGGACTTCAGAAAATTTATAGATATAATACTTATCCGGATATCGTAGCCACAAATATGTAGTGATTGAATTAGCATTCTGATAATGTTGTTTCCACGTTCCATCATCATATTTTTCTCGAATCACATCAGCATCTGCTTGAAATGTAACGATGCGCTCAATTATATCTCGGCTTTCATCAAACAGATTAATAAACATTGCGCGCGTCGCTTCCGGATCTGCCTCTGCAAAAGCCTTCATCATGCCTCTGGGAAAGTTATTCAGCGAAGCTAAGAGATTATGCGTTTTGTCGGTTGCTTGCATAAACATGGAAGCAAAGTCAGGCGCATTAATATCCCAATGCTTTTGGAAATGCTGCACGGCTTCCCATTTATATTTTTCATGGGCCCATTGCGTTGCAAAATCCTGCTTGTAAACAGCAAGGACTGATTTTAGTTTATCAATGTTTATCATAAAAATCTCTCCATTCCATTCAGTATGGATGTGCACATAACTTTCATGTGCACGTTTGCAAACTCATCTTTAAAATGGGCTCCATCACATAGAGTAAATCTTGCGGCTTGTTCTCTTCAATGTTGTCAATATATTCGTCAGAGGCACTTCCCATATTGAAAAGTCTTAGGAGTACAGTTTCTCCACATGTTCGGATCGCTGTAGCAAGCCCTCCGAACAAGAAGCAAAAATTTTGATACCCTTCTTTTTTACAACATTGTTCTTGATCCGCACTATACCAGCCCAAAATACTTTTCAAAGAATTTCTGCAGCTTTTCGATAATACCCCGCTTTTTTACATCCCTGCCGCCGCCAAAACGCGACATGGGCGGCATAATTTTATCAATGGCTGTCCCGGTCGTTTTCAGCATTCCATCGCGCAAGGCAGTATCTATGAAGCGCCGAGTTTCCTCGGGCTTTAATCTTTCTTCTTCTATCATTAACGCAATATCCTTCTCCTTGCACTCTTGCAAGTATCGCTGCCATTCTTCATCTATTTGCGTTGATACATTAACTTGTTCAACAAAATTCTCAATCAGTTCTTTCTTACTGCGAAGTTTAATGCTGGAATTGATGGCCTTATCAATCGTTGTGAGAATACTCTTATCTTTACAGTTGGATTTTTGATATTTAGCCACAAGCATCAGAATATAATCAATGTTTACTTCTACTTGCTGGACTAATTCTATTTCAAAAACAATATCATCATTGATACTTTCCTTGCTCCCATTAGCGCCTTTTCGATATTCCTGATAAAGGTCAATATAAACACTTTGATAGTCCTGAAAATCCCTTTCAGACAAAATCTCATTTCCCGCAAACTCATCGAAGGAAGAAAGAATATTTCTAATCCGCAAAATTGCTCCATAGAGGCGAATAAAATCTTTTTGCTCTTTTTCTCCTATAATGGGCTGTCCAAGAGGATACTGTTCGGTGAGGGCTGCAATCAATTCTTTATACCCCGGCTTATGTTCACCGTTTTCCTCATACCCGTTATAGTAGTCTTTGTATGGTCTTAAAAGTACGATACCGCCTGCATCCTTATTGCCAAAAAGGGCAATGGCCTTGTCTGTTTCTTCTCTTAAATTCCTGAAACAAACGATATTTCCATATGTTTTGACGCTGTTTAAGATTCGATTTGTTCTGGAAAACGCTTGAATCAGCCCATGCTGCCGAAGATTTTTGTCCACCCACAACGTGTTAAGCGTCGTTGCGTCAAAACCTGTCAGAAACATATTGACGACAATCAGCAAATCGATTTCCCTGTTTTTCATGCGCATCGATAGGTCTTTATAGTAGTTTTGAAATTTAGACGCAGAGGTATCAAAATTTGTGTTGAAGGTGGCGTTGTAATCCCGAATGGCGGACTCAAGAAAATCGCGGGAACTCTGGTCAAGACTGTCCGTATCAAAATCCTCATCAGGCAATAAACCATCCGGCTCTTCTTCATTCGCACTAAAACTAAAAATGGTAGCTATGATAAGGTGACGATGTTTTTCCGCCATTTGCTTCTTAAATTCATAATAATACTTCTTTGCCATTTCAATGGAAGAAACGGCGAATATGGAGTTAAAACCGGCAACGCGTCTGGTTTCATGTTTTTCTATCTTTTCCTTGGAATTTTGCCTGTTTGCAACTTCCCATTTTGCCGTAAAGGTATAGTAGCTGTTTCTCTTTGTTTTCTGGTCAAAGTGTTTCAGAATATAGTCAACAATTTCGCTGATTCTCCGCGGGTCTGCCAAAGCTTTTTCACGGTCTATGCTGCGAACTTTTTTATCATGAATGGAATCAGACATCTTAATGGTATCGACAAAGTCGATTTTAAACGGCAGCACGTTGCCATCGTTGATGGCATCCACAATGGTATAGGTATGCAGCTTTTCGCCAAACGCCTGCGCCGTGGTTCGGAGCACCTGACCTCCCCCTGAGCCGGCATTGGCAGCGAAAATCGGCGTTCCCGTGAATCCAAAGATATGATAGTTTTTAAAGCTTTTGGTAATTGCCCGATGCATATCGCCAAACTGGGAACGATGGCACTCGTCGAAAATGAGCACCACGTGTTTTTTGTAAATATCGTGCTGCTTATTCTGACGGATAAACCGATCCAGCTTTTGAATTGTGGTTACAATGATTTTATATTCATGTGGATTTCCTTTTTCGTCCCTGTCCTCCAACTGCCTTTGCAGGACTTTTGTGGAAGAATTCCCATTTGCCGCACCTTTTTCAAAGCGGTCATATTCTTTCATGGTTTGGTAGTCGAGATCTTTTCTGTCTACCACAAACAATACCTTATCAATATACGGCAAAGCGGAAGCCAACTGCGCTGTTTTAAAGCTGGTCAAAGTCTTTCCTGAGCCTGTGGTATGCCAGATATATCCGCCTGCGGCGGTTGTCCCCGTTTTCTTGTAGTTGGTTGAAACGATAATGCGGGATAAAATACGTTCCGCAGCAGCGATTTGATAGGGGCGCATGACGAGCAGCAGCTCTTCCGATGTAAAGACGCAATACTTTGTCAGAATATTTAAAAGAGTATGTTTGGAAAAAAACGTCTTGGTAAAATCCACAAGGTCGGGGATGATGTTATTGTTTGCATCCGCCCAAAAGCTGGTAAACTCAAAACTGTTGCTGGTTTTCTTGGTGTTTCTGCGTTTGCTGCTGCTTTGCTCTTTGATATGAGCATTTCTTGTTGTGTTGCTGTAGTATTTGGTATGAGTACCGTTGGAGATAACAAAAATCTGCACATATTCAAACAGACCGGACGAAGCCCAAAAACTTTCGCGCTGATACCGATTAATCTGATTAAAAGCCTCTCGGATAGCGACACCGCGCCGCTTAAGTTCTACATGGACCAAAGGCAGCCCATTGACGAGAATGGTCACATCATAGCGGGTTTTATGCTTTCCGCCTGCTTCTTCATACTGATTGATGACCTGCAGGCGATTGTTATGGATGTTCTTTTTATCCAAAAGGTAGATATTTTTCGCTGTCCCGTCGTCCCGCTGCAGTATCTGGATATAGTCCTCTTGTATTTTTCTGGTCTTTTCTACAATTCCCTCATTGGCATTGGCAATACATTCTTTAAAAAACCGCTTCCATTCGCCGTCGGTAAAGGTATAGTTATTGAGCAATTCAAGCTGCCTGCGCAAATTAGCGATTAAGTCTGCTTCATGATGTATGGTCAAATATTCATAGCCCTGCGAGGTTAGCAGTTGAATAAACTCCCGCTCCAGTTCCGCTTCGCTCTGGTATTTTTCAGAGCGTCCGTTCGATTCGGGGATATATTCGGCAACAACCGTTGCTTCTTCGGTGCTGGCGACAATATTGTAACTGCTCATGCCGTCACCTTCTTGTCTGCCGAGCGTTTCGGAAAGGATAAGAGTTTATCCCGATAATACTCATACTGTTTGCGCCGCGCTTCAATTTCCGCGGGCAGACCGCTGGTTAAATCATTGCACAGCGTATCAAAGCGGTCGAGGATAGCGACAATGCGCTCTTGCTCTTCGAGGGGTGGAAGAGGAATTAATATTTTCTCGAGCTCCTTGGGAGCCACTTCTATTACTTTCGTACCGTGTGCAATTTTACACTTTTGCTTAAAAAAAGACGATGTCTGTAAATAATATGCAATAAACTTTGGATTTTGATTGTGTTTAAGGATTGCAGTATGTCCGCCAGTAACAATATCATCTTCACCTAGCCATGCCACACATTTACATACATCCTCTATGTTTTCACTTGTAACTGCAATGATAATGTCACCAGAGTTTACTTTTTTAAGTTTTGCCGCCAACTCTGGTGATACAAATGACTTTGTATCATATGTGAAAGTACCATAGTATGTATAAATTTGCCCATAGTGAATACACCTGATACCGTTATCAGTAAAATCACTTTTTTTCAAACCGCTACCACGAATAATCGTTCCAATATCCCCTAACCTTACAACAGGCACCTCATCCCCAAAGGTCAACAACTTATCCCGATAATATTCATATTGCTTCTTGCGTGCTGTAAGCTCTTTTGTAAGCTCTTCTGTAAGCTCTGTGAAATTGTCCAAAATGCGGACGATTTCACGCTGCACGGGAAGCGGGGGGAGGGGGATGGGAAAATTGCGAATAATTTTAGCATTGATATTTGACTGCGATCCCTGTCCTAAATCTTTTAGATCGTTATACTTACTGGCAAGCCAATAATACACATAACGATATATAGCTTTGTTAGCATCTACCTGCAGATTGCAGCAAGCTTGGTTAGTGGTCAAAGGTATTTTGTTAACTGCGACTTTTGCGGCAGTTGCTCCATACATAGCTACAATAACGCAGTTTTTAGGTAGCCATTTTGCAGACGAATTTTGAAGTCCTTCATTGGTAATTTTTACTCCTGTATCTTTGATATCAACCCAATCGACCTCTTGAGTGCGTAGCCATGGAATATTCCCACCGTAATAATCACTTCTGGAAGTGTTTGGGGTACCTCCTGAGGATATTTTAATACAAATATCCTCAATCTTTACATACTCAACCCCATCCGGGCAATACTTCGCAATCAATTCCTCTAACTTACTCACTTTTCCCACCACCGATTTCCGCAATGACTTTGTCAATTTCTTCTCTTAAAACCTGCTCCCGTGCTACGATTTTTTCTATTTCCGCATTCAGGGCAACAATATCAATCTTTTCTCTGGTGTCCTCCTGCTCTACATATGTCGAAACGGATAGGTTATAGTCCTGCTCTGCAATTTCGCTGTTTGGCACAAGCTTTGCAAAGTGTTCAATATCCTTTCTCTCTTTAAACGCATTGAGAATTTTATCAATGTTTTCCTGTGTCAGCTTGTTGCTGTTCGTTACCTTGATAAATTCTTTGGACGCATCAATGAACAAAGTTTTGTTTTCCTTCTTGGATTTTTTAAGAACCATAATGCAAGTGGCAATGCTTGTCCCGTAAAACAGATTGCTTGGCAGCTGAATCACACAGTCGATGTAGTTATTATCAATGAGGTATTGGCGAATTTTCTTCTCTGCACCCCCGCGGTACATGACGCCCGGGAAGCATACAATTGCCGCTGTTCCGTCCGTTGCAAGCCATGAAAGGCTGTGCATGATAAAAGCAAGGTCCGCCTTGGACTTCGGCGCGAGCACGCCCGCCGGCGAAAAGCGCGGGTCGTTAATTAAAATCGGGTCGCTGTCGCCTTTCCATTTAATCGAATACGGTGGATTGGAAACGATAGCCTCAAACGGCTCATCATCCCAATGCTTGGGGTCGGTCAGCGTGTCGCCCAGTGCAATATCAAATTTATCATAATCGATGTCGTGCAGGAACATATTAATGCGGCACAGGTTGTAAGTCGTAATATTGATTTCCTGCCCGAAAAATCCCAGCCGCACGTTGTCCTTGCCAAGGATTTTCGCAAATTTTAAAAGCAAAGAACCGGAACCACACGCCGGGTCATATACTTTATTCACTTGGGTTTTTCCCACAACGGTAAGACGAGCCAGCAGTTCAGAAACTTCCTGCGGGGTAAAAAATTCGCCGCCGCTCTTTCCGGCGTTGGAAGCATACATGCCCATCAAGAATTCATAAGCATCGCCAAATGCATCAATGGTATTGTCGTTGTAATTCCCCAAGTTCATTTCGCCAACAGTATCAAGCAGCTTAACCAGCTTTTCATTGCGCTGCGGAACGGTGCTGCCGAGTTTGTTGCTGTTTACATCAATATCATCAAACAGGCCTTTCATATTATCTTCGCTGTCAGTTCCCTGCGCAGACGCTTCAATATTGTTAAAAATACGTTGGAGTGTTTCGTTTAAGTTTTCATCATTCTTTGCGCGGGCACGAACATTTTGAAAAAGTTCACTCGGCAAAATAAAAAAGCCTTTTGTCCTGATTAAATCTTCACGTGCCTGTTCTGCTTCCTCATCTGTAATTTTGGCATAATCAAAGTCGGTATTTCCGGCTTCCCATTCCCCGGCATTAATATAAGCCGTGATATTTTCTGATATGTAGCGATAAAACAGCATGCCGAGAACATATTGTTTAAAGTCCCAACCATCCACACTGCCTCTTAATTCATTTGCCATATTCCATATGGTTCGGTGTAGTTCTGCACGTTCTTGCTCTTTTTTGTTATCAGCCATAATTTTTTTGTTCTCCTTCTTGATTTCTTATATTCATAGTTTTAGCAAGTTACAAAAATAGCGATTCCCTTATCGGCATACTACTGCACAGGGAGTATATCAACGATGAAAATAAGCACTGATTTTCGCAGCGTTCCTGATGTGAATTTTACCATATTCGACTCAAAAAGTCAGTATTTGCACAGCTTTTATCACAATTAAAATTTCAGAAACACAACTTAGCAATTTGCACTCCTCACTGCCCCATCCTCTTCCCCAGATTCAAATAAGATAAAAGAGTTAGCGCCGCGCACTTTTACGTCCATTTTTTCACTTCACATTTAACAACTTTTTGATGAAAAGCCATACCGAAAAAACGGTTGCATCAGTCTTGAAACACCAAAGAAAATCATATTTATCGCTTTCGCCTGTAATCTCCCGCTGTCAGTGCCACTGCCTTGTAGTGGTCGGAACACAATCGGCTGTAAGCGCGGTCGCCGCAGGTTTTTCGCAATTCGTCATCCGTCAGCATCAAGTTGCTGGTGATGATGGTCGGCTTGTTATTGCGGTATCTTTCGTCCAAAATCACCGTAAGTTCCTTGCGCGTCCATTCGCTGGATTTTTCAGCCCCGAGGTCGTCGAGGAGCAGCACCTGCGACAGGATTGCTTTGTCCAAAATCCGAACCCGCTCTTCCTCATCGGAATGACCGTACATCATCATCTCAAGCTGCTGCGGAACGTTCCAATAGGCTGCTCGGTATCCGTCTAGCAGGGCGCAGTTTAGGATTGCACAGCCAAGATGTGTTTTTCCGCAGCCGACAGCACCCATCAAAATTAATCCGCGCCCCGTGCGGAAGTTTTCCTCGCGGTTCAAAAGATAATTTTTTACGGCCTCGAACGCTTCTTCCGTACCGGGAACACGGTGATAACCTTTCAGCGTTGCGGCGGAAAACATGTCCGGAATATCTGCCCACTGACGGCGGCGCCGGCATGCCGCTTCCAGTTCACGCGCTCGCCTTTTTGCATCTTCGGCCTTAATCTCCGCGTCTCGGCAGGAGCACGGCTTTTTAAAAATTGCCCGTTTGCCTCCCACTCGAATGCCGACCGCGTAAATATGCTCTCCGCACTTTGGGCAAATTTCGCCGGTATCAAACACATCCGAACGCTGCAGGATTTTTTCGTCAATCATGTCATTCACCTCCCAAAAGTTTTATAGCGATTCGGGTCTGTAAAGTCCGGCTCCTGCGCCGGTGGCCGCTTCCTGCTCTCCCTGTCTTCGTTTTGCAAAACTTGGCGAACGTATGAAGCCGACCGCCCCTTACAGCGTTTCGTCTCCTCTATCGCTCTCAGGATTCGGGACACGGGATAGGTCTGAAACAGTTCCTGCAAAATACTTCCGTCTTTCGAAGATGGCATAGGATTGACTTTTTCCTCGAACGCCTGACAGACCGTTTCAAAATTTTTCTCCGCCCCACCGTCGGATGTAACGTTCGATGTAACGCCTTCTACCGTAGAAGATGATGGGGTATTTATTACACTAAGCTTATTATGGTTAGGTACTTTTAGGTTAGGTAAGGTAGTACCGTTACATAACGTTTCTGTAACGTTACAATCACCGTTACAAGGTGTTACAGATTCTTCTTGCTTTGGCGTTACTGTAACGCTTTGTTTTTTCTTTTTCCGCTCCCTGCATTTCTGAACACGACGCCGTGTATTTTCTCGCTGCTTTTCTATATAGTCCAAAAGAAGTGTTGCACGCTGTTCCCAATTTCGGATATGTATCGTTCCGTCCTCGTGCTTTTCTAAGAAATTAATTCTAATCAGCTCATTGTAAAATTTCATCGCACCTTTTGAGCCGCCTTTGTCCCAGCCCGAAGCCCGTGAAATCGCTCTGGGCGGGAAGTTTGTGATGTCGCCATCCGGAGCAGCCGCAGCGGCCCATGTCCAAAAACAAACCATCAGGCCAACGGCGTGTGCGTTTGAGATGCCCAAAGCATCTGCCAAATTATAGATTTTATCGTGTTCTCGGATTCCGTCGTCCACCTGAATCCATGCCATTTTTACACCGTCCTTTTAAAATACCGTTACAGGCTTTCCGGTTGCCCGCTCAATTACCCTTTGAAACTGTTTTGAATTTGCATTATCGGAGGCAAAATCAGTAAATAAAACAGATATAATATGTATCTTAAGAAACCGTCAATCGGTGTTGCAACCGATTATCTGCCTAGTAATGAGCAAAAAGAAAAACCTGCACAGAATGTGCAGGTCAGGGATGAAAACGATAATATCGTTGTGCTTGACGATGAAACCCGTGATCTGATAAACAGTTTGCGTTCTAAACCAGAAATGAAAATGTTGTTTTCCGTAAGTAAAAATGCCACAAAAGAAGATATCATAAAAGCCGTCAAAATCATTGAGGCATTAAAGGACCATAAGGAAGGCGAGGTATGATTGGATTATTGTATCCGCTATATCAACCTTCCTTGTACAGTAAATGGTATTACCGTTATGGACGAGGAAGGATTTTTAATGTCTATATCAATGCAAGACTCAGTTATGAATGCCAGCAAAAACAATTAAGCATGAATTAACTCATATCGCGAGAGATGATTTCTTTAAAAAAGAAGACACATTAGAAAAAATTGAGACAATGTAAAAAGCCGCCCAGTCTGGTTACTGCCAGGCAGGGCGGTTCACCGTCAACTATGTAATAATAAATCATACCAATTTTCCGGAAATCCGATGCACCTTAAATCTATATACTCCTGATACTCATCAATTAAGACTTTCAAATTGTTCATAAAACTACTGTTCCAATGAAATCTGCCTAGGCAGAGGAGCTTAAGCACATAGATATAGTCGAAGAGCTTTCTCCATAATTTATATGGATTATTTTTCGGTGTTGCTGGAATTGCGGGAAAATCAAAGAAATACAGTCTTGAATAATGCGCACAAAAATTTCTTAGATATGTAAGGCACATCAGCCAACTGCTCACGTTTGTATCAATGGATTTAAAAAGACTTTTTGCAAGCGCCTTTTTATCAGATCGTAATAAATCGTCATAAAAATATGACAATTCCCCCATGGTAGAGTATTCTATTATTACCCATATAGGAAATTTTCCATTATATTTTTTTAGATGATGTTTCACAGCTGGCTGGTTGCGATTATTTTTTATATCTTTTTTAATATGCTGCATAAATTTATCATGATCATGATAACCATTATAATTCTTCGGATCGAGATACCCAAGTGGACCATATTTATGGGCATGATAATAAGCAAGTTGCGTCCTTAGCATAAGTTCTAGTTCTTCGATTATCGGTGCCAAGATACTACGCATTTTTCTATCAAATTCATAAATTTTATATACTTTTTCAAAACTTGTTCCAGCAGCATATTTATCTTGACTAATTTTAAAGGGCAGAAAATAAGCCGTAAGGCGATAATAATTTACATAGTGTAATATCTCTATCGCCATATTTTCATTATGTATAATACAACCTCGTTCTTTTAATTTCTGTAACTGCTCTTCATAAGTACTTGGCTGTTTTACGTCCATAAAAAATCACCCAAAAATAAAAATGTCCCCCACTGGGCCACATCGCGCATATTAATGCGTGAGAGGTGCGGGGGGTCTCATTACTTACTATTATACACAAATATGATAAAAAGTATACTGCCAAATCGTTCGATTTTTTTCGCTATACGATAATTTTGCGCTGTTTAGCGCTATTTATCACCAGTTATCATATATTTTTGAAAAACGCCCAGTCTGGTAATTACTAGACAGAGCGGCTTCACACATTAGACATGCAATACATGGTACCGTTTTGGCTTTTTAGAAGGAGGGTTTCAATATGCCAAAAGCCAAAAAGTTGCCAAGCGGAAATTGGCGGGCATTGATCTATGTTGGAAAAGACGAAAACGGTAAAAGGCAGTACAAATCATTTACCGATTCGAGCAAAAAGAAAGCGGAATATGCTGCTGCGGAGTATATGCTAAGGCATAAAAAAATAACGGACAAGGATAAGTTGACATTTAAGGAAGCTGCCGAAGCGTATATTGAAAATAAAGAGAATGTGCTCTCTCCTTCCACAATCCGCGGATACAAATCAATGCTAAAAGCAGATTATCCATTACTGCTCAATGTTAGAATTGACCATCTGGATGCAAGCGATTTAATACAAAAACGAATGAATATCAATGCGAAAAATCATTCCGCAAAAAGCCTTTCCAACCAATTTGGCTTATAACGGCCGTTATGCGTTTTTGTGGCCACCGTATCAGTAAAGACGATGTAACTAACTTTAAAGCCAAAAGAAAAGCACTCTATTCTTGTTCCTACAAAAAAGGACGCTGAAAAAATTATTAAAATCTTACATCAAGATCCGAAAATCCAGTGTCAAATACTCCTCGCTTTAACATGCAGTTTACGTCTAAGCGAAATCATTGATTTAACCGTGGATGACATTGTAGGTGATAAAGTCTATATACGACTTTAGAGCGTTTTCAGCGTTTACTTGTTAAAAATAATATGCCGAAATATACCATTCAGTCTTTACTCCTCGCTTTAACATGCAGTTTACGTCTAAGCGAAATCATTGATTTAACCGTGGATGACATTGTAGGTGATAAAGTCTATATACGCGGGGCCACCGTATGCAACACGACAGGGTTAGTTTATAAAGATACAAATAAATCAAGCGCAGGAAGGCGAACAGTAACGATGCCCCCGGCACTGGCTCAATTAGTCCATAAACGATGTGCCAAGGTAAAAACCGGAAAATTGTTTTCTCTGCATCCATCAACGACTTTAGAGCGTTTTCAGCGTTTACTTGTTAAAAATAATATGCCGAAATATACCATTCAGTCTTTGCGCCACTGTTTTGCCGCCACCATGCATGCGCTCAATATTTTCGATAAAATCATGCAGCAGAATATGGCAGATCACAATTAGTCCATTCGAAAAAACGGCTCTGCGCCTTATTTTTTGAAAATTTCGTGTTGCATTTCTTTTAAAAACACCTATTTTTACTCGATTATATTGAATTTAAGTAAAAATAATTGAATGCATGAAACACGGCAAAACCCGCATGAATACCGGATTTTAGTACTCATGCGGGCTTTCTGGGTTGGTGCCGGTGGTGGGATTCGAACCCACACGCCCTTTCGGACAACAGATTTTGAGTCTGTCTCGTCTGCCAATTCCAACACACCGGCATATTCATTTGTCTTGTTGTCAAGAGGAGCGTCAACATAGGTTATTATATAATAAAACTTTGCCGAAATCAAGACTAAATTTAAGAAAAACCGGAAGATCCGCAGATCCTCCGGTTTTTGCTGACAATTTATGCATTATACAGCCCAATAATATGCCTCGGGCATACATCGACGCATTCCCCGCAGCCAACGCATTTTTCAGGGTCGACCGATGCGACGAAATTCTTCACATGGATAGCGTCGTATTTGCAGGTTTTTTCACAGCGCATACATCCAATGCAGCCAACCTTGCAGACCTTATTGGTGGCAGCACCTTTATCGCAGTTACTGCACAGAACAACTGCCTGCTTTTTAACAGGAATCAATGTCAGAAGGTGACGTGGGCAAGCTTCGATGCACATACCGCAGGCAACACAATTTTTCGGTTCCACCATTGCAACGCCGTTGCGCACGCTGAGCGCATTGTAATTACAAGCATTGACGCAGTCGCCTAAGCCAATGCAGCCATAAGTACAGCTTGTGGGGCCGCCCGCAATCGCCGCTGCTGCTGCACAGCTCGTAATGCCTTCATATTCTACGCGGTCCGTAGTATTGTCATGGCTGCCGAGGCAGCGAACCACCGATACATGCGGTTCTACCGAAGATGCAGCAACACCCAGATAGGCAGCGATAGAATTTGCAACATCACTGCCGCCAACGGGGCACAGGCCCGGCTTTGCCTCCCCTTTTGCAAGCGCTTGCGCATAACCATCGCAGCCGGAGTAACCGCATGCACCGCAGTTTGCACCGGGAAGCATTGCACGGATATCTTCAGCCTTCTGATCCTTCGGAACAGCCATCACGATGGATGCAATGGCAAGAAGCAGACCGGCAACAAGTCCAATTACAGCCAGAATTAGTATTGGAAATAAAATATCATTCATCGTTTATCATCTCCTAACCCAGCATGCCGTTGACAAGACCCGAGAAGCCGAGAAACGACAGGGATACCAGAGACGCGGCAACCAGAGTAATCGGCAGGCCCTTCATGAAGTTCGGCACATCATTCAGTTCCAATCTTTCACGTACGCCGGAGAACATAACCAGAGCAACCATGAATCCGATACCGGCGCCAAATGCATTCACCAATGCCTGCAGATAACCGAAACTAGCCGGATCCGCCGTATGCTTATCAAGCACCAGCATGGTCACGCCGAGCACGGCACAGTTTGTCGTAATCAGAGGCAGGTAAACGCCCAGAGCATTATACAGGGACGGAATATATTTTCTAAGCACAATTTCAATCAGCTGTACCAACACAGCGATAACCAGAATGAAAACAATCGTTTCCAGATATTCATAACCCTGCGGTACCAAAATTCCGTAATAAATCGGCCATGTAACGGCTGTTGCAATCACCATAACCACGGTAACGGCAACGCTCATGCCGGCCGCACTGCTGCGACTTTTGGAAACGCCCAAAAACGGGCAGATGCCGAGGAATTTATTGAGGATGTAGTTTTCCGTTAAGATTGCGGTTAGAAAAATCGCAAATAGGGATTTTATCATTTCGTTTCAGCCTCCTTGTCTTTGTCTGCGATAAGGGAGCAGTTGGAGGAAAGAGCACACCCTGCGCAGCCGGTAAATCCGCTGCAGCCAATGTCCTCCACTTTTTTGCCTTCCCCGGACAGTTTATTGGCAATTGCAATCAGAATACCAAAGACGAAGAATCCTCCCGGAGGAAGCAGAAACACAATAATTGGCGGCATAAAGCTGGAAAGAATGGAAACTCCAAAAATTGTGCCGCTGCCGAACAATTCACGGATGATGCCCATTGCAAGCAATGTGGCGGTAAATCCGACACCCATGCCAAGCCCGTCCAAAATGGAAGGCAGCACTTTGTTTTTGCTTGCAAACATCTCGGCACGGCCGAAGATAATGCAGTTTACAACAATCAGCGGAAGATAAATACCCAAAGCATCTCTCAGTGCCGGAGAAAACGCTTCCACCAGCATTTGTACAATGGTCACAAATCCGGCGATAATAACAATATAGCTCGGAATACGAACCTTATCGGAAATCACGTTGCGCAGAAGAGAAATAACGGCGTTGGAACATACCAGAACAAAGGTTGTGGCAAGCCCCATTCCGATTGCATTGCTGGCCGCGGTTGTAACAGCCAGAGTTGCACAGCAGCCGAGAACCAGGCGCAGTACAGGATTTTCTTTAATGATACCTTTTGTAAATTCTTTTGAAAGGCTGTTTTTGGCCATTTTACTCACCACCCTTAACTTTCTGATATTCTTCAACCGCCTCATTTACAGCAGTTGTGACGGCTCTGCTGGAGATAGTTGCACCGGTGATAGCATTAATCTGGCCATCCCCTGCTACGCCGTCTTTGACCACTTCAAAGCCGTTTTCCGGCACTTGCTGTTTGTACTGGTCGCGGAAAGATTCCTTCTTCGCGTTTAAACCAAGGCCCGGTGTGTCATTGGTGCTGAGCAAAACAACGCCCGTGACTTTGCCGTCCGCATCGATACCGGTCATAACCTGAATCTTGCCGCCGTAGCTGCTGGCTTCGGTTGTGAACACATATCCGGCAATCTCGCTTCCCTTTTTGCCAACATAGCAGATATCGCTTTTGTCGGATTTTTCAAAGGAATCTGCCGTGGGCAAAACCTCTTTGCGGGATTCTTCAGCGATTTTTTCATTCTGAGCCGCAATCGCATCTTTTGTCATTAGATTGGTTCCGGCCAGCAAAGCAGTCATAACAAGGCATATGAGTACAAGAATCAGAGTGGGATGCAGAACATCTTTAGCGCTGAACTTCATCTTTCACAGGCTCCTTTCCAAATGCCACAGGACGCGTTGCGGAGTCAATCAGCGGCACAATAATATTCATGATAACAATCGAGTACGAAACACCTTCCGGCAAACTGCCGAATTGACGAATCAGCATGGTGAGAACACCGCACCCAATGGCGAAAATAACCTTGCCTTTCGGTGTAATCGGAGAAGTTGCATAGTCGGTCGCCATAAAGATTGCGCCGAGCATCAGACCGCCGGAAAGCAAATCAACCAATACATCTCTGCCCATCACAGCGGACAGCACCGCGGCAGTGCCAAGATAGCACAGCGGTATAATCGGAGAAATCACTTTGCGGACAACAAGATAAATTCCTCCGAGAATCAATGCCAGCGCACAGGTTTCACCCAAGCATCCGGCGGTATTTCCGACGAACATATTCATAAGGCTTGGCAGTTGCTCCACAGAGCCGCCTTCTTGTAAAATGCCGAGCGGTGAAGCTGTGGTAACCGCATCTCCCAGATAGGACTGGGGCTGTACCCAAGTTGTCATATCTGTTGGAAATGAGTTCAGCATGATAATACGAGCCGTCAGAGCCGGGTTGACAAAGTTCTGACCGATTCCGCCGAACATCTGTTTTACTACAACAATCGCTACCATACCGCCAAAAGCAGCCATGATGGGATTGATGGAAACCGGCAGGTTAAAGGCAAGCAGCAAACCGGTTACCACCGCACTCAAATCGCCGATGGTATTATCCCTTTTCATAACCCTGCGGCATATGTATTCACTCAGTACACATGATGCAATCGTAACACCGATGATAAGCAGTGCGCGCGGTCCGAATACAATCACTGAAGCGATAGCAGCCGGCACCAGCGCCAAGATGACATCCAACATAATTTTTCTGGTTGTTACCCCGCATCTAATATGAGGCGAGGACGATACAACTAATCTTTCTTCCATTATTTCTTCCCCTCCGCTCTAACCAGTGACTTGCCAAGACGAATAGCCTGAACCAGCGGACGGCCCGCCGGGCAGTTAAATGAGCAGCAGCCGCATTCCATGCAGTCCATGACGCATAACTCTTTTAACTGATCCACTCGTTTGGCAATCGCGTTTTTCTCAAGGAGTGTCGGCATCAAATTCATCGGGCAGCCTGCCACACAGCGTCCGCAGTTGATGCAGGCGGAAGGCTCTAACTTGTGCGCTTCCTTTTCATCCAAACAAATAATAGCGTTATTCTGTTTGATGACAGGCAGATTGTCGCTGACAATGGACACACCCATCATGGGGCCGCCCATCAGGATTTTTTTCGGTGTTGCCTTATATCCGCCGCAGAAATCGATAATCGTGCGGATATTTGTGCCGATTGGAACAATCACATTCTTTGGCTCCTTAATTGCGGAACCATCGATGGTAAGGCGTTTTTTAACAAGCGGCATTCCCGTTTTCAGATAATTGCCCAGCACCGCGCAGGAGGTAACATTCATCACGATACATCCCGCGTCCGCAGGAAGTTTGCCCATCGGAACTTTGCGGCCCGTGCAGGACTGAATCAATACTTTTTCCGCACCCTGCGGGTAGCTCGAACGCAGTTCAAGCACTTTGATTTCCTTATCGGATTCTTCCTTGCTTGCGCTGAGCACGGAGTTAAATTTTGCAATGACATCCGGTTTATTGCCTTCAACCGCCAGAATTACCCGGTGTAAACCGAGCCAGTGTTTCACGGCGCGGACTCCGGTGAAAATATCATCCGTGTCTTCTATGGCGCAGCGGTTGTCGGAAGTGATATAAGGTTCACATTCCGCTGCATTGATAATCAGCGTGTCCACATGCTTATCATCCGGAATCTTCAGCTTAACATGCGTTGGGAAACCCGCACCGCCGAGACCAACCAGTCCGCAGTCGTGAACAGCGCTGAGAAACTCCTCCAGACTATTAATGACCGGCGGCTTGATATCGGGGGAAACTTCCATCTTGCCGTCCGAATCAATGACAACCGCATCCATATACTGTCCGCCGGAAAGCGTCACTTTTGTGATTTTACTGACTTTACCGGAAACAGTGGCATGAATCGGCGCACTCACAAATGCGGAACTGTCAGCAATTTTTTGTCCAATTAAAACGGTGTCCCCTACTTTGACAGTCGGAGTACAGGGGGGACCCACATGCTGCTGCATGGGCAAGACGACTTGCTCCGGAGGCGGCAGCATGACAGATTCCACCTGTGCGGTATTTTTCCTGTGAGGAACCGCCGCACCGCCATGCGTTTTGAATGGCTTTGTGGGAAAAGTCAATTCCATGTTAAAATCCTCCAATACATACTAAACTAATGAAACTATTATATATTGAGTCACGACGCCCGATCCGGAACATCCGGAATCAGAGTCGAAGTGAATCTAAGGCAATCGGTCAATCGGTAAGGATATATTTATCATTGGTAATATGAAAACGATCCTTAAGGCCCTCGGTGACAGTAACCCGATGGTTTGAATCAATAAACACACCCTCGGCATTGAATTCTGCCAACAGTTCTGCACCTTTCTCTGTGCCAAGTATAAAACAAGCCGTGGAAAGGGCATCACTGATGGCGCCATTGTCCGCCTTAACCGTAACGGAAACCAATTCGTTATTTTCAGGATATCCTGTTTTCGGATTTAAAAGATGGTGATAGGTAACGCCGTTTTCCGTAAAGGTCTTTTCATAAGTTCCGGAAGTGGAAACAAATCCGGAATCAAGGTCAATTTGTCCCATAGCCCCAACGTTGTCATCCGCTGTAGTGGGATCTCGAATGGCGATATGCCAAGGTGAGCCGTCCGGTTTTGAGCCATAAACGCCGACACTTCCGCCTACAGCGATAACTCCATAGTCTGCACCCGCACTGCGGTAAGCTGCAATTGCATCGTCACAAGCCGCACCCTTGCCAATTCCGCCAAGATCGATTGCATTGTAGTGAAACTTCAGCGATGCTGCGGCATTTTCAGTATCAACGCGCAGGTTGTGGTAATCCACATATGCGATAAATTTCTGTATATCCGATTCCGATGGCACATGTTGGTTGTCCCCGCCAAAATCCCAAAGCGACGACACGGGCAAAATGGTGGGGTCATAAGCGCCATTTGATTTTTCCGCCACGTCCAAACTTGTGGAAAGCAGGGACGCGGTGCGGGGATCGATGGAAATCCAGTCAGTTCCGGCGGCTTCGTTTAAACGCGCCACATCGGAACCGTCAACCCGCCATGAAATTCGGTTTTCCAGTTCCTTTATCTTACTCAAGGCTAATCTCGCCGCTTCCTCACTGTTTTCTCCGTATACGCTTTGCTGAATATAGGTTCCCATGGCAAAGCCGGTACTCTCATATTCAGCGTTTTTCTGTTGTATATGGGACCAATAGAACCACCCCAGTATACCCGCTGCACAAAGCAATATAAGCAGCACAAAAAACAATCTTTTCTTTTGGTGCATTGGCTTCCCCCTGAAAAGCAAATCTACGTTAAAATTATATCACTTTCCTTGCGAAAGTCCAGCAAAACGAGCAAAACTCATGCTAAAATCTGCGCTGTTTCCTATAAATTTCAATAAGTAAAATTTGTAATTTTTCCTGCCAATTGTATAAATTCAACGTTTTTACTTTAAAAACATCGGAAAATCGCTTACCCCTTCCCTCCTTTATGTTATAATCATGTTCAGAATGCAACAGGAGGATGAAAACAATGTCCGTAAACAGGGTAAAAAAATATCTATCTCAATTTGGCATGCAGGACCGGCTGCGGGAATTTTCGGTCTCCAGCGCAACGGTGGAGCTTGCAGCCAAAGCCCTTGGGGTGGAACCCGGCAAAATTGCCAAAACAATTTCTTTTCGCCGCGATGAAGGCTGCATCCTGATTGTCACCGCCGGGGATGCAAAAATAGACAATGCTAAGTTTAAACATGAATTTGGAATAAAAGCAAAAATGCTCAGTGCTGAAGAAGTCGAACCGCTGACGGGGTATCGAATCGGCGGGGTCTGCCCGTTTGACAACCCCCCGCAGGCACAAGTTTTCTGCGATGTATCCCTCAAGCGTTTTGAAACCGTTTACCCCGCGGGTGGCAGCGCAAACTCCTGTGTGGAACTTTCCTGTGACGAGCTGTTTGAGCTCTCCAAAAGCCTGCGCTGGGTGGATGTTTGCAAAAACTGGGAAGGTGATCGCCTAACATGAGAATGAGAGCCAAACGCTGGGCAACTCCGGAACTAAATGCCTGCCCATACTTTTATCGGCATGCGGAACAGTATTTAGGCCGATGGCACAATCTTTTCCCTCGCAAACAGCCGATTTATTTAGAACTCGGCTGCGGAAAGGGTTTATTCCTTGCGGGTGCTGCCCCCGCTCATCCGCAAATTAATTATATTGGCATTGATTTAAAAGATGCCGTTTTAGGGCCCGCCCGCAGAAATATTGAGCAAGCATTCCGAGAAGCCGGCCGCCCTGTGGATAATGTTATTTTGGTTGCACATAACATTGAACAAATACATAACGCTATGGGGCCTGAGGATCAGGTGGAAAGAATCTATATCAATTTCTGCAACCCGTGGCCTCGCAAAAAGCACCAGAAACGCCGCCTGACTCATCCGCGGCAGTTAGTCCACTACCGGCAATTTCTGGTTCCGGGAGGGGAACTGCATTTTAAAACGGACGACTACGGGCTATATGCAGACACCATAGGATATCTTGAATCCTGCGGATTTCAGATACTCTCAAAGACGGAGGATTTATATGCCAATCCGCCGGAGGACAACATACAAACGGAACATGAAAAGATGTTCCTGCAGCAGGGAATTAAAATTAAAGCTCTCACTGCACGGATGCTGACCGAGTAAATTTGAAAACACAGTACAGGGCCGGGGGTATCCCGGCCCTGTTTTGCTGCGCTGTATCAATTGATACCAATATGGTCGGTTGAATATAGTCGGCTGCTTTTGCCGCACCACTGCGTATCAGGTCATCCACTTCTTTGCTTCCCGTCAGATATGCAAAATTATAACGCGAACGCGCCGGCAAGGCAAATCCATATTGGGCATTGCGGTCCAACTCACTTGGGCCAACGGGCGGCGCACCAATATGGAATTTCTCCCGCCGGATGTCATCCCACTGTTTCAGGGGAAAAATCAGAATTGGTATATCCTGCTTTGGATTTTCTTTTGTCCATGCCGGGCGGCGGATGAAGATTTCCGGTCCGGTCTCCGCGGTCTTTCCTTTCAGGCTTTCGACCTTTCCACACTCATTCCTGCCCAGATGCCGTCTTGTATAAAATATGAGAATCGAATCCGCTTCATTCCCACAACTGCACAAAAGCGGCTGTACGCTGAAAAGCAAAACAGAATCGCTTACCCGCTGATGCTCAAGTCCACCGTATAGCTTCCATATACCCATGAACTAGGGACATTACTGATGCTGAATGTAACCGGCATTTGAATTTGACCGGTGGCAGTGTCATTGTCCGACATATCAATTTCAGCAATCAGATTATTGGCTGTTAGTTTCGAGATTTCTTCCTCCGGTCCAACAACAGTCACATCCAGCGCTTTTGTGTATATTTTTGCCGTTTTCCCTGCACTCAGATTTTTCACGCTGAAATCCGTTACCGTGATTGTTCGTGTTGACATATCACTTAAATCCAGCGTCACCTGTGCAGACGGAATATTGCTGAGATTTTTGCAGGTTGACGGAAGATTGACGGCCGCATCAAACGTATTGTGCTGCGGGCTTACATTTGAAAAATCAATCGGCGCAAGGCTCAGTTTAGACAGAGTATTCAACACATCCGCGGGCCCCGCCACCTCAATGGACTGAGGAGAAATGGAAACTTTGCCGTACCCGAGCTGCAGACCTGCCGGCTTATTTGTGAATGTTGCGTCCAAATACAGAACTTTTCTTGGCAAAACCGGAATGGTCACTTCAACCTGACTCTGGCTGAGCGTTAAACTGCTGTCGGTAATCACGTTGTCGTTTGCGTCATACATAACAAGATCGGCTGTGAAATTTTTGGTTTCCCTTAAAGTATCCGTCACCTTATATTCAAATGCAACGCGGTTGACCTGCTGAACCTGTTTTTCCGGCCCGGAGACCGTCACTGTATCACTGCTGAGTGTCGGAGTGGTTGCGACAAAATAAGAATCATCCGCCTGATAATCCTCCGAATACACAATATTACTCTGAATTTTAAAGGTTTTTTCTTTGTAGCGGTCCACAACAACAATAACCTGTTCCGGTGAAACAGACGACACATTGAAATCCGTCAAATTTCGTTTCTCCGTTTTCTGGGCCGTCAGCGGAAGAGTGTACGTATTCGGCGTTGTAATGGATGAGGCGGAAAGTGCCACCACTTTCAAGTCCTCCGCATTGACTTGGTTGACCACCAAACTGTTCCCTGTAATATACACCGTCGCCGTTTTGTTGACCGGGCTGAACACTTTCAGGCCATCCGCCTGCGCCGCATCTGACAGTGTGATTTCTATGGGAACATTGGTGATAGCACGCGGATAATTTTCCGTATCTGCCGAGGTAACGAACAACCACAGAAATATGGAAATAATCAGAGAAAAAAACAGCACGAATCTATCATTATAAAACAGGTGATTGATTGAAAAATTTTTAATCTTCATTGTTTTTTTGTCCTCCGAAAGGAAGAAATCCAATTCTGTTTTTTCTCATCCGGTTCTGTGTTTTTTGAAAGCACTAAATTCTCAAGCTCACTGTTGAGTGTTTCTCTGGTATAATTTCTTGTGATTGTTCCATTTGTCACAACGGAAATCTGGCCGGTTTCCTCGGAAACAACAACAATCACCGCATCGGAGTTTTCGCTCATGCCAATTGCGGCCCGGTGGCGTGTACCCAGTTCAATGCTGACGTTGTCGCTTTTTGTCAGCGGCAGAATACACCCGGCGGCATATACCATGCCGTCGCGAATAATCATGGCACCGTCGTGCAAAGGGGCTTTGTTAAAAAATATGTTGCAGATAATTTGAGCGGAGGGCACAGCCTCCACAATGGTACCCGTGTCTATGATATCTCCCAATTTGGTTTTCATCTCAAATACAATCAATGCCCCGGTCTTTTGCCGGGACATTTGGACGGCTGCATCCACAACGGCATTGACTGCCTTCCGTTTTTTCTGGAGTTTTTCCTCCTCTTCTCCGGAAACGAAGCTCAGACCAAAGCTCCATCCTTTTCCGGCCCGGATGCCACTGCGGCCAATCTGTTCCAAAGCACGCCGAATTTCCGGCTGAAAAATGATGAGAACCGCAATAAAGGCAAACTGAAACAAATAATTGATAATACTCCGAATCAGGAATAAATTGAGCCAATAGGAAAGGATCCAAACAACCAACAGCACCAGAATTCCGCGCACCAACTGGCCTGCCCTTGTTTCACGAACAAGTTTAATCGCATTATAGATGATAAACGTGACAAGGAGGATATCCAATGCGTCGGCAATCCGGAAATTTTTAATCAGCTGAAGAAAAACATTCCATAGGCTGATGATAAAATCCATACGTTTGACCCTTTCCTGTAAGGACCGGACCGCCGAACCGGGCGTTCCGCCCCGATGTTTGATGAAAATACAGCACCGTTTCGGTGTTCTTTTAACGCAAAATCACTGAAACCAAAAACAAAGATTAATTTTCCGGTTTATATTCATTTTATCATATATGATTTTAGAATCAATCCCTTTCTGCCTGAAATTTTCAGCGGATGGACGCCAAAACTTGAACCAGCCGATCCATTTCCCCTCTGCGCGTGAACACGGAGGGGCAAACACGGACCGCGCCTTGTTCCAGCGTACCGCAAAATCGGTGAGCGGCGGGTGCACAGTGCAGTCCGGCTCGAACCGCAATCCCATGCTCATTCAATTTTCGGCCGACGATTTCACTTGGCAGATCTCCCACATTAAAGGACAGCACCGGCGCAAAATAAAGCGGATCGGGCTCATCCGTATAAAGACGGATATTTTTCATGCGTGCCAAACGCCGATACAAATACCGAACAAGGCTGATTTCATGTTCAAAAATTCGTTTGGTGCCGCGCGAGCGAACGAATTCGATTCCGGCTCTCAATCCAGCGATTCCGGGCATATTCTGGGTACCGCTTTCCATTCGCTCCGGCATCGCCTCCGGCTGCTGAACTTCGGCGGAATTTGTGCCCGTCCCGCCTTCCACCAATGTGGCCAGTTCACCGCCATTTGCCGTTATCAGCATGCCCGTTCCCATCGGGCCGTAAAGCCCCTTGTGCCCTGCAATACAGAGATAATCTATCCCGCTGCCCTGCATATCGATGGGAAGTACGCCCGCAGACTGGGCGCAGTCCACCGCAATTGGAATCCGATACTCGTGGCAGAGTGCGGCAATTCGCTCCACCGGAAGCCGAAATCCCCACACATTGGAAGCATGGGTGCATACAATCAGGCTCGTATTGGCACGGATGGACTTTCGGAAGGAATCCACCGTTGCGTCATTGTCGCCGGGATACACTTGAGCCTGCGTGACTTCCACTCCGGCTAAAGAGAGCGCATAAAGCGGCCGAGACACCGCATTATGTTCGATGCAGGAAGTTACCACATGATCCCCGGGCTTTAAAAGTCCTTTTAAAACATAGTTTAATGCATGCGTGCAGTTGAGCGTAAAAGCGACACACTCCGGGCCGGGCGCGTGAAAAAAATCCGCCGCCGCTGTACGGCAGCGGTAAATTTCTTCAGCGGCGGACATGGACATGCTGTGTCCTGCCCTGCCGGGGTTTGCCCCGTATTTGCGCAGTGCAAGCGCCACCGCGTTTCTGACCGAGTTCGGTTTCGGATACGTGGTAGCTGCGTTATCCAAATAAATCATGATATGCCCCCTCTTTCCGTGCGTCCTCTTACCCGGATACCGTGCCGGCGCAAAATAGTTTCAGCTTCATCTGCACGTCTGGGAACATATATACTGTACCCACAGCCTCCATTAGGACCGCTGCGGGGTGTTCTTTCCACATAGGAACGAATACCCATCCAAGCCAAAATGTCGCGGCTTCTCAAGGCATTCGTAATAGAGCCTACAATAATTAACGGCTTGCCCACAACAATCACCTCTTTGCTTTTACTAACAGAATATGCTGCGGCAAGCCGTTTGATTATTTCACTTTATCGCATTTTCGAGCAAAGAGAATCAATCAGGCAAACAGCCTGCGCGGCGATTCCCTCACCCGTTCCGGTAAATCCCAAATGCTCTTCCGTTGTTGCTTTCACGCTGACACAGTCCACCTCAACTGCGCATGCCTGCGCAATCCGCTCCCGCATCTGCGGAAGATAAGGGCTTAATTTTGGAGCTTGGGCAACCACAGTGGAGTCAATATTGCAGATTTTATAGCCTTTCTCCCCTAACAAAGCACTGACCTTTTTTAAAAGTTCCATACTGTCCGCATCCTGAAAATTTGGGTCACTGTCCGGGAATAACGCGCCGATATCGCCGAGTGCTGCCGCTCCGAGCAGTGCATCCATAATCGCATGGGTCAGCACGTCGGCATCGGAATGGCCGAGAAGCCCTTTTTGATAGGGAATCTCGACGCCGCCTAAAATCAGCCGCCGCCCTGCCGTCAAGCGATGAACATCATATCCCTGTCCTATCCTCAATGCGTTTGCCTCCTTTGCTCTAAAATTGCCTGAGCAATCACAAGATCTTCTTCCGTAGTCAGTTTGATATTTTCATAACTTCCTTTGCAAAGGTGAACCCGAATACCAAGCTGTTCGACAAGCTGACAGTCATCGGTATAATCTTTCCCATCCATTTTCGCTTTTTTAAGCGCACGCCGATAAAGATCCAACCGAAAAACCTGTGGGGTCTGTACCGCCCAAAGGCCTTCCCTTTCCGGTGTGGAAAGCACACACTGCTTGGAGTCAATTCTTTTTATGGTATCTTTCAGCGGTGTCCCCAACGCGGATGCTCCCGTAAGTACGGCATCCTGCACACACGCGTCTATCTCTTCCGGCCTGACAAGCGGCCTTGCCCCATCATGAACCGCGATAATTTCGGCATCCTGCGGAAGTGCCCGCACGCCGGCAGAAACCGATTCCTGCCGTGAGTTTCCGCCGGGGACAACCGCGGTGACCTTTTGAATCTGATACTGACCGATGCATTGTTTCATTTGTTCCATATCTTCTTCTCGGCAAACCACAACCACTTTTTCAACAGTGGATGCATGGTCAAACGCTTTCAAAGTCCATACAACAGCAGGAACATCCAGCAAAGGCAAAAATTGTTTGGAGATTTTGCTGCCCATCCGTGTGGACTGTCCTGCGGCCGCAATCACAGCATAACATTTTTCGGCTGAATGAAACGCCATTTACATTCCCCCAAATCTTTACCATTATAAGTGATTTTTTCCCATGCCGCAAGCCGATATCAATCGATGCGAAAGGTATTGAAAACCGGCACAAAACCGGGTATGATAGTAAAAAACAGAAATGGTGGGTTTTTCATGGAAGAATTAAAACCAAAACACGTTTCAGATTCCGTCACGGAACAAATCCATCCGGTTTTTTATTCCCACTTAAACTCCCAAAAGCGCCTGTTCGGCGGGGAGCTTGTCTCTTGGATTGACATTGTGGCGGGCGCCGTTGCTCGAAGACATTCCAACCGTGATGTTACAACGGCGGAAATTGACAGTCTGCAATTTAAATCGCCGGTTTTCGCCAACAACGTGGTAGTCCTTCACGGTAAAATCACTTACGTAGGGCGCACTTCCATGGAGGTGCGTGTGGACAGCTATGTGGAGGAGCTTTCCGGAGAGCGGCGGTTAGTCAACACCGCCTATCTGGTATTAGTAGCATTGGACGAAAACGGAAAACCAACCCCTGTTCCCGGGCTGATTTGCGATACACCGGAAGAAAAAGCAGAATGGGAAGCCGGCAAGAAACGCCGGCAGCTGAGGGAACAGCGCAGGCTGGAATCATATTAAAAAAAATGACACCCCTGTTGGTGGGGGTGTCATTTTTTAATATACTCTATGTATCATCTAACTAATTTTCTTTAAATGATCGCTGCAGCAAGCAGATCGGGCAGTTATCATGCCGACAGACAGATTTAAAGATTCATACCGCTTTTTTAATTTCATTTTTGCGCGCTGCAAGGCATTGTCGGCCGCCTTCGGAGTAATGGAAAGTTTTTTCGCAATCTCAGAATAACTGTATCCGCTTAGATGCAGCCGCAGCACACGAAACTCCCGCTCCGACAGCACAGACCGGATATTCCTCCACATTTGGTCCGCATCTTCGCTGCTGGTGAGCATGGATTCCGGATCCCCTATGCCAGCCTGCATGACCAAATTTAAATTCTCGCTGTCGCTGAGGGATACAAAATTGCTCATCGGTTCATTTTTGCGGCTGAAAGCCGAGCGGTAAGCCATAATCATTCGGTTTGCAATACAAGTTCCGGCATATGTCTTAAATGCCGCTCCGTTTGCGGAATTGTAAGCACGCGCCGCATGAAACAAACCCACTAGCCCCTCTTGGCACAAGTCATCCGTTTCCAATTGAGCGGAATGAAACGGCGCAGCTTTACGGCGAATCAGCGACATATACCGCGCAGTCAATTCGGCGAACGCGTCCGAATCACCTTTTTGAACAAGTGCGGCCAGCTGGCCATCTGTAAAACCGGCCAGTTGTGTATTGTTTGGAACTGTCAATGCACAACACCTCATGACGCAACACTTTTCTCATGACGCAACACTTTTCTATGATTCCATCATACTCTATGCAAACTGATAAGTCAACGTAAGTTTTTATCACGCTTTTGATTTTCTAAAAAATAATTCTATTGAAGATTTATGTCGAACAGCGTATAATGGACATGTATTGGTATAAGGGGGCTGCGGGATGGTTTCGCATTTATACAGCATGGGGCTCTACGGAATGGATGCATTTCCTGTGGAAGTGGAAGCAGATCTTTCCTCCGGACTTCCCTCATTTGAAGTGGTTGGACTTCCGGATGCGGCGGTCAAGGAATCGCGCGACCGGGTCAGGGCAGCCATGAAAAACTGCGGGTTTGATTTCCCCGTGAGTAAAATTACCGTCAATCTGGCGCCTGCCGATAAGCGTAAAGAAGGGCCTATCTATGACCTTCCGGTATTAATCGCGCTGATGAAAGCAAGCGGCCAACTGGATGCAAACCTGGAAGGAAGTGTTTTTATCGGGGAACTTTCTCTAAACGGAAAGCTGCGGCCGGTGCGCGGCATCCTGCCGATGGCAATACGAGCGCGTAAAGACGGCTTTAAACGCTTATTTGTCCCGCAGCAAAATGCAGCGGAAGGTGCTGTGGTTCGTGGAATATCCGTTTTTCCTGTTACAGATTTGCCCGAACTGTTAAGGCATTTAAACGGAGGTACTCAAATTGCCGCATCACAGCCAAGTGAGATGGAATCTGCTAACGTTTCGGACTGTCCGGATTTTATAGATGTATGCGGACAGGATGATGCCAAACGCGCTCTTGAGGTTGCGGCAGCCGGCGGACACAATGTGCTGCTGATAGGCCCTCCCGGTTCCGGTAAAAGCATGCTGGCCCGCCGTATTCCATCCATCCTTCCGGAAATGACATTTGAAGAAACCATTGAAACCACCAAAATTCATTCTGTTGCGGGAATCCTTCCTCCCGGTGCCTCGCTGGTTCATGCTCGGCCGTTTCGCTCACCGCATCACACCGTCTCCCCTGCGGGGCTTTCGGGAGGCGGGGGCATCCCGCGCCCCGGGGAAATTTCCTTAGCACACAACGGTGTATTGTTTCTCGATGAGCTTCCCGAATTCTCGCGCAGTGCGATGGAAGTGCTGCGCCAACCGATTGAGAATGGGACCGTGACCATATCCCGAGCGGGCGGTACGGTCAGCTACCCCTGTTCTGTGATGTTCGTTGCGGCGATGAATCCCTGTCCATGCGGCTATTTTGGACATCCAACACGGCGCTGCACCTGTTCGTCCCAAGCAGTGTCACGCTATCTCTCGCGGATTTCCGGTCCTCTGTTGGACCGCCTCGATTTGCACATTGAGGTTCCCCCCGTGGATTTTGAGCAGTTGGATTCTCACTCTGCCGGAGAAAATTCCGAATCCATTCGCCGCAGAGTCAATGCGGCCCGCCGTATCCAAAATGAACGATTCCGCGGCACAGGCATCACCTGCAACGCCAGAATCAAACCGGACCGCCTGCATGAATTCTGCCATCTGAGTGAGTCCGGACGAACTCTGTTAAAAAAGGCTTTTGAACGTTTGGGACTTTCGGCACGTGCCTATGACAGGATTTTAAAAGTATGCCGCACCATCGCCGATTTGGATGGAAGCGAGACAATTGAATCCGCCCACGTTGCGGAGGCAGTGCAGTATCGCAGCCTCGACCGCAAATACTGGCTCAAGGAACTTTAACCGAATGACTGCCCGCTGTGCAGATTAAGAAATCCGCCGGATGAAAGTTACATCCGGCGGATGATTTTTTTAGGATATGCGTGAAAGGGATACCACTCTATTTCAAGGATGAAGCGGCAAGCGGATATCCGTAACCGTATTTGTTATAGCGCACAGCGCTGTAGTCTCCGTAGTTATATACGTTGGCTTCCCCTAATCGGCGATAGAACAGGCCCGTGTAGAATTTGCCGCCAGCCTGATTCCAGCGAATCAGCTCTGTGCCAAATGCGTAAGCATTGGTGTAATTGAGGTCATGCACCAGTTCGTCCGCATTTTCAAGGCTGACATAGCCCGAATTAATCCAACCGACCGTTCCATCTTCCAGTTCCACTTTGTACCATCCGTCATTTTTGTCGGAGAAATCCCCATCAATCACCGTAACAGATGTCCCTGCTGTTACTGAAGCAATCTGGTTTGAAAGAATTCCGGTGTTATCCCTTACCTGCGTATCCTTCGTAACAGTCGCCTGATAAGATGTTCCGCTTGAAAAATCAGGCGGCCGTACCGCATTCTTCATAATCTTGATAAAATCCATTTCGGTCGAGCTGTTAAAATACCCTGGACCGACATTGTAGGCAAAGCTAATTAGGCAGTCGGCTTGATACTGATTCATCAGGAATCCATTCTTTCGAATCATCTTGTTCAGTTCCGATGTATAGGAAGAATTATTAATCCGGTTGACCATGATGGACCAAGCCTCTGTTTTGCTGATTCCGTTATAAAATTGAGCGTTTGCCCCAAGTGTGCAGCCATAGCCGATTGTGGGAACCTGACTGGATGATATGGTATCCGTGTAGACATACGAACGGTATCCTTCCCACTTGGCAATCAGCTCCAGCATTTCATCACTGACCCTGCGCTCCTCGGAAGTTGTCACAGATTTATCGTTTTGTTCTGTCACATATGCACTTGTGGTAAAGCCTGTACTGCTGTAACTGCCGCCGGAACGCGACTGCGCAAGTATGGTATAACTGCCGGGGTCGTTAAAAGTTGTGGTTGCTTTCCAAACTTTTGTAGTTACCCCGTTAGTTGTTTCCGATGTGCTGCTCACAGCCTCAATTACAGTTGTATCTCCGGTCGGTTTGGTTACATAAAAACGCACTCCGTCGCGGCTGGTATCCGTAATGGCAATAAGCGTGATTTGCTCTCCCGGCCCCGCGATATTCGGCGAAGCATAGGCTGTGCGAACCGGTTCCGCGTCCACTACCGTTACGCTGCAGGCTGCTGTTGCCGATCCGGATTTTGCGGTAATCACCGCACTGCCTTTTGCAACGGCGGTTACATATCCGTTTACAACCGTTGCAACGGATGTATCGCTGCTTGTCCAACTGACATCTGCACTGCTCGGATTGGTTGTTGCCTTTAAGTACAAAGTTTTTCCGATAGGCACGGTTTGTGCTCCGGATGACAGGGAAAGCGTGGCAACCGTGGTTCCTGTGCCGGAACTTCCACCCGTTGAAGTACCGTCTGAATTCTGGAATATGACATAATCTGTGCTCACATAACCGATTTTGCCGTCTGAAGTTTGGACCTTTACCCAACCGGAAGCGGGCGCACTCAGCACTTGCAGTTTCGTTCCATACACCAAATTGGTCAAGATAGTGCTCGATGTGTTTGGCTGTCCGCGCAGGCGTAAAACGTCCGCCGTCACAGTCGCTCCCGTGATTCCCGCAAGACCGCTATCCGAATCTTCCTCTTCGGAATCATCCGAGTTTTCGGTGCTCTCTGAAGAAGCGGAAGATGAAGAAGGCATCGACGAAGGCGACGATGATGCTGATTGATTGGTATCCGCTGTGTCCGCTGATTGTGTGATGGTTAAATACCGGCGGCTGCACCAACCCTGCGTGCCGCTTGGCGTGCGAACCTTGAACCAGTCCGAATTGGAATGATCCAGAACCGTGACCGTCAGCCCCTTGCTCATGGTCAGGATGACCCGATTGCTCAACCCGGGTCCGGTGCGCAAATTTAGATAATCGGTCGTGCGCGCTGTCATGGAACTTGCTGTGGAATTGGATTCTGTAGAAGAGGAGGAATCGGAAATCGTCAGGTATTGACGGCTGCACCAACCCAGTGTGCCGCTGGGCGTGCAAACCCGAACCCAGTCCGGATTAGAATTGTCCAAAACTGTGACCGCCAGCCCCTTGCTCATGGTCAGAATTACCGGATTGCTCAGCCCAGGCCCGGTGCGCAAATGCAGATAAGCGGTCGTGCGTGCTGTAATGGAACCGGCTGCGGAGTTAGAGCCCGCAGAAGCAGAAGAACCGGAAATAGTCAAGTATTGGCGGCTGCACCAGCCCTGCGTACCGCTTGACGTCTGCACTTTCACCCAACCGGAATTGGAATTGTCCAGCACAGTTACGGCAGTGCCTTTCGGCATAACCCGCAGTATCTTGCCTCTCAAAGATGCTTCCTGCCGCAGATTTAAGTTGGCCGTTGTTGTTGCGGTTAAATTTGTGCCTGAAGATGTTTGGCCGGAAGATGAGGAAAAACTGAGGTACTGCTTAAAACAGTACCCTGTTTTACCGCTGGAAGTTTTGACTTTCGCCCACTGTGCATCTGAATTATCCAGAATGGACACTGTGGTGTTTTTCGGTAAAGTTAATATCACCCTTGTATTTGTTCCTGCCCCTTCACGCAGATTCAGATAATCCGTTGTTGTGGCCGTTGCAGAGGCAGCGCGAAATGACATTGGAAAGGATAATATGACAAGACAGCCTGCGCAAAATGCGGAGACTGTTTTTTTCAAAAGATCTATTTTTCTCATTTCATTCACTCCAGTGGTGTCTGTGATACAGCAGGTTCCACGGTTATCGCAATTTTCTACTTAAATTCATACAAAATTTATTATGATAGAAAATAATAAAATCTGTCTCGATTATAACCTAAAATATGACAATTAGCAAGTATTAGTGCCTGCTTTCTCTTTTTTCTTGCTGATATTTTCAGCAAGTGGCAGACTAAAATAAAAAATTTCCTTTTTAAAAACTCAAACATCGGAAAATGTACGGTTTTTATATGCAATAGCATTCTTGTTCCATTTCCATAGCAATCAATCGTTTCTTTCAATACTGCAAACGCATAAAGTTTTATCAATATCACATTGCATCATACAGATTTGTACGGTATACTTGATAAAGCAAAGTGACAGTTCCACGAAAATCAAATCAATGACAATACAAAGTTTCGTTCGTGCAATGTGCGCTGCAGTTTTCCCGCAATCCATGCATTCTTTTTTGCCCGCCAAGCACGAAATGAAGAAACCGTCGCTCGCACATCCGAGCGGCGGCATGTTTTTGTCCTAGTGCATAATAGTTTTGCAAAACACGGCAAAATTTGTCGAAATTAAAAGAACACAAATCCTAATATCTGCTCAGGAGGGGTTATATGACCACCTTACAACAAATTGCCATCATTTGTCCATTGGTTTTTCTAGCCGGTTTGATTGATTCTATTGCAGGCGGCGGCGGTCTTATCTCTCTGCCTGCCTATTATCTAACCGGACTGCCTGCACATTTCTGTCTTGGCTCTAACAAACTTTCATCCTGCACAGGAACGCTGTTTTCCACAGGCAGATTTCTGCACAGCAAAAATTTTCATTTTCGCAGTGCCGCTGTTGCCGCAGGCGGCGCACTGTTCGGCTCTTTCCTTGGGGCAAAGCTATCTTTGATTCTCGATGACCACGTGCTGCGTATTGCAATGCTCATTCTTCTTCCCGCAGCAGCCGTGTTCATTTTTTTACGCGGACGGCACAGCTCCGATGAAAACACTTTTGACCAAATTCCGCCTATCACAGCTCTTCTGCTTTCCGCCGCAATCGGCATTGTAATTGGTGCATATGATGGATTTTTCGGCCCGGGAACAGGCACATTCCTCATTTTGGCGTTTACTACCATCTTGGGGTTTGATATGAAAACCGCATGCGGGAACACAAAAGTGGTCAATCTTTCTTCCAATCTAGCCGCGCTTGCCACATTTATCGCCGCGGGTACCATTGAGTACCGTTTGGCGATTCCCGCCGCTTTTTGCTCCGTGGCCGGCCATTGGATTGGATCCGGACTTGCCATAAAAAAAGGATCGAAATTTATCCGACCCGTTATGCTTTTTGTGCTTGCTCTTCTTTTTTCAAAGCTTGTTTTTGACATGTTCGCTTAATCTCAATCTTCTAAACATTGCCGGCATACCCTTCCATACTGCAAAAAGAATCGCTGCCTTGCTGTACACACAGAAGGCAGCGTTTTTTAATAATGATTGTTGTGCGTTGTGAAAAGCACAAATTTTATGATGTTTTATGTTCGAGCAGTTCTGAAAACAACTTATCTTCCGCGGCTGTAGCACTTCCGACAGAAACCAAAACATAGCGGCCTTTATGGGAAATCAAAACATTTTTCAGAGCATTGTACTGAATTGGATTCAAACTTTTAAACCCTGCCGCCTTTGCACTGATATGATCATTGATAGCCTGTTCCAATTGATCATATTTAGAGGAATCCGTAAGCAAAAAACAAGCAAGTTCCGATGCACTTTCACTGGATTTGCTCATATAAACAGAACTAGCCTGCACAACGCCATCCGGAATATCATAGTGCTTAGAGATTTGCTCCGGGTCAATTTTAGCCAGATCTTCTATTTTTAATGTTTCAATAATATGTTGGGTGATTTGATCCGGTGTATATTCGGCATAATTGTTGCGAATATGGTAAATAACAAAAAAGGCACCAATTAAAACAGCAATCGTGCAGATTACAGTAACAGCGGTAAAAAACAGCCACTTTTTTCTGCTCCGTTCCGCTTGATCCATTCTGGCGCCTCCTTTCAGCTGCATGTTAATAATCGCCATTGTATTTTACAGTATTTTACGCTGTGTATAATTCTTACTTAGAATATTAACACCCATGTAATACGCTTTAAAAGAAATTTAATGTGTATCGATCCGCTTTTTTGGTTGCATGCACTTTACATAATCTATATTTGTACTCTTTTCCTGAACATTTTAAATCGTAATATTCCACATTTTCCACATAGTTTTCAACAGACATCCTCTTGATTCATCTGAAAAATTAGGGCTTTTCAACTTATGGATGTCCTATGTTGAAAACATCTAGTTGAAACCTGTTAAGTATTGCAGTTAACATAATATAATATTATCCGCACAATACTTTTATTTTATTCCAATAAGAAATATTTCCCTTTCACTTTTTAAGCCGATATTTTTTCCCTACCGTTTTGGTGCAAAAAATGATTGAAAGATAACAACTTGTAAAATGGAGAAAACAAGCCGAATTTTCGCTAAAACTTTTGAAAAATAAAAAATGTGCTTTGAAGCGGCCTACAAGCCTTTTCAAAGCACATTGTTACAAAGGAGTTTATATAAAACGAATAGAAGAAGAAATCAAAATTGCTTATACATTTCTCTTTTTGCTCCGCAGATTGGGCACTTTTCGGGGGCACCGTCCAAAATGGTATGACCGCAGACCGGGCAGACATAGACTGCTTTCAGTTCCATATCCTTGCCTTCTTTTGCGGCATTTTGCGCCTGTTGAAACAGTTTCGCATGAATTTTCTCCGCTTCAAGAGCAAAGTGGAAAGAACGTTTGGCTTCCGCCTCGTTTTGGAATTCGGCGGTATTCAGATACACAGGATACATCTGGTTAACTTCATGGAGTTCACCATTGATCGCTCCTTGAAGGTTATCCACTGTTTTGCCCGTTCCAAAAACGCCGCCGGCAGCCACGGTTGCATCAGCGGTGGTTCCGCCAAGGACATGAAAATGATTTCCGGCGTGAACACGCTCGGCGTAAGCAATTGCCGTAAACAACTTGCCTATTTTGGGGAAGCCTTCCTTTTCGGCCATATCGCCCCAAATCAGATACCTCATGTGAGCCATACTTTCCCCGCCATAAGCGGAGCGAAGATAATCTGCAGTCATTGCATTTTGAACAGCCATTATGAAACCTCCTACTCAACATTCATTTTATAGTACCAATAACACCGGATGTGATTCCCGGTTTATTATTTGGAGTTTTGCCCAAAACATTCACGGTCTGCTTGCAAAATTCAAATTAAAAATCTGCCTTCCACAATCCGTGCAAATTGCAGTATGCATATGCCGTGCCATTTTCTGCATTTTCAAATTCAGCAACCGGCTGCATACCCGGCTGCAAATATTTAATTTCCACACGCTCGCCGGACACCAGTGCAACCCACTGAATGTAATGTTCCGGCTGCATGGGATGGAGCGTGGAACCAACCGTAACCTTTACTTTGCCGTTTTCTTTCGTCACTACCGGCACATGCTTTTCCTGAGCAGCATCTGTACTGTTAGCAACAAGTTTTGTCATATCTTGGCCGCAGCATACCAGCGTACCGCCGCCTTCCTTCACCATCGCAACAATATTCCCGCATCTTTCACAACGATAAAAATCAGCTTTTGCCATATGAATCTCTCCTTATTTAAATTTAAATGTACCTTATCTCTATCTCTAAAATATAATGCATGTAAAGCAATCGGCTGTTTTGTCAAAACTCCCTATTGACCAGCTTTGAAAATTTCAGATTTTATTCATCCCTCCGATTAAATAATAATCATTCTTAATTTCTGAATTTATCTTAGCACATATTTTTCCAATATGCAAGCCCTTTTTATAAAAAATAATAAAAATATTTAATTTTATGCTAATTGACTCATTCAGCTTTGTACGATTAGATTTTTACTATCAGATTTTTACTATATGTAATGAGAAAAAAAATATGCGCCGTAGCGAACGGCGCATCGAACTTTTATTTACAGTGAAACCGAAATTCAGTGGCAGAATGAAAGGAATGGTTCGGCTTCAAATTAGAATACGGAAATTGCGGATGATGGACGGCATCCGGGAAAAACTGTGTTTCCAAGCAGACGGCATGGTGCGGCTTGAACGGCACACCGCCGTGTCCTGTGGAACCGGCAGGAAAAGAGTTAGCCGTGTAAACCTGCAGGCCCGGCAAATCGGTATAAACCTGCATCACTCTTCCGCTTTCCGGATCATAAAGCTCCGCCGCCTTGCGCAGTCCATTCGCATTTCTTAAGACAAAATTAACGTCATATCCGCCGCACTGTGCCAAAAACGGCTCGGAAGCCTGGATATCCTGTCCAATGGGTTTGGAAGTCCGAAAATCGTAAGGAGTTCCCTCCACGGGAAGAATGCTGCCTGTTGGAATCAAACCATCGTCCGCTTGGGTTATCCCGTCAGCATATACTTGCAGCATGTGCCCAAGGATATCCTTTTCCGCATGGCCTGTTAAATTAAAATAGGAATGATTGGTCAGGTTCAGCGGTGTTTCCGCATCGGTTTCGGCGCGATAATCAATGCGAAGCGCATTGTCCTCCGTTAGGGTGTAGGTAACTTCTACTTGAAGATTGCCCGGAAATCCGCCGTCTCCGTCAGGACTTAGTAGAGAAAAAGTAACATATGGCTCCGCTCCGTCTTTTATTTCTTTGATATTCCATATCCGGTTCTGAAATCCGGACGACGCGCTGTGCAGGGTATTGCTGCCCTCGTTTTGTTCAAGGTGATATTTTTTTCCGTCTGCAGTAAATTCCCCGCCTGCAATTCGGTTTGCAAAACGCCCTATCACTGCACCGTGGACATCGCCGGGTGCTTCGTATTCCGCCAACGTATCATGACCGAGGATGACATTTTCTGATTGGCCTTTGCGGTTTGCTGTCATCAGACGAGTGATGCGGCAGCCGTAAGTGAGAAATTCACCCACCATACCGCTTTTGCTTTTCAAAATTAATTTTTCAACGGGTCTTCCGTCTGAAAGCGTACCAAATTTCAGCTTTTCCATATTCAGCTTCTCCCCCCGTTTAGCTCAATTCATACGCCCAATAACGCCGCGCCCAATATTCCCGCGTCATTGCCAAGTTGAGCTCGACAAATAACAGTCCGTTTATTGGTATTGCGCGCATAGTTTTCCTTATCAACGATTTCACGCAGGGGACGGAGTAAAGCTTCTCCCTCATGGCTAATCCCGCCGCCAATGCAGAGGATATCCGGCTGAAAAATATTGACGCAGTTTGTCAACCCGCATGCTAAATAGAATATGTACTGTTCCACAACCTCTTTTCCGGCCGTATCGCCCGCACGCATCGCTTCAAAAGCGGTTCTTCCGTCCACATTTTCAAGTGTTCCTGCAATTTTCCATAAGAGTGAATCTTTGTTTTTCTCCATGGCTTCACGCGTCATAGTAATTAGACCTGTGGCAGACGCATATGCTTCCCAGCACCCCAGACGGCCGCAGGTGCAGCGCCTCCCATTTGCCACAATGACGGTGTGCCCGATTTCTCCGCCGGCATAATTGCTGCCTGCGTAAATTTTTCCGTCTATGATAATGCCGCTGCCGATTCCCGTGCCAAGCGTGATTGCCAAGGCGTTTGTTGCCCCTTTTAAGGCGCCTGCCCTGTATTCACCAAACGCCGCGGCATTGGCATCGTTTTCAACCACCACATCTTTTTGCAGGCGATCTGCCAAAAGCTTTTGAAGCGGCAAATTTTCAAAATGCAGATTGTTGGAATATTCAACCACACCGTTGCCCCGATTCACCGTGCCCGGAGTTCCAATGCCGACATACGGGATATCGTTGAGCGTAATTCCAGCGTTTTTCAAAGCTTCCAGCGCCGTCGCAGCAAGTTGTTCGCAGATTTCCTGCGGCGTACAGGGTACCTTCGTTTTTCTTTTGGCTCTCGCCACAATCTGATAATTTTCATCAACCACACCGACGGCTATGTTGGTTCCTCCAAGGTCAATCCCTAAATAATACATAAAACCTCATTCCTTTTTTTCCCATTGATATTTTCAGTATACCATCATCACTGAAAGGTTGTAAATACACTTTTAAAGTGATTGAAAAAAATAATTGTAGGTTTGTCAAACATATTGGACAGTATGGGAATGCAAAAATTCAGAAGGAGACAACCAATGAAGAGGACGCATCGGCATATTATTAGAGCGTCTTAAGTAGATGGAAAGTTGGTTTTCAAAGTCCGCTAAAGAGTAAAAATGGTGTTTGTCATAAAAGCGTTTTTGGTCTTCGCGATGACTGCGTTCCACTTTCCCGTTGTGCCTAGGGGTATAAGGACGAATTAACTTGTGCCGGATATGAAGTTTAGCGGCAGTGGCCTCGAACAACGTCAGCAAATGTTTCTTGGAAGGTGAGAAACGGTTGGTGAATTCAAAACCGTTGTCAGTTTGAACGCATTCCACACGAACGCCGCGCCGGGCAAACCATTCGACAGCTCGTTTTAGAAAGTCAGCAGAAGAGTAAGTACTCTGTTCAGGGTACGCTGCCAGAAAACGCAGCCTAGAAAATTCATCAATAGCTGTGTACTGGAAAAGCCGAAGCTCAGGGTCGGCAATACAGCGCTTTGGAACAACTTTTACATCGATCTGAATGCGCTCTCCGGGATATGTCATTTGCTCATATGGCTTTGGCTGATATTTCTTCTTTGGTTTTGATTCTGGGAACATTCCCATTCGGCGCATTACACGGAACAGACTTTCCGGACATCGTGTGTATCCCCGCTTTTTCAACCGAGACCATAGTTCAATCATACCGAGGTCGGGATTTCTGCGCCGCATGTCGCGAATCAGCTTTAACTCGGCAGGTGTATGCTGGTTTGGATGACTGTGAGGCCTCCTAGACCGGCAAGCCAACGATTCTAATGTACCGTCATACCGGGCCATCCAGAAATAGATAAAGGAACGGCTTTTGTTGTATTTTCGGCTCACACGGCTAACACCGTACTTTTGAGCATAGATCATTAGGGATTGCCTAAACTTCATGTCTTGTGTTACACTATTCATGCAGAAATGGGCACTTCCTTTCGGTATGATTTGGTTTGCGTAGCTTTATTTTAACCGATGTGTCCATTTCTGTTTTTATTTTTTCTCAACTGTCCAATATGTATTGTAGTCCTACATTTTAAAGTGATTGAAAAAAATAATTCATTGGTGCGCTTAGAAAGCCGTAGTTTTCTGCGAGAACGCCTACTTAATCCCTCAAGAAGTTCAAATAGCGTGAAAGGACCAATTATTCTTACGAACCTTTTTGCCCATCCAACGGATAAAGTCGGAGTCCATGGATACCGTTTTAGGGCGATGGCATCGACTGCGATTTTTCTTGTAGGCTGCAGCTCCACGTTTGGCTGAGCAGCCGGGTTTGCGGCCTCGGCCGGAGTATTCCGGCGTACCACGCTCTTGTGCTCTGAGATGCTGTCCCCTCTTGCGTTCTGCGTCCTTTATGATGGAATGGTTCTTGTCCATAGTGTTCAGGTCTTTCTGTCAGTATTGAGTGTGGTAACTTTATCCTAACAGTTCCCTGAGCGCTATGGAATCTTTTTATGTGTTCAATTTCATTTACAATCTACCCAAGATTATTTTTAAAGATTACATACAAAAAAACATCTTTCGCTTAATACAAAAACAGGCCCTTCATATTTTATTCAAATTGGGGCCTATTATGGGTGCGCTGAATATGGACTGAATGCATAGAAATTTTGAGACTTTTATTCGCATATGACGTTTATGTGGAACTTTGTCACACAATTTGATACCGAATTCCTTTTTAATTGAAAATGAACAAAAAGTGAACAAAACATTGAATTTGTTAGTAAAAATTTTATAATTAACATAAACACATGTGTTGAACCAAGAGGTTTTAAGAGGAGGAGGAATCTCCATTTACAATTTTACTTAGTAGAGAACTTGGTATTATTCGTATTGCAATACGGACAAAAATTCAAATGGAGTGTTTATGATGAAGGACAAAGTTATGGAATTGTCTCAAAAGTTTTCACGTTCTGTCGTGAAACCCGTAATGTTTATGGCCGTTATGGGAACAGTTCTGGCAATTGCTGTTCTTTTACAGCTTAACTTTATGCCTGCAATGGTGAAAAGTTTTGGCGCTTTGTTGTCGGCGATGATGAATGCGATGCTCAACAATCTTTCTGTTATCTTCTGTGTTGGGCTTGCGGCAACACTGGCAAAGAAAAAGAAGGTAGACGCAGCGATTCTTGGGTTAATCGTATTCATTGTATTTCTTGCTGCGAACAATCAGTGGCTGACGATGAACGATATGTTGGCTGAACCCGGAGCTGCCGGCCTGTACGGAACCGGACAAAATATGGTGTTAGGTTACCAAGTTGTGGACATGAATGTTTTCCTCGGCTTGATTCTGGGATGCCTGACAGGCTATATCTACAATAAATTTTCAGAAAAAGAGTTTATCGATATCTTTCGAGTATACGGCGGACCAAGGCTTGCGTTTATTATTATGATTCCAATAACACTTGTGCTCGCAATTGTATCCTGCTATGTCTGGCCCGTTGTAAACGGTTGGATCAGCGCACTTTCCGACATCATTAAAAACTCCGGTCTGTTCGGATTGTTCGTTTACTCGTTCGGCAATAAATTTTTGATTCCGCTGGGTCTTCACCATCTGCTGTGGATGCCGTTCTGCTTTACTCCAATTGGCGGAACCGCTACGATCGGCGGACAGGCTGTCTCAGGAGCTGCTAATATTTTCTATGCGGAAATGAGTCAGGCCGGCAGCATAGCGGTTATGGATCCTTCCATCCGTTTCTGCACTTTTGGATTTGTGAAGGTATTCGGTTCCCTCGGCGTTGTTCTTGCCATGATTAAAACAGCCAAACAAAAAAATAAGGCTGCCGTGAAAGGTATGCTGCTGCCAGCTTTGTTTGTTTCAATGATTGCCGGTATTACAGAGCCGATTGATTTTACATTTTTGTTTATTTCTCCATTGCTTTGGGCCGTCCATAGTGTTTATGCCGCCATTTCGGAAGTAATCATCTATGCACTGGGCGCAAGAACATATATGCTGTATGGTCTGTTGGATGATGTTATCAGCAATTCCGTATTCAGTCCTTCTGTCACCAAATTTTACATTGTCATTATTGTCGGCATCATTATGACGGGTGTATGGTATCTGACCTTTGTGTTCTTGATTCAAAAGCTGAAGATTATGACCCCGGGCCGCAGCGATGATTTCGAAAGCGATGAGGAAGAAAAAGCGACTCAAGCGGCATCCGGCAGCAGTGCGTCCACAAATATGGCACAAGCAAAAGATGGGGCAATCAGCTCACCCGAAAACGTGGAAACTGTAATTCGGGGACTTGGCGGTCAGGAAAACATCATCAGTGTTACAAACTGTTTCACTCGCCTGCGCTGTGAAGTTCGGGACGAAACAAAAATCGACAACGATATTCTGAAAAAAGCCAAGCAAAAAGGTGTTGTCGTTAAAGGAAAAACCGTTCAAATTATTATAGGCATGCAGGTTGAGGACTTAAAAGAAGCCATTTGCTCCAAGTTAAATTTCGAATAATCGATTATGATTGGGAAGTGACGTCATGAAAATTGGAATTGTAGGTTCCGGGCTGATCGTGGAAGTGTTTTTGGAAGCCGTAAAACGGATAGATTCCATCCATGCAGCGGCAATTTGCGTGCGGGAAAGGCGAATGGAACGCGCTTTGGAGCTATCCCAAAAGTACAGCATCCGCAGGCAATACACAGACTACGATCAGATGCTGGAGGACCCTGAAATTGACTTTGTTTATATTGCGCTTCCCAATCGACTCCATTACGAATACGCTGCAAAGGCGCTCAAAAAGCACATCAATGTTCTTGTGGAAAAGCCGGCGGTTCTTACCACTATGGAATTTGCCGAGCTTGCCCGCCTTGCGGAAGAACATCAGCTTTTTCTCTTTGAATGTATTACAACCATTCATTTACCAAATTTTCAGGATATCAAAAAAAGAATCGGTGAAATCGGAACGATTCACACGGTTGAGGCTAACTACACGCAGTATTCCAGCCGTTACGACCAGTTTAAACAGGGGATTATCACTAATATATTCAATCCCGCGATGGGCGGCGGTGCTCTCATGGATATCAACCAGTATAATGCCCATTTTGCTGTTGGAATGTGGGGAACGCCGGAAGACGTCTGCTATTACCCCAATATCAGCAACGGGATTGACATTTCCGGCGTTTTAATTTTACGATATCCGAATTTTATCTGCTCCTGCATTGGCGCGAAGGATTCTCATGGACTCAGCCATGTTACGATACATGGGGAAAAAGGATTCATCCACATGGACTCCGCTCCAAACGAATGCAGGCACTACAAAATCAAGACTGCCAAAAACGTTGAAACGGTAAACTTGCAGCAGCAGGACAACCGTCTTTATTATGAACTCTGTGCGTTTTCCGATATGTATGAGCGGCGGGATTACGACAGCATGCGTCTGCTGCTGGAACATTCCAAGCAGGTCGTTAGCATACTGGAAAAGGCGCGAAAATTTGCCCGCATGAGTTTTTAATTAAGAATGTTAGATTTCAATTTTAGGACGTTTTTTCATCGTTGTTTGATTCTGCACTGTGGGTGTCTTTGTAAAGCTGATACTGCAGAAAAAGAATTTCAGCCACAGTATAAAAGACCGTCATAGACACATACGAATAGTTCTTTTTATTTGCATAGGCATTGTAATGGGGCGTTGCAATAAAAATATTTTCAGTCGAATAATGCGCAAGAGTATTGTCCTCAAATTGCGTAATGGAAATGATGGGAATATCTTTGAGCCTGATTTCATCCAAGTGATCTACAACATAGGGCGTTTCGCCGCTTAGGGAAACAATGAACAACAAGTCCCCTTTTTTCAGATTATGTACCAGATATTCAAATTCGGCCTTGCCCTCAAGTGTATAGATAAACTCCCCACTGCCGATAAAAAGTCGTTTCAACTCGCGAATTACATTGCTTTGGATAACGCCGGTTCCAAACCCAATAATTCGATTGGCGGTTGCAATGAGCCGGCAGATCGGTTCAAAATTTCTTTTCTGCAGATCGTTAATGACGCTTTGATATTGCCGTGCAATTCTGCTGATAACGTCGGCTCCGTCAAAAGAAGGGCGCTGCTTTTCTTCCAGTTTTAGAAGAGCTTTTAGCTCACTGAATCCACTGAGTGAAATTTTTTGTGTAAATCGCATCACAGTTGTTCTGGAGACGTGGCACACATCGGCCAAATCCTGAATGGACATATTGGCTACTTCTTTTTTGTGAAGAAAGATGTATTTCCATATAATCTGGTCAGTTTCACTCAACTGTCCCAATTTCTTGTAAACCATTTCGTCCAGCATGGTAGCGTCACTTCCTTCCTCATACCTTCTTGTGCAACTTTTAACGATTTCAGTATAACATAAATCATATTCCAAGCCAATGGTCATCTAACTTTATTTAAATTGTGTATTACTTGAGCATGCGTATCCTTTTTGTTTGCGATACGTAAATTTAAGTTTTAAGCGAGGAGATAAACCATGAAAAAGAATTCTGTTTTAATTGCAGGCGGCGGAAGTACATATACCGCCGGAATTGTAATGATGCTGATTGAAAAAATGGATCAGTTTCCGCTTAGAAAAATAAAATTTTACGACATTGACGAACAGCGTCAGAAAATCGTGGCAGACGCCTGCGACATTATTATAAAGGAACGGGCACCTGAAATTGAGTTTTCCGCAACCTGCGACCCTGAGGAAGCCTTTACAGATGTCGATTTCGTTATGGCACATATCCGCGCGGGTGGACTTCCCATGCGCGAAAAAGACGAAAAAATCCCAATGCGTTACGGAGTCCTTGGGCAGGAAACCTGCGGACCGGGCGGAATCGCCTATGGAATGCGTTCTATTCCGGCCGTAATTCAGCTGATCGACTATATGGAAAAATATTCACCAAACGCATGGATGCTCAACTATTCTAATCCCGCCTCGATTGTTGCAGAGGCAACCAGAGTGATGCGCCCGAATTCCAGAATTATCAACATCTGCGATATGCCGGTTGCAATCAAAAAATCTTTTGCCGACATTCTTGGACTAAAAGATACCGACATTGTAGAACGCTACTATGGGCTCAATCATTTTGGTTGGTGGACAGAGCTGTATGACAAAGACGGAAACGACCTAATGCCCCGGCTGAAAGAGCATGTGAAAAAATGGGGTTACGGTCCGGCCGATGACGAATGCGGTAATCCGCTGCTTGCCGACCAAAGCTGGCTGGATACATTCCGCAAAGTCAAGGATGTGTACGCAGTTGACCCCGACACACTTCCTAATACATATCTAAAATATTATTTGTATCCCGATTACGTTGTGACGCATACAAATCCGAATTATACACGTGCCAATGAGGTTATGGACGGCCGCGAGAAAACGGTCTTTTCAGAATGCAGACGTATTGTTGCTAACGGAACTGCAAAAAACACCACACTAAAATCGGATGAACATGCGGAATTCATTGTGCGGTTAGCCCGTGCGCTGGCGTACAATACCTACGAGAGAATGCTGCTGATTGTACCGAACAACGGCGCAATTTCAAATGTTGATCCCACCGCGATGGTTGAAATTCCTTGCATTGTCAGCAAGCGGGGCTACGAGCCGCTCAGCATGGGCACAATACCAAATTTCCAAAAAGGCATGATTGAACAGCAGGTATCCTGTGAAAAGCTGGTTGTAGAAGCTTATATGGAAAAATCCTATCAGAAGCTGTGGCAAGCGCTCACTCTTTCCAAAACAGTACCGAGTGCCCGCGTAGCGAAACAAATTTTAGATGATTTGATTCAAGCAAACCGAGAATATTGGCCTGAACTGAAATAACAACACCAACTTTTTTGATAAACTTAAAACAAAGGGGTGAAAAGATGTTTTTTAAAAAACGTGAAAAAGCACAGGCGAAAACGAGTAAAGTGTGGGCCGTGCAGAATGGGCCGGTAATCCCCGTGACAAAAGTGAACGATGAAGCATTTTCCTCAAAAGCTTTAGGAGACGGTGTAGCAGTCATACCAGAAGGTGGAACGATTTTATCTCCTGTGGACGGAACAATCATCAATATCGCGAGTACACATCACGCTTATGGTATACAGGCCGAAGACGGAACGGAAATTCTGGTTCATATTGGTATTGACACGGTCAGTCTTAAGGGGAAAGGCTTTGAAAACCTAGTGGAGGTAGACCAAAAAGTTAAAGTAGGAACTCCACTTTGCAATGTGGATTTAGCGTATATCAAGGAAAATGGGTGTCAAACGGATGTCATTATTTTGCTGACGGATCAAGGAAAATGGGTGTCAAACGGATGTCATTATTTTGCTGACGGATCCGGATGCCTGCGGCAACCCGATTTATCATACGGGGATTACAGCCGCTGCCGCTAAAACCTGCGTGATTGAATATTCAAAATAGTTGTGAAAAAAAGTATGTTTTCATAAAATCGAGAACTGCTACAAGAAAAGTTCACATAGATTTTACCTCTATGCCAATCGTTATGGCCGCCCGAAATGGAAACGGAGCAGCGTCAAGCTGCTCCGTTTTTGGTTGCAGGATTGAATATAGGCTGCGCTTAACAGAGAATATTCCGACTACGCCGGTTTAGATAACAGGGGTCGGAAAAGTAAGTGTTTTAGTTAGGCTGTAGCTAACGAATGCCTATCATGATGCAGCCTTCTCAATTCGAATTCTGAAGAACATAAAATACTACGGTGTGCTTTCAAAAATGCCATAAGCTTTTTTAATATCTTGAATAAAGACAATACCTTTACCCGGTTTATCAATCTCCAGTTTTTCACGTATAGACGATACAATATTCTTCGTTATTTCCTTATTAGCGATAATCATAACCATTTCTTTTTCAGGTTCTATCTCCATGTTAAATAATTTGCTTGTTTCATTGACCCCCGATCCTCTGGCATTAACAATTGTGCCGCCATTCGCTCCAGCGGCCCTAGCTGCTTCAATGACATCCTCAGCCTTGCCTCTATTTACAATTGTAATAATAAGCTGATACATAGATTGATTTGCTCCCATTTCCTTATGATGATTATGTTCGCCCGGACAACACCGTGACCCAATCATGTCACTTATATTAGTGGTAAAAATAACTCCATGATTCGGTTTATCAAACCGAAAATCTTTTTTTAATTCATCCAAAGTACGATCTGCGGTATACTGATCCGTTCCCATTAAGATAATTTCTTTCCGTTCATCATATAAGCACAAAAAATTTAATAAGGAATTATTAACAGTCCCCTTCCCTAGAAAAATTGTGCTTCCGGAAACACCGATTTTTTTTGCCTTTTGTAAAACGCGGCTGGCCATTCCATAATTTACAATTACGTAGATTAACGCAAAATTGGGTAAACTACTGCAATCAGTCATTTTTCTTTTCATCTCCTTTCGCTTTGAATTTTATGGAAAAGACCAAGCCTAGAGTTTCTAAAGTGATAATCGGTATCATAGCAACCATTGCTATCATACCAAAGCCATCTGCTATCAAATCCGCCCCGTCTAAAGCATTTGCGGCTCCCTGTATGAAGGATAAAATAAAAGTCACTGTCATAGGTCCTGTTGCCACACCCCCTGCATCGAAGGCAATTCCAACAAAAAGTTTTGGTATAAAAAACATGAATATTATACAAAGCAGGTATCCGGGCAGTAAGTAGTGCCATAATTGTATTTCCGGAACCAAAACTCGAATAATCGACAGTGCTACAGCCAAGCCAACTCCAATTGCCAATGGAACTAACACCACGGTTTTCTTAACATATCCGCTTGTTACCTCTTCAATCTGCTGCGTCAATACATAAACGGCCGGTTCAGCTAAAATAGTTACAACTCCAAGGATAAAGCCGATAAGCAGTATGTATATCTTATGATCCAATAAAACTAAGGTTCTGCCCACGCTTGTGCCTACATCCATAAAACCTGCATACACACCACTTAAAAACAAAAATAATCCCGTAAAAGCAAATACAAACCCCGTCAGTAGTTTCCTCAATTCTCTTTTCGATAATTTAAAAAATATTTTTTGAAGCACGAGCAGTATCACCAGCAATGGCATGATAGAGATAAAACTTTCTTTTAAATTTCCCGGAATCATCTCTATAAATGGCCTGATGATAGAATTTGATTTGGAAATACTGGGATCTTGTACAACAGAAAACTGATTTGTATGTGAACATATATCTAAAATCATAACTGATATGTTAGCGCCTGTTGAAGCAATGGCAATCAAACCAAAACTATCTTTTTCAGATGCCTTACTATCTTTCTTGAGTTTTGCAATACCCACAGAAAGAGAGAGAATAAATGGTACTGCCAGTATCCCGGTTGTTGAGCCTGAAGCATCAAAGGATATTGCCAAAAATTCTTTAGAAGTAAAGAACGATAATCCAAAAATACCCAAATATAAAACGATCAGTAATTTATATAAAGGAATATTGTAAAAAATCCTTAAAAATCCTAATACTAACAAACAAGCTAAGCCAATCGACACAATAACAAGTAGACTTATGCTCTGTATGTGTCCCGAAGTGACTACCTCAACTTGATTTGCAAGCACCATTAACCCCGGTTCCGCAATTGATATAGAGAACCCTAAGAGTAATCCTCCTATCAGCACGACCCATAACTTATTAGATTTGGCAAGTGATACTCCTGTCAAATATCCAAGCGGAGTGATGCCGATATCGACTCCCAATAAAAATATCGTCAAACCCAATATGACCAATATAGAACCTAAAAGAAATCTTGTGATAACTGTTATATTGATTGGTGCGATAGTAAAATGAAGTATCAGTACTAACACTATAATCGGAAAGACCGAAAACGATACTTCTTTTAATTTTGAGACAATTACATTCAAAAGGAATCATCCTTTCTTTGTTTCTACAATGTAAGCATCACCTTACTTATTAATTCTCTTATTTTCGTTCTTAGGTTATATTGTGCGGCAGTCTTTTTCTAAGGCAAATGGAATACATACTCGAAAAAAGCTAGTGTCAAGGGAAGTTCGCAATTTCGGGACTCCGGAAAATGAATTAGGCTACGTTTAATAGTATCTGAATAGATTTTGGATTTAAGTATGCTCTGGAAACAGACCAGTCTTCCGCATATTCCATGAGACATGTTGTTACCAGACGTAGATAGGAATCCGGATTAGGGAATATTCCTACTACGCTGGTTCTGCGGCGGATTTCCTTGTTCAGCCGTTCCAGCATATTAGTTGAAGAAATTTTGCGGGCATCAAGTTCCGGAAAAGCATAGAAGGCTAGAGAATCTTCCAGTCCATCTTCCAGGAATTCAATTGCTTTTGGAAAGCGTTTTCCATATTGTTCTGATATTTGCTCCGCGCGCTGTCTAGCTATTTCAGCGGAGGGTGCCAACCAAATCTCTTTTAACTGAGCCGCAAAGGACTCTTTTTCCTTCTGGGGTACATGAGCTAAAATATTTCGCATGAAATGGACTTTGCATCGTTGCCAAGAGGCTCCCGGAAAACTCTCACGGATGGCTGCAATCAGCCCTTTATTCGCGTCTGAAACCACCAGAAGCGGTGTTTTCAGTCCACGATCTAAAAGACTTTGAAACAATTGAGAATAACTTTCTTTTGATTCATCTAGCATTGGCTCTACGGCGAGGATATCCCTATGCCCCTGTTCATTGACGCCGCAAACTACCATCACAGCCATGCTGACGACCCGGCCATCCATACGAATTTTTTCATACAGTGCATCTGTCCAAATGACAGGATAGCGACCCGTCAGAGGCCGGCTGCGGAAGTACTGTACCTGCTCATTAAGGCCTTTCGTCATTTCACTGACTTGACTGCGAGAAAGATTTTCAATTCCAAGACTGCGGGCTAGTTTCTCCATCTTTCGCGTAGATACACCCTGCACAAACGCTTCCTGAACCACTTGAATCAGCGCTGCTTCACTGCGCTTGCGTTCTGTTACGAAAAACGGGATATAGCCCTGATTTCGGAGTTTTGGTACCATCAGATACATCGTCCCCATACGAGTATCCAGTCGACGCGGCCGATAGCCGCAGCGGTAATCACGGCGGGATGGATTGTGTGCATTCTTTTCCGCGCCAATAATACCGGAGACCTCTGCTTCCATCAGACGGGTACACAGCCATTCCAGCATCGACAGCATTGGATCCGGCTGCGCCATACATTTTAGTAGCAATTCTGTCAAATCTGTGGTATTCTTTTTGTGAGTCATTGGGTATCTCTCCTTTTTTGAATGTTTTCTCACCATTCATTTTATCGGAGTCCCAATGACTTTTCTATACCTTTATGAAATTGCGAACTTTATTGTACTCTATCCGAAAAAACCATATGCATAATATGTTTTTATATTGCAGAATAAATTGACCATATGCATAAACTGCAAAAATGGCAAATCACACGATAGATTGTCATTATTATATCATAGAAGAAGTTAAACGCCAACGTGAGCAGTATTTTCAGCACACACAACAGACGGTTACTGTAATTTTCACCGTTTCCGTCATGCGTATTCTCCATCTATTCAATCATTCAACCAAAAATGGAGCAGCTTAACGCTGCTCCATTGGTGTTTTTATTTTGGGTAATCCCAATAGACATAGGACCGCTTTATTTTAACCGAGGTGTCCGTTCCTGTTTTTATTTTTCTCAACTGTCCAATATGAATTGTAGTCCTACATTTACATCAAGGGACAAACAAAAGAGACGATTGACAACGATATTAGAATTTTGAAACAATATTGATGATTATTTTAGTAAATATACGCGTGCCTCATACGGCTTTAAAGTTTTGGGCAATTCTTCTGATGAATCCGTATAATTGCCAATAAGCATTTTTCGGGGAACGATATTATCTGCAAGCGTCAGTTCCGTTTCATCTGCACTGAAATTTAAAAGCACAAGCAGTTTTTCATCGTCTAAAGTCCGCCGATAGCAATACAAAGGACCTTCATCTTTTACAACTTCAAAATCACCATAAATAATTACTTCGTACTGTTTGCGCAAGCGAATCAATTTTTTATAATAGTTCAAAACAGAATTTTTGTCCTTTAGCTCATCTTGCACATTTATTTGAGTATAATTTGGATTAACTTTAATCCACGGTTTGCCGCTCGTAAAACCTGCATTGGCGGAATTGCTCCACTGCATAGGCGTGCGGGCATTATCCCGGCTTCTCTGATGGATATACCGCATGATTTCATCTTTTGAATTAGGGTTGCGTTCTGTAAATTCCCTATAAACGTTAAGCGTTTCGATATCGCGGTAATCCTCTATAGAGTCAAATTTAACATTCGTCATGCCGAGTTCTTCGCCCTGATAGATAAAAGGCGTGCCTTGCAGCGTGTGCAGCAGAGTGCCGAGAAGTTTGGCGGACTCCACACGATATTTTCCGTCATCACCAAATCGCGATACTTGCCGCGGCTTGTCATGATTGCTCAGGAACAGGCTGTTCCATGCTTTTCCGTTCAGCTCGGTTTGCCATTTAGTGATAAGTTTTTTAAACCGGTCAATCGGCACAGGTATATCGTTCCATTTTCCGTGTTCATTATAACCCAAATTGACATACTCAAATTGAAATACCATGTTAAGTTCATGGCGGTCTTCTGCCGTATACTTGATGGCTTCTTCCGTAGTAACACCGCTGGTTTCGCCGACTGTCATGATATCGTAATGGCGTAAAACTTTTCTGTTCATTTCCTGCAAAAATTCATGCACACGCGGCCTGTTTGCCGCATATGGAAAACTTGAGGCATACCGACTGCCGGGAACCACTTCTCCGTCCGGAAAGCTTTGATCTTTCGAAATGTGGTTGATAGCATCCATACGGAAACCGTCAATTCCTTTATCAAGCCACCATTTCATCATATCGTAAATTTGATTGCGCACTTTTTCATTTTCCCAGTTTAAATCTGGCTGTTTTTCTGCAAAAAGGTGAAAATAGTACTGCCCTGCTGATTCTTCATATTTCCACGCTGATCCGCCAAATAAAGAGCCCCAGTTATTTGGCTCTTTGCCGTTTTTTCCGTCTCGCCATATATAATAATCGCGGTATTCATTTTTAGGAGTTTGTTTGCTCTTTTGAAAAAATTCGTGTTCGTCCGATGTATGATTGACTACCAAATCCATAACAATTCTGATGCCTTTTGCATGTGCGCTGGCAAGAAGGCGGTCAAAATCTTCCATCGTGCCGAACTCTGCCATTATTTTTCTGTAATCCCTTATATCATATCCATTGTCTGCGTTAGGGGAATCGTAAATGGGACACAGCCAAATGACATCAATGCCTAAATCTTTCAGATAATCCAGTTTTTGAATAATACCGTTTAAATCTCCTATGCCGTCGCCGTTGCTGTCCATAAAGCTTCTTGGGTAAATTTGATAGATAACGCTTTCTTTCCACCACTTCTTTGTCATTAATAAATCGCCTTCCTCTGAATGATGTTATTCTAATACAATGCCATACTCCAACTATGTTTGGGTAAATTCTACTGAACACCGGTTGAATTTTGAGCATATCGTTTGTTCAACGCTTTGTTCAACGCTTAGATCATTGGTAAGCCCTAACTCTTATGCCCAAATATATTAGGATGCTTCTCCGCTCCGTTCATATAAAAGCAAACCTATTTCTCGGAGCACGACAGCAACGCGGTAAATGTCATTCTAAACACTTTAACGCCTTCCTTGAGAAACTAACTCAAAACAGCCCGGCAGCAGGTTATATTCTGACCTTCATTGCCGGGCTTATTTGTATTTATCCTTTTACTGCACCGCCTGTAACTCCCGCGACGTAGTATTTTTGCAAGGCAAAAAACAATATCATAATTGGAATTGCGATGCAGACACACCCTGCATTAAACTGGGTGAAATTATTATAAATATTGTTGGGCTGAATCATCTGGTACAAACCGATGGCAGAAGTCCACTTATTATAATTGTCCCCCATGATAACATTAGCAAAAATAAAATCATTCCAAGGGGCCATAAAACTCATAAGAGCGGTATAAACCACAATAGGTCCGGAATTCGGCATAATAATATATCGAAACACCTGTGCATTTGTGGCACCATCAAGTTTTGCCGCCTCATCCAGCGATTTCGGGATGGTATCGAAAAAGCCCTTCGATATGAAAAAGTTTATGCCCGCTCCCGCTGAGTACTGGACAACCAGTGCCCACAAATTTTGCGTAAGACCAATAGCCTTTAAAATAAAATAAACTGCAATCATGGACATAAATCCGGGAAACATGCCCAATATAAGCGCAAAATTCATATAAAACTTTCGGAATGAAAAACGCAGTCGAGAAAGCACGTAGGCAACCGAAAGCGTAAAGAATGTGCTAATAATGCAGGAAACAATGGCAACCCAAAGGGTATTAACAAACCAATATCTGAACGGAAACACGGAATTTGTCCACAGATTTATATAGTTATTCAGCGTAAAATGCTCCGGGATAAAATTGGCGGTAAAAGATCCTCCCTCCAAGCGAAAGGATGTCAAAACAACCCATAAAATGGGGATCAGCCAAATAATTGATATGATTGTCAGAATGATGTAAATAACGGCATTCGTCACCGCTTGGCTCTGTTTTAGCCCCATGCTTTTCCTCCGTCTCAAGCGAACTCATCCTCCCTTTTGTACGAAGCCGTATGTTGGTATGCAAATATAGAGAATACAGCGGATACAACAAAAGCAAAAATACCAATCGTGGATGCAAGGTTGTAATCATAATTATTAACTGTTAATTTATAGAGCCATGTAACAAGCAAATCCGTTTTACCGGCCTGGTAATATTCTGTTGTTGTTGGTCCTCCTCCTGTTAAAAAGAAGATTACGTTGAAATTGTTCAGGTTACCTATGAACTGTGTAATTAAATAAGGTGCGGTAACAAAGAGAACATGAGGAAGTGTAATTTTGAAAAACATTTGAATAGCCGAAGCCCCATCGATTTTTGCTGACTCATACATTTCGCTGGGAATATTCATTAAGATACCGGTTACAATGAGCATTGTATATGGAATACCAATCCAAAGATTGACAACCAATACTACAATTCGCGCATTCAGAGGATTCGTCGTCAAAAAATCGATTCGGGTGCTCTCCGTAATAAAGCCAAGGTGAAGCAGCAAATTATTAATAGGGCCGTATATATCAAACATATTTCGCATAACCAACAGGGAGATAAACTGCGGAATGGCGATGGTTGTGACAAGAATGGATCGCCACATAGCTTTAAAACGGATACCTTTTTTATTAATCATGAGCGAAACAATGATGCCCAAAAAATAGTTCGAAAAAGTTGCAAAGGTTGCCCAAATTAGAGTCCACCCCAACACCCGAAAAAAGGTACTGGAAAGTTTTTGGCTGGCGCCCAGCATATTGGCAAAATTAGTAAATCCAACCCATGTAAACAAGTTACCGGGTACTTGGTGCTGACCATCGTAGTTTGTAAAGGCAATAAGGATCATAAAGATAATGGGCAGAACCGTAATAAACAGAATTCCGGTAATTGGAAGAGCCAACATGGTAGCATGAAAACGGCTGTCGCCTAACTCCTTTAGATCCTCAATAAAAGAGTTTGGTTTTTTCCCTAAACGGCGGTCGAGAAGTAAATGTCTTGCGCTGGAAAGATTCATAAAATATAGTAGGATAAATACTCCTGTAATAACCAAAGCCGCAATCCCGTAAATCATAAACAGCATGGAATTGTCACCCTGCTGTAAAACAGGAAGCAGCTTCCCGGGAACTTTTACCCATCCCTGTTTTTTTGTTCCCAACGTTCTAAGGCCGGCGATTAAATGCACGCCTTTTTGAACCATAAAAACAATATACAGTACTTGCGCAGAGAGAAACAATAAACCTTTAATGATTTGGTGGTGCACAAAATTTGCATATCCCATTATAAAATAGGAGCCGGCTTCTTTGTCTTTGAAGGAAAGGGATGGCAATTTTGTGCTGTTTTGCTTTTTAAATCTTTTCTTCAGTTTCTTGCCTGTGTCCAATATGATCCACTCCATAGTATTTAGAATGAAGCAGCTAAGCCGGACCATGGCTTAGCTGCTACGGCAAAAAGGGTAAGGATAAAATTAAAATACTCTTATTATCTTAATTATTCGGATGTTTGGGCAACTTGCGACCCTAACAGTTGATTCCACTCTTTGAGTTTGGTTTGAATATCTGCCTCTTTAATTTTTCCTTCGAAGATATCCCTGGTATATGCCATGCTAGTGTCGGACCAGAAATTAGACATTTGCGGAATGGAAGGCATCGGAATAGATGTTTTTGCCTGCATAAGCTGTGCGGCAACTGTCTCATCGCTCGTAACAGCCGGATCGGTAGAGAGCTCTGTATTCGTTGGAACAACACCGCGGTCTTTAAATGCTTTCAGCTGCATGTCTTTGCTTGTCAGATATGCTGCAAGCTGCATGGCTGCTTCCGGATACTGTGTGTGAGAATTGACAAGATAAAGGGTATATCCTGCGAAAGAAATAATTTGCTTATCTTCTCCGCCAATATTGATGGTGGGAAGTTTTGCAACGGCGTAATTATCGCCTAAAGCATCCTTAAAGGCCTGCGCCTTCCAAGAACCTGTTGCATGCGCAACAATGGTGCCATCTTTTAACCGACCTTCTACATTTTGATCCGTTATATTTCTTAGGCCCATTTCTTTTAATTTAGCAATATATTTGGCGACCTCAACAGCTTCCGGACTATCGAACGTGCTTCCATTCGGATCCGTACCATCGTCACCGAACAGCTTTACACCGTTTGCCGCATAGAAAGGATAGGTATCATAGTTATTACCCATATCCCATCCGCATTCTTTTCCGGCGGCTTTGGCCTTTTGCAGCATCCCTTCCATGGTTTTTACATCATCTTCACTTAGGACGCTTTTGTTGTAATACAGGAAAATTGACTGTACCGAACGCGGGAAACCGTACAACTTCCCTTCATAACTACATGCTTGCACCGCGCTGGGAGAATTTTCTTCCTTTACTTGATCAGCAAAAATAGTATTTTCATAACAGGCCCCCGCCTGTACCAATGCGCCAAGCTGATCGTGCGGTACACAGAAGACATCAGCGGCCGCCGAAACGTCCCTGAGTACAGCCGCTTGTGCCTCATCTTCCTCCTGTACTTTAACGGAAACCTTATAATTTTTGTCGGCATACTGAGAACAGAAAGACTCTGCCATTTCTTTGAGCATATTTTGGTCATCAGCAGAGCCCCATAGAGTAAGTTCGGCTCCTTGTTCACCCATATCTTCGATATCATTTGATGCTGAAGATGCTGTTTCTGCCTCAGATTGAGAAGAAACCGAACCGCTGTCTGATGAACTGACAGAACTGTTATTCTGGCAAGCGGTCATTCCAACCGTCAGCAGAGCAACGAGAACGCCTGCCGAAAATTTGCGGAGAAAAGATTGTTTCATAGCTTATGTATGCCTCCTACAAAAAGCTTGTAGTTATCGAATATATCAAAAAATATTCGATAACAATCATTATGTTTTTCGAGAATGATTATACCACCATTAGTTATATATGTCAATAATTTCTATATTGTTTTTATTATTTTGGTGATTATTTTATCATATTATTTATATATCTATACAAGAATTTCGGTGCATTTCGATAACAACTGTTTCTTATTCGAAACATTATGCAACCGTAACGAATTGTTTAAGGATTCACATAAGTCCGAATAGTGTCAAAAGACGGTTGCGATTTTGAAATTCCGAAAAATAAATTAGGCTGCGCATAACAGGGAATATTCCGGCTACGCTGATTCTGCGGCGAATTTCCTTGTTCAGCCGTTGCCAAGAGGCTCCCGGGAAACTTTCGCGTATGGCTGCAATCAGCCCTTTATTCGCGTCTGAAACTACCCAGAAGGGGTGTTTTCAGACCACGATCTAAAAGACTTTGAAACAATTGAGAATAACTTTCTTTGTCTTTATCCAGCATTGCTCTACGGCGAGGATATCCCTATACCCCTGTTCATTGACACCGCAGACCACCAACACAGCCATGCTGACGACGCGGCCATCCATACGGATTTTTTCATACGGTGCATCTGAATAGCAACTCGTCAGAGGCCGGCTGCGGGAGAATTGCACCTGCTCTTTAAGGCTTTTCATCATTTCATTGTTGATTGCGGGATGGATTGTTTAGTCAAATCTGTGGTATCCTTTTTGTGAGTCATTGGGTTATCTCTCGTTCTTTGAATGTCTTTAGCACCATTCATTTTATCGGAGTCCCAATGACTTTTCTATGCCTTGATAAAATTGCGAACTTTATTGTACTCTATCCTTCTCTTGACACTATCAGGTGTTCAATTTGTTACTGCAATTTTAAAAAATAATTCATTTGCTTAAAACCTGTGATATAATGAAAAAATAAGTTTAACAGAATAAGGAAAATGGTGAAGAAATATGACATATGAGGCTCTCCCTCAGGAAATGAAAAACGAATTTACACAGCAATACTGGAATATGCTGCAAAAAAAGCGCGCAACGCTTGCCGTAAAGCGCGCCGTTGATATCATTGCCTCCTTTGTGATTCTGTTGATTTTTTCTCCTGTTCTGCTGATTTTGGCACTGGCAATTAAGCTCGATTCGCCCGGCCCCGTTTTTTACCGTCAAGTGCGCGTCGGCCGTTACAATCGTGATTTCAAAATTTACAAATTCCGCACCATGGTTCAAGACGCCGATAAAATCGGTCCGGCAGTGACCACCGGCGAAGACAAACGCATTACAAGAGTGGGTAAATTAATCCGCCGGTGCAGGCTCGATGAATTTTCTCAGCTAATCAACGTTTTAAACGGCACTATGAGCCTTGTCGGGCCGCGGCCGGAGGTGCGGCGTTATGTGAATGCTTACAGTCCGGAGGGAATGGCAACTCTCCTCATCAGGCCCGGAATTACAGCACCTTCCAGCATAGCCTTTAAAGATGAAGACCGGCTGTTGGTCGCAGATGCTGACCCTGATAAGATTTATATTGAACGCATCCTGCCGCCGAAAACGCAGCTGAATCTGGAATATCTGCGCAACATCAGCGTGCTAGGCGATATTAAAATTATGTTTCAGACCATAGCGGCTGTACTTTAAGCCATATTTTCAAGGTGAATCTCATATGATATGGGTAGAACAGCGGGAGATGATACAGTTGTCTTACCATATGAGAAGAACCTTGAAAATCGTCTTTCTTCTTTTTCTGGCGGTTGTCCTTTTAACGGCCTCCGCCGGCTATCTGCATCAGGCAGTTCCAACACAGGGCACGGAAGAAAAAAAGGCGGACTACATTAAATATGTTGAGTTTAACGTGCCGTATCTTGCCTTAAAAAAAGCCATGAATATGGATATCGCCTCTCACAAAGAAGGAGGCAGCCTTAATTGGATTGAAATTCTTGCATACTTAGGGGCAAAATACGGGGGCAATTTCACTCAATATAAAAGCAAAGACATGGATGCCTTTGTGGAAAAACTGGAAACCTCCAGCGTTGAAGAAATCACGAAGGATATGAAATATTACAACTATTATTTCCAGGCGTATTCGGCGGTTCTCGGCGGCCTTCTCGGCAAATACCGTGAGGACGGCGAGGAAAAATACGGCCTGATCGGCTATTCTCCGATTGCAAAAAACTTTCCGTATACGGACTGTGATGATTTCGGCGCACGGCGCACCTACGGTTATTCACGCCCGCATTTAGGGCACGACATGATGGCCGCTACGGGCACACCGGTTATTGCGGTGGAATCCGGAGTTGTGGAGGCGCTTGGCTGGAACCAGTACGGCGGATGGAGAATCGGCATTCGCAGTTTTGACACCAAACGATATTACTATTATGCACATCTGCGCCAAAACCGACCTTATGCTGCAGGGCTGGCCGTTGGCCAAACCGTCAAAGCGGGGGACGTCATCGGATATGTGGGGCGCACAGGATACAGCACCAAAGAAAACGTCAATAACATTAAAATCAGCCATCTGCATTTTGGGCTGCAGCTCATTTTTGACGAAAGCCAGAAAGAGTGCGATAATGAAATCTGGGTGGATGTCTATGCTCTGACAAAGCTGCTGCGGCAGCATCAGTCGGAAGTCTACCGCGTGGCAGAGACCAAAGAATTCTACCGCGTAAAGGATATCGAAATAGAATCATAGATTTACAAAAAAGATTTTGTTTTTCACTTGTCTTTCGGCATATTTATGGGTATGCTAAGAAAAAAGAGATTGGAAAGGAGTTGTCAGTTTTATGATGTCGGAAATCGGAGGAGATCTGAAAAAACTGCTGCTGGCCGGTTTGGGTGCAGCCGCAACAACTGCCGAAAAAAGCAAGCAAATTATTGATGAGCTGGTTCAAAAAGGCGAACTTACGCTGGAACAGGGAAAGGTTCTTAATGAAGAACTCAAGCAAACTTTAAAAGACCGAGTGGACCAACATGTGTCCGTCACAGTAACCAAGACGGTGCCAACAAACGTGCAAAGCATTATACAAGCCATCTCCAAATTAAACCGGGACGAATTAGAACAGGTAAAAGCTGCGATTGCTCAGCAGGAAAATCTTCAAGTGCCGGAAGCGAACGGACAGAAGGAACATGCCGCAGAATAATTTCGGTGATTATAAAAAACGTTTGGAAGAAATCATGGGAATTCTGCGGAAACATCAGATTTCCCGCGGGCTTAATCCAAAGAAACTTCGTCTGATTTTTGAGGACCTCGGACCGACCTATATTAAATTTGGACAAATTATGTCCATGCGCACCGATATGCTTCCTGCGGAGTATTGCAGCGAACTGAGCCGCCTGCGCACCAATGTGCGTCCCATGTCCTCAGAGGAAGTCAGAGAAACGCTGAAGCAGGAATACGGCAGAGAACCCGAAGAAATATTTGAAAACTTTCAGTGGCGTCCGATCGGTGCCGCCTCCATTGCGCAGGTTCACAGGGCAAAATTAATCACCGGCGAGCATATCGTGGTCAAAGTGGAACGTCCGGGTATTTACCGCAAAATGGAGCAGGACGTTTTCCTGCTCCGAAAGGTTTCAGGGCTGCTGAAAATTATCAGCGGAACAGGTGATGCAATCGACTTTAATCTCGTGATTGACGAGATGTGGAAATCCGCCCAGCAGGAAATGGATTTTCTCCATGAAGCGCAGCAAGCGGAGCAATTTCAGCGCTGCAACGACGGTATTGCTTACATTGCGGTTCCGCGCGTATTTCGTGAGTACACCACTTCCAAAGTGCTTGTAATGGAAGATATGGACGGCATTCCCATAGACGATGTGAAGCAACTAAAGCAGCACGGATATGATCCGGCCGAAATTGGGACAAAGCTGGCGGAAAATTATGTAAAACAAATTGTGGATGACGGATTTTTTCACGCCGACCCTCATCCCGGGAATCTTTTAATCCATGACAAAAAAATCGTATGGCTGGACATGGGGATGATGGGAGTATTGTCTCCGCGAGATCGGTGTCTTTTAAACGGTGCCATGCGGGCGGTCGCATGCGGAAACGTAAATGATGTAAAAGACGCTTTGCTGTCCATTGTAAAACATACCGGGCCGATTGACCACGCAAGGCTTTATTCGGACATCGATGACCTGCTCAACAAATACGGCACGTTCCATGTAGGGAATTTAAAAATGCCGGAACTGTGCGACGATATTTTAGCTCTTGTAAAGCGTCATTGTCTTGCCCTTCCGCCTGAATTTTCCATGCTGGGGCGCGGACTAGTGACAATTGAAGGAGTTATCAGCAAATTAAGCCCTGAAATCAGTTTGTTTGAAATCATTGGCAGTCATCTGTCCGGAGAACTGTTAAAAGACCTAAATGTTCTCGGCGACCTCCGAAAAAGTCTGTATGCACTCTACGGCTCCGGTCGGCATATTCTGGGCATTCCTGCGCAAATGTCCGAATTTCTGAAAATGAGCATCAAAGGCCGGACAAAGGTTAATATTGAATTGACAAACGCAGAGCAGCCTATCCACACGGTGGAAAAACTGATTAATCGGCTGATTCTCGGTATTTTGGATGCCGGATTATTCATCGCCTCAGCAATTTTGGGTGCCTCTAATTTACCAAAATGCTTTCTTGGAATTCCAACACTGAGCGCAGTAGGATTCTTTTTTTCGGTAACGTTGGGATTTTGGATTTTCTGGGCGATGTTCAAACACAGGCGTTGAGTGAAAACGCAGGCCAAAGCACAGCGGCAGATATCGCAGTCGTCAAAATAAAAACGGCATTTGAATCGTTTTAACGCCGTATTTCTCTGCTGTAGTAATATATGTAGGTTTGTCAAACATATTGGACAGTATGGGAATGTAAAAATTCAGAAGGAGACAACCAATGAAGAGGACGCATCGGCATATTATTAGAGCGTCTTAAGTAGATGGAAAGTTGGTTTTCAAAGTCCGCTAAAGAGTAAAAATGGTGTTTGTCATAAAAGCGTTTTTGGTCTTCGCGATGACTGCGTTCCACTTTCCCGTTGTGCCTAGGGGTATAAGGACGAATTAACTTGTGCCGGATATGAAGTTTAGCGGCAGTGGCTTCGAACAACGTCAGCAGATGTTTCTTGGAAGGTGAGAAACGGTTGGTGAATTCAAAACCGTTGTCAGTTTGAACGCATTCTACACGAACGCCGCGCCGGGCAAACCATTCGACAGCTCGTTTTAGAAAGTCAGCAGAAGAGTAAGTACTCTGTTCAGGGTACGCTGCCAGAAAACGCAGCCTAGAAAATTCATCAATAGCTGTGTACTGGAAAAGCCGAAGCTCAGGGTTGGCAATACAGCGCTTTGGAACTACTTTTACATCGATCTGAATGCGCTCTCCGGGATGCGTCATTTGCTCGTATGGCTTTGGCTGATATTTCTTCTTTGGTTTTGATTCTGGGAACATTCCCATTCGGCGCATTACACGGAACAGACTTTCCGGACATCGTGTGTATCCCCGCTTTTTCAACCGAGACCATAGTTCAATCATACCGAGGTCGGGATTTCTGCGCCGCATGTCGCGAATCAGCTTTAACTCGGCAGGTGTATGCTGGTTTGGATGACTGTGAGGCCTCCTAGACCGGCAAGCCAACGATTCTAATGTACCGTCATACCGGGCCATCCAAAAATAGATAAAGGAACGGCTTTTGTTGTATTTTCGGCTTGCACGGCTAACACCGTACTTTTGAGCATAGATCATTAGGGATTGCCTAAACTTCATGTCTTGTGTTACACTATTCATGCAGAAATGGGCACTTCCTTTCGGTATGATTTGGTTTGTGTAGCTTTATTTTAACCGATGTGTCCATTTCTGTATTTTATTTTTTCTCAACTGTCCAATATGTATTGTAGTCCTACAGCCGTATTTCTCTGCTGTAGTAATATATGTAGGTTTGTCAAACATATTGGACAGTATGGGAATGTAAAAATTCAGAAGGAGACAACCAATGAAGAGGACGCATCGGCATATTATTAGAGCGTCTTAAGTAGATGGAAAGTTGGTTTTCAAAGTCCGCTAAAGAGTAAAAATGGTGTTTGTCATAAAAGCGTTTTTGGTCTTCGCGATGACTGCGTTCCACTTTCCCGTTGTGCCTAGGGGTATAAGGACGAATTAACTTGTGCCGGATATGAAGTTTAGCGGCAGTGGCTTCGAACAACGTCAGCAGATGTTTCTTGGAAGGTGAGAAACGGTTGGTGAATTCAAAACCGTTGTCAGTTTGAACGCATTCTACACGAACGCCGCGCCGGGCAAACCATTCGACAGCTCGTTTTAGAAAGTCAGCAGAAGAGTAAGTACTCTGTTCAGGGTACGCTGCCAGAAAACGCAGCCTAGAAAATTCATCAATAGCTGTGTACTGGAAAAGCCGAAGCTCAGGGTTGGCAATACAGCGCTTTGGAACTACTTTTACATCGATCTGAATGCGCTCTCCGGGATGCGTCATTTGCTCGTATGGCTTTGGCTGATATTTCTTCTTTGGTTTTGATTCTGGGAACATTCCCATTCGGCGCATTACACGGAACAGACTTTCCGGACATCGTGTGTATCCCCGCTTTTTCAACCGAGACCATAGTTCAATCATACCGAGGTCGGGATTTCTGCGCCGCATGTCGCGAATCAGCTTTAACTCGGCAGGTGTATGCTGGTTTGGATGACTGTGAGGCCTCCTAGACCGGCAAGCCAACGATTCTAATGTACCGTCATACCGGGCCATCCAAAAATAGATAAAGGAACGGCTTTTGTTGTATTTTCGGCTTGCACGGCTAACACCGTACTTTTGAGCATAGATCATTAGGGATTGCCTAAACTTCATGTCTTGTGTTACACTATTCATGCAGAAATGGGCACTTCCTTTCGGTATGATTTGGTTTGTGTAGCTTTATTTTAACCGATGTGTCCATTTCTGTATTTTATTTTTTCTCAACTGTCCAATATGTATTGTAGTCCTACACCGTATTTCTCTGCTGTAGTAATATACTACTTTACATTATCAATTTCCTATGGTATAATACTTAAATGTAATGAACAAAGCAAGTTGCATTTTGTCCGTTTGATTCATCCGCATAATTTATGCCGCTGTGGTGGAATTGGCAGACACAAGGGACTTAAAATCCCTCGGTAGCGATACCGTGCCGGTTCGAGTCCGGCCAGCGGCACCATAAATAAATACCTCCGGGCTCAGTAACGATAATGAGTCCGGAGTTTTCTTTTTGCCTCTATGCCAATCGTTATGGTCGCCCGAAATGGAAACGGAGCAGCGTCAGGCTGCTCCGTTTTTGGTCGCAGGATTGAATATATGAAGAATACAATGTTACGGAAACGGCAAAAATTGCGGTAATCATATGCATTGCGTTTAAGAACCTGAGTCTTCTAAAAAAGTGAAAATAAAAAGTATGATAATGCTCAAAATTGCATCAGCATCGGCATTTACACAAATGTATATAACATGAAAAAACACTTTTTATGTCGTACAAGTGTGGTACAAATTGAGGTCCAAATCAGTTTGATGTTCACTTGCACGTTTCATATTTGCAGCTTCTTCTGGATAATATTCATGTGAGTATAGGTGGCTGCAGGACTTATCATCGCAAGATAGGTTATACAACGGGTACACAATCTTTAGCAACATTCATTTTATCGGAGTCCCAATGAATTTTCTATGCCTTGATAAAATTGTGAACTTTATTGTACTCTATCTGTCAGCAAGGACTGAAAACCTCTAAATACCACTGAGATAAACGAATTTGACGCTAAAACACAACATGCCGATTGCCTGCAAAATACACACAGGCAATCGACATGTTTAAATAGGACTAAAAACGCAAACCGTTTGTTTTTAATCAAAAATTTCGGAAGCTTTTTTCAAAACTTCAATGATCGGAAGGTGCTGAGGACATACATTTTCACACTGGCCGCATTGCACACAAGTTCCCGCCCTGTGTCCATCGGAAGTAATTCGATTGTAATCTTTATGAGGAACCTCATTATCACCATATGTAAGTACTGTATTATATTGCCGTATAATATCCGGAATTTTGATACCTTTAGGGCAGCCATCCACACAATAGCGACATGCAGTGCACCCAACTGTAGCAACACTGTGCATTTGTTTTGTAACCTGCTCTAAACACGCCCGCTCTTCCGGAGTAAAAGGCTTTAAATTCTTAAATGTATCAATATTATCCTTCATTTGATCTTCGGTAGACATTCCACTTAAAACAACCATAACTCCTTCAAGGGTGGCAGCAAAACGCAATGCCCAAGACGCAATGGATTTTTCGGGAGTAATGGCTTTCATCTTTTTCTCAAGATCCTCACGCAACGATGCAAGAAGACCGCCTTTCACTGGTTCCATAACAATGATGGATTTACCATGCTTTCGAGCAATTTCATAGCATTTGCGGGAGTTAACCGTTTCGTTATCCCAATCAAAATAGTTAATTTGAAGCTGAACGAATTCTACTTCCGGATGCTCAGTCAACAGTTTATCCAGCAGCTCCGGCTTATCATGAAACGAAAAACCAAAGTGGCGAATCAGCCCTTTTTTCTTCATTTCCTGCGCCCATTCCCAACAGTGAAATCCATCATAGTTGCGAAGATGCCCGGATTCCACGCTGTGCAGCAGATAGAAATCGAAATATCCTGCCCCTGTGCGCTCTAATTGTTCATCAAAAACCTTCTGAACATCACTTTCTGACTTGAGCACCCATGCAGGAAGCTTGTCCGCAATGGTAAAACTTTCCCGCGGATAGCGCTTTACTACGGCTTCTTTAAAGGCGCTTTCCGACGTACCGCTATGATACACATAAGCAGTATCAAAATAGTTGAAACCATTCGCCATATAGGCATCAACCATGCTGTTTAATCTTTCTTTATCTATTGCACCGTCTTTTTCCGGAAGACGCATCAATCCAAAACCCAATTTACAAATATTTTTATTTTGTAAATTCTGTTTTTCCATGTCACCATTCCTTTGCAAATTATTTAGCGAATGTGTCATTAAGATGAAGAAGAAATATCCGAACACACGTTGCTTATTGTGAGGATCCCATAGGACATAAATTACTAAACCGATTAGACCCCATCATACAGTGTCTCATGACAAAAAGATTGCAGAATTCATCGACTTTGCGGCAACTGTTATCTCCATTGCGTTTTACATTTCTTTTATGTGTTTTTTAAATTCCGATGAACAGGGAATGGGCTGTATACCTTTCTTTTCTGTTGCGTAACTACATGTTGCAATTACCTCCACACATAAAATTTTAGTGTTTTTCTGACAAGGTGTATCAAATTTTTTATGATAATGTAAGTATAAACCTTGATGTCAACCTTAAGTCAATAGGTATCGGTAAATTTCATTTTTTTGTAAATACATGTTTAAATGATTCCCATTCCACAAGCCTTTTCCAAAGCCACAGTACTTTGATCTTCTAAGGAAAACATCCTAATTTTTATTTATCATATCTTCTAAGGAAAACATCCTAATTTTTATTTATCATAAATGCCTAAAAATACTTGACATGACTTGCAAAAAAACAATAGAATGATTGCAATACAAATAGTGTCAAGAGGCGTTCGCAATTTGGGAACTCCGAAAAATGAATGAGGCTGCGCATAACAGGCAATATTCCGACTACGCTGGTTCTGCGGGGGATTTCCTTGTTTAGCCGTTCTAAAGCATATTGGTTGAGGAGATTTTGCGAACATCGAGTTTCGGATATGAAATTACAAACTTTATTGTACTCCATCATTTCCCTTGACAGTTGTCTTGCTTTAAGAGCAATAAGCGAAAAGATGCCGCAAGGAGAAACACAGAAACGCATCTCCCGCAACATCTTTACGCAATAACAATAAAATTCCTGTTGCAACAAGTATGGAAAACTTACGAAACAAGATCCGTATTCTTGTATATAACGGTGTTGATTCAACCACACATATCGCAGTTCTTAATAATTTGCCACCTACTATCATGATGGATGATAAACTGTTATTTTTCAGTATCGATTTTCCTCAGATTCTGTGCCTTTCACCCTAATATTTCATGGAGCTTTTATGCTGTGAAAAACCGGCTGTATGAGTACGTTCATTGGGAAATGAATTTGAAAGGACAGTGATTTTTCCTGTAAAAGCATCCATTTCCACTTCCGCTCCAAGAGGAAGGGAAAGGCTCGGCAGGCTGTGCCCGCATGCAAGGTTAGTAAGAATCGGCTTGCCTTCCGAAACAAGGAGTTCCTCAAAAACTTGTGAAAGCGTCAGCGAGCGACTAGGATTTTCCGCAGTGCAGTTTGTCCAGTACCCGAGCAGCACACCGGCGCAGTCACGAAATTTACCGGCATTTTTCAGCTGCGTCAGCATTCGGTCAATTCGGTACGGCTCTTCATCAACATCTTCAAGAAATAAAATCTTTCCTTTGGTATCAATCTCATACGGTGTTCCGATGGACGATGCCACCAATGAAAGATTTCCACCTGTTAAAATTCCGCGAGCCCTGCCGCGTGTGAGCGTTTTCAGCGGCATTCCTTCCGGATTTTTCAGTTCGCCGTAAAATGTTCCTGCCAGAACATTTCGGTAGGAATTTGCCGTATATTCGTCCACTCCCTGATAGAATTCGGTCGATGCCATCGGCGTGTGGAATGTAACGAAACCACAACGCTGATTTATCATGATGTGCAGGGCGGTAATATCACTGTAACCACAGAAAAATTTCGGATTGGCCGCAATCAGGTTAAAATCAATCAAATTCATCAGACGCTGCGCACCGTATCCCCCACGAATGCACAAAACACCCTCAATGGAAGAATCCGCAAAAGCCCTGTTGATATCTTCCGCGCGCAGTCTGTCATTTCCCGCAAAATAACCGTGGACGGCATGGCAGCTGTCAAAAACGACCGGCTGAAAACCCATTTTTTCTACAGATGCCACTGCGAGGGGAAGCCTTTCTTTCGGAACCGGACCGGAAGGAGCCACCAGTGCAACCTTTGCGCCTTGATGCGGCGGCTTGGGAACAAACATATCAATACCCCCATGTGATACTGCAAGAAGTTTCCCACTTAGCAATGGGAAACTGTTTTAGTCAAGATTTTCTGTAAAAAAACGATATGCGTTTGCGTAAAAAATCGAATCTGTAATCTCTCTGCCGAATTCCCCGCTTAGCGCATCGTACAAGCTGTCCATATCTTCAAGGCCTCGGATCCCTTCCACAAGTTTGCATCCGTCAAAATCCGAACCTATGGCAACCACTTTTTCTCCGCCAAGATTCAGAAAATGTTCGATATGTCTGAAAATATCGTCCAAAGTCGCGTGTTCCTGCGAAAGAAATTTTTCAAAAAGATTCATTCCCACAAGGCCGCCAACCTGAACAATTTCGCGGAACTGGTCATCGGTTAGATTGCGTTCACAATCGCAAAGGGCGCGGGAATCGGAATGCGTGGCGATAAACGGCTTTTTTGCATGACGTGCAACATCCCAAAATCCCTGCTCAGACAGGTGGGACACATCGACAATGACATTGAGCCGATTCATCTCGCGAACAAGGTCAAGCCCGAACGGAGTCAGCCCTCCCGCGTCCTGCACCTTGCAGCCGTCGCCTGTTTCGCATCTGCCGTTCCACGTCAGCGTAATCAGGCGAACTCCGATCTTCCATGCATCGTAAAGATGTTCCATCTTACCGGCCAGAGCAGCCGCACCCTCTATGGAAAGCAGCGCAATCTCTTTAGAGTCCTTTGCCGCTTTTTCAATCTCACCTGACGTGCGGCAGAACGTGACAGTGTCTGCATTTTTCGCCATTTCTTCGTTGAAAAAATTTGCAACATCGCTAAAATAGCGAAATGCTTCCTCTCCCCGCTGTTCATCTTTCAGCCAGATTGCGAAAATCTGTGCCCAATTTTCATATTTACGTCCTTTTTCAAGGCTGACGTTCAGCTTGTTAGACTTCAAACTCAAATGTTTTTCATAGCATTTGGTTATTGTATCACAATGCAGGTCGAAATATTTCAATTTATCCCCACCTTCCGCCTTTCTATGTTCACATTCCAAAAATTCGGTTTCTTAGAGAAAAGAACTGCCGACACAGCCTCAATCCTATTTACGGATTATCGGAAAAACGCAGTGCGCGGCCAAGCCGACCGTTGACAATATCATTATTTTGTACGGCGATTTCACCTGCGACAAGCACATAATCTATTCCGACGGGCGGCGTTGCAGGGGCACTGTATGTTGCCATATCCGCAACTTCATTCGGGTCAAAAATGACGATATCCGCATCCGCGCCCGCACTCAGTCTTCCCTTGTTGTTTAATCCGAACCGCTGTGCCGGAACAGAAGACATTTTCGCAATCGCCCCGTCCATGCTGATTTTTCCCGAGCGCACATACTCTTTGAGAAAACGCGGAAAGGCTCCCGCTGCGCGCGGATGTCCTTGCCCATTGTGCACAAAGCCGTCCGTCACTAGGACGGTATTGGGGTGAAGAAGCGCCATCTGCACTTCTTCCGGTTTCATCACATGGCAAACCGTAATGGTTTCGGGGGCATTGTTTCTCAAAATGTGGAACATCTGCTCGGTGCAGCGCATACCTTTCCATTCTCCGTCACACAGCTCGATGCTCCCATAATCCGTATCATAGCGTTCCAGCCAGCCATCGTCATAAGTGGTTTCGCCGATTTCCGTACTGAACGCGTCATAAGGGTAGCAATCCAGACCGATATTGCCGCCGTTCAAAACGTATTGGTCTAAAAGGGTCAACGTTTCCTTCATCTGTCCGAAACCCGCCATGCTGCCAATGTGGGAAATTTCGGCCTGTACGCCAATCCGCAACGCTGCTTCGGCAACTTCACGCGCCGCGTCCACCGCCCCGTCGGCATCTTCGCGGATATGTACTGAAATCGGTTTGCCTTTTTGCTGACAGAGTGAACAGACCTGTCGGAATTCCTCCTGCGTGGTTCCGGGCGTATATTTCAGCCCAAATGAAACGCCAACACAGCCCGCGTCCAGTTCCCTTTCCAGATTGGCAAGCATCTTTTTTTGGGTGACATCGTCAATCGGCGCGTATTTGTCCGCACCGCCGGCCCGCACGCGCGCATCGGTGTGACCGACAAAGAGACCAAGATTGAGCGGAATCCCTATTTCATCCACCATGCGCAAATATTCAGCCGGAGAATCGACGGCGTTGTTTCCGCAGTTGCCGCCCAGAGCGGAAGTCACTCCCATCCGCAGCAAAGAGCAGAAGATGCTTTCATCCAATGTACCGTCCGCGTTTTTCACACCTTCATGCATATGGATATCAATAAATCCGGGAGAAACAATCTTTCCTTCGGCATGAATCACACGGTCGGCATCCGGCATTTCTTCGGTGCAGCATGCGATTTTTCCGCCGTCTAGGAGCAAATTGAGTTTCGCATGCACATGGCTCAGCGGATCAATCAGCGTACCGCCTGCAATCAGAGTTTTCACGATGTCACCTGCGTTTTGTAGAGATCTCTGGTCATCGTCTGGATAACTGTTTCAAATTGCGGAACATCCGTTTCATTGGAGCAGAAACAGACAACAAACGGCTGCGGTGCGAACACGATTCCCACATCGTGCGTAATACCGTCGTCCTCGCCTGTTTTGTGGGCAATCTCCACTTGATCCTTAATATAGAACGGCATTTTTCCGTTCAGGCGCTGATTTTTTAAAATGCGAAGCATTTCTGCGGAGGCCTGCGGAGAAACCAGTTTTCCTGCGTACATTTGTTGAAGCAGAAACCCGATTTCTTTTGCACAAATATAATTTTCAATTCCCCGTGATGCCGCTTCTGAATCGAACAGCAGGCGATTCAGCGCAGTGACTTTCAGGCCCAGTTCCCGCATCCGCGCGTTGATTTTTTCCATACCAATTCGGCGAATGAGAATGTTGGTCGCCGTGTTGTCGCTTAAAATAATCATAAGGGTATACAGGTCTTCCAATGTAACTTCTAACCCCGTGTGCATGTAATTCAGCGCCCCGCAGGACGGCAGCTTTTCTTCCTGCGAAATTCGGAATGTTTCGTCTTTACGCAGTTCTCCCCGCTCCAACAACGTAAAAATTTCAACCAGTACCGGAATTTTGATAACACTGGCTGCAACAAGGGGCAGATCCTCATGATATTCCAAGCTCTCCCCTGTTACCAGATTCTTATAATAAAAACCGATCTTTCCGGGACATTCAGATAATGGCTTTAAAATTTGGTCAGTCATAATTCAGTCAAACACCTCTTACTTTACTTCCCACATAGCTTTACAAACATGTTGAAAACTTTCTGCATGATGGGGTCACCCGAAGATGCCATCAGTTCCGGATGCCACTGAATACCGAGAATGAGCGGCCCTTGTGTGCTCTCAATCTCCTCTATGATACCATCCTTTGCCACGGCGCCCGTTAAAAATCCGTCTGCAACTCTTTTGACCGCTTGATGGTGAAAGCTGTTTGTCATCACAGATTGCCCCAAAATCGGATAAAGAATACTGTTTTGACGGACCTCCACCGTATGGCTCGGGCAGGATGCCTCCGAGTCTTGATAATGATTCACGGTGCAGGTTTCTTCTCGGCGGATATCCTGATACAGTGTACCGCCGAAAGCAACATTAATGGCCTGAATTCCTCGGCAAATTCCGAATATCGGTTTGTTCTGCGTGTGCGCCGCCCTGATGGATACAAGGTCAAGCCGATCTCGTTCGGGGCTGAACGACCCCTGTCCCCAGCCGGGTTCTTCCCCATACAGCTGCGGCTGCAGGTCATTGCCGCCTGTCACCAGCAAACCATCCACTTTATTAACCATTTCTATAATCGTTTCATCGCTGTCCGCAGGGGGAAGAATCAGGGGCAGTCCTCCGGCATACAAAACAGACAGCACGTACGAATTATTAACCGACACAACCTTTTTGATTTTATTAAGGTTCGGGTCGCTGCTCTGCAGACTGGAAACAATCCCTATCACAGGTCTACTCATAACAAAATTCCTCCGGTTCTCATCATCCGCTTAAAAAATACTGCCGACACTCTCCAGCTTTTCAGGCAGGTCGGCGCGGTAGTCTTCCGCATCCGGGTCAAGGCTGTTGATGACAACCCCGTGGCAGTTGTTGCCTGCCGTAGAATGAATATACCGCTGATTGCCGAGATACATGGCAACATGACCGGGGAAGAACATTAAATCGCCCGGTTTGATATCCTTAAAATCAATTGGATGCATACAAAATTGGGGCAGCATGTGTGCGTCTCGATGGATGATAATGCCGTTGAGCAGATACGCCATGGAGCAAAGCCCGCTGCAGTCAATTCCAAGCGGAGTTTTTCCGCCCCAGCGGTACTGAGTACCCAAATAACTCAGTGCGGTTTCGGTTAAAGCGCGGCGCAGTTTTGCCTCGTCTTCCTTGTTCCAATCTGTTCGGTATTCGCCGAGAAATGCACCCCACGTCCAGCCTTCCCGGCCGTCGCACAGGCGCACTTTCTGCCAGCCTTCGCTTTCTTCATCAAGAGGACTAACCAAAGCGCCGCGCGTCAATTCCGCCACAAGGTTTCCCTGCACCTTGGGTACAGTTAAAATATCTGCATGCGCCTGCAAAACCACTTTTTTCGGGGCGGCATCCCACTGCCGAACAAGACTTTCCTCTCGGCACAGATGTTTTTCCAGCACCCAGCCTTCATACTGATAACCGGTGCGAATCAAACACCATTGGCCGTCCTGTTTTAAAATTTCAACTTTGTATCCGCACAGAGATTCGTCCGCAAGCTCCGATTTTTCAGACGCTTTTTGCATCATCGGTGCAATCATCGACCGAACCAGCGCAAAATTCATTGTATTCACTCCCGCATATAATTGTAAACCACTTTCGAAATTCGGCCGATTGTCCGCGCCGCAACCGGATTTTCTTTTGTATCGTCCGCCGCGTCGGTCACAAAACAGCCAAAATAGTAGTCGCGTTTTGGAAGATAAAAAATGCCTGCGTCATGGCCAAGATAATCAAGCTCTCCCGTTTTATGTGCAAACACGGCGTCGCCCGCACATAGGTAGCGCAGTGCTTTGCTGTAATCCCGCTGGCGTTTTAAAATACTCAGCGCCAACTCGCACAGTTCAGGGGTTAGAACGGTTTTATGATACAGTCCCGCAAAGAGTTTCAGCTGCTCGAAAGCACTGGTGTAATTATTTCGGCCTGCCTTTATAGCTTCCCAATCCAGCATTTTCCTTTCAAGCAGAGTCTGCTTAAGCCCCAATGACGCACAGTACCTGTTGATCTCATCCATGCCCAACAAATTAATCAGCACATTCGTTGCGGTATTGTCGCTGTTAATCATCATCCATGTGATCAATTCTTGCAGAGAATACTCCGCCGCACCGAATTCAAACACTTTCGTATCGGGAAGTATCTCCTCGGCCGGTATAGGAATCGGCTGTCCAAGATGCAGTTTTCCCTTCTGAACCAGATGAAACGCTGTCATCATAACAGGTGTTTTAATGGTACTGGCGGAAACGACCCTTTTTTCCGACAAATGGGATAGGACCGTTTTTTCACTTGTGAAATCGTACACCAACAGAGAAACGGAGGCTCCCGAATTCTTTATTTCTTGTTCAATATCATGCCGTAACGCCGATTCATTCATATTGATACACTCGATTGTAATAATTTTTGATAGTTCTTAATCTCCGATTCGCTGCCGCGGACAAAATGCCCCGGCTCTATTTCATACCAAAGTTTCGAGTCGGAGGATTCGTCTTCCTCCTCAGGATGATAGACAATCAACTCTTTCTTCTTTTCCCTAATCGGGTCCGGAATAGGAATCGCGGAGAGCAGCGCCCGTGTGTATGGGTGCAGCGGATGGGTGAAAAGCTGTTCTGTTTTAGCCAGTTCCACCAGTGAACCCCTGCGGATAACACCAATGCGGTCGGAAATATGGCGCACCACGGAAAGGTCGTGCGCGATGAACAAATAGGTTAGGCCGCGCTCTTTTTGAAGTTTAGCAAGCAAGTTCAGCACCTGCGCACGAATTGAAACATCCAAAGCGCTAATCGGTTCGTCCGCAACAATAAATTCCGGCTCCATAATCAGCGCACGCGCAATTCCGATGCGCTGCCGCTGGCCGCCGGAAAATTCATGTGGAAAACGGCTTGCAAACTCCGGCAGAAGACCAACACTGAGCAACGCCTGCGCCACTTTCTCTTTGCGTTCGCTTTCGCTCAGACGCCTGCCGCAGTTGTACAGTCCTTCAGCAACAATGTATTCCACCTTGGCACGCTCATTTAAACTGGCCATGGGGTCCTGAAAAATCATCTGGATTTTCTTTGTCAGCTCAGCGTCCATTTCTTTTGAGATTTTTCCGCTGATTCTCTGCCCCTTAAAACGGATTTCCCCGCCGGAAACAGGGTTAACACGAATAATGGCACGCCCAATGGTCGTCTTGCCGGAACCGGATTCGCCGACAAGTCCAAAGGTCTCTCCCTTATAAATAGAAAAGCTAACATCCTTTACGGCAACAAATTTGTGTTTTCGTTCGCCAAAGGATATTTGCAAATTGTCAACTTCCAAAATAGGTTTTTTCGTTTCTTCAGGCATTGCCTTTGACCTCCCTGCGCAGGCTTCTGATCACTTCGGGCGGCTCCACTTTTGGCGCACGCGGATCGAGCAGCCACGTGCGTGCTTTATGCGTGGGGCTCACTTCAAAGAACGGCGGACGCTTTACAAAATCAATTTTTAGGGCATATGGATTGCGGGGCGCGAACGCATCCCCTTTCACTTGGGAAAACAGGTTTGCCGGTGTGCCTTTAATAGAGTACAAGTTTTCCCCTTTCGTGCCAAACTGCGGCAAGGACAATAGAAGTGCCCATGTGTACGGATGTTTCGGGTCGTAAAAAATATCCTCGCAAGTGCCGATTTCGATAATGTCCCCCGCATACATGACCGCAACACGGTCCGCAATATTTGCCACAACGCCAAGGTCATGCGTAATGAAAATCACAGAAAGGCCGTATTTTTCTTTTAAACTTTTTAGCAGATTTAAAATCTGTGCCTGAATGGTGACATCCAATGCAGTAGTCGGTTCGTCGCAAATCAGTATTTTCGGTCTGCAGGCAATTGCAATGGCAATCACAACACGCTGACGCATTCCGCCTGAAAATTCGTGAGGGTACTGTTTCAGTCTTTTCTCCGGGTCAGTGATTCCAACTTCACCCAACAGGCGTGCAGCCTCTGCCTTTGCCTGCTGTCCGTGCAGATTTTGATGCAGTTCCAGCGCTTCACAAATCTGATATCCAACCGTTTTAAGGGGATTCAGACTGGTCATCGGGTCCTGAAGAATCATGGCAATCTCTTTTCCGCGAATAGAGAGCCATTCCTTTTCCGTTTTAAATTTTGCCAGATCTTTGCCTGCATACAGGATGCTCCCATGCGTAATAGATCCGTTCGCATCAAGCAGTCCCATAAATGTCTTGACAAAAACAGATTTGCCGGAACCGGATTCCCCTACAATTGCCAGTATTTCATTTTTGTATAAATCCAGCGACGTGCCGCGGATTGCGTTCAGAGTCTTTCCTCGAAGGTCAAATTTCACTTCAAGGTCTTTAACAGACAGCACAACTTCCCTTGCCATAGGCTCATCCCTTTATAAATGATTTTTCGGGTCGGACGCATCCGCGAACGCATTCCCGATAATATAAAATGAAATGGTTACAATGGAAAGAACAATTGCCGGGAAGAAAAGTTGATACCGCAGCGATGCCGACGTCATCAGCTTACGGCCGTCATCAATTAGATTTCCCAAAGACGGAATACTCACCGGCAGACCTAAACCAATATAGGTGAGGAAAACTTCATTTCCAATTGCACTTGGAATCGCAAGCGCCATTCGCATCACAATAACCGAAATCAAATACGGCAGCAAATTGCGGAAGATAATGCGCCGCGTTGGTGTGCCGAGGCATCGGGATGCAAGGTTATAATCCCGGTCGCGGATAATCACCACCTGATTGCGGATAAAACGCGCCATATCCAGCCAGCCGGTTAGACACATGGCGATAATCAACGTGGAAACACTTGGGTGCATAATGTAAGAAATCAAAACCAAAACGATAGTTTGAGGAATATTGTCCAGCACATTGTAAATTTCTGTGAACAAACGGTCTAATTTGCGAACGTAGCCCCAAAGCAACCCCACGAAAATTCCAATGACGGCTTCACTCACCGCAACCGTACAGCCGATAAACAGCGACGTGCGGGTACCGCTCCAGACACGACTCCACAAATCCTGTCCAATAGAATTGGTGCCGAACCAGAATTCGGAATCCGGCGCGCGGTTGCGGATTTGCATGCCCTGTGCATCGTTAAATATTTCTGTGGGGGAATGCTGATTTGGAAGGAGGGGCTGGATAAAAGTAAACAGTAAAATCACAATGACCAAAATTAAAAAAAACATGGCGTTTTTGTCTTTCAGAAACGACCGAACGGTAGAACGCCAATAGGAATAATTGGAATACCCCGTTTTTTCCGCAGCTGTGCTATCAAACCCGGCAAACTGAAACAATTCCTCATCCGACATATTTTGCAATGTTGTGTTGATGTCATCTTCTACAGCGGCAACTTTTTTATGCCTAAGCGCCATTACCGGGCACCCTCTTTCTTTGTCAGTTTAATACGCGGATCCATTGCATGCATTAGCAGATCGCCCAGCAGCAAGCCGATTATTCCAATCGCCGAGTACAGTAATACAAGAGCCTGAACCATGTTGTTATCCTGCCGCTGAATTACATCAACCAGCAGCCCGCCCATGCCCGGCACGGAGTACAGGGATTCAATATAAATAGAGCCGGATATGGTATAAAGCAACGAAGACGGAAGATACTGAACAAGCGGAACAAACGCATTCCAAAACACATGGTGCTTCATGATATTCTTGCTGTCGACGCCTTTCGCCCTTGCAAGTTTTACATAATCCTTGTTTTGCTCATCAACCATAAAGCGCCGCAGCCACATGGCATAATAGGCAATGTTGCCGAGGGAGAGGGAAAGCGTTGGCAAAATCCAGCTATATGGGTCCGAGCTGTCAAACAAAAGAGGCAGCCCGAAAAAATCGGTGCAGTAAAGTTGAATATAAAGATAATACACCGCTGCCGGAACCGCCATCACTATGACAATAAACACTGTGCCGAATTTATCCCAAAAACGTCCTTTTTTCCTTGCCATGGCAGTGCCAAGCGGAATTCCGAGCAACATCGCAATCGCCATGGATGCAAGCCCCATGCAAATGGAAACCGGTGCCTTCTCCGCAATGATGTTGACCACCGGAACATTCGGCCTGTATATTTGTGAGTTGCCCAAGTCTCCATGCAGCAATCCCTGAAAAAAATGCAAAATCTGTATGTACAGCGGGTCAAGAAGACCCATGCTTTTCAGTGCTGCATGAATCTGATTTTCATCTAACTTTTCAAAATTTTGAAAATAGCCCTCAATCGGCATCAGCCGCATTAGTGAAAATACAATCACAATAATCACGGTAAGTGTTATGAGGGACAACAGCAATCTTTTAATGCTATATTTCAGCATAGCCTTTCTCCTTACCAAAGTGGTTAGAAACACGAATTGGCATTGCAGGTCAGTGCCAATTCGTATTCCAGACCGTGATAAAAATCGAACAGGAATGCCGGTACGGTAAAAATACCGCACCGCCATTCACTGCCAAAAGAGCAAACTATTCTCCCGCTTTTTGTAGGGCGGCCTGCCGTTTATTTTCCCATTCTTCTGCGGCCTTATTGTATTCCTCCAAACTCAACGGATGATCCAAAAGATGCTGACCCTTGTATTTTAATACAGAAACACCGGACGGTGAATATTGTTCCTCAAACGGATTGATTTTGGTAACATTGGACACCGTTGCGGAATGACCGTAAGGAATCACGAATGCATGGTTGATTAAAAATGCTTCCGCTTTAGCAAATGCCGTATAACGTGCGCTGACATCCGTTGTCTCTTGTTTTGCAGCTTCCAACAAATTGGTGTATATTTTTTTGCCGTTTGAGTCCGTATAACCTTCCACATTCTGCGGCTTGTTGTAAGTACCGGTTTCATTAAACGGATCCGTGTATGTTTCAGGGTCGGCATAGTCCGGGCCCCAGTTGCACTTCATCAGGGCATATTTTCCGGAGCGGCGTACTGCGGAGAGGAACCCGGTTTTCGGTCCTGCTTCCGGTATGATATCGATATAATCTTTTCCAAGCAGATTTTCAAGCTGCTGCTCCACAACCTGCGATTCTTTGTCCCAGTTCGCCGTACCGGGGTTGTAAGGCATCAAGATTTTTACCGGAAGGGTTGCACCCGCAGCTATCAGCTCTTCTTTGGCTTTTTCCGCATATTCCTTCGCTTTTGACTCTTGGAAGGGATCGGTGTTGCTGATCTCTTTCAAATCGCCGATTTGTGTATAATCCGTCCCGTTTAAGTCTGTGAACTGCGGCGGAGTAATCGTGTTAAACAGCAAGCTTTCCGGATTTTCCGGCTGGGAAACCGCCATAGCTTTCGCACGGTCAAGGCCATAGAAAATAGACTTTCTGAAATTCTCGTTATTAACAGCTATTTTCCAGTTTTCCGGTTCATATTCTTCATCGAACTGCGGGTCAAAGTTAAAGGCATAGAAGAAAGAGAAGAATGTGGTGCGCTGCGGCGTCACGATATCTTTTGTGTCTTCGTTTTTCAGCCAATCATCCAGAATATCAGCAGAGAGCGTTGTGTAATCAATTTCTCCGCGCTTATACATTTCCGGCGCAAGCGTCTCGGCTTCTTTATTATAAGTTTCTGTGATTTTTTCTATGTACACATTATCTTTATCCCAGTAAGAATCATTCTTTACATAAACATGCGACCGCTGTGGATCAAATGTTTTCAAAATATAGGCACCATTATAAAGGATAGCAGTGTTATCCACACCGAAGTTGGATGCCTGTTCCTCAAGAAATTGTCCGTTGACAGGCATAAAGCAGACATATGTCAGCATGGAAAGGAAATAAGTTGTCGGCTTTTTCAGAGTATACTCTAAGGTATAATCATCCAGAGCTTTCACGCCAACTTGTGAAAAATCAGTGATTTCCTTATTGTAATATTCCTCCGCATTTTTCACAACGCTGTAAAATGCAGAAGCCGTTTCCGATTTATTATCCTGATTCAAAAGATACTTTGCCGCATCGACAAAATCCTGCGCCTTAACCTCAGCATATTCTTTTCCGGTGCTGTCGACCCATTTCACACCTTTGCGCAGATGAAATGTCCATGTTACTTCATCTTTATTTTCCCAAGATTCCGCCAATGCCGGGTGAATTACGCCGTATTTGTCGTACTCAACCAAAGTATCCACACAGTTGGCGGCAACTGCCTGTTCGTTTTCACTGCCCGTTACAAGATAATTTAACGTAGTCAGTTCGCTAGAATACAGCTTACGGTAATTTGAGTCGGACGAGCCGGAGGAGCTTTTCCTAGCACAACCCGCTGCTGTAACCAAAAGCATGGAAATGCACAAAACCAGTGCCATCAGTTTTTTCATGTTTCTACCCCTTTTTCATAATCTATGATTCATTTACTCTGCAAATGATTTCACAATTGATTGCAAAAATTTTGGCGTCACCCCCACCCTTTTATACCACCAACCGGTTCCGATGGGTCAAATGGGTTGATAAAGCAAAAGCGTTCATCAATGCGGAGACTCGACAAAACCCCCAGCATTTTGATGAACGCCATTGACAACAAAAATGCTTTCCCTATAATTCTTTAAAATATTAAAACATTTTCCGCAAATCATGATGCAACAATGATGATATAGATTTAAAAATGAAACTATCGTGTATGTCTTGTTCATATTTTATATGGCAGGATGCATCTTTGTCAAGAGTAAATTGCAACAATTGCATCACTTTCTTGTATACTTACAATACATCATGCTAACCGAGAAAAAAATAAATGGATACTATGACAAAAAACAGCCTCAAAACAACAAGTCAGATAGAATAGAAAAAGCAAGAAAACAGGTGGATAATTCACAACAAAAAAATTCACGGCAGAGCACTCTGTAATATTTTGTGTAAACCCGAACTTAATTTCAAATTAAGAACTCAGGCATTTTTTTCAGTTGTATCCATAACATCCGCTGACATACTTGCTGAACAGTGCTGCCGCACCCAGCTTATCAAAAAAACTGCTTTTCGGAGCTGCTCATTCCTACCTGACAGAAAGCTCGATATTCATCTTTTTCACAAAATTTATGTGGTCTCTACCCTTATGTTCATACTCGTTGATGCCGCAGACCTCCATCACAGCCATGCTGATAACACGGCCATCCATATAGATTTTTTCGCACAGTGCATCTGTCCAAATGATGGAAAGCGACCTGTCAAGGGACGGCTGCGCAAGTAGTGCACCTGCTCATTAAGTCCTTTCGCTATTTGACTGACTTGACTAGGGAAAGATTACTTACCCGGTCAACTCCGATGATAACCGCAGCGGTAATCGCATCGGAGTTCCAATGAATTTATTTTTAGAAAATCGCGAACTTTATTGTACTTTATCCTGAATTTTTACACAATGCTTGTAAATTGTTTTTTCTATGATATAATTTCTATGAAGAATTTATTTTTTTTAAATGACAGTAATTCTAAATAGGTTTTGGGAAACAAGATGTCCTTTCCCCTCGCCGGCGGAGGTGGTAAGAACACAGTTCATTCCATGGTATTTTGTAATTGATTGTTAAGAAATAAATCGATTAGAAAACATACAGCTACTTTCTATAACACTAACACTGCAGATTCAGAAAATAAAATAAATTACGCAAGCAGTGGTTGTTCTTGCAGTTGCTCTTGTTCTTGATAGTTGTTGCTGCACATGTGCAGCAATTGCCGAAAAAGAAGAATAATCGCAACTGTAGAAGTCTCCGGCTTGTCATACAGTCAAGTCGGAGACTTGTTCTTAATTTAAAACTGAATGTTCATCAGGGAGGAAATGTGGTGTCTGAAAAAATTTTGACATTCAGTAACCTTGATGTCACGATCAAAGGCAATACAATATTGCATATTAGTCATGATATTACTATAAACCGAGGCGATGTCGTCGGAATTATAGGTGCAAACGGCGCAGGGAAAACCACTTTCGTTAATTGTATCATCAACAGGATCCATTTTGAGGGCGACATGCAACGATTTTTTACTTCTGACGAATTAGGTATACAATTCCAATCAAATTCCTACAACAAAATCATGAAGGTCAGTGAGCTAATACAAATTGTATCCGGAAAGCACCGCTTTGACAGTGCGCTGATGAATCAAATTCGTGAATTTGATATTGAGAGTTTACTAAATAAAAAAATCGGAAAGCTTTCCGTTGGGGAATCTCAGAGACTGACACTGTTTCTGGTACTGTACAAGAATCCGAATTTTTTGATTTTTGACGAACTCACGACTGGCTTAGATTATCAAAAACGAACTTAAATTGCAATAACAAATTGAACACTTTCACTGGATAAAGTTATCTACGGGTTTAAAGTATAAATTGTGTCCAGTTGAGCATCAAACAGTTCCTCAGGGGTCTGATAACCTAATCGTTTCCTAGGCGTGGCGTTTATCTCGTCTGCAAACATTAAGATTTGTTCGGCGGTAAAGCCATTGATGGAGCGACCCTTTGGGATATATTTTCGTAGTATGCGATTGGTCCTCTCATTTACAGGTCGTTCCCAAGCAGAATAGGGATGAGCAAAGTAGATTGCCGTGCCTAGTTCTTCAAAGGCTGAAAATGCCGCAAACTCACTGCCGTTATCTGTGGTAATACTGCGAAACACCTGCGAAAATTTCTCGCCATACTGTTCCTTTAGCTGTTCCATGGCACTGGCAACACCGGTGGTTGTTTTGCCGTCAATTCGAATTGAAAGATAATATCCTGTCAGGCGCTCTACAATGGTAAATACAACTGCCTCACCGCTTCTTTTTCGGCCCAGTACCGTATCAGATTCCCAGTGTCCAAATGTGTTTCGCTCTGCTACCTCAGGTGGCCGCCAATCAATGGATTTCCCATTGATACGCTTAGAAAGCCGTGGTTTTCTGCGAGAATGCCTATTTAATACCTCAGGAAGTTCAAATAGCGTGAGCGGTAATTCCCCTTTCCACAGCATATGATATAGAGTTTTTGTACATGGGATTTCCTTGGCTGGAAAACGATGTTCGCTTCGGGCCCGCCCTACGCACTCATCAAAAGACCAATTATGCTTACGAACCTTTTTAACCATCCAACGGATGAAGTCGGAGTTCCTGGATACCGTTCTAGGGCGATGGCAACGACTGCGATTCGCTTTGTAGACTGCAGCTCCACGTTTGGCTGAGTAGCCGGGTTTGCGACCTCGGCCGGAGTATTCCGGTGTGCCACGTCGTAGTTCATAGCCCACGGTAGAGGGGCTGCAATTGATTGCGCGAGCAATCTTTCGATTGCTAAATCCCATCTTCTTTAACTGTTGGATTGCGCCACGCTCTTCTGCTTTAAGATGCTGTCCCCTCTTGCGTTCTTCGATCTTTATGATAGAATGGTTCTTGTCCATAGTGTTCAGGCCTTTCTGTCAGTATTTAGTGTGGTAACTTTATCCTAACAGTTCCCTGTGCGCTATGGAATCTTTTTATGTGTTCAATTTGATTTTACAATCTACCTATCAAAAACGAAACCGTCTTCTGCAGATTGTGCGCGGTTACAGTAAGAATAAAACCGTGCTTACTATTACGCATTATTTTGAGGAACTGACAGACTGGGCAAATAAATTTCTGATTCTACATAAGGGAAACCTGTTGTTTTGGGGAACGTATCAAGAACTGCAGGAAAAATATCCATACTACTCTATTTTGAAAATACCGAATGGCGCAAATTTATCTGCTATGGGGCCTGATATGCAGAATTATAAATTTATCAACCATCTTGATGAAGGGCATGATGGTATCGCCGTCAAAACTCTTGATGAACAAAATGCGATCATCAGCAACCTTTCCAAAGTTGGAATCCCTATTGAAATTGTGCCGCATGGGCTCTATACACTTTATACATTGGCTCTCATACAGTACAGAGGTGTCGGCAAATGAAAGATTATATTTGGATTGATCTAAAAATTATGTTTCGTATTCCTCTGTCCGTCTTTTTTTCCCTAATCTACCCGATTATTATGATGTTTATCATCATACTTTCCTATGGCAATATACCTATTGGCAATGGATATCATTTAGTAGATAAATACTTTATGATAGCCATAGGAATGGGCATTCTGCCCTTGACGATAATCTCTTATCCAATGTGGATGGGTAACAGTTTAGAAAACAACAGCCTCGACCGGTTGAATTTTTTTGGAATAAAAACCAGCAAAGTCCTCATTGGTGATATCATCGCTCATATAATTCTGTCTATTTTCTCCATGGCTATTGATATTCTAGTTGCATGGATTGCGTTTGGCTTACAGTTTCCAGATTTCAGCCATTTTATAGCTTTTCTAATTCAATATATTTTGGCAGTAATTACAGCTTTAATGCTGGGCGGTGTTGTTGCCCTCTTGTTTCAGAATACGCAGATTCTGATGCCATTTGGGCTGGTTGTTATGTTTGCCGCTTACATGTTTTGCGGTGTATTTATTACATTTGATCAAATGCCGGATGCATTCAAAAAAATTGCTTCTTATATTCCCATGAAATATGCAATGAACGATTTTTTTGATATCTGGACTAAAAAAATTTATTGGGATCGAACTTTTCTGATTTTATCGGCTATCTACATGGTTATTCTCGGGGTTGTTTTAACAATTTTACTAAAATGCAATGCGAAACTGAATACAAAGAAAATTAGTGCTTTACAGAATCCAGTTAAGGATTCCGAAATTTCATCAAAATCTAATCATGTAAAAGGGGATTCTATATGAAACAACAGGTAAAAAACAATCAACTGTTACGCATCGTCCTAGAGATTGTGGGAGGATTCATTGTTGCAGTTGTATTGTGCGCTGTTTTGATCTTTATCGGTTATTACCACACACATTCTGCTGGCTTGACGGCGTATACAGTTCGGTTCTTTCAAATTCCAATCTATGAGATTGCAACAACAGAGGGACAAATGACCGGAACCGCATTAAACCAGAATATGTCGGTAATTGGTATTATCTGTTCTGTAATCTGCATTATTGTTTTTGAGACAATTGCTAGTGTCAAGGGAAGTTCGCAATTTTGGGACTCCGGAAAATGAATTAGGCTACGTTTAATAGTATCTGAATAGATTTTGGATTTAAGTATGCTCTGGAAACAGACCAGTCTTCCGCATATTCCATGAGACATGTTGTTACCAGACGTAGATAGGAATCCGGATTAGGGAATATTCCTACTACGCTGGTTCTGCGGCGGATTTCCTTGTTCAGCCGTTCCAGCATATTAGTTGAAGAAATTTTGCGGGCATCAAGTTCCGGAAAAGCATAGAAGGCTAGAGAATCTTCCAGTCCATCTTCCAGGAATTCGATTGCTTTTGGAAAGCGTTTTCCATATTGTTCTGATATTTGCTCCGCGCGCTGTCTAGCTATTTCAGCGGAGGGTGCCAACCAAATTTCTTTTAACTGAGCCGCAAAGGACTCTTTTTCCTTCTGGGGTACATGAGCTAAAATATTTCGCATGAAATGGACTTTGCATCGTTGCCAAGAGGCTCCCGGAAAACTCTCACGGATGGCTGCAATCAGCCCTTTATTCGCGTCTGAAACCACCAGAAGCGGTGTTTTCAGTCCACGATCTAAAAGACTTTGAAACAATTGAGAATAACTTTCTTTTGATTCATCTAGCATTGGCTCTACGGCGAGGATATCCCTATGCCCCTGTTCATTGACGCCGCAAACTACCATCACAGCCATGCTGACGACCCGGCCATCCATACGAATTTTTTCATACAGTGCATCTGTCCAAATGACAGGATAGCGACCCGTCAGAGGCCGGCTGCGGAAGTACTGTACCTGCTCATTAAGGCCTTTCGTCATTTCACTGACTTGACTGCGAGAAAGATTTTCAATTCCAAGACTGCGGGCTAGTTTCTCCATCTTTCGCGTAGATACACCCTGCACAAACGCTTCCTGAACCACTTGAATCAGCGCTGCTTCACTGCGCTTGCGTTCTGTTACGAAAAACGGGATATAGCCCTGATTTCGGAGTTTTGGTACCATCAGATACATCGTCCCCATACGAGTATCCAGTCGACGCGGCCGATAGCCGCAGCGGTAATCACGGCGGGATGGATTGTGTGCATTCTTTTCCGCGCCAATAATACCGGAGACCTCTGCTTCCATCAGACGGGTACACAGCCATTCCAGCATCGACAGCATTGGATCCGGCTGCGCCATACATTTTAGTAGCAATTCTGTCAAATCTGTGGTATTCTTTTTGTGAGTCATTGGGTATCTCTCCTTTTTTGAATGTTTTCTCACCATTCATTTTATCGGAGTCCCAATGACTTTTCTATACCTTTATGAAATTGCGAACTTTATTGTACTCTATCTTCATTTCGTCAAGGCAAAGAAGCAGCATTAGGAGGCCAAAGCGAAGTAATGGATACAAATTGTAAAAAAAGGCTCTATGTCAATAGTTGGGTAACCCAATTATTGACATAGAGCCATTTGTGCGTTCATAATCAAAAAGTTTCATCTTCTGTTACAGCTTGGTAAACCAGCTTAAGATCCCTCATCAGCGATTTGATGTCTTTATAACTGACATAGCGGGTACTGAACCGAATCTGATGGATGATACAGCGCTGAATCTGTGCTTGCGGATATACCGCTAAAATGGCATCCATGAAAACAAATGGATACACCCGATTCAAAGGACAGGATTGCCATGCTGTAATTTCCGGCATAATCTTGTCTGTGATTTTACTGACTAGTTCCGGTGATATTTCTACATCGTACAGATTTTAAATTTGTTCAGAGATATCTCTCTGGCTCATTCCACAGGAGTACAGAGCCAAAATTTTTTCTTCCATTCCTTCGGCATTACGATTATATTTGCCGATGATTTTGGGCTCATATTTGCCATTATCCTCGCTAGGAATATTTGCCTAAATCTTTCCAGTCTGTGTTTTTACGGAGTTCTCTTGAAACCCGTTTCTGTGATTTTTCGACTCTGCCATTTCATCACCATTGCCATTTGGCAGCCTTTTGCTTTTTTCATAACTTAATTTTTTCGCAATTTGTTTCCATAACCCAGTGAATAACATTATAGAACATGTTTCTTTTATTTCCATAACATCTGCGGCGCTGCCAAACTTCTGGCTATTGACATACTCTCTTAAAAGTTCTGCCGGTACTCTGCTCATCAAAAAGACTTTCTTTCAGACTTATATTTTCTTACCCTCAATCTTGTCTGAAAGAAAGTCTCATATTCAGCTTTTACACAAAATTTTTGCGGTCTCAATTAACAGGCAAATTCAGATTTTATTTACTCTCGCAGATTATTAATAGTTTTATCCCTGCGAAGTATATATTGCATCAAGCCTTGTGGGAATACTTTCATCACCATAAGGTACTTCCTTAATCAGTTTATCATAATAACGGCTCATAAAAGCATTGCCCTCTTTTGTCAGAAGAGAATCATTTAGTGAAACATTGGCAAAATCATTGAGTTCCAAAACTTCTAGGCCATCATTATTAAGATAGTGATGATCTTTCAGCCACTCGAATACGAGCTTAAAATGTTTGATAACTGTTTGTTTTGACACCCCGCCGTCGATCTGCCAATCAGCTTTGTCGTAGATTTTCACAATCAGTCTCTCCTTTCAATATGTGTGGTAACACCTTCTGGAATTTCCGCCAGTGAACCGTCCGACATTTTAATGTAGTTACCCCCTCTTGCGCGTATTCTCTGCTCTTTGGAAGACTGTTCCGTTTTATCCGCTGTTTTGGAAGTTACTTCAATGGAATCAATAACTTTTCCATCTTTCACTACAACAAAATCGATCCTTCGCGCTTCACCAGTTTCGGGATCCTTTACGATATTTCCGTCTTTGTCACGGAGATATGCTTCGGAAATAATCGTATGGGGCGGTGAAGGATACTGTTCTTCCAGTTCTCCTCTCACCTCGTTTTCTCGAGCAAGTCCGTCCATTTTATTTTTGATAGGAAGATTTATTTCATGTACATCATCCGTTGTTTCTAACGGTGAATGATGCTTATTCTCAATAGAAAGATCTGCTTCCTGCACATCCTCAACAGTTATTTCCAATGGTTGATCATACTCACTCATTGGCTTATCAAACACCTTGTTTTTCGCCAACTTGCCGAGCGGGCACTCTGAAAATCGCTTTACTGCAGTCTCGGTGACTTCTTTCAAAGCAAAATTCATATTTTAACACATCTTTCTTTTACGTAATCCACCCATTGCATATATAACCTCTTTCTAAATTCCACTTCTTCTTGACCCATGCTAAAGTCTTTCATAAAGCACTGGTTGATGGCAAGAACAACACTATCGGCAGCATCTGGAATAAACTGACGCACTATTTTTGCAAGTTTCGCAGTTAACTCGGAGTTGTCAGAGGAATTTATGATACAATTTTCTACGTGTGATCGAACACCAAAAATATCTGTGATACACCGAGAAAGTTGTTGGAAATTAGTCTTATCCCACATTGAAGGTCTGCCATCCGCTTTAAACTTAGTAAATTGTTGCTCAATAAACTCGCGGTTACTGGAAGACAATCCGAGCCAATCTATACCGCGTTCTATTTTGTTTACATCAAAATCCAGCCGTTCTTTTACTCTGCCTTGAATTAAGAAAAGTAGCAGTTGTTTCCGCAAATTGGCAGTATCAGCTTCTGCAATACTCACCTCGGTATGATATGGCTGTTCGGATATGCTGCACTTGTTTATCTTTACCAACACCGGCTCAACCCAATCATTCTGATAAACGGCAGCTACACCACGTTTAAGTTTTGATAACTCCTCTATCTGCTCTTGATTAAGGCCTGCACCTAGTCCAACAAGTTCACGGTCACTTTGCTCCGGCAAGCGCAAGATTATCTTTGTATTGGTATTCCGAATCACTGACATATCCAAAAGTCCCGGTGATTGGTCGGCAATTATGAACCCCTCGCCATAGGTCCGCATTTCCGCTATGGAATTGGACAGCAACTCCACCGATTTGCCCAACAGATTTGAACTTTCAGATAATTGCTGCGTAGATGTGCGCTTAAGGAGATTATGTGCCTCCTCGAGGACGGTAATATGTGTAAGTGGGCTGTTAGCTTTACCGGAAGCCATCCGATATTCGTTCAGCCTCATAACAAGCAGCCCCATAATCAGCGACTTCGTTTCTGTCGAACCAACACGACTCAAATCCACAATCGCACTTTTATCAAACAATTCGCTATCTCTTAAGTCATTATTGCAGAAAATCAGGCCGTTTAATCCATTAGTCAGAGAACGAACCCGAGTAAGCAGAGCACCTGCGTAATCACCTTTGCTTTCCGCTGAATATTTAGACTCGTTTATAACATTTTCAATTTGCTCCAACAAATCCGCAAAATTTGGGAATACATCCCCTCTGGGATTTTCTGACAAAGCAATATTCCATCCTGCCGCAATATAAGCCCTTTCCATTGCTTCCTTTAATATCGCAGGCATCGCGGCATACATCGGCCAACATACATTAAAAATTTCAACTAACCTGTCTAAATGTTCCAAAACGTGGATATCCGATGGAAAACGGAACGGATTAATTCTTAGTAATTCTGACTTCTTTGGATTTGTACCATAAACCGCCACATCGGGAAATTGCCCGAACACGTTCTTATATTCACCTTTTGCAGGTTCAATCACCAAAAATGGGATATTGTACACATTCCTCAACTGGTTTAAAATTTCGTATACCGTATTACTCTTGCCGGAGCCTGTTGAGCCGGTAATAAACGTATGCATCGTGAGGGAATCGCGGTCAAGGCGAACCTCTGTATCATTCTCTTTTCCCATACTGAACACTTTACCAAGAATAAAATCATGTCCACCGTCGCACCGATTGTATTTCACAACCTCTTTACCGAAATCAGCGTGCTCAATAACAGGAAAACCGCATACAGATTTTCTCGGAAGTCCCATTTGAATTGCAAGTTCGTTGCCGCTGATAAGAGATGATGCAGTAACGGGCACATTTGCCGATTTTGAACGGTATTGAAACACAGGGTGAATAAAGTTCGTTATGTATTCACGGAGCAACGGCAGTTGCTTTTTATTCTGCCGCCCCCAAAAGTTAATGGCAGACGTTTCAACGCCGGATTTTTCGCCTTTCATAAGTGCTTTATAAGTTCCTGCCGCCATTTCGGCGGTTTCTTGACTGTCAGACAGAAAATATGCCGCGCACTCCCACATACCGAGACTTTCACACTCTTCTATGCGCTTTAACTGCAAATCAATTCGTTCCAGCGTATCGATAAGTGTTTTATTTTGCATAGTCAGCTGCATATGATTGGACGTACCGGTAGTAAGTCCTCTCGTTTGGGTATAATTTTCACTCCTGCTTTCGCTGGTGGAACTCGATTCCCCTTTCGTTTCAGACTGGTTTTCAGACCAATTCTCCGAAGCGGATGTTCCTTTTGTTTTGGAGGATGGATTTATTGCGTTTAAACCGATATTTCCTGCAGCAATAGCAGCGGCTGCAGCTAAACTTGCACCGCCCGTCAGCGGGGCAGTAACGATGCTTGCTACACCGAGCAGCGCTCCACCTACACCTTTCGCGATGGCAGCGGCAGTATTCGGTTTGGTGGTAGATTCATTTTCTGATCTCCCTGTGGAATGACTTGTTCCTGTTTGTACGGAAGTGTTCGTGGAATGGGAAGTGCCGAACATTGTTCCTTTTGACAAAGCGTTAGAAGTGCTGATAGCAGTATTTGTACCGTAACTTAATTGCATATTGGCAAATGGCGACAGCTGTGTATATATCGTTTCATAGGCACGGCGTATTTCCGCCAATTGTTCGGGCGATGTACTCTTAGCCAACACAATAGCAGTATAGCGCTGCCCATGCATGGCAAGTGCAAGTTTTTCAAGTCCTTGTATAAACTTTTTGTTGTCTTTGAACTCTTCATCCTTATTTTGGGCAACGCAAGATACGGCAGCGATATTCTTTGATGGAATATCAGCAAGAAAAGCCTCCGCCTGCGGGTCAAGCAGATCTGCTGTTTTGACTCCGGGGAACTGCCCGCAAAGCGCGTTCCGCAACGTATCTTTCAGGGACTTTGTAGTTCGCAAATCATCAAGAGAACGGACACCCATATAAAAATCCGTCTTTTGTCCGTTGCTGTCCATGATAAGGAACACACCGCAATTCAGATTTTGCACCGCATTAAACACGGAAGCAAACTTGTATGTTGAATATTCGTCGTTCTGATAAACCATTTCGGTTATCTTAAACAAACGAATTTTGCTGATTTTTTTCAAGCTATCATCCAGTGGAATAATTTCCAAATCTGTAAGTCGAGTAAGATAGTTTTTAAGAACAATGTCATCCACAAGCTTACCTGCTTCGGCAAGCTGCGCTTGGAGTGAATCATAGCTGGGCATATCATTTTCCATTTGGTTTTGCGGGAGGCAATCATTATGCTCTATTTCAGCTCTTTCTGGCTTTCTCTCCATGATATCCGCAAATTCGTTCATACTATTTCGCTCCATTCGTCACAACCATTGCAACAGCGGCACCGGCGGCAGCACCGATGACAGCACCGGCTACCACGGCAGTGCTTGCCGCCGCAGCCACCACTGCCCCTGCTGCTGCACCGACTGCCGCTCCACCGGCAATTTTTGCACCGCGATACGTACCATTTAGCTGATCGCAGCGCTTTTGTTCTTGGTAACTTCTGTGTTGAATTTGCTGATGGCTGCCAGATGTTCTCCTCTTAGCGTGATCGGTTCCATTTGACAACGAAGTTTTCTGACCAGTGGAAGTAACAGGGTGCAAATATCTGACCACTTCTTTGAGATGCTCAATACGTTCGTGGGAAAAATTGTTAACTACTTGAACCATCAGCTTATTCATATAATCATCGTTCCAATGGGCTTTATCGAGTTGGAATTCACGTCCATCGTGCGGATCATAAAGTCCCTTCACATTTCGGGCAAGTTTTTCCATCTCATCAAACTCCGCAAAGGTCGGATCAACTAACAAGCTGTTTTTCATCATGATGCGGATGCTTTTGATATCACCATTTGACACTGCGTTTTTAATGGACTCTTCAACTGTCATAGATACACCCTCCCTAAATTTCAAGAATAGAGTTGACTTTACCTTTGATTTCGTCAAGCCATGCCAGTTTCCTCTCGCACTCTTTGATACGTTGCTCGGCTTTTGCCTTGTCGTTGGCGTAGCTCTCTAATTCCTTAAGTTTGTTATCGAGGATTTTGTCAAGGCGTTTGAATTCACCATCAAAATATTTGGCAATCTTGTTTGCTTGCTGCAGTGCATATAAAAGAGCTGCGGAACCATTGTTAAATAAACTCTTTTCGATTGGCATGAAAAAGTTGCGTACCATTTCAGAGGCGTCGACAAATTCAACAGTCTTGTATTTTTGACGGTAGTAACCTTTTTCTTGGAACCACGTCCACGGCTTGTACCATTTCTTGTCTGTATTTTTAACCCATTCCTTACCATCTTCGACACGCTTTTCTCGAATGAACTCCGCTAATTGGAAGTTTTCAGCATTCACGCTTCCGCCCATTAACTTCAAAGGATCAATTTTTGCACCGTTAAAGCCATCTATGTTGATGTCCTCAGCCAACCCTTCCAATTTTTTCTTGTATTCTTCAAGCAATGCTTCGCTTGTTTTAATAAGAGTTGTTCTAATCAGGTCGTCCAGTTCCGACTCAAAATATGGCTCTAGACTTTCTGCAAACCGTTTAAGTCTATTGATTTCTATATCAATATCAGCGATATCAATCTCTATATCACGAAAGCTATCAATTTTCTGTGTAATCTGATTTTGGAATTTTTCAAGAATTCCTTCTACAATTTCTGGCGATTCCTGTTTGACTTTTCGCAAAGCTGTGTCAACAGCAACTTTGAATTTCTTTGCTGATTCACCATCATCAATTTTCTTGCGAATTAAAGCAATTTGCTTTGACAGTTTCTCATTCTCGTCACAGTTTTTCGCAAGTTCACGCTTGGTTTTCTCATAACAATCCACTTCGTCCAGTTTATGGATAAATGTATCCACAATGTTCTTAATCTTTGCCGTCTTAGCATACTTTTGCACATACTGGCGAATCGCAGCTTCCAACGATGGAATGCCTGTATGTATGAGGGCTTCATCATAGATGGCATTTTCACTTTTGCTTGCTTTTGCTTTAGTTAATTGTAGCGCGATATCGTTGCGAATACCGGTGGGTAAGGGTGCGTAAGTTTCAAAGTGCATGGTTTCGTTTCGATTGAGTTTTCTAGCCTTTACATACGCTTCGTCTCTTGTGTCCTCATCAACATCTGCACCGCTTGTGATAAGACGAAAATCGAGGGCTGGCAGCGCGGCAGCGGGAAATAAGTTCGGGTTGTCAATACCGTGCGTTTTCAGATACGCACGCACGCGTTCCAAAGTCTGTTCCGTATCGCCATCTTCTTTCTTGCGGCCATCAAGTTTATTGATGACAAAGATAAAACGGTCTTTGGACTGCTTGCCGCCGACAGACATGCTCTCGGCTACGCGTTTGAGCAAGGTGTAGTCGTCATCTGTACCGAACTCGCCTGTCATAATATAAAGGACCAATGCTTTTGATGATTTGCTGAGAAATTCGCTTTGCACTTTTTTGTGGTGCGGGTCGCGGGAGTTGTTCGGTCCGGGTGTGTCAATCAGCACGAGCGATACGTCCTCGGATGACACAAACGGAATATTTCCTTCAGCTCGTATTTCAGACACGTTTTCATCAGCGTTCAGCCGTTCCATTGTAGAATAGTTTAACGCTTCGTGCGTTTCTGTGAGCTGTCCCTCTTTATTGTAAACTTTGGCTTTCCACGGCACGTCCTTGTCATTGGTATCTTTTATCCTCGTAATGATTGCCGTACACGCCTCTTGTTTGGAAGGCATCAGTTTAGTACCGAGCATAGCATTTATCAGTGTGGATTTGCCGGCGCTCATCGTCGCAACAACGCACACCTCAAAATCTTTGCTTTTTGCATGTTCAAACGCACTGATAATTTGCTTGTCACGCAGTTCGTCAAACGGTCCCTCTTGAATTTCCTTAAACACATTATCAATCAAGGCTTCTTTGTCTGCCGTTTCTTTAGCGGGCTTATGTTCAAGCTTGAAGGTCAGCTCATGCCGTTTTTGAGCTTCGGTAAAAGCAGATTTTAAATCCTCATAGTCGAGCAAAGTGCCATGAAATGTCACTTCAAATTCCGTATCGTTATACTCATCGATCAGAATACGCGGCAAATCTTCTACCCATTCTTGCAAGTGTGTGCCTTTGGCGGCTTTTTCGCCAAGTTGGCTGTTTTGCGCTAATTGATTACCGTCTACTGTAATTTCAGTTTCAAGTTTATAAGGATTGTATTTTATAAAGACTTTTTTCATAAACTTCCTCCAAAAAGTATTTTTTCCAGGCCGTAAAGCCCACTTTTCTTGCTCATTTGGATAAGTTCTGAGTCATTTGCATTGCTATGTACTCCATCAACATATTTTGACAGATCATACTCCGCTCTGCTGAACTTCTTGACAAACAAGTCGTAATCATCCTGTTCGTCTTCTGTCATTTGTTCTCCGTTTGCCTTTAGTTTAATAAGAAAGGCAAAGTAGGATGAAAGCGGACAAATCAGCGGCTTTTTGAATCCTATGTTGCATAAATCTTTTTTCACTCCTTCAATGCTTTCTTTTATGGAATCGTCCGTACTCTTGAAGTCATCAAGTTTATTGAGCACGAACACTACCTTCTCTTCAGGTACATTTTCAAACACCCATTGCAGATGTACCTTTTCTTCATCTGTTCCAAGTTTGTTGGCGTTTAAAATGTAGATAAGAGTATTATAGCGTTCCTCTTTCAACGCTGTTCGTGTAATCTTCCTGTGCTGTCGGTTTATTGCGGAGTTGACCCCCGGTGTGTCAATAATGCAAACGCGATTAATGGGAACGGTTGTCCGAAAATATGATGCGACACTGCTTACCATTGAACGGTCGACATTTGCGAGATCATTATAGTTTGCATTAAGATTGAGCGACGATGTGAACAAATGAACGGTATTATCTTCGAAAAGCTTATTATAGAGGTAGCACAGGTTTCCTGTACAGGCTTCCTGCGATGTCCTTGTCAACGGTTTGCCGATAATTGCGTTTATCAGTGTTGACTTGCCGGCGCTCATATTTGCAGTCACGATAAAGCGTGTTTCTGACTGCGACGCAAACCTTTTGTTAGATCGGAATTGTTTGACTAATTCAGCAGTAAAGGCTATTTTTGTCGGAATCTGCTCGTCGGTAAATAACGCGGTCAGTAAAACGTCTAACTGAGCAATTTGCCGCTTATTCAAATACCCTTTAAGGCAATCTGCTCCTCTTCGGATTTTACTTTCATCAAGAAGAATCAAAGCGATATCGCAAAGCAGCCAATAACGATACTTCTTCCTCCAAGGCCTTATTCTGCTGTTGATGACAGAGCGAACGACACCTTCACGCTCTTTGTCGGTCAATTTGAGGTCTTTAGCGTTGCCGGTTAAAAAAGTACAATACTGTGCAAGTCGGCCATCGGTATACACATCATGGTCCGCACATTTCCTGATAAGCGATTTCAGTGCGATAAAATATTGCATTTTTAATTTCGGCTTAGCTTTTTTCATAGGATGAGCTTCAAGTGTAATTGCTTCTATAAAATTTGGACAATGAATAGTCATATAGCTTATAGCACCTTCATTTTTCTTGATTCCAAAACTGCAATCATTCGGTAAACTTAAATTTTAACCTTTCATATTCAGTAATTGAAACGCCTTAGTGCCACTATAGTTAATTTTATAATCCAATATTTTCCGAAACTTTATCCAACCTAAATTATATTGTAAATAATTAGGGTGGACAGAAATTGGGATGCTTTCATCTTTTCGGAAAAATGCCACATTGTACAAATAGAATACGTTACCTACTTTCCAGTAAGTAGGTAAATATAAAACCACCGTGTTGAAAGGTTAAAATTTCTTATAATTATACCAAAAAATTGTAAATTATGCTAGTAAGAAAGTCGACTTTTATCCTTTTTTAGCATAAACAGTCGAAAAAAAGGTTCCGCACTAGTGTCGCAGCGCGGGATCAACATTTAATTTCCAGCAGAATACTTATTTTACATCTTTCAATTTATTGTTTCACGACATCAAACTTCGCATTTTTCACATATTCAATGATTCAACAAAAAATGGAGCAGCCTAGCGCCGCTCCATTTGGTATTTCCGTTTTGAGTAACCCTAACTATTGACATAGAACCCATTAATTTAAACATATAAAATCACCGTCGCCTTCACGGTTCCTTAAAAATTAAACACCACTAGAGTAAGCCTTGAAGTTTGAGGTAATGTGGTTACAACATCTGTCATTTTAAATTTCTTTTCAATAAAATGTATTTATCAAAACAGCAATATTACTGCACCTGTGCACCGATATGTATATATTGCCGTAATGACCCTTCTAAAATTAAAGCCATATAACTCTTGACTTGTGAAAGATGATTGTAGTATTATTCTTATAAATCAATTAGGCATCCTAATAATACTATATTTGTAATATAATGTCAATCAAAGATGTAGCAGCATTAAGATGCTTCATTTTTAGGATACCATAACTATTGATATATGATATAAAATCCTTTTTGCCTATTCGTGACGTCCCAATATTGTGAGTTGTCACAAAAAGCCCTACTAACTTGTCTTTATGTGTAGAAGGCAAAATAAGGGAGGTTTTCTTATGATTTAAAAAATTATTTACTTTACAGCGAGTACTCTAATTGTTTGTTCGGGCTTATGTCTTGCTCTGGCCGCAAGCACACCCAAGCTGCTTAAAAGACCTTTGTCAATATATGCTAATTATGTGTACATAAATAGGACGCACAACACTTTAAATATTTCCAATGGAACAGCTTATATCTTCGAATATGTGCAAAGGACAACTTATAAAACGGAAATTTATGTGAATAACAAATGCAACAAATCGGGTCTGTATATATCTACGGAGAATATAAACATGCATTAAAATGAATTAATTAGGAGGTATTAAAATGTCAAAGAAAAAATGGTAAGTTTAATTTTGACCTGCGCGCTATTTGTGACCATTTCTATTCCGGCATTTGCAGTGGACAATTCTGATCTGAAAACAAGTCATTCGACAACAGATAGTACTGGTTTTATGCAAGGGCAAGAAAATCTTGAATATTATCTCGCTGCATATAATGCCCTTTATAAAAGACCTACTTATTTGTATGATGCTGCATCTGTATCACAAGCTGACGTGAATACATACTATGCGGCGCTTCAAGGTATTAACGATGAAACCTTTGATGACTATTTTGAAAGTGTTAGATGGATAACAAGAGATGGTGTAGTATCGTTAAGTATCCAGCCGACATATTTACTTACTGGTGCTGCTAATCCTAATGGAAATGTACTCATAGCAAGGGCATTTCACGCTTTTTCATGATTGGAAGATCGGTTCTCAAGTGACTATAAGTAGGATCATACTGATTCTATGGCGGCACAATTCCATTGTCATGTCTTACTGGCGGGAGATTTCAAGACTCCTTGGAAAATCGAACCTTTTAGGACAGAATCCAATTTAATGAAAGTTATGGCCGCAAAATGCAATCCCGGTGGTGGAAGCGTGGATGAATTTCTGTATCTTCTGCCTATATATTATTGTACTAAATCGGCTGTTGCACAGTTGTCACTTTGCAACAGCTTTCATGTGCAGAGGAAGTGGTTAATTTGAAAATTAATAGGTATATAACACTAATATGTACAGTCATAATATGTAGCTTTTCTTTTATATCCTGTAGTGCAAAAACTCAGGACGTAACAGAAAAAACAGAATCCAATACATTTATTTCAATCGATAATATAGATTTTTTTGATACAGCAAAAGATGTATATGTATACTTTGGCAGACCAACATGTCCGGATTGTCAGAAATTTGAGTCAGGACTCAAGCAAGTTATGAATGAGACTGATATTCCTGTTTACTATTTTAACACGTTGTATTGGAAAGACCATAAAAGGTATAATGAAATCTTAAAAAAATACCATATTACGGCGGTTCCTTCACTCGTAAATATTCAATCAGGTAACCATTATATAACTTTGGATTTGGAACATTACAGTAATTCGGATAATAGTCAAAAAGAAATTAAGGATTTTCTTAGTAATTCAAACACTGCTTCAAACAATAATTTATTTGATACAATTATTTATTATTGTACGGCCTTTTTATGTTTTAACTTAATCTTGATTATTATTCGCAGGATAAAATTGAAAACTGTAGATATACCCATTATGCTAATGAACTCCGCTTTTATATTATTTACTTCTTTGTTAAGTATCTGGCAAGAAGGAATCTATTTGGATCAATATAATTTGTCTGGGAACGGCTATTCCACCGTCTTGGTTTTGGTTAACATAGCACTTTTCGTGGTTATAGTGATTCTTTCTCTGCTGCACAATTATAAGTTCCCAAAGGATACATGTTGAGGCTGGACCAGTTGCAAAATGAATAAAAATTTAAAATTCCGGTGCAAATTCAGCTCTGCAACACCTCCAGTGACAAATGCCTCTCACTCCCCCATCTTCTTCTCCGGATTCAAATAAGGCAGAGGGTCAACAGCCTCACTATTGACTCGAATCTCAAAATGACAGTGAGATCCGGTGCTGTCGCCGTGTTGCCTACCAGTGCGATAACATCTCCCTTTTCCACTTCATCCCCTTCGGAGACAAGCAGCTGACTGCAGTGAGCGTAAAAGGTATACAATTTCCAGAACCTAAGCTTTTCCTAATATCCCGGCAAAATCGGGAGTTTTCATGTGATAATAAAATATCGTATAAACAACCGATAAATTCAGTGTTGATAAGGACCTGCGGACATTTTATTGGACGATATGGCTAATCCCATTTTGATTCTATATTCTGCTGGACTTAAATCTCCAAGAGATATTTTGATTCTCGGATCCCGATACCATACCATGTAAGCTTCAATCTGCTGCATAAAATCCTCTACTGTGTTCCCTTGCCAAGAACGATCATGCCGATTAAGCATACGATTCACCAATTGTGCGTATGGTTTACAGCTAATGTTCCATGCTACCGGCATACCATCATAGCAGTTAATAACGGGAGACAGATATAATCCTCTAAAGATGCAGCTTTTCCTTCTCTCTGTTTCCCTCTATTTCGCTCATTGGATAAATTCATTAACGCTGCAGCACCTTTCTGGATGTATTTACGCCGCCGGTTATATATACTTGCTGTGCTATATCCCACTTCATTTGTTACTGATTGCACATCTTCTTCCAACTCAAAGCAACGGTGTAAAATCTCAAGCTTTCATTCTATAGGTGGATGGCAAGGGTGCTCCGGTTTATGATATCCACAAAAGGTGCTGCGGTCTTTCGGCAAGGTTCGTTTTCGATTGATCCGGTTGTATAGCGTTTGCCTGCGTGCCGGATATCCCCAAATCGTTATTGTTTTTGTTACCGATCTCGTTTCTTCATAAACCTCCGGGGCTTTGCGATATTCTTCTCTGAATACATCCTCTATCTCCTTTCTGAGTGTATTCAGTCCAACTTTTTGTCCGCACGCCCCTAGGTTCTTATTTCCACGCCTACAACGCCTACCAAAACGCCTACTTCAAATTGCTTTTTGATTCCGATTTGTTCCGCTACATTCCAAATCAATATACGGCAAAACCCGCATGAACACTGGATTTTTCAGTATTCATGCGGGTTTTAAATATGGTGGAGATGACGAGAATCGAAACATCTCTTGGAGGATTGAGTCCGGCAAAATATAGAATTTAAAATAGGATTAGCCATATAGCCCAATAAAATGTTCGCAGGCCTCTATCCACAAACATTACGGAGTTCCAAAGGAAATAAAAATTGTGGACATGTTTATACAGTTGCCCTATTGAAAACAATCAGCTGCAGTTATCGAAACCGATAACTGCAGCCTGAGTAGCTCGGGCTATCTGTCATATTGAAACCAGAACACATACACTTCTTTAATTACACGTTAAAAATTAGGATATATATCGATGGTTTGACCCCCTGTCACCACATAATTTTCTCCACTTGACCACGTGGTATCATTGATAAGAGGTTTGAATTCAATAGTATCTCCGAATGGAATCCGTTCAATTTCATAAACCCAAGTATCTGAATTTACATTGTACATTTTCCTTCCACTATCCCACCAAAGCGGATAACTGGACCCCCGGAGATACATATCATTTCCATATCCGGTATCATAGTGAACACGGATTGTAGTAACTGTTCTTTCCGGAGGCGTGTACGGTGCGGGACTATCCGCAGTGAAAACGTAGGCGGTTTTCGCGGGAAGAGAAACACAAATCTGCTTGCCAGTTACTCCACCGGAAACAATAGTTGCTTTGACAGATGTGTCTAATAAATTAGTCAGTTCAGTTCCAACGGAGAGTGAACTTTCCGCACGAATTGGGATATTTCTACTTTCATTGCTAGTCGCGTTATTAATGACCGTTATGATTTCTTGTCCAGTAGAATCGTCACGTCGAGAGTAAGCGTAAATATTGGACTCATACCACATTTCGCGCTGCGTTCCTGTTCTCAGGCATGTATAATTATTACGAAGTTGAGCAAGTCTTTGGATGTATTGATACATATTGCCATCTTCTGAAAAACTGGGCATAACCTCACGATTTTCTTTATTTGCGATTCCAGCCCATTCCGTTGGCTTTCCGCCGCCATAGCAATTTTGTTCTGTACCATAATAAATATCCGGTATGCCACGAACAGTAAACAGAAACGTTAATGCCAACCGCATTTTCTGAAAATTGTCATCAGCTAAGCAAAGAAAACGATCTCGATCATGATTATCGATAAACGTAATGAGTCGGTTGGGATCTTTATATTTACTATCCTGATCGAATATTTCTTTTACAGTTGAAAAGTCCGCATCATGCGCAAAAACTTCTCGTGCCTGGAAAAACAAAGGAAAGTCCAAAACGCCCCATTCGTAGTTTTGGAAATCACTTACATAGTCTACATCCCCAACAAATATTTCTCCGAAAGTTGGAACTCCCAAATATTCTTCGAATTCAGCAAGAAAATCTTTTGGAATAGAACGTGCAGCATCCACCCGAACACCATCTGCGCCAGTGTCCTGAACCCACGTTTTATAGGCATTTTTAATTGCTTCACGTGCATCTGCGTTATCTTGATTTAAATCATCCAGTCCGCCTAAATCATTGTTCAATACCTGAAACGGATCATTCCAATCCGTGATATCACCATAATGATGGTACCAAGCCGGATTATTGAAAGGAGCCGCAGGTTGATAATCGTCTGAACTGTAAGAGGTTGCACCTTCAGCCAAATAATCTGCTGTGTGATTTGGAACAGCATCCAATATCACTTTAAGGCCCTTGGAGTGTGCGGTTTGCACAAGACGAATCAGATCCTCTTTGGTGCCAAAATGCGGGTCCGCTTTATTATAATCATGTGTAAAATATCCGTGGTACCCTGATTCACTTTTGTCACGGCTCAATGGTTCATTTTCAGACACCGGAGAAATCCAAATGGCTGTCACACCTAAATTTTTAATATAATCCAATTTTTCGGTTAATCCTTTCCAATCTCCACCCTGATTAAATTTTAGGTTGCCGGGTCTGTATTCCACGTTCAACGTTCCGTTGTTGGAAGAATCACCGTCATAAAATCGGTCAGTCAAAACCATATAAATAATATCATTTTCGTTAAGAACTGAACTACTCTGAACATATTGTGATATATCACTTGTGGAATCGGCGTGCTTTTCAGAAATTGCCTGAGCGTATGTAGATGACGAGATGAGCAGTGAAAAAGCCAATACCACGGAAAGACCGATATGTACGATTTTACGCTTCAATACCTTTTCCAAGTTTTATCTCCTTCCTCAAAAAGGAGTCCACAACAATAGGCTATCCCTTTAAACCGCCCGCTTGCAATCCTTTCACAAAATATTTTTGAAAGCAGATAAATATGATTAATACAGGAATAAGGCTTGCAACAGACATCGCAAATACATAACCCCATTGTGTGAACTGGTGTTCACCAAAAAATCCCGCAATGGCAATTGGAAGTGTACGTTTCTCGTTGTCATTTATGACAGTCAAAGCCCAAGGATACTCCTCCCATGCAGTTAGAAAATTAAAAATACTAACAGACGCAATTGCTGGACCTGACAGTGGTACGGCAATTGTACGAAATACAGTAAATACGTTTCCACCGTCGATATAAACCGCTTCATCAAAATCACGGGGAATATTTTCTATAAAACCTTTAATCATAAATGTGGAAAAGGGAATTACCCAAGCTACATAGAAAGGAATTAATCCCAGAAGTTTATTTGTAATATGAAGAAAAGACGCAAGTTCAAATTGTGGAACAATTAAGGTTGTTCCGGGAATAATCATTGTCCCAATGACCAATCCAAACAACAATTTTCTTCCCGGAAAACGGAACCGAGCAATACAAAAAGCCAAAGCTGTTGATATAACTGCCGCCAATATGACCGTAGCAAGGGATACAACAACACTATTGATAAAATTGATATAAAATTTTTGCTGCTTAAAAATATAAATATAATTCTCAGTTGTAATATTATTTCTGTTTGGAAAGAAATGAGGTGGATATTCATAAAGTGCACCGTTGGGTTTTAAAGACGTGCTGATCATGTAGATCATAGGCAGCACCGAGATAGCTCCCCCTAAAGTTAAAACTATGTAGATTAAGATTTGACTCATTCTATTTCGTTTCATACTTATGTATTAGTCCCCTTCATTTTGACTTTTCATGATCTTGAACTGCAAAGCTGCAAGAAAGATCAGTACTATTGCGACAATAAAGGAAAGAGCGGCAGCATAACTGAATTTACCTTCGTTAAATGCTTTATAATACATCCATGTCAAAACGGTTTCTGTTCGGTGCATTGGTTTGCCGTCTGTAATCATCTTGATAGAAGTAAATACATTAAATCCTCCGATTGTCAGCATCACTAAGGCAAACAAAATTGTACTTCTTATAGAGGGCAACGTAATATAGAAAAACTTCTGCACAGATCCACAGCCATCTATTGACGCGGATTCATAAAGGGCTTTGGGCACATTCTGCAGTGCTGCAAGGAAAACAACCATATTCCATCCAACACCTTTCCAGATTCCTAACAACATTGCGACGGTCAGGCCGCCCCAGCGACTGTCAAGCCAAGCGATGTTGCCCCCTGTAAGATGAAGCACCTGACAAAGAAAGTAATTCAACAGGCCTTCTGTATTGAAGATATATTTGAATACCAAGGATACAATAACCCAAGATGTAATAACGGGAAGATAGTAAATCACCCGAAAGCCAACCTGAAGATGCAAAAGTTCATTAATTAGGACGGCAACCAGGAGACCAATTGCCATTTGAGCCGGTACCGTTACCAAAGTGTATAATAGTGTGTTTTCAAAAGAAACCCAGAATGTATGGTCGGATAAAACCATCTGATAACTTTTAAAGCCAGTAAACACATTCTGCACAGCAGAACCATAACCACTTTGAACAAAACTCATGTAAAGTAGTTTTACAATCGGATAAATGGTAAATACCACGAACATAAAAATCCCGGGCAATAAAAGCAAAAAAATCTGCAATTTATTTTTGAGTGATTTTGCCTCCATGGTGCCATCCTTTCCCTATATGGTTTGCATGTTTCATTCTTCCTGTTGACGGAACCTCTATGATTGATTTATACTATTGAAGTAATTCATCCACTTTCGCTGCAAGTGTATCCAGTGTTTTTTGTGCATCCGCTCCCTCTTTCACAATCGCGGTTACAGCGGTCGTAAGGAGATTGTCAATTTCGGTCCATGTTGCTACTGGAGGACGGGCTTTAGCATTTTTTATAGCATCTAAAAACGGAGCAAAAGAAGCTTCCTGAATCACTTCACTGTCTAAAGCCGCTTTATTGACAGGGATAAGTCCGCATTTGGCCATTTCTTCTTGGGCGAATTTGCTCGTCATAAACTTCATAAATTTCCAGGCCCCTTCTTTGTTAGCGGAAGAAAACATCCCGATATCTTCACCGCCCAAAACAGAATGAGAGCCACCTGATCCGGTTGGTACATCTGCCATGCCGTAAGAAAAGTCCGGATAAGCGCCTTTTAACTCCGCAATTTTCCACGGACCTTCTAAAAGCATTGCGTAGCGTCCGGTACCGAATCCATCCGTCATGGGAATATCTCCGCTGTTGAAACCGGTCATAGCATCAGATTGATAAAGGTCTGCAAGCATCTGTATTGCCTGAACAGTCTTGGGCCCATTTAAATACCCGGAAGCTTTTGTATAATCTTCATTGGTGATGTCACCACCCATACTCCAAATGTATGGAAGTACATTCCATCCTGACAGTGCAGGTTCTGTGCAGCCCCATATTTGCTGACCATTGCTGTTTATCCCGGAAAGCTTTTTGGCTGCTGCAACGAATTCCTCCATCGTTGTTGGAACGGACACACCTGTTTTCTGCAGCATTTCTTTGTTGTAAAACAGAATTTTTGTGTTTGTATTGAGTGCAAGTGCGTAATAATCCCCTCCAATTTTAGAGGTACCCATAGCATTTTCCAATAGGCTACCGGAAACTTGGTCAAAGTCGCTCATTTCTTTGTTTAGCGGAACAAGAATACCAAGCTTTTGAAATTCCGGTACCCAAGCAATGTCAAGCCGTGCGACATCCGGTAATGTGTTAGCACTGGAACTTACTAAAATTTTATCGTGGAGTTTTGCCCATTCATAAGATGTCGCATTAATTTTATAACCCGGATTTTCTTTTTCGAATTCTGGGATCAAAATTTTCGTTAGAGTTTCATTTTCCGGAGATTGTGCACTGTAATGATGCCAAAAGTTTAGTGTAATGGTTTCTTTTGGTGCATTGCTTTGGGATGTGTCATTTCCTTCTTGCTGATTTCCGGCAGATGAACTATTTTCTGGTATTTGTCCTGAACAAGCGGTCAGTGCTGTCAACATTGTGGCCGCTGAAAGGACAAATGCCAGAATTTTTTTTCTAGTAAAAGATTTCATACCTTTCCACCACTTTCTATAAATATTTTTAAAGAATAAGGCGCCATGTTAGTTTTTAATTGGCTTTTATACGGTTCAATGTCTTGATTATAAAAGCCTGTTTCGTTAGAAATCCTTTCTGCAACAACAGTTTCTCCCTCTATCATTTCTAACCAGTCACGTTGCTGATCTAAAAGAGGCACAGTCACAATCTGTTCCTGTTCACTGGGATTTAACACAATGTAAATGTTCTGCTCGGAAACAGAACGAATAAACCCATATATACCTGTTTCGGGATTACAAATATTTGTACGAAAACTGCCCGTGTTTAAAGCATCGTATTTTTTACGGATACCAATTAATTGACGATACCAGTCAATTAGCATGTGGTTATGCTGGTCTTTATCCCATGGCATGGCTCTGCGGCAATCCGGGTCATTTGCTCCTGTTAAACCAATTTCGTCTCCATAAAATATTGCTGGGCATCCTGGAAAAGTCATCATAAACGCAACTGCCAGCTTTAATTTTCGTATATCGCCTCCACAATCATATAAAAATCGAGGTGTATCGTGACTATCTAACAGATTATACATACATTGGCGGGTCGTTTCAGGGTACAACGAAAGCATGTAATTGATTCGGTTGTCAAATTCCAGCACATCAATTTTTTCTTTCGCCAACCAATCGGTGACCGCATCTTTAAACAAGTAGTTCATAGCACCGTCCAAGCGATTTCCAAGCACTAATCGCCCGGCATCGCCCCAGCTTTCCCCAATCAGAACAGTGTCTGGAAAGTCTCTTTTGATAGAGGCGGAAAAACTTTCCCAAAACCGCCCTTCAATTTCATCAGCGACATCCAATCGCCATCCATCAATTCCATATTTTTCAATCCAATACCGCCCAACGTTGATAAAATATTCCCGAGTCTCCGGATTGGCCAAATTTAATTTTGGCATCCATTTGTAATAACCGACACATTCATAATTGGGTGGATCTATCTTCACCGGAAATTCCAAAGGAAAAAACCAGTTTTTATAACGAGATTGATTGCCATTTTTCAATAAATCCTGAAAGGGAGGAAAATAATATCCACTATGATTAAAAACACCATCCAAAATAATCCGAATGCCTTTTTCATGGCATTTTTCCGTCAAGTTTAATAGATCTTTTTCTGTGCCAAACTGTGGGTCAATCTTGTAGTAATCAATGGTATCGTATTTATGATTGGAATATCCTTTGAAGATTGGGTTTAGATAAATACAAGTGATTCCTAAATGAACCAAATAATCAATACGATCCAGAATTCCAGCCAAATCCCCACCCATTACATTATCGCGTGTTGGAACAGAATCCCAAGGAACTACGTCTACGGGATCATTTGTCCTATCTCCATTTTTAAACCGGTCAGGAAATATTTGATAATATATTTGTCGTTTGCACCAATCAGGAGCTTGATGTCCATCCTGAATATTCGGAAAAAGATATTCAAAGAAATCATTTTCCGGTTTCAGATTTTGAGATTGAGTACCATACCGGCCATACCACACTGTTTGATTTCCATCGCTCAGCTCAAAGTAATAACGTATGTAACATGCTGTTTTTGGGAATACTGCTTCCACTTCGAAATAATCATGGTATGCGTCTCGTAATACACACCGCATGGGTATACGTTTGAATTTCGGAAAATTCTCATATCTTCGCCAACACACAAGCGTGCAGTTCTTTATATCTTTTCTGGCCGCTTGAAAGCGAAATATGAGTTTATTAGAAGCAGTTGGATAAACGAAATCTTCAATAGGGCGATGTACTAAAGCGGCTGTATTCATTTTACTATCTCCTTTTAGATTTTTGAGTAGAATCTCGTTCAACAATTTTAGTTGATATTAAAATCTGACGGCTGCTTCTATCTCTATCTTTAATTTTTCCAATTAAAATAGAAGCGGCTTGTTCGCCTAACCCCAAGGTATCGATATCTACTGTTGTAATAGCAGGTTCGGAAAGCTCGGCAACCGGTGAATTGTCAAAACAAATAATTCCAAACTCCTCAGGAACAGCGATGCTTTTTTTTCTTGCTGCGCGAAGCGCACCGATTGCAAGATAAAAGTCACTGCAAATGACAGCATCCGGTCTCTTTTGATTTTCGAACAATTGCAGCATTGTCGCCATGCCTGCTTCTGCACTCGATTCGCAGTGACATATCCAATCATCTATAACCGGAATTCCAAGTTTGTTTAAAGCACGGCTGTAGCCAGTGATTCTGTCTTGATTAAAAATTTCATTATCTCCATTCGATAAAAAAGCTATGTTACGATATCCGTTTTCTATTAAGTGATTTACCGCTATGACTCCTCCCTGTATATTATTGATATCAACCCAATTGCTGTCAGCATCAAGCATTTTAGGGTCTCCAAGAATAACATAAGGAAACTTAACCTGATTTAATTTTCTTATAAAAGAACAATCTATAATAGAATTTGGCAAAATAATACCATCCACTTTTTTCCCAAACACTAATTTTTCCGCAGATGTCATGTCATCCGTTTGTATACGTCCGTTTGTGATAATTAAATTGTAATTATTCTGATGTGCAACTGTTTCAATCCCAAAAACACTATTGTTAAAAAAGTTATTCGAAAAAGAGCGCGCATTGACCACGTCAATTACCAATGCGATAGCAGATGTACTTCCATTAGCAAAACTGCGGGCCGTATCATTTGGGACATAATCTAATTCCTTCATGATTTTCAAAACACGCTCTCGCGTTTTGGCTGAAATAACCCCTTTATTGTTGATGATTCGTGATACAGTAGATGTAGACACACCTGCTGCTTTTGCAACATCGTTAATTGTAGCTGACATACTTCCTCCTATGCAACCGATTTACTAAAATATATTATATATTTTTTTATATTATTTAATTTAAAATAGCTATATTATATATAAATTTCATCAAATATTTCTTGCATTTCAAAATTTAGCACTATAATTTATGCAACCGATTGCATTAATTATAATATAACACCGACTGAATATTTGTCAATATCCCTTTTAAAATTTGTCTATATTTTTAAGAGGTTTTCAAATTAGAAACTCCGAAAAGCAAATTAGCTTGTGCTTAACAGTAACAGAATCAATTCTGGGCTTAAGCAAAATATGGACACAGACCAGTCTTCTGCACACTCCATCGGAGATGTTGTTAACAGCCATTGGAAAGAATCCGGAGTCCGACTACGCTGGTTCTGCGGCGTATTTTCATGTTCAGCCGTTCCAGCATATTGGTTAAGGAGATTTTACGAGCATCGAGTTCTGGAAAGACATAATAGTCTAGAGAATTATCCAGCCCATTTTGCAGGAAGTTAATTGTTTTTCGAAAGCGTTTTCCATACTGTTCTGATATTTCCTCCGCGCGTTGTCTGGCTATTTCAGCGGAAGATGCCAGCAAATTTTTTTAATTTATTAATTGAGCCGCAAAGGATTCTTTTCCTTCTGGGGTATATGAGCTAAAATATTCCGCATAAAATGGACTTTGCACAGTTGCCAGGAGGCTCCCGGAAAACTTTCGCAAATGGTTACAATCAGCCCTTTGTTCTTGTCCGAAATAACCAGAAGTGGTGTTTTCAGGCCACGATCGAAAAGACTTTGGGACAATTGATTATGCTTTTCTATGTATCCATTCAGCATTCGCTCTCTGGCGAGATCATCCCCATGACTCTGGCTTGTTAAGGCTTTTCGTATTAACTCTTTGACTTGACGACTTGACTGCTGCAAAGATTATTGATTCTGCTGACGCCGCCGATAGCCACAGTTGTTATCACTGCGGGACGGGTTATGTTTTTGGGACATTGGATTATTTTTCCTTTTCGGCATATCTTTTCACTATTCATTTTTTCGCAATTCCTATGATTTTCTATGCCTTTAAATTGCGAACTTTATTGTACTCTAGGGGGTGCGGACAAAAAGTTGGACTGAATACACTCAGAAAGGAGATAGGGGATGTATTCAGAGGAAGAATATCGCAAAGCCCCGGAGGTTTATGAAGAAACGAGATCGGTAACAAAAACAATAACGATTTTGGGATATCCGGCACGCAGGCAAACGCTATACAATTGGATCAATCGAAAACGAATGTTGCCGGAAGACCCATGCACCTTTTGTGGATATAATACCCCGGAGCACCCTCGCCATCCACCTATAGAATTAAAGCTTGAGATTTTACTGTAGGTTTGTCAAACATATTGGACAGTATGGGAATGTAAAAATTCAGAAGGAGACAACCAATGAAGAGGACGCATCGGCATATTATTAGAGCGTCTTAAGTAGATGGAAAGTTGGTTTTCAAAGTCCGCTAAAGAGTAAAAATGGTGTTTGTCATAAAAGCGTTTTTGGTCTTCGCGATGACTGCGTTCCACTTTCCCGTTGTGCCTAGGGGTATAAGGACGAATTAACTTGTGCCGGATATGAAGTTTAGCGGCAGTGGCTTCGAACAACGTCAGCAGATGTTTCTTGGAAGGTGAGAAACGGTTGGTGAATTCAAAACCGTTGTCAGTTTGAACGCATTCTACACGAACGCCGCGCCGGGCAAACCATTCGACAGCTCGTTTTAGAAAGTCAGCAGAAGAGTAAGTACTCTGTTCAGGGTACGCTGCCAGAAAACGCAGCCTAGAAAATTCATCAATAGCTGTGTACTGGAAAAGCCGAAGCTCAGGGTTGGCAATACAGCGCTTTGGAACTACTTTTACATCGATCTGAATGCGCTCTCCGGGATGCGTCATTTGCTCGTATGGCTTTGGCTGATATTTCTTCTTTGGTTTTGATTCTGGGAACATTCCCATTCGGCGCATTACACGGAACAGACTTTCCGGACATCGTGTGTATCCCCGCTTTTTCAACCGAGACCATAGTTCAATCATACCGAGGTCGGGATTTCTGCGCCGCATGTCGCGAATCAGCTTTAACTCGGCAGGTGTATGCTGGTTTGGATGACTGTGAGGCCTCCTAGACCGGCAAGCCAACGATTCTAATGTACCGTCATACCGGGCCATCCAAAAATAGATAAAGGAACGGCTTTTGTTGTATTTTCGGCTTGCACGGCTAACACCGTACTTTTGAGCATAGATCATTAGGGATTGCCTAAACTTCATGTCTTGTGTTACACTATTCATGCAGAAATGGGCACTTCCTTTCGGTATGATTTGGTTTGTGTAGCTTTATTTTAACCGATGTGTCCATTTCTGTATTTTATTTTTTCTCAACTGTCCAATATGTATTGTAGTCCTACACTATAGAATTAAAGCTTGAGATTTTACACCGTTGCTTTGAGCTGGGAGAAGATGTACAATTAGTATCAAATGAAGTGGGATATAGCACAGCAAGTATATATAACTGGCGGCGCAAATATATCCAGAAAGGTGCTGCGGCATTAATGAATGCATCCAATGAGCGAGCCAGAGGGAAACTCACAGAAGGAAAAGCTGCATCTTCAGAGGAACTTGATGAATTGAAAGCAAAAATCCAAGATATGCAGTTAGAAATTGACATTCTGAAAAAAACAATTGATGTGCTAAAAAAAGACCCCGGCGTCAACAAGAGTCCCTTGAACAACAGGGAGAAGGCAGTAATTGTTGATGCCTTAAAAGAGAAGTATCCACTGCCTGTATTGATAAAAAAACTCAAACTGGCAAAGAGCAGCTATTACTATCAAAACAAACGGGTCAGTTTTGCAAAGAAGCATAAAGATGATTATCAAGCTGTTGCGACCATATTCCACAACAATAAGGAAAGATATGGATATCGTAGAATTAAAATAGTATTGAACCGAGAGGGCTATACCCTATCCGAAAAGGTGATACGTAAAATTATGCGTGAAAATGGCTTGGTTGTGAAAGGCAGAAGAGCGAAGAAATACTGCTCTTACAAAGGAGAAATTAGCCCTGAAGTACCCAATGTGATTCTAAGAAATTTCAGAGCTCACAAGCCAAATCAGAAGTGGTTGACTGATGTGACAGAGTTCTCAATTCCAGCAGGAAAAGTATATTTGTCTCCTATTATTGACTGCTATGATGGTATGCCGGTAGCATGGAACATTAGCTGTAAACCAAACGCACAATTGGTGAATCGTATGCTGGATCGTGCAATCAGTACACTTGATCAAAATGCGCATCCGATTATTCATTCAGATCGAGGCTGTCACTATCGATGGCCGGGCTGGATAGATCGAACCCGTAAGGCAGGATTGATCAGATCAATGTCTCAGAAGGGGTGCTCACCGGACAATTCAGCCTGTGAAGGTTTTTTTGGAAGGATGAAAAATGAGATGTTCTACGGCCGTTCTTGGCAAGGTATCACAGTAGAAGATTTTATGCAGCAAATTGAAGCTTACATGGTATGGTATCGGGATATGAGAATCAAAATATCTCTTGGAGGATTGAGTCCAACAGAATATAGAATCAAAATGGGATTAGGCATATAGTCCAATAAAATGTCCGCAGGCCCCTAAGTACGCGTTCAAAACTTGACGTTCTTATTTTCACGCCTACAACGCCTACCAAAACGCCTACTTCAAAGGCTCTATAATAAATGTTGGGGTGTAACGAATAGAGCCTGAGAAAAAGAGTAAAAAAAAGTCGAGCATATTCGATGAAAAACCTTTAAAATGGAGATTACCACACCACCATTTGGGAGGTCATCGATATGCTCTGTACTCATTCTATCGAAAAATTGCTTGGATTAAAAGGGGTAATCGTAAAAAATGTGAGGCAATTGCCTGATAAAACGGAAATTTTTATTGAGTTACCGAGAAAACCGCATGTTTGCCCCTGTTGTGGCCATCAAACCAGCTACGTTCATGATTACCGTTGTCAAACAGTAAAAGACATTCCCGCTTTTGGCAAACATACCTCCCTGATTCTACGAAAGCGCCGATATCGCTGCCATTCTTGTGGAAAGCGTTTCTTTGAAGATAACTCGTTTTTGCCTAGATATCATCGCATGACAAACCGTTTAGCCTCATATATCATTTCAAAGCTTTCCGACGTGCGTTCTTTTACCAGTGTAGCACGTGAAGTAAATCTTTCGGTTGCAACTATTATCCGGATTTTTGATTGTATCAACTATGGTAAACCGCAGAAATTACCCGAAGTTGTATCGATTGATGAGTTTAAAGGCAATACAAGCGGCGAGAAATATCAGTGCATTCTGACCGATCCGGTCCGTCACCGAATCCTTGATATTCTTCCTGCTCGTTACAACCACAAACTGACAGAATATTTCGGCCAGCTTGACCGTTCTCAAACCAAACATTTTGTCAGCGATATGTGGAGTACATATGCTAGTATTGCTCAAACATATTTTAAAGATTCCAATTATGTCATTGACAAATATCATTACATTCGCCAAGTATTTTGGGCCTTTGAAGCCGTTCGCAAGGAAGAACAGAAAAAATTCAGTAAAACCCGAAGAATTTATTTTAAACGCTCCCGAATCTTACTGAACAAGCGATATCAATTTCTCACTCCGGAGCAAAAGCAACAGGTCGATCTTATGCTCTATGCCAGTAACCGTCTGCTGACAGCCTACTCTCTGAAAGAACAGTTTTTCAAAGTCCTTGAATCTTCTGACAGCGTGTCCGCACGGACAGCGCTATCCCATTGGATTATGGCCGCACAAAACAGTGAACTTTCAAGATTTGTTGCTTGTGGAAATACCATGGTCCGCTGGTCAAAAGGTATTCTAAATTCGTTTGATTGTCCTTACACCAATGGTTTTACCGAAGGGGTTAACAACAAGATTAAGGTTCTTAAACGCAATGCCTACGGTTACCGTAATTTTCGTCGCTTTCGCAATCGTGTTCTTCACATATTCCATCATTCAAAACAAAATGGAGCAGCCTAATGCCGCTCCATTCGGTGTTTCCATTTTGGGTTACCCCAACTATTGACATAGAGCCCTTCAAATTGCTTTTTGATTCCGATTTGTTCCGCTACATTCCAAATCAATATACGGCAAAACCCGCATGAACACTGGATTTTTCAGTATTCATGCGGGTTTTAAATATGGTGGAGATGACGAGAATCGAACTCGTGTCCGAAGGATGCTCGCCAGAGCTTTCTACGAGTGTAGCCGATATTTTAACATTCCCTCATCGTGACGCCAGTCGGCAGGCTTCACGATTTGGTAGCCTTTGATTCATGACCGAGGTAAAGGCGTTCCTCGGTTCACGTTCACCGCTGCTCGACGCCTTTATCCGGGCCGCGGTACTCCCGGTAAAGACGGCAACCTAATTAGGCTGCGTACGCCATCCTATAATTATAGTTAGCGTTTTCAGTTTTGTCGTTTATTTTTGCTTTGCGAAAATGAAGCATTTCGCGACGCTACTCGCTTACTCTGGTTCACAACCCCCGTCGAAACCTTTACATCCCCATACTATTATCAGCGATTTCGTTCTTTGAGCGCTCGCTCCATGTCGCGTTTTGCCGCTCTTGCCGCCATATCGGCGCGCTTATCGTACAACTTTTTGCCCTTACACAGTCCAACTTGTACTTTTACAAGTGAACCCTTAAAATAAAGAGAAAGAGGTATCAAAGCATAACCATCTTGTTTTACCAGACCAAACAGCCTTAATATTTCCTTCTTATGCATCAAGAGACGGCGAACGCGCATCGGATCCGGATTAAAAATATTTCCGTGCTCATATGGGCTGATGTGCATTCCCCTAATTTGCAATTCTCCATTATCGATTGCACACCAAGCGTCTTTTAAGTTAACCTGACCTTTGCGGATGGATTTCACTTCCGTTCCACAAAGCTCAATACCAGCCTCCATGCTTTCTTTAACAAAATAATCATGGTAGGCTTTTTTGTTTTTTGCAATCGTTTTGAAAGAATCTTTCTGCATAAAAAGTCCCTTCTTTTCGGGAATTAGAGAATACCACATTTCCTGCCGGTTGTCAAGAGTTATGTAAACCGGCAGGACTCAAATTTCACTGCGGCCTTCCAGCGCACGCGTCAAAGTAAATTCATCCGCATATTCCAGATCGCCGCCAACGGGGATACCATACGCCAAACGTGTCACTTTTACACCCATCGGTTTTAAAAGGCGTGAGATGTACATCGCGGTTGCCTCTCCTTCAACGGTAGGATTTGTGGCCATAATAACTTCCTTCACCGGCTGATTTTTATCCCCGATTCTAGCAAGAAGTTCTTTGATACACAGCTGATCCGGACCAATACCGTTCAGCGGAGAAATCACGCCATGCAGTACATGATACACTGCATTAAATTCGTGGGTGCGTTCCAGCGCAATTACATCGCGAGGATCTTCCACCACACAAATCACAGAATGGTCGCGCGCAGGATTGCGGCAAATGGGGCAAAGTTCTTCGTCGGTCAGGTTGCAGCAGATTTTACAGTAATGAATTTTCTTGTGTGCGTCTAAAATTGCATCGGCAAGTTCTTTAACCCCTTCATCCGATAGTCCAAGTACATAATACGCCAAACGCTGCGCACTCTTGCGCCCAATGCCTGGCAGCTTTTCAAACTGATCAATCAAACGGGAAAGGGGCGGAATATGATAGGCTGACATCGCTTACAAAAGTCCCGGTACAGCTAATCCGCCAGAAATTTTCTCCATACGCTCGGTTTTATCATTTGCCGCTGCGCGCAGGGCTTCGTTAACCGCGGCAATCACCAAATCGGACAGCATCTCAACATCTTCCGGGTCAACAACTTCCGGCTTAATTTCAATGGATTTGACTTCCATCTTTCCTGTCACAGTTGCATGAACCGCATCCCCACCGGAAGAAGCTGTATATTCTTTCTCCTCCAGTTCCCGAGTGGTTTGTTCCATCTTCTCCTGCAGTTTCTGTGCCTGACGCGCAATCTGCTGCAGATTGGACGCACCGCCTCCGCCATATCCCTTGGGTAATCTTGCTTTCATAGAAATCTCCTCCTGCTATTTGGTTTCCACCGGAATACCTTCACTTTCCGCTTTCTGCACAAGCTGGACAAGCGGATCATCTTCTGGGTTTTCCTGCTTTGGCTTACGGTACGGACCAAGGCTGTAAGTTCTCCCGGTCACCTGCTGAATAACCCTGCGCATATTTTCGCGCTGTTCGGGTCTTCTCAGCAATCGAAAAGCAATCTCATTCGGGGCATCTATCAAAACGTAATCCCCGCTGATATAAGCGGTCGAACCATTAAATGCCGCCGCGATGGTATGGGAATAAGTTTTCAACAACTCCAATATTTCAGGCCATTGATCCAGTTTTTTCGCGTTGGTTCTCAACTTTCCAAGCACTTGCTCCGGATCAGCAGATGCTGATGTATCTTTTTTCGAACTGCCCGGATTAGTTTGTGCCACACTGCCTGCAGCGCCTGCAGCAACCGGCTTTTCATCCTGTAAAGATGAGTTGGAACGGCTGCGTGCTGTATCTGCGGCACTGTTGGATGACATCGGGGTTTGAGCAACCGGCATTCCACGCTCTAATGCCTCGATACGCCTAACCAATGCCTGCGGGGAAGAATCCAACTGCGGTGAGCAAAGGCGCATCATGGCAAGTTCAAACTCAATTCGCCGATCCCCACCTCGAAACATTTTTTCCAGCGTTGCTTGAAGCGCATCAATCGCGTGCAGCACCGTTGACATCGGAATCGAGCGCGCTTGTTCAGTTAATTCTTTATACTCCGCATCGGTCACAGCAAGAAGCGCGCGGGGATTCTTCATCGTTTTAATCAGCATTAGGCTGCGAAAATGAGAGGAAAGTTCTTCACACAGTCTAGCCATATCCTTAGAGGATGAATGAAGCTGGTCGATTATTTCCAGCGCAGCCGCACTGTCTTGGCAACGCACCGCATCCGCCAGACGAAACAGGTGTTCACGGCCGACCAAACCGGCTGTTTCCACCACGACATCTTCGGTCACATTTTTGGAATGCCCAAAGCACTGGTCTAAAATGGAAAGCGCATCACGCAGGGCGCCATCCGCTAATCTAGCAATCAGCAGTGCAGCCTGCGGGTCGATGGATGCCTCTTCATGCTCCGCTACAAACGCGAGCCGTGCAGCAATATCCTGCGGAGGAATGCGGTTAAAATCAAACCGCTGACACCGCGACAAAATTGTGGCGGGCAGCTTATGCACCTCAGTGGTTGCAAGAATAAAAATCACGTGCGGCGGCGGTTCTTCCAGCGTTTTAAGCAGAGCATTAAACGCGCCGACGGAAAGCATGTGGACTTCGTCAATGATATAGACTCTGTATTTGGCAGCGGCAGGCGTAAAGTTTGCCTCTTCCCGCAGAGTACGGATGCTGTCCACACCATTGTTAGAGGCAGCGTCTATTTCAACGATATCCATAACTGAACCTTCGTCGATTCCGCGGCAGATTTCACATTTCCCGCAGGGATCTCCATCGTTCGGGTGCAGGCAGTTAACCGCTTTGGCAAGTATCTTTGCGCATGTGGTTTTTCCGGTGCCTCTGGAACCGGTGAACAGATATGCATGTGCAATCCGACCGGCAGTCAGTTCGTTTTTCAGTGTTGTTGTAACCTGCGGTTGCCCAACCACATCTGAAAAAGTTTTCGGTCTCCACTTTCTGTACAGCACCTGATACATGCCCATTCACCGCCCCCAAAAACGGAAAGCAAGACAGGCCGCAATTCCACGGCGCTCATGCGATTGGATATGCGGACGAACAGACCGACTGCATCGCACGGGGCAACTCCGCTTAATGCTGCTCGGTTCCCCGCCTGACATGGTTCACGGCGCCCCGCCGCACAGAGCCCGCCCGACCGCATATCCTATCGCACGCATTCTCTGCCTTGCTTTTTCCTGCGTGTGTAAAGGTCGTACCGATATTATACCCTATTTCTGCTGAAAAGACAACCTAATTTTTTTGGATTTTCCATCTAACAAATGTTTCTTGGATAAACGTAAGCCGATATCCGTCTTGAAAGTAATCTCCCGCATCGGAAACTGACAGTTTGACATCCTGTTACTTCTCTTCTCTCTCCTCTGCATAACCTGAAAAACAAGCAGCGGATGGACAAAAGAAGGAAATATTTTGTGTTTGACAAAATGATAAAACCCCAGTATCTTTTATTTAGATATTCATCTAAATGATTGGGCGTGAAAACTTGCCAATTGCGAATACGTTTAAAGCACTGTCTGACCCAACAAGGCGTGCGATTCTAAATCTCCTGCGGGAACGTCCCCTGCCGGCCGGCGAAATTGCAGCTCATTTTTCCATGACCGGCGCGACCGTTTCGCATCATCTTGCAGTTTTAAAAGAAGCCGGACTAATTTCCGACCGGCACGAGGGAAAATATATTTATTACGAACTGAATCTTTCGGTCTTTGAAGAAGTTCTCAGCTGGGTTCAGCAATTTTTAAATCAGAAAGAAGAATCGGAACATGAAAATTAAAAAAAGCACAATGCTCTACTGGATTGCCGCTGTCCTGCCGTTTTTGATTTCTGCCGTTTTTTACACCAGCGTTCCTGAACAAATCGCCGTACACTGGAACGCAAATGGAACCGCGGACGGCTACAGCTCCAAGGCATTTGCCCTGTTCGGCTTGCCTGCAATGATGTTAGCAATCACCATACTAGTCAATGTCATGCTGGAAATCGACCCCCGCAAGCAAAACATCGACCGCTCCCCTAAAATGAAACGCACAGCACAGTGGTTTATAGTCATCCTTGCGAATATTTTAAATCTTCTTATCATTCTATACGCATTAAACGTAAAATTTAATATGAGTATGGCTGTTATCTCCATTGTGGGAGTCGGAATTGCCCTCATTGGGAATTATCTTCCAAAATGCAAGTTCAATTATACCATGGGTATCCGTGTGCCGTGGACACTGGCAAGTGAGGACAACTGGCGCAAAACGCACCGCATGGCAGGCCCTGTTTGGGTTGTGGGCGGAATTCTTATTGTATTTTCCGGTCTGCTGAATCTGCTGTGGATGCTGTATGCCGCACTGGTTCTTCTGATTTTTGTTCCGATTATATATTCCTATGTTCTTTCAGTTCGGGAAAACCGATAAGAAAAAGCGTGCTGATCCACCTTTCCCGGGCTCTCATCGTATGTTATAATGAAGACAAGAAACGACAAAAAAGGCGGCGATTGTTTGTATCAAACTTGGGAAGAACTGGAACGTGCATGTCTTGCCTGCACCAAATGTGGTCTGTGCGAAGGGCGTACCAATGTTGTATTCGGCACAGGGAACCGGAATGCCAAAGTGCTGTTTGTCGGGGAAGGCCCGGGTGAACAAGAAGACTTGCAGGGACAAGCATTTGTCGGCCGAAGCGGACAGCTTTTAGACAAATTGCTGGATGCGGTGGACCTCAGCCGTGATAAAAATATTTTTATCGCAAACATTGTGAAATGCCGGCCGCCGAAAAACCGCGACCCTCTGCCGCAGGAACAGGAACAATGCATCGGCTGGCTGCGCAATCAAGTTTGGCTGATGCGTCCAAAAATCATAGTCTGTCTGGGCAGGATTGCCGCTGCGAAGCTAATCCGTCCGGATTTTAAAATTATGAAAGAACACGGATTGTTTACCGAAAAAAATGGTGTTCTGATGATGGCAACACTCCACCCTGCTGCCTTGCTACGGAATCCAAACAACAAACCTGCAGCATTTGAGGATTTTCTCGGACTGCGGAAGAAAATGGATGAACTTGGGATTGAATAGCAAATCCTAAGTCTACGGGCATACCCATTTTCCTATGCTGAATTCTCCACTGCAAAAGAACTACACAAAAAACAGCAATGCGCGGCAGCTGCCCTAGAAAAATAGCTGCCGTGCTGTATTTTCATAGGTTTAACACACCTGTGCACAGAATATTATAAAAAAACACACCCCCAACTTAAAGCACCAAGCTTTAAGAAAGGGGGTGTGTTTATTCAGCATCAGGTACAAAAATCAAACTTATTCGTTATCGACCTTGTACATGTGCTTAATCAGTTCCAGAACCTTGTTGCTGTAACCCCATTCATTGTCATACCAAGATACCAGCTTCACGAAGTGGTCGTTCAGCATAATACCGGCTTTTGCATCGAAAATGGAAGTACGGGGATCGCCAATGAAGTCAGAAGAAACAACCATATCTTCCGTGTAGCCGAGAATACCCTTCATTTCACCTTCGGAAGCTTCTTTCATAGCCTCGCAGATTGCTTCATAGGTTGTGGACGTAGCCAGTCTTACGGTCAAGTCAACAACAGAAACATCCAACGTAGGCACACGCATGGACATACCTGTCAGCTTACCTTTTACCTCCGGAATAACAAGCGCGCATGCTTTTGCAGCACCTGTTGTCGACGGGATAATGTTGCCTGCTGCTGCACGACCGCCGCGCCAGTCTTTCTTAGACGGACCGTCAACTGTTTTCTGAGTTGCAGTTGTGGAATGTACGGTGGTCATGAGGCCTTCCACAATGCCGAACTTATCATTGACAACCTTAACAATAGGAGCCAAGCAGTTCGTTGTGCAGGAAGCGTTGGAAACAACCTTCATATCTTTCTTGTACATGTCAAGGTTTACACCGCAGACAAATGTAGGAGTGTCATCTTTCGCCGGAGCAGAAATAACAACCTTTTTCGCGCCTGCCTTCAGGTGCGCAGAGGACTTTTCTGTGCTTGTGAATACACCGGTGGATTCTACCACATATTCGGCACCTACTTCACCCCACGGAATCTGAGCAGGATCTTTTTCAGCAAAAACGGAAATTGCCTTACCGTTTACAACCAGCTTTCCGTCTTCGGTTTTGACATCTCCTTGGAAATGTCCATGCATGGTATCATATTTCACCATGTACACCATGTAGTCGGGATCGATAAATGGATCGTTGATTCCGACAATTTCGAAAGTTTCTGGCTGTGCGACCGCCGCGCGGAAAACAAGGCGCCCAATGCGGCCAAAACCGTTGATGCCAATCTTGATGGACATAAATTGCTACCTCCTAAAGTTTTCAGATGTTCTGTCTCTTTATTATTTTATTACATTGTAACTGCTTTTACAAGCTTTTTTGATAATCTTTTAACTAGACCTTTTTATCCTACGATTCTTCCTTAGAATAAAACGGACTTGGAAGTACACTAGTGAATGTTCTACCACTTCCGCAAACTTTGCTTAAAAAGCCCACATACTCGGCAAGGTCATCGTTCTCTTCTTGTACTTTGCATTCCATATTATCCGACTTTTCTCCCTGCTGATCAATAACAGGCGGAGAAATTATTTTATCTGAAACCTTTTTTTCCTCAGCAGGACATATTTTCTGAATTGCAAAAAGAAAAGCGAGTATATAAAACGCTAGTACGATATTTGCCATATGCATACCGATTGAGACAATACCGGCTGTCTTGCCAATGCTAAAAAACTGGATACAGCTTGGCACACCTGTTACCAATGCCAGCAGCGCCGCGGGGAACCCTACCATGTAAATCATTTTGCCGCTTTTAGTACTTTCTATACCTGTGAGCAATTTTGCCTGCGTAAACAGGAATAAAAGCAGGAAAATGACCGTAAATGTATGGTAGACGTTCTCCGGAAGATTAACGATTGCCGAGTAGGTGATGAACATAACTACAAGAAAAAAACAACCCCAAACAGATGGAAGCAGCGCCAAAAACGGCCGATTGCCCACAATACGCGAACCCACAGCAAAATCATAGGCCATCATTATCAGTACAACACCGGCCATTATCCCTGTCACAGAAAAAATTCGGTAAAAAATTAATACTCCGCCCAACAATTCTGTACCAAGCCCCACAATAGACTGCACCACCACAAAGGTACCCGCCAAAGCGCCCAAAGCAGCTGTGGGAATACTTTTAAGCGGCTGTGTGCCAAATCCCTCGTTTTCTTGATTTCGGGCTGCAAAATAGGCTGTCAGAATAATTCCGGCAAACAGCAAAATGGATGCCATACCAACCATTCGGCCACCGTCCGAATAAAAACCGGTCTCAGGGTCCAGATATTGGAGCATTGCAAAAATTCTAATCGGAAGCACAAGAATCACAGTTGCCCAAAAGGCGATCCAGGCCCGCTTCATGTTGGTTTCCTCCAAACACTATATTCTATGTTCTTTGATCAATGGGCACATAAGGAACATTTTTGGATAAAGAACGATATGCAGGACGCATGATGCGGCCACATGTCTCCATTTCCTCTATGCGATGCGCACACCAACCCGCAATTCTCGATACAGCAAACAGCGGCGTATACAAATCGCTTGGAATACCCAGCATTTCATAAACAAGACCTGAATAAAAATCGACATTTGCGCACATAACTTTCTGTTTTCCGGTCACCTTGGCAAAAACTTCCGGTGCAAGGCGCTCTACTCGCTCAAAAAGATCGAATTGTTCCTTCATGCCCCGTTTATCAGCTAATTTTTTCGCTTGGTTTTTCAGTATGACAGCACGCGGGTCGGACAAAGTATATACCGCATGTCCAATTCCATACAGCAAGCCGGAATAATCCGGCACTTGCCGACGAAGTATTTTCCCCAGATAATGGGCCACTTCATCATCATCTTTCCAATCTTTTACACCTTCCATTAACCCGCGCATCATCATCATGACCCTATGATTTGCGCCACCGTGACGCGGACCTTTCAGCGAACCTATTGCCGCGCTGATTGCAGAATAAATATCTGTTCCCGTAGAAGAAAGAACACGAGTTGTAAAGGTGGAGTTATTGCCTCCTCCGTGTTCCGCATGTACCATCATACAAATGTCAAGCAACTTCGCTTCCTCATCCGTGAACGATTGATCCGGGCGAATTGCATTCAGAATAGATTCTGCAGTAGAATGGTTCGGATTCAGCGGATGGAAGTACATGCTTTCTTTGTCAAAATGTCTGCGCTTGACTTGATAAGCATATGTCATGATAGTGGGAAGGCGTGCAATCAACTGAATTGCCTGACGCATGTTATTCTCCAGGGAAGGATTGTCCGGATCTTTATCATAGGAATACAGTGCCAAAACAGAACGTGCAAGTTTATTCATCACATTTTTGGAGGGTGCTTTGATAATCATATCCTCCGCAAAATACTCCGGCAATTCGCGGCAACTGCTCAGCACTTCTCGGAAATGGGAGAGCTGGCTTTTGGTCGGCTGTTTGCCAAAAAGCAGAAGCCACGCAACCTCCTCAAAACCAAACCGGTTTTCTGCTATACAGCCATTGACAATATCATTTAGATCAATGCCGCGGTAAGTAAGTTTCCCAACATCCGGCACCAACTCGCCGTCATCAATCAGATAACCGTGAACGTTGCAAATCAGCGTAAGTCCTGCCATGACACCCGTACCATCCGGATTCCGCAGTCCTCGTTTCACTTGATAGAGGTCAAATTTTTCCGGCGGAATTTGGTTATTGGCACGGAACTCATTGCAAAGTGACTCCAATTCCGGACTGTGGTTTTCCAGATTGATCTCCGACATCATAGCACCTTTCTTTCCAAACAAAATAAAAATAAAACCGCTGCGCAAAGCGGATTACAATTTAACCCAATGATACTTTATTTTTTTCTGTCAATAAATGTATTTTATCCCACAAAACAGGCAAAGTCAAGAGACTACATGCATACTTCATGAATAATTTTGCAATAAAATTTGTTAACTGTTTCATTTTTTCTGCTTTTTATTCTTAATAAGCATTAATATATAAATCTGATGAATCACCATCAACAGGATCATTTATAACATGAAAGGAGGAAAGAAAATGCATCAACACAAAGGAGAATTGCTTTTAGGGCTCATTCTTTTTCTGGCTATGTTTTTAATTCCATTTGTCGCTTTGGGCAATTCTTCGTCAGAAAAAAGCAACAATCATTCTCAGGCAGACACGTCACAGCCTTCGCTGACAGCTGCCAACCATTCTTTTCGTATTCTGGATACAAATACGAAGGATATTATAACCGTGGACGACCGTGAATTTCTAACGGGGGCAGTTGCCGCCGAAATGTCTCCAAATGCGGAACCGGAAGCGCTGAAAGCACAAGCAGTAGCGTGCTACACCTATTACAGCCGGCTGCGTGAAATTCACAAAAAAACACCGGACAGTTCTTTAAATGGAGCGGATTTTTCCGCCGATTTGAAAAACGGACAGGTTTATGTAACCGAAGATCTGCGGAAAGAGCGCTGGGGAAGCCACTATGATGAATATACCAAGGCGCTTGCCTCCGCCATCGACCCTGTTTTTGGCCAAGTTCTGCGCAGTAACGGCGATCTGATTGAGGCAACATACTATGCAATTTCGTCCGGAAACACGGAATCTTCCGAGGAAGTATGGGGCGGGAAGCGGCCTTATCTGGTTTCCGTCGCAAGCCCCGGAGACTGTTTTGCGGGCGGATATCAAACAACGGTCACCCTTTCCGCCGATCAGATGAAATCCTGTATTCTGTCCGTTGCAGCAGATGCCGATCTTTCCGGAGATCCATCCAGTTGGGTAGGCCCCGCTGAGCGCACTACCGCAGGCACTGTAAAGACTATCTTGCTTGGCGGCAAAAGTGTTTCCGGAAATGAAGTGCGCTTTCATTTTGGACTTCGTTCTGCCAACTTTACTGTGAATTATTCCGACGGCAAATTTGTTTTTCAAGTGCTTGGCTACGGCCACAATGTTGGAATGAGTCAGGCAGGTGCACAATATATGGCCAAACAAGGCGCCGATTACAAACAGATTTTAGCATGGTACTATCCAACCACCACACTCGGAAAACTTTAGCACGTCCGTTTGTATAAATTCCCCATCCTTATTGCCTCACGTATAAAAAAACAGATAAAAACAGACAGGCTCCGCTGCAGTGCCTGCCTGTTTTGCTATCTTCTAAGCTTATTCGCAATTGATACATCGCACAGCTGCTTGATGCTGTAAACTGCGGCTGCTTGTTGAATCTCGTTTTGCTGTATATACTCATAAATATCCAGATTGTAATATCTTAAATCTATCATATGGATTTCAGAAAAGTTTTGCGAAAGATACGGTATCATGGAATTGGCAAATGAGTCCTTGAGCAAAAGCAGCTTATCGCCCTTAGCATCCGGATTTTTTACAACTGTGACGGAAGGATTCCCCCCTAAGTAGACCGAATACTTATCCTTTTTATTTAAATACTCCTCCCAATAAATTCCTTGCATCGTTTTCTTGCCAACCACTTGGGTAATCGGAGCATTGTTTTTTGCATACGGCAGAATGAATGTATCAGGTTTCTGCCATGTATTCACCGCTTTGGAATAAAGTGTCCCGAAAAAAGGCTGTGGCACTGTTTTATAGTCAAATGCGCTCTGCGGTACGCAGGGGAATTCCATCGCTTCGGACAATGCGGCATAGCCTACATACGCCCCATAAGTGTTCCAGTGATGGTCGGTTTTAAAATAATAATCGTGCCCGGTTTTCAAACTGAGGCTGGAGAATACATCTACCACCTTCACATTTTGCCCCACAATCCGCTTCAGCTCTTCAAATTCTTCTCTTTGATCATGGTTCGGTGCAAAATATGGAAGGTTTTCCGACTGCTCCTGAGAACCGGAAGGAACCGGAAGAATTGTCAGCGGAAGGCCGGATTTTTCCGCAAAATCGGCAAGTGCTAACGCATTATCGCGGAATATTCCCGTTTTATCCGGCAACAAGACTTCATAAATATGATTATCTTTTCCAAAGTAAACGCCGCCCTGTGCGGGAATCATACTGTAATCCGCCCCAAGGTCACGCCTGCCCAAGAACAACTGAGCTGCTGTATTCAGAGAAACGAACGTGTTCCTCAGCGGAAAATGATCGCTCACATAATTTTCTGCCGACTGCATAAATCGTCCGTCCAATACGGTATCAACAGTTGGAATCGGCATTGACTCCAGAACTCTATTTTCATTTTCGGAAAAAGTTTCTTTCGGTGCAACTATCAGCCAAAGAACGCCTACAATAATGGATACAGCAAGCAGAAGCGTTGCCGAAATTGATACCGGAGTGCAGCCAACCCACTTTTTCATATGCAGCATCTTCTTTTTCTCCTAATGTTCAACATCCGCGGTTAGAAGCGGAAGTACAAAAACGGATTATAGGAATTATCAACAAGCGCAGCCACAGACAGCAAAAACAATACCGTCATGCCGGCACACCGAACCGCAAGCCCAGTTCTGCCTTTCCGATCCAGCCATTGTAAAATCTTTGCCGGGTACGGTGTACAAAAGAATGCGGCCAACAACAGAATCGGCCAACCGGTCATCAGCGTATATAAGCCAAGCGAATCCACGCCGCCGGAAAATCCAAACATGGCCGCCACCATGCCGCAAGCTTGCCGGATATCCGTATATGAAAAGAACACCCAGCCGATAACCGCGGCTAAAAAAGCATAGAACCAACGAAAGAAAACAGGTATTTTTTCAAGCCAATTTTGAAGAAACAACTTTTCGCAAATGATGAGAAAGCCCCAATAGGCACCCCAAACAGCAAAATTCCAACTAGCGCCATGCCAGAATCCCGTTAAGACCCACACGACCGCTAAATTACGGACTAGTTTTATGGCGGAACAGCGATTGCCGCCAAGCGGGATATAGAGATAATCGCGAAACCAGCGCCCTAATGTCATATGCCAACGGCGCCAGAACTCCGAAGCACTTTGAGAACTGTAAGGCATGTTGAAGTTTTCCGGCAGCGTAAACCCAAACATGCGCCCTAAACCGATTGCCATATCGGTATACCCGGCAAAATCAAAATATATCTGAAATGTAAAGGCCAAGGCCCCCAGCCAAGCACTTAACGCCGTTGGGTTTCCGAAATACTGCACCTTATCCGCAATGAGTGCAAGATTATTTGCCAGCAGAACTTTCTTAAACAGCCCATGCAAAAAACGAAGCGCACCGTCCGTAATTTGCTCCATGGACTCCGTCCTGCCCTGCAGTTGGGCCTGCATTTCGCCGTACTGGATAATAGGCCCGGAAACTAAGTGGGGAAAAAACGAAACATAAGTTCCGAAATCAATCAGGCTTTTCTGCGGCGGTGCTTCGCCGCGGTAAATATCAATTGCATAGGAAAGTGACTCAAAGGTATAAAAGGAAATTCCAATGGGCAAGGCCACATCAGGAACCGGAATTGACACGGAAAGAAATGAGTTGATGGTGGAAACCAGCAATGCCGCATATTTAAAATAAGCCAGTAATCCAAGATTCACGCTAATGCCGAAAATTAGTACCGCACGCCGAATAGCCGGGTGGGCTGTAAACCGCTCCAGCAGGAAACCGATCAAATAATCGAACCCAACCGTAAAAAGCATTAAAAAAACATAAACCGGCTCCCCCCAGGCGTAAAACACCAGGCTGAAAACCAGTAAACAAAAATTTCTCCAGTTACGCGGCAAGAGGTAATAGGCCGCAACCGAAACCGGAAGAAAGATAAAAATAAAAAACAAACTGCTGAAAACCATACACCACAAAACCTTTCTCCCGATTTTATCTATTGAATATATTTTAAAATATTTAGAATCAAAAAGCAAGAGAACGCAAGGAAATGTTTCCTTGCGTTCTCTCAATATTGCCGCTATTTCGTCCCGATTTCAACGCGCTGCAAGGGACAAAGCTATCGGCTCCTTCTCAACATCTCTTCCCATATGATTCGCACAAAGCGGCGGCCTGAGCGCGAACTCAAACCGCCGCCACGCAAATACAACTTACTAATTTGTTGAGTCAGTAATTATTTTATTTAGCCAACCGTTGCAACGTTAACCTTCTGGCCATTGACATACACGCCGGTGGAAGAACCAACAGCACCAACAGCCGTAATCTTGTAGAAGTAATCGTTGCCGCTCTTGCTTACCAATGTGTAATTGAACACACCGGAAGTACCAAGAGTGAAGGTTGGAGCAGAGGAAGCAGTAATCTTGTACTGGTAAGATTTGCCGCTTGCAACTGTCAGGTCATCGGTTGTGTCGCTTGTGAAAGCAGTAGAACCTTCAACCTTAACAACCAGCAGCTTGGTGCCATTTACATAGATGCCTGTTTCCTTACCAGCAGCATCCGCAGCAGCTGTTACTTTGATGAAGTAATCATTGCCGGATTTGCCAACATTGGTTACATCCAGAACACCAGCTGTGCCGGCAACCATAACCGGAGCTTCTGTTGCTGTAATCTTGAACTGATAGGAAGCACCCGGAGCCAGTGTGAAGTCATCGGTTGTGTCGGAAGTCCAAGTAACCTCCGGAGTCTTCAGCGCTGTCAATTCGCACTCAGCATCGTCATAATCGTCATCTTCATCGCCGTCTTCGTCGACAACATAGGCAACCAGAGTTGCTTTGTTTTCGTCGGCAAAGGTTTCATCATAATCAACAACTTTAACAGTTGCAGTACCGTCGCCGTTATCGGTCAGCTCAAACACGCCGCTGTTGTCATCAATATCGAACGCAATGCCATAGCCTTCCGGCAGAGAAGTACCCGGTGCATAAGCAGAAGCTGTGAAGGTTTCGCTCTCGCCAAGAGCAATCTTGGAAGTAGCCTTGTTCAATGCAAGACCAGCAAATTCGAGTTCATCCACAACAAAGGTATCGGTTGTCTTACCTTCATCCTTCTTAACGGTGAAACCGAAGAAATCGAGGTCATCTTCGTCAACACAATCGGCTTCTGCTGTAAATACAACGTCGCCAACTTTCAAATCGGTATCTGTGATCTTTACCAATACGCTGGAAGCATCGTTACCAACATAAAGTTTGTTGGCACCAATGTACATTGTACCGGAACCATCAAGATCCTGTACATCCAGCGAACCGTCAAAGATTACTTTGCTGTCATCCTCAACTGTAACAGAATCGATTTCGACGTCGCCTGTTACGACAACATCGTCATCTTCATCTGTGGTTTCAAAAGTTGCATCATCAGCAGTTGCATTCTGCGGAGCAGGAATTTCACCCTGGAAGTCGTCTGTCTTCAGGTCAACACCGTAACCATTGAAGTCAATTGCTCCGATTGTTGCCATGTCACCTTTCAATGTGATGGTGCTGCCAGTTTCAGCATCTGCAGGTGTTTGAACAGCCAGTTTCTCTACGGAAACAGGACCATTCTCTGCATCCACTGTAATCTTTTTCGCAGTTACAGTTCCAACGGAAACAGTTTCGTCTTCTTCCTGACCTTCGAGTTCTACTTCACCAGTTGTAGAAATGCTGGATGCAGTACCATTTGTCATAAATACTTTGCCATCCGGGGAGTCATCATTTTCAATTTCAATGGCACCAACATTGTTGTCAGCACTAATTCTAACGGTTGCATTATCTTCCGTTGTAATGCCGTCAACAGTTACATCAGAATCGGTGATATAAACATCTCCGGCGTCGAGGTCAATTGTACCAACCTTCTTTGCATCGTCAACCGTTAACTTACTGACTTCACCCTTGATTCCATCGATGCTGGCATCGTCTTTGACAGTAACAGCAGGAGCCGTTGTGCTTTCCGGTGGTACAAACTTTACAACATAGCCGCCATCAATCTCCAGCGTATTTTTATCGATTCCGCCTTTGATGTCATCATTTTCTTCATCGCCTACAAAATTGCTACTATCACCGGATTTTACCTTGATGACAGTATCTCTGTAATCATCATCTTTAACGATCTCATACGCAGAAGAACCATCGTTTACAAGGACTTTCTTGGTAATCTTCAGTTTCAGCTTGATATCATCGTCATCCGCAACGTTATCTTCATACGCATCGGTCACTTTTGCGGTGAAAGTCAAGTTTGCAGTGCTGGCATCTTTAGTAGTTACCTGAACCTTAACTGAACTATCGGTAGTGGTAGTGTTAGCGGTAGCGGTAGTAGTAACAGTTGTGCAAGTAACAACTTCATCGTTGGAGCACTCTAAGATATACTGATAATCAGGATTCTTCGCTTTAATTGCTTGATCTTCATTCTCTTTATCATCATCCAAGAACTTAGTGCTCAGTTTTTCCCACTTTACACGACAGTCATTCGTCCCATTACGTGTTGCCTTGAAAACGGACAATGTCTTAGAATCGCCTTTACCATCCGTTGTCTTCAGTGCGAAGTTATCATCGAAATCATCGCTGCTGAGTTCCGGAGTATCGGTGCCGATATCGGCTGTCACATCATAAGTTGCGTCACCAATCACTGTGGAATCCTCATCCAAGACATGAATGGTGATCTCTGTGCTGGCGGTTACATCGATATCGTTGTCATCGTCATCTGTGTAAGTGCCCTTAAACAAAACGGCGATTACTTCTGTACCTTCGGAATCACTGCTGCGCAGGCTTAAATCCACATCGCCTTCCTTTAAGTCATCGTCATCCTCATCGCCGATGTCCCAAGAAACGAGTCTGTCACCGGAAACGTGAGAGATGGAGTAAATCTCAGGATCATCAACCGTTTCGTGATTTGCAGTTTCCAGCGGGATATTATCCCCCTTATAAATGAAATTCTGGAAATTGTGAACGGTTCTTTCTTCCTTGCTGTCTCCGCCGTTGACAAGCCAGAATTCATCTTCGTCCGGACCATCCGTCAGGATGCCGTCAGCATGGCTCGTCTTCGCGGATGCGAGAGTTACTGGAAGGCTCGATGCAACCAATGCCAAGGAAAGCAAAGTTGCCAGAGCTTTTCCTCTGAATTTTTTCATCCTTCTTTGTCCTCCTTAAAATAGTTCGTTGTGCATTTGCGTGTGCTATGAGAATTTTAACATACATTTTAGCCACAGGCGAAAAGCCTACGGCTGAAAACGACACCTGCCCTCACAACGCCCCACAGCGCGCCTGAACGCAGTGAACACAAGCATCGCTCATATGTTTAATTGGATTATAAGATATTTGGCACTTAATGTCAAGTAGATAATGGATATATTTTTGGATAAAATTGTAGGACTACAATACATATTGGACAGTTGAGAAAAAATAAAATACAGAAATGGACACATCGGTTAAAATAAAGCTACACAAACCAAATCATACCGAAAGGAAGTGCCCATTTCTGCATGAATAGTGTAACACAAGACATGAAGTTTAGGCAATCCCTAATGATCTATGCTCAAAAGTACGGTGTTAGCCGTGCAAGCCGAAAATACAACAAAAGCCGTTCCTTTATCTATTTTTGGATGGCCCGGTATGACGGTACATTAGAATCGTTGGCTTGCCGGTCTAGGAGGCCTCACAGTCATCCAAACCAGCATACACCTGCCGAGTTAAAGCTGATTCGCGACATGCGGCGCAGAAATCCCGACCTCGGTATGATTGAACTATGGTCTCGGTTGAAAAAGCGGGGATACACACGATGTCCGGAAAGTCTGTTCCGTGTAATGCGCCGAATGGGAATGTTCCCAGAATCAAAACCAAAGAAGAAATATCAGCCAAAGCCATACGAGCAAATGACGCATCCCGGAGAGCGCATTCAGATCGATGTAAAAGTAGTTCCAAAGCGCTGTATTGCCAACCCTGAGCTTCGGCTTTTCCAGTACACAGCTATTGATGAATTTTCTAGGCTGCGTTTTCTGGCAGCGTACCCTGAACAGAGTACTTACTCTTCTGCTGACTTTCTAAAACGAGCTGTCGAATGGTTTGCCCGGCGCGGCGTTCGTGTAGAATGCGTTCAAACTGACAACGGTTTTGAATTCACCAACCGTTTCTCACCTTCCAAGAAACATCTGCTGACGTTGTTCGAAGCCACTGCCGCTAAACTTCATATCCGGCACAAGTTAATTCGTCCTTATACCCCTAGGCACAACGGGAAAGTGGAACGCAGTCATCGCGAAGACCAAAAACGCTTTTATGACAAACACCATTTTTACTCTTTAGCGGACTTTGAAAACCAACTTTCCATCTACTTAAGACGCTCTAATAATATGCCGATGCGTCCTCTTCATTGGTTGTCTCCTTCTGAATTTTTACATTCCCATACTGTCCAATATGTTTGACAAACCTACAATAATGGATATATTTTTGGATAAAATTTGCTTGTGTGCTTAAATTTTTACAGATATAAAGCCAAATTTTTCAATTTCTCCGGAAGAAATTGGAAGAGCTCGCAGGAGATTTTTTTTACCGCCTTGGACATCCATTTTCAGGATGCTCAGAAAGGATAATTTTATGCAAAATATGCGGTAAATTTTTTGGTGAATTTTTTACCGCGCCGAAAAAGGGAACTTCATGACCGGTCAAGGTCGCACAGGCAGGAAATATTTTTTCCGCGTGAAACCACACGGATGCGGCAGGGCGTTGGAGCGCCGGCACAAACAACGGACGGGCATCGGACAGGCAGGATTGTCCCGCGGGAGGAAGCGCCGCACAGGGCAAGGCGATTACAAGAGGAGCCGTATTCCTTATAATAGGAGCATACGGCGTTTCCGGAGCAGTGGCAAACGGCGGGCAGATGTGCATAGCCGTCCGCAATTTCTCCGCCGCCGCGGTACGGCCCGTTGCTGATAAGGATATGATCCGCCGCAATTTCCAGCGGGAAGAAATACCCCGCCGTGCCGTGATGCGGAGCTTTCAGCACTGCGTAGCCGTCATACATCCGCTCGGAGGCTGCAAGCAGGATTTCCGGCGGTGCATCCCCCGTCATCAGGATATCATCCGGTCCGGGGCCGCCTCTGCGTATATTCTGGAACACCGCGCACGCGGCGTTGAGCGTGCTCGAATAAGCCTCCTGCGTTTCATCGGCTGAAAGCAGCGCCGACACCTCCCCTGCCACAGGGAGAAGCAGTAAATCGGGAATCAGTGTGCAAATCCGCCGATACCACTCCTGCGTTTCCTCCACATCCTCTTCCCGCAGCGGTGCAGAAGAACACATCCTCATGTATGCGGCGCAAAAGCACTCCCGAAGTTCCAAAAATTCCCGCGCGCACATCGGCAGAAACGGCGCGGAGAGCATCGAGTCCACTGCATCTACAGTGTCGGCCAGTTCCTGCGGAAACGGAAATCCGGTCTCCGGCGGCCAGATGACTTCATACTCCACCCCATCCAACAGGAAGTCATCCCCCTGCCGCACGGGGAAGACAGCGTCGGCACCGGCCAGCTTTGCGGCACGCGTGAACAATTCCGGCACAGCGGCGTTCATCTGCGCGTAACCGGTCAGACGGCTTAAAAACACGGTGACATACAGCGCAAACTGCAGCAGCAGCGGGCGCGAATCCTCCCCGCACGGAGGAACGGGCAGATACAGCGAATCGAAATAATCGGGCACGGCTTTTAAAATCCGCCACAGCCCGCACAGATGGTCGCGGTGGCAGTGGGTCAGAAAAAAGGATCGGGTTGCGGCATCACGGTAGCGGGGAACAATCGTATTGGTTACATACTCATAAAACCCCGGCCCGTTTTCGCCCAATTTCAGGTTGCTGCTGCCGCAGTCCACCATCAAAATTCCGCCGCTGTCGCCGCCCAAAACAATGCATTCGCCGTAACCGACGTCGTGCAGATCAATCCAGCGCACCCGATTTTTCCTCTTCTGCGCCGTCCGCTTCTTTGCGGGTCCACCCGGAATAAAATTCGCCGTTTCGCCACTGGCCGGAGCGAATGATCCGTCCTCCCCGATATTCGGTGCCATACCCGTGGCGTTTGCCGTCCTTCCACTCACCCGTGTAGAGCAGATTGCCGTCCATGTCGAATGCGGAGCCGCGCCCTGTGGGGATACCGTCCTTCCATTTGCCGATGAAGACGGAGCCATCTGCGGAACCGAACGCGACGCCCATGCCACTGCGCAGGTTTTGTTTCCAGTTGCCCGCGTAGCACAGTTTCCCGGATTTATAATAGTATACGCCGAAACCATCGCGCTTGTCGTCCCGATATCCGCCCTCATACGCGGTATGCCCGTTTTCCATCTGTGTGCGGCCCTGCCCCTGCCTCAGCCCATCGATTAGCTCGCCGAAATACAGGTAGCTTTCCTCTTCGCTGACAACGATGCGCTTTGCGGGAATCAGCCTTTCTCCGAACATCGGCTCAATGCGGGCAGATTTCTTTTCTAAGCCCTTTACGTGAATCACCTTACCGCCGAGACCCTTTGCGGCCACACCGTATCTTTTAGGCGCAGGACGCGGCGGGTCCGGATGCGGCGGGGTGTCTGAGGACAAATTCGGAGTCGGACGCTCAACGGGCGACTGAGCGGAAAAAATTTCCCGATTAACCGCATAATCCGATGAATCCAGACTTTCCTGAATATGGGAGGGATTCTCTGCAGCGGCATTTGCGGCAAAAGCAGGAACAGCCTCGTGCTGAAAGTCATCCGCTTTTTTCTGCTCGGTTGGAAGCGGAGTGGAACCATCGTTCGGTATGTAGGAAAATTCCAGCTGTTCGTCCTCCCCCGTATCCGTCCAGTCCGGACTAGGCACACCGCCGTTTTCCTCCAGCCGCCGGAAAAGCTCAAGGCGCTTGTCCCTCTCCGCGCGCGGACAATAACAAAAAAGCCCTTTGTCAGTACGCGCCAATACCCGCGGTTCTCCACCGACGACGCTGTTTACATAACTTTGCACCGCCGTCAATGGCCGCACCGGACAGGGCAGCAGTTCCACACGTCGGTATCGGCCGGCGGTGGAGTCAAATTCCAGCATCTCGATGCCGTCCTCCCCATGCGGACGCAGAACTACATCCGGTCTGTCCGGCGCTACGGTAAAATACACCGAGCGAATCCATTCGAGTTTTTTGCCATAAACCGCCTCCGATACGATTTTCCCTGACAAATCCCAAGTAATCAGCCGAAAACCGTCCGGACGGCGGAAGGCCTCCTGAACCACAGTTTTGCCGGAAACCTTACGCCATCGGAAATCTCCGCCGCCTATTTTATAACGCATGCGCACAATGCGGCCGGCCTCCACCCCACGTGCCGAACCCTTCGCCAAACCGCCGGCACGTGCTTTTGCCAGCGAGTCCGCCAAAAGGGAATTTTTCTCCGCGCCGCTTTCAAACGGGCGGCAGGAAACCGTATGGAAGACCGTGTGCAAAGGATTTTCCGGCATCGGTTCAGAACTCCTTTCACGAAAAAACTCTTCCTATTTTCTTTCCTTTTTTATCCTACATTATTTCAAAAGAATTTTCAAGGATTCTACTAAAATCTGATTGGAAAATAATAACAAAATCTTTATTGCTCGTCTGCAGTCGATTTTACATCATTTATATGTAAGAATATCGAAAAAAAGTTGCACAGACAAAAGGGGACGGGCTATAATAAATCCGTCCCCTTTCGCTTGACAAACCGTATACTTACTTAAACATATACTGCATATTGTCCATCATTTCGCCGACTGTATGCAGCGTTTTGTTCGCGCGGCGGCGCAGACTGCGTTTGTTCTTCATCATCTGCGTGCCAACTGTCGCCAGTGCCATCCCGGCAACCATGCCGGTACCAATTCCGCGCACGAAATCCATAGTCTGTTTATACATTTTATAATACCTCCAAACACAGAAACAAGTATGAGTGAAATGAATGAAACGGCTTCCTTTCATTATTCTGCCTCTTTTCTTTTGCAATATTGAAGTGAAATGATGGAAAAACGCCGTGTTTTTTACATTTTTTAACAAAAAGGAGAAATACTATGCCCGAACTGAATATTGTCATGGTTGAACCGGAAATTCCGCAAAACACCGGAAACGTGGCACGAACCTGTGCCGCCACGGGAGCTCGCCTGCATCTTGTGGGGCCGCTCGGATTCAGTATCGACGACAAAAAACTAAAACGCGCCGGGCTGGATTACTGGCATCTGCTTGATATTACCTATTATGAAAGTCTTTCCGAATTCTTCAGCCGCAATACCGGTAATTTTTACTATTTTTCAACAAAAGCGCAGCACGTATATACAGAACCAAACTATCCGGACGGCTGCTATTTGGTGTTCGGTAAGGAGACTGCCGGTTTGCCGGAAAAATTGCTGTATGATAACCCCGATACCTGCGTTCGCATTCCCATGCGCAACGATCCTTCTGCACGCAGTTTGAACCTGTCGAATTCTGTCGCCGTTGGCGTATTTGAAGTTCTTCGGCAGTGGAATTTTCCCGGTATGCTGTGCAGCGGACAACTTCGGCAATATCACTGGTAAACAGTGCAGTTTTTCCGCAAAATTCGTGTTTGCGGAAAAGGCAAAATGCTTGAAAATGCTAGGCGTTGGTTGTATAATGAAAAAAAGTTTGTTAGAATAGTAACAATATTGAAAAAATCTCCCAAAATTCTGTATACTTAAAAAAGGAGAGGTACTGGATGAATGCTTTAAACAAAAAAACCGTAGAGGATATTGAGGTTAAGGGCAAGCGGGTGCTGGTTCGCTGTGACTTCAATGTCCCGTTTGATGCGCAGGGAAATATCTCCGACCCCAAGCGAATCAACGAAGCAATGAAGACCATTCGCTATTTAAGGGATCATGGTGCTAAAGTGATTCTCTGCTCCCACTTAGGCCGCCCGAAAGGCGAATTTAACCCGAAGTTTTCTTTAGCTCCGGTTGCGGCATATTTGTCCGAGAAACTTGGCACTGAAGTGAAGATGGCCAAAGATGTCATCGGTGAAAGCGCAAAAAGCATTGCGGCCGAGCTGAAAGACGGAGAAGTGGAACTTCTGGAAAACGTGCGTTTCCATAAGGAAGAAGAAAAGAACGACCCCGCCTTTGCAAAAGAGCTTGCTTCCATGGCTGAAATTTATGTCAACGACGCCTTCGGAACCGCACACCGTGCGCACGCTTCCACCGCCGGCGTTGCAGATTATCTTCCGGCTGTATGCGGATATCTGATTCAGAAGGAAATCACCATTATGGGCGGCGCTCTTGCAAATCCGAAGCGCCCGTTTGTGGCAATCTTAGGCGGTGCAAAAGTTTCGGATAAAATCGGCGTAATCACAAACCTGCTCGACAAAGTGGATACTTTAATCGTCGGCGGCGGCATGGCTTACACGTTCACAAAGGCGCTCGGCTATTCCATCGGTTCTTCCCTGTGCGAGGAAGACAAGATCTCTCTCGCATCCGATTTGATGACAAAAGCAAAGGCAAAGAATGTAAAATTCCTGCTGCCTGTGGACAATGTGATTGCCGACAAATATGACAAAGACGCAAATTACAAGACTGTGGATTCCGACACAATCCCGGACGGCTGGATGGGGCTTGATATCGGCGAAAAAACCCGCAAGCTGTTTGCAGAAGCCATTCAAGGTGCGGGAACTGTTGTCTGGAACGGTCCAATGGGCGTAAGTGAATGGGAACATTTTGCAGGCGGTACCATAGCGGTGGCCAAAGCGGTAGCGGACAGCGGAGCTATTTCCATCATTGGCGGCGGTGATTCTGCGGCGGCTGTTGAAAAACTTGGCTTTGCAGAAAAAATGACTCACATTTCTACCGGCGGCGGCGCGTCCCTGGAATTTCTAGAGGGCAAGGAACTTCCCGGAATCGCCTGTCTGAACGATAAATAATTCAGAGGGGGCGGCTAAACCGCTCCTTCTTTTCAGATTTTTGATAATAAGAATATGTCCAATATTGATAACAGGAGGTTGCCGTAATGAATAAGAAACTCAGAAAAGCCGTAATAGCTGGTAACTGGAAAATGAATAAAACTCCGGAAGAAGCAAAAGAATTGGTAAAAGCCATTCTTCCCCATGCGCAGAACGCAGGGTGCGAAGTAATCGTCTGCGTACCGTTCGTGGATCTGTTCCCTGCCTTGGAAGCCGCAAAAGATTCCTGCGTAAAAGTTGGTGCGCAGAACTGCCATTGGGCGCCCTCCGGTGCATTTACGGGAGAGATTTCCGCACCGATGCTTGCCTCCATGGGTGTTCAATATGTCATCATCGGTCACAGCGAACGCCGTACCTATTTCGGTGAAACCGATAAAACCGTCAACCAGCGAATTCGTGCTGCATTGGACAATGGTCTAAATGTCATTCTCTGCGTCGGTGAATCATTGGAACAGCGTGAACAAGGCATTACATCTGAGCTTGTCGCCATGCAAACAAAAATTGCGCTCGGCGGTGTTTCCCGCGAAGAATTGAAACGGATCATTATTGCGTATGAGCCGATTTGGGCCATCGGAACAGGAAAAACAGCAACCGCAGAGCAGGCTAATGAGGTCTGCGCCACCATTCGCGCGGTGGTAGCTTCCCTATATGATTCCACAGCTGCCGATGCCATGACGATCCAATACGGCGGCTCTATGAAACCAAACAATGCCGCAGAACTTTTGGCACAGCCGGATGTAGACGGCGGTCTAATCGGCGGAGCCTCTTTAAAACCGGATGACTTTGCACAAATTATTAAAGCGGCCAGTAAATAGACTAGAAGGAGTACTTGCATGAAAAAACCACTAGTTCTCACGATATTGGACGGATTCGGCATTGGCCCGCAGAAAGGGAATGCCGTTAAAGCAGCATCAACACCAAATCTTGATCGTCTTTTTTCCGAAAATCCTCTCACGCAAATTGGCGCCTCCGGAATGGATGTCGGCCTGCCCGATGGTCAGATGGGAAATTCCGAAGTTGGGCATACCAATATCGGCGCCGGGCGTATTGTGTACCAAGAACTAACACGTATTACCAAGTCGATACAGGACGGTGACTTTTTCCAAAATCCAGCCCTGCTCGGCGCGGTTGATGCCGCCGCGTCGTCCAACCATGCACTTCACATAATGGGACTTTTGTCCGACGGCGGCGTGCATAGCCATAACAGCCATCTTTATGCTTTGCTAAAACTTGCAAAACAACGCGGCTGCAAAAAAGTTTATGTTCACGCTTTTCTGGATGGACGCGACGTGCCGCCCACTTCCGGTAAAGACTTTATTGTCGATTGTCAGAAGCAAATGCAAAAAATAGGCATCGGCAAAATTGCAACCGTGATGGGCCGTTATTATGCAATGGACCGCGACCGCAGATGGGAACGCGTGGAAAAAGCCTATAACGCGATGGTTCTGGGGCAAGGCGTTGAAAACAGCGACCCCGTCGCAGCAGTTGAAGCATCCTACAAAAACGATGTAACGGATGAATTTGTTGTTCCCGTTGTCTGCGACTCTGAGGGCTGTGTAAACGCCGATGATTCTGTGATTTTCTATAATTTCCGTCCGGATCGCGCACGCCAAATCACCCGTGTTTTTGTCGATCCGAATTTTGACGGTTTTAATCGATCAAAAGGTTTTCTCCCCCTTCACTTTGTCTGCATGACGCAATATGACGCCACACTGCCAAATGTTGACATTGCATTTCGGCCGCAGAAGCTGAAAAATACGCTTGCAGAGGTCATTTCTCAAAACGGCATGACACAACTGCGCATCGCGGAAACGGAAAAATATGCCCATGTCACCTTTTTCTTTAACGGCGGCGTGGAAACCGTTTATCCGGGCGAAGATCGCGTTTTGATCAATTCGCCGAAAGTTGCAACCTATGACCTCAAACCTGAAATGAGTGCTTATGAAGTAACAGACGCACTCGTGGAGCGTATCCGCAGCGGCAAATACGATGTCATTATTCTAAATTTTGCAAACTGCGATATGGTCGGCCATACCGGAGTTTTTGACGCGGCAAAAGCCGCCGTGGAGGCTGTTGATACCTGTGTGGGTCGAGTCGTGGACACAGTTAACGAGATGGGTGGAGTCACACTGATTACAGCGGATCACGGAAACGCTGAGCAGATGGAAGAGCCGGACGGTTCACCGTTTACCGCTCACACTACAAACCCCGTTCCATTCTGTGTAGTAGGATATCCCTGCAAACTGCGTTCCGGCGGTCGTTTGGCAGATATTGCTCCTACCATGCTGAAAATTCTTGGTCTTCCTCAGCCGTCGGAAATGACAGGCGAGAGCATTATAGAATAAATATGCAAAATATGCAAAACATTCGGGATGCAAGCCGCAGCGGTCTGCATCCCTTTTCCTTTTTCCTCTATGGTAACACTGGCGTTCTTTTGTGCTTTTAACCGTTTTCCAGTTAATTTTCCTCGGTTTCTTTCTCATTGTATTGACTGAGAAGAATTTTTATATATAATCATACCAAACAAAACCCGTTGAAATTTCATAAGACAGGGGGATAAAAAATGAAAAAAATTGAAATGATTATTCGACCGGAAAAGCTGGAAGCGGTAAAGGATGTTTTAAATCAATGCTGTATTTACGGCATGACAGTCACAATGGTCTCCGGATGCGGTAATCAAAAAGGCTTAAGAGAAGTATACCGCGGAACTGTTTTTAATCTCAATTTGCTGCCAAAGGTAAAAGTAGAGACCGTAGTGCATGATGAAATCGTATCCGATCTGATTTCAAAAGTTCGTGAAGCTGTGAAAACTGGAGAAATTGGAGATGGAAAAATCTTTGTGTACAATGTAGAGCAGGCCGTCCGTATCCGTACAGGAGAAACCGGAGACAAAGCGATTTAAAGAGTTAAAAACAGTCCATGCCCGAAAAAGCGTTAGCCCCGCTTTTTCGGGCCTTTTTGTATGCTAAATCACTTTGCAGCACCAAAAACGTCTAAAAAGTTCTTTCATTTTCTCCTAAAATAATGTTGTATCGATAAGGGGGTGCAGACAAAAAGTTGGACTGAATACACTCAGGAAGGAGATAGAGGATGTATTCAGAGGAACAATATCGAAAAGCCCTGGAGGTTTATGAAGAAACGAAATCGGTAACAAAAACAATAACGATTTTGGGATATCCGGCACGCAGGCAAACGCTATACAATTTTGGATATCAAACGCTATCGATCAAAAACGAATGTTGCCGGAAGACCGATGCACCTTTTGTGGATATAATACACCGGAGCACCCTCGCCATCCACCTATAGAATTAAAGCTTGAGATTTTACACCGTTGCTTTGAGCTGGGAGAAGATGTACAATTAGTATCAAATGAAGTGGGATATAGCACAGCAAGTATATATAACTGGCGGCGCAAATATATCCAGAAAGGTGCTGCGGCATTAATGAATGCATCCAATGAGCGAGCCAGAGGGAAACTGACGGAAGGAAAAGCTGCATCTTCAGAGGAACTTGATGAACTGAAAGCAAAAATCCAAGATATGCAGTTAGAAATTGACATTCTGAAAAAAACAATTGATGTGCTAAAAAAAGACCCCGGCGTCAACAAGAGTCCCTTGAACAACAGGGAGAAGGCAGTAATTGTTGATGCCTTAAAAGAGAAGTATCCACTGCCTGTATTGATAAAAAAACTCAAACTGGCAAAGAGCAGCTATTACTATCAAAAGAAACGTGTCAGTTTTGCAAAGAAGCATAAAGATGATTATCAAGCTGTTGCGACCATATTCCACAACAATAAGGAAAGATATGGATATCGTAGAATTAAAATAGTATTGAACCGAGAGGGCTATACCCTATCCGAAAAGGTGATACGTCAAATTATGCGTGAAAATGGCTTGGTTGTGAAAGGCAGAAAAGAGAGGAAATACTGCTCTTACAAAGGAGAAATTAGCCCTGAAGTACCCAATGTGATTCGAAGAAATTTCAGAGCTGACAAGCCAAATCAGAAGTGGTTGACTGATGTGACGGAGTTCTCAATTCCAGCAGGAAAAGTATATTTGTCTCCTATTATTGACTGCTATGATGGTATGCCGGTAGCATGGAACATTAGCTGTAAACCAGACGCACAATTGGTAAACCGTATGCTGGATCGTGCAATTAGTGCACTTCCTCAAGATGCGCATCCGATTATTCATTCAGATCGAGGCTGTCACTATCGATGGCCGGGCTGGATAGATCGAACCCGTAAGGCAGGATTGATCAGATCAATGTCTTAAAAAGGGTGTTCACCGGACAATTCAGCCTGTGAAGGTTTTTTTGGAAGAATGAAGAATGAGATGTTCTACGGCCGTTCTTGGCAAGGTATCACAGTAGAAGATTTTATGCAGCAAATTGAAGCTTACATGGTATGGTATCGGGATACGAGAATCAAAATATCTCTTGGAGGATTGAGTCCAGCAGAATATAGAATCAAAATGGGATTAGCCATATAGTCCAATAAAATGTCCGCAGGCCCCGGCCGTTGTATCTGACCGCTGTCCCAATAATTGAATTAGAATAAAAAAAATGATAGAATATCGGTATTCCAACTGCCGGGAGGAATATTCATTGAAGTTTAGGAAAATTATTTCCGTTTCCATTTTACTTACCGTTTTTTTGCTTGCTCTGGCAGGCTGTTCAGACAACCGACCTTCCATTGCCGACAAAACAATCGTGTACGGCCTAGCAAATGACCCAAGAACCCTTGATCCACAAATGGCTTCTGATTCCGCATCCATCACAGCAATTGAAGCACTGTTTGAAGGGTTAACTCGATTAGACACAAACGGAGATGCAACCCCCGGCGTCGCAGAGCGATGGGAAAGCAATGCGGACAGCACTGAATTTACTTTTTACCTGCGTCAAGATGCAAAGTGGAGCGATGAAACCCCAGTAACTGCTGATGACTTTATTTTTGCATTTCGCCGAGCTGTTTCTCCCCAAACCAACTCACCTATGAGCACGCAGATGTTCTGCATAAAAAATGCGCGGCAGATTAATGCCGGGCAATTACCGCTGGAACAGCTTGGGGTCACCGCAGTGGATGAACATACACTGAAAATAGATCTCGAATATTCCTATCCGGATTTTCCAACACTCACGGCAAATGCAGCTTTTATGCCATGCAATCAGGAATTTTTTGAGTCAACTGCCGGCCGCTATGGTCTGGAGTCCTCCTATGTGCTTGGAAACGGCCCATTTAAAATTGACGGAAAATACGGATGGGCACATGACCAATATCTGAATCTGATACGTTCTTCCACGTATTCCGGTGCCAGTGAGCCACTCCCATCAAATATCAAGTTTCTAATAGACGGTGATGAAATCGACCTGAGTGACCCCATTGCAGCACTAAAAAACGAAGAGGTGGACGCCGTCCCTATTTCCTCCTCTCAAGTCGAAGAAGCAAAAGCTTTGGGATGCACCATTGTTTCCTTTCAGGACAGCACTTGGGGGCTTGCCTTCAACACTTCAGCTGGCCTCATGAAAAATGTGAACATCCGCAAAGCATTTGTGCAGGCATTTGACCGCAGCAACGTTCTTTCGCACAAACCGAATGACACCACAGAAGCAGACGCCATTTTGTTGCCGGACACTACATTTCTGGGAAAAAATTACCGGAAGCTTGCGGGCAATCCTTCCCTTCTTTCCCACGATTCAAACGCTGCACAGACCCTCAAAATCGGTTTGTCCGAGCTCGGCCTGTCAGACATAGAGTCCATCAGTGTCCTGTGCCCGGATGATGAAAATATTAAGCTAATGCTCAACGAAATGATTATTGCTTGGAATTCGCAATTTAACCATTATTTTAATATGCAGGCGATGGACGAAAGCACTCTGCAATCCCGAGTCAAATCAGGCAACTATCAAATGGCGCTTTTTCCCATCACTCCGGACAGCGACGGCCCTCTTCCCGTTTTGTCCTTGTTCCGCAGCGACGCTAACGGAAACTTTACTGGATACAGCAATGCTCAATACGATTCCCTGCTTGACAAAGCGGAAAACACCGGAGGCACCGAAGCCGCCTCTCATTACGCCGCAGCGGAAAATTACCTAAGTCAACAGGCGGTCTTTTATCCCCTGTATTACAGCAAGCGCTATTATGCTATGGCTAAAGGTGTTTCCGGCATCGTGTTTCACCCGTATCAGGGCGGTGTAGATTTCATCGGCGCTGGCAAGGAATAAGAAACAAAACTCCTCTTTCCCGATACAATGGATTAGAGACAGAATCCGATTGGTGAAAGAAGGAGTTTTTATGTATAACAATTCATATGGACCCGTCGGAACATTGGAATATATCCGGCGGGTTTGTGGTATTGACGTCTGCAAAAGACGTTTTCAAAAGATAGTGCAAAAACAGGGGGAAAACGCCGCAAAACTGCTCAATGCCGCTGATTTGCGCTTTCCTACCCTATTTGCATTAAAACCCGAGATTGAAAAAGCTGAGCTGACGCCGAAACTAAACGGAAAAATCCGGACAGCGCTGCAGATCTGTGATAAAGTACTGGAAGAAAACAAAACATTGCCGGGCTGTGGAATTCCCTATTCAGATGAAACGGTGCATTCCGCTTTTTTATGGATTTTTCTAACCGGTGCAAAAGACGATGGGATGAGCAATGACTATGACGAAGTTCTCGATTTATCAGCCTCCGTATTAACACGAAGATACAGAGATAAATCCATACTTCCTGTGCTGGCTGAACTCATTTTTCGGCGCAACCGAAAGAAAGGATATTTACATGACCTAATCTGGGCATTTTTTCAAGCTCACGATCCCGGCTCGCTGAAATTGATTGCCCCCTATCTGCGTTCGTCTAATGCACGAGACCGAGAACTGGCCCGCTTGCTGCTGAATCTTCCCGATGTTGGCAAGGATGCGCAAAGCAGAGAAAATCAATACCGTAATTTCATGCGCTGGTTACGCGAAAATAATGCCTACCTGTATTTTACAGGTGAAAGCCTGCAAAGCTCCAATCAGCCGCAAATTTGCAGCCTAGATCTTGGAGCGCGCTATCTTTGCAAACAGATTTCTCCGCGTAAACACAAGCCTGTCACACCGCTGAGCAAGCAGGAAGAGGAAGCACTGAGCTGTTTTGCACAAGCGCAGGATAATGACAAAGCCATCCTTTCCGATTACTCGCGAAAACTTCACACACGCAACCCACACTACTGGAAGCGCTGGATGCGCTTGCCGGTTTCTGAGCAGCTACGCATCGCAAAAAGCGGAACAAGGGGGCGCCTAATATGATTTTTATCGCAGGAAATAAAACGACTTCAGAGGAACTTGAAGACCTTGCTCAAAACAGTCTAAAACATTCCATTCTCATACAGCTTGCTTCCGCGAATGTAAAAATTGATTACGATTCCAAGGATGAGCTGATGTTTGAACTAAATCTACGGGATCAAACCGTAAACGCTGCAGAAGAATTAAATCGCAGTGGCATGAACTTCGCTATATTCCGAAAATCGAGATGTAACCCAGCGTTTTGGAACCGTACTGCAGAAGGAGGATTTCGACTGAAAAGCGGTGTCAGTCCGAGCAAAGCAATTCGGGATATCTTTGAAAACGGGCATAGATATGGGACAGAATGCGCAACTGCTATGGTGATTGTATATTATGGCGCGTTACTGGCTGTTCTGGGGCATGAAAAATTTGACCGCATGTTTCCCAAAATTGAATTGATGAACTGGCATCATCTCGACAGGCGACTGCGAGAAATCGGACTGATAAGAAAATATCCGTTTTACCTTCCGGGCGACCGCCGTTATTTTGCAAACCCGGATGTTGACCCTCTGACACCGGAGTGGCAGGGAGAAAATGTAATTGACTTAAATGGCAAATTATATTATGGGCACGGAATAGGAATCCAAGACGCAGAAACCATTATTCGCGCTCTGAATGAAAACCGAATTGAGGATGCGGATGACTCCGCTTATTTAATGGATTCCGCCGGCCGTCCGAATTACAAGAATTTATATCGGATCTCCACGTAGATTAGTCCGTCCAAAAGATTGGATTGACTCTTGATTGATCCATTTTCTCTAAGGCTGCTGAAATATGCACACAGAGCATAAATACCAAAGCTGAAAATTAAATTTTGCCCCCGCGCTGTGACACCAGCACGGGGGCATTTTGGAACTGTTTTCTCCGTCAAAATATCATCAAAATCTGACGCTACAATCTTTTACACTGCAAAAGTCTCTTTCTGACGCTCTTTGTAGTGATGGGCTTCTTCCAGCATCATATCTTTGACTTTCATCAGGCGAATCTGTGTGGAACGCTCATTCTCATCCAGTTTCATCGTGATATATTTGATATTTTCCTGTAGTTCGGGAATCATAATATGCTCCAAGGCATTGACGCGGCGGCGGGTCTTTTCAATCTCCGCGGCCATCATGCGGCAGGATTTTTCCACCTCCGCGAGCTTGAGCATATCCGGCAGCAAATCCGCCAAAGACTTCACTGCGTCATCCAAATCGCCGGAAGTAAACGCGAAACCGTAAGAATAGATGTCATTTGGGTCCGATGTTCTGGTGTGATACTGAAACACCGGAACTTCCACGCTCATAATATTGCGTTTTGATACTTCCAGCGATACCTCCTGCTTCGGGGCCATCAAAGCGACGTTGACTTCCTCATCCGGCATACCCGCGCGGGCCAGCACAAAATTTTGGTTTGCGGAACGGATTCCCTGTTCCACCTTTTCACGCAGAGAGCGATTCAACCGAACCAAATCCAGATATTGGCGCATCAACTCATCACGTTTATCTTTTAAAAGTTTGTGTCCGCGCAGCGCGGTAACCAACTTTCGCTTTAGCCGGGTCAACTCCATACGCGTGGGATTCACATGTGTGGCGGCCATACCGTCGCCCCCTTCCTAAAACTTGCCGTAATATTCGTCGAGATACTCATCTTTGATACGCTTCAGTTCACTGCGCGGCAGAATGGAAAGCAGTTTCCATCCCAAGTTCAGTGTTTCTTCAATGCTTCGGTTGCTGTCATACCCCTGAGACACATATTGTTTTTCAAACTCATCAGCGAATTTAGCATACAGCTTATCAATATCCGTCAGAGCAGCCTCGCCGAGAACAACCATCAGCTCTTTTGCGTCTTTTCCGCGGGCATAAGCTGCAAACAACTGGTTCATGGTATCCGCGTGGTCCTCTCGTGTTTTCCCTTTGCCGATACCCTTATCTTTCAGACGCGACAGCGACGGCAGCACGTCAATCGGCGGGGCGATGCCCTTTCGGTACAATTCACGGCTGAGAATAATCTGCCCCTCGGTAATATACCCGGTCAAATCCGGAATTGGGTGGGTCTTGTCATCTTCCGGCATGGACAAAATCGGAATCAGCGTAATGCTTCCGTTTTTGCCCTTCTGTCTGCCGGCGCGCTCATACAGCGAGGCCAAATCCGTATACATATATCCCGGGTATCCACGGCGGCCGGGCACCTCTTTACGGGCGGCGGAAATTTCACGCAGCGCATCTGCATAGTTGGTAATATCCGTCAGGATAACAAGAACATGCATGTTTTTTTCAAACGCGAGATATTCCGCAGCGGTTAAGGCCATGCGCGGAGTTGCGATACGCTCAACGGCCGGGTCATTCGCTAGATTGACGAACACGACGGTACGGTCAATAGCGCCGGTTTCACGGAAACTCTGAATGAAGTAATTCGACTCTTCATAAGTGATTCCGATGGCGGCAAATACCACGGCAAACGGCTCTTCCGTTCCGATTACTTTTGCCTGTTTCGCAATCTGTGCTGCCAAATTGGCATGCGGCAAGCCGCTGGCAGAAAAGATTGGCAGTTTCTGCCCGCGCACCAGCGTATTTAAGCCGTCAATGGCTGAAACACCGGTTTGAATAAATTCCTGCGGATAGCTGCGTGCCGCAGGGTTCATCGGCAGGCCGTTAATATCCAGACGCTTTTCCGGCAAAATCTCGGGCCCGCCGTCAATCGGATGGCCAAGACCGTCGAAAATGCGGCTGAGCATATCCTCTGAAACGCCGAGCTCCATGCTGCGGCCAAGAAAGCGCACCTTGCTGTTGTCCAGGTTAATTCCGGTTGAACTTTCAAACAGCTGAACCAGCGCATTTCCTCCATCGATTTCCAGCACTTTGCAGCGGCGTTTTTCTCCGTTAGCCAATTCAATTTCGCCCAATTCATTGTAGGCTACGTCTTCCACTCCGCGCACCAGCATCAGAGGACCTGCGACCTCCTGAATGGTTTTGTATTCCTTCGGCATCAGAAGTCCTCCTTTCGGTTGAGCAGTTCTTCAATCTCTTTTGCTATCTGAGTTGTGATTTCGTCAAATTCCGCTGCGGCTTTATCCGCCGGAACATATTTAAAACGTCCGATTCTCTCACGCACAGGAAGTTTTACAAGCTCATCCACCGGAGCTCCTCGTTTTAGCGCTTCCACCGTATCATCGTAGAACCGCAGAACCAGCTTCATAATGAGGTACTGCTTTTCCAGCGGTGTAAACATATCAACCTCATTAAATGCATTCTGCTGCAGGAAGTCCTCACGAACGGAACGCGCAGCCTCCAGCTTCAGGCGGTCCGGTGCAGAGAGCATCCATACCAACCAACTTCACGATTTCATCCAATTCGCTCTCATCATGCAGCAGGCGGAGAAGGCGAGCACGTAAATCCATCCAATCCGGATGCACGTTCTCATTAAACCATTTACCCAGTGAATCAGCGTACAATGAATAACTGGTCAGCCAGTTAATAGCAGGGAAATGGCGGGCATAAGCCAGTGCGGAATCTAGGCTCCAGAACACCTTAACAATGCGCAGGGTCGCCTGAGAAACAGGCTCTGAAATATCACCGCCGGGAGGCGATACCGCTCCAATAACGGACAGCGAACCTTCGCGGTCCTCTTTGCCAACGGTTTTCACACGCCCGGCGCGTTCATAAAACTGCGCCAAACGGCTGCCCAGATATGCCGGATAGCCTTCTTCACCCGGCATTTCTTCCAAACGGCCTGACATCTCACGCAGAGCCTCCGCCCAGCGAGATGTGGAATCAGCCATCAGAGCTACGGAATACCCCATATCGCGGAAATATTCCGCAATGGTAATGCCGGTATAAATAGATGCTTCACGCGCAGCCACAGGCATATCGGATGTGTTGGCAATCAGCACGGTGCGCTTCATCAGCGAATACCCCGTTTTCGGGTCCTTCAGTTCAGGGAATTCGTTGAGAACATCCGTCATCTCGTTGCCGCGCTCACCGCACCCGATATATACAACGATATCAGCATCTGCCCATTTTGCCAATTGGTGCTGTACAACGGTTTTGCCGCTTCCAAACGGTCCCGGAACCGCAGCGGTACCGCCGCGCGCAATTGGAAACATTGTATCAATAATTCGCTGACCGGTAATCAGAGGCATTTCGGGCGATAGTTTTGTTTTGTACGGACGTCCGACGCGTACCGGCCACCTCTGCATCAGAGTAATATCCTGCTCGGCACCGTTTGCCGTTTTGATTTTTGCCACCGGCTCTTCCACCGTGTAATCGCCTTCCTGAATTGACAAAACCGTGCCGGCTATTCCATTGGGCACCAGAATGCGGTGTTCCACAATTTCCGTCTCCTGCACGGTACCAAGAACATCGCCGGCAGTCACTTCATCACCGGCCGATACTTTCGGAACAAAATGCCATTTCACATCGCGTTTCAGCGCCGGTACTTCCACGCCACGGTGCAGGTTGTTGCCGGTTATTTTCATTATTTCTTCCAGCGGGCGCTGGATTCCGTCATAAATACTGCTGATCAGGCCCGGACCCAGTTCCACACTCAGCGGAGCTCCGGTGGATTCCACCGGTTCCCCCGGTTTGAGGCCGGACGTTTCTTCATAGACCTGAATGGACGCCTGGTCTCCGTGCATTTCTATGACTTCGCCGATCAGCCGCTGTTCACTGACGCGAACCACGTCAAACATATTCGCGTCACGCATGCCTTCGGCAATAACCAGAGGTCCGGCAACCTTTTTAATCGTGCCTTTGCTCATTTTCCTTCTCACCTGCTTCTTTCGTTTTCGCTGTTGAATATAATATCGGAGCCGACCGCCTGCTCCACTGTTTTCTTTACGTTTCTCATGCCGATACCCGTGTTTCCGGAAACGCCGGGAATCGGAATAATAGCCGGAATCTGCTGGGACTCATATCGGTCAATTTCAGAGGCAAGACCCTCAAAAATGGCCTCTGTTACATAGATAACGGCATAGTCATCCTCGGCAAGGTGCCGAAGTTCCCCTGCAGCTTCGGCAAGATCCCGAACCGGACGGACATCCAGTCCCAGCGAGGCGAATCCGTAGATACTGTCGCGGTCACCAAGTACAGCGATTTTATACATACGTCTCCCTCAGCCTTTCCCGGACGGACTCATCCGAAAGCTGGTTCAGCTTGCCGGACAAAAGAATCCTGACCGTTTTTATTTCATTTTCCTTCGCCAAAAAATACGCCGCAATAGGCGCGATGGTGAACGGATTGTATTTCTGCGGACGAATCTGCTCAATTAGCAGGTTATCGCACCAGCGTTCAAACGCTGAAACCGATTCCCGCAAAGCAGAAACGGCACCCTCATAAGGTGTTAAAGCAAGGTACTCCAAAACAGCATCCATTCCGGACACCGCTGCGCGAGCCAGCTTTTGAACATCCAGCGTTGCACAGGGAGCAAGTGCCCGCTTAAGAAATTCCAGCGTTTTGCCCGTGCGAACAGAGCGCACTGCAATGCGAATATCAGCGGATGCAACCGTTAATTCCGCATATTTCTGCAGCACCTCATTTTCGGAAGCCATGCCCGCTTCCAGTACAGATTCCAAGGCAGCGCGGTCAATGATTACGTCGCACATCTGCCCATCGTGATTTTGCAGCAGTACTTTACAAGCTTCTTCCGCGGCAGCCTGCATCCGTTCCGGCAAGCGGGAAAAATCTTGATTTTCAACTGCCTGAACAATCAAACTTGGGTCTATCGTTCCGTTTTCAAAATAGATTTTAGGCGTTTTTACGCCCATGCAGATTTCCTTGACAGCCGCTTTCAGATTATGAAAATCATTCAGATACAGGAAAACGTCGAAAACCGAAAGATCATCAACCAGTTCCCGCATCAGTTTCCACGTTTTTTCCCGTTCCGCTGCCAGAATTTCTTCTGCATGACCGGAAGAAACATCCCAGCCCTTGTCAGAAAGAACATGCAGGCAATCTTCATACGTTTTACAAGCCATCAGCTGTTCCAGTGCCTGTTGGTTTAATAGGGACAGTTCTTTCGAACGGATGCGAGCTACAGCATATATATAATCCTGTTTTTCGGTCATTTTCAACCTCCCGCAAACACGAGCTGATTCACTTTGTCCTGCAGCTCATCGCGGCGTGCCTCAAACAAAGCCGAAAACGAGCAGTTTTCTTCAATTCCGCCATAGGACAGCACAAAGCCGCCGTCGATATTTCTCGTCTGCCCCGAAACTTTGAGCGACGCGCCCTTTTCTCTGACGGCGTCATTTAGAGATTTTTCAAAATCCTTTGGAAGCCTTTTTAAGTCGGCGGGGGAAAAGAGAATCTCCCCCGCGCGGGGCATTGCATATTTGACCGCCATTTTTAAAATAAGGCTAAAATATTCGTCATCGGGTAGGGCATACAGCGACTGTTTCGCCTTTTCGATCGTATCCGCGATCAATTGCTGCTTCGCACTCAGAATTGCTTTCCGAGTCTGCAAAGCAGCCGCAGACTTGGCCCGCTCACGGATCATATTTGCCTCCTCTTCAGCGCGCTTTGCAATGGCGGCGCACTGTTCGGCTGCATCTTTCTGGGCCTTACTGCGAATTTCCTCCGCCTGCGCACGTGCTTTTTCAAGCCGCGCGTTCACCGCCGAATCGGCTTCAGATTTAATATCCTGTATGATTTTATCTAACCCTGTCATTGACAAGTTCTCCTAACTGTTAAACATTCAGTCCGCTGACGCCGAAAATCGACAAAATGGAAATCAGAAGGGCAAGAATGGCATAGGTTTCAACCATCGCGGGGAAGATCATTGATTTACCGAATTGATCCGGGCGTTTGGAAACAAGCCCGATACTTGAAACTGCTGCCTTGCCCTGGTTCACAGCGGAATAATAGCCCACAATGGCCATTGGAAGGCAAGCTGCAAAGTACAAAAGTCCTTTTGCACCGGACATTGCCGCAGCGGCACCGCCGAGAATACCGATTTGAGAAAGAGCTACGAATGCAATCAGCAGCCCATAAATACCCTGTGTACCGGGAAGCAGCTGCAAAACAAGAACTTTACCAAACAAAGAAGGTTCCTCGGTTATCACGCCGGCTGCCGCCTGTCCTGTTTTTCCTACTCCGATTGCCGAACCGATTCCGGGAAGAAGCGCTGCGAGCGCAGCTCCCAAAAGAGCAAGTGGAAGTCCAATGCTGTTAAAAAAGTTCATAATTTATTTTCCTCCTTGAATTGATAAAATTGGGTATGAGCGCTTGCGGAAAATGGGTTGAACTTCCGCCCGCCGCCCGAATAAAACTTACCGAAAAATTCAACATACTGAAGACGGTTTGTGTGAACATAAGCCCCCAGCATATTAATTGCAATGTTGAGCGTATGGCCAACGACAAAAACCACAATGAAAACAATTGCTCCCACAACGCTTCCGCCGGCCATGCTGCCCATTGTATTAATTACACTGGCAATGACGCCGGTGGCAAGGCCAAGAGCCAGCAAACGTGAATAAGAAAGCACATCGCTCAAATATCCGGTCACGTTGTAGAGTGAGTAAAGCCCTTTCATGATTCGTTTGATGGGATTGCGGGAATCCCGTCCTCCTGTTAGGATAATTCCAATCGCCGCTGCAATCACAATAATCTGCGCGGCCTTCACCACAGGCGTCGGAATCACAAGAGTCAGGCTGAACATATCGCGCATCATACTGGTGGAAAGTAAAAGCACAATCAATCCGCCGACCAGCATATACCAAAAAATCACATCATATAGCGCATCCTTATAATGCCCGGCTTTCACGGACTGATATAAGCCTGCGCCCAGTCCGGCAAACAAATGGATGATTCCGACGAGCATACAGAACGCCAACAGCCTCATGGGCTGGTTTAATGGAGTAAACCACACCGCCGGAATGGTGACATCAACGTTGAAAAACGTTTTTCCAACAACATCGACCACATCGCCAAAGTAACTGCCGAACATCACACCCCAAAATGTAGTGGACAGACCGCAGTAAAAGAACATCTTCATCGTTTCCCGCAGGCTCTGTTTCATATTGGGGTATTTTTTGATAAGGAATAATGTAACTAATGTAATAATCAGCCCGTACGCCGCATCCCCCAGCATCATACCGTACAGAAAGTAATAAAAGGGAGCCATCAGCGTGGTCGGGTCGACCTCACCTTTTCCGGGCAGGCTGAACGATTCTACCACACTTTCCACAGGAGTGGAAAAAGAATTGTTTTTTAGCATTACAGGAACATTGTCGTTCTCTTCAGGGTCGGAAATTTCCACCGCTAAATCATACCTGCCGGAAAGGGATGCTGCTAGTTCCTCTGCTTTTGCGGCAGGAACATAGCCCATTAATAAAAATGTGCGGCGGGACTGCGCTAAATGGCCGATGACCTCATACTTTTCGGAACGCATCGTGTCATAATCCGCGAGCAGTTCCAAATCTTCCCGCTGTCCGGCCAAACTTTTAATTTCAGCTTCATCTTTTTGAATTGTCCGCCGGCATTCTTCTTCCGACGCTTTCAGCGCTTCAACCTGCATCTTTGGCGGCTGATCGGCGTGAACAGCCGGTTTTGCAAAGCCCAGCGCTGTCAGAGCCGCAGCATAAACCTCTTTGTCCTTCTTTTCGCACAGAAGGAAAAAGCAGGTTTGATCCTGTGCCGTTCCAACAATTTCCGCGGCAAAAGGCCCTGCCTCAGGTGCAGCCTCCGCGAGACTTGCCGTCAGTTCTTCGAGTGTTAAACTTCCGGGCAGAGAACCGATAAAAGCGGATGTTGTCTTTGTTCCGGAAAAACTTAGCGGAACGTCCAACTCCATCCACGGCGACAGTGCTTCCCGCTCCAACTCCAAACGGACAATCTCAGCCCGATTATCCGCGATTTCGCGTTCCAATTCCTCCAGCCGCTGCGCGGTACGGACAGCAGCATCATGCCGCTTGGCAAACGACTCATACTGCTCAACGGTCAATGGTTTCTTCCCTTCCAAAGCCGCCAGCATGGACTGATTCTGCGGGGCCACACGGTTTAAAATTTCCAGTGCGCGCTTAGCCGCCGACACGTTTTTTGCAAACGCCGTCCTCGATTCGGACAGGTCGCTCTTCTGAAATACTCCGTCCTCAAGACCGATATCAGCGATTTCAACAACACCGCGGCGCTGAAGATCCTCAAGAATTTTTTTGCGATCCTTTTTAAGAGCGCACAGCACCACGCGTTTCATTTGCATTACTGCCAATTAGACATCCCTCCTTGCGGCCGACATTGACAGACATTCAAATCAGTTCGGACAATATGAGCCGAACCGCCTCATCCTGCCTGCTCAGCGCTTTTTGGCGCATTGATTCAAGCTGGGAAGCAATTTTGGACTGTGCTTCCTTTTCAATCTCTTCACCTTGACGCCTTGCTTCGTCAAGCAGGTTCTGTGCCTCTTGTTTTGCTTTCTGCACCATTGCATCGGCATCTTTTTTCGCCTGGCTGCGTGCATTTTGCAGAATATTTTCGCACTCAAGCGCGGCCCGTTCTTCCGCCTTCTGAGCCTCAATTTCCGCTTGCTTGACCGCATCAATAATTTTTGTCGCCATTTTTTCACCTCGAACCGGTCGGCGATGTTGCCGATTAATTTTTTATTTTGAGCTAATACAATTAATATTTTACAACTAAGTAAAGTGATAATCAATCTTTTTTTCTCAAATTTTTATGCAGTACAAACGTAAAATCAATAAAAAGTCGCATTATATCGAATTTTGTAAAAAGCAAAAACGCCTTTCAAACTTCTCAATGTATAGTACAAAGGTTCGGTTTTGGATATGCCAAAACCGAACCTTTTAATTTGCAAATTTGCCTGTGCAGATTTAGATTATTGAATTCCTTCAATCTTTGTGACAAACATTCTTTGAGAATCTCCGTCTTTGCAAACACCTGTATAGGTAACCTTTACATTCCGGCCGATTTTAAAACCATCATCCAAATTGATCAGTTCCACACCGAATCTGCGGACCGTTAAATCGTCCCCGTCGGTTGTATGAATTTGAATGCTCATCATTGCGGCGTCAGTAATCACGCCCGTCACAGTATGTTCCGTCTTGTCAAACGCAGGATCCTCCGCTGCAGGTATTGGAGCGGTATCCTGATAAGTATATGTGTAAAGTTGTCCATCCTCCGGGTTGTAAAGAATCAGCGGACCTTCCATATAGTCGTCGTCCCAAGTTGAATAAGTGCGATAGGTCACCCCGCCTGTGGAAACCGGGTTGTCCGTCAGTTCTTTGAGCGTATACTTCTCCCAATCGAGCGGAATTTCCGACTTAATTTTCTCCGTAATCTGCGCGTCCGTCAAACTGGCGACACTCTCTGTCTCCGACTCGGAGGACGGTGTTTCAGAAGAAGCAGAAACAGTGCTCTCTGCGGAAGATGTTGCCGACGCGGCACTGGAAGTCGACGGACTGTTTACAGAAAAAGTTCCATTTGTAAATAAAAAGACACCCGCACAGATACCTACTACTACAATAATTAAAATAATCCAACCAGTTTTTTTCATATATATGCCTCCTGCTAAATCTTTCCTTTTTTTCTGCAGTGTTTTCACTATACCTTATTTTTAAAGCAAATTCAACAAATAAGACAAAACTGTAAGAAATAAAGCGCATGGATTTTATTGGACTTTGCAAAACCGGCGTATCATGTTATAATAAATCACTAAGTATCATAATACGATTGCAGCCCTACACTGCGTAAAATTTGAAGCTCCAAATGAAATGGTCACAAGATTCTTTCAGCGCACGAAGAATCGTGCGATAACTATCAAATAAAATGCGAAGGAGCAGAAAATGATGATTTTAGTAACCACAGATTATATCGCCGGCAAAGAATTGGAAATGCTCGGAATGGTCCGCGGCAGCACGGTACAATCGAAACATATTGGAAAAGACATCACCCAAGGACTCAAATCCATTGTCGGCGGGGAACTGACCTCCTACACCGATATGATGAACAACGCCCGCGCACTTGCCACAGAACGTATGAAGAAAGAAGCCGAAGCACTGGGCGCGGACGCGATTGTATCAGTTCGATATGCATCGTCTTCCATTGTGCAGGGCGCGGCGGAAGTCATAGCCTACGGTACAGCAGTAAAGTTTAAATAATAAATTCATATTAATATTGATTAACGATTTGGAAAGCGGGTACGGCAGAATGCTGTGCCCGTTTTTCCGGCAGGGGGATATCACAATTGCATCAAAAACGAATTTATCCAACAGTAATCGTGACACCAAAAGCAGAGCGAAGCATTCGTTCGGGACATCCATGGGTCTACGGAACTGAAATCATCGGCGGTGATGACTGCACGGACGGAGCACTGACCGATGTTCTCAGCAAACGCGGGGCCTATCTTGGCACCGGCTTTTTCAATTCCCATTCCAAAATCCGCGTGCGGCTAATTTCTCGCAACGCAAACGATAAATTTGACGAAGCGTTTTTTGAGCGCCGTCTGCGCTATGCATATGGGAATACCGCAAATCGGTTCTGGCAAAAGAAGATTTGTCCTGCTGCCGCCTGATTTTTGGTGAAGCAGATTTTTTCCCGGGTTTAACCGTGGACCGTTTTGAAAACATCCTCGTAACGCAGACGCTGTCGCTCGGCATCGAAAAAATGAAACCGATGCTGTTTCGGCTATTATATCGCATTTTGACGGAAGACGGCCAAAAAATTGACGGCATCTATGAGCGAAATGATTCCGGCCTGCGCAATCTGGAGGGCATGGAGCAAAACTGCGGCTTTTTCCCGCTGGAAGGGCTGCCGATGCCGAATTTTAGCACAACCGTCATACATGAAAACGGAATCGAATATGCGGTGGATTTTGCAAATGGGCAGAAAACCGGATTTTTCCTCGACCAGAAATACAATCGCAGAGCTGTCGCAGCTATCAGCCGCGGCAAACGCGTTTTAGACTGTTTTACAGACACCGGCTCTTTTGCGCTCAATGCTGCAAAAGCAGGTGCCGCCTCGGTTCACGCCGTGGATATTTCAGAAAGTGCCATCTCCATGGCAAAGGAAAATGCGGCACGCAACGGTCTTTCGGAGCAAATGACTTTTGAATGCAACAACGTATTTGACCTTCTTCCCACTTTGGCAAAAAGCAAAAAAGGGGAATATGATTTTGTGATTCTCGACCCGCCTGCCTTCACAAAAAGCCGGCAAACGGTAGCAAACGCTGCGCGCGGATATCGTGAAATCAATTATCGGGCGATGAAACTTTTACCGCGGGGCGGGTATCTTGCCACCTGTTCCTGCTCGCATTTTATGACGGATGAACTGTTCCGCGATGTCATTCGGCGTGCGGCTGCAGACGCGCAGGTATCTTTGCGGCAAATTGAAGCTAGGCAACAGGCACCCGACCATCCCATTTTGTGGAATGTGCCGGAAACATCCTATCTAAAATTCTATTTGTTTCAGGTTGTTTAAAGCTCAAACATCCCAGAGTTTTGGGATAGAACAGCTTGGTTGTAAAATCAAATATAATGTTTTATAATGGTGAAATAAATATCATTCTTATTTACACAAACATCTTTAATATTTTTTCAAATCAGCAATCCAAAGGAAAAAGTTTATGAAAAACACGATTTTGCCGTTTCTTTTCGCTGCTGCGTTCGTTTTACTGGCAGCTTGTTCTGCCGATACCAAAACGTTTTCCAACGTTGCGTCATCTAAATCCGAAAGCAGTATGCAGTCTTCTGCCTCTGCGCAGGTTTCGTCTGCCGCGGATTCAGAGACTGCTTCCGGCAAACCCAATACAACTCTTTCTTCATCGGAGTCCCAATTTTCATCTTCCCCGTTATCGAACGAAAATACTATCAGCTCAGCCGCGACGGCTCCCGAATCCCAAAATGTGCAGTCGGATGAAACGCCCAAAACCGTTACGGTTACCATTCCCGAGGGATTTACTCTTTCTCAGATTGCCGCAAGGCTTGAGGCAAATTCGGTCTGCTCCAGTGAAGAATTTATCAACGCGGCTCAAACATACGACTTCAGTTATTATCCTCTTGTTGCAAAAATTGAGGACAACCCAAACCGCTGTTACAAACTCGAGGGCTATCTGTATCCCGATACCTACGAATTTTATATTGGCATGAAACCGGAGGACGCCGTCGGTAAATTTCTGCGCAACGCGGAACGCCGGATTGGGGACAAATACTCCTATGATGGTTTTTCAACCGATGAGCTGATTACGCTTGCTTCCATTATTGAACGGGAAGCCGATGACCCGGATAATATGAGGAAGGTGTCTTCCGTATTTCATAACCGGCTGAAAATCGGCATGATTCTGCAAGCAGACTCCACACGCGATTACTGCAACATATACTTAGTGCCGCAGTTTGGCGATAAATACAATCAATATTACAATACATACCGAGAACAATGCACCGGTCTGCCCGCCGGCCCCATTTCCAATCCGGGTGCGGATGCGCTTTATGCTGCGGCACATCCGGCAGATACGGATTACCTGTATTTTGCAACGAGTACGGACCACAAATATTACTACGGTGCAACCGAAGAGGAGCGCGATGCGCTGATGGCCGACGCCGGCGTTACGCCGCTCTATGCGGACTGACAGTGCCATCCCATCCATGTGCCAATACTGAGACGGAGTGAATGATCTGCATGTTAGCAACAACCGATGCACATAAACAATATGAAAAAATGACAAAAACACCAATTCCGCGCTTGATTTGCTCCCTCGCGGTTCCAACGATAATCAGCATGCTGATTTCAGCCGCATACAACTTAGCTGACACTTACTTTGTCAGCCAGCTGGGCACAAGCGCAGCCGGGGCAGTCGGTGTGGATTTTTCCATTATGGCGATTATACAGGCAATTGGCTTTACACTGGGCATGGGTTCGGGAGGAGTCATTTCCCGTTTTCTGGGAGCTAAGAGAAACCATGAAGCTTCACAGGCCGCATCCACCGCTTTTTTCACCGCTGTCACAGTCGGTGTTGTCGTCATTATGATTCCCGGGCTGATTTTCAACCGCAGGCTGGTGCAGCTGCTGGGGGCAACGGATACCATCCTCCCTTATGCGCAAAGCTATGCACAGTACATCCTTTTCGGCGCTCCGATTATGTGCGCCACTTTCGTCATGAACAATGACCTGCGCGCGGAGGGCAAGGCCTTCTTTTCCATGGTGGGTATCTCGACAGGATGTATTTTGAACATTGCACTGGACCCGCTTTTGATTTTTACGTTCCATTTGGGCATAGCCGGAGCGGCAATTGCAACGATTATCGGTCAGAGTGTCAGTTTTATCATTCTTCTTTATAACTATATCTGCCGGCGCACAATTGTCGGAATCAGTGTAAAAAACATCTCATACAAATGGAATATGTATGCTGAAATTCTGAAAACCGGCATGCCGTCCTTTTTTCGTCAGGGACTGGCCAGCATTTCAACCATTGCTCTAAATGTTTCTGCCGCTATGTACGGCGATGCCGCCGTCGCGGCTATGTCGATTGTGGGACGCGCATTTTTCTTCCTGCTCGCCGCTTTAATTGGGTTCGGTCAAGGATTTCAGCCGGTTGCGGGTTATAATTACGGAGCAAAATGTTATGCGCGCTTAAAACAAGCCTTTTGGTTCTGTGTTCAGGTTGGTTTTTTCGGTCTGCTGTTTCTTTGTTCCCTCTCATTTATTTTCTCGCCGCAAATTATGGCTCTGTTTCGCAGGAACGACCCGCAAGTGATTGCAATTGGTGCGCTTGCGTTTCGGGCTCAATGTGCCGTTATGCCGCTTCAAGCATTTGTGGTCATTTCCAACATGCTGTTTCAGTCCATCGGCAAACCGAAACAGGCAACACTGCTGTCCGTTCTGCGGCAAGGCCTTTGCTTTTTGCCCGCCATTCTGATTTTGCCACACCTTTTTGGCCTTTATGGCGTACAAATCAGCCAGCCTGCTGCGGACTGCTTCACTTTTCTCATCGCGCTGTTTGTCACATTTCCTTTCTTGCGCAGCCTGAATGAAGCAATCTGTTCCGAGGAAAGTTTGAAAACTTCCGAAGTAACAGAAGAACTGGAAAACGAATGGCATAAAGCTTAAAAATGACAATGAAAATACAACGACTGGAGGTATGCCACCGTGTCCTTGGACCAATCCGATATCATATTTCTGCGCCAGTCCCTCCCTTTCTGGGACCGTCTGTCAGAGCAGGAAAAACAGCTCATTCAATCCTCCGCGACAATTCGCAGTCACCCTGCAGGCAGCAGCCTTCATAACGGCGCAGCGGATTGTGCCGGACTGTTTGTGGTAAAAAGCGGTCAGGTAAGGACCTTCATCTTGTCGGATACAGGCAGAGAAATTACGCTGTTCCGACTGTTTGAGCGGGATATTTGCATATTCTCTGCCTCTTGCATGCTCAAAAATATCCGGTTCGATGTGTTCATTGAGGCTGTTCAGGACAGTGAAACCATTCTGATTCCAACTGCCGTTTACAACGAATTAAATCAGAAGTCCATCGCTGTTTCAGACTACACCAATCAGCTTCTGTCTTCACGATTCTCCGATGTGGTCTGGCTTCTGGAACAGATTTTGTTCATGAGTTTCGACCGCAGACTTGCTTTATTCCTGTTGGAAGAATCTGCAATCAGCGGCGGGGATCATTTAACGATTACACATGAAGAAATCGCAAAAAACATGGGCACTGCACGCGAAGTGGTCACGCGGATGCTCCGCTATTTTCAGTCCGAAGGATTAGTAAAACTTTCCCGCGGAGAAATCCGAATCCTCAACCGCAAAAAACTAGAAAGCATTTCTGCCGAACACAGAAATTAAAATAAAGTGAATCGTCTGAAAAATGCACTCAAAAAAGCCCCTTTCCACAGAACTTCCTGCAGAAAAAGGGGCTGATACTTTGATTATATGTAGAACATGTACGATGATTCTTGATTCTGTCTTTCTGCTTCCAATTGAAGATCCATCAGTGTGATATTTTGCAGGACTTTTTCCACCGCCGCATCTAGGGCTGAAAAAACGGATATCTGCATCGCTTTTTCAATATGATCCGCTTTCTGGGCAACAGATTCCGCTGTCTTTTCAAACAGCGACTGTTCCAGTGCCTGAAGGATGTTATAAACGGAAATTTTCTGTGGCGGTTTTGCCAGCTTATACCCTCCCTGCGCACCTTTAATGGCCAAAACCAGCCCTCCGCGCTTGAGCAGAGAAAACACCTGTTCCAAATAAATTTTGGAAATTCCGAGCCGTTTCGAAAGGCTAACGATCGTTATGCAGGCATCGCTCTCATAACTTTCTGCCATACAGACCATTGCCGCAAGTCCGTATCTTCCTTTCGATGAAATTCTCATAAGAGCGCTCCTTTTTTATAGACTTTTTTAATCATATCCAATCTTTTCGTTTAAGTCAAGCATGCCCCGGCGAAATCATACTATTTTTCTATTTTTGGTTGATTATACATTGACAGGAGGCGGAAAAGAAACCTATAATAACCTATAATAAAGAAAATTATTAAGAAATGTGTAATTGACAGGGGTGGAACATTTTGATAGCAAAATCGGTTACGGATCTGATTGGAAATACGCCGATGATGGAGTTGAGCAATTATGAACGCCTGCACGGGCTGCAAGCGGTGCTCCTCGCAAAACTGGAATACCTCAATCCGGCCGGCAGCGTGAAAGACCGTATTGCAAAGTCGATGATTGAAGATGCAGAAAAACGGGGACTATTAAAGCCCGATTCCGTCATTATTGAGCCAACAAGCGGCAACGCAGGTATCGGTCTAGCCTCAGTGGCGGCCTCCAAAGGATACCGCATCATATTAACCATGCCCGAAACCATGAGCATAGAGCGCCGGAAACTGTTGGGCGCTTATGGTGCCGAGGTTGTGCTAACCGAAGGCAACAAAGGAATGCGGGGCGCCATTGACAAAGCCTTAGAACTCCAAAAAAGCATACCGAATTCCTTCTTGCCCGAACAATTCTCGAATCCTGCCAACATACAAGCGCACCGTGAAACCACCGGTCCGGAAATTTGGAGCGATACGGATGGTAAAGTAGATATCTTTGTCGCAGGAGTCGGAACGGGCGGCACCATCACCGGAGTTGCCCAGTACTTAAAAGAAAAAAATCCACAAGTGCAAATTGTTGCCGTGGAGCCTGCCGATTCCGCAGTGATTTCGGGGAAAAAGCCCGGTCCGCACAAACTGCAGGGCCTTGGCGCAGGATTTATTCCTAAAACGCTTGACACCACACTGCTAGACGAAGTTATTCCCGTTCAAGATAAAGATGCATACCACACCGGGCGCGAATTGGCCCGCTGTGAAGGTATTCTAACCGGTATTTCATCCGGAGCTGCCGTTTGGGCCGCAAATCTTCTTGCACAACGTCCTGAAAACTATGGGAAACAAATCGTAGCACTTTTGCCGGACACCGGAGAACGCTATCTGTCCACGCCCTTTTATCTTGACTGAATCGGAGGAAATACATGCTGGATCAATTTTCGCGCTCCCAATTATTGCTGGGCGGCGAAGCGATTAAAAAACTAAAAAACTCTGCGGTTGCCGTCTTTGGAATCGGCGGAGTTGGTTCCTATGCCGTGGAAGCACTTGTCCGCGGCGGAATTGGCTCCCTTGCATTGTTTGACGACGACCGCGTCTGCCTGACAAATCTGAACCGTCAAATTCACGCCACGCGCAAAACCATAGGAATCCCAAAAGTGGAAGCCATGCGTGACCGAATTTTAGATATTAATCCGGATTGCCATGTGGAGCTTCATCAATGTTTTTATACACCGGAAAATGCAGGCGAATTTGACCTTTCCAAATATGATTATATCATTGATGCGGTTGACACCGTCACCGCGAAACTGGAGTTAATCGTCCGTGCGAAACAGGCTGAAACACCGATTATCAGCTGCATGGGCGCAGGCAACAAACTTGACCCCACCCGTTTTGAAGTGGCAGATATCTTTGAAACCAGCGTTTGTCCGCTTGCCCGTGTGATGCGGCGGGAACTTAAAGCTCGCGGAATTCAAAGCCTGAAGGTCGTATACTCGAAAGAGCCGCCTCTGCAGCCAATTGACGACTGCGAAATCAGCTGCAGAAACCACTGCGTCTGCCCGCCCGGCACGCAGAGAAAATGCACCGCGCGCCGAGCGATTCCGGGAAGTGTCTCTTTTGTGCCGCCGGTCGCAGGGATGATTCTCGCCGGAGAAGTCATCAAAGATTTGGCCGGCATTGAATAAACAAAGCAGTGAACAGCTTGTTTATGAAGTGATCCGGATATCCTATTTTAAAACAGCGAATTCATTGGAGGTATTTTTATGAACGTCAGATTTTTGCACACTAACTTTACCGTACTGGATTTGGACAAGAGTCTGGACTTTTACAACCGCGCCCTTGGATTAAAAGAAGTGCGCCGCATCACTGCGCCGGACGGTTCATTTATTATTGTGTACCTTGGGGACGGAGAAACCGACTATCGTTTGGAGCTGACATGGTACCGCGACCGCAAGGAGCCGTATAATCTGGGCGATAACGAAATCCATCTGGCCGTGAAAGTTCCGGATAAAAAAGCAGCGTATGCCCTGCACAAGGAAATGGGATGCATCTGCTACGAAAACCACGATATGGATCTTTATTTCATCTCCGACCCGGACGGGTACTGGATTGAAATTTTGGATTGAGACGATGAAACTGCTTCACCTTTCCGATTTGCACATTGGCAAACGAGTCTGTGAAATCAGTCTTTTAGACGACCAGCGCGCCATTCTGGAACAGATTTTGCGCATTGCGCAGGATGTACGCCCGGATGCTGTATTAATTGCAGGCGACCTCTATGACCGCAACATTCCTCCCGGTGAGGCCGTAACACTGCTGGATGATTTTCTTACTGAACTTGCCGGACAGGAGATTCCGGTGTTCGCCATCAGCGGAAACCACGATTCCCCGGAGCGGCTCGGGTTTGGCAGCCGCATCATGCAGAAAAACAATGTGACCATAGCGGGAATTTTCCAAGGGACAATGCCTCACTACGTTCTGACCGACCGCTATGGTCCTGTACATATTTATCTTCTGCCGTTTCTGCGTCCTGCGGCAGTGCAGCGCTTTTTTGACAACGACCGTGTGGATTCCTATGACAGCGCCGTTCGCGCAGCGATCGGCACTGTTTCACTTTCGCCCCATGAACGCAACGTACTTGTAGCACATCAGTTTGTCGTAAGCGGCTCCGCCGAACCCGACCGGTGTGACAGCGAAACGATTTCCGTGGGAGGACTAGACAGCGTGGATGTTTCCGCCTTTGACGGGTTCGATTACGTCGCACTGGGACATCTGCACGGCCCCCAACAGATTGGCCGTCCATCAGTCCGCTACGCCGGTTCTCCTCTCAAATACTCTTTTTCGGAAGCAAGACAAAAAAAGAGCGTTACCATGGTGGAACTTTTTGAAAAAGGCAATCTGGAGCTAACCCAAATTCCTTTGACGCCATTACGCGATATGCGGGAAATTCGCGGCCCAATTGCGGAACTGACCGCTCCGGAAAACCAAGAGGGTACCAATCGTGAGGATTATATCCGCGCCATTTTGACTGACGAAAAGGAAATTGCGGACGCAGCCGGAAAACTGCGCGCTGTTTATCCAAACCTGATGCGAATTGACTTTGAAAACAGCCGAACCATCTCAGACAATACCGGAACTGCTGCGTCCGGTAACCCTTCTTCTCGGACACCGATGGAATTATTCGAAGAATTTTATCGTGACTTTTGCGGAACCTCCATGTCCGAGCAAGAACGGAAAATTATAGAGAAAGTGATTGAAGAAGCCGGGGAGGAAGCCGTATGAAGCCGCTGAACCTTGTCATCAGTGCATTTGGCCCCTATGCAGGACGTGTGGAACTGCCTTTGCGGGAACTCGGCTCCGGAGGACTGTTTTTAATCTGCGGGGACACCGGCGCGGGTAAAACCACAATTTTCGACGCGATTTCTTTCGCTTTGTTCGGAGAAGTCAGCGGTTCTACCCGCACTGTAGACACACTCCGCAGTAATTTTGCTTCTCCCCAAACAAAAACTTTCGTGGAACTTTTATTCTCCCATGCCGGAAAAGAATATCGGATTCTGCGCAATCCACGCTACCGCCGCCCAAAGAAAAACGGCAGCGGTGAAACCATCGAAAATGCCAATGCTGTTTTGACCATGCCGGACGGATCCGTAAAAACGGGAAGCACCCGTGTCACGCAGGAGATTAATCATCTGCTCGGCATTGACCACCGGCAGTTTAAACAGGTAGCCATGATCGCGCAGGGAGAATTTCTGGATCTGCTGCTCGCGGAAAGCAGTGAGCGCGCAGAAATTTTCCGCCGCGTGTTCTCCACCGATCTTTTCCGCCGCATGGAAGAGCTGCTGAAAGAGCGAGAACTTCAGCTCAAGCGCAAATGGGAGGAAAGCGCACGCGGCATTTTGCAAGATGCCGCCCTGATTCGTCCGGAGCACAGCAGCCCCCTTGCGGACGCTCTTTCCGCTTGCCTTAACAATAGGGACATCAATCTGATTCCGCAGGTTCTTGAACTGCTTGCGGCCGCAAACAAAGAAGACACGCAAACGGTAAAATCCGCGCAAGCGGAACTTGCCGACTGCCGGGCAAAAACGGCTGACCTTATTGCTGCCCTTGCGGCAGCACGCCAAACCGCTCAAGCATTTGCCTCGCTGGAAAAAGCCAAAAATCACTGGGCAGAATTATTGAAGCGCCGTGAAGAGATGGAGCGTAAAGCAAAAATCCTTTACGCCGCGGAACAGGCTGAATCCCGCGTAACCCCGGCCCGCCAATCATTCCTGCGTGAAAAAAACGCAGTCCAAATATTGGAAAAAGATATCTCTGACCTTGAAAAAAAGATTTCAGTTGCTGACAATACCCTGCGAGAACTAAAAGCCGCGGTACAAGCTCAACAGGCCAAGGAACAAGAACGCGAACACCTCACGGCAGAAATCAGTTCGCTTTCCGCCGCCCTTCCCGCGTATGCCAAAACAAAAAAATTAGAAAATCAGGTCAGTGAACTGGAAAAATCCTATGCAGCTCAAGAGAAACATCTTACCCAGCTAAATGCAAAGCTAAAAGACTTGACAGCAAAGCGCGAACGACTCCGTAAGGAATTGGAAACACTGGAAAACGCAGAAGTAGAGCGCCTTGCCTGTAAAACCGCGGAAGAAACAGCACGCAAGACCTGCGATACCCTTCATGGAATATTGGATTCTATTGCAAATATTAAAAAACTCATCCATGAATATATGTCCATGAAGGATCAATACCTAAAAGAGGAATCTTCTTACCGCGAAGCCAGTGCCGCCTACGACACAGCAGAACAAGCCTTTTTGCGACAGCAGGCCGGCATATTAGCTGCCTCTCTAAGCGATGGAGTTCCATGCCCTGTCTGCGGCTCCGTTCACCACCCCAGTCCTGCTAAACTGGAGGGCTCTGCCATATCGGAGGAAGAACTGCGCAAGCTGAAAGCAAAACGCGACCGTCTGCATGACACGCTGGAACGTTTGGGGCTTCAGCTAAAAGCCTCCGAAACCCACATTCTGTCCAACCGAGAGAACCTTCGGAAAACCGTGGATAACTTGCTCGGCAGCGTTACGGAGGATGACAACGTGCAGGCTTTAGAGCGCCGCACGCGTGACGCTCTTACTCAGGCAGAACAGGAGCAAAAGCAGGCGCTGGAGAACTTAAAAATTCAAGAAAAACGGTGCCGCAGAAAAACAGAATGTTCCGAACAACTGCGCCTTGCGGAGGACACTCTGGCAACCGATACTCAGGAACTGGATGCGCTGAGTGAACAAAAAAACAGCCTTGCCGCATCTCTACAGGCAAAACGAGCCGAAGCTGCTGCGGCGCGCGAATCCCTCCCCTGCGCTACGGAACAAGAAGCGCGTCAGAAACTGGAGGAGCTAAGCGATAAACTCAGCAGCATGAAACAAGCTCTTCAAAAAGCAGAGGACGATTACCGCTCTTGCCTCACGGAACGCGACAATGCGGCGGCAGTTCTTGCGGACAACCGCAGAAAGTTGGAACAGGCCCGCATGCAAGCGAAAGAATTGGAACAAGAGTACCTGCTTCGACTGACTGAGTGCGGCTTTCAAACAGAGGAAGAATATCTGTCCTGTATTCTTTCCCGCGAAGAAATGGAGGCTTTGCGCCAAAGCCAAACCGACTATCGGGAAGATTGGATACGCACCGAAGACGCCATTCGCCGCTTAGAAGAAGAAACTGCCGGAAAAACACCAAAAGATCTCACCGAATTAGAGCAAAAGCTGGCACAGAAGCAACAAGAACAACTGGCAAAGGAAAACGCCTTCCATGCACTTTCCTCTCGTCTGGAAAACAATCTGGGAATCGAGCGCCGAATCTCCGCCGCCATGCAAAGCCGAAAAAAACTGGAAAAGGAATACGCCTGTGTCCGCGGCCTTTCCCGCGTTGCTAACGGGGAGCAAAAAGGAAAACAGAGGCTAAATTTTGAATTGTATGTTCAGGCGGCCTATTTCACACGCGTGCTTGAACAGGCTAATCAGCGCCTTTCTGCCATGACAAATGGAAGATATGTCCTTCTGCGCCGCCAAAACTCAACCGACCTGCGTTCCAGAACCGGGCTGGATATTGACGTGCTGGACAACTACAATGGCAAAACGCGCGATGTCCGCTCCCTCTCCGGTGGGGAAGCTTTTAAGGCTTCTCTTGCGCTTGCACTCGGTCTTTCGGATGTCGTGCAAAGTTTTGCGGGCGGTGTTCGAATTGATACCATGTTCATCGATGAAGGATTCGGCTCTCTGGATGATGAATCCCGTCAGCAGGCAATTGCTACTTTGGCAGGACTTGCCGAAGGGAACCGTCTGGTGGGTATCATTTCCCATGTGGCAGAATTGCGCGAGCAGATTGACCGGCAAATCATTATACAAAAAGGAGTAAACGGGAGTAAAATACAAATTGTAAAATAATTTTGTCATAAAATTGTCTTACATGCTCCATGATGTTCCACCTAGCTGAGATTCTTCGAAACCAATCGAATGGGCTCTCATTTGAGCATTTATATGACAAATCGTATTTTAAATGTAGATATATACAAATAGTTGTTGAGTTTTGACCACTCTGCCGCTTTAGAGCAGATTTAAAAGATGCCTCTAAAAGCAGAGACAGAAAGAGACGGCTGCACTGCGTGGTGCAGCCGTCTCGCTTTTTCTTCAAAACTGTTCTGCTGTGTCAGTCAGAATATGTCATAACATCTCCTCGGCTGCGATACAGCAAGAGTTTATCCTTCCATGAAGCAAAATCCGGGTTGTCCATTAAAGACTCATAAAACTCCGTATGGCCGAACGAATGCATGGGAACAACTGCTTTTGCACCGACCGTTTTCATAAAATAATTAAAACCAAGCAGCGCATTTTGCTCCTGCCGCGGGTCAACCGTGAGAAATGCGATATCTATATCCTCACCGCGCAGCGTATCAATTTGTTCCCGGTACCGCCGTCCCATATTTTCATTGTACTCCTGTGGTTCACCCTCCCAGTGCCACCAGTTCAAATCACCTGCGTGGTACACGCACAACCCGTCAACATGAATGAGAAAAGCGACACCTAAATCGGTTGATTCCAGCGCGCGAACGGTTAAATCCCCTAGATTGAGTATTTCTCCCGGAGCGATTTTTACAGCGTCTTCCGGCGGATGAATTTCATCGGCAAGGATGTAGCGAATATTTGGAATGGTTTTCCTCCAACTAAATATTCTTGGACTGTAATGGTCCGGATGACTATGGGAGGAAAAAACAACCACGTTTTTGTCGCGGATTTCCTCAGGATTGACAACACCTTTGGCAAATCCGCAGCCCTTGGGCGTGTCAAGATAGTAATCAAAAATAAGAAGATGGTTCGACGTTTGAAGTGAAAAACCGCTGTGATGCAAATATCGAATAACAGCTTTCATCTGTGTTTCCCCTTTTTTCTTTATTATATCACAGCGCGACAATTGGAAACAATCAGCACCCGAAACGGCGCTGAATCGCCTTGACCACTTCCACAATCGGCAGAATTAGCAAAGCAATGCCGATAGAGATAAGATACTGCATAATGGTCAACGATTCCAGAGAAAAGACAAAGGAAAGGAAGGGCAGTTCTATCATGGCGAAAGTCAGCAGCAAGGAAATCAGCATGGTACCCAGCAAAGTTCTGTTCTGTTCACGCAGGAAAATGACGGAGCCCCTGCGGGAACGCAGATTTAACGAATGAAAGATTTCACACATCGACAAAGTTACAAATGCCATAGTTGTGCCGATATCCGGACTGCTCAAACTACCCGCCCAATAAGCGGCAAGGGTCAGAATCGTGACGGCAGCGCCTTGATAAAGCACATCGATTCCAAGCCCGTTGGCAAATAAGCCTTCGTTTCGGCCGCGCGGCGGCTTATCCATAATGCCCCGCTCCTCACGTTCCATTCCAAGCGCCACGGCCGGTAAACTATCTGTAATTAAGTTAATCCACAAAAGATGGATGGGACGAAACAGGGAAAATCCCAGCAGGGTCGCAATGAAAATAGACATAACTTCACTCATGTTTGAAGAAAGGAGGAACTGAATCGTTTTTAAAATGTTATCATAAATTCTTCTGCCTTCTCTCACCGCGTAAACAATGGTGGCAAAATTGTCATCCGCCAGAACCATATCCGCGGCATTTTTGGTTACATCTGTGCCGGTAATTCCCATTCCCACACCGATATCCGCTGTTTTAAGGGCCGGTGCATCGTTCACACCATCGCCTGTCATGGCCGTAACCAAACCGTGTTCCTTTAATGCGCGGACAATTCTAACCTTATGTTCCGGCTGAACCCGCGCATAAACACTGCAGCTCATAACAGTTTGTTTCAGTTCTTCATCGGTAAGGCATTCCAATTCGCTGCCGGTCATTACCGCTTCCTCACCGTCTCCAATTCCAATTTGTGAAGCGATAGCCGCCGCAGTTATTTTGTGATCGCCGGTAATCATAATCGGGCGGATACCGGCACGCCGGCAGTCTCGGACGGCATCCACTGCCTCTTCTCGAACGGGGTCAATCATTCCCACAAGGCCAATAAAAGTCAGGTCAATTTCCAATTTTTCGGGGGATAAATCCGCCGGCAGTGTATCAAGAGGCTTCTGCGCAGCCGCCAAAACACGCAGCGCACGATTGGCCATGCCGCGGTTTGCGTCCGATATTTTCCGGCGCAGTTCATCCGTCATTGGAACAGCGGTACCGTCGAGCATCACAGAGGTACACCGTTTCAAAATTTCATCCGGCGCACCCTTAGTATACTGCACATATCCGCCGTCCGGCAAAGCGTGCAGAGTGGTCATCATTTTGCGCATGGAGTCGAATGGAGCCTCTCCTCGGCGCGGGAAATCAGTTTCCAACTGATTTTTATCCAATCCCTCTTTCTGTGCAAATGCAACCAAAGCGTTCTCGGTAGGTTCTCCAACAATTTCCCCGCTTTTCGAATTTAAGCGGGAATCGTTGCAAAGTGTGAACGCTTTTAACAGCAGAGCACGTTCGCCAAACGAATCCACAACCGTCATTTTATTCTGCGTCAATGTTCCGGTTTTGTCTGTGCAGATGACCTGCGTACAGCCCAGTGTTTCCACCGCGGTCAATTTCCGAATAATAGCACTGTGAGCTGACATTTTGGAAACTCCAATGGAAAGCACAATTGTTACAACCGCAGCAAGTCCCTCCGGAACGGCAGCAACGGCAAGGCTGACCGCAAGCAGGAAAGAATTTAACACAGCCTGAGAGCTGTAATTGTGACTAGTAAACAAGTTAAAGATAAACACGAACGCGCAGATAGCCAGCACTCCGATGCTCAGAACTTTGCTCAATTGATTGAGCCTCTGCTGAAGCGGTGTTTCCCCTTCTTTTGCTTTAGCGAGTGTATCCGCAATTTTTCCCATCTCGGTTTCCATACCGGTTGCAGTAACAACACCCGTTCCGCGCCCGTAGACAACACTGCCGCCTAAATAGGCCATATTGGTGCGGTCGCCAAGCGGAACTGTGCCATGTTCCGATGGCTGGAGCGCTTGCGTGGTTTTCTCCACGGGGACGGATTCTCCGGTCAGTGCTGCTTCTTCTATTTTGAGCGATGCAGATTCCAGCAGTCGAAGGTCGGCAGGAACAGCATCCCCTGCCTCTAACAAAACAATATCTCCTTTCACAAGTTCTTCCGATGGAATGGAAACAACCTCACCTGCACGCCTCACTTTTGCGTGAGAAACGGTCATATTTTGCAGAGCCTCAATTGCTTTTTCGGATTTGCTCTCTTGTACAATCCCCAAAATGGAATTCAGCACAACCACAAATAGAATGACGGCAGCATCAACCGCTTCACCCATAAGACCGGAGATAGCAGCGGCAACCAGCAAAATGATGATCATTGGGTTCAAAAGTTGCTCTTTGAGCCGTTCTATCAAAGATTTTTTCTCGTCGTCTTTTAGACGATTTGGCCCCCACTGTTCTAACCGATGTTTTGCCTCTTCCGGTGCAAGGCCTTCAATGCTGCTGCCCAAATCCGTCAAAACGGCAGCAGAGTCTTTTAAATATTCCTTCAAAAGCAGTTCCTCCTTCAGCATCGATTTTACTTTTATGTTACCCTGTTTCTCAAGCAAATCCATATTTCCCTCTCTTGTTTGCATTTCCGGCAGGAAAAACAAAAGACCTTTACCAGAAATTTGTGATTTCTGGTAAAGGTCTCGCTTTCCAAAATCAATTTGGATCGGAGGCCAGATGCTTATGCAACGGTTGTTGACCATCCGAATTCAGCTACTCCCCTTTACATGGGCTGCTAAAATTTGTATATATATATTAACATATTCTGCACAAGTATAATTCTAAATAAGAAATATGCTATTTTTCTTACTGAAATTATTTTCTTGACACACCACAAAAGGAGATTTCTTCTGTTAATTTCCTCAGGCTAGGGAGATTGATACATACAGAAGAAAAATAAAACAGATACCAACCGCATTTTTATTGTATACAGTTTGTTGAAACCGATGCTTCATCTGACAATTCCTTCAGAGTTCTCTTCCGTCTTTTCATCACATGACCGTGTACAAAGATTATATATTTAAATGATGCACCTTTTCTCTGATCAGCTTCCTACGATTTTCATAATTTACTGCAATTCCAACCCCAAGAATGATCCAAAACACCGGCGCAACACTGACGACGGAATCATTGAACATACCCGCACACAAATATCCAACCACTCCAAGACAGAGGGCTGCGCCGAATATTTGATTCGTTTTGTACTGTTTCTTTAAAGCATACAGGCGGAAACTGTCGACTAAATAAAGCAAGATAATGGTCAGAAAGGCAAGCAGTGCGATACCTCCCTCTCCGAACAAAATTTGCAAATACATGTTATGTGGCTTATCGACAAGCATATTCGTTGTTCCGTATGCCCAGTATTTACCGAACAAATCGTTTTGCGGGAAATAAAAAACGAAAGTATCAGGTCCGGCGCCCAGCAGCAAATGATCCGTAACCATGGGAAGAGTACGGGACCAAATATAACCACGTGTAGAACCTAAATGCTCTTTTCCGTTAAACCCAAAATGCGGCGGAGTTTCCAAAGAATCGATGTCCACGGTTCCTGTGCTATTGGTAAGGTAAAGCTTATCACCTTCACCAATCCGAAAGTAAAACTGCGGTACCCCATTAATACGTACCTCAATCCCCTGTGAATCCTTATTCAATCCCATTGGCACCAGCCCAAAACTAAACTCTGAAAAACGTTTATCAACATCTTTGACCGGCAGCTTCGATAAATAATCTTCCGTTGCGTTGCTTTGAAATACGCTTGCAATGTCGTATATCAAACTCGGAATTCTGGAAAATATCGTTCCGTTACTTACAACATTCATTCCAATGAGGACAATCACAAAAATCGCAAAACCGGAGACAGAAATTTTCCAATACTGCGCAAGAAATTTCCCGAACAAAATGATGCCGAAAATCATTGCAACCGCAACACCCACGATTCCTGCGCGGGAAGTACTGCCAAAAAGAATCCAGAAAGAAAACAAAGTCATACTCCAAAGGGCAACTCTTGCGCGCAGTGACTTTGCAGATAAAGCCAGAACAGTAAATACAGGTACCGTAATGGCTGCAAAACTGCCGGCATAATCTCTGTTATAAAAAGTCCCATATAATTTCTCAGATTCAAACGCAAAATTGAAATTTCTGATTCTATTGCGATCCCAAGGCGACACGGTAAAAAACCGGCCAAAATCAGTGGTAATAAGATCGTGACCAAAATATTGGAATATCCCCAATACGGCAGATACCGTTACTACGATGCCGAGGGCAATCATGATATTTCGATAGTCTCTTTGGGTATGGTAAGCATACATAGAATACAAAAGCAAAAGGATATAACTGCACAAAACAAAAGCTCCCTCTGCGCGGTCGTGTACGCCCCAAAAGGCAGTAAAGGAATATTCGGAAAATATAGCAGACAAAAGGGTAAATAAGATAAAAATTCCACCGGCAATCACGTATGTAGTGATCAAACGACTGTGTTTTTGAACTAATTTTCTATAATCTTAAATTGCAATAACAAATTGAACACTTTCACTGGATAAAGTTATCTACGGGTTTAAAGTATAAATTGTGTCCAGTTGAGCATCAAACAGTTCCTCAGGGGTCTGATAACCTAATCGTTTCCTAGGCGTGGCGTTTATCTCGTCTGCAAACATTAAGATTTGTTCGGCGGTAAAGCCATTGATGGAGCGACCCTTTGGGATATATTTTCGTAGTATGCGATTGGTCCTCTCATTTACAGGTCGTTCCCAAGCAGAATAGGGATGAGCAAAGTAGATTGCCGTGCCTAGTTCTTCAAAGGCTGAAAATGCCGCAAACTCACTGCCGTTATCTGTGGTAATACTGCGAAACACCTGCGAAAATTTCTCGCCATACTGTTCCTTTAGCTGTTCCATGGCACTGGCAACACCGGTGGTTGTTTTGCCGTCAATTCGAATTGAAAGATAATATCCTGTCAGGCGCTCTACAATGGTAAATACAACTGCCTCACCGCTTCTTTTTCGGCCCAGTACCGTATCAGATTCCCAGTGTCCAAATGTGTTTCGCTCTGCTACCTCAGGTGGCCGCCAATCAATGGATTTCCCATTGATACGCTTAGAAAGCCGTGGTTTTCTGCGAGAATGCCTATTTAATACCTCAGGAAGTTCAAATAGCGTGAGCGGTAATTCCCCTTTCCACAGCATATGATATAGAGTTTTTGTACATGGGATTTCCTTGGCTGGAAAACGATGTTCGCTTCGGGCCCGCCCTACGCACTCATCAAAAGACCAATTATGCTTACGAACCTTTTTAACCATCCAACGGATGAAGTCGGAGTTCCTGGATACCGTTCTAGGGCGATGGCAACGACTGCGATTCGCTTTGTAGACTGCAGCTCCACGTTTGGCTGAGTAGCCGGGTTTGCGACCTCGGCCGGAGTATTCCGGTGTGCCACGTCGTAGTTCATAGCCCACGGTAGAGGGGCTGCAATTGATTGCGCGAGCAATCTTTCGATTGCTAAATCCCATCTTCTTTAACTGTTGGATTGCGCCACGCTCTTCTGCTTTAAGATGCTGTCCCCTCTTGCGTTCTTCGATCTTTATGATAGAATGGTTCTTGTCCATAGTGTTCAGGCCTTTCTGTCAGTATTTAGTGTGGTAACTTTATCCTAACAGTTCCCTGTGCGCTATGGAATCTTTTTATGTGTTCAATTTGATTTTACAATCTACCAATTTTCTATAATTAACACCAAACAGGATTATGAAAATGATGCATTTTTTATATTGTGATGTCATTTTTACGGTGAAAAAGCAAACAGAAAAGCCTAAAATCATTCATATTTATAATTATAAATGAAAATGATGCCCGCTATCAAGAGCCACATGGCTTTTGCCTGAGAAAATAGATCGCCAGATACGGTCGTTCCAAACAGACAGGCTTCATTGAAATCCAAATGAACAATTGTCAAATGTACAATCAGCGGAATGACAATCATTACCAGTACAACAGGAAGAAACAAATAATTCTTTTCTGTCTTTCCAATGTCCGAATTTGTATCCATACCTTTTTTAAATATGATATGTTTATCTTCACCGCATAGATTTTTATTAAAAGACATTTTACCCACCTTCATTTGCTAGAACTATCCAATAAAAATCTTGTAACCATTTTTTATATTGTGATGTCATTTTTACGGTGAAAAAGCAAACAGAAAAGCCTAAAATCATTCATATTTATAATTATAAATAATCACAAGCAGGTAAATTATACCATTAAAATCAACAACATACAACATTTACAATAGATCGATTCCATTTTTGAAAATGCAATCTTGCTATGAAACTGAAAAACTTCATACAAAAAACTTCCCCGTTAATTTCTTAGCGGGGAAATCTCATCATATCTCATTCAAAATTTCTCGCAAAGCGTGTGTTTAGCTCAGTAGTTCCGCTCACGGCATTCAAGAAGTTTTCAATTTGTTCCCTCGCCGTAACCGATGCGTTGCAGAATACAGAAAGTAAGTGATCCATGGCACAGGAACATTCCGGATTCAGCTCGTTTCCGGCGACCAATCCCCTGCCTTTTTTTGAAAACCGTGCTACAAAAAACAGAACTTTCAGCATCCATTCCCAAGATTTTTTTGGGGAATACAAGATGGAAAGACAACACCGCATAAAGAACAAACTTTTGTCCAATTGACGGTGAACAATGCCCGGATAAAACGGTGCAGCACAGCCCGTGACACCATTTCCTTTCGGGATTAGCTGCTTTGGCGAACATTGATGCGGATCTATGCTCTGCTGGCGCATCAGCAAGCGGTCAAACTGTGTTTCAATCGCAGCATGCGAAAAGCCGTCACGTTCCATAAAATCACGAATAACCGGATGGCATCCGCTGTCAAGCGTAAAATGGCAGATAAAGCCGATGATATACGCAAGCTGACCCTCATCATCCTTTTCGCGGAGTACACAGGCTGCGTATTCCAGAAAAGCAGAGGCAGGCTTTCTGTGAATTGTCATTCCTGTCACCGGTCTGCGCCACAGCGGATGATAATAAAACAGAATATCCGGCCCCTGAAGTCCAAGCAAATATTCTTCCGGATGCTTTTCAATAATGCACGCAAGCTGTTTTGGCAGCAGATCCTTCACTTTGGAACCAAATAAATAATGCGCGTAAAGTCCCGGCAAATTGCTGCCTCCTCTACATAGTCAATCACACATATATATACACCTAATTTGTTACACGCACATTAATTTTTTATAAATGAAAGTTTTGACAGTCAGCAAATTTTTTCTCTTGCCGGTTCAAACATCGCTGAAAACACACCAATCGGGAGAAAAATTTTCTTTCGGCTAATAATGTGTTCTGAAACAAAAAGAGTTTCGAATATATTGTAGTAACTAAATTGAAGGATCTGATCAGATGAATCATGAAAGAAATGCCGAATTTCGTACATTCCGCGGGTACCAGATAATAAGCCAGCGGGAAGGACAACTAACGCCCGCCATGGAAGATTATCTGGAAATGATTTTTCGCCTATGCAGCGAAAAAGGCTATACACGCGTTGGAAAGCTTTCCGAACTGCTGCATGTAAAACCGTCCTCTGCCTCTAAAATGATGGCAAAACTCACCGAAATGGGATATTTGAAATACGACCGCTATGAAATCATTCTTCTTACGGAAGCAGGGCGCAAAACCGGAGAATATCTGCTGGATCGACACAACACTGTGGAGCAGTTTCTGCTCCTTGCAGGAAGCAGCGATGTGCTGGAAGAAACAGAATTGATTGAGCATTCGCTCAGCAAAAAAACGGTTGACTGTTTAAAAACATTCCTAAAGTTTTTTAAAACGGATGAAGAGTCTAGAAAACGCTTTGAAAAATTTAAGAACAACTGGTAATATCCGTCATACAAAAAACGTCCATGGGAACAACCCAAGGACGTTTTGAAAATTTATCCTTCTTGCGAATTTTTTTGAGCAACATAATTGGGGCGAAGCGGACAGCGATGCCTGCATCGGCCGCACTGTTCACCGCCTGAGCACAACCTGTAATTTCCGCCGCTGATTTTCAGCGTTTTCCCGTTAACGAGGCAGTCCGCCAGCTTTCGGCGCGCTTCCTCATAGATCCGCTGTACGGTAGAGCGCGCAACGCCCATTTCTCCCGCAGCTTCTTCTTGGCTAAGGCTTTCCCAATCAATTAGGCGTATAACCTCATATTCCTCCACCGTCATCACCAGAGGCTGCATTGCGTTAATTTCGCTGTCTGGACGAAATTCACTAACGGGCGGCATACAGCAAACCCTTCTCCGTTTTCTGGGCCTTGGCATCGTTCTGCCTCCTCACTGGGCATAAAATCACTTATAATACATTATAATATAGGTAATCCACCTTTGTCAAAACAGGTCAGATAACGCTGAACTGCTTCCATTTTCCGCCGGCAAAACGGATAATAAATACAATTGCACGAACTGCCCAATCAACAAACATGGCAAACCATGCTCCAAGCAAGCCAAACCCCAGCCAAAAGCTGAAAACATAGCAGAATCCAATGCGGAATACCCACATGGAAATCATGGAAGTGATCATAGTAAACCGAGCATCTCCGGCGGCACGCAGTGCATTCGGCAGTATAAACGACAGTGGCCACAGAACCGCATTAAAAACTGCAAAATAAGTTACAATTTCTGTGGCACTGGCAGTTGCCTGTGCACTCAGCCCAAACACGCTGATAATCGGTGTTGCAAACAAAAACAGACCGAGATTTAAAACTCCCATGGAAAGATAGGCGGCCGCTGTGAGCCTCTTTGTATAAATAATGGCATGGTCATAATCACGTGCGCCAACACACTGCCCAACCACCGTGATAAGGCCAAGTCCAATTGCCACACCCGGAATATTGGAAAAATTGGACACACTGCCTGCAATGGCATTGGCGGCTATTGCGGATGTTCCAAATGTTGTTATCAGGTTTTGCACAATCAGTTTTCCAATTTGAAACATGCCATTCTCAAGTCCATTTGGTATTCCGATAGTCAAAATGCGTTTGATCATATCCGGATAAAATTCTAAGTGAAGAATTTTATCAATAAAAATCAAGTTATCCTTCCCCCGGATCAGGACAAGCATAAATGCAGCCGCAACAATGCGGGACAATAAAGTTGCTGTACCAGCGCCCGCAATTCCCCATGCCAACCCGTAAATCAGCACCGCGTTTCCAACAATATTGATTAAATTCATCAGGATGGACACCTTCATGGAAATTTTGCTGTTCCCCATGGAGCGATATAGTGCCGCACCGGCGTTATAGATTGCCAAAAAAGGATAGGACAACGCTGTTAAGTAATAATAAATCTGCGCATTCTGCATAACCGCAGGTTCAATATTACCGAAAATAAACCTTAAAATCTGGTGACAAAACAGCAGAGAAATGGTCATAATCCCAACGGCCAATCCCGTTATGGTGTACAGCAGCTGTTTTGCCGAACGGCAGGCTTCATCTCGGTTCTTACTGCCAAGATATTGCGAAGCTACAACAGCTCCTCCTGTCGCAAGGGCAGAAAAAATTTGAATCAGCAGCATATTAATCGCATCAACAAGAGAAACACCGGAAACAGCCGCTTCCCCTGCCGTTGCTACCATCACCGTATCGGCCATCCCAATTGTAACTGCCAAAAGCTGTTCTATCACAAGCGGCCAAAGAAGCCGCAACAGTTGTTCCTTTGAAAATGGTTCCTTTTTTATGTAATCGCGTTCCGTAGTACCATTCCCTTCACGTAGTACCATTCCCTTCATGTGTTACAAAATATTAAATAAATGAGTTAGTATGTTAGGTTTAACCGGCAAGAAACATGTCCGGTATGGTATAATAGAGAAAAACTTGTCAAACGTAAAAATGGAAAGGATGAAGTTTTATGGATTTTCTTTCTTTGGCAAAACAGCGCTTTTCTTCCCGCAGTTACAGCAACAAGGAAGTTGAACAAGAAAAAATAGACCGCATTTTGGAAGCCGGAAGAGTAGCTCCGACTGCCTGCAACAACCAGCCACAGCGAATTCTTGTCATCCGAACAAAAGAAGGACTTGAAAAACTCCAGCATGCGTATCACACATTTAACGCACCCTTGGCGTTTATTGTCTGCGCGGATCATTCCGCCAGTTGGAAACGTCCATCAGACGGAAAAGATTCAGCGGATATCGACACATCCATCGTCACAACGCACATGATGCTGGAAGCTACAGATCTCGGTCTGGATTCCGTATGGATTTGCGCGTTCAAACCGGATATCATTCGCAAGGAGTTCTCCCTGCCCGATTCAGTGGAACCGGTCAATTTGCTTTTGGTAGGGTACGCCGATGGTCCGCGAAAATCACCGGACCGCTTTAAAACCGAGCGCTTGCCGCTTTCAAAGACCGTATTCTACGAATCCTTTTAAGCGATTCAATGAAATTCAGAGACCCGCAGGAAAACACCACCTGCAGGTCTCTGTTTTTATTATTTTCCGATTTTCGGTTCAATGATTTGCCATACAATAAATCTGATATACATCCTCACGGTCCAGTTCACGGAAATGTCCAACTTTACGCGCTCCGCGGAAGACGCAGCGGTCGGCAAGTTCCCGCAGGGTTTCTTCGCTTTGCACTCCGATGCCAAGGCTTGTGAAATCGATCGGCATATTCAGTGACTGGAAATAAGAAACCGTCTTTTCTATACCTTGTGCCGCTGCTTCGTTCACATCATCCGCGGTCACACCCCAAACATTCCGTGCATAACGCGCAAAACGCTCCGGTTTTGTGCCAACACAATATTTTGCCCACGAGCCCCATACCGCTGAAAGGCTGGCTCCATGTGCTACATCAAACATAGCGCTGAGTTCATGTCCCAGCTGATGTGTTGCAAAGTCTGTTACCGCACCCAGCCCTGTTAAGCCGTTGTGGGAAACACTGCCTGCCCACATCAGTTCACTCATAGGCTGGTAATCATGCGGATTTGCCAGTGCCTTGGGGCCGTTACGGATTACCACGCGCAACAGTGCTTCCGCGATTTCATCCGTCAATTCATTGCCATCCGTAGGTGTAAAATAGCGGTCCAATGTATGCATCATGATATCCACAACGCCGCAGGCGATCTGATACTTTGGAAGAGTAAAAGTCAATTCCGGATCCAGAAATGCAAAACGCGGACGGTTTAACGGCGTATTCATGCCGCGCTTTTCCCCTGTTTCCTGATTTGTCAAAACCGCAGAAGTACTGGTCTCGCTTCCAGCAGCTGAAATAGTCAGGATGACACCAACCGGCAAACCTTTTTTCGGCACTGCTTTACCCAGCCAGAAGTCCCACAGCTTCGTCTGAGGATTTGCCGCACCTATGGCAATCGCCTTGGCCGTGTCGATAACACTTCCGCCGCCCACAGCAAGAATGAAGTCCGCACCGCACTCCAGTGCTTGTTTTACTCCCTGTTCCGCAAAATCTAAATGCGGATTCGGGCGTACCCCGCCACGGGTCTGATATGACAGGCCGGCCTCTTTCAAAGTTTGTTCTACTTTTGCAAGCAGGCCACTTCGCTCTGCACTTTTCCCTCCGTAAACCAACAAAATATTCGTTCCGCCGAACTCCTGTATTTCCGCCGCAAGATTTTTCTCCCATCCGCGGCCAAACAAAACTTTTGTAGGATTATGATAAGTAAAATTGTTCATTGTCGTCTTCCTCTTCACTGGATAGATTTCGAGTGTATTTTTCTAATGCACAGTGTTTAATTGGATACAATTATAACACATTCCTTATCGTATGCAAAGTCAATTTCATGCCAAATTTTCATCACGGAAAAAGTCCTGTCCTAAGCAAGGAATCTTTGCGCATTCAAGCGAATATCCACATATAAAATTGACTCATTTAAAACCCGTAAACTATCTCTTTGCATCACAAAGAAAAGCTCGACATCTCTTGTAACGCCACAGCAATTATTCCAGTCCGCATAGCTCACAGGCAACTTTTGCACCCAGTTGAGCGTTGTTATAAACCAGCTTAATATTTGCCTCCAAACTTTTTCCGCCGGTAATTTTTTGAATTTTATCCAGCAGATATGGAGTAATTTCCTTGCCTTTGATGCCAAGCCGTTTGGCTTCTTCACAGGCCTCATCGATGATTTTTCCAATATAATCCGGATCCATGGCATATTCTTCGGGAATTGGATTTGTCACCAGCAAACCGCCGCCCAAACCCAAATCCTGCTGTGCACGGTAAATGCGTGCCAGTTCATTCGGGGTATCCACGCGGTAATCAACATGAAATCCGCTTTTACGGGTGAAAAATGCCGGCAGTTCCTCCGTTTGATAGCCGAGTACAGAAACGCCTTTTGTTTCAAGATACTCCAGCGTCAGACCCAAATCCAAAATGGACTTGGCCCCCGCACAGACAACCATCACCGGCGTTCTGGCCAGTTCTTCCAAGTCGGCTGAGATATCCATAGTAACTTCCGCGCCGCGGTGTACCCCACCAATACCACCGGTGGCAAAAACCTGAATACCTGCCAGTGCCGCGATAATCATGGTAGCGGCAACCGTTGTTGCGCCGTCTTCCCCGCGGGCGGCCAGCACAGGCAAATCCCTGCGGCTGGCTTTTGTCACGGCCAAACCTTTTTTGCCAAGGTAGGTAATTTCATCCTTCGTTAAGCCTGCACGCAAGCGCCCGCCGATGACCGCAACAGTTGCCGGTACGGCGCCGTTGTCACGAATGATTCTTTCCACATTCAGCGCCGTTTCCACATTTTGCGGGTATGGCATGCCGTGGGAAATAATTGTAGATTCCAAGGCAACGACCGGTCTATGATTATCAAGTGCTTCTTTGACTTCCGGTGATACGGTTAAATATTTTTCCAGTGATTTCATACAACATACTCCTTTTCATCATGATTGGTGTATCTTTTCTGTATCAGCTTCAGTTCCGCTGCTGTGCGCCGCGTGCAAACGATCCAAAAGGGATTCGCGGTTTAGTTCTGAGCTAACCGTCTGCGAACTTTCAATGCAAATGGAGGCACCTGCTAATCCGGCTTCGGCACAGCGCCAAAGTGGCATTCCTTCCAGCCAGCCCCAGACCACGGCGGCCAGAAAGCTATCGCCAACTCCCGTAGCATTGACAATACGGGCAGGGAAGCACGGCAGTCGGAACTGCTCATTATGGTCCGCACAAAAAACGCCGTCCGTTCCCAAAGAAAGGAACACCTGCTTTAAGCCCGTTTTAAGCAATTTATCCGCGGCCCGCCGCAGAGATTTCTCATCCCTAATTTTCACTCCGCTGAGCAATTCAGCTTCCTGCAGATTCGGCTTCAAGGTGTGAAAATGCCCAAGCAAACCGGACAGCTTCCCGGCCTTGGCGACGGATACCGGATCACAGAAAATTGGGCACTGGACATTTTCTGCAAGATAGCGCACGGTCTCCGCAGTCAGGTTGGTATCCATGACACACAGTGCGGCGTTATTAATTAAATCAGCTTTGGTCTTTAAAAACTGAGGCGTCAGCTTTTCATAAATCTGCATATCATTCACAGCCAGTTCCATGTCCCCTGCCTCATCCGTAATATAAAGATAAGTAGAGGTTGTTCCTCCCCGAACGGTCAAGGAATCCGAAAGATCAATCCCGACTCTGCGGCAGCTGTCGGCAAGCTGCACCGCATATGCATCGTCGCCAAGTGCGGTAATAAATTTCACCCCCACCCCCAGCTGAGCCAAATTTGCGGCAATGTTCCGCCCCACTCCTCCGGGGGAAAGCGTAACGCGCCCCGGGTTGGAATCTTTATGCACAAGCGGGCCAAACGGCTTCCCGCCGATATCAATATTCGCCCCGCCTATTACAACGACGTAGGGCTCCCGCTGCAGAATATAGCCTTTGCCTCGGATTAGTCCCTTTTTCATCAGATTGGAGATGTGAACCGCTACGGAAGAACGGGTAATACCTGCCTTTTCGGCCAGTTCCTGCTGTGAAATCAGCGGATTGCTTTCGATCCAGCGCAGAATCTGCCGCTCCCGCTGTGTTATCATCCATCCGCCTCCTTGTCTTCTTAACATTTGTTTATTTTACTAATCTTTTGCTTACCGCTGTATTCTAACAAGTGTCAATCCGCTTGTCAAGAAAAAGTAGTTAGCAAAGCAGTTTGTAATTATGATTTTTTGGAAATTAGAAAAATATTTTTAAATTAAGGACACATGTCCTTTTATTGTAATTTTTCTCTGATATAATAAAATTGTAAAGTACACAAAAAAGATAAAAACCCGGAGGATGCCAGTATGAATCTTGCCGAATATCTCCGCTCTGAAAGCGACCAAAAGAAGGAAGAGTTAAAAATACTCTTGCATTCTTACCCTAGCGATGCACCCGTTCTTCCCGTTACATTGTCGGCAGGGGAATCTTTTATTCGCGAAGGTGAGTCCTGTGGACAGGTATACTTACTGTTAAGCGGCCGTGTGTCGGTCATTATCAGTCAGCCCCGCCTTTCCCGATATACCGTGACAGAATTCAAACCTTACGAGTTTTTCGGAGAATATGAATTGCTCGCCGGCATAAACTCTTATTTAGCGGAAGTAAAGGCAAGCACCCCATGCCGCCTACTGGCGTTTCCCTCGGAGTACTATTTACAGTGGGTAAAAAACGACCCGGACTTTCTTTTTCTTCGTGTCCGAAAAATCATTAGGTCGCTGCTGAACCAGACTTTTAATGAAAGAACACGGCACTTTTTAGACGCTTACGGACGGGTCATTCAGGTTTTACTCCGGGCCTATGACATGCGCTCAGGAACTTGTAAAAACGTCAAACTGGACATGACTCGCGCGGAGATTGCAGAGCGAACCGGGTGCAGCGTTCGCACTGTCAATCGGGTCATTCGTGAACTTGCACAAAAGAAACTTCTTACTCTGATACATGGCAAAATCCAGCTAAATGCCGCTTGCCGGCAAGCGCTTGTTCGCGAATTTGAAAATCGTTTGTGAAAAGATGTGTATATAGATTCTTTACAAAACAGAATGGAGGAAATACGATGTTTGATTCGGAAAACACTTACAAAACGCTGACGTCTCGTGAACTGACTCATGAACAAAAGTTGATGGGTCTTGCAAAGTGTGCGGAAAACGCCTTGGAGGTTTTGAATATCCCGCCGAGGACTCAGCACTATTTTAAAACCGGAGCAATTAATGACCTGTTTGAGGGCGGAGCCCCATACCGCCCTCGTTATATTTTACCTGACTATGACAAATTTGTCCGCCAAGGCAGTGATTTTCTACGCCTTGCTCCTCCAAAAACGCTGGATGAATTGTTGTTTTCCCTCATGATTCTTTACCGTCACGTTCCCTCCATCACCAATTTCCCGGTTTATCTCGGCAATATCGATAAACTGATTGACCCGTTCCTAGAAGGGTACAGCGATGAAGAAGTCATTGAAAAACTGCGTTTATTCTTTACGTATCTGGACCGAACAATCACAGATTCATTCTGCCACGCAAACATCGGCCCGGAAGACACACGCGCCACGCGTTTGATTTTAAAGGTAGAACAGGAACTTCAAAATACCGTTCCAAATCTGACCATTAAATATCATCCGGATGTGACACCGGACGACTTGATGGAAGCGGCAATTGAATGTTCCCTTGCCTGTTCCAATCCGGCCATTTGCAACGACCCCGCAAACCGCGCTCCCTTTGGCGAACGCTACGGCGTAGCAAGCTGCTACAATATCCTGCCGGTTTGCGGCGGCGCTTATACTCTAACGCGCATCACGTTGACCGAACTGGTAAAAGAGGCCGAAAGCGAAGAGCATTTCTTGAACACACTCCTGCCGGAATGTCTGAGCCTGATTGCCGACTACATGAACGAACGCATCCGCTTTATTGTAGAGAAGTCCGGATTCTTTGAATCGAATTTCCTCGTTCGGGAGGGCCTGATTTCCAAAGACCGTTTCCTGCCGATGTTTGGCGTGACAGGACTTGCGGAATGTGTTAATACACTGATGAAAGATTCGGGAAAAATCTATGGACGCGACGAGGAAGCCAACGACCTCGGTCAAAAAATTATGGACCGAATTCAAGAATTGGTTGCCGGTTATGAAGCCGCTTACTCCCCACTAACCAACGGACATTTTCTTCTTCACGCACAGGTTGGCTTAGACAGTGACGTCGGCATTACTTCCGGTGTAAGAATCGCTATCGGCGATGAACCGGACTCTTTCTCCGACCATTTGCGCCACTGCGCACGGTTTCACCGCTATTTCCCAACCGGCGTGGGCGACATCTTCCCGATTGCCAGCAATGTCAAACAGAATCCCGCTGCACTTTTGGACGTTGTAAAAGGCGCTTTTTCCCTCGGCGTACAATATATGAGCTTTTATTCCGCCGATACGGATTTGGTTCGCATTACGGGGTACCTCGTCAAACGCAGTGAGATGGAAAAATATCGGAAACACCAGCCTGTACTGCAAAACACAACCCAGCTTGGAGCAGCCAGCTACGCCACAAATCATTTGGAACAGCGAAAGGTGCGCATGGCATGACAAAAGTTCCTGTGAACAAAATCATCCCGTTCAGCACAGTGGACGGACCGGGCAGCCGCACCTCGGTTTTCCTTCAGGGGTGCAATATTGCCTGCGGTTACTGCCACAATCCCGAAACGCAGCGACTCTGCAATTCCTGCGGAGCCTGCGTTTCTCAATGCCCCGCAGGGGCACTTTCCATGCAGAATGGCCGTGTTGTATGGGACATGAAAAAGTGCGTTTCATGTGACACATGTATTGCTGTCTGTCCCAACCGCGCTTCACCGAAAATTCGCGAAATGGATGCGCAGCAGGTTATGGCAGAAGTGGAAAAGAATCTGCCGTTTATCCGCGGCGTTACGGTTTCCGGCGGCGAATGTTCTCTGTACCCGGCGTTTCTGACAGAATTCTTCACACTGGCAAAACAGCGCGGCCTTAACTGCCTGCTGGACAGCAACGGCACCATCTCACTTTCCGCATTTCCTAAACTGATGAAAGTCTGCGACGGCGTCATGCTGGACGTCAAGTCATGGTCACCGGAAGTTTTCCACGCACTGACAGGCGGGGATAACACCGCCGTCAAGCAAAACCTTCAATATCTGTCATCTTGCGGCAAACTGGAAGAAATCCGTATTGTCTGCCTAGATGGACAAGTGGACGCCGAAAACGTCATTCAGGGTGCTGCCGCACTGCTCGGAGACAAAGTTTCCAGCACACGCCTAGTGCTGATTTCTTTTCGTCCGTTCGGCGTAAAAGGGGATTTTGCCTCCCTTTCCTCCCCCTCCGCACAGCGGATGAACGAACTGCATAAATTGGCAGTTTCTGCCGGATTTGAACAGATTACTGTCAAATAAAAACAGGGCATCTTTTGCAAAATTCATAAAATTGTTGACAGCTTTATTGTAAAGCTGTATAATATGCTTGTTGAAACCGATTTCAAACTATTTTTTCGCGCAAACACGAAAGTCTTGGTGTTGTTCTTGGTTCATATCAGTGATGTAGCAAAATTAGCCGGTGTTTCATCGGCAACCGTATCGCGCGTAATCAATGGTACGGCAAAAGTATCCGAGGAAAAGGCACAGCGTGTGCGGCAAGCAATTGCTGAAACGGGTTTCAAACCGAATGAAATCGCCCGTTCTCTTTATAAAAAATCCTCCCGCATTATCGGATATATTGTTCCCAGCATTCTCAATATTTTCTTAAATGAAATCGGCCGTGCGATAGAGGATGAGGCTTTCCGCCACGGATATAAAGTCATCTTATGCAACACAGACTACAACCCGGAGAAGGAAATTGCCTACATCAAAATGCTCTCCTCCATGAATGCGGACGGCATCATTATCACAGCAAACAATGAACATCTGGAAGAAGAACTGGACAACTGCAGGCTGCCCATTGTCGTGCTGGACAAAAGCGCAGGAGCACGCTACACGGCTTCTGTTCAGTCGGACAACTATGAAGGCGGCAGAATTGCCACGGAGCACCTGATTCGGTGCGGCTGCCGAAAAATTGTGCTGATGCGCGGCCCGCAGCAGTATTCCAGCAGCCAGCAGCGCTTTCTCGGCTATGTGGATGTCTGCAACGAATACGGCATTCAGCCTTTTTTTGTGGACAGCAGTTTTGACGGCAGTGCCACGGACAATGGAGCACGGGAACTATTCCGCCGTTTCCCCGATGTGGAGGGAATTCTCGCCGTCAGTGATATGGTTGCACTTTCCCTTTATAAACTTTTGCACGAACAGGGCCGCAGAATACCGGACGATGTAATGATTGTAGGGTATGACGGAGTGGAACTCGGGGAACTGCTGACACCCGCCCTCACAACCGTGGTTCAGCCGATTGAAGCAATCGGCCGCCGAGCTGTGAATTTGATTGTAGAACAAGTGAAAAATGGTAAAATAGAGCAGAAAGAAAACATTCTTCCTGTTTCCTTGAAAATTCGTGAAACTACAAAACAAATGTGAAAAGGAAGCAAAACATGAAAAAAAGAATTTTTTTAATTGTATTGGACAGTGTAGGCATAGGGGCAGAACCGGATGCCGCAGAATACGGGGATGAAGGCAGCAATACACTCGCCGCCTGTGCCACCAGTTCTCAGTTTCACATGCCGAATATGCAGAAACTGGGGTTATTTAATATCGATGGGGTAACTTGCCGCCCGGGTGTTGAAAAACCGCTGGCCGCGTATGCGCGCCTGCAGGAAATGTCCAAAGGAAAAGACACCACCATCGGCCACTGGGAAATTGCAGGCATCAATTCTCCAAAGCCTCTTCCCACTTATCCCAACGGTTTTCCTGAAGAAATCATCCGCGAATTCGAAAAACAAACGGGACGCCGCGTGCTGTGCAATCAGCCGTATTCAGGCACTCAAGTAATTCGGGATTATGGCAAGGAACACATGGAAACCGGCGCTTTGATTGTCTACACGTCCGCAGACAGCGTATTTCAGATTGCCGCGCATGAGTCCATTGTTCCTCCCGAGGAGCTGTACCGGTATTGCCGAATTGCGCGTAAAATTCTTACAGGCGAACACGGAGTCGGACGTGTAATTGCCCGGCCGTTTGTGGGAGAATACCCCAACTTTACACGCACTTCCAACCGCCATGATTTTTCGATTCAGCCGCCGAAGATTACAATGCTCAATCAACTTTCGGAAGGCGGTTACGACGTTTTGGCCGTCGGCAAGATTAATGATATTTTTGCCGGATATGGTATTACGGAAGCCATTCGGACAAAAAATAACGCAGATGGTATTGAAAAAACCATTGAAATGACCCAGCGTGATTTTGAGGGTCTGTGCTTTGTGAATCTGGTGGACTTTGATATGCTGTACGGCCACCGCAACGATGTGGAGGGCTATGCAAAAGCTCTCTCCTACTTTGACGGCAAACTGCCCGAAATCATAAAAGGTCTGCGGCCCGATGACCTTTTGATGATTACCGCTGACCACGGCTGCGACCCGATTACGCCTTCCACGGACCACTCGCGTGAATATATACCGTGGCTGATTTATGGAAATTCCGTCCATGCAGGTGTCAATCTGGGAACACTTCCAACATTCGCAGACATCGGTGCTACGGTTCTTGACTATTTCGGGATAGCACCGAAAATTACAGGAAGTTCCAGACTTTCTCAAATCATAAAATAGCAAACTGCCTGCGAGCAACATTGCTCCGGCCAACACAGGAGGTTCACTATGTCAAATGTACCAACACCGCACAACGGTGCAAAACTCGGAGATATTGCAAAGACTGTTCTAATGCCCGGAGATCCGCTGCGCGCAAAATATATCGCGGAACATTATCTTGAAAATGTCAAATGTTTTAACTCTGTGCGCAACATGCTCGGATTTACCGGTCTATACCAAGATAAACCCGTTTCCGTCATGGGCGGCGGAATGGGAATGCCTTCTGTGGGCATTTATACCTATGAGCTTTTCAATTTCTACGATGTGGACAACATTATCCGCATCGGATCCGCAGGAGGCATAGCAGATGGGGTTCATGTCCGCGATCTTGTCGCTGCAATTGGAGCCTGCACGGATTCCAACTATGCCGCACAATATCAGCTTCCCGGCACTTTTGCCCCAACGGCGGATTACGGGCTTTTATCCCGCGCTGTCAGCAAGGCAACCGAACTTGGACTTCCTGTCAAGGTCGGAAATGTGCTGTCCAGCGATGTGTTCTACAGCGACAATGAAAACGCACTAAAATCTTGGAAAAAGATGGGCGTACTTGCAGTGGAAATGGAAGCTGCTGCTTTATATATGAATGCAGCGCGAGCCGGAAAAAGCGCACTTTGCCTGCTAACCATTTCCGACTGCCCGTTTACCGGCGAATCCCTTTCCGCTGAGGAACGCCAAACCGGATTTACCCAAATGATGGAACTTGCATTGTCATTAACCTAATTTTCACTGCTTTTTTTGTCGTTCACCCTAAAATTTAAAAGTTTTTACCTCTTTAAAAACACAAAAACTTGTTTTATGCCGATAAAAAGTGTAATATCACTTATTGTGGTATTTCATATATTTTATTAACTTAGGAGGAAATTCAATGAAAAAACTGGCAGCATTTTTGCTCGCGGCTTTGATGGCTGTTTCCGCAGCAGCCTGCAGTTCCGGAGAAACATCATCCAGTGAAGCATCCGATCAGGCAGCCTCCAGCGCAGCGGAAAGCTCAGCCGAAACAAGTTCGGCAGAAACTTACAAGATTACAATGGTTACGGACACCGGCGGTGTCAACGACCAGTCCTTTAACCAGCTGTCTTGGGAAGGCCTGCAGAAGCTGAAAGAAGACGTACCCAACGTTGAAGTAAGCTATGCAGAATCCAAGCAGGAATCCGACTATGCCACCAACTTGGACAAGGCAGCAGACGACGGCAACCAGCTCATCTGGGGCGTTGGTTTTGCCATGGCGGATGCAATCCAAAACGCAGCAACGCAGAATCCGGATATCAGCTACGCCATTGTTGACAACGCTTACGCTGAAGTCCCGTCCAACGTCACATGCGTTGTATTCCGTGCACAGGAGCCTTCCTTCCTTGTTGGCTACATTGCAGGCAAAACCACAAAGACCGGCAAAGTCGGTTTTGTCGGCGGCGTAAAGAGTGACGTAATCGACCAATTCGAATATGGTTACAAAGCCGGTGTTGCCTATGCGGCACATGAACTTGGCAAAGATATTGAAGTAGTTTCCCAATACGCGGAAAGCTTCAACGATTCTGCAAAAGGCAAAGCAATTGCAACCTCCATGTTTTCCGGCGGATGCGATATTGTCTTCCACGCGGCAGGCAATGTAGGTGTAGGCGTGATTGAAGCAGCAAAAGAAGCTGACAAATTTGCAATCGGCGTGGATAAGGATCAGTCCTTCCTAGCACCCGACAATGTGCTGACTTCCGCACTCAAGCGCGTGGACGTAGCAGTGGAGCAGGTTTCCAAGGATTTGATCGACGGCAAGGAAATCGGAGGCAAAACTTACAGCCTCGGTTTGTCGGAAGACGGCGTCGGAATTCCGGAAGAACACTCTTTGATGGACGACGACACCTATAATGCAGCCATCGAACTGGAACAGAAAATTAAAGACAAAGAAATTGTTCCTCCGGCAAGTGAAGACGACTACAACACATTTGTTTCATCACTGAAGTAATCTCGCTAACCCGAGAATTCTCTTCTTGCGAGCGGGGCGTTCCTTTGGGCGCCCCGTTCCTTGTGGGGAGAAAAATGGATAGGCAAGGGGGTTTCTGTTATGGAAGTCAGCACGGAGTATGCAGTGCAAATGCACGGCATTACAAAATACTTCGGTTCTTTTTGTGCCCTTGACCATGTGAATTTGGATGTGAAAAAAGGTACCATTCACGCGGTTTTGGGAGAAAACGGTGCCGGAAAAAGCACGCTGATGAATGTATTATACGGTCTGTATCAGGCTGACTCGGGCGAAATATACTTAAACGGCAAAAAAACTGCCATTAAAAATCCAAACGTGGCCATTGAACACGGAATTGGTATGGTGCATCAGCATTTCATGCTGGTGGATAATTTCACCGTAACACAGAATATTATCCTCGGTAACGAAGTCACCGGGAAATTTGGAATTATAGATATGAAAAAGGCGCGCGAGGAAATCCTCAACATTGTCAAAAAATACGGATTGGAAGTAGATCCGGATGCAAAAATTGAGGACATTTCCGTTGGAATGCAGCAGCGTGTTGAAATTTTAAAAGCCCTTTACCGTGGAGCGGATCTCCTGATTTTGGACGAACCGACAGCGGTGCTGACTCCACAGGAAATTGAAGAATTGATTGAGATTATGCGCAGTCTGATCAAAGACGGCAAAACCATTATCATCATTACTCACAAGCTCAAAGAAATCAAAGCCTCTTCAGACGTTTGCACCATCATCCGACGCGGACACACAATTGACACTGTCTCCGTTGCGGACGTGGATGAAGAACAGCTTGCCACTATGATGGTTGGCCGCGCCGTAAAACTAGTGGTGGAAAAGGAGCCCGCAAAGCCCGGAGACGTGGTTTTTGAAATCAACAATTTGACTGTAAAAAACGAACGCGGACTGGAAGCGGTAAAAAATCTTTCCCTGAAAGTCCGCCGCGGTGAGATTTTTGGCATTGCCGGTATTGACGGGAACGGTCAAAAAGAACTTGTAGAGGCTATTACTTGCCTGACGCGTGCTGAGAGCGGCACAATCAAAATCAACGGCGTAGAAATTCAAAACACCACACCGCGCAACGTCATTGACCACAAAGTTTCCACGATTCATGAAGACAGGCAGAGGCGTGGTTTAGTTCTCCCCTTCACAGTTGCGGAAAACGCGATAATTGAAAAATACCGCACTCCGGAATTCAGCCGCCATGGGATAATTGACCGCACCAAAGCAGCAAACTTTGCTCATCAGTTGATTGAGGATTATGATATTCGGCCGGCAGGATGCGAAAATCAACCGGTGCGCGGCCTGTCCGGAGGCAATCAGCAAAAAGTCATTATTGCGCGTGAAATCTCCAATGAACCGGATCTGCTTATCGCGGTTCAGCCAACGCGCGGACTGGACGTTGGTGCGGTGGAATATGTCCATAAAATGCTGGTGCGTGAACGCGATGCGGGCAGAGCGGTTCTTCTGATTTCTCTGGAACTCGATGAAGTCATGAACGTCGCAGACACGATCGGTGTAATTTACGCAGGCAAAATCGTTGCTTCGTTCCAACAGGGACAAGTGGACGAAAATACCATAGGACTTTTAATGGCGGGAGGAAAGCTGAATGAAACTAACAGCGAAAATCCTTAAAAAACCGATCGCGTCCACGCTGATTGCCGTCTTCTTTGGATTTATTGTTGCCGCAATTGTTCTTGCAATTGCAGGATACAGTCCATGGCAGTCTTTTGGCGCACTGTTTCACGGAATTTTTGCAAGGCCCAAATACATTTCCAACGTAATCATCAAATCCACCCCAATTATTCTAACCGGGTTAAGCGTAGCATTTGCTTTTAAAACCGGACTGTTTAATATCGGCGCCGAAGGCCAATATATTGCCGGTGCACTGGCAGCGGTCTGCGTCGGCGTAAAAATTGATCTCGCACCTATCCTGCAAATCCCAATCGTGGTGCTTGCCGGCGTTCTGGGCGGAGCATTGTTTGGATGGATTATCGGATTTTTGAAAGCAAAATTCGGAATTCATGAAGTCATTACCAGCATCATGTTAAACTGGATTGGTTTATATCTTTCTAATTTTGTGGTAAGTTCCAGCGCCTACCATATGCCGAATTCTACGAGTACCTACCCGGTCAACGAATCCAGCTTTACCATGTTACTGCCCAACTGGAAGACCTCAGAAGCCGGAATGGCTTGGCTAAAACAGCATCCGTGGCTGTATGAAATCATGGTGAAAACCGATGTGAATTTTGGATTTTTAATTGCGGTTATCATGGCTGTGCTAGTCTGGTTCCTGCTGTATCGCTCCACAAAAGGCTATGAGCTGAGGGCCGTTGGTTTTAACCGTGACGCGGCAGAATTTGCGGGAATCAATGTAAATAAGAACATCACCGAAGCCATGGTAATTGCAGGTGCTTTAGCGGGATTAGCCGGTGCTTTGACCATCACGGGAACCGCGCCGCACAAAATCTCAACCCTTGCGGCATTTGAAAACAATGGTTTCAACGGGCTTTCCGTTGCACTGATTGCCGGCTCTTCCCCGGTTGGCTGTATCTTCGCCGGCCTGCTGTTCGGTGGCCTGCTGTACGGCGGACAAAGCATACAACAGGATGTTGGAGCCCCTACGGAGATCATCAACATTATGATTGGTACGGTCGTGTTTTTTGTCGCACTGACCAGAGTGGTTCCCATTCTTGCAGAAAAGCTGGAAAAGAGAGGTGCCGGCCATGCTAAGTAAACTTATTCTACTTATCGGTATCACCCTGATGTACTCCACCCCGCTGGTATTCGGTGCACTGGGCGGTGTTGTTTCCGAACGCTCCGGGGTTGTCAACATCGGAATTGAAGGCATGATGACTATGGGCGCGTTTGTGGGTGCTGCTGTCAGCTATTTTTCCGGCAATCCGTGGCTGGGTCTGCTTGCAGCAGGTGTTGCAGGCGGCCTAATTGCCCTGCTCCACGCTGTCGCCTCTGTAACCTTCAATGCGGACCAGACAATCTCCGGCATTGCACTAAACCTGATTGGCCCGGGTTTTGCGCTGTTCTTCTGCCGTCTTCTGTTTGAGGACGCCACCATGACGCCTCCGGTTACAACCCTGCCTAGCCTATTTGGGGAAAATGCATTTGCCGGAACAGCAGCCGCCAATTTGAATGTAGACGTTACGGTTCTGCTGGGACTTATCACCACCATTTTGGTTTGGTTTTTCCTTTACAAAACCAAGTGGGGGCTGCGGATTCGCTCGGTTGGCGAACATCCGGCGGCGGCGGATACCCTCGGAATCAGCGTTACCCGCACACGCTATTCCTGCGTAGTGGCTTCCGGTGTTCTTGCCGGGTTTGGCGGCGCTTCTATGACGCTGGCCATTATTTCACAGTTTAATCCCACCGCCATCAGCGGCCAAGGGTTTATCGCACTGGCTGCCGTCATATTCGGAAAGTGGACCCCCTTTGGAGCATACGGAGCCTGTTTGCTGTTCGGCCTTGCGCAAGCGCTGACCGTAGTTCTCGGCGGCAGCGACAGCGGTGTGACAATTCCCAGCCAAATTCTGGCCATGCTGCCCTATATTTTAACCATCATCGTGTTGATTCTGTTTGTCGGCCGCTCCGTTGCGCCGAAAGCGGACGGTCTGCCATATGAAAAAGGCCAGAGATAATAGGACCTGTCATCGGTTAATACAGATATTATCTTGGAGGAAACAATGGAACTAAAAGAAATACTCAGCGCTGTAGACCACACCCTGCTGACTCAAACGGCTACATGGGATGAAATTCGGGGCATCTGCGACGACGCCGTCAAATATGCAACTGCGTCAGTCTGCATTCCTGCCTCTTACGTGGAACGGGCAAAAAAATATCTTGGCGATAAAATGGCCGTCTGCACCGTCATTGGATTTCCAAACGGATATTCTACCACCGCTGCTAAAGTATTTGAAGCAAAGGACGCCATTGAAAACGGTGCGGATGAAATTGATATGGTGGCAAATATCGGTTGGATTAAAGACGGGCTGTATGACAGGCAGTTGGAAGAAATAAAAAAAATCAAGGAAGTCTGCGGAAATCGTATTCTTAAAGTCATCATTGAAACCTGCCTGCTTTCCCGCGAGGAAAAAATTCGCATGTGCGAAATTGTCACCGAATCGGGGGCTGATTTCATCAAAACTTCCACAGGCTTTTCCACCGGCGGAGCCACCTTTGAGGATGTCGCTTTATTTGCAGAGCATATTGGTCCGAATGTCCGCATTAAAGCGGCGGGCGGAATTAAAACCTTGGAAGATGCGGAACGCTTCTTGTCTCTTGGCGCATCCCGTCTTGGCACAAGCCGCATTATCAAGCTGATTAAAAATGAGGAAGCGCACGGGTACTAAGTTTTAATAAACACATTGGCACCGGGCGGGCGGGACATCCCGCCGCCCGGATTTTTCATGATATGGGATATTCTGCCCATAGGAAAGGAGCCGTTATGGACGAAAAAGCATTGGTACAGGCTGCAATCGAAGCCCGCAAAACAGCGTATACTCCTTATTCGAACTTCAAAGTCGGCGCGGCTCTGCTGGCAAAAAGCGGCAGAGTGTACCGCGGCTGCAATATTGAAAATGCCGCCTTCACACCCTCTAACTGCGCGGAACGAACCGCATTCTTCAAGGCCGTCAGCGAAGGAGAACTGGAATTTGAGGCCATTGCCATTGTAGGCGGAAAATCAGGAGAACCGCTTTCCGACTTCTGCCCTCCCTGCGGCGTTTGCAGGCAGGTCATGATGGAATTCTGCGACCCGGATGAATTCAAAATCATACTGGCAAAGTCGCCGACAGAACGCAGGGTTTACTCTCTGCGAGAGCTCCTCCCGCTTGGTTTTAGCGGAAACAATCTGGAGAAAGGGGAAAATTCCCAATGAGGATGTACGATATCATTTCAAAAAAGCGCGACGGCGGTGAACTTTCCACCGAAGAAATACAGTTTTTCATTGACGGATATGTACGGGGCGAAATTCCGGACTATCAAGCCTCCGCGCTTATGATGGCGATTTATTTTAAAGGCATGACAGCAAGGGAAACCGCTGACCTTACCATGAGCATGGCACGCTCCGGAGAAATGGTGGATCTATCCTCCATCGACGGAGTAAAGGTAGATAAGCACAGCACCGGCGGCGTCGGAGATAAAACGACCTTAATTATCGGCCCGATTGTTGCTTCGCTTGGCGTACGCGTCGCCAAAATGAGCGGACGTGGTTTGGGACACACCGGCGGCACAGTGGATAAGATGGAATCCATTCCTGGTATGCAAACAGCCATTGACCGCGAGAAATTTTTTGACATTGTGCGAAAAGTCGGCATCAGCGTTATTGGACAATCCGGCAATTTGGTCCCGGCGGACAAAAAATTGTATGCCCTGCGCGATGTAACCGCGACTATTGAAAGTATTCCTCTGATTGCGTCCAGTATTATGAGCAAAAAGATAGCCGCCGGTTCCGACTGCATCCTGTTGGATGTAAAAACAGGCAGCGGTGCCTTTATGAAAACAGTGGAAGATTCTATTCGACTTGCCGAAGCGATGGTTTCAATCGGCGAGCATGTAGGGCGCAAAACGATTGCACTGATTACAGATATGGACAGACCGCTCGGCAATGCAATCGGCAACAGTCTTGAAATCTGCGAAGTGTGCGAAACCCTGAAGGGGCACGGGCCGAAGGACTTGACCAGCATTTGCATTGAGTTAGCAGCTAATATGCTCTGTCTTGCCGGACACGGAACCCCGGAGGAATGCAGAAAGCTGGCAAAAGCGCAAATTGACAACGGTGCGGCATTCCAAAAACTGCGTGAAATGGTCGCTGCACAGGGCGGCGATGTTGCCGTTTTGGACGACAACTCAAAATTCCCACAGGCTCCCGTACAGCGTGAAATTATCGCTGATAAAAACGGATTTATTTTCTCTATGGACACTCAGGAATGCGGCATTGCTTCTGTGGAGCTTGGCGCCGGCCGCGAAAAGAAAGAAGATTCCATCGACTTTAGCGCAGGTATTGTACTGCACAAAAAGGTTGGCGACAAAGTATCCGCCGGTGAATCGATTGCCACTTTTTATACATCTTCCGAACAAAAATGTGATGAGGCAGAAAAGCTGTTCCGCAAAGCGATACAAATCAGCAAAGAGCCTCCAAAACCCCTGCCGCTTGTCCATGCGCGCGTGACGAGCGCCGGAGTGGAAAAATTCAAAATTTAATATAAGAAGGGACTGCTGCAAACATTCATTTTGCAGCAGCCCCTTGGTCATTTTTTGGTTTGCACCAGCGCAGCATAACAACATCTCCCGACAAACACAGCAATCGAATGCCTGATATTGACCCGGGCCGTATTCTAGTTTATGATATTCATAACAAATAAATTGGAAAATGGTTTTATCATGAAGAATATTATTTTTGATATTGACGGTACATTATGGGATACAACTGAAATTGTGGCACAAGCTTGGGCTCATGCAGCAGAAGAAGTTGGGGGCACTGCAGCAAAAATCACGCCCGATATTCTGAAAAAAGAATTTGGAAAGACCATGAAAGTGATAGCGGACGATTTATTTTTTGACGCAGACCAGAAAACAAAAGCATTGCTGATGCAGCGATGCAATATAAATGAACAAAATTATTTGGAAAAAAACACGCAAGATTTGCTCTACCCCGGAGTAAAGGAAACATTGCCGAAGCTTGCCCAAAAGTGCCGGCTGTTCATTGTAAGCAATTGTCAGTGCGGCTACATTGAACTCTTTTTGAAGCAAAGCGGGTTAAGGCAATACATCCATGACTGGGAATGTTTTGGCAATACCGGCACAGAAAAAGATGAAACCATTCGAATTCTTATGAAGCGCAATAATCTGCAAAATGCGGTCTACGTCGGTGACACGCAGGGCGATTACGAAGCATCTATGTCGGCCGGCATTGATTTTATTCATGCGGCATACGGTTTTGGCACCGTTGCGTCCCCAACGAAAACAATCAGCAATATCAAAGATTTGCTCCACTATATATAAGGAAACCTGAAGGAGAGTTTGAAAACTTTCCTTCAGGTTTCTTTTTCTTGTGATGTTTCCCGATAATCAGTAAGTCTGCGCAGTTCAATAAATTCATTGAGATACATTTCAAACTCCTGACGGCTTTTTTGCACCAACACGTCCAGAATCATTCCGCTGAAAAACGACAGCAGCGCGGACAATGCAAGAAATCCGCCGACGATGAGCGTGGGAAGACGCGGAACCAAGCCTGTCTCAAAATATTCGACAAACACGGGTACAAGAAGAATCAGGCTGACCGCCAGCATCAGCGCGGCAAAAATGCCAAAAAACTCAAATGGCTTGCAGTTTTTATACAACCGAAAAATTGTCCGAAGAACTTTAAATCCATCGGAGTAGGTGTTCAGCTTAGAAACGCTGCCGGAGGGTCTGTCTCGGTATGGCACAGCTATGCTGCGTATCTTCAAATTTTTATCAAGGGCATGAATCGTCATTTCCGTCTCAATTTCAAACCCTTTTGAAAGCACCGGAAATGTCTTAACAAATTCAAAACTAAATGCACGGTATCCTGTTAGAATATCCCGAATATCCGAACGAAATAAAAAATTAATCATATCCCTGACCGCTGCATTGCCGATGTTATGAAAAGGACGTTTGTTTTCCTGAAAATAAGTAGAAGACAGCCGGTCTCCAATAACCATATCCGCTTGTTTGTTTAGAATCATCTGCACCATTTTCCGCGCATATTCCGCCGGATAGGTATCGTCGCCATCTGTCATAATATAACATTCGGCATTAATGTCGCGAAACATACTTTGAATGACATATCCTTTTCCCTGCCTGTGTTCATACCGTACAACTGCACCCGCTTCACGTGCCGCCCGATCCGATCCATCAGATGAATTATTGTCATACACATAAACCGTTGCTTCCGGCAGTTCCCGTTTAAAGTCGGTCACCACTTTAGCAATGGTTTTCACTTCATTGTAACAGGGAATCAAAACCGCAATCCGATCCATCCGAGCCCCTCCAATGCCAGCTGATGTTTGTAAATTTTCGTTTCGCCTGTATCAGCTTTTTCATACTGAGCAATCAAGTTGTCCTCACATAGAACGCGTTCTGCAGACATATCTGGAACCGCCTGCGCAAAAATGTCGTTCGCACCGGGCATGTTTATTTAGCTAAACTTAACTGCATCATTTACAAAGGAAAGCACAGTTTGGATGTTTGGAACATAGAATTACTGATTTTCAATAATAAAGTCGCGCAAATCGTTCAAAATCTTTTCGTCATCAGAATGAATATTTAACTGCAACGGTTTCTTTAAATCAAGACTAAAAATTCCCATGATGGACGTAGCGTCTATAATATGAATTCCATCCACCAGTTCACATTCTACATTAAGTTTGGAGATGGTAGAAGACAATGCTTTTACTTTTTCTACACTATCAATCAAAACCTTAACCGAAATCATATTTCTTAACTTCCCTACTTTATCAAATTTCCGTTAACCCGGTTAATAATATTCTGTTTAAAATTGATTACCTTGTGCTCATACTCCTGATTCATTAATGTGGAATGTATCATAAAATCAGCTGTTGCTTTATTGTTTGCGATAGGAATATCATAAACCTGCGCAATTCTCAACAAAGCTTTTACATCGGGATCATGCGGCTGAGCTTCCAGAGGATCGGAGAAAAATATTACAAAATCAATGATTCCTTCCACAATTTTTGCCCCGATTTGCTGGTCTCCGCCCAAAGGACCACTGTTGTAACCTTTAACCGGAAGCCCTGTCTTTTCCGCAACGAGCCTCGCCGTCGTACCGGTTCCGCACAAAAAATGTTTTGATAAAATTTTCTTGTTTGCTGCGCACCAGTCGATTAGCTCCTGTTTTTTTCCATCATGTGCAATCAGTGCAATTGTCTTTTGCTTACCAATTGTAAATGTAACAAAATCTTGATTCATAAATTTCACCTATCTTTTTTGACATTTGTAGACGATATTCGCCCTCTGAAGGTGTGCACAACTATTATTATAAAATATCTAGCTTAAAAATCAATGATAACTAAGCGGAAAAGTTTTCTATCCGGTCTAAAAAAACACAAGCTGCTCTAGGTTTAACACAGCAAATACAGCTTTGCAGCAATTTTTTGTTTTTAGACTGCTGTGCAAAAGCGCCGCGTGCTTTCTTAATCTTGCACCGGCGCTTCTTACAACACATCCCACAGCCGTCTTATTTTCCTTAGGACGAACTGTGGGTATAGATTTAGTTGCACATTCATCATGGGAATATTGTAGCTTTCATCACAAAAATTTTACAGCACTTTGCCATACCACCTCTGCAACGCCGCAGAGAACCATGACCTTTACAGGGTCCATTTTCCATTTTCTCAGCAGAACCATGGCACCAACAAAATAGAAAAAAGGACGACTTTGAAAATTCCCTCCTTGAAAAGTAACACTTCCATTGATAAAAACAGCGGGAATCAGAATCATCAGTCCTGCCGTTGCAAGCATCGCCACAACAGCGGGGCGCAGTGTTGTCAGGATCCCTTGCATCATACTGAGATTACGATACTTTGTATAGAGCCACGCCAATACAGTAACAAAAATGCAAGACGGCAGAACGCACGCTACCGTTGCCACTAAAGCTCCCGGAAAACCGGCAATCTGGTTGCCCACAAAAGTTGCGGAATTAATTGCAATAGGTCCCGGTGTCATCTGAGAAATGGTAATCAAATCAGTAAAATCCTCTATTGTCAGCCAATGGTACTGAGCAACCACTTGCTGTTGAATGAGGGGCATTGCCGCATAACCGCCGCCAAAGCTGAATGCTCCGATTTGCAGAAATGCCACAAACAATTGCACATAAATCATGTTGTTTTTCCCTTTCTGCATTTGCGCCATACTGTTCTGACTGCTCCAAACACAGCAGCCAGAAGAATAATGTAGATTACGTTAACATCGTAAAAATAATTGGCTATGAATGCTGCGGCCATAATCACCAACAGAAGAGCATCCTTTAACTTAGCCACAGAGCTTCCCATATCCCATACAACGGAAATGATAACTGCTCCCACTCCGGCACGCATTCCTTTTAGCATCGCCTGTATGACAAAATTTGTTTTGAGCACAGCATAAAAGTAAGAAATTAGAGTCAAGATGAGCAACGGAGGTATCACAGCGCCTAAGATAGAGCATAAAATTCCTGCAAAGCCGGCCAATTTGTAACCGACCACAATAGCCCCGTTTACAGCAATCGCACCCGGGGAAGACTGCGCGATTGCAACCAAATCCAGCATTTCGTCTTCATCGATCCAGTGCAGATCGTCCACAAACTTATTTTTTAGCAGAGTTACAATAACGTATCCTCCGCCAAATGTGAATGTACTTAAGTACAGCGTTGAGAAAAACAATTTTTTTAAAATTTCTTTCTTTGATTTTTTCTCCATCAGCTTCGCTCCAGTTCCATTTTTATAGGTTTTAAATGTTTAAAATCCAAAGGTAAACAAAATCCCTTTGCATCCATCGAATTTGCACAAACACAGAGCTTTATGCTTTTCCTGTGTATCCGAGCAAATATCACTCCAGTGGAAAGGCATGCCGGTTATTACCACATTCATTTATTACTATATCACTTGACTGTCCATAATTAAAATAATATAATTTTATGAGAATCATAACAAAATCCTTATGATTCAAAAGTGGGGAAATATCTTGACCATACGTCACATCCGCATTTTCCTGACCGTTTGTGAGTGCGGAAATAATGTTACAAAAGCTGCCAAAAAACTGTATATGACGCAGCCCGCCGTTACAGTTGCCATACAGGAAATTGAAAACTATTATAATGTTCAGCTTTTTGACCGAATTTCCAAACGACTTTACCTAACAGAGCATGGAAAACAATTTCTTCAATATGCATCACGCATCTGCACCTTGTTTGACGATATGGAAAAGGAGCTGAAAAGCTGGGACTCTTCCGGAATACTGCGCGTAGGCGCTAGCATTACCATTGGTTCCCAATTCATGCCAAGCTATGTGGAAGCATTTTCGGTAACACATCCCAAAGCGGATGTACGCGTGGTGATTGGTCCTTCTAACTTTCTTGAAAAAAAGCTAATAAATAACCAGCTAGACTTTGCTTTGGTGGAAACGCCAATTCATGAACCAACTCTGACGGCGGAACCTTATATGGAAGATTATCTAACAGTAATTTGCCCAGCTCGTCCCCCGTTTCACCGTGGCCAGGTTTTGTCCAAAGAAGAATTTGCACAGCAGCGTTTGCTTCTTCGAGAACCTGGCAGCGGCACACGAGAAGTTTTTGAACAGGCTATGCAGAAAGCGGGCATTTCCATTTCTCCTGTTTGGGAAGGAATGAGTACCACCGCTCTGGTCAATGCCGTCATTCATGGTCTGGGCATAGCCGTAGTTCCTGCACGCATGATAACCGGCCCGTTGGAAAAAGGATATATTTATACGCTGACCGTAGAAGATCTCATATTGAAGCGTTGTTTCTATATTGTCCACCATAAAGACAAACTGCTGACAAAACTCTTTCAAGATTTCATTCACCTGTGCAAATATTATGAACGAGATTATCCCGAACCTCAGTACAACGGGTTATTTTAGAACATAAAAGTGCAATTGGATGTACGTGTGTATGCGCACGTACCACACAGTTTTGCCTTTGCATTGTACCGACCAAATTTTTATGCGTTATTTTGCTGTACAGCATTTGAACTTTTTGCCTAAGAATCACTTTACAAAATTTACGTTGTCATGAAGGCAGCGGAAAAACATGAATGTTTTCCTGACGACGGCCGTGGCAGCATTTTTAAGACACTCGTCAGGTTTCATCATGCAAAAACGGAAATAAAATATCAGGTAGATATTTTTCCTTTCCCAAGGAAAGAGCAAAATTACATTCCATTGGGAGGAAAAATCATGAATCTTACTTCTGAAAAGACTAACCAGCATGCAGTTCTTCTATCTTCAACCCAGAAAATGATTTTATCGGCAGCTTTCATGGCATTAGGTCTTTTGCTTCCTTTTGTTACAGGCCAAATTCCACAAATCGGCAGTACGTTGCTGCCAATGCACATTCCTGTACTTTTGTGTGGTTTTTTATGCGGCTGGCCCTATGGCCTGTTGGTTGGTTTTATTACGCCTTTGTTTCGATCCGTGCTGTTTGGTATGCCGCCCATCTACCCCACCGCGGCAGCCATGGCATTCGAACTGGCCGCATATGGCTTTTTTAGCGGATTTTTTTATGGAAAATTCCCAAAAAAAATTTCGTTTACCTATTTTACCCTACTACTCACTATGTTTTTAGGCCGAATCATCTGGGGCGTTGTCAGTATGTTGCTTTATGGCGCTATGGGAAAAGGCTTCACATGGGCAATGTTTATGGGTGGAGCATTTCTTAACGCCATACCCGGAATTATCCTGCAGATTCTATTAATTCCGGCATTAGTTAGCACTTTCCAAAAGTTTTCCAACCGATAATATACGAAATATGTCATAATATCCAATACTGTGGAGACTATATTGAAGCATTTACTCATCATCTTTTCCTATCTATGGAAATCCTTTTAATAACCGCTGGATTTCGCTCAGCAAAATAAACGCGCAATTAACTTTTCGCCTTCTATGCCCATTGGTAATAACTAAAATTGCGCATGCACCACAAACTTGTAGTACAATCAAAAAAGAAAAAGACGCGCCGAGACAGTTTCCTGTCCCGACGCGTCTTTTTCTTTACTGCAAAACGGATAAAATCAATATTTAATTGTAACAACCGGCTTAATAAGATCCTTTGGTTTATCCTTCATCAGCATTAAGGCAGCTTCAACATTTTCAAGACCTTCAAAGCGATGGGTAATCAGCTTACTCGTATCTAAACGTCCCGTTGTCAGCAGGGAGGCCAGTTTTTCCATGCGCAGTCTGCCGCCCGGCATCAAACCGCCCGCAATGGTCTTATGACCCATTCCGCAGCCCCATTCAGAGCGCGGAATCTTAATGTAATCGCCTTCTCCAAGATAATTGACATTACCGATCCTTCCGCCGGGTTTCAGCATACGGATTGCCTGGTCAAAGGTGTTAACATCGCCGCCTGCAATAATCACTTTGTCAACGCCTTTTCCACCGGTCTTATCCATCACCTGCTCGACAATATCGCCTTCACGGTAATTAATGATATCCGTTGCACCATACTCTTTTGCCACTTTCACGCAGTTCGGACGGGAGCCAACAGCAAACAAACGAGACGCACCGCGCAGCACCGCACCTGCCACACTCATCAGGCCTACCGGTCCGATACCAACCACGACTACCGTGTCTCCGTACTGAATATCGGCTAGTTCCGCTCCGTGGAAGCCGGTTGGAACCATGTCGGAGAGCATGCAGGCCGCCGCCGGATCTACGCCGTCCGGCAGTAATGCTAAGTTACCGTCTGCATCGTTTACATGGAAAAATTCACTGAACACGCCATCTTTAAAGTTAGAAAATTTCCAGCCTGCAAGCATTCCGCCGGAATGCATCTGGTAACCTGCTTGTGCTTCCAAAGAGTTCCAATCAGGAGTAATGGCAGGAACAATGACCCGATCCCCGGGTTTAAAATCTTTTACCATGCTGCCTACTTCCACAATTTCTCCCACAGCCTCATGACCGAGGATCATATCATGGCGGTCACCAATCGCACCTTCCCAAACCGTGTGAATATCCGAAGTGCACGGAGCAAGAGCAATCGGACGACAAATTGCGTCCATTGGTCCACAGACAGGGCGTTCCTTTTCAATCCAACCAGCTTTGCCAATTCCTAACATTGCGAAACCTTTCATAACATCTACTCCTTTCTTGTTAAAATAATAACGATCTACGATGGCCATATTATATAATATTTATCACTGATTGTCAATAATTTATCAATATTTTTTATAAAATAAGTCTGTTTTCTCGGTATTATTGTTTTCCTATTCTGCTAACTGGCTAAGAAAACTGTTTCTATTATTTATCTTCCACACTGTGATACCGACGCCATGGTTTTTAACGGCGCAGAATTTTGGCCCCGCGCTTATATCTATAATATCAGCGTCGGGGCCTCTTTCGTCTGTGTTGTGTCAAGAGGCCGTTTTAGTAACACTCACATTTTAGCGGTCCTCTTGACTGAAACGCGGTGTTTTATCTGTTTTTTTACGCCATTTGTCTGCTTTTACCTTTTAATGACTTTAAAAGCAATCTTTGCTTATTTGATTTCCGCAATGGCAACCGGTTTGATAGCTTTGTTAAGGTAAAAACCACAGCGATCTTTAACTTTGCCAATAGCCTTAAATTTGAAATAATATCGATTGCCCTTTTGATGCACCTCACTTAGTGTAAAACTGTTAGAACCAGCTGCAAGCTGCGGCTTTGTTCCGTCGGGGCTTACAATCTCAAATTGATATGTACCATTGGCCTTTACGTAAAACATTCCGTTGGTATCTGACCATGGGCTCTTTTGGAAAATGGATGGCTGTTTAACTGTTAGAACAAGAAGCCTTGCTCCATGATTCAGATATACGCCTGCCTGTTGGCCAACTTTACCGATAGCGGTTACTTTGTAAAAATAATCATTTCCAATTGTTTTTACAAGTGATACATCAAACACATTTGGTGTGCCTACTACAAACACCGGAACTTTCCCATTGGTTGATGTAATTCGGAATGTGTACTCGCCATTTACTCCCAGATCTTGTGTCGTATCTGACTTACAACCAATAAGCTTTTCTGCAGAGGATTCATCATTGTTCGAGGTAACATAATTTTTTGTCCCACTTGTTCCACTACTATTTCGATGCCTAGACGTTGAATGGCCAGACGTTGTTTGTTTGGTTCCTGCTTTTTGTGCATTTTCAAATATGCTTGTAGCTTCTGCAAGTGCTTGAATCGCTGAATTCACTTCTTCTTGAGTCACTGTGGAGGAATTTAATACATTGCTTGCTGCGTCTATCGCCGCTTGATAGGTATCCTTATCTGCCTGTGTAACCCATTTTTTATCTGGAGAAATGTCCGTACCGTTTGCACTTACCATAACTGCAGCTATCTTTGCTTTTGCTGTATTTATGGCCGCTGCCAATGCGGTTGTGTCAACAGCAGGTAACTCTGTGCTGTAAATATTATCAATAATCATTGAAGTTCCGGGAACAAAGTTCTCGTCTTCTTCGTTAAAGCAAATACCAATTTTCGTGATATGCTCTGCATCAATCCCGTTAGAATACCCGTAGGAATTCTCAGTCCAGTCATCTCTGGGACTAAAATCTGTTAAAGAAACGGTAACCGTCTGATTTGCAGGGATGTCTTGCCATACAAATCCATTTGTACCACTGAGATCATATAAGTATATTCTGGCTTGAATCTTATAGTCGTTTGGATTCGTAATATCAAGATTAAGGCCGTTTTGCGAAATATCCCATCCTACTGCATCCGGGCAATCCATTGTAAGTTGTTTATATGTCCAAAATCCCGCCGATGCCTTATTTACGGTATACTTTAAAGCCTTAGTCCCTTCGGTGACACCTAACTCCGTAACGATTTCTGCTTGAGTGGAATCCGGTGTTTGATAAGAAACAGTTTCACTGTCTTCAAAGGAAATGGGTGTAAATTGAGCCGAACCAGAAATTGGATCTTTTGCATTGTTATCTATAATTTCCATCGCTTTTGTTAAATTCGCTTTTGCTGTTTCCACTTCTTCTTCTGTTGCTATGATATCGTTTGTAACATCTTTTGCCTTTTTTAATTCCATATTTAATGTGTCATAAATTTCTTTTGTAACCCATTTTTTATCCGCGGCAACATCTGTTCCTGTTTCCGAAACGGCAACAGAATCTAATTTTGCTTCAGCATCTTGAATCGTATCCTCCAAGGATGATGTATCTACTCCGGTTGGCGCCTCCGCTGTATAGTAATTCATTAATTGAACGCTGGAAATAGTTCCGCCTTCTGGCATAGAAACAGTAACCGTATTCTCTCCATCTTGTAAGACCGAAAGGTCTTCGATGTTAAAATTCATGAAGGTAAATATATCGCCTGACTTATTTGTAAACCGGAGGCTTCTTGTACCGATTTCAGTTCCGTTAACCGTTACTGTCATGTCACCATCAAAGCCACTGCCTGATTTTCCAAAGTCCACTCTTAAGACAGAATTTTGAAGATTTTCTGTATTTGTGTTGATTGTAAAGGTAGAATTTTCTCCTGTTTTCACTAATTCTTCCTTAGCATAATCAGTCTTTCTCAAAATGCTTCCTTCAAATTCCGGAGAGCTGTTCAAAGTAATCTCAAACACGCTCATCTCTTGAACTCTCATAGGAACATTGGAAAGATCATCTACATTTTCTTCTTCATAGGTAAGTTTGCCTTTTTCAAGGAAGAAATGTTTTCTTGTAACACTAGCGATGGAGACACCATCACTTAATTCAAACTGCAAATTCAAATTAGCTCGTTGAGGATTAAAATTCTGTACAGCTAAATACACCTTATTGCCATGACGTACAGCCTTTGTAAATATTCGCTCCGAAGCCAAAGCAAGGTCATCATCGCCGTTAGGATCTTCGGATACACAGACTGCGCTGGAAGGAATATATGCGCCTTTGAAATCAGACCACATATCCAGATATGCCTCGAGCGGTGTCATTTCTTCCAATACACCATCGCGGTTTGCGTTATATTTATAGAACGTACCATTTGAGGTTGGGTTCCAATTGATGATTGGGTATAAATATGGCACTAACATATCTATGGTATCAGCATAATCCATGAATCGAATCAGATAACCATTAAACGCGACAAGTTTCTGGAAGTAGTCGATATCCGTACCAAGCGTATTATATGTACCTTCTTCTGTAATAAGAATCGGCTTGACATTATCTGTGTTTACCATATGAGCTTTCAGTAAATCCAGTACTGCTTCCAATCTGCCGCATAAGAATCCGTCGGAGTTATCCTTTCTGCCATTGACATACAAGTTAGAATTCTCATAAAAATGATGGGAATACCAATCGAGATGGTCCTTGGTGGCATCCATAAATTTCAATTGTTCCCTAGCTTCATTAAAATCATTTTGTTCCAAATACATAAATGCGCTGCTTGGTCCGCCGACTTTCACATCAGGATTTTTGTCCTTAATGGCATCGGCAACTTTATTGTGAAATTCGGCAATTTTCTCCCACGCAGATGAATTTGATTCTGTGTTGAAAAAGTTCCATTCCGATGAAATCGTTGATTCGTTTTTCACTTCAACATACTTCGGCCCTAGCCCATCAAACCTTGTATCAATAGCCTTGATAAGTTTCGCCGCAGTATCTGCCGCTGCATCAAAATTCTTGTACGCCGGTGTTCCGGTATGTTCTGTCATTTTGGGATCATTAGGATCTTCCCACTGCCAGTTTGGCCAACCGTCCAATGTTAAACAATAGTTTTTACCAATGGATGGATACAGATTAATCATCTTATCGATCGCAGGCTGGCTCTTCGCATAAGCGGCATTAACTTCAGTAAAGTCGGACCACCCTGGATTTGAAGCATCTTCTTTTAAATTACTCAAAAGGGAAAAATGGAAAGCACCACGGCCGGGAATAAACCCCCAATTAGCAGTGGTTTGATGATACACTTTATCCAGCAATGTCACTTCTCCCGAGGGTGACTCCAGTGCTGTAGGTCCACTGTTAACATGGTATCTCTTAAAAACATTTTCATCAAACTTATTTACGCCATTAATACTAAGATTGTTTTTTGTATCCACATTCACATCAACTTTCAGTGTGGGTTTATCCTCCCCCATTACACCATAAGCTGATATATCATACTCAGTCGGCATACCGTTTTCTTCCCATAAATATACAAAGTTCAGGTTACCGGTGCCTTTCAGCCTTAATTTGTAGCCACTATAAACGATATTTCCGTCTTCGTCCTTCCTATCCCATGGGGTCATGATGGTCGAGCCGCCGTTCTGGATCCATGGCATCTTAGTATATGTAGTCCAAAGGGGGTTACCGTCGGAATCTTTATACTCGCCTGACCACTTGTGGCCTACAATATTGTTTGCCGAATGTTCGGTACCGTCAGGGTCAACAATAAACATTGTTACGCCATTGTCTGCAAGCGTACCGGTAAGTCTCAGGTCTCCAAAAAGGCGAAAGATCCTTGCAATATCCTCTGGGATTTCTAAATCTACTTGGCCATCAACTTCAAGCGGAGTGTCATATTGAATAAAGTTGATGCGTTGGATACGTTTTTCACCATTCACACTTGTTACATATTGCGTAGGCGCAAAATCGGAATCCGCAAACTTTGTTTCGTAAGTATTTATGACATCGGGAATAGTATCGAACGACTCTTTGTTTGCAACGATATTTTCAGGTAAATCACTTTCCGTATCTGCCGCATAAACAGCTTGTGCCGGTGTCAAAAAAGCAGATATCATAATCAATAAAAAACATAGCACCACTGAAGAAATTTTTCTCAAAGTTTTTGTCTTACTCATTTTCTTCTCCCCATTTCAAAAACATTCTTGTTATGAGGTCTCAAAACGGCACTTCATTGTATACATAATCATACATATTTACGCCCCAAAAAAAGCATAATTTAGTTCCAATCATTTAGGGTGGCGTCAACAAAAATAGTTCTAATTGTTTAATTTTGTTCATCTTTTATCTCCTCCCGAAATAAAAAATATTCTTACTTATGCACGCAGTATACAAATACAGTTGAATGTTTAAAATTATTGTATACTAAATAGAAATAAAATTCAATATATTTATTGCATAATTTTGGCATAATTTTGGATACTTAAAATTGCAATATAAAACCTGATAAAATATCACACAAAATGCTATTCCCAACATTGATTTTGATAGAGCCTAAATAGAAAGACCGCATAAACAACCGGATAATCGGTAAAAATCCAGTGTTTATGCGGTCTTACATAAAAGGCATAGAAAAGTCATTGGAACTCCGATCAAATGAATGGTGAGAAGACATTCAAAGAAGGAGAGATAACCCAATGAATCAAAAAAAGAATACCACACACTCCATCCCGCAGTCAAGTCAGTGAAATGACGACGAAAGGTCTTAACGAGCAAGTGCATTTGGCAACCGGTCTCTGACGGTTTGCTATCCGCCATTGGGACAAATGCACTGTATGAAAATCCGTATCAACATGACTGTGATGGTGGTTTGCAGCGCCCATATCTATTATTGCAGCTATAAAACCAGTGAATTTGATGTTTATATAAAAATCGTTCTAACTATAATTGTTGGCATTATAACCGTTCTCGTCACCCCATGGTGTGTGTAAAAAAGCGGAATCTCCTATTTTAATATTTTCAGTGGACATTTTTACATTTGTTAACGAGGTACAAAAAGAAAATGCACCATTTCCTATCTCTGTCACAGAATCCGGTATTTCAACGCTAATGATCCAATCACAGTCAGCAAATCCACCGGCTATTTTAGTTACAGTATCGGGTATTTTTACATCGGTATCATTCCCGTTATACTTAATTAAGATATGATTGCCCACAATAACAAACTCATCCGTCGTATGATCCAACCATGGTGTATTTGTAAATGCATTGGGACCGATTTCACTCACACTATCCGGAATTTCCACATTTGTCAATGCGGTACATGAACAGAATGCACATGTACCGAGTTTAGTCACGCTGCTCGGGATTTCCACACTTGTTAAAGATTTGCAAGATTGAAACGCATAATCCTCTATCTCTGTTACAGTATTCGGAATTTCCACGCTTGTTAAAGATTCGCAGGATTCAAATGCGTTAGCGCCTATTTTGGCCACACCATCAGGAATAACAACATCTTTGCTGTCACCCATGTATTTTAACAAGACCCCATTTTCGATTGTAAATTCATCGTCTTTGGTTGTTTTCTCGGTTTCTTCACTCTGTACTATTCCACTACTATCTGTTATTTTAGCTTCAGATTGCGATACATCTTCTTTTTTTTCGCAAGCAGATAACACAAAAAGACTAACAGCTATTAATACACATAATAGTTTTTTCATAATTTTCCTCCTGAGATTTAATATTTTTATTATATCTCTATATGCATTATATTTCAATCACAGGCTGCGCTTTAATTTCGTCGAAAGTAATTTTCCCTTCCCCGACTTGTCAAAAACAAAGAAGTAAGATAACGTTTTTTACACTAACAGCTTTACCGAAGGGGTTAACAACAAGATCAAGGTTCTTGTGAGTAACTCTCGTGCTGGTTCAAGTCCTGATTCTCGCACCACGGACACAACTCGTTTCGAAAACACTCAGCTCATCGCTGTGTGTTTTTTGTTGTCCAAAGCCTCACGCACACAAGGCGAATGATGAAATAGATTACGGCTTTATGAAAGAAATAAAATATAATATTTTAATAAAATTAGTGTGGAAAATATTGACAACGTTTTCCGCTCATGGTAGTATCTTATTAACAAATAAATTCTTATCAAGAAAATTATGACATTTCAATATGCATATTAAAATAAATTGTTCTTCAGAGGGAGTGTCTTCGATGGGTATATAACGGAATAAAACCTTTCATAATTTAAGTCCTTGTAAGTTTATATATTTAAATTTCAGGAGATATTCATTATGATAAAGTATTATCACTGCTGCTTGTAATGTCCTTTATATCCACTGCCATTCCCACTAATGTTTTTGCAATGTCTAATGATATAAATAATCGGAAAGCATTGTTTGTAAAAAAATATGCAGGCATAGATTTGATTTCAAAAGATTTTGATAGAAGGAAAATGACCGATGAAGAATTGGCTGCATATAATGATTTACTTGAAATCATGTACTTGGAAAATAAGACTATTGCTAACGAGGAAGGTTATTCTAAAGAGGAATATATTCAAGTAGCAGAAAACATATTAAATCAAAAGTCATTTTTAGGTCAACATTCCAGAAATAGTGTTACATTTTACTCTACTTACTCTACCTCTCATGGATTGATATCTACTAAAATGTTAGGCGGAATATTAAATGGTGTTATCACTGCTACATTACTTGTAACGGGAGTAGCTTCTATTGGCGAATTAATCAAAAAAATGGGTAAAGAAGCTGCCAAAGAGTGGGTAGAAAAATATGTGAAAAAAGCAATAGTAAATAAATTGACCGCAATAGGATTAGGTTCTTTTGGTATTTATGTTGGCAATATCATAAAGGGAATTGTAGATGCATATTTGGATCCAGGTGGATGGTTGGCAGAAAGAATTGATGGCGTAGATAGAATTCCGAATAATGGGTATATAGAGTTATGGGGTATATAGAGTTATGGTAGAAGCATGTCATTTCATACAAAATCAATACCAATATATCATTATGTTTATTGGGTTAACAGTTGTTGCACATTCTGTTCTCGTTTCAAATGAATCTAATAAATATATTTTACGGAAAATAATTGGATTTGTAATCACAGTAATCGGGTGTGTGTTACTATACATCAGAAATTAATTGAAAATCTGGCCTATATAAATGTTAGGGTGTAACGAATAGGGCCAAGACCTGAGAAAAAGGTAAAAAAGCAGAGCATATTTTTTCGATAATACCGCATAAAATTTTGCGTAAAAGCTGAATATGAGACTTCCTTTCAGCAAGAATTAGGGTAAGAAAATAAAGGTTTGAAAGGAAGTCTTTTTGATGAGCAGAGTATCGGCAGAAGTTGTAAGGGAGTATGTCAACAGCCAGAAATTCAGCAGCACTGCAGATATCATGGAAGCCATGAAAGACATATTTCGCGATGTTCTTCAACAAGTGATGGAAAGCAAATTGGAGGAAAAGTTAGGCTACGAAAAAACAAGAGACTGTCAAATGTTGATGAAACGGCGAGGTCGAAAAATTACAGAAACGGGTATTCCAAAAAGACCGTAAAAACGCAGATTGGAGAGATTACTGTAAAGATTCCCCGTGACCATAACGGCGAATATGAGCCGAAAATCAAAAGAAAAATGGGAAAAATCTTATCCTTCCTGTGTAAAGAGCTGGGAAGACAACGGGGAAATTCTCTCCACATTTTACGCATACCCGGCTGAGATTCGGAAAATCATATATACGACAAATATCATTGAGGGACTGAAAAGCCAGTTCCGGCGAATCACTAAAAATAAGCCATCCTTTACGAATGACGATTCCTTGCGCAAAATGTTGTATTTGGCGTCAAAAAAGATTGTCGAACATTGGACCTGCAGATGTCGAAATTGGGACTTTGGTTTAATCAGTTAAATATCCTGTTTGCCGACTAAGCGACAGGCTGATTGACTCTGAAAATTAGAATTTCCTCAAAGCTGCTTTGGCCTGTGCGCTTGGCGCGCATACTTCAGCAGTTTTGAGGAATATGGACAAATCAGGAGCAAAGCAAACCTTTTGATTTACGTTCAAATTAAAAAATCACCTGAGTTCTTATCTGAATGGAAGCACATTTACATAAGATATTATGGAGAGCCCGATTTTGAGTATTATCCTACATTTTATTTTCACTTTTTAGAAGATTGAGATTCTTAAATGCAATGCCTATGGTTATCGTAATTTTCGTCGCTTCCGCAATCGCATTCTTCATATGTTCCATCATTCAACGAAAAATGGAGCAGCTTAACGCCGCTCCATTCGGTGTTTCCATTTTGGGTGACCCCAACTATTGACATAGAGCCAAAATAAAAAAGCCGCATAAACAGCTGGACAATCGGTAAGAATCCAGTATTCATGCGGCTTTTCGCTTTGGGAAGCGTTGACAAAAAAGATACCCTCTCGTTTGAAAAGAAAAATATCTTTTTTGAACACGCTACCCTCCTTTTCAAAATTCTTATAATTAATATAACACAAATCTATGTTATTTGCAAGCAAAAAAGAAAAGCAGGTACAGAGAAACACCGGCAGCACATACTCTGCCAGCATTTCTCTGTACCTGCTTCTTAGTGAAGTGGCTGGGTGATTTCAAATCCTCCAATGAATCGGATGCGGATTTCGTCTTTGGATAATACGGTGATTCTCTCAATGATGCGATACACTAAGGCATCGGAATATTCTGTCAGGTCGAGATCTTCCGCTGAAATAAGGTTCATGATTTCTTCTGTTTTGGATCCTACTATTTTGGAATGTTCTGCCGAAGATTCGATTCGTTTTTTCTGTTGTTTTAAGCTGAGGATCATTTCGCTGATCTGTTTTAACCTTCTGTCGATGATCTCGTTTTCGTCAACCGCCAGAACCAGCAACCGGTCGAATTCGGTTTCCAATTCTTTGATTTTGTTCTCTATTATGATAGGGTTTACTTCTTCCTTTTCTCCGGCGATGCAGTGTATCAGGGTATCCTGCAGATCCTCTGCCATTTCTTCCTGCTGACCATGTATCAGAGAACGGATTGCTTCCATTATGGCATTGTAAAGCGTGGATTCTTCAAGGCTTGGTGAATTTCCGCATGATTTCGGGCCGAACTCCAGCCGGTTGATGCACCGCCAGACAATTTGCTTTCTTCCATGGATGTTCCATGTCACTCTGCGGAAATAGCAGCCGCAGTCCCCGCAAACTAACCTTTCGGATAAAGCATATTTGCTGGTAAATCTTCCACGGTTGGTTTTAGCCTTTTTCGTATTGGCAGGTTTTTTGCTGTTCCTTCGAGCGATTTCTTCCTGTATTCTGAAAAACATTTCCTTTGGAATGATGGCGGGGTGATTATCCTTAATGTAGTATTGCGGAAGTTCTCCGTTATTTTTCTTTATCCTTCCATCGATAAAATCGGCAGTATAAGTTTTTTGAAGCAGGACATCTCCCATGTATTTTTCATTCTGTAAAATACGCTGGATGGATTCGGTACTCCAGTTCTTATTGCCGGTGGCGGTTGGAACGCCCATACTCTCTAAGGTGTTTTTGATGGTACGGAGGCTGTCGCCATTCAAAAAGTTTTGAGCGATCAGTCGAATGATTTCTGCTTCTTCCGGTACAATTTCGGGTTCACCGTCAGGTCCTTTGCGATATCCTAAAAAATTCTTATATCGGAAGGTGAAACGTCCTTGACGGTAACCCATGCGAATTCCCTTTGTAACGTTTCCGCTGATGGACTCGCTTTCAGCTTGTGCGAAAGAGCTCAGGCAGGTCAGGATCATTTCGCTGTTCATATTCGAGGTATCAATGTTTTCCTTCTCAAATATAACGGGAATGCCCCAGCTTTTGAGGATTCGGACGTGTTTGATGCAGTCGAGGGTATTTCGGGCAAATCGGGAGATGGATTTGGTGAGGATAAGATCTATTTTCTTTTTCCTGCACAACTCTATCATCTCATTGAACTGATCTCTTTTCTTGGTGCTTACACCGGATATTCCATCATCTGCGAAAATTCCTGCCAGCTGCCATCCATCGTGATGGGTGATTTTTTCGGTGTAGTAGTTTACCTGCACTTCAAAGCTGTTTTGTTGTTCTTCTTCCTCGGTGCTGACCCGGCAGTAGGCCGCTACCCGCAGCTTCTTTTTCCGCTTTCGCAAATCTCCCAACAAGGGGTTGGCTGGAATCTCCATGACTGTCTTTTGCGACATGAGAAGATTTCTCCTTTCATATTATTTTATCATTCAGCAGCCGAAGCTGTACGGAACCGTCCGGCTGCAGGATAACCTGCTTAACGGTCTGCTCGAAAAGTTCCCGATCCAGCTTCTCGTCATTGGTATGCTCTTGAAAAAGAGTTTTTAGCTTTATCGTGAGGTGATCGGATTCCTTAATGCTGCAGGTCTTATACTTTTCGGCAGCGCACTCTAAAATGAGGGAAAGCACCTTGTTCGTATCAACTTCACGCTGACCCAGCATTTGATTGATTTCGTTTGTCAATCGGGCTGCCTGTATGGATAGGCTGTTGCTGCTTGATTGTTCCGGCTCCACTTGTTGAGGTTTCCGGCAAATTTCCAACAGTTTTGCCATAACCATCTGCCTAATCTCATCATCAGATATAGGTCCGAAGTACCTCTGACACTCTTGGCAGTTCCACAAAATAATAGGTTTTCTTTGACTATTTCTGGTCAAGCGTTTTCCGCATATCGGACAAATCATCTTTTTTTGGATAAAGAGAACGTCAGAATATGGTGTAGCTTTGCTCCTTTTTAATTGGACTACGCTATCGGCAAGTTCCTTGCTTATAATTGGCGGATATTTTTCCCCGTTCCAGTAGCGTTCATCCTCCAGTATCCGGGTAACCATATTCTTGTTCCAGCCATTTGAGTTTTCCCGATATGGGATTCCACTTTGTTCTGCATATAGCGCTAATTGTTTGATGGACCAACCCTGCAAGTATTTCTGATAAATTTCTTCTACAAGTTCTTTCTCAGGAGGATTTTCAATTATTTTGCCGTGTACTATTTGATATCCGAAGAGAAGATATCGTATTTTTTTCATGTTTAACACCGTCCTTCATCAAGAACCAACCCATTGATAAGGCAAAAGCCAAATTTTTCCGGGTAAACAATGATCTTCTGTATCATGCTCTTAAATATCACAGGATCAAATTCTACCATTGGTTGGGCTTCTTCCAATAAATCCAGCAATAGCCTTGTATCTTCAATCGTTTTGGTGATATTATCTGGCTCCTGTAGTTGGCGCAGTTTCCAGCGCAACTCTTCGATTTTCTGGTTGTTGCGGTTGCTTCGCTCTATAAAAATAGCAGAATCGATGCACCCCTTGGTTTGTAACCTTGTGAGCGAATGATTCTGCGTAACTAATTCAGATATTTTTTCGTTTATCTCTACGATGTCTGGTTTCGTGAGTGTGGTTTTGACTTGGAGTTCTAAAAGCTGGTCCAACATCATTTTCAAAACCATATCCTTGTTGTCCAAAAGCTTGTTGTATACCTTCAAAAAGGCTTGATAGAATTCTTCTTGGGGAATTGCTTTTATAGGGCATAATTCTTTACTTTTTAGATGTTGGTAACAAATCCATTTTGTAAGTCGATCATTGGATTTCCGATAAAAGGTGGAATCGCACAAGCCACATTTGACTACTTTACTTAAAGGAAACTGTTGGACTTTATTTTTCGGTGAATGGGTAATACTTCTCTGCCTGAGAAGTTCCTGTACCGCTTCAAAAATCCCAACAGGTATAATACCTTGGTGGGAATTTTTGATGTAGTATTTGGGAAGTTGTCCGTTATTTTGTTTCCTCCGGAATGGCAATTCTTCTGTTGTGAAGCTCTTTTGAACTAACGAATCACCAATATATTTTTCATTTTTCAAAATTTTGAGTACAGTCACGGAACGCCAATGTTTAGCAATTCCAGCCTTGCTTTTTATCTCTATTTCATTAAGTTCTGAAGCAATTTCATCAGCGCCTTTTCCGGCAAGATAGCTGCTGAAAATATACTCGAGGTAGATTGTAAAATGAAATTGAACACATAAAAAGATTCCATAGCGCTCAGGGATCTGTTAGGATAAAGTTACTACACTGAATACTGACAGAAAGGCCTGAACACTATGGACAAGAACCATTCTATCATAAATATCGAAGAACGCAAGAGGGGACAGCATCTTAGAGCAGAAGAGCGTGGCGCAATCCAACAGTTAAAGAAGATGGGATTTAGAAATCGAAAGATTGCTCGTGCAATCAATTGCAGCCCTTCTACCGTAGGCTATGAGCTGCGGCGTGGCACGCCGGAATACTCCGGCCGTGGGCGCAAACCCGGCTACTCAGCCAAACGTGGAGCTGCAGTATACAAGGAGAATCGCAGTCGCTGCCATCGCCCTAGAACGGTATCCGGGGACTCTGACTTCATTCGTTGGATGGTCAAAAAGGTTCGCAAATATAATTGGTCCTTTGATGAGTGCGTAGGTCGGGCACGGCGCGAACACCGTTTTCCGGTTAAGGAAATCCCCTGTACTAAAACTCTGTATAACATGCTGTGGAAGGGGGAATTACCACTCACGCTATTTGAACTCCCTGAGGTATTAAGCAGGCATTCTCGCAGAAAACCACGGCTTTCTAAGCGTATCAATGGGAAATCCATTGATTGGCGGCCACCTGAGGTAGCAGAGCGGAACACATTTGGACACTGGGAATCTGATACGGTACTGGGCCGAAAAAGAAGTGGTGAGGCAGCTGTATTTACCATTGTAGAGCGGCTGACAGGTTATTATCTTTCCATTCGGATTGACGGCAAAACAACCACCGGTGTTGCCAGTGCCATGGAACAGCTAAAGGAACAGTATGGCGAGAAATTCCCCCAGGTATTTCGCAGTATTACCACAGACAATGGCAGTGAGTTTGCCGCATTTTCGGCCTTTGAAGAACTAGGCACGGCAATCTACTTTGCTCATCCCTATTCTGCTTGGGAACGACCTGTAAATGAGAGGACCAATCGCATACTACGAAAATATATCCCAAAGGGTTGCTCTATCAATGACGTTTCTGCCGAACAAATCTTAATGTTTGCCGATGAGATAAACGCCACGCCCAGGAAACGATTAGCTTATCAGACCCCTGAGGAACTGTTCGATGCACAATTGGACAGAATTTACACTTCCAACCAGTAAATAACTTTATCTAGTGAAAGTGTTCAATTTGTTATTGCAATTTAAGAAAATATACTCGACGATGGGAAGTTCCTGTGGGTCTGGCACTAAAGTCTTATTCTTCAGAATATAACCAATGGGGGCGCTGCAGGTAATAAAATCGCCGGATTTCATCCGACGACGATAACTCCACTTCAGATTTTTTGAGATAGAGAGGGATTCTTCCTGTGCTGCCGATCCCAAAATACTCAGCAGCATTTCGCTGCCCATCTTCCCGGTGTCAATGTCCTCTTTTTCAAATTCCACCGCTATGCCAAGCTGTTTGAGCTCCCGCACTGTCTGGATGCAGTCGAGGGTATTCCTTGCAAATCGGGAAATGGATTTGACAAGGATGCGGTCGATCTTCCCAGCACGACAGTCGGCAAGCAGGCGCTGAAAATCATCCCGCTTGTTGGCTGTGGTGCCGGAAACCGCTTCATCCGCATATAGACCGGCGAATTCCCATTCATCCTTTGACTGGATGTAACTGGTGTAATAATTCACTTGGGTGGCAAAGGAGTTCAGCTGGTCGGCCGAATCGCTGCTCACACGGGCGTATGCTGCAACCCGCAGCTTTTTCGTCTGTTCTGCTATAGGCTGTATTACTTTGACCTGCGGCATCTTTGCCACCTCCTTTCCGGTTGGACATCTTTTTTGTCACACACAACACTACCACAACCGGTTTTGGATAGCTATCACAACAACCACTAAATATGGAGCTGTGAAACGCCGTATTTTTCGGCAATAGCAACATTCGCCTGCTGGCAGTTTTCCAGTGTGATTTTCTCTTGTTCTAACAGCCGTTTTAATGCGGAGAATGCTGCAAAGTATTTTATTTCATTGATCACCTTTTCGCTTGGCGTTTGCAGGGTATAGGGGATTTCCATGATGATTCACCACGGTAAATGAAGGTCCTTTTGGGCTGCTCTTTGGAAAAAGCGATTTTCCAGCCCTTTGAGGTAGAGCTCATACCGCAGGTCACTTTCGGTGGTGATCAGTACCGTATCGTGATCCTGCAGAAACTCTAATATTTGAATCAGGATGGCGGGATCGTGACTCAGACGAGTAAGATCCCGCACAAGAACAGCGCGGACAAAACCACCCTGCACCGCCTGCATCATCTGCTTTAGACCCATACGGGCCATGCTTCTGCCGGTCCCCATATCCTGAGAAGTACCCACAACAGTGTATTCCCGATGCTTGGCTTCACTTAAAAGGTTTCGCATTTGCTGGATCAGGACAAACATCCTTTTATCGCTGCTCCGGCTGTATAGCCACATGGGGCGGTCGGAATAAAGTTGGCTCATCGTTCCTTGCCTCCTTTTTTCCAGGAGGGATGCTTTTTTGCAGCTTCTTTATATTGCTGGGCATACATTTGATATCCTTGCTCGTCTAATTCCCGCAATTTTTCCATATTGAAATGATATTCGGGGTATGTTACAAATCCGTAGCGTTCAATGCGACCCGTTGGATGCCCCAAGCTGTTCTTTTCTATCCAAGGCAATATTTCTTTTCCCCAAAAGCCGACATTGATAAAGGAACAGTCTTTTTTAGTGTGACAGCGTGAATTAACGGTCAAAGATTCCAACATTCCAGGAGTATCACGACTCCAATTCACAAATAAGACCGCTAAATTTCCATTGGTATAATAATAGCGAACCTGTATTTCCAAGGATAACTTTTCACCACGCCATGACAGGTCGAGCAAAGCAGTTCTGTTAAGAATTGACTGATATTTTTCGTCGCTATATCCATCCCAATGCAGATAGTTCCAGTCCGGCTTGGGGCAGGGCTCCGCTTCGGCAATTCCCTTTGAAACTGTTTTTAACTTCGGAGCCTCCGCTTCTCCCTGTTGGATCGGGTGCAGGATAGGCATGAGTTTCTCATAAAAGTATTTCTGATCCGGGATTGTAACTCTCAATCCTAAATCAACGGTAAGGAAAGGCTTTCCGTCTGTTGTACACACGGCGATTTTTCGATAGGATGGATAAGCACAAAGGAAGGCAGCAACATTTTCCGGTGTTGCTTCAAAATAAGCGAGGGTTTCTTCTTTCTGTCCGTTTATAGCGACACCGCATAAATATTTTTGATTCATCTATGGTAATCTCCTTTATGGCATAAAATAATCCGGGCTTTTCTTTGCCCGGATGAATGCTTCCACATCTTCAATTTTTCTGGTGATACGAAGTGGAGGCAGGGTTTCCAGCACAGCCCGGTGATATCGTTCTCCGAGGGCTGCCCGGTAATCTAAAATACTGACAACGCAGGTATCGGTTTCAGTGCGGATGGCTCGCCCAAATCCCTGCCGCAGCTTTACCTGCATATCCGGTATCACCACAGTTTTGATGTAATCCTGTAGCGTGGGATACTGTTCCCGTTCCGCTTCGCTCAGAGGATCGGGAACAGGAAAGGGCAGCCGCACGATAATGAGCGACGATACCATATCTCCGGGGAAGTCCACACCTTCCCAACAGGAGCCCGATGCGAACAGCACGGCGTTGGAGGCTTGCTTGAACTGGTGGATGACTTCCTGCGAGTGCCGCCACACTTCCATTAACGGAAAAGGCAGGCGATCTTTCACTTGATTGTAAACAGCGCCCATGAGGGAATAGGAAGTAAAAAGCACCAGAGTGTGGCCATATGTGGCTTCCACTAAGCGACAGATCTGCTCAGCCAGACACTTGGCTTCCTGCTCACTGCCCATTTGTGTTTTAGGAAGATCATTTGGAATGTAGAGAAGACAGTTTTCCTTATAATTGAAAGGAGAAACCGCAATAAAATCATCCAGCCGCTTGCTTACGGACAGCCCCATGAGCTGGCGGGTCCTGTTAAAGCTGCCCCCAGCCATAAGGGTGCCGGAGGTCAGGATGGCGGGAGTGTCCTTCAGCCACAGCGCCCGGCGCAGCTGCTCCGGCATTTCCCGGCTGGCTGCACAGAGGCTGGGACTTCCGTCCCGGCTGTACTGAATATAAAGGATATAGCGTTTATCGCAGGTATAAAAAAGGTTTAGGGCTTGCTCTGTTCTTCCCAGCCGGTAGGTGATCCACCGGGGGAGGTGCGGAGCAAGCTGTTTTTGCGTCTGCCGAAGAAGGGAAAGGCAATCCCGAAGCGCCGCTTCCCGATCCGCTGTTAAAACGAAGGCGGTGCGCTGGGCATCCTCCAGCAGCTCTCCACGGTACATGGCTCCAATCAAGGCGGAGAACTTTTCCTTCAGCCGCTGGGCCGCAAGGATATATTTTTCTTTTTCCAGCAAGGTGCAGAGTTCGCTAAAATCTTCTGCCGACAGGCTTTGCCCGTACATCTGGCGGGCTGCATCCGGCAGCTTGTGAGCTTCATCAATCACCAAAGCCCGATAATCATTGAGAAGAGGTCGCAGCTCCTGCAAACGGTGGGCGGCATCGGCCAATAGATAATTGTGATTGCAAATCTGGACGAAAATCTCCGCACTTCTGGCTTCTTTCAAATATTGATGATAGCGGCAGCTATTTCGCAATGGGCAGTTTTTTTCGCAAACCTTGGGAACGCAAACCTGTCGCCGATCAAAACCACTGAGGCCGGTTACGGTATCTAAGTCGTAATAGGTACGCAAAGAGAGAAGGGCTTTGCGCTGCTCTGCATTCTTTTTCTTATCCTTCACAGCTTCCAATCGCTGCGCAAGACGGGCGTCGCACACAAAGCGTTCCTTTCCCTTGCGTACCATAGCCCGAATGGGTTTGGAAATGATACGGTTCTCCAAAAAAATCCGGGACAGGAATGGGATATATTCCTCGATAATGGCGTCCTGCAGGGCAACGCTGGAGGTGGAGACCACCACCGGCTGGGAACCGGCAGGCCCATGGGGTGCAAATTTTTTCAGTAAAATGCAGGCGGTCAGGTAGGCATAAGTTTTGCCGATCCCGACTCCTGCGTCGCATAAAGCGATATTGTTTTTGAGCAGGGTGTCCAACATGGCGTGGCAGAGGGTGATTTGTTCTTCCCGCACTGCCAGCCCGTTTTGAGGCAGAAGGATTCGGAAGATCCGTTCAATCTCCCCATGAGCCTGCTCCTTTAAAGTGGGCTTATTCATTTTGGCACATTCTCCTTAGAGCAATTTGCTCTTGTGCGTTGGCGGCAAACTAATGCGGCGCAGCTTTTAAACTGCGCCGCACGGATTCGCCGTCAACGGCAATCTGAATTAAAAAGGTTTGATTATGGATGTGCCGTATTTGCAGCTCGCCCCCCGGCAACCTTGGGAACCATGCGGGCAGGCTTGCAGTTGACAAGCCGTTCACTGGCTCCCCAGGGGTCTTGCTGATTACAACCCAAGGTCGGCCAGCCCATCTGACGTGTGGGCAAACGATAGCGTGTATCATAATACCCCGCCCAAGGTCGTGGCGAAAAGGGCAACTACTCCCTCTTTCCGGTCAAAATGCATCGCTCAAAACCAACAACACAAGCCGCCATCCCTTAAAAGGAAGGCAGCTCGTGTGCGGCTCGTCATGGCGCTTTTTCCGAAGTTTGTGTATAACAAACTCTTAGTCGCTCGCTCAGGCGGGAACGTACCCGCATTGCTGGTATTCGATTTTCAAGCTACAAGGTGAACGTTTCTTTTTCCCCGTTCATCCCATAGCCCAGGAAAAAGTGCCGATAGCTTCATGCTTCAAAAAATTTTTTTAATTTTTTTCTGAGGCGCACCATTCTCAGGTTGACTGCCTTTTGGGTGAGTCCGGTCCTATCGGCAATTTCATATCCGTTAAAACCAGACATTTTCAAAAAAGCAATTTGGATGGTGAGCTTGTCCTCTTTGGAAAGGATACGCAGCAGTTCCATATCTTCGATGCTGTCCAGCAGGGATTCGGTATCCTCGACGGGCAATTCCAGATCCTGCGCTGACACGAGTTCCACATAGGGCGACCATTCCACCTGCCGCTGCAGGTACTGGCGTTCCTTATTGAACTGCGCCCAGTCGTATGTATGCAGGCGCTGGATGGTTTCCTCATCCACGCCCAACTCTCTGAGTTTCTTTTCTTCTGCTTCTTTCCAGCGAAGCCATTCTCGCTCCGCTTTGGCTTTGTTATATGCCATGGCTGTTTCCTCCGATCAATCTGAAATTTTGAAATTCAGATTGTCGGGGGCGGCGGCCTGCCGCTATGAGTCCTTAGCCATGACTTCCTTCTGTAAACAAAAATAAAGCGCACCCGCCAAAAGGCGAATGCGCACAATGAGGCTGTATCAAATTTGGTAAAATAAGGAAAATAAAGGCGGAATAATGTCGAATGAAAAAGGGCTGCAACTTCGGGAGAAGCTACAGCCCTTTCACTGTTTTGCGGTAACCACCGACACATTGCCGCCATCCCCTCTGTTTGGGGAAAGCAGATAAATGCCTATGGTTTCCAGATTTCCCCAGTTTGATTCAGATGGGGACATTATAAAAAACAAAACCTACGATTTTGCTCTTTTTCACCTTCTAATTACATATTTTACAGTCTATTTATCTACAAATTATGACAGCTATTTTGTATATTCTATCTATTTAGCTGAAACAAGAAACCGATACCCCGGTCCTCGCTGCGTGTTTTCGTCTATGAATCGGCAGTTGGCGCCTGATTCTTCCAGCCGAAGTTTTTTCTTCAAGCTTTCCACTTGCTCGATGACTTCTTCTATTCCATGCTCCATGTCCGGGTGGGGCCATATCACGTTGTGAAGAAAATCGCATGGCAGTGCTTCATTGGGATGGGAAGCAAACAAGCCAAGAATTTCGAATTCCCTTGGTTCCAATTCAACTTGACTACCGTTGATCGTCACTTCCTTTTTGGGCTGATCGATCTGCAGTGTTCCGAACTCATAAACCTTTCCAGGTTCCCGAAAAGGCTGGTACTCCTGCTCATCGGCACCATTCTTGATTTGTTGAGCCAAGCGATCAGCTTCGTTATCGCTGCATTTGATAATTGTTACTTTAGACATACTGTTGCTCCTTCCGCAATGTTGATAATAGGAACGGATTTCTTCTGTGCGTATCGGTAGGTTTGGTAAGCGCCGCCATAGTCGTGGTCGATGTATGCAAGCATAAGGTCTGCACGATCTACCATCCAGCGGTTTCGCTTGGTAATGGCGGCCTTGTAATAAGTATATTCTACTTCTTCTGGAAGTAAAATTTCATCGTAAAGGCTTTGAAAATAGCTTTTTTCTGTATTGAGACGGTTGGAATAATACGGAAGCACCAAACAATTCCGGATTACTTTTTCCGGGTATTTTTCTTTCAGCGTGCGGACTGCTCCGGCGCACACATCGTCAAACTGCCCCATTTTCCCGTTCAGGAACACTACTCGGCTTTCAGTTTCTATGAGTTTTTCCAGTGCTTTTTTGACCTTTTCACCGATATTCGGTTCAAAAATCTGCCGATGTCCGGCAAAAACGCAGGTTACCATTCCATTTTACTCCCGTTCTCCTTCTCGAAACAAAAAAGTTTTTGCGCATAAACTTCGCGAAACACTAAATACTTTTATTATACTCTTAGCGCTACACGAAGGTCAATAGGGTAAAATATATCCATACGCGAAATTATGTAGGACTACAATACATATTGGACAGTTGAGAAAAAATAAAAACAGAAATGGACACATCGGTTAAAATAAAGCTACGCAAACCAAATCATACCGAAAGGAAGTGCCCATTTTTGCATGAATAGTGTAACACAAGACATGAAGTTTAGGCAATCCCTAATGATCTATGCTCAAAAGTACGGTGTTAGCCGTGCGAGCCGAAAATACAACAAAAGCCGTTCCTTTATCTATTTCTGGATGGCCCGGTATGACGGTACATTAGAATCGTTGGCTTGCCGGTCTAGGAGGCCTCACAGTCATCCAAACCAGCATACACCTGCCGAGTTAAAGCTGATTCGCGACATGCGGCGCAGAAATCCCGACCTCGGTATGATTGAACTATGGTCTCGGTTAAAAAAGCGGGGATACACACGATGTCCGGAAAGTCTGTTCCGTGTAATGCGCCGAATGGGAATGTTTCCAGAATCAAAACCAAAGAAAAAATATCAGCCAAAGCCATATGAGCAAATGACATATCCCGGAGAGCGCATTCAGATCGATGTAAAAGTTGTTCCAAAGCGCTGTATTGCCGACCCTGAGCTTCGGCTTTTCCAGTACACAGCTATTGATGAATTTTCTAGGCTGCGTTTTCTGGCAGCGTACCCTGAACAGAGTACTTACTCTTCTGCTGACTTTCTAAAACGAGCTGTCGAATGGTTTGCCCGGCGCGGCGTTCATGTGGAATGCGTTCAAACTGACAACGGTTTTGAATTCACCAACCGTTTTTCACCTTCCAAGAAACATTTGCTGACGTTGTTTGAGGCCACTGCCGCTAAACTTCATATTCGGCACAAGTTAATTCGTCCTTATACCCCTAGGCACAACGGGAAAGTGGAACGCAGTCATCGCGAAGACCAAAAACGCTTTTATGACAAACACCATTTTTACTCTTTAGCGGACTTTGAAAACCAACTTTCCATCTACTTAAGACGCTCTAATAATATGCCGATGCGTCCTCTTCATTGGTTGTCTCCTTCTGAATTTTTGCATTCCCATACGGGCCTGCGGACATTTTATTGGACTATAATTTTATTGGACTATATGGCTAATCCCATTTTGATTCTATATTCTGCTGGACTCAATCCTCCAAGAGATATTTTGATTCTCGTATTCCGATACCATACCATATAAGCTTCAATCTGCTGCATAAAATCCTCTACTGTGATACCTTGCCAAGAACGGCCGTAGAACATCTCGTTCTTCATTCTTCCGAAAAAGCCTTCACAGGCTGAATTGTCCGGTGAGCACCCCTTCTGAGACATTGACCTGATCAATCCTGCCTTCCGGGTTCGATCTATCCAGCCCGGCCATCGGTAGTGACAGCCTCGATCTGAATGAATAATCGGATGCGCATTTTGAGGAAGTACACTGATTGCACGATCCAGCATACGGTTCACCAATTGTGCGTCTGGTTTACAGCTAATGTTCCATGCTACCGGCATACCATCATAGCAGTCAATAATAGGAGACAAATATACTTTTCCTGCTGGAATTGAGAACTCTGTCACATCAGTCAGCCACTTCTGATTTGGCTTGTCAGCTCTGAAATTTCTCTGAATAACATTTGGTACTTCAGGGCTAATTTCCCCTTTGTAAGAGCAGTATTTCCTTGCCCTTCTGCCTTTCACAACCAAGCCATTTTCACGCATAATTTTACGTATCACCTTTTCGGATAGGGTATAGCCCTCTCGGTTCAATACTATTTTAATCCTACGATATCCATATCTTTCCTTATTGTTATGGAATATGGTCGCAACAGCTTGATAATCATCTTTATGCTTCTTTGCAAAACTGACACGTTTGTTTTGATAGTAATAGCTGCTCTTGGCCAGTTTGAGCTTTTTTATCAATACAGACAGTGGATACTTCTCTTTTAGGGCATCAACAATCACTGCCTTCTCCCTGTTGTTCAAGGGACTCTTGTTGACGCCGGGGTCTTTTTTTAGCACATCAATTGTTTTTTTCAGAATGTCAATTTCTAACTGCATATCTTGGATTTTTGCTTTCAATTCATCAAGTTCCTCTGAAGATGCAGCTTTTCCTTCCATCAGTTTCCCTCTGGCTCGCTCATTGGATGCATTCATTAATGCCGCAGCACCTTTCTGGATATATTTGCGCCGCCAGTTATATATACTTGCTGTGCTATATCCCACTTCATTTGATACTAATTGTACATCTTCTCCCAGCTCAAAGCAACGGTGTAAAATCTCAAGCTTTAATTCTATAGGTGGATGGCGAGGGTGCTCCGGTGTATTATATCCACAAAAGGTGGATAGGGGCCTGCGGACATTTTATTGGACTATATGGCTAATCCCATTTTGATTCTATATTCTGCTGGACTCAATCCTCCAAGAGATATTTTGATTCTCGTATCCCGATACCATACCATATAAGCTTCAATTTGCTGCATAAAATCTTCTACTGTGATACCTTGCCAAGAACGGCCGTAGAACATCTCATTCTTCATTCTTCCAAAAAAACCTTCACAGGCTGAATTGTCCGGTGAACACCCTTTTTGAGACATTGATCTGATCAATCCTGCCTTACGGGTTCGGTCTATCCAGCCCGGCCATCGATAGTGACAGCCTCGATCTGAATGAATAATCGGATGCGCATCTTGAGGAAGTGCACTAATTGCACGATCCAGCATACGGTTTACCAATTGTGCGTCTGGTTTACAGCTAATGTTCCATGCTACCGGCATACCATCATAGCAGTCAATAATAGGAGACAAATATACTTTTCCTGCTGGAATTGAGAACTCCGTCACATCAGTCAACCACTTCTGATTTGGCTTGTCAGCTCTGAAATTTCTTCGAATCACATTGGGTACTTCAGGGCTAATTTCTCCTTTGTAAGAGCAGTATTTTCTCGCTTTTCGGCCTTTCACAACCAAGCCATTTTCACGCATAATTTGACGTATCACCTTTTCGGATAGGGTATAGCCCTCTCGGTTCAATACTATTTTAATTCTACGATATCCATATCTTTCCTTATTGTTGTGGAATATGGTCGCAACAGCTTGATAATCATCTTTATGCTTCTTTGCAAAACTGACACGTTTCTTTTGATAGTAATAGCTGCTCTTTGCCAGTTTGAGTTTTTTTATCAATACAGGCAGTGGATACTTCTCTTTTAAGGCATCAACAATTACTGCCTTCTCCCTGTTGTTCAAGGGACTCTTGTTGACGCCGGGGTCTTTTTTTAGCACATCAATTGTTTTTTTCAGAATGTCAATTTCTAACTGCATATCTTGGATTTTTGCTTTCAGTTCATCAAGTTCCTCTGAAGATGCAGCTTTTCCTTCCGTCAGTTTCCCTCTGGCTCGCTCATTGGATGCATTCATTAATGCCGCAGCACCTTTCTGGATATATTTGCGCCGCCAGTTATATATACTTGCTGTGCTATATCCCACTTCATTTGATACTAATTGTACATCTTCTCCCAGCTCAAAGCAACGGTGTAAAATCTCAAGCTTTAATTCTATAGGTGGATGGCGAGGGTGCTCCGGTGTATTATATCCACAAAAGGTGCATCGGTCTTCCGGCAACATTCGTTTTCGATTGATCCAATTGTATAGCGTTTGCCTGCGTGCCGGATATCCCAAAATCGTTATTGTTTTTGTTACCGATTTCGTTTCTTCATAAACCTCCAGGGCTTTTCGATATTGTTCCTCTGAATACATCCTCTATCTCCTTCCTGAGTGTATTCAGTCCAACTTTTTGTCCGCACCCCCTACTGTCCAATATGTTTGACAAACCTACAGTAAAATATATCCATACGCGAAATTACAAAACGGAGTGAGGTGATAGGGATGTTTGATTTTGGGAATCACTTGCGGATGCTGCGGGAACGGTACGGCATTTCTCAAGAAGAACTTGGTCGTCGTGTAGGTCGGGCCGGATCGGTTATCAGCAACTATGAGAACAATCTCAAACTTCCTTCACTGGATGTCCTCATTACCATGGCAGAAATTTACAATGTTTCGCTGGACTACTTGGTTGGTTTTAATAAGACGGATCAGGTCCTTCTCACGGATATGACAGAGGAACAGCGCGATTTGGTTCATCGGCTTATCAAGGAACTGAAAGAAAGTACAAAGCCGAAAGACGGCGGTTTATCTGCGGATCAACAAGAAATTCTTAATTTGATTATGAAAGAATTTTCGAGATAAGATAAAATATTGTATTTTTCTATGGTTTCTAATTCTTTGACATGAGAAATAAAAAAAGAGTCTTTGCAGTTAATCTGTAAAGACTCTTTCAGATTGTCGAATAACCCATCCAACGCATCAAGCGAAGGATGGGTTATTTTTGCAGGAATGAAAAAAGCGATATAATATCCAGACAAAAGAGGAAGGATGACCATCCCTCCACTTCCACATTGCCAGCTTTTTGAGATTCATGGCAGCAAACTTAAGCTTAACCCAATTTGTCACTTGAGTTAAGCCCCGGTAGAGCGTGTATCGCATTCCATACTTTTCTTTTGCATCAGCAAATACACGTTCAATGGTTTCTTTTCGCTTTTGATAAAGCTTTTTGTATTTTGGAGTATGCCGAATGTCCTCCGCTAGTTCTACATAATTTTGCCACACATGCCTTGTCACAGTTTTCGTATAGCTTTTGCTGTTTGTGCAGCGGGAACGGGACGGACATTTTTTGCAAATATAACTTCTACTTTTGTATTCTCGGTATCCTTCACGATTGGTTGTTGCATAGTGCAAAATTTGATATTCAGGGCATAGCACACAGTCATAATATTCGTCATATACATATTTCCACCATTGAAGATGGCCGGCTTTGGTCATCGGTCTTTTGTATGCTGTAGATAGTACTCGCTTGTCATCAAAGACCCGTTTGCAGATATGCGGTGTTTTGTAGGCAGCGTCCGCCACCACTGTCTCAATTTTAGGAAACTGTTTTGTCACTTTGTCATAGACTGCATCGAATGCCACACTGTCGTGCACATTTCCGGGAGTTACCTCAACTCCTAGTACAAAATTGTGTTTGTCGCAGGCCGTATGCGCTTCGTAAGCAAAACATTTCTTGTGTTCTCCCTTTTGGAACAATCCGCTCTCCGGGTCCGTTTTGGAGACAGTTATTTCCTTTTCCTTCGGCGGTTTTTGGGTACTGTCAAACGGCTTCTTTCCATGCTCTTTCCGATCTGCATTGACTTCTTCCATCAACTCTGAAGCGTATCGCTTTGCCGCCTGAGGAACCGCCTTTTTGATTTTCTTATTGATGTTGGCGTTTGCTTTGATATGTGTCCCATCCACAAATACTGCTTCCGGTGCCAAATACCCTGCGCGGTTTGCTTCCTGCAATATCCATGAAAACACCTTCTCTACAGTTTCCTCTGTAAACCGGTGTTTAAAATTATAACTTACAGTAGAAAAATGCGGCAATTCTTCGTTTAGCGTATATCCCAAAAACCATCGATAAGCAATATTCATATCGATTTCCTGCATGGTTCGACGCAGCGAAGGAATTCCATATAGATGCTGGATTAGCACTATCTTAAATAGGACTACTGGGTCCACACTGGGACGGCCATTATCTTCACAATATAATTCTTCTACAAACTCATAAATATGGCTCAAATTTACCGCTTTATCAATCTTACGCAACAAATGCTCCTGCGGCACCAATAGGTCTATATTGACAAATTCTACTGCATTCCTGTGCATTTTTCCTCGTTCCAGCATCTTTCATCACCCATTTCTATTTTACCATCTTACAATCAAAAAGCCCAGCTTTCGCTGGACTTTTTCGACAGGCTGAAAGAGTCTTTGCAGTTAATCTGTAAAGACTCTTTTTTGTAATCGTAAGGATTTAATTAAGATGCCTATTCCAAATGACTTCCAGTGTATGGTCAATATTAACCGATTCAATTCCTTCTTTAAATTTAATTAAGGTTACTATGAGAGGAAGATGAAGGCTGTGCTTCAAAGGTCAATGACAGTTGAAACGTTTGATTGTTTCGGATAATTTCGATTGACACGGTATCGCCTGCACTATGGGTTTTCTTAATATCAGAAAGCTCTTGCATAGAAGTAATATTTGTTCCATCCATTTTGATAATCACATCGCCATTTTGCAGCCCCGCTGCCTCAGCCGCACTACCAGGATCAACGGAATATACATATACCCCTTGATGCAATCCGCTTTGCTGGGCAAGGGCTTGTGTGACTGTTGCAGCTGTTATACCAATGTAAGCTTTATTTGCCATGCTTCCATTGGTCATAAGATCTTTGGCAACCGAAAAAGCATCATTGATGGGAATTGCAAATCCGAGTCCTTCCACAGGGGTCGTGGCATAACTAGAATATTTAGCAGAAACCACCCCAATTACTTCGCCATATTCATTTAAAAGAGGACCACCGGAATTTCCTGCATTGATGGAGGTATCCACTTGAATCATATGGTAAGGAGCCCCCGAAACATTGATTGTACGATTGGCACAGGAGATGATCCCGCTGCTCATGGAAAAGGTGAGTTCCCCTAATGGATTCCCAATTACAAGTGCTGAATCGCCCACATTTATTTTAGAAGAGTCACCCAATGTAACCGGAGATAATCCGTTGGCTTCGATTTTTAATACCGCAATATCATAATCTGTATCGCTTCCTACAACCGTGGCATCATAAGTAGAACCAGAATAAAGAGTGACCTTAATATTGTTTGCACCATCAATTACATGTGCATTCGTCATAATGTAACCATCATTAGTGATGATAAATCCAGAACCGGAGGAAGCATAGGGAACAGACTGTCCGAAATAGTTCGTAGCAGCACCGGAACAGTTGATAGATACCACGCTATTGACATCTGCGGCGTAAATTTCAGCAGTTGACATCTTTGTCGAACTATCTACAGCTTTTACAGATACTTGCTGCACTGTGCGGTTGCTTAGATTGACCTGCGCTGCGGTTCCTGGAATCTGCCCGACTCCATACAATATTCCCGCGCCCAAGAATATTCCTGCCAAAGTGCAGCACACAGCGATTTTCATTCCTTTAAGCCTGAATTTCCGATGGGTTATTTCACCTCCCGTCATCCCTTCGGAAGATGCAGCAGGAACTGCAAGCATTGATTCCCAACTAGATGAAAAGGTGTTTTTCCCATCTTGTACCGGTACAGAGTCCTCGGAATTTTCAAAGCATTCATTCCGTTCATATTCGTTGTCCAACATCTAAAAACACTCCTTATATTATTTTTGGGAAGTGGAGTGTCCAGCATTCCGCTTCTGTTTATAAAATTAGTGGTTTCAGATGAGAGAAACATGAAAAAGAAATGAGTGTTTTCTCATTTTGAGGGAACCAAATGAGAAATAGAAAGCTTCTTTATTTGAGTGTTCTGGCAGGAATAGAAACCGTTACTTGTGTCCCTTTTCCATACTCACTGCTGACGGAAATTTTTCCGTTATGAAGTTCTACAATCCATTTTACAATAGATAATCCTAAGCCAGAGCCAGAACGATCTCTGGCTTTATCTGCGCGGTAAAAACGTTCAAAAATGTGCTCCAATTCGTCTGCTTTTATCCCGATTCCATTATCTGAAACAGTAAAAGTACAGGTTTCTTCTGAATTAGAGGCTCTGACAGTTACCTTGCCGCCTTGTATCCCATATTTGATACTATTTCCAATCAGATTGATGAGAAGCTGTGTCATCAAGCTTTGATCCGCATAAATCACACTATCCTCAGGTACCTTATTGAACAGCTGGATTTGTGAATCGGCTGCTATTTTTGATAGCTCATCCATCACAGATCCCACCACCTCATGAAGCTCCAAAGTTTCTTTTTCCACGTGGTATCTTCCCTCATAACCGCGGGTAAGCAGAAGAAGTTGTGAAATAATTTTATTCATGCGGGAGCTTTCTTTTTGAATTGCCTCTAAGCTCTGCCTACTTTCGCTACCTTCTACACTTCCTTTTAAATCCTCAGCACAAGCGGAAATCACAGCAACAGGTGTTCGGAGTTCATGGGAAGCGTCCGAAGTAAATTGACGTTCCCGATCAAAGGATTCCTGAAGCCTATTAAGCATGGTATTGAAAGTGTCGGCCAATTCCTGCACCTCATCTTTTGTAGTAATTCCAGTAATCCGTTTTGACAAATCTCCGGCGCTGATAGTTTCTGCCGCTTTTGTAATTTCTGTAATGGGGCGAATTGCTCTCCGTGCCAGAATATATGCGCCTGCAACTGAAAGAGCCAGATAAATCGGTGTCAAAATGAGCAAAAGCAATTTCAATGTATTCAGGGATTGCAGGGCATAATCAGAAGAAATTGCAGCGAAGGCGGTAACGGTGCTCTGTTCTATTTTGAAAGATTCTTTTAAAATCGCGTATGTTTCATTCCGGTAGACCGTATTCCCAGACTTGTCCACTGACGCATTTTGGAGCCACTCGCCTCCTGTTGTGGAAAATATGACTTTTCCATAATCGTCCACCACGCACATGGAAATATAGTCTGGGAGATCTACTTGATCGTTGAGCACGAATTTTTCATCCTGATCATCTACTGCAATCAGAACCTGAGCGATGGCATTACTCAGCCTAGATTGAATATCAAGATTTAAAGAGGCAGAAACCGTTCCGTAAACAATCGGCAGCAAAATTGCCAATAAAATGGTAGTTAGCATGGTATACAGCAGCATAATACGCCGCTTGATTGTCAACCTCATCATGATTCTACCCTCATTACATATCCGGTACCGCGGATGGTGTGTATCAATTTCACGGGGAAATCCCGGTCGATTTTATTTCTTAAATAGCGGATATAAACGTCCACAACATTGGAATCGTATTCAAAGTCGTAATTCCATACATGGTCGGCAATCTGCGAGCGTGTTAAAACATGGCCCTGATTGCGTAAGAGGTATTCCAGCAAAGCGTATTCTGTGGAGGTTAAAGTAATGTTGCGCTCTCCCCGGGTGATTTTCCGATTGGTGGTATTGAGCGTCAGGTCCGCCAGGGACAATACTGTGCTTTTGGTATCGCTTCCACGACGAAGGAGAGCCCGTACTCTGGCAGAAAATTCATCGAAAGCAAAGGGCTTTACCAGGTAGTCGTCTGCGCCGGCATCCAGCCCAATCACACGGTCATCAATAGAATCTCTAGCCGTCAAAATCAGCACCGGTGATGAATTTCCTTTGCTCCTCAGTTCTTTCAATACGGAAATTCCATCTCTTTTGGGAAGCATTAAATCCAAAACAATGCAGTCATACTGCATGGAATCTGCATAATCAAATCCGGATTCCCCATCATAGCAGTCATCTACCGAATGTCATTCTTCTTTTAATCGTTTTGAAATAAGGTGATGAAGGACTTGGTCGTCTTCGATTACCAATATTCTCATATCCGTCTGCCGCCTTTCTAATTTAATTTGCTTTCATTCTATTCTTTCAAAATGAGAATTTGATGAGAAAATTTCTTTGAGTGACCAAATATATGGTTTTGATCTTCAAAACACAAGATTTCCCCAAAAGCTAAAATGAGAAAACACTCATTTTATTCTCATGTGCCTGTCATTTTTCATCGGTAAACTAACAGACATCAAAGCAAAGGAGGAAATCCCATGAGTTTACCAATGGAAATTCGCGGTGTTGATATTGTGGTTATTCCCGCTTATCAACCCTCAGAAATTCTGCTTGATCTTGTAAAAGATGTTATTGCCGTTGGCTACGGTGTGATTATAGTGGACGATGGCAGTTCATCCGATAAGCAGTGGATTTTTGAAAAATTAGAAAATATGCCGGATGTAATAGTGTTGCATCATATCGAAAACATGGGCAAGGGCGCAGCGCTGAAAACAGCGTTTCGTTATATCCGCGAGCTGGAAGATCCTACTACATATATTGTTACCATGGACGCAGATGGCCAGCATTTGCCGGGCGATATGGAGCAGGCAATTATGACGGCCCGGCTTCATCCCGGATCCCTCATATTGGGCGTCCGTGATTTTGATAAAGACATTCCCCTTCGCTCCAAACTGGGAAATAAAATCACTCGAGCGGCATTCCAGATTATCAGCCGTACAAAAGTCACAGACACCCAAACTGGTCTTCGTGCTTTTAGTTTTTCCTTGCTCGACTATATGCTTCAAACGGAAGGAACTGGTTATGAATATGAAATGAATATGCTGCTCCACTGTCGGAGAAATAATATTCCTATTGTGGAATTTCCAATCAAAACCGTTTATCTGGACAAGGAAAACTCCAGTTCTCATTTTCATCCTTTTCGGGACTCCATGAAGATTTTTAAGACCATTTTCAAATTTGCTTCGTCCTCTCTGGCCAGCTTTGCCCTAGATTACATTTTATTTATGGTTTTATCCTTGATTACACAGGGATTTGCTTATGGATTACTCCTGAGTAATGTCATCGCAAGGCTTGGAAGTGGAACTTTCAACTATCTTTTGAACCGAAATTTGGTTTTCAAAGATAAGCGGAATGCCCGTAAAACCTTTTTAGCCTATCTTCTGTTAGCGGTCGGCATCCTTTTGGCCAACAATATCGTGCTTTCCTTCTATGCGTATGCGTTAGCGCTTCCGGTGTGGTTTGCCAAGATTCTTACAGAAATCACGCTGTTCTTAATCAGCCTGACGGTACAAACAAAGTTTATTTTCAAAAAAGGAACACATCACAAATCACAGAAAGGAAAGGTGAAAAAATATGATCCGAGCACTTCCGCAAAAACCGCATAAGCAAGCTTGGCTCACAGCATTGGCTCTTCTTTTGGATCTGATTATTACAGCAAGCATTTTGCTGTCCATCTACTACTTCAATTACATGATCCCATATAAGTTCGATACTCCGAATATCACGTTTAACAACACACTTTTTCCAGGTGGGAATGGTCAAGCCACACTTCCGGGTATAGGAGGCCAAATACTATCAGGAGGAAATTCCCTTTTCGGGACAGACGGATCATTGTCCAATAAAAACAATGGAGCAAGTATTCAAGGAAACATCGGCAGTTCCGGCGCTTCCGCTGATCTTGGCAGCAAATTTGCCGATAAATTTTCGGACAAGGTAATTTCAACAGCGAATTCCTATCAGAGCAAAGACCTTTCCATTACCGTTACTCCTTACCAATTGGGTTCTGGCACAAACAAAATCACCTATTATGTGGCGGATGTATATACCTCCAACATCAATTGCTTTCGAACTTATTTTGGGCAGAATACCTATGGCACTGGATATACCGAGCATTTGACCAATATGAGTCGTGATGTACATTCGGTTCTGGCGATGAATGGTGATTCCTATTGCTACAACCGCCAGCATACTGCCGGTGTTCTGATTCGCAACGGTACCCTTTACCGTGCGGAGCCTACCACTTCAGATGTCTGTATCCTATACAAGAATGGTGAAATGAAAACATATTCCCCCGATCAATTTGATTTGCAACAGGCTATGCAGGATGGGGCTTATCAATCTTGGACTTTTGGCCCGAATCTGCTGGATTCACAGGGAAAAGCATTAAAATCCTTTAATACCTGGGATTATATTCGCAAAGCTCATCCCCGCAGTGCGATTGGTTATTATGAACCCGGTCATTATTGCTTTGTGGTTGTGGATGGTCGCCAAACGGGTTATTCCAGAGGAATGACGCTTCCGGAACTGGCACAGGTTTTTGAAAACCTTGGTTGTTCAGCCGCCTACAATCTGGACGGCGGGCACTCTACCTTTATGACCATGGGTGATCAGGTGGTAAATCAGCCATACAAATCAAGCCATGAGATTGTGGATTGCCTGTATTTTGGGGAGGTGCAGTAATATGACAAAAATTTTTAAAGTTCTCCCGCACATGCTGATTGTGCTTGCCTTGGTCTTTATCGTGATTGAGGTTCTGGATTGGTACAACCCATATATGAACTTTTTGGGGCTAAATGTTTCCACCATTTTGATGATTATCTTTTGCTTGCTTTCTTTGGTGCAATCTGCCCGTATGATCTTTTGCGAACGAAAATTGTCGGAACTCCTTCATAAAAAAGTGAAAGCAGATAAAAAGAGCCGGGTAACATCAAAAACGGCACAATCAAAAAACCAATACTCGCTGAAGGCAACGCAGCAGAATGTTGTATAACCACTGATTTTTGAAAGACCAGGGAAATTTGTCCCTGGTCTTTTATGCATATAGCAAAGTCTTAAACAATGCCTTTCCAGGAGATAACATTTTTATAAACTGGAAAAGCGAATGCTGGTTTATAAACTGTTTAACGTTGATTTATTCGATTTTTAAACCTGTGGAATACACTACATTCATAAATTGAAAGGAAACGGAGATGTTTCATATGGAGGATTTTTATAAACCTTCACATTTGTCTGGACTGACGTCCGAACAAGTTCGGATCAAGAAAGAAAATGGGAAGCAGAATATCCAGCCAGAGAAGGTCACAAAATCGACAGGGCAAATTCTGAAGGATAATATCTGCACCCTGTTTAATTTATTTAATGTGTTGATCGCTATTGCACTTGCCTTTGTGGGCGCATGGTCCAACATGCTCTTTATTCTGATAATCGCCCTGAATACGCTGATCGGCATTGTGCAGGAACTTCATGCCAAAAAATTGGTGGAGAAGCTTTCCCTTTTATCTGCACCCACAGCAAAGGTCATCCGTGACGGGAACGCTTCGGAGATTTCTGTGCAGGAGTTGGTGGAAGAAGACGTCATTGCATTAGAAGCCGGAAAACAGGTCTGCTCGGATTCCATCATCCTAGCGGGCGAAGTGGAAGTCAACGAATCCCTTTTGACAGGTGAGTCCGACCCCGTATCAAAGTCTGTCGGCGACCACCTTCTTTCCGGCAGCTTCGTCATCAGCGGTAAATGCAGAGCCTGTGTGGAGCATGTAGGATCAGAGAATTATGCAGCAAAGATTGCCCGTGAAGCAAAAAAGCTGCGCGGTGTACATTCCGAGTTGCTCTCTTCTATGAGAAAGGTCACCCGGTTTACCGGCTATCTGATCCCCCCGTTGGGAATTCTGCTCTTTCTAGAAGCGTTCTTCCTCCGTGGCGATATGCTAAACCACGCTGTCGTTACCACAGCTGCCGGATTGCTCGGTATGCTGCCCAAAGGGCTTGTACTACTCATCAGTATCAGTTTGGCAGTCGGAATCATTGCCCTTTCCAAGAAAAAGGTTTTGGTGCAGGAACTTTTTGCATTGGAAACCCTCGCCCATGTGGATACCCTTTGCCTAGATAAGACCGGCACTCTCACCCAAGGTAAAATGCAGGTGGAAAAAGTATATTCCTCTGAACTTTGGCGTTCCATTCCGTTTGAAGAATTAATGGGTTCGTTTCTCCAGCATTCTGATGACAACAACGCTACTTTTCAGGCTTTGAAAGCATACTTTGAAAGCAATACTACTTTTTCACCCATGCGCAAGATTCCGTTTTCTTCCGAGCGGAAATGGAGTGCTATGGAATTTGAAAACGCCGGAACTTTTGTGATCGGTGCACCGGAACGCTTAGGAGGAACCATTCCCCCGCACCTGCAAAAAGAAGAACAGGCAGGAAAGCGTATCCTGATGGCCGGACTTGCAAAAGGTACGGTAGAACCGGATCGTCCTTTGCCTGCTATTCAGGAGTTTGCTTACATTGTGATTTCTGATCCTATCCGCCCCAACGCTGCTGAAACTCTGGCGTATTTCCAAAAAGAAGGGGTAGACCTAAAGCTGATTTCCGGCGACAATCCGGTGACAGTTTCTGCGCTGGCAAAACAAGCCGGTTTCCCGGAAGCGGAGCGCTATATTGATATGAGCGGTATGACGGAAGAAACTGAAATTGAAAAGGCGGCGCTGTCCTATTCTGTTTTCGGCCGTGTATCGCCTCGACAGAAAAAGCAGCTGGTACAGGCATTGCAGAAAAATGGCCATTCAGTCGCTATGACCGGTGACGGTGTAAACGACCTTTTGGCGCTGCGGGAGGCGGATTGCAGCATTGCCGTGGCGGAGGGCAGCGATGCCGCCCGACAGGTTTCTCAAGTGGTTTTGATGGATTCTGATTTTTCCGCCCTCCCTTCTGTATTGAGTGAAGGACGCCGGGTCGTTAATAACATCACCCGCGTAGCTGGTGTGTTTTTCGTAAAAACAATCTATTCCGTGCTGCTGTCTATTGTGTGTTTGATACTGAATATCCCATTTCCTTTTATGCCCATTCAGATCACGCTCATTGACCTTATCATCGAAGGCTATCCGGCATTCTTTATGTCCTTTGAACCGGATGGGAGAAAAATTACGGGACGTTTCCTTCCATCGGTTATGCGGCGGGCAGTCCCCAATGCACTTTCCATCCTGATCTGTTTCCTTGTGCTGCTTGCCTTGTCCTGGGTCATGCCGATTCCAACCGCACAATTTGGCATTTTGCTTTACTTGTTGGTGGGAACCGTAGGAATTCAGGCGGTATTCAAAGCAAGCTGGCCGTTTAACAAGCTGCGGGTTTTCCTGTGTTCCACCATGACGGCAGGCTTTTATCTGGCCGTTTTCCTATTTCATCATATGCTGCAGGTTGCCCTGCCTACCGGGTTGACGCTGTTTTTCTTAGTAGGCTTCGTCTTGATGAGTTTTTTGGCAGAGAGAGGCGTTACCTGGCTGATCCAGAGCCTAGACCGAAGGAGAAACAATCATGTAGGGATCTACAAGAGTAATCCGCACGCAACTGGAAAGGGGAAGGCATGATGGAAAACATTCTTTTCTGCTTGAAATCCTTTTTCTTAGGAATTGTAGAAGGAATTTCAGAGTTTCTTCCCATTTCATCCACAGGTCATCTGATTGTTTTCGAGGAATTACTGGGGTTTCAAGGTTCTCCACAGTACATTACTGCCTATTCCTATATCATTCAGTTAGGCGCTATTTTGGCTGTCATCGTTCTGTACCGGGAAAAAATTCTTGCTACACTTCAAGGCTTTTTCCCGAAAAAGGAAAATGGTGTATGGATACGTTCCTATTCTCAAACCGGGCTGCGGTTTTGGGTGACGCTGGCTGTGGCTTGTATCCCTGGCTTTATCGTTGTGATGGCGGTAGGTGATTTGGCGGACGCGTATCTTTTTAATGGTGTAAGTGTAGCTATCACCCTGATACTTGGTGGCATTGCCATGATACTGGCGGAACGTTTTTGTAAAAAAGACCAGCACGAAATCCAGAAAGGAAAATGGCTTAGTGTTACCACGAAACAGGCTCTTGTGATTGGCGGATTTCAATGCCTTTCTGTCATTCCCGGCATGAGCCGGAGTGCTTCCACGATAATCGGCGGTTGGTTCGCCGGACTGTCCACGCCGGCCAGCGCAGAGTTTTCCTTTTTCCTTGCTATCCCGGTTATGGTGGGAATGAGTGCCTTGAAATTGCTTCAGTTAGGCGGTTTCGGAGCGATGAGTGGATTGGAGCTGATAAGCCTGGGAGTTGGGTTTGTCATTAGTTTCGCAGTAGCGCTACTGGTGGTAAAGAAATTTATTTCTTTCCTGCAAAAGAAACCCATGCTTCCATTTGCTGTATATCGTATCCTGTTCGGAGCGTTAGTCCTGCTCTTTGCAGTATGCCATGTGGTTAATTTCTCTTCTCCGATATAAAGTATAAAAACATCCGAGATCATAGAATCCCGGATGTTTTTATACTCTGCATATTTTTTGGCCAGTTTAATTTTATTTTATATTTTGGGTGTATAATACAAAACGGAGGGATCACGATGACTATTAAAAAAAGACTGTTCATCTCCAATATTCTCATGCTAGTGATTCCAGCGGTGTTTGCTATAGCAGTTTTAGCGGGTTGTATGTTTATCTTTTTAGTTTTGAAGTTTCCGCATGCGGAGTACCAGCTGGGATTTCAGGGAGAATTGACCGAGATGCGCTATGAAGCCGCAGATTTTGCGGTCGAATGGCTTTCTGAAGCCGACGCTGATCGAAAGACCGAAATAGAATCAACCCTGTCCCAATTAGCGGAAAAACATCAGATAAAGCTTCAGATTTATCAAGGACAAAATTTGATTCAGGAATTCGGAAGCAAAAAGATTTCATCGCATACTCAGTTGGAGCAATCCCTGGCGGTTTTGAACGGAGAAGGAACCGTTTCCAATGGAAACTTCGACTTGTACGGACAGCAGATTTCGGTGAACGGTACAGACTATCAGATTTATGTCTATAATCCGGTCATTACACTGGCAAGCCAAAATCTAAAGGTTTGGGCTGCTGGTATCGGCTTTTTTATGATCGTGACCCTGCTATTCATCATCTTTCTCACAAACCGTTTCTTGACCCGGTTTGTTTTCCGAAAAATCTCAGAACCATTAAAAACGCTGGCGGAAGGCGTCCATCAAATCCGGGACGGCAATCTGACTCATCGGATTGACTATCAGGGAAAAGATGAATTCCTGCCAGTCTGCGAGGATTTCAATGAAATGGCAGAGCGGCTTCGTGCTTCTGTGGAACAGTCGCAAAAGGAGGAAGAAAGCCGGAAGGAGCTGCTGGCCAGCATATCCCATGATATCCGATCTCCGCTTACCTCCATCCGCGCCTATGTAGAGGGTCTGTTAGACGGCGTTGCAGATACCCCGGAGAAGCAGAAGAATTACCTTGCCACCATCCAGAAAAAAACAATAGAAATTGATGAAATGGTAAGAAAGCTATTCCTGTTCTCGAAAATGGAACTGGGCGAATACCCATACAGCCCGGAACGTCTGGATGCGGTTAAAGAAATTGCTGATTTTGTTGCGGCTTCTGCCGAAGAATACCGTCGGCGAGGACTCGAAATTCAAACAGGGCCTATGCCGCAGGAAGCGGCAATCGAGGCTGATCCCACCTGTTTCCGCAGTATTCTGACAAATCTGTTGGACAACAGCGCAAAATACAAGGATAAGGAAACGGGAACCGTTTCGGTCACAGGCAGGATAGAGGGAACAAATTTGCTTCTATTTGTAGACGATGACGGCCCAGGTGTTCCGGACGAGGCGCTCCCCAAGTTATTTGATGTGTTTTACCGTAATGACCCATCCCGCAAAAATCCCAATCAGGGCAGTGGGCTGGGACTTGCGATTGTGTGGAAAACAATGGAGAGAATGGGCGGAACCATCCATGCGGAAAATCTATCAACCGGCGGTCTGCGGATGGTACTTGAGATTCCCTTATTGAAAGAAGGAAACAAATTTGAAACGAATTTTAATCATTGAGGATGATGAAAGCATTGCTGCCATTGAACGGGATTATCTGACCGTCCATGATTTCGAGGTAGATATTGCGGAAAACGGTTCGGACGGAATCGCCATGGGACGGGCGGGAAATTATGATTTGATCCTGCTCGATCTGATGCTGCCCGGCATAGATGGCTTTACCGTATGCCGTAAGCTGCGGGAAACGCTGGACATACCGATTTTAATGGTAACAGCACGACAGGAAGATATTGATAAAATCAAAGGACTTGGCATGGGCGCGGACGATTACATTACCAAGCCTTTTTCTCCCAATGTACTGGTGGCTAGAATCAAGGCAAATCTTGCTCAGTATGACCGTTTGAAGCATTCGGGCGGACAAGACAGAACGCAGATCCGTATGGGCAATATTTTGCTGCATCAGGATACCAGACGAGTTTTTGTGGATGGAACAGAAATTGAGTTGAAAAACAAAGAATACGAATTGCTGTTGTTTTTGATGTCGAATCCGGACATTGTTTTCAGCCGGGAAGCTTTATATGAGCGGATCTGGGGTTATGATGCCATGGGAGATAACGCAACGGTGGCGGTGCATATCAACCGCCTGCGGGAAAAAATAGAGAAAAATCCTTCCGAACCCCGATATATCCAAACCGTTTGGGGTGCAGGTTACCGATTTAAGCCGTAACTCACCTCAGTAATACGATAGAGAGGTGAAAGTTACGAATTCCTACCAAAAGCTTCTTTCCGATACGTTTTTATTTTCTATAAGTACGTTTGGCTCTAAAATTTTAATCTTTTTACTGACGCCTTTTTATACCCACATTTTATCTGAATCTGAATACGGCATCACCGATCTTTTCATACAGACGGGAAATTTTTTGCTTCCTATCGTATCAGCCGGAATATTAGATGCGGTCATTCGTTTTGGCCTGGAAAAAGAAACCAATAAAAAATCCATATTTACAACCGGACTGGTTGTCATACTAACCGGCTGTATATTATTGAGTCTATGTTTGCCATTGCTCCAAAATTTCGGGATACCGGCGGAATATACGATATTGCTTTTGCTTTATGTGAGCATGGCAAATCTTCATTCTTTATGCGAAGCTTTTGCACAGGCTCTGGGAAAGATTCGCCTTTACGCCGTCAGCGGCATTTTGTGCACGTTACTGGCTGTCAGCTGTAATATTCTTTTTCTAGCTGTTTTCCGCCTTGGCGTTACGGGTTATATTCTTTCCAATGTAATTGCCGACGGAATATCTGCGCTCGTTCTGTTTGTGGCTGCAGGACTCTGGGGATATATCCGTCCTGCTGAGGTGCAGAAAGAATTGGTAAAACGGATGTTTCAATATTGTCTTCCGCTGATACCTGTTACGGTTTGCTCGTGGGTCATCAATATTTCCGACCGTTATTTTATTTCTTATATGGTCGGCAGTGCGGCGACGGGTCTTTATGCAGTTGCTAATAAAATAAGCTCCATCCTCCTGATTGTTTCCGGTATTTTCAGTTCCGCATGGCAGCTATCTGCCCTGGCTGATCGCACACAATCGGAAAAGGAACCAGATTGTCGAATAACCCATCCAACGCATCAAGCGAAGGATGGGTTATTTTTGCAGGAATGAAAAAAGCGATATAATATCCAGACAAAAGAGGAAGGATGACCATCCCTCCACTTCCACATTGCCAGCTTTTTGAGATTCATGGCAGCAAACTTAAGCTTAACCCAATTTGTCACTTGAGTTAAGCCCCGGTAGAGCGTGTATCGCATTCCATACTTTTCTTTTGCATCAGCAAATACACGTTCAATGGTTTCTTTTCGCTTTTGATAAAGCTTTTTGTATTTTGGAGTATGCCGAATGTCCTCCGCTAGTTCTACATAATTTTGCCACACATGCCTTGTCACAGTTTTCGTATAGCTTTTGCTGTTTGTGCAGCGGGAACGGGACGGACATTTTTTGCAAATATAACTTCTACTTTTGTATTCTCGGTATCCTTCACGATTGGTTGTTGCATAGTGCAAAATTTGATATTCAGGGCATAGCACACAGTCATAATATTCGTCATATACATATTTCCACCATTGAAGATGGCCGGCTTTGGTCATCGGTCTTTTGTATGCTGTAGATAGTACTCGCTTGTCATCAAAGACCCGTTTGCAGATATGCGGTGTTTTGTAGGCAGCGTCCGCCACCACTGTCTCAATTTTAGGAAACTGTTTTGTCACTTTGTCATAGACTGCATCGAATGCCACACTGTCGTGCACATTTCCGGGAGTTACCTCAACTCCTAGTACAAAATTGTGTTTGTCGCAGGCCGTATGCGCTTCGTAAGCAAAACATTTCTTGTGTTCTCCCTTTTGGAACAATCCGCTCTCCGGGTCCGTTTTGGAGACAGTTATTTCCTTTTCCTTCGGCGGTTTTTGGGTACTGTCAAACGGCTTCTTTCCATGCTCTTTCCGATCTGCATTGACTTCTTCCATCAACTCTGAAGCGTATCGCTTTGCCGCCTGAGGAACCGCCTTTTTGATTTTCTTATTGATGTTGGCGTTTGCTTTGATATGTGTCCCATCCACAAATACTGCTTCCGGTGCCAAATACCCTGCGCGGTTTGCTTCCTGCAATATCCATGAAAACACCTTCTCTACAGTTTCCTCTGTAAACCGGTGTTTAAAATTATAACTTACAGTAGAAAAATGCGGCAATTCTTCGTTTAGCGTATATCCCAAAAACCATCGATAAGCAATATTCATATCGATTTCCTGCATGGTTCGACGCAGCGAAGGAATTCCATATAGATGCTGGATTAGCACTATCTTAAATAGGACTACTGGGTCCACACTGGGACGGCCATTATCTTCACAATATAATTCTTCTACAAACTCATAAATATGGTTCAAATCTACCGCTTTATCAATCTTACGCAACAAATGATCCTGCGGCACCAATAGGTCTATATTGACAAATTCTACTGCATTCCTGTGCATTTTTCCTCGTTCCAGCATTTTGCATCACCCATTGCTATTTTACCATCTTACAATCAAAAAGCCCAGCTTTCGCTGGACTTTTTCGACAGGCTGAAAGGAACGCTTTTTCTCCAATGTCTTTTCTGTTTATGAAGCCGGAATATTCATGCTTGCCTCAGCATTGTCAATCGCATCTCCCATACTGATGCGTTTTCTGGCAGCCCCGGACTATTATGAAGCGTGGCATTATACCCCTGTTTTGCTTTTATCTTCCGCATTAGCCTGCCTTGGTTCTTTCTTTTCTTCAGTTTATATGGCAGAAAAGCGAAGCATCGCCGCTTTGCTGATTACACTGACCGGAGCCGTTGTTAATCTGGTGGGAAACAGCCTCCTGATTCCTGCTTGGGGCGTTCTGGGAGCTGCGATTGCAACCTGTTTCAGCTATCTGGTGCTATTTTTGGTACGGGCGATCCACTCCAGACGTCTGATCCGGATTCGTTGGAATACTGTGCGCTTTGTTTGCAGCATGGCTCTTTTGATTTCCCAATGCCTGCTAATTGAAACCGGGCAGTTTGCCGGCGCTTGTATTTGCCTGTTGGCTATCGCTGCAATACATTTCAGAACGATTCAAAAGGCCATTCAAAGCGGTTTACTGAAGAGTCTATTGTCCAGGAAAAAATAAAATCGGGATGTTATCCGATCGTTATTTTGAGTAAAATATGAATTTCTATATAACATAGAGGGTGGGATTATGTGGCTGGCTTTTGCTTTTGGTTCTGCATTTTTTGCGGGAATCACCGCTGTGCTGGCAAAAATCGGAATTGAAAAGATGAATTCTACGCTGGCGACAGCGCTGCGCACGATTGTGGTTCTGGCGTTTTCCTGGCTGATGGTTTTTCTCGTCGGTTCGCAGAATCAAATCGGGCAGATATCGGGGAAGACGCTGTGCTTTCTGATTTTATCCGGTCTTTCTACTGGCGCTTCCTGGCTTTGTTATTTTCGTGCCCTGCAATTAGGTGATGTGAATAAGGTCGCGCCTATCGACAAATCCAGCACTGTGTTAACCATTATACTGGCCTTTCTGTTTTTGGGAGAGCCGATTTCTATCCCGAAAATCATCGGCATCCTGGGAATCGGAATCGGAACGCTATTGATGATTACCAAAAAGGAAACCGATGGAAATCAGGTGCAAAGCAGAAGTTGGCTGCTTTTTGCGGTGCTTTCTGCTGTATTCGCAAGCTTGACTTCGATTTTTGGGAAAATCGGTGTGGAAAATGTAGAGTCCAACCTGGGCACAGCCATACGGACAGTTGTAGTTCTAGCAATGGCCTGGCTGATGGTATTTGTATCCGGAAAGCAATATGAAATCAAAGGGGTCAGCAAAAAGAGTTGGGTATTTCTGTTCCTTTCCGGGATTACAACCGGACTTTCCTGGCTGTGCTATTACCGTGCTTTACAGGATGGACCGGCCAGCGCAGTTGTGCCAATTGATAAGCTGAGTATTGTTGTAACAATTGTATTTTCGTATGCCATTTTGAAAGAAAGGTTAAGCAGAAAAGCGGTTGTCGGATTGCTTTTGATTTTGGTCGGCACGGGCGCGATGCTGTTCTGAAAAAGATACATAAGCGATCAAAACAGGAACTTCTTGCTTGAGCAGGAGGTTCCCGTTTTTAATTATAGGGTGCTATACCATCGACACTATATTTTCAAATGCTTTTTCAACCATTTTATTTACAGTTTAAGAACAGATAAGCTTTTGTTTAACCGAGGCTGATATGCTAAAAGCATCAAATGAACAGGAGGCATCCATATGAACACAGTTGTTCAAACACAAGATCTTTGCAAATCTTTTGGCAGTCATTTGGCAGTGGATCATATCTGTATGACCATTCAAAAAGGCGATATTTACGGCCTGATCGGAGAGAATGGCGCAGGAAAAACCACCTTTATGCGGATGATATGCGGATTAGCTACACCTACGGGCGGAAGCTTTACGCTATTCGGCAGTAATGATCTGGAAGTACAGCGGCACAAAATGGGCTGTACGATTGAAAATCCTGCTTTGTATCCAGCTATGACCGCACAGGAGAATCTGGAGGTGTACCGCCGCTTAATGGGAATCAGCAATCCTTCGATTATTCCCAATATGCTGGAATTTGTCGGTCTGCATAATGTAAAGAAAAAAGCCAAGGACTTTTCTCTTGGAATGAAACAGCGGTTGATGATTGCGATTGCCCTGTTGGGAAATCCTGAGCTGCTGATTTTGGATGAACCTATGAACGGGCTTGACCCATATGGAATTAAGGAAGTCCGTGATCTGTTGGTGAAGTTAAATCAGGAGAAGCACCTAACCATTGTGGTGTCCAGTCATATTTTGGATGAGCTTTCTAAAATTGCCACCCGGTATGGGATTATTCATAACGGAAAAATGGTGGACGAATTTTCAAAAGAGGAACTGGAAGCACGTTGCCGCCAAAATTTGAAGTTCATCGTAGGCGATCCTAGAACAGCTCTGAAACTGATTCAGCAACAGACACAGGGAAATGCTGAAATACAGCCAGATAAATCCGTCCTTCTTTACGATCATCTGGATGATGCTGCTGAAATCTGCAGGCTGCTGGTACAGAACGATATTGCAGTTTCTGCTATTATTCCAACCGAGCAGAACCTGGAAGAATATTTTATGACGATGACAGGAGGAAAAACAGCATGAATATGGTAAAAGCTGAATTTTACAAGCTGAAAAAATCAACCCCTTTTTGGATTTGTTTACTGATCTGTGCTTTTTTTGCGGCACTATTGCCATTTGCTTTGCAGCAGGCAGTAGCGAGCGGTGAGCCTGATGTGCAGAATTTGTCTTTGAGTGCTGTGGAAATTATGGGACACAGCCTGAGTATGCCGGTCCTTTCTCTGGTAGCCGCTGTTTTCGTTTCGATATTCGTGTCCGGCGAATTCCATCACGGAACCATGAAAAACTACATTTCCAAAGGCTTTCGCAGGGAGCACATTTTTCTGTCCAAATTTTTAGCCTGTGCTGTTGCCGTCACAGTCATGTTTGCAGTTTTCATTCCGGTAGTTCTGATTTCCGGCACGATTTTCTTGGGATTTGATCCTCATGGAGTGTTCCAACCGGCAGACTTTGCGGGAACTCTGGTCACATCCTGGTTATTGTTTATGGCGTATGTTGCGGTATTTGTGGCTATCGCTACTCTTCTGCGCAGCAACGGAGCCGCCATCGCGACAAATATCTGCATAGTTAGTATTCTTCCTACCTTGCTTCAGGCTTTGGACTTTCTGTTTGAACGGATTGGATTCAAAATTTCTCCCTTCTGGATCGGCGAAAAGCTTTCTTCTGTCACAAGCCTTCCGCTGCCGTCAGGAGCTCTGCTGTCTGGAATTATCACAGCAATTATATATGTGATTGCTGCGAGTGTAGTGGGAATTTATCTATTCAAAAAACACGACGTAAAATAAGGACGAATATACATAAGGCTGATGATGGGAGGATTGAAAATGGAAGCTGGATTTCATCTTTACTTACAATTTGCCGATGAGTTGGAAAATGATATTCTGTCCGGGCGCAAAGCACCTGGACAGAAACTTCCTTCCATCAGAGAAATGGCCTCTTTATATGGAGTAAATCCTAATACTATACAGCGTGGACTAAGTGAATTGAAAAGAAAAGGTTTAATTTCTGGACATCATACAAGAGGTTTTCAAGTTGCTATGGATGTTGAATTTATAGCAACATATAAAGCTCATAAAGTCCAATCTATAATTCATTCTTTTCTAAGCCAAATGGAATCTCTGGGGTACACAAAAGAACAGACCGTTGTTTCCTTTCTGAGCCGAAAGGATCTCCATTCTATTAAATCTATAAAAAGTCTGAAGTTTGAAAAATAAGGTGACATTTGCAATGAAAGTGATGCTTTTGTTCTTTGAGGATGGGGATGAGGATGCGTTTCTCAAAGTTCAGAGGCTAATTCAGTTAGATCCGCATCTGGAGTCATTAGACTTTAAAAATCAATTACCTTCCTCTATTTTTGAGATCTTGGAAAGTCAGCGCCGGGTATTTTGTCAAGGGCGAGAAATTCCACTCACCAAAACCGAATATGAAATTCTTTTATACTTATTCCAAAATGCCAATTGTGTGTTGACGTACAGCCAGATTTACGAGAAAGTCTGGCGAGAACCGGATTATGGCGAGGCGCAAAAACTGGTTAGCCATCATGTACAGGCGATCCGGCGCAAACTGAGGTTAGGAAAGGAATCCGATGTCCGTCTGCGCTGTATTCGGGATGTAGGATACTGCTTTGAAATGGAATAACCCCACAGAGAACTCTCTCTGTGGAGTTTCCCTTGTCGATCTCTCGACTCCTTATTGAATCTCCTGTCCCACCGTAATTCCCAAACCGTTGCTGTGCGTGCCAAAAGAAAATAGCGGAACTTGCCGCTGAATAAGGCCATCTCGTTCCATGGATGACAATGCAGGAGCTGCTAAAAAGCAACTCCTGCATTGTCATTTTAAGAACCCGATTCTCCTTTTGCCTTGAAAAAGCCAAGGGCGTCGGTGCGCTCCCCATTCTGCCACACTTCAAAATGAAGATGGTTGCCGGTGGGATTTCCGGTGGTACCCACATAGCCGATCACTTCGCCCTGTTTCACTTCCTGCCCTACAGTCACGCAGATGGAGGAGCAGTGGGCATACAGAGTGTCGAAGGTATCATTGTGGTTGAGCTTGATGTGGTATCCATACCCGCCGCCCCACGAGTCGATGGCGTTGGCAATGGTGACGGTGCCATCCGCCGCTGCAAGGATGGGCGTTCCACCCGGCGCGCCGATGTCGGTTCCGCCGTGGTAGGAAATTTCCCCGGTGAAGGGATCCTCCCGGTAGCCGAAGCGTGAGGTAATCGTAAAACTTTCCGGAAGCGGCCACTGGAAGATACCGGTTCCTTCCCAGTCGGTATTGGGGTCTAAAATTTCCCCGCCACCGCCAACATAGCCGTCCAGCAATTCCGCCCATAAGTTCTGGTTTTCCGGTTCGGACATTAAAGCCAGGTATTCGTTCTGCCGGGAGTTGAATCTGTACTGCTGTGCCATTTCCTCCGCCGTCTTATGGGTAATAGTGATTTCCAGGATGGTTTCGGTTACCGTCACGGTACGGGTGGTTTCCTTTCCATCCTCTCCCACTTCGGTGATCTCTACTTCATGGCTCTCGGTGCGGGTGCTGGAAGCCACGGCATTCATCTCCCACATGATATTCCGCAGTTCATCCACTTGAGCGTCATCCAGCGAAGCTACCTGTGAACCGTTTTCCGCACCGGTGACCTTAGCGGAGAATACGGCAAGGACATCTTCCCAGTTGATGGAAAGTACTCCATCGTTGGAGGTGATCTCCTGCCGGTCGTGGGCAGTGGTATTCTCGATTTTCTGAATGTGCGCCTGAAATTCCCCGTTGAGAGTGGTCACTGCCTGTGTTACGCTGGTGCCGGTTCCCGTGGAATCCGAACCGAAAAACAAGCCGAAGCAGGAACCGACGATCAGAGCGATCAAACAAATCAAAAGAATAATGACCACAGCCACCCAGCCCCCGGCTGCGATGGCGGCAACCAATCCTTTCACTGCCGCAATGGTCGCTTTGACCGCTGCCACAGTTACACGGGCTGCCGCCTTGATTCCTGTTACAGCTGCTCTGGCAGCAGTCCTCGCTGCCTGCGCCGCTTTCTGTGAGGCTTTCGCTGCAGCTTTGGCGGTCTGCTGCGCTGTTTTTGCCGAGCGCTGTGCAGTCTTGATACCTTTAGCGCTATTCTTCACGCCTTTCATAGAACGGCTGGCGGTTTTCACTGCCTTTTGAGGTTTTCCTTTTATTCCTTTTACAGCAGCGTTTTTGGTTCTGATCTTCGAGGAAGCATTCTGAACCGCCTTCCCGGTTTTGCCGCCAGCGTTTTTCGCTTCCGAAAGGGTACGGGAAATTTCTCTTTTCTCTTTGACTTTCCGGGCGGTGGTCTGCGCCAGCTTTTTCCCGCCCCGATAGGTCAAATCTGCTCCCTTCTTGGCAGTGCCCTCTATACTGGACAGCATCTGATCCCCGGCGCTGTTGGCGGGGGCATTGGAGGTTTCTCCCTGCTGGCTGGCAAAGGGAGTTCTCTTGAATTCCGATACGGCTTTCTCCTTGGATTTCAGCCATACATCCTCCATAGCGGTTTTCGGTGCTTTGGCGGCGCTCTCCAAAAGCCTTGGTTTTCCACCTTCCGGTTTGGTCTTAATTTCTTTCAATGGCATACCTCCCATAAAAAATACAGGGAGCCAAAGGCGGCTCCCTGCTGCGATGCAGTTTCATGTATGGTTACACCCCCCGCAAAGCTTCGTCCGGCTTGGTGGTCATCAGCTGGTACAGACGGGTATTGCGGGGAAAGCTGTTTTCAAACGGTACAATATTGCCGGCGCAGCGGATCAATCCGCAGCCTGCCGCCACATTGGTGATATAACTGAGCTGGGTGTCCGAGATATGAAGCAGATTCGCCAGTTCATCCCGGTCGGTAGCGGATTGGTTCAAAAGAAGCAAAAACTCCGAGTTTGCCAGCATGAGGCGGGCAGTATCGGAACGGAGCAGTTCCTCCACGTTCTGCGTGAGCCCTGTGACAAGACCATTGTATTTTCGGATTCGCTTCCACAGCTTGTAGAAAAAGTCGGCGCTGTACTGGTAGCGGAACAGCAGGTAGAACTCATCGGCAAAAACCCAGGTGGTCTTGCCTTTCTTCCAGTTCTGGATCACACGGTTGAAGATGGCGTCCAGCGTGACCAGCATTCCGATGGGCATGAGCTGCTCGCCCAGCTCCCGGATGTCATAGGCGATGATTCTCGCCTTGGTATCCACATTGGTCTGCTGGGCAAAGGTGTTCAAACTACCGGTGATGAACAATTCGGAGGACAGAGCCAGCCCTCTGGCTTCCGGCTCTGGCTGCTTCAGCAGAGAATGATACAGGTCTTTCAAAGTGGGCGGTTCGCCCTGATAGTTGTTCGCCATGTATTCCCGGTACACGTCATAGGTGCAGCGGTCGAGGATGGATTTTTCCTTGGCGGATACGCCGCCGTCGCCCACCAGCTGTTCGAACAGGGAGAGGATGAATTCCGATTTTTCAATCAACGGGTTGCGCTCGTCACCGTAGGCTTTGTCCATGTCGAGGGCGTTCAGGTGGGTGCTGGAAGCTGCGGAAATCCGAATGATTTCCCCATGAAGTGCTTCCACCAAAAAGCCGAATTCGGATTCCGGATCTAAAATCAGGATATCGTCATTGGTGGACAGGGCGATGCTGACGATTTCTTCCTTGGCAGAGAAGGATTTTCCTGAGCCGCTGACTCCCAGGCGGAAGCTGTTGCCATTCAATAACTTGCGGCGATCCGCCACAATCATGTTCTTGGAAACAGCGTTTTGCCCGTAGTAGATGCCCCCGGCCTGCATGATCTCCTGCGCCCGGAACGGAATCAGCACAGCGGTGCTTTCGGTGGTCAGGGTGCGGATTGCCCGAATTTTCCGCAGGCCATATGGCAGGGCGGTGTCCAGCCCATCCTTCTGCTGCCAGCGCAGGACGCTCATCTGGCACAAGTGCTTTCTGGCGGTGGTGAGGATGGTTTCGGTATCCGAGTCCAGCTGCTCCTTGGTATCGGCAAGATGAACCATGGTCACCAGTCCGAACATCATTCGCTGATCCCTGTTTGTTAAATCATCCAGCATCTCCTTGGTTTCTTTCCGCTGCTGCTCCATATCGTAGGGCAGAACAGGCTAGTGTCAAGGGAAGTTCGCAATTTTGGGACTCCGGAAAATGAATTAGGCTACATTTAATAGTATCCGAATAGATTTTGGATTTAAGTATGCTCTGGAAACAGACCAGTCTTCCGCATATTCCATGAGACATGTTGTTACCAGACGTAGATAGGAATCCGGATTAGGGAATATTCCTACTACGCTGGTTCTGCGGCGGATTTCCTTGTTCAGCCGTTACAGCATATTAGTTGAAGAAATTTTGCGGGCATCAAGTTCCGGAAAAGCATAGAAAGCTAGAGAATCTTCCAGTCCATTTTCCAGGAGTTCAATTGCTTTTGGAAAGCGTTTTCCATATTGTTCTGATATTTGCTCCGCGCGCTGTCTAGCTATTTCAGCGGAGGGTGCCAACCAAATTTCTTTCAGTTGAGCCGCAAAGGACTCTTTTTCCTTCTGGGGTACATGAGCCAAAATATTTCGCATAAAATGGACTTTGCATCGTTGCCAAGAGGCTCCCGGAAAACTCTCACGGATGGCTGCAATCAGCCCTTTATTCGCGTCTGAAACCACCAGGAGCGGTGTTTTCAGACCACGATCTAAAAGACTTTGAAACAATTGAGAATAACTTTCTTTGGATTCATCTAGCATTGGCTCTACGGCGAGGATATCCCTATGCCCCTGTTCATTGACGCCGCAAACTACCATCACAGCCATGCTGACGACCCGGCCATCCATACGAATTTTTTCATACAGTGCATCTATCTGTCCAAATGACAGGATAGCGACCCGTCAGAGGCCGGCTGCGGAAGTACTGTACCTGCTCGTTAAGGCCTTTCGTCATTTCACTGACTTGACTGCGAGAAAGATTTTCAATTCCAAGACTGCGAGCTAGTTTCTCCATCTTTCGCGTAGATACACCCTGCACAAACGCTTCTTGAACCACTTGAATCAGCGCTGCTTCACTGCGCTTGCGTTCTGTTACGAAAAACGGGATATAGCCCTGATTTCGGAGTTTTGGTACCATCAGATACATCGTCCCCATACGAGTATCCAGCCGACGCGGCCGATAGCCGCAGCGGTAATCACGGCGGGATGGATTGTGTGCATTCTTTTCTGCGCCACGATACCGGAAACCTCTGCTTCCATTAGACGGGTACACAGCCATTCCAGCATCGACAGCATTGGATCCGGCTGCGCCATACATTTTAGTAGCAATTCTGTCAAATCTGTGGTATTCTTTTTGTGAGTCATTGGGTATCTCTCCTTTTTGAATGTCTTCTCACCATTCATTTTATCGGAGTCCCAATGACTTTTCTATGCCTTTACGAAATTGCGAACTTTATTGTACTCTATCAAAGAATCGGACCACGTTGTTGCTCCCGGCATCAAAGAAAATCCGCCCAAATGGAATAGTTACCGCACAATTCCCATCGACAACGAGTGTGCTGACTTAATTGATTCATTACCGCGAAACGGGGAATATATCTTTTCTCATAACGACGGGAAACCGCAAAGTTCTAACACGTGGTCTCAAAAGCTCAAGCGCTTTATGACAAAAATGAACAGTGAACATTCCGATATTCCTATTCTCAGTGCCCATGAATTAAGCAATACTTACGGAAACATGCTCTGGCGGCATGGTGTAGACATCTACACCATACAAAAAATTAGGGGGCACAAAGATATTAAAATGACCTCTGAAATCTATGTTCACAACGAGTTAGAGACTCTTCGCAAAGGGTTAAAACTCGGTACAAATGTCGTACAAGTGTCGTACGAGCAAAAATAACGGCTCTATGTCAATAGTTGGGGTCACCCAAAAATGGAAACACCGGATGGAGCGGCGTTAAGCTGCTCCATTTTTCGTTGAATGATTGAATATATGAAGAATACGATTACGGAAACGGCGAAAATTACGGTACCCATAGGCGTTGCGTTTGAGTACCTTAATCTTCTAAAAAAGTGAAAATAAAATGTATGATCATGCTAGAAATCGCATCAGCATCGGCATTGACGGAAATGTCAATTCATTATAAAACATAAAAAAACACTATTTATGTCGTACAAATTAGGGTCCAAACCAGCCTGATGTTCACTTGCACGTTTAATATCTGTAGCTTCTTCTAGATAATATTCATATGAGTATAGGTGGCCACAGAACTTATCATCGCAAGGTAGGTTATACAACGGGTACACAGTCTTTAGCAACATTCATTTTATCGGAGTCCCTATGACTTTTCTATGCCTTGATGAAATTGCGAACTTTATTGTACTCCATCCCCTCAGACTTAACTAATTGCTAAATTATAATTTTACATAAGAATAATATTGTGCTAAAATGAATTTATTTAATGATGTGCTTAGAATGATCTCCCCAAGGATGGTAAAGCATATGATAGTTATAATGTTTCAGGAAAGGATGTGAGACCTTTTCCGGAAGAACAGTCAAATTTAATAATCAATTTATCAGGTAACGAAGTATTTTATTCTACAGCAACTTATTGGATATTAGCATCATCATTTACACGCCCAGTAAAATATATCGGAGGTATTTAAATGAAATCCAAAAATTTGTTATTTGTTTGTTTATCGGTGTTGGTTTTAGCAACAGGATGCAGTACAACAAATGGGGATGCGGTAAGTTCAGGGACTAATTCCGCAGCGGAAAACTCATCTTCTGCATCCGTTTCCTCTTCTGATAGTTCATCAAATGTGACTGACCCAACCTACAGAGCTTGTAGCGAATTTGATGAAGATGGACTCACGGACAATCATATTTATAGATTTTCGAACGGTTCCGTTACTGCAGCACCGGGAGATTATTTGCTGATGATAAACGGGGAGTTTTCAGATGCCGATGTGATCATCAGGAACGACCGTGCACTTGTACCGGTGAGTGCGATACAGCAGGTTTGCGGAGCAGAGGTCCTCTGGGGTTATCAGGCTAACAATGGCGATATATCACCTTATGACTCCGACAACGGTTCATCGGATTTACCGATAATTATAAAAATCCATAACGCAGACAAAAGCATTGACATCAAGATGACCGTGGGACAGACCAAGGTCGATGTAAATGGTAAAACGGAAACGCTTGATACCCCTCCGGTTCTTAAGAATAACACAGCGTATGTTCCGCTTTACTTTGTCTGTGACTGTTTCGGTAAAGTGATTGGTTATTTACGTTCAGAGACAGGTGCCAACGCATGGCAAGATTCCGAAAGTTTGGCCTTTAACCCAATTATTTGGGTCGATGACTTAAAAAAAATGAATGCCGTCCAGCCCACGGACGCCACGCTGACATGGCTGAAAGCTCAGTTCAATCAGGCAATGACTAACCTAAAAAATAATCTGAATACGATTATGAATCCCCTCGACCCAAACGACCCGGCCTATTTACAACTCGTTGACTCGTCCTTGTCACGGCTCGCTGACGATATCAATAACACTTATTATGTCTGCAATATCGGACGTTACGCACTGTATCAGGGTCCATATCCCACACTGGTCGATGTCAGTTCAAAAACGATCTATTTTTTCAAAACTGCCCCCGATTCGTGCTATATTCAGAAAGCAGACATGAGTGATCCGGAAACGTTGATGCTTTATTATTTTGCAGGATGATTATGACGATAAGGGCAGATCTGGAAGTATTATTAATATAGGTATTTAATTGGTTTTGGTAATAGGCTGCAGTGCAATTGTATATATTTTTTGCTTTGTTATTGTATAAAAAACAAAGTCTGGGCAAATTTGATTGTCCAGACTTTGTTGAGTTTACCAGAGATATTAGACAACTTTGCAAATGAAAACTGGTGATGTGCTATTGTTGATGTAGATTCCTGTAGAACCCACATTGACTCCGGTAAAAGTAAAATAGTAGTCGTTCCCGGACTGGCTGGCAAGGCTGGTGGAAACAATACCGCCGGTACCGGCAACTACTTTAGGATATTGCGAGCAAGTGATGCGCGCTTGATATTTGTTTCCACGCTGAATGGTGACTGTTGAGTGAGTGTCACAAGTAAAAGAAGAATCACCCACAGAAGGAGTATGCGTCCAATAAGCCATATCGGATGACTTATATCTATTGTTTGCTTCATCAACTGTTGTAATACTACTCTTTCCAGGGTCTAAAACAGTTGAAGGACTCGTAGCTAAAACTGCATGACCATAACTCCTATAAAAAACAATGGGCCATGCATTATAATCAGGTTTTGTGGTTGTACGGGTAAATGTAAAGGTTGTGTCATTATACGTAATGGATGAATTCCACTTAAAATCACCATTATTATTTGTGCAATTCGATATTACACCTTTAATGACTTTTAATTTCCCATCATCATCGCTAATCGCAAGTTTTTTGCAAATTACCATTGCCGCACAACAAACGATGCACCCCACGTTACCTACGGTTGAACTTCCAAGGGAAAGATTCTTCCACTTAGAATTTGTTTGATTAATATAACAGCTGTCTGCCATTTTAAAAACCTCCATTTTAATAGTTACAACAACTTTATAAATTATTTGTTTGGACATAACGACATTTATAACGTGTCCAAGTTATAAACACCGAAATAACTTATTCATTGCTGTACATAAAATAAAGAGAGATTAAATTTAATTTTGTAAACTTAGGGAAATATTGATATTGATTAAAAATAAAATGGAGAAGCGTTTGCTCTATATTATATTAGAATTATTAAGGAGATAAAATGTATGAAATCGACAAAGCTCTTAGTATTTTGTTTATGTATGTCAATTCCTCTTTCTGTAGCAGCGTGCCATTCAACAAATTCAAGGAACAGTTCCGGATAGCAATACCTCTTCGCTGATTGTGCAGGAATCTTCTTCTACTTCACCAACATCAGAAAGCGCTAATCCCAAAGCTGTAAACAGCGCTTCAACAGATTCTTCAAGCGTATTGCCTGAGAATTCGAATCCAAAAGTTGAAAGAATCTCTTCAGTCCAACAGAATGTATTAAAACAAATCAGTGCTACATTGGATACAAAAGTCCCTGTGATGCTACCGACAAATATTCCAATGGGAAAGAATCGATATTTAACGGCGACCACAGTTTCTCAGGCGGCAAATTATAAAGTGAATTTTTATGAAACAACCCAGGCTGCGAAAATCAATTCGCCATTGGCTTCTAAAGGAACGCTCATTGCATCGCTTGAAGGAACGAAGTATAAAGATGCAGTCAGCGCTAAAGAAAGTGTTTCGGATTATGTACAGATCAACACTGCCGACTATGATCAATTTGCAGATCTGGGGCACAATATCCGAGCCGCGGAACAGGCTGGAATGGGCCATCAACAGTTACTCTGGAACGAGGAGCGCTGGTATATCCATCTCGATTTTCCAACTGATTCCGCCTTTCAATCAAAAGATTATCCAGACAGTACGCAATTGGCTAAAAATATCGTCGCGTATTTAAATAAAAGCATGCTGCCCGCGCCGCAGAAAATCGGAGTAATTAAAATCTCAAATTTGAATACAGCTGAAGGTGCGACCATCCGATGGCAGAACAAAGAAACTGTGTATCAAATCAGTGGTCAGGACCCTATGACAGCCTTAAAGATCGTGGTGGCTATGAAAGCCAAATAGAGGTACGAATGATATAGAATAATAAAAAGGTATGTTGCTTTTATACCCTGCTGTTAATTTAATTTACCCTGATGGATTTTTCCATACGCGTTATAAATATTTTTATAGAATAAAGGAGACTACATATATGAGATCAAAAAACGCTTTTGCACTTTGTTTTTGCTGTATGATTTTTTTCTCTGCAACAGCCTGCAATACAGCGAGCTCAGAAGACAATTCCGATTCAGATGCATTTGACTTTAAAAGGCAAAGTAGCTCAACATCCACAATCATATCGTCGGCTAGTAACGGCAGTTTGTCTCAATCTAAATTAAAAATATCTGAACCTTTTATTGGTGTAAACATGGTAACGAACAAGGCTGGATACGCAATTACAAAGAGTTTACATATTTTAAAAACTGAGGATGGATGGACCGACTGTACCGATCTGCTTGCCCTTCCCAATCCACCCAAAAATGCGGGAGCGCCCGTGCTATTTCTTCTTGATGACAAAACGGTATATACGGCGGCTTTTACGAAATTCGGAATTAGCGTTGAGAAATCGATAGATGCGGGAACAAATTGGTCTGTATCTACTATTGAATTGCGGACAGACAATGCTGGCTCAGGGTATGGCAGAAATCTTCATATGAGTTTTGTAAATGCTTCCGAAGGGTTTCTTTTGACCAGTGGTCAACCTGCAGCCGGTATAATGAAAAAGATTCTTTATCAAACGTCAGATGGCGGTGAAAACTGGCATCCTATGGATAGTAAATTTGAATTGGACGGATACACAACCGGTATGACATTTTTTGACTCGAATACTGGGCTGATTACTTGTACTTATCATGGACGAAACGACATACCAATTTATCGCTCCACAGATGGTGGAAGGAGATGGGCAGTTGTTTCCGTCCCAATTCCTCAGAAGTTTTCGTCTTCTGCTGAAAGGGATTACTATGCAGACGCATATCAGCCGGCCATTTATGGAAAAGGCAGGACGAATGCAAAAATGGAACTGTTTTTTTGTAGCGGGGATAAACGCGAGCCGTATTTTTATAGCACTGAAAATGAAGGAGCTTCTTGGAAAATTGACGGTATCAGCAATCGTTTCATCGCGGAATATACTTTCACAGATGCAGAAAACGGATTTGGAATTGACGATCATGGAAAATTATACACAACACAGGATGGCGGACTTAACTGGTTTTAATAAAAACATAATAAATTTATTTAAATGTAGACTCCATGAGTGTCATTGCTAGTGTCAAGGGAAGTTCGCAATTTCGGGACTCCGGAAAATGAATTAGGCTACGTTTAATAGTATCTGAATAGATTTTGGATTTAAGTATGCTCTGGAAACAGACCAGTCTTCCGCATATTCCATGAGACATGTTGTTACCAGACGTAGATAGGAATCCGGATTAGGGAATATTCCTACTACGCTGGTTCTGCGGCGGATTTCCTTGTTCAGCCGTTCCAGCATATTAGTTGAAGAAATTTTGCGGGCATCAAGTTCCGGAAAAGCATAGAAGGCTAGAGAATCTTCCAGTCCATCTTCCAGGAGTTCAATTGCTTTTGGAAAGCGTTTTCCATATTGTTCTGATATTTGCTCCGCGCGCTGTCTAGCTATTTCAGCAGAAGGCGCCAACCAAATTTCTTTCAGTTGAGCCGCAAAGGACTCTTTTTCCTTCTGGGGTACATGAGCCAAAATATTTCGCATAAAATGGACTTTGCACCGTTGCCATGAGGCTCCCGGAAAACTCTCACGGATGGCTGCAATCAGCCCTTTATTCGCGTCTGAAACCACCAGAAGCGGTGTTTTCAGTCCACGATCTAAAAGACTTTGAAACAATTGAGAATAACTTTCTTTGGATTCATCTAGCATTGGCTCTACGGCGAGGATATCCCTATGCCCCTGTTCATTGACGCCGCAAACTACCATCACAGCCATGCTGATAACCCGGCCATCCATACGAATTTTTTCATACAGTGCATCTGTCCAAATGACAGGATAGCGACTCGTCAGAGGCCGGCTGCGGAAGTACTGCACCTGCTCATTAAGTCCTTTCGTCATTTCACTGACTTGACTGCGAGAAAGATTTTCAATTCCAAGACTGCGGGCTAGTTTCTCCATCTTTCGCGTAGATACACCCTGCACAAACGCTTCCTGAACCACTTGAATCAGCGCTGCTTCACTGCGCTTGCGTTCTGTTACGAAAAACGGGATATAGCCCTGATTTCGGAGTTTTGGTACCATCAGATACATCGTCCCCATACGAGTATCCAGTCGACGCGGCCGATAGCCGCAGCGGTAATCACGGCGGGATGGATTGTGTGCATTCTTTTCCGCGCCAATAATACCGGAGACCTCTGCTTCCATCAGACGGGTACACAGCCATTCCAGCATCGACAGCATTGGATCCGGCTGCGCCATACATTTTAGTAGCAATTCTGTCAAATCTGTGGTATTCTTTTTGTGAGTCATTGGGTATCTCTCCTTTTTTGAATGTTTTCTCACCATTCATTTTATCGGAGTCCCAATGACTTTTCTATACCTTTATGAAATTGCGAACTTTATTGTACTCTATCGTGTCATTTTTATGATCTTTTGCCAATCAATCATTACCTTGACCTAATAACAAAATATAAACAGCCCCCCATTTGTCCAGATAAGTTTGACAAACAAGGTGCTGTTTATATTTTATGACTATTATAAATAGTTGTTTTGTCTGATTTCGGATAGAAATCACTTAATTTTACTACATAACTCTAGCAACAAAACGCTTTAAAGGCTTCTCATATGGCCCTGCTGTGTAGATCCCTGCCGCCTGACCGGGATTCCCGGTATAAAGCAAATGCCAATAGTCGGATCCTCCTTCTCGCTTAAGATGTGTAAGTGAAACGACCCCATTAGTACCGACTGTAACAATTGGTGTTTCGACTGATGTGGTTTTGAAAATGTAGGTTTCCCCATTTCTTTTAGTTACATCCATTGTTGTGTCAATTTGTACAACGGTATCAGAGTCTGTAAGAATGAATGCTCCAGGATTATTCGCAAGGTCTGAATCGAATGTAACACCACTTATTGTTACAGTTGAACCTTGCTTTATATTCCATGAAGAATATGTGCGTGACCCTCGCCATGAATTTGCTGCAGCAAGCATTTTGTAATACACTTTAGGAACATTCCTATAAATGTAATCACAGACAGCGCCCGATCCATATACCCCAATTGAATATCTATTTCCTAAATCTGAAAATGCATCTTGAACACCATTAAAGTACTGTAGTATTACTCCCGATATATCTGAATCTGATGCATCATAGTCAACCGCAAAATAAATTGGGGTACCAGAAGGTTGCGCTATGTAATTTTTTCCGTAGTTTAAGGCAGTTTCTCCATCAGAATATCCTTTCCTGTCAGAAAAATAGGATGAGAATGTTGGGGACCCGCTTTCCCATAAAGTGACAATAGAAAGATCTGCTTCAGTGATTCTACGTGCTTCCTGCGCTGTTAACTGATAATTTCCATAATATCTTCCGATAAAACTATATCCGGAATTTTTCACTTTATGTGCTATGCTATCACTACGAATACGTGATGCGGTATCTAAGTCCTTTTATACTCATAAAAATCATCCTTTCAAACTTTAATTTTGATCCTTACTTGTCGACCAGCAAAAATGAGTTTTGTGAATTCACATCTTACAATTTATAAAGAGAGATTCATCCTAAAAAAGTAAACCCCCAAAGGTGAAGTTTTACTTTTTTTTACTACTTTTTTTATTAAGTTGCTGTAGGATTCCTTTTAGTTTATCGGGAATGGGGACACCCATTTCACTTGCGTTTTCTATAATGCTGATTCCTTCATTAGATAAGTAAAACATAATCAACATTGTACGGAGAGAACTACCTGAGCCAATGATATACTGATCCACGACATATCCCAACGCGATAAGTATAAAAATTATTGCCTTTTTGCATATGCCGTGAAATCCGATTTCGCTTGACAGTTTCTTATCATGAATAGCCAGCAAAACACCCGTTACGTAATCAAGTCCAATAAATGCAACTAAAGCATAAATTAAGGAATCAAGTCCACCAAACAGCCATCCCAAAATTCCTCCTGTGCAAGCAAGTAGGATTTTACAGCTGTCTAAAATTTTTTCCATTGCTTTCACCTTCGTTCATGGCTTGTCCATTAACTGAGTTTTCAGTTTTTTGAGCGCTCGGTTTTTCATCTGGTTAACAGCTTGTCTGGAAATACCAAGCCGTTGTGCAGTTTCGCGGGATGAATAATCCTTGACATAGATCATTTGTATTACTAAATCTTCCCGTCTTGTTAAAACATATTTAATACTAGGCAATTCGTATTGAAAATAATTATCTTTTTGGCACAACAAAGATTCAATATGGTAAATTTGATTGTTCTTCAGCTCGGAGAGTAAAATAACATTTTGCAATGACTTTTTTTGCCTAGATTTTTTAATAAAGATACGCCTCATTGTTTTGCTGATGTATAACACTAGGCCTCCTTCGCACCGATTATGTATCTTGTCAAGGTCAATGTCATGAACTAATTGAATAAAATCAACAAGGAGATCATCGTAAGCATCCTCGTGATGCAATAGATAAGCATATTTTTTTATCAAAGGATTGAATTTATTGATCAGTGCAAGGGTAGCATCAGCATTGCCGCTTTGGGATTGAGTAATCAAATCTGCAGTCATTGGATATTCCACCTCTCAACTATTAGAGAGATGAAATTCCAAAAATTGTAAATTATTTAAGCTCATTTTTTGTTATCACCAATTACCTGTTTTGAAAAACATAAAATACTGTCTTAAACTGCATTTTACGCATATTTCAATATTGCTAAGGTGATGTTTTTTGCCGCTTGTGTTTTGAATTCACATTGTTCGATTTATCATACTGCTAATTAATATTCTCTCACACAAATAAAGACTTCAAATCCTTTTTCAACAATTTGATATTATTCTTTAACATTTAAATGTAAGAGGTTTACTTTATTCTGTATGATATAGAGGAAAATAAATCTTTCAAAAAGTAAAAATAGAATGTACGATAATGCTCAAAATCGCATCAGAATCGGTATTTACACAAATGTCGATTCATTATAGAACATGAAAAAACACTTTTTATGTCGTACAAGTGTCGTATAAATTAGGGTTCGGACCATTATGTTTTTTTGTGCGTTCAAGGCTTGTACACGGATCACAACATCGGCTCGGCGTGTAATATATTAAATTTGTCACCTCTGCCATAAGATGCATCTGAAACATCGTCCTTGGTAAGGACGAGGTCACCAGTTCGAATCTGGTTAGCAGCTCCCAAAAATCCGCATGGCTCTAGGCTATGCGGATTTTTTGATATTTATTATTAATTTTCAAAATACCGCTTTTGACCGCATTTGACCTTACACGAAGGGTCAAAACAGGGTCAAAAAATCATGCTCAATTTGCAGCCTCTATGTCAATAGTTCGGATGAATTTAAAATAAAAAAACAAATGGAGCGGCGCTAAGCTACTCCTTTTTTCGTTGAAACATGGAACATGTGAAGAATGCGATTACGAAAGCGGGTAAAATTATGATAACCGTAGGCATTGCGTTTGAGTACCTTTATCTTGTTGTTAACCCCTTCGGTAAAAACCCGTGGGATGTATTATGCGATATTCTTCTTTGAATAGCTTATTCGCATTCATTTTATTGAAGACCCAATGACTTTTCTACTTCACAAAGTATTAAACTTCTCTTGAAACTATTTTTTAACGAGATGGAATCGACTTCAGACATTCTTAGGCTTGACAACATTTCTATGTTTATGTAAAATATTTACTATAATGTTAATCATTTACATAAATAACGCATAGAAATAATATTACAATTAGATTTTCTGGACAAGCCTGTATCTACAATAGCCGTTGCTCCTTATGTTACCCGCTCTTACTAATCTTCATCCACTGTTCACCTTGTACGTTCCATATATCCAATTAGTCCCAGACACTTGGAAGACACTCAAAAGCTTGAAAAATATTAACCCCAACAATTTTAACTGCCTTTTAGTGGGGAGAAATTAGTTTACTGTAACAATTTCAAATATGAAAGGAAGTCGTCAAATATGAGTGCAGTGATTAAAGTTCTTGCAAAGTATGGTTCTAAAGCAGTCAAGTTTGCTGTTGCGCATAAAGATACGATTATCAAGATCATCAAAGAGATTAGCTTTCAGGCAGCTATTAACTGGGTACTCAAGGCATTAGGTCTTAACTAATAGCTAATTCGTATTTTACTTAGCCTTACATAGAGGCACATTGCTTCACTAAAAGGCAGTTAAAATTGTTGGGATATTCTTCGTTATTGCTTTAAAACAAATAACATGATAAGATAGACTTATGGTATAAAGGATGGCTCTTATAAGGAGGATTTGGTTATGCAGTTAGTTGTAAATAAAATAGCGAAATCTTTTGATCAAAAAGAAGTCCTGCGGGATATATCTTTTACATTTGAATCAGGATATATCTACGCTTTATTAGGTAAAAACGGAAGCGGAAAAACAACATTATTTAATTGCTTAAACGGTGACATTGATATCGACAGCGGAAAGGCGGAATATATCGATGCTGCCGGGACAAGGCATCAAGTGGAACCGGAGGATGTTGGCTATGTATCGGCCACCCCGGTTTTACCCGGCTTTTTAACAGGATATGAAATCGTGAAATTTTTTATTGATATTAACCGAGAAAAATGTAAATTAACGCAAAATGCTGATGATTACTTAGATATGGTAAAACTAAATAAAGAAGATAGAAATCGTTTGATCAAAGATTATTCGCTGGGCATGAAAAATAAAATTCAAATGCTAAATTTCATCATCACCCAACCCCCAATTATATTATTAGATGAACCTATCACATCATTGGATATTGTAACCGCTAATCAAATTAAAACAATTTTACGAAAGATGAAAGAAAACCACATTATCATTTTTTCCACCCATCTATTAAACCTTGCGAAAGAAATATCGGATAAGATTATTGTCCTAAATGAGGGAACATTAAGAAGCATCAATTTGCCTGAAAACAGTACTCATCTTGAGCAGGAAGTTATAAAAGCACTAGGTCTTGAGGAATAAAATGAATACGATTAAAATTTCTTATGAGATAGAAACAAGCTATAAAACCAATAAGATGCTTTCTTTGTCCAAGCATATAAAGCCCTTAAACAGAGTCATTCCCGATTCGGTCTATGGAAATTTTCATCTAAAAAAAGCATTGGGCATCATTGTAAATCTATTGGCTCTATTAAAAAAGCTGTTGTTAGAATCATTGTACTTATTTCTTTGTGCCTGGGTTCCCATCCATTTCTTTTCTCCTCATAACTCAGCTTTACCAATTTCAGTAAATATCATTTTCTTTCTTAGCTGTGTATTAGGGCCACTGCAAGAAAGTGAAATTTTCAAGACAACAGATATTAAATACACATGTTTAAAATATATGCACATAAATAGTAAAAGCTATATCGTTCAAAACGTCATGCAACGAATCACCATACATTCCGTCTTATTCATTCCATTACTGTATTATTTTTTTGTACCGCTGGAAATGCCAACTGATCAATTTGCGGCTTTCGTATTTTGTATTGTTGGATTCAAGTTTATTGGTGAATCTTTGCACTTAATTGTTTTTGAAAAAACAAAAAAGGTTATCTGTCAGCATTGGTTTTTCCTTTTCCCACTTTTTGTTTTATCCTTCTTGGGAGCATATGCGCCTTTCATTTTCCACCAGAATCCGGACACAGATAAAATTATATTGACTGCTCCCTTTCTTATCTTAGTTGGAATATTTTTTGTGTTATCCGTTTTATACATTTCTATCGGTTACAGAAAATATAATACTTATTCCTTTTTAAGGGCATTTAGCTCTCAAAATTTAATATCACAAATTGTTGCACAAGAATTAAATCAACCGGACTCAGACTATACTTTTAAAAATAAAAAGTTATTTGTGAATCAAAATGACAAAAAGTATTATCACTTAAATGGCATTGACTTTATCAATGCAATCTTTTTCAGTAGGTATCGAAAATACTTCAGGAAACATCTAATAATCAGAATTGTTGCAATTTTGATTATTACCATTGCCGGGCTTTTGTTTTATAGCAATTCATTTCCTTATAAGGACGTATTTGATCTTCTTCCTTTTATTATTATATGTATTTCGTTACTTAGCATATCTGACCCGTTTTGCCGAATATTCTATTTTGATTGTGACCGGATGTTTTTAACATATTCGCCTTTCAAAAACATTGAAACCCTAAAAAAGAACTATAGATATCGACTTAAAAAAATTTGCTTATTCAATTTTATCATTGGATTTGCTACATTTCTTGCTTTGACTCTTTTCTCCTATTGTACCGGAATACTAAACATAAAAGATACCCTTTTCATGTTTTTCGCGATCATACTAGCCTATCTGTTCTATGCCGTATACTCAGTATCAACATATTTTTTGTTTCAACCTTATGCAACTGATTTTAAGCTAAGCTTAAAAAGTCTTGCAATATCCACATTAACATCCCCGCTTTATTTAACTTGTTTTATACTTTATTCCCAAAAGCTGACATGTGTCTTCATTGAATTTGGGCTTGTGATTATCTACTTGATCGTTGCTACCCTTTTGCTGCCACGTCTATCCCCCAAATTCATGAGAGTCAAATAATATAATAGCAAGGAGTCGATATTATATATGAAAATATTAACGATTGCAATTTCGATTGTCATAGGAACACTATTGCTGTTTCTGCAGCATATACTAAGCCGAAAAAAATCAGTAATGTGGGGCGCGATTTTACCTATCTTAACGATACCTTTTGCGATATGGATTATTACATTTAAAAAATTGAGTGTAAATTTTCAGAATTTAATCCCATTTATCTTAATATTCCTCATATTAACAGAGGAGTGGTACGAGGGAAGAAAAAAACAGAAAAACAGTGATGATTAAAGGCTCTATGTCAATAGTTGGGGTAACCCAAAATGGAAACACGGGATGGAGCGGCGCTAAGCTGCTCCATTTTTCGTTGAAACATGGAACATGTGAAGAATGCGATTACGAAAGCGGGTAAAATTATGATAACCGTAGGCATTGCGTTTGAGTACCTAAATCTTTCAAAAAGTAAAAATAGAATGTACGATAATGGGATGGAGTACAATAAAGTTCGCAATTTCATAAAGGCATAGAAAAGTCATTGGGACTCCGATAAAATGAATGGTGATAAGACATTCAAAGAAGGAGAGATACCCAATGACTCAAAAAAAGAATACCACAGATTTGACAGAATTGCTACTAAAATGTATGGCGCAACCAGATCCAATGCTGTCGATGCTGGAATGGCTTTGTACTCGTCTGATGGAAGCAGAGGTCTCCGGTATCGTTGGCGCAGAAAAGAATGCACACAATCCATCCCGCCGTGATTACCGCTGCGGCTATCGGCCGCGTCGATTGGATACTCGTATGGGGACGATGTATCTGATGGTACCAAAACTCCGAAATCAGGGCTATATCCCGTTTTTCGTAACAGAACGCAAGCGCAGTGAAGCAGCGCTGATTCAAGTGGTTCAAGAAGCGTTTGTGCAGGGTGTATCTACGCGAAAGATGGAGAAACTAGCTCGCAGTCTTGGAATTGAAAATCTTTCTCGCAGTCAAGTCAGTGAAATGACGAAAGGTCTTAACGAGCAGGTACAGTACTTCCGCAGCCGGCCTCTGACGGGTCGCTATCCTGTCATTTGGACAGATGCACTGTATGAAAAAATTCGTATGGATGGCCGGGTCGTCAGCATGGCTGTGATGGTAGTTTGCGGCGTCAATGAACAGGGACATAGGGATATCATTGCTGTAGAGCCAATGCTGGATGAATCCAAAGAAAGTTATTCTCAATTGTTTCAAAGTCTTCTAGATCGTGGTCTGAAAACACCGCTCCTGGTGGTTTCAGACGCGAACAAAGGGCTGATTGCAGCCATCCGTGAGAGTTTTCCGGGAGCTTCCTGGCAACGGTGCAAAGTCCATTTTATGCGAAATATTTTGGCTCATGTATCCCAGAAGGAAAAAGAATCCTTTGCGGCTCAGTTAAAAGAAATTTGGCTGGCACCTTCCGCTAAAATAGCTAGACAACGCGCAGAGCAAATATCAGAACAGTATGGAAAACGCTTTCCAAAAGCAATTGAGCTTCTGCAAGATGGGCTGGAAGATTCTCTAGCCTTCTATGCTTTTCCGGAACTCGATGCTCGCAAAATCTCCTCAACCAATATGCTAGAACGGCTAAACAAGGAAATTCGCCGCAGAACCAGCGTAGTCGGAATATTTCCTAATCCGGATTCCTATCTACGGCTGGTAACAACACATCTGATGGAGTATGCGGAAGACTGGTCTGTTTCCAGAGCATATTTAAACCCAAAATCTATTCTTTCATTGTTAAGCGCAGCCTAATTCATTTTTCGGAGTCCCTAAAAATTGCGAACTTCCCTTGACACTAGCCGATAAGATAAGGGCCTGCGGACATTTTATTGGACTATATGGCTAATCCCATTTTGATTCTATATTCTGCTGGACTCAATCCTCCAAGAGATATTTTGATTCTCGTATCCCGATACCATACCATATAAGCTTCAATTTGCTGCATAAAATCTTCTACTGTGATACCTTGCCAAGAACGGCCGTAGAACATCTCATTCTTCATTCTTCCAAAAAAACCTTCACAGGCTGAATTGTCCGGTGAACACCCTTTTTGAGACATTGATCTGATCAATCCTGCCTTACGGGTTCGATCTATCCAGCCCGGCCATCGATAGTGACAGCCTCGATCTGAATGAATAATCGGATGCGCATCTTGAGGAAGTGCACTAATTGCACGATCCAGCATACGGTTTACCAATTGTGCGTCTGGTTTACAGCTAATGTTCCATGCTACCGGCATACCATCATAGCAGTCAATAATAGGAGACAAATATACTTTTCCTGCTGGAATTGAGAACTCCGTCACATCAGTCAACCACTTCTGATTTGGCTTGTCAGCTCTGAAATTTCTTCGAATCACATTGGGTACTTCAGGGCTAATTTCTCCTTTGTAAGAGCAGTATTTTCTCGCTTTTCGGCCTTTCACAACCAAGCCATTTTCACGCATAATTTGACGTATCACCTTTTCGGATAGGGTATAGCCCTCTCGGTTCAATACTATTTTAATTCTACGATATCCATATCTTTCCTTATTGTTGTGGAATATGGTCGCAATAGCTTGATAATCATCTTTATGCTTCTTTGCAAAACTGACCCGTTTGTTTTGATAGTAATAGCTGCTCTTTGCCAGTTTGAGTTTTTTTATCAATACAGGCAGTGGATACTTCTCTTTTAAGGCATCAACAATTACTGCCTTCTCCCTGTTGTTCAAGGGACTCTTGTTGACGCCGGGGTCTTTTTTTAGCACATCAATTGTTTTTTTCAGAATGTCAATTTCTAACTGCATATCTTGGATTTTTGCTTTCAGTTCATCAAGTTCCTCTGAAGATGCAGCTTTTCCTTCCGTCAGTTTCCCTCTGGCTCGCTCATTGGATGCATTCATTAATGCCGCAGCACCTTTCTGGATATATTTGCGCCGCCAGTTATATATACTTGCTGTGCTATATCCCACTTCATTTGATACTAATTGTACATCTTCTCCCAGCTCAAAGCAACGGTGTAAAATCTCAAGCTTTAATTCTATAGGTGGATGGCGAGGGTGCTCCGGTGTATTATATCCACAAAAGGTGCATCGGTCTTCCGGCAACATTCGTTTTCGATTGATCCAATTGTATAGCGTTTGCCTGCGTGCCGGATATCCCAAAATCGTTATTGTTTTTGTTACCGATTTCGTTTCTTCATAAACCTCCAGGGCTTTTCGATATTGTTCCTCTGAATACATCCTCTATCTCCTTCCTGAGTGTATTCAGTCCAACTTTTTGTCCGCACCCCCTAAAGTACAATAAAGTTCGCAATTTCATAAAGGCATAGAAAAGTCATTGGGACTCCGATAAAATGAATGGTGCTAAAGGCATTCAAAAAACAGAGATAACCCAATGACTCAAAATAATATTGTAGATTGGACGGAATTGCTATTAAAATGTATGGCGCAGCCAAATCCAATGTTTTCTATATTAGAAAGACTGAACAAAGAAAACCGCCGCAAAACCAGCGTGATCGGAATATTTCCTAATCAAAATTACTACATTCAGCTAATAACAATATGCTTTAAACTTTATATGCGGAGGACTAGTCAGTTTCCAGAGCATATTTAAACCCAAAATTCATCCTGACACTGTTATGTGCAGCCTAGTTCATTTTTTTGGATCCCTAAACAGCGGACTCCTATTGACACTATCTGTGTATTTTAAAAATTCATGATATAGATTATTCCTGCAAACAATAAAATAATAACTGCTAAATAATAAGGCATTGCAGCGTAATTCAACCCATTGCCTTGTTGAGCTGTTTCACAATCGCTGTTTTATCAGGCATTGCGGGTATTGCACCCTTTTTCTCCGTTGTTAGTCCGCCGGCTGCATTGGCAAAGCGGAGAATTTCTCCCCACTCACGGGAGTTCATCGTACAGATTTCCGTGCGTTTTTTTCCTCGCAGGCAGTAAAGCAATGCACCCCAAAAAGCATCCCCTGCGCCAGTGGTGTCAACCGTCTGCATCAAAAAGCCCGGTTCGCTGATATTTCCACCCGGTGCGCTGACAAAAGAACCAGCCGCGCCCATGGTTACAACAGCAACACAGGGTCCCATGCGGCGCAGTGCCTTGGCTCCTTCTGTGGGATCTGACGTGCCGGTAAGAAGAAACATTTCCTCTTCGCTGACTTTGACAAGATCTGCATAGGAAACCCCACGCAACATCTGCTCAACGGACTCGGCTTTTTCCTTCCACAAAAGCGGACGATAATTCGGATCGTAGCTAATCAGCGCTCCAGCCGCTTTTGCGATCTGTGCAGCTGCGAGTGTTGCGCTTCTCGCAGGTTCCTCTGTCATCGATACACTGCCAAAATGAAAAACAAGACAGTTTTGTAATAAGGTCTTGTCAATTTCTTCGGGTGCAAGCATGACATCTGCTGTTTTGTAGCGGTAAAAGCTGAATGTTCGTTCTCCTTTTTCCCCAAGCTGTACGAACGAAAGTGTTGTGGGATGATCCTCAGACATCAGCAACGCACTGGTATCAATTCCGGCATCTGCCATTGTTTTTTTCAGAAGAAGTCCAAAAGCATCCTTTCCCACCTTGCCGATAAAAGCGGTTGTTCCACCCAATTTTGCAAACATTGCCAGTACATTGGACGGTGCACCTCCGGGGTTGCAGGAAAAAAGAGGTGTTCCTTGATCAGTTTGTCCGAAGGGCGTACAGTCAATTAAACTCTCACCCAGTGCCACAAGATCAATCATGACCAATATCTCCTTTTTATCATCTGACTAAATTCAGTCTTTCCACCATACGGCAGAATTTTTTTATAAGCTTCGATGTAAAGATTTTAAACCGCAAAAAGAGGACTATCTTCAACTTTTTTGATAGTTCGCAGAACAATCCTGAAACCCCAGACAAAATAAAAAGACAACTATTTATGCTGCAAATCCGTGTGCTTTTCTTTGTCAATCTTCCTGTGGATGAACAACAACCTTAATCGACTCATTCTTCATCTGCATTAGAATTGCATCCTCTACCTGGCTTAATCCAAATACATGCGTAATCAGCTTTTTTACTTCAATGCGGCCGCTGTTGAGCAAGTTGACCGCGCGCTGATGCGTGTCAGGATTGATGAATGAACCCAGAATCTTCAATTCCTTTTTATAGATGTCAAACAGCGGCAACGGAACCGTAGCTTCCACAGCCGGCACACTGAACAGCACAACAGTCGCACCGAATCCAGCCGCAGAAAAAGCCTGTTCAGTAGCAGAAGTCCTGCCAACGCACTCAATCACGACGTCAACCCCATCCTGTCCGGTGAAAGCGCGAATACGCTCAAGCACATTTTCATGAATCGGGTCAATCACGCAGTCAGCTCCAATTTCCATTCCGATTTGGCGCCGCATGGCGATGGGTTCACTAAGCAGAATGCAGGAAGCACCCGAAATTCGCGCGAGCTGTACCATCAGCAGACCGATTGCACCGCCGCCAATCACCAGAACACTCTGGCCGGGATGGATTCCCGCGCGGTCGATGCCGTGAAGCGCACAGGCAAGCGGTTCAGCCATGGCTCCCACATCAAAATCAAGGTTCGGATCAAGTCGGAAACACTGTGCCGCCGGTGCAATGCAGTACTGTGCAAATCCGCCATTGCGGTTAACACCCAGCGCCTGCAGATGCTCACAATTCTGTTTTTTTCCCATACGGCAGGGCAGGCATTGCCCACAGTACATATTGGGATCAACGGTGACATGATCCCCAGGCTTTACCGTGGTGACGGCACTGCCGACTTTTTCCACAATGCCAGCATATTCATGTCCCAGCACCACCGGCGGCGTCACAGCAGCCGAACCAGCCTCTCCATGATAGATGTGCACGTCGGTGCCGCAGATACCTGCAGAAATATTCTTAATTAAAACTTCGTCCGGCGAAAGCTCTCCGAACATCATATTACGAACTTCAAACTGTTTGTTTCCTAAGAAGAAAGACCCTTTCGCTGTCATAAATTTTTCTCTCCTCTCTTACGATCATTTTTCCAATCATACGTGAATGTACAACGGCAGAATTCTCTTCACCAGACTCATTACACCCTCTGGTGCCTGGGTGCAAGTCATTCTTCTGATCGTTCGTTGGGCCAAGCAATCTACATTATATGAATATCAATTTCACGCATCATAATCGAGCAATCCGTCAAATTTTTTCGCGGTGCGCAACAAATTATTCTCTGCACACCGCTGCTACATTAGGGCAGAAATTCAAAGCTCTTTACAATCGCGGAAAGGCTTCAAGATACCCGCCACAAACAACTGGGTACCTCAACGATGTTCCATTCCAATACATCCATTCAAGGTACAAGATAATTTGCCTTAATACCACACTTTGGACGCCAGCATTCCTCCCATCGCCAGACACAATATACTGGAAACTGCATCCACAGATTTGACCTTGAAAAACCGCATTCGGATTCTGGATATAGACTTTATTATTTTCTATCCCATTTGATTGCCTCCGCTTACATTTCAATGTGCTTTTCAACAGTATCATACAAACTGCGGAGTTTTAACTTATTTTTAAATTGCTGCCAGGTGATATCTGCTGATAAATTCTTTTTTTCAACGGTGATTTCTCGTGTTTCCCCTGCTGAAAGATCGAAATAATTATCACTGAATATGGCATCAGCATCTTCTAAATCAAGTTCTACAAATCGGGCAAACGATGAAGCCGTAACTGTTATAACAAACCTGTCTTCTTTCTCATCGACCGAAAAGCTGAGTTTCGGATTTTTAAAATCAAAGTATTTCGGCACAACAAATGTAAGCGTCCCTGTTCCGATTAAATTACCGCTGTCGTCTGTAAGAGTATATTGTAGATAACTTGAACGCTTTTTTTCTTCTTCTTGGATGTAGTTTGCAAAATCAAACTCATCGCATTTTCTAGAGGTAAGAGCGGAAACGTTTACCTGAATCCTGTTGCTCAGAATTTCTCTGCCGTCTTGATACATAAGATGCCAAGAAAAGTTTCCTTTAAAATCATTCATTTTATCGTTTACTATGTAAAAAAATACTTTGCCGCCGTCTTTGCATGCGCTAATAAGAACCGGGGCGAAAAAACGCTTTGCAGCGTAATGCAGAGCTTTCCACCGTCCGAAATAATCAATGCTGGACCATGACGCTACTGGCCAACAGTCGTTCAGTTGCCAATATATTGCACCTTTACATTTTTCCCTTAATCGCCTGAAATGCTCAACCCCGCAACGTATTGCTTCTGCTTGTACGATCTGTGATACATAGAGTAAAGAATCTAAATCCTTTGGATATTTGCAGTATTGAAATATATAATAAAGTATCTTTTGGTTGCCGTTTTTGTCCTTTTGATGCCATTCCATAACTGCAGAAAATGGATTACGATCCGACGGGAGCGTATATGACTTTAATGTTTTAAGGCATGGGAATGACTGTAAGCCAAATTCAGAAACAAACCTTGGACTTATATTGAGGTAATCTTCAATTGGTTTACCTCCGTGCCAAACCTCCCAGTAGTGCATATCTCCGGCAAGTTCACTGTTTGGTTTATCAAAGCTTCCGCCGGAAGAAGGGGAGGCAAACCAGTATGGAATGTCGGGAGCGTATTTGTGTGCAATTTCCGGCATATAAGTCTCAAATTGCTTAATATAGTCGGCTTTTAATTTGGGATGTGCGGAGATAAACTTTTCGTCCGTTGTCCATTCCCACTCTTGTTCGTTATTTCCACATATTAGTCCAAGACAGGCATGATGGCGTATTCTGCGCAAAACATCTACCATTTCATGTCCTATATTAATTTTAAACTCCGGGCTAAAATCGTAAATTCCACATGCGAACATCATATCCTGCCAAACAACAATGCCATTTTCATCGCAAAGATCAAAAAAATAATCATCTGGGTAGAAACCGCCTCCCCACACACGAAGCATATTAAAATTGGCTTGCACACAACTTGTTATAAGTTTGCGAGTTCTTTCTTTGCTGCGCCGTGAAAGTATACTGTCCTCGGGGATATAGTTTGCACCCATAGCAAACATTTCCACACCGTTTACAGTAAAGCAGAACGATCTGCCCCACTGGTCATTTTCCTGTTTTAAGTGAATTGTCCGAAGACCTATTTTGAAACAACATCTATCAATGACATTTCCTTCGCTTTTAAGCTCAATTTCAGTGAGGTAGAGCGGATGTTCCCCCATGCCATTTGGCCACCATAACTCGGGGTCACCGATTTCGAGCCTTAATGATGCCTTCTGTGTATCTGTTTCATCGTTTGCACAAAAGACCCTGCCTTGGGGTGAGGTCATTTTCAATGAAACCTGTATTTTACGTTCTTCATACTTTTCAAGCAGGATATCTGCAGTAATGCCCACAGAACCATCTTTGTGCTGTTGGTGTACCATATAAGTTTTGATACGCGCTGTGTTGACTCCACACAAATATATATTACGCCAAATCCCCATATCTGGAAGTGCCGGTCCCCAGTCCCAACCGAACATATAGTGGGCTTTACGCAGATAAGAAACACCACCTTTGTATATTAGACTTCCATTAAATAGTGGATACTCATCCTGCTTTTGTTTTACATAACGGGTCGGCGACCGGAATATTATACGGATCATATTTTTTTTAGGTTGTAAATATTGTTTAACATCAAACTCATAGATCCTGTGCATATTGCATGTATCAGCGATTTTTTTGCCATTGAGGTGGATTTCACAAAGTGTGTCAAGACCATCACAGTGCAGGAATATTCTGTCATAACTCAAAAATTCATTGCTTAATTCAAAACTTTTTTCATATTCGTAGTCATAGTCTGACAAAGTAGTGGCAGTTTTTTCATTTTCCCTATAGAAAGGATCCTCCATTTTATTTAATCTTAGAAGATCGCTGTACACAGAACCCGGCACAACAGCGTCGTACCATTTATCTGTGCCTATTTGCCTCATAAGCCAGTGGCCATTTAGATCGTATTTCTGCATAATTACATTACCCTCTGTTAGATCATAATTTCGATAGTATTTGAATTTACAGCGTATCATCGTGTATTAACCTTTTACAGCACCAGTTACCATTCCTTTGGTTATCTGTTTTGAAAACATGAGATAAATGATAATTGCAGGAAGTATAGAAAGAAACATAGCTGCCATCATACTTGGATAATCCGTTGAATATTGCCCTTTAAACAAAGTCATCCCAACTGGCAGAGTTACAAGATTATTCTTGCTAATAAGAACAAGTGCAAATGAAAACTCGTTCCAGCATGTAAAGGACTGAATGATTCCAGCAGTAACAAGGACAGGTTTACATATTGGCAGCATGATGTAAAACAATCTGCGTGAAAAGCTGCATCCATCGATAGTAGCTGCTTCTTCAATCTCAATTGGTATGCTGTGTATATAGCTTTCTACTAAAAAAATTGCAATTGGCATACCAAATGCAATGTATGCAACGGGCAGTGTAAACCAACGATTAATTATATTTGTTTTTTTAAAAAGTACATACATAGGTATCATAAGTGCATGAATTGGAATTACAATACCAAGAAGAAAATATCCATACAAGCCCATGCGCCATTTCAAATGACACCTTGCAAGCATGTAGCCTGTAATAAAACCGAAAAGTAGAATAAGCGGCAGAGACACCACTGTGTTTCGCAGCGTGTTAAGCATCCATAGTCCCATATCCGTCTGTGAAAATATTTTTAGATAATTGCTGAAATCAGGAACGGAAGGAATAGCGACCGGGTTTGCAGTAAAATCTTTTTGATTGTTCAATGAAGCATAAATAAGCCATACGACTGGATAAAGACATGAAACTGAAAATAAGATAACAAAGAAATTCGCTATTGCCGCACCAGCAATATGCTTCGCAGAATGGGTAGAACGTTGTTTTGTAGTGTTAAATGCAGCTTTTGTGTTTCCATTCATCTTAGGATTCACTTCCCTTAGTAAATTTTGTTATAATGCTGCGGCTTCCACCTATCACGAAAAGACTAAGTACAAGTATTAAAATCGACATGGCACTTCCATACCCCATGCGATAACGCATAAATGATGTTTTGTACGCATAAAGTGCCATTACGTTAGATGCATTGCCCGGGCCTCCACCGGTCATAACGTAAATATTATCGAAAACTCTCATGCTGCCTGCTATGCAGAGCATAAGGCACACAAGCAGTGTATTTTTCATAAGCGGCAACGTTATATAAAATGCCTTTTTTATGCCTGTCGCACCATCGAGCTGTGCCATTTCAAGTATACCCTTGTCAATAGAGGAAAAGGCGGAAAGCAGGATGACCATATAATACCCTATGTACTGCCATACAAGTGGGATAGTTACAAAAATAAGAGCCTGGTTAGGATCGCTAAGCCACGGTTTTACTAAATTACTTTTTCCAATCATTTTTAGCAGTTGGTTTAACAAGCCATAATTGTAATCATAAATCATACTCCATATGAAACCTACAACTACTGCTGAAAAAACACACGGAAGAAAAGCAACAGTGCGATGGAATGCTTTAGCATATATTAGCCTTGATGAAAGAAGGGATGCAAAGACAAATGCGATGCCGATCTGCCCCACTGCACTTACTAATGTTAAAATGAGATTATTTCTGAATGAAAGCCAAAACACACTGTCATGGAAAAGTTCCATATAGTTTTGCATGCTGATAAATTCCTTTGTAGGGCCGCCCGACCAGTCAAAAAAACCGTAATATCCTGCAAAAAATATCGGTATTACTACAGCAAAAGTATAAAGCAAAAACCCAGGCAGAAGATATAGTATGAGTACATGTTTTTTTGGTATAATAGAATTTTGCAATATGAATGCCTCCAGTTGCAAGTGCGGCAAACCCTCCCTAAAAAGGGGAGAATTTGCCTACAGCTTTTTATAAATTGTTATATTGTAATGGTTATTTGGAACCCTCGGCCTTTTCCTGCGCGGCCTGCAATTTTTCCGCAAGACCAGAAGGTGTCTCCGTTCCGTTTAGTAATTCTTGCAAACCTGTGTTCATAATGTCTATGACATTGCTGTCCATATGGATATCATAGATAGGAGTTAGCGTTATACCGCTGTTGAAAAGGTTTACATATTCCTGGGTAATATTTGAAAATTTTGAAACGTCAACTTCGCCTACGTTTACAGAACCGATTAATCCATATTTTTCGGTAAGGTTTCTAGAGTATTCTTCGCCCGTAACATACATAATAAATTTTTTTGCAGCCTCAAGTTTTTCTCCTGTAAGATTACTGTTTGCAGCAATAAACCAGCCTGCCCCTCCGGACGTTGCATTAGCTTCTCCTTTTCCGCCTTCAACAGGTGGTAGTAAGGCAATTTTAGTAGCTTCTTTGACCTCATCAGTTGCATTTAAATTTATGTATGAAACATCCCACATGCCGTCGATAATAGCGGCAGCTTTTCCTTGGCAGTAATACATAGTAGCTTGTTCGTCTGTAATGGAATTATAATCCGGGTTGAATAAATTGGATTGTGCAAGCTTTTGCGAAAATTCAAGGGCTTTAACGAAACTGCTGTCGGTAAATTTAGACTTGCCATTGCATGCAATGATATTTTCTGTCCATTCAGTACCAGTGAAACGGTCGCCAAGACAGGAAAGTATTGTCGATTCATACGGCCATTTATCTTTATTGCCTAGGGCAATCGTGGTTTGTATTCCTTTAGCTTTAAATTTCTCAGGTGCAGATAAAATATCCTCCCAGTTGTCCGGAAACTTGTCAAACCCTATGGATTTCCACATGTCACTATTGTAAAAGACCATGCTGGATACTGAAAATTGTAATGGCATTCCGTAAATGTCTCCGTCAACTGTGACCGGGCTGAAGATACCAGTACGGTATTTATCCTTTATTCCAGATTCATCAAGCGCATCAGTCAACGGTGCCAGCGAACCATTCTGAACAAATGATTTTACCCAAGAGCCTTTTAAGAAAAATATGTCTGGAAGGTCTCCAGTGGTATTTTGAGCTTGTATTTTAGTTGAATAGTTGTCCTGAGAAATTTCAGTTATATCAAACTGAATGTTTGGATTGTCCTTTTTAAATTGATCGAGCATTTCATAAAACAATTTGGCATTTTCATCAGAAGCTCTGTTTTGTTCTGTATAATCGTTTGCAAATGTTAAAGTTATCTGATTTTGACTATCTTCTTCACCATCTGATGTATCCGTACTTTTGTCTTGCCCCTTGCACGAAGAAAAAGTTGTAACTATACCAACTACCAAAAAAAGTGAAACTATTTTTTTTAGTGTTTTCATAACTCTCATCCTTTCGTAATTTTAAGTTACAATTTTAAGTTACAATTTATAAATAATAATTTACATATAAAGTTTACTACTAAAGATAATTTGCTAGTGTCAAGGGAAGTTCGCAATTTTGGGACTCCGGAAAATGAATTAGGCTACGTTTAATAGTATCTGAATAGATTTTGGATTTAAGTATGCTCTGGAAACAGACCAGTCTTCCGCATATTCCATGAGACATGTTGTTACCAGACGTAGATAGGAATCCGGATTAGGGAATATTCCTACTACGCTGGTTCTGCGGCGGATTTCCTTGTTCAGCCGTTCCAGCATATTAGTTGAAGAAATTTTGCGGGCATCAAGTTCCGGAAAAGCATAGAAGGCTAGAGAATCTTCCAGTCCATCTTCCAGGAATTCGATTGCTTTTGGAAAGCGTTTTCCATATTGTTCTGATATTTGCTCCGCGCGCTGTCTAGCTATTTCAGCGGAGGGTGCCAACCAAATTTCTTTTAACTGAGCCGCAAAGGACTCTTTTTCCTTCTGGGGTACATGAGCTAAAATATTTCGCATGAAATGGACTTTGCATCGTTGCCAAGAGGCTCCCGGAAAACTCTCACGGATGGCTGCAATCAGCCCTTTATTCGCGTCTGAAACCACCAGAAGCGGTGTTTTCAGTCCACGATCTAAAAGACTTTGAAACAATTGAGAATAACTTTCTTTTGATTCATCTAGCATTGGCTCTACGGCGAGGATATCCCTATGCCCCTGTTCATTGACGCCGCAAACTACCATCACAGCCATGCTGACGACCCGGCCATCCATACGAATTTTTTCATACAGTGCATCTGTCCAAATGACAGGATAGCGACCCGTCAGAGGCCGGCTGCGGAAGTACTGTACCTGCTCATTAAGGCCTTTCGTCATTTCACTGACTTGACTGCGAGAAAGATTTTCAATTCCAAGACTGCGGGCTAGTTTCTCCATCTTTCGCGTAGATACACCCTGCACAAACGCTTCCTGAACCACTTGAATCAGCGCTGCTTCACTGCGCTTGCGTTCTGTTACGAAAAACGGGATATAGCCCTGATTTCGGAGTTTTGGTACCATCAGATACATCGTCCCCATACGAGTATCCAGTCGACGCGGCCGATAGCCGCAGCGGTAATCACGGCGGGATGGATTGTGTGCATTCTTTTCCGCGCCAATAATACCGGAGACCTCTGCTTCCATCAGACGGGTACACAGCCATTCCAGCATCGACAGCATTGGATCCGGCTGCGCCATACATTTTAGTAGCAATTCTGTCAAATCTGTGGTATTCTTTTTGTGAGTCATTGGGTATCTCTCCTTTTTTGAATGTTTTCTCACCATTCATTTTATCGGAGTCCCAATGACTTTTCTATACCTTTATGAAATTGCGAACTTTATTGTACTCTATCGATAATTTTGTCAATATTATATAATTTACAATTTATGTTAATATATTTTGTATAATTTATAGCATAGAAGAATTTCAATTGGAAGTGAAATATTACATATTTTATGCTATAATTATAAAGAATAATTTTAATCTTTTGTTTAATGAAAATTTTGATGTTATTATAGAAAACTTATGTGGTATATTATGTAGTATAAGTATTTCATTCTGTAAACTGATAAATTAATTTATATTAATTTTGAGTATAGCCAAAGGAAGTGAACCATGGGTACAAGTAAAAAAACTACTCTTCAGGATATAGCTGAGATTGCAGGCGTTACAAAGATGACAGTCTCCAAAGCGCTGAGAAACCAGGGTGGAGTAAGTGAGAGTGTAAAAGCAAAAATCGTAAAAATAGCAAAAGACCTCAATTACGATTTTACTTCGACAAAGTATCTGAGAAATAGCAGAACCAACAATATCGCTGTGCTAGTACCAGAAGTGTTTATGGAGACAAAAGAGATTTTTTATACTTCCATATTTAAGTACCTGTGTAGTGAAGCGATTAAAAAAAAGTATTACCTGATTCTTTATGTAGTAACTAAAAAAGAAGAAGAACATCTGATTTGCCCACATTTATGCAGACAAGATAAAGTTGACGGCATTATTATTCTTGGACAGTTAATGCGTAAGTTTGTTATGAGAATCAAGGAAACATTGCTGCCAATTGTATTGCTTGATTTTAATTATACCAATGCTGGTCTTGACTGTATCTGCACTGACAACATTGAGGGAATGTACAATGCTACTAAAAATGTACAATGCTACTAAATTTCTGATTGAAAGACAACACAGGGAAATTGGTTTTGTTGGTAATATAAATCTTACAAACAGCATCCGTGATAGGTATCTGGGATATTACCGTGCCTTGATAGAAAATGGTATAAAAATCAACACCGATTACATTATTAAGGAAAGAAACGATGATAATAACGACATTGACATCGTACTTCCGTCCACTATGCCCACGTCGTTTGTCTGTAACAGCGACCAAGCCGCGTTTAGGTTGATGGAGGCACTTGAAAAAGCAAATTTACGGGTACCTGAGGACGTTTCCGTAATAGGTTTTGATGATACTCTGTATAGCATTACAAGCCGACCAAAACTGACAACTGTAAGTGTGAACAGAAAGAGTATGGCTGAAAATGCAATCACAATGATAATGGATCTGCTTGAGAATTCTAATCTGATTCCGCGTAAAATTGTTGTGTCAACTAGTATTATCGATAGAAATTCAGTTGCAACACCGAGAAAAAAATAAAACGCAGACTGAGATATAAGTGCAACCCCGTAAGGATACAAAAAGTCGGCGCTCTGTAATAAGTTGTCAAATATATTTGGATAGTGTATGGGAGTGTAAAATTTTAAAAAGAAATAACCAGTCAAAGGACGCATCGGCACATTAATAGAGCGTCGTATTTAAATGGAAAATTGGTTTTCAAAGTCAGCAAAAAGTAAAAACGTTGTTGGTCTTCATGATGACTGCACTCCTCTTTACCATTTGCTTTGACGTATAAAATTGGGATAATTTATGGCGGATATTCAGTTGAATTGCGATGAAAGAGAACAGTGTCAACAAGTATTTCTTTGATTGATAAAAAACGGTTGTCAGTTTATATGCATTCCACAGGGACACCGCGCCAGATAAACCATCTAACGGCCCATTTTAGAAACTCGGCAGATGAGTAAGTACTCTGTTGAGAGTACGCTGCCAGAAAAGCAGACTAGAAAATTCATCAATGAACGGATGTGTACCCGTTTAAGGAAAGCAGAAGTCTTTTGTATCGCGTTATTGCGGAAAAGGATGCACACACCCCATCCCGCAGTGATTACTGCTACGGCTATCGGCCGCGTCGATTGGATACTCGTATGGGGACTATGTATCTGTTGGTACCGAAACTCCGAAATTAGGGCTATATACCATTTTTCGTAACAGAACGCAAGCGCAGTGAAGCAGCACTGATTCAAGTGGTTCAAGAAGCGTTTGTGCAGGGTGTATCTACGCGAAAGATGGAGAAACTAGCTCGCAGTCTTGGAATTGAGAATCTTTCCCGCAGTCAAGTCAGTGAAATGACGAAAGGACTTAATGAGCAGGTGCGGTACTTCCGCAGCCGGCCTCTGACGGGTCGCTATCCTGTCATTTGGACAGATGCACTGTATGAAAAAATTCGTATGGATGGCCGGGTCGTCAGCATGGCTGTGATGGTAGTTTGCGGCGTCAATGAACAGGGGCATAGGTATATCCTCGCCGTGGAGCCAATGCTGGAAGAATCCAAAGAAAGTTATTCTCAATTGTTTCAAAGTCTTCTCGATCGAGGTCTGAAAACACCGCTCCTGGTGGTTTCAGACGCGAATAAAGGGCTGATTGCAGCCATCCGTGAGAGTTTTCCGGGAGCCTCCTGGCAACGGTGCAAAGTCCATTTTATGCGAAATATTTTGGCTCATGTACCCCAGAAGGAAAAAGAATCCATTGCGGCTCAGTTAAAAGAAATTTGGTTAGCACCTTCCGCTAAAATAGCTAGACAACGCGCAGAGCAAATATCAGAACAGTATGGAAAACGCTTTCCAAAAGCAATTGAGCTTCTGCAAGATGGGCTGGAAGATTCTCTAGCTTTCTACGCCTTTCCGGAACTCGACGCCCGCAAAATTTCCTCGACCAATATGTTGGAACGACTGAACAAGGAAATCCGCCGCAGAACCAGTGTAGTCGGAATATTTCCTAATCCGGATTCCTACCTACGGCTGGTAACAACATGTCTCATGGAATATGCGGAAGACTTGTCTGTTTCTAGAGCATACTTAAACCCAAAATCCATTCTTTCACTGTTAAACGTAGCCTAATTCATTTTTCGGAGTCCCGAAATTGCGAACTTCTCTTGACACTAGGGCCTGCGGACATTTTATTGGACTATATGGCTAATCCCATTCTGATTCTATATTCTGCTGGACTCAATCCTCCAAGAGATATTTTGATTCTCGTATCCCGATACCATACCATGTAAGTTTCAATTTGCTGCATAAAATCCTTTACTGTGATACCTTGCCAAGAACGGCCGTAGAACATCTCGTTCTTCATTCTTCCGAAAAAGCCTTCACAGGCTGAATTGTCCGGTGAGCACCCCTTCTGAGACATTGACCTAATCAATCCTGCCTTCCGGGTTCGATCTATCCAGCCTGGCCATCGGTAGTGACAGCCTCGATCTGAATGAATAATCGGATGCACATTTTGAGGAAGTACACTGATTGCACGATCAAGCATACGATTCACCAATTGTGCGTTTGGTTTACAGCTAATGTTCCATGCTACCGGCATACCATCATAGCAGTCAATAATAGGAGACAAATATACTTTTCCTGCTGGAATTGAGAACTCTGTCACATCAGTCAGCCACTTCTGATTTGGCTTGTCAGCTCTGAAATTTCTCTGAATAACATTTGGTACTTCAGGGCTAATTTCCCCTTTGTAAGAGCAGTATTTCCTTGCTCTTCTGCCTTTCACAACCAAGCCATTTTTACGCATAATTTGACGTATCACCTTTTCGGATAGGGTACAGCCCTCTCGGTTCAATACTATTTTAATTCTACGATATCCATATCTTTCCTTATTGTTATGGAATATGATCGCAACAGCTTGATAATCACCTTTATGCTTCTTTGGAAAACTGACACGTTTGTTTTGATAGTAATAGCTGCTCTTAGCCAGTTTGAGCTTTTTTATCAATACAGGCAGTGGATACTTCTCTTTAAAGGCATCAACAATCACTGCCTTCTCCCTGTTGTTCAAGGGACTCTTGTTGACACCGAGATCTTTTTTTAGCAAATCAATTTGTACATCTTCTCCTAGCTCAAAGCAACGGAGTAAAATCTCAATCTTTCATTCTATAGGTGGATGGCGAGGGTGCTCCGGTGTATTATATCCACAAAAGGTGCATCGGTCTTCTGGCAAGGTTCGTTTTCGATTGATCCAGTTGCATAGCGTTTGCCTTTATGCCGGATATCCCAAAATCGTTATTGTTTTTGTTACCGATGTCGTTTCTTCATAAACCTCCAGGGCTTTGTGATATTGTTCTTCTGAATACATCCTCTATCTCCTTTTTGAGTGTATTCAGTCCAACTTTTTGTCCGCACCCCCTACTACTGTCCAATATGTTTGACAAACCTACAACAAAATGGGGCTGAAGAAAAATCAAATTATTGAACTTGACATAACCGGATATACTTCTGAGGGAAATGGGGTTGGGCGGTATAACGGAATAGCGGTTTTGTTCCCCGCTCTGCCGCGGGGGATCAGCTTCTAGTAAAGATATTAAAAACCGCCAAAAACTATGCGTTTGGCAAGGTAGAAAAAATCCTATCGCCTTCCAAAGATAGAATCACATCGGATTGCCCACAGTTTTCCCGCTGCGGCGCAAGTTTCTATCGGCACATTCGGTATGACGCTGAATGCCGTGCAAAACAGCAGCGTGTACAAGATGCGATAGAACGGATTACAGGTTTTCATTACACGATGCTAAATCCGATTGTCTGCGCAGAACATCCGAACCATTACCGCAATAAGGCGCAATTGCCGGTAGGAAACGGTGTCAACGGTGAAATCAGTCTGGGCTTTTACGCTTCCCACAGTCATCGCATCATCGACTGCGAAAAATGCCAGCTTCAGCCGGAGGTGTTCACTTCCGCTATGCAAGCATTCCGAGAATGGGAAAGAAACACCAAGGATGATGTGTATTACGAAAAAACCGGTAAAGGACGTCTTCGCCACTTTTTTCTTTGTCTGGCGGAATATACCGGTGGAAGTGATGGCTTGCATTGTAGTAAACGGAAACGGCGTACACAACGAACTTGAGATTGTGAAACTGCTCCGAAAAAGAGTCCCCGGACTCAAGAGTGTCGTTATAAACAGCAACCGTGAACGCACCAATGTCATCCTCGGCCCAAAATGCAGGACGGTCTGGGGGCAGGATTTTATTACCGATGAGCTCTAGCTCTGCGGCTTAAAATTCCGCATTTCTCCGTTGTCGTTTTATTAGGTAAACCGCCGTCAGTCGGAACGCCTATACAACCTAGCTGCCAACTATGCCGGTCTAACCGGCACGGAAACGGTTTTAGACCTCTACTGCGGCATGGGCACCATTGGCCTTTCCATGGCCCAAAAAGCAGGAAAAATGATCGGAGTGAAGATTGTTCCGCAAGCTGTGGAAGACGCGAAGTGCAATGCAGCAGAAAATTAAATTGACAATGCCGAATTTCTAAGCATGGACGCAGCAAAAGCCGCGGATATGCTGAAAAATCGCGGTGAAAAACCGGATGTCGTTATTCTTGATCCACCGCGCAAAGGCTGCGATGAGTCACTGATTGGGAATGTTGCCAAGATGTGTCTCCAGCGTGCTGTTTATGTCTCCTGTGACCCTAAAACACTGGCACGAGATTTAAAACGATTTGCACTTCTTGGGTGTAAAACCATGCAGGTCACACCTGTTGATTTGTTCCCCAGCACAGCACATGTGGAGTGTGTCGTCTTGATGTCAAGGGTGGAGAAATAGGACTATTCAAAACACTGATAAATAAAGGGTTTCCAGACATTAGGTTTTTCTCACGGTTACTTTGCCGGAAGAAATAATGTCAGAAAACCCTTATTTTATTGTTTGCGGTAACATATCAACTGCCTTGAAAGTGATAGGGTTGAGTTGACAGATTAGATTTTTCACTAGGGTTGTGTAGACAGGATAGATGTAAAATTTGATACAATTTCAAGCACACTTTTTAGAAGCTAACATTACGTTTAATTCAAATATATTCATCCAGTTATAGATATATAGCGCAAATAATGTTTCAATATCCATTTCTATACCGCACTTTGACAACTCGTTACCTCTATTCGATAGAAATCGCTGTAGCATATCTTTTATGTCTTCTTTTTTTTCATAATGAATTTTGCAATGGCATGTGGGGCATAAACTTATTATATTAGGGGAGATATCAATATTGTTTTCAAACAATCCTTGATTTGATAATGGAATAAGGTGATGAGGTTCCATGTATTGGTGTCCACTTCTTTTTGAAATAAAAGTTATATGTGCGGGATCATTTTCACAAAGGTATTTTGCCTTTTTCAAAGCACCTCTTCCGATAGAAGGTTTAGCGGTATATTTGATATTATTTTTCCCAGATTTCGGTTTCGGTGCTGGTTGTGGCTTTAGAACAGTTATTTCATCTGTCCCATCTTCATCTGCTTCTAATAAGTAATTGTTATCGGCTTGGAGTTCAAGAATCATTTTTGATTTTTTTTCTGCTTTTGATTTCTGATTTATTTCAAATTTTGATATTATGTTATATTTTGAGCAAAACTCAGATGGTATACAAATTGCTAAAATATTATCTGAGTATTTATGTTTTAACATTATTAAATAATCATTTAATTGTATTCCAGCTAGTGTCAAGGGAAGTTCGCAATTTTTAGGGACTCCGAAAAATGAATTAGGTTGCGTTTAACAGTGTCAGTGCCACCACCGAGATATAATTGAAGTAAATCGCCGGGTAAGAATTGACCCACACCAAATCAAAGGCCTACCATAGAGTTTGAGAGAACTTGTATGGGAGATGGCCGAAATGATAAGGAGTGGGCTCGTAAATATAATACGAGAAAAGCGATGGAAGGCAAGAGTGCGTACGCAATCAGCAAAGAAATCGGCGTGGCGGAAAACACAGCGAAAAGGTATATCAGCGGACCGGTAACACAGCATGGGCTTAAAGGGCGTGTGAAAGGCTCCAAACTAGATCCGTACAAGCCGCAGATCGATGCTATTGCTTCAGCAGGGGATCTTTAATTGTGTTGTACTGCTTGAAAGATTGCGAAAGGCAGGTTACAAGGGTGGAATCACCATTCTGAAGGAATATGTTCATCCACACCGCCCACCAAAAAGCTGCCCGGCTGTAAGGCGTTATGAAACCTTGCCCGGTAAACAAGCCCAGATGGATTGGGGAATCTGTCATTACACAGACGAGAATGGCAATATTCATAAGGCATTTGCATTTGTCATGATTTTAAGCAGTTCCGGAGTGAAATATGTGGAGTTCACAAAGCACTGTGATTTCTACAGTCTGCGGCGGTGCATTGTCCATGCCTTCGAATTCTTTGGCGGTGTGCCGGGAACAGTTCGCATCGACAATATGAAAACTGTGATTAATGGACGGAAAGCCGGAAAACCACTTTGGAATAACCGTTTTGAAGATTTTGCTGCAGAAATGGGATTTGTCCCGAAAGTCTGCAGACCTCGCAGGCCACAAACCAAATGAAAAGTGGAACGGCTTGTCGATTATGTAAAAGACAACTTCCTTTCAGGTTGACTGTAATCTGGAACAGAGGAACAGGCAAGAAGACGTCGCAGCGAGGAAACTCGTCTTAAGCTTTCTCGTCTGCCGCATCGAAAGACGCTGGATGAATTTGATTTTTCATTTCAGCCGAGTATTGACACAAGGCTGATGAAAGAACTGTCCACACTTGCTTTTGTGGCAAGGAAAGAGAATGTCATTTTTCTGGGACCACCTAGCGTTGAGAAAACGCATCTTGCGGTTGGTTTGGCCATGAAGGCGATTCGGGTCGGTATGACAGTTTACTTTACTGAGCTGTCAAAACTGGTTGTGAATTTGAAAAAAGCAGACAAGCAAAACAGGCTAGAACGGCGCTGGTGTGTTTATACCAGACCGGACATTCTGATTACTGATGAAGTGGGATATATGCAGCTCGATCGGAATGCTTCAGAACTGTTTTTTCGGCTTATCTGTTCAAGGTACGAGAATGGAAGCATTATCCTGACCAGCAATAAATTTTTTAGCGACTGGGGTGAATTGATGAATGATACGGTCATTGCTACCGCAATGCTCGACAGGCTTCTGTATCATTCGTATGTGATTAACATTCGTGGGGAATCTTATCGGTTGAAAGACAAGCTCAAAAGCGGTATCCAGACTGTTCCACATGCCAATGTTTCGGCGGTAGAACATTCGGTGTAACGAGAGCCGGCGAGTGGCTACCCGGCGTTATTTTCATCGGCGTTTGGGTCAAATTTTGTCCGGCGTTTCCATCATTTTCTTTCCGGCGTTGACATCCTTGGTAGATTTTGTATGGTCACTTTATTTTACCGACGGGCAATAGACTATGTCTACCTTTATTTGTTTCAATTGTTTTCGCGAAACTTATTATCCGTTATCTTTGGATAAATTTATGATATTTATGTGGGGTGATTTATGTGGATAAAAAAGATAGATTGTTTGCGGATAATGAAGATGACTTGAGAGTTTTACTCAAGCAATATTATGAACAAGCTAAAAAAGAACAGATGTTAGCGGAAAAATATCCACCAAATCCCCCAAATGATGTGTGCTATCATGCTTTGATGTCTGGAATTTTGATTGAAAATAGCTTTGGCCCAATGATTCATGACTATATACCTTTTTTTAACACTGAATATGAAAAAATATTTATTTGGACGCATTCAAAAAATGCTTATTCTGTGCTTATTTCTGAAGTGAAAACAGAAGTCAAGAATAAGAGATTTTGGAAAAATGTTGGGACAATATTATATCTAGCAATGTCTTACTTTGATGCATTTGAAGGAACAGATGAGGAGAGAATTATAAACTATAATTGGATATACTATTTTGACCCAAATTTGTCGCTTGATGATATGGTTCTATATAACATTAATACTATGGATCAAAAATTCCTAATGAGTGGGATTGTTAAAAAGGCAACCGAGATTGAAAACATGTCGCAAATAATTGAACTGTTATTAAGAGATGATGTTTGTTTTACCGCATTAAGTCAGATGGTATCTTCTTTTCAAAGCCATTATTGTTGCTTAATATGTGAGTTAGGTCTTTCACCAGTAATGATGCATAATTCTCATGAGCCGAGTATATGGGAACATGGGTATTTAATACCCAAGATGGAAACAGGAATAGTTCAGGCGTGTAAGTGTGTTGAAAGTATTCTGGGAGAACCTCCAAATCGTCATAAGCGAAGCAGATTGATAGAACATAAAAAGAAATGGAAAGATTTATTAGGAATAGATGCAGACGATACTTATAAAAAGTCAAAGTCAAGGATGTCATATTTGGATTTTTATTATCATTTGTTTGATGAGTTAAGAAATCCTTCAGCACATAGTTATGGAAACATTCATTTTGATTTGGAAAGGAAAAAGACAATTGAGGCTCAATGTTTTGCTGCATTAATTTTAAGAGAATATATTAATAAACACATTAAAAGCAATGAACAAGCATCTGGTATTCTAAATTTTAATAAAGGTTTATTAGAGAGAGTTTCGGAGAATATGAGTACAAAGTTGACAAAATAAATAATCATTTGTTGTATCCGACATCTCTGTAGATTATAGAAAAGGCAATAGGGCAAGGAAATACTGCTCTTACAAAGGGGAAATTAGCCCTGAAGTACCAAATGTTATTCAGAGAAATTTCAGAGCTGACAAGCCAAATCAGAAGTGGCTGACTGATGTGACAGAGTTCTCAATTCCAGCAGGAAAAGTATATTTGTCTCCTATTATTGACTGCTATGATGGTATGCCGGTAGCATGGAACATTAGCTGTAAACCAGACGCACAATTGGTAAACCGTATGCTGGATCGTGCAATTAGTGCACTTCCTCAAGATGCTCATCCGATTATTCATTCAGATCAAGGCTGTCACTACCGATGGCCGGGCTGGATAGATCGAACCCGTAAGGCAGGATTGATCAGATCAATGTCTCAAAAAGGGTGTTCACCGGACAATTCAGCCTGTGAAGGTTTTTTTGGAAGAATGAAGAATGAGATGTTCTACGGCCGTTCTTGGCAAGGTATCACAGTAGAAGATTTTATGCAGCAAATTGAAGCTTATATGGTATGGTATCGGGATACGAGAGTCAAAATATTTCATGGAGATTTAAGTCCGGCAGCATATAGAATCAAAATGGGATTAGCCATATAGTCCAATAAAATGGTTGCAGGCCCCGACCTTTGCTTAATGCGTTGGATAGGTTATTCGACAATCTAGCGTTGATAATATTATCGATGTCTCAATAGCTTTGCTTTTCCTAGCAAAATCGCAAGTGTTTTATTTATTTGTCAATTAATATAGTTTATTTAAATTGATTATTATTATTTTATGCTATATGCTTAACGGAAAGCTATTATTTTTGTTAACTATAAAATGTCGACATTTCATATAATATGTTGACTTTATTAATTTAAGTCTTTATAATCTAATTATCACGAAGTCTTGACCTACGTACTAATGATCAGAAAGGGGTAAAAAAGTTGAAAAAGTTCTTAGCGGCACTTCTTAGTACTACCATTATTTTTAGCTTAGTTGCATGTAGCCAAGGGGCTTCCAACACCCAAACAAGTTCTCAAGACAGCAGTTCTGTTTCCGAAAATTCAGATGTTGCCTCCGAAGATGTAAAAACGACATGGCTCAAAGCTTCTCACGTGTTCGCCGAGGGCCACCCAGTGTATGAAGCATTTAATGAGTCGGCTGAATTGTTGTATGAAAAAACTAATGGTCGCTATGGTATCAAGGTCTATCCTAATGGCACATATGCTAATTACAACGACAGCATCACTGCTTGTCAAATGGGCGATTTGGACATAGCCTGTTTGGACAGTGCCGCGGATTGGCTGGAAGATGCTGGTGTGCTGTTTGCTCCATACTGTTTCAAGGATTATGAACACTGGAAAACTTTTAAAAATAGCGATTTATGTACGGAAATGAGAAAAGAAATTAGTGAAGCCGTTGGTGGTGTTGTGCAACTGAATATGTACAATTTTGGGTTCCGTAACTTGACCGCTAATAAAGAAATTCGTACCTTAGATGATTTTGATGGTCTAACGCTGCGTTGTGTTAACTTTGCTCCTTACTCCACTCTTGCCGATGTATTTGATGTTGCTATTACATCCATTCCTATCGAGGACCTTTATATGAGCTTGTCCACTGGTGTTGCGGATTGCGAGGAAAACCCACTTACACAGATTGTGACCATGAAACTCTATGAAGTACAAAAGTATTTGATGATGACCCAGCATATGTTGGCGTGCTCTTCTACTATCATTAATGCGGATTTGTGGAATTCCTTGTCGCCAGAGGATCAGGAAATTTTCCAAGAGGTGTTTACTCGCCAGGGCAACCGCATCGACGAGTTGACAGAAAAAAACGAAGAGGCTTTGATGAAGGTATGTGAGGATAATGGAATGACCATTATTAAGGATATTGATACAACTCCATTCCGTGAAAATGCGGCAAAAGTTGTAGAAAGTTATCCTGCTTGGCAGGATTGGTATGATCAGATTCAGGCCATGGCGTAAATCGTACATAATGAAGTAAAATAAGGGCCTGCAACGTTTCTATATGATTGTGAATGACTTGTAGGCCTTTATTTTATATCGTGTGCAATAGAAGGAGTCTTTCATGAAACGAATCTATAATGTCCTTTTCGCTTTCAACTCCATTCTTCAAAAAGCAGAGAAGTTTTTGGGTTGTATTGCACTTGCATTCCTGTTTTTAGTCATGGTCGTCAATGCGGCCCTCCGATATTTTTTTAACAACGGTCTCGACTGGTCCGATGAATTGAATGGCTTTTTATTTGTTTGGTTTGGCTTCTTAGCTGCTGCATATGCGATGAGCAACCAATCTCATTTAAAGATTACTGCTTTGACCGATCTGTTTCCTAAGGTTGTACAGTTTGGAATGCGAGTGGTCATGAATATAATCATGATCTTTATATTTATCATCTATATGCCAGCGCTTGATAGCTTGTTGAGAACGTTGCCAATTTCTAATGTGATGCGTTTTCCTCTTAAATATGTCTATATTATTTTGCCTATTTCCTTCATTTTGATGTGTTATCATATTGCTTTCAATATGATTCAGGATACTCGTCAATTTTTGAGTGAGCGCAAAAAAAAGGAGAGTAATTCATGAGTCCCCTTACTTTGTTCTTAATTAGCTTTACCGTTTTATTTCTATTAGGGATGCCCATTGCATCTGCCATGATTACGTCCTCTTTTGTGTATGCCATGTCTTGTGGGATCAGTCTTTCCGTTATGGGAACAAGGATGTTTACCGGACTGAACAATTTTGCGCTCATTGCTATTCCACTGTTTATCCTAACGGCAGAAGTGATGAATCGCACGTCGGTATCGGATCGCATCTTTGACTTTTGCCGAAATTTGGTAGGGTATATCCCGGGTGGTATGGGCCATGTGAACATTACTACTTCCATTATTTTTGCGGGAATGTCAGGGTCTGCTGTAGCAGATGCTGGAGGCATTGGAAATTTAGCCTATCAGGCCATGGTGGATGAAGGGTATGACAAGGAATTTAGCGCCTGCACCACAATGGCTTCTTCTACTGTAGGACCTATCATCCCTCCCAGTATTCCTGCTGTCATTTATGCCATGGTGGCTAATGTTTCTGTGGGAAAATTATTGTTTGGTGGCGTAGTTCCCGGCTTTATTATGGGACTTTTTATGATTGTGTACGTATATGTATGGTCCAAGCGCCACAATGCTCCCTGTTTGAAATGGGTTGGCTGGAGATATTACTTAGTACATATACTCCACTCGTTTCTCTCCTGTATTCTACCTTTGCTTACTCCCGTAATTTTACTGGGTGGTATCTATCTTGGTGTTGTTACTACCACAGAGGCTGCGGCAATTGCTGTTCTTTACGCTTTGATTTTGGGCGTTATTGTCTATCGAACCATGAATTTAACAGACTTTATTGACAGTCTGAAAAGTGTGTTTGTTGCCAGTGGATCTGTCTTGTTAATTATTCCGGCTTCTAAGTGTTTCAGTTTTGTTCTCACCGCTGAAAATCTCCAAGATAGGCTGTATAACCTATTTTCTGGCTTTGCTGGGGACAGTAAATTTCTGGTAGCGGCATGTATTACTATTTTATTTCTTATTTTGGGTTGTCTTAGCGACCCCAATGTGAACATAATGGTATTTGTTCCTATGCTACTCCCTTTGATTGAGCGATCCGGATTTGATCCGATTCATGTCGGTATTTGCATCATTATTATTGCCATGATCGGAAATATTACGCCTCCCGTAGGCGTGGTTTTGATGACCGTTTGCAGCCTCCAGAATTTGAGTATTGAACGTGTTAGCCGCAAATTGATTCCATGGTTTATCCTGCTGATGAGTGAGGTTGTTCTTTTGTGGCTTGTTCCAGGACTGGTCACATGGCTGCCAAACCGCTTGATGGGATAAACAAACGAACCACTAAGCTTTTGGGGGAATGACCTATCAATTTTATTGCAGTTGATATTGGCAGCACATTTATTAAAGCAGCCATCTATGACCTTTCATTTAATAAAGTGATCTTTACACATAAGTACCATACACCGCAAAAACTAGAAAACTCCGATCCACATTACTTTGAGATAAATGCCCAAAAAATCGTTGATATCATTCAGATGATCATTGAAAAATGTACAGAGATTACAACCAATATTGGCGGAATTTTGTTTTCTACTCAGCAACATGGTTGTGTTTTGCATCATCCTCAAAGGCTGGAAGATACGTATATTTCATGGCAGGACACTCGCTGTTTAAAACAAAATCCTAAAACTAATCAAAGTTACTTAGAAGATTTGCAAGACTTGTTGCCTCCAGAGGTCATGTTGCGCACAGGGGTTCCTGTCAAGCCCGCGCTTGCACTTTGCAACTTGTATACCCTGTTTCAAGAGGAGTCTTTATCCAAACAGGGGGACATTCAAGTATATACCTTAGGTTCTTATATTATTAAAGAACTTACTGGTAACAATATTTGCCATATTACAAATGCTGCACCAATGGGATTTGTGGATCTCCATAAGCGTTGCTGGGATACCGATATTCTCACGAGAACTGGAATGGATTTTATTCAGCTGCCTGAGATTACTACAGAGCTTGTATGCTGCGGCACTTACCAAAATCAGGGCATAACCATACCGGTGTATCCTGATTTTGGGGACGTTCAGACCAGTGTATACGGGATAGGCGCCAAATCAGGAGATATGATTATCAATATCGGAACCAGTGGGCAACTCATTATGATTCGAGACGATTATGAGCCAGGAGAGTACGAAATAAGACCATACTATGAGAATAATTATTGTTATGTTATTTCCCGAATGCCCGGCGGAAGAAATTTTGACGTGCAAATTGATTATTTACGCCAAGTGGGTCAAAAGATATTTGGAATTAATCTTGACAGAGAAGAAATCTGGAATCGTATACAAAACCGGTGCATGGTGTCTGATACCAACGGGCTGGAAGTAGATTGCAGCTTCTACGAATTACCAGATCGATTGGCAGATGGTAAGATTATGCATATTAATCATGCGAATTTTACGCTTGAGAATGTCATTGCCGCAACCGCCATTGACTATGGCCGCCAATACCGACGATTTGCCGATATGATATGGAAGGGTAGGCCGTTTGATGGTACATTATATTTTTCAGGTGGTGCAGTGCTAAAGAATCCCTTTCTAAAAAAGGCAATTCAAGATGCAATGGGATGTTCTAAGGTTGCTAGTGCACCAAAAGATGAGGTATACAGTGGTTTGTTTCATTTGGCAAAGCGGTGTGTTTTGCAAAAATAAAAGAGGGTGACTAATATCAAAGAAAAAATACACAATGGAGAAACTGTGTTGGGAATGTTTCTGTCCGAAATTGCTGCACCTAATCTGATTAGAGTAATGCAAGCTAGTTCCATTGATTTTGTAATAGTTGATTGTGAACATGGATACTTTGATTATTCTCAGATTGCGGCCATCGCTGCAGTGGCAAATGGAATCGGATTTCCTATTATCGTAAGAATTCCGCAGATTTCTCGGGAACATGTGCAAAAATATCTGGATGCAGGTGTTGATGGATTATTGGTACCAATGCTGGAAACACCGGAACAAGCTAAAATGTTAGTTAAGCTGGCCAAGTATGCGCCAGTAGGATGCCGGGGTATTTCAACAATGCGTCCACACAGTAATTATGCTCCTGGTGACCTAAAAATCTATACGCAGAGAGCCAATGAGCGTATCATGCTATTTGCTCAGATTGAAAGCCGGGCAGGAGTCGAAAACGCGCGAGAGATTGCAGCAGTGAAAGGGCTGGACGGTATTTTTATCGGTCCAAATGATTTGGCCTGTGATTTAGGGCACATGGGTGAATTTAATACAGAACAAATGGATCTGGCAATTAGTCGTATTTTGGCCGCTGCTCAGACTTATAAACTGCCGTGTGGAATAATTTCTTCAAATTCGACTTTTTTGCGCAAGTGGATTGAGAAAGGCATGACTATGCTAAGTTGCGATAGTGAATTGGACCTTTTAAAAAAGGGAATTATGGAAATGAAACGTCGTGTTCTTGGGTAACATGCGTATTGGCTTGTTATAGTTAAAGTTCAAAAGAAGATACTATCAAATATAAGGTACAATATTTAGAAAGGGCAGTTTCAGGTTTTGTTGAAACTGCCCTTTCTGCATTGGTTTCAGTTTGACTGATAGATGTGCGGAGAAATAGGATTGTTTCCTTTTGTAAAATATGTTATTTTAAATAAAATAGAATAGCTCATACTGCTGATGAATAACTGCTATTAAATAATAAGCCATTATTTTGCTGTGTGATTTCTAGTGGGAGGTATGAGTCCGCTAATATTTTTCTATTTCTACCAAATGGGGTTTGGAAAGGATTAACATAGTATGGTGAAAAAAATTCAACGTGTGGCAATTTTGGGGTTAGGTGCTGTCGGTGCTAGCTATGCTCAACAAATTTGTAAATATGCACCCGATGTGATTTTGTACGGTGTAGTTCGAGATTTGGAAACGTACTGGGGGTCTCCTATTTTAATCAATGATGAACCGTTGCGAATTAATTACCGAACAGTCGGTTCCCTGAAGTCGGTTCCATTGGATTTAATTATTGTTTGCGTGAAATCTTACAGCTTAATGGAAGCTATCCAATCTATGAGAGAAATTGTTGGAGAAAATACCATTATCCTGTCCTTTGTCAGTGGGTTAACCAGTGAAAAAAATTTAATTGATGCTTTTGGGAAAAAACATGTTTTGTATTCCTGTGTGCTCAATGCGGACATAGACCGCAGTGGTCGTTATATAACCCTGAAAGATAGGGGAACTGTTTTTTTTGGAACTTTAGATGCCCATCAGGAACCGGAAGTACAGGCGGTAAAAGCCTTTTTTGAAAAGTGCCATATAAAACATGTAGTAACAGATCGTATCATCTATTATCAATGGATGCAAATGTTGTTTAACATTGGTTTTGGTCAGACAAGTACAGTTTATCAACTCACATGTGGTGCATTCCGTAAAAATATAAAAGCAATGGAGGTTATGCACACTGCCCAACAAGAATTGATCATGTTGGCAAATGTATGTGGGGTTTCTATGTACGAATCGGATATTCGTAAAGCGCAAGATTACTTGGAAAATTATGATCTGGATAGTCGTGCTCCCATGCTACAGGACTATTGGATGAATCGGCAACTGGAAACAGATGTTCTTTGTGATTATGTATGTACTCTTGGAGAGGAAAAAGGACTCTCTATGCCAGCAAATCTCTGGTTGAAGAACCAACTCCATGCCATGGTACAAAAGCGGGCTGAAATACCTGTAGATGGCAAGGCGATAAAGGGGCTCAGTATTAGGCGGGGTTATCTGCCCACACCAGAAAAGATTGCAAACCAGCTGCGTCTTGATATTATTAGAGGTAAATATGTTGCTGGAGAGAAAATATCAGAAAACGAACTTGCTCGAAAGTTTGATGCTAGCCGAAGTTCGGTTCGGTCTGCGCTACAGATTTTAGCAAATGAGGGACTCTTGCGCATGTTGCCCAATGGTCGCAGAGAAGTGGTTGAGTTTACTGTAAAGCAACTGAAGGATTTATACGACACGCGCTGGTTGATAGAAAACCGAGCCCTAGAGGTGCTATTTGAAAAAGAGCAAACGGTATATCCAAAACTTGCTCAATCGTTGGGGGTAATTGAACAAAAATACAGGCATAAATCAACGGATACCGACTGGAATGATCTAGATGTTTTATTTCACAGAAATTTAGTACGTTCTGCTGACAATCTGTTTTTAGCTAATGCTTGGGAGAGCATTGCTCAGATTTGGTATGCTATGCTGATGCTCCAAAGTTCGACTAATAGCGGTACACATTACGCCACTGAATTTTTTGGAAAGCACCGTTATCTCTATAAATTGATTTTGACAGGGGACCGAGCAGCGTTCCCCGAATTAAAACGGCACATCGAAGAAGAAAAGGAATCAGCAGAGATGATTTTGCGCAGCATAAGTCAATTGGGATAGGTGCAGATGCTAAAGTATTGCACTTATTCATTAAGGTCTTTCGTCATTTCACTGACTTGACTGCGGGAAAAATTATTTGTCCAATCGACGCGGCCGATAGCTGCAGCGGTAATCACGGCGGGATGGATTGTGTGCATTCTTTTCTGCGCCAACGATACCGGAGACCTCTGCTTCCATTAGACGGGTACACAGCCATTCCAGCATCGACAGCATTGGATCCGGCTGCGCCATACATTTTAGTAGCAATTCTGTCAAATCTGTGGTATCCTTTTTGTGGGTCATTGGGTATCTCTCCTTTTTTGAATGTCTTTAGCACCATTCATTTTATCGGAGTCCCAATGACTTTTCTATGCCTTTATGAAATTGCGAACTTTATTGTACTCCATCTGTAATAGAGAATCATTTCGATATCACAACTGTCTAACTTGATTTAATCCAACCTTGTTTCGTAAGGCATTCAATAGTCGTTGTACAAGCGTAAGCGTACTTGATTGTACCAAACATAGGCAAACTCAGAAACAGTATGTGCCAATCTTTTCTATGTTCGAAAGTTAAAGCGATTGATTAAATCTTCCTTGAAGGTATATAAGGACAACCTTCAGTGCCCATGTTTTGCGTCATATCGTGTTTTCAACAAAAATGGTACATTGAGTTTAGCTATTGTTGCTTCCCCATCAGTCTATCTCAGTACTAGCAAATTCAGATAATAGACTTGCTATCTTAATAAGCTCTTCTTTCGTACCGCGCCTAAACGTATATGTACCCACAGCAACTTTATACGTTCTATAGTCATAGTTGGTAACAAATAAAGCATTGTAAAGTTGTTGTAACTTTGAATCTAAAGGCACTACTGTTTTCCCTTCATCATTTTCCTTGAACGACTCTGTTTCAAGCAAAAGACCATTGAAAAAATCTTCGCTCATAGCCCCAGAAACTTCCCGTAGAGGAGTGTAATCTTTGCCGTTAATAAAATTATAATATCTGGTTGAGTCATATATTTTTAAACCAATCATAATCGGAATAACATATATAAGTGCAAAATGAAAACCCGGTTCGTCTAAACAAGAATTATTATATCTTCTAACCCCGTGAGTTGGCCCATAGGCAGCCATTTTTGTCCAACGAAGATACTTTGCTATTTCACGTAATTCAAAATTATAGGTTTTAATCACAGCATCACAAACAACATCATATTTATAATGGGAACAATTGAACTTCAGACTTCGATAGTATTTATTCAAATCGGCAGGGGGTAATGATACTCTTAAACTGAAGAATCGATCCAAATACTGAGAAGCATTAAAATTGGAACCATAATACTGCTTAATGGTATGTTGCAATTCATTAATGTTAACTGAAAATACATATGTTATCCGGTTATTTGAAAAATAGTGCTTAATTCGTTCAAGTAAACGAACAGCGTAACTCGGTCTACACCTATCCAATTCATCAATAAAAATAACAAGGCGATCTCCTTTTTCGGGAAGCAGTGAATCCAGAAAATCTTCAATCATTTTGTGGATTTCTTTCCCTTTTTTTAATTCCTGAAGTGGATCATCACTCTTAAAACTTTTTATAAGTTCTCCCCAATTCTTCCCTGAAAAAAACTCCAATATGCTTGCAGCAATTTGTAAGCAGTTAGCTCCTTTACGGAAAGAATAGTCGCTTTCTACACTTCGAAGAATACTGTAAACAAGAGAAAGAATGGGATCATCGTCATTGTCATTTTCCCATGAGTCATAATAAACAGAGACTTGAGGTTTAAGTGTGGCTGGCTGACCATTATGATACTGTATCCACTTGCTTTTTATTTTTTCACGATCCGCATCATGATACGAGGTAATGTAATCGTTATGTGCGTCCATCACCATTTTGGCCTGTTTGACAAAAAAAGTTTTTCCACTACCCCATCCTCCATCAAGCGCAATAGAACAACTGTCATCTATGGAATTGAGCCTTTCGATGAAGTAAAATAATTCCTTATCTCTTGAAATGGTATTGTCTAGGAAAGTTGTGATTAGGTTTTCATATGTTGGTTGTAATTCATACGATTTCATCTTGCCCCTCCAATTCTCGTTAATTCCTTCAAAAAACAGTACAGCTTATCAGCACCTTCAAATTGGAAGTATCAACATTTTTATGATTGCGTTTTTAAATGGAAATAAAGGACAATCTTATTGATTTGTCTTGAGCCGATTAACCCACGATTTAAACGCACCAGTAATTTCGGGCTTGGTAGGCCACATTGGATCTGACATATCTAAAGAATATATAAATGAATTTAGTGTTCCTCTGTCAAAAATTCCTCTAGAAACTGTCTCATCGTGAATTACCAACAATGGAAGATGTAAACTATATGCGAGTGCAGCTTCTATATGGTTCCACTCCGTTGCTAGTGACATAGGGCTTGAAACCGGCTTTTCTTTTATTTGGCCTAATCGCACTATAATTTGCGGGTACCCTAATACTATGGCACCTGTACACTGTTTCATTAAATCGATTACTTCATCCATAGGAGATTGATTTGGAAAGTCTGTTGTACCTATAGTACGGGGGGTTAAATTATGAGTTTGCAAAAGACGAATAAATCCGTCAAGTCCTTTTTCATATCGCTTGTCAAGCCAATTCGGTCTACTTAAAAAAATGTTTTTCATTCTTATCTACTCTCTCTATAAACAATAGGATTATCCATATTTTGATTTGAATTGTAACGGCAAACACATTTTCTATATAACTAGTATTTATTGCTTGATAGCATTAATAATAGATGACGTTTGCCATTTTACAATTTTATTTGCTGTTCTTTTTACAATGACAGATGTTTTTTCCGCTCCCCAAGGTTCAATGGCAATGATCTTTTTCCCCATTTCTTGAGCAAGTTGAATCTCGATATTAATCCACTTGCTATATGTAGAATAGACCCCTGCTAAAATTAAAACACAACTCGCATATTGCATCTGTTTGCGTATAGCATCTTTTAACTGGTAATCGTTCTGCGCATTATGAATGGGATTATCTTTAGGAACCGAATAGTTTTTATAATTAAAAGATGAATCCGCATTCAACAAATTAATCAGTCTATCATATGCATCAGAATATGCCCATGAATGGCTAATAAAAAGATTATATGTCATAAATACTACCTCAATTCTTCTATTACTTGATAATTTAACACGCCTATAGTTTTCCAGTATCTGTGTTTCTATATATTCATTTTCGCACGAATACAATAAATAGAAACATCATTTACCGTTTTGTAATCTTGACTAATAGCTTTCATAATCTATCAAGTCAACATCAGACCTTTAAGGAAATTTGCAGTCGATACATCGACTCGAGTAGACACTCCGATCTCAAAAGTACCTGTTAAGAATACCTTGTGACTTCAGTCGCAATACAACTACATTTGTACAAGGCTTTATTTGAGTCTTTACTTGAGGGAAATCTATATCTTAATATGGAATAAACGGTTTCATTTTACATGGCCTCCTTAGTGAAAGTAAAAATATAATTGGCAAATAAATAATATGGAATATAATGCTATAAATAACCCAGGAAGTCTTTTTTCAGTCTTGGTTAGCTTTTTATATTTTTGTTCGTTCTTCAGTTTTTCCCATTCATAAGCAAATGGGGCCAAAGGCAATTTTGCTTCAATTTCATTTATAATATGATATTTCACACTACTGAGTTTTTTATAGCTATTGATAGAATTTATCCATAAAACACATATAAAAATTCCTATTATTGAAAGGAGGATGCTTTTATAATTCAGAGTATAAGTGATAACTGCAAATATTGCCGAGTTTATACTAATGTATATATTATTTGAGTTATTACGTTTTTCTGTGTTGCAATTTGCCATTTCAACACAAGTTTTCCATTGTTCTAAAACAGCAGTTTCATATTCACTGCCGTATTGTTCTTGACTAACTGATTCAAGCCTCATTATTATTTCTCCCCTTTAAGCATTATCAAAAAATATTTTTATAAATATCAATTTTCAATTATTGTTATTAGGCAGATTTGTCTATCTTCAATGCAACAGCGCTATTTATATCTAGCAAATATTTCCTTATTGCTATTATATTCTAACTAAACAATAAGTTCAACAAAATATACCAATAATCGAGATCATACCCTATAGATTTACAATACCTATCGTATGAATCTATAACTATTTACTGAACACTTCCATCCCTTTCTCCAGATTCAAATACGGCAGAGGGTCAACAGCCTCACCATCGATTCGAATTTCAAAATGGCAGTGAGGGCCTGTGCTGTCGCCGGTGCTTCCAACTAAAGCAATGACATCGCCCTTTTTCACTTCATCGCCTTCTGAAACCATCAGCTGACTGCAGTGGGCGTAAAGGGTACTGTATGTACCGTTGTGCCGAATCAGAATGACGTTGCCGTAACCGCCAAACCCGCTTCCTGTTTTACCATACTGTGCATACTCCACCGTTCCGGACGCGGCCGCGATAATTTGAGTTCCTTCCGGAGCAGCGAGGTCAATACCCTTGTGCAGTTTTCCGTTGCGATAGCCAAATCCACTGGAAACAGTAAACGAACCGTATGGCAGCGGACAGAAAAAGTATCCGTTTCCCGGCAGCGCCAGGACAGAATAATAGCGCAGTACATGAGAAACGTAATCCACATCTCCATAGCTGTTCCAGCCGAGCTGCTGTGCTTTCATCTGCGAAAACTTTACAGCATTTTGCTTGGTATATCCGCCCCGTTCTTCTGCCCAACTGATATATCCGCCGCCGAAGTTGTACCCCTGCAAAGCAAGACTAATGCCCGGAATATCATCCGGAGCTTTCACCTGTGCCGCACGCAGACAGCTTGCAAAATATTGAATTCCCACTTTAATCGAATATTCCGGGTCGGTAATCCCGCCGGGTTTTTGCGGATATTTCAGATTGGCCGGACACTCCGAACTCTGCATCGGGTCACTGCCCATTCCCCCGCTTTCCTGCTGCATAATCGCCAGAACAAGGGGTACATAGTCCGATATGTCATAGATATCACAATATTTTTCTACAACGGGCTCATATGCCAAAACTGCTTCGGACAATGTGCCTCCCTCTTGTAAATAACGGTACTGCGCAATGGTATTGGAGCCTGCGATAACAGCAGCTAACACCATTAGAATTGTGATAATAAAAAAGGCCGGGGCAAGCACCCCGGCCAATATCAAAATCAATTTCTTTCGCATTCCAATCCCTGCCGTTCCTGTTCCCAATCGATGTTCTGTTGGAGTCGTTCAAACTCCAGCCGGTTTTTCATCTCCGACACTTCTTTTTTTAGAGCTTTCTTTAATTGATAGATGCTGCCGCGCCGAACATGGAGCAGCTTCTTTTTTGCACGAAGTTTCTGCTTTACCGGAAGCTTTTTCCTCGGTAAGGCTCGTTCCTTCCGCACAGTCTTGTCATACTCCCGCAGTTCCCGCAGCACCGCATTGCCCATCCGGGTGTACAGCTCCTTCCACTTGGTCTGCGCATACTGTTTATACCGATGTGTTGTTCCGTCGCCGTACGCTGATTTAAAAAATTGTTCCTGCCTTTGTAAGAGGTCGGATAACTCAGCTATATCTTGACGGTGATAAAGATGAAGATAGTGTTTTGTAAAAGCATCTATCTCCGGCCGAATGGCTGCTAAAGCATTCATATTGTAAAACCACAGTCGTCTGTCAGCGGGCAGTTTTCGGTACAGATTGAGAAATTCTCCCTGCAAATTCCGGTCGCGTGAAACCATGGTTTCCCTCTTTTGCGCTACGATGTTTTCACGGATAATCGTATTGATTTTTGTAAGCTCCGGAGATCGGTTCACAATGCTGTTGACGATTTTTGATTTTACTTTTTGGAGCGTACTGTTCTTCATAGCCGCCGCATACTGGCGCTCTGTGACAGTTCCTTTGTCCGCCGTTTTCACCACAAATTCCTTCATCTTTCGCGTCGGGTTGGGCTCGACCACAGCGATGTGAACGTGAATGTTGTCGGTGTTGTAGTGAATGGCCGCACTCCAAACTGCAGCGCCTTCCATGTGCTCTGCCTTCAGCATTTCCTTTACCGCCAAACGGGTAACGGTACGAATTGTGTCTTCATCCAGTCTGCCGGATGAAGAATCATAAAGGCCGGCTTTCTCCAAAAATCGATTTGAAAAACTGATAACCTGCTGCCACATGGGACTCCCCGCTTTCTGCGCGAGTTGAAACTGCCGTTTCAGGATTTCTTTTTCTTCTTTGGTCAGCCTGTCCTTAGTTGCAGTAAACAAAGCGGACGTATTTTTCGGACAGCCGGGCTGTTTTTTCGGGTCATCCATATATCCATCCATGTAAACAGAATACAGACCGTAGGCTCTGTTTCGTACGGCCTCCGGTCTGTTGATGTAGTTGATATATTCGGTAAATTTCTGTTTGGACAGCACGAATTTTGATTTAAAAATCACCCCGGGCGATTCCTTTTCGGGCATGGCAGCACCTCCTTTTGTTAGAGTAAATCGTCTTCTGAAATCTCTTCCGGAATAGGAGTTTCCTGCTGTTTTTTCATTTTCTTTTTGGCCGCATCCAGCTTTTTCTGTCGGAAGTTTGCGATGCGGTCTTTTTCAATTTGCCGTGCTTTGGCAAGCTGGGGTGTGTCATCCACAAACAAAGTTTGATATGGCGAATACGCAAGCAAAGTGTTGACAAGTAACAGAAGAATATCGCTGTTGCGGTCCGCATTGTTAACGCCCAAACGTATCCGAGTCAGCGGAGCTTTTAATTCCTCGGCAATTTGTTTTGCCATCTCTTTTGCAAAAAATTCTGCCGCCGGAATGTCATTTCTGTGCTGATGTTCCCGTATGATTTGAGATAACGCAGCCGTAAAAGATGGTAAGTGATTTTCTTTTTGTACCTGCCTAACGTATGCAATAGCGGAGTCGTCCAGATAAAAATTCTTTCTATGTTTCATCGCTGTCCCCCACTATGTTCAAAACTTTTTGGAGCACAATACTGTTCTGCCGAATAACATTCAGGCACTGTTCCAGCGCTGCGGCATAGCGCTGTTCGAAGTTCTGAAATTCTTCGAGCGCCGCGTAGTTATTGATTAAATTGACGAGAAAAAGGTTGCGTGAAATGTTCTGTCTGCGGGCAAGTTCATCAATTTTTTTGACGGCTGCCGGGTCAGCGCCGCGCACTTTTACGTCCATTTTTTCACCTCTCTCTTGATACTTTTTTCTTTACGAGTTTGCCCGAACAGGGCAATGTGGTTTTCACCGCCATGAGGAGTGAAAGAGCATAAGGGGATTCTGTCCCCACGCAAGGTGGGGAGTTAGGCAAAGCCTAACGAATCGGTGGGTCACCAAAAACCGGCATTTACGTATGTTTTTACGTATAAATTTACCCCTGTTTACGTATGTTTTACGTATATTTTCGAGGCCATTTTTTCACGTTTTCGTTCCATTTTTCAGCACGTTTTTGACTTCAAGACGAAGAAGAAGCTGTGCTTTTTTTGAGTCGAAACTCAGATACGTAGAAAGTGTTCCGCTCTGAATATTGCTGAGTTTTTGATTGAGTTTTTTCAATTTTTCCTGTGCAGTTTCGATTCGCGTTTGGTAGTTTTCAATCATATTTTTCAGGCTGTTAATGCGAGAAGTCTTGCTTTGAAAGATGACAGCAATCAACTGAAAAATCAATCTTGGAACCCCGTAAATCGCTGTTACATTTCGGAAAATTGCTTTGCAAAAAGTCTCCAATTTGGGGTTAAAAACAGAGTGCAAAAATTTAATATCAAGTCGTCACTTTAAAACAAATAGCGGATGATCAGTACAAAGTTTTCTCAACTGTTTGAAGTTATTCGCGAAGTTTTTTATTAAATCTTAATGTTTTTGCCATAAATGATTCATAAAAAATCCCATGAAAATTTAAAACTGTTTCATGGGGCCTTCATAATCTCAAGGTAGTATATTGTCAGTGAAAAGAAGTACACTGCATCAGGTCAGTGGTGAGGACGGAATACCGGACCACAGACCCGCAGACAAATTACAAGTGCCTCATATGAGGTTTCTGATATATCCTTTTTTCATAAAACTCCTCTCCTAAAAATGCTGCCCTTGGTTGGGCAGCCAGATTGTCGAATAAATAACCCATCCAGCGCATGAAGCGAAGGATGGGTTATTTTTGCAGGAAGCAAAAAGCGATATAATATCCAGACAAAAGAGGAAGGATGACCATTTCTCCACTTCCACATTGCCAGCTATTCCTTTACGAAATTACGAACTTTATTGTACTCCATCGCCATCTTACAATGAAAAGCCAGCCTTCGCTGGACTTTTTCGACAGGCTGGGAAACTGGGGATATTGTGCAGCAAACACCTTGCTCAGCCAGATGGGTAATCTCTATATTCAGGAAATCCCAAAAGATTTAGACAATTATGTTCGCAAGCTTGCGTAAAGAATGCAGCCTTGCTAGCAAACATGTGCTTTTTGCTGTGTCATAGATTTTATCTATGATTTCATATCAATTTTCTGTATTAGACAGAAAAGGCAGGAAGCCGTTACAATCATTCATATAATAATTGTTAATTAGGGTAGCAGTATCTTAGCTTTGCTCAATCATAACAGCAAAATGTTTTTAATATCCGCAAGACAGTCCATGCCGTGCAGGCAGTTTGCTTGAAAAGGACAGGGAACTCTTATATAGCTTTTACACTGCACAAGCGGAAATAATAGAATGATATATTAATATTTATGAAAGTTAGGAGCGAAACGAATGAAAACATCTGTCATCGGGTATCCTCGAATTGGTTCACAGCGGGAATTAAAGTTTGCAACGGAACAGTACTTTAAAAAAGCAATCACACAAGAGGAATTGCAAGCCGTTGCATCTAATCTAAGGAAAGAACATTGGCAAGTTCAAAAAAATCATGGAATTGATTTCATTGCCTCAAATGATTTTTCCTTTTACGATAACCTTTTGGATACAGCTGTCTTACTCAATGCTGTTCCAGCCAGATATCGGCGGATACATCTGGAGAAAATGGATGAATATTTTGCCATGGCCAGAGGGTATCAAGGGGAAAAAGGTGATGTTAAGGCCCTTTCTATGAAAAAATGGTTTAATACCAATTATCATTTCCTAGTTCCGGAAATTGAGGACACAACCAACATTTCTCTTGTGGGCACAAAACCATTTGATGAATATTTAGAGGCAAAGGCTTTGGGCATTGAGACAAAGCCGGTAATCATTGGCCCATTTACATTTTTAAAGCTAGCAAAATTTACAGGGCAAAGAAGTGCAGCCGATGCAGCAGGGCCCATCACGCATGCCTATATGGATATTTTAGAAAAATCAAATCGCCTGGGTGTCTCATGGGTCCAGTTTGACGAACCGGCGCTTGTCCTAGATTTAACCGATGAGGATATCACTTTGGTTCAGCAGATATACCGTTCGGTTCTGTCTGCGAAAGGTACCGTAAGGGTGCTTTTGCAAACGTATTTTGGGGATATCCGCGATTGCTATGGTGATATGATTGCTATGCCATTTGACGGAATTGGACTGGATTTTATCGAAGGCAAGGAAAATCTATCGCTGATTCAAAACTTTGGATTTCCGAAAGATAAAATTCTTTTTGCCGGAATCATCAACGGCAAAAATATTTGGAGAAACCATTACGCGGATTCCATTCATATTATCAAAGAATTGGAACAATATACCGATGAACTGGTGCTCAGCACCTCCTGCTCCTTGCTTCATGTGCCGTATACCGTAAAAAATGAGACACGCATTTCAGAGGAAGATAAAAAACATTTGGCTTTTGCGGAGGAAAAACTCACAGAGCTGTCCGAATTAAAAGCGATTTTATCCTCGAAATCCCCGGAATCTGCTGCCGAATACAAAGAAAACCAAAAACTGTTTCATCTTCGGAGAAATCGGGGAAATGAAAAGGTTCGGGCGGCGGTTTCTGCCTTATCAAAAGATGATTTTATCAGGTCCCCCAGCTTTCAGGAACGCGAAAAAATTCAGAAAGCCAAGCTAAAGTTGCCGCTACTTCCCACGACAACCATCGGCTCTTTTCCGCAGACTGCGGATGTAAAAGCCAACCGCTTTAATTATAAAAAAGGGAATATTACACAGTTGCAATACACCGCGTTTAACAAGAAAAAAATTGCAGAATGGATTGCCTTACAGGAAAAAATCGGATTGGATGTTTTGGTCCATGGAGAATTTGAACGGAATGATATGGTGGAATATTTTGCAGAAAATCTGAGCGGATTTATTGTAACGCAGAAGGGATGGGTGCAATCCTATGGCACTCGGTGTGTGAAGCCGCCCATCATATGGGATGATGTTTCACGCTCTCAGCCTATCACAGTGGACTATACCGTGTATGCCCAGTCCCTAACGCACAAATATGTAAAAGGAATGTTGACCGGACCCATTACAATTTTAAACTGGTCTTTTCCGCGTGAGGATATTCCCCTAAAAGACTGCGCTTTTCAAATTGCGCTTGCCATTCGGGAAGAAGTGCTTGACCTTGAAGCAAACGGTATCAAAGTGATTCAGATTGACGAAGCGGCGCTGAGGGAAAAATTGCCTCTTCGGCGGTGCGATTGGCACGAAGACTACCTTTGTTGGGCCATTCCTGCGTTTCGGCTGGTTCATAGCGGCGTAAAAGCAGAAACACAAATTCATACCCATATGTGTTACAGTGAATTTTCCGATATTATCAAAGAGATTGACGATATGGACGCAGATGTGATTACGTTTGAAGCGGCACGGTCCGATTTTAGCATTGTTGAAAAAATAAAGGAAAGCGGTTTTCGCACGGAGGTGGGGCCAGGCGTTTATGATATTCATTCGCCCCGGGTGCCGAGTGTGTCAGAAATCAAGAATGAACTGTTGCAGATGCTTCAAAAAATACCAAAGGAAAAACTCTGGGTCAATCCGGACTGCGGCCTGAAAACCAGAGGTGTAGATGAAACCATACCCAGCCTGCAGCATCTGGTGTCTGCGGCCAAAGAAGTCAGGGCGTGTTTGCAGCCATGAAAATTTCGGAACTGTTTCAAACAAAAAGAGTCCTGTCTTTGGAAATCTTTCCGCCGAAACGGACCGATTCAGTGGATACCATTTATCACGCAATAGAAGAATTAAAAAACTTAAATCCGGATTTTATCAGTGTGACCTATGGTGCAGGAGGAAAGCTGCACAACGCACAAACGCTGCAGATTGCGTCTGCACTGAAAAACCGCTTTGGTATTGAGAGTGTTGCTCATCTTCCGTGCATCAATTTCACAAGGGAAGAGGCTCTCCAAATGCTCCGCTCGCTCAAGCGTGCGGGAATTGAAAATATACTCGCGCTGCGCGGGGATATCAACCCCGACTGCCCTCGCAAAACAGATTTTGAATATGCCAGTGATTTAGTTTCGTTCATCAGAGAAAACGCAGATTTTCACATTATAGCCGCCTGCTATCCGGAAGGACATCGGGAATGCGATTCTATTGTTGAGGATATCCGAAACTTGAAACGAAAAGTCGATGCCGGAGTCAATCATTTAATTACGCAGTTGTTTTTTGACAATCACTATTTTTATACTTTTCTGGAACGTGCCCGGATTGCGGGGATTGACGTTCCAATTGAGGCAGGGATTATGCCCGTTGTCAATAAAAAACAGATTGAACGTATTGTTTCTCTTTGCGGTGTTACGCTGCCCGAAAAATTTTTATCCGTCATGGAGCGGTATGAACACAATCCCACAGCATTGCGCGAGGCCGGAATCGCATATGCCGTTGACCAAATTGTGGATTTAATGGCGCATGACGTGGACGGAATCCACCTTTATACCATGAACAATCCCTATGTGGCGTATAAAATTTATGAACAATGCCGAGAAGAATTTGCTATTTTTCAGTCAGTGACAGCGTAAATATATTGGTATTACGTTCCAAAATTGCAACTTAAATTGCAATAACAAATTGAACACTTTCCCTGGATAAAGTTATTTACTGGTTGGAAGTGTAAATTCTGTCCAAATGTGCATCGAACAGCTCCTCAGGGGTCTGATAACCTAATCGTTTCCTGGGCGTGGCATTTATCTCGTCCGCAAACATGAAGATTTGTTCGGCGGTAAATCCATTGATAGAGCAACCCTTTGAGATATATTTTCGTAGTATGCGATTGGTCCTCTCATTTACAGGTCGTTCCCAAGCCGAGTGCTGTTCCATGGCACTGGCAACACCGGTGATTGTTTTTGCCGTCAATCCGAATGGAAAGATAATAGCCTGTCATGCGCTCTACAATGGTAAATACAGCTGCCTCACCGCTTCTTTTTCGGCCCAATACCGTATCAGATTCCCAGTGCCCAAATGTGTTTCGATCTGCTACCTCAGGTGGCCGCCAATCAATGGATTTCCCTTTGATACGCTTAGAAAGCCGTGGCTTTCTGCGAGAATGCCTATTTAACACCTCAGGAATTCAAATAGCGGGAGCGGTAATTCTCCCCCTTTCCACAGTATTCGCTCCGTGCCCGCCCTACGCACTCATCAAAGGACCAGTTTTGCTTACGAACCTTTTTGACCATCCAACGGATAAAGTCAGAGTCCCCCGATACCGGTTCTAGGACGATGGCAGCGACTGCGATTTGCTTTGTAGACTGCAGCTCCACGTTTGGCTGAGCAGCCGGGTTTGCGACCACAGCCGGAGTATTCCGGAGTTCTGCACCACGCTCTTCTGCTCTAAGATGTTGCCCCTCTTGCGTTCTTCGATCTTTATGATAGTATGGTTCTTGTCCATAGCGTTCAGGCCTTTCTGTCAAGATTGAGAGTGGTAACTTTATCCTAACAGATCCCTGAGTGCTATGGAATCTTTTTATATGTTCAATTTCATTTTACAATCTACCAGAATAAAAAGAGCTGCTCTTTGAACAGCTATTTTTTGTAACATATATGTATCCTCTACGCTACTCAAGGAGAGCTGCTAGGGGCCTGCGGACTTCCATTGACACTAGCTGTACAAAAACTTTATATATGTCAAATATCCACAATAGTAAATACGTGTAAAGATAAACCCTTGAGGCTGGATTCCTCAAGAGTTTAAAGTCACTAATTTAGAAATTATATATCTATGACTAACTAGAACTAATATAAAGATAATAATTGTTACTAATAATGTGCAGGTATTTATATTTGCTCTATAATTCCATAATAAAATTGATACAGAAATTATAAATATAGTTGAAATAAGACTATAAAAATTGATTGTAAAGCTCTGATTTATTGTCTGATATAAATTTGCTGTAATTATATACATAATTACGCTAGCTATTAAAAACTTAAAGTCTAAAATATTTTTACCAATTACTATTGTTACACCTATAGAAAACAAAAATACACTTAAATAATAAATAATCTTATTCATATTTATCATCGCCTAACTTTAAACTGGTGAAGGAACAAGCAATCTAATTGTACGTGCTATTTTATCTACCCACCAGTCACTAACTTGACTAGGCAACACACCTCTTAATACATTATATACAAATTCATCAATTGAATCTGAAATATCTGTATAAGCGTCAACAACTTGACCTAACTTATTTATAAATCCTGCTGCTCCTTGTGCTGCAAAATATTTTTTTACTTTGCTTGGTAATTTATTCCAAACTTTCATTCCGTTTCTTTTAAACCAGTTTGCAACAGCTTTTATGGCTTTCTTTGCAGCTGAACTACCAACGCTTCTGATTTGATATTTTCCATTTCTTAAAATTTGTTCTGTTGAGTTATCATTATCGTTATCTTTTAAAATAGCCTTTAATTCCTCTTGAAGAATCTTATCATCTTTCATCATTTTAACTAAATCATCTTCAAATTTTTGCATCTCTTGATCAGATATCTCAATGTTACCTACAATATTTTGTGAATATATTTGAGATTGTGTATTTGAGTTACTCATAGCATATACACTTGGTGCTAAAGAATTAAATGCTAATGTTCCTATTAATACTCCTAATGTTAGTTTTTTTAACTTGATAGATTGTAAAATCAAGTTGAACACATCAACGGTTAAACCAAATACCGTAGTCAAAGCCAGAAAAAGGCTCATAAACTTTTTAGATAAAGTTTTCATAGGTAAACTCCTTTCTCAAAATCTAGAAATTAAATTTAAAGAAAGAGATAATAGACCATAGACATCACCAACCTGTATAAAATAATTAGAAATATCCAATTTAACAATTCAAATTATAATATTACATTACGATAGAAAAATTAGTCGCAAAGTGTCGATTTAAAATAGGGCATAGACCATAATGATTAAGGTTAGTGGTTAAGATGAAGCTGCAATCATTCTCAACCTGTCAAAGTTTGTGCTAATTTTTCTGTGCGCCATTGATAACTTACTTTTTAATAATTCTTCGTTTTCTACTATTACTTTGGCAAGCGTTGGAACCTGCGGACATTTTATTGAAGTCCCAATTACTTTTTATGCCTTTATAAAATTGCGAACTTTATTGTACTCCAGGGCCTGCGGACATTTTATTGGACTATATGGCTAATCCCATTTTGATTCTATATTCTGCTGGACTCAATCCTCCAAGAGATATTTTGATTCTCGTATCCCGATACCATACCATATAAGCTTCAATTTGCTGCATAAAATCTTCTACTGTGATACCTTGCCAAGAACGGCCGTAGAACATCTCATTCTTCATTCTTCCAAAAAAACCTTCACAGGCTGAATTGTCCGGTGAACACCCTTTTTGAGACATTGATCTGATCAATCCTGCCTTACGGGTTCGATCTATCCAGCCCGGCCATCGATAGTGACAGCCTCGATCTGAATGAATAATCGGATGCGCATCTTGAGGAAGTGCACTAATTGCACGATCCAGCATACGGTTTACCAATTGTGCGTCTGGTTTACAGCTAATGTTCCATGCTACCGGCATACCATCATAGCAGTCAATAATAGGAGACAAATATACTTTTCCTGCTGGAATTGAGAACTCTGTCACATCAGTCAACCACTTCTGATTTGGCTTGTCAGCTCTGAAATTTCTTCGAATCACATTGGGTACTTCAGGGCTAATTTCTCCTTTGTAAGAGCAGTATTTTCTCGCTTTTCGGCCTTTCACAACCAAGCCATTTTCACGCATAATTTGACGTATCACCTTTTCGGATAGGGTATAGCCCTCTCGGTTCAATACTATTTTAATTCTACGATATCCATATCTTTCCTTATTGTTGTGGAATATGGTCGCAACAGCTTGATAATCATCTTTATGCTTCTTTGCAAAACTGACCCGTTTGTTTTGATAGTAATAGCTGCTCTTTGCCAGTTTGAGTTTTTTTATCAATACAGGCAGTGGATACTTCTCTTTTAAGGCATCAACAATTACTGCCTTCTCCCTGTTGTTCAAGGGACTCTTGTTGACGCCGGGGTCTTTTTTTAGCACATCAATTGTTTTTTTCAGAATGTCAATTTCTAACTGCATATCTTGGATTTTTGCTTTCAGTTCATCAAGTTCCTCTGAAGATGCAGCTTTTCCTTCCGTCAGTTTCCCTCTGGCTCGCTCATTGGATGCATTCATTAATGCCGCAGCACCTTTCTGGATATATTTGCGCCGCCAGTTATATATACTTGCTGTGCTATATCCCACTTCATTTGATACTAATTGTACATCTTCTCCCAGCTCAAAGCAACGGTGTAAAATCTCAAGCTTTAATTCTATAGGTGGATGGCGAGGGTGCTCCGGTGTATTATATCCACAAAAGGTGCATCGGTTTTCCGGCAACATTCGTTTTCGATTGATCCAATTGTATAGCGTTTGCCTGCGTGCCGGATATCCCAAAATCGTTATTGTTTTTGTTACCGATTTCGTTTCTTCATAAACCTCCAGGGCTTTTCGATATTGTTCCTCTGAATACATCCTCTATCTCCTTCCTGAGTGTATTCAGTCCAACTTTTTGTCCGCACCCCCCCATCCTAATCCCTAGTGTCAAGGGAAGTTCGCAATTTAGGGGCTCCGAAAAATGAATTAGGCTACGTTTAACAGTGAAAGAATGGTTTTTGGGTTTAAGTATGCTCTAGAAACAGACCAGTCTTCCGCATATTCCATGAGACATGTTGTTACCAACCGTAGGTAGGAATCCGGATTGGGAAATATTCCGACTACGCTGGTTCTGCGGCGGATTTCGCTAGTGTCAAGGGAAGTTCGCAATTTTTAGGGACTCCGAAAAATGAATTAGGCTGCGCTTAACAATGAAAGAATAGATTTTGGGTTTAAATATGCTCTGGAAACAGACCAGTCTTCCGCATACTCCATCAGATGTGTTGTTACCAGCCGTAGATAGGAATCCGGATTAGGAAATATTCCGACTACGCTGGTTCTGCGGCGAATTTCCTTGTTTAGCCGTTCTAGCATATTGGTTGAGGAGATTTTGCGAGCATCGAGTTCCGGAAAAGCATAGAAGGCTAGAGAATCTTCCAGCCCATCTTGCAGAAGCTCAATTGCTTTTGGAAAGCGTTTTCCATACTGTTCTGATATTTGCTCTGCGCGTTGCCTAGCTATTTCAGCGGAAGGTGCCAGCCAAATCTCTTTTAACTGAGCCGCAAAGGATTCTTTTTCCTTCTGGGATACATGAGCCAAAATATTTCGCATAAAATGGACTTTGCACCGTTGCCAGGAAGCTCCCGGAAAACTCTCACGGATGGCTGCAATCAGCCCTTTGTTCGCGTCTGAAACCACCAGGAGCGGTGTTTTCAGACCACGATCTAGAAGACTTTGAAACAATTGAGAATAACTTTCTTTGGATTTTTCCAGCATTGGCTCTACGGCGAGGATATCCCTATGCCCCTGTTCATTGACGCCGCAAACTACCATCACAGCCATGCTGACGACCCGGCCATCCAAACGGATTTTTTCATACAGTGCATCTGTCCAAATCACAGGATAGCGACCCGTCAGGGGCCGGCTGCGGAAGTACTGTACTTGCTCATGAAGTCCTTTCGTCATTTCACTAACTTGACTGCGGGAAGGATTAATTGATCCAGCCGATATGAAATTGCAAACTTTATTGTACTCTATTGAATTATATGTAGCACATTCCCTCACCGCGTGATATAATTTGGGATAAAAGAAACAGTTTGTTTTTGGTGTGCCAGATAGGTCGTAGGCGATTTCCCTTAAATAACCGTATCGGTGAACCATGAACACATGCGAGAACAAGAGCATAAATTTGCTTGCAGAAAGGAATGACGCGATGATCAGTCCAACCTACGGGAAATGCAGTGATGAGCAAATGATTCATATCATAGCAAATTACATTTGGTCACATAACGAGACGTCCCATGGTTTTCGTTTAATTTTTGGAACGGACAGTCAGAATTTCTCTGATACCAAAATTGTTGTTGTAATAGCCGTTCAAAATATCGGTCATGGCGGAATCTTTTTCTACGATGTTTTGCGAATCAATAGAATTGACAACATTAGACAGAAATTGCTTTATGAAACCAATATGAGTCTGACATATGCGGACAGGGTGTTATCCAAATTTGAGAACCTGTGCGACAAAATGAGTTTGGATTTGAGCAAAGTTAATATTTGTATTCATATTGACGCAGGGTGTAATGGACAGACAAGCCAACTAATTCCGGAACTGATCGCGTGGGTAAAAGCTTGCGGCTATGACTGCAAAGTTAAGCCAAATTCTTTTGCGGCAAGCAGTATTGCAGACAAATTCAGCAAGTAGAAAATTTACAGCAATTCGTATTTTATAGAATATGTCCTTTTTATAATATGGCCTATGATATGAAATCAATTAACCATGCGAGAAAAGTGCAGGTAAACTGGTATGGAAGTCACCGTGACAGCTCTGCTGAAGCTTCCCCTTAGAGAAGCCAAATTTCTGGAGGGGGAAAGATGATTGTCGGAAAATCGTGTCCTCTATTTCTGTGTTGGAATCCACTGACCCCTCTTTTTGATGGATGGCATATTTCATAATGATAAATTTTACGGCAGTGAAATTGTCATTACAGGTTTAAATATTCGTGAAAATGCAGAGGCTCAATGTGCTAACAGATGATCAATGAGATAAACGCCTATTCCGGAGGGTTGGCACTGCCCAATTTTTGGACTGGATGGAAGCAACTTTAAATTGACAACCGGCATTGTGGGTGCGGTGCGAACCGCTATGATTGACGGCGGATCCATTGAGCGCCAGCGTCTGGATGGAAGTGTGACGGTAGGTCCGGATTCCGTGGGCTATGAAATCACGTCCAAGGGGATGGATGGAGTACAATCAAGTTTGCAATTTTCTAAAGGCATAGAAAAGTCATTAGGACTCCGATAAAATGAATGATTCTAAAGACATTCAAGAAGTTTCCAAAGCTATTCGTGCACTTCGGCAGCATGCAAGTGGCATGCTACATAATGCCCTGTGGTAATTTCGCGAAGTGGAGGAGTTTCTTCATGACAAATCTTCATAGTCTGATAGTTTCTTAACCTCCTTCTTGCCTGAAAGAAAGTCTCCTATTGAGCTTTTACACAAAATTTTATGAGGTCTTTTATAATAAAATTTCCGTTTTATCGGGCAATTGCCTCACATTTTTTACGATTACCTCTTTTAATCCAAGCAGTTTTTCGGTAGAATAAATATAGAGCATATCGATAACCTCCAACATGGGATAGTGGTAATTTCCATTTTAAAGGTTTTTCATCGAATATGCTCTACTTTTTTACTTTTTTTCTCAGGCCTATTCGTCACACCCCAACATACATTTATTTAGAGCCTTTATCCAAATATTCAATTCTGTGTTTATGACTCCACATACAAGTGCTACAATAAATATAAAACATAACTCACATGACATTTTGGAGGAGCGGCATATGTCATTGTTTCAAGTGCTTCCCAGCACATTTTTTTCTGTGCTGGCGTCACCGAATAAAGAAATATATGCGGATGCTTTGATGCTTTTACATCAGATGTTTCAATATGACGTCAATGTTGAATTGAATGACTATATTATCCGGTTGACTTCTTTATTGGAGGACCGGGAACTTTTGCCGGAAACAGACGAAAACGAACCGGAAACTGCCAGTGCATGGAACACAAATCAAAAGGCGCGGTTTATTTTGAATAAATTAATCAAAGCCGGATGGGTGGATAAAGAATTTAAGGATGGGACTTTTACGGAAGTCATTGTTTTGCATGATTATTCTATTAAGATATTAAAGCTGCTGGAAAACTTGTCCCATCCTACAACGCAGGAGTATAATTCCCTGGTTTTTTCAACATACTCCAGCCTAAAACAAGCAAAACAAGAAGAACCGCAGCAAATGTATGACGCCCTTTTGGCGGCAAAGGAAAACACGGAAAGATTGATTGATGAGCTAAAAAGCCTGTATCATAATATACGAGATTACCACAGAAAAATTAATTTTGCCGATAACCCCAACGAACTTTTAAAAGAACACTTCGATGATTATAAATCTTTGATTGACCATATTTATCACCCAATTAAAACAATGGATTCTGTCTATCGATACAGCCGCCCAATCAGCAATATATTGAATGATATACTCTCGGATGATGGACTGATAGAGCAGATGATTTCCCGCGCTATGACCGTGAGCCTATATCCAAATCAGTCAACCGCGCATGAAGCAATCCTTTCGGATATTGATTTTATTTTGGAATCCTACCGTTCTATTGGCGGGCTGGTAGATGAAATTGACAGAAAGCATAATGCTTACACACGCAGCTCTATCGAAAAGATTGAATATCTCCTCACGGCGGACAGGACCATAAAGGGAAAACTGGTATCCATCTTGCAGCAATATGCCGCTGCTGATGAAAACCAAAAGCAAAATGTTCTGAAATTACTTCAAGCAAATATCCGTGTGTGCAGACAAGAAAATTTCAACGGAAAGTCTTTGTATCATAAAAATGTGAGAAGCCGGAGAACAGGCGAGAAACCGCTCAAAGTGAAAGGAAATAATGCTGAAACTGCGAAAACAGCCATGTTGGCTATGGTAAACCAAATAAAGGACAGCTATCCTGCTGCACGTGTGAAAGCATATATGTCCACACTGTTAAAAGACAAACACACATTAAAAATGGAAGATATTCCGATTCATGATGATTCTGATTTTATCCTTTTAATGCTGGGCACCATTCGCTCTAATGACCGTAATATGCCATATCGCATGGAGCTAGGAACCGGAGAAATTCAAAAGAACGGGTATACTGTTCCAAATGTTACGTTTATTCATAAGGAGGTGTAAGCCATGTGGGAAGATGCTTACCAACAATTATCCAGCTATGAAAAAGGCGAATTTCGCAGGCTTGGCAATTACATTTTATCGCATTCTTATCTGGTAAAGGAGCGTTACTATCCGGATAAGGGAATGTCTATGCCGGATGAAAATTATCGAATGGCTTATCGCCTATTTCCAATTTTGCGGGATTATTTTGAATACATCGGATGGAAATTGGAAAAAGACGATGTTTATGGCGTGATTTCCATACACAGCGAGTTTGACAACAACCGTCTACGAATCGATAAATTTACAACCCTCTTTTTATATACCCTTCGTCTTATTTATGAGGAAGAAAGAGAAAAGATTAACAATTACAGAAATGTGAGAACGGAAACCCAGGCTGTTGTCGAAAAAATGTATTCGTTCGGGTTGCTTCCGGGTGGAAAGACAACCATTAAAGAAAGAATAGAGGCACAGCGAACTCTTGCCCACCACAATATTATTCAGAAAATCGAGGGCAAATGGGAACCCGACGGGAATCATCTGATTGTTTTTCCGTCCATTCTTCACATTGTATCCGTACAGGGTATTAATGATATGCTTCAAGAATTGGAAGACATGCGAGTACAGCCTGTACAGGAGGAAGGCACGGATGAGGAGGCAGCAGACGAATGAAGTTAATGAAGAAGCTTTTGCTGATACACTGGCATTATTTTACCCATGAACTCATCGAGTTTGATAAAATTAATTTCCTAACAGGCAAAAACGCCTCCGGGAAATCTACCATTATAGACGCGCTGCAGCTTTTGCTTTTGTCGGATACAAGCAGCAGTTTTTTTAATAAGGCGGCTAACGGCAAAAGTGCCAGAACACTTGTGGGGTATCTCCGCGGTGAATTGGGAGATGATGGAGGTGCCGGATATCGTTTTCTGCGCAATGGGAGATTTACTAGCTATATTTGTGCAGAGTTTTATGATGACGTAAAAAAATCTTCCTTTACCGCAGGGTGCTGTTTTGATTATTATTCGGAAAACGATATTCAAAAATTATTGTTTTATTTTGACGGTACAATTCCCAAAAATGAATTTATTGAAGACGAAACGCCAATGGATATCCGCGCTCTGCGCCAATATTTAAAACATACTTATTCGCCTAACCACAAATACACCACGGAAACCAATAAAGATTTTCGGGAGAAATTGTATGGCAAGCTAGGAGGATTACCGCAAAAATTCGGCACGCTGCTCAAAAAAGCTGTTCCGTTTAATCCCATTGCTGATATTCAAAAATTCATTACCGAGTTTGTATGTGACGAGCAGCAGAATATCGACATTGGCCTGATTCAAGAAAATATTCGGCATTATCAAAGCCTGGAAGAGGAATCCGCAAAGCTCCAGACACGCATGCAAGCTTTAGAACAGATTAACGAGACCTATGACAGATATCGTGACTTTGAAAATCAGGAGCGGTTGTATCAGTATTTGTTAGATCGTTCCGATTTGGAACTGCAAAAGAAGAAACAGAAGGACAAACAGGAACTCATTTTACACCATAAGCGTCTGATTGAACAAAATGAAAACCTCAGAAACAGCTGCAAATCCCAAAAAGAAAAACTCAATGAAGAGTATACGGCGAAAATTGCTGATTTGAAAAATGACAAAGCGTCGTTAACGATTGAACGATTAAACGACCAAAAGAATCACCTAATCGAGGAAATTCAGACAACTACCGGACATTTTGAGCATTATCAAATGCTATTTTCAAAAACATTTGCGGATTGGAAACAGAAAATCCAGGAAGCTGAAAAAATCGAAAAATTTGACTTATCTGTATTTGAGCCTGCTTTTGGGGAAAGAATTTTGAGTTTTTTGCGCAACGCGCAGCGGCTGAAACAGGAGGGCGAAAAGCTTTTATCTAACACAAGCGCTTCCCTGTTGGTTAAAGCCGGACAGAAAGCTTTGGAATCCCTTGCCGAAAAAGAGCGCTTTATGGGGCAAATCGCTTATGAACTAAACGGCAGGCTGGAAGAAGAAAAGCACAAGACGGTTCAACAGATTCACGATGAACAGCAAGAACTTGCACAACTGCACAAAGGGATATACCGCTATCCCCGGTGTATAACTGATTTAAGAGAAGCTATCCTGTCCGAATTGAGAGGGCAGTTCGGCAAGGAGGCCCAAGTGGATATTTTAGCACAGCTGATTGAAATCAAGTCGGACCGTTGGAGAAATACCATTGAAGGATACATGAACACCCAGAAACTGTATCTGATTGTAAAACCGGAACATTTTCAAACAGCTCTTACTATCTACAACCGCGTGAAGGAAAAGCGAAATATATACGGTGTGAGACTTGTCGATATCGGCCGAATACAGAAAAGAAATCCGATTTGCCAGCGGAATAGTTTAGCGGAAGAAATTGAAACGGATCACCCGATGGCCCGCTTATACATTGATTATTTGCTTGGACGAGTGATAAAGTGTGACCATGTTTCCCAGTTGCGAAACTATTCGGTAGCCGTAACGGATGAGGGAATGCTGTACCAAGGATATACGGTCGGCCGTATTGACCCAAAAACGTGGAAATTTCCCGTGATTGGCCAAAGTGCCATACAAAAGAAAATCCAGTATCTTGAACAGCATCTGCAACATTTACGCCGCCTTGAGTCTACATGTATCGGTATCAAATCCGCTGTCAGTCAACTGGCAAATCTTTGCGGATTTAGTGTTTCCGATATTGAGCAGGCAATTGCATGTTCAGAAAAATTTTTAAAAATCCCTTTGGCGAAAAAGCAGATTCAGGAAATTGAACAGCAAATCGCCAATATCAGCACCGAGCATTTAGTCCCGCTAAAAAAATCAATCGAGGAACTTAAAGAACAGATTCAGGAATATGAAGGGAAAATAGACGCGTATCAGAGGGAGATCACGAAGCTGCAGCTGGAAATTGAGAATGCAACGCGTGAGATTCCGCTGCTTGAGAAAAAAATCGAGGCAGCGCAATTAAAGATACAGGAAAATTATTCGCAGAGTTGGCTTCATGAAACTGGAGAGCCAAAATTTTCTTATGAGAGAAATGCGAAAAAAAGTCTGGAGGAAATTAGCCAAAACTTTTATTCCCCTCTGATGAAAGCGTCGAAAAATAAAGAAGCAAAGTGGACAGCCCTTCGGGATCTGCGGCACGACTACGTCAATGTCTATAAAGTAGGGTATGACATCGATGACCGCTCCAATACCGCATTTGAAAACGAGTGGCTGGAGCTGAGTGAAAGCAAATTGCCGGAATACCAAGCGAAGATTGCAGATGCCAGAAAAAAAGCATTGGAGCAGTTTCAGGAAGACTTTTTGAGTCGTTTACAAGCCAACATAAAATCTGCAGAAGATCAAATTCGAAGATTAAATGACGCAATCCGTGTCAATTTTGGAAACGATACCTACCGCTTTAAAATTGTACCAAAGGAAGAATATCGGCGATATTATGATATGATTACAAGCAATATGCTCCTGAATGGTTATAACTTGCTTTCTCAACAGTTCAATGAGACATATAAAGAAGAAATCAATGAGTTGTTTTCCCTCATCACCAAGCCGGAACCGGGTGGTACGGAAGATTATGATAAGCGTGTTCGGGAATTTACGAATTACAGAACGTACTTGTCATTTGATTTGGAAGTTCTGGATCAGGAAGGAAATACCCAGCGGCTCTCCCGCACGCTCTTAAAGAAATCCGGAGGAGAAACACAAACCCCGTTTTATATTGCGGTGCTTGCCTCTTTCGCCCAAATATACAGAATTGGCCGCGATAAATCTGCCAATACCGCTCGTATCATCATTTTTGATGAGGCTTTCTCTAAAATGGATGGGGACAGAATTGAACAAAGCATCGCACTGCTGCGGCAATTCAATTTTCAGGTAATCCTTTCGGCTCCGCCGGATAAGATTGGAGATATTGCAACCTTAGTGGATCGGAATCTGTGCGTTTTAAGGCAGGGAAATGAAGCTTTTGTAAGAAGTTTTACTCCAAAGCAGATAGGAGCGCTTTATGAGTCTAACTGAAGAACAGAAAAAAGTGTTGAATGCTCTGCTAGATAAATATGAACGAAGCAAAAGTTATATGGAAGGAAAACCCCCTGTTCGCAGGATTCAACTAAACTTTTACAATGAAGGGCGCAACGACTTTTCGGAATATGATATTGAAAACACCGATGCACGTCTCATTTATAACGATGCAGTGATAAAGCTGAAAACGATGGGATTGATTGATTTTTCCTGGATGCGAGGACAGGAAGGACATCTTTTGGGGAAAGTTTGGCTGAGACCGGAGCATTTGCAGGAAATCTACCAATCTGTTGGGCGTGTTCCGAAAGCGGAATATGTGGAGTCCATTTTGCTTTTGCTAATGGATGCGTTGGAACACATTGCCTCTTCCTGGGCAAAAGAATGCGTGGAACAGTGGATTGCCACCATTGAAAAGAAAAGAGATGTGGGGGCTTTTTTACCATCTGACACACAGGAAATGAAAGAGTTTTTACAAGTGATTATTTGTGCTTCACAACCGAGAGAATCAGGAATTTTGGAACGTGTATTTTCAACAAAATACCTAGGAGATTCTAAAAAGTTTGAAACGCTGTATCGCCGCCGCCTGATTCATGTATTGAAAAAATATCCGCCCAATGAAATCGATGCGGAAGATTTAAACGATGAAGAAATTCTGCGTCAGATTGGCATTGAAAAATACCCGGAACAAATCGCATTTTGCGGAAAGCTAAAACTAAAGCTGCCAAGTGGAATGGCCGATTTTTCACCGCTGCAAACGGGAGCATATTTCAATGCAATGGATTTGCGCAATGGCGAACTGATCGCTCATGAGAATATTGATAAGGTATTACTGATTGAGAATAAGGCAAATTACGTGGACTATGTGTTAAAACATCGGAAGCCAAACGAGTTGGTTGTGTTTCACGGAGGATGCTATAGTCCGGCAAAAGAAAAGTTTTTCTTAAAATTAAAACAAGCAATGTCTCCAAATGCCACATGGTATCATTGGAGCGATATCGATTTAGGCGGATTTCAGATGTTGGCAAGACTGCGGAAAAATATCAATCCTGCTATCGTTGCTTATCGAATGAACGAATATGAACTTCAGGAGCATTTTGACAGTACAAAATCCATGACGAATCCGTATCGTGAAAAATTAAAAAAAGCGATGGAAATTCCAGAATTAGCGGATTGTGTGCCGTGCATAGCTTTTATGATAAAAAACAATGTTAAGTTAGAACAGGAAGCTTTGATTGTGTAAGATGGAGTACAATCAAGTTTGCAATTTTCTAAAGGCATAGAAAAGTCATTGGGACTCCGATAAAATGAATGATTCTAAAGACATTCAAAAAGGGAGAGAACCCAATGACTCAAAAAAAGAACGCACACAATCCATCCCGCTATGCATCTTCGGCCAAAATTATTTGAATAATTCCTTCAGTTTTTCTCCTTTTATTTCATCCGGGCTCCATGAAATTACCGCGAAATTACCTTTAGAATGGGCATCCACTTTGTTAATCCATTCGATTTCATTGCTGGCCTTTGCGGACAGTATCGGATTGGTTGTGCCGGTGCGGTACATGGATGAATTAATGACCCACCATTTTGTGGCTATTTTTGCCCGCTTTAAATCTTCTTCCAACCGCATCGCTTCATAGACCGGCGTTGCCTCTGCCAATGTCACAATGATGACTTCGGTTTCTGCTGTATTGTGAAGACGCGGCAGTAATTTTTTTGCCGATTCCGGAATATCGCCATTGGAGCGCTTGATTTCGTGATTATAGCTTTGGGTGGATTCGAGCAAAAGCAAAGTATGCCCCGTGGGCGCGGTATCAATCACGACCACTTGGTCTTCTGCTTTCTCGACAATCTCTGCAAAAGCGCGGAACACCGCAATTTCCTGTGTGCAGGGAGAACGCAAATCTTCTTCAATATAAGCGATATCTTCTTCGGACATCGTTTCCCTTGCTTTTTTCAGTACTTCTTCGCGATATTTTTTCAGCTCGGCACGTTCATCTATGTGACTCATGGTAATGCCGCTGCTCTCATCAATCACGAATTTGAGATGTGCTGCGGGATCGGTTGTTGTAAGGTGCACTTTTTTGCCTTTTGCAGACAGGCCCAAGGCAATGGCAGCCGCCACGGTAGTTTTGCCGACGCCGCCTTTTCCCATTGTGAAAATGACTTTTTTATTGCTGCTGTACAAATCATCAATCACATCTTGCAGGCTGGGGATGATGTTTGTGTTTACTTTTGTGTCTTTCACAATATATTGGTCTTTCGTAAGAAACGCACGTACATTTTCGATTCCGGTAATGTTATACGCTCTGAGCGGAATGGTATAAGTTTCAATCGTTTTTAATCCATCCGGAATATGGGACAGGGCGGACTGCTGTTTGCAATAGAGCCCCTCTGAAATACGGTCATCATAGGCAGGAAGAACACCGTTTACAATCAGCATTTGATTATGAATCCCAATCTCGGACAGTTCCTTAGACGCTCTTTCCGCTTCTTTCAACGGTGCTGTTTCGGGTCTGGAAACTAAAATCAGTGTGGTGAGCTTTGCATTTGATAAATTCTCCACCGCATTTTTATAAATATTTTTTCGGTCTTCCAACCCGGACAGCTGCCCCAAACAGGATGCTCCATGCGTACTTTCACTGATAAAATTGCTCCACGCTGAGGGTAACTGCAGCATACGAAGCGTATGCCCGGTTGGCGCGGTGTCAAATATAATAAAATCGTATTCATCTTGGGCCTTTTGGTCGGTAATAAAATTGGAAAATTCATTGAATGCTGCGATTTCTACCGTGCAGGAACCGGAGAGCTGTTCTTCCATATTCTTTAAAACGGTATCCGGCAGCTTGCCGCGGTAAGGGCCTATGATACTTTCGCGGTATTCTGCGGCTGCCTGAACGGGATCTAAATTAGCCACCGTTAAATTGGGCACTTCAGGAATTGGAGTTCCTTTGTTCGTCAACTCTGTATGAAAGACATCTTGTAAATTTGAAGCGGGGTCGGTACTGATTAAGAGCACCTTTTTTCCGCTGTCGGCCAGTGTTACCGCCGTGGCGCAGGCGGTGGAAGTTTTTCCAACCCCGCCTTTGCCGGTAAAAAACAAATATTTTGTAAGGTTCAGTTCTTGCAGATCAAATTGCTTCAATTCATAGCCTCCTTCTTTAGCAGCATTTGCCGCCGGAACAGCCACAGCCTCCCGAACTTTTCGGTGTTGCCGGGATGTTGGATTTTTCTCCCAAGAAACTTCTTGGAACATTCAGCATGGAAATAAATTCGTCGTTTGTGGGATATCTTTTTGTCAGAACCACTTTTCCGTCCAGCACAACAATGGGCAGAAGGTCAACATCTTTTGAAATCAGCTGATTAACCTCCTCGTTTTTGATAAATTCCTGAGGTGCATTGGACAGATTATATCGTTCCACTTCAATGCCGTTTTTTTTCAGGTTTTCCAGAACGGTTGATACCCGGAGCAGTTCCGGGTCAACGCCTACCCCGCAGAGTCCTGTGGAGCAGCACATAGCCGGTTCATAAATTGTCATTTTTTTCATATGGAATCTCTCCTTATCATAGACTTAATAAAATGTTCAGTTGTCGGTCATACCGCACATATTATTTAAGCTGTATTTTTTGAAATTGTCATGGGATACGCCGTTCATGTCGGTTAAACTATATTCGCTTTGAGGGTTATCCGATTTGCCGTTCATGTTGTTTAAACCATATTGTTCTTGCGGGTTCTTTGATACCCCATTCATGTTATGAATGCTAAATTGATTCATCATCGTACAAACCTCCTTACTCATTATGATTGTTTCTTGTCACTTCTTGTTCGGCTGAGAAAACCAGTGCGTTGTGTGATTCGCAATACTGACGAGCATCAGCATAACAGGTACTTCCGTAAGTACCCCCACGGTTGTGGCAAGTGCCGCAGGAGAAGCTGTGCCAAACAGCGCAATGGCAACCGCTACGGACAGTTCAAAGAAGTTAGATGCACCAATCATACCGGCCGGTGCTGCGATATCATGCGGCAGTTTCAGCCATTTGCATGCCAAATATGCTATAAAGAAAATCAGGAATGTCTGAATGGTAAGCGGCACGGCAATCAGAATGATATGAAGCGGATTATTGATAATGGTGTCCCCTTGGAAAGAAAACAGCAAAATAAGGGTGAGCAGCAGACCAACCACGGTTACATTATCAAACTTGTGAACAAACGTATTCTCGAAATAATCAACCCCCTTGCTCTTTGTAACCCATAAGCGGGTCAAAATACCGCCCGCCAACGGAATGACAACAAACAGAACCACGGATAAAATCAAGGTATCCCACGGAACAGAGACATCGCTGACACCCAAGAGAAATTTAACAATGGGCACGAATGCGACTAAAATGATGAGGTCGTTGGAGGCAACCTGCACAACGGTATAGGCGGGATTCCCTTTGGTCAGAAGGCTCCAGACAAAAACCATCGCCGTACAAGGGGCTGCACCCAGCAGAATTGCACCGGCCAGATATTCTTTGGCTAAATCCGGCGCGATGAATCCTTTAAAGACAACATAAAGAAAGAATGAAGATATAGCGTACATGGAAAACGGTTTAATCAGCCAATTTGTAACCCAAGTTACAAATAAGCCTTTCGGACTTTTCCCGACATTTTTGACGCTTTGGAAATCGACCTTCATCATCATGGGGTAAATCATGACCCAGATTAAGATTGCCACCGGTATCGAAACTTTTGCGTATTCAAATTGATTTAGGAAAGCCGGTATCGACGGTAAAAATTTGCCAATTAATACACCGGCCGCCATACAAAGAATTACCCATACAGTTAAATACTTCTGAAAGAAGCCTATCCCTGCGTTTTGATTTTTACTCATTGCCATTACTCCTTACTGCATAAATCGGATTGTTCATATTGTTTCCGTTTTTGGCTGTCGGACTCATAGGTGGGAAGGGAGGAAACTTTTTCTGCCAAATAGCGAATTAATTCTTGGTTCTCATGGCAAAATGTTTCATCAAGTTTGTAATACGTCCATTGCGCTTCTTTTCTGCTTGATAGTATGCCCGCGTTCTTCAAGACGATTAAATGCCTGGAAGCGTTTGACTGCGTTACGCCTAGACATTCCTCAATGCCGCAGACACACATTTCACCCTCTAAGAGAAGCGCAATGATTCGGAGCCTTGTTTCATCCGATAATGCTTTAAAAATATCGAACATATGACACATGATGACCCCTCCTTTTCTGTATATTCGTATATTCACATGTACTCATATAATATGCTGAACAAAAACCATTTGTGACAATGGTTTTTGTTTTTTCTATGAAGTTTTACCGCACCTTTTGCAAAATTTTAACGATTTCCTCTGTCTTTAGCACTTTGCCGTAAGATACCACCTTGCCGTCGACAACCAAAGCCGGTGTTGTCATCACACCGTAAGCTGCAATTTGTGAAAAATCCGTAATATGATCGACAGCGGTATCCATTCCCAATTGCTCCAGTGCCGCTTTGGCTGCGGATTCAAGCTGCTTGCATTTTGCGCAGCCGCTGCCAAGCACTTTCACGCTTGCTCCCTCTGTTTTTGCGTGTTCTGCTTTTGCCATGCTTTCTGCATCACAATTGCCGCAGCAGCATGCGGTTTCTTTCTGTTTATTTTTCCTTTTAAACAGCGCCATCATCAATCTCTCCTTTTCAGAATGATTAGAACCCAAGATAAAACAGATAAAACCCGATGAACAGAATGAGCGTACCCATCACAATTTTTAAAACAAAACTTACTTTTCCGTATTTTGGGCTGGAAGAAAGTTTTTGTACAAAACCAATGGATGTTCCTGCAACGATTGCTAGGCAACCATGCCCAATGGAATACAGGAGGAGCAGCAGCACACCCCAAAGGATATTTCCTTTGCCGGCAACAATGGCTAACAGCGCAATCAGTACTGGAGTAGAACACGGAGAGGAGAAAATTCCGCCGAGAATCCCCGCCAGAAATGCGCCGACATACCCCTTTTTGGTATTTTTGGAAACAAGATAGCTCGATGGGATAAACTCAAAGATTTCCCAAGTTTGCAAAGCCATGAGAATCATTAAAGTGCCAAGAGCAAGATACCACCATGATGTTGCATTCCCTAATAATTTTCCGGCAAGCGAAGCGACAACGCCCAACACTGTAAACGTCACCGCAGCCCCCGCCGCAAAAGTGACGGAAAGCCAAAATGCCCGTTTGGTTTCTCTTTGCCCTGTACCGCCAACATATCCAATTACCAAAGGAATGCTGGACAGTGAACATGGCGTAAAAGATGTAAGCACTCCGGCCAAAAGTGCCAGCAAGGGTGCAAGCCAGCTGCTTTCCGTTATCAGTTCAGACAGACTCTCCAATACAGCTGTCACTGTGCCACCCCCATGTCGGCTAATATTGCGCGCATTTGCTCTTCCGTCAATCCCCCTTGGTGGACGGTAAATGCATGCTCCCCAGTGTCCTGATAGGAATACATGGTAAATTCCACGTCAATCTCTTCACTGGGAACATAGGGCGTTCCGTCCGAATTGATAAAGACCTGTGTGGGGATGACTTGTACGGGGAAGCCGTCCGCCGCCTCCGCATGCTTCCAAACATCAACAAATTTGATAATCGCTTTTCCCTGCATTTCAGCGTTCATCGTTTCAAGAACAGGGGCCATCTGCTGGCATGGAATACACGAGTCTGAACCAAAATCAATGATAATCGGCAGATTATAAGAGGTCAGAGTTTCCAAATCCACAGAGGTTGTTTCCAGCGCAAAATCCGAATTCGTCTCCTCACTGGCAGGTGCGGACTGCGTTTTGATCATCCATATGACGGTTAGTGCGGCCAAAATCAGTATCGGAACGATAATTCTAACAATTCGTTTTTTTGTATTCATCAGCAGCAATTCCCTCCACAACATGAGGAGTTCTTTTTGTCCCCTTCAAAGAAGTTCTTTCCACCTCCGCAGGAGCAACTAGAATCCGGCGCCTGTGTTCTGTTTGACGGTGTCCAGCCGGTATCGTCACCGAAATAGGTAATTGCTCCAACCGGACAGCGATTGCCGCAGCCATGGCAATGGTCCACACATGCTTCCGGATTTTTGACAATGGGGGAAGGAGCTTTCCCTTTATCATATACGCTTGTGTGAACAATTTTCCACGCAGGTGCCGCACTCTTTACAGATTAAATAGTCAACAACGGGATACCAGTTTTTTGCCATAGATATCATCCCCCTAATCATTCAGCGCGATTCAAAAACATTGCATGACTGCCGTCATAAATCCGCCTAAATTCTCTATATATTTGTTGCGCGCGAGGCTGCTAAAGGTTGGACGGAACTGTATTTATAACATAGGTATTAAATGATACCTGACGCTGCAACACAGCTGAAAGAATCATGTATTTTGTGATTTTTCCTTTTGTACCGCTGTACCGCCGCAGGATGTGTTTTTTGCTGTCATATCAAATTTATTTGATGTAATGCTAGTATATGCGTTAAATCAAAATTTGTCAATATGAAAAAAGTAAGATGAAAAAAATCTCTTGACATTGCATGGAAAAAGCGCTGTCATATCCGCAAATGGGTATATGAGTATTTGTGCTTGTGACCGTTTGGAAAGGAAATTGCCATGTCTTATTTGACGGAATTTTTCAAACGTGCATCGGATGAAACACGTTTAAGAATTATGGTTTTGCTGGCCCAAAAAGAATTAGCGGTGTGTGAAATCTGCGGAATATTAAAACTGTCACAGCCGAAAGTCTCAAAACATCTTGCCAAACTGAGGGATATGGGATTTGTGACAGACTCCCGATAAGAAAAATTTATATTTTACTCACTCAGTCTTAAGGATGACATTATTAAAAGTTTAATAAAAAACCTTGTTAATCATCTGGAATGTTATCCGCAATTGGAAGAAGACAGCCAAAACTTGGCAAATAAAGATGTTTATTTAAGCCAGTGCAAATGATCTAAATGATCTATAGGTAAACAGTGATTTGCATCGCTGAAAAGCAGACAAAATTTAGCGCAGATGTTTTAGCACCAATGTATAAAGCGTATGATATATATAACATCAAATTATTTTGATATGACATAAGGCAGACAGCACTTAAGAACTGCTAAAAACACATTGCAAAAGAGAAAAGCGCAGTACTTTAATTTGATAATAGATTATAAAATCGGAGGAATGATTTTGGACACTTATTTGCTGTATGGAGTAACCGTATTACTTTTAGCTGTTTCGTTTTTTAAGGATAAACAAAAAACCAAAAAAGCCCTAAAAAAAGGATGGAAGGCATTTGAAAATATTTTGCCGCAATTTTTGGTCATCATCCTACTGGTCGGCATCCTGCTGGCTGTGTTAAACACCGAAGTCATTTCAAAAATAATCGGCTCCGGTTCCGGTTGGTTGGGAGTGATACTTGCCGCTGTGATTGGTGCTATCACGCTCATTCCCGGGTTTGTTGCATTCCCCACAGCCGCCATGCTTTTACAAAGCGGCGCGGGATATATGCAGATTGGGGCCTTTGTCTCCGCACTGATGATGGTCGGCGTGGTAACGATTCCCGTTGAAATCAAGTATTTTGGCAAAAAGCTGACAATTTTCCGAAACGTGCTTGCTTTTCTTTTCTCGTTTATTGTCGCTTATATCATTCGATTGGTGGTGGGCTAAATTGAAAGCAATTTTAAAGGCTCTATGTCAATAGTTGGGGTAACCCAAAATGGAAACACCGGATGGAGCGGCGTTAAGCTGCTCCATTTTTCGTTGAATGATGGAACATGTGAAGAATACGATTGCGGAAGCGACGAAAATTACGATAACCGTAGGCATTGCGTTTGAGTACCTTACCTAGTGTCAAGGGAAGTTCGCAATTTCGGGACTCCGAAAAATGAATTAGGCTACGTTTAACAGTGAAAGAATGGATTTCGGGTTTAAGTATGCTCTGGAAACAGACCAGTCTTCCGCATATTCCATCAGACATGTTGTTACCAGCCGTAGGTAGGAATCCGGATTAGGAAATATTCCGACTACACTGGTTCTGCGGCGGATTTCCTTGTTCAGTCGTTCCAACATATTGGTCGAGGAAATTTTGCGGGCGTCGAGTTCCGGAAAGGCGTAGAAAGCTAGAGAATCTTCCAGCCCATCTTGCAGAAGCTCAATTGCTTTTGGAAAGCGTTTTCCATACTGTTCTGATATTTGCTCTGCGCGTTGTCTAGCTATTTTAGCGGAAGGTGCTAACCAAATTTCTTTTAACTGAGCCGCAAAGGATTCTTTTTCCTTCTGGGGTACATGAGCCAAAATATTTCGCATAAAATGGACTTTGCACCGTTGCCAAGAGGCTCCCGGAAAACTCTCACGGATGGCTGCAATCAGCCCTTTATTTGCGTCTGAAATCACCAGGAGCGGTATTTTCAGACCACGATCGAGAAGACTTTGAAACAATTGAGAATAACTTTCTTTGGATTCATCGAGCATTGGCTCCACGGCGAGGATATCCCTATGCCCCTGTTCATTGACGCCGCAAACTACCATCACAGCCATGCTGACGACCCGGCCATCCATACGAATTTTTTCATACAGTGCATCTGTCCAAATGACAGGATAGCGACCCGTCAGAGGCCGGCTGCGGAAGTACTGCACCTGCTCGTTAAGGCCTTTCGTCATTTCACTGACTTGACTGCGGGAAAGATTCTCAATTCCAAGACTGCGAGCTAGTTTCTCCATCTTTCGCGTAGATACACCCTGCACAAACGCTTCTTGAACCACTTGAATCAGCGCTGCTTCACTGCGCTTGCGTTCTGTTACGAAAAACGGGATATAGCCCTGATTTCGGAGTTTTGGTACCATCAGATACATCGTCCCCATACGAGTATCCAATCGACGTGGCCGATAGCCGCAGCGGTAATCACGGCGGGACGGATTGTGTGCATTCTTTTCTGCGCCAACGATACCGGAGACCTCTGCTTCCATTAGACGGGTACACAGCCATTCCAGCATTGACAGCATTGGATCCGGCTGCGCCATACATTTTAGTAGCAATTCTGTCAAATCTGTGGTATTCTTTTTTTGAGTCATTGGGTATCTCTCCTTCTTTGAATGTTTTATCACCATTCATTTTATCGGAGTCCCAATGACTTTTCTATGCCTTTATGAAATTGCGAACTTTATTGTACTCTATCTCCTAATCGAGTATCCGAATTATTACAACAGGTACATTTAAGGCTAAACAAAAAGACTTGCCGCCTGCTATGCACAGGCAACAAGCTCTTTGGACTGTTTGAATAATTTTAACACAAAAATAATTTCTGACTTTTTGGTAGCACTTTAAATCTGGTACTGACGTTGGATTTTTCTTTAGCCTGTTTCAGCCGACCATACCCGGGAAAACAATCTGGTCGGACAGCATGAGAAGATTATGCAGCGCAATCCGTGCCCGTTCTCTTGTTTGGCTTTCGCTGTATTCGACCTTGTCCGCAATGACTTTCCATGGCGGTCGGCGGTACACATGCGAGCGGTCGTTCGGGTCTCCCATATAGGCGAGCTCTAATATGTACCGGTCCGTCTTATCCAGCTTGCCCAGCGCAACACCCAGCCAGTCCCTCTTTTCACGCAATTCCGCAATCCTGCGATAGCATCGCCTAATTTCCTCTTCATAATATCTTGCCTGGTCGTTCAGCGCCATGCTGGCCGTTTGGTCCCCATGCCGGCCTTTGCCGACCGGCATCCCGGACAGTTTAACAGACTGCACGGTTATTTTGTTTTTCTCCTCTTCACAGTGCCGGATGGTAGCAAATTCTTCGGCAATCATCTGCGGAATATCGTAATAGATTTTGAGCAATTCCTTCACTTCTTTTGCCGTCATATGGTACCACCCTTTCTTCGGATTGTCTTTTCCTCCGCAAAACAGTGTCGGTTCCGGCATTTTCTGCGCAAGCGGCATGATTCATACCTCCCTCAGCCAACCTCCGTTCCGGATATTTCGTCATATTCTCACCCATATCCATCAAATGCTAGGTCCAAACCGATATTTTTGAGCAAATCAACTGCTTACAGTGCGTCGCGCAATCTGTAATTCTTGCTTTCATCATGGGATATGGTCAGGCAATAGTCTTTTGACCTCTGATACACGCGTCCGCCGATGGCAGGGTCAATGTCCTGCAGTTCATCCATCGTCCATTCACTGGATATAATCGTGATTAGATTTGGGTGAATATATCGGAAATTGAGCAGTTCAAATGCCAAACGGATATCTCCGGGATTCGGCTGTTTGCGTTCTCCAGTGTCATTCTGCACCGGCTTGAATAAATCGTCTATGTACAGCACCGAAACTCTTTTTAGCGGGTCAATCAGTTTTGCATATTCAAACTCATCATGGATGGCCGCTTTGATTCGTACTGACTCGTCATTCCACAGCATATACCGTACCGATTTCCCGCGGCGCAGCAGTTCACCTGCAATGGCCGTACAGATATGCGTTTTTCCCGCTCCGGATTGTCCTCCTGCGAAGAACCATTTGCCGTCACAGTCTTCTAGAAACTCCAGCGCCGTGTGCTTCATCTTTTTCTGCAGTGGCATATCCGTTTGAAACGACTCAAAGGTATAGCGATTCAGCAGAGTTTCCAGTCCGCTGTTGCGTATTCTCTTCATACTGTTCCGAATTTCCCGACAATGACAGGGCTTTGCTCGGATTTCATCATCTTCACCCACAAAATAGACCACGCCTTTGTTTTTGCATATGGCACAGTCATACCCGGTCAAGTGCCCCGGAGTGGCGTTAAGATAGTCGCACTGTTTTTGCGTATATTCTCTATATGACAGTACCGAGCGGTCTCCTCGGCGGCGCTGCTGCCGAAATACCTGCGACACATTGCATCGCTCTGTTCCCATAGTGAATCCCTCCTCTGTCCTGTTCGCGAGCAAGCCATCCTGTGATGAATTTCAGGATTCCCCTTTTTGTTTTCCTTCTGCGCGGATTGGCTATACACCAGCCGGCCATTTTCCTCAGTTCCTGCCGAACGTCAACGGCCGGATATAACCGGCTCCATTCATCAATCTGATGCTCATAAACCGGATATTCCGTTCCGTCATTCAGAATGAGAGAAAGAAATGGACGCTGATCCGAAGCCGCGTCTGCGGGTTCGGATACTTCTTTCTTTTCTCTATTCTTTTCTTTCTTTTTCTCTTGTTTTATTTTATTTACTTTACTTTGTGGATTATTGTTATCATTTACGGGGTTTTTGTCAGCATTTATCCAGACAATGTGTGCTTTTGGCACGATTTTGGCAACATCAACTAAGAGGTATTCTTTTCGGACTTTGACGCACTTACGGCGGCTCACAGCTTCAAAATACCTTTTCTGTATCCCACGTGAAGTGAGAATATGGTATTTTTCAAACATGTCCTTGTCAAAAATACCTCTTCTAACCGCGGCTTTGACTATTTCAGAGACGGCATTGCCACCCGAACCGGCGCGATTTAATCCCACGCTCCGGCCAAACAACAATGCAACCTCTTTTGTCCATTCACAGTAGTAACCTCGCGCATACACTCTTTGGTACAGCTTAACGACTACCGCAAACCCTATTAATCCAAATTCGGCCTCGATTAAATCAAACTTCTCGTCCAGCATCACATCGAGTGGAAAGTAATCTACCCCGTCCTTTAATGGACGAGCCAACTGCTATCACCTGCCGAATGATTACAAACCATTTGTTCAAGACACAGCCACTGCAATGCAGTATCTGTCGGCCGACTTTTTCTCAAAAAATGACTGCGTTTGAGCCAATGCCCTAATATGTAATTTTCCTTTCAGCAAAACTGTTTTTTATCCTCTTGACGTTTAAGCAAAGAAAAGCTATATTAAAAACGAAGATGTTGTTTGACCGCCTTTGGTGCTTGCAGCGCCGTGGGCGGCCGTTTCTATATGGTGTTGTTCGACGTTTGCAACAAATTTGTTTATGTTTTTGCATAGCTTTCCGCCTTAAATGGCTTCCGGAAATTTGGGCAGCTTTCTGCATCAGCTATGCGGTAAACATCACTTAGTTTTTCCAATGTTTCTGCCGCCTGCAGCATCAGTGCACAATTTCCTTGTTTGCAGTTATGTTCGTAGCCACAGTTTAGGCACATCATAGTCCGCTTTTCCCGCAATGCCTGAATCAATTCAGGTATCTCCATCGGCCTTTTGCCTCCTTATGGTAGGTATCCTATCGGTGGCTGTTTCGCATTTTAAATTCATGCGATTTCTGCCCCGTTTTTGATAGAAGTGCTCCTGTCTTTCTGATTGAGTTCCCGTTCTGCCTGAGCGATCGCCAACGTTCCTCGGGACAGCCTGTCCTGCCCCACCGCCTCTGCAATCAGATAGCTGATATATTCCGGATTTTGGCGGTTCATCGGTAACCCGCCGAGGTCATCCAAACCATATTTTTGGATGACATACTGAATCGCCCGGTCAAATTCTTTTTCGGTCAGCTCGCCGGGCACCTGCCGCTCTACCATTCGGTACAGCCTGACGGCATTGAGCGTTTCCCGACGTTTTCGGGCAGAACGGAACTTTTTGAGTTTCTCCTTCGCCCAGACAATACCGCCGAGAAGTCCTCCGCTTACTGCTGCCGCTCCACAGGTCACCGTGAGTTCCAGCAAAAGGTCAATCGCAGGCTTGTCCATTGTGAAAGTCCTCCTTTCTTCCAAATTAGGTGAATTTCTGTTCGTCCAAAACCCGTTTGGCTGTTTTTAGCACATCCGGAGCATATCCTCCAAGGTAAGATCCATTGATAATTTCACAAAACCTTGTGTATGCAAGCGTCCGATATTTTGTTTCTCTAACCTGACGCCATAGCCATTTTAATGTGTGATCACCATCAATCAGCATTTTTTTGATCTCTTTGCCTTCTACCAACTCTATACCTCTTTTCTATACCTCTTTTCTGTTCAAGTTTCTGTACCATAAATAAAATTTTGCTGTTGGAATATGAAATCCTCGATTTGCAGCTTTTTCTCTTTTCCAGCCTAAACCCAAAGCGTTAAGCGGATTCATAAGATAGGATTTCAGGCTCCGCCCATCCATTCCCAGAAAATCAGCAGCGGCGGAGACAGGGATATCTTTGGGATATTTTTCCACCAGTTGATTAAGCTCTATCAGTTTATTTGTGATGCACTGGGGAACTGGGATTTCAGTCATGACACAAACCACTCCTTGATATTCGTCTGTTCATGTCCATAATATTTAAACTGGTTTCGATTATCTGCACTTTCATTGATTTAATGCACTTTCATTGATTTAAATATCACTGTCTTCAATCCTACAATTTATCTACTCTTTTCCTCATTTCCATCATCCCCTTTCTAAAAATCTAGTAAATCTCTTATCCACCCATATAAATTCCCTTGCATAATTTCAGGGAAACAGTATAATAAAATTGTAGATTTCATTTCTGCTTTTGAAGCGGAATTTTTATATGTATTTTCTGTGAATAATTCGTTTACATGCATAAGTATAGTCACTATACGGTTACCTGTCAATATTGTAGAGTAACTAATTAGTGACTTCTACTTATTGCACAATATGAAAGGTCGATATTTATGTTTTATGACCAATACGTGAAACTATGCTCTAAGAAAGGCATAACACCATCTAGAGCCGCTATTGAAAATGGAATCAGTAAAACATCCGTTACCAGATGGAAGAATGGTGCAATCCCAAATGCCGCAATATTAGAAAAATTGGCTAAGTATTTCGGTGTCTCAACAGACTATCTGCTTGGATATAGTCAAGAAGAAAACGAACTCGTAAATGAAGATGAAGAACTAACAGAATATTTGCAGGAATTAAAAACTCGCCCTGAAATGCGTATGATGTTTCAACTTGCCAAAGGAGCTACAAAAGAAGACGTAGAAAAAGCCGTAAAAATTATTGAGGCTTTCTTGAAGAAATGAAGGATTCCTGTTGGACGAACTTTTCTTCCATGAGTTACAGCTCCCGGCAAGAGTAAAAGCAGCAACAATTATAGACGAGAACGGCGATTACACGATTATCGTAAATGAAGACTTAAGTCCTTCCGCAAAGCGTGAAGCGATAATGCACGAAATGATTCATATAAAACACGACCATTTTTACGATAATGATGCGCCTGTTGGACTTGAAGAACGGGATGCAATAGATAACTCCATCTCAGCTAAAAAATATTTACATAATCTCAGAATAAAATAAGCCGCTCCCGGCTGGGAACGGCTGTTTTTATAGGAGATGATATTATGGGCAGACCCAAGAAAGAAAAACCAAATCACGGAAAACTGTACGAAGTCAAGGTTACGGTTGGACATAACCTCCATGGCGAACCAATCCGTAAAAGCTTTTACAGTCGTATCAGCAAAGAGGATGCCCGCCGGCGAGCTGAAAAATGGAAGATAGAAAAAGCCATTGCAGAACAGACAGGTCAAACTTTTATTGACAAAGATACGACATTCGCCGAATGGGCAAAAAAATGGCTTGAAGTATATAAAAAACCAAATGTGGATGAAAACACCTATCATCTTACTTATGAGCAGAATGTCAATAACCATCTGATTCCATTCTTCGGGAAAGCAGATATGAAAGCAATTAAGCCAATTGATATCCAAGAATTTTTTGATTCCTTATCCGGTTTTTCCGACTCCGTTTTAAAAAAGCTGCATATGTGTTTAAATGGCATTTTCGAGTCAGCAATTGAAAATGATATTTGTAACAAAAATCCAGTGCGCCATATTAAGACAAAAAGCACCCGCAAGAAAAACACGAAACATGTTTATTCTGAACAACAAATAGAGAAAGTCAAAATGTATTGCAAATCAAGGATGCCGGAAGTATTTGTACTGCTGAGTTCCGGTCTCCGGCGGGGAGAACTGCTTGGCCTGAAGTGGAGTGACTTCGACCAAGATGAAAAATGTATTACAGTTAACCGTGCTTTGGCAGATATTCAAAGCCGTCACACAAAAGAATCGGACCACGTTGTTGCTCCCGGCATCAAAGAAAATCCGCCCAAATGGAATAGTTACCGCACAATTCCCATCGACAACGAGTGTGCTGACTTAATTGATTCATTACCGCGAAACGGGGAATATATCTTTTCTCATAACGACGGGAAACCGCAAAGTCCTAACACATGGTCTCAAAAGCTCAAGCGCTTTATGACAAAAATGAACAAGGAACATCCCGATATTCCAATCCTCAGTGCCCATGAATTACGCCATACTTACGGAACCATGCTCCGGCGGCGTGGCGTAGACATCTACACCATACAAAAAATTATGGGGCACAAAGATATCAAAATGACCTCTGAAATATATGTTCACAACGAGTTAGAGACTCTTCGCAAAGGGTTAAAACTCGGTACAAATGTCGTACAAGTGTCGTACGAGCAAAAATAACGTATCAATGAGAAAAACAAAAAGAGCCGCATAAACAACCGGAAAACCAGTGTTTATGCGGCCTTTCGAGTATTGATTGGTGCGAGAGGCGGGACTTGAACCCGCATGAACGTTTAATGGTTCACAAGAACCTGAATCTTGCGCGTCTGCCAATTTCGCCACTCTCGCGACTCAGCCTGTATATTTTAGCATACAGTTCCGAGCTTGTCAACCCTTTGTATTTTTTTGCCTTGCACAAAAATTTTTCATAGCAAGATTTGTCATGGAAGTTCCAATTACTAAGTATCAATGAAAATAGATCTTATTTAATTTCTCTCATTCGTTCTCCGAAATGCCCTGTGTGTTCTTCTGGGTATGTGGATGAAACGGAATACCAAAAAGCATAATAATTGCAAAAATAATTAAGTAATAAACAACAGCCATGCCATGGGCTAAACAAGCTGCCAACATCATAAAGATGCACCCAAAGACGGAAAGGATCGGCATAACAATTCGTTGCATAGCGTTTAACGTTTTTTCTTTTATCATTAACATAATAAAGATCGGGATATACCCCGCATAAAGCGTAATAATCGGCAATTCAGAAGTATCAAAACAAAAAGGGCCAAACCATGGAGTTGGCGCGAGCATGGCCCCGTAAAAATACAGCAGCCAAAATCCGCAAAGCAAAAGTCCGATGATGGATGAATTACCGGGCATATTCGTCACAGGATCAACCTGCGAAAATACCTTTGGCATTGGTCCGGAACCGCGGGCTGCCAGCGAATACATGCCTCTGGTGCAGGCGAGCATCAAGCCATTTAAAGTGCCAAGACAAGAAACGATGACAAACACAAAGATTAACGTACCCCCTATGGAACCGAATATGTTTTGAAATGCTAACTTTGCTCCGGCTTGACCATTTTCCATCAATGTCTTTGTAGGCACAACACCGGCAAGACCAATGTAATAAAAAACATAAACAGAAACTACAATGAAAGAACCCCAAACTAAGGCTCTTGGAAGATTCTTTTTCGCATCTTTTAATTCCGCATTAATAGAGGTTGCAAGAATCCATCCTTCATATGCAAAAGCAACTGCTACAACCGATGCAAACAAACCTCCTCCCACGCTGGAACCGTTCGATGTCAGATTGGTGAAATTTTGTACTGTCATGCCGTTTGACAAACCGATGAAAGTACCTACAACTGCCATCAATAACAGAGGAATCAATTTGATAACCGTTGTAGCAACCTGAAATTTTCCTGCAAGAACAGGTGAAAGTGCATTTAAAGCATAGCTGCAAATCAGATAAAAACAGGTAAGTGCCATACAAGGCCCGCCGGTAATATCCCACCCCAGCAATACACAGGTAAAACGTGCACAAACCCACGCCAATACCGATGTTAACGTTGGATTATAAATCATTGCCATAAACCATCCAACATAATATCCGTATTTCTTGCCGACTGTCATTTCTGCATAATCGACAATTCCATTTACCTTTTCATATTTTGCTGCCATTGTTGCAAATGTGTAGGAACATACAATCATGATAAATCCCACAATCAGCCATGCGGCAATACCGATGGGCATATTTCCTCCGGTTGCCTTTAGCACCGATTCTGCCTTAAAAAATACGCCGCTCCCGATCACAATGCCAACAACCATAGCAATCGCTGTTAATAATCCATACTTCTTTTTCAGACTGTTTTCCATCAAATCTGCTCCTTTTTATATTCCTGCTCTATATTTAAAGTAGAAATCGTTCTTTTTCAGTATATCAATTTAAATTAGCAATCACAATATTAAATTTTCTATTTTTGATGGAGTACAATAAAGTTCGCAATTTCATAAAGGCATAGAAAAGTCATTGGGACTCCGATAAAATGAATGGTGAGAAGACATTCAAAAAAGGAGAGATACCCAATGACTCACAAAAAGGATACCACAGATTTGACAGAATTGCTACTAAAATGTATGGCGCAGCCGGATCCAATGCTGTCGATGCTGGAATGGCTGTGTACCCGTCTGATGGAAGCAGAGGTCTCCGGTATCGTTGGCGCAGAAAAGAATGCACACAATCCATCCCGCCGTGATTACCGCTGCGGCTATCGGCCGCGTCGATTGGATACTCGTATGGGGACGATGTATCTGATGGTACCAAAACTCCGAAATCAGGGCTATATCCCGTTTTTCGTAACAGAACGCAAGCGCAGTGAAGCAGCGCTGATTCAAGTGGTTCAAGAAGCGTTTGTGCAGGGTGTATCTACGCGAAAGATGGAGAAACTAGCTCGCAGTCTTGGAATTGAAAATCTTTCTCGCAGTCAAGTCAGTGAAATGACGAAAGGTCTTAACGAGCAGGTACAGTACTTCCGCAGCCGGCCTCTGACGGGTCGCTATCCTGTCATTTGGACAGATGCACTGTATGAAAAAATTCGTATGGATGGCCGGGTCGTCAGCATGGCTGTGATGGTAGTTTGCGGCGTCAATGAACAGGGACATAGGGATATCATTGCTGTAGAGCCAATGCTGGATGAATCTAAAGAAAGTTATTCTCAATTGTTTCAAAGTCTTCTAGATCGTGGTCTGAAAACACCGCTCCTGGTGGTTTCAGACGCGAATAAAGGGCTGATTGCAGCCATCCGTGAGAGTTTTCCGGGAGCTTCCTGGCAACGGTGCAAAGTCCATTTTATGCGAAATATTTTGGCTCATGTACCCCAGAAGGAAAAAGAATCCTTTGCGGCTCAGTTAAAAGAAATTTGGCTGGCACCTTCCGCTAAAATAGCTAGACAACGCGCAGAGCAAATATCAGAACAGTATGGAAAACGCTTTCCAAAAGCAATTGAGCTTCTGCAAGATGGGCTGGAAGATTCTCTAGCCTTCTATGCTTTTCCGGAACTCGATGCTCGCAAAATCTCCTCAACCAATATGCTAGAACGGCTAAACAAGGAAATTCGCCGCAGAACCAGCGTAGTCGGAATATTTCCTAATCCGGATTCCTATCTACGGCTGGTAACAACACATCTGATGGAGTATGCGGAGGACTGGTCTATTTCCAGAGCATACTTAAACCCGAAATCCATTCTTTCACTGTTAAACGTAGCCTAATTCATTTTCCGGAGTCCCGAAATTGCGAACTTCCCTTGACACTAGGGGGTGCGGACAAAAAGTTGGACTGAATACACTCAGGAAGGAGATAGAGGATGTATTCAGAGGAACAATATCGAAAAGCCCTGGAGGTTTATGAAGAAACGAAATCGGTAACAAAAACAATAACGATTTTGGGATATCCGGCACGCAGGCAAACGCTATACAATTGGATCAATCGAAAACGAATGTTGCCGGAAGACCGATGCACCTTTTGTGGATATAATACACCGGAGCACCCTCGCCATCCACCTATAGAATTAAAGCTTGAAATTTTACACCGTTGCTTTGAGCTGGGAGAAGATGTACAATTAGTATCAAATGAAGTGGGATATAGCACAGCAAGTATATATAACTGGCGGCGCAAATATATCCAGAAAGGTGCTGCGGCATTAATGAATGCATCCAATGAGCGAGCCAGAGGGAAACTGACGGAAGGAAAAGCTGCATCTTCAGAGGAACTTGATGAACTGAAAGCAAAAATCCAAGATATGCAGTTAGAAATTGACATTCTGAAAAAAACAATTGATGTGCTAAAAAAAGACCCCGGCGTCAACAAGAGTCCCTTGAACAACAGGGAGAAGGCAGTAATTGTTGATGCCTTAAAAGAGAAGTATCCACTGCCTGTATTGATAAAAAAACTCAAACTGGCAAAGAGCAGCTATTACTATCAAAACAAACGGGTCAGTTTTGCAAAGAAGCATAAAGATGATTATCAAGCTATTGCGACCATATTCCACAACAATAAGGAAAGATATGGATATCGTAGAATTAAAATAGTATTGAACCGAGAGGGCTATACCCTATCCGAAAAGGTGATACGTCAAATTATGCGTGAAAATGGCTTGGTTGTGAAAGGCCGAAAAGCGAGAAAATACTGCTCTTACAAAGGAGAAATTAGCCCTGAAGTACCCAATGTGATTCGAAGAAATTTCAGAGCTGACAAGCCAAATCAGAAGTGGTTGACTGATGTGACGGAGTTCTCAATTCCAGCAGGAAAAGTATATTTGTCTCCTATTATTGACTGCTATGATGGTATGCCGGTAGCATGGAACATTAGCTGTAAACCAGACGCACAATTGGTAAACCGTATGCTGGATCGTGCAATTAGTGCACTTCCTCAAGATGCGCATCCGATTATTCATTCAGATCGAGGCTGTCACTATCGATGGCCGGGCTGGATAGATCGAACCCGTAAGGCAGGATTGATCAGATCAATGTCTCAAAAAGGGTGTTCACCGGACAATTCAGCCTGTGAAGGTTTTTTTGGAAGAATGAAGAATGAGATGTTCTACGGCCGTTCTTGGCAAGGTATCACAGTAGAAGATTTTATGCAGCAAATTGAAGCTTATATGGTATGGTATCGGGATACGAGAATCAAAATATCTCTTGGAGGATTGAGTCCAGCAGAATATAGAATCAAAATGGGATTAGCCATATAGTCCAATAAAATGTCCGCAGGCCCCTAGCCTATTTTTATCTAAATTATTGTAAATTATATACAATTTATGTAATGACAGTAAAATAATATTTTTCAAAATTCGCCTTTGCTCTATCATAACAAAGTAAACAAGACGAAAATTTTCAAAACAAACAGTTATCTCCAAAAGCATCAACAAGGGAAAGTAAGAAAATACTCGAACTAAGCGACAATTTAACCTTTCATTAAAGGCCTCAACGAGGCCATAACATGCAGGTGCATGAACAGGAAAAAGGAGACAAACAAAATGGAGACAATTCGCTTCTTGACATCCGTTCGTAAAAATGACAAAATATTGATAAATATTGAATAAACGGCTAAAATAAAAAGCCGAAAATTCATATGTTTGGGGGTATCGTAAATCCGTGGTGTATTGATGCATTTAATAAGACATCCGCAAACCCAAATAATGTTTTTAAAGATGATTGTTACTGCCAAAATCACATTACCAAAATAGGAACAGCATTTGCTAGGCAAACCAAGCGTAAACGTAAATCCGATGCTTAATGCAAAGAGTCTGGCAATGCTGTATATTGTTGGCGGATTTCGAAAGCATTTTTTAAGTTTAAAACCTGTTTCACGTTTAGAATGCAACGCTTTGCTGAACGCTTGAAACAGATATGGACAAATTCAACTTGTAAAATCGCGTAAAGAGAGAGTTTTATGAAAATTGTAATTGTTGGAGACGGAAAAGTAGGATATACGTTGGCCTCGCAGCTGTCAACGGAAAATCACGATATTACTTTGATTGACAACAATCCGGAAACCCTTCAGCGCACCATAGAAGAGCTTGATGTGATTGGTGTCAAAGGAAACGGTGCAAACTATCTCACTCAGCAGGAAGCCGGTGTGCAGGATGCAGACCTGCTCATAGCGGTCACTTCCAGTGATGAGATAAATATTATCTGTTGTTTGCTTGCCAAAAAGTTAGGGGCAAAACATACAATCGCGAGAATTCGGAATCCAGAGTATTCGGAACAGCTGGCCTTTTTGCAAGAGGACCTAGGGCTTAGCATGACCATCAATCCGGAAAAGGCTTCCGCACGCGAAATCGTCCGTATTATTAATTTCCCTCCTGCTGTTTCAGTAAAAAGTCTTGTCAAAGATCGGGTGATACTGGTCGAATCTAGGATTATATCGGGCAGTGAACTTTGTGGAAAAAAGGTATTGGAGATACACAGAAAATATAAATTGGATATTTTACTCTGCCTTTTGGAAAGAAAAGGAGAAATTTTCATTCCGAATGCCAACGATGTCTTACTTGAGGGCGATAAAGTCCATGTGACAGGCAATATCGGCGATATTGTCACTTTCATGAAACTGGCAGGCCACAAAGACCACAAAGTCCGGACGGTCATGATAATTGGCGGAGGCAAAATTTCCTATTATCTGGCCCAGCGGATTTTAAAAATGGGTTTGCAGGTAAAAATCATAGAAAAGGATAAAAAGCGCTGTGACGAGCTCTGCGAGCTTTTGCCGCAGGCTATGATTATTAATGGAGACGGAACTCGACAAAGTTTGCTGGAAGAGGAAGGAATCTCCAGCACCGATGTGATGATTGCGCTTACCGGGATTGATGAAGAAAATATTATAGCCTCCTTATTTGCGTCAAAACGCGGCGTTAAAAAAGTAATTGCAAAAATTGACCGCACAGAATATATGAATGTCATCGATGACACGAACATCGACAGTGTCATCAGTCCGAAAATGATTACTGCATATCAGATTATTCGATATGTCCGTGCCAAACAGAACACAATTGGCTCCAAAGTAAATTCCATGGTTCGGATTGCCAACGAACGCGCCGAAGTACTGGAGTTTATTGTTGCGGAAAATACCATGCATCAAAATGAGCCGCTTAAACAAATCGCTTTAAAGAAAGATATCGTGGTAGCATTGATTGTACATCATAATAAGCTAATGGTTCCGCACGGAGACACTGTCTTTACAAAAGGTGATTCCGTTATCATTGTTACAATGAATCACAAGTTTACTGACATGAATGATATCTTCAGCGATTATGGCACAGCTAAATTAAATCGCATATAAGGGGACATCGCCGTTATGAATCGTAAAATGTATACATATCTGTTAGGGGTTGTCCTCAAAGTTGAAGCGCTGTTTATGATTCCTTCCGCATTCATTTCTCTGTTTTATCATGAACAGCAGTCTTTTTTTGCGTTTTTTGTCACAATTCTTCTTGCATTGGCAATAGCAATCCCGCTGACTCGGCACGAACCTACCAATAAACTAATCTACATGAAAGAAGGACTATGCATCGCAGCACTTGCGTGGATTCTGATTTCCCTAGTTGGAGCAGTTCCCTTTGTGCTGAGCAACGCGATTCCCTCGTATTTGGACAGTCTGTTCGAAACGGTTTCAGGTTTCACCACAACCGGTGCCAGCATTTTAAATGATGTTGAGTCTCTGCCTCGCGGGATGCTCTTTTGGAGAAGTTTTACCCACTGGATTGGCGGCATGGGTGTTTTGGTTTTCCTCCTTGCTGTTGTTCCTTTTTCGGGCGGTTCCATGCTTCATATTATGCGAGCGGAATCTCCCGGCCCTTCCACAAATAAGTTCGTTCCAAAAGTAAAACAAACCGCCAAAATTTTGTATGGCATATACATCATTTTAACTGTGGCGGAAGTCATACTGCTTCTTCTCGGCGGAATGCCCCTTTTGGATAGTCTTATCAATTCCTTCGGAACGGCGGGTACCGGCGGATTCGCCATGAAAAACCAATCCATTGCTGCGTATCACAACGCATACTTTGAGTACGTGATTGGCATCTTTATGATTCTGTTCGGTATCAACTTTAATATCTACTTTCTGCTGCTGACAAAAAAATTCAAGGAATCTTTTCACAATGAAGAAATCAAAGTCTATTTGAGCGTGATTGGAGCAGCAGTTCTCCTCATTACACTGAATATTTATCGCACTAACTACCAAACAATCTCAGAAGCTTTTCGGAATGCTTTTTTCCAAGTGTCTTCCATTATTACCACAACGGGTTTTGCAACCGCAAACTACGACAAATGGCCACAATTTTCACGTGTTATTTTGCTCTCTTTAATGTTCTGCGGTGCATGTGCCGGCTCAACCGGCGGCGGAATGAAAGTTTCAAGGCTCATTATTGCCTTTAAAACAGCGAAAAGGGAACTAAAGCGAATGCTCCACCCCAAGGTAGTCGATTCGGTACGTATGGACGGAAAGGCAATTGATAACGAAACAATTTCTCTTGTGAATGTTTATATCATTTTATATATTGCCATTTTAGCGCTGTCCGTTCTGCTGATTTCTCTTGAAGGTTTCAATTTTGATACAACGTTTTCATCCGTTGTGGCATGCATCAACAATATTGGTCCCGGATTAGGAATTGTTGGGCCAATCGGTAATTACTCCGGTTTCAGCCCATTAGGAAAAATTGTGCTAATCTTAGATATGCTAATTGGAAGACTGGAAATTTTCCCGATTTTAACGCTTGTTTCACTAGTTGCTCGGAAAAGAGTGCATAACAGAACTGTTGGCCCTTCGTTTTATGAATAACACCCGGCCGCAGAGAGATAGACAACTTTCGCTTTGCACTGCTTGTCCCTTATGTTATACTGATTTTCGTTACATATTACTAGGAGGGATTCGTCAATGAATCAGGAAGCAACCATAACCATGGAAGAAGAATTTGAGCCGCAGCGGGCAGAAGTAAAAAAATGGTCGGCTTTTGTTGAGTCAGATGTTGTAAATTTTTTTACCGCCCACAACATTGAAAAGATGACGATTGACGACGGAAACGGAAACAAGGCAAAACTTTCAAGAACAAAAGACGGCGGCATCAAAATTGATTCTACCTCTTCCGTTATTCTTTAATTTCTATTCATAACTGCTTTTTGAATACTACATACTTTTTGCAATATCTTTAAAACCGCTAATCTTCTCAGAGATTGGCGGTTTTTTTACTTTTAAATTGCAGTTCGTATTTTTTCAATACATTTCAGCATAATGAAAGATATGACACTGTTTGAGTAGGATTGGGCACTGTCGTTTGGAAAAAGTACAGGGCAAAGGAGAAATTTTATGAATCGGATAAAAGTGATGTCTATTTTTGGTACAAGACCGGAAGCGATAAAAATGTGCCCATTAGTCAAAGAACTGGAACGGCATCCGGAGATTGACAGTATGGTATGTGTAACAGCACAGCATCGCCAAATGCTGGACCAAGTGCTGAAAATATTCGATGTTCGGCCGGATTATGATATGAATATCATGAGCAGCGGTCAGACGCTTTATGACATCACTTCACGCGTTCTGTTGGGACTGGGTACTCTTTTTGAAAAAGTTCATCCCGACCTAGTTTTGATTCATGGTGATACCTCCACATCATTTACGGCCGCACTTGCGGCTTTTTACGCAAAAATTCCTGTGGGGCACGTGGAAGCGGGACTGCGTACATTTAACAAATATTCTCCTTTCCCGGAGGAAATGAATCGCTGTCTTACCAGCCGTATTGCTGAGTTTCATTTTGTGCCCACCGAAAATAACAAAAAAAATCTTGTCGATGAGAATATTACACAAAATATTTACGTGACCGGAAACACGGTCATCGATTCTTTCGCGTATACCATCCGAACTAATTATGTTTTTCATGATAAACAGCTGCAGCAGATTAACTTTTCAAAAGGCCGATATATTTTGCTGACGGCGCACCGACGCGAGAATCTTGGACGGCCGTTGGAAAATATCTGCAGGGCTGCAAAGGATATCGTTGACCGTTTCCCGGATATTCATGTGATTTATCCAGTACATTTAAATGCCGCAGTTCGCAATACAGTCTTCCCGATTCTTGGAAATCACGAGCACATTCATCTAATTGACCCTGTGGATGTGGCGGATATGCATAATCTGATATCAAAATGCTTTTTTGTTATGACGGACTCCGGCGGATTGCAAGAAGAAGCTCCTTCACTTGGTTCTCCTGTCTGTAGGACTACAATACATATTGGACAGTTGAGAAAAAATAAAATACAGAAATGGACACATCGGTTAAAATAAAGCTACGCAAACCAAATCATACCGAAAGGAAGTGCCCATTTCTGCATGAATAGTGTAACACAAGACATGAAGTTTAGGCAATCCCTAATGATCTATGCTCAAAAGTACGGTGTTAGCCGTGCAAGCCGAAAATACAACAAAAGCCGTTCCTTTATCTATTTTTGGATGGCCCGGTATGACGGTACATTAGAATCGTTGGCTTGCCGGTCTAGGAGGCCTCACAGTCATCCAAACCAGCATACACCTGCCGAGTTAAAGCTGATTCGCGACATGCGGCGCAGAAATCCCGACCTCGGTATGATTGAACTATGGTCTCGGTTGAAAAAGCGGGGATACACACGATGTCCGGAAAGTCTGTTCCGTGTAATGCGCCGAATGGGAATGTTCCCAGAATCAAAACCAAAGAAGAAATATCAGCCAAAGCCATACGAGCAAATGACGCATCCCGGAGAGCGCATTCAGATCGATGTAAAAGTAGTTCCAAAGCGCTGTATTGCCAACCCTGAGCTTCGGCTTTTCCAGTACACAGCTATTGATGAATTTTCTAGGCTGCGTTTTCTGGCAGCGTACCCTGAACAGAGTACTTACTCTTCTGCTGACTTTCTAAAACGAGCTGTCGAATGGTTTGCCCGGCGCGGCGTTCGTGTAGAATGCGTTCAAACTGACAACGGTTTTGAATTCACCAACCGTTTCTCACCTTCCAAGAAACATCTGCTGACGTTGTTCGAAGCCACTGCCGCTAAACTTCATATCCGGCACAAGTTAATTCGTCCTTATACCCCTAGGCACAACGGGAAAGTGGAACGCAGTCATCGCGAAGACCAAAAACGCTTTTATGACAAACACCATTTTTACTCTTTAGCGGACTTTGAAAACCAACTTTCCATGCTAGTGTCAAGGGAAGTTCGCAATTTTGGGACTCCGGAAAATGAATTAGGCTACGTTTAATAGTATCTGAATAGATTTTGGATTTAAGTATGCTCTGGAAACAGACCAGTCTTCCGCATATTCCATGAGACATGTTGTTACCAGACGTAGATAGGAATCCGGATTAGGGAATATTCCTACTACGCTGGTTCTGCGGCGGATTTCCTTGTTCAGCCGTTCCAGCATATTAGTTGAAGAAATTTTGCGGGCATCAAGTTCCGGAAAAGCATAGAAGGCTAGAGAATCTTCCAGTCCATCTTCCAGGAATTCGATTGCTTTTGGAAAGCGTTTTCCATATTGTTCTGATATTTGCTCCGCGCGCTGTCTAGCTATTTCAGCGGAGGGTGCCAACCAAATTTCTTTTAACTGAGCCGCAAAGGACTCTTTTTCCTTCTGGGGTACATGAGCTAAAATATTTCGCATGAAATGGACTTTGCATCGTTGCCAAGAGGCTCCCGGAAAACTCTCACGGATGGCTGCAATCAGCCCTTTATTCGCGTCTGAAACCACCAGAAGCGGTGTTTTCAGTCCACGATCTAAAAGACTTTGAAACAATTGAGAATAACTTTCTTTTGATTCATCTAGCATTGGCTCTACGGCGAGGATATCCCTATGCCCCTGTTCATTGACGCCGCAAACTACCATCACAGCCATGCTGACGACCCGGCCATCCATACGAATTTTTTCATACAGTGCATCTGTCCAAATGACAGGATAGCGACCCGTCAGAGGCCGGCTGCGGAAGTACTGTACCTGCTCATTAAGGCCTTTCGTCATTTCACTGACTTGACTGCGAGAAAGATTTTCAATTCCAAGACTGCGGGCTAGTTTCTCCATCTTTCGCGTAGATACACCCTGCACAAACGCTTCCTGAACCACTTGAATCAGCGCTGCTTCACTGCGCTTGCGTTCTGTTACGAAAAACGGGATATAGCCCTGATTTCGGAGTTTTGGTACCATCAGATACATCGTCCCCATACGAGTATCCAGTCGACGCGGCCGATAGCCGCAGCGGTAATCACGGCGGGATGGATTGTGTGCATTCTTTTCCGCGCCAATAATACCGGAGACCTCTGCTTCCATCAGACGGGTACACAGCCATTCCAGCATCGACAGCATTGGATCCGGCTGCGCCATACATTTTAGTAGCAATTCTGTCAAATCTGTGGTATTCTTTTTGTGAGTCATTGGGTATCTCTCCTTTTTTGAATGTTTTCTCACCATTCATTTTATCGGAGTCCCAATGACTTTTCTATACCTTTATGAAATTGCGAACTTTATTGTACTCTATCCTTATTACTGATGAGCACAAATACAGTAAAATGACAAAAGCCGTCAACCCTTACGGCGACGGCCATGCAAGCGAGAGAATTGCGCAGGCAATTATGGCGCAATTTAACCTAAAAAATAGAAAACTTTGATGCGATACTCCTCTATGGAAAATACGACCCATATCAGCGATCTAAAGAAAGCCATAGAAAAATCTGCAAATCGTTAGGCATCAGTACTTTTTGTACAATATTGGAAAAGTATTGATTCAAAAATCTATATTAAATAACAAAATGGGTCCTGACCCTATAAGATATCTGACTTTTTAAAACTTCGGCATTTAATCCTTAATATTTAATTTTCCAAACTTGACATTATCGAAATATTTTCATTCCTAAATCAGTTTTGATTTTAGTTGTTGAAATTTTTGGCGTGCGTGGAAGATAAACCACTTCGCAGTATTCCTTCAAATTATCAAATTTTCCTTTCCAATCGTCACCCATAACAAAAACATCGACATGCCATTTTTTTATGTCATCTACTTTCTGTTCCCAACATTTTTCTGGAATCACAAGATCCACATAACGGATAGATTTAAGCATCAATTTCCTCTGAGAAAAAGAAAAATAAGTTACTTTTTTCTTTTGAATGGAATTAAAATCGTCTGTTGAAAGACCTACAATTAAAAAATCTCCTAATTGCTTTGCACGCCTGAGCAAATTAATATGCCCATAATGCAATAAATCAAAAGTGCCATATGTAATTACTGTCTTCATTTTAACTTTCTCCACCACATATTAATTGAACTGTCTATTTCAGATTGATAAACATATATCTTTGATCTTTTCATGAACTGTTTTCCCACAATTGCCATCTATGTTTACAGTGGATTGACGAGTCGCCTTTAAACGATTGTTCTTCTTGGGATCTTTCCCATTAACTACCATGTTGCAGAATGATGCTACTGAATCCTCATTTTCAAAAAAATAATCTTGGGAGTAATCAAAAATATGAATCTGTTCACTTTGAAACCAGTTTTTAGTGTCTAAACATAAAATCGGCTTTTCTGTCGCATGATATTGCAATAAAATGGAACTGTAATCACTGATAAGAGCATTCGATATTCCTATTGACAAATATGCATCACGATTTTCGTCAAGTACAGCATTGTCAGATGATAATATTTTATTTTTCAAATCGTAAAATGATTTCAGATACTGTGGCCGCATACTTCGAATAGTTGCTTCCAATAAAGGATGCGGTCTGAATATTAAAGCACAACCGCTACAATTCATAGCGACATCAATTAAATGAGATACTTTGTCAACCCAATTGGACTTCTTCAACATTGCGTCTATTGTCGTGTTCCATAAAATTATTTTTTTGCCACTTAGTTTGTCTTGCCATTGAGGAGGAATCAAAAACTTTTGCCTAGTTGTTTGTATAACCGCATCAAATTTTGGAGAGCCAGCAACTATAACTTTTTCAGGCAATAGACCATATTTGACAAAATAGCTTTTGTGTATTTGCGACTGTGCAATGATTTTGTCAGCATTCATGGAACCAGATGTGACAAAAAAACCTTCCGCACTTTTCATGTCTTTATAAGCCCCATAAACAAAATATGGAACATAAACAAGCATGTCTGTAAAATGCACCAAATTAGAGGAAAAATATGTATCCTCTACTTGGGTTACATAATTACACTGATCATAAGGATTATGAAAGTAAATAATATCGGGATGCCGCTTTTCCAGATCATAAGACGAATAATGAACAACCGGTACATCCTCTGGAAAATCATTGCCCTCATAGAAATATTCCGCTTTCACACCATTCTTTTTCGTATAATACGGAATTGGAACAACATAACAGCTGCAATCTTTATCCTGTACCGCTGCCTTCCAAATACTTTCCATACTGTCCCACATAGAGGATTTATATGGAAAAAAAGCGATTTCCAGCTGCGTTTTAATTTTATTGCGGATGAATAATTTAAGGCTATGAATTTTCGCTTTGGATTTTTTACATTCAGTTTGAAACTCCAAATTCGTATTAAAGCAAGATTTCATCTTATAAAAAGTATCAAGTAAGCTTTTAATATTCGACTGCGTATCTGGTATTCCTTCATTTTGTAAAACACGCTCAATGGATAAAACGGCGCAAATACAATCTTCCAACATTGATTCGGGATTGGTATTCGTATTATTTCCCATATATTTGACGCCTTCCGTTAGAGTCTCTAATAAATCAAGCATCTGTTTTTTTATGTATAATCGCAAATAGAACACTCCTCTTGTTTGTTGTATTGAAATATCGATTGATTTCATTTTCGGCAAGACAATTCAAGCTAATAAAAAAGAAGATACCATAAATAGTATATTTTTCTAAAATAATTTGCTTACATGCACTTATATTTTAATAATACCATATTTTTCTTGACGTTTTTTCAATATTATTTCAAATCAATCAAAATTTGCACTTTTATTTTATGTACATATCAGCCGATTTAAAGAACAAATTTGTCATCAGAGGATCCAAAACCTTGTTTTCTATGTCAGGGAGCCTGCCGCAATCCATCAAAACAAACTCAGAAAACTCCTTATCCTTATGCTTAGATTCTGTATACAATGTGAAAACAAAGAATGATTGTAAAAGTATATTCCGACATACTTGATCCGGGTATTTGGGACCTTGGAAAATTGCCATTCTCCAAATATGCTAATAAAACAGATTTATAATCCCTCTTAGATTGATGCTTACATCCAATCTCTACTGTCATTACAGATTCCGCATTTCTTGCTGTCTCTCAAATCTGGCAGCAGCGTCAACTCTAAAGTAACCATCTGATTGATCTTCGTTAATTTGAATTTCAACCGCTTAAACTATATAATATATCGGCTTTGAACTTCACATAATTAGTTGTGATGAATCTCAATTTTTAAAATAGCGCCGCTGTAGCATTGTTTAAAAATCGTCATGCTGTTTTTTCACAAAAGCATTGTAGTATATTTTTAACACTTTCCCTGTAATGCGTTTGTACGGTTATTATTTTGAAATGTTACCGTCACTAAAACGCAGGTATATATTCCCATATTTTTGTAATGAAATGATGATCCCGTAGAATTAGACCAGTATCTTCGGAAACTGAGTTCTTAGTACAGAGCATCCCAAAATAACCAATCCCATCGTGTCTGAGCTATCTATGATAGTGCCACCTGTAAATGAACCGATTGCCACAGGAGCGACGGAGACAGACTCAACATCGACACATTCATCAGGATCATTCGGCTCCGGAACATCTAAAACAGTTACAAAAGTTCCTTCAAACAGGAGAGCCGTAGTCTTTTAGATTCACAACATCTATCCAAACGACGATAACATCTCTCTTTTGGTAAAAGTTGAATATGAGTATGCCACAAAGCAAGTTTGTGTTTTGCTTGAGTAAACAACAGCCCACAACACAGCCACAAGAATAGGACAGTCCCCATCCTTCGCTTCATGCGTTGGATGGGGACTGTCTAAATAATATAAGGCCGCCTTCATGGGCGGCCTGAATGAGAGAGGGAGGAAAGTGTTATGAAAAAGTTATATGAAAATCCTCAATTGAGGCTCTTATAATCTGTCTGCGAACTTATGGTCCGGTATTCTGTTCACACCGGCTTTGCTGTGCAACGAATTTCCGTTCACTTGGAACGATTATAGAATAACCTCTATTTATGACTTGCCTATGAAACCTTTTTTAAGTTTCTAAGAGCATTTCATGAATAAATTATGGACGGCACAAAACGGAACAAATACCTGTATCAATTTGGAAAAAACAAATCACTCCCATGTATGATAGACGAACTCATGCCAGCTTAGGCAATTCCCTAAAGTAAAAGCAAAACTTATTGTCTAAGATTTATTTCCACATCGAAATTCAAAGCATGCGATTAAATCCCTTCTGCAAGAAATTCTGCAAAAAAATTATCTTTTGTGATTTGGGAGTATAATATTTCTTTGTGTCACAAATAAAATAGAAAGGATAGATGAGATGGACGAAATCAAGCAAATCTATTGCGGAGACAGCTACGCGGCATTTCTTCAGTATTGTGAGCTGCATGGTTATAGGCGCATGCGTGATTTGGTCAACTGCAGGTTCGAAGAACTGCCGGAGTTAATTGGAATTTCCCCCTCGCTGCTGAGCCGTATCAAAGCTATATGCGTTCTATATTTTAAACAACATCCGGAATGCTTAACCAAAGCGAAAAAGTCAAAATCCAATCATACCATTGCCACGGAAGATTTGAAAGAACGCCTGCTTGTCTTTTTTCAGCAAAACGCAGACAGGCTGATTCACATTTCCGAAATCACCAAGGCAATTGGCAAAGGGGTAAAGCGCAGCGATATTATTCACGTACTGGAACATCAAAAATGGTGTAAAATTGTGGATGCAACCACTTTTTTTTATGCCCCTGTGGACTGACACATATTATGCGGAGAGTTTTAGCTCTCTGCTTTTTATTTTATAAATTGTAACGCATTCCGGACTTTCTTGACACTTCCTATCATATAATGTATATTCATGTATGTTTTGTAAAGCATTGAAAAACAAACCATTTTTAAGTATATAGTATATAGCAGCTTGATTTTTTGCGGTGGGAGGAGAAAATAAAATGCACCAAAAAGTGAAACATTGGAAAAACTATATTCTATATGCTCCGTTTTTGGCAGCACTTATATATTGGCTGATTGTTTATTCCTATACTTTTTTGCAAGGCGATGACTATCGGTTCAGTATTCATGGCGGCAGCCTGCCAAAAATCTGGGAGCATTATCTGGAATACTATACATATGGCGGCGCTCGGATGGGGAATTTGCTGGCCGGTGTGTTTTTAATGATGGACATGCGTGTTTGGCAAATCCTCACCGCTTGTGTGGCAAGTGCTGTTTCTTTAACCTTCTTCTATTATATTAGAGGGTCGCTTCATTTAAGCGAAAATTCTGACCGACGTACCATCACTTTGGCATGCGTCTGTGCAGTATTCCCGGGGCTGCTTCCCATGTCTTCCCAGCTTTTCTCCGATTCTTTCCTTTGGCTGGATGGGTCCACCAATTACATCTATCCATTTTTCCTCATGCTGATTGGATTCCTGCCATTTTATAATAGACTTCGTGGCCGCACTTTGCCAAAAATTTTTGCATGGATTTCTCCAATCTGCTTTGTCGCTGCGGCACTGCTGCATGAACAGGTAACAACCATGCTGCTGTGCATGTGCATTGCCACGCTGCTTTATTTAAAGCATACCATCAAAAAAATTCCATCTTCTCTGAAAATACTAACCATGATAAATGTGTGTGTGCTGATTTTCATGCTGACAGCTCCGGGGGCATATTTCCGCATGCAGCAGGAAAACAGAGTGGAACAAAGCACGATAACAAACGTTCTTCGCAACTTTCGGCATTATTTTGTCCCTTTAATCAATAACTATTGGCCATGGCTGATTGCCATGGGGCTTGCCTCGGCCTTTTTGCTCTACCGCCAATTTCATAAAGAGAAAATCTCTTTCCTGATTTTGCTGTATCTTTTTTTCGGTGCACTGCTAATCATTCTGAGTCAAAGTCTCCGCTTCCCTATGCTTCAGCTGCCAAATTCCTCTGCGCAGACAGGGCGTTATCAACAGCTTGCAGAGATTATGCTTACCGCCTATTGGATTTTGTATATCCTATTGATTTTTGCAGCTTTGCTGATGCATGCGCACAGACAAAAAAGCAGTTCCTACCTACCGGTGCTGTATGTGGGCATGTGGGCTTCACAGGCGATTCCCGCAGTTGCCACCACGAGCAGCGGCCGTGCCAAAATGCCTTTGTATGCCCTCGCCCTGCTGATGATTTTTTGTATTCTGTGGGACTGCGGTGAAGACATCCGCTGGGCAGAAATTCTCCAGGATTCATTGGTACTGATTGGAGTTGTATCCTTTGCCTGTATCGCGCGCGGTGCGGTAATCAATGGTACTGCTGCGGCGAATATCGAACAGCAAATTTTGAAGGCACAGCAGGGCAAGCAAAACACTGTATTGATTGATTATAATCAATTCGATTGGACATACTGCAACGTAACCTATAACTTTAAACCGGATGACAGCCCCCATGGGTTTGAAGCTGCCATGCGAATTTACTACAATCTGCCGGACACCGTAGAGTTTAAATATACAAAGGCGAAAGCAGGACGCGGCGCAAAAATCTATCTGAACCCCTAGATAAACCGAATATCTTTCCGCCTATATAAATACCGCAATTTCTTTGTCTTTGCGTGTAAAACTGTGGTATGATATCTAGGGGGTAGAAAAGGATATGGAGCGTACAATTTTGCACTGCGACTGCAATGGCTTTTTTGCCTCTGTAGAATGTATGCTGCACCCTGAACTCAAAAACGTGCCGATGGCGGTCTGCGGTGACCCTGAAAGCCGACATGGAATCATCTTGGCGAAAAATGAACTGGCGAAAGCCTACGGGATACGCACTGCAGAAACAATCTGGCAGGCAAAGCGCAAATGCCCGCATTTGGTTCTGGCTGCCCCCAGATTTACAGAATATCGGCGCATATCCCAACAAATTAACCAAATTTACCGCAGATACACGGATTTAGTAGAGCCGTTCAGCATTGATGAAAGTTGGCTGGACGTTACAGGGAGTCAAGTCCTTTTCGGCAGCGGTAAACAGATTGCCGATACTCTGCGCGAAACAGTCCGAAAGGAAATCGGCATTACAATTTCCGTTGGCGTTTCGTTTAATAAGATTTTCGCAAAACTCGGCAGTGACTATAAAAAACCTGACGCTACAACGGTGATAAGCCGTGATAATTATAAAGATGTTGTATGGCCGCTTCCCGTGGACGCTTTGATGTTCTGCGGCAAAAAAGCCAAACAAATTCTGGCCGGATTGGGCATCCACACAATCGGCGACCTTGCACAATACAACCCGGCCGTTTTATCCTCCCGTCTTGGGAAAGCAGGAATCCAACTGTATGAGTACGCTAACGGCCGAGATGAAAGCCCTGTTGTAGACGGGAAAAACATCAGAGAAATCAAAAGTGTTGGCAACAGTGTTACCTTTCGGCGGGATCTGATTGGCATGGAAGATTTGCGCAAAGCCATGCGTGCCCTTGCAGACAGCGTAGCTTCCCGATTAAGAAAAAAGGAACTGAAATGCTGGGTGGTGCAAATTGGAATCAAAGACCCATCGTTTCGATACATCACTCGTCAGAAAACTCTCTCCTGCCCCACTCACCTGTCGCGGGTACTGGCCTCAACAGGAATGGAACTCGTCAATTCCTGCTGGAATGTCAATGCCCCAATCCGTATGCTTTCTCTCTCCGGGACTAATTTAGTCCCAAATGATGCCCCCGGCGGTCAACTCTGCTTTTTTGTTGACAGCCATGCTGAGAATGAGGGGAAAGAAGAACGGCTGGAAAACGCAATGGACCGGATTCGGGACAAATTTGGCACCGAAGCGATAACGTTCGGCGGACTATTACAGGATGATCTCGGGCTGAACAGCCTGCATCGAAAATAAACGGAAGAAAGGATGGTTTTTATGCAATGCAAAAAATATGGCAACACCCTAGCAATACGCGTTGACCGCGGAGAGGAACTGATAAAGTCAATTCAAAGGGCTTGCGAACAAGAAAATGTGGCTTTTGGCTTTATTACGGGCATTGGTGCCGCTGACCACGTTGTAGTTGGCCTTTACCGCGTAGCGGAGCAAAAATATTATTCGAACACGTTTGACGGAGAAATGGAGATGACCTCTCTGCTTGGCAGTGTAACAGAAATGGACGGCAAAACATATCTCCATCTGCATGCAAATTTTGCAAAATCTGATGGGCAGGTTATCGGAGGACATCTGAATGAAGCTGTTATCAGCGGAACCGGAGAAATTTTTGTCCGGATTTTAGATGGTAAAATGGGTCGGCGCCGTGATTCTGTAACCGGCTTAAATATATTTAATATGTAAAGGAAATGAGCGATGATTCGGCATATTGTATTTTGGACACTGAAACCTGAACACAAAAATCGTGCGGAGGAAATCGCCGCAGAACTCAGACAAAAATTTCAAGCACTGCTCGGTGTAGTGGACGGATTGTCCTCAATTGAGCTCGGGCGCAATTACAACGGAGGGGACTACGATCTTGTTTTAAATTGTACGTTCTCTTCCAAAGAGGCGGAGCAAGCCTATCAAAAGCATCCTGCCCATCTTGCAGTAAAGAGCGTGGTTCATACGCTTATCTGCGGCAGAACAAGCGCAGATTATGAAATCTAACAGCAAACCTGAAAGCGGCAAATGCCGCACATGCACGCAAAAAGACGAAGCCGCCGAATACAGCTGTATCGGCGGCTTCGCCTTTCGTTTCTGTATTGTTCTATCAAGCAGAATAAAATGACTTGGAACGTCACTTAAAACTTGTGCTTACTCATCTATTGTAAAATCAAGCGTGTTCAAAACCTCTTGCAGGGACTCTGCAGATTTTAAAAGTCTGAGCTGTTCGTCACCGCTGAGGCCGATATCCACCACTTTTTCCACTCCGGAAGCACCAACAACCGCAGGAATTCCCATACAGATTCCATTTAAACCATAGTGCCCTTCTATCAAACTGGAAACAGGCAAAATGGAATGTTCGTCCCGCATAATGCACTCCGCAATGCGCCGAACCGCCATCGCAATTCCGTAATAAGTTGCTCCCTTTTTCTGGATGATTTCATAAGCACTGTCCCGAACGCTTTCATAGAGTTTTTGCATATTGCGTCCATGGTTGTAATGCCCGCACATTTCGCAAAACCGATCCAGTTCCACTCCTGAGATATTCGCACTGCTCCATACCGCAAGTTCACTGTCGCCATGTTCGCCAATAATATAGGCATGCACACTGCGGCTGTCCACACCAAGGCGCTGCCCAAGTAAATATTTTAATCTGGCTGTGTCCAGCACCGTACCGGAACCGATCACGCGGTTTGGCGGAAAACCTGACAGCTTGAGCGCTGTGTAGGTTAAAATATCCACCGGGTTGGCCACAATGAGCAAAATGCCTTCACAGTTTCTTTTCTTAATTTCAGGGATGATTTGCTTAAAAATTCCCACATTTTTTTGAACTAGGTCCAATCGAGTTTCTCCCGGCTTCTGGTTAGCTCCTGCTGTCACCACAATCAGTCCGCTGTCCACAATATCATCATAATTGCCTGCAGTAATCTCAATCGGGCGCGCAAAAGGAGCCCCATGGCTAAGATCCATGGCTTCACCCTGAGCTTTCTCGTGGTTTGCGTCAATCAGAACCATCTCTGAAAACAGCCCGCTTTGCATCAAGCTGAATGCCGTAGCCGAACCAACAAATCCGCAGCCGATAATTGCGCATTTTCTCACATTGACCATTCCAATTCACCTTCCCTTTTCTATATCAATATCATTGGAATTTTTTTAGCCTCTTATGCTGACGGGATCAAGATATTATAAAGTGGATAAAGATTATATACTTTTATTATAGTGATGTGATTTTGTTTTGCAAGGGGATTGTTAAATTTTTAGCAAATTATGCAAAATATCCCGCACGCACAGCATATATTTTTTTGATTTTTAAGCATAAACTATTGACATATTAATAATTAGGAGATATAGTTTTTATAATTATATGACAAGTTGTTTGTTACAGTAAGAAAGAGGAATTGATATGAATGTAACTGTTTGCGTGTTTGGCGATTCCGTTTCAAAGGGCGTGATTTTTGACAGCGTGATAAAAAAATATACTCTGCTGCGGGACTGTTTTGCCAACCTGATTATGAACAGCTTTCCTGTTATCATCCGGAATTATTCCAAATTTGGCTGTACCATCACAAAGGGGATGGAACTTCTGCGCCATCATAAAAATGAACTTTCCGACTATGACTATACGGTACTTGAATTTGGCGGAAACGACTGCGATTATAACTGGGCAGAGATTTCTGCAAGGCCGCAAGGACAACATCAGCCAAAAACGCCGGTCGGTGTCTTCAAGCAGAAATATGAAGAACTGATTGAACAGGTGAAAAAGTGCGGGAGCTGCCCGGTTCTGCTTACGCTGCCGCCGATTGATGCGAAGCGATATTTTTCATGGATTTCCAAAGGGCTAAATTCCGGTGCGATTTTGAATTGGTTAGGCGATATTGAACACATTTACCGCTGGCATGAGCGGTATAATCTGGCTGTCTATCAGGTTGCCAAAGATTGTGCTGTGCCCTTAATTGATATCAGCAGCGCATTTTTGGAAACACGTAGTTATCAAGACTTTTTGTGCGAAGATGGAATACATCCAAATGAGAAAGGACACAGGCTCATCTCGGGTGTCATCGGCAACACAATTTCCCATTTAAAAACCGCAACGGCATAAAAATTACTCGTCATCTAAAACAAGCATAGAAAAAAGGAGCAGTGTATCATCCTGCTCCTTTTATTGATAGACTGCCATATCATGTGGAAACCGAGGTCGTTTGCCTGCATCAATCAGATACCAACAAAGACAACATTCCTCTTCATAAAAAACTTTCGCTCTACTTTTTCACTTTTTCTTCGCGATATCCCGTGCGACCACAACGCCTGTAACGGAGGACTGCATCAATCCGCGCGTAATGCCTGCTCCGTCGCCAATAGCATACAAATTTTCCACCTGCGTCTCAAAGTTGGGTTGAACCGAAACCTTGGAAGAATAAAATTTTACCTCCACGCCGTAGAGCAGAGTGTTCTTGGAGTAAAGCCCCGGTGCCAGCTTATCAAACGCACGCAGGGACTCCACAATACTTGTCAGATGCCTATGCGGCAAAACAAATGACAGGTCTCCCGGTACAGCGCTTTTCAGCGTTGGGATAGTCGTTGATTTCTTCAGCCGCGTTGCATCGGTTCTGCGCCCCATCAAAAGATCGCCGAGCCTCTGCACCATAATCCCGCCGCCGGTCAGCATATTACCCAGCTGCGCGATATAGCGCCCGTATTCAATCGGCTGATGAAACGGCTCTGTAAACTTCGTGGAAACCAGCAGGGCAAAATTCGTATTTTCTGTGTGTCTCTCCTCTTCCGCATAAGCATGGCCATTGACAACAGCGATACCGGAGCCGATATCGTAATGCTCCTCGCTGACAATACCGCCGGGATTCATGCAGAAAGTACGCACGCGGTTTTCAAATGTATCCGAATAATAAACCAACTTTGCCTCATAAAGGTGTTTGGTCAACGGATCCATCACCGCATTCGGCACTTCAACCCGAACCCCGATATCCACTTCATTATTTGTGGTGCTCAGGCCCGTTTCCTGTGCAACTCGGGCAAGCCATTCCGCACCGCCGCGGCCCGGCGCAAGAACCACATTGCGCCCTCTGACCACTTGTCTACCGTTCGGCCCGGTCAGCTGAATTCCGGCAGCCTTCCCGTTTTCCACTACGATAGATTCAGCAGTTGTACGCTCCCAAAATTCAAAGTTAGGGCGTGAAGTCAGGTAGCGATACATTTCCAGCAAAACCTTATAGGAATATTCCGTTCCCATGTGCCGCACCGGACACTGAATCAGCTGTATATTCTCTTTTTTCGCCTCGTAGGCGATTTTATCCGCAAATTTATCGCCCTTGCCATACACTTTTTTCGGAGCACCATAGTGCAGATAAATGCCGTCTACATAGTGTATCAGTTCCCGTGCTTGTTCTGCCGACATATAATCGGTAATATTTCCGCCTACTTCTTCCGAAAGAGACAGCTTTCCGTCAGAAAATGCACCGGCACCCGCCCATCCGTTCATGATGCTGCAGGTTGCACAGTGGGCGCACTGCCCAACCGTTCTCGCCGGGCAGGAGCGGCGCTCCAGAGCGTTCCCGGAATCAATCAGCAATATTTTTTTATCCGGCGCTAGGCGATCCAGTTCGAGTGCGGTAAAAATGCCTGCCGGCCCTGCTCCAACTACTATCACGTCATATATTTGATCCATTGTTCTGTGTTTCCTCCGTTTCTTCCGATTGCCGCAACAAAAATTCCAATTGTTCGGCAAACGATTCATCATCCTTTGCCGTTCTTTTTTTGTTTTTTCCGGCTCTTCCGCCCGCGCGCCGAATTTTCTGTCTCAAGGCGCGCTCAAACAGCAGCCGGTCCATATTGTTTTCTCCATAGATAAGGCCGTTTTGGTTCAGCGCCTTTGCGCCGCGGCTGAGTGACATTGCTGCCACGCCAAAGTCCTGCGTCACCACCAAATCGCCCGGCTCTATTAGGTTCACCAGACGAATATCCGCGCTGTCCCTACCTTTATCCACGGTAATTACCTTACTGTAGCCATCATCAAGGACATGACTCGTATCAATCAACATCGTCACCGGTATTCCGTGGCGTTTTGCCGCTTCAACAATTAACTTTTTAACCGGACAGGCATCCGCATCCACTAAAATTTTCAACTCCTGCCCTCCTTCTGTTCATTCCGAAGTAAATCTAGCACAGTAAAGAGTGATAGCTCACAATAGTCACAGATTTTTCTGTGCTTCATCTGGCTGAACAAAATCTAAAACCACAACCGTCATCATCCTCGCAGTATGCACCGACTGAATGCTAAGCGGGAAATCCGCCGGCACCACGCAGTTTTGCGGAGACACCTGCAGCTCTTTCGCTGCTTTCAAATCAATATCCGGAGCCGACCTGCTTTTCCTCGGCATATTCCAAAATATCATACTGCGAAAACATCCGGCTGCACCGAGACAAATCCGCTTTGTATCAAACATAAATCCGTCCATAACTTAAGTTATACATTCTTACCACGGCCATACCAAAAGATTACGCATGTTACAGTACAGTATCCATAATACATGGATTTTTACTTATGTCTACTCTAGAGAAGAAATCAAAAAATAAAATTGTGGACGCCATACTAACAACGTTGAAAGGCAAAATCAGGAAGCCAACCACCTGATTCACGTTGCCAGCAGCGCCCACAGCACTTTGAGAATTAGCTAACCATCATCTAATCCGCATTACCGGCCTGAATTGAGTGCACCAACTCCACCAAGAATCAGCCAATGCAATGGAAAAGATGCGGCCGTATTTTTCAAGCATCGAATACTCTGTATCAAAGCTCTCCGTGTGGTCGGCAGTTTACAAACAAAACGATTGTATTATATCATTCTGCACCGCAATGTCAACACGGAAAGTAAAGTTTTTTAATGCAAAACGGAAGCCGAAAGAACGAGTCCGGCAAATACAATGGATACCATGGAAGTCAGCTTAATGAGAATATTCAGCGAAGGTCCGGACGTATCCTTGAACGGGTCGCCGACCGTATCGCCGACAACAGCCGCCTTATGTGCGTTGCTGCCCTTTCCGCCAAGTTTTCCGCTTTCTATGTACTTCTTCGCATTATCCCATGCACCGCCTGCGTTTGCCATCATAACAGCCATAACAAAACCTGTTACGGTTGCGCCGGCCAGCATACCGACAACACCATTCACGCCGAGAAGCAGTCCTACAATGATTGGGGTAAGAATACCCACCACTGCCGGCGCTATCATTTCCTTCTGTGCGGAACGTGTGCAGATATCAACACAAGTTTCGTAATCCGGTTCGGCCTTTCCTTCCATCAGACCGTCAATTTCATGGAACTGCCGCCGTACTTCGGTCACAATGCTCTGTGCCGCTCTGCCCACCGCGTTCATAGTAAATGCGGAGAACAAAAACGGCAGAACGCCGCCAATGAACAGGCCGACAAGAACCACGGGATTCGTGACATTCAGGTTAAACTGGAAGGAAGGATCGCGCACTTTTACAGAATCCATATAGGATGCAATCAGCGCAAGCGCCGTCAGAGCGGCGGAACCAATTGCAAACCCCTTGCCGGTGGCCGCGGTGGTGTTTCCGAGAGAATCAAGCGCATCGGTGCGTTCGCGCACTTCCTCGCCTAATTTGGACATTTCGGCAATACCGCCAGCATTGTCGGCTACCGGGCCGTAAGCATCCGTTGCCAGTGTAATTCCAAGCGTGGAGAGCATACCGACGGCAGAGAGCCCTATGCCGTACAAGCCGTGGTTAAAATCTGCGCCGCCGCCCGAAACGAAATAGCTGATCAGAACCGACGCTCCAACAATAACAATGGGGAAAACGGTTGATTTCATCCCAAGCGCAAGCCCGCCGATGATAACCGTGGCCGGCCCGCCTGCAGAATCTTTTGCCAGCGACTGGGTTGGCTTATATGTATCGGATGTAAAGTATTCGGTGGAAACACCAATGAGAATTCCGGCGAGCAATCCGCTGAGAATTGCAAAATAAAGTCCTACTTTATCCGCGCCAAGTCCAAAACGGATAAGCGGATAGGATACCACTGCAATCATCAGCGCGCTGATCCATGTGCCGCGGCGAAGAGCAACAAGCAGATTTTTCTGCGTTGCTCCCTCTTTTGTGCGGACAAAAAATGTACCAATCATAGAAGCGAGAATACCAACCGCCGCCATGACCATCGGTATGGTAACTCCGCTAAATCCCAATCCGGCTGCCGCGGCAAGCGCCGCCGTGGAAATGATGGATCCCACATAGGACTCATAAAGATCTGCGCCCATACCGGCAACATCGCCGACATTATCGCCGACATTATCCGCGATAACCGCCGGATTTCTCGGATCATCTTCCGGAATACCGGCTTCCACTTTTCCAACCAAGTCCGCTCCGACATCCGCGGCTTTTGTAAAGATACCACCGCCGACGCGGGCGAACAGTGCCATGGAGGAAGCACCCATTCCAAAGGTCAGCATTGCCGACGTAATCGCCTGAGCCTGCGCATTTTCAAGCGTCTGACCTGCGGCAACGGCAAGATGTGCCGGATCCGAATACCAGAATTTCAAGAAATAATACCAAAAAGAGATATCAACAAGGCCCAATCCGACAACGACAAATCCCATAACTGCGCCCGCCGAAAAAGCGATGTGCAGTCCGGAATTCAGACTGTGCTGCGCAGCGTTTGCTGTGCGATCATTGGCATTCGTCGCAATTTTCATTCCGATAAATCCGGACAGGCCGGAAAAAAAACCGCCTGTTAAAAACGCAAACGGAACAAACATTGTCAAAAAGCCGGAAAAAGCCATGATAAGCAATACAACAAACATTACAGCGAAAAAGATGGCCACACCGGTATACTGACGCTTTAGATAAGCGTTCGCCCCTCTGCGCACCGCACGAGAAATCTGCTTCATGCGGTCGCTGCCTTCATCTGATTTTAGGACTTTAGCAGCAAGATACCATGCGAACAATAACGCAACAACGGCGCCAATCGGTGCAAGAATCGTTGCTTCCATGAAAACCCCTCCTTAAAAACTGATAAAAATTCCGTAACTATTATAAGCCCGAAATAGTTAAAATTCAATCAATCTTTTTTCAACTGTTGAATATTTTAAAAGAATTTTTAAAAATCCATCTTTTACTCCAACTCATATTAACGTATATTCGAACTTCTACAAGTCTCTTGTTTTCAAGAAAGAGCTAAATTTCAGGCATCCGCTTGTTCCCGAAGCGCCGTTTCATAAGCAGATTTTGTCAAAGGATCAAAGCACACCATAAATACCGTTCGGACAACTCTGTCCGATTTTAAAAACGACAGAATTTCGCGAACCGCGATACGTGCTGCTCTTTGAACCGGAAAGCGGTAAACTCCTGTACTGATGGACGGAAATGCAACGGTTTCACAGCCGTACTTAGAGGCTAAGAGCAAACTTTCGCGGTAGCACCCCGCAAGCAGTTCATCTTCTCCATTGTTTCCTCCCCGCCATATTGGCCCCGGGGTATGAATAACATATTTTGCGGGTAAACGGTAACCTCCGGTGATCTTTGCCTTTCCGGTTTCGCAGCCGTGCAGCTTCCTGCATTCTTCAAGCAATTCCGGCCCCGCCGCACGGTGGATTGCGCCATCGACACCTCCGCCGCCCAACAAAGAACAGTTCGCGGCATTGACAATTGCATCAACTTTCTGTTTGGTAATATCTCCCTGTACAATCTTTAGCATATGAATGCCCCCTTGTTTTTATTATGGCAAACGATAAAAAAATCCGCAAGAGCCGATTTTTATCGGCTTCTGCGGATTTTCAGAAAACAATCGAGCGGCTATCCTAAGGAGGATATACTCAGGTAAAACATCTTTATTTCAGCATTGACAAAATATCCTGTTTGCTGCGAACGCCGACCGAAGTTTTGGCGGGCTGACCATTTTTAAACACAATCAGTGTCGGGATGCTCATAATATTGTAGCGCGCTGCGATTTCCGGCTGTTCATCCACATTAACCTTGCCCACTGCATAGCTTCCGTCAGACTCATCGCCAATTTCATCCACAATTGGCGAAACCATACGGCAAGGTCCGCACCAAGATGCCCAGAAATCGACGAGAACCGGCTTCTCGGATTTTAAAACCTCAGACTCAAAATTTTCATTTGTTAACGTTATAACTGCCATATTATATCTTCCTTTCCCTGATTTCTGTATTTCTGTTTTTGTCAAGTTTATTATAACCATTACGTCAAGCTTTGTATGTGATAAAATCACAAAATTCTTAAAAAATAATGATTTCTCAATAAAACTTGACAATCGTTCCGAAGTTTATTATAGTGGTTCTATTAAGAAACACTATGGTATAGGTGACGCTATGGATGCAGTCTTACTGCTGACACATTTTGGTTTGACCCAACAGGAAGCAAAACTTTATTTATCCTTGTTATCACAGGGTGGCCTGACCGGTTATGAGGCGGCAAAAGTAACAGGAATTTCACGTTCCAATGTCTATTCGGCACTGTCCGGGTTGGTTGCCAAAGGGGCAGCAAGGCTTGTGGAAGGAGCTTCCGCTCATTATACGCCGGTGCCGCTGGAAGAATTCTGCGGCAACTGCATATACAGCCTGCAAAAAGATGCAGAAGAACTAAAACGTCTGCAGCCTAAATGCAAACCGGATTCAGATGGTTACATCACCATAGCCGGTGAAAAACATATTTTGCTGAAAATGCGAAATATGCTGCGTGAGGCAAAAGAACGGGTTTATGCTTCCATGTCGGCAGAACTGATGAAACTGATTTTGCCGGAATTAAAAGAGATGGTAGAACGCAAATGTAAAGTCGTCATCATTACGGATCAACCACTTAATCTGCCCGGCGCCACAGTGTACTGTACGGAAAAAAAGCAAAAGCAAATTCGATTAATCGTTGACTCGAGCAGCGTACTGACCGGAGATTTGGAGAACGGGGAAAATTCAACCTGTTTGTACTCTAAAAAAGACAATCTTGTAAGCCTTTTTAAAGAAGCTTTAAAAAATGAAATTAAACTGATAAAACTGACACAGGGAAGGGAATTAAAATGACAAAACGACCTTTTGTAACATTGGACAAGCTTAGAGAAATTGAAAAGAAAGTACCCACCCCGTTTTATCTTTATGATGAAAAGGGCATCCGAGAAAATGCGAGAAAAATTAAGCAGGCATTCTCTTGGAACCCCGGCTATCGGGAATATTTCGCCGTGAAAGCCACGCCCAATCCGTATATTTTGCAAATATTAAAAGAAGAAGGATGCGGCGCGGACTGTTCCTCCCTCACAGAACTGATGCTTTCCGATGCAGTTGGGCTAAAGGGCAAAGAAATCATGTTCTCCTCCAACGACACGCCTGATGAAGATTTTCTGCTTGCCGCAAAACTGGGTGCAACCATTAACTTAGACGATTTTACCCACATTGATATTCTCAACCGCTTAACCGGCATTCCGGAAACCATCAGCTGCCGCTACAATCCCGGCGGTGTTTTTAAGGCAAGCAACGAAATTATGGACAACCCCGGCGATGCAAAATACGGATTTACGCGGGAACAGATGACGGAAGGCTTCAAAAAATTGATGAAACTTGGCGCCAAAAATTTCGGAATCCATGCGTTCCTTGCCAGCAACACAACGGGCAACGAGTATTATCCCGCGCTTGCAGGCGTTCTGTTTCAATTAGCGGTTGACCTGCACCGCGAAACCGGCGCACATATTTCCTTTATCAACCTTTCCGGCGGTGTGGGTATTGCCTACCGTCCCGACCAAACACAGCCGGATATTTTGGAAATCGGCCGGCGAGTCAAAAAGGTCTACGATGAAATTTTGGTCCCGGCAGGGATGGGAGACGTCGCCATTTACACAGAGATGGGCCGTTTTATGCTCGGACCCCACGGCGTTCTGGTGGCAAAAGCCATCCGTGAAAAGCACATTTATAAAGAATACATCGGGCTGGACGCCTGCGCCGCCAATTTGATGCGCCCCGCCATGTACGGTGCTTACCACCACATTACCGTGATGGGCAAGGAGGATGCTCCCTGCGACCACAAATACGATGTGACCGGCGGCCTGTGTGAAAACAATGATAAATTTGCTGTCGACCGGATGCTGCCGAAAATCGACATGGGCGACCTGCTTGTCCTGCACGATGCCGGTGCCCACGGGCATTCCATGGGATACAACTACAACGGCAAACTGCGCAGTGCAGAAGTACTTCTCCATGAAGACGGCTCGTTCGATGTCATCCGACGTGCGGAAACCCCGGCTGACTACTTTGCAACGCTCGATTTTCCGGGCCTGCCTAAACGGCCGTAACTGTTTTTAGAACATCGCTGTAATAAAAAAATCCGCTCGACCGTGATTTCCACGGTCGGGCGGATTTTTTATTGTAAGTGATATGGCTATAAAATTAATACAGTGCCTCCATGGAACGCAACAATAAAAGCAATACATGGTTGACCGGGGTGGGCACATGATATTTCTCACCCAGCTGCACAACAGTGCCCGCAAAATACTCCACTTCCGTCTGGCGCTTTGCTTCTACATCCTGAAGCATGGAGGTTTTTCCCTTCGGCGAGAAGTTTTTCAACGCCTGCTCGATTTCTAATGCATCCCCATCTTCTAAATGGATTCCCGCCGCCTTGGCCAAAGCGACCACTTCCATCATTGCCTCATGTAGCAAAGTCATTGAAGAAGGAGTGGATGCGACCTTACCATATGGAGAACGGGTGACAGCGGAGACCTGATTGATACCGACATTCATCATCCATTTTTTCCAAACCGCACGGACCATATCCGGGCAAACCTCCGTTTGAATTCCCGCGCCGTCAAGGTAGCTGCGAACCGCCTCAACTTCCGGAGATATCGTCGTGTTATCCGCCTCGCCGAATTGAATCACGCCGTCCCTCGTATTCACAACCCCGTCCGCGGTGCGCACCGCATCAATATAAATAGCAAGGCCGTAGAGTACCTTGCTTTGCGGAAAAGCGTCCTGTAATCTTCTTTGCGCCGTCACGCCGTTGAGCAGCGGAAGAATCACAGTGGACGAGCCGACAAAACCGCGCATATCTTCGATTGCCTGCTCGAGCTGATAGTTTTTAACACACACGATAATAAAATCCGCCTCAAAGGCATCGGAAGGTTCTACAACCGCCGGAAAAAACGGCACACCGTTGACCTTTACACCGTTTTCTCTCAGCCGTTTTGCACGCTCTCCGCCGGCGATGACGGAAAAATTACCGCCGTATGCATTGTGCAGCAAACGCCCATATACCGACCCAATTGCACCTAATCCAATCAGCGCTGCTTTCTTGATTTCCATAAAAATTCCTCCCGTATGTATTCTTCCTGCGAGCCATGGAACATACCACTCAGAGATATTTTGTCGCTGCATTTATTCTCAAAAAAGATTGTTCCTATTATAGCCCAAAATCCGACCCGCAGGCAAGGATTCCTTGTGCAGCTGCAGAATCATCCGTTTTTTGAAAACAGCACTCACTGTCTAACTTTTCTAGATTAACTGCTTTCTTTCATTAAAAAAGTTGCGGTAGGAAAGATAACAGGCCAAAAAGGAGGAAATAGCGGTTGTGGAAAGAAGCATAAACGTTACCATAATCTGATATCGAACCGCTTGAACCGGCGAAGTTCCTGCCAGTATCAACCCCGTCATCATACCGGGCAGGGAAACAATTCCCAGCGTTTTGGCGGAGTCAATGGTGGGCACCATGCCGGTGCGTATGGAATCCCGAATAATCTCTATGGAGGAGGGCAGAATATCGGCACCGAGGGACAGCTTTGTTTCAATTTCATCCCGCCTGCTTTTAAAATCCGCTGTAATCTGACGGTAGCAAAGGCCCAGCGCCACCATGGCATTGCTGATAATCATCCCGCCGACGGGAATAATCTGGTTTGGAACATAGTCAATGGCACCGGACAGCACCAAAACGGCAAGAGTAGCCCCCGCTCCGCAAGCGATGGAAACAAAAGAAATCACAATTCCGTGCTTGATTCCTTTTCCGCGTTTGGCGGCATTATAAGCTGCGTTAAATGTCATCAACAAGACAAAGAGAGTGGTAAAGATAGGATTTTCCAAACCAAAGATATACTCAAGCACATAGCCCACAGCGATAAGCTGAACAATCGCCCTGAAAACACTGATGAGGATTTCTTTTTCCAGCTTCAGCTTTTGAAAATAGGAAAACAGCAGGGAAATGAACACAAGCAGGGACGCAATCAAAAGTGAAGAAAAACTGATATTGGCTTGGCTCATCTTAACTCCTCCAGTGCTTTCATTTGGCCGTTCTCAATGGTCAGCAGTTTACCGGCATATTTTCTGCTTTGAGCTGGATTGTGAGTAATCCATAAAACCGTGACCCCGCTACGGTTTAAATCTAAAATCACATTTTCAACCACAAGGGTATTTTCTACGTCTAACGCGGATGTCACTTCATCCAGCAAAAGAACATCCGGCAGAAACAGCAAGGAGCGAATCAGCGCAATTCTCTGTTTTTCCCCGCCGGACAGGTTTCCGATTTCCCTGTTTAGATAGTCGGGCTCCATTTTAAATTTTGAAAAAAGAGCATTGACCCTTTCCATATCCATTTTCTTGTTTCGAATCAGATACGGATAGTTGAGATTATCCCGTACCGTCTTCCCGAAAAGTACCGGCGTTTGAAAACAGTAGCTGATTTTTTTCCTCAGTTCCACCGGCTCTAGCTGTGTGATATTGGTTCCGTTTACGAAAATACTCCCCTGCGTGGGACTGATTAAATGACAGCAGAGTTTCAAAAGCGTACTTTTACCCCCGCCGGACGGCCCGACAATGGAAACGTAATCGCCTTTATAAATTTCAAAAGATATGTCTTTTAAAATGGTTTTTTCACCGTCAAGGTAACTTACATTCTGAAACGCAATTTGAGGTATCGGCATTATTTCAGATTCCTTCTTTTCCAAATGTCTGTAAAACACACTGCAATATACTTGTTTTATTTTACCACATTTATCCTAAAAAAAACAGTGCACCGGCAAATCCTGTACCCGCGCGGCGGGCAGCCTTTCTTTGACACTGCAGACATTTCAAAACATTACACTTTTACGGCCGCTCTCCAGCATAGACTAAAAGCGGCATACATTGATCAAACACAGGAAAATTACCGGTTTGAGCGTCACCAAACGCACCGTACGTTTCGCTTGTCGCATCGCTGTCGCGGTATCGTTCCATTTTCTGCAGTGCCGCATTGTACAGTTCGCGGTCCCCTGCTTTCTGTGCAATCAATGCGGCCAGCGCGTAAACCGCTGTGGAATGATATTCATAACCTATCACCGCACTTCCGTCAACATGGTATCGAGCCGCCAGTTCGTCCCCGGATACCCGTTCTTTTAGCCATGAAAGACTTTCAGCTTTCAGTTTTCCCACCTGTGCAAGATGCAGCAAAGTATAAAGTGCTTCCGCCGTGTTCAAATCTTCATGCGAATAACTGTTGTTGTCGTAATCAAAATTTGCATAATAGAGAGGAAAATCGTCTGAGATATACCCGCCCTGTACTGTTTTCAGCGCGTTTTCCGCCACAGGGGCAAAACGTGTATCTGCTTTGGCCATGCGCTGTAAAGCGGCAATATCCGCATAGCACAAAGGAAGCGAATGACTTTTCCTTCCTGTGTTAAATTCAAAAAAACTGACCAGCCGCCTGTTTCGCACGTTTTTCTCATAGATGGCATTTTGAATGGTTTCGGCTGCCTGCGCATATCCGCCCCACACGGCGTCGGCATCTATTAGCGCCGACCACAGACGGATATCATCCAGCGCAGAATTCACTTCGGCTTTTTGCCCGTCCTGTGTAACATACCACGCCGCAAGGCCGTCCCGTTCCATTTTCCCTTTTGTGTAGTTCCATGCGGAATCAAACAAGCTTTTGTTTTGGGCAAGAACCGCATACTGCATAAGCAGTCCCTGTGTCTCGCTTAAAACATCCTGCCCGCCCGGCGCTGCATCGGAAATTTTCATATTACAGTACACGCCGCCGTCTTGGCCTGTCATGTGTTCAGAAAGAAAGGAAAGTGTGGCACTGCCCCCGCCGTGCAGTGCGTACTCAAACAGTCCTTCATATTCTCCTGCATTCAGCACACCGGCCGCATAAGCCGCTGTCCTTCCCTGTTCATCCAAAATAACAGAAGTCGGAATTTGCTGCAGTCCCCACGCCCGGTATGCTGCCAAATCGTCATCGAACCAACTGACAAACGAAACCTTCATGGAATTCAATGTAGAAAGGGCCTCATCATGTGTTTCCTTTTTAGAGTTCGGCCTGTTAATCAGCAGAACTTTTGCTCCGTTGCGTTCTGCAATTGACTCGATATCCTGTGCTATGGAGAGCTGCTTTTTGCAATATTCACACCAGCCTGCCCAAAAAATCACCAGTACGGGACGCCCACGATATTCGGAAAGTGAAACCGTTTTGCCGTTTGCATCTGTAAAATTTGTCACGCTCGGAACTTGTCCCAGATATAACTTCTGCGGAAGTTTATCCTCCGGGGTAAAAAGCGCCTGCGTCTTTTTGTCCGACATACTTTTCCCTGTTTGCCAAGATATGTGCTGCCAGAGGAGCACCGCGGCAATGGATACGGTCAGCACAGCCATTCCCGCAAGGCACAGTTTTTCCGCACGCCTGAGCAACATTCGATGCATTCACCTCATTTCAAATAAAACTATCCACAATCACTCTTGATGTTTCTCGTCTTGATTTTGGTCCAACGAGCAATCGTCTTCCTGACCGGGAGACACGGTGTGTGTTTCTGCCTTTTCCTGTTCCGCTGCAGCTTCGGTTACCGTAATACCCACATGACCTTCACGCAGGGCTTTTTCAATGTCAAACTGCGCGTGCATGGCCTTTTGTCTCAGCCTCATCAGACGTTTTTCCTCTTCTTCTAGTTTTCTAATATGTTCTTGTCGTTCTGCTCTCTCTGCCGCAGTCTTCTCTTCGCGCACTTTAGCTGCCATCACGTTTTCATAACATTCCTGATTTACATAAGAAACCGCCAATCCGGCAAAAACCGCAAAAAGCGGCAGGACATGAAAATGATAGCGGTTTTGCGTTTCCACTAACAGATGCAGTGCAACGGTACCCAGAAAAAATAACATCAATGCATAGGAAGCGTTGGGCTTCTTTCGCCACAAAAAGGCTCCAAACACCCCTGACAGTACAAGCATGATGGCATAATAAAAATTGCCGAAACTCATCATATTGCAGAGAAATGCTTCTCGCTGAGGAGTCAAATTTCCCTGCTGATTCAGAAACAAGATATTCATTGAAGCCCCGTAATCGTCATTCCCCCACAGCAGTTCAAATTTATGAATCATCAGGTTAAAAACAGCCTTGGGATTTTGTGTCAGCCTGTTTATGGCAATATCTCGGCAGGCCAACTGCGCTTTTGTCGCACTGCCGGTTTCGTTAAAGGAGTCATCGAGGTAATCTGCATCCTGTTGATTCCATCCTCCGTCGGATTTCATGTTGAGTCCTACCATCAAATTGTAGCCAAATGAGGTGCTCCCTGAAGCAAGTTTGCGGTCCACTGTATATGCCGCACCAAGCGCAAAAAAGCCGGAAAACAGCAAGTATGCCAAGAGTACTATCAAACAGCGTTTCCAGCCACGGGCAATCAAGCGCATACCCAGAGGGATATCATTTTTCAGACGTGCGGGAAGCTCTATCCTGCCCCGCAGCAGATAAAGCAAAACTGCCATTAAAAAGACAACCGCCAGAGGACGAATCGTCCCCGAATACGCAAGAAGTCCCCCCAGAGCAACCAGTTCCATCACACAATACCACGGATGGGCAGCAGTCCCGTCAAAATCCTGTACGGAAGCTGCGAACAGCCATGCACAGCTCATCAGCAAAAAGGTAAACGGATATTCGCTTGCCACAAAATCGCCGTACAGAATTTGAGACGGCCAAAAAGCCGCTGCACAGAGGGTAACAAAGCCGCCGATACGACCGGAAAGACGCCGTGCGATGCGCCATGCAACAAAGGCCGTGCCCACAGCCAGCGCCACATTAAAATACTGCGCAACCAACACTCCGTCGCCAAACAGATGAAACACAGCCGACAGCATTTTGGGATAACCGAGGACGTGCGGAAACAGAGAGACATAGTCACAATAACCGGTACCGCTGGTCAGCAGCGTACCTCTACTTAGCATTTGTGCAATTTCATAATAAGTTTTGTAGTCGGACTGCGGCTCCATCGGCATGGTCTGTACATATCGCACGCGTAAAACAGCGGAAGTACACAGCACGGCGGCGGCCAATCCGTTTTCCAGCCAAAAAGCAAAACGCGGATGCTTCGCTATACGCCGCGTCATTTCCAGACGTGCCCACAGCAAACCAAACACCAAAAGTACGACGCCAAGGCCGATGATGGACAAAAGAAAAATTCCCTTATGAAAATACGGATATTCCTTTTGATTTCCAAGTGTTCCTGCCGTGCAGACAAGGGCATAAAGAAGCACTGTGTTGTACACTATCAAGGCAAAATATAAAAATCCGCTGCGTTTTCTCTCCATTTTAGCCCCTCTCTCTATTTGTAAGGCTTTCGGTCCTGCCACAGATTAAAACGTCACTTAGGTTGGTCTTTCCGACGCCGCGCGCGCAAAATTACCAAAATGACAGCAAGCAACAACAGCATGGCAAAGGTGGATACCAGTGTAAAAGCAATCGCGTCACGGTTTTCCTCCAGCGTTTCGCGCAAAGAAACCTGATTCTTTTTTTCGTTCGTTAGGAATGTAAAACTCTTGGTTTCAAAATCACTGTCGATTAAAAATGCGTCCCCGGTCAGTGCGCCGCGGTTCGTCTGCTCGGTAAGATAACTGCCAATGGTTGCAAGATTTTTTTCATTAGTGCCGCATACTGCAAGAATCGCGCGCCCGGAAAAGTACGGTGAGCGCAGCAGCTGAAGAATGCCGATATCCTTGGCATAATCCTCACTCAGCAGCAGTTCTTGGTTGCCGGCAAAACGGCTGCCGTCCTGCTCAAACGCAAAGCTCAAATGATCGTTAAGGGAAGCTAAAACGCTGTTGTTTTGATAGGTTCCAAAGACAATCAGATTTGCATCTGTATGTTCCGCGTCAAATTCAGATGCGCGCACCGCCTGCAAACTGCCGTAAGGGCTGACGCCCACGCCTTCCATAGAGATGATTTCCCCCAAAGCGTTTAGTTCGATTTCATCCATGCTGTCCGGCACCACAACATAAGTATTTTGGAACAGCCCCAGCGTCTGAAACGGATAGGGATGCGCATTTAAGCTGTATCTGCTGTTTTGCCCCACAGGCAGATAAAAAGAAGAGTCCCCTGTTACATATGCCCACGGCATTTCTTCCGCACGCTTTGTACAGTAAAGGTCTTCTAATTCTAAGTCAAACGCAATGGTAATACTGCCCGCATACGTTCCCGCTACATCCGGCGGCATGATAAAGGAAAGGGTATCCCCGCCTGCATACTGGCGCTCCAGTTTTTTGCTGCACACCGGGATATCACCCCAGTAAACGGTAACCATGGAACGGTCAAAATCCAAATTGTCGCTGTAACGGAAATTTAGGTCTGCCTTCCCTCCGTCCGCCAAAACAAAGCCGCCGGAAAAAGGCAGATAAATTTTCTGTTCGCGGCGAAATGGCCCGACAAAAGATAAACCTCCGCCTGTCATATCTTCCACCGTATATTGATTGAGAACCAAATCGCTGAGTGTAGAGTTCTGAATAACCGCATCCGCCGAACCCGCTTTCACATAGGCGAAAGACTTTTTTTCCTGAGAGACACGGTTTTCATCCATTAACATCGCGGCACCATCGTACAACGCTGCCGGATTATCGGATGTTATCACCAATATGTTTCCCTCGGCATCGGACGTTTCGCACACATAAGCGTAATCCTCAAGGCTTCTGCCATCCGTTCGAAGCAAACCCGACAAAGAGGATGGCAGCTTATCTTTCAGAGCAATCACCACACGCTGCTTTGCGCCGTCACTGCCGTACTGGTCCACCGTTTTCAGCGATATCTCGTCCGCAGTTTGAGTTTCATCTCCGAGGTCTGCACGCAGCAAAAGTGCCGCGGTCAGTTCTTCGTCGGAAGCGTCTGCCGAAACATAGACGGAACAGTCGCTGCCGGTTTCATCGAGGGAAGATACGAACGGATAGGGATATTGGCTGAGTACACTGCCCTCATCTGCCACATCATAGCCAATCTGCACCACGGAATCTTTGCTCACATTGACCCAATTTGCCCCTGAAAAGTCGTCCAGACATCCGTCGTCATTATACGCGCGAACATAAGCGGAAATCGTAAACTGATTATAGCCTTTTCTCAACAGACTCACAGGGATTTCTACATAAGTTATCTGCGTTTTCCCGTTGCTGTAATCGACTTTGCAAGAGGACACAGGCGGGGAGTTTACAAAAAACGTCAGCGATGCCGGTATATTTTCAATCAGCGGACTGATGCTGAACTGAACAGATGCATAAGCATACACAACCTTCCAGTAAGCCTCCACGTTGAAGAAATAAGAATTACTGTTGTAAATGCCGCTAAACAGCATATCATTGTCGTACGAAAAGACTTTGGTGTGACTTGCCGGGGGTTCCTGCGGCGGCAGTGCATTCGGGAGTGCAGCCGATGAAGGGTTGGAAGCAAGAACTGTTTCAGCGAGCATATTCGGGTTTAAGCTTCTGCCCGATTCCGACCGTGAAACTGAATCATTCTGCCCCCGTTCTGAGGTATTTGAGACAATGCTGCCATTGATAAATTGCTCGGCAAAAACCGCCGTACCCGTGCCGCAAAACAGCATCGTGCTGAGCAAAAAGCATATCAATGTTTTTGCAATCTGTTTGCCTCTCATCGTTGTCCTCCCGTTGGTGTAATGCCACCGTGAAATTCCGAATCGTTATCCTCACTGTTTTCTGCATATCGCACAGTCTTATCCCATTGAACCGCCCTGTGAAATATTTGGTCGGTAATGGAAAGATAAACGGCTTTTGCCGCAACCAACATCCATAACTTTGCATAGGTAAACAGCATGATGGCTGCAAGCGCCAAAGACTGCAAATTAAATTCATTGCGTTCCAGTGCCAATGTGAGCATCATATCCGCTATAAATACGGCGATTGCCATTGCCCACAAAAGAGAAGAAAAACCCGCTAGCCGCACATGAATCAATCCCATGACTCCGCCCAAAAAAATTACGTCCGATGTAATCAGCGAAGACAGCATCAGCACATAGACCATGGCATAGTACAGAGTATCCAGCCGCATGGGTCCTGCTTTGGAATCGAAGGTATATTTAAAGTTTTTCACCAGCACATAAAGATTCCCTCTAGCCCAGCGCGTCCGCTGGCGAAACCAAATGTTCAGCAAATGCGGTTCCTGTTCCCATGTGACCGCCTGCGGAAGAAATTTGATATAATACCCCATACGGTAGATTTGAAAACTGATTTCGGTATCCTCGCTGAGCGCTTTTACATCCCAGCCGCCGATACTCTCCAAAATACTGCGGCGGATGACGTAATTCGTCCCCGGAATGGTGCAAAGCCTGAAGAAAAAGTACCTACCGGCCTGATTCATGCACTGATGCGCCAGTGTTTCAATATTGACAAAGCGCGTCAGCACGGAAGCATTGCGGTTCCGAGTGCGAAATTTTCCAATGACCGCGCCGATTTTTTCGTCCGACAGCAGATTTTCCACCAAAAGGCGAAGTGCGGAAGGCTCGGGGGTATTGTCAGCGTCATAAACCGCGATAACGCTGCCCTTTGCCAATGAAAATCCGATATTCAGCGCGTTGGATTTTCCTGCGCCGCCCACTGCGGAATCGGTACTGACCACAATAATCCTTCGGTCCGGAAATTCCCGCTGAATACCCTGCAGAAGTTCCTTGGTCTCATCATCGGAATTATCATTAACGACAATAATCGGAATTATCATTAACGACAATAACCTCGTACAATTCTTTCGGGTAATCGAAGTTCAGAATCGTGCGCACCGTCTGACCGAGCACAATTGCTTCATTATGCGCCGGAATGAGAACGGACACCATAGGATACTTCCCATCCTTAGGCGGAATACTGCCTGAGGATGCGTCGCACTGTAAATAGTACCGAAAACCACCGATGCTCAGCATCACATAGAGCACCATGAAAAACCATATGGTAATAATGGCATAGAAAGACGCCGCATCCGCTATGGACATTTCATCACCTTTTTCTCCCAAAGTTTAAAGAAAAAACACTTCTATTTTCTTTCGGAACTCGTGTCGGTCTCCTCATGAGGGCCGTCATTATTGTAAAAAAATCGGCGGTGCATTTGTCTGCGCGCCAAATACATGGAAAGAGCAAGAATACCCAAAGCCACGGCAACGAACAGAATCAAAACACGGTTTCCTTTTTGCAAATTCGCAGTGGCACGGTACAATACCGTTCGTTTATAGTCATAGTTTTCGCCAAAAGTTTTTGGTACATAGTCAAGCGATACGCTCTGCCCATTGACTGTCAGCGTTTCACCGTCCCATTGGAGCAAACCTCCGTCATTTAGGTATGCTGCTTGCTGCGCATCCCACAGGCTCTGAATGCCTGCTGCGGAATTTCTCGCTGCATGAACTGCCTTCATGATTTGCTCCTCTGAATCAGATGAGTCAATATAGACGGCCGTCGCGCAGCAGTCCAAATGGCCCGCACCCGTTAAATCCAGAGGAATAATCGGAGAAACAAGCTGCGCACCCAAAAGTGCAAAATCACTGACAGCGGTTTTAAGGTTCAAGCATTCGCCCGCAGAATTGTCATCGTAAATAAACAATGTGCGGTAGCGCCCTAAAGTGGAGCGCAAGTCTTTCTGATACATCCAGCTTTTCGGAATTTCCAATGCCATCGGATAAACCTGATTTTGAATATAGTTTTCCTGCGCATCGGTCAACTTTTGCTGCAAAGTCTGAGCATCAAGTTTCCCTTGAACAATCGGGGCGTGTAAAATAACCGCGCCTGCATTTGCCTGTGCATACCGCAGAACTTCACAAAACTGCTGCATGGCAGGAAAATCCGCATTTTGATAAATCGGCATTACACTAATGATAAAACGAATTTTTTTGTCTGCAAGATTTTGCACAACCGAAAGCAGTTTTTCCGAATTTGTAAAAGGATAGACGGAATCGATGACAATATACTGCGCATAGCTGTGCGGCCTGCCCTGATACGGCCACAGCCACAGCGAGGCCTCCTGCTGCAGCACCGCCCGTGCAAATGCGGTAGTATAATCAGTGATAGGCAAATATCTTACCGAACCCCATCCGCACACCAGCGGCCATGTCCCGTTTGCCGCGGCAAGCGTTCCCGCGGTATAGGTCGGATGTTCCGGCAGTTTGAAGCTGTCAAGAACAAGCTGCTGCATAAAGGTATGATTCCCCGAAAAGGTATAAGACGCGACCGCGCTGTTTGCTTCCGAAAACAGAATCTTTCGCGGATAGCTTTTCGAATTCGGCACCGTATTCGGAAGGCAGCCGAGCAAAAGCACACGACCTGAAAAATTTCGGAGTGCCGTTTCCATCTGTGCGGATGTTTCCAAGGCGTAGCATACCACCGAATCATATTGGGAAAGCCTATCTGCGGCCTTACTTTGCGGCAAGTAAGCGGAAGAATAGCCGAGAAAGGTAAAACATTCCACAAGATAACACAGACTGTCCCGCTGCGTTTTGCTTAAGTCCTTGGGGTAAACAATCAGAATATCGGACGCATCGGTTTGATTGGCAGCGTCTTCCTCGCCAGAAGGGTTTTCTTCCGTATCCGCTGCCAACAAAGGATATAAATCGCTGCCCTTCGCAGAAACTGAAAACGGCAGCAGCAGCAGAACACAGATAAATAACATACCCGCAAGGCGCTTATACATCATACTGCAGCTCGCTTTCCACTTTTCGAAAAAAAGGAATGGCATCGGTGCCAAAAGATGGGTCATATTCTGCAAAAGCAATGCGCACTTCCACACGAATAGACTTTTCGGTAATGCCCGCAAACGCGTCTTTCCGCTCAACGGCATGCAGCAGCCTGTTCCGAATCGCCTGCGCACCGCTTGCATCACAAAAATATATGATTCCTATAGAACCCTCTTGGTCAATAGAATAAACACGGTCCTCCAACCGCAGCGTATTCTGCACAATTTCGGCAAGGCGCTGGCGCAGACGTTCAAACCCCCGCCGAGATAATATCCGTTTTAGTTCGCTGCCATAGCGAAGCTTTATCAACATCAGCCCCATAGACGTACCATTTCGGGCGGAAAGTGACATCGTCCGCGCCAAATTAAAATACAGGCTGCGCAAATTTTCCAGTCCGGTCAGCGAATCGACAACCGTGAGTTCCTCCAATTGTTGGTTTAAAATAGCATTTGCCGTTTCTGTGGCCGAATATTCACGGATAAACAGAATTAGGCCTGCCAAGACACCCAACAGCAGAAAAGCCCACAAGTAATCGGTTTGTTCAATTTGCGCGCGCTCCGAAAAATACAGATACAACTTATATGCCGTAAACGCAAAAATCTGAAAAGCTGTGAGAACAATGGCAGCATACTGCGCGCGAAACACAGCCAATACCGCTGTGAAAAACAGCAGAAGCAGCATAATTAAATTCTGCGTTAAAAGTGACTCGGGCGAAAATGCCACAATCATTGTACTGATAAACAAACAAGCAAGAAACAGCAGCATCCCGATATCCTGCAGCAGCAAACTGCGGCCTGCTAAAATATTTTTCGGATTTTTATTCATGTTTTGCCCTCCTCTGTTTCCAGCAAGTTCAGCCGATGCAGAATTTCCGTTAACGTAAGCACAGAAACAAAATCGACACACACGCTTAAAATCAAACAATAGCGGGACAGTTCCGCGGTGCCGCTCCTGAGTATAATGTAAACCATATGCGCAAGACCGGCCGTCATGATAATCCAAAAAGTGTCCAGTGCAATCTGCCTTGCCCTGTTCCGCATAGTGCGGGTATTTCGCTTTGACAGTATCACTCCATAGACAATAGCAAGCAGCACAAGATATCCCAAAGTCTTTGGCGCAAACCGTGCCTTAAAGTTACTTGCAAGTGCGAACAGAGGCGTCCGTCCGCGGGGCGGCATTGAGGCTGATATTTCATAGTTACCGCAGTAATCGCGGCGCACGGCAAAAGCGGCGTGAACACCCTGTTCCAGCAAAGCCGCCAGCGCAGCAGGATGGCGCGCGTAATATAACATCAGCGAAGAAGCAGAATATCGGTTGTAGAATTCTTTTTACAGTTCCGGATTATCGGCCTTTGTAAGCGGGTAATCGCTGTAAGAAGATGTATCCGCCAGTGTTTCAAACCGTGCATCAATCCCGAACTCAGCAAGTGTCCGTTGCGGGTTGGACGATTCCAGCAAAACCCCGCCGGTCATCGCGTTTAATTTTGAGTCCAGAGAAAAGCGCGAATTGCCGATAAGCAGTGTATTAAAACCGGCCAAAATGAAAGCCAGCGCAGAAAGCGCAGCCATTGTTTTTGTCGGCAGTTTTGCCCCGTCCATGGCAATCTGCCGCAGACAGAATATAGAAAGAACAAAACCAAAAACGGCACAGTGCTGTTCCGTCAGCACAAGCACAATGCCAAAGACCGCCAAAAGTAAAAGCCGCACGCTGTCCCACCGGCCGGGCATCTGCAGCGAAAGGCACAATCCGCAGCAATACAGCAGACAGATAAACCACAGCGCTTCCGGGTAAAGGGAATTAAAATAAGCAAGATAGGAAACATCGCCAAATAAAAGAACCGCCGCAATCCCGATTACAGTTCTTTCAGAAGCCCATTTTACACGCAATGCCGCCTGTTTGGTCAGAAGCCATACAGCGGGCAGATACAAGCACAAATACAGAAAGGACAAAAAACGCACATCGAAAAAATTATCCTTCGTAAACAAATTATCAAGGCCCATTGCAAAACGAATCATTAAAACATGTGAGGAAAATCCCCCCGATACGGCAGGCAGCGTACGTTCATAAATGCGGACAAAATAAGCACCGATCGGCTGTTCAGCATCGGCCGCCGAGTACTGCAGGCCCGCTTGCTGCATCACTGTTTGCAAAGAACCATCATCCGCTACACCGATATAACGCGGCAAAAACAGAAGGATGACCGCGGCAGCAAAACACAAAACAGTCGCAGCCGCTGCCGCCATGGACGGCGAAATATATGCTGCCATCCGACGATTATATGCGCGGCGTAAATTCTTCATTGTTTGCCAGAGCGCCTTTACTTTTCCCGCGGTCGCCTCCAAAAATGATTGGCTGTGTTTTTCCCTGCGTTCCACGTTCTCCGCTCCTTTTGTACTCGGCTGGCTGTGATACTCCGCATCATTGGTGCCGATACGCTGACGGCGGACAAGCATCCCGAAAAACTGAGCACCGCAAAAAAACAATCACAAACCTCTGTTACTTATCATGTCAACAATACGCAAATATATATAGTAAATATTTGGATTATAATTCGTGCAAATTCCTGTCAATAAGCATTAAAATCTGACGTTCCGTGACTTTTTAATGAATTCATGTTCGCTGCTAATGCCCACTGCATTGTAAAAGACAAAATGCGGTCAACTGCAGTGCTTAAGTATTATTCTTGAAAATGTATCACTCATGATATCAAATATATGGTAACTATTAGCTTCAACACGGAATATGGAGCATAAAGAAAATAAAGCAGTTAAATATCTCATGAACGAAAAGTAATTTACTGACCAAAACGACAAAGAAAATTCCCGCTTCCTCTTTACTTTATCGTGCTAATACATTAATATAATATTTGCGATATAACGTCGATAAAAGTGATAAACAAAAGGATGGATAACGATGAAAAAGATTTTAAGCCTGCTAATAACAGCTTTATTAGCCATTTCGTTTGCCGGATGTGCTTCAACCGACTCTTCTTCTCAGCAGTCATCTTCCGCAGCTGATTCCGCAGCCGATTCTTCCGAAACACAGGAAGACACTTCTTGGAGCAAAATACAATCCGCCGGAAAACTGGTACTGGGTTTGGACAAGGCCTTCCCGCCCATGGGCTATGTAGACACAGAAACCGGAGATCTCGTCGGTTTTGACATTGACCTTGCAAAAGAAGCCTGCAGCCGCCTTGGAATTGAGCTGGAACTTCAGCCCATAGACTGGGACAACAAAACGGCCGAACTGAACAACGGCAATGTGGACTGCCTGTGGAACGGCTTTTCCAAAACACCCGAGCGGGAAAAAGAATTCGCACTGAGCATTCCGTACATGAAAAACGATCAGATTATATTGGTGAAAGCCGGCTCCGACTACAAGGGTTTGGATGATTTAAAAGGCAAAACCGTGGGAGTACAGGCGGATTCCAGCGCTGAAACCGCTTTAAATGACAATCCTGATTTCACAAACTCACTGGGCAGTGTTGTTAAAATTGACGATTACAGCAAAGCTGTACTGGAAATTCAAAACGGCACCATTGACGCGATTGCCATTGATGAAATTGTAGCGCGCTATTACCTGACGAAAAATCCGGATGCCTACACCATTCTGAAAGATGAAGACGGCAACGATGCCTCCCTTGCCACGGAAGACTATGTGATCGCATTCCGTAAATCCGACATCGCACTAAAAGAAAAAGTCGAGGCTGCCTTAGAAGAAATGGCAAAAGACGGAACAATGGCGGAGATTTCAGAGAAATGGTTTGGCTCCGATATCACCACTGTTGGAAAATAAACGGCAAATAACTCATTATTGAAAATTTCCGTTTTTCTAAAAATTATTGGAGGACTCCTTCTCAATGAATTATTCCGTGCTGCTTGTGCAAATGCTGCATGCCACTTTGATGTCGCTGCGCATTTTCTGTTCCACCCTGCTGTTCGCTCTTCCCTTGGGATTACTTGTTGCAGCAGGGCGCCGAACAAAAATAAAATGGATTCAGTTGCCCGTGCGGCTTTACATACTTTTGATGCGCGGCACACCGCTGATGCTTCAGCTTCTGTTTATTTTCTACGGCCTCAAACCGCTGACCGGCATACAGCTTGATCGGGTACTTGCGGCTCAGGTCGCTTTTATCTTAAACTATGCAGCTTATTTTGCAGAAATCTTCCGCGGCGGCATCGATGCAATTCCGAACGGCCAATACGAAGCTGCAAAGGTATTGGGCTTTACACGGCGGCAGACATTTTTCCGCATTATTCTGCCCCAGGTATGCAAAATGATTCTGCCGCCTATGAGCAATGAATTTATCAACTTGGTTAAAGATACCTCGCTCGCTCAGGTCATCGGTGTAACAGAGCTGCTTCAGGTCACTTCCGATTGGGTTTCCTCCGCCGTGAGCATGGTTCCGTTTGCCATTGCGGCAGTATTCTATCTTGCAATGAACGCCGTTGTCAGCCGCTGCTTCACCGTTGCGGAAAATCGTCTGAATTATTACCGTTAGGAGGAGTTCTATGCCGATACTATCTGCACATGATTTATATAAAAGCTTTGACGGCACAGAAATTCTCAAGGGGATTTCCGTGGACGTGGAACAGGGCGAGGTACTGACAATCATCGGGCCGTCCGGTTCGGGAAAAAGCACCCTTCTGCGGTGCATCACCCAGCTGGAAACCATAGACCGGGGTGAAATCTGCGTCTGTGGAAAAACGCTTGTAAAAAACAAAGACGGCCGTGCGGTTTACTCCGACCGAACTGTCCGCAATCAGATTGCACGGCACATTGGTTTGGTTTTCCAAAACTTTAACTTGTTCCCGCATTTCTCCGTTCTGCGGAATATTACGGAAGCACCGATTCATGTGCTGGGAAAAACAAAAGCAGAGGCTGAAGCCTCTGCGAGAGAACTTTTGAAAAAGATGGATCTTGCCGACAAGGCGGACGCCTACCCATGCCAGTTATCCGGCGGACAGCAGCAGCGTGTTTCCATAGCCAGAGCGCTTGCCATGAATCCGGACATCCTGTTTTTTGATGAACCGACCAGCGCACTGGACCCGGAACTGACCGGAGAAATTTTGAAAGTGATCCGCGAACTTGCCGCCGAACACATGACCATGGTTGTTGTCACGCATGAAATGGCGTTTGCACGCGATGTGGCAGACAAAGTAATTTTTATGGCCGACGGTGTTATTGTGGAGCAGGGCACACCGGAGCAAATATTCGGCAACACACAAAATAAGCGAACAAAAAGTTTTTTATCCCGTTTTCACGAATCTTAATTTCTTGCAGCTTGCAAAGTTAGATTTTTACGCCCGCTTCCCGCAGCGCTGCGCACAGCGCCGATACATCCTGCTGAAAGCAGAATCCGCGCATACCCAGCGCCTCGCCTGCAGACACATTTTCCGGGCGGTCATCAATAAAAAAACATTCTTCGGGCAACAGATGATATTTCCGAAACAGCGCCCGAAAAATTTCCGGTTCCGGCTTAATGCAGTGCTCATCGGCGGAAACAACCATTCCGTCAAAGTACTTCATAGCCGGAATATTTTTATAAAACTTGTAGAACCTTCGGCTCATATTGGAAAGAAGATAAATAAAATATCCGTTCTGCTTTAGCTTTGCTACCACCGGTTCCATTTCATCAATCGGAGTCAGAACGTCATGCCAATGCTCATATAGATAGCGCGCTTTTTCATGCAAGCGCTTCGGAATTCGGGCGGACACCAGCGCAAAATACTCCTCATCACTTAAAGTTCCTCGGTCCGTTTCCAGCCATTCCGGTGCACAAAACAATTCCCGGTGAACCAATTCCGCGTCCGCTGCATCTGAAATATGTGTACTTGTGAATTTCATCGGTTCGTAGCGGAACAGTACCCAAGCCATATCAAACACAATATTTCGAATCAATTTTTTCACCTCGCACCAGAAGATAATTGTTTTCAATGGTATCATAAAAACTCAGTTTGTCAAGTCCTTTGCATACAAAACTCCCCGGCACCTGAACAAGGCACCGGGGAATGTTTACTTCTTCTGTTTTTTACTGCATTGCTGATGATAGGGGCAAGCGGAACAATCGCCGCCGCAGGAGCTTCCTTTATGCTTCCAAACATAACGTGCGGCAACAAAAAACAGCAGCGCAACAACCAGCAGGATTGCAATATCTGTAAAGCTCATTTAAGAACTTCCCCTTTCTTTTATCCGACAAACAGCCTTCCAACTTGGTGCACGACAAAGGCCACAATCCATGCAATTCCACACTGGTAGAGGACAACCCCCACAGCACTTTTTACGCTGCCCATTTCATGCCGAACAGCGGTGACAGCTGCCACGCATGGCGTGTATAGGAGAGTGAACATAAGAAATGTAAATGCCGTCAGCGGAGTAAACAATCCGGATAACGCCTGCGGCAGGCCGGAAACATCTGTCCCTGTTAAAACTGCCAGCGTGCTGACCACCGCTTCTTTTGCAGTAAAACCCGTAATCAGCGCAGTGGAGGCTCTCCAATCCCCAAATCCAAGCGGGGCAAAAATCGGAGCAATCCAGCGGCCAATTACGGCAAGCATACTGTCAGAGCTGGAGGAAACCGGATTCAATTTCAAATCGAATGTCTGCAAAAACCAGACAATAATGGTTGCAACAAAAATTACGGTAAATGCGCGGACGAGAAAATCACGCGCTTTGTCCCAAAGGAGCAGCAATACACTTTTGGGACTGGGCATGCGGTAATTGGGCAGTTCCATAACAAAGGGTACCGGATTTCCATGGAACACTGTTCCACGCATCAGCAGGCCGCTTCCAATTCCCATCAACATTCCCAACACATAGAGCAGAATCATCACAAACGCCGCATGCTCGGGAAAGAAGGCTGCGGTAAAAACCGCATAAATTGGCAGCTTTGCGCTGCAGCTCATAAACGGCGTTAAAAGAATAGTCATTTTTCGGTCTCGCTCACTGGCAAGAGTTCGTGTTGCGAGAATTGCCGGAACGGAACAGCCAAATCCAATCAACATCGGGACAAAACTCCGTCCGGAAAGGCCTATTCTGCGCAGAAGTTTGTCCATCACAAACGCAACCCGTGCCATATATCCGCTGTCTTCCAGAATAGAGAGAAAGAAAAACAGAACCACAATCGTCGGCAAGAACTGCAGGACACTGCCTACCCCCGCAAATATACCATCCACTATCAGCGATTTGACAATCGGGTTGATTCCAAAGGCCGTCAATCCGGTTGCCACAGCATCTGCAATAAACGTAATCCCTTCAGAAAGCAAATCACTTAATGCACTGCCGATAACACCAAACGTCAGCCAAAAAATCAGCATCATAATCATAAGGAAAATTGGAATAGCCAGATATTTGCCGGTTAACACGTTGTCGATCGCAACGCTTCTGCGGTGTGCTTTAGACTGTCCTGTTCTCACCACAGTGGAGGAACACAGGGCTTCAATAAAGGAATAGCGCATATCGGCAAGCGCTGCTTCCCTATCCGTTCCCAGTTCCCGTTCCATTTCCTTCACATTGTGCATTATCATATCTTTTTCGTTTTCACTCAGACGGAGCGCTTTCATCATGGGTTCGTCTCCTTCCACCAGTTTGGTGGCAGCAAACCGAGGGGGAACGTGAATGCGCTGCGCGTGATCTTCCACTAAATGCGCAATCGAGTGGATGGTACGATGTACCGCGCCCGAACAAAAATCCTGACGCTTTGGCAGACGTTTGGCCTTTGCAGTTTCAATCACCGTATCAATCAGTTCGTCGATTCCCTCATTTTTACTGGCGGAGATAGGTACAACCGGAACACCAATCTGCCGCTGCAATTCCTTTATTTTAATGGTTCCGCCGTTCGCCCGCACTTCGTCCATCATATTCAGTGCGATCACCATTGGAATATCCAGTTCGATGAGCTGCATACTCAAATAGAGATTTCGCTCAATATTGGTCGCATCCACAATATTGATAATGGCATCAGGATGGCCGTTAAGCAAAAAATCGCGCGTCACGATTTCTTCACTGGAATAGGGAGAAAGAGAATAAATGCCCGGCAGATCGACGACTGTAACATCCTTGTGTCCGCGGACCTGACCGTCCTTTCTCGCCACAGTAACTCCGGGAAAATTTCCCACATGCTGATTGGAGCCGGTGAGTTGGTTAAATAGTGTTGTTTTGCCGCAGTTTTGGTTGCCTGCAAGTCCTAGGATCATCAGGTCACGCCTCCTCGATTACAATATTTTTCGCGTCGTCCAGTCGCAGGGTCAGTTCATAACCACGCAGATGAATTTCAATCGGATCGCCCATCGGCGCCATTTTCCGCACCATCACCTCCGTGTGCGGAGTCAGCCCCATATCTAGCAGACGGCGGCGCAACGCGCCTTCTCCTTTGACTTGCAGTATTTTGGACTTTTTCCCGACTTCCAATTGATCAAGTGTCATATGCTGTCTCCTTTTCAGCCGAATCATGCCTTATCCGACGTGCATGAGTTATGAGTTAGTCTATGCGAACATTAGTTTATGCCTGCGGACGCCTTTTGTCAATACCTATTTCTTATGAATGAGTAAATCAGGATATGCCAAAGCGGATGAATCTGCAATTCTTAATACTTATCAGCATAAAAAACGGGATACCGTCTCCCAAAGAATTATAGAGATGAGCAATAAATCCCACATGGAAAACGCATGATGTATGGATAAGGTCAACAGCAACGTGTTTGCATCTAGAGTTACAATAATAAGTATATGAAAAGAATGATTTTGAGATTAGAATTCGATATCATAAGTTTACTGACATCGAAGGCAGTGAAAAGTAGAATGATGTTGCTTACTGTGTGAAATCATTTAGGAAAGGATAAGAAAAATGGACTGGAGCATAAAGCGCTTTCATGAATTGACAACGGACGAACTTTATGAAATTCTTCGCCTGCGCTGCGAAGTGTTCGTAGTGGAACAAAAATGTCCATACTCTGATGTAGACGGAAAAGACAAATTCGCCTTTCATCTATTCACGAGGGATTCAGCAGGTAAAATCTGCGCCTGCTTGCGCATTTTAGACCGCGGACAGGTGTTTAAAGAACGGTCAATTGGTCGTCTGCTGGTTCGCAAAGATTGCCGGGGGCGTGGTCTTGCGCGCGAAATGTTAAACCGAGCCATCCAATTTATTCAAAGTTCTGCGCGTGAGAATATTAGAATTGAGGCGCAGGCTTATCTTCAGGATTTTTATTCTCATGCCGGATTTATTCCATGCTCTCCCATTTATTTGGAAGACGGCATTGAGCATGTGGAAATGCTGTATATTGCCAAAAATCAATAATACATTTTGCATAATCGCTCTCTGAAAATTGCAAAAATGCATCATTTTGCCTTTAAACTCTTGACCGGAGTGTGAAAAAGATTTATTCTGTATGATATCTTAATAATAACTTTCAGCTATCGTAGTTCTATTTTTCGGACAACTATATGCCGGTAAAATCGAAATTTTTAAATGAGGTTTTTGATATGAACGAGACCGTCTATATCATAGGACATAAAAATCCGGATACAGATTCCATTTGTTCCTCCATTGCATATGCCGAGTTAAAAAGAAGGCTGGGAATACAAGCAGTTCCGGTTCGCATTGGAAAAATTAATAAGGAAACGGAATTTGTTCTAAATCATTTTGGAGTAAAAGAACCGGAATATCTGCAAACAGTCAAGACACAAGTGTCGGACTTGGATCTCGATGTGATACCGCCTGTGTCAGCGGATATCTCCATTAAAACAGCATGGAATATTATGCGCAAGTATAACCGGCAGGTACTGCCTGTTACCGATGATACCGGAAAATTGCTTGGAATTATCTCCCTATCCGATATCACCAACAGTTATATGGCCTCTCAGGAAAACAACGTGCTTTCTAAAAGTCACACGCCGCTTCGCAATGTGACGGAAACCTTAAATGCTCGGCTTGTCTGCGGAAACTCAGATGGTATATTCCAGTCCGCCGGCAAAGTGGTTATTGCTACCATGTCGCCGGACAGTCTGGAACCGTTTGTGGAAAAAAACGATATTGTGCTGGTAGGCAATCGCAAAGACAGTCAGATGAGCATATTAAAAGCCGGAGCCAGCTGTCTCATCGTCACCTGCGGAGGGCAAGTGGATAAAGACGTATTGGAAGCTGCCCAACGGAACGAATGCATCGTAATGGAAACCAATCTGGACACATTCACGGCCGCCCGCCTGATAAATCAGAGCATTCCCGTTGGCTACGTGATGACTAAAAATAATCTTGTCTGTTTCAATTTGCACGACTTTATCGACTATATCCGAGATAAAATGCTGCAAACCCGTTTTCGCAGCTATCCTATCGTTGACGATGACGGGGCCGTAAAAGGATTTGTGTACCGCTATCACCTGATTTCTCCGCGTAAGAAGAAAGTTATTCTGTTGGACCACAACGAAATGTCTCAAACAGTGGATGGGATTGATCAGGCAGAAATTCTGGAAATTATCGATCATCACCGCATCGGGGACATTCAAACCGGTTCTCCCGTTTACTTTCGGAACGATACGGTTGGCAGCACAGCGACACTGATTGCAAAGATGTATACGGAAAACGGAATCCGTCCGATGAAAGAAATTGCCGGTATCCTTTGTGCGGCAATCCTTTCGGATACGCTGAATCTGAAATCGCCCACTACCACATATCAGGACCGAGAGATGGTCTCTCAGCTTTCGGAAATCGCCGGTCTTGATGTAAATTCATTTGCAGCGCGTATGTTTCAGGCTGGATCCTCCTTAGAAGGTATGAGTCCGAAACAGATTTTGTATAATGACTTTAAAGATTATAATTTAGGCAAATATAAGATAGGGATTGGTCAGATTAATGCCGGAGACAAGGAAAATGTGAAAAAGTTAAAGACCAGTCTTCTTGAGCATATGCAGGCAGTGCAGAAACAAAGCGGGTACAGCCTTTTACTCTTAATGATGACGGATATTGTGCGAGAAGGTTCGTATTTATTGTTTTCCGGTAATATGGAGGATTTAATACGAAATGCTTTTCATGTGGAACCTCAAGATAATGAAGTCTATTTGGATGGGATGGTGTCACGAAAAAAGCAAGTGCTGCCGCTCTTAACCAACGCAATTCATAACATTTCGGGATAAAAACGCCCTATAAATAAAACGCCCTATAAATAATTTGATGCAGACAAGGAACTATCCCGCATAGGAATGTTTCCTTGTCTGCACTGCACTTTACCATTCTGCATATGATTTAACAGATCGAAGTTTACAAATCGTCCGCATGTTTGTGAAAATTTTAAACCGTTTGATTGCCAGCTTTCGCCATGCAATATTTTAAGAAAAGGTCTTGACATTTCTCGTGTGTAATGGTATTATAATAGGGCTCCAATGAACAGAGCGTAAATGTTAGGAGCAGAACTTAATAAATATCGCGGAGTGGAGCAGTCCGGTAGCTCGTCGGGCTCATAACCCGAAGGTCGTTGGTTCAAATCCAGCCTCCGCAACCAAACAGTTTAATACTTCGGCAAGCTCACTTTCAAGTGGGCTTGCTGTAGTATTAAACGAAGTTGATATATATAGGGCGACACTTTGGAAGAGTCCCGCCCTTATATATAATCAGGGTGTCATGAATAACCGGGTTTGGCTGTTCCTGTTTATAGCATCTCAGCCATAAACGTATATTGCTCTCCTTCCTATGGAAGGCAGGCGTGCTCGTTTAGCAGGTTCCGGCTGCTAAAGTCATGGCACACTATCTACCGAGTAGTATGCGCCCTATACCGGTTTGTGACATTCAGTTGTAATGTGGACTTTACGTCCACGCTCTTATCTTTTTGCTGTTGTAATAGGCAGCAAAAAAACAAGAGCCTGAACGCAGTTGTAAACAGGTTACGTTTCAGACTCTTGACAAGTGTATGTTTACCATGTTACCATGAAGTAACACAGAAAACCAGCCCTGTTAATGGCAATATTAGTCTTCGAAACGTAATCCGTGGTTTACGTTTTGATTAGTGCAAAGAATTGGGGTGAATTCTTTGCAGCTAATATTTGCTATTGATGGGGTTATGTTTTTAGGCTCTATGTCAATAGTTGGGGTCACCCAAAATGGAAACACCGAATGGAGCGGCGTTAAGCTGCTCCATTTTTCGTTGAATGATGGAACATATGAAGAATGCGATTGCGGAAGCGACGAAAATTACGATAACCGTAGGCATTGCGTTTAAGAACCTTAATCTTGTTGTTAACCCCTTCGGTAAAACCGTTGGTGTAAGAGCAATCAAACGAATTTAGAATACCTCTTGACCAGCGAATCATGGTATTTGCACAAGCAACAAATCTTGAAAGACCACTGTTTTGTGCGGCCATAATCCAATGAGACAGCGCTGTCCGTGCAGACACACTGTCAGAAGATTCAAGGACTTTGAAAAACTGTTCTTTCAGAGAGTAGGCTGTCAACAGACGGTTGCTTGTATAAAGCATAATGTTAACCTGTTGTCTTTGCTCTGGAGTGAGAAATTGGTATCGTTTGTTCAGCAAGATTCGGGAGCGTTTAAAATAAATTCTTCGGGTTTTGCTGAACTTTTTCTGTTCTTCCTTGCGAACGGCTTCAAAGGCCCAAAATACTTGACGAATGTAATGATATTTGTCAATGACATAATTTGAATTTTTAAAATATGTCTGAGCAATATTGGCATATGTACTCCACATATCGCTGATGAAATGCTTCGTTTTAGAACGGTCAAGCCGGCCGAAATATTCTGTCAGTTTGTGGTTGTATCGAGCAGGAAGAATATCAAGGATTCGGTGACGGACCGGATCAGTCAGAATGCACTGATATTTCTCGCCGCTTGTATTGCCTTTAAACTCATCAATCGACACAACTTCAGGTAATTGCTGCGGTTTTCCATAGTGGATACAATCGAAAAGCCGGATAATAGTTGAAACAGATAGATTTACTTCACGTGCTACACTGGTGAAAGAACGCACGTCAGACAGCTTTGAAATGATATACGCGGCTAAACGATTTGTGATGCGGTGATATCTCGGCAGAAACGAGTTATCTTCAAAGAAACGCTTTCCACACAAAGAGCAGCGATACCGGCGCTTTCGGAGAATCAAACTAGTGTGTTTACCAAAAGCAGGGATGTCTTTTACTGTTTGACAACGGTAATCATGGACATAGCTGGTCTGATATCCACAGCAAGGGCAAACATGCGGCTTTCTTGGTAACTCAATAAAAATTTCCGTTTTATCGGGCAATTGCCTCACATTTTTTACGATTACCCCTTTTAATCCTAGCAATTTTTCGGTAGAATAAGTACAGAGCATATCGATGACCTCCAATATGGGATAGTGGTAATTTCCATTTTAAAGGTTTTTCATCGAATATGCTCTACTTTTTTGCTCTTTTTTCGCAGGCCTATTCGTCACACCCCAACATTTATTATAGAGCCATTAAAAATCAAGTTCTAAATTCATTGTTTTTTAAGATTTGTACCGAATGAATTTGGTTATTTGCAAGTCGGACAAAATGTCCGACTTGCTTTTTTTTATCCCAAAAACACCAAAATTTCATCCTTTCCCTTCGATAGCAGGCATTTATCAATATCTATTGGATGAGTCAAATGAATTTGATCCATTTTGCTTTTTACGTAGTCTATCCCATCCTGTATGTTTTGGGCAATGAAAGTGTACTGTTGATGAAATGGAATGGACACAATGAATTGTTCGCGAAACTTTTTAAAACTAAGCACAATTTTTTGCCTTTGCGGTGACCTACTGTATACGTCGTTCATTAGCTCCATATTTTCTCTCTTGAATTTATCAAGCACATGAATAATGCCCTAATTTGCAAGTCGGACAAAATGTCCGACTTGCTTTTTTTTATCCCAAAAACACCAAAATTTCATCCTTTCCCTTCGATAGCAGGCATTTATCAATATCTATTGGATGAGTCAAATGAATTTGATCCATTTTGCTTTTTACGTACTATCCCATCCTGTATGTTTTGGGCAATGAAAGTGTACTGTTGATGAAATGGAATGGACACAATGAATTGTTCGGCTAAGCACAATTTTTTGCCTTTGCGGTGACCTACTGTATACGTCGTTCATTAGATTTTCTCTCTTGAATTTATATGCGCGTACGTGCAATGTAAAGGCAACGGAATAATGCCCTAAAATTTCGGCCGGGGCCTGCGGACATTTTATTGGACTATATGGCTAATCCCATTTTGATTCTATATTCTGCTGGACTCAATCCTCCAAGAGATATTTTGATTCTCGTATCCCGATACCATACCATATAAGCTTCAATTTGCTGCATAAAATCTTCTACTGTGATACCTTGCCAAGAACGGCCGTAGAACATCTCATTCTTCATTCTTCCAAAAAAACCTTCACAGGCTGAATTGTCCGGTGAACACCCTTTTTGAGACATTGATCTGATCAATCCTGCCTTACGGGTTCGATCTATCCAGCCCGGCCATCGATAGTGACAGCCTCGATCTGAATGAATAATCGGATGCGCATCTTGAGGAAGTGCACTAATTGCACGATCCAGCATACGGTTTACCAATTGTGCGTCTGGTTTACAGCTAATGTTCCATGCTGCCGGCATACCATCATAGCAGTCAATAATAGGAGACAAATATACTTTTCCTGCTGGAATTGAGAACTCCGTCACATCAGTCAACCACTTCTGATTTGGCTTGTCAGCTCTGAAATTTCTTCGAATCACATTGGGTACTTCAGGGCTAATTTCTCCTTTGTAAGAGCAGTATTTTCTCGCTTTTCGGCCTTTCACAACCAAGCCATTTTCACGCATAATTTGACGTATCACCTTTTCGGATAGGGTATAGCCCTCTCGGTTCAATACTATTTTAATTCTACGATATCCATATCTTTCCTTATTGTTGTGGAATATGGTCGCAACAGCTTGATAATCATCTTTATGCTTCTTTGCAAAACTGACCCGTTTGTTTTGATAGTAATAGCTGCTCTTTGCCAGTTTGAGTTTTTTTATCAATACAGGCAGTGGATACTTCTCTTTTAAGGCATCAACAATTACTGCCTTCTCCCTGTTGTTCAAGGGACTCTTGTTGACGCCGGGGTCTTTTTTTAGCACATCAATTGTTTTTTTCAGAATGTCAATTTCTAACTGCATATCTTGGATTTTTGCTTTCAGTTCATCAAGTTCCTCTGAAGATGCAGCTTTTCCTTCCGTCAGTTTCCCTCTGGCTCGCTCATTGGATGCATTCATTAATGCCGCAGCACCTTTCTGGATATATTTGCGCCGCCAGTTATATATACTTGCTGTGCTATATTCCACTTCATTTGATACTAATTGTACATCTTCTCCCAGCTCAAAGCAACGGTGTAAAATCTCAAGCTTTAATTCTATAGGTGGATGGCGAGGGTGCTCCGGTGTATTATATCCACAAAAGGTGCATCGGTCTTCCGGCAACATTCGTTTTCGATTGATCCAATTGTATAGCGTTTGCCTGCGTGCCGGATATCCCAAAATCGTTATTGTTTTTGTTACCGATTTCGTTTCTTCATAAACCTCCAGGGCTTTTCGATATTGTTCCTCTGAATACATCCTCTATCTCCTTCCTGAGTGTATTCAGTCCAACTTTTTGTCCGCACCCCCCCATCTAGGAAATCAATAGCACCATGCAAAGCAACACGGATAAAAAGCGCTTCATTTTTACCTCCGGATACAAAAAAGCGTATTGTAAAGTTAAATGAAAGTTGAGGACCCGTCAGCCCTTCTGGTACAATGGTTTTGTCACAAAACACTGTACTCCCGAAAGGAGACGAGTCCTCATGGCAAAATCATACCAGATTTGCTGCCCGAAATGCAACAACCATCAAAACTTTTATCGTTATGGCAAAGATAAATATGGGAATCAGAAATATCTTTGCCGCGTATGCGGGTATCAATTTGCGCCGGATAATCCTGCGACCGGCAAGCTCGGCAGACCGCATATTCGTTCTTATCCGACCTGCCCTGTCTGCGGAAAAGCCATGTTCCTCCACCACGACCACAAGTATTACTCAAATTACCAGTGCTGCGACAAGAAATGCGGCCATTCCATTTTCGTCCCGAAGCCGGCAGCCATTTCAGCGCCTTCCATGTCCAAGTTGTCGGGAAAAACCGATTTCAAGCGAATGCGCTATCCTGTGCATGTCATTCTGACGGCGCTGTCGATGTTCTATATGGGAAAGAACTCTTTCCGGAATATCGCCTTGATTCTGCGGGCCGTTATGAATATCCGGGTTTCTCACACTACCATCAGCAACTGGTGTACGAAGTTCGCACCTTTGTTTCAAAACATTTCGCTCCAGCTGATCCCGACGCTCAATTTTAACTCCGACGAGTGGCACGCGGATGAAACCGTCGTGAAAATCCGCGGCGTCAAGTATTACCTCTGGCTGATCGTGGACAGCGAGACCCGTTTCGTCCTTGGATTTCACCTGTCCCGGCACAGGGACAGCCCTCAGGCTTTTTCCTTACTGAATTCCGTCAAGCATCTCGGCAAGCCCGGGGCCGTTGTCACCGACCGTTACAGCGCCTACAAAGTCCCGGTGAAAGCCGTCCTGGGCGTCAGACATATCCGGGTTCAGAGCTTCCGCGACGACATTACCAACAATCTGATCGAATGCTTTAACAAGCAGTTCAAAGCCTGGTACAAAACTAAACAAGGGTTCGCTTCTTTCGATTCCGCCAACAACCTCATCTCGCTTTTCCTTTTCTTCTACAATTTCGTCCGTCCCCATTCCGCACTCGACGGCCTTACCCCGGCCCAGGTTGCCGGCCTTCAACTTCCACCCAAAAGCAAATACAGGCTTTTGCTTGTCGCTTGATGAAATTCCTTGTTCCTCAGCGCTATTCTTTCATGTTTACTTTACAGAGCCCAAAAAAGGACACGGTTTGCAACGACAAACTGTGTCCTAAGTTATTATTAAATGTAAAAGCTCAATCCATAATTCCAACCTGAGGGCCTTCGCCCCAATCTCCCTCAACGTACGTTCCGGAACCACCGGTTCCATGAGAGTAACCAAAGATCGGATCGTAACTTTTATCGGATGTCCCACTTGATGATGTCGACGATCCATTCTCTGTTGTTACAGTCGGTTTGCTTGTATAGGACGGCTTGTGATTTTTGTCGGTTAGTGCTGGATTTGTTGGTGGATTGCCGTCTTCACTATCGCCTTCGATCACCGGTTTAGGCGGCGTGGATGTTGGTTTTGAACTTGTCGTTAACGGTTCGCTGCGGGAACTTTCTTTGGTTGGGTCAAAGGCGGGACTGATTTTCGACGGTTCCGTATCATCAGAAGTACTGCTTGGCGCGATGGAAGAGGGTTTAATTGGAGCAACGGAAAGTTCCGGAACTTCTGAAGAAACAGAAAGTGCCGAACTAGTCTCAGAGACGTTTGAAGCTTCTACTGAAGTCTTCACATGAGTTAAAACCAGTGCCAGCACACATCCGGTAATAATCAAAATGCCCATAAACAAAATGATTGTTTTGGACTCAAGTTTTTTCTTTTTCATCAAAATTCCCTCCGTTCATAAACTAAAATTCATTCGAATATTTGTCAATCAGGATTTCATCAAATTAAATGCGTTTAAATTCAATGTAGTAAAATTGTTTGGAAAACTTAGAAGTGTAGGACTACAATACATATTGGACAGTTGAGAAAAAATAAAAAACAGAAATGGACACATCGGTTAAAATAAAGCTACGCAAACCAAATCATACCGAAAGGAAGTGCCCATTTCTGCATGAATAGTGTAACACAAGACATGAAGTTTAGGCAATCCCTAATGATCTATGCTCAAAAGTACGGTGTTAGCCGTGCAAGCCGAAAATACAACAAAAGCCGTTCCTTTATCTATTTCTGGATGGCCCGGTATGACGGTACATTAGAATCGTTGGCTTGCCGGTCTAGGAGGCCTCACAGTCATCCAAACCAGCATACACCTGCCGAGTTAAAGCTGATTCGCAACATGCGGCGCAGAAATCCCGACCTCGGTATGATTGAACTATGGTCTCGGTTAAAAAAGCGGGGATACACACGATGTCCGGAAAGTCTGTTCCGTGTAATGCGCCGAATGGGAATGTTTCCAAAATCAAAACCAAAGAAAAAATATCAGCCAAAACCATACGAGCAAATGACATATCCCGGAGAGCGCATTCAGATCGATGTAAAAGTTGTTCCAAAGCGCTGTATTGCCAACCCTGAGCTTCGGCTTTTCCAGTACACAGCTATTGATGAATTTTCTAGGCTGCGTTTTCTGGCAGCGTACCCTGAACAGAGTACTTACTCTTCTGCTGACTTTCTAAAACGAGCTGTCGAATGGTTTGCCCGGCGCGGCGTTCGTGTGGAATGCGTTCAAACTGACAACGGTTTTGAATTCACCAACCGTTTCTCACCTTCCAAGAAACATCTGCTGACGTTGTTCGAGGCCACTGCCGCTAAACTTCATATCCGGCACAAGTTAATTCGTCCTTATACCCCTAGGCACAACGGGAAAGTGGAACGCAGTCATCGCGAAGACCAAAAACGCTTTTATAACAAACACCATTTTTACTCTTTAGCGGACTTTGAAAACCAACTTTCCATCTACTTAAGACGCTCTAATCATATGCCGATGCGTCCTCTTCATTGGTTGTCTCCTTCTGAATTTTTACATTCCCATACTGTCCAATATGTTTGACAAACCTACAGTAGTAAAATTGTTTGGAAAACTTAGAAGGACAAATTGCGTCTCCGTAAATTTCCCGTACAATTGGTTTTATGCTTTTCTTGTACGCGCGCTCTCTTTTCACAATCACTGTATGTGTTGATTGACAAATTTCCCTCGTAAACATACTTTGGGTAATCGTTTTATAGCTCCCAATCGGAAGTTGTTCCAACACCTGACGCATTTGAGATAAATATACCTCACGACTTACTTGGCCGAATTGTCTCGGTTGTTTGACATTTTGATAAATCCAGAAGCAATGCGTGAATGGATACTTGACCATAATCAGATAGTCATTCAGTCGTTTATGCCGTACTTTGAAAGTCACAAAGCAGCATCCAATGCCTAGGATGATATATAAAATGGTTAGAATACGAATTTCCGGCCAGACCAAAATCATACCGGTTAAAACAATACAAACAAGAGCCAAAATCACAGAACAGGGATTCTTTCGGAGATAAAATTTAAAACATCGCATATAGTTTATTCTTCTTATAAAACCTGGTCATCAGCCATTCGGATGTTCGCTGCTCAAACCTGTCGGAACAGCGTTTCCAGACTTCTTAGAATATATGCCCGAATTTGCGCCGGTGAAGCTTTGTCAAAGTCAAAATCAATACCAATCCGTTTCAAATCAGATATTTTTATGGAAACGGACGCGGGAGCTTTCGATTGTTTATGAATATTGCTTTTTTCCTGTTCTGAATCATCGGAAGAACCAAATATACGGTCCAGTTCGATGGTGGACACAGGCGATAGTTTGCGAATCATCTGCGCCTGCGCAACGCTGACGGAAAGAAATGAATGATGTTCCAGATAGTCGGAAACTACCTGCAAGTCATTTGGAGGAAGATATGCCAATTGTACTCCAACCATAATCGGAAGACGCCCTGTGTCGACCATGTTCAATAAGGGCCTTGTTAATTTAGTTAATTTAATATACCTTTGAATCATTTTCACATTCTCGGAATTTTGTTCTGCAACAGCTGCCGCTGTTTTACGCTGCCCCTTCGCTTTATAACTTTCCTTTTGGAGCTTATACGCAAAGGCCTTTTCAGATGGAAGCAATTCCTGTCGCTGATTTAGATTGCTGTTAACAAGAATCAAATTAGCAGTTGGATCATCGCACTCAATGACAATACAAGCTACCTTCACTCCTGCCATTTTACAAGCCCTTTTTCGGTTGCGTCCGGATAAAACAAAGTACTTCCCATCTTTTTTTCGGACGGTACATGGGCTAATCTGCCCGTTTTCTTTAATATCTGCTGCCAATTCTGCCAACTTCTCAGGGGAATATGGACGGAAGGGTTGGTTCTCAATTTCAATCAATTTATCCGGATGAATCATGACAATTTGATTGGAAGACTGCGGCATAGTTCCAAAAAGGGTTCCGCTTAATGCCTCTTCCAAAGAAGGAATTTCCTGCTTTTGAATCATGTTGCATTCCTCCGAATCATTTCATCAACTGCCGCCATATATGCCTGACCGACTTTACTGTTTTTATGTGAGACAAGACTGGATCGACTTTCTGTGCTGTTTCTTGCTTCCTGAAGCATTGGAATTGGTTTTTCAAATACCATATCACCATAACTTTCACGCAGTGCCTTCAACACGTCATTGCTCATATTGGTTCGTGCGCTAAACATGGTAACTAACATTCCTTGAATATATGGCTTGATGTTCTGAACCTGTTTGATTGCCATATACCGCTGCAGCATTGCAGGCACACTTTCATAGGCCAGAAGTTCAGCTTGAATTGGTAAGAGAAGTTTTGTGCTTGCTTGCAATGCATTGGATACCAACAAATTATCAACGGCCGTCGGACAGTCAAATAGGATATAATCATACCGGTGAAAAAACTCCTGTTTGAATATTCGTGAAAGGACGGTATTGCTTTCACCATCAGCTCCGAGAATCGCATAAATGCCGCCCAGCATTTTGTTGGCGGGAATAAAATCTATATCTTCTTTGTCATTATGCCGAATAAAATCAGTATAATCATTTGAGTGAACACGGGAGACCTCCTGATAAATCAGTTCACTGATTGTGGGCCGTCCGTCCGGTTCAAATGAAAGCCAGCGAGAAAGATGGCTTTGCTGGTCCAAATCAACAAGTAGGACATTTTGTCCGACTTGCCTCAACCCGGCACCAATATTTAAGACTGTTGTTGTCTTGCCAACGCCGCCTTTTTCCAAAGAAACCGCAATGATATGACTCATTTTCCCCTCTCCTTTTTAATTAAAAATTTGCATTTGTTCTTTTAATTGATTTCAAAAGAAAAATGCTTCCTGAGTTCTCTCAGAAAGCATCTAATTTCATTAGGCAAGCCGGTAGGCCTAATTTTGCCACTATGCAAATTCAATTGATATTGCCATCATGAACAAATCTGAAAAAATATTTTGGCAATGATTAAAACTATATAAATTACAAAATTTCGGCTATAATAGGGTATAGATAGTAAATTGGCCGAAAGTGGTGAGTGAATATGGCTTATATTAAACGCCAGATTGAAGATAGTGTTCTACGCCTAAGTGAACAATTTGCTGTTGTGCTGATTACTGGTCCGCGGCAAGTAGGAAAAACCACTATGCTCATGGAACTGATGAAATCAGAGCCTAAAGAACGCGAATACGTCACACTGGATGATTTAAATGAACGCGCAATGGCCAAAAATGATCCCGCAATGTTTTTTCAAATTCACCATCCTCCTATTTTGATTGACGAAGTGCAGTATGCACCGGAATTGTTTCCTTATATTAAAATGCAAGTGGATAAGACCCATACACCGGGAGATTTTTGGCTCACCGGTTCCCAACTTTATAAACTCATGCACGGTGTGCAAGAATCCCTTGCAGGCCGTGTCGCTTTGCTGAACTTATTTTCTCTTTCGCAGTCTGAAGTAGAAGGAAGACAGGAATCTCCGTTCTCTGTCGAACTTTCTGCCTTAACTCAAAGAAAACCATTTGTACACCCAGCTGCGGCTCCTGAAACCTTTCAGCGAATCTGGAAAGGCAGTATGCCCGCTATTCTCAGCGGCGCTGTTACTGACCGGGATGTTTTTTATTCCGGATATCTCAGCACGTATATTGACCGCGATGTTCGTGAGTTATCCAACGCTATTGATTCTCTCAAGTTTTTGCGTTTTATTACAGCAGTGGCCGCCAGAACCGGACAATTGCTAAATTACAAGGGAATTGCTGACGATGCTGACATTGACCAAGCAACCGTTAAAAATTGGCTGAATATTTTAGAAACACTGGGTATAATCTTTTATCTTCATCCGTATTCCAACAATGTATTAAAGCGGACTATTAAAACTCCAAAACTGTATTTTTATGACACCGGCCTTGTTTGTTATCTAACCAAGTGGAGTACGCCGGAAGTAGCCATGAATGGAGCTATGAGCGGAGCTCTGTACGAAAATTATGTTGTATCGGAAATCATAAAGAGCTTCACTCACAATGCAAAAACTCCATATCTGTATTATTATCGGGATAAGGATGCCAAAGAAATCGATCTGCTTATCGAAGCTGACGGAAAACTGCATCCCATAGAAATCAAGAAAACAGCTCATCCCGAAAAACGAATGACATCAGCATTCTCTGTAATTGACAAAACCCCATTGGAACACGGTACCGGTGCTGTTATTTGTTTAGCGGATGGTTTAAGTGCATTGAGTCCGGATATTTTGATTATCCCGTCATGGTTTATCTAATTAAATCGTCGTAGGTTCAAATCCAGCCTCCGCAACCAAACAAAACCCAGTAGCTATGTAGCTGCTGGGACTTTTCTATTTCCCTCTCCTATATAAAGTTGTCAACAATTCAGCAAAGTTCCAAATATGACTTTTCGATTATCCTTTTATTACACCAAGCAATTCTTCGGTAGAATGAGTACAGAGTATATTGATGACCTCCAAATGGTGTGGTGGTAATTTCCATTTTAAAGGTTTTTCATCGAATATGCTCTGCTTTTTTGTTCTTTTTTCGCAGGCCTATTCGTCACACCCCAACATTTATTATAGAGCCTAAAGAAATCTAAATACAATATATGGAGTAATCCAAGCTTCTACAAGCGCAGAAATCAAGAGCGCAACATACAACCATCCGGATTTTTGTATTAAAGACTTCATATCTTTTTGGTCATTATCAAGATATTTACTAATACAGGCACCAAGTAAAAGAAAAACCGAAATCTCAGGGATTCCATGGGGCAAAATCATTAACAAATATATAGGATACATGAATCGTGAAACTAATAATCCAATTCGGATTGCGTTAACAATAACCATGATATATATATTTAATTTCCCAACAAAAACCGATGTGAAAGTGTATATGAATACTAGCGTGTTGTTAGCCATGATTACATCAAAATCATGCAAATTATTTAACTCTATATTGGTATTGATAGTTTGTTTCTCAACGTTAAAATTCAATAAAAAACTCACTATAACCAGCAATAGAAACCAAATCAAATATTGCAAAAAATAATTTAAACAACTTGACTGTTTCTTTTTAAATATGTTCACAACACAAACACCTCCATCAAAAAGTATGGTAGAGGACCGATTAAAGTCCTCTACCAGCCATGACACATAACTTCTCATCTGTTATAAATTTAAATTAACTTACTATTATGCTGAAGTAACACCAAATGCTGCTGTAACACCAAATGCTGCTGCAGCAGCAGCTAACCAAGCTGGCACAGTAACCCCCAATATTGCCGCAAAGGCTCCCGAAATGGTTCCGCCAGCTGATACCCAGTCAACAATATCAGTGATGCCTAGCTTCCCCGCAATAAAATAAATGTTTGGCATAATAGCTAACGAAAGGACGAACAAAGAAACAATCTTAACGATATGTTTCTTATCAATTTTGCGGATATTTTTCACAATAGTCCCCTTCATTTTTTCTTTCTTAAGTTTACACCCTAACAGATGAAATGCTATTTACTCGATTTGTAAAAATTCAAACAAACTAACGCTATTGCTACCAGTAACAGTGGAATAAAGGAATAGTCCTTGTAACCATTTTGCCACAACCAGCCTAATAAAAGAATGGCTGCAACGGATAGGAGAATAGACGCAATTCTAAAAATAACATGATTTTTCATGATATTTTCTCCTTTATTGTTTATACGGTTTAAATGACTTCACTTTTGTCATATAGGACAATAGATAATTTGATTGAAAATATTCCTACGAGTATAAAAACAACTGCAATACTGAAGAAAACTACATATCGAGGAATAGTTTGGTAAAAATTTATCCAATCATTTAAGTTAAGTTTTTTAACTCCAAATGCAATCATGCCGGTCAAGATAAGAATACTCATACACACAACATTCGCACCTTGAACGCCAAATTTGTAGCAGGTGGGTAATAATAAAAAATTATTAAAAACAGCGAAAACAAAACCTAAAATCGGAAAGACAAAGTAAAAGGAGAGTGGCTGCTCTTTATAAAGTAGAAAAGCTATTAGATTTAAACACAAAGAGTATAGGGAACACCCAAAGATAATGCTTGTAAAAAGAATAAATCTTGAACCTACAGCTTGTGCGCTTGAGATTGGCATAGTTTTGAGTTCTTTTAGCCAGTTATCTTTTTCGTCTTCTGCAAAAATATATACAATCCGTGCACCTATGCCAAGCGGTATTAGCAAACTTAAAAGACTGCTAATGGGAAATCCCATCATAAAAGTGAATAGTAGGCCCAAACTTGAAAGGATTACCAAAGGAAATCGTAAATACCTTTTATACAGAACCAAACCATCTCTCATTAATATTCCTTTCATTGTACTTTCTCTCCTCTTGTCAAGAAATACATCAAATCATCGGTGGATACTCCCCTTTGAACCAATGAAGAATCTATACCGGAGGGAATTCCATAAGTTAAACAGGATATATATTTCTTATTCGGAATTACAGCTAAGGTTTCTTTGGGAATGGCTGTATTTTTTTCTAGATCAACCGTATAATAGCTTGTCTTAAGTTCTTCCGGAGATGTTTCCAGCAAAATACTCCCCTTATTCATAAAAAACATACGATTGCAGAGTAATTCTAATTCGTTCACAAGATGTGATGAAAAGAGAACAGTACATCCTGTTTGGTATGTATAATTTTTTATTTCTTCATTTATTTCCCTTCGTACCACAGGGTCTAAATTGTTTGTCGCTTCATCGAGCAAAATAAGTCTAGGCGAATGTGCAAATGTGGAGATAAGATTTAGCTTTGCCTTCATCCCTTGCGATAAAGTAGCGATTGGTTGTTTTAAAGGTAATGCATGATTTTTTGCATCACGGATAAATTGGTCCTCGTTCCATTTGCTTTTATACACATATTTTAAGATAGCATTCAGTTCTTGAACACAAAGAAGACCGGAATAATAACACTGGTCAAAAACCACTCCGATTTCTTTTTTGATTGAAGAATTCAGGACTGGTTTCTTAAATAATTTAATAACTCCTTCGTCTTTTTCAACAAGATTCAAAATTAATTTTATAAGTGTGCTTTTTCCTGCTCCGTTTTCACCTATTAAACCAATGTATTCTCCTTGATAAATAGACAGTTTCGGAATCCGGAGTTGAAATTCGCCATAGTTTTTTCTCAGTCCTTCTATTTCAATGATAGGATCTTTATTGCAATCCATATGACCCTCCGCTTATTTTCTCTTCTATAAAATCAACAAAATTAGTTGTTAAAATCTCTAAATATTCATCAAACTAGCTCTATTATTTTGCTCAATTCTTCTGTTTTTGTTTAATTGCATTTTACTATTTAAGAATTAACTTTGTCAACTAGTTTTGGAAATTTTTTCTATTTTTATATTAAGTTATATGTTTGTGTTTTTTGGCTCTATGTCAATAGTTGGAGTAACCCAAAATGGAAACACCAACATTCTGTTTGAAAGGAAGTTTGTTATTCAGCTTTTACACAAAATTTTATGCGTTCACATGTTCGCTAAATCTCCTCAACTAAATATGCTTAGAATGGCTGAACAAGGAAATCCGCCGCAAAACCAGCATAGTCGAAATATTCCTTAATCCGGATTCTTACCTGCGGCGGTAACACCCCCCCCTGATGGAATATAGCTAAGAACTGTTCCATTCCTAGCTTACTGAAATCCCACATCCATTTGACTCTGTTCCGATTCTGTTCCGCCCTACAATGGTTTATACCTCATTTTAAATCGACACTTTACGACTAATTTTTTAATCGTAATTATGATATTATAATTCGAATTGTTAAGTTAGATATTTCTAACTAATTATATTTTTATACAGGTTGGTAATGCGTATGGTTTATTATCTCTTTCTTTAAATTTAATTTCTAGATTTTGAGAAAGGAGTTTACCTATGAATGTGTTTTAAGAAAATGAATAAAATTTGTTTTTTCTTGTTCTCTGGATTCAGTATTCTAGTTCTAGTTCTCAATTTCTCAAGAATTATTTTAGATTTTGACATATTACAATATTTTGATATGTCAAATCGCGTCTTGTTATATCTTAGAAGATTGCCATTACCCAGTAAATTTTTACTCTTAATCGTTGTAACAATTATTATTATTCTTCTGCTAAAAGGTTTCCTTTCTTATCTTAAAGATCTCAATAAATAAAACATAGTCATAACCGCCCGTAAAATAGGTGGTTTGAGCGAGTTCTAAAAGGGTATAAGATTGCCAGCGTCTAAAAGACACTGACTTAGATTATCGAATACCCCATCCAACGCATTAAGCGAAGGATGGGGTATTCGATAATCTGACCAGCAGCCATGCGGTTGCTGGTTTTTTCTATTCCCTTCCTCTATATAAAAGTGGCAATGGTTCCGCACAATGCGAACTATGACCATTTTTTACGATTATCCCTTTCCACCAAGCAAATTTTCGGTAAAATGGGTACAGAGCATATCGATAACCTCCAAAATAAGGTTTTTCATCGTATATGCTCTACGTTTTTTGCAGTACTTTTTATTTTATACTGCTCCGGCCGGACTCTCCATCAAATTGGATATTGCTCACCAATATTCTGTGGAAAAATAATTTGAACTTTCGTTCCTTTGCCCGGTTGACTTTCCAGTTCAATTTTTGCGCCGTGATAATTGGCTCCATGCTTTACAATGGATAGGCCGAGCCCCGTGCCGCCGGTTTCTTTGGAATGACTTTTATCCACACGGTAAAACCGCTCAAAAATCCGGTCTTGGTGCTCCGGTGCGATACCAATACCGGTATCCGCCACTTCAAGCACCGTCTTAGCAGACGTTTTGAATACAGAAACAGTAACACTGCCTCCATCGCGGTTATACATAACGGCGTTGCTGACAAGGTTATAAATCATCTCATCAAGAATTTGCCGAACGCCACGAATGCTCACACTGTCTCCCCGCACAGAAATCTCAATATGCTTCTTCTGTGCAAGCAAAGAAATTCGCCGGCATATCTCCTGTGACAGAGAAAGCAGGTTGACCTCCTCAAAAGGCAAATCCGGTGCGCTTTCATCCAGCCGGGAAAGTTTCATGATATCTTCTACAAGTGCAATCAAACGGCTTGCCTCTGCATAAATTCGCTCGGAAAATCTCTGGATATCCGCAGGCTTTACAAGCCCGTTTTTCAAAATTTCCGCATAGCCGGATATAGAGGTCAGCGGCGTTTTCAGTTCATGGGATACATTGGCAGAAAACTCTCTGCGCATTTGCTCTGCCATATGCTTTTGTGTCACATCTATGATAAGCAGTACGGCGCCGGTAAGTGTCTTGTTGACAAAAACCGGATTTGCTAACAGCTGGTAGTGATATCTGCCCACAGATAGGCTATCTTCACAGGCTTCGCCGCCGAGCGCACTGTTCACCGCAGTCTGCAAAGCAAGACTGCGGTTGACAGTTAAAATATGCTGCCCCACACAGTTTTTGGATGAAACACCTAAAAGCTTCAGTGCACTGTTATTAATAGAAAGAATATTGGCATTTACATCTAGGATAATCAGTCCCTCATCCATATGTTCTGTAATAGCTGAAAACTCTTCCTGTTTTTCTTTTAGGCTGTCCATCTGTTTTTTGAGCATCGCTTGCTGTCTGGATAAGCGGGTTAAAAGAGGAGATAACTCGTCATATACATCATTTGACAGCGGATCATCCAGATTGAGCTCGTTTATTGGCACTACAATCCGTTTTGTCATCAAGTTGGCAAGCAAAATGGCCGCCACAAAAATTGCAGCAAATATGAGTACAAGGTACGGAATACTGGCAAACACGGACGCATACACACTGTTTACTGCATTTGAGACGCGCAAAATATTACCGTTTTCAAGCCGCAGTGCGTAGTAGAAGTATTGAGTGCCAAGCGTTTTTGAAAGCCGCACATCCTCTCCAAAACCATTTTCGAAAGCAGAAACGACTTCCGGCCGATGCAGATGGTTCTCCATCATATTTTTATCCTCTGCACTGTCATATAAAACGGTGCCGTCGGAGGAAATAAGGGTAACACGGCTCATCTCATTCGTATTTTTTTGGATATTTAAATACTCTTGACCGGAAAAGTTGATTGCAGCAGCAATATAAACCGCTTCATTTTTAACGCTTTGTTTCATACTGGAATAAAACTTTCCGTACAGAATTCCTGTGACTAGCATGGCAGACAATAACACAGTAGTAAATGCAAGCAGGCACATATTGCTGAAAATTTTTCGTTTCACCCTACGAATTTCCTCCAATCCGGTAACCAACACCGCGTATGGTCTCGATGATGCTGCCACTCTTTCCTAACTTTTGGCGAAGCGTACGGATATGAACGTCCACCGTACGTGTTTCCCCATTGAAATCATATCCCCATATCTTTTCCAGCAGCGTATCGCGCGTTAACACAATTCCCGAATTTTCCAGCAAACAGCGCAGCAACGCAAATTCTTTCAGCGTAAGGGAAACCTTTTTGCCGTCTGCCAAGACCAGATGTTTGTCGATATACATTTGAACAGAACCTGCCGCAAGCATATGCGAAGATGATTTAGGCGCCGTCCTGCGAAGAACCGCGCGGATGCGTGAAATCAGTTCCATCATCCCAAACGGCTTTGTAATATAATCATCCGCGCCGCTGTCAAGTCCCAACACTTTGTCATATTCAGAGTTTTTCGCCGTAAGCAGAATGACAGGGATATCTTTTGTTGTATCCAATTGCTTCAGCTTTTTAAGAATTCGAATTCCATCTTCTCCCGGCAACATGATATCAAGCAGCACAAGCTCCGGAATCTCTTCGTTAAGCGACTGAAAAAAGGACTTGCCGTCCTCAAATCCGGCTGCAGAAAAACCTGTAATTTTCAAAGTGTAGACAACCAGTTCACGAATGCTCGTATCATCTTCAATACAGCAAATCATAGCGTGCTTTCTCCCTTGTGAATCCCTGTTATAGAAAATTCCACCCATTCCGCAACATTAGCCGCATGGTCTCCGATGCGTTCAAAGTATTTTGCAATCATCAGCAAATCAACCGCGTATTCTCCTTTTTTCGGTTCTCGGCCAATCAGTTCAATCAGTTCGCTTTTTACTCGGTTAAAATATTCATCCACCACATCATCGTATTCGATAACGGAATGGGCAAGTGTTAAGTTGCAGCCGACGTAGGCATCAATGCTGTCCGTTACCATTTTGATGGTGGCCTCTGCCATATCAGCTATATGCAGGGTATTATCGGACGCTGTGATATTCTCAAGCTTGACAATTTCTGAAATATCGGCGGCTTGATCGCCGATGCGCTCAAGATCTGTAATCATTTTCAGTGCCGAAGATACCTGCCGAAGATCTCCGGCAACCGGTTGCTGCTGAAGCAGCAGCTTTAAGCAAAGGCCTTCAATTTTTCTCTCCTTTTGATCGATTTCATCATCAAGAGCAATTGCATTTGCGGCAAGTTGTATATTTCCTTCCAAAAGGGCTTTGGCAGCGTTAGCAATGGAACGTTCGCAAAGCGCACCCATTTCTATGAGCCCTGTATGAAGCTGCCCAAGCTGCGTATCAAATTGATTTCTCATAAGCACCCATTTCTCCGGCGATTGATGACAGAAAACGTTCCTTATCCTTGCTCGCCGGAACCATGATAAGGAACCGACCAATCTTATCCAAATCTGCCCGTGATATAATCCTCGGTTTTTTTGTTTTCCGGCATAGAAAAGATTTTTTCCGTCGCACCGTACTCAATCACTTCACCCCTTAGAAAAAAAGCGGTTTTATCAGAAATTCTGGCTGCCTGCTGCATATTATGCGTTACAATTACAAGCGTATAATGCTTTTTTAGCTCAACTGCAAGGTCCTCAATCTTAGAGGTGGAAATCGGATCCAGCGCCGAAGTTGGCTCATCCATTAACAGCACCTCGGGCTGCACCGCCAATGCCCTGGCAATACACAGCCGCTGCTGCTGTCCGCCGGAAAGCCCCAGCGCATTCTTTTTTAGGCGGTCCTTGACTTCGTCCCAAATAGCCGCGCTGCGCAGAGATTGTTCGACAATATTATCCAGTTTCACTTTGGAACGGATTCCGTGTGTTCTTGGACCAAACGCAATATTGTCGTAGATACTCATTGGAAAGGGATTTGGCTTCTGAAACACCATTCCCACGCGCTTGCGCAGCAGGTTAACATCCATATTACTATAAATATCTTCTCTGTCAAGACAAATTCTTCCGGTAATTTTGCAGTTCTCAATCATATCGTTCATGCGGTTAAGCGATTTCAGCAGAGAAGATTTTCCGCAGCCGGATGGGCCGATAAACGCTGTGATTTCATTAACGCCTATGCGAAGATTGATATTTTTCAGTGCATGCACGTCCCCGTAATATAGGTTTAGATTTTCAACGGTTATTTTATCCATACATTTATCCTTTCGATACTTTCTTTGCCGCATAGGCAGATAAAGCGTTCATACCCATCACCATGACAAGCAGTACAACCGCTGTTGCATAGGCCTGTTTCACATAAAGACCTTCGCTTGTCAGCGCATACATATGCACCGCCAAAGTCCGTCCGGACGAAAAAAGCCCGTTTGATATCTCTGCAACCGTACCGGCTGTGTAAATAAGCGCCGCACTTTCTCCAACGATTCGCCCCACAGACAGAATAATGCCGGACAAAATTCCGGGGACAGCAGAAGGAAGCACGATTCTAAACACTGTGCGAAGTTTGCCGGCTCCCAACCCAAAACTTGCTTCCCGGTAAGTATTCGGTACCGCTTTGAGCGATTCTTCCGCCGTCTGAAAAACAACGGGTAAAACCATGATAGCAAGTGTAAAGGATCCGGCTAAGACAGAATATCCCCAGCCAAGTTTGGTAACAAAGAACAGCAATCCAAAAAGGCCGTATACAATGGATGGAATACCGGAAAGCGTTTCCGCTGTCAAGCGCACAATAGCAACCAGCTTGTTCCCCTTTTTTGCATATTCAACAAGGTATATTGCTGAAAAAACACCGATTGGTACCGCAATCAGCAAAGAAAGGAATGTAATCAGCACCGTATTAACCAAAGCAGGCAGCAGAGAAACGTTTTGCGTTGTATACTCCACAGCAAAGAGCTGAGCTGAAAGATTCGGAACACCATTTATCATAATGTACCCAATTAACACAAGCAGTACCGACACAGTCAACGCTGCGGACGCCCCAACCAAAAACCGAAGAATCAAGGACAGCGGTACTCTGCGGTGCCTTTTCAAAAGCCGTGGAAAGCAGTGCCCGTTTCTGTCATTCATCAGACGGACCTCCTTCTCAGTGCATAAAAAGCAAGGTTAATGATTAGAATGCACACAAAAAGCACCACTGCAGTAGCAATGAGCGCTTCTCTGTGCAAATCAGCAGCATAGCCCATTTCAAGAACAATGTTTGCTGTCATGGTGCGAATTCCTTTTAACAACCCTGCCGGCATTCGGGCTTGGTTTCCCGCTACCATAATCACTGCCATGGTTTCTCCAATTGCCCTGCCTACACCCAGTATCACAGCTGCCAATATGCCAGACCTTGCAGCAGGAAGCAGAACAAAGAAAACACTGCGTTCATGACTTGCACCCAGTGCAAGTGCCCCTTCATAATAATTTTCCGGAACTGCCCGGATAGCGGACTCACTGACATCAATCACACTTGGCAGAATCATAATGCCGAGCAACAGGGAGGCGGTTAGCATGCTGCTGCCGTGGCCGCCAAATAGATTCCTCACAACCGGAACCAAAACTACCATGCCAAAAAATCCATATACAACGGACGGGATTCCGGCAAGCAGCTCCACCATGGGCTTGAGCACTTGATAGAGTCTTTTCGGGCAAAATTTGGCCATGAAAACCGCTGTCAAAACTCCAATCGGCACTCCAATCAACACAGCGCCCGCCGTAACATAAACACTGCCCAGAATCATTGGCAAAATCCCGTAAATGTTATTACTCGGCTTCCACTGCGTTCCAAGCAAAAAATCAAAAACTCCGATTTTGCCAATTGTAGGAATCCCGTTCACAAACAGGAACAAACAGATTAAGAGCACCGAAAGGATAGAAGTACAGGCAGCAAGCAAAAATACCGCCTGCATCAACCGTTCTTTAATTTGTTTCATCATTACCACAGCGCCTTCCATATGCGGCAAATGGGCTGCGGCAATTTTGCCGTAACCCGAATGCCGGCGTATTCAATCTTTTGCAGTCATTCGAGAATCTTTGACCACACAGTGGTTTCACCTGTGTATATAGAACGCACCTGTTCGATTGTCATGTTATCAACGGGGTTGTTTTTGTTGACAACGACGGCGATACCGTCCATGGCAATAACCGTAGGTTTCAGTCCTTTTTCCAGCTCGCTTTCCTTCAGTTCACGGGAAGCCATGCCGATATCACAGATACCATCGATCGCGGAGGTCATACCGGTGGTTGAGTCGCTTACCTGGACTTCAATATCTGCATTAGGGTTAACCGCCAAATATGCTTCCTTTAGTTTCTCCATCACCGGCGTTACGGAAGAGGAACCTCCAACAGTAATTTTGCCGCCGGGATTCGAACCGTTGTAGGCCGGCTGATCCGAAACAGGAATATAGCCATTTTCTTCGATGACTTTCTGGCCGTCGGCACTCATGATAAAGTCGATAAAGTCCTGCGCCGCATCGCTTACTTGCCCCATAACTGCGATATTAAACGGACGGGCTATCCGGTAGTCTCCGGATTTAATGTTGTCAACTGTAGGTTCCACATCATTAATTTTTACAGCTTTTACAGTGTCGTTGAGAGAGCCGAGAGAAATATAACCAATGGCATCCTCATTATTCGCAACCGTAGTCATAACCACATTGGTGCTGTTTGAAATGTCTGCCTCCTCAGTTGTCATGTCTTCCTTTTCGCCTTGATCATTTTTTACTTCCACACCGAACAGTTCCACAAAAGCTCCTCTTGTGCCGGAACCTTCTTCGCGTGAAACAACCATAATCTCCTTAGAAGGATCAAAGCTGCTGTCTGCTGCGCCGCTGTTCGGAGTACTTGTGCTAGTAACATCTCCGGAGCAAGCCAATAACGACAGTGACAGCAATAGGGTCATCGGAACGGACCAAATCCATTCTTTCATCGTCTGCTCTCCTTTTCTTCTTTTCAGTTTGCATACTGTAAATTTACAGCAACAATGTAAAAATCAAAAGCAGACAAATGTAAAAACCATGTAAAGTCGTCCTTGCTATGCTAAGATCTCAGCCAATTAGAACGTAGTTATATATCAATATTCAATGAAGTTGGCATCATTTTATTGCGATTTACGTTTTAGGCAATCGCAATAGTGGATGAAGAAAAAAACTACTATAAACAGTTGAGGTCGCCAAAAAATAGAAACGCCGACATTTCGGTTTGAAAGAAAGTCTGATATTCCGCTTTTACACAAAACGGTCTCATGCTCGCCAAATCTCCTCAACTGATATGTTTACAACGGCAAACAAGGAAATCCTCCGCATAACCGGCGTAGACTGTTAAGCATAGCCTAATTCTTTTTTCGGAATCCCTAAATTGCAATTTTCTTGACACTATCTAATTTTTAAACCTTGTAATTTTACAGGATTGCTGTATAATTAACATGTTAATAATTAATTAGTTAATTTTTTTAATTATCTTCTGACAGCCTAGGAAGGGAATGTTTTATGTTTGATAAATTTGCATTCATCCCCGAACATATTAAAGCATCGTCGCCAATTTCTCCCCTTGTCATTGCATGGAAACTAAGACACTGCAACATGATCATGCGTAGTATCATAGAAAAAAAAGTCGCAAGCACGGGTTTGTTTAACAGTCAACACCGTTTATTAATGATATTGTTTCATAACCCAAATATTTCTCAAGTAGAAATTTCCAAAAGATTAGAAATTTCCCCTGCCGCTGTTGCAGTTTCTCTCAAAAAACTGGAAAAGGCAGGATGCATTAAAAGAACCGTAGCAAAAAATGACAATCGAATTCATCAAATTGTATTGACGGAAAAAGGAAATGAAATTGTAAAAATTAGCCAGAAACTTTTTGGAGAAGCGGAAAATGCTATGCTGAAAGGTTTTACTGAAGAAGAAAAAACGGTACTAACGAATTTTTTATCGAGAATTCGAATGAATTTACTTGAGTACAGCAAACAAATGGAGGATTAGTCCATGAAAAAATTCTTAACATATATGAAACCGTATTTGCCGTTTTTTATCATCGGGCCAATTTTAATGATTTGTGAAGTCATTGCGAATGTTCAAATACCCACTGTTGTGGCAAGAATGATTAATATTGGAGCCGCAAACCGAGATATTTCTTATATTATGGCCAGCGGAATACAGATGCTCTTCATCATTCTCTTCGGCATGGCAAGCGGCATTGGTGCCGCTTACTGTGCGGCCAAAGCATCTGTGGGATTTTCCTGCGACATTCGCACCGATCTCTTTGAGAAAATACAAAAGTTTTCCTTTGCTAATATTGATACATTCAGCACCGGTTCTCTGGTTACAAGACTCACCAATGATATTACACAAGTGCGGAATCTTGTTGAGATGGCAATGCGTATGATGCTCCGTGGCCCGGGGATGTTAATTGGCGCATTTATCATGGCAGTCAAGCTCAATGCTCAGCTTTCTGTTGTGTTTTTAGTCATTGTTCCTGCATTGTCCTTGCTGATTCTTACAATTGTCCGCACGGCATTTCCCCGGTTTAACATGATGCAAAAAAAATTGGATCGTTTAAATTCTGCGATTCAAGAAGCTGTATATTTAAAATAAACTCCACTCCAACCCAACACCCCTCAACCCCTTATCCCTTCTCGCCTTGAACCTATTCTCCTAATCTCTTCCAGATAATAAAGTCCGCTCTAAAATTCAATATTTTCATTCCATTTAATAACATTTCTTCCTTAATTCTTGTAGTAATTTTTAAAATAAAGTCGGTTCCTAATAGGGATAAGTTGAAAGGAAAAAGGTATAAGGTTGTATTTTCAAATGTCCTTTTTCAGTCTTATTTCAATCAATATATTGTTTTCAATCCCTTTAAAATTAATGTCTTTAGCCTTATTCCTTACACCTTAACCCTTCCCTCTGTAAACGTAAATCCCGCAGCCGTTCAGGATTTCTCCTGCATTTACTACGGGATTTTGGAACGAACTTTATTTTTATAGAGCGAACTTTATTATCATGGAGTGGAGTTTATTTTAGTTATATAGAAGCACTGATCAACGTGAGAGTCATTAAATCGTTTGTACGGGGAGATTACGAAGAAAATAAATTTGCAAAAACAAATGAAGACCTGAAAAATGCAACGATTCATGCTGTAAAAATTATTTTGCTTGTTACGCCGGTTATGACTTTGGCCATGAACGTAGGTACCATTGCAATTGTGTGGTTTGGCGGCAAAGGAATCATGGCGGGAACAATCCCGGTTGGCGATGTAATGGCATTTATCACGTATGTTACACAAATATTGATGGCTCTTGGCATGTTGGCCATGGTGTTTATGCAAAGCGCAAAGGCCGTAGCCAGTTTGAACAGAATTAATGAAGTGATGAATGCAACGGTGGATTTAACCGATGAACATGCAAAATTTAAAGAAAAAACAGTTCAAGAGGGGCGCATTGAATTTAGAAATGTATCGTTTCAATATTACAAAAACAGTGAGAAAAAGGTTTTGGATAATATTAGTTTTACCATATTGCCCGGTGAGGTTGTAGGCATTATTGGGCCCACAGGCTGCGGAAAAACGACACTGGTTCAAATGATTCCCCGTCTTTATGATGTGGACGCCGGCGAAGTGCTGGTGGACGGAATTAACGTGAAAGATTACTCCTTGCAGCATTTAAGAGATGCTGTTGGGATGGTTCTGCAAAAAAACGTGCTGTTTTCCGGCACTATTATAGAAAATTTAAAGTGGGGCAATGAGGATGCAACGCAAGCCGAAATCAAAAAATGCGCCAAGGCAGCACAAGCCGATGGCTTTATTCAAAACTTTGCCAAACAATATGAAACGGAACTCGGTCAGGGCGGTGTAAACCTTTCCGGGGGACAGAAACAACGCATTTGTATAGCAAGGACTTTGCTCAAAAATCCAAAAATCTTAATTTTAGATGATTCCACAAGCGCAGTGGATACGACTACGGAAGCAAAAATATTGCAAGCTTTAAGAGAGAATTTTCAAGATATCACCAAAATCATCATTGCACAAAGAATTTCCTCCGTGATGGCTGCGGATAAAATCATAGTAATGGACAACGGTCAGATTGCAGGCATCGGAACACATACAGAATTATTACAATCCTGCAAAACATATCGTGAAATTTACAATTCTCAGACTTCTGTCGGCGAGGTGATTGCATAATGGACCCCAAAAAAGCAGAACGCTTAAAAAACAAATATCAAAAATCCAATCCTGAAAGCGGAAACTCGCCATTAAAAAAACCGGCGTTTGGCAGAGGTCCGCATTTTCCGGGTATGCCGAAAGGCAAACCGAAAAATACCAAGAGAACAATTAAGCGGCTATTTTCATATTTGGCAGAGGATAAATTTAAAATCGGCATTGTCATTTTATTGGTTTTAATTGGTACAATTTCAAACCTTACAGCTTCCTATATGATTCGGCCGATTATCAACAGTGTTGTTAGTCACAACAAAACAATCGCAAACCTGTTTAAGGATATCGTAATTATGCTTTCCATCTATGTGATTTCTGTGACTGCAACATACGCGCAGTCTCGACTGATGCTTCAGGTTGGGCAAAAAGCTTTGCAAAAAATTAGAAATGACCTTTTTCATAAAATGCAAACGCTGCCCGTGAGTTTTTTTGACAAAAGCAGTCATGGGGATTTAATGAGCCGTTTTACAAATGACGTGGATACTATCGGCGACATGATGACAAATACGGTAGTCAATATGATTTCCGGCGGAATCATGATTATTGGAACTTTTTCACTGATGCTCTATACAAACATCATTCTGTCTGCCATAACAATTCTCATGCTTCCGGTGATGACATATTCCAGTAAATTGATAACGAACAGAAGCCGAGTTCTGTACAAACAGCAGCAAGCGGCCATCGGTACTTTAAACGGGTTTATTGAGGAAACAATCACTGGGCAAAAGGTAGTTAAAGTCTTTAATCATGAAAAAGAATGCATTGAAGAATTTGAGTATTTAAATGATGATTTAAGAAACAAACTTGTTTTCGCTCAGTTTTTTGGCGGAATCATGGGGCCTGTCATGGGCAATTTAAGTCAACTAAACTATGTTCTGGCCGCCTGTGTGGGTGCTGTTTTATGCATCGTCAGGGGATTCGATATCGGAGGCCTTACCATTTTCGTCAACTATGCCAGACAATTCAGCAGGCCGGTCAATGAACTTTCTATGCAGGTAAATACCATTTTTGCAGCATTAGCAGGAGCAGAACGTGTGTTTAGCATTCTTGATGAAAAGCCGGAGCGGGAGGATTCTCCCGAGGCAGTTGAACTGCCTTCTATGAAAGGAAATCTTGTTTTGGAAAACGTAACGTTCGGATATTCTGCGGACAAACCAGTTTTAAAAAACATTTCTCTCTACGCACATCCGGGACAAAAGATTGCATTGGTCGGCTCAACGGGAGCAGGAAAAACCACCATCACAAATTTAATTAACCGATTTTATGATATTCAGAAAGGCCGCATCACCATCGATGGTGTAGATATTCAAAAGATAAAACTGGATTGTTTGCGGAGAAATATCGCCATGGTTTTGCAGGATACAAATCTGTTTACCGGTACAGTAAGGGAAAATATACGATACGGCCGAATGGATGCCACAGACGCGGAAGTGGTAGAAGCAGCCAAAATTGCAAATGCACATGAATTTATTATCCGCCTGTCCGATGGATATGATACTGTTTTACAGGGCAACGGTGCCAACTTGAGTCAAGGCCAAAGACAACTTTTAAACATAGCGCGCGCAGCCATTACAAAAGCGCCCATCCTCATTCTAGATGAAGCAACCAGTTCTGTTGATACAAGAACTGAAAAAAATATCTCTAAAGCAATGAATCGAATTATGGCCAACCGCACAACACTTGTGATTGCACATCGGCTTTCAACTGTAAGAAATGCAGATGCTATCATGGTTCTTGAAAACGGTGAGATTATAGAAAGAGGCACCCATGAAAGCCTTTTACAGCAGCACGGAAGATATTATAGCCTGTGCAAAGGGATTGCAAAACTGCAATAATTGATTTCCTCAATGCTGCGAAAGCATGGTAGATTTGTCAAACGCATCGGACAGCATGGGAGTACAAAAAGTCAGGAAAATGTTTTTTGCCTTGGCGATGGCTGCGTTTTCCTTTACCATTGTGCCCGGGCGTATCAGGTCAAATTAGTCCGTGCGGATATACAGTTAAGCGGCGTCGGCTTTGAACAGCGCCATATGCACTCCGTATAAACGCCGCGCTCAGAAACCAAATGGGCTATCAGACCTCAGAGGAGCTGTTCGATATACAATTGAACAAAATTTACACTTTAAACCCATAGATAACTTTACCCAAGTAAAGTGTTCAATTTGTTATTAAAATTTTGAAATTTGAAAAAACCAAACAATTTATACAAGAGCTTGCCCGCGTGCCAATGGCTTTTGCCAAAGCACAATTCGACGCGGGAGCAGATATGGTCACATGAGCGGATCACTGTACTTCCGATCTGGTGAGCGCTCAAATTTATCGTGATGTCCTTGCACCAATTCATAGCGAAGCAGCACAACAACTGCAGAGTGCAGGCCCTTTAATTCTGCATATTTGCGGCAATATTATGGATAGGTTAGATGACATTGCAAAAACAGGAATTCGAATGATGCATATCGATTCCCGCAATGATATTCCAAAAGCACTTAAAATTTCTCAAAACCGTATTACTCTGGTAGGTTGCATCAATAATCCATTTACACTTGCACAGGGGAAACCTTTCCAAGTCCGCAAAGAAGTTCATGATAACATTGTCTCCGGAATGCAATTAATTGCGCCAGAGTGTGCTATCCCCAGAAATGTCCCCGATACCAATCTTTTCGCACTTGTCAATGAAACACACCGCCATCATCATAGATATAAATAGGCAGTTCTTAGCATGGGACATCGATAGAAAAGCATATCAACAAAAAACGAAAGCAAGTTGTTATTTTGCAGCCGATATGGCGCAGGAATTTTTCCGAAAACAAGAATCTAAGTGGTCGTTAACCAATCCGACCGCCTGCAGATATGAATAAACAATCACCGGACCAAGAAACTGAAATCCGCGTTTTTTCAGGTCTCGGCTGATTGCCTCAGAAAGTGCCGTCTTTGCCGGAACTTGGTCTAGCGTTTTATAGTGCCCCACAATTGGCTTTCCGCCAACAAACGCCCAGATATATCGGTCAAAACTTCCGAATTCTTTCTGCACTTCCAGAAACCTCCGCGCATTATTTACGGCAGTTTCTATTTTTCTTCGGTTGCGTATGATTCCGGGGTTTTCCATTAATCTGCGAATTTTATCATCACCGTAGGATGCCACTTTTTGAGGATTAAACCCATCGAATGCTTTCCGATAGGCTTCCCGCTTTCGCAAAATAGTAAGCCAGCTCAGTCCTGCCTGCGCGGATTCGAGAACTAAAAATTCAAAATGTTTTCGGTCCTCATGAACGGGAACACCCCATTCTTCATCATGGTAGGCTCGGTACAAAGCATCCGATTCACACCAAGGGCAGCGCGTTAATTTCAGTTCCACGTTCATGAAGATGCTCCTTTCTCGGTTTTACCGCCAGTGTTCAGCACACGGGAAGCATTTAAGATTGCCAAAACAGATACACCAACATCTGCAAAAACGGCTTCCCACATATTTGCAAGCCCGAATGCACCCAGAGCCAGCACCATCAGTTTTATACCAAGTGCAAAGACAATATTTTGCCGTGCGATGAGTAGTGTTTTTCTCGCAATGCGGATTGCATCTGCGATTTTAGACAGGCGGTCATCCATCAGAACAATATCTGCGGCTTCAATCGCCGCATCCGAACCAAGGCCTCCCATGGCAATTCCGACATCCGCGCGGGAGAGCACAGGAGCATCGTTTATCCCATCGCCGACAAACACCAGCTTGCCGCGCGCTGATTTTTTGTTAAGCAGTCGCTCAACCTGCTCAACCTTGCCGGCGGGCAATAATTCTGCGTGGACTTCTTCAATACTCAGCCGTGCTGCAACATCTTCACCCACGATTTTAGTATCACCGGTGAGCATAACGGAAGAATGAACCCCAAGCCGTTTGAGTTCTAAAATAGCTCCGGCAGCATCGTCACGGATTTCGTCGGAGATAACAATGTGCCCCATATAGGTTCTGTCGACAGCCACATGTACAATTGTGCCGACAAGTTCGCATTCCGGAGCATCTACGCCCTCCTGCGCCATCAGTTTCGCGTTGCCCACGCTTACCGATTTCCCTCCTATTTTCACCCGTACACCATAGCCTGCAATTTCCTGTACATCGGAAACCTGAGAGCGGTCCTGCTCCGTTGTGCAAGCTTCTTTCAATGAGCGAGAAATCGGGTGCTCAGAATAACTTTCCGCCAGCGCGGCAAGTTCCAAAAGTTCTTGTTGAGACATTTGTTCCGGATGAACAGCCGTAACTCGGAACGTCCCTTTCGTCAGTGTACCGGTCTTATCAAACACGACGATTTCAGCTTTGGAAAGAGCCTCCAAATAATTGCCGCCTTTCACAAGAATCCCCTGCCGAGAAGCTCCTCCGATGCCTCCAAAAAAACTAAGCGGAATAGAAATGACAAGCGCGCAAGGACAGGAAACAACCAGAAAAATGAGCGCTCGCTGAATCCATTCACTCCATATCCCATGGAAAAGCAAGGGCGGCAACACAGCCAACAGCAACGCTCCAATGACAACAGCGGGAGTATAGTAACGAGAGAACCGCGTAATAAAATTTTCCGTCTTTGCCTTTTTGGAAGCGGAATTCTCCACTAGTTCCAAAATCTTGGAAACGGTGGATTCTTCAAACGGATGGCTGACACGAACACGCAGCACCCCAGTTAAGTTCACGCAGCCACTGATAACCTCGTCTCCGACTGCCACCTCACGGGGAAGCGATTCACCCGTCAGCGCAGAAGTATCCACACTGGAAGTACCATTCAAGACAGTGCCGTCTAAAGGAATTTTTTCACCGGGGCCAATGACAATCGTATCCCCTACGCTGACCTCCTCCGGATCCACGCGGCGCAGCTCACCGCATTCTTCCACAGTGGCATAATCCGGCTGAATATTCATCAAATCTGAAATTGACTTTCGGGAGCGGTCCACTGCATAGCTTTGGAACAGTTCGCCAACCTGATAAAACAACATAACCGCCACAGCTTCTGCGTATTCACCAATCAGAAGTGCGCCGACAGTAGCCACACTCATTAAAAAGTTTTCATCAAACACCCGTCCGTGCGCAATGTTGCGGACAGCTTTCCACAGTACATCTCCGCCAACCACAATATAAGGAATCAGAAAGAGCACAAGCCTAAAATATCCATCCACGGGAAGCATCAGCAAAATAAGAAAAACAATGATACTCAGGCATATGCGCAGGAGCGTCTTTTTTTGTTTTGAATTCATCGGGCAACCTCTTTCATTTTATTGGCACTCTAGCGAACAAGTTCGCAGTTCGGCTCAATTTTGTTGCAAATGGCTGCTGCTTGTTCCAAAATTTCTTCAAAACGGCTTTCCTCGGCATCCAACGTTAACTTTTGCGTCAGAAAACTAACGGAAACACTATTGACACCCGGAATTTTACGAATTTTTTCTTCCATTTTCGCCGCACATGCTGCACAGTCAAGATTCTTTAGATTAATTTTTTTCTTCATCATTATCCCTCAGCTTTCTCGTTTATTCACCAATATGTTCCATTCCTTGGTCCAGAATGGTGCGTACATGTCCGTCCGCCAGAGAATAAAGAATTGCCTTTCCTTCCCGGCGGTATTTAACCAGCTTGCTTTGTTTGAGCACCCTCAGCTGATGCGAAATAGCCGATTGATTCATTCCCAACATTTGTGCAATATCACAGACACACATCTCCGATTGAATCAAAGCGTACAGAATTTTAATCCGCGTAGAATCGGCAAAGATCTTAAATAGATCCGCAAGGTCATATAAAATCTCATCGTCCGGCATGATGTTTTCCATCTGTTCACTTGGTTTAATGATGTTTTTGTCATCCAACATATTATCAACATCCAATCATATGAGCCTTTATTCATATTTATTATATACGCCTCTCTGAAAAAGTCAATATTTTAAACTTCTTTTCCCATACTCGACGTGTAAACAAAAAAGATTCGATACCGCAGCATCATGCAATCCAATTAATACAATACAGGGTGCATTCTTAAAACATTCAAATTTAACAGTTCAGACACTTGACAATGAACTTATTTTGCAGTAATATGAAGTAAACTTCACATGAAGTTTGCTTCATATGCAGAAAGGCGAATCATCATGAAAACCAGAGTCAAAGAGTTGCGAACCAAGGCTAATTTAACACAGGTGTATATTTAAAATAAACTCCGCTCCAAACCGAAATCCCTCAAACCCTTATCCCTTCTCGCCTTGAACCTATTTTCCTATTTCTTTCCAGATAATAAAGTCCGCTCTAAAATTCCATATTTTCATTCCATTTAATAACATTTATTCCTTAATTTTTGTAACAATTTTTAAAATAAAGTCGGTTCTAAATAGGGATAAGGTGAAAGGAAAAAGGGATAAGGTTGCATTTTCTCATTCGCTTTTTCTAATGCTTTTTATCAATCCTGGTATCAATATTTAAATCAATATAGTACTCTCAATCTCTTTAAAATCAATGCCTTTAGCCGTATTCCTTAATCCTAACATACACCTTATCCCTCTCCCCCTAAAAATCAAAAATCCCGCAGCCAATCAGGATTTATCCTGCATCTACTACGGGATTTTGGAATGAACTTTATTTTTATAGAGCGAAGTTTATTATTACGGAGTGGAGTTTATTTTAGTTATATATAGTTAGTCATGATATTTAGGGTTATGGGTTAAGTTTTGTCAATTAATCTTGAGTACCAGTATTCCATGATAAAATAACAACCTAATTTCCCAAAGATATATTTAAATACTAAATTATTTCAATTTATTAATAGTCATTTTGTTTTCTACAGTCAGTATATATTATTCATGAGATATTAACTTATTGCAGGTAAATATTTTTCTAGACCTTTTATTATTTTTTCCTTCTTATCAGTGCTTAATAATCTCAACACCAACTCGATATATGCATTATTATTAAGCCCAAAAATATGACCTATACTTTTTGCAAGACCTTTATTATTAAAATACTTTAGTATATCCTCATATTTATCCTCACTTTTCAATTTCTCAAACAACTGCCTATATTTATTCTCTATTTGCTTAACATTTATTACTTGTAATATATTATTAACCTTTTCTTGTATTCCTTCTATACTTTTATCGTTTATATCATAATTGCTAAGCAAGAATTTTATTTCACTAACCACTGCATTCTTAATTTGTAATTCTAAATTATCAGAAAATATATCTTTAATAAACTTAATAGCATCTTTTACTTTAGAAGAATCTAATGCCTGATTTTCAGCAACTACTTCTAGTATTTCTTTGACGATAAATAGATTTTCAACTTCTGCAATATTTAAAGTGTATACATTTTGTTCCTTCAACGATTTTATTTCTTCTTCTGCTCTGTAGTCTCTATCAATTAACCCATATGCTTCAAGATGATGTAATTGACGATGATTTCTCATTGCTTTTGTTGATTCAATAACTTTTAGGCAACTTTTACATGGCACTATATAAAAGTCTGCATAAAAATACTGATATAAAGAATAATCAAAACTATCTCTTGTTCCCTCTACAAATAGAACTTTTTTTCTGGTTCCCAATAATTCTAATAATAATTCTTCTGGTATATCATCATTTCCTTCTACAAACTCAAAATCCCATTTATCATTTCCTAAATATTCATGTACCCACAATTTTTTCGAATTCCTATGTGCTGATGCAAATTGAATATCATGAGTAATATATATGAATAAACAGTCTTTTCTTTGCTCTTCAAGTTTACTCCAAAGTCTGTTCATTATAGACCTATGTAAATGAACTTCGGGTTCATCAATTATTATTATAGAATTCGCAGGTGCACATAAACATTGTCCCATTAAATACAGGGCTACTCTCTCACCATCACTCATTTCTCTCCCAGGATATTCCGAATTTGATAATTTTGCAGAAACTTTTGCATCACTCAGGATAATTTCTCTATGTGGAAAAATGTCTTTCCAAAGTTCAATAATTATATCTATTTCTGATTTTGGTGCTTTATCATGTGATAAACCACTTACTTCTTTTTCTTTACATTCTTTAACATACTGTTCATATAATTTATTTTGTTTGGCAAATAGAGTAGAAAGAACCTTATCATAGTCATTTAATAACGATGTTGTATATTTTCCCCATCCCCATCTTTGTCCTTTTTCAGGATTTTTATTTGTATCTCCCCAAAACAATTCATTAAATGCTTGTTCATAACTCTTTAAACTAACATAATCAGGTACTACTAAAGACCTTTGTGCTGCGATTCTATGTACATTATTCATATTATTTCTTTCAATCCATGCACCCAATCTGCTCTTCCCTGAACCATTTGCACCAATAATAACAATTGATTGATATTGTCCAATATCATACTCTTTCTTTGTAGTATCCTTATCAGGCAACATTACCTTCATAAGTTTTCCCCCTAAATCCAATAGATAAAACCTTATAGATGTAGTTTTGTACTCCATTGTATTTATTGAATAATATCCTCAAAAAGCAATAAATTGCATTCCTGATATACATACATATATTTTATAATGTCTGTATTCTATTAGCAACTTTATAAATTTTATCATTTATAATTGTACAGTCTATTTATATAATTCTCTAACTCGAATACATATTCCTCCCTTATTCCAGCCTTCCGCATCACTTTCCACAATTGCAATTCTTCTCCTTCTTTTTCTAATTCCTTAACTGCCCAGCGAATCCTTCTTAACCTGAAGTCGTGATTGGTCTCTTTAACAGAATCCAGATATGCCTTTGTCTTAGGAAGTTTATCTAAATGTTTTTCAAGCAAGCCCCTTATGCCTAATTTACTGCCAATTAGGCTAATGGTAATCCTTTCAGGCTTTTCATCCGGATTTAGCATCTTGTCAACAATACATTTTACCTGAGACAATATCTCATTATCTCTTTGATTCCAATCAACTCTGCTATTTACAACATTAGTCTCTTTTCTATCAGGAGAGTTCTGGTACAGCCATTCCCTGTCATTTCTATAAAGCCAGGCAAACAAAGCCTTATCAATCTGCCGTAATTGCGTTTTTCCCATTTCTGGATATTGCTTTCTTAATTCCTTCCACTTTTCTCTGTAGTAATCCTTGTCTAAACTCATTGAAGAATAAATATTCCCATCATTATCATATACACTATCGACCTCATCCCGCTTTTCCCAGTAAGTAGTCAGTCCAAGTTTCTTAGCATACTTCTTAACTGTATTAGGGTCTACTCCTAGTAACCTTGCTGTTTCTCTTAAACTTAACTTTAGGTCTACTAATTCTTTGAGCCTCTCCTCCCATACTTGCCCAAACCTTTTTATCCTTCCAAGTCTATATCTTGCATCCACAGACTCATCTGGCCCACTTCTGGTATAAACAAAACCACAAGTACAAGAAAAAGTTCCAACAGGACATTTTGAATCTGTACTGTATGCAACCTTCAAATCAGAAACAACCGGCTTTAGGTAGTGGTCTGCCGCTGCATTCAAACAAGGCCACGGTCCATCCCCAAAAGGCTTATATTCCATCTTATTATAAAATAAATCAAGAAGAGAAATACCAAGAAAACGGGACAAAAGCAAATGCCTGATAGGATGAGCAGTCTTGTTTTTCTTTCTTATCATATCCATTAGCCAATTTGAATCATTATCAATGTTTATCCTGGACTGTACTATATCTAAAAATTTTTCTCCATAATAATTAATAAACTCTTTTATAAAATCCTTTTGATACACTTTTCCGTTAGAAGTTGCAAATCCCATTTCCTTCATCTTTGCAAGATACTGCTCTTTATACCATTCTATATCTCTCTTTTCAAAGTCGCTGTTAAGCAAAGTCTGAGCATCCTCTGCGAGTATAATCAGTTTTTCAAAAACATCATCAGAGTAGTTAATAACAATATCGGGTTTTACACAGTTTTCCTCGCCAGCAGCCTTATATTCGTGTTTGCTATATCCCCTGACAGGAACCTGGCTGTCATATAAAGGAACATGATGTTTCGGGCATATCAGTACACCAGGGATTTGATGAACTCTATGCCAGTATAACTCTCCGTACTGCAACTTATCTTCTTTAGCACAGACAGGGCAGAACTTAAAATATTGGTTTAATGTAACGGAACTGGCCATGATTCCAGTCCGGCTATATACGCTTCCTCCATTTTCCCCTTTCATTGATTCTAGAACTTTTTCTGCACGCTCAGGAGGTAAAAAGGCAGAATAGAACGGGAAAAGTGTATGGTTTTTAATAAGATATTCTTCAGTATACCTGGAATTAAGGGGCATATTATTAACAAGGTTCTGTATATTGGAAGGCAGGTCCATCACTGCTGTCACAGAAATTGAACTAAAAAGGTCCTGCATTGTAGCCTTATAACTTGTATTCCCGCTACGTACATGGTACCTTGCAAGGACGCTGTATAATACTTCATCCTCATAAGGCACAGGAAAAAACGTTATCATTATGTGCTACACCGCCTTGAAAAAGTCATTTTCCACCTGCTTAATAACTCCTTTTTCTTTTAATGATTCATAGGCTGATTTTTTGTTTCTCCTGCCTTCTTCCACAATAAATCTTATATCATTTTCATCCATCTTATTTGGTTTACTCTTTTCTTTTCGCTTTGGTTTACCCTTGGTTGCTATCATCTGTACCGCCTTTATTACAATCTCCGAAACTTCAAGACTCTCTTCACTATCTAAAACCTGCTCTACTGCTTTTTGAGCCTTTTTTGCATCAATATTTAAGTCTAATAATTTTATAATCGCCTGTTCCTTCCTGGAAAGGTTGGCTTCCTTTTCTTTTTCCTTCTGCTGCCTTTGGAGCATCTTCATTCTCATATCCCAGTCTAATGATTGCTTGCTTTTGTCCATAAATCCCAGAAAATCAATGTCTACAGTACATATATCCTCATACTTGGCGATTTCTTTAATGTTTCCTGATTTTAATGCTTCCAGCATGGGGCGGACCAATTTCAAATTATCTTTTGCAACCTGCCTAATCAGATTTGCAGTGATATCCTCTCTCCCTGAAAGAATAGCCCGTATTTGTGACATCGCATAAAGTTTTACTGCAATGTCTATGATGCCTTGTGACTCCTCATAGAGAACATCATTTAATTCCGGTGTTAATGGTACTTCCTTTTTGGTCCACTGATAGTCCCAAAGTGCATTGATTAGCAAATCCCAACTTTTATCTTTGCTCAACCTCTCCCAAACCATATCTCCCTGACCGCTGCCGCGCCTTGCCTGTCGAAACTCCGATTGTAGAACCGATAATGCTTTTGTAGTTCCGATAAGTATGACAGGTACCCCGATGGTATTGACAAGGGTTACAAAAAAGTTAAGCATCTTCTCATCCCCGCCGCTTTTTGCCCCATTTAAATGCTGAATCTCGTCTATGACCAATACGCCTAAGGCTGTATTTCTGGCTATCTGGGATATAATAGAGAGCATATTGTCTACGGTTTTCCTACCTACCCCAAACTTCTTATAATAGTCTGTACCCAACAGGTCGTCTACCTTATGGAAAAACTCTATGCAGAGACCCTTCAAGGAACCGTCAAATGGGCAGTCTAACTTCAGCCAAACCAGTTGGTACATACTAAAATTGATATTCTTATATTGCGAATGAACAATTATCTGGGGATAAAGAGATAATACACGGTTGATAGCAGTTGTCTTACCCATTCCACTTACGCCTATAATAGTAAAGCCCGATGCAGTAGTCCTGAAGGATGCATTGCTGCTTAATTCCCATTTCAGGCTTTGTATCGCCTTATAACCGTCCTGAAGGCTTTCAGCATAGGAAGGTTTAAACGGATTGCGTGCCAGGTATCCCTGCCTTATAACCCTGCTTATCCTGCTTTCAAGGTCAAGATGAATACCAAGAGGCTGGAAACACTGGAACAGCCGCTGAACCATATGGATGCGATAGTGGCTTTCCAATTGCCTTTCTTCTGGATTATAGCGCGGATAAAGTGCAAGTTTCTCCACCACTTCTTCCTGGGAATAAATTGGCGGCAGTGCTTCAATAAACGGGTTTCCGCTGTATTCAGGTATCAACTGGTCCTTGTATTCTGCAACTACAGCATTAGCACCGTTAGGTATTATTACTTTATTCATGGATTTTCTTTAAAGCCTCCTTTTGTTTTCTTATCAAAAGGCTTATCGTATCATTCTCGTCCACCTCTTCCTCCTGCTCTGCCCTGCTAAACGGTATAACTTCTGCATTACTTCCTGTTTCTTTTTTATCCAGTTCGAAGGCTTCCTTCTCCCTGTTTAACATCTTTTCTAATCTCCTGTTGTTTCTAATCCCTTTTTTGCGCTTCGAATCGCTTTCATTTGATTTTTCTTCTTTAAAAGATTTTTCTGCCTCTTTTGCAATACTTTCGATTTCAGTAATTAAATCAACCTTTGCCTGCAGTTCCTTATCTTCTGCAATTTTTATTTGAAGTTTCTCCTCTTCAAGAAGGTATTGAATTTCCTCAAGATTTTTATCTTTATACCTATCCTGGTGTTCCAGGAGAAAACATTTCTCGAAGTCCATGCCATTTTGCTCCTTGATATAAATAAAGTTCATATTGCGGGGGTCATAGGAAACATCAATCTTCCATGTTCCTTTATTTCTCGCCTTTTCAAACCATCTCTCCTTAAGAGTTTTTGGTGAAGCATAATACAAGCCTTTGAATTTTATCCCCTTTGCCGTTACAGTTGCTGCATCTGAGGGCATAAGATTTAGTTTAACGATATCCTCTGGTACACTCCGCAATTTTCCCGCACAGTTTGCAATCCCCCAGTTCCATATTTCCCGTGGAATACATTCTACTTCATCAGCAACCATCATCTCTTCCCTGTCATAGTTTTTAAGATGGTACTGGTTATTATGGTACAGGGCACATTTTATGATTATCTGTGTAAACTGGTATATATCCAATTTGGCATCCAACCTGTAATCCCTGTCGCCACGCTCTCTCACATCAGGGTCAACAGTACCAGGCAAAAGCGGTTTTACCCTTATATTAGTAATTCTGAAATGCTGTTCAATAACTGCTTTCCAGTCTGCCCGATATGGGGGAGTATTCTGTATCTTTACATGTAGAGAATTAATAAGGTTTTCAACATTCTTGCCTTCAAGTTCCCCTCTGTCCGCCAGAATAGCCTCTGGCAAGTGATGGACAGGCCAGTCCTTTTCTTCAATATCTATTCCATACTCCTTGCAAAAGGCAACTTTGTCGGACGCTGCATTTGCAAGAGCCATCATAGCCCCTATCCAACTTGGCCCCTCTAAGCCAACATAAATACCAACAACCATCCTGCTGAAAACATCTATAACCCCGTAAATTACCGGTCTTCCAATTATCCAGTTCCTGTTATAACGGCTCACAAGATAAATGTCACCTACAGTTGCATCAATCTGATAGATACTTCCTGGCGCAATTGCTTCCGAAGTTGTATTGCCTAAAAGTGGTCTATACTGCTGCTCATATTTTTTACTGCTTTGTCTGGATGAAATTTGCTTTTTTAAATTGATATTCTTATAATACCAGTAACGGAATTGGGCATATGTAGGCACCTCTCCTATGGGTTTTATTACAGGAACTCTTATGCCGTTTTCTATCCTGAATTCATCGCTGAAGAATTCTTTTCTCATCAGTTCATATGCAAGTTTAAGGGAATTTTTGGCGCCTGTATGATAGTATTTATTGATAGCGATATTAAATATCCTTTTTATTTCTTCATCTACATTGATTCCCTCACCCACCAGTTCAGCATTTTTTCTTCTGCGCCCACGCTTTTTGTCTCCTGCCCGCCTTTCTTTACCCGGACCTCCGCATAAATAGTAGTCTGGAAGCAAAGCGTTCTTTATTTTCCCTCTCTTCCAGAATCGTTTAAGGTAGTTTGAAACAGTTTTTTCATGTAAGTTATAAATAGACGATGCTTTTAAAACAAGTTCTCTCCGTTCTTTCTTATAAAAAATCACAGGTTCAAGCACAACCAGTTCTTTAATTACTTCCCATGCTTTATCCCGTATTTCTTTTGATTTCTCTGATAATTCTCCTTCATCAACAACCTTAACAAATGGGTCGCTATCCAATAAACCTGCAATCCCCTGCTTAATGCCTTCTTCAATATCTGAAATACATCTTGGGAAAGGACTTTCATTTGAATGTATGTTTATAACATATGCAAGGTTTTGCTGCCTATCAAGCCACAAAATCCTTTCCACGCTTTCTTTATCATTATCCTGTCCCCATTTGATTAGTGTATTTACTGCTATCATAGTATTCTCACCCTTTCTGGTAAACTCTGCTTTATAATTTCTATACTTTGGGTCGAATCATTAAGGTCGATTTTTTTATTCATGTCCACCATTATCCTTTTAAGGGCAATTAAACGCTTGAATATGTATATCCCTGTACCTGTATCCAAATTAAACAGCCTATCAAACTGTACAGTGAAATTTCTAATCGATGTATTGCTTCCTGCTAATTTCTCAATAAAAGCATTACAGTAATACTCAACCTCTTCATCTGTAAATCCTCTTTCATCAGCAGGATATAAGGATGAGTGAACCCATTCTATATTCTTTGCTTTAACCACTGGAATCTCTTTTTGCGTTACTATTCCCCAATCAATATTTTGGCTCTGCCAGTATCTTCTCTCTATTTCCAGCCTTTCTAATGCTGTTTTGCGCTCAAGTTCATAGTCCGCCTTAAGGCTTCTGGCAACATATGCTATTTTGCCATTTGGTTTTTTCAAGGTTATTAAAAATGATGTGGATAAAATGTATGGCGTTCCTGTATCTTTGTCTTTAAATAAATCAAAATTTAAACCAGCCTTGTTTTGTATTACTTCTTCACAATGAAACAAGGGGTAATGTTCCCTGATATCTAAAACATCATCCTCCCATTCCAACAGGTAAAAATATCGTGTCTCCGAATCCGTAAAAAAATGATGAATTCTTTTTGTTTTCCATCCAAATATACGTGTAACCCTTCCTTTAGAAGGGAAGTCCTGTACAGTAAGCCAGGGTTTATATTCCTTGCCTTCCCCCTGTCCACGCCCTTCCTGTATCCATTTGTTTAATTTATTTTCATCCCAACTTATATTTCTTTTAGCCATGCAAACACCTCCGTAAGTTAGAGATTAGAAACCAGGGTTTAGGAGTCATGAATTAGTATAATGGTAATTGAATCTCACTCTTTCCATATAACTGAAACCGTATCCTAAACCCTAAATATTGAAAATAAAAAATGCCACTGACTACAGTTGGACACCTTTATTAGGTGACTGTGTCAATGGCACTTAGTCCATTCTCTTTAACCTACTCCTATTATATCATGGACCAACTTTATTTTAAAAGTAAAACTGACTTGAAATAAGATATAGTGATTGCATAAAATTCTGTGTAATATCAGCATAAGGAGGTTATTGAGGTATTAAATGAGAGGAAGTGTTTTTAGAACCATAAAATTGCTTATACTAGGAAACATATTTTTAATTCCCTTCGCTGTTGCCACTCAAAATATCGTCATACGTCTAATTATAGGCTTATTAATAGGTTTTTCATTCATTATGCTGCTGTCCTTCACCAGCAAAATCCAAGGTATGTATGATAAGAATAAATTAAAGTAACGAAAAAGGCATTGGTAGGATTCTGCACTAATCCAATGCCTTTTTGATTGCCTCATTGAAGCATACTATCTTTACTTTTATAGTCTTTTATATAACTCCAGTATGTCTTCACTTCATCGCTGTCTAACATCTCATAAATATTTTTAATATGGTTATAAAATTCCTTGTATATCTTTAGAATATGTGGCTTTATCTTTGCTTGTAAATGCGGTAGTGAATTATTACAATACACACAATCTCGCAGGATTAAGAACCCTGCTATACTTATATGAAGAATTATTTTTTTCTTATTGTTTGGTTCTGCCATTTGAATAAATAGTTTTGTCATTATCATTAAGGGCATCACCATTATTCGGAATTGTAATAAAACCACAGCAAGGACACGGTGAATTTCCAATTATATCGGATTCAATATAGGAGTTGCTATTTGTTGTTTCTCCACAATTAGTTTCTGGCAAATATTTATACTTTTTATTGTTCATAAGTCTATCACCTATTATAAAAGCAGTATTTAAACTACCCAGTCAAATATTACTAACTTCTCTTTTACCCTGCTAAGTGCTACATAAAGCAAATTATCTTCTTTATTAATGGCTTCTCTGTCTATTAAATAGACATAATCAAACTCCCTGCCTTTTGACTGATGCACATTAAGGACATATACTCCTTTTAATTCCTTAAATGCTTTAAGATATTGATATTGCAAAAATATATTCGTAATTTTATCTTCTGATTGACTACTGAAGCGCAAAACTCTTTTTACTAAAGACATCATGTCATAATTTATTTGCAAATTACTATTACTTATTAGTTTTATACAATTAGATAGACACTTATAATAGTCCTTATCCTCCTTTGCCTCTTCAACATAACGTCCAATAGTTTTAAGTATATCTAAACGTGCTCTTTTTAAACTATTGAATGACACATCATCTAATTTATTACGCTTAATTGAACCAATATTGTTGTCATCAACAACAGTAAAAATATATTTAAATATCTCTTTACATAACTCGTCTTCATTTATTTCAATTTGTTGTTTCCTCATAAATTCAATTAAATCACATATTATATTATGTTCGTCTTCATTATTACTGATAGTCTGAGAATTAATATTAAAATCTTCCCTTAAGGCTTTTTTTAGAAAACTTACTTGTTCATTGCCTCTACATAAAATACCTATAGATTTGTTTTTCCTCTCTTCATATTTTGGTAACTTATTAAACACTTTATATTTTAGAACCGCAAACATATGATTTTTTATTTGCCTGGAATAAATATTTTTGCCTTTCACTTTGACTTTTACATATTCAATATTTTCAGAAGAATTAAAGTTATTTATATTATAGTTTCCTTCCCTGGCTTCTTTAAGTACATTTTCTATATCCTTACGGTTTTTAAATCTCATTACTTCGATGAGTTCTTTTTGCTCAATTTCACCCTTATAATCATTCAATAAATTATTTAATCTTTCTGAAGACGCTCCTCTCCATCCATAAATCATTTGTTTAGAATCAGCAAAAAATATGGCTTTATTATTCTTACCAATCAATTTTTTTATTATTTTATCTTGTAAATCTGAAGAGTCTTGATATTCGTCTAATATAATAAGATTATATTTATTTCGGATAATTTTTAGTAATGCCTGTGACTTTTGCAGTAATTCCCACATATAATAGGCAATATCTGAAAAGCCTATATATCCTTCCTTATTAATTTCTTTTATTACATTTTTAATATCTTCCTTATAAGGAATAAGTTTTTTAACAGCAGGTTTCACGTTTCCCTTATAAGTTAAAGGTCTAAAATCTCCTTCTAACAAAGACTCAGCCCATTCGTATTGTTCCTTATCATCTCCATCGTACTCTGATATGAATGAAAGTTTATTCTTAAGTGCCTCTCTCCGTTGTTTGGGTGACATAATAATCAAATTTTCTTTTAATCCTAAATATCTGCTATATGCCCACACATATTTTTGAAAAAAAGAATGAAAATTTGTTATTTCTACGTACTTATCCCAATTAACATCATGAGCATTTAATATATCTAACTGCTTCTCAATTTGCGCTTTTGCGTTTTTAGAAAATGTTAAAATTAACACTTTTTTGTTGTACATGGGATTATTCTTAATATTAAAGTATGTATAATTCATTGCTGTTGCAACTGCCGTAAATGTTTTGCCAGTTCCAGGCGGTGCTTCAACTAGCAATATTCGATTCTTTATATTGTCCTGAATAAAATAATTAATAATATATTCCTGTTGTGGATTTGGTTTTATCACATTACTCACCTTGCACTTTCAGAACATTAGTATATCCTTTTCTAATACTTGCACACTTCTCGCAAATATTATCACATATGAATGAAGAATTCATTGCTTTATTAACTATACACCTTTTAGATTCTTCGCAAACATGATTACTATCTACATATACGCCTATTAAGTTAAACATGTTTTTAAATGCTACAGGAAGAAAATCTTTAATTTTTCTATCTTTTGCCTCACCAATCAAGTATGAAACAACATATTTAGCGTTAGGTATACCTGCAAGATTAATATGTAAAAACTCTCTTTGAAATTCTTTAATCTCATTAACATCTAAAACACTAATCAATTGTTCCAAACTCTTAGATTTCTTTATCCTATCTTCATTATTGTATTTATTTTTAAGAGCATCACTTTTTGATGAGCCCGATAAAAAAGGTTTCAAATAATTATCTTTATATTCTTTAAATTTATAGATTTCTTCAAAAAGTTCCTGCCAGCAATCCTGAAAAACTTGCATACTTATTATTGAAGTTTCATAATCTTTAGGTAGAGTTATAATTAAGCATTGAACATTATTTTCTACAAACTTATTTAATAAACGGTCAATGTCATCATCGTTATCAACTAAACATATGCAAGGAATATTGCATTTGCTATAAAATTCAGCATATTTATAAACTCCATCCTTCCCTTCTCCCCAAATTATATCTACCCCATTATATTCTAGGCCTTTACTATATTCTTTCGATAATAAGGGGAGTCCAAAGAATTCGGAATCTCCTTCTACTAATAAAACACCTTTCGAAAACAAACCTGATATCAAATCTCTTTTAGCAAATCTCTCAATTCTTTTTTCAAACACACTATCAACACTTTGGGGTGAAGGAATGCTACTAATTTTACCATCTCTCATTAAAAAAATATTCTCAAACTCATGTAATTTTGCTACTTCTATAGAATGAGTTGTTAAAAAAATTTGACCTTTTATAGTATCAGTAATATTTTGGATTATTTTTCGCTGCATAAAAGGTTCAAGGTTTTGCTCTGGCTCTTCTAAAAATAATATTCCTGTTTCCTTTAACATTTCTCCTAAAGCAATCAGTAGCATTAAATTTTTGATACCTCTGGACTGATATTTAATTGGTATATAGTTTTCCGTATTCTTATTTTTGAAAACAAGACTAAATGCTTGTAAAGTTTTTCTCTCATTTAATTCAGTGGCTTCTATACTTATAGCCACTTCTTCATCTGATATCAAATTAAAGTTAGCGAAATTATTACCTAAATTATCTAATGCCGCCTTAAAATCTGGGTCTTGCATTAAGGAAGCAGTAGTAGCATTATTGAATTCTTCTATTACACTTTGTATTAAGACATTTAAATTATCATGATGCATAAATCTTGATAATACTGAATTTCTAACAAAAGATAGTTCCTTAAGCGGGTCTCTCTCTGATTCTATGTATTTAAAATTAATCAAACCTTTATGTACTTGTCTTAACGGATGCTCTTTCCCATTTGAAAAAATACTATGTATTGGTTTTTTATCAGGTCCAGCCTTAAACCTTGTAATTAAAACTAATTCTTGTCCATTTTCACTAAAGTTATCATTTTCATCAATATGTTGAAAATATAATTCTCCATCATCCTCAATAAATTCTTCCAAATCCTTAAACCATACTTCAATTAAAATAGAATTAGACGTGTTTCTATCATAATATTCTATTTCAGATAATGTTCTATTGTACCATTGAATATATGGATTGAGTAAATAGTCCAATGCCGTTGCCAATGTTGATTTCCCACATCCATTAGGCCCTATTAGCACATTAACATTTTTATTAGGCTTCCATTCTAGTTTTTTAATAGCCCTGAAATTTTCAATTATTATTTTATATATATACACTTCTAACCCTCCAATGTTCATCATTATCCTTGAATAACAATTCATCATTGCATCGTAATCTATAAATCAACTTTGCAAATTCAATTACAAAATTCTGTATTTCATCCTCCCCTAAGTCATTCTTCCACATAAGTGTAATTGTTCTGCATTTTCATAGTAATCACTTATATCAAACCAGTTGCGTAAATCAGGAAAATTGTTTCATACCCTAACCCCACAAAATACATTAATCATCTATATTAATTATAGGACAAGTTTCATAATTTTTCCACAAAACTTGTCAACAAAATATAAGTTCTTTTTCCAATTTCCCTTAAAACTAAATAAAAACCTCTTTATAACCGCGCATTATCTTCTAAAAAATTGGAAACAAAACTTTAACACCGACTTGAAACCCTTATCGAATATCTTTTATAGTATTAAAAACTATATGGAAGGATGTTGATGATGGGAAATAATAAGGAATTAAAAGAGAGCAATTTTTATTTTGATGAATTTGCCGCATATTTGATGAGCATAGACAAGTCTGACTCTACAATTAAGACATATATTGAACATATACAGGCATTTACGAAATGGTTTGAAGAAACCAATGGCATAGGTTTTGACCCTTCTGTAGTAACTGAAATTGATATCAGGGATATGCGCTCATATCTGCAAGGGACAGGGCATTTAAAGGAGACAACTATTAACCTTAGGCTGGCCAGTTTAAAATGTTACTTCTCTTTTTTGGAATCAGAGAAATATATTAAGCATAATCCTGCACGAAATATTAAAAAAATAAAGATGCAATCCCCTAATATAGCAAAATCTCTTGATGAACAGACTTACCGTGCCTTACGCCGTCATATATATCGTGGAGGTAACAAGGCTCATATCGCTATGTTTGAGATTTTTACCAGGTGCGGGGTTAGAAATTTCGAACTTATAAATATCCGCATAAACGATTTTGATATAAGAGATAGAAAGGGAACTCTAAAGGTGGTCGGTAAACTAAACAAAGTACGCTTTATACCCCTGCATAAAGATGTTCGGGATGCAATAAACAACTGGATGGAGATTAGAAAGAACATTAAAACAGAGTATGATAATCTCTTTATTTCCGAACGCAAGACCCCTTACACCAGGTCAGGAATCTGGAAGATTTTTAAGAAATATTGCCAGCAAATCGGAATCACTGATGTAACTATTCATTCCTTCAGGCACTATTTCTGTAGAACGCTACTCAAAAACGGGGTTGATATTTCTGTAGTTGCTCAACTTGCAGGTCATGCATCTGGATATGTAACTGCCCAGGTATATACCATCCCACGGCAGGAAGAATTGGAGAAAGCAATAGAAACATTAGTTTAAGATTAAAAAAACAGGCAGCACTTTGCCTGTTTTTTGCTATCTATAATAATTTCTATTTTCTTTTTATAATGCCTATTATTGCAGCAATGGTTACAATTGTGATACATACTATTAGACTTATTATTACATATTTCATAACTCCTAACCTGCTTCCATACTTTCTTTTATGTAAAGGATTTAGGGTAAAGGGGTAAGTTTGACATTATCCCCTTACCCTTTATGCCCCTACTCCTAATTCTCTACCCCCTGCTGCTTTATCATCCTCCATTCTTTTCTGTTATCTGAAATAACAAACCATGTGACTATTGCAAATGGTATTACTGCCAGCCATCTGTATTCGAAAAATGTTTTTTCGAATAAATAGTAAAGCAAGAAAAATACTATATATGCAACTGCGGTTGGTATTACTATATTAAGCATAATATTTATTTTCTTTTTCATCGATAATCATCCCCTCTGTAATATAAATTTATAAGATAATTGTAGCGCGCATAAAAAAATTTGTCAGGTCCAATTTAAGATTTGAAATATATATGTAATAAAATATTCATAACCTTACCCCTTATTCCTATTCCCTTATTAGCAATTGTTCCACCATTAGGAATTGTAAATGGTCCAAGGGAAACGGTACTACCTTGTGCTGTTTTACCTTGTCCTGTAACATAAAGTTCCGTTGCTACCCAAGTTTGTCTAAAAGGACACAAAGTACTACTACTTACCCATCTACCCTCACAATCACCTGTTTCAGGGTCTATAGAATAACATGAATCATAATATTTATAACCTCTGCTTTCAAAAGAAGTCATTGCCACTTGCTCTTTGGAAGGTTCAACAGTAACCTTTACTGGAATATTTTGATTAACCCAATTATCATTGTTTCCTGGGATATCTGCTGATTGATTTGGTTCAAATATGATGCTTCCTGAAAAAGAACCTCCACCGCCTTCAATAGGCTCATAATAAAAGTATACATAGTGATTTTCATGGTCAGTTGTTAAGTTAATTGTTCTGGTAATGGCTTGGTCACCTGTAACGACTTCAACATCATCGGCTCCTCCACGGCCAGTATAATTAAATGCACTAGAATAAATTTTATATCCTGGGAAAGACAAACCTGTGACTGTTACTGGAACTGTTTCGCCAGGCTTAATATCATATAGACCCCAAATTATAGGCTTCCCTTCTGGGTCTAACCTTTCACCTGTTGTACTCCAATGTGTATATTGAACTGTTTTTTGTAGAATTACTTCTTCTTTTTTTACAAGAACTTTTTTATTGTAATAATCTTTAAACAAACCTACTGGGTCTGACCAATATCTTGCTCCCTGTACACCGCCTTTTGCACTATCCCAAGAAGTTACTTTAGGTAATCCTTGTTTTACTGTACAATTAGCCCCTAAAGATGTACATTTTTAGTCAGGTAATATTCTCCTCTGTTTGTAGCAGGAGCGTTGTTATTTGGTACGATTTTTCTATCAGCAGTCATAATTGCATTAGTTTGAGTAGACCCTGCTTCTTTAATGCTCATAATAGAATCGAAATAAATATTTACTCCTTGGGCAAACTTGGTTGAAAGATAATCTTGCGTTACAGTTCCTCCAAAATCTTCCATCAAACTCTCTATAATACTCCCTGAGTACTGTTGATTTGATGAAGGTGAAATTGGAATAACATAGGGAGTATACATCATACCACCAACTTTTTCTTCCGTCCCTACCTCATATCTTGCGTTACAGTTCCTCCAAAATCTTCCATCAAACTCTCTATAATACTCCCTGAGTACTGTTGATTTGATGAAGGTGAAATTGGAATAACATAGGGAGTATACATCATACCACCAACTTTTTCTTCCGTCCCTACCTCATATGGTTGTATCCATGTCATATATTTGGTTGAACCATCTGTAGGCTCAAACCTTACTTGCCATCCAATAGTGGAAAATCTAATAACATTTATACTTGATGCTGCTCTTGCTTTATTTACGAATGCAAGTAATTGACTTTCTCCTACAAACTTTATTTCCCCTTTCCATATATCATACCATTCTTTTGGTGTTTTCCCACCCAATTCAGGCAATCCTGCTGCATATACTTGAGTTGTTTGAAATGCTGAAAATAAAGAAAAAAGATTTACGAATAAAAGAAGCATAATCATATATACACTTAATTTAATTCTTGCAGCCTTATTATTTATCATATATCTCCTCACCTCCTTAACATTTTTATGTTTATTATAGGTGTTTATATTGTAAATTCAAATTTTACTGCAAAAAATATAGAACAGATATCTTAATCTGTCCTATATCCTTATACAGACTTATATTTGGACTTAATTCTTAGTCCTTGTTTCTATTATATCCTTTATCCTATCTCTAACTATTTAAGATATTCCATTAGCCTATATGGACTAAAATCATAATGTGCTGAATAATTCAATGCAGAAAATTCCCATCTATTTCTGAGTTTTTCTGGTCCATCAACGCAAATTCCCATATCTATTAATATATCCTTTTCGTACCATTTGCCAACTTCCAATCCTTGTTCCTTTAAAAACGCAGGGTCAGTCGGTGGATATTGAACTTCTCCCGCTTACAGAAGCGGGAGATTCGTAAAGAGGTTGGTATTTAAGTCTCCGCTTAGTACTACTAAGCCACCCTTATCCTTACAGGCATGTCCCAAATGCCATTAATCTTCAACCTACTGATAGGTCTTGGAACTGCATTATTTGTTGTAAATTCCCCCACCTACGCTTCGTTTAGAGGTGTGAGGATGAATGTTTTTATCTTATGATAAACTTAATTTTCTGGATGCCGTTTTGCTATACCTTCATAATAATTTAATTCAACAACAGAACCATCGCTTCCTTGATTAGTTATCTGCCTTTTTTACGACAGCATGAACCGTATCATTGTAATTACCATACATATATTCAATTTCATCACCTTTTTGCAGTCCTTCCAGAGTTTTGGGGTCTACATCAACCAAAGTATAAGTGTATGGAATGGTAGCCGTAGATGGAATAATTACAATAGTATTATTTTTTAGATTAACTTCTTGGAACTCACCTTTGCGTCTTTGTAATCCAACTTCCTTATCTAATACAGTTAGATTCTGAGAATAAGTTCCGTCCGTATACTGGATGAATTCCTTCTTAAATGGTTTTTTACATACAATATTTAGCATTTCATGGCTTTGAGGAGTCCCTTTTTCAACTTCTTCCAAAGTTATAAGGTAAGACTCATCGTTATAGGTAATTCCTTTAATAACTACAGCCTTACCAGGTCTCGCCCAGAAGAAGAAGTTGGTTCCCTCTTTATAATAGTCTCCTTCTTTTAATTCTTCTCCAATGACTAAGTAACCTTCCATGCCGACTACTAAATCTTTGTTGTATTCTAATGTATACGCACCTACTGGGTCTGAAAAATCTTCAATCAAATAGTCTTCTGTCCTTTGAGGAATACCAAACAACTCGGTATTGGCTTCATTAGCCGTAGTTGTGTTCTGAGGCTTATCACTGCCTTTGGACTCATTGTTATCCGCAGTGTTGACAGTCTCATTCGGTGTAACATCACCTGAAGTTTTATTCCCGCATCCAGCAACCATTGCCACTATAAACAATAAAACAAGTAATAATGAAATAACCTTTTTCACTTTTCTTCACTCCTTAGTTTAATTTCATATGTTCTATCTACGCCGACATAGAAATTCTGAACAACTTCTTTTTCAAAAGATTTCTTGCCCATTGTACCCTTTAAAATATACCTATACGTGAATTTCATTGGGTAAATATCATAATCAACCTTTTCAAGTGCTTGAGGCAAAACAATTTCTGTTACTTTAATATTATTATCATCCCTATTTTACTAATTTCTTCATGATATAATACTCAATCAAACACTTTTTATCTACTTAACTTTCTCTATAAAGCAATTGATATGTACTTGTCCTTGTGCAAACATATCTGAAGATGCTCCTAAACTCATAACCCATAACTTAATACTTGTATCCTTGGCAGCAAATCTACATCCTAAATCCATTTTACCTGTAACTATTAGTTCATCCCATTTACTTTTATTATGCTTATCTTCCTCTGGCACATCGTTTTCGAACCTAATTTCTCCAGTCAAGCCATAAATTGGTTCACCATATATCTTCTGTAGTTTTTCTTTTAAATCCGTATAATGCTTATAGGTCCCCTCAGCAGACCATTCATCCACATTATTTTCAACATTACCTTGAACATTGTTGATGTAACTTATATTATTATTGTATTCGATAAATAACGAATCCAATTCACCCGCTTCATTAAAATTATAAAACTTTCCGCAGAGCCACACATCATCTATTTGCTCTGCATAGGTAAGGCAATGTGTTCCATTATCATTAGATTCTTCAACCACCCTATTCTTTTCTGCCTTCTTTATTTCATCGGCAGTACTCCCCCATTTACCTTTTAAAATTTCATTAGGACCTTCAGGAGTAGTCGATGTGCTCATCCTCTTTTTAAACATCTCTTCAAATAATTCATTCTGTTTTTGCCATTCATCAAATCCTGACTCTTCCTGCCCTCCCTCGGCCTGTTCATCAATCGTTGATATGAATTTATCATAATTCTCCAATTCATTTGTTGAATTCACAGCCTCAGCAAATATTCCTTGAGCAAATCCACCCAAAAACATTACTATAGACAATATCAGCGAGATAATGGATTTTACTGTACCTTTTAATTGTTTTTTTGAAACTGCAATTCGCACTATAGATACTATACTGCTTATTAAAACGATAATAGATAATACTATAATTGGTTTATATATCTTTGAAATTACTAACACTAAGTTAGTTGGTTTCTTTGCTGCTAATAAAATAACAGTGAATATATTTAACAATATAATCACTAAAGAACTATAGAGACATATACTTGCAAGTTTTGATTTTCTCATAAAAGCCCTCCAAAATTTCACTCTTCCTTTACATCCCGAATATACTCAATAACATCCTTGGTTTTATCTTTTCCTTCGGACCAATCAATACCAACATAAAAATCTTGGACAACCTCTTTCTCAAAAGGTTTGTTATTGACTGTACCTTTAAGAATGTACCTGTAAGTGTACTTCACGGGATAAAGGTTATAATTTGCTTCTTCAAAGGCTTCTGGAAAAACAATTTCTGTTACTTTGATATTATTTTTTTCCATGTATTGTTTTACCTTGCCAACAGGGTCTTGGGCTTCCAATTCTGGAGACAATCCAAAAGCAGTTGCTTCTTTATCGCCTAGACGGGTATATTTTAGATAATTGTCAACCAATGTTTTAGCCCCTTTATTAATGTCTTCTTTGTAATCATCCAAAGACATCTGGAAAGCAATAAATTTATCTCCGTTATCAACAAACTTTCCTGCGGTTTCAGTAGATTTATTCTTTAATTCCGTAATAAATTTGTCTAATTCATCTGATACATTAGCAGTGAGTCTCGCAGAAATATAGTCCTTATACATTTGTTCATACTTTTCTTGGTCTTGAACAATATCTTCCATATAGTCTATCTTTATATCATTTTCGGGCGAATTGGTAAAAGGTAACTCTTTTTCTGAACAGCCCATTAAACTAAGGATTATTATAAAACAAAATAAAGTATAAAAAATTTTATATTTGCCTTTCATACAGTTTCTTCTCCTCTCAACTTGCTTTGTTATTTGCTTCTAACATATATTACCTCTAAAAAGTATTTATATTTTGACTTTTATTTGTTGAATATTTAATATAATGTTATTAAACCACTTCCTTTTTTTATTTCATAATTAATGACCTTATAAAAAGTTATACAACGCGTGTCCCTAACCACCTCTCTCACTTTACTTATTTTAATAGTGTTACTGCAACAACTGCTAAATAAGTATCATGACATGGTAAATGTTTCAAATTTATTATATATAATTTAAACTATTATTACAATATGTCCTTTTAGTTTATTCAGAATCACTCCTAAAAATTGTTAGATTGTAGAGGGGTGATTTGAATGGACTATAAGCGTTTAGGCAAAAGGATAAAGGAAGAACGGCTAAAGAAAAACCTAACCCAGGAGCAGTTGGCTGAAGCCGTTGAAATTTCAAGCGTTTATGTGAGCCACATTGAAAGCGGGTCTGCAAAACCAAGCCTCAAAACCCTTGTTGATATCTGCAATGCTCTCGGTATAACCCCGATTTTGTCTTATATGATTCTTTATATAAATCAAGAGAATACATAAAAGATGAAATAGCAAATCTTCTTAAAGACTGTTCCGAGGATAATTTACGCTTGATTGTGAAACTGATTAAGGCAGTTGTAGAAGAGCAAGGTGGGCAAAAAAATAAGCCGTAAAGGCTTATTTCAGCCTGTCGAAAAAGTCCAGCGAAAGCTGGGCTTTTTGATTGTAAGATGGTAAAATAGAAATGGGTGATGAAAGATGCTGGAACGAGGAAAAATGCACAGGAATGCAGTAGAATTTGTCAATATAGACCTATTGGTGCCGCAGGAGCATTTGTTGCGTAAGATTGATAAAGCGGTAAATTTGAGCCATATTTATGAGTTTGTAGAAGAATTATATTGTGAAGATAATGGCCGTCCCAGTGTGGACCCAGTAGTCCTATTTAAGATAGTGCTAATCCAGCATCTATATGGAATTCCTTCGCTGCGTCGAACCATGCAGGAAATCGATATGAATATTGCTTATCGATGGTTTTTGGGATATACGCTAAACGAAGAATTGCCGCATTTTTCTACTGTAAGTTATAATTTTAAACACCGGTTTACAGAGGAAACTGTAGAGAAGGTGTTTTCATGGATATTGCAGGAAGCAAACCGCGCAGGGTATTTGGCACCGGAAGCAGTATTTGTGGATGGGACACATATCAAAGCAAACGCCAACATCAATAAGAAAATCAAAAAGGCGGTTCCTCAGGCGGCAAAGCGATACGCTTCAGAGTTGATGGAAGAAGTCAATGCAGATCGGAAAGAGCATGGAAAGAAGCCGTTTGACAGTACCCAAAAACCGCCGAAGGAAAAGGAAATAACTGTCTCCAAAACGGACCCGGAGAGCGGATTGTTCCAAAAGGGAGAACACAAGAAATGTTTTGCTTACGAAGCGCATACGGCCTGCGACAAACACAATTTTGTACTAGGAGTTGAGGTAACTCCCGGAAATGTGCACGACAGTGTGGCATTCGATGCAGTCTATGACAAAGTGACAAAACAGTTTCCTAAAATTGAGACAGTGGTGGCGGACGCTGCCTACAAAACACCGCATATCTGCAAACGGGTCTTTGATGACAAGCGAGTACTATCTACAGCATACAAAAGACCGATGACCAAAGCCGGCCATCTTCAATGGTGGAAATATGTATATGACGAATATTATGACTGTGTGCTATGCCCTGAATATCAAATTTTGCACTATGCAACAACCAATCGTGAAGGATACCGAGAATACAAAAGTAGAAGTTATATTTGCAAAAAATGTCCGTCCCGTTCCCGCTGCACAAACAGCAAAAGCTATACGAAAACTGTGACAAGGCATGTGTGGCAAAATTATGTAGAACTAGCGGAGGACATTCGGCATACTCCAAAATACAAAAAGCTTTATCAAAAGCGAAAAGAAACCATTGAACGTGTATTTGCTGATGCAAAAGAAAAGTATGGAATGCGATACACGCTCTACCGGGGCTTAACTCAAGTGACAAATTGGGTTAAGCTTAAGTTTGCTGCCATGAATCTCAAAAAGCTGGCAATGTGGAAGTGGAGGGATGGTCATCCTTCCTCTTTTGTCTGGATATTATATCGCTTTTTTCATTCCTGCAAAAATAACCCATCCTTCGCTTGATGCGTTGGATGGGTTATTCGACAATCTGAAATAAGCCGTAAAGGCTTATTTTTTATTTCCCATTTATTATTTTTCTTATCTGTTCCATATTTTGTGTTTCCGAAACCAGTCTTACCCATTCCATCAAAGTACTCTGATTTTCCTGATTCATAATACTGTTATAAATATCGTCTGGCAGAGTATCTGCTTTCTTTAATAAAAGTATTAGTATTGCCTCCTTTATACCTTCTTTAACCCCTTCTTGTTTTATTAAAAATCCCAGTTCAGTATTTAATAATTTTTCTTTAAAGCACTTACTAAAACAATTATTCATCTGGCATGCTGTTCCCATACTTTTCACCTCAATATTAAATTCCAGCGGATATTTCAGCAAAGTACTTTTCTTAGTCCATTTATCCTTTATAGAATGCTGAATTCCTATTAATTTAAAGAAATAATAAAAGAGGATTAAAGTATGTTTCAAGTTTTATTGATAATTTCAAGTGCATTTTTATAATATTTTATTTGTTCTATTTGCTTGCCCTTTTATTGATTATTCAAACTGTTCTGGCCAGTCAATATACTGATTTAGAATATTTACAAAACTGCTTAATCCTTCAGAATCCTGTTTATCTAATCTGGCTTTAACAGGGCTGTCAATATCTAAAACACCTATCAATTTATCATTCTTTATAATGGGTATAACAATTTCCGATTGGGATGCAGCATCGCAAGCAATATGACCTGGAATTTCATTCACATCCTCCATCACCTGTATTTTTCTTGTCTTTGCCGCAGTACCGCAGACTCCCTTTCCTAAAGCAATGCGGACACAGGCTGGTTTCCCCTGAAAGGGTCCCAAAATCAATTCTCCGCCTTTATATAAATAAAATCCTGCCCAGTTAATATCAGGCAGCAATAGATATAGTAAAGCAGACGCATTAGATATACCTGCGAGCCAGTCTGTTGAGCATTTATTTTTCCTATTTCAAACATTGTTATAATTCTCCATCCATTTTCTTATTCTTCAAAAATACATTATTTTCATCGTTTCTGACCGAGATAACTATTATGTCCTCCGAAATCACTCTTTAAATCTTCCCAGAACCTATCCCGCAGTATCTCAGGAAATACTGCTGTATGTAAGTTCTCTATATCGTGCCTTGAAAAAAATCTGACATCAATAATATACTGCTCTTTAAGTTCAGGGTCTGTACCTTTTTCAATCTGATAGTCCTTCACTGTTGCAGTAAAAAACAGTTCAACATGGTGTATGTTGTCTTTACAATCCAAAAACTCCCTTACATATACCAGCCTTTGTGGAATACATGAAATTTTGCATTCTTCCTTAACTTCACGGATAATAGCATCTGTTGCACTTTCTTCTCCTTCCAGTCCTCCACCTGGAAGTGTCCACCATTCTTCTCCTGTTTGGGGGTGTCTATAGTGTACTAAAAGAAGTTCATTGTTTTTATTTAAAATTATGGCTGCTGCCCTTACTCGGAAATACATATATGCATACCTCTCTCTACTTTACTCCCTGCACAGCATAAAAATACTCATTTATATCAACAGCAGCAACATCCTTAAATCCATTATCTTTAATCACTCTCTCCACACATGCTTTATCCAACCTGTGTTCTAAAGGAGGACCCCAATCACTCTCCGTTTTTTGCCATTCTATAACTGCAATTCTTTCGCCTTCAGCCATTATCCGCTTAACCTCGTTTAAGAACTTATGAATATTTTCAACTTCATGCAGCACTGTGCATATAAAAGCATAAGTCACAGCACCATCATCAACTTTCAGGTCATTTTCTTCGGTAACAATTGTTTTTATATTCGTAATATTATTTTCTTCCGCTTTCTTCTCAACTTCCTGAATCATTTCAAACGATATATCCATAGCAAATACTTTACCAGTCTCGCCAACCACCTCCGATGCAGGGATAGTAAAATACCCAATACCGCAGCCGATATCCGCCATTATATCTCCAGGCTGTAATCCTAAGTTTTTAAGAGTTTTGTATGGAGGGAGAAGTTCTCTTCTTTTTTCGTTATCAAGTTTGTGCTTATTATTAGCATTAAACTTATGTGTCATTTTTGTATAACCTCCTGTGATTCAACGTCTATTTTACCATATCATTTTTCTTCAATCTATATATACCAATTCTAAACAGAATTATTTAATAACCTAATATGGTATGTGCTTTACATGTTATGTGTACATTTGCTGGGCTACTGACAAAAAGAATATGGTTGAATTCAAAAAAGGGACGTAAATGTCCCTTTTTTCTGTGCTATTATTTTAAGTCTTCATTATAATTACCTGATTTTCATGATAAATTATATTGATTTTATTTTTGTCGTTTGAAAATATCTTTAACCCCTTGAAACATAACCCTTTATTCTACTTTCACTAATTACATATATATTATAGGGGTTTAGGAAATAGGAGGTTTAAGGACAATAAGAATAAGGGAAGATTTATTCCTTTATTCTATCTCTACTAAACACCATTTTCTCAAGTTCGTCTATGGTATTGATACCTGAAACCTTCCTAAGCCACTCCATTAAAATATTCTCATTTTGTTGATTTGTAATAGCAAAGTATAGATTGTCAGGTAAGGAATTAAATTTATGTAAAAGGATTATTAACAATGAGTTCTGCATACCCTCCTTAATTCCTTCATCCTTAATCCTTAATCCTTACCCCTACCTCTGTATCCATGAGACATTCCTCCACAACATCAACCACATTATTTCCAATAAATCTTGATGCAATTTCGGTTATTACTGTCATGTAAGCCAGTCGTTCTTCTTCATCTTTTATAGTCTCTATTAAAAACATAACTTTTCTAAGTGCTTCACTGAAGGATATCGAATGCTTCATAAATGGAAGAAATGACAGATTCAGTCTATCTCTCTCATCAAATAGGCTGCCAGAACTAATTTTTTTACTTAGTTCTTCATATACTTTTTCCCCATCAATCTTGAACAAATCCACTACCTGAACTTCATAACGTACTGAGCCAAAACACTTGCCTTTTTTGCCATTCTGAGCGCTTCCATAATTCAAAATAACTGTTCTCACCTGCATTCCATATTTTAAAACTATACTCATATCATAAATTAACATGCTATGGAAATCAGGCTGTATTTCATTATTCATAATTTCAATATGAAGAATCGAATCATCTCCCAGTAAAAACATTAGAAGTGTCTTTTTATAATTCTCTATCTGTTCCACTTCCACTATTTCCTTTATCCTTGGCAACCTTAATCCAATTCCCTTAAAGGACAACTCTTGGAATATCCTATTAAATCTTTTTTCAGTAAAACCTTCTCCCCGAAAGACTACTCCCATATCCATCACCTCTAACCTTGATTTTATTGCCTCAAATTTTCTTTTCAAAAATAAAAAGCACATTCTCCTTAACTACTGCCAGCATAAACTGGCTGTATAAAGAGAATGTGCTCTCCGTCTGTGTCACTAACGGTATTGTAGCGCAAATAGATAAAGAAAACAATCTATTCTATATATTATTGTAGTCTGCCAAATTTACCTTAGACCAATATCATTTCACCCTACAAAAATAAAAAGCACATTCTCCTTAACTACTGCCAGCATAAACTGGCTGTATAAAGAGAATGTGCTCTCCGTCTGTGTCACTAACGGTATTGTAGCGCAAATAGATAAAGAAAACAATCTATTCTATATATTATTGTAGTCTGCCAAATTTACCTTAGACCAATATCATTTCACCCTACAAAAACTTTTACCTCTTCTAATTTGACTTTCCATCTATCTGTGGCTATAATGCTTCAAATTTTGTGAAGGAGTGGTTCAAATGATAAACTTAGAAGTTTTCAGGCTGGAACTGAATTACCTGCAACAGGTTGTGGGGAAGGAATTAGGGAATAAGGATGCAAGGAAGTTAAGTGAAGCAATCACTGGATTAGTCACTTGTTTCCTTAACCCTGCTACCTATTATTCCTTATCCCTTTCTTACATTCAAATAGTAGAACAGTATCTATGTCAAGTTCAGCAAAAAACAGAGCCTTATGAATATAAACTAATGCTTAACAACATCCCTACAATAATAACTTTTATAGAAAAAGTAAAAACTGAAGTGCCAAAATGCTGCTAAATAATCAAGGCTTTGAGAATAGGCAACCTTACCCCTCAAAGCCTTATTCCTTAATCCTATAAACCTTGTCCCTTTTTTACAAATTCGAATAAATCAGCGTTATCCATCCTTCTAAAAGCAATAGCCTTTTCAATATTAGTTAAAACCACCTGACTGTCCTTAATTTCACCAATCAAAGTATATCTGAAGTCATCATTGTATGCAGTGATAAAAACCTCTGTTCCTTTATTCACTTTCATAGACTGCAACTGTTTCATGATGCAATCCCTATTTAATTTGTATTTTACTACCAGTTCATCACATTTAATTATTACCTTATTCATGTTGTCAATCTCCTTTTCCCTATAATATCAATATCCTTCATCTACAATATCAAATATCCCATTTTTACACCTATAAACCTTGCCTGAGACCTTGCTCGGGTCTTTATCTATCATAATCAGTGATTCTATAATTTTTATATATTCAGGACGGTATCTGGCCACAATTAATGTAGTTGAAGAAGGAATTGCGAAAAGATAATCCTTCCCTATTTTTTTGTGTATTTGATTCTGTAGTGCGGTACTTAACAACAATGTCGAGTTATAGTCTGTAGAATACTTCGGACAAAATATATCAAGTGTCTTATCCAACTTTACTAATGGATTGGCCATCTTATTCAAGTTTTCCCATGCTGCCATTTTCATTTTGTAAAAGTCCACATCATCAGTTTGCAAAATAAACCTAAAAGTTTCCCCCATGTCTGAAACATAAAGTATGTCTATATCTGTAAAAGCCTGTTCCCTGTAAAATTGAATATCATTTTCCCCTTTCCCAAAATCCCTGCTTTTAAGGAATGGATACACACTCTTGTAATCAATCTTAAACTTATATTGATTTAGAATATCATTAATAATGCCAACATATAATTTTAAAGTTTTCTTATAATCCTTAACTTCCTGATATTCCCTATACATAGAACTAATAGGTATAGACATACTCGCAGGACCAGACTTTACTAGCATATAATTGCCGTCTAAACTAACCTCTGAAAAATACTTATTTAAATCCAAAATTATTTTATTGATAAAGTCATTAATAGTAAGCATTTTCTTCCTCCTAAATAATAATAAAAAAGCATACCCTCTTTACTTATTCCAGCATCTGCTGGCTGTGTAAGAGAGTATGCTCTCAATCTGTATACTTATATTTTACGTCACATCGTTAGTAAGTACAATATTTATTTAATGTCAATTTTACACACTAAAAACCCAGGTAAATGTAGATGTAATTTTCCTTGAATTTGTTAATTTTATTTTACTCTATTCCTTATATTGCATCTATGAAGCCACATTTTTTAACTTTGCATAAGTCTCAACAAGCATATACTCCATAAGAGCATTCTTAAATTGCTCATCATCTAAAACACGGGTAAAAAATGCTTGGTTCTGGTCCATTCTGTCTATTACTTTATTAATAAATACTTTCTCAAAAGCAAGTCTAAAGTCATCAATAGTATTTGTCTTAGCCTTTTGTACCAAGTCCTCATCGGAAGCAAAATCTTCTTTTATCTGCTCTACTGATAACTGGTCTGCTTTTGTAAAATCTGTTCCAAACCGTTTATTAAGACGCTCAATAATACTGGACAGATATTCTTCCTGCTCTTCCTTTACCCCGGTTCCCGCAAATTTTACAGGTGTTACTGGTACATTCTCATCATCCGATGATAATGATATGCTACCTTCAAATGTCTTTTTGGTAGTATAATACTCCAAAGCAATTTCATCAGCAAGGTGTACATTAGAACCTTTTTTCTTTGGCAATTTTTTAAGCAGATATGTTAAATATACATATAACTTATGAAGTTCAACATCTTCAAAAGGTGTTATTTGAAGGATGAATGAATAAAGTCTTATATATTTTGTCGCTTGGCTACTGAAATCTTGCTTTCGCTGTTCCTCTAGTTTCTTAAACCTCTCTACGGTTATATCTATCAAGTGATTCAACATTGCCCTATCTTTGGAAGTCTTTTTATCCTTGGGCTTAAAATAAACATAAGCAAACTTATCCAATTCCTCTTTGAGATATACACCATAAGAATGTAGTTGAGTTTCAATATCATAAAGCAGGTTAGGCTCTGTCACTTCTTCGACAATGGTTGCCTGATAATATGGTTTAAACGCTTCTTGAATATCCTCTGCCTTATTTACAAAATCAAGAACAAATGTATCTGCTTTTCCCGCACAGGTCCTATTAAGCCTTGATAATGTCTGTACTGCCTTGACTCCTGACAACTTTTTATCCACATACATAGTATGTAAAAGGGGCTGGTCAAATCCTGTTTGATACTTCTCTGCAACTAAAAGCACCTGATATTCATCAGTAGCAAATCGTTCTGGAAGTTCTGATTCCTTAAATCCGTTCATATCGCTTTCTTTATAATCTACATCGCCATCTTTTACTGTTCCCGAAAAGGCTACCAGGGTTTTCATATCTCTGTAGCCTTTCTTTTTGATATATTCATCAAAGGCATGCTTATATCGTACAGCATGGAGCCTGGAACTAGTTACAACCATCGCTTTGGCTCTTCCGCCTATTTTATGCCTGGTTACGCTCCTGAAATGCTCCACCATAATTTCAGTCTTTTGAGCAATATTGTGTGGATGGAGGCTTACATATCGTGTTAATGCTTTAGTTGCTTTTGCCCTGTCAAAAGTGGGGTCATCTTCAATTCTCTTTGCCAGTTTAAAGTAGGTTTCATATGTAACATAGTTTTGAAGCACATCTAAAATAAAGCCTTCTTCAATTGCCTGCCTCATAGAGTATAGATGAAATGGATGGGGCAGTCCGTCAGGCCCTATTGTTCCAAACATTTCAAGTGTTTTTGCTTTAGGTGTAGCCGTAAAAGCAAAGAAACTGATATTAGGCTGTTTTCCCCTTTTCTTTATTGTCTTTAAAATTTCCTCCTCAGGGTCGTATTCTTTGCCCTCTAACTCTTCATCCAGTTTTGCCGCTTCTTCAAGGGTACTTGCCGACAGCACTTCCCTTAAAGAAGCCATGTTTTCTCCTGCACTGCTAGAATGGGCTTCGTCTATAATGACAGCATATTTACGGCTTTGTAACTCTCCTACCTTTTCGATAATAAATGGAAACTTTTGTAGAGTGGAAATAATTATTCTCGTTCCGCTTTTTAAGGCATCAGCCAATTGGTTGGAATCTTTATCTATTTTTTGAACAACTCCATGTTTATGTTCCAACTGGTAAATGCTGTCCTGCAACTGCCTGTCCAAAACCCGCCTGTCTGTAATAACAATCACTGAATCAAATACAGGAGTATCGTTATCATCATGAAGATTGGCAAGCCTGTGGGCAAGCCATGATATGGAGTAGGTTTTTCCTGACCCTGCACTGTGCTGCACAAGATAGTTTGTTCCTACTCCCTTCTTTTTTGCATCGGCTTCCAGTTTCCTTACTGCGTCCAATTGGTGGTATCTTGGGAATATGACGGTTTCCGAGGTATAAGTATTACCGTCTATGTCTTTCTTTTCTTGAGTCTCTATAAATACAAATCTTTTTAGTATGTCCATCAGGCTATCTTTTTGAAGTATCTCTTCCCAAAGATAATCCGTTTTTAAGCCATCAGGATTGTCTGGATTCCCTTTTCCTCCATCACAGCCTTTATTAAATGGAAGGAATGAAGTCTTATCTCCTGAAAGCCTTGTAGTCATATAGGCTTCTTGAGTATCTACTGCAAAGAATACAATGGCTCTTTTCTTAAACTGGAACAATAGTTCATTAGGGCTTCTATCTTTCTTATACTGCATTATTGCATCTTCATAGGTTTGACCAGTAAAAGCATTTTTAAGTTCCAGTACAACAACTGGAAGTCCGTTAACACAGATGAGCATGTCAATGCTGTTTTCGTTTTTGGTGCTGTAGTGCACCTGCCTTGTGACGGATATCCGATTCTTCTCATAGAGTTTTACTATCTCATCATTTAATTTGCTGGCAGGCTGAAAATAGGCAAGGTCCAAGTACACGCCATAATCTTTAATTCCATGCCTTAATACATCAATCATGCCACGGTTGTTAAGTTCAGTATTGAGTCGTTTTAGTATTTTAAACTTATACTGGTCTTTATGAATTTGCCTTAACTTGTCCATCTTTTTCGGCTGAGTATCTTCTAAGAATTCAAATAGGAGTTTGGTATCCAAGGCATATTCTTTGTTGTAATCATCAGGACTGCCCTTTACATATCCGTTTCTTAAAAGATGCTCCTCAATATATTCTTCAAAGCCCTTTTCTAAAAGTTCTTCAGGAGTTTTAGCCATTTATATCCCCCCAACTAATTTTCATCATAACTTTTTGTTATAAGTTCTTTTGCCTTTTCGAAATCATCTTTACTGTTTATCCTGACCTCTAAGTTTCCTGTGCCGTAATGACCGATATTGCTCACATCTCTTGTAAAACCTTCTTTTAACTCTACTTCGTTAGGATTTATATTCAAGTATATAAGAATCGATTTGCTTTTCGGATAAATCTCCACACAAGCAAAATTTCGTATTTTTTTAAAAGCAATGTAGTATTTCAGAACCTTTTCCTGGATGTCATCTCCGAGGTTTAATATAAAGTCCTTAACTGAATAATACAAATCCTGTAATTCTTTATCTGCCTGCTTCAGATTCTCTGTCACTGTTTTATATACACTATGTTTATTTGTACCATCATCTGAAACCAATGCAGTTTGCGACACTGTAGTAGCATTTACTAGTTCAAATAGAATCAAGTCGTCTTCATATTTTTTATATCTAATAAGTTCTATATTCCTATTAATCTGCTTTACAGCGTATTCATCAAACTTTGTAAAATCCCCTGCTATACACAAAAGTCTTGGCATGGACCATTCAATCTTATCAGCAATATCCTTACCTACTTTCTCCATTACAAGCAATTTGAACTCTGCTTTATGGTCCATTAGCCAGTCAAGATAATACAACCCTTGGTTTATTACATTTTCATTTAATGCTCTCTTGTATTCCAGTATAACTGGGCAATAGTTTTCGTCTATCCCCAAAGAATCTATTCTTCCGCCATGATTCTTGCCTGTAGGATACTCAGAAGCCAGAAATTTAATTCCAAAGAATGTTTCCATATTGTTTTCAATTAATGTCTGAATAGATTTCTCAATGGCCACTGAAGTACCTACAAGTTCTTTTACTTCATTTTTTATTCTAAAAAGTTTCAAATCGCCCATATAAATCACTCCATATTAATTGCTAACAACGTAGTCCCTTACATCGATTTTTCCTGTTACTGCTTCTGATATAAGGGATTGGCGGTATTCTTTTAGTTTTTGGATTTGTGCTTGTATATCATTTACCAATTGGTTAATCTGCGTAGTGCAATTATCAAGATATTCTACAATATACATTTGCTCATCTCTATCTGGTAATGCACATTCTAAATCGCCAATGTCAGAGGCATTAACTGCAGGATAACTAACCCCCACTGACCTACGAACAATCTCATTAACATATTTTTCCGACCTCATTAAATAAAATAAGTATTTCGGAACAACCTTTGATATGGGAGTTAAAACTGCAAATCCTGTCGAACATATTAGGTTTGATTGAACATTTTCGATAAAGGCTATTGCTTTCAAATATGTACGAACTGTAGATACTATGGTATCCCCCTTAGATAAAATTCTCCTTGCTCTACTAGGTGCATCTTTAAAATTCAACCTTTGAATGCCATCAATTTCACCTATTGATGTCACACTACTTATGTCAATATAATCTATTTCATAGTCATCATCCGTACTTTCGCTTAATGTTTTATTATTAATTAATGATACATACTTTATCTTGGAAAGAATCCAATGCTCTGGTATCTCCCCTATCCACTCAATTCCTGAATCCTTCATCCTAACATTCGGATTAAGCCCTTTAGTAACGGCTTCAGTTATAATTGCTTGCCGTTTTTCCTGTAGTAATTCAATTAGTTTTTCCTTATCAGCAATCAAATCATCTATTACGGCAGTCTTTTGGTCGAGGAAATTAGCAATGGCTTTTTGTTCATCACTTGGCGGAAATAATACTCGGATTTTTGCCATTTCATTATTCATAAGTTTCGGATTTATATCCAATCTAACGTATCTTTTTGTTTCAAGAGATAATGCATAGGTCAAATAGGATAAATCCAAGTTATTCTCTTTAGACTTCAGGGTTCCACAAACATTTGTACAATTAAATCTTCCAGTTCTTCTAAAAACCGTTCCCGCATTAGCACCGTCAGTTGTCCATGTTATATAATCTCCTTCAAAATCATACGTATTTATGTATCCTAAAACACCATTATTCTCTGTTTGAGATGAATATACTGGGTACTCTCCTTCATTTTCTGCTATTTCAATCTTACTAATAACTCTTCCTCTTCCTAATGCACATATATGAGAAATTCTCCTAAATTCCCAATGCTCTGGTATCTCCCCTATCCACTCAATTCCTGAATCCTTGTACCTTTCATACCTCTTATACTTACTCATTGCCCATCACCTTCTTCAACTTCTCTGAAATGCTCTTTTCCAACTCTATTATCTCTCTCATAATCTCTTCAGAAGGCCTTAGGGGCTGGTATTTATAAAAATGCCTTGTGAAAGGTATTTCATATCCGATTTTAGTCTTAGTTTCATCTATCCAGGCATCAGGAACATGAGGCTTTACTTCCCGTTCAAAGTACTCATGTATATCTTCTTTTAGAGGTACGTTTTCAGTATCCCTCAAGTCTGGGTCTGGCTCTGGATTGCCTTTGCTGTCCACACAAATATCTGCTGTTTCATCTTTTTCGGACAACGCAGACAGGATGGCCTTTAAAAGTGCACTATCAAGTTTAATACCACTGTCTTTAAAAGCCTTCTTCAGAACTTTGGTAAATTCATCTCTGTTTTTATACAAAATAGTAGAGTCCATTGTTCTTAAAGTTTCTATTATTTGCTGTTGTATTTTTTTACCTTCTTCTATTTCTTTAAGCCCTGCAGCCCCCTTTTTCTTTGACTTTGCCAGGTTATTAAAGGCTGTTTCATTATATAAATTATTAATCCTTTCCTCAGTCACCTGGAAATTAAGCCTTAAAGGCCTCTCCACAACTATCTTCTGATATCCGAAATCTTCATTATCAAAAATCTTGCAGTATTCATTCTCCTTAAACTCACCATATATCCTGGTAATTTCTTTTATCTGGTCTTCAGTGATTTCATTTCTCTTGTTTCCAAGGCTTTTCCTCATTTTCTGATAGAAGTCCACCGCATTAACCAACTGTATTTTACCCGTCCTTACAGGCCCCTTCATTGGGTCATTATTTTTACGATTGGTAACTATCCATATGTAGGTAGAAATACCCGTGTTATAGAATAACTGGTCAGGCAATGCAATAATACCTTCCAGCATGTCATTTTCAATTATCCAGCGCCTTATTTCCGATTCACCTGAACCTGCGTCCCCCGTAAACAATGGCGAGCCATTAAAGATAATAGCAATACGGCTGCCTTTTTCGTCCTGTTTCATTTTAGATATTAAGTGCTGTAAGAATAAAAGGGAACCATCGGATATTCTGGGGAGCCCAGCCCCGAATCTGCCGTTAAAGCCTTCTTTCTCATATTCTTCACGAATAAACTTCTCTGCTTTCTTCCATTCAACACCAAAAGGTGGATTGGTTAGCATGTACCTAAAAGTTTTGCCTCTATGTCCATCTTCAGTAAAACTGTCGCCCAAAATGATGTTATCTGCATTTTGCCCTTTTATGAGCATGTCGGATTTGCAGATACTAAAGGACTGGGGATTTATCTCCTGTCCAAATAATTCCACTTGTATTCCCGGGTTTAATTCTTTGAGGTATTGCTCTGCAACCGAAAGCATACCACCTGTACCTGCACAGCAGTCATAAACAGTTACAACAAGCCCTGGCTGGGTTAGTTCTTCATTATCCTCATTAAGAAGGATATTTACCATTAATCTTATAACCTCACGAGGAGTATAGTGGTCACCTGCCTCTGCATGCTCAGAAAATCTCCTGATAAGTTCCTCGAAGATGTAGCCCATCTCGGTATTGCTAACTTTATCTGGGTGCAAGTCGATTTTGTTAAACTCTGATACAATTAAATATAACAAGTTGTTATCATTAAGTTTTGTTATCTGCTTATCAAAGTCAAAGTGTTCGATAATTTCTCTGGCATTCTTAGAAAAGCCGTTAATATAATTCCTTAAGTTATTCGCGATGTTATCTGGGTCGGCTAATAATTTTTCAAAATCATACTTGCTTGTATTATTGAATCCTTGCTTTGATATCCTATTTAAAACAGGGTCCATGTTTTGGAGTCCTGATTTCTTTAAGGTTTCATACTTTTCCAATACTTCCTTCTTAGTTGCTGCAAGAACACAATCAAAACGTCTTAGCACGGCCATTGGCAGTATTACATCCCCATACTGCTCTTTTTTATACGGTCCTCTTAATAGTTCTGCTATACTCCATATAAAGTTAACTTTATCTTGAAAGTTAATCAACTTTATCACTCCTATGTATTTCTCGATTTTGATACTTTAAGTCATTTATCAGTATATACACGCAAAATTATACCAATCTATACTTAAATATTCTATATTTTTTTAGATTTTCCTTTACAATTTGCTTTTTATCAGGTAGTCTCATAAATATTATCCTAAAAACAAAATACATGCTCACAAGGCATGCACTGAATAATAGTTTTGTACTTATTTTTCAATAAATGTTATTATCCATCTATATACCCTATCATATCCAATAAAAGATAAGACAGACACTAAAAGAGCAGCAGTTGAAATCAGTAGGACTGCAATATTAATCCTATAATTTCTCTTATTCTGCTTGTCCTGTTCAACCCTATAAATTCTCTCTTCTTCATCTCTCATTACCCTTGCTCTCTGTTCTTCTAAAAGGGTATTCGCAATAGCCTCATTGACTTTGATACTGTTTTCAAACTGCTCAGTCTGGATTTTATTTAATTTCTCTAATCTTTCAGCCATGTCTTCTAACAGTTCATTAGTTCTAAATGTCGGGTTTTCGAATTCAAATGAATCAAAATCAAATAATTCTCTATCATATTTTGCATCTATTAATGGCGTATTTCTTTGTGCAGTTGTAAAAGCATTATTTAGGTTTTTCATTACCTCTATATTTGACAAAAGTGATTTTATACCTGGGCTTATAGCAAGTTGAGAGATATTCTTGAGCGAATCTCTAACTGGTTTTAAAGATTCTGCAATTTTTGCTCCTATTTCTTTCTTTTCCTTAATAAACGCCTCATTGAAATTTTCAAAAAAACTTTTACCTTCGTGAGAAACATAATGCTTTTTTAAATATGAGGACTGCTCAAGTATTTGTCTACCTACTTTTTGTAAATCATCGTCACCGATTGCCATAATATCTTCCATAGTTATTTTTTTATAAATATCTGCTTCATCAACAAAACTTTTATTATTCTCAATCATTGTAAATACCATAGCACAGAAGGCTGTTCTAGAGTTATTTGTTGATTCTAAAGTTTCTTCATAACTTTTAGCAGCACTCATGCTATAAAATATAGGAATCTGTATTTGTTGCCCTCTCAAATTAACAGATACCAATTTTACTGCTTTTCTATGTGCCTCTATAATATTTTGAGCATTGGTGATTTTCTTTGCATCTTTAGATTCTTTATCCATAAGGCTTCCCACCTTTATAACTTTGTTAATTCTATTTTATGACAAATGCTTATAACGCTCAATAAGACTACAATATTTTGTCGGTACTAAAGCACATGCTATGAGGCATGTGCTTTAGTATATAGGTTTTCTATAACTGCTTTTTTGTATATTAATCACGGTCCCGTACCAACACCGTCAATCCTCCAGCCGCTTTTTTCAGATTCTTTCTTCAATATAACAAATCTTGGCCAGACTCCATCATCTGCTGTTATTAGTTTCTTGAAATCAAAATCAACTTTAATCTGATACTCCAACACCCCTGGCTCATTGTTAAATCCCTTTAACTCTTTTATCTCCAACAACTTTGCACTATTAATGTTATAGTCAATTTTATCTTCACCCTTAAACAAGAAAAATCACTGCTTTATTGTTTAAGCAGTGAAAATAGAATACAAATAATGTCTCAAAGTGCAATAAATTTAATCTTATAAATACCGTGAGTACAATTAAGGCAGGTGTTAACCTGCTCCGTTACATATTGTATCTTTAACAACTCTTCTTAGAGACCTTATTATTATCTTTTTTAACTAAACTAACATTATTTTCAGCAGAAGTAAGCCTTATTTCTAAAACTCCATTCTCTGCTAAAACAACTATCTTCTTCCCTGTTTCAAACCCAAGTTCCTTAAGCCATTTGCCTTGCAGCCTTATTTGAGGTACTTCCTTATCTCCTGTATAACTATAATAAACACTTAGAATACGTTTTTGCATTTTAACACCTCTGTAGTTGCTGCAAGATTAAATGCTTTTTTCCTTAGCAATCAATGTCCATCGGATAGCAGTTTTCACAACTGATTGCACATTGTTATCTTTTGTTCTTACTTTCACATAATACGGTCTTAAATTGAATCTGTAACCTTTATTTACCAACATTTCAGTCGCCTGAACAAGGGCTTTCACCGTCATATATGCTGCTTTTATTCCAATACAATCAATATGAACGATGCCATTTGCTACTACATATTCAACTATGGCCTCTGCTGCAGCATTAATGTTGCTTTCTCCTGCAACCTTAAGAACCTTTATATCCATGCCTTATATACCTCCTTAATCTGTTTTGTATTGCATATTAAGGATTGAATATAAGGCATTTCAAGTATTAATTTTCATTCTTCATTACTTCAGTTCAAAACAAGAATTGAACCAAAACTAAAATTGATTAGAATATTTCATTAATACTTCGATTAGAATATTTCATTAATACTTCATACTTCATTAACTTCAAGGCGTCTCTCAATGTTTCGCAAAGTTTTCTTGAACTGAAGTACCTTGAAGTATTAATAACATATTAACCATATTTTTAAGTTTGTCAAATTTTTAGGCTTAATTTTTTTGTTACATTTTTGTTACAAAATAAAGTTCCTCTTGAAATACACTGATTTATGGCTATAATACTTTCATTAAAAATTACGGAACGGAGGAATAGCCTATGAACAGAAGTATAGATAGCATCATTGCCAAAAAGACATCTCATGATGTTGGTGTATTAATATTTCAATTTCTTAATGATATTGAACCTCTAATCCAGCAGTCTCTCACTGCTGCAAAGTTAAAGGATTTTTACAGGCTTAAAGGGAAATATAACAAAGGACGTTTTGTCTGCCCATTCCATTCTGGAGCAGATAACCCTACCTCTCTTTCTCTGAATGACAACAAACGGAACTTTCACTGCAACGCCTGTGGTAAAAGCGGTACATACCTTGAATTTATCATGTATATGCAAAATTTCTCAGGTAGGAACAGCCTCAACGAAGCAAAAATTTTTGCCGCAAACAACTTTGCTGGCCTGAATCTAGGATTCAACTCAATTGCTGATTTTGAACAGAAATTAAGAGATAAAATATTAGAACGCTATCATAAAACGCATAGTGTTAGGTATACAGATTATTATGACATATGGCTTCTGCCAGATAGATATTTTTCTAATACAGCAGAGTCACAAGACCGCCAAATCCAAGGGGAAGAACAACAAATAAAGCCTTCCTTCAAGGTTTCTCCTTCCAACTCTACAAACAAGCCCGACTTTATACTGGAAGCACTGGACCTTGAAATGACCATCAGGCATCATCAAGCCCAGAATATAATTGACAATGGGATTACTGATTATGATAAAGCAATCCAGGACGCTAAAAACAGCAAACTAATTAGGGACTTTACCCAAAAGGCTGATAAATTAAATTCGGTGGATAAACTCTCTGATTTCATGAGTAAGAAATATAATATAGACATAGATACTGCTTTGAGATATGGACTTATCTATTTTGATAAGGCTAGCCAGAAGCAACTCTACTACAGTGATTTCTTTATGCTGAATGACAGAGTCCTGTTTCCCATTCGAGACCATGAAACTGGCATAGTAGTCGGGTACCAGTGCCGACAAACAGATTTAAATGCCCCAAAACATTACAAATACCTTAACGTGGCCGATTACCAAGATAACTTGACAGCAAATGAAAACGGAACTGATTTTAGAAATTTTGTTCCGTTTAAACCTGGAAACTTCCTTTTTAACCTTTACGAACTGAAGAATAAATGCATTAATGCATTATGGATTACAGAAGGCATTGCAGATGCAATAAAACTTTCCTGCATGGGATATGACGCCGTTTCTCCAGAGCAGGCAAATTTAACCGACTTCCATATATACTTAATTGATAAATATTTCGGCAAAGATGTGGTTATTAACTTATTCTTTGATAATGATGACCATAAGGTTGGACAAAGCAAAAGCATTGCAGCCGCCTACCGCCTTTGGCAGTTTGGTTTCAGGAATATTAGAATTATAAGTACCTTTAAAGAATTAGGAAAAGATATTACCGATTGTTCCGTTAAACTGCGTGATGATAACATGCTAAGGCTTTTAATTAGTCTATGGGAAAAACAAGCCTATTCTTTTACCCCTGCAAGTAATGAAGATTTAAACACTCTATTAAAAACAGGCCTGTACACTGAAAATGAAATTATATGTATTGACCCAAGAGATATAAACCAGATGACTAATTTTGCTGAAGCAATTGTTAAGCATATAGATTTAAATGATATGACATATCAGCAACTTGCAGTATTAAAAAAATTATGTTGCTTTAGAGAAGAAGAAATAAAAATTCTCTTAAACCTTTCTACAAAAGATTATCATGACATGCAGGATGCAGATGAAACAGAGAATGTTGTAAAAGAAAATATCAATATTAACGCAGGCAATGCTCAAGAAGAAAGAAATGTAGAAGAAAACCTAATCAACATTTCTAAAGCACAACTATTTCATCTGAAAAAGAGATTTGATTTAGATTTAATTAAGAAAATAGACAACGAATGTTCCAAAAAACAGATTGCGGCTATTGTAGGCAATATAATAAAAAATAAAGATTTTGATGTATGGGATTACATCCCCAAAAATGAAAGTCACCAGTCTTCAACTGGTATAGCCCCTATCACCGCTGTACTGGATGATGGCAACTTCACCCCTGCATATGACGATGTCAGTATTCCTTTTTAATGAGCCGTAATCTTAAAAATTTTTTAATCAAAAAAACTTGACTTTCAAAACCATAATTCTGTATCCTGTTTAAAATCAAATGAAAGGACGTGGTTGTATGAAAGCCAAGAATCTAAAACAAGAAATTAAGAATATCCTTTCTGCAATAGACAAGAACTTTGGTAAAGACTCAAGGGAATTCCAGGATGCCGAATATTACCTTGACATCCTTGAAACTGTTTACCATTATAACTACAACGATGGAATAGATTTGCTTAATGAGTTAAAGAAATTACTAAATAAACTTTCAGATAGAGTGCCCGAATTGGCACCTGAAAGGTTCTCACAGCATTATCCAAATGTAAGTGAGATGTTAAAATATCTGGAAAAATGGTTATCTGATTAATGTTTTTTAAAGGCTTCTCAGTTTCCTTGCTGGGAAGCCTTTTTTCTATAGATTTTTAATAAGATTTAATGGGTAAGAAAAAACAATACCTTTAATCGTTGCAATCATATTATATAGTTACGAATTCCAAGACTCCTATCCCCTTTAACCTATTATCCCCTATTATCCCCCTACACCTGCTTTTTTAGAATCACTTTTTACCCCTTAACCCTCAAAACCGTTTCTAACTCCTTTTCCCTATTAAAAACCTACCCATTTGCTCCGTTTCTCATGCAAAAAGGATGAATTCTAAATAATTATCTTATCAGTTTTCTATATAAGGAAACCATTTCTAAAATAGGGTTTTACGCTTCTATTATGCTCCTGAGAGAAAATTACCTTATATAAAAACAAAATAGGGAAAGAAACTGCAACAAAGCAATCTCTTCCCCTATTTTGCCCGTTTGCCAACTACATTCCCCAGAATGCATATTAAATATAGCATATCCTAGAGTTACCTGTAAAGAAGTATATCTTTTATTTAATTATCCTCAAATTATAGTTCCTTTTAGTTCCTAACTTTTTATTCCAGTTCTTTTTGGGACTGTATATTATAGAATGAGGAATTAGGAGAAAGGAACAGGGAGGAATAAGGCTTAGCCTAAGGTAATTTATGCTTATTCAATGTCTCTCCACCTATACTTTTATATAAGAAAAAAGCAGGAAGTCTTAAACTTCACTGCTTGTAAAAGTTAAAGTCTATAGATTGTCAAACATATCAAATATATCGTCAGGCAATTCATGTTGTATGCAACTATCATTCTCTTTTCCCTTGTTTTCTATGGTAATTCCTCCACACTCTGCTATTGCCTCCTTTACAGCCTGTTTTATTGCTTCCTTGCCTAAATCCTTATCCCCTTTTCCTGTAAAACTTAACACTGCCTTAATGACATAATCTGTTTTATATTTCTGCTTTGATAGTATGTTAAATACTTCTAAATCATCTTTCCTATCTAATGAAAAAGATAAATTAATTCTTTTTACAGCCATAAAATCACCTTCTTAGTTCTTGCTCTAATAGGATTTTAAAACCTTTGGCATTTGCAAACTGGTCAAGGTTTTCAATATACCTTATCTTGTCCGATGATTCTATATATTTTCTTAACATCATACCCCCGCCACCAACAATTATTGTTGGGTTTCTGAATTCAAAACCGTATTCTAAAATCTTTGTCAGCAAGTTTTCTACATATTCCTTTGCTTTTATTTCTATCATTTTATTTATATCTGCATCAAACAAAACTGGCTGCTTACCTAAAATAATATCCTGTATCTGCTTTTCTGTCAGATTAATATTTATTTTTAATAATTCCTGCTGTATGGATGCAAACAATGTGATTGTGCCGTTCGGTAGTGAATAGCAGGTTGCAGTGTTAATTATCCCGTTTTCTACTATGAAAAAATCTGTAGTATAGCCACCGATATCAATTACGTTTGCTACTGATACATTTTTATAGTCTTTGTAGATATTAATAAAGGCTGCGTAACCTTGGGGGTATACCCTGCAATCAACAATATTAACCGCATAATCGCTTCCATTAAAACTAAACTTGATATTGTCCCTTATAAAGTATTCCCTGAATTTATGTTTCATTTTACCGTAGTGAATGATAGGAAGCCCCACACCTAAAAATACATCTGCTTTCTGTTCTATTCCTGCCTTGTTAATTGCATCTGCTATTGCAGCCAAAGATATTATAAAAGCATCCTGAGTCTGAGTCTTATCTAATTGAACGCTCGACCTGTTGTTTCCTATGCTGTAATAAATACCTTGATAAATAAGCAGATTTTGTTTTGTAATAGGCTCTACATCAGATTTTGTAAAGCCCGACTGACAACTAAAACCCTCACTGCTTTTGGTATAAGCATTTCCATTGTCTAATCCTAAGATAATTTTATTCTCCATAGAAATTCCTCCATTTCTTTGATAAATTTAAGTTCGTTATAGTTCTTTATATTTAATCACTTTTTATAATTTCAAGTATTTTTACAAAAAAATTGCTTACCTATCAAATTAGGTAAGCAAACAAATTTATTGTAACGGAGGTATTTGATTCTGATTTAGTAAAATACCTTTTTATTAATGGGCGATTATTTTATATTAAATCATCAAATACATTTTCAAGTGTTTTTATCATCTTTTCCCTAAGTCCTTTCCCCTTTCTCCTTAACCCTTATCTTATTATATATGTATTTAGTAAATCTGCCCAAATCCTTGATATAACAATACTTAATTAGATTTTTAAGCGACAAAAACCATATTAGGATATTAGTTCTAAGGTGTATGGACTAAGGATTAATTATGCATTATATAGTCCCTTAATCCTTTTACCTTTCAATGACTACTTTGCAAAAATTCTAGCATTAAAAATTGACTTGTACCTAACAATCCGTATAATGTGGAAAATCAAATTTGAAAGGATGAGTTATATGTGCGAAAATTTACTCATAAAGGATTTTAAGACGCTTAAGGTTTGGCAGAACGCAAATAGGCTTGAGCAGGAGATAGGAAAATTGGTTAAAGGGTTTCCAAGTTATGAACAATATAGGCTTACGGACCAATTAATCAGAGCCAGTCGAAGCATTGGTGCGAACATTGCTGAGGGAAATGTCCAATTATTTACTAAAAAAGAGGTTTACCATGCAAATGTGGCATTGGGCAGCGTTGGTGAAACTAGAAATCACCTATTAACTGCATACCAAAATAAATATATTTCCAAGGAACAATATGATGTTTTAGATGAAAAGTTGGTTGAAATTACTAAAATGTTGTATGGTTACATAAAAAAATTGAAAACTTTATTAGATAATCATACTGATTACAGCGACATATAATAATTTGCGAAAAGTACAATTTTGGCTTGAAAACCTACTTATTGATTCTAAATAATGACAAAAGAAAATATAAGGAGGTTTTTTATGGCAAACTTATACATTAAGGTAATTTTCTTTTGTCTTATCGCTTATATTACTCTGTTTGATACTTTTACAAGGCATAAGCAAGATAAATGGTCTATTTCCTATAGAAAGAAATTTAAAAAATATATATTTTAATATGGATAATTCTATACCTTATTTACCTTTTTTGTATTATGATTACACCTTCTACAAGACCTTTTTTCATTGAACATATTTTTTTTGGTGCTTTTATTCATCTTGTTTTCGCCTTCTTTGTATGGAAAGTAACTATGTGTTAGCCCAAAACCTGATAATTTTTAATATTATATGTATAACTTTGAAAGTATTAAAAATATGACTTAAAAAAACATCTTTATAATTATTGGTTTTTACTATATAATAAAACAATATGGAGGGAACTGGCGAATGTTTAAATTAAAAAACATAGATGAACAATTAAAACAAGAATTTCAGAAATTACCGTTAGATTATTGGGATTTCAAAGATGCAGATACTAGAGAATTAACACATGGGCTTCATAACTACCCAGCGGTAATGGTATATCCAATTTCTAGGAATATAATTTCATTAGTAAAGAAATATCAAGACGTTGAAACTATACTCGACCCCTTTATGGGCAGTGGTACCGTTCTTGTAGAAGGTAAACTTGCAGGATTTAAAAGCATATATGGAACAGACCTAAATCCATTAGCAATATTATTAAGTAAAGTAAAAACTACCAGATTAAATAAAAATGAACTTAACGAAATAACAGAACAATTTATGAACAAATTAGAAGAATCGTATAAAAATTATGAAAAACTCCTAGATGATATTTACCCTTATATAGAAGAAAAGGGTTTGGATATATCTGAAAAAGATGGTTGGGATTCTGATGCTTATAATATATTAAAGGAATATTTTCATCTTAAAAATATGAATCTGAATATCCCAAACTTTACTAATATGGGATATTGGTATAAACCACATGTTGTCTTAGAACTCCAAATAATTAAGAATTGCATTTTAGAGATAGAAGATGAAAAATTCAGGAATTTCTTTCTTGTATGTTTTAGTGAAACTGCAAGGTATGTTAGTAATACGAGAAATGGCGAATTTAAAATGTTTAGAATGAAAAAAGAAAAGATTAAAGACTTTAATCCTAATGTTAAAATGCAATTTTATAATTTTTTAAATAGAAATATTGAAAAAATGAATGATTTTTCTGACAAATGCAAAAATGAATGTAATGTTAATATTGCTTTTGAAGATACACGCAAATTAAACAGCGTGCCTGATAATAGCATTGATTTGGTAATAACGAGTCCGCCTTATGGAGATAGTAAAACAACCGTTGCTTATGGGCAGTTTAGCAGACCATCCTTATGGTGGCTAGACTTAGAACAATACATGCCACTTGAAGATATTAACCAAATAGATAATAATTTATTAGGAGGCCAGAAAATAAAAAACGACTTTACATGCGAACTTCCTAGTGAAACTTTAAATAAAGCATTATGTAAAATTAAAGAAAAAGATTTAGAGAGGGCAAAAGAAGTATATAGTTTCTACAAAGACCTAGATTCATGTTTAAATGCTATATCTAAAAAGGTAAAAATAAACAGTTATCAATTCTGGGTAGTCGGAAATAGAACAGTTAAAGAAGTTAAACTGCTAACTGATAGGATAATTACTGAATTAGGTAAACAATATGGTTTGGTAGAAGTATATAATATTCCAAGAAATATTCCAAATAAAGTAATGCCTAGCAGAAATTCTCCTACTAATGAATGCGGTAAAACTGTATCTACGATGACTAATGAGCATATCCTAGTACTTAGAAAAGAAAAGTAGAGGGCTTCCACGCCCTTCTACTTTTCTATTTTATATAAATTAAAGAATATTGTATATAACAATATATTATTTACAACAACTTTATTTTCGTGTTAAATAGTTTATCAATATAATTATTTATAACACGAAATGCAGTACCGTGGTCATGAGTTCTACCATCTTGGTATTGACCTATACGTATATCTATTTTAATAATTCCATTTTTAATTAATTCAACAAAGTTTTCAAAACTAAACCCTTCTAATTGATACGCTTCAACAAAATGAAATTCTTCATTTTTGCCAATGCCTCTAGAATCTGCTTTTACAAATATTAATTTGGGAAGTTTATTTTCAAATGCTTCCTTTAAACCTTCTTTTTCCCAATATGCATCAATCTTTTCAGGAAAATTAGTTCTTAGATATAATCTATCTCCTTCAATTTCAACTTTAAATCCATAGGGTGTACCATTTATAGTATTATAGTTAACACCATTTATAGTAGTATGTAAAATTTTTTTATTATTCCTTTTTGGGTCAAAATAACCATATGTTTCAAGAAGAGTTGTATTTATTTTAGATGGACTAGGAGACTTTGTAAATAATGTAACCATACTTAATTGATTATTACGACAAGATTTTAATTCTCCTAAATCGTTTAAATCAGGTCCTGCTATATTATTTTCTGTAATTCCAAGTAAATCTTCCAATGTTTTTCCTATACCAGTAGGTCCGCTTCTATGAGTTTTTATGTATCCCATTTCATTTATTTCTTTTAATCTTGTTTTTAAATTATCTATAGTATACACTTTTATCCCCCTTCAGTCATATATCTCATTAAGATTATTTATAATGTTGCTAAAGCATATTATGCTATTATTATTAAACTCATTATTAGGTTTAGTTATGTACGCATTATCAAAAAAGTTAAACATTCCATTTATTTGAGGTTGATTTACTTCATTATATAAATCTGCTGTAACAAAATTCATAATAACACGTCTTGAATTATCATATTGTAAATTATAAATATTTTTAGGACAATTTTCAGACTCTAAAATATATGGACAAGTACATGTAGCAAGGTCAACTAATAGTTTCCATTTGTATGTTTGTCCTGCCCGTTCTCTTAAAGATGTTTTACATGAAAAATTTACTATAGGTGAAGTTGTATCATCCTTATATATTAGAACATCAGAATCAGGTTTTTGTGTATCTTCGGAACTACCAACGGATATAGATGCATATTTATCTAACAATGGATGATTTCTATATCCAACATTAACTATTATTTCTTTTGTTATGTTTCCTACAAGAATATTTCTAATAATTCCATATGCCACTAATCTTTGAAAATTGCTACCTGCAACACTTTTTCTTGCTTGAGAAGCATCTTTTATGTCTTCCGAAGCAATTTTCCTTTGTATTATATCTTCCACCATCTGTTGAGAATCTCGTAAAATATCTTTTAAATAATCTAAAATTTGTCTAGTAGCCTCTTCTTCTGTTAAACCATTTCTAATCATTGCACTTAATCTTTGATTGTATATTCCTATAGTTGGTTGAAAATATTCATAACTATTGAGTTTTCGAATTACTTTCTGATTTTCTTCAATATACCCCATGAGAAGTCACCCCTTTATATACCCTATAATGAATATTGTATCATTACAAATAGTTTTTTCAATATAACTATTCTAATTAAATAAGATATATAAAATTCATGCAAAAATTTAACTTTCAAATGATATATTTAAATATCAAAGTATAATTCTTTTTGAATATAAACTTTATTTTCATTTTATAAGAATTTTCCCTTAATGAAAGTACCCTGTTTCAGGTAAAAAGTCGTGTCAAAAATAGGGAAAAACAGGGATACGGTTCAAGGGAAAAGGGGAAAGTTTTCATCAATACTCCCTTCAAATCCAATAAAATCAATACTTTTAATCTTATACCTTGCCCCTTAACCCTACTCATCCTAAAACAAAAATCATGGTTCCAATAAGGCTTTCTGCCCTATTTTCACCATGACTTTTAACATGACTTTTTTATTTTTAACACAACTTTTTATTCGTAACACGAGTTTTTTTGGGTTATACAATTATCACTTAAGTTTTTTAGGTTTATATGCCTACTTCCATATCCGCTTTAATTTTATAAACTCCTGTATATACCCCCAAAAAGATACTGGTGACATGATAATCTGATAAAATAGTACAAATATAATAAAACCTACTTTATTCTTTCTTATCTTTAAATCTAACTTTTTGAAAACATTTTTTTGGTATTCATATAAAATCCAGTAACTAATAAGCGTAAGCGGTACTACAAATAATGTCATAGGCCCAACGATGTAGTAATAGCCAAAAAATGCTCCAATAAGTCCTGGCAGCCAACACAGGGTGTATACAGTATCTAAATAAGGAAGCAGCAAATCTATAGTAGTGAGATATTTTACATATAATTGCGGCTGCTGCCACGGCTTCATAGCCTTTAAGGCTTCTATCATTCCTCTTGCCCACCTGGACCTCTGTTTGCAAAAATGAGACATGGAAGTAGGAACCTCAGTAAAAGCCACAGCATAAGGCTCAAAATAGATTTTCCAGTTGTTCAACATTATCCTCCATGAAAGTACAATATCTTCCCCTATAGCATCAGGCCAACCACCTACTTTTCTTATCCACTCAGTTTTATAGATACTATATGCTCCTTGAGCCACCAAAGTGCCTTGATATAAACCCTGCATCCTTTTTATAGAGGCTATTCCAAGAAAATAATCCCACTCCTGAATTCTTGCGAGAAGATTATCCCTGCTGTTTTTTACCAAAACAGCACCTGCTACAGCACAAACATCAGAAGGTGCTGATTCGATTCTTGCAACAAGATACCTTACTGCCGACTTGTGGAGTAAAGTATCAGCGTCTAAAGTAATCATTAAATCAGTACAAATATGCTGTAGGCCCTTATTTAGAGCATTAAACTTACCCGGTTTTTCTTCTTTTAATACTACTAAATCTAAATTTAGCCTCATAGCAGCATCCAACGCTTTTTCTGCCGTTCTATCCGTAGAACCATTGTCAACTAGTAATACATGTATTTTTCCATCATAGTCTTGTTTCGCAATGTAGTTCAATGTATTTTCGATTTTATCTGCTTCGTTTCTCGCTGCAATAAGTATAGTTATATCTTTGTCAGGTCTTTCGTTTTTGAAAGGAGGTTGTCTGTCAAGCAGTAAACTTATAACCATAAATATATTTAAATACCCAGGTATATACGCTAAACCAGTTATAATAAAAATTGAAATCGGCAAACTTACTAAATCTGCTAAATCTAAAACCCAAGGTACTGACAAATATATGCTAAAACTCATCCATAGAAATGCTGCTATATGACCCACTATAAATTTATTTTTAACAGGTATGTATTTTTTAAATCTTCGATTTATACTTATTTGCTGGTTATTCAAAGGTAAATTTGTATTCATTTTTTACACCAAAAAATAATACACCTCCAAATTTTCATAATTCTCCACATTCCGTTAAAATTCCTTCTTTAACCCAATTTTTTGTCTATCATATTTATATTTGAAACAAATTCCTCTCTGTCTACACCCTCCAATCCCTTATTCATTCCTGCTTTTAGACTAAAAAAGCCATGCAGCAATTCAGGATTTCTCCTGCATTTACAGAATAACCTTTTTATTCGTGACACGAGTTTTTTTGGGTTATACAGTTGACGCCCACCAGAGAATAAAATACGGATTGGTAGCACTTACAAGCGCTCCCGCCAATGCAAGATTCCTCACTCCAGCACTATTCCCTGCTCTTTGGCTCTCCAAAGAAACTGATTTATTAATGCCGGATTTTATCATTCCATACCCCATCCATGCAAGGAAAGCACCGCCAAATAGTCCGATAAATCCTGCAACTGTCGGATTAACGAAGAAATCTTTAAGCCCGAATGTCATAATGATAATTAATATAAATTCCAGTATTCCATGCCCTAATACTGTCAAAGGGCCTGCTATCCACCCCTTTTTAAGACTTCCGTCAATTGTGACTCCCAACATAGGCCCAGGCATCATTGCTCCCGAAAAGCCTATTAAAAATGCGCTAATGAAGATTCCCCACAAAACCACTTTAATTAACCTCTCTTTTAGCCAAAATACCTTACTATCAACATCGGCTTCTCTTTAATATCCATGCACATAAGTATAGTAACAATAAATTCCAATTTAATTAAGTTTTATTTTATTAAAATTTTACCGTTTATGAAAGCACTAACAGCATCATTCTCTTTAAAGAACTAACTTTATTCTTATAGAGCCAACTTTATTATTACAGAACTTACTTTATTATCACAGAGTCAACTTTATTATTACACAACATTTTACTAATTCCTTTTCCCTAAAAATCCTTACCCCTAACTATGTATATTTAAAATAAACTCCGCTCCAAACCGAAATCCCTCAAACCCTTATCCCTTCTCGCCTTGAACCTATTTTCCTATTTCTTTCCAGATAATAAAGTCCGCTCTAAAATTCCATATTTTCATTCCATTTAATAACATTTATTCCTTAATTTTTGTAACAATTTTTAAAATAAAGTCGGTTCTAAATAGGGATAAGGTGAAAGGAAAAAGGGATAAGGTTGCATTTTCTCATTCGCTTTTTCTAATGCTTTTTATCAATCCTGGTATCAATATTTAAATCAATATAGTACTCTCAATCTCTTTAAAATCAATGCCTTTAGCCGTATTCCTTAATCCTAACATACACCTTATCCCTCTCCCCCTAAAAATCAAAAATCCCGCAGCCAATCAGGATTTATCCTGCATCTACTACGGGATTTTGGAATGAACTTTATTTTTATAGAGCGAAGTTTATTATTACGGAGTGGAGTTTATTTTAGTTATATAACAGGAACAGTTGGCAGAATTAGTGCATGTTTCATCCAGAACCATTATTTCCATTGAAAAAGGACAGTATAAACCTTCTCTCATGCTGGCTTATCGAATGGCACAAGTATTCGGAACAACTGTGGAAGATTTGTGTTGTCTGAAAGAAAATAAGGAATTGGAGGATCGGCAATATGAAGATTTATGATAAAAGAAAGTTTGGCTTTGGGGTAATGTATGTTCTGTTAGGCGTATGTATACTGATTCTTGGATTTTTAAAGGGATTTGATGTAAAAGGAATCATTTTGAGCATTTTAACGCCGTCCATTGGTATGAGTGAGATATATGTAAGTATGAACCGAAAAGCGCTAAAAAAGGAGAGATTCGAGAAAACCGAAGAACGCAATCAACTCATCGAACTTACATCTGCGAGCAAAGCATTTAAAATAACACGAGAAATCTGTTTTACGGCCATGCTGATATGCTTTGGTGTGGGATCAAGGTTAGATGACAGCCTATTCATGGGTATCGGAATTGGTTTTGCAATATCGTTTTCCATTATGATATTTTTGGATCTTTTTTCAACGATTTATTACGAGGAACATATGTAAAAAGGGAAACGAAAAGTCCATGTGCGATCAATCTGACTGACACATGGACTTTTTTCTGTAAACAGCGTTTTAATCACTCAACTGTAACGGATTTTGCCAGATTTCTCGGTTTATCCACGTCACAGCCTTTTTGCACAGCGGTATAGTATGCCAAAAGCTGAAGGGGAATTACGGAAAGAACCGGAATTAAAATATCCGTCACATTTGGCAAGTAGAGCACCGAATCGACTACCTGTTCTATGCCGGTGTTGCCCTCGGTTGTTAAAGCGAGAACTTTTGCTCCTCTGGTGGTAACTTCCCGAATGTTGCTGACCATTTTGTCATACAGGCCGCTTTGCGTTGCCAGAGCAATCACGACAGTTCCGTCCTCAATCAGTGCGATTGTCCCATGCTTTAGCTCCCCGCCGGCATAGGCTTCCGAATGGATATAGGAAATTTCCTTGAGTTTCAGAGCTCCTTCCATTGCTACAGCATAATCAATGCCTCTGCCGAGGAAAAACATATTTCTGTGCATATAGTTGTTTGCCGCAAATTTTTGCAGCGTTTCGCGGTGTTCCAGCATCTTCTCCGCTTTTTGCGGAAGGGTTAACAAGTCGTTTTTCACCGCCTCGATTTCCTCTCCGGTCATGGTGCCCCGATGCTGCGCAAAATACAAGGCTAAAATGTACATGATAATTAACTGAGTTGTGTATGCCTTGGTGGACGCAACCGCAATTTCCGGACCGGCCCATGTATACAGAACATAATCCGCTTCACGAGAAATGGAGCTGCCGACGACATTTGTAATGGCGAGTACTTTCACACCCTTGCTTTTTGCTTCTCTCAAAGCTGCCAGCGTATCCGCCGTCTCACCGGACTGGCTGACAACAATCAGCAGGGTCTTATCGGTCATCAGCGGATTGCGGTAGCGAAATTCCGAAGCAATATCAACTTCCACAGGGATTCTTGCCATTTTCTCAATGACGTATTTCCCCACAATCCCTGCATGATACGCAGTACCGCAGGCCACAATGTAAATTTTTTCAATGTCTTTGATTTCTTGTTCCGTAAATGTGATATCGTCGAGCTTAACGGGTTCACCGGGCAGAATACGGGAGGTCATGGTTGCTTTAATAGCTCCCGGCTGTTCGCAGATTTCCTTTAACATAAAATGCTCGTAGCCGCCCTTTTCTGCAGCGTCCGCGCTCCATGTGATGTGTTTGACCGGCTTTTCCGTCTTTTCGCCTTCCGGCGTATATACCGCAACCGAATCTTTTTGAATAACGGCGATTTCCTTATCTTCCGGATAAATAAAATCCCTCGTATAGTTCAAAACCGCGGGAACATCCGATGCTATGAAGTTTTCTCCATCGCCGATGCCAATCACGAGTGGGCTGTCTTTCCGCACTGCGATAATTTTATCCGGCTCGTAAACAGACAGCACACCCAGTGCATAACTGCCTTCCAGCTTAGAAACCGCTTGCGTCACTGCATCCAGCAGATTGCCTTTGTAGTAGTAATCAATCAGGTTTGGAATCACTTCCGTATCCGTTTCAGAATAAAAATGATATCCCTTTCCTTTTAGAAATTCTCTCAGGTGCAGATAATTTTCAATGATTCCGTTATGAACAACGCTAATGGTCTTTTTCCCATTAATATGGGGATGGCAGTTCGTTTCCGAAGGTTCCCCGTGCGTTGCCCAGCGTGTGTGGCCAATGCCGACTGTGCCGGATAGGGTGGATTGTTTCAGCTTTTCTTCAAGATTTGCCAAACGACCCTGACTTTTCGCAACACCCATTTCTCCCTTGTTATTGAGTATTGCGATTCCTGCAGAGTCATACCCACGGTATTCCAGCCGCCGCAGCCCGCTCAGTAAGATGGGCTGCACCTCCTGTTCACCGATGTAACCAACAATTCCGCACATGTTTTTGCCTGCCTTTCATAAAAAAGTTTCAGGCTTTCAAGGTACCCTATTGACTTTGTTCAAAAATCGCTTTTTGTTTTTCGTCAATATTTTACGGTAGTACCATACCGCAAGGCATCCGCCGAATCTTCGATTCTCCTTGTCCTCGTCAACTCGCGTGCAAATTTCCTTTCGCGCGAGTCCTGGCGCTTGACTTTTTTGTTTTGAAAGCCTTGACATATCATACAATACCACAATGACATTTTCAAGCAAAATGTCGTTCAAAATTGACAAAACGTTCACGATAATGACAGATAAGAATTTTATAAAGCAAAATTGGCTTCATACGCAATGCTGCAGCCTCTCTCCCTTAATGTTATAAATTATCCGAAAAATCTCGGCTTTATTTTTTATAAAATGATGACTGAAAAGATACCCCTGCTTCTTTCATTCCACTGAAGATCCACCCAAGCACTAAAAAGCATGAATGGGTTCTTCAGCAGAACAGAACCGCGGTGAAAACCACTTCTATACTTCTGTATGGGAAAAGTTTTTTGAATACGGGGTGTAGCCGAGCTTTTACGATTTGCTGAATCGTTTGTGAAGTGCCGCCAAGGACTTTTTCTCAATGCGCGAAACGTAAGAGCGCGAAATTCCAAGTCTCTGCGCTACTTCGCGCTGAGTGAGCGGATCGTTGCCATTGAGACCGTATCTTAGGCGTATGATGGTGCGTTCGCGTGGGGAAAGCACGCTGTCTATGTATTTTTTCAGCTGTTCGGACCTCATTTTGTAATCTAGGTCATCGATGATATTATCTTCCGTTGCCATAACATCCATGAGTGTAAGTGTATTTCCGTCCTTGTCGATATCAATCGGCTCATTGATGGAGATATCCTGCGCACTTTTTTTGGACGAACGAAAGTGCATCAGCACTTCATTTTCAATGCAGCGGGCCGCATAGCTGGAAAGACGAATCCCTTTCGAGCTGTCAAACGTATTCACTGCCTTAATTAATCCGATTGTACCAATGGATATTAAGTCATCCTGATCGTTGGAATTGGAGTAATATTTTTTGATAATATGTGCAACTAGCCGCAGATTGTGTTCAATCAGCTTAGCCTTTGCATTTTTGTCCCCATTTTTCATTTTTTCCAGACATTCCTTTTCTTCCTGCGCCGTCAGCGGCCGGGGAAAAGAACCCGATCCAGTAACGTGGAGCACAAAGAAAAGAACCCCGGACAAGGCAAGGCCTATGATTGCACCAAACATGATATCTCCCCTTTATTTACCCATGTACCCACAGTATATGCGGGACAGCCAAGAACTGTTGCACGTCCATTTGTTGTTTCTTTAAATTGGAAACATTTTTGTTGATTCTTATTGCTTGTTTTGTTGTAAGTTTTGCGGGAATCAGATACAATAGAAGATACTTAAAGGAGGTTTATTCATTTGGAAGAAACTAAGCAAAACAAGATGGGTACGGTGCCTGTTTTTCCTCTCATTGTCTCAATGTCTATTCCGGCCATTCTGTCCATGATGGTTCAGGCTTTGTATAATATTGTAGACAGCTATTTTGTGTCGCAGATTAGTGAAAACGCGCTGACTGCCGTGTCTCTTGTATTCCCGATTCAAATCCTGCTGATTGGGGTTGCTGTAGGAACCGGAATTGGCTTAAATTCACTGATTGCGCGCCGGTTGGGCGAAAACCGCAGAGAAGAAGCAAACCAAGCTGCTACGCACGGATTGCTTTTAGGGCTTATCAATGGCCTGATTTTTCTTGCGGTTGGTATATTTTTCTCCCAACCGTTTCTTCAGTCTTTTACCGCGGATACCAACATTGTCGCAATGGGTTCCTCTTATATGTACATCATCTGTGTATATTCTTTCGGGGCGTGCGTTGAAATTAATATTGAAAAAATACTGCAGGCAACCGGAAATATGCTTTTCCCCATGATTTTTCAGCTGATTGGCGCCATCGGCAATATGCTGCTTGACCCAGTTTTTATCTTTGGAATGTTCGGCATACCTGCGATGGGGGTCAAAGGAGCTGCGATTGCAACCGTAACAGCACAAATTATTTCCATGTCTGTTGCCTTTCTGGTTCTGTTTTTCAAAGAGCATGAAGTTAAAATTAAATTTCATTCGTTCCGTTTTAATTGGCACATTGTAAAAAACATCTATGCCGTAGGACTTCCCGCCATTATCATGCAGTCCATCGGTTCTATTATGGTTGTGGGGATGAATACAATTTTAATCAGCTTTACAGAAACGGCTGTTGCTGTTTTCGGCGTTTATTTTAAACTCCAGTCATTCGTTTTCATGCCCGTCTTTGGTTTAACACAGGGGCTAATGCCTGTGATGGGATATAATTTTGGGGCAAAAAAAATAGACCGCCTGTTAAGTGCCGTCAGGGTCGGATGCATCATTGCACTTGCCTTTATGGGAATTGGTATGACGGGGTTCTGGCTGTTCCCTGACAGGCTTCTGATGATTTTCAATGCATCCGCCCGTATGCTTCAAATTGGAGTCCCGGCACTGCGCACCATATCGCTCTGCTTTTTGCCGGCCGCCTTCGGTATCGTTTTTTCCACCACTTTTCAAGCAGTTGGCGATGGGGTCAAAAGTTTAATTATTTCACTTTTAAGACAGCTTGTTGTGTTGCTCCCTTCCGCTTATCTGCTGTCTAAAATTGGGTTGGACGCAGTGTGGTATGCTTTTCCCATTGCGGAAATCGCATCGCTTTGTGCAAGTATCCTGTTCTTCCGTATATTGAAAAAGACAACCATTCGTGCCATGGAAACTTGAACATGGGCGAATGGTCTATCGATTTGTGGTAATATAATACAAATATGTAAAATTTTCTACTCACAGGATACTGTTAGATAATTCCATCACCCCGCAGAGAACAAAAATTAGATATAATAAAAATAATCTAAAATGGAAAGTGAAGCAAATGCGCAACGTAAGTTTTCAAAAGAAGCTTTCACCCGCGCAGATTTTGATTTGCCTGGATTCAAAACAAAGCAATGAAATGGCGGGTCGACTGTATAGCGGTTATTACCACCGAGTTTATGCTTTTTCGAATGTAACCGAGCTCGTTTTAGCTATTGACCGCTTATGTGACTGTATGCAATTTCCACAGGCGTCATTTCAAAGCCGAAGCTTTGAGTCCAAGCGTATGAAAACGTTTGTCAGAAAGGTGGAAAACTTCATGGACTCAGAAATCGAAACCGCATGCAAATCGGAAAACGCTACTTTTTTGGTGCATATTAAATTCCGCCAAAACGCCTCATGGCAGGGCAGCATTACTTGGGTGGAAAAGGAAAAAACACAGAACTTTCGCAGTGCACTGGAAATGCTCAAACTGATGGACGAAGCGCGAAATCCGACTGCAACAGAAACCATTGGTTGGGATGAGAATCCATAACGAGATAAATCAAAATGCTGCGCTCAATCGCGAGAAATTCTGAAGTTACTTTGCGACGTTGCAGCCTTTTAAAAATACTTGTGAAAAAAAAAACAGGCTCGAAAAGCGTTGTAAACAACACTTTTCCGAGCCTGTTTGGATTACTATTTTTTAACAATTGCTTGCAGCCACATTTTTTCTAATTCTAACATCATATTTTTGTCCAGCTTTTCACATTGTCCGGTTTGCGTGTTTTCAGCGCAGATATGCACGGCATAAGGAGTTGCCATAAATTTTTTTCCATTCTTCCGCCGCCTTGTCGGAACGTTCCAACATATAGACAATCACGCGGGAAAACAAATTCTAAGTTGTGTGCAGAATATGTAGATTTTACTCAAACGTTGTCGCCGTTGTTTTCTACATATTTTTTCATCAATTGAAAACTCTTTTCACTGATAACATGCTCCATCCGGCAGGAATCCTGAACCGCGGTTTCGTGGTCGACGCCTAAGGTTTGCTCCAAAAACTTTGCAATAAGCGTATGACGCTCATAAATGGCCGATGCCTTACGCATGCCGGAATCAGTTAAAACCAAGTTCCCGTTTTGCTCCATGACAAGAAGGCCCGCTTCCTTCAAAATGCTCATGGCACGACTAACGCTGGCTTTGGAGAAACCCAGTTCATTTGCGACATCAATTGAACGAACCGTTCCGTTTCTGTTTTTTAGAATAAGAATCGTTTCAAGGTAGTTCTCTCCCGATTCTTGTATTTTCAATACAGACCCTCCCGTCATTGGCTTTACATGGTCATTATATCATTCTATATCTTAAATAACAAGAGATAGCAAAGGCACCGCATCTGTGCTTGTAGGTTTGTCAAACATATTGGACAGTATGGGAATGTAAAAATTCAGAAGGAGACAACCAATGAAGAGGACGCATCGGCATATTATTAGAGCGTCTTAAGTAGATGGAAAGTTGGTTTTCAAAATCAGTAAGGGAATAAAAACGATGTTTGTTGTAAAAGCGTTTTTGGTCTTCACGATGGCTGCGTTCCACTTTGCCATTGTGCCTTGGCGTATAAGGCCGGATTAGTTTGTGCCGGATATGCAGTTTGGCCGCGGTGGCCTCAAAGAGTGTCAGCAAGTGTTTCTTTGACGGAGAAAAACGGTTGGTAAATTCAAAGCCATTGTCAGTTTGTATGCATTCCACATGGACGCCGCGCCGAGCAAACCATTTGACAGCCCTTTTTAGAAAGTCAGCAGAAGAGTAAGTACTCTGTTCAGGGTATGCAGCCAGAAAACGCAGCCGAGAAAATTCATCAATGGCTGTGTACTGGAAAAGCCGAAGCTCAGGGTCGGCAATACAGCGCTTTGGGACTACCTTTACATCGATTTGAATGCGCTCTCCGGGATGCGTCATTTGCTCGTAAGGCTTAGGTTGGTACTTTTTCTTTGGCTTCGGTTCAGGAAAGATTCCCATCCGACGCATAACGCGGAATAGGCTTTCTGGACGCCGCGTATACCCTCGCTTTTTTAGCCGGTGCCACAGTTCAATCATACCCAGCTCTGGATTTCTGCGTCGCATATCACGAATCAGTTTTAACTCGGCAGGTGTATGCTGGTTTGGATGACTGTGGGGCTTTCTAGACCGGCACGCCAATGATTCCAGTGTACCGTCATACCTGGCTTTCCAAAAGTAGATAAAGGAACGGCTTTTGTTGTATTTTCGGCTCGCGCGGCTAACTCCGTACTTTTCAGCGTAAATCATTATGGATTGCCTAAACTTCATGTCTTGTGTTACACTATTCATGCAGGGATGGGCACTTCCTTTCGGTAAATTTGGTTGGGTAACTCTATTTTAACCGATGTGCCCATTCCTGTTTTTATTTTTTCTCAACTGTCCAATATGTATTGTAGTCCTACAGATAGCAAAGGCACCGCATCTGTGCTTTTCTTGACAGATGACTATCCATGACCTATACTCATTTTAATATTAAAATACAGGGAAGCGATAAAGCATGAAAGAAATACAAGAACGCATCTCAACGTTAAGAGAATCGATGAAGCAAAACGGTATTTCGGCCTATATTATTCCTTCTTCCGATCCACACATGGGAGAATATGTACCGGAATATTGGCAGGCCAGAAAATATTTTTCAGGATTTACCGGCTCGGCTGGAACATTGGTCGTGCTGTTAGAACGCAGCGGCTTATGGACGGACGGCAGATATTTTATCCAGGCTGAAAAACAGCTTTCCGGCAGTGGTATTGAGCTGTTCCGCATGGGGGTAAGCGGAGTGCCTTCTTACCAAGACTATCTTATCCAAACGCTTCAAAGTGGGGAAACCGTTGGTTTTGATGGGCGAATGCTTTCGGCTGCGGCTGTAAATTCCATGAAGGAAAAGTTTGCTGAAAAGGGAATTAAAATTCGTTCTGTTGACCTTATTACCCCGCTGTGGAAAAATCGCCCTCTTCCCCCGGCAACAGAAGTGTTCCTGCACGGTGAAGAATATGCCGGACTTTCCTGCGCGAAAAAACTGGAACAGGTGCGTGCAGGCCTAAAAAAAGCCGGTGCGGATGGTCAAATCTATTGCAAGCTGGAATGCATCGCGTGGCTGTTCAACATCCGCGCCTCCGATATTGCATACAATCCGATGGCGGTAGCCTATGCCGCAGTTTTTCAGGACAGTGCCGTACTGTTCATTAACGATTCACGCCTGCGCCCGGGCGTGCGGGAATATTTGGAGAATAACGGCGTAACCATTCGGGCGTATGAAGAAATCGAAACCTTCCTGCAGCAATCCAGCGGCAAAAAAACGATTCTTGTCGATATGGATTGCATCAATTATGCACTTTTCCGCATTTTGAAAGAAAATCCCGCCTACACGGTTAAAAAAGGCGCTGACCTTGTCATCAATTTAAAGGCAATTAAAAATCAAACGGAAATTGAAAACTTTAGAAAAGCCCATATCCGCGACGGCTGCGCAATGGTGGAATTCTGCGCCGATTTGGAAAAAAGGCTGCAAAACGGAGAAACTGTAACAGAATGTACGGTCTGTGAACTACTGCGTGCGGCAAGGGCACGGCAGGAACACAATCTTGGCGAAAGCTTTGCCACGATTGCGGCCTACCGCGAAAATGCAGCGATGATGCACTATTCTCCAAAGCCGGAAACATGCAAAACGTTGGAACAGAGCGGTTTGCTGCTCATTGACAGCGGCGGGCAGTATCTGGAGGGCACAACCGATATTACGCGTACATTTGCCCTAGGCCCGCTCACGGAGGAAGAAAAGAAACATTACACATGGGTGTTAAAAGCCCATATTGCGCTTGCCTCCACTGTTTTTCTGGAGGGAATGACCGGCGGAAATCTGGATATGATCAGCCGTGGTCAAGTTCAGAAGCACGGCATTGACTACCGCTGCGGCACCGGGCACGGTGTCGGTATGCTGGGCGGCGTTCATGAAGGGCCGCAGAGCATTCGCCCGAAAAACGACGTTGTTTTGCGCAGCGGCATGATTGTTACAAATGAACCCGGTATCTATGAAGAAGGAAAACACGGCATACGCACGGAAAATATGATGCTGATAACCGATGCCATGGAAAACGAATACGGCCGTTTCCTGCGGTTTGAAATTCTGACTTGCTTCCCGATTGATACAGCGCCGATTTTGCCGGGACTGCTGACCAAGGATGAAATCGCTTGGCTGGACGAATATCACAGCCGAGTGTATCGCACTTTGGCTCCTATGCTGTCCGGTGAAGCGCTGGAATGGCTGAGGAAAAAAACTCGCCCGCTAATGCGCCAAATTTCATAAATTTCGCATTTAGCATATTGAATATGGAATAATTTTCCGCTATAATAAATTCGGCGGCATGCTTAATACCGGCATGCCGCCGAATTTTAAAATGGGTATTTCTGACGCAGTACGGATATTTGACAATGCAATCAGAGAATTATGTATCTCCGCATATGGTATAATGATCTCTAATCACGACGGCGGATAGAGTTGTGTCTGCTTCGGTGCAGTAGATTGTCTTAAAATCCATGCTTGGCAGGGCACAATAATTCCATCAAAAAGCCCTTCCGCTGTTTGTGGCAGAAGGGCTTTGTTTTATAAATTTCTTGCATTTTTTAATGGCAATCGGTTTTATTAAGAAATGAGGGGATACAGGTGCAGCACAAGCAACGACATCCGGCATATTCTTTTTTTGCCAAACTTTTGGTTCTCATTTTGTTTTTGCTTGTTGCCTTAAGATATGGACCAAATGCGCTGCGGATGATAAAAAATGCTGTACAGGCTAATGTAAACTACAGCGACGAAAAAGTCCTGCCAGTTGAAAATATCCAGCAACTGCCGGAACTTCCGTCCGGATGTGAAATTACTTCATCGGCGATTGTTCTGAACTATCTGGGGTTTCAAATCAGCAAAAACGAATTAGCAAACTTTTTTCCCATAGGCGGTATGCCGTATCTTCAAAACGGTGTGATGATTGGTCCAAATCCGTGGAAAGAGTTTGCGGGCAGTCCATCCGATTCGGGATACGGATGTTTTGCGCCGGTTGTGACAAATGCACTCAATCGATACCTATCATACGCCGGCAGCAAATTAAAGGCTGTAAATCTGAGTGGGACAAATGTTCAGAATTTGCTCAGCTATATTGATAAAGGAGTACCGGTCATTGTCTGGGCAACCATCTCCATGAAAGAACCTTACGATGGCAATAGCTGGTATCTGGAGGATACCGGAGAGTATTTTTGCTGGCCCGCCTGTGAGCATTGCCTTGTGTTAATCGGGTATTCCGACAGTACTGCGGTGTTCAGGGATCCGCTGGATCCGCAGGGAACTGCACGCTATGACATGTCTCTGTTTAAAAAGCGCTATGAACAGCTTTACTGTCAGGCGGTGATTGTGCAATAGTCCGGAACTTACAAAAGCCGTGTATCATTAATAATTAACTCAAACTGCAGGCCAAGGTATTGTGCGGCTTGGCGGCACAGAACCATACGCGACATAAAAATCTCAAAATATTCCATGACAGGGCAAATGGTGGTGTCAATGGTGATATTCAAGGTTGCGGTTTTGTGTTCGGTATCAATTTCTGTTACAGCATGTTCCACGGCGTAATTAACGCGGTCATGGATATCATCCGTGACCGTCTCCCGATTGCGCACACGGGTGCGGCGAACATCCCCTTTGTCGGATAAAATCAGCGCTGCAGCAATCGGACTAACCGCCGCGGCCGTTCCTTCATCATGGTTTCCAATGGCAGCCGAAATCTGTGCCACTTCATCGGGCGGCATATTGAGCCGGTTTAAAATTTGAAAGGCCATCAATGCCCCGCTTTGTGCATGGTTATATCGGTTTACAACATTTCCGATATCATGCATATACCCGGCAATACGCGCAAGTTCACAGGTGCGTTCGTCAAATCCAAGCTGCTCCAGAATATCTCCGGCATAATTTGCCGTGCGCTTCGCGTGAGGAAAACCGTGCTCTGTAAATCCTATTTCGCCCAGATTACGGTTGCCTGCTTCAATATACGCCTTGATTTCATCGTTTTTTAGAATCTCCGCAAACGTGATATGATTATATTTTGGCATCTGTTCCCTCCGTCAGGCTGTAAACATGCGGTACATCGCTTCCAAACAAATCTGCGCATGAAGCATAAAACGGTCAATATCTATGTGTTCATTGGTGTTGTGCAGACGCCGATCCGGCTCATCCGGAAAGAATGGGCCAAAAGCAACCGCGGTTCCTTTCATGGCGCGCGCATACGTTCCACCGCCCGTGGCATAAAGCTCTGCCGGCCGGCCCATGATATTGGCGTATGACTCCTGAAGAATGGAAATAAGAGGGCTGTTGTCTGGAAGATACAGCGGCTTGGAGTTTTCGCGAAGAGCTGCGGTCAGACCTGCTTCTTCCGCTTGGCGTTTGATTTGGGTGAAAATTTTATCCCCATCGGATGTGACAGGATAACGAATATCAATTCCTGCCTCCATGTGGGATTCGTCAGCACGAACAATGCCAAGATTCAGGGTCAGCGGGCCGGACTGCTCATCGCTTTGGTTTACCCCTAGGCCGGAGCCGTCATAAAGAAAACCGATTTTTCTGTCCAAAAATGTGAACATCCCACCGAGCTCCTGCGGGGTGAGGATACTGGAAAGCAGACGGAGCAGTGCAGCGGCGGCATTGAACCCTGCCTGCGGCTGCATAGCGTGGGATGCCTTTCCCTGCGATGCAATCCGAATTCCCTCTGCGGAAGGTTCGAAGGTAAAGCTCCCCTTTGCGGTCTTGGCTGCGTCTTTGAGCGCTTGAACAGTATGGTCGGAACAGCGCAAAACAGCATAAGCGCGGTCAGGAACAGCATTATATACAGCGCCTGCATTAAATTGCTTAACTATTCCTGAGTTTTTTGCATCGGAACTCAGGCTAATTTGGAGAATCCCCTTTTCTCGGTTGCAGATTCCATAATCGGAATCGGGAGTAAACCCCATGGTTGGCATTTCTTCCTTTTGAAAATAATATGCCAAATCCTCCATTCCCGTTTCTTCCCCGGCACCGAAGATAACCCGCAGCCGGCGGTTTCCTGTAATATTTGCGTCTTTTAATGCTTTTAGACAATAAAGAGCAACAACTGCCGCCCCTTTGTCATCCGCTACGCCGCGCCCGTAAATCAGATTGCCTTTCTGCGTCAGCGTAAATGGCTCGCTGTCCCAACCATCTCCGGCAGGTACAACATCAATGTGAGCTGCTACTGCGGCCAATTCATCCCCGGAGCCGTACTCTGCGTGGCCTGCGTAATTGTCTGCATTTTTAACGGTAAACCCCATTTTTTCAGCTTTATCGAGAATCAACCCGAGGGCCTTAGCCGATTCCTTGCCAAAAGGCATCCCTTCCTGCGCCTGACCGCGTATGGAAGGAATCGCAACTAAATCGGCAAGGTCCTTCAGAATTGCTTCGCGGTATTTTAATATTTCAGTACCAAATATCAATCAAATCATCCTCCTTGTTTCTTTCAACATTATACCACCCGGAGCGGATAAAAAAAGTATATTTTAGTTAAGTATGTAAAATTACATTTAACAAAATGAAAAAGACCGAAGTTTAAACTTCTTCGGTCTTTTTTGTTTAGCCACTGGTTGGTTCCGCAGTACTGCAGGAAATATCCGGGCGTTCCAGCAAAAGCAGCGCTTCTTCTTTCTCAACAGGCTTGCTGATGAGATACCCCTGAATCAGATGACACCCCGCTTGCGAAACACAGCGCATCTGGTCCTCTGTTTCCACGCCCTCCGCAATAACCTCCAGCTTAAGCCTGTGTGCAAGACTTATAATCATGCGGACAATGTCTTTTTCAACGTCATCGGTCGCAATTTCATCGATAAAGCTTTTGTCAATTTTAACAGCATCAATTGGCAAGTTTTTCAGATAGTTAAGGGAGGAGTAGCCGGTTCCAAAATCGTCCAAATAAATTTGTATGCCGTGCCGTCTTAGTATTTGCAATTTTGTCGTGACCTTATCAAAGGATTCAATCAGGCTGGATTCCGTAATTTCAACAGCAACGCTGTTCGGTGTTAAGCCGTAATATTGATATCGGCTGACAATATAATCCGCATAATTTGCGCCCAAAAGTTCCATAGGCGAGGCATTAAAGGAAACTGTCAGTCCCCGCCCTTCTAATTTTTTTGCAAAGGCAAATGCATTCTCTATCATATAGCGGCCTAATTCTTTAATAAACCCGGATTTTTCAGCCATGGGAATAAATTGGATTGGGGGTATGGTGCCAAATTGGGTAGTTTTCCAGCGAGCAAGCGTTTCAAAGCCTGTAATGGTTTTGCTGTTGCAGTCATACTGCGGCTGAAAACAGCAAAACAATTCCCCTTTTTCAATGGAGAATTTAAGGGCACGTTCCAGCCAAAGCTGCCGTTCTATGCGATTTTTGTAATCTTCGTTAAAGAGAACATAACTTCCTTTGCGGGTCTTTTTTGCCTCTGAAAGAATAAATTCCTCTTTGCCCAACACATCTTCAAACTGCAGCGGCTCTTCTTTACTGTTTTGATTACATGGAATCAGCATTGCCCCTACGCTGCAGGAAAGCTGAATGACAATTCCATTGATTAAATATGGTTCGTGAAATATTTTCATTACTTTGTTAATGAGGAATTCCAGTTTGCCTTCCGAATCTACACCGTGGAGTAAAATTGCAAATTCGTCACTGCCTATCCGCCCTACAATGTCCTGACTTCTTGCAAATCTTTTCAGCCGCGCCGCTGCTTCACAGAGCAACGGATCTCCGGCATCGTGTCCGAAGGTATTGTTCACGGACTGCAATCCGTCTACATCCAGCAGCAGCATAGCTCCGTCTTGTTTGTCTCTGCAGCAATTATCAACCCACGGATCGAACTGTTTGATAACACCTTTTCGATTGGGCAGATTGGTAAGAGCATCAAAATACGTAAAATATTTTTTCTGTTCTTCACACCTGATTTTTGATTCATAACGAAATTGCTTCCACTTGAAGAAATAAAAAGTCGCCAGCACAAGAGCCGCCGTCAGAATTAGAAAAAAAGCAATGCTCAGCAGAAGAATTCTATTTGTCCGCGCGGAAATATGGCTGTAATCATCCGCAACCAAAAGGATTAAGCCATGCGGTTCTTGGACACTGGCATAGGCGGCAATGACGGGCAACTGGCTGATTTGAAATGTACAAACGGAAGAGGATCCGCTTTGAAAATCCGTCTCCATTTTTTGCAGATCATCCTCTAAATTACCGCCAGAGAAGTTACTGGAAAGAATGGCTCCGTCATTTTGCAGCAGACATCTGTAATTTGCTTCACTTGTTACGATGTTATCGCTTAGTTGAAATTTTTCAATATCGTTGAGAGATGCAATCGGCACACCCGTGATACTATTTTCTCGTATTTCTCGTACAACCGGAACAGCAAAAATGACAGCATCTTGCAAATCGGATTGCTGTAATTGGACTGAACTGTGCGCTATCTCATTGGCTGCTTTCTTAAAATACGGCTTATCTGCAATAAAAAGTTGATTTTCCGAATTTGCAACAGCCAAACCGGACAGATTGGTATATATCATCGAGTCAAAATTTCTTTTTTTAGTTTCTTCAGACAATGCCTGTACTTTCTCTTTCTCCGTTGTCTGAAGAGAGAAATCATCTTGATGGGATAACTCGATTGCAGAGCCTAAATGCCCCAGAATGTCGGTTTGAATTGCAAAAGAACCCTGTTCTGCTAATTTTTTCAGCATGGCAGTTCTGTTGTCTATCAGAGTTTTGCGCAAATTGATAATACAAAAACTCACGCAGACTAGAAGGAAAGCAGCAACAATAATTATAGAAAATAACGCTTTATTTTTTGAGTATCTCATGTTATCATCCTTTCCATCCGGTGTTTTTTATTATACATGATTTGGGAATATAATCCATAAAAAAATCAATTTATCGTTAAAATCGCCAAAAATACAATGCTGAAAATATCGAAATCAGAAACAATTTTTTGTATTATGTCAAAGCAGATAGAATCCAAATATTTTTCTCTTTAGCACCGAAACCGAAGCAAGCAAAACAACTGTATTTTGTAATAAACTTTGACAGGGAATACCAATGAAAATCCGGAATAAACCAAACCCTCCTGCAAACAATTTGTGCAGGAGGGTAAATGCGTGAAAAAACAACTATCCTTATTTTTGACCGGTGGAATTATATATCCCTGTTTAGAAATTGCATGCCGGGGTTTCAGCGATTTTTCCATGGCGATAGCAGGAGGGATTTGTCTGTGCCTGATTGACAGGATCTGCAACTGCCGCCTAAAATTCAAACCATTGGTGGTGAAATGTGCTGCCGGATCGGCCATCATTACATCGGTAGAATTCGCGATAGGGGTTTTGGTAAATCTGATTTTAAAATTAAACGTTTGGGATTATTCGCAGCTACCGATGAATGTTATGGGGCAAATCTGTGTGCCGTTTTCTCTTCTTTGGAGTCTTCTAACCATTCCCGCCATGCAGCTTTGCGAACTCTACGACCGGCTGAATCAAAGGTCTGCTGGAAAAATAAAAGAATAGTTAAACCGCGTCCAAATTGCTTCTAACGGACGCGGTTTCCTTTCATTGATATAGCCATATTTTATCTGATTTTTTGCGTTTTTTGGTTGACAGAATGGTATATAATGTGTTATTATTATTTCCGCACCTGTAAGATATTTTTTAAAGGTGGAGAGGTGTCCGAGTGGTTTAAGGAGCTAGTCTTGAAAACTAGTGATCCCGTAAGGGACCAAGAGTTCGAATCTCTTCCTCTCCGCCACTTTATTTATTAAAAATTCACCATGGATAAGGAGAAATACCCAAGTGGTGAAGGGGCTCCCCTGCTAAGGGAGTAGGTCGGGCAACCGGCGCGAGGGTTCAAATCCCTCTTTCTCCGCCAAAAATAACGAAAAGCCGCATGAACACTAGGTTTGTGCGGCGTTTTTTTGCATTTATTGCTACATTTGTATATTCTGGTGTTCTGAATAATTTTTTGCTATTACACATCTATTACACATTAATTCAATAAAAAATAGGCCCCCGGATTTCTCCGAGGGCCTTTGCTTTTACTCTGTCTGTGCTTTGTCTTGTTGCATTTTATTTTCGATTTTCTGCAGCTCTTCATAAATCATTGCCTGATTTTGTGCAAGCGTATTTAAATTCTCATTTATCCATTCTAGTTGATTCTTTAATTCTTCATTCATTTTCCTACCTCCTAAAATTCTGCATTAATATATTTTAAACGCAATAATAAAAAAATGAGCTGTGAATGTCAATAGAAATTTGAGCCACTTGCTAATGAATTTTTGAACCACTTCTGCTATTGAAAAAGTGATCCATGTGCTAATGAATTTCTGAGCCATAACTAAAAGACTTTCCCTATGGTTGATATGTAGGTTTTTAAAATATATCTGTCCTCTTAACCTACAGTTACTAAAATCAGAATTTACGAAGTATCTGTCAGGGCGGGTGGCAATTCCTTTCATTTATACGAATTATCCCGCCTGAAAGAATTTCCATTCATATTTAATACATGTGAACGGAAGGTCAGACGATCTACTAGCGCCGCAACCATAGTAGTATTCTCAAACATTTCTGTCCATCTCGAAAATTCAAGGTTCGTAGATACAATTACACTTCCTTTTTCAGCACGGTCTGAAATTACCCTAAATAATAGATCAGCCTGGTTCCTATTAAAGCATAGATATGAGAGTTCATCTAGAATCAATAGGTCCACCTTTTCCAGTTGCCTTTCAAGTTTCAGAAGCCTTCTATATTCCTGAGCTTCTGTAAGTTCAGTAATAAGATTGGCTGCAGTATAGAACCTTACGCTATACCCCTCTTTACAAGCCCTTAGTCCTAAACCTATTGAGATATGGGTCTTTCCAGTGCCTGTATTTCCGATCATAACAATATTCTGTCGTTTAGATATAAAGTCACAGGTAGCAAGTTCCCATATGAAGGCTTGTTTGACGTATTTGAGTCTGGTATAATCAAATTCATCAAGGGTTTTCAGGTAAGGGAATCCTGCATTACGTATACGGCGCTTTTGCTGGTTTTCTTGTCTGGAAGCTACTTCTTTTTTCATTAATTCTATGAGAAATTCCTCATATCCCATATTGCTATCCATCCGTCTAATAATACTTGTGTATTGTGTAAAAGTCGGTAATTTCAGCTGCTTGGCATAAAGTTTTATTGTTTCTTCAGCTACATTTATCTCACTCATTGTGCCACCCCATATTGTCTATCATATATACTCAAATCAACTTCTTCTACCTTGACGGTATCTATAATCTTTTGTGCACTTTTCACTGGTGTACTGCGCTCCATTAAATAGCTGCGGATTAAATCAACAGTAGGCGTCACACCTGCTGGAATTTGCTGCTTGATCTCAAGAAGCTTGTCTGAACCGTAGTCTACACAAAGTCGCAGAACTTTTACCATGTCCCTAGCTCCACCCGGAAGTATTTGTCCCCACTCCAATAATTCTTTTTTAACATGGTCCTTTACAGGTTTTGCATTGAATACAGCCCTGGGCTTTTGCTCCAATAGGTCTATGTAATGTTCCAATTTGTAGGTGGTTTTGTTGGAACCATAGTTTCTGTTATGCTGAGCAATCTCCTGCCCTCGGTAGAAGATGTTTAAAATATTCCCATATGCCTTGATGCTGACGCTTTTGCCTACATATTTTACTGGTACTGAATAATTGTTTCTGTCAAAGCGTACTGTTGAATACTCGTCTACATCAGCTGATATGCTTTTACTTGAATCAAACACATATTTCGGAAGTGCATATAATAATGATTTATCCATTTCATACATTTGACCGACCGTCTGTTCACGACCGCGTATTTGATGGGAACGGTATTTCAAGCAGTTTGCCAACAGAACTTGGTTTAACTCATTAATATTTTTTACTCTAGGCACAGGAACTAAAATATTACGTCTAACCCAGCCTACCAGATTTTCTACCAGTCCTTTTTCATTTCCTTTACCCGGATTGCAGAATTCCATTTTAAATGCATAATGTGCACTCAATGCATGATAACGGGCTTGAGGCTTGGCATAAGTCCCAAAACCTTCCTTTACTGCAACCCTGGCATTATCAAAAATCAGCTTGTGTGGAACACCACCAAAATGCTCAAAAGCTTTTACATTACCTTCTAAAAATGATTCCTCATTTTGGCGATAAAAGGCCATTACAAAAATATCACAACTGTAACAGAGCCGCATACAGAAAAGATTTATAGTAACTTTTGTATTGTCAAGGTACACAGTTGCTTCGCCCCAGTCTACCTGTGCTGCTTCTCCTGGGTCGAAGTCAAGTGGAACAAATGCTTTTGGTATCTCATCCTTGAGTCGCTGTACAGCCAATCTTACAGTGGATTCTCCACCTTTAAATCCTTTTTCCTCTACCAGACGGTGATATATCCTTCTAGCTGTATGCTGTTGTTTTTTTATTCCTTCTGTTTCATCTTCCTCAATGCACTGCCTGATAAAATCTATAACATCAGGTGTTAAGACATCGGGCTCACGGGAATATTCTTTTCTCTCCCAAGGAACATTGTCACCTTTGCAGTATTTCCTTACAGTATTTCTTGAAATTTTCAATTCCCTGGCTATAGCTCTCTGTGACATTTGATGTACTGTATACATTTCCCTAATCTTTTGGTATAGATTCACGCTGATAATCACACCTTCCGACCCCCTGTAAAACTTATCTTGCATAATAAATTTTACAGGTTTTTTTGTGAAAAGTGGATCACTTTTTCGTTAGCACAGAGCCACTTTTTGGCTCACTTTTATATTAGCATACACAAAATGAGCATTTATTGAAAAAATATCACAAATCAAAAAAGCTTATCGGAACATACCCGATAAGCTCTTTTTTAATCAGCCCATACATCATCCATCAATTTTTTTATTTGCTTTTCACGCTGAGACGTTGTTTCCTTATCAATCTGAACTATGATAACATCCCCTTCTTTAGCTTCACTAGGAATGGCTAATCGAGGAATATTGACGAATTTTTGATTTTCTAGTTCAACAACGGCAAAATTGCCTTCGAACCGATCGATAGTATATTTCATATTTTCCCCTCTTATTGTGGCGGATTGCAAACCTTGCATGGAGTATAACCTTTTTCTTTTGCTTCTTCTAACGTTATTGCATACTTGCTCTTGCTGACATAGCGACAGGTAGACGTATGATATTTTGTTCCTGTATCTGTAATATAAACAATTGTGTCACCATTACTGTCCGTGAGCACATTCGAATTATCTTGTGCTATAGTCGATGTTGCATTACTCGTTTCCGGTGGCGCATTTTCTTGAATGGTCGATGCTTTTTTATTAACGGTGATTGTCCTGGCATCTGACGTAAAGATAATTGTACCATCATTGTCTGTACGATAAATGGTAGCGCCAATATTTTGAAGCTTAGATATCGTTGCCGCAGCTGGATGCCCATATGAATTTCCTGCGCCCACTTCAATTACGGCATATTTGGGATTAACCTTATTTAAAAACGCTTGTGAAGTGGATGTACTGCTACCGTGATGTCCTACCTTTAACACATCCGCAGAAACGTCTGCGGTTATTTGTGCTTCTGACTCGGCTCCCGCATCGCCTGTAAATAAAAATTTGTTGGCACCGTAAGTTACCTTTAGAACTGCAGAATATTGATTTAAGTCATCGTATGAAGTTCCACAAGGCGCAATTATATCGATATTTAGATTTCCGGATTTTAGTAAATTGATACCGGATTTTGCAGTGTTAACCTTCAATCCTTTATTCTGAATTGCTGTCAGAAGTCCTTCAAATGTTTTCGTGTTTGTTGAAACTTTTGGCATATATACAGAGCCAATATCCAAGCTGTTTACAACTGTTGCCATACCACCAATGTGGTCTGCATGCGGATGTGTGGCAATAAGATAATCTATTTTGTTGTGTCCTAATTCCTTAATGTAACTTACAATTTGAGATCCATTTTCAGGATTTCCTGCATCTATCAGCATGGTCTGACCGTTTGGGAGTTCCAGAAACTCTGAGTCACCTTGTCCAACGTCGATATAATGCACTGTAAGTTTTGCGTCTGATGCTGGTGCTTCAGCTTTTTTAGTAACTACTTCTGTTGTTACTGAAGCATCATCTGGTTTGGATGAAGATGACGACGGAGCTGCACCAGATGAAGATTCCAATAATTCGGAGGACGTCTGCGAGGAAATTGTCGACGATATATCAGATGACAAAGCATTTTGAGATGAAGTAGCAGCCACACTGTCAGTAGATGTAGCTGTCGGTGGCGCAGCTATACTATAAATAACAAATGGGACAACCACCGAACAGATCCGAATCCAATTTTTGTTATTAAAGCCCGCTTTGTCCTTTAGCCATTTGCTCGCATATGGATTAAGCAAAATTGCTGGAACAATGAAAAAGATAGACGCCCATGTTGTTGAAAACATTGCAAAGGTACTTAGTAAGAAAAAAATCGATAAAAACCATAAAAGTATATTTGATATTTTTCCTTTCAAAACAATTCTCCTTTCATTTATTTCATAATAGATAATAACACAAATCAGCTGCATATTGTAGATGGTAAACTATATGTAATAAAAAACAAATTGGCACGATATCAGTTGTATTCTTAATACAGAGATGGGTACTTCCTTTCAGAGAATTTTGGTTTGGTAGCTTTGATTTAACCAATGTGTCCATTTCTGCTTTTATTTTTTCTCAACGGTCTAATATGTATTGTAATCCTACACATCTATTATAAAGTAGAGAGTACCAAAAATTCTAATTGAGAATTCATTATATATGTACTATAATATGAATAATATGTCGATATATTAATTAAGGGAGTGAATTTTGCACTAATGAGATTACTGTTATCAATTTTGACAACGTATTCTATGGCAAGTCAAATACATATAAACAATACGATTGAAAATTTAACTAATATTTCAACAATACTACTGTTTGTGTTAACATTAATATCCGTAATAATTGCATATAATGAATTTAATGATAATAAAAAAAGGAAATCAAAAGAAAATGCAGTTAATTTAGCACATTATTTTCAAAATAAAATACTACCTTTAATTGAGTACACACATAATGCAGTTAAAGACACCGAACTTCAAGATAAATTAAAGAGATATTTTCCAGAAAATGAAATTAAAGATTTTGATAAATCAGAATTAATTAAACTTTCAGGTAATCAAAATATTATTCAAGATATAGAGGAGTTAATTTTAAAAATTCCCATTGTTAATTTGACTAATGCCAGCTTATCCACATGTAAAGCAGTTAAGGATATAACTTCCAATATGAAGTTTTATTCTAAAACCATATTTTTACCAGAGAATTTTGAAGATCCTAAAAAGCAAGCTTTATACAATGAACTTATTCCCCAAAATGTTAGACATGCCATCAAACATAATACTGAAATTGCTATAAGGAATGAATTTAATAAAACAATTAACGAGTTGTTAAATACCTTGGAATGGTTTAGCATGAATTTTAACCAAGGAATAGCTGATGAAGGCGCTGTATATCAGTCTTTGCATCAATTATTTTTAAGTACAGTTTATGAATTATATTATTTTATTAGTCGCAACAATGAGTGTAATTCGGAAAAGTATTACGTAAACATAATCGATTTATTTTTAAAATGGCGATCACGGAAAGAAAAATCTCTTCAATTAGAAACAAAACTAGAACAGGAGTTAGACAGTAAAAAAAAGGGCTCTATAATAAATGTTGGGGTGTAACGAATAGGGTCTGCGAAAAGGGAGCAAAAAAGTAGAGCATATTCGATGAAAAACCTTTAAAATGGAGATTACCACACCACCATTTGGGAGGTCATCGATATGCTCTGTACTCATTCTATCGAAAAATTGCTTGGATTAAAAGGGGTAATCGTAAAAAATGTGAGGCAATTACCCGATAAAACAGAAATTTTCATTGAGTTGCCGAGAAAGCCGCATATTTGCCCCTGTTGTGGCCATCAAACCAGCTACGTTCATGATTACCGTTGTCAAACAGTAAAAGACATTCCCGCTTTTGGCAAACATACCTCCCTGATTCTACGAAAGCGCCGATATCGCTGCCATTCTTGTGGAAAGCGTTTCTTTGAGGATAATTCGTTTTTGCCTAGATATCATCGCATGACAAACCGTTTAGCCTCATATATCATTTCAAAGCTTTCCGACGTGCGTTCTTTTACCAGTGTAGCACGTGAAGTAAATCTATCTGTTTCAACTATTATCCGGATTTTCGATTGTATCAACTATGGAAAGCCACAGCAATTACCCGAAGTCGTATCAATTGATGAGTTTAAAGGCAATACAAGCGGAGAGAAATATCAGTACATTCTGACCGATCCGGTCCGTCACCGAATCCTTGATATTCTTCCTGCTCGTTACAACCACAAACTGACAGAATATTTCAGCCGGATTGACCGTTCTCAAACCAAACATTTTGTCAGCGATATGTGGAGTACATACGCCGGTATTGCTCAAACATATTTTAAAGATTCAATTTATGTCATTGACAAATATCATTACATTCGCCAAGTATTTTGGGCCTTTGAAGCCGTTCGCAAGGAAGAACAGAAAAAATTCAGTAAAACCCGAAGAATTTATTTTAAACGCTCCCGAATCTTACTGAACAAGCGATATCAATTTCTCACTCCGGAGCAAAAGCAACAGGTCGATCTTATGCTCTATGCCAGCAACCGTCTGCTGACAGCCTACTCTCTTAAAGAACAGTTCTTCAAAGTCCTGGATTCTCCCGATAGTCAATCTGCACGGACAGCGCTATCCCATTGGATTATGGCCGCACAAAACAGTGGTCTTTCAAGATTTGTTGCTTGTGGAAATACCATGGTCCGCTGGTCAAAAGGTATTCTAAATTCGTTTGATTGTCCTTACACCAATGGTTTTACCGAAGGGGTTAACAACAAGATTAAGGTACTCAAACGCAATGCCTACGGTTATCGTAATTTTCGTCGCTTCCGCAATCGTATTCTTCACATGTTCCATCATTTGACAAAAAATGGAGCAGCTTAGCGCCGCTCCATCCGGTGTTTCCATTTTGGGTTACCCCAACTATTGACATAGAGCCCAAACATATATCCGCGCGTGTAAAACTAACAAGACAAACCCGCATGATTCCTTTTTCGGAATCATGCGGGTTTGTCCATTTGGTGGGAGAAGATGGATTCGAACCATCGAAGCCGAAAGGCAACAGATTTACAGTCTGCCCCATTTGACCGCTCTGGAATTCTCCCAAATATGGAGTTTTGTCTTTTGCCAAAACTCTTTCATTATAGTTATATATGGAGCTGGCAGACGGACTCGAACCCCCGACCTGCTGATTACAAATCAGCTGCTCTACCAACTGAGCTACGCCAGCATGAACAGCAGTCTTAACAGTGCTTGATTAATATACCATTTTATCTCGCTTTTGTCAAGACATTTTAGAGCAAAAATTGACTAACTTTATATATCTGCAATTTAAACAAATTTTTTTCTTTTATTTTTAAAATAATAATCGTCATTATTATTGATTTATCGATGTGCTTCAGGTATAATATAAATAAAACAGAAAGCGAGTACGACCATGAATGATTTAAAAACTGAAAGTTGAAATTGAAACGGTCGCTCTGCTAAACGAGCCATAGAGATAGTGCTCTTCCCAATTCCCCTCCAGAATTTATTCTTGACACGGATTTTGAATAAAAGTAGCCTGCTGCAAAACGAGCAAGCTTCTTTCATCCGTATTCCATATTTTCCCCCTAAACTATCTCATATTCCCAAAAAGGCCGCAGACGTTTGCAAATTCAAAACGTCTGCGGCCTTTTTCCGCTGAACCAACCTTCCCGGTATACCGGGATTTTCGAATAAAACTTTACATACTTCGTACTACGCACAAAGCCGAATATCTATTTCAATACTGCCAACGGAAGACTGAATTTGTGTACGCACACTGTCTTCTTGATCTGTCAATCCGGTCTCTTCGGTTTCCGAAAGAACCTTCGGCGGCAAAATATCGCAGGCAATCTGTTTTTCAGACAGAGAGATCAAAGCCTTTCCGCTGATGATGTTCGCAATTTCGCCCACAGCAGATGTGACGAAATCGTCCACTTCCTCAAAATTCATTCCTCCGCTCATAATTTTGACCATGTTCAGCGATGTTTCTTTTGGAAAACGATAGATAATTTCCCCCGTCAGACTGCCTGTAACTTGGATTGATATGCTGAGTTCTTCCTTATCCTGAAGTGCGCCCGGATGTTCCTTCATGTTGTTCACGTCAAGCATAGTTTTTAAAACATCGCGCGTTGCAGAAATGAAAGAGGAGTAAAGTGCATTATCCATGAGTGGCATTCTCCTTTTGGGCGACAAAATCCGCTATTTTCTGGTCTTCCGAAGCAACGTGGTTAATAAGCCATGCCAAAAGCTTTCCGGCAAACTGCTGAATCAACTGTTCTTGGCAGCCATCTTGTTCAAACTGCCGCGCTACATCAGCAACATAGCGCACCATATCATTATGTATCTTGCGATGATTGTCCGCATCCGGGTAGCCAATCTGCCTCTGATATGCTTCCTCATCATGAAAATGCGTAATGACGTAATCTTTCATGAAATCCAACGTTTCCTGTACTTTTCGGGTCTTTTCATCCCAGGCAACCGGTTTGCGAACTGTTTCCACAAAATCGGTGACCCTGCGGAAAAGTTCTCGATGTTGTTCATCAATCAGCGGAACTCCAAGTTTGTACTTCTCTTTCCAGATCATTCCGGCTCCTTTCCTGTGACCTGATAAAAGCCACAATTAATAATAGTGATTATTGTTATTATATCATTGATAGCAGATAATATCAATAAGAATGGATAATATCACCTAGACATTGGACGCAAAAATCAAATAATAAACACAGCATAATATTTTAATGTATCGTACGTTAAACGGTACCATCCCTTGACAAAATAAAAAAGATTGGATAGGATAAAGAACAAACATAGGGAATTTCCCCATCATACACTTTTTATCAGAAATCGAGGGAATCAAATGGGAAAAATACCAACTTTGGAAGAAGCTCAGAAACTGTTGGAAGAATACAACAAGGAGCCGTTTCATCTAAAACACGCGCAAATTGTTTCCGGTGTAATGGGATACTTCGCGCAAGAGTATGACCCTGAAAACGTGGAGTTCTGGAAAGTGGTAGGCCTGCTTCACGACCTTGATTTTGAGCAGTTTCCGGAGCAGCACTGCAAAAAAGAGCAGGAGATCCTTCGCGACTTAGGAATGGATGAAAAACTCATCCACGCTGTGGCCAGCCACGGTTACGGTCTGACCGTCGATGTGAAGCCGGAACATTTCATGGAAAAGATTCTGTTTGCCACGGACGAGCTGACGGGTCTGATTGGTGCTGTCGCGCTGATGCATCCCTCTAAAAGTGTATCGGATATGAAACTAAAGTCCGTAAAAAAGAAGTTTAAATCGCCGAATTTCGCCGCCGGCTGTTCACGTGATGTGATTCAGCAGGGCGCGGACATGCTCGGCTGGAGTCTTGACGACCTGATATCCCGCACCATCGACGCGATGAAGACACTTGTACCGTCACTTGGTATCTAGACAGATATCCCTACAGCTGGAGATAACGGCATATTTATCCCTTTACAAACAACGCCGCGGGGAATTCCCCGCGGCGTTGTTTTGCAGTTTGATTTTGTTTAGTTTTTAAATTGGAACAAATCTCCAAGCCATTGTGCACACAGCGGAAACCATTGAGCACAGTGTGGATTTGGCGTGCCGACTTCTTCATTGCACATCGAGAGACCGTGCCTGCCCTTTTGAAAAATATGGCATTCGAACGGCACTTGAGCACGCCGCAGCGCTGCAGCAAACAACAGCGTATTTTCCAACGGAACATTTGCATCCTCGTAGGTATGCCATAAAAAGGCAGGAGGAGTATTTTGGCTCACTTGATTTTCCAGTGAAAACAATTGAATTTGTTCTTCTGTCGGTGAACCTCCACACAAATATTCCGCTGTCTGCCGATGTGTATACTGCCCCGCGGTAAGAACCGGGTAGCATAATATCATCGCATTAGGGCGATTGTTCCCATTTTGTACTTCCGTTCTGCTCTTAAGCTCCGGGCTGTCACACAAAGTACCAAGACTTGCAGCTATATGTCCGCCCGCAGAAAACCCGCAGACTGCAATTTGATTTGTTTGAATTCCCCATTGAGCACTGTTCTCGCGGATTATCTGTACTGTGCGTGATAATTCTATCAACGGCTGAAGATTTTTTGCATGTTCTGCAAGAGAGTAATACAAAACGAAAACCTGATAGCCTTTTGAAAAAAATGCAAATGCCGGCGGGTCGGTTTCACGTTCTGATAATATTGCAAACCCGCCGCCCGGGCAGATGACAACGCATGGCCTGACCGTACGATTCGGCATTTCTTCACGAGCTTCATGCAGATACCCTACAACGCGGGCTTTACTGTTAGAGTCCGGAGAAAATTCAACCTTGCGCATGAAATCGCTCCCTTTCAACAATCCGCTTAGTTGTGATTTTTTTCTCCTTCAATCGCATTTTCCAATGTATGCCATCCCAAGACTGCACATTTGACGCGTGCAGGCATATGGGAGATATCTTTTAGAGCAATAGCCTCATCCAAGTCCTCCAGCTGGGATTCATCCGTTATTTCATTCTTAATCATGCCAAAGAACAAATTTGCCAGCCGAAGTGCTTCCTCTTTTGTCTTACCCTTAATCAGGTCAATCATAATGGAGGTGGATGCCTGCGAAATTGCGCATCCGACACCTGTAAACGCGGCGTCCTCAATAATACCGTCTTGTTCGCGCAGTTCTAACTCAATTTCATCTCCGCAGCTTGGATTTACCCCTTTGAGCACCACCGTTGGATTTTCGATGTGGTGCTTATTGCGGTTGGAGTTATTGTGCTCCGTTAAAATCTGCGTATAAATATTTTCAAGTCCCAAGGCCCAGCCACCCCCTAACTTTTTTCAGACTTTCAAGGAAAATATCAATATCTTCCTTTGTATTATAAAAATACAAACTGGCTCGGCATGTAGCGTTCACGCCTAAATAATGCATCAGCGGCTGAGCACAATGATGCCCGGCGCGAATTGCAACGCCGTCGGAATCCAAAATGGAAGAAACATCGTGCGGATGAACTCCGTCCACATTGAACGAAATTACGCCGCAGCGCTGCTCGCCGGCCTTTGTGTCCCCGTAAACCGTGACGTGTGGAATTTTCGCCATACCTTCCAGCGCATAGGCCAGAAGCTCCTCCTCGGTCTTAATGATGGTGTCGTAGCCAACCTGTTTTAAATAGCGGATAGCGGCTGCCAAACCGACTGCCCCGCCTACATTCTGCGTGCCGGCTTCGAATTTCTGCGGCAGCGGTGCAAACGTTGCATCCTGCTCGCTGACATATTCAATCATTTCTCCGCCGGTTAAAAACGGCGGCATTTTACTCAGCAGTTCCTCTTTTCCGTACAAAACGCCGATACCCATTGGAGCCAACATTTTATGCCCGGAAAAGGCCGCAAAATCCACATCGAGCTTTTGAACATCCACCGGATAATGAGGAATACTCTGCGCGCAATCCAGCACTACCACCGCTCCGACGGCATGCGCTCTGCGAACGATTTCTTCCACGGGATACACGGTTCCCAGCACATTGCTGACATGTGCAACCGCAACCAGTGCTGTTTTAGCCCCAATTTTGTCGAGTTCTTGTTCGGACAGGCGTCCGTTTTGGTCCGGGTGCAAATAAATCAGCTTCGCGCCTTTTGCCCGCGCAACCATCTGCCATGGCAAAATATTGCTGTGGTGCTCGGAAACCGGCAGGACAATTTCATCGCCCGCCTTAATAAAATTCATTCCGTAGCTGTATGCCACTAGATTCAGCGACTCTGAGGCATTGCGGGTAAATACGACTTCCGCGTCCTTTTTCGCATTGATAAACTCCCGAACCACCGCGCGGGAATCTTCATACATCTGCGTTGCGCGAATACTCAGCTCATACAAACCGCGGTGCGGATTCGCATTGGAAGTGCGGTAATATTCATCCACCGCTTGAAGCACCGAGAGCGGTTTCTGTGTTGTGGCGGCGTTATCCAAATAGACGAGGCGTTTGCCGTCCCGCTTTTCATTTAAAATAGGAAAATCTTTAAGATACGGATTCAATGGCTTCCAGCCTCTCTTTCACATACTCTGAAATCGCATCCCGCAAAGCAGAATCCGGAATCCGGTCGGTTACGGGCCTGAACTGTGCTTCAATCAGCAGCTTCCTCGCTTCCAGCTCACTCAGCCCGCGGGACATAAGGTAGAACAGTCTGTTGCTGTCAATCTTCCCCGCGGATGCCGCATGCTGACCTTCCACATCTTCTTCCGCACACAAAATCAGCGGAGCAGAGCGGTTGACCACTTTTGGGCTGAACAGAAGACTATACTCACTTTCATGCCCAACCGCACGCTTGGACCCTTTGACAAAGTCAATCGTTCCGCGGAATGTTTTACGGCTTTCATCCAGCAAAGCGCCGCTGGCGTGAATTTCACTGTGCGACGAACGACCGGTATGTTCGGCTACATAGTTAATATCAATGCAACGGCTGCGGTCGCCGAAGTAAATCGTATCCAGATTCAGCAAACTTTTAAACCCTGAAAGCTGTGCTTTTAAACCGGCAGCCGTGTTTTTTCCGCCCAGCTCTGCCTGAATCACGCTGATTTCGCCGTTATCGTCGCACTCTGCGCCAACATCGTCATAGTGCAGGCATTGATCTCCCAGCATCTGGACCTGTATTAAGCGAATCACAGCGTTTTTACCTGCACGGAGCATGGTCAAGCCGCCGTGGAAACCGGAAAAGTCCATCGGTGAAACGTAACTCATCACGACGGTTACCTCACTGCCCTCTCCGGCCACGATGGTATTCACATCCAGTACGGATGGATTGGTTTCATCCACACGGTAAGAAAGGAATATCGGTTGCTGTGCTTTCACGCCGTCGGGCACTGTCACTGTGACACCGCAGGTGCGATTCTTCGCTGTAAAGTCCCTCACCTCGTCCCCCATGCCTGTGGAAATCCCCACGGCAGGGAACGGTTCGGAAGAAATTTCAACATCTTGGGGCAATTCTGTGGAAAGATATTTTCCCTCATACGGATGTATTTCCGGAATTGCTTCCTCTATTTTTGTATCATTAATACCCAGCCGGAACCACGTAGGAGCAGGCAGGGTATTGACATGTGATAATTCAAGATTCATGGTAATTCCCTCATCGGCCTTAACCGATAGAGCCCTCCATTTCCAGCTTAATCAAATTATTCATCTCCACGGCGTATTCTACCGGGAGTTCTTTGGCAATCGGCTCCGCAAAGCCGGTCACAATCATTGCTTTGGCATCCTCTTCGGAAATGCCTCGGCTCATCAAATAGAAAATCGCATCGTCGCTGATGCGCCCGATTTTGGCTTCATGCCCCACGTCCACATCGTCATTCCGAATATCCATAACCGGAATTGTGTCAGAGCGGGAAATGTCGTCCAGCATCAAAGACTCACAGGAAACCGATGATTTACAGCCGTATGCCTTCGGCAGAATGCTGACCGAACTGCGGTAGGTACACCAACCGCCATCCTTGGAAATAGACTTGGTGTTAATGCTGGAATACGTATGCGGTGCCGCGTGAACAACCTTTGCACCGGTATCAAGCGACTGGCCTTTGCCTGCGAAAGTAATTCCGGTAAACTCCATGCGGGAATGTTCTCCCTTTAAGATGCTCATGGGGTAGAGGTTGGAAATATGGGAACCGAACGACCCGGAAACCCACTCGATAGTTCCGCCCTCTTCGACCACCGCCCGCTTGGTATTCAGGTTAAACATATTTTTCGACCAGTTTTCAATTGTGGAATAACGCAGACGTGCGTTCTTACCGACATACAGTTCCACACACCCGGCGTGCAGGTTTGCAACATTGTATTTCGGTGCGGAACAGCCCTCGATAAAGTGCAGACTTGCACCTTCGCTTACAATGATGAGCGTATGTTCAAACTGACCGGCACCCGGCGCGTTCAGACGAAAATAAGACTGCAGCGGTATTTCTACATTGACCCCCGGCGGAACATAGACAAACGACCCGCCGGACCAAACCGCGCCGTGCAGAGCTACAAATTTATGGTCTTCCGGAGGAACCAACTTCATAAAATGTTCTTTGACCATCGGCCCGTACTTCGGGTCGCGAATAGCACTCTCCATATCGGTGTAAACCACACCCTGCCGGCGAACCTCTTCGCGCACATTGTGGTACACAACTTCGGAATCGTACTGTGCGCCCACACCCGCAAGCGATTTCCGTTCCGCTTCCGGAATACCGAGCCGTTCAAACGTATTTTTGATATCATCCGGTACTTGTGACCATTGAGCCTTCATCTCGGTATTTGGGCGAATGTATGTGACAATCTCGTCCATATTCAATTCGTCCAAAGGCGGTCCCCATCCCGGCAGAGGCAGGCGATTATAGACCTCCAGTGATTTTAAGCGAAACCGGCGCATCCACTCCGGGTCATTTTTTGCGGCGGAGATTTCGTTAACAATCTCCGGCGTCAGTCCTTGCCCTACTTGATAAGCGGCATGGACTTCATCGCGAATATCATAAACAGTGCGGTCAATATCCGCAACCTGTGTTTTTTTTCTGTTAAAAGCGTTCAACTCAAATTTCCCTCCGCATCTCAAACGGCGGGGGCCTGCAGCCCCTGGAATCCGGATTCGTTGATTCTGTCAATCAGCGAACGGTCACCCGTTTGTGCAATTTGGCCGTCCATTAGGATATGCACGGCGTCAACCGGCAGAAAGTCCAGTATTTTGGTGTTGTGCGTGATAATCAGCAGAGAATTTTCCTGCGTACGGAACTTTTCCACACCTTGGGAAACGATTTTGACCGCATCCACGTCAAGCCCGGAATCCGTTTCATCCAAAATGGCGAGTTTCGGGTTGAGCATCAGCATCTGGAGAATCTCCGATTTTTTCTTTTCCCCGCCGGAAAATCCCACATTTAGGTAGCGGGAGGCATATTCCGCATCCATGTGGAGGTCCTTCATTTTTTCCGCGAGTTCCTTTTTGTAAGCAAATAGCTTGACCGGTTTTCCGGTAACCGCAAAACGCGATGTTCGCATAAAGTTTTCAAGCGATATTCCCGGCACTTCCTCCGGATTTTGGAACGACAAAAAAAGTCCTGCTTTTGCACGCTCATTTGCAGGCGCGTTGGTCAGGTCCTTGCCTTCAAACAGAATTGAGCCGCTGTCCACATGATACTGTGGGTGGCCCATGATTGTATTGACTAATGTAGATTTCCCCGCGCCGTTGGGACCCATCAGCACGTGGACTTCTCCTTTTCCTATGGTAAGATTCAGTCCGCGCAGGATTTGAGTACCCTCTACGCTGACTGCAAGATCCTTGATTTCCAATAGTTGCACGAAATTTTCCACCTCTCGACTGTATACGATGAAAAGGGTATTTGCCCTTAATGTATACTAAATTGATGTGTATTTACATTATAGACGGAAACACTCCATTTTGCAAGCAAAAAACGTAATGTTTTTATCTTAATTCCGACGGGCTGCAGCCCAGCACAGACGCGATTTTGGCAAGGGTTTCCTCGTCCGGTTCCTTTTCAAGATTCTCCCACTCGTACAAAAGTTTTGGCTCCACAGAGAGGCGTTTGGCAAGGTCAGAGAGCGTCATGCCTGCCATCTGCCGGTACGACGCAATTTTTTTTACCGGATCGAGCAGATAAGCCCGCCGTCTTTGGCTGTCCACCAGAAGCGGACACCCGTTGTGAAGCATAAGGTCGCACAAAGTACCCTCTGAGCTGTAAATTGCCGGCTCTCCTTCAGGTGTCATTCCGGTGCTGTATCCTTCCGGAAGAACATATTCCCTTCCTCCGTCATCCCGTCCGCGTAATCCCGGCAAATTTCGCCACGGAAGCAGCGAACAGCTTTCTCCTTCCTGTTCCGGTTCCGGTGAGGAAAAACAGCGAATTTTATAAATAGTTACAATTTCACCCATGACAAAACGCCCCCAAGATAAGATTTGTATTATTATAGCATGAATGTGAAAAGAAATCTTTTTACGCGCCGACCGGTTAAAAATTCGTCAAAATGCTAACTTGCGGCGCATATGTAATGAGAATTTTCATCGGAATAAGACTTACAAAATTAGGAATTTCGTATTATAGTGAAAATAAACAGAAAACAGCCAAAGGAGAATAGGAATGTCAAAAGTCATTTTTCACGTCGATGAATCCAGTCGTTGGCCCATGGTCCTTGCAAACGCGACAAACATGATACAATACGGCCGCACGCAAGGCAGGCCGTTTGAAGTAGAAATCCTCGCAAATTCGCAGGCAGTTCGCCAGCTTACCACACAGGGCGCTGAGGAGGCGGAAATGAGAGAACGCGCTGAAGTTCTGTCCCGTTCCGGTGCACGATTTGCAGCTTGCAGTGTTTCGATGGGAAATTTGAAGATAGAATCCTCCGAGCTGCTGCCTTTTGTCCAAACCGTCCCATCCGGAGTGGTGGAACTTGCACTGCGCCAAGATGAAGGATATGCCTACATCAGGCCGTAAAATACACGGCAAAGAGGGGAAAAGCAAAACTGCTTTTCCCCTCTTTTTATTAGGTTGGCCGCGCACGTTTTTCACCGTGCTTTGCCTTTCCCTGAAGTTGAGGCACAGGGCGTGTGTTTTTCGGCGCATGAGCCTTTTTGCTGCTCTGTGTCGGTTCCCCCGAATCGGGGCGGCGCATTCCCGCTTTTGCCATGAACCGTCCCCCTTTTTTAACTAAACGTCATTATTTTTGACAGACTGTTTTTTGCTGTTTCGGTTTTGATTTTGGTTCTCCCTTGTAATCGGCGTCTGTCCGTTTGCCTTTTCAAGCCGGCTTCTTTTGTTGTCCGGCTGGCTGTCTTTGGGCATGCGCACCACCTCCGGCACTATTATTCCTTTTGCCGAGGCAGTTATGCATGGTGTCGGTAAGGCACTTTACCTCAGCGGATGGTACTCAGCTTTTGCGTATACGCCGGGAGGCCCTCCTCGAAATTAACGCCAAAACGAACATCCGTACCAGCCCGATGGGTTCTGACGATTGCACGTTGGGTAAATTGCACGGCTTCTTCTGCGGACTGGGCAAGCGAAAGCCCACTCATCAAACCGCCAATCAGAGCACTGGCAAACACATCCCCTGTGCCGTGGTAGTTCCCCTCCACCTGCGGAGCGAATGCAAAACTGAATTGGTCGGCAACGCGGTCATAAGCAGCGCAGCCCGTTTCTCCCGAGCGGAACGAAACGCCGGTTAAAACCACCTGCCGCGGTCCGAGTTCCGAAAGCCTGCGCAGCAGTTCTTCCGTCTGTTTCCTATCCTGCGGGCCGTCTGTGTAAGGTTCCCCCAGCAGAAAAGCTGCTTCGGTTCTGTTTGGCAAAATCAGGTCCGCTTTTCGGCACAGCTGAGCCATACCTTTTGGAAAATCCTCATTGAAAGCGGAATACAATTTCCCGTTGTCCGCCATAACAGGATCCACGCAGACTAAGGATTGCGGCGTGCGGAATTCTTCTATCAGCTGCGCAACCAGCCGAAGCTGTTCGAACGAACCAAGATATCCGGTGTAAATCGCATCAAACTTTATGCCTAATGTTTTCCAGTGGTGCAGTATACCGGGGATATCTCCCGTTAAGTCCCGAAATGTAAATCCTGTAAATCCGCCTGTATGTGTGGAAAGAACCGCCGTAGGCAGTACGCTGACCGTACAACCCGCTGCGGAAAGAATCGGCAGTGCCACCGTTAGAGAACATTTCCCCACACAGGAAATATCGTGTACGGCAAGAATGTTTTTCTGGGGCTGCATATAAATTCCTCCGTATGTAAAATATTTTTCCACTTGTTTGTATTCTTCTTTCCGCGCAAACACAAGTCCGGCGGAAAAATCCGCCGGACAAGTGAATTTCAGCTTAGGGATGCAAATTAATATTTCTCTAAATAATTTCTAATTTCCCAATCCGTAACCGCGCGTGTGTAACACTCCCATTCTCCCTGCTTATCCAACAAGAAATTGTGCAGCGCGTGCTCACCCAGCGCACCGGTAATAACCGGGTCTTTTTTCAGTGCCTCCAATGCATCCAAAAGAGTCAGCGGGAGCGTCTCGATGCCCGCTTTGCTAATTTGCTCATTGGAAAGGTTGAAAAGTTCGCGATCCATTGCCGGCGGAGGCGTCAACTTTTTCTCAATTCCATCCAAACCGGCAGCGAGACAGCACGCCAGCATCAAATATGGGTTTGCAGACGGATCCGGAGAGCGGAACTCAATGCGAGAGCCTTTTCCACGGGAGGAGGGAATGCGAACCAGCGGACTGCTGTTCTTGCAGGACCATGTGATGTGTACGGGAGCTTCACAGCCGGTTGCAAGACGCTTGTACGAATTGACGGTTGGATTACAAATGGCCGTCAAAGCTTTGGCATGTGCCAACAGACCCGCCATAAAATGATAAGCCGTCTCGCTCAAGCCATTGCCCTGAGGATCATTCGGATCGTCAAATAGATTTTTGCCGTCGCGCATCAGCGACATATGAAGATGCATACCGGAACCGCTGATATCCGAACGCGGCTTTGGCATAAACGTGGCATAGCTGCCGGAAGCCTTTGCGATGGATTTTACCGCCATTTTGAAGGTCATGATATTGTCCGCAGTCTTGAGTGCCGTATCATATTTAAAATCAATTTCATGCTGCCCGGGCGCAACTTCATGATGGGAAGCCTCCAGCTCAAACCCCATGCTTTCCAGTGTGAGGCATATTTCACGCCGGATATCCCCGCCGATGTCTACGGAATTTAGGTCGAAATAGCCGGCGGTGTCACGCGTCTGCGTGGTTGGCCTGCCGTAATCGTCCATTTCGAACAGGAAAAATTCGCACTCCGGCCCAACATTAAATTCCATTCCAAGGTCCGCGGCTTTTTTGAGTTCTTTCTTCAAAATCTGACGCGGGTCACCGGAATATGGTTCTCCATGAGGGGAATAAACATCACAAATAAAGCGCGCCACCCCGTTGTGCGTAGGCCTCCAAGGCAGCATTGTAAACGTGTCCAAATCCGGATGCAGGCACATATCTGACTCCGCGTCCCGTGCGAATCCGTCTAGGGACGAGCCGTCAAACGTACATTGGTTATTCAGTGCCTTTTCCAGCTGATTCTTGGTAATCGCGACATTTTTCATCATCCCGGAAATATCCGTAAACTGAAGCCGAATAAACGTAACATCGTTTTCATTGATCAGCTTTTGGATATCCTCTTTGCTGTAATGGCCCACTCTCCATACCTCCCAACGGTAAAATTCAAAATGAAGTCAAAAAAAACCGGCACACTGTGTCGGACGCCACTGCCCAATCAAATAATCACATTCTATATTTTTACCTTCTTATTTTATACCTACTAATACTCTGTTGCAAGCCCAAATCCGGCGAAGATAAAATAATTATAAATTTTCTTAGAGTATTGGCAAACAAGAGTCCTATGAATTATAATAAAAAAACAAGAATATGCAAAAATATGACTCTTTATCGCATAAAACAACTTAGGTTCGCCGAAACAGAAAGGACGTGCCGATACCAAATGAAAAAATTTGGATAGAGTACAATAAAGTTCGCAATTTCATAAAGGCATAGAAAAGTCATTGGGACTCCGATAAAATGAATGGTGATAAGACATTCAAAAAAGGAGAGATACCCAATGACTCACAAAAAGAATACCACAGATTTGACGGAATTGCTACTAAAATGTATGGCACAGCCGGATCCAATGCTGTCGATGCTGGAATGGCTGTGTACCCGTCTGATGGAAGCAGAGGTCTCCGGTATTATTGGCGCGGAAAAGAATGCACACAATCCGTCCCGCCGTGATTACCGCTGCGGCTATCGGCCACGTCGATTGGATACTCGTATGGGGACGATGTATCTGATGGTACCAAAACTCCGAAATCAGGGCTATATCCCGTTTTTCGTAACAGAACGCAAGCGCAGTGAAGCAGCGCTGATTCAAGTGGTTCAAGAAGCGTTTGTGCAGGGTGTATCTACGCGAAAGATGGAGAAACTAGCTCGCAGTCTTGGAATTGAGAATCTTTCCCGCAGTCAAGTCAGTGAAATGACGAAAGGCCTTAACGAGCAGGTGCAGTACTTCCGCAGCCGGCCTCTGACGGGTCGCTATCCTGTCATTTGGACAGATGCACTGTATGAAAAAATTCGTATGGATGGCCGGGTCGTCAGCATGGCTGTGATGGTAGTTTGCGGCGTCAATGAACAGGGGCATAGGGATATCCTCGCCGTGGAGCCAATGCTCGATGAATCCAAAGAAAGTTATTCTCAATTGTTTCAAAGTCTTCTCGATCGTGGTCTGAAAATACCGCTCCTGGTGATTTCAGACGCAAATAAAGGGCTGATTGCAGCCATCCGTGAGAGTTTTCCGGGAGCCTCTTGGCAACGGTGCAAAGTCCATTTTATGCGAAATATTTTGGCTCATGTACCCCAGAAGGAAAAAGAATCCTTTGCGGCTCAGTTAAAAGAGATTTGGCTGGCACCTTCCGCTGAAATAGCTAGACAACGCGCAGAGCAAATATCAGAACAGTATGGAAAACGCTTTCCAAAAGCAATTGAGCTTCTGCAAGATGGACTGGAAGATTCTCTAGCCTTCTATGCTTTTCCGGAACTCGATGCTCGCAAAATTTCCTCGACCAATATGTTGGAACGACTAAACAAGGAAATCCGCCGCAGAACCAGCGTAGTCGGAATATTTCCCAATCCGGATTCCTACCTACGGTTGGTAACAACATGTCTCATGGAATATGCGGAAGACTGGTCTGTTTCTAGAGCATACTTAAACCCGAAATCCATTCTTTCACTGTTAAACGTAGCCTAATTCATTTTTCGGAGCCCCTAAATTGCGAACTTCCCTTGACACTAGCAAAATTGATAAAAGACCGCTCAACCGTATTGTACTGATTGCCATGATTTTATTGATTGGTGCGGGCGTCACATACGCTTCTGTCAATCCTGAACAGTTTCGTTCAGGGATAAATTCCGTTGCACAATGGATGAAAATAGATTCATTCGCAAAAGCCGCCGAACAGGAATCCTCCGCACCACAGGCTTCCTCATCGCAAGCATCTTCCGCCCCTGTATCCTCTTCACCGGCGCAAAGTTCTGAGGCAGCCGCACCTGCTTCGAGCCAGCCAGAAACAGAACAAGTGTCACTGGAACAGGCGGAAAAGCCGCTGAAAATCGATGTTTCCTTAGCAGAGCAGAAAGTGTATATTTTAGATGCAAAAGACCGCGTAGTTCAGGAGTACATTTGCTCCACAGGGAAGGAAGGCAGTGAAACACCCACAGGAACCTTTACCATTACGGACCGCGGAAAATCATTTTACAATCCAGCAGTGAAGGAAGGCGCCTATTACTGGACCCGCTTCTACAAAACATATTTGTTCCACAGCCTTCCGTTCGATGAAAATGAAGAAATGGAGCCGGAAGAAGCGGCAAAACTCGGCACACCGGCATCCCACGGATGTATTCGGCTAGAAACGGAAAACGCCAAATGGATTTACGACAACATTCCGGAAGGAACCAAAGTCGTCATCCATTAATCCGTTATGCGCATTTTATCTAAACAGCTGCAAACGGAATAAGGCAAAGTAATTGCAAGCATTATCCCCACTGCTTTCCCCACATCTTCATAGCAACAATAATGGGCTTTAGGCTTTTCCCTTTATCCGTGAGCTCATATTGCACCATTGGCGGGACGGTCGGGAATGCCGTCCGTTTAACAACTCCTTTGGCTTCAAGCTCTTTGAGCCGAACCGACAGCGTCTTCGGGCTGATGCCTTTTAGCGATTTCTTCAGTTCACCAAACCGCTTCACACCGTCGAACAAATCGCGAATGATTAAAAAAGTCCATCTTCCGTCGAGAACCTCAAGCGTTTTTTCAATGGAACACTCCACATCGTCAGGACATTTATCGATATTTTGCTCCAGAACCTGCTCAATTTCCAAACGGCATGCCTCCTGCTTCCAATAGTAACTTTTATGTAACTACTTTTCATAATAAAGCATCAATGTTATAATGTCAACGATAGCCCGACAACATCATGATATACGAGTGTAGGACTACAATACATATTGGACAGTTGAGAAAAAATAAAATACAGAAATGGACACATCGGTTACAATAAAGCTACCCAAACCAAATCATACCGAGAGGAAGTGTCCATTCCTGCATGAATAGTGTAACACAAGATATGAAGTTTAGGCAATCCATAATGATCTACGCTCAAAAGTACGGTGTCAGTCGTGCAAGCAGAAAGTACAACAAAAGCCGTTCCTTTATTTACTTTTGGATGGCCCGGTATGACGGTACATTAGAATCGTTGGCTTGCCGGTCTAGAAGGCCACACAGTCATCCAAACCAACATACACCTGCCGAGTTAAAACTGATTCGCGACATGCGGCGCAGGAACCCAGAACTCGGTATGATTGAACTATGGTCCCGGTTAAAAAAGCGCGGATACAAGCGATGTCCGGAAAGTCTGTTCCGTGTAATGCGCCGAATGGGGATTTTTCCAGAGGCAAAACCGAAGAAAAAATATCAGCCAAAGCCATATGAGCAAATGACGCATCCCGGAGAGCGCATTCAAATCGATGTAAAGGTAGTCCCAAAGCGCTGTATTGCCGACCCTGAGCTTCGGCTTTTTCAGTACACAGCCATCGATGAATTTTCTAGGCTACGTTTTTTGGCAGCATACCCTGAACAGAGTACCTACTCTTCTGCCGACTTTCTTAAACGAGCTGTCAAATGGTTTGCCCGGCGCGGTGTTCATGTGGAATGCATTCAAACTGACAACGGTTTTGAATTTACCAACCGCTTTTCCCCATCAAAGAAACATCTGCTGACGCTCTTCGAGGCCACTGCCGCTCAACTGCATATCCGGCACAAACTGATTCGGCCTTATACGCCCAGGCACAATGGTAAAGTGGAACGCAGCCATCGCGAAGACCAAAAGCGCTTTTACAACAAACACCATTTTTATTCCTTAGCGGACTTTGAAAACCAACTTTCCATCTACTTACGACGCTCTAACAATATGCCGATGCGTCCCCTTCACTGGTTATCTCCTTCTGAATTTTTACAATCCCATACTGTCCAATATGTTTGACAAACCTACAAGCCCGACAACATCATGATATACGAGGAAAACAGCATGTACATGCAAGCTGTAATACGGAGGTTGAAAAATGGAAAAGTCAAAAGTCTATTACACAGATATGCACACCACATTCAATGAAAATCTCCTGCAGAAACTAAAAAGACTGATTAAAACCGCAGGCATTGGGCAAATTGATTTTAACAAAAAATATGCAGCAATTAAAATACATTTCGGTGAACCCGGCAACCTTGCTTATCTCCGCCCCAATTACGCAAAAGTGGTTGCTGACACCGTGCGCGAACTTGGCGGCAAACCTTTTTTGACCGACTGCAATACCCTCTATGTGGGTGGGCGTAAAAACGCGCTGGACCACTTGGATTCAGCATATGAAAACGGATTTTCTCCCTTCTCTACCGGATGCCAGATTCTTATTGGCGACGGATTAAAAGGCACGGATGAAGTTCTTGTCCCCGTAGAAGGGGGCGAATATGTCCGAGAAGCCAAAATCGGACACGCCATTATGGACGCCGATATATTCATATCTCTGACCCATTTTAAAGTGCATGAGGCAACCGGCATTGGCGGTACATTAAAAAATGTTGGCATGGGGTGCGGCTCGCGCGCTGGCAAAATGGAAATGCACAGCAGCGGAAAGCCCCATATCAATCAGGAAGCATGCATCGGCTGCGGCGCATGCAAAAAAAATTGCGCACATAACGCAATAACAATTGAAAACCGCAAGGCTTCCATCAATCATGACCTGTGCGTCGGCTGCGGCAGATGTATCGGTGTTTGCCCAATGGACGCGGTTTTGCCCGCATCGGATGAATCCAATGACATTCTCAACAAAAAAATTGCCGAGTATTCCTATGCCGTGCTGCACGGCCGTCCGCAGTTTCATATCAGCCTAGTTGTCGATGTTTCCCCCTACTGCGACTGTCATGCGGAAAACGATGTTCCGATTGTGCCAAACGTGGGAATGTTCGCCTCTTTTGACCCGGTTGCGCTCGACCTTGCGTGCGCTCGTGCGGTTAACAGCCAGTCACCGATTCCCGGCAGCAAGCTAGAGAAATGTGAAAACAATCAGCACGACCATTTTACTGCCATTCACCCGACAACCGACTGGAAAGTTCTCATTGACCATGCGGTAAAACTTGGATTGGGCAGCAAGGATTATGAACTGATTAAAATTTAAAACACGGATACTTTCCACAAAAATATCCCGGATCTTGTGACCCGGGATATTTTTGCGCTTAGACAAAGCTACTCTTCGTTTCGATAGGGAGACAAATCATACAGCACCTGAGCTGTATTTTGTGCGCTATTTTTGTCCGAAAAACTCCACAAAGACGGATTTACAACTATTCCGTGTTCTTTGACCCATGCTGCCACTTCATCTGTGGAATTTCCGCTGTCAAGCACGTAATACTTCAATTGGCCATCTTTTACCATTTGTTCTAGCTTTTCCACGGTCAGCGTTTGCATATTTCCGCTGTAGCCCCCAACAGCCATGACCGGCTTCCCTGTTGCCAATATAATCGGTTCCGCTTCTTTCGAGTTCTGAACAGCAACCAAAAATTTTTCGCCTGTATTGCTTTCTTCTAAAAATCGAATAAAATCTGCATTTGAAGTAAAACCGCTGCTATTTCTGCTGTTGCCATCATTTTTAGAATTTTTTGCACCAGCCCCAATTCTAGTGCTCTGCTGCCTTTGATTTCCGTCCGTACGGTCAGCTATGGATGTTTCCTCTGCCGTCGGTCCGGCCAACGGAACAGATGAATGAAAATTTTGGTCAAACACCGTATATCCCGTCCATACGGCAGGAGCAATCAACAAGCCTGCAAGTCCAATTGCAGTGCAAATGCGCGCGGATTTGCCGGAGAGGTTTTTATGCCGTATCCGGGAGAACATCAGAATCGCTGCGGGTATTCCTGAAGCCAAACAAATAAGAGGAATTAAAATTTCAGAATAGCCATGATAGGCTTGAAGCATTGCCGCCTGAACAGACGCTGTCACTACAATAGCCGTCGGAAGCAGGTAAGCAGAAAATCCTTCCCTGTGGTATAGTTTCCAAAGTTCCGCAGCGCCGATGCCTACCAACGCAGCAAGGTAAGGGGCCATAACCGAAATATAATATGGATGGAAAAACCGTGATACGCTGAAATAGCCATACATGGTTATAACGGAACCGCCCCACAGCAGGATTGCACTCAGCAGTTTTCTGCGCTGCTCGGCTTCGTTTTTTCTCATTGAAATCAACATTGCCAAAATCGAGAAAAAACCAAATGGAAGCAGCCAGCTGTTCTGTCCTCCAATTTCCGTATTAAACATGCGAAAAATCCCTGCGTCACCGTTAGAAATTCCTCCGCCGGTTGGTTTCCCCGAAAAGGCAATAGCTCTATTTGCATTTTCGGCATTGCCACGATTCTGCCCATCCATGTGAAAATCCGGGCTTTGGAATTTATTGGTATCGGCGCTGTCTGCTTTCTCATTTAGATGGTTCTCTCCTGCCGCGCTCGTACTGTTTCGACTTCGGGAAGGTCCTATAATGCGCTGAATTCCGTTATATTCAAATGCAAGTTCCAATTCGGAGTTGGTTGTGCTATTGTCCACATAGGGCCGCTCGTCCGCCGGAGTCATATCTACAATCACTGACCAAGACAACGAAACCACCAAAAGGACAAGTGTTGCCACCGCAAGCTGCCAAATTCGTGTTCTCCACCTGAGATTTGTGGCAAAAAAATAAGCCGCATAAAGCGCCGGCAGTATCAAAAACGCCTCCAAGGTTTTGGCATTATAGGCAATTCCAAGAAGAATCATGGACAAAATCAGATACCGCAGCTGTCCGCGGTCGCAGGCTGCCAGCATAGCCCATGCAGACAAAGTCATGAAAAAAATTAAAATAGAATCGGTATTGTTTGTTTTGCTGATAGCAATAAAAATCGGGGACAAAGAAAGCACCAAGGCGGCAATCAGACCGGCAGCTGCGCCAAAACGAACCCGAACGGCACGATGAACAATTGCCACCGTAGCCACTGCGGCAAGGCACTGCGGCAAAATAATGCTCCAGCCATAAAAACCAAACATCTTCGCAAAGGCCGTCTGAATCCAAAGCGAAACGGGCGGCTTATCCACTGTAATCCATCCGCCCGGATCCAGCGAAGCAAAAAAGAAATTCTTCCAACTGGTCAGCATGCTCTTTACACTTGCTGCATAAAAAGCATTGCTGTACCCAAAATTCCAAATATTATAAATGGATAAAAAAGCCGTCAAAAGCAAAATCAGCACAAATACCGCTGTTTCACAGTTTTTTCGTTTGGTGTTCATAGTCCTGCACCTTTCTAATGTACTATCGGTTGTGGAAGGCTGCCCTACGATATTCATAGGGTGTCTTTTATTTGTGACAGAAAAATGAAAGGTGCATGAAGATCTGATGAAAATATTCGGCAGACACCTGCCAAAGTTGGCTGTTCACACAGGTCTTTCGATAAAACGGCCGTTTTGCCACTACTCCTCAGCTGGCAAAACGGCCTTGATTTAGTGTAAAGTTTCACAAACTAAAATAGTGCAGAAAGAGCTTGGAAAAAGTTTGTAAGATTGCGAATGCAAATTAACAGTGTCACCGCTATGACGACAGAGCCCAATAGGTTTTGCACAGCGCCGTTTTTATAGCGTCCAAGACTCCGGTCATTCATGCAATACATTAAAAACAGTGCAATTATGGGTAAGATAATTGCATTTGCCGCCTGTGCAAGCAAGATAATCTCGGTAGGGCTGGATTTTCCCAATGCAGAAAAAATAGTTCCAATGGCAAGCACAACGGCCCACAGGCCTTTGAACTTTAGGTCTTTCATGTCTTTGCCTAAACCCAAAACACCGGAAGTGGCAAATGCGGCTGCCAGCGGCGCAGTGATGGAGGAAGTAAAACCGGAGGCAAAGAGTCCGATCCCTAGAAAGATTCCAGACCATCGCCCAAGAATTGGGTTAAAAGCTTTTGCCATGTCCGCACCATTCGTTACTTGATTGCCGGTTCCATACAAATTAGCCGCTGCAGCAATGACAATCGCCATGGAGATGAGTCCTCCGAGCCCAATGGATAAAATGGTATCAATTCGCGCGTTTTTTAAATCCTCAACATTTTTCCACCGCTCAGAAGCAGAGGAGGCATGAAGAAAAAGGTTATACGGCACCACAGTCGTACCAATTAGGCCAATGACAGTCATCCATCCGGTTTTGCCTGAACTTGGCACAAACAGGCCTTTTAGGACTGCTCCCCAATCCGGTGATGAGGCCGCCGCCGTAACGATGAATACAAAGCTCATGATTAAAACAAGAACGATTAATGCCTTCTCCACATAGTAGTAGCTGCCGGTCCAAAGCAGCAGAAAAGCCAGTGCTGCTAAAATCGAAGCCCAAGTAGTAACGGGAACGGAAGGTTCAACCGTATTAATCCCCAACGCGCCACCGACCAGATTACCGGTTTCATAAGCGATATTTCCGACAAAAACAGCAAGTATCACAATGGCAATCGTAATGCTTTTTAAAACCGGTGATGATACCTTTTCGCGAATATTTTCACCTAATCCCTTTTGCGTGATGATGCCAAGCCTAGCAGACATCTCCTGAAGAATGACGGTTGCCACGGTGGAAAACAGCAGCGCCCAAAGCAGAGTGTAACCGTATCCGGTACCCGCCTTCATGCAAGTGGTAACCGTACCGGGTCCGATAAACGCTGCCGCTACCAGCGCCCCCGGACCGATATTTCTAATTCGATGTTTGATTTTTTCCATTAAGCCTTTCCTCCCTATTTAGACATAATAACCCGCTCAAAACTTACATTTCCTCTCTCTGACAACGGAAATATCGCAATCACAGTTTTTGCCGTTAATATCAGCAAAAGCAAAGGCGCGTATCCCCCCCTTTTCGGAGAGATACATGCCTTTGCATTATAACAGAAACAAATGAAATTGAAAATACGATTAATATAACTTACACAACACTAAACAGCAGTTCACCGTAAGTTGGATAGGGCAAATATTCCGAACCGATGAGCGGCTCTAATTGATCTGCAACAGCGCGCGCCTCGGACATTTTCGCAAAAACGGTATCGCGGTAATACCTTGCCTGTTCCAGAGCATCTTTAAATTCTTGATCCGTATTGACAGCAACGTCAAGACTTTCACACTTTTGATACAATTCATCAGTTAAAGCAGAAATCTTCTTGAGGAGAGATTCTTCGTAACCGCAGCTTAGGTCGGGGGAAAGCTTCTTTTTGTTGACTGCGGTTTCGCTTAGATCCTTCATATAGGAAGCGGCCGCCGGCAGAAGATCCTTGCGAAGCATATCGACCATGGCAAGCGCTTCAATGGCAACCTGCTTGTAATAGTTTTCCAACTGAATCTCATAACGGGAATAAACTTCTGTTTTGGTGAGAACACCGTGTTTTTCAAACAGAGCAATGTTTTCCGGTTTGATATAATACGGCAGAGCATCCACGGTGGAGCGCAAGTTCAGCAAACCGCGTTTTTCAGCTTCTTCCACCCATTCCGGCGCATAGTTGTTGCCGTTGAAAATTATTCTCTTATGTTTCTTAATGGTTTCCTGAATCAGCGTATTCAGCGTTTCTTTAAAGTTATCTGCTTTTTCCAGTTTATCCGCGAATTCACACAGAGCATCCGCAATAATGGTATTCAAAATCATATTGGGGCATGCAATGGAATCAGAAGAACCAACCATCCGGAATTCAAATTTGTTGCCGGTGAAAGCAAACGGAGAAGTCCGGTTGCGATCCGTGGTATCTTTCGGGATTTTCGGCAAAACGTCAGTGCCAATTTCCATAAAGACGCGATCCTTTTTCCCGCAGGACTTGCCATTTTCAATCGCATCAAGAATCTCTGCCAAGTCCTCTCCAACAAACATGGAAACGATTGCCGGCGGTGCTTCGTTTGCACCCAAACGATGGTCATTTCCAGCGCTGGCAACGGAGATTCTAAGAAGATCTTGGTGCTCGTCGACCGCCTTAATAATTGCGGCTAGGAACAATAAGAATTGTGCATTCTGATTCGGAGAATCGCCTGGCTCCAAAAGATTTTCGCCCTTATCAGTAGACATGCTCCAGTTATTGTGCTTGCCGTTTCCGTTAATTCCCGCAAAAGGTTTTTCATGCAGCAGACAAGTCAGCCCGTGCCGCACAGCCACCTTTTTCATGATTTCCATGACTAATTGGTTATGGTCAGTTGCAATATTGCTGGAAGTGAAAATCGGCGCCAATTCATGCTGGGAAGGTGCAACCTCATTATGTTCTGTCTTAGCAAAAATGCCAAGCTTCCACAGTTCCTGGTTCAGGTCCTTCATATAGGCCGCTACGCGCGGTTTGATTGCACCAAAATAATGGTCGTTAAGTTCCTGTCCTTTTGGAGGCTTTGCTCCGAAAAGGGTACGGCCGGTATACACCAAATCTTTTCTTTTTTCGTAAAGTTCTTTGTCCACAAGAAAGTATTCCTGCTCCGGACCTACTGTGGTGGTTACTCTCTCCACTTCTGTGTTTCCGAACAACCGCAGAACACGCAGTGCCTGCTTATTGATGGCGTCCATGGAACGCAGCAGCGGGGTCTTTTTATCCAGAGCTTCCCCGCCATAAGAATAAAAAGCGGTGGGAATGCACAAGGTATTTTCTTTTACAAAAGCATCACTTGTGGGATCCCATGCAGTGTATCCTCTAGCCTCAAAGGTAGCTCTCAGTCCGCCGGACGGAAAACTGGAAGCGTCCGGTTCTCCCTTGATGAGCTCTTTACCGGAAAATTCCATAATCGCTTTTTCTCCGTCCGTAGGAGAGATGAAGCTGTCGTGCTTTTCCGCCGTAACGCCGGTCATTGGCTGGAACCAGTGCGTAAAATGGGTCGCTCCCTTTTCCAAAGCCCATTCCTTCATAGCATTTGCCACAATATCCGCCACTTTGGAATCTAAAGGTTTTCCTTTTTCCCTTGTTTCTTTTAGGGCCTTGTATGCCGACTTGGGAAGCCTAGCCTTCATAACGGAATCATTAAACACCATGCAACCGAACAATTCCGGAATATTGCTCATCTGAAATCCACTCCCTATTTAAATTGCGTTAAAAGAAAAAAGATGCTGCTGGGATCTAGGTCATTAAACCCCAACAACATCTTTGTTGTTATGTATATCATTATATGCTCTTCAACACAAAAAGTCAATAATGAATTGTTTAAAGTTGCAAAAATTAAAAGAAATAAGTCTGAGCAGGGGTTTTCCCCGCTTTCTATGAATTTTTAGTTTACAAATCTTGCATTTTAGCCAAAGCTGGAAAAATATATTGACTTTATCTGATAAGCAATATATCATGAAAAAACGTACAAAAAAAAGTATTTTTGAAATTTAGCTAAGATTATTAACAAAACCTTCCGTTTTGGATGTTTATTGAAACTACGCAAACATTTCTGAAACACAAGCGATTTCTTTTCTTGCAGGGAGGCTTAATAAAAAATGCAAAAAGAAGGAGAAATCAGAATCCCATCTGGGTGCGCTATCACAGGTGTGATTTCAAAAAGCGGAGAACGGTTCAGCGGAGAAACCGCAATTCGTTCCATTGAACCGATGCACGACCGCTCAAATGGTCTCGGCGGCGGATTCGCTGCATACGGGATTTATCCGCAGAACCGCGACCTTTATACATTCCATGTCTTTTATGACAGTGTTCGCGCAAAAGAAGAATGTGAGTCCATCTTACAGTCGAGTTTTGACGTATCAATCGCAGAAAAGATACCAACACGGAAAATGCCTCAGATTACGGACGAACCGGCTATCTGGCGCTATTTTGGCCTTCCGTATGAAAAACTTTTGCAGAGCACCGGTCTGGACGAGCGAGAATTTGTAGCCCGCTTCGTCATGAAAATCAATACGCAGATTCGCGGGGCTTATGTGTTCAGCAGCGGAAAAAACATGGGTGTATTCAAAGCCGTGGGATTTCCTGAGGATGTAGGCCGGTATTACCGGCTGGAGGAATACGAGGGATACTGCTGGACGGCGCATGGACGCTACCCCACAAATACACCTGGATGGTGGGGCGGCGCGCATCCGTTCAATCTGTTGGACTACTCGGTCGTACATAACGGAGAAATTTCCTCCTATGATGCAAACCGCAGATTTATTGAAATGTTTGGTTACAACTGCACATTGCTGACCGATACGGAAGTAATCACCTACATCATAGATTACCTAAACCGCAGACAGGGTATGAGCCTTGAGGAAACTGCCGACGTCATCGCCGCGCCGTTCTGGAGTGAGATTGACGCAATGGATGAAGCAGACCGCAAAAAATTTACATATTTGAGAAATGTGTATTCCAGCATGCTGGTCACAGGGCCGTTTTCCATTTTGCTCGGGTTCACCGGCGGCATGATGGCTCTAAATGACCGGCTGAAGCTGCGCAGTATGGTAGTCGGCGAAAAAGGTGACCGCGTGTACGTTGCAAGCGAAGAATGTGCAATTCGCACAGTGGAGCCGGAACTGGACCGGCTGTGGTCTCCGCGCGGCGGAGAGCCTGTTATCATCAGAGTCAATCAGGGGGTGCAGGTATAAATGCCAATTAATTACAATGTTCCGGAATATGATGTACTCCGCGATCCGCAGCGCTGCATCGCTTGCCGCGTATGCGAGCGCCAGTGCGCAAACGAAGTCCACTCTTTTGACCCGGATTCCGGCACAATGAAAAGCGATGAAAGCAAATGCGTCAACTGCCACCGCTGTGTTACACTGTGTCCAACACATGCGCTGAAAATTGTGAAAAATCCGGACACGTTTCGCTTAAATGCTTACTGGGGGCAAAATGATATTAGTGAAATTTACAAGCAGGCGGACACCGGCGGCATACTGCTTTCTTCCATGGGGAATCCCAGACCATATCCAATCTACTGGGATAAAATGCTTATCAATGCCTCACAGGTGACAAATCCGTCCATTGATCCGCTTCGCGAGCCAATGGAAACCCGTACTTTCCTCGGCAAAAAGCCGGAACGCGTTGAGCGCAATCCGGACGGCAGCATCAAAACAGACAGCTTGCCTCCCCAACTGGAATTGGAAGTGCCGATTCTGTTTTCCGCAATGAGCTACGGTTCCATCAGCTACAACGCACATCTAAGCCTTGCAAGAGCCGCAACGGAACTTGGAACCTACTACAACACCGGCGAAGGCGGACTGCATGAAGATTTTTATCAATACGGTCCGCATACCATTGTGCAGGTCGCATCCGGACGGTTTGGTGTGCATCACGATTACCTGGAAGCCGGCGCGGCAATTGAAATCAAAATTGGTCAGGGTGCAAAGCCCGGCATAGGCGGCCATCTGACCGGTGCAAAAATCACAGACGCGGTATCCCGCACCCGCATGATTCCAAAGGGTACGGACGCCATATCTCCCGCACCGCACCACGATATTTATTCAATAGAAGATTTGCGTCAGCTGGTTTATTCCCTCAAGGAAGCCACACAATACAAAAAGCCGGTAATTGTAAAAATTGCGGCGGTGCACAATGTGGCGGCCATAGCGAGCGGTATTGCACGCAGCGGTGCGGATATCATCGCAATCGACGGATTCCGCGGCGGTACCGGCGCCGCCCCGACCCGCATCCGCGACAATGTTGGCATCCCGATTGAGCTTGCGCTTGCGGCGGTGGATGAACGCCTGCGTCAGGAGCAAATCCGCAATAACGTATCGCTGATTATTGCCGGCGGTATTCGAAACTCGGCCGACGTTGTAAAGGCCATTGCGCTTGGTGCGGATGCAGTCTATATTGCTACCCCGGCACTGCTGGCGCTCGGCTGTCATCTTTGCCGTACATGCCAGACGGGCAAATGCAACTGGGGTATTGCAACACAGCGCCCGGATTTAGTCAAACGCCTTAATCCGGATATCGGGTACAAACGGCTTGTAAACCTCATTTCCGCTTGGCAGCACGAAATCAAAGAAATGATGGGCGGCATGGGCATTAACTCGATTGAGGCTCTGCGCGGAAACCGCCTGATGCTGCGCGGCGTAGGACTGAACGAAAAAGAGCTTGAAATCCTTGGAATAAAGCATGCGGGGGAATAAGCGATGAAACGGGTTTATGTAAATGAAGAATGGTGTTTGGGGTGCCATTTGTGCGAATACAACTGTGCATTTGCAGCCACTGGGGAAACCGATATGGCAAAGGCGCTCAAAGGGGTAAAAATCCACCCGAAAATTCAGGTTGAAGGCGACAATAAAATCAGCTTTGCTGTCTCGTGCCGTCACTGTGACGATCCGATTTGCATGAAAAGCTGCATTGCCGGGGCCATATCAAAAACAAACGGCGTGGTTCATGTGGATAAAGAAAAATGTGTGGGATGCTATACCTGCGTCCTCGTCTGTCCCTATGGTGCTGTAATGCCCTCTCCGGATGGCCATGCCATTCAAAAGTGTGAACTTTGCACTGACAACGCATGCGGTGAGCCTGCCTGTGTGAAAGGCTGTCCGAACAACGCCATTGTGTTTGAAGAGAGGTGAACTGATTTGCATTATGTAATTATTGGAAACTCCACCGCGGCAATCGGCTGCATTGAAGGGATTCGTTCCGTTGATGAAAACGGGCCAATAACAGTCATCTCCGACGAGCCATATCCGGCTTACTCCCGCCCTTTGATTTCCTATCTTTTATACGGAAGCACAACGGAAGAAAAAATGCGCACCCGTCCCGCGGATTTTTATGAAACGCAGAAAGTAAAAACGATGCTTGGAAAAAAAGCCGTTCATGTCGATTCCCAGCATAAAACTGTTACGCTTGACAGCGGAGAATCGATTTCGTTCGACAAACTTCTGATTGCAACCGGCTCCTGTCCGTTTATCCCCCCAATGGAAGGGCTGGAGCATGTAGAGAAAAAATTTACTTTTTTAAAGCTGGATGATGCCAAGGCACTGCAAGAGAATCTTCGTCCGGAAAGCCGTGTGCTGATTGTCGGTGCCGGATTGATTGGTCTAAAGTGCGCAGAAGGAATCCGCGACCGCGTCGGTTCCATCACGGTGGTTGACTTAGCGGACCGTATCCTGCCGAGCATCCTTGACCCAACCGGTTCCAAAATGATTCAACAGCACATTGAAAAGCACGGAATCAGTTTCTTGCTTGGCGACAGCGTAGCTAAATTTGAGAAAAACCGCGCTCATCTGAAAAGCGGAAAAACCGTAGACTTTGACCTGTTGGTTATTGCCGTAGGTGTCAGACCGAACACTCAGCTGGCCGCCGAAGCGGGCTGTCAAGTAGGAAAAGGAATCGTTATTGATGAACATTCAGCAACCAGTATACCGGATATTTACGCCGCCGGGGACTGCTGCGAATGCCGCGATATTACCTCCGGACAAAGACGCATACTGGCAATCCTGCCGAATGCCTATCTGCAGGGAGAAACCGCAGGAGTGAACATGGCCGGCGGCGAAAAATCCTTTGCGAACGCCGTCCCGATGAATGCCATCGGCTTTTTCGGACTTCATGTTCTAACCGCCGGCAGCTATGACGGCGAGGAAATCGTAGAATCCGGGACCGGCACTTACAAAAAGCTGATAGTGCGGGATAATCTGCTCAAAGGGTTTATCCTAATCGGTGAAATAGCTCGGGCAGGCATTTACACTTCCCTCATCCGGGAACAAATCCCGCTGAATACCGTCGATTTTGAACTTCTTAAAAAGAAACCGCAGCTGATGGCGTTCACCGCAGAACGTCGGGCGGAAAAACTCGGAGGTGTGAAATGAACCGCATCAATGCAAACGGCATGGATTTTCGGGCGCTGAATGAAGAAATTCAGGCGTCTGGTTCGGAAATTCTGCTTGAAAACTGCATGGGGCAGAGATACATCGCAGCGGGTATGAACGGAAAAAATCTGACCATTCACGGCATTCCCGGTAATGCGCTGGGCTGCTATCTAAACGGCGGCATCATCCGTGTTTGCGGCAATGCGCAGGACCAAACCGGCGATACCATGAACAATGGTACGATTGTTATTGAAGGTTCCTGCGGAGATGCAACCGGCTATTCTATGCGCGGCGGCAAAATTTTGGTGAGGGGAAACGCCGGCTACCGTGTGGGCATTCATATGAAAGCATACCGGGAACAACAGCCTCTGATTGTCATTGGAGGAGAAACAGGCAGCTTCCTCGGTGAATATCAAGCGGGCGGCACTATTATTGTGCTGGGCATCGGGTCCGAGAAAAAGGCTCCGGTCGGAGCGCTGTGCGGCACCGGTATGCACGGCGGCAAAATGTATCTGCGTTGCTGGGAACTTCCCGCAGACCTTCCGCCGCAGGTGACTGCAGCAAAGGCGACGGATGAGGATATGGCAGCAATTGATTCCTATCTGGATGAATTCTGTGCCGCGTTCTCAGTTGAAAAGCAGAGTTTATTTGACCGCCCGTTCTATGTGCTGCGCCCGAATTCTCATAATCCGTACAAAAGCCTTTATACATTTAACTAAACCACTCATTTTGAATATAACAAAACCGCGGACGCTTTTAATGCGTTCGCGGTTTTCGCTGTAACAAGCAGAAAATAATCAATCAGCAGAGGGGTGATTCCCGTCCCCTTCATAAGAAGGCACAATACCCGCATACATATCAAATATAAAATTGAAACTACTCTTGACGCAGCAGTCAACAAGCTGAAGAATAGGCATTAATGAGTATTCATCTGCTTCATTCCTGCGAAATGCGCCGCGATCACGCGGTCACACCAAGCGTCAAAATCGGGGTCCGGAACCTGAACCTCCGGGTGGGAAAGAAAATATTCCACACTGCGGCGGACACCATCCGCAAACCGAATTTCTGCATGAAAGCCCGGCACCAAACTTTTGATTTTGGAATTGTCAAATACGCCGCAGTATGCTTTATCACCCAGCAAAGTTCCAAGCAGCTGCGGGTCAAATGCAGCGAGAAAATCCGATGGAATATGAACCAAATTGGGTTTTTCACCAAGTGCCGCACCAATTGCCATATATACATCATTCCATGTGATTGCCTCATCGCTGGTAATATGAACCGCTTCCCCTATCGCGTGAGGGTTGCCCAGCAGGCCGTAAAATCCCTTTGCAAAATCGTCCGCATGTGTAAGTGTCCACAGTGTGAGGCCGTCGCCGTGAACAATGACCGGTTTCCCGGAACGAATCCGTGTGATAACCTGCCAAGGCCCTTTTTGACCGTGCACCGCCAGCGGGATACTCCGTTCGGAATAAGTATGGCTGGGGCGTACAATGGTAACGGGAAAACCGCTGGAACGGTAGGCTCCTAAAAAGATTTCCTCACAAGCGATTTTATCGCGCGAGTAGCGCCAGTATGGGTTACGCAGCGGGGTGCTTTCTGTAAACGGATACCGAACAGGAGGTTTCTGATAAACAGAAGCTGAACTGATAAAAATAAACTGACCTGTTTTGCCGCTGAAAATCGAAATGTCCCGCGCGGCTTGTTCCACTTTTTTAACTGTGAAATCTGCAACGGCGTCAAAACTTCTTTCTGAAAGCAGTTTTTTGACTTTCTCCTCGTCGGAAATATCACATTTTAGAAGTTCCGCGCCCGCGGGAGCCAACTCCGGGTGATTGCCGCGCGTTAACAATGTGACCTGCGCTCCGCGTGCGATGGCAAAATCTGCTACCGCACGGCTGATAATTCCTGTACCGCCAATAAGCAAAACTTTCATCTTGCACACTCCTTTTCGCTGTATTATAATAAGTTTAAAACGTATTTTTTCTAGAAAACTACATACAATAAAGCATTTTACGCATATGGGAATATAGAAGGGAAGTGACCTCTGTGCTAAAAAATTTATCATTTTTGGATATGCTAATTTGGAACCTTGTGATTGTAGGCCTATGGCATATTACGGTTTTTCTGCTCTGCATTAAACTGCCAAAATCAGCATTTGATCCCACAAAAGAGCGGTACGCACCGAGGCAATGGGAACATGGCGGACGTTGGTACAGAGATACACTAAAAATACAGGTTTGGAAAGACAGAGTTCCGCAATACATAGGAAAAAACGGTTTTTCCAAAAGGCATCTGAATGATATTTCCATCGAATATCTCGATGAATTTATTACAGAAACGTGCCGCGGGGAATGGATGCATCTGAAAAACTGCATTTGTGCGGTGGTTACGCTGATTATTAATCCGCTTCTGGTCGGCCTAGTTATGTCTTTTCTGATTATGCTGGCCAATGCACCATTTGCGGCCGTTCAGAGATATAATCGGTTCCGCCTTCTGGTTCTGCGAAAAAAACGCCTTAGAGACATTCGTTCCAATGAAATGGAGCAAAACACCGTTACCGCTTAAGCGTCATATTCCTTTTAGACGGCCATGCCGCTTGCGGTGTGGCTGTTTTTCTATTTTAGAGAGGGACTTTATATGAATCAAAGGAGGCTTTTCAAAATTGCCTGCCTGTTCTTTTTATGTGCCGCGGTTCTTACGTCACCTGCTGCCGCCAGTTCACAGACATACTTTTCTTACTCGCTCGACCCCGCTTCCGCAGCACAGGAAGAAATGGTACGGCTGAATGTGACAGCCTATAAAACAGAAACCACAGCCGCAGGATTCCGACTGAAGGTTTATTATGATGAAGACAGTCTTGAATATATCAGCACGGAAACTTCAAGCACTGTCAAAAGCGGCACCATGCAAACAAACTGCAGTTCCGGTTATCTCAACTGCGTTTATGTCTGCAACCCCGAAAAGGGCTACGCCCCAAAGCTTTCGGGTACTGTGGCTTCTTTTCTGTTTCAGATAAAATCAAACGCTCATCCCGGGAACACTGCATTGACGGTAACGGCGGACCAAATTTGCGATTATGACGGAAATCTGCTTGATGCAAACAATACAGAGAAAAAACTGACTTTAAAAATTCCAGAGCCGCTTTCATCGGAAGCCCGACTGACGGAATTGACGCCATCGGCCGGCACTCTGATTCCGGATTTTTCCCCTTCTGTTTTTAACTATACACTGGTTGTTAGCAGTGAAATTAATGCGGTAAATTTCAAAACAGCCGCAGCGGACGGCGGTACAGTACAAATCAGCCGTAGCACGCTAAACGGCGCGGGCAAAGAAACGCCCATCACCGTTACTGTCACTTCCGAAGATCAGACCCAAACCGCTAAATATATGATTACCGTCCAACGAGAACGCACGGAGGAAACCACAGACAGCTCGGCCGCACAGGCGAAAAAAGCCGATGACAGTCAGCCTAAATATATCCAAGAAGCAGAAGATGCCAAAAAAACAAGCTCAAACCATTCTTCCCGCACTTTCGAAAACAACGATAATGAGCAGGCAGCCCAACCCACCGCAGTGAATCATGCTCAAGTTTCTCTAGCGCAGAGCAGCGCCGCCGAACAAACAGGTCAAAATCAGCCGCAGCAAAATACCGATAACACACTTGTTGTAATCGGCGACCGCATGCCGTCCTTTTTTACCGGTATGTTAGCGGCGGCTCTTTGTATCACCGTAGGAATCGCAGTTAGCCTTTGGTTTCCGATTCGTCTGCGAAAGCCGTGATAACTTTTAAGTTTTTTTAATAAATTCCGTATGGCACACCGGACAGGTAATGACAATTTTCCCTTTGCCTTTCGGTACACGCAGTGTATTCTTGCAGTTGGGACACCGATAATACTTATGTGTCTTTTTATCATTCATGCGGTACAAGGTTTTTTCCCGCCAAGTTTCAAAGCGCACAGAACTTGTGCGGAACCATTGCAAAAACCGATGCCAATACTCTAAAAAGACAGCGTTTTCACGGTATCTGCGTGAAATGTTTTTTGAAAATATTCTATATATCCCCCAAATTAAGAGCGCAACTGCTAAATAGTAAAATATCGCGATTCGGAATATATTGGCAATGGAATTTAACAGTAGGTAGGCGACAATCAGAGCAATACTCAGTTGATCCGAACCGTACCTGCCCGCCATCACGCGGTTGTACCAGTAGGTAAATCGCATTAGCCAGTTCAACATTTCACTTCCTTTCACCATATCAGCTAGTCTATTGTCATCATAACATAGAATTTCCCAAAAGAATTGAATAAACTGTAAAAAGGCAACACGAATTTTGCTCCCGCAATCCTCTTTCTTGTTTCTTTCCCTCTCTACACTTTGACACAAATGCATCGCCCGATAAATAAAGCCGGCAGTTTACGAGGAACTGCCGGCTTCTTCTATTCTATTGTAAAGACCGTAAAGACTCTGCCAATTTGAGTACCTTAGCCTCTATCGACTGAATAACGCGGAGAAATTCCGCATCGTCCTTGCCGGTTGGGTCATCCAATCCCCAGTCTTCACGGCGTTTACAGGGAAGATATGGGCATTTTACATTGCAGCCCATGGTAACAACCACGTCAATGGGAGGAAGTTCCTCAAGCAGTTTAGGTCGCTGAGTTTGCTCCATATCAATGTCATACAGTTTTTTCATCAGGCGAACCGCGTCCGGATTGATGCGGTCTTTCAGTTCTGTCCCCGCAGAATAACTTTCAAACACATCGGCGGCAAGGCGTTTTCCAAGTGCTTCCGCAATTTGACTGCGGCAAGAGTTGTGAACGCAGATAAAGGCTACCTTTGGCTTAGTCATGTGGAAACCAACCTTTCGTATTGTTTGCAATTCGGACAAGAATCAGCATAACGGGCACCTCTGTCAAAACTCCTACAATGGTGGCAAGCGCTGCGGGAGATGTCGTTCCAAACAGCGAAATGGCCACGGCAACTGCGAGTTCAAAGAAATTTGAAGCCCCAATCATGCCCGCCGGTGCTGCAATCTCATGCGGCAGTTTCAGCGCTCGGCTGGCAAGATACGCGATGAAGAAAACCAAAAATGTCTGAATAATAAGTGGAATTGCAATCAACACGATATGCAGCGGATTATTCAGAATAACATCACCTTGGAAGGAAAATATGATAACGAGGGTCAGCAGCAGTCCTGTGGTGGTAATGTTTGAAAATTTGGGAATAAACTTATTTTCAAAGTAACGAATCCCGTTTTTCTTTACGACGATATGCCGTGTAATTGCTCCTCCCGCAAGGGGGATTACAACAAACAGTGCCACCGAGAGAATCAGCGTATTCCACGGAATGGTCACACCCCCTACGCCGAGAAGAAATGCAACAATCGGTGTGAAGGCAACCATGATAATAAGGTCATTTGTGGCCACCTGCACAACTGTATATGCCGGATTTCCATGTGTCAAATGACTCCAGACAAATACCATAGCGGTGCACGGTGCCGCACCCAACAGAACAGCACCGGATAGATAACTGCGCGCAAGGTCCTGCGGAATCAAATTTTTGAAAATGACAAAGAAAAACAGCCAGGAGATGCCAAACATGGTAAAAGGCTTAATCAGCCAGTTGGTGACCCATGTGACAAATAATCCTTTCGGATTTTTCCCGACATTTTTTATGCTTTGAAAATCGACCTTCAGCATCATGGGATAAATCATGAGCCAGATGAGGATGGCAATCGGTATTGAAACCTTTGCATACTCAAATTGACCCAGAAATGCCGGAACGCTCGGAAGAAATTTGCCAATCAGCACTCCGATAACCATGCACAAGATGACCCACAGCGAGAGATATTTTTCAAAAAAGCCGATTCCGGCTGTGTTTCTCTTTTCCATTAAAATCCCCCTTTAAATTATAATTGTTGCAGAATTTTTACAATCTCTTCCGTTTTCAGCACTTTACCATAAGAAACGACTTTACCGTCAACCACCAGTGCCGGGGTTGACATTACGCCATAAGCCGCAATTTGTGAGAAATCAGTCACATGGTCGATTGCCGTATCCATGCCAAGCTGCTCCAGCGCTGCTTTTGCGGCCGCTTCCAAAGCGTTGCACTTTGCACATCCGCTGCCGAGGATTTTTACTCTTGCACCTTTCGTTTTGGTGTTTTCATTCTTTTCTATGTTTTGCGCATTACAGCTGCAGCCTGCGCAGCAACTATTTTTTTCTTTCTTCTTTCTAAACAAAGACATACTCATGACTCTCCTTTGCAAAATGTTTATATTGATTTGTCATCAGCAGTTACTTCTGCAGAAATCTGCCGATGTTCAATGTACGTTTTTCTAAAAAGTTTCCACAAATTCTGGGAACTTATTCTTTCCGCAGAACCTCTTTACAAAACAAATGCCTGTATTGCGTTGAAGAAATAACCCACAATGATAATCCCCACGGTGCATATTGCGATAAACAATGCCAGCAATTTCGGCTTAACCGCTTTGCGGAGCATAATCATGGAAGGCAGGGACAATGTAGTGACGGCCATCATGAAAGACAGAATCGTGCCAAGCTGTGCTCCTTTCGACAGCAGAGCTTCCGCAATCGGGATGGTGCCGAAAATATCGGCATACATTGGAACTCCCACAAGTGTTGCCAATATAACGCCGAACGGGTTTTGGCTGCCAAGCACAAGCGATACCCATTCTTCGGGAATCCAGTTGTGGATCACGGCGCCAATGCCCACACCGATTAAAATATAGGGAAATACCTTTCGAAAGGTGGAAAGCATCTGCTCCTTTGCGTAGGAAAGCCGGTCTTTTTTCGTTAAATTCGGCGATTCGATGTCTACGCCGCCGCCGGCAGTTAGAATAAAGCTTTCCACATACTTCTCCATGTGCAGTTTCTCGATGATTGTGCCACCGATAACTGCGATAACCAACCCGACGACTACATAGGTGACAGCTACTTTTGCTCCAAAGATACTCATCAGCAAAAGCAGCGAACCAAGGTCAACCATTGGAGAGGAAATCAAAAACGAAAACGTCACACCAACGGGCAAACCCGCGGATGTAAAACCAATAAACAGTGGAATGGAGGAGCAGGAACAAAACGGCGTCACTGTGCCTAACAGTGCCGAAATGCAGTTTGCCCAAATACCGTGAAAGTTCCCAAGAATCTTTTTGCTGCGTTCCGGTGGGAAATAACTCTGAATGTAGCTAATAACAAAAATCAGAAAGCACAACAGAATTGTAATCTTAATAACATCGTAGAGAAAAAATTCTATGCTGCCTGCTAAACGGGTAGACGTATCAAGACCGACAGCGGTCAGCCCGCGGGCGATAAGCCCATCGAGCCATTTCATCCCTAGAATTTGATATTGAAAAAAATCCCAAACTGCTTGTAGTATTTGCATTGTATAGCAACCTCATTTCATATTGAACTGTAAACCGTTCACAACATATCAAAAATTTTTGATATGTTGTGGTAAAGAAAAGCCATCCGGGACGATGGCCTTTATGATTTGCATTTAACATTTTCCTGCGTTCCAGGTTTTGCTGTTGTCAGTTCTTTGAGTAAATTGCAGGCATAATCGCTGCCTTTTTCACTGATTTTGTAATACGTCCATTTGCCTTCCTGCCGGCTCTCCACAATGCCGGATTCCACTAAGATTTTCATATGATAGGATAATCCGGACTGTCCACAGTCCATCTGTTCCAGCAAAACACAAGCGCATTTTTCACCGCTGCGCAGCAGTTCGAGTATTTTTAAGCGTTTCGCGTCGCACAATGCCTTAAATATTTTTGCATGCCCCTCATGAACGTCCGCCAAGCAATCACCTCACATCAAAATTATTTGATGTGTTATTAGTATATGCACCAAATTGATTTTTGTCAATAGAAAATTCACATTATAAATCTTCCAATCCTGCAATCAGGCGGCAATTCCGAGCAAACGCGCCGTATTGGCAACAATAAAACAGATGAGCATTCCGGTAACGGTAGGAATTGCAAAAGCAAGCAGTGTCCATTTCAGGCTTTGGGTTTCTTTATGAATGGTTAAACATGTTGTTCCGCACGGCCAGTGCATCAGCGAAAACAGCATCACGCAGACGGCTGTCAGCCAAGTCCATCCATGACTAACAAGCAGCGCATGCAGCTGAGCTAGACTGGAATAATCCGTCAGTGTACCTGTTGCCATATAACTCATGATGATAATGGGTACAACAATTTCATTGGCAGGAAATCCGAGGATAAATGCCATTAGAATATATCCGTCCATGCCAATCAGTCGGGCAAACGGATCTAAAAATCCGGCACAGAGCCCCAATAAGCTGGCTTCCCCAATATGGACATTGGCCATAAGCCAGATGATAAGTCCGGCGGGTGCCGCAACAACTACTGCCCTGTGCAGGACAAAAAGCGTTCTGTCGAAAATAGAACGAACGATAACCTTTCCAATCTGCGGGCGGCGGTACGGCGGCAATTCCAAATGAAAAGAAGATGGAAGTCCTTTCAGTATGGTGTTAGAAAGAATTTTTGAAATCAGCATGGTCATAATGACACCCAAAATAATGACAGCCGTCAGAATGAGAGCGGAGACTGCTGTCTGGAATAAACCGGTGGCAGTTCCAACGAAGAACATGGTGATGATGGCAATTAAAGTCGGAAACCGACCGTTGCACGGAACAAAATTATTGGTTAAAATAGCAATCAGCCGTTCCCGTGGGGAATCAATAATACGGCATCCAATCACGCCGCAGGCATTACAGCCGAACCCCATACACATCGTCAGTGCCTGTTTCCCGTGCGCACATGCTTTTCTAAAAAAATTATCGAGGTTAAAGGCAACACGGGGCAGATAGCCGAGGTCTTCCAAAAGGGTGAACAGTGGGAAAAAGATTGCCATGGGCGGCAGCATAACAGAAACCACCCAAGCCAAAGTTCGATAGATACCATTCACCACAGGATCGCTGATCCAAAGCGGCGCGTTGATCCAAGTAAAAAACTCCGCCAAGCGGTCTTGCAGCCAAAATAATCCGACCGCAAGCAGCTCGGATGGATAATTCGCGCCGGTAATCGTCAGCCAAAATACTAAAAGCAGCAATAAAAGCATAATGGGGATACCCGTTGCACGAGATGTGAGAACCCGATCAATCTTTCGGTCGCGTTCCGCATATTTTTTCTCTTCACAAACAATCGTCTTTCGGCTGATTTCTTCACACTTTTCTATGATTTTTGTGACAATTTTATCTCGAAATGCATCTCCGACAATTCCCTCCGTTTCCAATACGGCCTTTGCCTTCACAAGCTTTTCCGAAATATCCTGGAAAGACATGATGTCATATCCGAGGAATCTTTCAAGAGATTTTAATACACTGCTGTCGCCTTCCAGGAGTTTTAAAGAGACCCATCGGCTGTTCAACCTTCCGTTAAGCAATTGCTCAATTTCCTGCTGCAGGATGGCAACGGCGTTTTCAATTTCGCTGCCATAATGAATTCTCATGGGTTCCATGTGTCTGTCGGATTCGGTTAACTGCACAACGGCATCCATCAAATCTGTCAAACCTTTGCCGCTGCGTGCACTTGTACCAACGACAGGGATTCCGAGTTCTTGTGACAGTCTTTTTAAATCAATCCTAATTCTTTTCTTTTTTGCTTCATCCAACAAATTGACGCACAAAATGACACTGCCGGAAATCTCCAGCGTTTGGAGTACAAGATTTAAATTGCGTTCCAGACAAGTTGCATCGGCTACAACAACCGTCGCATCCGGTTGGCCAAAACAGATAAAATCGCGCGCAATTTCCTCCTCCTCAGAATTTGCCATCAGCGAATAGGTTCCTGGAATATCTACTAAAATGAAATTTTTCCCCCGATGACGGCAAAGCCCCTGAGCGTTAGCGACTGTCTTTCCTGGCCAGTTGCCCGTGTGCTGATTCATCCCCGTCAGATTATTAAACACTGTGCTTTTCCCCACATTCGGGTTGCCTGCAAGCGCAATTACTTTATCCTGGTCAGTCTGTTTTTTTATTTGCAGTATACCATCGCAGCAGCTCAATACTCCTGTTCCGGTGGATGATCCGGACAATCCCATGAGATTTTCCTCCTAAACTCACGATGTTATGATGATACAAAACAAGGCAAATCCGTGAAAAAGGCATCATGATAACATTTTCATATTTTGCCAACATACACAGATTTGCCCTTGTTGTCACGCATTTACCAGGATTTTAGCGGACACGTCGGAGCGAAGTGCGATAACGGCACCGCGAATTAGATATGCAACCGGATTTCCGGATGGACTTTTATAGAGGGACTGTATCTGCGTGCCGTTAATGACTCCGAGATCCTGCATACGGCGTCTTGTTTTGCCGTCCGAAAGCAGCGCGGTCACGCTGGCTTTTGCACCGATTGGCAGTTGATTCAGCGGTATTTCTTTTCTGTCCATGTGGTTTTGCCTCCTATTTATCTTCACTGATAGTTGTCATTAAATTTATTTCACTAGGCTAATCTATGGTTCTGCACCTGAAAATGTTACTATTTTTTAAAGGTTTCCTCGGTGTATCAATCGGACAAAAACTCTCCCCGCAACTTTTAAAAATAGCCATTATAAAGCCTAACATCTTTCATCAAAAAGTCTTGAAAATATAACCGAAATATGATAGACTAATTATGCTTTAAAAGTGCGGGAGTAGTTCAGTGGTAGAGCGTCAGCTTCCCAAGCTGAATGTCGCGGGTTCGAATCCCGTTTCCCGCTCCAAGCAAAAATCCCGAAAAGCCAGTAACCATGCGGCTTTTCGGGATTTTTATTTTACTTTTTCATAACGGAAAAACACGCAAAAAAACACTAAAAATCGCAAAGATGCAAGTCAGGATGCAAGTCAGAACAAACGTTCAAACAACCGTAAATTTCCTATGATACGCCTTGCTGTATGAGCCGTGTACTTCATAAGATCGCAGTATCTATTCTGCCTTTTCACTTATCAATTCCCTGCGATTTTCATAATTGACTGCAATGCCAACTCCGAGGATAATCCAAAATACCGGTGCGACACTGACGACAGAGTCATTAAACATACCCGCACATAAATACCCGACTACTCCGAGGCAAAGAGCAATGCCAAAGATTTGATTCTTTCGATACTGTTTCTTGAAAGCATAGAGGCGAAAACTGTCAACTAGATAAAGTAAAACAATGGTCAGGAAGGCAAGCAGTGCGATGCCTCCCTCTCCAAACAGAATTTGTAAATACATGTTATGCGGCTTGTCAACAAGTATATTTGGCGTACCATACGCCCAGTATTTTCCAAATAAATCGTTTTGCGGAAAATACAGCACAAAGGTATCGGGTCCAGCACCTAGCAATAAATGGCCGGCAACCATGGGAAGCGTACGGGACCAAATATAACCGCGGGCAGAACCCAGCCGTTCTTTGCCGCTAAATCCAAAATGCGGCGGAGTTTCTGCAGAACCGAAATCCACTGTTCCTGTACTGTTGGTAAGGTACAGCTTATTATCATCGCCAATTCGGAAATAAAACTGCGGCACACCGTTTATACGCACCACAATTCCCTGTGAATCCTTGTCAAATCCCATCGGTACTAAACCGAAACTGAATTGCGAAAAACGTTCATCAGAAATAACGCTGCTTCCATTCTCGTTCTTGATTGCAACATCTTGTCCGTTACCATCCAACAATTTTAGTGTATTGTTTTGGAATACCGCCTTTAATGTCTCGTCCTGCTGCGTGACAAGAATAATGGTATTATCCTCTGCGGCGACATCTTTAACCGGCAATTTTGATAAATAATCTTCCGTTTGACTGGTCTGAAATACGCTTGCAATATCGGACATTAGGCTTGGAATTCGGGAAAATATTTTTCCGTTACTAACAACATTCATTCCGATGAGAGCAATCACAAAAATTACAAAACCGGAGATGGAAATTTTCCAGTGCTGTACAAGAAGTTTCCCGAACAAAACAATACCGAAAATCATTGCAGCCACAACACCCACGATTCCTGCGCGGGAGGTGCTGGCAAGAAGAATCCAGAAGGAGAGCAACATCATACACCAAAGAGCAACTCTTGCACGCAGCGACTTTGCGGCCAAAGCCAGAACAGTAAATACAGGGACGGCAATGGCGGCAAAACTGCCGGCATAATCCCAGTGATAGAAGGTACCGTACAGTCTTCCCGAGTCGGACAAAAAACTGAAGTTCTCAATTTTATCGCGATCCCAAGGCGATACAGTGAAAAACCGGCCAAAATCAGTAGTAATAAGATCGTGACCAAAATATTGGAACGTCCCCAATACGGCAGATACCGTTACTACGATACCGAGCGCAATCATAATATTTCTATAGTCCCTTTGGGTACGGTAAGCATACATGGAATACAAGAACAGAAGGATATAACAGCATAAAATAAAGGCTCCCTCTGCGCGGTCATGTACACCCCAGAAAGCGATGGTTGAATATTCGGAAAAAAGTGCCGATAAGAAGGTAAACAATGCAAAAGTTCCACCGGCAATCACGTATGTAGTAATCAGGCGGCTGTGCTTGTGAACTATTTTTTTATAATTAACCACAAAGAGAATTATGAGAATGACACTCGATATCAGAAGCCAAAAGGCTTTTGCCTGAGAAAATAGATCGGTAGAAACGGTCTGTCCGAATAGATAGGCCTCATTTAAGTCCAAGTGAACGATTGTTAAATGTACAATCAATGGAATAACAGCCATTATCAGCACTACAGGAAGAAATAAACGATTTTTTTCTTCCTTAACAATAACTGGATTTACATTCATACCTTTTGTGGATCCGGTGCCTTTCTTCGCAGCGGATTGTTTTTTCTTAGCAGACATTTGGTTGCACCCTCATTTTTTTATTGTCTCTGTAGAAGAAAGCTTTATTGTTGCACGCAAAGTGGTACCTTTCTAATTCAAAAACTCAAATTTTCTCAACTTTACGCGGATTGCAATGGGTAAATTATACCATTGAAACCCAAAACATACAACCGCAGCGAACAAACTTCAGTTTTCCAAAAAGCGACCTTGTATTACTCTTCCAAATCTTTTACAATAAGCAAGGATATTTTTAACTTTTAACATTGGGGAATGAATATGATTAAAGAAAACCAAAAAATTCTGAATGCACTTTTCGCCGTAATAGATGCAGCAATCTGCTTTGGTTCCATGATACTCTCATTTTACTTACATTTTAGCCATTATAGCCGCAGCGGATACTTGGGAATAGACTATTACATCAATCTTCAAAAATATATCATCCCGGTCTAT